>NZ_JBBOUC010000001.1:3040000-5273733 GCF_038005885.1 Bacillus sp. FSL H8-0534
TCTTCACGAGTATCACAAGTATTAATTGCATTACGTACTCTCGCATTACCACGAACACCTTTTAAATACCAAGCTGCATGCTTTCTCATCTCTCTTACTGCAATATCTTCATTCTTTAAGTCAATAAGACGATCTAAGTGCAACATACATACATCCATTTTCTCACGCACTGTTGGTTCCGGCATTAATTCCCCTGTTTCTAAATATTTTACCGTACGATAAATCATCCATGGATCCCCAAGAGCTGCACGTCCAATCATAACGCCATCTACCCCTACTTCATCAAGCATACGTTTCGCATCTTGAGGAGTTTCTATGTCACCATTTCCAATAACAGGAATATTTACAGATTGTTTTACCTGTTTAATAATATCCCAATCCGCTTTCCCTTCATACATTTGAACACGTGTACGTCCATGAACCGCTACTGCTTGACCGCCTGCACGTTCCACAGCTCTAGCATTTTCAATTGCGAAAATGTGGTCTTCATCCCAGCCAATACGCATTTTAACTGTAACTGGTTTTTCCACAGCATCTACAACGGCCGCTACCATTTCATATACTTTATCTGGATCTAATAACCACTTTGCACCAGCATCACACTTCGTAATTTTCGGAACTGGGCAACCCATATTGATATCGATAATATCCGCCGTTGTGTTTTTATCTACATATTTCGCAGCACCAACAAGCGTTTCTTTCTCACCGCCAAAAATTTGTAAACTTAGCGGCTTCTCTCTCTCATCGATATATAACATATCTAATGTTTTTTGGTTATTAAATAAAATCGCCTTATCACTTACCATTTCAGCACATACTAAACCTGCACCAAATTCTTTTACTGTTAAACGGAATGCAGAGTTACACACTCCCGCCATCGGTGCTAGTACAACTGGATTCTTCATCTCAATGTTTGCAATCTTTAACACTCTACTGTCTCCTTACTTTACCCTCACTTTGGCATTAATTCATCTATTGAAATATTTAATGTCTTAGCAACTTCTACTACAAAATCTTGAGAAGGGGTTCTATTCCCTCTCTCTACTTCTCCTAAAACAGATACAGATACCCCTAATTCCTTTGCAAAACCTTCTTGCGTATAACCTTTCAACTTCCGAAAAGCACGAATGCGTCTTCCCCATTTTTCTGCTTCCATACCGTTACTCCCTCTCGCCTTTTCATTTCATCTACTTGCGAACGTGAAATGTTTTGTTTTATATCTTGATTGATCTCTAACAACGGAACGATAACAAAAGCTCTTTCGAACATCCGCGGATGCGGCACAATAAGATTCTCTGCTTCAATATTTTCTTGATTATAGAGCAAAATGTCAATGTCAATGGTTCGCGGGCCCCATCTGATCTCCCTTTTTCTTCCTAAATCTATCTCAACCTTTTGCGTTACTTTCAACAATTCTTGCGGCAGTAAATTGGTAGAAATTTTTATAACTAAATTTAAAAAACGATTTTGATCTGTATATCCCACTGGATCTGTTTCATATACAGAAGAGACATCCTCCACTTGAATATGAGGATTTTTATTTAACAGCTCAATCGCTTGCAATAAATAAACATAACGATCACCAATATTTGATCCTAACGCAACATATACTACATTTTTCATGGTCGGCCTCTCGTAATTTCTACCGCCACAGCACGATAGTGCCCTGGTATTGGTGGATCCGGTTTAACAACCTTTACTGTACATCGCAAAATACTTACGTACTGATTCAATATATTCGCCGCTATATTTTCCGCAATACTTTCTACAAGCTTATATGTTCGATCTTCTACCACTTGTCTACAAAGTTCAAAGAGCTCCCCGTAGTTTACCGAATGCTCTAAGTTATCACTTTCGCCCGCTTGTTTTAAATCCAGTTCCACTGTTAAATCCACTTTAAACCTTTGCCCCAATTTATTCTCCTCTGGAAATACGCCATGATAGCCATAAAACTCCATATCATGAATATAAATTTTATCCAATCATTTTACCCCCTTGCCAATCATTGCATCCATCATCTTTGCCATACGTGCCATTTCCTTCACATCATGAACACGAATCATTTCACAGCCTTTATCAATACCAAGACAAATCGATGCTCCTGTGCCTTCTACACGTTCCTCTACCGGCAAATCTAAAACATGACCGATAAACGATTTTCTCGAAGTTGCAAGAAGGACTGGATACCCTAACACATGTAATTTTTCTAGATTGCGCATGGCTTCTAAATTTTGTTCTGGCGTCTTCGCGAAACCGATACCCGGATCTAAAACGATATTCTCATCAGGTACACCTGCACCTTTTGCAATTTTAACACTCTCATATAGATCCGCAATCATATCCGCAATAAGATTACGGTAATTTGTGTTATCACGATTATGCATTAAAATTATCGGCACATTATAATGTGCCGCAACTTCTGCAATTTTCGGTTCTGCCTTCGCTCCCCAGATATCATTAATAATATGAGCACCCGCTTCAATTGCTTGCTTGGCTACTTCAGCTTTATACGTATCAATAGAAATAGGCACTTTCACTTCTTTCGAAACCGCTTGAATCATCGGGATTACGCGCCCTAACTCTTCTTCCACCGAAACTTTCGCGAAACCAGGACGAGTTGATTCTCCACCGATATCAATAATATCAGCTCCATTACTCACCATTTCTCTCGCATGACTTACAGCTGCGTTCATCTCATCGTAGTTTCCACCATCTGAGAATGAATCTGGTGTAACATTTAAAATCCCCATGATTAATGTCTTTGTATTTAAATCCAATGTATATTCGCCGCAGCGCAAATCATAATTCCACTTCACACTACACATCTCCTCTTCGCAGTTCATTTCGGCTCCAAAGATTTTCTCTATGCATTTCATATACATACATTAGAGACTTTGTAACCTTTCCTTCTTTACCAGGGAAATTAAATTCTCCAATCTGATTAAGCGGAACAATTTCTTGAATAGAATTCGTTACAAACACCTCATCAGCGGAAAGTAACTCCTTTTGTGTAAAGAAATCTTCTTCCACATGTACATCTAATATTTCAGCAATCCTTATAATAAACGCACGAGTGATTCCATTTAAAATCCCAGTTTCAAGTGAAGGTGTATATAAGATACCCTCCTTTACAAAAAAGAGATTCGAAACAATCCCCTCCGCTACGTGGCCTGCTTCAGTAAAAAAAATCCCTTCTTTGTTCACAACATTTCCAATTTCACGTTTTCCTAAAATGTTATTTAAATAATGATGGGACTTTAAACGAAATGCTCCTTCCGGCGTATTTCGTATTTGCTTCAAAATAACGCCTTCCTTTTCCATCACTACACCAGGGACTGCTAAAGGCTTTATAAACACAATAACAGAGGGCTCTTCATAAACCTCTGTTTGTAAACCTATTTCATCTATACCAGCCGATACATTAAAGCGCACATACGCATGGTCTATCCTATTCCTTACAAGTAACTCCTGTAAAATGCACAGCACATCATCTTTCGTCATCGTCCATTTGATTTGCAACGTAGAAAGAGCATCCATTAAACGTTCATAGTGGTCATCTAATAAAAACGGATGACCATTATAAATACGAAACGTCTCAAAAACACCTAACCCATATAAATACCCATGATCATATGGAGAGATTTTCGCTTCATCCGCTTCCACATACGTGCCATTCACATAAATTAACATGATGATATACTTGGACTATAATTCCGAATAAAGTTCTGCAGCAATTCTTTCCCATGTGAAGTCATAATGGATTCTGGATGAAACTGCACTCCTTCAATTGGCAATGTTTTATGACGAAGCGCCATAATCTCTCCCTCTTCTGTCCAAGATGTCACTTCTAAACATTCTGGCAATGTTTCTTTTTTTACAATAAGAGAATGATAACGCGTTGCTGTAAATGGATTTGGAATGTCTGCAAAAATCATTTTTCCATCATGATACATAAGAGAAGTTTTTCCATGCATTAAACGATCCGCACAAACAACATCGCCTCCGAAAACCTGTGCAATCGATTGATGACCTAGACACACACCAAAAATAGGAATCTTTCCTGCAAAATATTTAATGACATCCATACTTATACCAGCTTCATTCGGACTACAAGGACCTGGTGAAATCATAATAAAGTCAGGTTTCATTTGTTCAATATCTGAAATGGTAATTTCATCATTGCGCTTGACGATAAGCTCTTGTCCAAGTTCTCCAAGAAATTGCACTAAATTAAATGTAAAAGAATCATAATTATCAATCATCAATATCATTTCTCTCACCTAACCGTTTCTTCGCTACTTTCTTTCGCACGCCACAGGGCGATTGCCTTTTTTAACGACTCTTTATATTCATTTTTCGGATTTGAGTCAATTACAATTCCTGCTCCAGCCTGCACATACGCTTGACCATCTTTTGCAAGAAGCGTCCGAATCACAATATTTAATTCCATATCTCCTGAGTAACCAATCCATCCAATTGAACCTGTATAAATCCCACGGCGAACAGGTTCTAATTCTTCTATAATTTCCATCGTACGTATTTTGGGTGCACCCGTAATCGTTCCACCTGGAAATACAGCTCGCACTAAATCGAAAGCATCCTTATCTCGTCCGACCTCACCACGAACGTTTGAAACGATATGCATAACATGCGAATATTTTTCGATAACCATAAATTCATCTACTTCTACAGTTCCATACTTACAAACTCGCCCTAAATCATTACGCTCTAAATCCACAAGCATGACGTGTTCTGCACGTTCCTTTTCATTTTCAATTAACTCTTTCGCTAAGCTCTCATCTTCTTGTTCATTCTTCCCACGAGAACGTGTACCAGCAATCGGACGGGTACTCACTTCATTCCCTTGCTTTTTAATTAACAATTCAGGTGAACCGCTAACAATTTGAAAATCTCCAAGCTCTAAATATCCCATATATGGTGATGGATTAATTTCACGAAGACTCGTATAAATCTCCAGTGGGTGTGTTTGTAATGTTTTCTCTTGTCTTGTAGACAAATTCACTTGAAACACATCTCCAGCCCCAATATATTCTTGAATACGCTGAACAGCTTTCATAAATCCTTCTTCTGTAAAAGCTACCGCTTCATTTCTATGTTCAGGACATTCAAATGGCAATTTAACTTCAGGAACTTCCTTCATCCAAAGGCTCTTCCATTCATTTAAACGACTTTCCGCTTCCTCACATTCATCTATATAATGCGTAATAATCCACAACACTTTCTCTTGTTGATCATACACAAACACGTCATCAAATAATAAAAAGAATATGTCAGGTATATCCACATCATCCTCCGCAAGGGAAGGAAGTTTTTCAATATAACGGATACAGTCATAACTAAAATATCCGATTGCACCACCTTGAAATGGCGGATAGTCTGGATTATGATTCGTTCTCCATCGTTCCATATACCTTTGCATTAAATCTAACGGATTGCCTTTCTCTATTGTTTCCTTACCGCTTTCACTTATATGTAACGTTTCATCTTTCCCCCGAATCACCGCTACCGGATCGAGCCCCGCAATACTATAACGACCCCCACGTCCACTTTCTAACAAAATATGTTGATTCTTATTCTGAGAAAGAGACTTATATTGCTTAAAAAAATCTAAATGATATGGAACAGAAAGCGCTAAAGATTTTCTTCGCTGCATACCAACACCCCGTCTTCTTTTATCCCACTCCCTTAGACTAATCACCCCAAATTACAGATGGTTAATATGAAACAATCGTCCCTGAGAGCTAGTGAAAATATTTTAACTTTACTACTACTTATTTTACATGAAGT
Source organism: Bacillus sp. FSL H8-0534 (assembly GCF_038005885.1). Classification (NCBI taxonomy): domain Bacteria; kingdom Bacillati; phylum Bacillota; class Bacilli; order Caryophanales; family Bacillaceae; genus Bacillus; species Bacillus sp. FSL H8-0534. The sequence goes on from NZ_JBBOUC010000001.1 coordinate 3,045,809, forward strand.
TTTCTAGTCATTCACTATTTTCAAACGAAAAAAGAAAAAGCATTCCTTTTCAGGAATGCTTTTTCTGGCCATACTAATTATGATTCAAATTGATAAAGCGGTGTACTTAAATAACGTTCACCATTACTTGGAATAATTACAAGAACCTTTTTCCCTTTACCAAGTTTTTTCGCAACTTCTGTCGCGGCATAAATGACAGCACCTGAAGAAATACCAACTAAAATACCTTCTTCACGAGCCACTCTTCTCGCATATTCAAATGCCTGTTCTGTCTTTACTTGAATAATTTCATCATATACTTCTACATCCAATGTTTCAGGAACGAATCCAGCCCCAATACCTTGAATCTTATGCGGACCTGGTTTCCCACCAGATAACACTGGAGAATCTGCAGGTTCTACTGCGTAAATTCTAATATCTTTATATATTTCTTTTAACACTTCACCAGCACCTGTAATTGTTCCACCAGTACCGATACCAGCGATAAATGCATCTAATTCATTACCCATTTGTTCAACAATTTCTGGCCCTGTCGTCAAACGGTGAATTTCTGGATTCGCCGGGTTTTGGAATTGTTGTGGTATAAAGTAACCATGCTCTTTCGCTAATTCAGTTGCCTTACGAATTGCGCCGCCCATTCCTTCTGGACCCGGAGTTAATACTAATTCAGCTCCATAAGCACGTAATAAGTTACGACGTTCAATACTCATTGTCTCCGGCATTACTAAAATTGCCTTATAGCCCTTTGCAGCCGCTACCATCGCTAAGCCAATTCCTGTGTTACCACTCGTTGGTTCAATAATTGTATCGCCTTCTTGTAATAATCCCTTTTTTTCAGCAGCTTCGATCATAGATAATGCAATACGATCTTTTACGCTACTTCCAGGGTTCATGAATTCTAATTTTAAGTAAATGTCTGCACTGTCTTGCTCTACGATGCGGTTCAACTTAACGATCGGCGTTTTCCCGATTAATTCTGAAACTGATTGTGCCACTCGCATTCCTGTCACTCCTAACACCGAGTATTTTTATTGGTTTTATATACATTTCAATTTTGACAGAATTTTTCTTACTTGTCAATTTATTTAGATGATTTACAATTGCTAGAAAACCTTTCTGTTTACAAGCTTTCAATCAAGTTTGTAATATCTTCTTTAGAGAAATTATATCGCTCATTACAGAAATGACAATGCACTTCCGTTTCATCTTCTTCCTCACGAACTTGTTCTAATTCTTTTTTACCGAGACTAATTAATACACTCTCAATACGCTCACGAGAACATGTACAATTAAATTGAACGTCCATTGTTTCTAATACCTTCACTTTTTCTTTTCCTAGTACTTCGTATAATAATTCCTCTGGCGAAAGTCCTTGTTCAATTAATTTTGAAACAGGTGGGATTTTTTGCAGACGCTCTTCAATAAAGGAGATTGTCTCTTCCTGTGCTCCTGGCATAATTTGTAGGATAAATCCACCTGCAGCAAGTATGCTATCATCCCCATTTACAAGGACACCAATACCAACAGAAGAAGGTGTTTGCTCAGAAACAGCAAAATAATACGTGAAATCTTCCCCTAATTCTCCCGAAACAATTGGAGATTGCCCGATAAATGGTTCACGCATACCGATATCTTTAATTACTGTTAGAAACCCTTCTGTACCTACTGCTTGATATACACGCAATTTCCCTTGCTCTGTTGCTTCAAAATCAACGTGGGGATTCGTTACATATCCACGTACATCTCCATTCGCATGAGCATCCACTAAGATTGGGCCAAGTGGGCCATTTCCTTCCACCTTAATCGTCAGCTTCTGATCACCTTTTAACATAGCCCCCATCATTGCACCAGCTGTTAACGAACGCCCAAGTGCCGCTGAAGCGGTTCTCCATGTATCATGACGTCTTTGCGCCTCACTTACCATATTTGTTGTACGTACACTATACGCACGAACTTCTCCATCAAACGCTAACGCTTTTACTAAATAATCTTTCATACTTATTTATTCACCCTTCTCATGTTGTAAATTTGCATTACGTTCATATAGCATATGCAAGCCTTTTAATGTTAAAAACGGATCTACAACATCAATTACATTAGATTCTTCTGCAATTAATTTTGCTAATCCTCCAGTTGCAATAACTTTCGGTTCTTGTTTAGCTTCTTCTTTCATACGCTTCACAATACCTTCCACTTGTCCAACATACCCATAAAGAATGCCAGCTTGCATTGCACTTACTGTATTTTTCCCAACAATACTACTTGGTTTTGTAATTTCAATACGAGGAAGTTTAGCCGCTCTACTGTATAAAGCTTCTGCCGAAATCATAATACCTGGTGTAATTACCCCGCCCATATAATGCTTATTTTCGTTAATATAACAATATGTAGTAGCTGTTCCAAAATCGACAATAATAAGCGGGCTTCCGTATAATTGGATACCAGCTACAGCATTTACAATACGATCCGCTCCAACCTCACGCGGATTTTCATATTTAATATTTAAACCTGTTTTTATTCCTGGTCCCACTACAAGTGGTTTAATTTTGAAATATTTCTCACACATACGCTCTAAGGCAAACATAATTGGTGGTACAACCGAAGAAACAATAATTCCTTTCACATCTTGAAAAGAAAGGCCTTCATGTTCAAGTAACTGTTTCACTAACATACCATATTCATCTTCTGTTTTATGACGATCAGTCTCCATGCGCCAATGCTGACGAAGTTTCCCATCTTCAAATACACCAAGCACCGCATTTGTATTCCCTACATCCAATACAAAAATCATATTCTCACCACTTATCTTATTTAATCTATATTTGTGCAGTATGTACAAAACTAATAATGCCATCATATCATACATACCTATATAATCAGTTTTTCCATCTTCACCATTTTACAAAAAGATCGTTCACTATTTCAATTTTTAAAGCAAAAAAGCTTCAAATTTATATACAAGTACACAATTTTCTCAGCATAAAAAAAGGAGTGACTATTGTCACTCCTTCATTTCTTATTTATCTTCTGCGTTCTCGTCATCTTTTTTCATTGTGATATTCACTTTCACATCTTCAGAGGACTTTTTACGCTCAGGTAAAACTCCATAATCATATAAATGATTAATTTGCTCTGCATCTAACGTCTCCACTTCAAGTAACGTTTTTGCGATAATATCAAGCTTATCACGTTTTTCAGTAAGAATTTGTTTTGCACGAGCATAACATTCTTTCATAATCGTTTGCATTTCTACATCGATGTCATGTGCAATTGCATCACTGTAGTTTTGTTCTGAATGGAAATCTCTTCCTAAGAACACCTGACCACCTTGTGAGCTTCCAAACTGCATCGGTCCAAGCTTATCACTCATACCAAATTCCGTTACCATACGTCTTGCAATGCCAGTCGCACGTTGGAAGTCGTTATGAGCTCCTGTACTCACTTCACCAAATACAATTTCCTCAGCCACTCGGCCACCAAGTAAACCAGTGATTTTATCAAGTAATTCTGGTTTTGTCATGAAGTAACGATCTTCTTTTGGAAGCATTACCGCATACCCACCAGCTTGACCGCGAGGAACAATTGTTACTTTATGAACGATATCCGCCTCATCAAGCACGACACCAATTACAGTATGGCCCGCTTCATGGAATGCGACAATATTACGTTCTTTTTCAGAAATAACACGACTTTTCTTCGCAGGACCTGCAATAACACGATCCGTCGCTTCATCGATATCAGACATGTCAATTTTCTTTTTATCTTGACGCGCAGCTACTAATGCAGCTTCGTTTAATAAGTTCTCAAGATCTGCACCAGAGAATCCTGGTGTGCGAGTCGCAATTGCTCTTAAGTTAATATCATCATCAAGTGGTTTGTTACGAGCATGTACTTTTAGTACCGCTTCACGTCCATTTACATCTGGACGATCCACTGTGATTTGACGGTCAAAACGTCCTGGACGTAATAACGCTGGGTCAAGAATATCAGGACGGTTTGTTGCAGCGATGATAATAATACCTTCGTTTGCACCGAATCCATCCATTTCAACAAGAAGTTGGTTTAGCGTTTGTTCACGTTCATCGTGACCACCACCAAGACCTGCCCCACGTTGACGACCTACTGCATCAATCTCATCGATAAAGATGATACAAGGAGCATTTTTCTTCGCATTTTCAAACAAATCACGTACACGGGAAGCACCGACACCAACGAACATCTCTACGAAATCAGAACCACTAATAGAGAAGAAAGGAACGCCAGCCTCACCTGCAACAGCACGTGCAAGCAATGTTTTACCTGTACCTGGAGGTCCAACTAGCAGAACACCCTTAGGAATACGGGCACCAACTTCAGCAAACTTGCGAGGATCTTTTAAGAATTCTACTACCTCAACAAGTTCTTGTTTCTCTTCGTCTGCTCCAGCTACATCTCTGAAGCGCACTTTTTTCTTTTCATCATTGTATAACTTCGCCTTACTTTTCCCGAAATTCATAACACGGCTACCGCCGCCCTGAGCTTGGTTTAGTAAGAAGAAGAATAAGATGAAGATAATCACAAACGGAATGATAGAAGTAAAGAATGTCACCCAAGCACTCGTTTCCTCTGCTGGTTGATATTTCACTTCAGCACCTTGCGCTTTGTCATTAATTTTCTTTTGTAATTCTTCAGTATTTGGTGCATAAGTAACAAATTGTTCTTCCTGACTAGCATTGCTAAATTGTCCTTTTACCTCAAACACACCATTTTTTGGTTGAAGCTGCACATTACGCACTTCACCTTTTTCAAGTTTAGTAATGAATTTATCGTAGCTAACTGATGTTGTTTTTTGTGTTGAACCATTAAAATAGCTCACGATTCCAATCACTACTAAGAATATCAGTAAATAAAAGATGGTATTACGGAAGATACGATTCATTCCTAACCTCCTCTCACGGCATAAACACTATAGTAAATCGTAACATAGAAAAACTTTCCTATCCAATTTTTAACGCCTGTATTTAATTAATTTGAGTAAACGCTTGGTTTCAATACTCCAACATAAGGAAGATTACGATATTGCTCCTTATAATCTAAGCCATATCCTACAACAAATTCATGAGGAACAGTAAATCCAACATAATCCGCTTTCAGATCGACTTTGCGACCAGTTGGCTTATCTAGTAGCGTAACAATCTTTACAGATTTCGCCTTACGATATTTGAATAGGTCCACTAAGTAACTTAATGTAAGGCCGCTATCAATAATATCTTCAACGATTAAAATATCGCGACCTTCTACAGAAGTATCAAGGTCTTTTAAAATTTTCACTTCACCTGTTGAAACTGTAGAATGACCGTAGCTAGAAACAGCCATAAAATCCATTTCAAGATATGTATCTGTTCTTTTCAATAAATCTGCCATAAATGGCATTGCACCCTTTAATACACCGATTGCAAGAGGTACTGTATTTTTGTAATCCTCTGCAATAATTGCACCTAGCTCATGCACCTTTTCTTGTATTTGTTCTTCGGAAATTAATACTTTTTCGATATCTTGATTCATCATTTCATTATCCTCCTGGAAGACTCCTTGCTTTTGTAGTGAATAATCATATATTTATCCTTATCTGCTGTTCCATGTGAAATAGCAACTGCAGATTGTTTCAACAACGGAACCCAAATAATGTTCCCGCTTGCATCACAAACAATCGGCCACTCTTCTCTCTTTTCTTTTGGTACTTTTTCCTCAATAAAAATAGCTTTTATCTTTTTCGTACCACTCATACCTTTTATTGACATGCGATCTCCATTTTCTCTAGAGCGGATAAGAAGAGGATATGATATATCATTATACTTAGCAACAAATACTGTTTCATTCATGTTACTTGGTAATTCCTCATTTACTTCTGCTACAAGTTCATCACCGTTTGCTAAGGTAACAGCACCCGGTACTGATAAAACTTGTGAAAAAGGGAAAACAATTTCTTGCTTAAATCGGAAACTACATTCTTCATATGTACGAACAATTTTTAGGCCACCAGGAAAATCAAGTGAGCCTGAAGGGTGTGTCCGCTTAAAAAATGCAATAACTTTGTCAATATGTATAGAAGAAAGCGAAGACGGAATCTTGTATTCATAAAGATAGTTTAATATTAGTTGAATCCCTCTCCTTTGTAAAGGCATAGACATGGATTCAAAGGCAGGAATTGATAAGACGATGTGTTTATCACTTTTTTTTGTAATTACTTTATTCATCTTTTCAAAAGCTAATTCCTGCAAATACGCCTCATCCTCTTGCATAAGCATACTAAAATTTTGAAATCGCTCATGCACATGCGGATTTTCCTCTTTTAAATAAGGTAGAACATACTTACGTAATCGATTCCTCGTATATACTTCCTTTTCGTTACTCGGATCCATACGTGGCGTAACCCCTAACCTTTTACAATAAGCATTAATCTCTTCCTTTGTTACCGCTAACAAAGGCCTAATTACATATCCACTATGGAAAGGGCGTTTCACAGCAATTCCAGCATAACCCTTCGGAGTACTCCCGCGGACGAGACGCATTAAAATCGTCTCCATCTGATCATCCCCATGATGCCCAAGAGCTACATATCGCGCATCATATTTCTTCATTATTCTTTCCAAAAATGCATATCGGCATTCCCTAGCAGCCACCTGTGCATTCATTCCATATTGCTGTTGATATTGCGATACATTAATTCTTATCGTTTCGCAAATAACCCCAATCTTCCGGCAAAGATTTTCTACAAATTGTAAGTCTTCATAGGATTCATCTCCTCTAAACATGTGATCCACATGCGCGACTACAATCTTCAATTTCTTCTCTTCCCTTTTCTCTAATAAATAATATAAAAGAGCTAAAGAATCAGGGCCTCCAGAAACTCCTACAACAATTGTCGAATGTTTCTCTAATACATCATGCTGCTTTGCAAACTCATCTACTTTTTCAACAAATGTATCTTTCAACTCCGCAATCACCTTTCGTTAAAACCAAACAATAACATACTTTTTACCTTACCTATAATGGTACAACTTTTACAAACTTTGTGCAAAAAAAAGATGTACAAAATTCACATTTTTATCTTACATCCCTTCCCTATCTTCATAGAAATAATACAGCTACTTTCTCTATAAAAAAAGGCCTAGGTGTCAACCTAGACCTCATAACCAAACTGAAGAGATTTCCGCTCCCCTATTGCGCTTGTTTACCCATAATTGGAATCGTAGCCCACTTTGGCATATTCTTCTTTACCTTCGCAACGACAATCGTCATATCATCATTGATATATCCATCACTAGATCGAATGACCTCTTCCATAATAATATCAGCAATTTCTTGTGGATCATCGGTTTGTAGTTCTTTAATTTTACGTTTCATCCACAATTCATGGTTTTCCACATGCTGCGCCCCTTCAAAAATCCCATCACTCATCATAATTAGAATGTCCTCTGTTTTTAATTGTTCACCAACAACATCCACCTCAACATCCTCAATGATTCCCATTGGCAAGTTGCTTGCTTCTATTTGTAAAACGTTATTTCCACGTTTTACAAAACTTGGGGTTGAACCAATTTTTAAAAACTTAGCGCTTGCATCACGTAAATCTACCATAGCTAAATCAAGCGTCGTAAACATTTCTTCTGTCGTCCTCAATGAAAGAATTGAATTAATAGACTTAATAGCAATTTCTTCATCAATACCGGATTGCAATATTTTTTGTAACAATTTTACCGTTTCCTTACTTTCCATATGTGCCCTTTGTCCGTTGCCCATTCCGTCACTTATGGCAAGAGCATATTTCCCAACACTTAAATCCATCATCGCATACGAATCTCCTGATACAAATCCGCCTCCTTTTGCCGCTGTAGCAAGCCCTGTATCAAGAGAAAATGTTTTCGCTGATCCAAAAGATATCATGCTATGACCATTTGGATAAGCAGAAGGTTCTTCATGTTTAACAATAATATTTTCTTTTAAAACATCCGAAAGCATCGGCGCAACTAATTTGTCACATTCCCCATGTTGATTAGATGCTGCCGGAATCATCATTTCAATATCAATATTCCCTCTATCTAAACAATAGATATCAACATGTTCCACCTCGACACCAAAGTCACGAAACGCTTGTAAAATTTGTTCTTCCTGTACCTGATGATTTTCCCGTTCACGCTGAATTTCTTTTGCAAAATCTTCCATTACTTTTGAAACACCTAATAATTGTTCTGCAACAATTCTACGATTCTCTTTCATTTGTTTTCGTAACTTTTGCCCCTCATAGAAATGACTTAATTCCCCTGCCATTAAATCTGTTACCTTTTTTCCTCTTACGCAGTGCTTTTCCCATTCACGAACCAACTTACGGTTATGCTGAAGCGTCCCTTCTTCTGTTTCATTCATAATTTGTTTCATATAATCATATGTTTTATCAAAATTCACCACCCAGCATTGATCCTTTTTAAAACATGATTGACACGTCTTTGCTGTAATTGTACTTAAAAATAAATCAGCTTCTGTTTCCTCATCCTCTTCCTCCACATATCCATATACCGAAAAGCTATTAGATAATGCAGAGAATACATTTGCAAATTGATTAATTTTATTCGCTGTCACATCACGCATTCTTCGTAAATATTGTTGTTGATCCTGAGAATGTTCTTGTGTTCCTGGCATAAATTTAGCAAGCCGATCGATAATTGCCTGTGGTGTTAGTAAAAAGAATCCTATCGCCACTCCAGATTCTATTAAAGTTGTTATAATATTTACTTGTTTGTCGACGTATAATGTGATTAGACTTGTACCAATTAGCAACCCTAAACTAACGCCCAAACGCTTCCCTTCTTTTAATAATCCACCAAGTAACCCCGAAAAAGCCAATAGACTAAGTTGAGATAAGCTACCTACATTCGCTAAACTCAATATCAATCCTGTAACAACCCCTACTGTTGAACCAGTAGCTGCCCCTGCAACAAAAGCAAATAATAACACTAAATATCTCGTGAAAATATGTTGAACTGAAGCGTCATAAATAAACCAATCTGTTGTACCCGTTAACACAGATGCAAGTAGTATAATTAAACAAACAATTTCTTCCGTTTCTAACGCTTGTTGCTTTCCCTTTCTTTCTGTCAATAACGGTACACTTTGTAGAAAAATCATTGTTAAAACAAAACTAAGCCCCGCTTCAATAGTACTTACAAGTAAATCATACATAGTGACAGTTTGCTGCGCGAAGTAAACAACAGCGAGATGTGCGGTTAATGCGGAGATAAATACTTGAAATGGTACAAGTCCAACAATTTTACGTGTAAATCGACTAAAGAAGATATTGTAAATGAAGAAAGTAAAAATAGATGCAAAGGCAAAAAGTAAATTATCTAGTGAAACGGAAAGCGCACCACCCATAAGAGCAAGAAATGCGAGTGCCATCTTATCACGTTTCATTACATAAACAGCAGCAAAAAACGGTAGTGCAAACGGTAAAATGTTCGTTAATATATATGCTCTTCCTAAAAGAAAACCGATTACAGCAATAACGAATCCCCATCTAAAGAAAACTTGCTCCAACTTCACTTTCAACTTGCTTGTCCATGTTATTGATCTGAGTTGTCCATCATTCATAGCCAGTGTACTTGTGTTCACAGTATTCCTTCCTGCTTTTGGCATATTTTTAACACCACCTGCATAGTTTAATTACTGTCATTATAAAAGATGATTATTGGGATTTTTGTCAAAACAACAGTTCACACTTACATAATCGTTCGACTTTTTATTCGAAATAAACCTATATATATACAAGTTGTTAAAAATAAGCACCTTAAAAGAACAGAAAATTCAAAAAATATAGGGTGTTTTTGTAGAAGCTTTGCACTTATTTATAATTTCTTAACAAAAAAAAGATCATGCTATCTGCATGATCTTTTCTAGATGACCCGTACGGGATTCGAACCCGTGTTACCGCCGTGAAAGGGCGGTGTCTTAACCACTTGACCAACGGGCCGTTAAAATAAATATAGCGGCGGAGGGGATCGAACCCCCGACCTCACGGGTATGAACCGTACGCTCTAGCCAGCTGAGCTACACCGCCATGTCGTCTTATTTAACGGACAATTAGTATCTTATATCAAATTCACTTTAAAGTCAACATGTTTCAAAAAGTTTTTTATTCTTTTTTTAATATACTCATTTACATAAAAAAGCACCCCGAGTGACTTACTCCGGGCACCTCTCTATATGTTAAGAATAAAACGTTCGTTTTATCCGCGACGAGCGCCACGGCCACCACGTTTAGATTCTGTATTACGCTTTAAAGAAGTTAGACGATCTTCACTGTCTTTTAAAAAGCGTGCCATCTTTTGCTCAAACGTTTCCTTTTGATTGCCACCATTATCACGGCCACCACGGTTATCTCTGTTAAAAGAACGATTGCGTTGTGGACGCCCAGAACGTTGTTGATCACCACCACGTTGATCACCACCACGTTGATATTCACTGCGTGGACGATCTCCTTCTGGTTTTACACGTTCTTTCGCTTTTTTAATAGATAGACCGATTTTTCCATCTTTTTCAACATTAATAACTTTTACTTCTACTTGGTCGCCTACTTTTAAGTGATCATTAATATCCTTCACATAATTATCAGCAACTTCACTAATATGAACAAGACCCGTTAAGCCTTCTGGCAGCTCCACAAAAGCCCCAAAATTTGTAATACCTGTTACTTTACCTTGTAACTTGCTGCCTACCTCGATTGACATAAAAAAAATGCTCCTCCTTAGTGGTTAAAAAGTCAAATTTTACTTTATTATATATAATCCTAAAATATAGTGTCAATAAGACACGACCTACTTAGAAACAGGAAAAATTATCTCCCCTTTTCCAGAGAAGAAATAATCCCTCCTAGCAATCTTTAAAACATACTCTTCATCATTCAACTTTTGAACATCATCTTGTAATTTTTTTTCTTTCTTTGTTAATGAACCCAATTCTTTTTTCATCTCTTCAACCTTTACTTCTTTTGCTTTAATGGAACTATTTTGTTGATAAAACGTTACACTAATGCTCGCAATAATTGTAAAAGCAAAGACAAGAAAAACTGCTAAACGGCGATATAATCGCCTCCTGTTTTCATTTGTTTGTATTATATGTTCTCTTACAGAATTTGGATTCTGCTCTTCAATCAATCTTTGCCTCAGTTCCCTCATTTCCGAGGTCCCCCTAACTTCTTTTTTATACGCTCCCAAATTTGAAAGATATATTTCTTCAATTTCCTTGTATGTTGCAGTAATCCCACATATCTCTTTATAAAAAGTTTAACACGGTTAGGGAGAAGTTTCCATATGAGCAAAGTAAGAAATCGAACAGGCCAGAAAAAAACTTTCCATACAAAAAGTAATATCCATACGGTACACTTCCACAACACATGCCCAATTGAAAATAGTATACGAAATAAAAATAAAATAAAAGCAATAATAAGCTGCGCTATAATAATAACAGGTTTTATCATAAGTAGCTGTACAATTTGGATAAAAAATTGTATCGTTTGTACAAAAATATAAATGAGAAAATTCAATACTCGCATATACACTGCTTTCAATAAGCTTTGATATGCAGCAAAACCACAAAACAAAGCTACAAAAACATATATACGTAATTCAGCTTCATTTACAAGCAGCAATACGTAAAAGACAAACAGTGCTTGGACAATCCAAAACAGTATATCATATATAAATACAATCCAACGCTTACGCCGCGGTCGCTGTAAAAAGCGTTGGTATGTATCTAACGCCGCTCCAATCCAAGCACCCATTCCAATCATAGAAAGCATTGTATACAGTTGAATCGTTAAACTCATTTAAACAACTTACTAAAGAATCCTTTAGCTTTCTCCCCTTGATTTTCATCAATGTACAACATCTCATGAATTTTCCCTTTAATGGATACAATACCTTTTTCTACATCTAAATTTTTCATCTGTAAGTTTTGACCGCGAATTGTTAAAAAACCCATTACAGTTTCTAATAAAAACTCTTCACTATCAAAACTCTCTACTTGCTTTACGCCAGTAATATCTATTACACGTCTACCACGCATAATAATATCATGCTCTACAGAAACATTCTGTTGATTAGAAGACGCAACTGAGTAGCCCTTATTCACGTCAATCCCCCCATAGCTTTATACTATCTAGTAAATAATGTATGAGGAGAGAAAATAATTTAGAACAAGCCTTCTTCTGCTTTCACTTTCTCTTCACGAACTACCGTATACATGTTAGCTGCATCTTCTTTTTTCGTTGTTTCTTTTAATTCATTTACTTTTACAGTTACTACCTTTTGTCCAAAACGAATTGTTAGCTCATCTTCTACTTTCACAACAGAGCTCGCCTTTGCAGCTTGCCCATTAATCGCAATTCTTCCTTGATCAGCTACTTCCTTTGCTAATGTTCTCCTTTTAATTAGACGCGATACTTTCAAAAATTTATCTAAGCGCATCTCATTTCCCCCCTATTGATTCTCTATCTGCTTCGCTTCTTCCCATAAAGCATCCATTTGCTCTAACGTTAACTCCTGCATTTCCTTATTCATTTCAGCTACTTTGGCTTCCATGTATATAAATCGGCGCATGAATTTCTCATTTGTGGTACGAAGTGCCTCTTCTGGATCCAATTTATAGTAGCGAGCAATATTAACAAAGGCGAATAGTAAATCCCCAAATTCACCTAACATTTTTTCTTTATCCATCTTTGCAACTTCCTGCTCAAACTCCTTCAATTCTTCAAAAGCTTTATCCATCATTGGCTGTACATCATCCCAATCAAAACCAACTTTTCCTGCTTTTTTCTGAATTTCATACGCACGCATTAATTGTGGTAAACTTTTTGGAATTCCCGTTAAAGCAGACTCCCTTACATGCCCTTTTTCTTGTTTTTTAATTTCTTCCCAGTTTAAAACAACTTCTTCCGCGCTCTCTACATCTATATCTCCGAACACATGTGGATGACGACGTACCATTTTTTCAGATAGCGTTCGGATGATATCATCAACTGAGAACCAGCCCTCATCTTCTCCAATTTGAGCATGAAGCATAACTTGTAACAACACATCACCAAGTTCTTCAATCAAGTGGTCATCATCTTCTTCATCAATTGCCTCTAACACTTCATATGCCTCTTCAATTAAATATTTCTTTAAAGACTGATGTGTTTGCTTTTTATCCCATGGACAGCCATTTGGTCCACGAAGCTCAGCAATAATTTCTCGGAGCACATCAAATTGTTGATATAAAGAAGCTCGCTCAGTAACAGGCGGTACATATACGCTTGTTAAATTGTTCAACTCTGTTTCATGATCCAACATATAGAGCGGCACTTTTTTCACTTGCTCAAAAGATGTTCCTGCGGCTGTTACAATATATACTTCATACTCATCAGGCAACATTTCCATTAATGTCAACTTAACCTCAGATGCAACAAACGCATCATATACTTGGCAAAAAATTAAGTGTTGACGCAATTCTAATTGACCTCTTTCAAATGAAGTTGCATCAATAAGTTGGAATCCTTCAATTGGATCTATTTTTAAACTAGCAAACATCGGATCCAAAAAGCTTTGTCCACCTTCAATTCGCACCTCAATCTGCTTCGTTTCCCCTTTTTGCAAGAGTAATTGAACAGTTCGTTCTGCAACAAGCGGATGACCTGGTACAGCATATATAATATCCGCACCTTGCGCTTGTTCTATTAACGTATTCGCAATTGTTTCATACACGATTTCAAATGTATCGTGCGACTCATATACATCATCAAAAGCCGTGTACTTTACACCTTCCTTTTCTAACTCTTCAATAACAGGATGCTCTTTCGTACGCACATACATATGATCTGCTTCTTTTATTTTTCGGTATACACCCATTGTCAGCTGATCTAATTCACCAGCACCTAATCCTAAAATCGTGATTACTCTACTCACAACCATTCACCTCTATCCACTCTTCTTCAATGAAGCTTGTACCTTCTCTTGCTTCATAACAGTCCCTAATTCTTTTTTTGTAAAAACACTTAACTTCGTAATTAAAAACAGATATACCAATCCGCCAATCGCTACGCCTAGCAACGCTTCAATTACAGCTAACCCTCTATACCCTTCATCACTTGCTAGTCCCAACCCTTCATAAATACGCATAAATAACATTAATATAACGACCATTCCTAATCCGCTGATCGTTACTCCAAATATGCCTTGTTTATGAATGAGTGGTTCTTCTACAATTCGAATAAGGAAAGCACTATTTAACAAAGCGATAACCATGAGCGAAATTAACGTTGCGACTGCCGCCCCAGTTACACCAAATTGCGGCATTAACATATAATTGAGCAATAATTTTAGACACCCTCCAAATATAACAAACAATGCCGGCTTTACAGTTTGACCAAGCCCTTGCAGAATAGAAGCCGTTGTAATGGATAAGGAACTAAATAAAATAGAAACAGCTAAAATAGCTAATACACCTGAGCCCTCACTATTTTCAAACAACATAATATTTGTCGGCTTAATAATACACGCTAATCCTAATGCTGCCGCAACTCCAATCACAAAAGTTATCTTCATCGCTAACTGCACCTTTTGTTGAATAAACAGACGATCTCCTCGTTCTTTTGCTGAAGTAATAATTGGAATAAGCGAAAGTGAAAATGAAGTCGTCACAACTGTACCAAGCTGCATAAGCGGGATACTTCTGTCATAAACACCCTTTAATACTTTTGCAATTTCCGCCGGTTCTCCTGCCTGAATAAGCAATGTGTAAAACGAAACTGAATCTGCCATTTGTATAAAAATTAACACTAAATTACTAACACAAATAGCCATTCCTTGCCAAAAAAGGATTCGAATGATTTTCTTTTTATTGTGTATCCTCTTCCATCCTTGTAAGAAAATAGAGCGAAAGTTATGCCGCATATAAAATAAAAGTACGAGTATACCAATAAACCCGCCTGCAATCGACCCCAACATCGCTCCTGCTCCAACTGTATATAAATCAAATTCATGTGCGATGAGGAACAACGATAAGAACACAATAATTGACACACGAACCGTTTGTTCAATCACTTGTGATATAGCTGTCGGTATCATATTGTTAAACCCTTGAAAGTGCCCTCGTGCGACAGATAAAAAGGGCATTAACAAGAATGAAAATGAAATAACTCTTAGCAGTTTATCTAAATTTGCATCGCCCATGACTGATGCAATCGTGTGAGCTCCTAAAAACAACGTAAAGAAACCTATACAACCGATTCCTAATAAAAACCAAAAAGAAACACAAATAATTCCCTCTGCCTCTTCCTGTTTTCCTTGTTCTAAACGCTCTGCTACCATCTTAGAAATAATGATAGGAAAACCATAAGTAGCTAAAATTAAACAAAATCCATAAAACGGATAAATTTGTTGATAAATATAAAAACCAACATCACCCGCTATATTTTGATATGGAATACGGTAAAAAGCGCTTAATACTTTCGTAACAAAACTTGCAATCGTTAATATAATAGCCCCGCGCCAAAAAGCTTGATACTTCTTCGCTTCCATACGAGAAAACTCCTTTTCCTATTCTCATCCCTCGTATTATATCACAAAGAAAAAACAGGATTCCTTTTAGATTTATACAATAAAAAAGGTAGCAAGACGCTACCTTTAAATGAAATACAATCCTACTTTCCGAAAAAAACCTTTTATAAAGAAATATTATGATTAAGAAGAATTACTGTTCCATTTGTTTTGCTAAAAAACTTGCAGCAGTATTTACTGCCTTATGCTCTACCTCACTTATAATTGCTTCTTTTGAAAAGATGATAACAGCTCCAATCGGATCTCCATTTGCAACGATTGGGCCAACTGTATAAGAGCTAACCTTTTCAGTTACACCATCGATAATCGAAATTTCACTTTCATCTGTCATAACAACAGATTTTCGATCTTCCATCGTTTTTTCGATTAAATCGCCAACACTTTTATTTAAGTATTCTTTTTTAGATACCCCCGCTACGGCGATAATGGAATCGCGATCACATACGAGTACGTTATGTCCTAAACTATCGTATAAAGCTTCTGCATATTCTTTTGCAAAATCACCTAATTCACTAATTGGAGAATATTTTTTCAAAATCACTTCTCCATCGCGATCCACAAAAATTTCTAGCGGATCTCCTTCTCGGATACGAAGGGTTCTACGAATTTCTTTCGGAATTACTACCCTACCTAAATCATCAATTCGACGTACAATTCCAGTTGCTTTCATTCTAATGCTGCCTCACTTTCTACTGATGATGAAAGTGGTGAATTTACCTGTTCATGTAAAAATCACCAACTGTTAGACATAGTATTTTACACATTAGTTCTTCTATGCACGTCGAATTGCATTTTTTATTTTGTTTTAGGCATTTATTACTTCTTTTTTCACGTCAGACAAACCTTTTAATAAATTTTCGGCGATTGTTAACCATTTTGATGTCTCTAATCCATTCGTTTTCATAACAATTTTCAAACGAGAACCTTCCATACCAAGACCAATCATACGACCAAAACTATTACCAAGCATAAATAATTTTCCACCATCAATATTTTGGCTTGATTGCTCTGAGAATAAAAACGTCACTTCAAATTTTGTTTGCTTAATTAGCTCAATCTGTTCTTTCATTGCTAATACTTTAATATTTGCAATTTGTAATAAATATCCAACTTCTTGCGGATAATCTCCAAAACGATCAATCATTTCTTCTTGTAATTCCTCAATATCTTCAATCGCAGAGACACCTCTAAATTGTTTGTACATCATAATTTTTTGTTTACTATCTGAAATATAGGCGTCTGGCAAGTAAGCATCCACTTCTAAATCAATTTCAACATCAATCGTATTTTCAATTCCTTGTGTTCCTTGACGCTGTTCAATCGCATCTTTTAACATTTGAGAATATAGATCAAATCCAACAGAATCGATGAATCCATGCTGCTCAGCTCCTAACAAGTTACCAGCACCACGAATGGATAAATCTCGCATTGCAATTTTAAATCCTGATCCAAGTTCTGTGAATTCTTTAATTGCTTGTAAACGCTTCTCAGCGACTTCTGACAACACTTTATCACGCTTATATGCAAAGTATGCATAAGCAACACGGTTTGAACGACCAACGCGCCCACGAAGCTGATAAAGCTGTGATAATCCCATACGATCGGCATCAAATACAATTAATGTATTTACATTAGGAATATCAACACCTGTTTCAATAATCGTTGTACTTACAAGAACATCATGCTGCCCATCTAAAAATGATAGCATGACAGACTCTAGTTCACTCTCGTTCATTTTCCCATGTGCATACGTCACACGCGCCTCTGGGACTAACATGGAGATTTCATCTGCTTTTCTTTCAATATCTTCAACACGGTTATACAAGAAATAAATTTGACCGCCCCTTGCAAGTTCCCGTTCTATCGCCTCTCGAATTAACCCTGGATTATACTCAACCACATATGTTTGTACCGGGAAACGATTTTCTGGTGGCGTCTCAATAACAGATAAATCTCGTACACCGAGCATAGACATATGGAGCGTACGCGGAATTGGCGTTGCCGTTAATGTTAATACATCAACATTCGCTTTCAATTGTTTAATCTTTTCTTTATGCGTAACACCAAATCTTTGTTCTTCATCGATAATTAGTAAGCCTAAATCTTTATAGGTTACATCTTTAGATAAAATGCGATGTGTTCCAATAACAATATCGACTGTCCCATCTTTTAAACCTTTAATTGTTTCATTTTGTTGTTTTCTAGTACGGAATCTACTTAACAATCCAATATTAATTGGGTAGTCTTGAAAACGTTCTCGAATCGTTTCATAGTGTTGTTGTGCAAGAATCGTTGTCGGTACTAAAATTGCAACTTGCTTTTCATCCATAATTGCTTTAAACGCTGCACGAATTGCAACTTCCGTTTTACCATATCCAACATCACCACATAGAAGTCGATCCATCGGACGCCCACGTTCCATATCTTTCTTAATTTCTTCAATAGAACGCAACTGATCTTCTGTCTCCTGGTACGGGAAAGATGATTCAAATTCCTGCTGCTCTGCAGTGTCCGGCGTATACGCATATCCCTTTGAAGCCTCACGCTCTGCATACAATTTAATTAAGTCATCTGCAATATCTTGTACAGATTTTTCCACCTTCGTTTTGACCTTTTTCCAATCGTTTCCGCCTAGTTTGTAAACTTTCGGATTCTTACCTTCTGATCCTACATACTTTTGTACTTGATCAATTTGTTCGATTGGCACATATAACTTATCGTTACCTTGATATTTAATGTTCAAATAATCTTTATGGACACCATTAATTTCTAACGTTTCAATTCCTAAAAATTTACCGATACCATGATTTACATGAACAACATAGTCGTCAACTTTTAACTCTGAATAACTTTTAATACGCTCTGCATTCGATAGTTTTTGCTTACGTTGTGATTTTTTTACTTTTTTATGGAACAGCTCTTTTTCTGTAATCACAACAAGCTTTTGCATTGGCATTTCAAATCCTGCATGTAAATCACCTACAGCAATTTGAAGGCGACCAGGAAGCAATATATCTGTAGATTCTATAATGTCTGCTTCAATATCATAATCACTTAAAATATATTGTAATTTTTTTGCGCGTTCTTCATCTGTTCCTAATACAACAGTCGTGAAGTCCCCTTCAGTCCATCTATCAATTTCTGTTTTTAACAATTGCATTTGCCCATGAAAGTCCTGCATTGTTTTACACGTTACATTAACAATATTTTGCGGGTGCGTATGTGCAATATGGCGTAAAAATAATGTTAAATATACAAAGCTTCTCTTTTTATGGTGTAGAAATTCTTCAAATTGGTGTGAGAACACCAAATCTTGAATAATTGCCCCTTCACTTAGAAGCGATGTATACCATTCTGCTTCTTCTGTCTCAAGATGTGATGCCGTTTCTTGAATACGCGAAATTTCATCTAAGATAACGACACCATTCTCAGGTAAATAGTCTATTAGACTAGCATGTTCTTTGTAAAAAATAGATAAATATTTAAACATTTGCTCTATAGTCTGTCCGTTTTTCAATATTTCTATCTCGTGACTAACTGTTTCAAGTACTGCTGTCTTGATTTTATCATCAGAGAGCTTCTGCATCGTCTTCATTAAACCTTCCTCAAGACGCTCCACCCCTAATTTCAGTTCATCTTTTGAAAATAAAAATTCTGTCGCAGGACCGAATTTCACGCTTTCTCTTTTATCTTGAGAGCGTTGTTCTTCTACATCAAATGAGCGGATAGAATCTACTTCCGTATCAAAGAACTCTATACGAAACGGTAATTCTTCAGTTAACGGATAAATATCCAGTATACCCCCGCGCAAACTAAATTCTCCAGGTGCTTCTACCATTGACTTACGTTCATATCCAATATGATGCAATGTATGAAGCAATACATCTAAATCAATCTCTTGCCCTAGACTAATTTCGATTTGCTTTTGCTTCCATAATTCTTTTATTGGTAAAAATCTACGTAATCCAGCAACTGGAACAACAATAATGCCCTGCTCGCCCATCGCTAAACGATTTAATACTTCAATACGCTGCGCTTTTAGTTCTGGGCTTGCAACCCCTATTTCTGACGCAATTAATTCATTAACCGGATATAACCATACATCCTGCTCACCAAGTAGTGATACTAAATCCTCATATACTTTTTGCGCTTGAAATAAGTTGTGTGTAACAACAAGTTGTGACTGCTTTGTTTTTTTATATAAAGCAGCCATTAATAAAGAACGAGAAGAAGTTGCCATACCTGATACAAGCTGTTCTTTCAATCCTTCTTCTAGTCCATTAATAATGGATTGTATTTCTTTATTTTTATAAAATTGCTCTAATAACCCTATCATTTTCAAAACTCCTCTCAACATAAAGAGCAAGTTAATATATTTTTATGCAAATATTTTGGAAAAGGAAAACAGAAAAATGCTTTGGACACGCCAAAGCGACAACATTTTATTGCAAAAATTTTTCATACTCATAATACTCCGGATAAGATGAGAGCGTTTCTTGGCACGACTCACAGATTGTTTTTATATATATATTTCCATTTTCATGAAAATGAATCATATCCAATCGTTCTTGCTCTGTTAGTTGAAATAAAACTTTGTTGTATACCTTTTCTGCGGTAATGGAACCTACGTTACAACCACAATGTCTACAGTAATAATGCCCTTCCATACTATCCTCCTAAGTGTACAATTACTACTAGTATGGATAAAAACATTATAAAATATTCCAATTTAGAACATTAACCGTTAAAAGTATTCATAATTTGAAGAAATGGTTTCTTCAACCACTCTTCACATGCGTCCGCAGCTTTTTCAATAGATTGATTTACCTCTGGTAGCTCTTCTGCTGTGAAACGCCCCAATACATAATCCACAACTTTCATGCCATTTTTTGGACGATCAATCCCCATACGAATACGTTGGAACTCTTGCGTTCCTAAATGAGAAATTGTCGATTTCACACCGTTATGACCGCCTGCACTACCTTTCATACGAAGACGCAATTTACCCACTGGAATATCTAAATCGTCATACATGACAACAAAATCTTCTACATCAATTTTATAGTAATCCATAAGTGGACGAATGCTTTCTCCAGATAAATTCATATACGTAAGCGGCTTTAATAAAATTACTTTTTCACCATTAACAAAACCTGAACCATACATGCCTTTAAACTTTTGTTCACTTAAAGAAATGCCCCATCGTTTCGCAAGCTCATCAATTCCCATAAATCCGATATTATGCCTTGTTAATTCATATTCTCTACCCGGGTTCCCAAGTCCTACTATTAATTTCACTCTTGTACCACTACTTTCTTTTTACGATACGAAAAGACGTAACCAAATTTGGTTACGTCTCATTCTATCCAATTAATTGAATAATACACTCACTGATTCTTCTTCATAAACACGAATGATCGCTTCTCCGATTAATGGAGCAACAGAAAGCTCGTGTACTTTATCAATTTTCTTCTCTTCCGGTAATACAATAGAGTTTGTTACAACTAACTCTTTAATATTTGAGTTTTGGATACGCTCAATTGCTGGACCAGATAAAACTGGGTGTGTACAGCAAGCATATACTTCAGAAGCACCGTTCTCAACAAGAGCGTTTGCTGCTAATGTAATTGTACCAGCTGTATCAATGATGTCATCAATTAAGATTGCTGTCTTACCTTCAATGTTACCGATGATATTCATAACTTCCGACACATTCGGACGTGGGCGACGTTTATCAATAATAGCAATTGGCGCTTTTAGGCGGTCTGCCATTTTTCTTGCACGTGTTACACCACCGTGGTCAGGAGATACGATTACGATATCTTTAAGACCTTTTGTCTCAAAGTAATCAGAAAGAATCGGTACACCCATTAAGTGGTCGATTGGGATATCAAAGAACCCTTGAATTTGTGGAGCATGTAAATCTAGAGTGATTACACGAGTTGCACCTGCTGTTTCAAGTAAGTTTGCTACAAGTTTCGATGTAATTGGTTCACGAGAACGCGCTTTACGGTCTTGACGCGCATAACCATAATAAGGAATAACGATATTAATTGTTTTTGCAGATGCACGTTTTAATGCATCAATCATAATAAGTAATTCCATGATATGTTCATTTACTGGGAAGCTTGTAGATTGAATAATGAATACATCGCAACCACGAATACTTTCTTCAATGTTAATTTGAACTTCTCCATCACTAAAACGGTCAACAGAACATTTCCCTAACCCTACTCCAATATGCTTTGCAATTTGCTCAGCAAGTTCCTTATTAGAGTTTAAAGAGAATACTTTCAAATTAGAATTTAGATATTGAGTCGACATCTAGATTAACCCTCCACATTATGATTTTTTCTTATTCAGCAATTGATCAACATAGTCTTCTTTGTTAACTTGACGTGCACGTGCAATTGATAATGCTTTTGATGGAACACTCTCTGTAATTGTAGAGCCTGCCGCAACATAAGCACCATCTTCAACTGTTACAGGAGCAACAAGGTTTGAATTACAACCAATAAATACGCCGTTTCCAATAACTGTTTTAAATTTATTCTTGCCATCATAGTTCACCGTAATTGAACCACAACCAAGATTCACGTCTTCTCCAACTTGTGCATCCCCGATATAACTTAAGTGTGAAGCTTTACTTCTATTACCAAAAACAGTCTTTTTGATTTCCACGAAGTTTCCAACGCGTACTTCGTCACCAATAACTGAATCTGGACGGATATGTGCAAATGGACCGACTGAAACTTCCATACCAATCTTACTGTCATGTACAGTAGATTGACGAATTGTCGTACGATCTCCAATTTCACTATCACGTACTACTGTATGTGGACCAATTTCACAATCAGAACCAATTACAGTTTTGCCTTCAATAACTGTTCCCGGATAAAGAACTGTATCACTACCAATGATTGCATCAGCAGAAATGTATGTGTTATTTGGATCAATAATTGTAACACCATTTACCATGTTCTTTTGGTTAATACGCTTTTTCATAATAATTTCCGCTTGCGATAGAGCGACTCTGTCATTAACACCTAATGTTTCATCGAAATGTTCTGTTTGATAAGCTGATACAATATGACCTTCACTTTTCAAAATCTCAATAACATCTGGAAGGTAATATTCACCTTGAACATTATCGTTTGAAACTTTAGAAAGTGAAGCAAATAGTGCCTTATTATCAAAACAATACGTACCTGTATTAATTTCTTTAATAGCTCGCTCTACTTCATTTGCATCTTTATGCTCAACGATTTTTTCAACATGACCACTTTCATTACGAACAATGCGTCCATATCCAGCAGGCTCTTCTATGTACGCTGTTAACACCGTCGCTTTCGCTCCTGCTTCTTCATGATGCTTTAACAATGCTTCCATTGTTCCTGCAGTTATAAGGGGTGTATCACCACAAATAACTAAAGTTGTTCCCTCTTCATTTGCAAGTACATCGGCAGCTTGATCAACAGCATGTGCTGTACCAAGTTGTTCTGCTTGCAATGCAAACTCACTTACGTTCCCTAGTTGTTCTTGTACTTTTTCAGCACCATGTCCAACTACCGTTACAAGTTTCTGCAATCCTAATTGAGATACTTGATCAACTACATGCTGTACCATTGGTTTTCCGCATACAGGATGAAGCACTTTGTATAGCTTGGACTTCATACGTGTGCCTTTACCTGCAGCTAAAATCACTGCAAATCTGTTTGACATATAGACCCTCCATCGCAACCTATTTATCCATTAAAGATATTATCCTAAATCATTATATATTTCAAGAAACACAGCATAACTATTAAATTTTACCATACTTCTTATAAGATGTTTTATTCTTTAATATCTTTTTTTAGGAAATAAGATATACTATTTCGAATGATTTTAAAGAAATTAGAAGTTTACATATAACGAGGACAATAAAGTGAGGCTTTAATTAGCGGAAAATTTTGTTCAAAATAAATACTTTATAAGTACAAAACCGTTCTTTTTAGGCGGGAGAGAGCGCCCGGCCTCGCACAGAAGCGGTCAGGGCCTTTTTTGCCTCCATGCCAAGGGAAGACAAAAGGAGATAACGAGTTCAGATCTTCTTTTATTTTCATAGCCGGAACTTAGGTGCCAATAAATCAAAATGGATTTACAAATTAAAAAACAAACCCCTGTAAATGTTTACAGGAGTTTGTTACAAAATTATAGAGCTCCTTTATTAGAGCCCTTTTTATTCGAATTTTACGAAGCTCCTGCTTCTTCAAACTCAACTTCTTCTAACTCGCCTAAACGGTGATACTCAGCTAAAACCGCATCTTGAATTTTTGAGCGTGTGTTAGAATTAATTGGATGCGCAATATCACGGAACTCCCCATCTGGAGTACGTTTACTTGGCATTGCTACAAATAATCCATTATTACCATCAATTACACGAATATCATGAACAACAAACTCATGGTCTAATGTAATAGAGGCAATCGCTCTCATACGGCCTTCTGTGTTTACGCGGCGTAATCTTACGTCAGTCACTTCCATCTTGTGTTCACCACCCTTTTCTAAATAAGCGATATGTTTGTATAAATTCCACAAATTTTCTATTTTCCCTTTAATTTTTTAAAAATTTTTAAGATAAAAATTTTTATTTTAACGGAATATAACAATTAATGGACGTTATCGCTTACAAATTTTCATTTTACAAGGGCAATAACTTCAATTTCGACGGAAACATCTTTCGGTAATTTTGCAACTTGTACACAAGAACGAGCTGGTTTATGTGCAGAAAAATATGTTTCATATACTTCGTTTACATCATTAAAATCATCCATATCTTTTAAAAATACAGTTGTTTTTACAACCGTATCAAATGATGCTCCTGCCTCTTCTAACACAGCTTGTAAATTTTGAAATACTTGTTCGGTTTGTATTTTCACATCACCTGTTACAAGTTCTCCACCTACCGTTAATGGCATTTGTCCTGAGCTATAAAACATGTTATTTACGATAATCCCTTGTGAATATGGACCAATCGCTTGTGGTGCTTGATTTGTTTGAACTACTTTCATATTCTCTCACCCTTTTATTATTTTATTTTCCTTAAATAAAAACTCTTAGAAAATTTTCTTCCCATATAAACTCAGTTCATCCTATCTAAAATAATTAGGATGCCCTGTGCTAGCGGGCGGTAAGACTTTCACAATACAAGAAAAGACTTAACGCCCACTAGCACTTTCATTTACAAAAAAAGATAAAGCTTCTGCTTTACCTTTTTATTCAGCTTCTACAAGCCCTTCGTCAAATGGCACAAGTGAATAATTCCCTTTTTCCACTTGAATTGTTTTCTCTTTAATATCTACTTCTGATAAGCGGATTAAAGAAACAAAGTTATTAATAAGTCTTTCTTCAATATCTGTCGATTCTACTAATACGCCGATTCCAACAACATTAGCATTAAACTCTTCTAGCATGCTAATCATGCCTTGAATTGTTCCTCCAGCCTTCATAAAATCATCAACGATTAAAACATTGGCACCTTCCGGAAGACTACGTTTTGCTAAAGTCATTGTTTGAATACGCTTAGATGAACCTGATACATAGTTAATACTAACTGTTGGTCCTTCTGTTACCTTATTATCTTTTCTTGCAATTACCACAGGTACATCTAAATAATTCGCTACCGCATATGCAAGCGGAATTCCTTTTGTTGCTACCGTCATAACCGCATCAATCGGCTGCCTCGCAAATACAGAAGCAAATAGGCGACCTGCCCCGTTGATATAGCGTGGATTACTCAAAAGATCCGTCATATATAAGTATCCACCTGGAAGAATACGATCTGGATTCTCAAATAAGCCACAAAGCTCATTAATGATCAGATTTGCTTCCTCTTCACTTATATATGGAATATATTTCACTCCTCCTGCTGCCCCTGGTATCGTTTGCAATGTGCCGACCCCGTGTTGTTCAAACGTTTGCTTAATAATAACTAAATCTTCACTAATGGAAGACTTAGCTGATTGATACCGTTCAGCAAAAAAAGTGAGAGAAACTAACTGACGAGGATTTTGCAATAAATAGTAAGTCATATCAACTAGTCTTGTACTCCGTCTAATTTTCACATTCTCACCCCAAATCACGAATATTCTAAACAAATCATAACTTATTATACGTCTTTATTCAAGCGTTTCTCGCTCTCCTAATAGACGGACTGCGTATACTTGTTCACAAAATCCTTTTAAACCGTTATAAATACGGTGCATACGCGAATCATGATGCACAAGCCCAAACACAGTTGGACCACTGCCACTCATTAAAACTGCATCTGCGCCAAAGCGCTTCATCTGTGCTTTAATACGTGCAACTTCAGGATGCATCGCAAATGTCACATCTTCTAATACATTTCCAACTGCATTGCATATTCCTTTATAGTCACCTTGATTGATAACTTCAACCATTTTATCTACGTCTGGATGTGTAACACGATTTAATTGTAAATTTCCATATACGTCAGCAGTAGATACACCGATATGAGGCTTCGCTAAAATAACCCAACAAGAAGGAGGTGTCTTTATATGCTCAACCTTTTCTCCTCTTCCTGTCGCAATCGCTGTTCCGCCATATACACAAAAGGATACGTCAGACCCAATTTCTGCTCCAAGTTCCGCTAATTCACCTATTGTAAGACCTAAATTCCATAGCTTATTAAGACCACGTAATGTAGCAGCCGCATCACTGCTTCCACCTGCTAATCCTGCTGCTACTGGAATTGTTTTTTCAATAGCAATAGATACACCTTGTTTTACCTTAAATTTCTCTTTTAATAATTTCGCTGCTTGATAAGCTAAATTACGCTGGTCGTCTGGGACATACCGATTATGGGATACAATTTCAATACGGTCTTCTGATAACTCCGTTAACTCTAAACGATCTGCTAAATCGATTGTTGTCATAATCATTTTCACTTCATGATAACCGTCTTGTCTTTTCCCTAGTACATCTAACGACAGATTAATCTTTGCTGGTGCTTTCACTAGTAGCTTCAATCTATTCACCCACTCTATGTACTCAATCTTTTATCGTTTATTTTACCATAAATTTATAGTAAGACGATGACACTTCCCTAATTATAACGAAAAGCATTCAGAATGAAACTACTTATGCAAAATGATGATACCTTTTGGCGTGCAAAAAGCCGAGGAATTTCTCCTCGGCTACCGTAGCATAGAAGTTATTTTGCAACTACTGGTTTTGTTTCATTAATTGCTGCTGTGCAATTTCAATAGCACGTTTCACCATATTACCAGCATCTTTCGCACGAATTCCGCCCCATCCTTCTTTCTGAACAACATCATAAAATCCAAGCTCTTTTGCAAGCTCTTCTTTAAACTGATTTGACATGACTCCTCTTCGTCTACTCAATGCAGGTCCCTCCTTATTTTGCTACGGTATAATTAGTATGCAAAAAAATGTCTTTTTTATTTATGGGAATATATGTAACAAATTAGACGATTACCCTAAAATAACCTCGTTCTGAGGATCATCATAAAACGTTAATTCTACCGTTTCTGTTAAAACATCTGCATAGCTATAGGAAACACGCTGCAATGTATCTTCTTGTTGATCTAACTGTACAACAAAAACAGAACGATAAGTTTCTGCTAGTACGCCTGATTGTTCCACTGTTTTTCTTCTTCCACTATTCGCCTTTAACATAAGGCGCTTCCCAAGATGATGATCTAATTCACTTTTAATTTCATCTAAACGTTTTGACATATACTTTGCTACACCTCGCTGTAATTTAGAGTGAATACATAAATACATGATATATCTATCCCAATCATTGCCTATACATAACAAGCAATATCTTCGCAAGAACCTAATGCGTTCGAATAGATAGAAGAATTACTATATTGTAAAAGTATTATTGTATAGTCTGTACGTTCTTACCTTTTTTTATCCAAGCACCTACAAATCCTTGTTTATGGTACATCTTTCACCAAACAAACTGATACTTTTCCCATAAGAAAAACAAGGTACATATATACCTTGCTTACTCTTCATAATATTGAAAAGGTAATCCTGTTCGTAAAAGTCCTCGGGTCTCAATACCACCAAGGCCTTTTTGCCCAGTAATAGTATTTCGAACAACATCCCATACATTTACGCGTTCCATAAATGAAGTAAAACTAATCTTCCCCACTACATATACTGGATCCAATGCATGAATATTAATACGCGATGGTGAACTAGCAAAATTAGCACCAGCTCGAATTAATGCTTCAAAATGGGACTGACATGCCCCTGCAAAAATAACAAGTTGATCTAAAGAAGGGTATTTTTTTCGCACTTCCCGAACGGCCTGTACAAAGTGCCGAGAATGACGATAAGCTGCTAAGTCTCCCATAACTCCTTTAGATTTTGTATATGCATCATGACCTGTAATGACCAAAATGTCTGGACGAAAATGATCGATTAAATCAACTACCTTTTCATGCATTTCTGTTTCTTTACAATGTACCCCTTGAACTGGAACACCTATCTTTGTATATAAATCTAAACATTTCCGTAAATATAATGGGTCTCCATCTATATGCAAAACCCTACCTGGCATTTGAAAATAATTGACTTCACTCGTATATCCTCCTGTAGAATTATGCTCGTGACGTTGCTTCATCAAAACATAGTCTTGTTGAAACAGGCGATATGTTCGCTCCATCGTTTCCTTCTCACGCTTTTCCCTTTTCTTATACTCTCTCTGATCAATGCTAATTAAATCTTCAAGCGGTGCATCTGCCACAAGTCTGACTTCTTCTCCAAATAATATTGCAATTTCACCTTTTATTTCTGTAATGCGAAAAAGAATGTCTCGGTTATAAGACTGTCGTTCCACTAAATCTCCAACATGTACAGCCATTATCCTACCTCCAAATTCATTAGGCCATCTCACTAACCATGTTCTGTTTTTAACGTATGAATTTAGAGTGAAAAGGGTGACAAAAAGGACAGCTCGAATTGAGCTGTCCTTTTATTGTTTATCCCGCTATTTGCGACCAGTAAGATCCCCACCTCAAAATTCAGCGAAAGTAAAGAAGTTAGGTGGGGGATTAACTGCCCATAAAAGCCCGATTGGTTCAACTAATAATCAGTGGGGGATTAAAGTTTCACTTTATGAGAGACTAATGCATTACTCAGTGCTGCAAATTCTTCGATTGATAATGTTTCGCCTCTTCGCTTTGGATCAATGCCTACTTCCGTTAAAATACGATCTAATAACTCTTTATCTTTCGGGAAACCATTTAGATTATTTGATAAGTTATTCATCAACGTTTTACGACGTTGTGCAAAGCTTGCTCGTACTACTTCGAAGAAAAACTTCTCATCTTTCACTTCAACAATTGGTTTTGGACGTTTTAAAAGACGAATAACTGCGGAATCTACATTTGGTTGTGGGACAAATACGGTGCGCGGAACAGTCATAACTGTTTCTACCTCCGTATAATATTGAATTGCAATAGATAGAGAACCGTAGTCTTTCGTTCCTGGTTTAGCCGCTAAGCGATCTCCCACTTCTTTTTGCATCATAACAACAAACCCACGAACTGGTAATTGTTCTTCTAGCAATTTAAACAAAATTGGTGTTGTAACGTAGTATGGTAAATTTGCTACTACCATTACGTCTTGCCCTTTTTCGAACTGCTCTCCGAATACTTCATGTACATCTGCTTTTAAAATATCTTTATTAATTACAGTTACGTTGCTGTAAGGAGCTAATGTTTCATCTAGAATTGGTAATAGTCGTTGATCGATTTCGAAAGCGACTACTTTCTTAGCACGTTTTGCTAACTGCTCCGTTAACGCTCCAATACCAGGACCAATTTCAATTGCTCCGCTCTCTGGGCCGATTTCTGCATAATCCACAATACGATTTAATACGTTTGTATCAATTAAGAAATTTTGACCTAAACTCTTTTTGAATGAAAACCCGTACTTTTCAACAATATCTTTCGTACGATTCGGTGTTGCGATATCCTTCATTTCTTTTCCTCCTGTAATACTTGTTTATATGCTTCCGCAAATGCTTCTTTTGAAACTTGAAACATTTGTAAACGTTTATGTAGCTGCTTCGCATTTGTATAACCAATCTTTAATAGTTTACCCATTTTTTCTCTACGACTTTTTGCCTGTTCTCCGCCTACTAGTCCAGCATCTACTAAGTCACTCCAACTAATTTCGCTCGTATAGGCTTCCATTTCTTCGTGAACATTTTCTAAAGCACGGCGAATGGATTCATTGGAAGCATGTTCAATTCCGACTCCTTTTTTTCTCTTGGCAAGTGCCTCTTCTTTCGGTAAGAAAGCATGCTTACAACCCGGAACCTTCTCAGAAATAATTTTCCGAATACGCTCTCCCGGGTAATCAGGATCCGTCAAAATAATAACGCCTCGCTTTTGCTGTGCCAATTTTACTTGCTCAATGACATGTTCACCGATTGCTGAACCGTTCGTTTCAATTGTATCTGCATCAACAGCACGCTTAATTGCAACTGTATCATCTTTACCTTCTACAACGATAATCTCTTTAATTTTCATGACTGCCTCCACACTGATTTCGTCTCTACTTAGTAAAACAAAAAAACGAATACTTTTCCATTATTATTTTCCCACTGATACAATTTAAAAAACAGAGGAGAAAAAATCCTCTGCCTACTCTTCTTATTGTAACACTTTAACCTCACTTGTTTTCTTCCCTACAAATATATCCGTTAGTTAGCTAGCTTGTATTGCCTTCTGGGTATTGTTGGCGTCTCTTCATTGGGAGGTAACAATAGTGGCAGGGTAAAAGAAAAAGAATGGAATTCACCATTCTTTCTTATTCAACACCAAATAAAGCTTTTGCATTTTCTGTAGTTACCTTTGCGACCTCTTCGTATGAAATACCTTTTAAGTTAGCAATTTCTTCTGCAACAAGTTTCACATAACTTGGCTCATTTCGTTTACCACGAAATGGATGTGGCGTTAAGTATGGACAATCTGTTTCTATTAGCAGCTTTTCCATTGGAATTTCCATTGCAACTTCTTTCGGTTTCTTTGCATTTTTGAAAGTTACTGGCCCACCCAATGAAATTAAAAAATTCATATCAATACATTGTTTTGCCACCTCTACACTGCCACTAAAGCAATGCATAATGCCGCCTACTTCAGCTGCATTTTCTTCTTCTAGAATATCTACAATATCTTGCGTTGCATCACGGTTATGTATAATAATAGGCAATTTCACTTTCTTTGCTAACTGAATTTGTTTACGAAATACTTCTTTCTGTACTTCCTTCGGAGACTTGTCCCAATGATAGTCCAACCCCATTTCACCAAGAGCAACTACTTTTGGGTGTGCAGCTAACTCTTCTAACCAAACTAAATGTCCTTCTGTCATATCAATGGCATCAACGGGATGCCAACCAACCGCTGCATAAATAAAGTCATATGTTTCTGCGAGCTCAATTGCTTTTTTTATTGTTACCTCATCAAAACCAACAACAACTGTATACGAAACCCTAGCTTCTTTCATTCTTGCAATAACTTCCTGTAAATCTTCTTCAAATTGCTCTGCATTTAAATGTGAATGTGTATCAAACAACATAACAAATAACTCCTTTTATTTGAAATAAATTCTATCATAGTAAAAAATCTCTTCCCTAAAAACGTAATAACAATAGTACAATCTTAATACAAAAAAGGAATTTTTAAAAAGATTCCTAACAAGAAAAAAAGATGCTCCACGAATGTTACACGTGAAACATCTCTTATTTTGTCAAGATTACTTGATTTTTGTACCATTTGATAAATTTTGATCAATTGTTGCTAAAGACAATACTCCGTTTTCTTCGCCTGCTAAAATCATACCTTGTGATAATTCACCACGTAATTTCACTGGTTTTAAATTTGTTACACAAATAACTTTTTTCCCTTTTAATTCTTCTGGTGTGTAAAATTTAGCAATTCCAGAAACAACTTGTCGCTTTTCTGTGCCTAAATCAAGTTGAATCTTTAACAGTTTGTCTGCTTTTTTTACAGGCTCTGCTTCTATTACTTCCGCCACACGCAATTCAACTTTAAAGAAATCATCAATTGTAATTTCTTCTGCCTTCGGTTCCTCTTCCTTTTTCTCTTCTACTTTAGGAGCAGAACCTTTCATTTGTTCTTTGATATATTCAACTTCAACTTCTACCTCTAAACGTGGGAAAATTGGTTGTCCTTTGACTACCTTCGTGCTAGCTGGAATACAACCAATCGTAGAAAGGCTATCCCAAGATTGATAAGCTTCATCAGTAAGGCCAAGTTGTGTAAAGATTTTACTTGGTGTTGCTGTCAAGAATGGCATAAGCATAATAGCCATTTGGCGAAGCATTTCTGCAAGGTGTGCCATTACGGACGCAAGCTTATCACGATCATTCTCATCTTTCGCTAATACCCAAGGTTGTGTTTCATCAATATATTTATTAGTACGGCTAACCAGTTGCCAAATAGAACTCAATGCTACTGAAAACTCCATGTTTTCCATTGCTTCTTCTATTTTTTTCAATGTACCCTGTGCAAACGTTACTAATGTTTCATCAAACTCAGTTACATTTTCTTTAAAAGCAGGAATTTCTCCATTAAAGTACTTATCAATCATCGCTACTGTACGATTTAATAAGTTTCCTAAGTCATTTGCAAGGTCAAAATTAATTCGCTCAACAAAACCTTCTGGCGTAAATACACCGTCTGATCCAAATGGAACCTCACGAAGTAAATAGTAACGCAGTGCATCCAATCCATAACGATCAATTAACGTAACTGGATCAACTACATTACCTTTTGATTTACTCATTTTTCCGTCTTTCATTAAGATCCAACCATGAGCAAATACCTTTTTCGGCAGTGGTAAATCTAGTGCCATTAAAATAATCGGCCAATAAATTGTATGGAAACGAACAATTTCTTTTCCTACTAAGTGAACATCTGCTGGCCAATACTTTTTATATTTCTCTTCATTATCTGTTCCATATCCTAGTGCTGTAATGTAATTAGATAATGCATCTACCCATACGTAAATAACGTGTTTGGGGTTACCTGGCACACGAATTCCCCAGTCAAAAGAAGTACGAGAAACTGCTAAATCTTCTAGACCTGGTTTAATGAAGTTATTAATCATTTCATTTTTACGAGATTCAGGTTGAATGAAGTGTGGATTTTCTTCATAAAATTGTAGTAGTCGATCTACATATTTACCCATTCTAAAGAAGTAAGATTCTTCGCGAACAAGTTCTACAGCATGGCCACTATCTGGACTTTTTCCTCCGACTACTTTATCGCCTTCCATAATCGGATCAACAAGTTGATGTTCTGTGTAGAATGTTTCATCCTGTACAGAATACCATCCTTCATATTCATCAAGATAAATATCACCTTGATCAACAAGTTGTTTAAAAATCTTTTCAACAACTTCTTTATGACGATCTTCGGTTGTCCGAATAAAGTCATCGTAAGAAATGTCCATTTTCTCCCACAATTCTTTAATTCCTGCTACAATGTTATCAACATATGCTTGTGGTGTAACTTGTAGTTCTTCTGCTTTCTTTTGAATCTTTTGTCCATGCTCATCAGTACCTGTTAAATAATGAACATCATATCCTTGCATGCGCTTGTAGCGTGCCATTGCATCTCCTGCTACCGTTGTATAAGCATGTCCAATATGAAGCTTTCCGCTTGGATAATAAATTGGAGTAGTGATATAAAAGGTCTTATTTTCCTCTGTCATTGTTTTGAACCTCCCAAATGACCTCATATGTATTTATAAACAGTATATCAAAAACTGACGCATAAAAACGAATTAATGCTCGATTATCTTTATCATCTATTACTCATATTCAAAAAAAATATACAGTAATTTATCTGAAATATTGATAAAATTTAAAAATACAGTAAAATACTTGTGTAATTCTTTCATTTTCTATTATATATAAGAAGTATAAAAATCTACAATTCTTTCATAAAATATAAAATTTATGAATTGACGGAAATGTAAATGATTGGTATCATATGTTCATAGGGTATTTTGTCGAAAAATGACGAATTAAAATATAGACTCGCAAACTTACAGAATATGAGGAGGATAACGAATATGAAATCTACTGGTATCGTTCGTAAAGTTGATGAATTAGGCCGTGTTGTAATTCCGATTGAATTACGTCGTACATTAGGTATTGCTGAAAAGGATGCTCTTGAAATTTACGTTGATGACGAAAAAATCATCCTAAAAAAATATAAGCCTAACATGACTTGCCAAGTAACTGGTGAAGTGTCTGATGGTAACCTTTCTTTAGCTGAAGGTAAAATTATCTTAAGCAAAGAAGGCGCTGAACAGATCTTAAACGAACTTCAACAATATATTCAAGCAGTAAAATAAGCTTCTCAATTATGAGAAGCTTATTTTTTATCAACATGATAGATTTGATAGACGTCTCGTTTCGACAAATCTCGATCTTTGGCCGCCTTTTTAATTGCATCCTTTGAAGACATTCCTTGCTCGTTTATGTAATGTTCGATATGATCGTATACTGATATAGCTTCCCACCACTGTTCCTCTGGAGCAGCTTCCTCCTTTGACCCGGATACTAATATACAAAATTCACCACGAACCTCATTTTGCTTTGTCCATTCAATCGCTTCTTCTACCGAACCACGAATAAATTCTTCAAATTTTTTCGTTAGTTCTCGGCACAATACAATTTCTCTATTTCCAAGTACTTCTTTCATAGAAATTAATGTATCATCTAACCGATGCGGCGCTTCATAGAACATCATCGTAGTTGGAACATAACGAAGCTTTTCTAATTCCGCCTTACGTTCTTTTTTATTTCTGTGCAAAAATCCGTAAAAATAAAAATGTCTCGTTTCTAACCCTGATGCAATTAGCGCTGTAAGAGCAGCATTTGCCCCTGGAAGTGGAATAACATGATATTGTTTCTCTACAGCTTCTACAACAATGTCGTAGCCTGGATCAGAAATACAAGGCATACCTGCATCACTTACAAGAGCTACTGTTTTTCCATCTTCTAGCTTATCTAAAATTTTCTGTCCACTTACTTCCTTATTATGCTCATGATAACTCATAACTGGTGTTTCAATTTCAAAATAGTTACAAAGCTTTTTCGTCTGCCGCGTATCTTCAGCAGCAATGATATCAGCCTCTTTCAATATCCGAATCGAACGAAACGTCATATCTTCTAAATTACCAATCGGCGTTGGAACTAAATATAAGGCTCCCTTTTCATTTGCTTGAAAACTTTTTTGCTGCCACATAGCGTTCTCCTTTTTGCATATATTCTTCTTTTTCTTTTCGCTTTAACTGTTTAAAATGATATTCAGCTTGCATCGCTGTCGTTTTATCTCCATGAACCTCTACGTATTTTAAAACAACAGGAAGCCTAGCACGAGTATAACGTGCTCCCTTCCCACTATTATGAGTTTGAATTCGTTTCTCTAAATTATTTGTATACCCTGCATAATAACTCCTATCTGAACATTCTACTACATAAAAATAATGTTTATTCTTCTCCATATAAGATTGAACGAAGCTCCTTTGTATACTCATTATTTTCCTCATATACAAAAAGGGGTGGCAAAATTTTCAAATCTGCATTTCCATCTTTAATTCCTTCTATTAGTAGCGTATTTGCTTCTTTACCCGCCTTTGGATATACAAACTGCACACGTTTTGGTTCAATCTTATACTTTCTCATTAGTGTTACAATATCAAGTAATCGACCTGGACGATGAACAAATGCTACCTTACCACCTTGCTTTACAAGCTGACTACTAGCATATACGACATCCTCTAATGTACACATAATTTCATGACGAGCTATAGCTAAATGCTCGTTAATGTTTTTCTCAGATGCCTTTGGCGTTTGAAAATACGGCGGATTACATGTTACAACATCGTATTGATGACGCCCAAGCTGCTCTGGCATATCCTTTAAGTCTCCATGAATTAACTGGATTCTTTCTTCTAACTTGTTATACTGGATGCTTCTTACTCCCATATCATACAAGCGTTCTTGAATTTCTACCCCTGTAATATTCCCTTTCGTTCTCGTGCTTAACAAAAGCGGAATAACAGCATTTCCTGTACATAAATCAAGCAAATTTCCCTTTTGAATCGGAACCCATGCAAAATTCGCAAGTAACACTGCGTCTAAAGAAAAATTAAACACAGATGGACTTTGAATAATTTTCATTTCTTCCGCTAGTAAATAATCTAAACGTTCATCTTCATATAAGTGCATATACGATTTCCTTTCTTATACTTAACCTACCCTATTTGAACGTAAAACTAAGACCTATTTCATCTTATCTTTACTCTCATGTATAAAAAATTACCTTTCCAATATATTGGAAAGGTAATTTCATTTTTTATTTAAAAATGACAGACAGAATAAACAATCCCCTTCTTTACGTACACTTCCATAATGTAAATTACAGATATGGAAACCTTCTTGATATAGGCGTGCTAGGTTATCGTAGCCTTCACCAATATCCGTTTTAGGCTTCATTTCTTTTCGTTTTTGAGTTTTTTGTTTTTCCTTATTCTGTATTTCTTCAAAACGACGTCGCAAATTTTCATTTTCCATTTTAATATGTTGGTTTTCTTCAAGTAACTCTGCAAGATGTTGCTTTAATTCTCCCAACTGCTTATATAAATGTCCAATTTGCTCTTCCATACTGGAAACCGCTGCAAAAATATCCTTTTTCTCCACAAGCACCCACCTCATTAATCTGTGGTTTGACTCGAAACGACCCCTTCATTAATTAATTCATCTAACGTATATTCTACTATCCGTTCCTTGTCTACTAATTCCACTTGAATTAATCTTTCTAAAATATTTAATCCGATAACGCGTCCAAGACCATGCGGTGTTTGTATACGTTGATCTAAATCAGGAAGTTGCTCTTTTGCCGCTTCATACTCGTCATTCTCATATTTTAAGCAACACATTAATCGGCCACATAAGCCAGAAATTTTCGCAGGATTTAATGATAAATTTTGATCCTTTGCCATTTTAATGGATACAGGTTCAAAATCACCTAAAAATGTAGAACAACAAAGCATACGGCCGCATGGACCAATACCACCAAGCATTTTTGCTTCATCGCGAACACCAATTTGTCTTAGCTCAATTCTTGTCCGAAAAATTGCAGCTAAGTCTTTTACAAGTTCACGAAAGTCAATACGACCATCCGCTGTAAAATAGAAAATAATCTTATTACGATCAAACGTATATTCTACGTCTACAAGCTTCATATCAAGTTTATGTTCCCCTACCTTTTGTTGACAAACTTGATATGCTTCTTTTGCAGCATGTTTGTTCTCTTCAACAATTGTCCGATCATTTTCATTTGCAATGCGAATGACTTTCTTTAGCGGTAGTACCACATCATTTTCATCAACTTGCTTTTTTGTAATAACTACTTTCCCATATTCAATACCTCGTACAGTTTCCACGATCACAAATTCATTTTCCGAGATATCGAATTGATTCGGGTCAAAGTAATACACTTTTCCGGCCTTCTTAAAGCGAACACCTACTACATCATACAAAACGGTCATCCCTCCTGCAACCGCAACACTAACTGTTCGAACACAAGCTGCGCATTTACATTAGCGTTGATTCTATTTTTTGCTTCTAATATATTAAAAAGAGCTGATACAATGCGCTTCTGAGCGTAAGAGAAAGAATGAAACATCTCCTTTTGATCTTGAAAGACAAGACGATCTTCCTCTCCTAATTGAACATATAATAAATCCCTATAAATAAGGAGTAAAATATCTAAACCTTGTTGTAATTGTTCCTTCTCTCCAAAGTGTTTCCCCCACTTTTCTTGTACAAAAAAAAGAGAGGTTGTATCTTTTTCGAGCGCTTCACATAATTTTATCACTAAAGCTCGTGCTTGTGCAAACCATTCATCATTACACAGTAATAACGCTTCCTCAAAACTATTCGTAAGCTGTGCAGCAAGGGTAGATAAAGAAACTGCAATTCCATCCCCCTGCAGTCTCTCAATTAAAGATTCTGTAGACAAAGGTCTAAATGTCACAACTTGGCAACGAGATAAAATAGTATTTAAAATTTGATGACTTTGTTCAGTAAGTAAAATAGCTGTTGTATTGCTGCTTGGTTCTTCTAAAAATTTTAATAAGGTATTAGCAGCATTTGCTGTCATTCGATCTGCATGCTCAATAATATATACCTTTTTATTTGCCTCTAAACCCGTTTTTGAAAACTCTTCCTGTAAATCATGAATTTGTTGTTTTTTAATAGATAACCCATCTGGCCTTACAATATGTAAATTAGGATGGTTACCCGAATCAATCCGGCGGCAATTCGTACATGTATGACACGGCTCCACACCGTTTCTTTGTTTACAAAGAAAACTCTTTGCCATTTGAATTGCCGTTTCATATTTTCCAGTTCCTTTTGCACCTTCTAACAAATAAGCGTGGGATATACGCCCTTTTGCAATACTATTCATCAACATCTTTACACCAATGGGCTGTATAGCAGAAAGCTGCTCCCACGTCCTCGTCATAATGCATACCTCACTTGTTTTATACTTTCCTTCTATTATAACAATTTATCTTCTATAAGCTGAATAACTTCTTCCACAATCTTTTCTATTGGCTGATCTGCGTTCACAACGACTATGCGATCTAAGAAGCGATCTACAACCTGTAAATAACCATCACGTACACACTTATGGAATTCAATACTTTCCATATCTAAACGATTCACTTCACGATTAGCATCCTTTTCGATGCGAGCTAAGCCTGCTTCAGGTTCAATATCTAGATAGATTGTCAAATTAGGCATACAATCTTCAGTCGCAAACCGATTAATTTCAAATACCTTATCAATCCCTAGACCTCTTGCATAACCTTGATAAGCAAGAGAGCTGTCAATAAAGCGATCACATAACACAAGATAGTTTTTCTCCAAAGCTGGCATAACTTTTTCTACTAAATGTTGTCTGCGTGCTGCAGCATATAATAATGCCTCCGTACGTGCTTCCATCATCGTATACTCTTGGTTATGTAAGATTGCTCGGATCTCTTCTGAAATCGCTATACCACCTGGTTCTCGCGTTGCTATGACTTTTTGTTCTTTCTTTTCAAAGTACGGTAATAACTTTGTAATTAATGTCGATTTACCTGAACCCTCTGGTCCTTCAATTGTTACAAATAATCCCTTCATCCTAAAACCTACTTTCTTCCTATATCATACACATTCATATATTTTACATTCCCTTGAAAACGAGCACCCGTTTCTTCTAAATAAGAAATTTGTTCGATGTGTTCTGTCGTAATTTCTTCTCCATACATCAGTAATGGAATACCCGGTGGATACGGAATAACCATATCCGCTGCAATCATCCCCGCAGCTTCTTGTAAAGGTACAATTTTTTTCTTATACTTTCCTAATTGCTTATAAGTAAATGGTAAAGAAGAGAATCCCTCTCTGTAAGTATACCGAATAGATGGTATCTTGTCTGTTACCGTATAATTACGTAATGCTGACCGTATTACTTCTATGGCCTTCATATACTGCTCATTCACTTGTAATGGTAAAATAAATAGAACATTATATGGATCTGCCATTTCTGCGTATATACCTATCTTTTCAAATATAGATTGTAATTCATATCCAGACAGCTCACAGCGTGTTTGTACCGTAACTTTTAACTCATCCTGCAAAGGATACTGTAAAACAGCAATTTGTGGAATACCCTGCAATTCCTCCCTAAATCGCCTCACAAACTCCACGATTTTATGACAGCCCTTCTCCTTCATATTTGCTAATGTAAAGCGAGCCACATCTAATGAAGCCATAATCGGATAAGACGGACTGCTAGATTGTAACATATTTAAATAAGAAGAAACTTTTTCTTCATGCACTAAATTACTATTGATATGTAAATAAGACCCCATAGTCATAGCGGGTAATGTTTTATGCGCTGAGTGTACAACTATATCAGCACCGTATTCTAATGCTGACTTAGGAAATGGCTCTCCTATACAAAAATGAGCTCCATGTGCCTCATCTACTAAAACAGGAATTTTATGTGCGTGTGCGCACATAATACTTTTCTTTAGGTCAACTCCCATACCATAATAATTGGGATGTGTTAAAATCAATGCCTTTGCTTCTGGATATCGTTCAATAGCTCCCTTAATGACCTCATGCTCAACTCCAACTGGTATGCCATACAATTCATCAATCCAAGGCTCTAAAAATACTGGATTCGCTCCAGCTAACTTCAAGCCATTAATAATAGACTTGTGGCAATTTCTTTGTACAAGAACAATATCATGCTCCTTGCAGCATGATAAAATCATTGCCAAATTTCCAACTGTAGAACCATTAATTAAAAAATAACTCTTTTTTACATTATATACATCAGCCAATAATTGCTGTGCTTCATCTATACATTCAAACGGACTATGCAAATCATCTAATCCTGTTAATTCCGTTACATCAATAGAAAGCACATCACTAAAACCTGCTTGTGCCTGCTCCGGAAAATTCAAACCATTTTTATGTCCTGGAACATGTAAAGATAAAGGCTTTTTATTTTTAAACTGGAGTAACGTCTCATATAATGGTATTCGATTTTGATTCATGTTTATCTCTTCCTTACTTTTCATTCTCTATCTATTATACAGAGATATTAGGACAAAAAAAATAATAGGCATGTGCGCCTATTTATGAATATGATATTTGGATCTTTCGCAGTTGTTCTAAATAGTATATATATTTAGGATCATTCGTTTCAGTTTCTACCATGTCCCGTTCACAAGCATCACATATAAAACTTGTGTGTACATGTATACCATCATCTTTCCTATTCCCACATACAATGCAAACCTCATGTTTTATTTTCATATCTTTATCCTAATCATTTTTCTCTAAATGAAAACGATGTAGGATATTCCTCCCCTCTATTTTGAATTAAAATATACTTACTTCTATTCCTTGACACTTTTCCGAAAAATATACATCGTTTCGTTATATATGTATGATATGAATCCTATTTGGGCAGTGTGTTTGTCACACACATGATGAAATTAAACTTTCTTCCACAGTACTTTTATTATATTTTCACCTGAAAATATAATAAAGCACGAGTCAAATGACTCGTGCTTTAATTGCTTGGCGACGTCCTACTCTCACAGGGACAAGGTCCCAACTACCATCGGCGCTAGAGAGCTTAACTTCCGTGTTCGGTATGGGAACGGGTGTGACCTCTCTGCCATCATCACCAAACTATTGAAGGTATATTCCTTCAAAACTAGATAACATTTGCTTCATATTATATGGTTAAGTCCTCGATCTATTAGTATTCGTCAGCTCCACATGTCACCATGCTTCCACCTCGAACCTATCAACCTGATCATCTTTCAGGGATCTTACTAGCTTACGCTATGGGAAATCTCATCTTGAGGGGGGCTTCATGCTTAGATGCTTTCAGCACTTATCCCTTCCGCACATAGCTACCCAGCTATGCCCTTGGCAGAACAACTGGTACACCAGCGGTGCGTCCATCCCGGTCCTCTCGTACTAAGGACAGCTCCTCTCAAATTTCCTACGCCCACGACGGATAGGGACCGAACTGTCTCACGACGTTCTGAACCCAGCTCGCGTACCGCTTTAATGGGCGAACAGCCCAACCCTTGGGACCGACTACAGCCCCAGGATGCGATGAGCCGACATCGAGGTGCCAAACCTCCCCGTCGATGTGGACTCTTGGGGGAGATAAGCCTGTTATCCCCGGGGTAGCTTTTATCCGTTGAGCGATGGCCCTTCCATGCGGAACCACCGGATCACTAAGCCCGACTTTCGTCCCTGCTCGACTTGTAGGTCTCGCAGTCAAGCTCCCTTATGCCTTTGCACTCTACGAATGATTTCCAACCATTCTGAGGGAACCTTTGGGCGCCTCCGTTACACTTTAGGAGGCGACCGCCCCAGTCAAACTGCCCACCTGACACTGTCTCCCGGGTCGATAAGACCCGTAGGTTAGAATTTCAATACAGTCAGGGCGGTATCCCACCAGCGCCTCCACCGAAGCTAGCGCTCCGGCTTCAAAGGCTCCCGCCTATCCTGTACAAACTGTACCAAAATTCAATATCAGGCTACAGTAAAGCTCCACGGGGTCTTTCCGTCCTGTCGCGGGTAACCTGCATCTTCACAGGTACTATAATTTCACCGAGTCTCTGGTTGAGACAGTGCCCAAATCGTTACACCTTTCGTGCGGGTCGGAACTTACCCGACAAGGAATTTCGCTACCTTAGGACCGTTATAGTTACGGCCGCCGTTTACTGGGGCTTCAGTTCAGAGCTTCGCTTACGCTAACCCCTCTCCTTAACCTTCCAGCACCGGGCAGGTGTCAGCCCCTATACTTCGCCTTACGGCTTCGCAGAGACCTGTGTTTTTGCTAAACAGTCGCTTGGGCCTATTCACTGCGGCTTTCCGTTAAGAAAGCACCCCTTCTCCCGAAGTTACGGGGTCATTTTGCCGAGTTCCTTAACCAGAGTTCTCTCGCACACCTTAGGATTCTCTCCTCGCCTACCTGTGTCGGTTTGCGGTACAGGCACCTTTTATCTCGCTAGAAGCTTTTCTTGGCAGCGGGGAATCAAAGACTTCGCTCCATAAGGAGCTTCCCCATCACAGCTCAGCCTTCACGATAAGCGGATTTGCCTACTTATCAGCCTAACTGCTTGGACGTGCACAACCAATCGCACGCTTCTTCTATCCTTCTGCGTCCCTCCATTGCTCAAACGATAAAGAGGTGGTACAGGAATATCAACCTGTTGTCCATCGCCTACGCCTGTCGGCCTCGGCTTAGGTCCTGACTAACCCTGAGCGGACGAGCCTTCCTCAGGAAACCTTAGGCATTCGGTGGACGGGATTCTCACCCGTCTTTCGCTACTCATACCGGCATTCTCACTTCTAAGCGCTCCACCAGTCCTTACGGTCTGACTTCACTGCCCTTAGAACGCTCCCCTACCACTGATACCATAGGTATCAATTCGCAGCTTCGGTGGTGTATTTAGCCCCGGTACATTTTCGGCGCAGAGTCACTCGACTAGTGAGCTATTACGCACTCTTTAAATGGTGGCTGCTTCTAAGCCAACATCCTAGTTGTCTAAGCAACTCCACATCCTTTTCCACTTAATACACACTTTGGGACCTTAGCTGGCGATCTGGGCTGTTTCCCTCTTGACTACGGATCTTATCACTCGCAGTCTGACTCCTAAGGATAAGTCATTGGCATTCGGAGTTTGACTGAATTCGGTAATCCGATGAGGACCCCTAGTTCAATCAGTGCTCTACCTCCAAGACTCTTACACTTAAGGCTAGCCCTAAAGCTATTTCGGGGAGAACCAGCTATCTCCAGGTTCGATTGGAATTTCTCCGCTACCCACACCTCATCCCCGCACTTTTCAACGTGCGTGGGTTCGGGCCTCCATTCAGTGTTACCTGAACTTCACCCTGGACATGGGTAGATCACCTGGTTTCGGGTCTACGACCACGTACTAAACGCCCTATTCAGACTCGCTTTCGCTACGGCTCCGCCTCTTCAGCTTAACCTCGCACGGGATCGTAACTCGCCGGTTCATTCTACAAAAGGCACGCCATCACCCATTAACGGGCTCTGACTATTTGTAGGCACACGGTTTCAGGATCTCTTTCACTCCCCTTCCGGGGTGCTTTTCACCTTTCCCTCACGGTACTGGTTCACTATCGATCACTAGGTAGTATTTAGCCTTGGGAGATGGTCCTCCCAGATTCCGACGGAATTTCACGTGTTCCGCCGTACTCAGGATACATTCAAGAGAGAACGAAGTTTCGACTACGGGGTTGTTACCCTCTATGACGAGCCTTTCCAGGCTGCTTCGTCTACCTCGTTCCTTTGTAACTCCGTATAGAATGTCCTACAACCCCAAGAGGCAAGCCTCTTGGTTTGGGCTAGATTCCGTTTCGCTCGCCGCTACTCAGGAAATCGCATTTGCTTTCTCTTCCTCCAGGTACTTAGATGTTTCAGTTCCCTGGGTCTGTCTTCCTTACCCTATGTATTCAGGTAAGGATACCATACCATTACGTATGGTGGGTTTCCCCATTCGGAAATCTTCGGATCAAAGCTTACTTACAGCTCCCCGAAGCATATCGGCGTTAGTCCCGTCCTTCATCGACTCCTA
This sequence comes from Bacillus sp. FSL H8-0534, assembly GCF_038005885.1. NCBI lineage: Bacteria > Bacillati > Bacillota > Bacilli > Caryophanales > Bacillaceae > Bacillus > Bacillus sp. FSL H8-0534. Next base: position 3,089,719 of record NZ_JBBOUC010000001.1, read on the forward strand.
GTGTCAAGGCATCCACCGTGCGCCCTTTCTAACTTAACCAAACTAAAATTAAAAAAAATATGAGCTACACTGTTATCTAGTTTTCAAAGAACATACCATGCTATGTAAAATAGCGTTTTGGTGGAGCCTAGCGGGATCGAACCGCTGACCTCCTGCGTGCAAGGCAGGCGCTCTCCCAGCTGAGCTAAGGCCCCAAATTGTATGGTGGGCCTAAATGGACTCGAACCATCGACCTCACGCTTATCAGGCGTGCGCTCTAACCAGCTGAGCTATAGGCCCATACAAATTGCAGAATTATTTTATATCATATTATCTTTTAAGAGTCAATACGTTTATTGAACTCTCAAAACTAAACGAAAACAAAACACGGAAACTTATATTGATGAACAGCGTTCATCAATTCTCCATAGAAAGGAGGTGATCCAGCCGCACCTTCCGATACGGCTACCTTGTTACGACTTCACCCCAATCATCTGTCCCACCTTAGGCGGCTGGCTCCAAAAAGGTTACCCCACCGACTTCGGGTGTTACAAACTCTCGTGGTGTGACGGGCGGTGTGTACAAGGCCCGGGAACGTATTCACCGCGGCATGCTGATCCGCGATTACTAGCGATTCCAGCTTCATGTAGGCGAGTTGCAGCCTACAATCCGAACTGAGAACGGTTTTATGAGATTAGCTCCACCTCGCGGTCTTGCAGCTCTTTGTACCGTCCATTGTAGCACGTGTGTAGCCCAGGTCATAAGGGGCATGATGATTTGACGTCATCCCCACCTTCCTCCGGTTTGTCACCGGCAGTCACCTTAGAGTGCCCAACTTAATGATGGCAACTAAGATCAAGGGTTGCGCTCGTTGCGGGACTTAACCCAACATCTCACGACACGAGCTGACGACAACCATGCACCACCTGTCACTCTGCCCCCGAAGGGGAAGCCCTATCTCTAGGGTTGTCAGAGGATGTCAAGACCTGGTAAGGTTCTTCGCGTTGCTTCGAATTAAACCACATGCTCCACCGCTTGTGCGGGCCCCCGTCAATTCCTTTGAGTTTCAGCCTTGCGGCCGTACTCCCCAGGCGGAGTGCTTAATGCGTTAACTTCAGCACTAAAGGGCGGAAACCCTCTAACACTTAGCACTCATCGTTTACGGCGTGGACTACCAGGGTATCTAATCCTGTTTGCTCCCCACGCTTTCGCGCCTCAGTGTCAGTTACAGACCAGAAAGTCGCCTTCGCCACTGGTGTTCCTCCATATCTCTACGCATTTCACCGCTACACATGGAATTCCACTTTCCTCTTCTGCACTCAAGTCTCCCAGTTTCCAATGACCCTCCACGGTTGAGCCGTGGGCTTTCACATCAGACTTAAGAAACCACCTGCGCGCGCTTTACGCCCAATAATTCCGGATAACGCTTGCCACCTACGTATTACCGCGGCTGCTGGCACGTAGTTAGCCGTGGCTTTCTGGTTAGGTACCGTCAAGGTGCCAGCTTATTCAACTAGCACTTGTTCTTCCCTAACAACAGAGTTTTACGACCCGAAAGCCTTCATCACTCACGCGGCGTTGCTCCGTCAGACTTTCGTCCATTGCGGAAGATTCCCTACTGCTGCCTCCCGTAGGAGTCTGGGCCGTGTCTCAGTCCCAGTGTGGCCGATCACCCTCTCAGGTCGGCTACGCATCGTTGCCTTGGTGAGCCGTTACCTCACCAACTAGCTAATGCGACGCGGGTCCATCCATAAGTGACAGCCGAAGCCGCCTTTGAATTTCGCACCATGCGGTGCAAAATGTTATCCGGTATTAGCCCCGGTTTCCCGGAGTTATCCCAGTCTTATGGGCAGGTTACCCACGTGTTACTCACCCGTCCGCCGCTAACTTCATAAGAGCAAGCTCTTAATCCATTCGCTCGACTTGCATGTATTAGGCACGCCGCCAGCGTTCATCCTGAGCCAGGATCAAACTCTCCAATAAAGTTAGTTTGTCTAGCATCTAAAATAAAAATTGACGTTTCACGTTGTTTGTTTCGTTTAGTTTTCAAAGTTCAACATCGCGTTTCAGCGACTTTTATAATATAACATTTCTCAATCACTTCGTCAACTTCTTTTTTCTTGTGTCGTTGACGACGCTTATTAATTTATCACATTAACAATTAATAAGTCAACACTATTTTTCACTTTTTTAAAATAAATGCCAAAATGTTATTCATCCTGGCATTATATATAATTTAATGATAACTAAAGCACAAATACCCGGTACCCCCAAAATGCTAGAAATAGAAGCTGTACCAATATTAATTGGAATATGAAAACCAAAATATGTTCCAATCACATTAACGGCAAACAATAATACTACACCTATCATTACTTTAACGAATATCTTTCCTATGAATTGCAACGGTTTCACTGAGGCGCCAAAAATCAGCAAAACAAATACCAAAGCAAGAATTCCACCAATAATCAATGTAGAGTTCATTTTCCCCCTCCTTATATAACCTATACACTCTATTTGTATGGGACAAGGAAACAAAAAATACCGTTCAATTATTTTATTCAGTGTGGAGATTCATCCCTACTAATTATTAGTTCTCACTGATCGGGATTTTACGAGCAATTGATTACTTATAATTCCGCTGCATTTTTAGATTGAGATTTCGCCGCCCGAGAATAATAGTATAAAGAAAAGACCCTATTTTAAAAAACAGGGTCTTTTACCATTGCTCCATTTTTACAGGACGCCTTTTTGCTTCTTTTAGCAAGAAAAAGTATTTTGCTTCTGCTATTTTCAAAGAACATAGTACATCTTGAGATGGTTCGACACTTTGTTCTACCATCCTTTTTTGACGTAACCACTCATTCTTCACTTTTTCTAATGCAGCAATTAACTTATCATCATATTCTTTTCGCAACTTGCCCTTTTTTTGAAAAAACATTTTGATTTCTCCTCTTATATTTCTCTACGGCCTTCTAGAGCCTTCGATAGCGTTACTTCATCCGCATATTCTAAATCTCCACCAACGGGAAGACCATGCGCAATACGAGTCACTTTAATACCTGTCGGTTTTAAGAGGCGGGAAATATACATCGCTGTAGCTTCCCCTTCAATATTCGGGTTCGTTGCTAAAATAACTTCTTGTACAGTTTCATCTTGTAACCTTTTTAATAACTGTGGAATATTAATGTCCTCCGGTCCAATTCCCTCCATTGGTGAGATTGCACCACGAAGCACATGATAGACACCTTGATATTCTTTCATTTTTTCCATCGCGATTACATCTTTTGCTTCCTGTACAACACAAACAACCGATTGGTCACGATGTGAATCATCACAAATATAACAAGGATCACGATCTGTAATATGTCCACAAACAGAACAGTATGTTAAATTCCGCTTTGCATTTACAAGTGATTTAGCAAAATCTAATACGTCGTCTTCTTTCATATCTAACACGAAGAAAGCCAATCGGACTGCCGTTTTCGGACCAATCCCTGGCAACTTCATAAAGCTATCAATAAGCTTCGAAATCGGTTCTGGATAATGCATATATCAATATCCTCCTACTAGAACATTCCACCTGGTAAGTTTAAGCCTTTTGTGAATTGCCCCATTGTAGAGTTTGAAAGTTCCTCAGCTTGCTTAAGTGCATCATTTGTTGCAGCTAACACAAGGTCTTGTAACATTTCGATATCTTCTGGGTCTACAACTTCTTCTTTAATTTTCACTTCAAGAATTTGCTTGTGACCATTTACAATAACGGTAACCATTCCGCCGCCAGCTGTACCTTCAACTGTTCTTTCACCAAGTTCCTCTTGTGCTTTCGCCATTTGCTTTTGCATTTTTTGCATTTGTTTCATCATGTTATTCATATTTCCCATTCCGCCACGCATCATAATAAATTCCTCCTAATTGTTATTATTCTTTTATTTCAATAAGTTGTTGCCCTACTAACTTTACCGCCTCTTCTACGAGAGGATCTACTTTTTGTTCCGCAGCTTCTTCTGAATTCCCACCTTCACGTTGTAAAAATTCTTCGCGAATTTTCCCCCACTCACTCTTTGGAATTGCAATCATATTCAACCTTTTACTCAACAATTCAAAAAGAATTTGTTCTACGGTATCCATTGCATCACGATTTTCACTTGCCATTTTGCAATGTATCTCATATTGGAAAGCTAACACATAAGAATCTTCAGAAGCTGCAACTGGTTCACTATTCTCTAATAATACAGCAAACGCTACTTTATTATAGGATTTAAGTCTTCCTAGCAACTCACCCCATATACCTTTTAATTTCTCTAAATCTTGGCGTTTCGCTTGCTTTAATACTTCATGTACCCGTCCAACAGGTATTTTCATACTTCCTGTCCGCACAGGTTTTGGCGTTGTACGTGCCTCTCTTACTTCCTGTTGCGCACCAGCTGGCACACCATTCTTCTTCACATGTTCTAGTTCTTTTTCTAGTTGTTGCATTCTATTCATAATTGCTTGCAAACGGTCTGCACCATTCGTCTGCACCATAAATTGCTGGCAAAGTTGCACCATAACAACTTCTAAGAAAATCCGCGGATGATTTGTCCACTTCATCTCCTGTTGCCCCTTACTGAGCGTATGAATAATTTCATAAATCATCTCAGGTTGCATCGCTTCACTTAGCATACGGAACTGGTCATCTACAATTACCCGTTCTAACATATGTTCCAATTGTGGTGAAGTTTGATATAAGAGCATATCACGATAATAGTAAATGAAATCTTCCATAAAACGAACTGGGTCTTTTCCTTTACTCATCATATCATCAATAATACGCAATGCTCTTGATACATCATTCTCGCGCATGCATTCTACAAGGTTACCTAAATATTGTTGAGAAACAGAACCTGTTACCGCTAAGACATCTTCAGTCGTAACTACTTCATCGCTATAAGAAATAGCTTGGTCGATCAGACTGAGTGCATCACGCATACCACCCTCAGCAGCACGCGCAACAATTTGTAATGCTTCATCTTCTACCTTTGTACCTTCATTTGTAACAACCGTCGCTAATCTCTCTACAATATCATGTACTGATATCTTCCGAAATTCAAAACGTTGACAGCGTGAAATGATTGTAGGTGGGATTTTATGAGGCTCTGTAGTCGCTAAAATAAAGATAACATGTTGTGGTGGTTCTTCTAACGTCTTTAAAAGCGCATTAAAAGCTCCCATAGAAAGCATGTGGACCTCATCAATAATGTATACTTTATATCTCACTGCACTTGGGGCATACTTTACTTTATCTCTTATATCTCGAATTTCATCTACACCGTTATTTGAAGCCGCATCAATTTCTAATACATCCGAAATAGACCCTTGTGTAATGCCTAAACACGCAGGGCATTCATTACAAGGTTCAGCTACTGGAGCATGCTCACAGTTAATTGTCTTTGCAAATACTTTTGCAATTGTCGTTTTACCTGTTCCTCTCGGGCCTGAAAATAAATAAGCATGCGAAGCTTTCTCTTGAAGAATGGCATTTTGCAACGTTTTTGTTACGTGCTTTTGACCGACTACATCTTCAAAATTTTGCGGTCTCCATGTTCGGTATAACGCTTGGTATGACACGAAAATACGGCCTCCCTCAAAGGTTATTATCTTGTATATTATAACCCATTCTGTTTATAGATTCCAAAAGTTATTTTCTATACAAAAAACCCACCTCTTTATATAAGGTGAGTTTTGTATACATATATAACTGCCGTGCACCTTCTGTCGATTACGTACCATAAGCGTTACTTAAGCAGTTAGCTCGGTTCAGGCACTCCTGCGGCACACGAGAAAACCCGCTTATTGCTGCTTCCTTCCGGACCTGACAAGGTTCACGGGGTCCCGTTGCGCAGGACCCAAACGTCAACACCACTTACTTAAGGCAGGCCTTACAGTAACATAACCTCGAGAAGGGATTCGGCCTCGCTAGAGCGGATTGCGAGTACAGGGCACCGCTACCTCCCCGCTTAGCACGGCAAAGTTAAAACCAATATTCGGTTGCCTTAATGAAGGCAATATCAGTATAACTTGTTTCTTCATAAATTGCAAATATGTTAAGCACCTGTATTTTTATCCAATTTTTCCTTCTTCTCTTTCCTTCTTTTACGAAGCTCTCTAAAAAAATTCGTTAACAACATGCCACATTCTTCTTCCATCACACCAGATACTACTTCACATTGGTGATTAAAACGCTCGTCCGTTAAAAGGTTCATTAAAGTGCCTGCACATCCACCCTTTGGATCACTTGCACCATATACGACACGTTTTACACGGGATAACACAATTCCACCTGCGCACATCGGACATGGTTCTAATGTAACGTATAACGTTGCATTTTCTAAACGCCACGTACCTAACTTTTTACAAGCTTCATCTATAGCTAATAACTCTGCATGAGCAATTGATCGTTGCTCTGTCTCTCTTAAATTGTGAGCAACGCTGATTACTTCTCCACCGAGTACAATAACAGCTCCAATCGGAACTTCTTGTATTTCTTCAGCTTTCTTCGCTTCTTCTATTGCAAGCTGCATAAAATAAATATCTTGTTCCATAATACAGTCCTCTCATTACGAATAAAGTATTATAACCCTTTACTACTATATCAATCCATTTTGATTTTTGGACATATAACCCCCTGCTACGCAGAACAAAAAGTAAACTCCACTCATTTTATCCTTTTGTTTTCACTTGACATGGCGTAGGAAAAGGATCTGACCGCTTCTACCTATGATCGGATTCTCTCTCCAGCCCAAAAAGGAAGGTTTTATGTCAGTTTTTCAATTTATATTTATATACATACTATTCAATTACACTTCTCCTTACAGATACGGGATAACTTTCACACATCCAATCCACTCTAAAGAAAAAGGAAGGGTGATTACATATGAAAAATACCGCATTGCTCATTATTGACATGATTAACGACTTCCAATTCTCGCATGGACCAACCCTTGCACAAAAATGTCAAATAATTATAGAGCCTATTTTACACTTAAAACGAACAATGAAAATGAATGGTTATCCTGTTATTTATATTAACGATCATTATCAACTATGGAGAGCTGATATCGATCAACTTATTACTCATTGTACAAATGATTATAGCAAAAATATTATACAAGCAATCGCTCCCAGGGCAGATGATTATGTGTTTATTAAACCACATTATTCAGCATTTTATGAAACTCCCTTAAATTCTTTATTAGGACATTTAAAAGTTGAAAAACTTATCATAACAGGGATTGCAGGAAACATCTGCATTCTTTTTACAGCCAATGACGCTCATATGAGGAACTATACTCTATATGTACCTCAAGATTGCACTGCTTCTAACTCTGATCAAGATAATAAACACGCTTTAAAAATAATGGAAACAACATTAAAGGCAAATATTACACCCTCTTTTCAATTAAAACTTGAATAGCGTGCGTCGATTTTCCAACTTTTTATGACAAATTAGTCCGCTTGCTTCCCTCTTGTGCTACAATAATTCTGTTTTGTGCTTTGTATTTACAGGAAATTATGAATTGAAAGGAGGAAACAGCGTGACCGGAGTACCATTTATTACGGTTGAAGGACCTATCGGTGTTGGAAAAACTTCACTAGCGAAGGAAATTTCAGCTCACATGCAACTCCATTTATTAAAAGAGATTGTCGATGAAAATCCTTTCTTAGGGAAATTTTATGAAAATATTGAAGAATGGAGTTTTCAAACAGAAATGTTCTTTCTTTGCAATCGCTATAAACAATTGGAAGACATTAATATAAAATACTTGAATCAGCGTAAACCAGTGGTAGCAGATTATCATATACTTAAAAATTTAATTTTTGCATCTCGCTCATTAAAGGACGCTCAATATGACAAGTACATGCAAATTTATCGTATTCTTACGCAAGATATGCCCGTACCAAATGTCATTGTATATTTAACAGCAAGTCTAGAAACATTACAAAAACGAATTGCAATGCGTGGACGTGAATTTGAGAAAAACATGGATCCAAATTACTTACTACAGCTCACTAAAGATTATGAAACGGCAATGGATGCTTTTAAAAAGGACCATCCTGATATTCCAGTATTAAAATTCAATGGAGATAACATGGATTTCGTGAAGAACAGTGACGATCTAAATGTAATTTTATCCACTCTCCAAAATACACTCTTAAAGGGGACGAAATAGCAATGAATTTAAGGGAAAAGTATGATATACCAAATGATGCAGTAATTACAATTGCTGGTACAGTTGGCGTTGGTAAATCAACTATGACAACCACACTTGCCAATGCTTTAGGTTACCGAACATCATTTGAAAAAGTAGATTCAAATCCATATTTAGATAAGTTCTATGCTGATTTCACGCGCTGGAGCTTTCACTTACAAGTTTATTTTTTAGCAGAAAGATTTAAAGAACAAAAAAGAATTTTCGAATACGGCGGTGGCTTTGTACAGGATCGTTCTATCTATGAAGATACTGGCATTTTTGCGAAAATGCATCACGAAAAAGGAACAATGACAGAAACAGATTATGAAACATACAAAGGGTTATTCGATGCAATGGTTATGACACCTTACTTCCCGCACCCAGACTTATTAATCTATCTAGAAGGTTCTTTTGATGATATTGTCAGTCGTATTCAAGAACGCGGTCGCCCTATGGAACAACAAACTCCAATTGAGTATTGGCAAGAAATGCACGGACGTTATGAAAACTGGATTAATAACTTTAATTCATGTCCTGTCCTACGCTTAAATATTAATGAATACGATATTTTAAAAGATGAAGACTCAATTGAACCAATTATTAAGAAAATTGGTCATTTCTTAAAACAAACACGTAAGCTTGTAAAATAAAAAACCCGTGCGAATGCACGGGTTTTCCTATTAACTTACTTTTTCTTTTTCGTTGGAGCAATAATTTCGCTCTCTGGTTTCCCAGCATTAATACGCTGACGAACCGTACTTGTACTAATATCATATGTCTCAGCAATTTCTTTAACGGTCATTTCTTTTCCATTAATGATTGCTGTTAATACTTTACCAGTACGTTTTGGAGCTACTTCTTTTTTTGTAGTTTGTTTCGGTGCTTCTACTTTTCTCAATTCTTTCTTCGCATTACAAGTACAACCGCAAAGTTTACGGAATGTATCATCACTTATAATACGTGATACGTTTGCACCACTATTTAAAATTCTATTGTTCTTACAGACTGGACATTGTACATAGTATAAAGTTTTTCCATCTAAAGGAAACGTTTGTATAATAAGATCCATGTTGACTCCTTTCATATCTATGAAGATAATCATCGGAATATGAGTGTTTCATAAGGCGTTTTCCCGCCTTACATCATACTTTCTGATTGGTTTTAAAATAAAAACTCGTTACGTGTTGGTAACGAGTTCTCCAATCTCCACTTATATGCGCTGTTGTCAATTATATCTGGAGGAGGTAGAGGGATTCGAACCCCCGCGCGACTCTCGCCGCCTGTCGGTTTTCAAGACCGATCCCTTCAGCCAGACTTGGGTATACCTCCATATTGACATCAAATATAATATCAAAAGAAAAACAGTTAGTCAAGTACACTATAATAAATTATAGGAAAAGGAAAAAACAATCTCCTTTTCCTACATTTTTTTACTGACAACACTCATACCGATGAAAGTTTCAATTTATTTAATAACTGTTTTTCCTCCCATATAAGGGCGAAGAACTTCTGGAATTATAATTGTACCATCTTCTTGTTGATAGTTTTCTAAAACAGCTGCAACTGTACGTCCAATTGCAAGTCCAGATCCATTTAGTGTATGAACAGGTTCTGGTTTTGCATTCGGCTCACGACGGAAGCGAATATTCGCACGTCTTGCTTGGAATGCTTCGAAGTTACTACAAGAAGAAATCTCACGATACGTGCCATAGCTTGGAATCCATACTTCAATATCGTATTTCTTCGCTGCTGTAAATCCTAAATCTCCTGTACACATGCTCATAACACGATATGGTAGACCTAATAATTGTAACACGCGTTCCGCATCATTTGTTAATTTTTCTAATTCTTCATAAGAATCTTCTGGTTTAACAAATTTCACAAGCTCAACTTTATTAAATTGATGCTGACGGATTAAACCACGTGTATCGCGTCCAGCTGATCCTGCTTCAGAACGGAAACAAGAGCTAAATGCTGCATAACGAATTGGTAATTGCTCTGAACTTAAGATTTCGTCACGGTGCATGTTTGTTACAGGAACCTCAGCTGTAGGAATTAAGAAATAATCTTCACTCTCAATACGGAACGCATCTTCTTCAAACTTTGGAAGTTGTCCCGTTCCTGTCATACTTGCACGGTTTACCATATACGGAGGTAAAACTTCTTCATATCCATGTTCATCAGTATGAAGATCCAGCATAAAGCTAATTAAAGCACGTTCCAATCTTGCACCTGCACCTTTATAGAATACAAAGCGGCTTCCCGTTACTTTAGCAGCACGCTCAAAATCTAAAATTCCTAAATCAGTTGCAAGATCCCAGTGAGGTTTTGGTTCAAAGTTAAATTCTTTTACTTCTCCCCAAGTACGCGCTACCACGTTATCATCTTCTGTTTCGCCAATTGGTGCAGACTCATGTGGGATATTTGGAATAGAAAGCATTAATCTCTCTAAATCTTCTTCAACTATACGAAGTTCGTTATCAAAATCCTTTACCTTTTCCCCTACTTCACGCATCTCTAAAATTAATGCCTCTGCATCTTTCTTTTCGCGCTTTAACACAGAGATTTGTTGAGACACTTCATTACGTTTACTTTTCAATTCCTCTGTTTGAACAAGTAGCTCTCTTCTTCTTGTATCTAATTCTTCAAAACGACCGAAATCAGTTAAATCTTCACCTCTATGCTGTAACTTTGCTTTTACTTCTTCAAAATTCGCACGTAAAAATTTAATATCAAGCATTATATATTCCTCCTTTTATTTTATAAAACACAAAAACTCCCGTCCCTGTAAAAAGGGACGGGAGTTAACCCGCGTTGCCACCCTAGTTGAAAGCAATATTGCTTTCCTCTCAAGTAGAAATAACGACTCTTCACCGGAAATGTTTACTAATCATAAAGATATTCCACATTTCATTCCAGGATGGATTCACAAACTGTTTCTATCGGTTTCCACCAGCCACCGACTCTCTATAAGAAACAACATTTGTTACTACTTCCTATCAACACGTTTATTTTATAAAATTGTTACCATCAATTTACTATAATCTTACACAAGTTGCAAGTTACTTATACAACTTTTTTCATTTTCTCCTCTTTCACCATCTGTACAAAATATGCTGTAACACGATGGTCATCCGTTAACTCCGGATGGAAAGAAGCTGCTAAAAATGGTCCTTGTCTTACTGCTACCATTCGGTCATTGTGCATAGAAAGAATTTCTACGTTATCCCCTACACTTACAACGTATGGCGCACGAATAAATACACCAATAAAGTCTTCTCCTACACCTTTTATCGAAAGGGAAGCTTCGAAGCTATCCTTTTGGCGTCCAAACGCATTACGTTCAACTGTAATATCCATAGCACCGATGTGGGATTCTTCATAACCAATAAGATTGTTTGCAAGTAAAATCATACCTGCACACGTACCGAACATTGGTTTACCAGATTTCGCAAATTCACGAAGTGCCCCCATAAAATCGTACTTATCAATAAGACGGCGCATTGTTGTACTTTCACCGCCTGGCAAAATAAGACCATCAATTTCTTCAAGTTGCTCCACACGCTTTACAATTACAGCATCTGCACCACTTGCTTCAACTGCCTTTACATGTTCGCGAACAGCTCCTTGAAGACCTAATACACCGACTTTAACCATTTGAAAATCTCCTTTAATTACCAACCGCGTTCTTGCATGCGTTGTTCTGGTAATAATGTTGAAATTTCGACACCTTTCATTGCAGTACCTAATCCTTTAGAAAGGCTTGCAATTAGCTCATAATCTTCGTAATGTGTCGTTGCTTCAACAATAGCACGTGCAAATTTTTCTGGGTTTTCTGATTTGAAAATACCAGATCCTACGAACACACCATCTGCACCAAGTTGCATCATTAATGCAGCATCTGCCGGCGTTGCTACACCACCTGCTGCAAAGTTTACAACTGGTAGGCGACCAAGACGTTTGATTTCAAGTAATACTTCATAAGGAGCTCCAGTATTTTTTGCATATGTCATTAATTCGTCTTCACGTAGGCTTACAACTTGATGGATTTCTGCGTTTACTTGACGCATATGACGTACTGCTTCTACAATGTTCCCTGTTCCAGGCTCGCCTTTTGTACGAAGCATAGATGCACCTTCCGCAATACGACGAGCTGCTTCTCCAATATCACGACATCCACATACAAATGGAACAGTGTAATCACGTTTATTTAAATGATATACTTCATCAGCTGGAGTTAATACTTCACTCTCATCAATGTAGTCTACCCCTAATGATTCCAGTACACGTGCTTCCACGAGGTGACCAATACGGCATTTTGCCATAACTGGAATTGATACAGCACCCATAACTTCTTCAACAATTGTTGGATCTGCCATACGTGCAACGCCACCTGCTGCACGAATATCTGCAGGAACGCGCTCTAGTGCCATAACAGCAACTGCGCCCGCTTCCTCTGCAATTCTTGCTTGCTCAGCGTTAACTACGTCCATGATAACGCCGCCTTTTTGCATTTCTGCCATTCCACGTTTTACACGTTCTGTCCCTGTTACATTTGTCATGTACAAAAACCTCCCTAGGTGAATTGCTTTTCCCCATTAACGGCGAAAATTGAGAATACTCTTACATTCTACCACTAACTATTAGAGGCTTGTCCACTACTTTTTCATAAAGTCGGTATGAAAAATAGGAATAAAAAAAGCTCCTACAACGAGGAGCTCTTAAAACCAACCTTTTACTGTATCAACAGCACTGTTCCAAATACCACTAAAGAAAGAACCGATACCACGCATAGAACGTACAAACCAGTTTGCCTTTTCTACTTCTGATTTTGTAATAAGATCTACTTGTAATGATTTACCTGATAGGAATCCAGGATCATTATTATCTTTAGGTGATATAATCATTTGACCAAGTGTTGTACCTTTTTTAATTGGTGCTTCTTTATCTTTACTTACGTCTTTAAATTCTGTTTTATAGACGTCTTTACTTCCTTTTAACATCGGAAGCGCAATTGCTTGTTTAGTCTGAATTGTTACATCTTTATCTTTCGCATTTTCTACTCGTACAGTTTCATGTCCTTTTACCGCAGATCCTTTTGGATATACCTTTTTCACTTCAAAGTTTGTAAAACCGTAATCAAACAATTTCTTTGTTTCGTCAAAACGTGCTGTATGAGAATTTGTTTTAATAACGACAGAAATTAAACGCATACCATTTCTTTCAGCTGTACCTGTAAAACAATCTCCAGCTTCTGGAGTAGATCCTGTTTTCAAACCATCTACACCTTCATATTCCTTAACTAATCCTTTTAGCATCCAATTCCAGTTATCCATTTTAACAGGATATTTTCCACCTTCTTGGAATACTTTTTTCGGAATTTTAGCTGTTTCTAATACTTTGGGAAAATCTTGAATAAGATGTTGTGCTAAAATTGCACAATCTCTAGCAGACATTTTATTTTCCTCGTCTGGAGTTGTACCTTCAGGTTGTTGTCCTTTTAAATCATGATTTGTTAAGCCAGTAGAGTTTACGAATTTATAATTCTTCAATCCAAGCTCTTTTGCTTTATCATTCATCATTTTTACGAAATCTGCTTCTTTACCTGCAATTGCTTCAGCTAAAGCAATTGTTGCTCCGTTTGCAGAATAAATTGCCATCGCTTCATATAGCTCTTTTACCGTGTAAGAGCCACCATTTTCTAATGGAACGTTTGATAATGAGCGATCTTGTGAAATCATATGTGCGTATTCAGAAACTTTTACCTTTTGGTCCCACTTAAGTTTTCCTTTAGCCACCGCTTCATTAACTAAGTATTCACTCATCATTTTTGTCATACTAGCAATCGCTAATAATTCATCTGCATTTTTTTGATATAAAATTTTTCCAGAATCTGCTTCTACTAAAATTGCTGCTCCTGCTTCAACATTTAAAGCAGCACCTGTTTCTGCCGATGCACTACCATATGTAACAAACATGCTACAAAATAGTGTAAGCACTGTTACCATTGCAATAAATCGCTTGCAAAACATACCTTTCACTTTTGTTACCCCCAATATCTTTGTACTCACATAACCGTTATTCTAACATAATCAAAAAAAAATAGACAGAGATATCAAATCTCCATCTATTTACATATAAGACATTATAAAGAGTAATTTGGTGCCTCTTTTGTAATTTGTACGTGATGTGGGTGACTTTCACGTAAACCAGCACCTGACATACGAATAAATTGTGCATTCTCACGTAAGAATTCTAAGTCATTTGCTCCGCAATACCCCATACCTGCACGTAAACCACCAACTAATTGGTGAACTGTATCAGCTAAAGGTCCTTTATATGGCACACGGCCTTCGATACCTTCTGGAACAAGTTTTTTATTACCTTCTTGGAAGTAACGATCTTTACTTCCTTTTTCCATTGCTCCAACAGAGCCCATACCACGATACACTTTAAATTGGCGACCTTGGTAAATTTCAGTTTCTCCTGGACTTTCAGCTACACCAGCAAACATACTACCAAGCATTACAACGTGTGCTCCTGCTGCTAAAGCTTTTACCATATCACCAGAGTATTTAATACCACCATCAGCAATGACTGGAATACCGTGCTTACGAGCTTCTGTCGCACAATCATATACAGCTGTTAATTGTGGTACACCAACACCAGCTACAACGCGTGTTGTACAAATAGAACCTGGTCCAATACCAACTTTGATAACATTTGCACCTGCTTCAATTAATGCGCGTGTCGCTTCAGCTGTGGCAACGTTACCTGCAATAATATTTAGTGTTGGGTACTTCGCACGAACTTCTTTCACCTTCTCAATGACACCTTGAGAATGTCCATGAGCTGTATCAAGTACAATTACGTCTACGTTTGCTTTTACTAATGCATCGATACGAAGAATAGCGTCTGCAGTTACACCAACTGCTGCTCCAACTAACAAACGACCTTGCTTGTCTTTTGCTGAGTTTGGAAACTCAATTACTTTTTCAATATCTTTAATTGTGATAAGCCCTTGTAATACACCGTTATTATCAACAAGAGGGAGCTTTTCAATTTTATATTTCTGTAGGATCTTTTCAGCTTCTTCTAGCGTAGTGCCAACTGGAGCTGTAATCAACTTTTCTTTTGTCATTACATCGGAAATTTTAATAGAGTAGTCTTGAATAAAACGCATATCACGGTTTGTAATAATACCAACTAATTTTTGCTCTTCTAAGTTATTTACAATTGGTACACCTGAGATACGATATTTTCCCATAAGATGCTCTGCATCATATACTTGATGATCTGGAGTTAAAAAGAAAGGATCTGAAATAACGCCGCTTTCAGAGCGTTTTACTTTATCAACCTGTTCAGCTTGTTGCTCGATAGACATATTCTTATGAATAACTCCTAAACCACCTTGACGTGCCATTGCAATAGCCATATCAGCTTCTGTTACTGTATCCATTCCTGCGCTAATTAAAGGAATGTTTAACTGCAAGCTTTCAGATAGAACTGTCTTAACACTTACTTCTCTTGGCAATACATCTGACTTCGCTGGTACAAGTAATACATCATCGAATGTCAAACCTTCTTTAACAAATTTAGATTCCCACATAATTGTTCCCCCCATGATACCAGAAATTATTATTAGTAGCTTAACAATTGGTTAAAATACTGTCAAGAAAGTGCGTAAATGTTAGAATTTTTAGATAATAAAAGGAGCGTAATATATGCATCATACATCTCATACTTGGCAGCAATTAAGTTTCTTTTTTTCATCCCAACATGTACAGCGTTATCTTGCCCGCTGTTATGAAAAATTACCTATTGAAAACGCTGAAAAAAAAAGCTTCGAAAATTGTTACCCTTTTATTTATTACTTAGAGCACGGAAAAAGTTATTATGAATTATGTAAAACTGCACCTTTTTCAATCCAACCTATGCTGTTATTTTATGGAATGAGTCAACTTTTAAAAGCGTGCTTATTAACTGTTGATCCTAACTATCCAGAAACAACAACAGTTTTGGCACATGGAGTAACAACACGTAAACGAAAAAAACAAGGATATCAGTTTTTAGAGGATGAGGTTAAAGTGCAGAAGAATGGATTATTCACCCATGTTGCAGAACGGATGTTTCACATGAAACACTTGGAGGCCGAGAAATTTATTATGTTAGAACTAATGGGGAAAATCCCCGAATTAGAAACCTTATTCCAGTATAGTCAAAAAGAGAAAATGTTATATAAGGTTCATACGGTAGACGAACATCATATTTCATTTTCTCCCAACATACTTGATCGTCTACATATGACGAAAGAGCGTTTTTCTCGTTACATAGAAACATCTTGTAAACATCTCAGTATACAGTACACACCAAGTGAAACCTTTGAATCTGATCTACTATTCTCAGCTTCCACTAAAACATGGAACCCTTTGTACAGTACACCTTTATCTTTTGATTGCAATACCAGCACTTACTATTTGCCAATAACTAAAGACGTAAGAAGTTGTAAATTATTCTTACCAGAACCACTCATACATTATTTATTGCTCTACAATTTAAGCATGATTTCTCGCTACGAGACCGACTGGTGGTACGACCTATTAGGAAGCTATGCCTCCGAAGATTACCCATTTATTTATCAATTTTTAGGAATCTCTACAAAGAAAATCCCTTACTATGTTTTACTGTTTTTACTAGGTCAACAATTCCCTATTTCTTAGGAAATAAAAAAGCACGAGTCAAATGACTCGTGCTTTAATTGCTTGGCGACGTCCTACTCTCACAGGGACAAGGTCCCAACTACCATCGGCGCTAGAGAGCTTAACTTCCGTGTTCGGTATGGGAACGGGTGTGACCTCTCTGCCATCATCACCAAACTATTGAAGGTATATTCCTTCAAAACTAGATAACATTTGCTTCATATTATATGGTTAAGTCCTCGATCTATTAGTATTCGTCAGCTCCACATGTCACCATGCTTCCACCTCGAACCTATCAACCTGATCATCTTTCAGGGATCTTACTAGCTTACGCTATGGGAAATCTCATCTTGAGGGGGGCTTCATGCTTAGATGCTTTCAGCACTTATCCCTTCCGCACATAGCTACCCAGCTATGCCCTTGGCAGAACAACTGGTACACCAGCGGTGCGTCCATCCCGGTCCTCTCGTACTAAGGACAGCTCCTCTCAAATTTCCTACGCCCACGACGGATAGGGACCGAACTGTCTCACGACGTTCTGAACCCAGCTCGCGTACCGCTTTAATGGGCGAACAGCCCAACCCTTGGGACCGACTACAGCCCCAGGATGCGATGAGCCGACATCGAGGTGCCAAACCTCCCCGTCGATGTGGACTCTTGGGGGAGATAAGCCTGTTATCCCCGGGGTAGCTTTTATCCGTTGAGCGATGGCCCTTCCATGCGGAACCACCGGATCACTAAGCCCGACTTTCGTCCCTGCTCGACTTGTAGGTCTCGCAGTCAAGCTCCCTTATGCCTTTGCACTCTACGAATGATTTCCAACCATTCTGAGGGAACCTTTGGGCGCCTCCGTTACACTTTAGGAGGCGACCGCCCCAGTCAAACTGCCCACCTGACACTGTCTCCCGGGTCGATAAGACCCGTAGGTTAGAATTTCAATACAGTCAGGGCGGTATCCCACCAGCGCCTCCACCGAAGCTAGCGCTCCGGCTTCAAAGGCTCCCGCCTATCCTGTACAAACTGTACCAAAATTCAATATCAGGCTACAGTAAAGCTCCACGGGGTCTTTCCGTCCTGTCGCGGGTAACCTGCATCTTCACAGGTACTATAATTTCACCGAGTCTCTGGTTGAGACAGTGCCCAAATCGTTACACCTTTCGTGCGGGTCGGAACTTACCCGACAAGGAATTTCGCTACCTTAGGACCGTTATAGTTACGGCCGCCGTTTACTGGGGCTTCAGTTCAGAGCTTCGCTTACGCTAACCCCTCTCCTTAACCTTCCAGCACCGGGCAGGTGTCAGCCCCTATACTTCGCCTTACGGCTTCGCAGAGACCTGTGTTTTTGCTAAACAGTCGCTTGGGCCTATTCACTGCGGCTTTCCGTTAAGAAAGCACCCCTTCTCCCGAAGTTACGGGGTCATTTTGCCGAGTTCCTTAACCAGAGTTCTCTCGCACACCTTAGGATTCTCTCCTCGCCTACCTGTGTCGGTTTGCGGTACAGGCACCTTTTATCTCGCTAGAAGCTTTTCTTGGCAGCGGGGAATCAAAGACTTCGCTCCATAAGGAGCTTCCCCATCACAGCTCAGCCTTCACGATAAGCGGATTTGCCTACTTATCAGCCTAACTGCTTGGACGTGCACAACCAATCGCACGCTTCTTCTATCCTTCTGCGTCCCTCCATTGCTCAAACGATAAAGAGGTGGTACAGGAATATCAACCTGTTGTCCATCGCCTACGCCTGTCGGCCTCGGCTTAGGTCCTGACTAACCCTGAGCGGACGAGCCTTCCTCAGGAAACCTTAGGCATTCGGTGGACGGGATTCTCACCCGTCTTTCGCTACTCATACCGGCATTCTCACTTCTAAGCGCTCCACCAGTCCTTACGGTCTGACTTCACTGCCCTTAGAACGCTCCCCTACCACTGATACCATAGGTATCAATTCGCAGCTTCGGTGGTGTATTTAGCCCCGGTACATTTTCGGCGCAGAGTCACTCGACTAGTGAGCTATTACGCACTCTTTAAATGGTGGCTGCTTCTAAGCCAACATCCTAGTTGTCTAAGCAACTCCACATCCTTTTCCACTTAATACACACTTTGGGACCTTAGCTGGCGATCTGGGCTGTTTCCCTCTTGACTACGGATCTTATCACTCGCAGTCTGACTCCTAAGGATAAGTCATTGGCATTCGGAGTTTGACTGAATTCGGTAATCCGATGAGGACCCCTAGTTCAATCAGTGCTCTACCTCCAAGACTCTTACACTTAAGGCTAGCCCTAAAGCTATTTCGGGGAGAACCAGCTATCTCCAGGTTCGATTGGAATTTCTCCGCTACCCACACCTCATCCCCGCACTTTTCAACGTGCGTGGGTTCGGGCCTCCATTCAGTGTTACCTGAACTTCACCCTGGACATGGGTAGATCACCTGGTTTCGGGTCTACGACCACGTACTAAACGCCCTATTCAGACTCGCTTTCGCTACGGCTCCGCCTCTTCAGCTTAACCTCGCACGGGATCGTAACTCGCCGGTTCATTCTACAAAAGGCACGCCATCACCCATTAACGGGCTCTGACTATTTGTAGGCACACGGTTTCAGGATCTCTTTCACTCCCCTTCCGGGGTGCTTTTCACCTTTCCCTCACGGTACTGGTTCACTATCGATCACTAGGTAGTATTTAGCCTTGGGAGATGGTCCTCCCAGATTCCGACGGAATTTCACGTGTTCCGCCGTACTCAGGATACATTCAAGAGAGAACGAAGTTTCGACTACGGGGTTGTTACCCTCTGTGACGAGCCTTTCCAGGCTGCTTCGTCTACCTCGTTCCTTTGTAACTCCGTATAGAATGTCCTACAACCCCAAGAGGCAAGCCTCTTGGTTTGGGCTAGATTCCGTTTCGCTCGCCGCTACTCAGGAAATCGCATTTGCTTTCTCTTCCTCCAGGTACTTAGATGTTTCAGTTCCCTGGGTCTGTCTTCCTTACCCTATGTATTCAGGTAAGGATACCATACCATTACGTATGGTGGGTTTCCCCATTCGGAAATCTTCGGATCAAAGCTTACTTACAGCTCCCCGAAGCATATCGGCGTTAGTCCCGTCCTTCATCGACTCCTAGTGTCAAGGCATCCACCGTGCGCCCTTTCTAACTTAACCAAACTAAAATTAAAAAAAATATGAGCTACACTGTTATCTAGTTTTCAAAGAACATACCATGCTATGTAAAATAGCGTTTTGGTGGAGCCTAGCGGGATCGAACCGCTGACCTCCTGCGTGCAAGGCAGGCGCTCTCCCAGCTGAGCTAAGGCCCCAAATTGTATGGTGGGCCTAAATGGACTCGAACCATCGACCTCACGCTTATCAGGCGTGCGCTCTAACCAGCTGAGCTATAGGCCCATACAAATTGCAGAATTATTTTATATCATATTATCTTTTAAGAGTCAATACGTTTATTGAACTCTCAAAACTAAACGAAAACAAAACACGGAAACTTATATTGATGAACAGCGTTCATCAATTCTCCATAGAAAGGAGGTGATCCAGCCGCACCTTCCGATACGGCTACCTTGTTACGACTTCACCCCAATCATCTGTCCCACCTTAGGCGGCTGGCTCCAAAAAGGTTACCCCACCGACTTCGGGTGTTACAAACTCTCGTGGTGTGACGGGCGGTGTGTACAAGGCCCGGGAACGTATTCACCGCGGCATGCTGATCCGCGATTACTAGCGATTCCAGCTTCATGTAGGCGAGTTGCAGCCTACAATCCGAACTGAGAACGGTTTTATGAGATTAGCTCCACCTCGCGGTCTTGCAGCTCTTTGTACCGTCCATTGTAGCACGTGTGTAGCCCAGGTCATAAGGGGCATGATGATTTGACGTCATCCCCACCTTCCTCCGGTTTGTCACCGGCAGTCACCTTAGAGTGCCCAACTTAATGATGGCAACTAAGATCAAGGGTTGCGCTCGTTGCGGGACTTAACCCAACATCTCACGACACGAGCTGACGACAACCATGCACCACCTGTCACTCTGCCCCCGAAGGGGAAGCCCTATCTCTAGGGTTGTCAGAGGATGTCAAGACCTGGTAAGGTTCTTCGCGTTGCTTCGAATTAAACCACATGCTCCACCGCTTGTGCGGGCCCCCGTCAATTCCTTTGAGTTTCAGCCTTGCGGCCGTACTCCCCAGGCGGAGTGCTTAATGCGTTAACTTCAGCACTAAAGGGCGGAAACCCTCTAACACTTAGCACTCATCGTTTACGGCGTGGACTACCAGGGTATCTAATCCTGTTTGCTCCCCACGCTTTCGCGCCTCAGTGTCAGTTACAGACCAGAAAGTCGCCTTCGCCACTGGTGTTCCTCCATATCTCTACGCATTTCACCGCTACACATGGAATTCCACTTTCCTCTTCTGCACTCAAGTCTCCCAGTTTCCAATGACCCTCCACGGTTGAGCCGTGGGCTTTCACATCAGACTTAAGAAACCACCTGCGCGCGCTTTACGCCCAATAATTCCGGATAACGCTTGCCACCTACGTATTACCGCGGCTGCTGGCACGTAGTTAGCCGTGGCTTTCTGGTTAGGTACCGTCAAGGTGCCAGCTTATTCAACTAGCACTTGTTCTTCCCTAACAACAGAGTTTTACGACCCGAAAGCCTTCATCACTCACGCGGCGTTGCTCCGTCAGACTTTCGTCCATTGCGGAAGATTCCCTACTGCTGCCTCCCGTAGGAGTCTGGGCCGTGTCTCAGTCCCAGTGTGGCCGATCACCCTCTCAGGTCGGCTACGCATCGTTGCCTTGGTGAGCCGTTACCTCACCAACTAGCTAATGCGACGCGGGTCCATCCATAAGTGACAGCCGAAGCCGCCTTTGAATTTCGCACCATGCGGTGCAAAATGTTATCCGGTATTAGCCCCGGTTTCCCGGAGTTATCCCAGTCTTATGGGCAGGTTACCCACGTGTTACTCACCCGTCCGCCGCTAACTTCATAAGAGCAAGCTCTTAATCCATTCGCTCGACTTGCATGTATTAGGCACGCCGCCAGCGTTCATCCTGAGCCAGGATCAAACTCTCCAATAAAGTTAGTTTGTCTAGCATCTAAAATAAAAATTGACGTTTCACGTTGTTTGTTTCGTTTAGTTTTCAAAGTTCAACATCGCGTTTCAGCGACTTTTATAATATAACACAGTATATTATTTTCGTCAACAAGTTTTTTCGATAACTTGTATCTCTCATTTGCTGACTCTGCCTATTATATAGACTTTCCCATCTCTATGCAAGTATTATTCTAAAAAAAAATAAGAGAGGGAAAATCCCCACTCTTATTCTTCAGAAGCCTCTTCGCTTCCATCTTCTTCTTCATCTTTTTGCGCTTTTGCTACTGTTGCTACTTCTTGTTCATTTTCCAAACGGATTAATCGTACACCTTGCGTATTACGACCCATTTGAGAAATTTGATCAACTGGCATACGGATAATAATACCCGCAGCTGTAATTAGCATAATATCTTCTTCGCCAGTTACAGACTTAACTGCTACTAATTTACCGTTTTTATCTGTGATATTACATGTTTTTAAACCTTTACCACCGCGACTTTGTAGACGATATTCATCAACCGGTGTACGTTTTCCGTAACCATTTTTGGTTACAATTAAAACGTTCATATCCTCTTCAACAATTTCCATACCTACAACTTGGTCTTCATCACCTAGTGTAATAGCTTTTACACCTGCCGCATTACGTCCCATAGAACGAACATCTTGCTCATTGAAACGAATTAACATACCGTTACTTGTTCCAACAATAATATCCTTATCACCAGATGTTAAGCGTACAGAGATTACTTCGTCCTCTTCACGAAGGGAAATTGCAATTAAACCATTCGTACGTATATTGGCAAATGATGAAAGAGGCGTTCTCTTAGAAATACCTTGTTTTGTTGTGAAGAATAAGAATTGATCATCACCAAATTCACGGATTGGAATAATAGCGTTGACCCACTCACCTTTATCTACTTCTAACAAATTAACAATTGGTATACCTTTTGCCGTACGGCTATACTCTGGAATTTCATATCCTTTTGTACGGTATACTTTACCTTTGTTTGTGAAGAATAGAATATGATCATGTGTAGACGTTGTCAATAAATGCTCAACAAAGTCATCATCATTCGTACCCATTCCTTGTACACCACGTCCTCCACGGTTCTGTGTTTTGTACGTAGAAGCTGGTAACCTTTTGATATAACCATTATGAGTAAGTGTGATAGCGATATTTTGCTCTGGGATTAAATCCTCATCTTCAATTGATTCCATACCACCAATTGTAATTTCTGTTCTTCTTTTATCATTAAAGCGTTCTTTTACTTCTGTTAATTCTTCACGAATAATTTCAAGAACCTTTTCTTCATCTGCTAAGATGGCCTTTAATTCAGCAATTAACTTCATTAAGTCTTGATATTCTTGTTCAATTTTTTCACGTTCTAGTCCTGTTAAGCGTTGCAGACGCATATCTAAAATTGCTTGCGCTTGTTTTTCACTTAAACCGAAACGTTCCATCAATCCTTGTTTTGCAATATCAGCAGTCTTTGAACTACGAATTAAAGTAATTACTTCATCAAGGTGATCTAATGCAATTCGTAACCCCTCTAAAATATGAGCCCGAGCTTCCGCTTTCTCTAATTCATAAGCAGTACGTCTACGAATAACTACCTGTTGATGCTCTAAATAATAATATAAAGTTTGTTTTAAGTTTAATACTTGTGGCTCCCCATTCACGAGCGATAACATATTAATACCGAAACTTGTTTGAAGCGCTGTATGTTTATATAAATTATTTAATAGTACGTTTGCATTTGCATCACGGCGTACTTCCATGACAATACGCATACCATTTCGATCTGACTCATCACGTAAATCTGTAATACCTTCGATTTTTTTATCGCGAACTAACTCTGCAATTTTTTCAATTAATCGAGCTTTATTCACTTGATAAGGCAGCTCTGTTACAATAATTGCTTGTTTTCCATTTGCCTTTTCTTCAATTTCAACTTTAGCACGAAGTATAATAGAACCGCGACCTGTTTCATACGCTCTTCGAATTCCACTTCTCCCTAAGATTAGACCCGCCGTTGGGAAATCTGGTCCCGGAATAAATTCCATTAATTCCGCAATAGTAATGTCAGGATTATGACTCAATGCTAGCACGCCATCAATTACTTCTCCAAGTTGATGAGGCGGAATATTTGTTGCCATACCAACCGCGATACCTGTCGTACCGTTTACTAATAAGTTAGGAAAGCGCGCTGGTAATACAATTGGTTCTCTCTCAGAACCATCGTAATTGTCTTGGTAATCTATCGTGTTTTTCGTAATATCACGCAACAGCTCCATAGAAATCTTAGACATTCTTGCTTCTGTATAACGCATTGCTGCTGCTGAATCTCCATCAACAGAACCGAAGTTACCATGCCCATCAACAAGCATATAACGTTGACTAAAATCTTGTGCCATACGTACCATTGTTTCGTAAACGGCTGAATCACCATGCGGGTGATACTTACCAATTACTTCACCAACAATACGCGCTGATTTTTTATATGCTTTATCAGCAGTAATCCCTAAATCATTCATTGCGTATAAAACCCTGCGATGCACAGGTTTTAACCCATCACGAACATCTGGTAGTGCACGAGATACGATAACACTCATTGCGTAATCTAAAAATGAGGTACGCATTTCATGACTAATATTAATTTCTCGAATTCGTGCTTGTTCTTGATTGTCTGACATCAACGAGCACCTCCTCTTACATTTCCGTTACATATACATTGATTTATATGTAGAAGACAGGAATGCTTAGATTCCTGTCATTACTTACTTAAATATCAAGGTTTTTCACGTATTTTGCATTTTCTTGGATAAAGTTACGACGTGGCTCTACTTTATCACCCATTAAAATTTCAAACGTTTCATCTGCTTCAATTGCATCTTGCAGAGAAACTTGAAGTAATGAACGTACTTCTGGATCCATTGTCGTTTCCCATAATTGAGTCGGATTCATTTCCCCAAGACCTTTGTAACGCTGAATACCAGGTTTTGGGTGAGCTGGTAACTCTGCTAATATCTTTTCAAGCTCTTTATCGTTATAAGCATATTGAATCTTTTTCCCTTGTTGCACTTTAAACAATGGTGGTTGTGCAATATATATATAACCATGTTCAATGATTTGACGCATATAACGATAGAAGAACGTTAATAATAGAGTACGAATATGCGCGCCATCAACATCGGCATCGGTCATAATAATAACTTTATGATAGCGAGCTTTTTCAATATCAAAATCCCCACCGATATTTGTACCAATCGCTGTGATAATCGTACGTACTTCATCATTAGATAAAATCTTATCTAATCGTGCCTTTTCAACGTTAATAATTTTACCCTTAAGTGGTAAAATCGCTTGAAAGTGGCGATCGCGTCCTTGTTTTGCAGAACCTCCTGCAGAATCTCCCTCTACGATGTAAATTTCACTAATCGAAGGATCTTTAGAAGAACAGTCTGCAAGCTTCCCTGGCAAACTAGATACTTCCAGCGCACTCTTTCGGCGTGTTAATTCACGTGCCTTCTTCGCTGCTACACGTGCACGTGCTGCCATTGTTCCTTTATCCACAATCTTACGAGCAACATTTGGATTCTCAAGTAAAAACTTTTCGAACGCTTCTGAGAAAACAGATTCTGTAATCGTTCTCGCTTCACTATTTCCAAGTTTTGTTTTCGTTTGTCCCTCAAACTGTGGATTCGGATGTTTGATGGAAACAATCGCTGTTAGTCCTTCACGTACATCTTCACCTGTTAGGTTACTATCAGCATCTTTTAAGATGTTATTTTTTCGTCCATAATCATTTATTACACGTGTTAGGGCAGTCTTGAAACCAACCTCATGTGTACCACCTTCATACGTATGAATATTATTCGTAAATGAATAAATATTGTTTGTATAACCTTCGTTATATTGAAGAGAAACTTCAACTTGAATTCCATCTTTCGAACCCTCTACATATACAGGTTCTTCATGAATCGGTTGCTTCGAGCGGTTTAAATGCTCAACATAAGATTTAATTCCACCTTCATAATGGAACTCTTTCTTCTGCTTATTTTCGCGTTTATCTTCAATTATCAATTTAATATTACGATTTAAAAATGCTAGTTCACGCATACGTGTTGCTAATGTATCAAAATCGTATTCTGTAGTTTCTTTAAAAATTTCTGGATCTGGCTTAAAACGAGTTATTGTTCCTGTATGATCTGTTTCACCAATTACCTTTAAATCTGCAGCTGGGATACCTCGTTCATACTTTTGATAGTGAATTTTACCTTCACGATGTACAAATACTTCCAACTCTGTTGATAGAGCATTTACAACAGATGCACCCACACCATGTAAACCACCGGAAACTTTATAACCGCCACCGCCAAATTTACCACCTGCGTGGAGTACAGTCATAATAACCTCTACAGCAGGGCGTCCCATTTTTTCTTGTATACCAACTGGAATACCACGACCATTATCCGTCACACGAATACTATTATCTTCTTCGATGCTAACATTAATTTCATCACAGTATCCTGCTAATGCTTCATCAATACTATTATCTACAATTTCCCATACAAGGTGATGAAGACCCTTCCCACTTGTAGATCCAATATACATACCCGGGCGTTTTCGAACTGCTTCCAGTCCCTCAAGCACCTGTATTTGACTTTCATCATATGAATTTTCCTGCATTTGCTTTTGTTCCATTGACACAAAGATCACCTACTTTTCCATTTAAACAGAAATTATGTTCTGTCTATTTCACAATCTACCGTGCCGTTCGTTACATGAATTGTTTTCGCTTGCTTTAATGTTTCGTGTTCAATTCCGTCGACACTTGTCGTTGTCACAAATGTTTGCACTTTTCCTTGAATTGTATTTAAAAGATGTGATTGACGATAATCATCTAACTCTGATAACACATCATCTAATAAGAGGATTGGATATTCTTTAACCTCTGAATAAATCAATTCAATTTCAGCTAACTTTAGGGAAAGTGCGGTTGTTCGTTGTTGCCCTTGTGAACCAAAGACTTGAACATTTTTATCATTAACGAAGAATTGTAAATCGTCACGATGAGGACCAATTAAAGTTGTACCACGGAAAATTTCACGTTGTTTCACAGATTGAAAACTTTCATAGTATACTTCTTTTATTTTCGACAAACCCATTGATTCTGATACATCTACGCTCGGTTTATAGACTATTTCTAGTTCCTCTAATCCCCTACTAATGCCACGATGGATTGGAGCAGCCCATTCTTGTAATAAATGCAGAAACTCAAAACGTTTTTGCAAAATTTTTGTACCATGTTCAATGAGTTGCAGTGTAAATACATCCAACATCGTTTCCTCATTTTTACTATTCCCTTGCATTTTTTTAAGCAAGTGATTTCGCTGCGTGAGCACTTTTTGATATTGACTTAACTCATACAAATAGACAGGAGCTATTTGTCCAAGTTCCATATCTAAAAAGCGTCTTCGTACTTGAGGGCTTCCTTTTACAAGATTTAAATCTTCTGGGGCAAACATAACAACATTCATTTCACCAATATATTGGCTTAACCTTTGTTGTTCTAGCTGATTTAATTTTGCCTTCTTCCCTTTTTTAGAAATATTTAATTCTAAAGACAAGGAACTGTTTCGCTTTTGTAATCTACCTTTTATTTTACCATAATCCTCATCCCACCGGATAAGTTCACGATCGTTCGAAGTTCGATGAGACTTGGCCATCGCTAATACATAAATAGCTTCCATCAAATTCGTTTTCCCTTGAGCATTTTCACCAATAATTACATTCACTTTATCCTCAAAGGAGAGATCCAGATATTCATAATTGCGATAATTTTTTAATTGTAATTCTTTAATATACAAAGGGCTCCCCCTTTATGCTTGAACTTGAAATGTTCCGTTTCCCGGAATTTCAACAATATCATTTGCATACAACTTTCGGCCTCTTCTATTTTCAAGCTCTTGATTGACATACACTTCGTATTCTTGTAAGAACCATTTAACAGCACCGCCTGTATCAATTACATCAGCTAACTTTAAAAATTGTCCCAGTGTAATATACTCAGTTGAAATCTTAATACGTTTCATAAAATCGCTCACTTTCTGAAAGTGTTCATTCTTTCATTGTACTAAATAAACCCGCATTAGGAAAGTAATACCCCGAAAATCAAATAAGGGCCACTAGCATATTCAAACTAGTAACCCTCACTCTCGCTTAGTAAGTACGAACTGGTAAAATTAATTGGATGATAGAATCATCATTTACTGTACGAATTAAGAATGGTCTCATCGCTCCAGTAAAACTAATTTTAATTTCTGTACTGTCTAACGCTTTTAATGCATCCATCATATATTTTGCACTAAAGGAGATTTTTAATTCTTCCCCTTCTATTTTTTCACATTGAACTTCCTCTACTACTTTTCCGATTTCTGGTGAATTTGAAGAAAGTTCCAGCATTTGTTGTTCTAACGTCGATAATTTCACAACATTATTGCGACCATCTCTTGCTAGTAAAGAAGCACGATCAATTGCTTGTAAAAACTCTTTTGTATTTACAAATATGTCGGTTTTACTTTCTGCCGGAATTAAACGTGTTGTATCCGGGTAATTCCCTTCTAACAACCTTGAGAAGAATAATAAATGTTTAGTTCGGAATAATACTTGATACTCCGTAATGACAATATCCACCATTTCTTCAGACTCATCTAGAATTTTGCTCAATTCATTTAAACTCTTACCAGGGATAACAACATTCGCTTGAAATTCATCAGAAATTGTATGACCTTCAATCTTCGCTTTACGAAGTGCTAACCTGTGACTATCTGTTGCAATACAAGTCAGTTCACTGTTATACACTTTCCAGTTTACACCTGTCAAGATCGGACGAGTTTCAGAACTTGAAACCGCAAATACAGT
The DNA here is from genome assembly GCF_038005885.1 of Bacillus sp. FSL H8-0534. NCBI lineage: Bacteria > Bacillati > Bacillota > Bacilli > Caryophanales > Bacillaceae > Bacillus > Bacillus sp. FSL H8-0534. The sequence goes on from NZ_JBBOUC010000001.1 coordinate 3,118,645, forward strand.
TTGACGAATCATATGTTTTAGTAAATCTGTCGGGATTTTAAATACATGATGTTCTTCAATTTGCGGTAATAATGGATATTCAGCAGCATCTAAACCATTTAGATTAAACTCTGACTTTCCAGATTTTATTTTTGTCATAAAATGATTTTCCACAGAGATTTCTACTGTGTCTTTTGGTAATTTTTTTACGATCTCACTAAAATATTTTGCTTGTAAAACAATGCTCCCCGATTGTGCAATTTCAACAATTTCTTTTCCATTTTCTTCAACTGGAATAAAAGATTCAATCGAAATATCAGCATCGCTTCCTGTCAATGTAACACCTTCTTCAGTTACTACAACTTTAATTCCTGTAAGTATGGGAATAGTTGTACGAGAGGAAACGGCCTTCATTACATCTTGTACACTTCTTACAAGATAGTCTTTTTGAATTGTAAAACGCATAGCGAAAACCTCCGGCAAGTATAAGATTTTATTTATTTAATAAATATAAAAAAATAGTAGTAATAGTAATAGGGCTTGTGGATATGTGGATAACTCCATTTAGAGACGGAAAAACAGTCTATCTACATGTGGATAGACTGTGTGTAAAACAAGGGAAGTTATTCACACTATTCAGCTACTACTTTAAAATATGATTGATTTCCTCAACTTGTTTTTGTAGTTGTGTATCAGTTTTTAATAGTTTTGAAATTTTTTCGTGCGCATGGATGACCGTTGTGTGATCACGTCCACCAAATTCTTCACCAATTTTAGGTAAAGATGAATCTGTTAACTCACGTGATAGATACATTGCAATTTGGCGAGGAAACGCGACTGATTTTGTGCGTTTTTTTGCTTTAAAGTCTTCTAGTTTAACTTGAAAAACATCTCCAACGGCTTTTTGAATATCATAAATAGAAATAATCTTTGGTTTAGAATTTGGAATAATATCTTTAAGTGCTTCGGCAGCTAAATCCGCATTAATATCTTTATTAATTAAAGATGAATAAGCAACAACTCGAATAAGTGCACCTTCTAGTTCACGAATGTTCGAGTCGATTTGATTTGCGATATAGAGCATGACTTCATTTGGGATGTCAAGGCCTTCCGCTTTCGCTTTTTTTCGTAAAATCGCAATTCTCGTCTCTAAATCTGGCGGTGTAATATCTGTAATAAGTCCCCACTCAAAACGGGAGCGAAGGCGATCTTCTAATGTCGGGATCTCTTTTGGCGGTCGATCGCTTGAGATTACAATTTGCTTGCTTTCTTCATGTAGCGCATTAAATGTATGGAAGAACTCTTCTTGTGTTTGTTCTTTTCCAGCAAGAAATTGAATATCATCTATAAGCAAGACATCGACATTACGGTATTTATTACGGAAATCGACAGCTTTATTATCACGAATAGAGTTAATAAATTCATTTGTAAATTTTTCTGATGATAAATAAACAACCTTAGCATTCGGATTATGTTCAATGACATAATGACCAATTGCATGCATTAGGTGTGTTTTTCCAAGCCCAACTCCCCCATAAATAAATAGCGGGTTATATGCTTTTGCTGGTGCTTCAGCAACTGCTAATGAAGCTGCATGAGCAAAACGGTTCCCAGAGCCAATAACAAATGTATCAAACGTGTATTTTGGATTTAACATGCTCTGTGGTAAGTGATTGGACTCATCATTTATTCTTTTCTTTTTAGCAGGAGGATAGTCAATCTCCTCTTCAGTTTGACTTTGGGGAATAATAAAGCGAATTTCTAGTTTTGCTCCTGTTAAATCATAAAGTGTTTCTGAAATTAGTTCTGAATAATGAGATTCTAGCCAGTCACGAGCAAATTCATTCGGAGCTGTAATCGTTAATATATCTTTTTTCAAAGCATGTGCTTTGGTTGATTTTAACCATGTCTCATAACTTGGTTTACTGACCTTTTTTTCGAGTTCTTTCAAAGCACTATTCCATAAATCAGAGATATTTTCCAAAGGTGTCCCTCCTTTACAAAGATGGTAAAAGAATAAGGTTGTGCAACAATTGTACAACCTCAAAATAACGAAATGTATATTTATACGAAACGTATTTTAAAACCTAAAAACGTCGTTTGTATACGAGATAGAGTTTTCGACAAAAAATACAAATGTGGACAACTGCTTACCCACATGTGATTATAACTGTCCACATGTTATGCACAATTTGTGGATAAACTAAACTTGTGGAAAACTTGTTCAAGGTGAAAACACAACTATAATATCAAAAAAAGATAGCGATAGCAATGAATTTCAGAAAGTTATCCACAAAATCAATACCTTGTGGAATAAACTTGTCCACAATACGATATACTGTGTAAAAGTGAAAAAATAATTTGTGGATACAAAAAAATGAAAAATATATTATCCACAAAGAAATAAAACAGCTGTGAAAAAAATTGTGAATAGGTTCAAAATGAATATTTGATGAAAATTTAGAGAACCATTGACATTTTCCTAGTTGATTAACTATAATTTATAAGACTGTCTTTAACAGATATTCCTCAGGGAGGTGTCATATAATGAAAAGAACTTACCAACCAAATAAACGTAAGCGCAGCAAAGTACATGGTTTCCGCAGCCGTATGAGCACAGCGAACGGACGTAAAGTGCTAGCAGCTCGTCGTCGTAAAGGAAGAAAAGTATTATCTGCGTAGACCACTGATCGTTCAGTGGTCTTTTTTTCTAGTAATAATGAATTTCCGCTGATGAAATACAGGAGTGTCAATTGATATGAAGAAAAAAAATCGTATAAAGAAAAATGATGAATTTCAGGCTGTTTTTCAAAATGGAAAATCAAATGCAAATCGTCAGTTTGTGGTCTATCAGCTTGAAAAAGCGGAGCAATCATACTTTCGCATTGGTCTTTCCGTTAGCAAAAAGTTAGGAAATGCAGTAGTACGTAATCGAATTAAGCGTATGATTCGCCAATCGATTGCAGAATTAAAAGATGAGATAGATTCTGGAAAAGATTTTGTTATAATAGCAAGGAAGCCTTGTGCAGATATGACATACGAACAATTGAAGAAAAGCTTAATTCATGCTTTTAAGCGTTCTGGTATTAAAATAACAAACAAGTAGCGTAGGAAAAGGAAAATGAATTACACTATATACATACCGAAACAAGGAGGAGCAGGCTGTGAAAAAAAAGATAGGCTTACTAGTCATGGTTATTGCTTTAATGGCAATTGCTACTGGCTGTAATGAAACGAATCAGCCGATTACACCGAAAAGTACAGGGATCTGGAATGAATATTTCGTATACCCGCTTTCTCAGTTAATCACGTATTTTGCAAACTTATTTGGTAGTAATTATGGTTTAGCGATTGTTGTCACAACTCTTATCATTCGTTTTGCATTGTTACCATTAATGATTAAGCAGACGAAGAGTACGAAGGCAATGCAAGTATTGCAACCAGAAATGGCGAAGTTAAAAGAGAAATATAGTTCTAAAGACCAAGCGACGCAGCAAAAGTTACAACAAGAAATGATGCAGTTGTATAAAACACACGGTGTAAATCCATTAGCAGGTTGTTTACCAATTTTTATTCAAATGCCAATTTTATTCGCATTTTACCATGCAATTATGAGGACGGCAGAGATTAAGCAACATAGCTTCTTATGGTTTGATTTAGGACATGCGGATCCGTACTATATCCTTCCAATTGTTGCGGCAATCACAACATTTATTCAGCAAAAACTTGCAATGGCAGGTACTGCTGGACAAAATCCACAAATGGCAATGATGATTTGGCTTATGCCAATCATGATTTTAGTCTTTGCAATTAACTTCCCAGCAGCATTATCACTATATTGGGTAGTTGGTAACATCTTTGGTATCGCTCAAATGTATATGATCAAAGGGCCTGAAATTAAGGCTAGTAAGGCAGGAGGATCAAGCAAGTGAGTATAATTACTGCTAAAGGACAAACAGTCGAGCTGGCAGTACAAGATGCTTTAAGACAATTAAAAGTTTCAAGGGATCAAGTAGACGTGAATGTGATTGATGAGGGAAAGAGAGGATTTCTAGGTTTTATAGGGAATCGTCCAGCTATCGTGGAAGTTGTAATGAAGAAAGATCCCATTCAAGAAGCTGAGCAATACTTACAAAGTGTTGTTCAGGAAATGGGTGTGGATGTGATGATTACGAAAAATGTAAAGGGCCGAGAAATTGAGTTTACACTTTTTGGAAAAGATGTAGGGGTATTGATCGGGAAAAGAGGACATACATTAAATTCTTTACAATATTTAACAAAACTTGTTGCGAATCGCAGTACAAAGCAATATATTGGTATCACAATTGATGCTGAAAACTATCGTAGTAAGAGAAAAGATACGTTAGAATCGCTTTCTTATCGATTAGCAAAACAGGTCACGGTAACTAAAAAAAATGTTGTGTTAGAACCAATGCCTTCTTTTGAGAGAAAAATTATTCATCAAGCATTGTCCAATCATCCAAATGTAATTACAACTTCCGAAGGGAAAGAACCACATCGACATGTTGTAATATCTTCCAAATAACCGGTTACTCATTCGAGTACCGGTTTTTTTCTTGTTAATTTATGAAAAATAGATTGTGGATAACTAAAAAACACTAAACTTATCCACTGTGAATAAGTTTAGTGTTTTTTACATGAGGACATAATAAAATGAGTTATTATTCTTTTGTAGATAGGTTCGTTATGGTATCCTAATAGTTTAGTGAAAGAAAAAATCATGTTGAAATAGAGAGAAATAAGCAAGTGAGGTGAAAGGACATGGATTTTGATACAATTGCTGCAATTTCCACGGCACTTGGAGAAGGGGCAATTGCCATTGTTCGAGTAAGTGGAGAGGATGCGATTGAAAAGGTCAATCGCATTTTTAAAGGGAAAGATTTAACGGCAGTTTCTTCTCATACGATTCACTACGGTCATATTGTTGATTTAGATACAGATCAAGTTATCGAAGAGGTAATGGTATCGATTATGCGAGCGCCAAGGACATTTACGCGTGAAAATATTGTAGAGATCAATTGTCACGGTGGTCTTGTTTCTGTAAATAAAGTATTACAACTTATTTTGGCTCAAGGAGTGCGTTTGGCAGAACCGGGTGAATTTACAAAGCGTGCATTTTTAAATGGGCGTATTGACTTATCGCAAGCAGAAGCTGTAATGGATTTGATTCGTGCGAAAACAGATCGAGCGATGAACGTAGCAATGAATCAAATGGAAGGGCGATTATCTAAATTAATCGGTCGCCTTCGTCAGGAAATTTTAGAAACATTAGCTCATGTAGAAGTAAATATAGATTATCCAGAATACGATGATGTCGAAGAAATGACGCACAATATTTTAATTGAAAAAGCCACACATGTTCGCGGTGAAATTAAAAAAATATTGGAGACATCTAAGCAAGGGAAAATTTTACGAGAAGGAATTGCAACAGCAATTATCGGAAGACCGAACGTTGGGAAATCCTCGTTATTAAATAGTCTCGTGCAAGAGAAAAAGGCGATTGTGACAGATATAGCAGGAACAACGCGCGATGTAATTGAAGAGTATGTCAATGTGCGTGGTGTGCCACTTAAACTTATTGATACGGCGGGAATCCGTGAAACTGAAGATATTGTTGAACGAATCGGTGTAGAACGATCAAAAGAAATGATGGGACAGGCTGATTTAGTTCTAATTGTAGTAAACTATAGTGAAGCATTAACAAATGAAGATGAAGACTTATTCCGTGCAGTGCGAGGAAAAGACTTTATTGTCATTGTAAATAAAACGGATTTACCAAAGCAAATTGATATGAAACGTGTTACAGAATTAGCAGGTAAAAATCGTATGATCACAACGTCGCTAATTGAAGAAAAAGGTGTGGATGAGCTAGAAAAAGCGATAGCAGATCTATTCTTTGAAGGAACAATTGAGTCAGCAGATATGACGTATGTTTCTAATGCGAGACATATCGGTTTATTAACACAAGCGGAAAAGACAATTGGAGATGCAATTGAGGCAATAGAGAACGGTGTGCCAATTGATATGGTTCAAATCGATCTAACAAGAACGTGGGAAATCCTTGGTGAAATTACTGGTGATACTGTTCATGAAAGCTTAATCGACCAATTATTTTCTCAATTTTGTTTAGGAAAATAACATATAGTTGTTTTAGAAGGATAGATAATTTTAGGAGGAATAATAATGGGATACAATGCCGGTTCTTACGATGTCATAGTAATCGGTGCAGGTCATGCAGGATGTGAAGCTGGGCTTGCAGCAGCACGAATGGGCTCAAAAACATTAATGTTAACAATTAATTTAGATATGGTTGCTTTTATGCCATGTAACCCTTCTGTTGGTGGACCAGCGAAAGGGATTGTTGTACGTGAGATTGATGCATTAGGCGGTGAGATGGGACGAAACATTGATAAAACTCACATCCAAATGCGTATGTTAAACACGGGAAAAGGTCCAGCTGTACGCGCCCTTCGTGCACAAGCGGATAAATTTTCATATCAACACGAATTAAAGAAAACAATTGAAGAAACGCCAAATTTAACATTACGTCAAGGAATGGTAGAGCGTCTAATTGTTGAGGATGATGTATGTAAAGGTGTAATTACACAATCAGGTGCTGAATATACAGCGAAAACAGTTGTAATTACAACGGGTACATTCCTACGTGGTGAGATTATCATGGGCGATTTAAAATACTCAAGTGGTCCGAATAATCAGCAACCATCTATCACATTATCTGAGCATCTAGAGGAACTTGGCTTTGATCTTGTCAGATTTAAAACAGGTACGCCTCCTCGTGTGAATAGCAATACAATTGATTATAGTAAAACGGAAATTCAACCGGGTGATGAAAAACCACGTGCATTTTCTTTTGAAACCACAAAATTTATTATGGATCAAATTCCATGTTGGTTAACATATACAAGTGAAGAGACACATCGTTTAATTGATCGAAACTTGCATCGTTCAGCTATGTATTCTGGTATGATTAAAGGAACAGGTCCACGTTACTGTCCTTCAATTGAAGATAAAGTGGTGCGATTTAACGATAAACCGCGTCATCAAATTTTCTTAGAGCCGGAAGGTCGTAATACACAGGAAGTATATGTACAAGGTTTGTCAACAAGTTTACCGGAAGATGTCCAGCGTGAAATGCTTAAAACGATTCCTGGTTTAGAGAATGTTGAGATGATGCGTACAGGTTATGCGATCGAATATGATGCAATTGTGCCAACTCAGTTGTGGCCGACACTGGAGACGAAAAAAATTAAAAATTTATATACAGCAGGTCAAATTAACGGTACGTCTGGTTACGAAGAAGCAGCAGGACAAGGAATTATGGCCGGGATTAACGCAGCATGCCGCTCTCTAGGGAAGAAAGAGGTTATTTTAGGTCGTTCAGATGCTTATATTGGTGTTTTAATTGATGATCTTGTGACAAAAGGGACAAACGAACCATATCGTCTTTTAACATCCCGTGCTGAATACCGTCTATTATTGCGTCATGATAATGCCGATCTTCGTTTAACAGAAATTGGCCAAGAAATTGGCTTAATTCCAGAAGAGCGTTACGGGCGTTTTACTGTGAAAAAGGAACAGATTGAACAAGAAAAATTACGTTTAGAAAGCATTATTATTAAACCACGTCCTGAAGTGCAAGAATTAATTCGCAGTGTTGGTGGAAGTGAATTAAAGGATGGAATACGTGCAAGTGACTTACTACGTCGTCCGGAAATGACGTATGAACATATTCGTATTCTTGCGCCAAGTGAAGTGGAAATACACGATGAAATTGCAGAGCAGGTAGAAATTCAAATTAAGTATGAAGGATATATTGAAAAATCCTTACAACAAGTAGAACGTATGAAGAAAATGGAAAGCAAAAAGATTCCTGTTGATATTGATTATGATGCGATTTCTGGAATCGCTTCTGAAGCAAGACAAAAATTAAAAGATGTTCGTCCTCTTTCTATGGGGCAAGCATCCCGTATTTCCGGAGTAAATCCAGCTGATATTTCCATTTTACTTGTGTATATTGAACAAGGAAAAATTGCGCGAGTATCGAACCAATAAATAATAAGGAGATATGGCAAGATGAACATAGAACAATTTCAATCTATGCTAGGAGAAAGAGGAATTAATCTTTCTCCTAGGCAATTAGAGCAATTTAAAATCTACTTTGAAACATTAGTAGAATGGAATGAGAAAATGAATTTAACAGCTATTACAGAGAAAGAAGAAGTGTATTTAAAACACTTTTTTGACTCGATTACAGCTGCTTTTTATAATGATTTTTCAAAGCCATTTTCTATTTGTGATGTCGGTGCAGGAGCAGGATTTCCAAGTATTCCATTGAAAATTTGTTTCCCGCATTTAAAAGTAACGATTGTAGATTCATTGCAAAAACGTATCAATTTTTTAAATCATTTAGCCCAAAAATTAGAGCTAAGTGATGTTGCGTTTTGTCATGATCGTGCTGAAACATTTGGGAAAAAAGAAGGTGTACGTGAATCATTTGATATCGTGATGGCGCGTGCGGTAGCACGTCTTTCTGTATTGAGTGAGTTATGTTTACCTCTTGTAAAAGTAGGTGGGACATTTATCGCTATGAAAGGTGCAGCTGCCAACGAAGAGATTGAAAATGGTAAGTATGCTTTAGAAATACTTGGCGGTGAACTAAAAGAGATTTCTACTTTCCAATTACCATTTGAAGAAAGTGAACGTAATATTTTAGCAATCGTGAAAAAGCGCAAAACACCAAAGAAATATCCGCGTAAGCCAGGGACACCCAATAAATTACCTATTGAAAAATAAATCTTATTAGACGTAAGATTAAATTATATAAATGAAAACGTAAATGTTTCATAGGAAACATTTCTGTGTAGGACATTCAATAGGCCCAAAGGTGGTGGAATATGTATGAAAAATACGTTTTCTCGTTTATTTGGCTTTGGAGATAAAGAGAGCGAATTCGAATTACAAAACGAAAGCCATGAAGAAATAGATAAAAAGATACATGAAGAAATACAAGAAATTCCGATAGCAAATATCATTCCCAATCGCTATCAACCACGTACAGTTTTTGATGCCGCGCGTATTGATGAACTTGCGTTGACCATTCGTACACATGGACTCATTCAACCAATTGTTATCAGAAAATATGAAGAAGATAAGTATGAAATTATTGCCGGGGAAAGACGTTTTCGTGCTGCAACGAAATTAGGGTGGGAAAAAGTTCCAGCGATTATTAAAAACTTAAATGATACGGAAACAGCTTCTGTTGCTCTCATTGAGAACTTGCAACGTGAGGAATTAACAGCAATTGAAGAGGCTGTTGCTTATCAAAAGCTAATTGAGTTACATAATTTAACACAAGAGGCATTAGCGCAGAGGCTCGGAAAAGGACAATCAACAATCGCAAATAAGTTGCGATTATTAAAGTTGCCTGAAGAAATTAAACGAGCATTGCTAGAAAAGAGTATTACAGAACGTCATGCCCGTGCCCTTATTCCTTTAAAAAATGAAGAATTACAGTTGAAAGTTTTACAAGAAATTGTAGAAAAGCAATTGAATGTAAAACAGACTGAGGAACGCATTGCTAAGCTATTGGAAGAAGTAAAACCAAAGCGTAAGGCAAAACAGAAAGCAGTAAGTCGTGATATGCGAATTGCAATGAATACGATTAGACAATCGCTACAAATGGTTACAAATAGTGGACTGAAAGTAAACTCTGAAGAAGAAGAATTTGATGAGTACTATCAGATCACAATTAAGATTCCTAAAAAAAAATAATTCATATTTGCAAGAGATCTCATCCTTTGGAGAGATCTCTTTTCCTATATTTTTCTTCTTAAATGAAGAAGGAGTTTTGGAATAAATTTTGAAGTTTAATAAGGATGCAAAAGAAAAATTTTCATTTCATGTTACAATAAACATAATTATTTTCAGAATAAGACAGAAAGGTTGAAAGTAGGTGACATCATGGGAAAAATCATTGCTATTGCTAATCAAAAAGGCGGTGTAGGGAAAACAACAACGTCTGTTAACCTAGGAGCTGGATTGGCACAGGTAGGAAAAAAAGTATTGCTTATTGACATTGATGCTCAGGGGAACGCAACGACAGGTGTAGGAATTGAAAAGTCGGAATTAGATCAATGTATTTATAATGTTCTTGTGGAAGATACTGATGTTCAAGGGGTTATACAAAAAACCGCAACTGAAAATTTAGATGTTCTACCTGCTACAATTCAATTGGCAGGTGCTGAAATTGAACTGGTACCGACCATTTCCCGGGAAGTTCGTTTACAAAGGGCTTTGCAGCCAATCCGTAATGAATATGATTATATTATTATTGATTGTCCCCCATCTTTAGGCTTATTAACAATTAATGCACTAACGGCAGCAGATTCTGTTATTATTCCAGTTCAGTGTGAATACTACGCATTGGAAGGATTGAGTCAATTACTGAATACAGTTCGACTTGTACAAAAGCATTTAAATAAAAATTTAGCAATTCAAGGTGTACTATTAACCATGCTAGATGCACGTACAAATTTAGGGATTCAAGTTATAGATGAAGTGAAGAAATATTTTCGAGATAAAGTATATCGTTCTATTATTCCGCGCAATGTTCGTTTGAGTGAAGCACCAAGTCATGGAAAACCAATTATGCAGTATGATGCTAAATCAAGAGGTGCAGAAGTGTATATAGATTTAGCAGAGGAAGTGATTGCTGGTGGCTAAAGGATTAGGAAGAGGGATTAATGCTTTTTTTCCAGATTTAGATGTGAGAGAGGAAGAAAAAATTCAGGAAATTGCACTAACTGAATTAAGGCCAAACCCCTACCAACCGCGTAAAAACTTTCAAAAAGAAGCTATTCAAGAACTGGCAGCATCTATTAAAGAACATGGTATTTTACAGCCTTTAATCGTAAGGAAAAGTATTAAAGGATATGAAATCGTTGCTGGTGAACGTAGATACCGTGCTGCAAAAGAAGCATGCCTTGAAAAGGTGCCAGCTGTCGTTCGAGAATTAAATGAACAGCAAATGATGGAGTTTGCTTTGTTAGAAAATCTACAACGTGAAGATTTAAATCCAATGGAAGAAGCTTTGGCATATCAAATGCTAATGGATGAGTTGAATGTAACTCAAGAGCAATTAGCAAAGCGCCTTGGAAAAAGTAGGCCATATATTGCTAATTATGTTCGGTTGCTTACACTTCCTTTATTTGTTCAAGAAATGATTGCGAATGGAAGTCTATCCATGGCACATGGACGGACATTACTTACAATAAAAGATGAAGAACAGCTAAAGTCTTTATTAAAGCGTATTGAAAAAGAAGGATTGAATGTTAGACAGCTAGAGCAAATTGTTCAACAGATTCATCAACGCGTTTCACGTGAAACAAAGACAGTGAAGCGAGAGCGGAATATATTTTTCGAAGAGCGTGAAACATTGTTAAGAGAAAAGTTTGGAACAGGTGTAAAAATTAAAGAAACAAAGAAAGAAAAAGGGAAAATTGAAATAGAATTTTTCGATAAGGAAGATTTAAATCGCATTTTAGAATTATTATCTGGGGAAAACTGAAAAGCAAACCATCTTTTTATTTATAGATGGTTTGCCTTTTTTAATACGGATAATTTCTGATCTGTTTCCTTTATACTTTGGGCAATAACGTCCGCCATTTTCATAACGAGGCTTAATCTTGTATTTTGCAAGACAAAAAATTCCATGAAACCATTTAAATTTACGATACCATGTATGTGTAGCTCGCCAATTACAGGTAACTTTTTGTTCATTGCTGCACCAGGTTTACTAGGTCCTTCACCAACAGTTATGGAACCGATACTTTGTGATTTTCCAAGACAAGCATCAATGGCAATAATAAAAGAATCAGGAATTAAAGTTTGTATATTCTGAATTTTATCTTCGAGATTTAACGCATGGATTGGTTCATCAAGTGTGCCGAATACGTGGAAATTTTGAATGTTCATTTGTTCTAGTTTAGATCCGACTAGTGGGCCAAGGGCGTCACCGGTTGAACGATCTGTTCCTATGCAAATTAGGCTGAGGGGGGTATTTTGACTAATAGGTATATGTGAGAGAAGAAAATCACTAATTGTTGTACAAGCCTCTAAATCGTGATGCATAATATTTTGTGATTCTTTTTCAAAAAAAGGTAAGCGGAAATTCCCTATATTCATGAATCATCCATCCTTCTGATAAATTTTATGATTCACTGTAAAGTTTTATTGAAAAAAATGTAATATGGAAAATTATAAGTTCTTTATTTTTGCAAGCCGTTTATAAAACAGGAAATAATAGTACTAGTATATATATATTCATTACATTTTATACCTGAATCAAAGTGAACAAATGCAAATACAGCAATAAATTTTTTTTCAGAAATGGAGAAAACTTCTGATACAATAAAGAATGAATGAAAAAGAAATTTTTATCGGAGAGGTAGAAGTATATGGATGTATTAACACAAGGATTCGAAGCTACCAAGAGATATTTATTAGATTCAGATCGTTGGGCTTATGTCGGAATGGCAACATTAAAAATATTGATAATTTTAGTACTTGGTGCAGTAGTAGTACGTATTGCTAGAGCAATTGTAAGAAATGCATTCCGTATGGGAAGTCGTTCACCAATTCAAATCTCAGAGCGTCGTACAGTTACAGTAGCGAAATTGCTTGAAAACATTGTGGCATACGTTGTTATGTTCATAATGTTAATAGCGATTTTAGGCGTATTTAACATTAATGCATCAGGTTTACTAGCTGGGGCTGGGGTAATCGGTTTAGCAGTCGGTTTTGGTGCTCAAAGCTTAGTAAAAGATGTTATTACAGGATTGTTTATTTTATTAGAAGATCAGTTTTCGGTAGGTGACCATGTTCGTATCGGTCAATTTGAAGGTGTAGTTTTAGAAATTGGATTACGTACAACAAAGATAAAAAGCTGGACAGGGGAAATTCATATTTTGCCAAATGGTGGTATTACGCAAGTAACGAACTTTTCCATTAGTAATAGTGTAGCTTTTGTTGATATATCAATTTCCTATGAAGGTGATATAGCACGAGCAGAACAGGTAATTGAAGATTTATTAGAGGAATTACCTGAAAGATATGAAGAAATGGTAGCAAAACCAGAATTATTAGGAATTCAAACACTTGCTGCATCTGAAGTTGTACTACGTGTTGTCTCTGAAGTAGAACCAATGAAACATATGGCTATTGCTAGAGCCCTTCGTAAAGAGATTAAAAATCGTCTTGATTTACATGGTATTGAAATTCCATATCCACGTATGGTCTTATATAATCGGGAAGAAATGGTTAGTGAGAAAGCAAATTAGTTGTGAGAGGGGTTTAGAGAGTGGAGCAAAAGCAATATAACTTGTACGATGTTGTGGAAATGAAGAAGGCCCATCCATGTGGTGCAAATCGTTGGAAAATTATTCGTATGGGAATGGATATCCGCGTTAAGTGCGAGGGATGTGGCCATTCGGTAATGATTCCTCGAAGAGAGTTTGATCGCAAGGTGAAAAAAATTCTTGTAAAGCATGAAGAATAGAGAAGAAGTAACAGCTGCTCCAGGCAGCTGTTACTTTTTTGAACTTTTAGGGAACTTGTCATTTTATTCGTTACTATCTATAATGATGGAAGATTGAGACATAGGAGTGAAAAATATGGGATTAACGGCTGGGATTGTTGGTTTACCTAACGTAGGGAAATCAACATTATTTAATGCAATTACACAAGCGGGAGCAGAATCTGCAAACTATCCATTCTGTACAATTGATCCGAACGTAGGGATTGTAGAAGTACCAGATGAACGCTTAAATAAATTAACGGAACTAGTAGAACCGAAAAAAACTGTTCCAACTGTATTTGAATTTACTGATATCGCAGGTATCGTAAAAGGTGCAAGTAAAGGTGAAGGATTAGGAAACAAATTCTTATCTCATATTCGCCAAGTAGACGCAATTTGCCAAGTTGTTCGTTGTTTTGAGGATGAAAATATTACACACGTTTCAGGAAAAGTAGATCCAATTGATGATATTGAAACAATCAATTTAGAGCTAATTTTAGCAGATTTAGAATCTGTTGATAAACGTATTGAACGTGTAGCAAAATTAGCAAGACAAAAGGATAAAGAAGCAGTATATGAGCACGAAATTTTAGTTCGCTTAAAAGAAGCATTTGAAGCGGGAAAACCAGCTCGTACTGTTGAGTTTACAGAAGAACAAATGAAAATTGTTAAAGGTCTTCATTTGCTTACGACGAAAGAGATGCTTTATGTAGCAAACGTAAGTGAAGATGATATCATGGATCCATCTGAAAATGAATATGTGCAGATGGTAAAAGAATTTGCGGCAAATGAAAATTCACAAGTAATTGTTGTTTGTGCAAAAATTGAATCAGAAATTGCTGAGTTAGATGAGGAAGAGAAAAAAGTATTCCTTGAAGAGTTAGGTATTGAAGAATCAGGTTTAGATCAGCTGATTCGTGCTGCATACGATTTATTAGGCTTAGCTACTTATTTCACAGCTGGTGTACAAGAAGTACGTGCATGGACGTTTAAGAAAGGTATGAAGGCACCACAATGTGCTGGTGTTATCCATACAGACTTTGAACGTGGATTTATTCGTGCTGAAACAGTTTCATATGATGATTTAATGGAGAACGGTTCTATGACAGCAGCTAAAGAAGCTGGAAAAGTACGTTTAGAAGGAAAAGAGTATATCGTAAAAGATGGAGATGTTATGCACTTCCGCTTTAACGTGTAATTTTATATTTCCTAGGAAAAATAGGGATATAAACTTGGCAAATATATCATATGTTTGCCAAGTTTTTTATTTATTGGTTAGTTGATTCATCTAACTTACTATGATATAATCTAAACTCGTGAGTAATTACTATATAATTAATTGCTCCTTGCCCATTATGGGCCGTTTAGACCAAAAGGAGGTGAAAGTGTAATGAAAAAGTACGAAATCATGTACATCATCCGTCCAAACATGGAGGAAGAAGCTCAAAAAGCTTTAGTTGAGCGCTTCGCAGGCGTTTTAACTAACAATGGTGCAGAAATCATTAACACAAAAGAGTGGGGTAAGCGTCGTTTAGCTTACGAAATCAACGACTTACGTGACGGTTTCTACATGATCTTAAACGTAAATTCTGATGCAGAAGCTGTTAAAGAATTCGATCGTTTAGCTAAGATCAACGAAGATATCCTTCGTCACATCGTTGTTAAAGAAGAAGAAAAATAATTAAGATATATAGGGAGAGTGGTTCGATTGATGAATCGTGTTATCCTCGTTGGTCGTTTAACTAAGGACCCTGACTTACGTTACACGCCCAATGGTGTTGCGGTAGCTACTTTCACGTTAGCTGTAAATCGCGCATTTGCAAATCAACAAGGTGAGCGTGAAGCTGACTTTATTAATTGTGTAATATGGCGTAAACAAGCAGAAAACGTGGCGAATTATTTGAAAAAAGGTAGCTTAGCAGGCGTAGATGGACGTCTTCAAACTCGTAATTATGAGGGACAAGATGGTAAGCGTGTATATGTAACAGAGGTTCTTGCGGAGAGCGTACAATTTTTAGAGCCGCGTAATGGCGGTGGGGAGCAACGTGGTTCATTCAATCAGCAACCATCAGGAGCTGGTTACGGTAACCAAGGCTCTAACCCATTTGGTCAATCTGGTAATTCAGGTAACTCAGGTAACTCTGGATTTACGAAGAATGACGATCCATTTTCAAATGTAGGTCAACCGATTGATATTTCGGACGACGATTTACCATTCTAATGGTATAAATCGGTTATTTTTAACAAAGAATGGAGGGAAATAGACATGGCAGGACGCAAAGGTGGACGTGCGAAACGTCGTAAGGTGTGTTTCTTCACATCTAACGGCATCACTCGCATTGACTATAAAGATGTTGATTTATTAAAACGTTTCGTTTCTGAGCGTGGTAAAATTTTACCTCGTCGTGTAACAGGAACAAGCGCAAAATACCAACGCAAACTTACAGTTGCAATTAAACGTGCTCGTCAAATGGCACTTTTACCATATGTTGGTGAATAATAGCGTATGAAATGCACAGTAGAGTCGGACTCTACTGTGCATTTTGCTATGCTTTTCTTTTTGGAAATAGGAGGTAAAAGATGAAACGTACAAGGCTTATTACAGAAGGGGCAGTTTTGTTAGCTGTATATGCAGTTTTACTTTTAACGTTCTTGTATGTACCTGTTATAAGTATGGTTGCAATATTTGCACTTCCATTGCCTTTTCTATTGTTTATGGTAAGGTATCCGTTTTCTAGTACATGTATGCTGTTTGGAGCATCGATTCTTGTTACTATCATTATTAGTTCGCCACTTAGTCTTGTGAATACATTCATGTCAGGCATAATAGGCATCTCTTTAGGATATATGTATAAGAAGAAAAAAGGACCAGCAGAAATATTATTGGTAGGAACGCTTGTATATTTGCTTAATTTTGTACTAGTTTATGTAGCGAGTATACAATTTTTTAACATAGATTTTCTTAAGGAAATGCAAGATATGTTCAAACAAGGAATGGAACAAAGTGAAAAAATAATGAAGGCAGCAGGTGCGCCAATTAACCAAGAGCAAAAAGATTTATTAGGGCAATTTAGTGATATGCTTCGAATTCTTCTGCCAAGTTTGCTTGTAATGGTTTCTTTAATATATTCTTGGATTACAGTATTAATAGCGGGGAATGTTTTAAAGAGATTAAAGTATGCGATAGAGCCATGGCCTAAGTTTAGGGATATGCGATTGCCAAAAAGCATTGTCTGGTATTATGTAGTATTTATTTTACTTTCAACATTTATGAAGGTGGAATCAGATTCATATGTATATATGGCATTTTCTAATCTATATGCCATCTTTTCATTGCTGCTCCTATTCCAAGGTTTTTCATTTATAGCCTTCTTTGCGCATGTAAAAGGTTATGCAAAAGCGATCCCTATTCTCAGTTTTATCGTATGTATGATTATTCCAATGTTGTTTCCACTAGTAACAATCTTAGGTATAATTGATTTAGGCTTTTCGTTACGTTCTAAAATACAACCAAAATAAGCAAAGACGAGAGAAGGATATATGAGCTTATTATATGACGTAAGCTTGTAATGGAAGTTTAACTTTGGGGCGTTTAATCTGTTCAACTGACCATTGATGGAAATTGAATGATTTCCTATTTGTGTTAGTTTTACTTTATAGGAGTTGGGTACATGCCTGAATTTTATAAGAGACAGCGGTTTTTATATCCTGTTTATGTATTAGCTTTTTTTATGCTTGTGCTTATTACCATTCTCGGTTATTTGCACTGGATAATGGGAATGGCCGCTTTTTTTATTTTTTGTATTGTTCTCTTTTTTGTAATTCGATTTGAGTTAGCCTTTCAGAGGAATTTTGAAAAGTATACAACGGATATGATTACAAGAGTAAAGAAAGTAAGTAATGAAGCGTTTAATCAAATGCCAATTGGTATTTTGTTATACAATAAGGATTATGGAATTGATTGGGCAAATCCTTATTTGTCCTCTTGTTTGGGGCAACACTCTTTAGCAGGATGGCATTTGTATGATGTATCAGAAACATTACTCCTCTTTATTAAAGGAGAAACTGCGGATGATATTGTATCTTTAAATAATCGTAAGTTTCGTGTGTTTGTAAGGAAAGAAGAAAAGCTGATTTATTTCTTCGATGTAACAGAGCAAACAGAAATTGAAAAAATGTATGAGGATCAGCGTACAGTTCTCGCGATTATTTATTTGGACAACTATGATGAAGTTACACAAGGTTTGGATGACCAATTGCGTACGAACATCACGAGTCTTGTGACATCACGTCTAAATGAGTGGGCTATCAAATACGGTGCATATTTAAAACGAGCTTCTTCAGAGAGATTCTTTGTTGTGTTAAATGAAAGTATTCTGGCACAAATGGAGAAAGGAAAGTTTGATATTTTAGATCAAGTGCGTGAAGAAACATCAAAACGAAATATTCCACTTACATTAAGTATTGGTGTAGGATCAGGCGACTTATCTTTATCAGAGCTTGGTGCGATGGCACAATCGGGTTTAGATCTTGCTTTAGGGCGAGGTGGAGATCAAGTTGCGATTAAACAAGCGACAGGTAAAGTGAAATTTTATGGTGGCAAGACAAATCCAGTGGAAAAACGCACGCGTGTACGTGCACGGGTTATCTCTCATGCATTGAAAGATTTAGTATTAGAGAGCAGTAATGTTATTATAATGGGTCATAGAGCTCCTGATATGGATGCAATTGGGGCGGCCATTGGAATTTTAAAAGTAGCACAGTTGAATGAGCGTGAAGGGTACATTGTACTAGACGAGAATGACTCTGATAAAGGTATTAAACGTTTAATGGATAAGGTAAAGCAAAATGAGAATTTATGGTCTCGTTTTATTACACCACAGCAGGCTATGGAGTTTGCAACAGACGATTCATTGCTTGTCGTTGTTGATACGCACAAACCATCAATGGTGATGGAGGAAAAGCTTTTGCATAAGATTGAAAATGTAGTTGTGATTGACCATCATCGCCGTGGTGAGGAATTTGTTGAGGATCCTCTTCTTGTGTACATGGAGCCATATGCGTCTTCGACAGCTGAACTTGTGACGGAACTTCTTGAATATCAGCCGAAGCGTTTGAAAATGACAATGTTAGAAGCTACAGCATTACTTGCAGGGATTATAGTGGATACGAAAAGCTTTACATTCCGGACAGGTGCCCGTACATTTGATGCAGCTTCGTATCTACGCTCGCATGGAGCGGATACAGTACTTGTACAAGAATTGTTAAAAGAAGATATGGAGCAGTATTTAAGAGTTGCAAAAACAATTCAAAATGCTTACATTTATAAAAATGGAATTGCAATTGCGAAAGTAGACGGCGATGAATATTATGATCAAGTATTAATCGCACAATCAGCTGATACGTTGCTGACAATGACAGGAGTAATCGCATCTTTTGTCATTGCGAAACGTGGGGAAAGCTTCATTGGAATTAGTGGGCGTTCTTTAGGCGAAGTAAACGTGCAACTAATTATGGAAAATCTAGGTGGCGGCGGACATTTAACGAATGCAGCTACACAAATGAAAAATGTAACAGTAGATGAAGCTCAAGATAAACTTCAATTTGTTATTGATGACTATTTACAGGGAGGCACACAATCATGAAGGTAATTTTTCTAAAAGACGTAAAAGGTAAAGGGAAAAAAGGAGAAATAAAGAACGTACCAGATGGTTATGCAAATAACTTCTTACTAAAACAAGGATTAGCTGCGGAAGCAACAAATAGCAGCATGAAAACGTTAGAAGCACAAAAACGTAAAGAAGAAAAAGATGCAGCGGCTGAACTTGAGAATGCGAAAGAGTTAAAAGAAACTCTAGAGAAATTAACTGTAGAATTAAAAGCAAAGTCTGGTGAAGGTGGTCGTTTATTTGGTTCTATTACAAGTAAACAAATTGTAGATGCGATGCAAAAAGCACATAATATTAAGCTTGATAAACGTAAGTTTGAAATGGACGATGCAATTCGTGCATTAGGATATACAAACGTAACTGTGAAATTACATCCACAAGTAACAGCGACAGTAAAAGTTCATGTTAGTGAACAATAAAAATAAGTTAGGCAAGGAGGATTGCGCATGAGTGACGTACTTGCTGATCGTACCCCTCCGCATAATATAGAGGCTGAGCAAGCGGTTTTAGGTGCGATATTTCTTGATCAAGATGCATTAACTTCAGCTTCAGAACTGCTAATGCCGGAATCTTTCTATCGAACAGCACACCAAAAGATTTTTGAAGTTATGCTTAAACTATCTGATAAAGGAGAACCTATTGATTTAGTTACCGCAACAGCAGCGCTTGCTGATCAAGGGTTGTTAGAAGAAGTTGGTGGTGTTTCTTATTTAGCTGAATTAGCGGAGGCTGTTCCGACAGCGGCCAACGTAGAATATTATGCACGCATTATTGCTGAAAAATCACTTTTGCGTCGTTTGATTCGAACGGCAACTCATATTGTTTCAGATGGATATGAGAGAGAAGATGATGTGGA
The DNA here is from genome assembly GCF_038005885.1 of Bacillus sp. FSL H8-0534. Lineage (NCBI taxonomy): Bacteria > Bacillati > Bacillota > Bacilli > Caryophanales > Bacillaceae > Bacillus > Bacillus sp. FSL H8-0534. Next base: position 3,138,764 of record NZ_JBBOUC010000001.1, read on the forward strand.
AGGTCTTTTAAATGAGGCGGAGAAAAAAATATTAGAAGTATCACATCAGACAAATGCAAAGGCATTCCAAAATATTAAGGATGTTCTTGTAGATGCTTATGATAAAATTGAACTTTTGCATAATCAAAAAGGTGAAGTTACAGGAATACCAACTGGATTTACTGAATTAGATAAGATGACAGCGGGATTTCAACGTAACGATTTAATCATTGTGGCAGCTCGTCCTTCAGTGGGAAAAACGGCATTTTCACTGAATATCGCGCAGAATGTGGCAACTAAAACAGATGAAAATGTAGCGATTTTTAGTTTAGAGATGGGTGCTGATCAGCTTGTTATGCGTATGCTTTGTGCAGAAGGAAATATTGATGCACAAAGGCTTCGTACTGGCTCGTTAACTTCAGATGATTGGGCAAAGCTGACAATGGCAATGGGAAGTCTTTCGAATGCTGGAATATATATTGATGATACGCCAGGAATTCGAGTTAGTGAAATTCGTGCGAAATGCCGCAGATTAAAGCAAGAACAGGGACTTGGAATGATTTTAATCGATTACTTACAGCTTATTCAAGGTAGTGGGAAATCTGGTGAAAACCGTCAGCAGGAAGTATCTGAAATTTCCCGTACATTAAAAGGAATTGCGCGTGAGCTACAAGTTCCTGTTATTGCCTTATCTCAGCTCTCTCGTGGTGTTGAATCTCGTCAAGATAAACGTCCGATGATGTCTGATATTCGTGAATCAGGAAGTATTGAGCAGGATGCCGATATTGTGGCATTCTTGTATCGTGAGGATTACTATGATCGCGAAACCGAAAATAAAAACACGATTGAAATTATTATTGCCAAGCAACGTAATGGTCCAGTAGGTTCTGTAGAGCTCGCATTCGTGAAGGAATTTAACAAATTCGTAAACTTAGAGCGACGTTTTGACGATGGACATGCGCCACCGGCATAGTAGAAGTATAAAAAAGGAACACATTTCTTATAATAAGATGTGTTTCTTTTTTTTATGAATAAAAAATAGAGCTTTCATCGTGTGAATAAAGAATTCTTACGAACGAAATTGATAAAAGATAAAAAAATGTTCGTTTTTAAATTGACTTCTCTTTTCATTTTGGTACAATTATATTGTTTGAAAAGTTCGTTTGAAAATTGCGGAGGTGCTTGAATAATGTCTTCAGTAGTAGTTGTAGGAACACAGTGGGGCGATGAAGGAAAAGGTAAAATTACTGATTTCCTTTCTGAACATGCGGAAGTAGTTGCAAGATATCAAGGTGGAAACAACGCAGGACATACAATTGTTTTTGGCGGTGTTAAGTATAAACTACACTTAATTCCATCTGGTATTTTCTATAAAGAAAAAATTTGTGTTATCGGAAACGGTATGGTAGTAGATCCAAAAGCATTACTTGTAGAATTAAAATACTTACACGATCGTGGTGTAAGCACTGATAATTTACGTATTAGTAACCGTGCGCACGTTATTTTACCTTATCACTTAAAACAAGATGAGTTAGAAGAAGAGCGTAAAGGTGATAACAAGATCGGTACAACGAAAAAAGGTATTGGTCCAGCATACATGGATAAAGCTGCTCGCGTTGGTATTCGTATGGCTGATCTTTTAGATCGTGAAGCATTTAAAGAAAAGCTTGAACGTAATTTAGCAGAAAAAAATCGTCTGTTTGAAAAAATGTATGATGCAGAAGGATTTAATGCAGATGAAATCTTTGAAGAGTACTTTGAATATGGTCAAAGAATCGCGCAATACGTATGCGATACATCTGTTGTATTAAATGATGCGTTAGATGAAGGACGCCGCGTATTATTTGAAGGTGCACAAGGCGTAATGCTTGATATTGATCAAGGTACGTATCCATTCGTTACATCTTCTAACCCAGTTGCTGGTGGTGTAACAATCGGTTCTGGAGTTGGTCCTTCTAAAATCAATCGTGTAGTAGGCGTATGTAAAGCATATACAAGCCGTGTTGGTGACGGTCCATTCCCTACTGAACTTAATGATGAAATTGGCCATCAAATTCGTGAAGTTGGTCGTGAATATGGTACAACAACAGGTCGTCCACGTCGCGTAGGTTGGTTTGACAGCGTTGTTGTAAGACATGCACGCCGTGTGAGTGGTTTAACAGATTTATCTTTAAACTCTATCGACGTATTAACAGGTATTCCAACTGTGAAAATCTGTATTGCATATAAGTATAATGGAGAAGTTCTGGATGAAGTTCCAGCAAACTTAAACATTTTAGCAAAATGTGAGCCTGTATATGAAGAGCTTCCAGGTTGGACAGAAGATATTACTGGTGTAAAATCATTAGAGGAGCTTCCTGAAAATGCAAGACATTATGTAGAGCGTGTGTCTCAATTAACAGGTATCCAATTATCTATGTTCTCTGTTGGTCCAGATCGTAATCAAACAAACATCGTTCGTAACGTATACGGTGTTTAATTGATATAAAATTGGTTTATTTAAGAAAAAACTCATGTAAACATGAGTTTTTTCTTATCTTATATAAAAAAATATAAAAAAGGTATTGCAAAAACAAAAGTTATTATGTTATGATAACTCTTGTCGTCACGAAAATATGACGTTGGTGAGTATGAGCCATTAGCTCAGTTGGTAGAGCATCTGACTTTTAATCAGAGGGTCGAAGGTTCGAGTCCTTCATGGCTCACCATTTTATTTTTCGTGGCCCGTTGGTCAAGTGGTTAAGACACCGCCCTTTCACGGCGGTAACACGGGTTCGAATCCCGTACGGGTCATATCTTTTATATATGTTTTGTGGTCCCGTGGTGTAGTGGTTAACATGCCTGCCTGTCACGCAGGAGATCGCCGGTTCGACCCCGGTCGGGACCGCCACTTTTGTTTATACCACCATTAGTGGTTTTATATATATATGTTTTGGCTCGGTAGCTCAGTCGGTAGAGCAGAGGACTGAAAATCCTCGTGTCGGCGGTTCGATTCCGTCCCGAGCCACTCTCAGGATATTAAGTGGGCCCACTTAATATCCTTTTTATATTCTTCAATTTTACAAATGAGAGTAGTTATTTTACAATAGAATGAGGAGCCTCTAGCAGTTGAAGCTAGGGGTTTTTCTGTAGATTGTATAGTGTTCCACTTTTATGTGGATCATACGTGATTCTATGAGAATAGAGGAGAAAATACTCAAACAAAGGCTACGAATGTTTGATTATACGCTATACAGATAGCTGTGCATGTTTGAGGATGATTGACCATATTTTTATTAGGAGGAAACAAACAATGATGGGAAAGAAAATCTTAGTCGTTGATGATGAGAAACCGATTGCAGATATTTTAAAATTTAACTTAGAAAAAGAGGGCTTTGAAATTGTGATGGCGCACGATGGTGACGAAGCTATTGAAAAGGCAAATGAGGAACAACCAGATATGGTTTTATTGGATATTATGTTACCAGGGAAAGATGGGTTAGAGGTTTGTCGTGAAATACGAAAAAGCTCTGAAATGCCAATTATTATGCTAACTGCAAAAGATTCTGAAATCGATAAAGTATTGGGATTAGAGCTTGGAGCAGATGATTATGTAACAAAACCATTTAGTACGCGTGAATTATTAGCACGTGTAAAAGCAAACTTGCGTCGTCATCAACAAGGTGGCTCAGCTGAAAAAGAAGAAAATACAGAAATGGTTATTGGACCAATTGTGATTAATCCAAATGCGTACAGTGTAACGAAAAGAGAAGAAAGCATTGAACTTACACATCGTGAATTTGAATTACTTCATTATTTGGCGAAGCATTTAGGACAAGTTATGACGCGTGAGCATTTATTACAAACGGTTTGGGGCTACGATTATTTTGGAGATGTACGTACAGTAGATGTAACAGTACGCCGTTTACGTGAAAAAATTGAAGATAACCCAAGTCACCCAACTTTAATTGTAACAAGACGCGGGGTAGGGTATTACTTGCGTGATCCAGAGCAGGAATAGTATATGAAGAAAGTTGGTTTTTTTCAATCGATTCATTTAAAGTTTGTGCTCATCTATATGCTATTAATTTTGATAGCAATGCAGGTTATTGGTGTATATTTTGTTCGTGAACTGGAGAAAAGTCTCGTACAAAGTTTTAAGGATTCATTAACACAACAAACGAATTTACTGTCTTATAATTTGAAGCAAGAGTTTGCAAAAGAGCGTGAAAAAACAGATCCCCCTTTAGAAGATGCACTTAAAACATCAATTACTGACTTTGCATCAGACCGGAAAAAGGATATTCAAGAAGTACGTGTGATTGACCCAAACAGGCGTCTATTAGCAATATCTAATTCATCTAAGCAAGGTATGGTAGGGAAAACAATAACAGACATAACAGTGCAAAGGGCTATTGTACAAAAAAAGGCTGAAGGAAAGATTGAGAAAGATGGAAAAACCGGTCATCGTGTTCAAGTTATGGCTACCCCAATTGAAGGAGAAAAGGGGAAAATAATTGGTGTCATTCACATCGTTGCTTCGATGGAAGATGTTTATAAGCAGATGAAGGATATCAATCAAATTTTTGCAACGGGGACAGTGATTGCTTTATTAGTAACAGCAGTTCTAGGGATTTTATTAGCTCAAACAATTACAAGACCAATTTCAGATATGCGAAGGCAAGCAATTGAAATGGCAAAGGGAAATTACTCCCGTAAGGTAAAAGTACACAGTCATGATGAAATTGGTCAATTAGCACTAGCGTTTAATAATTTATCAAAAAAATTACAACAAGCGCGTTCTTCGACTGAAAGTGAAAGACGTAAGCTTTCGTCTGTTTTATCTCATATGACAGATGGTGTAATTGCTACTGATCGAAAAGGGGACATTATTTTATTAAATGATCCGGCAGAAAAGATGTTAAACGTTTCACGTGAAACGGCATTAGATCAGTCTGTTTTAGAAGTGCTAGGCATTCAAGAGGAATTTACACTCGATCACCTATATGAAGAACCAGATTCTGTTTTATTAGATTTCAGTACGCGAAATGAACCGTATATCTTAAGAGCTAGTTTTTCTGTTATTCAAAAAGAAACAGGTAAAGCAAATGGTTTAATCGCTGTGTTGTATGATGTAACAGAACAAGAGCGAATTGACCGTGAGCGCCGTGAGTTTGTAGCAAATGTATCACATGAACTACGGACGCCGTTAACAACGATGCGTAGTTATTTAGAGGCACTTAGTGATGGTGCATGGCAAGATCCGAATATTGCACCGCAATTTTTAACAGTTACACAAGAAGAAACGGAAAGAATGATTCGACTTGTGAATGCCTTGTTACAATTATCTAAATTAGATAGTACAGAACATCGTTTAATGAAAGAATGGGTAGATTTTACAGATTTCTTTAACAATGTTATCGATCGTTTTGAAATGTCGAAGGAACAAAATGTAATTTTCAAGCGTTCATTCTCTAAGAAATCTCGATTCATTGATATGGATGCTGATAAAATTACACAGGTTTTATACAATATCATTTCAAATGCGTTAAAGTACTCTCCTGAAGGTGGAACAGTAACATATCGCCTGCGCGATCGAGAGGATATGTTAGAAATTAGTGTGAGTGACCAGGGAATGGGTATTCCAAAAGAAAATGTAGAGAAGATTTTCGAACGTTTTTATCGTGTAGATAAGGCGCGTTCAAGACAGATGGGTGGAACAGGCTTAGGTTTAGCCATTGCTAAGGAAATGATTGAGGCGCATGGTGGATCTATTTGGGCAAAAAGTGAGGAAGGAAAAGGGACAACCATTTATTTCGTCCTTCCAATGGCGAAGGAAGAAGAGGACGATTGGGAATGAATATGGAAAACTTTAAAACCATTGTTCTCATTAACTTAGTTGTCATTAGTCTGTTTCTTACTTTCAATTTATGGACTTATGTACCTGATTCTAATTCATTGCAGAGCACAAAATTTGTTCAAGGTAACGCAACAGCACTGAAACAAGATGTTTCAAATGTAATTGTCCCATCTTCTATGATTGTTCATAAGGATAACAATCATTTTGTAAGTGAAAAGAAAAATAATATTAATTTATTATATACTTTTATTCAAACAGGGGAATTGCACGATTTTAAGGATATTACAAACTCCATATCTAAAGGTGATTTCCTCTCTTATGTGCACGGGGAAGGCAAGATTGAAATTGTCTTTCCGACAGAGGTTCCATTTGATGCAATTAGGAGCGTATTAACAATTAAAGATAAGAAATTGGATATGTTTAATTTTGATCGTATTGTTGTTGATCCTTCTAAAAGTCGTGATCAAAATATTGATGTGAATTTCGTTTCTTATAGTACTCGTAAAGTGTATAAAATGACATTAACAGGTGTGAATCTAAGGGACATTATAAATGCGCAAAATCAATTTTTAGCTTTAGCAAGACCGTATTTTGCGTATGAAATAAATGATACGAAAAAAATATTTTTACCAGATGGTTCAACAGAAATGCAAAATTCAATGTATTTTGCGCAAGTCATGGAAGTGGAATCATTTAAAAATGCACTATTTAGTGACCCGCGCTATGTGCAACCTTTTTCTAACGAAATAGAGGATACATATACAGATGGCATTCGTCTTATGCGAATAAACAAACAGAATCGAATGTTAGAGTATACAAATTCATCTGTAGCTAGTGGTGCACCTATGAATGGGACCTCTCTTATGCAGCGGAGTTTTGAATTTGTTAATAGTCATAGTGGATTAACTGATGCTTATCGATTTGACTATATAAATTCTAAAGGGACTAAAGGGACAACCAAATTCCGTTTGTATGAAGAAGATTTGCCAGTATTTAACCGAGAAGGAATGACCGAATTAAGGCAAGTATGGGGATCAGAAGAATTAATTAGTTATAGACGCCCATTATTTAAATGGATGCCATATTATAAAGGTGGAGAAACAACGCTTCCAACTGGTCGGACGGTTATCCAATCCCTAGAAAAAAATTCGAAGATAGCTAAAAATTTGATTCAAAACATTGGAATAGGTTATAAATTAGTACCGGAAGTTGAGCAAAACGGACAAATTACAAATATAAAGTTAAAGCCAATTTGGTACGTAATTTATGGTGAAGATCATCACGCATATGAGTGGAGTGAAGAGAAGGAGGGAGAGCTAATTGGACTGGAATCGGATTAAAACAATATTTATTGTTACCTTTTTTATTTTAGACCTCTTTCTCGTTTTTCAATTCATTCAAAAACAAGATAGTAACCAATTAGAGCTCATGGCAGAAACAAAGGTTGATCAGCAGTTAAAAGATGATAAAATTACCATTGGTGATTTACCAAAAGAACCAAAGAAAGATTCCTTTATTACAGCGAAAAATAAGGAATTTAAAGAAGAAGATATACGTTCTTTAAAAAATCAAACAGTTACTTTACGAGATTTAAACACAATTGAAAGTAAATTAAAGGAACCATTGTTAAATGCAAAAACACTTTCTAAAGATAAATATAGTGAGTTCTTGAAAAACTATGTGCTAGATGGTCAGAAATATGAGTTTGGTAAAGCAGAAGCAACGAAAATCTATTTCTTTCAAAAGTATAAAGATAAACCTATCTTTTATAATGATCATGGGATGATTGTTGTGGATGTAAATGAGAAAGGTGAATTTATTTCGTATACACAAACAATGTTAACCGATTTAAAAGAGATGGGTGAGAATGAAAAAGCAAAAGAGCAAGAGATTATTACCGCTCAAACAGCTTTAGAAAATTTATACTTTAAGACTGGAATAAAACAAAATACACATTTTAAAGAAGCACAGATTGGATATGCAACTCTTGTAGCATCTTCTGCTTCTAATATACAAGTGCTTGCTCCGACATGGAATTTAAAAACAGATCGAAAAGTAGATTATTTTGTGAATGCCATTGAGGGACAAGTTATTAAGTTAGGGAAAGAAAAGGAAAATGAAAAAGAAAAAATAATGGAGTGAGCAGAAATGGGTTTGCATTTTAGTGTACTTGCAAGCGGCAGTACAGGAAATGCGCTATATGTAGGGACCGAGAAACAAAAATTGCTCATTGATGCAGGCTTGAGTGGAAAAGCGACAGAAGCCCTATTTCAGCAAGCTGAATTGAATATCCAAGATATATCAGGTATTCTTGTCACACATGAGCATAGTGATCATATTAAAGGTCTCGGCGTTTTAGCACGTAAATATCAGTTACCTGTGTATGCAAATGAAAAAACGTGGAGCGCTATGGAACATTTAATTGGTAACATTCCAACTGATCAAAAATTTGTTTTCTCAATTGGTGATGTGAAAACATTTGGAGATATTGAAGTGGAATCATTTGGCGTTTCTCATGATGCGGCAGAGCCAATGTTTTATGCATTTCATCATAATGGTAGAAAATTGGCCCTTATTACAGATACAGGTTATGTAAGTGATCGTATGAAAGGTATCATTAAAGGAGCAAACGCATTTGTGTTTGAAAGTAATCACGATGTTGAAATGCTTCGTATGGGACGTTATCCATGGAGTATAAAACGACGCATTTTAAGCGATGTGGGTCATGTTTCTAATGAAGATGCAGCACTTGCAATGGCTGATGTTATTACAGATGAGACGAAACACATTTATTTAGCGCATTTGAGCTTAGATAATAATATGAAAGAACTAGCACATATGTCTGTTGCACAGGTGCTAGAGGAAAAAGGTTTTGCAGTTGGAGAAGCGTTTGAGGTACATGATACGGATCCAAAGGCACCAACGAAAATTCAATACGTATAATTCTTGATTTTAGTAAACAATAAAGGGGAATATAGTTGTTTTCGGGAGGATTGGTGAACAAGTATGTCCTTTATTGATGAAGAGAAATTTCGTATGAAACGAACAGGTAAAAAGAAGCACAAAGGTATCATTATTTCTAGCATAGCAGGAACAATCGTAGGGGCTTCATTGTTTGCATTTGGAGCTCCTTTATTTTCTCAATCTGAAACTGGCCCCTTGCAGCAAGCTGAGGCAAGTGAAGAGAATATGGTAGTAAAGCAATCACAAACAGCGAATCATTCTGGTTTTGTAGATGCTGTTGATCGTGCATCGGAAGCCGTTGTTGGTGTAATAAACATCCAACGTGATAATTTTTCAGAAGCAGATTCAGAAGCTGGAACAGGATCAGGCGTCATTTATAAGAAAACAAATGGTCATGCTTATATCGTAACAAACCATCATGTTGTTTCAGGAGCGAATCGTATTGAGGTGAGCTTAAGTGATGGAAAAAAGGTTCCTGGTAAAATATTAGGTAGCGATGTAGTTACAGATTTAGCTGTTCTAGAAATAGATGCAAAGCCAGTTAAGAAAGTAATTGAAATTGGTGATTCTAATACAGTGCGTCGAGGTGAAGCAGTCATTGCAATTGGGAACCCACTTGGATTACAATTTTCAGGAACTGTTACACAAGGAATTATTTCTGCAAATGAGAGAATTGTTCCTGTAGACTTAGATCAAGATGGGCATTATGATTGGCAAGTAGAAGTACTGCAAACAGATGCAGCTATTAACCCAGGGAATAGTGGCGGTGCACTTGTAAATGTAGCAGGACAACTTGTTGGAATTAATTCGATGAAAATTGCAGCGAAAGAAGTAGAAGGAATTGGGCTTGCCATCCCTGTTTCGAGAGCAGTTCCTGTTATGAATGAACTTGAAAAGTATGGGAAAGTAAAACGTCCTTATGTTGGAATTGAACTGAGATCTCTAAATGAAATTCCGAATTATTACTGGTCTAAAACGCTGCATTTACCAGGAAATGTAACAGATGGTGTCTGCATTTTAGATGTGAAAAGTCCATCGCCTGGTGCAGATGCAGGACTTAGGGAACATGATGTAATTATAGCTGTTGATGGAAAACCAATACATGATATTATTGGATTCCGAACGATATTATATAATAAAAAAATTGACGATAAAATGACTCTGACATTTTATCGTGGTACAAAACGAGCAACAACAACGGTGAAATTAGGCAGTCAAAATTATTAAGAAAACAGGAGGACAGCCCTCCTGTTTTCTATTGTGAAAAAGTGAGGTGAAAGATATGAAGTTACCTTGTTGTTTAGAACATGTAGAATTAGCGTTGGATATCATTGTGGATGAGTGTGAAGTAGCGCCAGTTATCAACAGTGTGGATAACTCAGAAAAAGAACAAAAAACATGTGAATTTTGTCAAAACAAGGCGACATATGTTGTATCGAACACAGATTCTCACACAATATGTGGGTAATACTTGTGGATATGTGGATAAGTTTTGTGGATAACGTGTTTGTAAGGTGGGGAGTACGTGTGAATATCTCGATTATTTCAATCGGAAAATTAAAAGAAAAATATTTAAAACAAGGTATTGCAGAATACTTAAAACGACTATCTGCGTATGCAAAAGTAGAAGTTATTGAATTGCCGGATGAAAAAGCACCGGAAAATTTAAGTGAAGCAGAAATGTTAATTGTAAAAGAAAAAGAAGGAATACGAATACTAGATAAAATTTCAGATGATACACATGTTATTGCATTAGCAATCGAAGGAAAACAAAAGTCATCAGAAGAATTTGCAGCGAATCTTGATCGTCTTGCTACATATGGAAAAAGTAAAGTAGCATTTATCATTGGGGGATCACTCGGGCTTAGCTCGGAAGTGATGAAGCGCTCTAACGAATCACTTTCATTCTCGAAAATGACATTGCCGCATCAGCTGATGAGATTGGTACTTTTAGAGCAAGTGTATCGGGCTTTTCGGATTAATCGTGGTGAACCTTATCACAAGTAAAAAGGAGCCAGCTGTAGATGTGGTGTAACGATTAGGATAATTCGATATATGGCAGAATACTTTTTATTAAAATTTCTACAATATGATAGTTATCCATTAGATCATTACTATTAAGAAGACCATCGGAGAAAAATCCCCTGATGGTCTTTTTAACGCTTCATAATAATTGGACGAATTACGATTTAGATTGTAGTGAGATAAGTAAAATACAATCATATGCTTCCAAACAGAGAAAATGGTAAAATTAGTTTCCTTGAATAAGTATGTTTCTATTTATAAAAAATTATGCTGTAATATTGATAGAACAATATTTCATTTTGTTCTAAGTAGTTAAAGAAGTGGGGAATTGAGGTTGAAAAAGTTTAAGAAGTTTTATTTAGAGATTACTAGTGTATGTAATCTTGCATGTAGCTTTTGTCCGCCAACAGAACGACAGAAGCAATTTCTTTCTGTGGAGGATTTTTCTAAGAGATTAGACCAAATTAAACCTCACACGGACTACATTTATTTACATGTAAAAGGTGAGCCGTTGCTTCATCCTAAAATAGATCAATTGTTAGACTTAAGTCATGAAAAAGGGTTTAAGGTTAATATTACAACCAACGGAACGTTAATTAATAAAAAGAGGCATAAATTATTAAATAAACCTGCACTAAGACAGATGAATTTTTCACTTCATAGTTTTGATGGTCATCCAGGATCTGAAGATAAAGAAGGGTATGTAAGAAGCATACTTTCCTTTATTAAAGAAGCAACGAGTCAATCGGAATTAATTGTTTCGCTGAGGCTATGGAATCTTACGCAAGACAATAAGACAAATCTTGAAATACAGCGAAACAGAAATTTATTAGAAATTATTGAGAAAGAATTTGATTTACCATATAAAATTGAAGAGAAGATTACACCAGGAAGTGGCGTGAAGATTGCGGATCGCATCTTCATTAACCAAGATTACGAATTTCAGTGGCCGGCATTGCATGAAGAAGAGGACGATGGGAAAGGCTTCTGTCATGGTCTTCGAAATCAAGCAGGTATTTTAGCAAACGGGACTGTTATCCCTTGTTGTTTGGATGGTGAGGGAATTATCAACCTTGGAAATATTAATGATGCTTCATTTTCTGATATTATCGAAAGGGATAGAGCCCAAAATCTTGTAGATGGATTTTCACGAAGAGTGGCAGTAGAGGAACTATGTAGAAAATGTGGATATCGTAAGAGGTTTGGAAAATAGAGAGATAATAAAAAAATGAGCAAGTACGAAATAAAGTACCTTGCTCATTTTTTATATAATAATCAATACTTATTGTATTTAAAGGGTAAATAAAGCTTAATATACTTTATCACCATTAAAGATTGAGTTTTTCACGACAACATAATCTACAGTACGAATTGCATCTAATTTCGTTCCACCAGCATAAGAAATAGAGGACTGAAGATCTTGTTCCATTTCGATCAATGTATCTTCTAAAGATCCTTTGTGCTCGACAAACATCTTTTTGCCTTCTACGTTTTTCTTTTCACCTTTTTGGAATTCTGAAGCTGAACCAAAGTATTCTTTGTAGAGTTTCCCATCTTTTTCAATTGTTTCTCCTGGAGATTCTTCATGTCCGGCAAACAATGAACCAATCATAACCATAGTTGCGCCAAATTTAATGGATTTAGCTACATCACCGTGAGTACGAATACCGCCGTCAGCAATAATTGGTTTACTTGCAGCTTTTGCACACCAACGAAGTGCAGCTAATTGCCAGCCGCCAGTTCCAAAGCCTGTTTTAATTTTTGTGATACATACTTTACCAGGTCCGATACCTACTTTTGTTGCATCAGCACCAGCATTTTCTAACTCTCTTACTGCTTCTGGAGTTCCTACATTTCCTGCGATAACAAAGCTCTCAGGTAAATGTGTTTTAATGTGTTGAATCATTTTTATCACCGCATTGGAATGCCCATGTGCGATATCTATCGTAATATATTCAGGAGAAAGCTGTTCAGCAGCTAATTGTTGTACAAATTCATATTCTTCTTCTTTCACACCAACACTAATAGATGCGATTAAGCCACGAGAGTGCATATCTTTAATGAAAGAGATACGCTTTTCTGGCTCAAAACGATGCATTATATAGAAATATTTATTTTCCGCTAAATATACAGCAATTTTTTCATCTATAATGGTTTGCATATTTGCAGGTACGACAGGTAATTTAAATGTATGTTTTCCTAAAGTTACACTTGTATCACATTCAGAACGGCTATTTACTATACATTTTGCCGGAATTAATTGAATATCTTCATAGTCGAATACTTTTTCCATGAATTACACCCCTAAATACGAATATTTTATTTTCAATTTAAAAAAATGTTCGCCCAAAAGATAATGTACATCATTTTTTTCGTTAAGTCAAAGCTTTTAGTTGATATTTAGAAAATATAGGGACGGAATTTAAAGGAATAATGAGTAATACCGAATTAAATAGTTTGTACATATCTATATTGTTCGTTTTTTTGGGAAAAGTATATTGTAAAAATTTAATCGATAATAGTGAAATAATATTTCGGAATATCATAGTAAAATAACAGAGAAGCAGGGTGCTAAAATACCCTGCTTCTTTGTTATTTATTGTCTTCAAGAAATTGATACTTCTTTTTCAATTCTTTTAAATCATTTACCAATTGCTCTCCAATTGTAGGAGCAAGATCTTCGTATATAGGAGATAATGCTTTCTCCCACTCTTTTTTTTGTGAAGCTGTCAATTCGTGAATTTGAATCGGTGAACTTTGTTTAATAAGCTCAAGTTGTTCTTCATTCATTCGGATGGACTGACGATTGTTCCATTCAGTCGTTTCTTTCATTGCTTCAAGTAATATTTGCTTCGTTTTTTCCGTTTGTTGATTCCATGTTTTTTGATCCATCATTACAACATAGCCTAAATACCCATGATTACTAATTGTCAAATAGTTTTGAACGTTATAAAATTTTTTAGAGTATATATTTGAAATAGTATTTTCTTCACCATCAACTTTCCCTGTTTCAATTAATTTATATGTGGAATTAAATGAATCTTGATGTGCATGAACTTTTAATAAATCAAATTGGGATTGAATAACATCACTTTGCATAATGCGAAAGGATTGTCCTTTTATATCTGCAGGTGTATAAATAGGCCCCTTATTTGAAGTGATTTGCTTAAAGCCATTTGACCAATGGGCAAGCCCTTTAATGTTGTCTTTTTGTAAGGACTGAAGTAATTGTTCTCCAATTTTTCCGTTCAAGCCTTCTTGAATAGCTTCATAATTTGGAAAAGCAAATGGAAGGTCTAATACACCCCATTCGTGAGATAGCATTCCGAGCTTTGAGGTAGAGGGAGCAATAAAATGAACTTGCCCAGCTTTTAAAGCACGGATTTCTTCTATATCAGAATAGAGGCTCCCGTTTGGAAAAATTTCTATTTTTATAGTTCCGTTTGATTTCTCATTAACAAGCTCAGCAAATTTACTAGCAGCAAGCCCTTTAGGTGTATTTTCTGCTACAACATGACTAAATTTGAAAACAATTTGTTTTTTCAAGCCTGCTTGGTCATCGTCATAAGCAAGCTCACCTTGAGAAAAAAGACTTTGAAAACCTATAAATAAAGCACTAGTAATTAAAACAATAAAAAGGAGTATAAAAGCAACTATTTTTTTCATTTTAAACCTCCTCTTGGGTTGTTAATGTAAGCATACCGAGAAGATTTTTATTCGTAAAGGTGCTTTTAGGGGAAAGGGGAACAAACAGTGAAACAATTGCCCATCCGCTGGAAAATTACGATTTTATCCTATGCGGTAGTTATTTTTTCATTACTGATAGGTGGAATTGTTATCATTGCAAATATTCAACAAAAAGAAGAAAAAGAAGTAAGAATTAGATCTATGAATACAGCTCGGACGGTAGCAGAACTGTCAGATGTAAAGAAATCACTTCAAGAAAAAACGGGATGGTTTACATTGAATCCTGTTATTGAAAATATTCGGGTGATTAATGAAACAGACTATATTGTAGTAATGAATATGGAGCGAATTCGATATTCTCACCCTGTGAAAGAAATGATTGGAAGGCCGTCAAAAGGGACGGATGAAGAACCGGCATTTGCGGAACATATTTACTTTTCAAAAGCAAAAGGAGAGATAGGTACTGTAATTCGTGCCTTTATGCCTATTAAAGATCAAAACTTAAATCAAATTGGTGTTGTTGTTGTTGGAAATAAAGTCCCGAATTTTTGGGAGATTATGCTGGGGCTAGCAGAAGAGATTTCTTTTATTGTTATATTAACTTTAATATTCGGATTAATAGGCTCATTAATGCTTGCCAACCATATTAAAAAACAGATGTTTCAGTTAGAGCCATATGAAATTAAAAGGATGTTAGAAGAAAGGACAGCAACCTTTCATTCGATTAATGAGGGTGTGATTGCAATTGATAACCAAGAAGTTATTACAATTTTTAATGAGAAAGCAAAGCAGGTTTTTCATGTAGATGGAAATGTTGTAGGAAAGCCTATTCGTACAGTATTAAAGGATACAAGACTTCCAGAAATCGTGGAGAGGAATCAGCCAGTATACAATGAAGAGATAAAAGTAAGTGGAAAGGTAATTTTAAGTAATCGTATACCAATCAAGAAAGATAATGAATTAATTGGAGCTGTGGCAATCTTTCAAGATCGTACAGAGGTTACAAAGCTCGCAGAGGAATTAACAGGAGTGAAAACATTTGTAGAGGCACTTCGAGTACAAAGCCACGAGCATATGAACAAACTTCATACAATAGCAGGTTTAATTCAACTAGGTAAAGCTGATAAAGCATTACAATTTGCTTTTCATACTTCAGAAGAGCAGGGGAGTGTAACAAACTTTTTAAATGAGACGATTAAAAATGATGCTATTGCAGGTCTCCTCTTGAGCAAAGTAAGCCGGGGCAAGGAATTAGGGATACAAGTTATAATTGACCAAAATAGTTATTTAGAAGCGTTTCCTTATCAATTGGATCAACATGATTTCGTTGTATTACTAGGTAACCTAATCGAGAATGCGTTTGGATCATTTGAGCAAACTGAGGTAGAGAATAAAAGAATTGATATTAGTATTGAGCAGTCAGAAGATGTATGTGCAATATTGATTGAGGATAATGGATGCGGCATAAAGGAGGAGCATTTACCAAGAGTGTATGAGAAAGGATTTACTGTGAATAAAATGAGTGGGACAGGTTATGGACTTTTTCTAGTAAAGCAAATTGTTGAAAAGGGGAGAGGGGAAATTAGTGTTTCATCTTTTCAAGGTGAAGGAACTTCTTTTATCATTACTTTTCCAATGGAGATGGAGGCGGAATTGTATGAAATATAAAGAGGAAATCAAAGTACTATTGGTTGAAGACGATCCGATGGTTCAAGAAGTAAATAAAGAATTCATTAGAAGTGTAAAGGGATTTCAAGTAGTAGCCGTCGCTAACAATGGCGAGGAGGGGATTAACCTTGTCCAAAAAATGAATCCAGATCTCGTTATTTTAGATATTTTTATGCCGAAAAAGGACGGTATTAAGGTATTACAGGAATTTAGAAAACAAGAGTTAGAAGCAGATGTAATCGTTGTTTCTGCTGCAAAAGATAGGGAAACAATTAAACTCATGCTTCAAAACGGAGCGATGGATTATATTATTAAGCCATTTAAGTTATACCGAATTCAGCAAGCTTTAGAAAAATATCGACAATATAGAATGAGTCTGAAGGAATCCGGAGCGATTTCACAGGAACAGCTTGATTTATTATTATATTCTGGGCGTTCTAAAAAAACAGCAAACAATTTGCCAAAGGGATTAAATGAATTTACATTGAATGAAATTGAAGAGTATGTAAAAAAACAAGATGAACCTCGTTCTGCAGAAGAGGTAGCCAGTGCAATTGGGATAGCCAGAGTTACCGCGCGGCGATACTTAGATTATTTAGAAAAAAAGGGGTTGATTCATTTAGCAGTTCAATATGGAGGGGTTGGAAGACCAATTAATCGCTATGTGTATCGTGAAGTAAAAAAGTAAGACCAAAATGACCAAAATATTCGTTATGACCATAAACTTCTCACTTTTAATTGAAAACGCTATCATTATGTAAAACATAGGGGTAGTAAAGTTTTCAAAGATGAAACAGTGGGAGGAGAAGTGAAGGTGAAACGACTGTTCAAAAATTTAACTTTTCAAGTATTAACGGCTATTGCACTCGGTGTATTAGTTGGGCTTATGTGGCCAAATGTTGGGAAGGAAATGAAGCCGATAGGCGATACGTTTATTAATGCTGTAAAAATGGTAATTGCACCAATTATTTTCTTAACAATTGTACTTGGTATTGCCAAAATGGGAGATATGAAGAAGGTTGGTAAGGTCGGCGGAAAGGCTTTTATTTATTTTGAGGTTGTGACAACATTTGCACTTATTGTTGGATTGATCGTTGTAAATGTTATGAAGCCGGGTTCAGGTCTTAACTTTAATGAACTTGCAAAAGGAGACGTATCTAAATATACACAAGGCGGAGGACAGGGTATTAATTGGATTGATTTTGTTACTCATATTGTTCCTTCTAATATGGTTGATGCGTTTGCAAAGGGTGATATTTTACAAGTATTATTCTTTTCTATTTTATTTGGGGTTGGGCTAGCTGCTCTTGGAGAAAAAGGAAATTCGGTGATTGATTTCTTAGACAAACTTTCACACGTATTCTTTAAAATTATTGGTTATGTAATGAAGGCAGCGCCGCTTGGGGCATTTGGTGCTATGGCATATACAATCGGTCATTTTGGACTTGCTTCACTTGTACCACTTGGAAAATTGATGATGTCAGTATATATAACGATGTTCCTATTCGTATTTGTTGTCTTAAATATTATTTGTAAGATATATGGGTTTAGCTTGTGGAATTATTTGAAGTTTATTCGAGATGAAATACTAATCGTATTAGGAACAAGTTCTTCGGAATCCGTACTTCCGAGAATGATGAATAAGATGGAGCGATATGGCTGTTCAAAATCTGTTGTTGGCCTTGTTATTCCGACGGGCTATTCTTTTAATCTTGATGGTACATCCATTTATTTATCCATGGCAGTTGTCTTTTTAGCACAAGTATTTGGTGTCGATTTAACAATCGGACAGCAAATTACTATTATTTTAGTACTTATGTTAACGTCTAAAGGAGCTGCTGGTGTAACAGGAAGCGGATTTATCGTGTTAGCTTCTACGTTAGCGGCACTAAAGGTTATTCCTTTAGAAGGATTAGCATTACTTCTCGGTGTTGATCGTTTTATGAGTGAGGGAAGAGCAATTGTAAACTTAATTGGAAATGGAATTGCTACAATCGTTGTTGCAAAGAGTGAAAATGAATTTGATGAAATGAGGCATGCAGAGGCAATCTCTAATATGAAAGTATTAAATGAGAGAACAGAAGCAGTATAAAGTGAACTAATCGGGCTTTTTCGGGCAGTAAGAAATAGAAAAGCAGACTTTATCCTAAGTCTGCTTTTTCAATTTGTGGGAACCCCTTTTTCACAGGTTATTTTTACTAGGAAATAATAGAATATGTTATAATTTAGTAGAATTTTTTAGAATTACAAGAAGATTAGTGTTTATTTTATTAAGTGAATAATGTTAGAGTTGAACAGATTAGGGAGAAGGTTGTGACTTTTCGGGATAACCTTCATTTTTGGTTTGAATCATTATAAGGTAATGGAGGTTATAAATGTGAATCGTTTGGTTTATATGGATTGGTTACGAGTATTAGCAACAATTGCAGTTGTTACAATTCACGTTGCTGCTGGTTCCGTATCCACTTTGGATCCAAATAAGCTTTCCAATTGGATGGCTGGTAACTTTTACGAATCGTTATCACGTGCTAGCGTTCCTATTTTCGTTATGATTAGCGGTGCTTTATTATTACGAGGGAACAAGGAAAGTTCAATTTTCGAATTCTTACAGAAACGAGCAAGTAAGGTAATTATTCCATTTGTAGGTTGGAGTGCCTTATTTTACTTGTATGGTGCTTATATGGGGTATTTCCCTGCTTCTTTAAAACAAGGGATAAAGTACTTTTTAACAAATCAAATTGGTGGTCACTTATGGTTCCTATATATGATTGTGGGAATTTATTTAATCGCACCGTTATTAAAGGTATTTGTTAAAAACGCTAAAAAAAGTTATATACAATATTTTTTAATTTTATGGTTGTATGCGTCAGTTATTTTAAATTTGATGCAGTACTATTACCCTATTAATTTCAATATAGAGCTATATTTTGTCACAAATTATGTGGGTTATTTTCTACTTGGTTATTATTTAGCTCATTACGAAATTACGAAGAAATGGAGAAATATCTCTTATATTGGAGGCTGTTTAGGGTTTATTGGTACATTCTTCATGACTTATTACTATACAGTACAAGCAAATGGGCAGTTGGACCAGTTTTGGTATGGATATTTTGCGCCAAATGTTTTACTTATGGCAATTGGATTATTTGTATTCTTCCGATATGCTTTTCAAAATTTAGAAGGAAAGCTGCCATTTTTGTTACGTGGTATAAATCAAGCGAGTCTTGGGATTTATATTCTTCACTTTTTCCTATTAAATAATTTTTTATATAAAGTTTTCCCTAAAGTAAATGAACATGCACATGCAATATTAGCAATACCTATTAATGTAATGATTACGATTGGTCTTAGTATGTTAATAACGTTAGTATTACAACGAATTCCAGTGGTGAAAAAACTAGTTCCGTAATGATATCTCCTATGTAAGCTTTATATGAGTATCGTTGCTAAATTAGCAGGCTTAATAGTAAGTCTGCTTTTTGTTTTTTTATCAAATGATGAACATAGACTTCGATTCGGGCAATGATTTCAATATAATGAAATGTAGGCAATGGCGCATAGGATTTATATTATGGCTAAATATATAAAAAAATTAAAATACATAACAAAATGAGGTTAGTATATGAGCGGAAAAAGTTTTAAAGAGTATGCATTGAGTAAGGAAATTGTAAGGGCACTTACTAGTTTAAAATATGAACAGCCAACAGAAGTACAAGGAAAAGTAATTCCAGTTGCACTAGAAAAGAAAGATCTTGTCGTGAAATCACAAACGGGAAGTGGGAAAACGGCTTCCTTTGGTATCCCGCTTTGCGAAATGGTCGAATGGGAAGAAAATAAGCCACAAGCCTTAATTCTTACGCCAACGAGGGAACTTGCTGCGCAAGTGAAAGAAGATATTACGAATATAGGAAGATTTAAACGGATTAAAGCGACTGCCGTTTATGGAAAATCACCATTTGCACGACAAAAATTAGAATTAAAGCAAAAGACACATATTGTAGTTGGAACCCCTGGGCGTGTGTTAGATCATATTGAAAAAGGAACTTTTTCTTTAGAGCGTCTGAAATATTTGGTGATTGATGAGGCAGATGAAATGTTAAATATGGGATTCATCGATCAAGTAGAAGCAATTATTGATGAATTACCTACAGATCGAATGACAATGCTATTTTCTGCGACACTACCAGAAGACGTTGAAAATTTATCTCATACTTATATGAAATCACCGACCCATATCGAGATTAAAGCTTCTGGGATTACGACAGATAAAATTGAACATATCCTGTTAGAAGTGAGAGAAGAAGAGAAATTTTCACTTCTTCAAGATATAACAACTCTTGAAAATCCAGATAGCTGTATCATCTTCTGTCGCACACAAGAAAATGTAGACCATGTGTTCAGACAGTTAAAGCGTTCTGGCTATCCTTGTGATAAAATTCATGGTGGTATGATACAAGAAGATCGTTTTGCAGTAATGAATGACTTTAAAAGAGGAAAATTTCGTTATTTAGTCGCTACAGATGTAGCAGCGCGAGGAATTGATATTGAAAATATTACCCATGTCATTAACTATGATATTCCATTAGAAAAAGAAAGTTATGTACACCGGACAGGAAGAACAGGGCGCGCTGGTAATAGCGGAAAAGCAATTACATTCGTAACGCCGTATGAAGAGAGATTCCTGGTAGAAATTGAAGAGTATATCGGTTTTGAAATTCAAAAAATAGAAGCTCCGTCAAAAGAGGAGCTTGCAAAGGGAAAGGCAGCCTTTGAAGATAAAATAAATGCGAAACCAATTATGAAAAAAGAGAAAAGTGCAGGATTAAATAAAGATATTATGAAGCTGTACTTTAACGGTGGGAAGAAAAAGAAGATTCGAGCGGTAGATTTCGTTGGTACAATTGCTAAAATCCCAGGTGTCACAGCGGATGATATAGGAATTATTACGATACAAGATAATGTTTCTTATGTTGATATATTAAATGGAAAAGGCCCGCTTGTTTTAAAAGTAATGAAAAACACAACAATAAAAGGTAAGCAGTTAAAGGTTCACGAGGCTATTAAGTAAAAGTAACTACTCACTCTCACAGGTGGGTAGTTTTTTTATAAAAAATAAGGAAATTATGTAAGGATAAACTTGTTGTATTCGTATATATAAGTGAAGGGGGAGAAGATATGAATGATAGGGAATTAGTAGATGGAATAAAAAAACAAAATACGGAAGCATTGGATCAATTGATTCTTCAATATAGTAAATTGATTTATGGAGTAATCGGAAGTGTACTTGGAGAGAACCATGAAAGAGCAGAAATTGAAGAGTGCTATAACGATGTTCTTCTCATACTTTGGTATAAAATAGACAGTTTTCAAATAGAAAAAGGACAACTTAAAAACTGGATTATTTCTATTGCGAAGTTTAAGGCACTAGATTATAAAAGAAGGTTGAAGAGAAAAAGAATTGAACAAACAATAGAACAACTTATTTTACAAGATGATGAAGATGTAGAAAAAGGATTGCTCAAAGAAGAGGAAAAAGAATTCGTTTTGAAAGCAGTTCGTCAGTTAGATGGTGTAGATCATAGTATCTTTTATCGAAGGTATATTGTGGATGAAAGCATAGAGGATATTTCAAGGAGACTACATATGAGTACCGGTTCAGTTTATACCAGATTATCAAGGGGAAAGGAGAAATTAAAAAGGATAATGGAGGGATATTATGAATTGTGAAAGCTATAATATAGATCAAATTGTTTTCGAGCAGTGGGATGAACAAGAAATATCTCGATTTGAAGCAATAGGGGAGCGCCTTGTTGGAAGCTTGGAGAAGAAGAAAAAAGATATCAGAAAACGAATTGCTAGAGAAAATTTTCAGGAGATAGAAGTAAAGGCAAATAATGAGTTAAAAGAAAATGAATTTATTGAATTACAATTCCAAGCAAGAGCTACAGGTGGCTACTATTTGGGTGCAATTATGTGTTCAGCAGACTATGCCGTAATGCCATTAGCGCTTATGGATGTAGGAAATCGATTTGTGGTTTTTGGAACAAGACATAAAGTTATGATTTATGAAGTAAAGGAACTTTATCAAATTCAAAGAGCATACAGTATAGATTATGATGATATTTTAAAATACTATTACAAAATAAAAAAGAACGGTACGATATTATGTTTTAAAGCCAAGAAAGATAAGTATGGGCAGCTAAGAGAATGCTCAAACTGGATGTTATATGGGTATTTGCAAGGGAGAATTAACATGATTATTAATAGTTCAGATAGAGATATCATAGCTAAGTACCTTGATAGAGAGATTAATTCGAAAAGAGGTCATTAAAAAGGAAAAAGTACATTCTTTTGGTGTAAGATGTACTTTTTTGATCAATAGGGATATGAAAAAGTTATTTGGTATTTATTTTTGAATTTTCCATTCGCATATCATATGAAGCTGCCCATCTTTTAATTTTGCTTGAAGTGAACCACCCATTTTCAGCATAAGTGTTTTTGCAATAGCTAATCCAAGCCCTGTTCCTTTACCGGATCGATGATGATTAGTTGTATAAAAGCGGTCAAACAGGAAAGGAATATTCTTTTCACTTACATTTTTAGCATCGTTACTAATGATAAATAGTAAGATGCTTTTTGCTTTTGTAGAGTAATGGATATATTACCACTTGCATGATTAAGGGTGTTATAGATTAGATTTTCCATGACAAGCTTAACGGCAGATTCATTAGCAATGATTTGAATATCTTCGTTTTGTATATGAATACTTGGTTCCATTTTCTTTTCACTAAACTGATCATAAAAAACGACTAAGGTTTCCCATGCTAAGTGATTTAATTTTACCATATGAAGGTTTAATTGATAATCAACAGAATCAATAACGGACAGTTCAAAGAAGTCATTTACTAAGGCCTGTAAACGTGTTGATTTATTTTTAATAATCTTCAAATAGTGTTCTTTTTTATATGTTGTTAGTTCACTTGAATCTAATAACTGAATATATCCTATGATAGAGCATACTGGAGTGAACACCAATAGATTTAGCAATTGTTTTTCCACCTTCAGTCCCCTCTAAATATCGTCTCATCGCTCGTATTTTTTCTTTCGAAGAAAATTTAGCCATAAAAAGTGCACCCCAATTGTTAGACTGTGTCTAACAATTGGGGTGCACTTCAGAAGTAGGTGGCTTTATTCATGGTTAAGATTCTTTCAAATCGTCAACTAATTTTTCTGCTAAACGTCTATACATATTGCTCATTGTTACAAATGAAGTTAGCAATAAGAGTTTTTCTAATTCTTTATCCTCAAATGAAGCAGCAGCTTTTACCTCAGCCACCCGATTATCTACATCCCTTTTAAAGTTCTCAACATTTGTTTCTGTAAGTTCAAGATAATCTTTGTAGAGGGTGTCCAGTTCGAAAGTATCCTCGTTTATGAGTCTTTCATTGAGAGTCGCTAAAGAACTTTTAATATCATTAATCGAGAGGGCACCCTTTAATTGATAAATTAAACTAATTAAAATCATATGCTCTTTTGAGTATTTTTTATTTTTTATGGGGATGAATAATTTTCCCTTTGCATAGTTATTGATCATCGTTTTTGTAAGTACTTTTTCATCTTCTGTTCTTGTTGTATCACCGTAGTTATTTTCAAATAGTTGAACAACTTGATCTACATATAAATCCACATTAGGGATATCTTCAAGCCTAATGTTTTTTTCTAAATGTAATGTTTCGAGTAAGTTCTTTATGTTTTCCATATAAACCCTCACCTTTGTAGGAATAATGTACACTGTATCTTTAAATATGGTATTACGAAACAAATAAATTGTAAATGTTGACCTCTAGACGGATTGTGTATATAATTACAAGTAGTTATAAAAACTACATGTAATTATATAAGGGGTTGTTAATGTGAATGCTTACGTGAGAGAACCAGTTAATGCGTTTACCCATCTAGGAGGCGCCATTTTATCGTTTATTGCTTTGCTAGCTATGCTTGTGAAAGTTTCTGTGAAAATGCCATCTATTTCTACAATTTCAGCGGTTATTCTATTTGGAGTAGGGATGATGATTCTTTATGCAGCTTCGGCTGTGTATCACAGTGTTGTAGCAAGCGAACGTGTTATTTATTTCTTTAGAAAACTGGATCATTCTATGATTTTCATTTTAATTGCAGGCACATATGCACCTTTTTGCTTAATTACATTACAGGCTGCAAATGGTTTACTATTATTTGTGCTAGTTTATGCTACAGCTATATGTGGTATTGTTTTTAAAATGTTTTGGTTTAACTGTCCGAGATGGTTATCAACAGCAATCTACCTTATGATGGGATGGTTAATTGTTTTATTCTTTGCACCGCTATCAGAAAATCTAAGCATAGAGGGTATTTTGTTTTTAGTACTTGGTGGTGTTTTTTATACGATTGGTGGATTTATTTACGGAGTAAAACCAAAATGGCTAGAATTTAAATATATGGGGCATCATGAAGTTTTCCATATTTTTGTGTTGTTAGGTAGTCTGGCCCACTTTGTATGTGTATATTGTTATGTGATTTAATAAGTTCTATGTAAAGGTTACATATCACGAGGTATGTGGCCTTTTTAATGGGAATAATTTAAAGTGAAAATTTAATCTCAATATATTATAGATAGGAAGAGTGAGGGGGACGGCAAAATTAGAATCAACCTAAGATAGGGCGATTCTAATTTTGCTCAATTACGTGCATGTTCATTAAAGGATTTGATTAGGAATATATCCTTGATGAACTCGAACAAGTTGTTTATGATATACTTTATCACATTCTTGTCCTGTAGATGAAGATGAGCTACGTCCGAAGCAATTTGTAATAATATTGGAATGATCGAAGTGAGTGATACGAATTTCATAAAGACTAATTTTGTGATCTAAGTTCGCATACAGAACTACTAATTTTTCACTATCAAGATAGTAGGGGAAATTTGCTTCTTCCTTTTCTCCAACTAGGATTGGTAGTTGTATAGGATTAGAATGGTTGGACCAATCCCATATCTCTACATTAATATAACGTGCATAATTTCTATCTAAGTTTACAATGTTTGCTACGACAGAAGCTGTTTGTGGTTCACGTGTTAATACACCTGTTGAGTGAACGACTTGTTTAGGCATATAATCTCACCTTTCATAAAACATAAATTTTAATTTACGATATTTTATGATAGAAGTGCTAGTTTGGTATATGGAAAATGCTTGCTTCTACTTGTTTCTAAAAGAAATGGGTAGGGAACAATATAGATTTTGAATTTTATTCCAGAATTTTCGGCGTTTATTTTTAGATATAATGCTGTTATGATGATGTTATCGTTTTCAGATTGTGTTATATGAGATTGGCTTTATCTACTGTTGGAAAGAAATATACTATTTTGAAAACGCTTTAATGATATGGTACAGTGATTGCATTCTTTGGATTTCTTTTTGTTTTGAGGTAGGAAGTCTGACTTGTTTTGAATAAAAAGTGCTAGTACGCATGAAATAATAATTGTTTCTTGTGTATGCAATTTGAAATGGGTAGGACAATATCACTAGTATAATTTTATGTTACGAGGAGGTTAAGGTGTGAAAAAATATGATTTTCACACGAACATATATGGGTTACGTTGGGTTATTGCTTTCAGGCGCAGCTTTGTTTTTAAACAGTCTTGTCATATTAGGAAAAGCAGAGGAAAAAAGCGCAGGTGTTTTTAATTTATTTGTAGGGGTGCTGCAAATTGTCATTCCGTTTTACCTTATTATGATTTCTGATCAAAGTAATTGGACTGTATATTCATATGCAGCCACTTTTTTATTTGGTTTAACGTATTTGTATGTGGGTATCACCTTTATTACGGGAGTGAGTGGCAATGGGCTAGGATGGTTTTGCCTCTGGGTGGCTCTTGTTGCACTATTTTATATGGTTGTGTCATTCGTTCAATTCCAAGATATTGTTAATGCACTGACTTGGTTTATGTGGGCGCTTCTTTGGTATTTATTCTTTGTGTTAAATGTACAAAAAAAGAATATAAACCAATACCTTGGTAGGATCGCATTTGTACAATCATGGGTAACGCTCACGTTGCCATCGCTTCTTTATTTTATGGGGATATGGGGAACACCAGTAGTTTATCAGGCATGGATTTATGTATCGGTAGTTTCTATTTTATATTTCTGTTATTGCATTTTAAAATATCGAGTACGTTAATAGTAGTAAGATGAGGGAAAGAGAATCTGGCTGGATTCTCTTTTTTATGTGGAAATAAATTCAAGTATAATGAAGTTACAAATACTTATTCAGTCACCATAGAACATTAAAGTAACTAAGGGAATGATACATATGACGAAAATATTAGTGTTAGGCGGAACAAGATTTTTCGGAAAACGATTAGTTGAAAGCCTCCTGCAAGCTGGGCACGATGTAACAATTGCAACGCGGGGACTTAAGACAGACTCGTTTGGTAGTGCTGTTAAAAGAGTCGTTGTAGATCGAGAAGATGAAGGGATGCTAAAGGAAATGTTAGCGGGAGCAAGTTATGACGCTGTGTATGATAACCTATGCTATAGTCCGAATGCAGCGAAGATTATATGCAAAGTACTTCATAGTAAGGTGAAGAAATATATTGTTACATCCTCAATGGCTGTATATGAGTCGGCACTATCTTTAAAAGAAGATGATTTCAATCCGTATCAGTATCCAATTGTTTATGGAGATAGGCAAGGTTTTTCTTATAGTGAAGGAAAAAGATTAGCAGAGGCCGTTTTGTTTAAACATGCAACATTTCCTGTAATTGCAGTGCGCTTTCCAGTTGTTATTGGTGAAAATGATTATACAAAGCGATTGCAGTTTTATGTTGAAAATATCGTGAAGAAAATACCTTTTGTAGTAGAAGATATAGAAGGCAAAATGTCTTTTATCCATGAAAAAGAAGCAGGTGGTTTTCTAGCATATCTTAGTACGATGAATATAAATGGTCCAATTAATGCATGTAGTAATGGTGTGATTTCTATGCGAGAAATTATTGATTTTATAGAAGAAAATACAGGCATAAAGGCTTGTATTGAAGCGGAAGGAAAAAATATAGCTCCGTATAATGGCATGACAAGTTGTACGATGAATAATACAAGAGCGAAAGAGTTAGGATTTCAGTTTAGAAAGTTAGAAACTGATGTGAATCATATATTGAAACACTATATTGAAGTAATATAATGATTATTCATAAATCCCCGGGTGGCAATGCGGGGGATTTTGGAGGATTTCGACGATACTAGTTTACATTATCAAATTTACCTTATACGCATGATTAGTATTCTTGTGATTTAATTGCTTGTAAATATTTTTCATTTACTTGATCCCAGTTAACAGTATGCCACTAATTTGTAATAAATTCTGGACGGTGGTTTTGATACTGCAAATAATAAGCATGTTCCCATACATCAATTACGAGCAATGGGATTTTTCCTTCTTGCAAGGGTGTATCTTGATTGGGTTTGTTACTACACTCTTTTTTGCTTATACTGTAAAGTAATAGTGTCTTGTTAAAGTAGAAGGAGATTGTTTATGGATAAAATGAAAGAATTAATAGATGAAGCAAGGAAGTTTATTACAATTTGTTATCAAGAGCTTGCTAGAGAGCAGCAAATAGAAGAGCGTCTCAGCCAAATTGTGTTGGAAATAGAGCGGACAGGAACATATGAACACACCTTTGAGGAACTTGTTCATGGTGCACGTATGGCTTGGAGAAATAGTAACCGATGTATTGGAAGATTATTTTGGAATAAAATGCATATATTAGATGCTCGTGAAGTGAATGATGAGGAAGGGGTATATAATGCACTTATTCATCATATTCGATATGCAACGAATAACGGAAAAATTAAACCGACAATTACAATTTTTAAGCAGTATAACGGTGAACAAAATAACATTCGAATTTATAACCATCAGTTGATTCGTTATGCGGGATTTGAAACAGAAATGGAAGTGATAGGTGATTCTCATTCGATTCCATTTACAGCGTTTTGTCAGAAACTTGGCTGGAATGGAGAAGGTACGAATTTTGATGTATTGCCACTCGTATTTTCTGTTGATGGACGAGAACCTGTATATAGGGAAATTCCGAAAGAAGAGGTAAAAGAGGTTGAGATTGAGCACCCAGAATATCCATTTGTATCCTTAGGTGCAAAATGGTATGGGGTACCAATGATTTCAGATATGCGTCTAGAGATTGGTGGCATTTCTTATACAGCTGCTCCTTTTAATGGTTGGTATATGGAAACAGAAATTGGGGCTCGTAATTTGGCAGATCATGATCGTTATAATTTACTTCCAGCTGTTGCAGAAATAATGAATTTGGATACTTCGAGAAACAGTACATTATGGAAAGATAAGGCGTTAGTTGAATTAAATGTAGCTGTTTTGCATTCTTTCAAAAAGCAAGGAGTAAGTATTGTAGATCATCATACAGCAGCACAGCAGTTTGGACAATTTGAAAAGCAAGAGGCGGCTTGTGGCCGTGTCGTGACGGGAAATTGGGTATGGCTCATTCCACCATTATCGCCAGCTACTACCCACATCTATCATAAACCTTATCCGAATGATATTCTGACTCCAAATTTCTTTCATAAATAAAAACAAAAGCATTGAAATGTAGAATTTCAATGCTTTTTGATTAAGTTTAATCTAGTACTTTTCCTTTCGTTTCCGGTACACACACTAGCATTGTAATTAATCCAATTGGATAGATAATGAAAATAAGTGATAGAGCTCCGAATAAATTACCACCTGTAGCAATTAAACCGATAATAACAGGGCCAAATCCTGCGAGATACATATCATTCTTCTTGACGATACCTTCACTATTTTTCGATAATAAAACTAATTAAACAAATAAAGGATGAATCACAGATGCTAGATTTAGTGCTTATGATGATTGAACGAGTTGGATTAATTGTTATATTAGGTTTTTTACTTTCGCATATTAAAACATTTAGGCGCCTTCTTCATAAACAAGATGGATATAAAGATAAGCTCATGCTTATTTGTATTTTTTCGTTATTTACAATTATAAGCAATTACACAGGAATTGAAATTGCAGGGAATACCATTATGAATGAAAATTGGCTGCAAGGTGTCTCTTCATCGAGTACGATTGCCAATACACGTATTATGGGAGTTGGAATTAGTGGTTTACTAGGTGGACCGATTGTCGGGATTGGCGTTGGATTTATTGCTGGCATTCATCGTTATATGCTTGGGGGAACAACAGCCCTTAGTTGTGCGATTTCATCTATTTTAGCAGGAATTATTACCGGTTATATTGGCCGTGTTTTTCAAAAGCACAACCGTGTGATTACACCTAAATTCTCAGCTGTTTTAAGTGTTTTTATTGTATCTTTGGAAATGATTATGATCTTATCTATTGTAGAAGATGGATTTGACGTTGTAAAAAAAATCGCAATACCGATGATTCTTGTGAATAGTTTCGGGAGTTTTATTTTATTGTCTATGGTACAAGCTATTTTACGCCAAGAAGAAAATGCCAAGGCTTTACAAACTCATAAAGTACTTCGGATTGCTGATAAGACATTGCCTTATTTTCGCCAAGGCTTAACGGAGGAATCTTGTAAACATGTGGCACAAATTATCCATCGTTTTACAGGGACAGATGCGGTATCTTTAACAGATACAGAAAAAATATTGGCGCACGTTGGATTAGCGTCTGATCACCATATCCCTTCTCATAGTTTAATTACAGGATTATCAAAAGAAGTATTAAAAACAGGGAAAATAATGAAAGCGAAATCACGAGAGATTATTAACTGTCAACATGAAGAATGTCCTTTGCAGGCAGCAATCGTTATTCCGTTAACTTCGCATGGCAATACAATTGGAACATTAAAGCTTTATTTTAAAAATCCGAACCAATTAAGCCGTGTGGAAGAAGAATTAGCAGAAGGGTTAGCGAAGATTTTCTCAACACAGCTTGAGTTAGGAGAGGCAGAATTACAAAGTAAACTACTTCAAGATGCAGAGATAAAAGCATTACAAGCACAAATTAATCCGCATTTTTTATTCAATGCGATTAATACAGTATCAGCTTTATGCCGTACAGATGTAGAAAAGGCAAGAAAGCTCTTATTGCAACTTAGTGTTTATTTTCGGTGTAATCTACAGGGAGCACGCCAGTTACTTATTCCATTAGAGCAAGAACTGAATCATGTACATGCATATTTATCATTAGAACAAGCAAGGTTCCCGAATAAATATGAGGTGAAAACATATATAGAAGAAGGATTACAGACAATTTTACTCCCACCATTTGTACTGCAATTGTTAGTGGAAAATGCACTTCGTCATGCCTTTCCGAAAAAACAACCAATTTGTCAGGTAGAAATTTATGCACACGCGCAGGGAGATATGGTTCATTTTAAAGTGAAAGATAATGGTCAGGGAATTGAACAAGGGCGCTTAGAGCAATTAGGAGGGGCAGTCGTTCCATCGGAAAAAGGAACAGGAACGGCACTATATAATATTAATCAACGGTTAATAGGACTGTTTGGGAAAGATACAACACTTCATATCGAGAGTGAATTAGAAAAAGGGACAGAAATTTTATTTACAATTCCGATTCAAAACATAGGGGAGGAAGAAAGCGGTGTTAAAGGTATTAGTAGTTGACGATGAGATGTTAGCACGGGATGAATTGAAATATTTATTGCAGCGTACGAAAGAAGTGGATGTAATTGAAGAAGCTGATTGCGTGGAAGATGCATTAGAAAAGCTAATGGGGAATAAGCCGGATCTTGTCTTTTTAGATATTCAGCTTTCAGATGATAATGGATTTGAGATTGCGAATATATTAAAGAAAATGAAGAACCCACCGTCCATTGTTTTTGCAACAGCTTACGATCAATATGCGCTGCAAGCATTTGAGGTGGATGCATTAGATTATATTTTAAAGCCGTTTGATGAAGAGCGAATTGCACAGACACTGAAAAAATATAAGAAACGAAAGCAAACTGAAACAGAGAAAAACCAAGATGTAAGAGCTAAAGATGTAGCTGCGGAGATGCATAAGCTTGCATTGCCAATAGAAGAATCCATTGTGCTCGTGAATATTGAAGATATTGTTTATGTGGGACTTGTGGACGGGAAAGTAACTGTAAAGACGATTCGGGAAACATACGTAACCCATGATACGCTTGTTATTTTAGAAAAGAAGCTGCCGCAAACGAGCTTTATGCGCGTTCACCGTAGTTTTCTTACGAATATCAACTATATTTCGGAAATACAGCCCTGGTTTAACTCTACTTATAATTTAATTATGAAAGAGGGATCTAAGGTACCTGTAAGTCGTACATATGCAAAGGAACTTAAAAAGCTGCTTCGTATTTAAGAAGCAGCTTTTGCATTTCATCCCGTTATTTTTGTAACTGATTCCGTATATTTGACGTCCCGATATGTAAACGCTTACTTAATCGTTTACATCATATACAATGAAGGTACCAAATCGAAAGAGGTGGCCAAAGTGAGTACAAAAAAAGTATACAGTTTCTTATCACAAGCATTTGTTTTTTCAGCTATCATGTTGGTTTCTCATATTATTGCAACGCACTTACCAATTCCAATGCCTTCATCAGTAATCGGATTAGTCATTTTGTTTAGTCTATTATGTTTAAAGGTTATTAAGTTGGAGCAGGTTGAATCACTTGGAACGGCGTTAACAGGTATTATTGGATTTCTTTTCGTACCATCTGGTATTTCCGTTATTAACTCTCTTGGGGTAATGGGGCAATACTTTGTACAAATCATAACTGTAATTGTTGTCGCAACAATTATTTTACTAGCAGTAACAGGTTTATTTGCACAATTTATTCTAGGTAAAGATGAAAAAGAAACAACTGATACAAAACAATTAGATGTTGTAAATAAAGGACGCAAACACGGAAAAGTTGTGTAATATATCAGACCATATATGGTTAGGAGGTAATGAACATGGCAAGCACAATGACTCCATACTTCGGAATCGTCGTTTCATTAATCGCATACGGGATCGGAACATTCTTATTTAAACATTCAAAAGGATTCTTCTTATTTACACCACTGTTTGTAGCAATGGTACTTGGTATTGTCTTTTTAAAGGTTGGAAATTTTACATTTGAAGAATATAATACTGGCGGTAAAATGATTAGTTTCTTCTTAGAGCCAGCAACAATTGCCTTTGCAATTCCGTTATACAAACAAGTTGATAAGCTAAAAAAATATTGGTGGCAAATTTTATCCGCTATCGTTGTTGGATCTGTTTGTTCGGTGATTGTCGTGTTCATTGTCGCAAAAGCAATTGGTTTAGATACATCTGTAATGAACTCTATGCTACCACAGGCAGCAACAACAGCAATTGCACTACCAATATCTGAAAGTATCGGTGGTATTCCAGCAATTACATCTTTTGCAGTTATCTTTAACGCAGTTATTGTATACGCACTTGGTGCTTTATTCTTAAAAACATTTAAAGTGAAAAATCCAATTGCGAAAGGATTAGCGCTAGGAACTGCGGGACATGCACTTGGCGTTGCGGTTGGGATTGAAATGGGCGAAGTAGAAGCAGCAATGGCAAGTATTGCAGTAACGGTCGTTGGGGTTGTAACGGTAGTTGTTATTCCGATGTTTATGCCATTTATCGGCTAACAGAATATGTTTTGTGAAAAATATAAAAGCAAGCTATTCGTAGGACAGATTTCTACTGATAGCTTGCTTTTTGTGTTACAGTAGTGGTAAGACCTATTTTATATAAAAATAAATGAGATTTTCCTTAAATCTTCATTAATACTTTGGATAATACGTTCTGAAAAGGACTATTGTATTGTAAAATAGAAAGTAGCTAATGTATCTTGTTCTTAAATCTAGCGAAAGCAAAGAAGATAGGTAGGAGAGTCCATAAGCACTCGATTTGTGGGGGAGATAAAGAAAATCCCACTTATTAAAGTCTCACTTTATAGGACAGGAGAGATCACTCGTCGATTATGCAAATGAAAAGCCTGTTTCAAAGCAAAGGATTCCAAAGATTACTTGTACTGCTCTTGTTGGCTCTTATATTATATGGGCTACAAAGTATGTTTAATTTAATTTTAATTACGTTCATTCTTACGTATTTAATGGATCGATTCCAAAAGTTTATTTCTCGAAAACTCGATCATTTTATGCCGATTAATCGAAAAATTATTATATCGTTATTATATGTGATGTTAGTTGGTGGAATCACTGTTACGTTAGTTAAGTATCTGCCAGTACTAACGGTGCAAATCTCACAATTAATCTACCAGTTTAATGTATTCTTTAAAAATCCACCAGATAATGAAATTATAAAGGCAGCAATTAATGCCATTAACCATATGGAGCTTTCCAAATATATTGGGCAAGGTGTGGACATTCTTTATAAATCCATCGCCAATGTTGGGAAGTTTGGGCTGCAATTTTTCCTTTCTCTTATTTTAAGTTTATTCTTCTTACTTGAGAAGGCACGTATTGTCGCTTTTACCGCGAAATTTAAAGAGAGCAGACTTGCCGTTTTTTATAATGAAATTGAATATTTCGGAAAGAAATTCGCACGTTCTTTTGGAAAAGTAATTGAAGCGCAGTTTTTAATTGCTATTGTTAATTGCGTTTTATCTGTTATTGCGCTATGGATTTTAGGATTCCCACAATTGCTTGGTTTAGCGTTAATGATCTTTTTACTCGGCTTAATTCCAGTAGCTGGTGTAATCATTTCGCTCGTTCCGCTTTGTATGATTGCTTATAATATTGGTAGCATTACGTATGTAGTTTATATTTTAATAATTGTTGCTGTTATTCATGCACTTGAAAGTTATGTGTTAAATCCAAAATTCATGTCACAAAAAACGAATTTACCGATTTTTTATACATTTATGGTATTAACTTTCTCTGAACACTTTTTAGGTGTGTGGGGGCTTATTATTGGTATACCAATTTTTGTGTTCCTATTAGATGTGTTAGATGTGACGAGCGATGAGATAGAAAAAGATTCTGCTAAAAAATAGAGTAAAAAAAGCATCGGACGCCGGTGCTTTTTCTTTTATAACTTCTAACTTCTTATGCCATACTGTAAGAAGAATTAAATAATTGGGGTGAAATAAATGGCTATAAATGAAAAGGTAGAAATTGCAACGTTTGCAGGAGGGTGTTTCTGGTGTATGGTTTCACCATTTGAAGAGATGGAAGGTATTATACAGGTTATTTCAGGTTATACGGGTGGGTATAAAGAGAACCCGACTTATAAAGAAGTTTGTTCTGAAACAACAGGGCATTATGAAGCGGTACAAATTACATTCGATGCAAATAAAATGCCATATGAAAAATTATTAGACATTTATTGGAGGCAAATTGATCCAACAGATATTGGAGGTCAATTTCATGATCGTGGACAATCTTATGAAACTGTAATTTTTTATCATAGTGAAGAACAACTTGAACAAGCAGAAGCTTCAAAATTGGCACTTGCTGAGAGCGGTTGGTTTTCGAAACCAATTGCTACAAAAATACTCCCTGCTACTACATTTTATCCAGCTGAAGAGTATCATCAAGGATATCATAAGAAAAATGCATTTCGCTATGAATTATATCGCCAAGGATCAGGACGCGATGCGTTTATTAAAAAGCACTGGCCGAAAGATAATGCGCATTTAAAAGAGCGATTAACAGATATGCAATTTTATGTAACACAAGAAAATGGTACAGAGCCTCCGTTCCAAAACGAATATTGGAATCATAAAGAGGAAGGAATTTACGTAGACATTGTTTCCGGTGAACCACTATTTACTTCTTTAGATAAATTCGATAGTGGATGCGGTTGGCCGAGTTTTACAAAACCAGTGATGTCCGCTAGTGTAAAAGAGAAAATGGATGTTAGTCACAATATGACGCGTACGGAAGTAAGAAGTAAAGAAGGCGATTCTCACCTTGGGCATGTGTTCCCAGATGGGCCAGGTCCGAATGGTCTTCGTTACTGCATTAATTCAGCGGCGCTTCGGTTTATTCCGAAAGAGGAATTGGAGAAAGAAGGCTATGGAGATTTTTTAATCTTGTTCGGAAATAAAAAATAGCCTCGCATATTGCGAGGCTATTTCTTTATTCTACTGTTTTCTTTTTAAACTTACTGAGTACCTCATAAACAATTGGAACGATAAGAAGTGTTAGTAATGTTGAACTTGTTAACCCACCAATTACCGTTACTCCAAGACCTTTAGAAATTAATCCACTTCCTTCGAATCCTAGTGCAAGCGGGATAAGGGCACCAATTGTTGCGATTGCAGTCATTAGAATTGGGCGTAAGCGTGTTGCGCCAGCTTCTAACAATGCTTCGCGT
Organism: Bacillus sp. FSL H8-0534; assembly: GCF_038005885.1. NCBI lineage: Bacteria > Bacillati > Bacillota > Bacilli > Caryophanales > Bacillaceae > Bacillus > Bacillus sp. FSL H8-0534. The sequence goes on from NZ_JBBOUC010000001.1 coordinate 3,174,322, forward strand.
GTTGATAGCCCCTCGCGCTCCTTATGAATAACACGGTCGATGAGAACAATTGCATTCGTTACAACGATACCGATTAACATAAGGGCACCAATCATTGCCGATACGCTTAACGTTTCACCAGAAATCAATAAGGCAACAAGGGCACCAATGATTGTAAATGGTAGCGAGAATAAGATTGCGAGTGGTGCAAGTGCACCGCCGAATGTAACGACAAGAACGAAGTATACAATGGCAATCGCAGCTAACATTGCTAGGCCAAGTTGTTTAAATGATTCTTGAATATCTTTTGTAACACCACCCATAGAAACATCTACACCAGAAGGAAGATCCATTTTATCTACTTCTTTCTGGACAGCAGCAGATGCTTTAGAAACATCATCAGATGTTAATTTTGCACTTACTTCTGCATAAACGCGACCATCACGATGTGTTACTGTATTGGAAGTTTCACCTTCTTTTACAGTCATAACATCTTTAACAGCAACCTCGTTGCCAAGTGGTGTTGTAATTTTACGATTTGTTAAATCATCAATTGTTTGATAATCATGTTTTTCTGCTTCTACATATACGTTAACATCTTTACCGTCTTTTTTGATTGTAGTAAGGACAGGGCGATCATGTTGGTTAGAAAGTCCCATTCCAATTTGGGCAGCGGTTAGCCCCATCTTACTTAATTTTTCTTGATCAGCGACTAATGTGTATTCTGCGTATGTTTTTGCAATACTAGAGTCAACATCTTTTAAATCTTTATTCTTTTTCATGATGTCCTGAATATCTTTAACAACAGGTTTGATGTCTTCTGAGCTATCTCCGTATACGTACAGCTTGATTTCATTGCTACCGCCACTTGCTCCGAAGTCTTGGCTTTTCCATTCACCTTTTCCTGTCATCTTTTGTAAGTCTTTAATAACTTGTTCTTTCTCTTTGTCGAAGTTCTTTGTGTCATTATCATACTGAACGAAGAACATAGCTTGATTTGTTTTACCTGGACTCATTGGGTTTTCTCCACCTAATGAGAACTGAATTGTTTTTACATCTTTTTTATCTTGGAAGTGTTTTTCAGCTTTTGTTGTAATTTTTTCAACATCTTCTAAAGTTTGCCCTGGTGCAGGGTTATACGTTGCAATAATCATTTTCTCTTCTTCAGATGGTAAGAAACTTACACCGATAATTGGTACAAGTGCAAGGCTACCTACTAATAAAAGAACAGCAAGGCTAGATGTAATGATTTTATGGTTTAATGCCCATCCAAGCAGGCGTTTATAGCCATTTGCTAATTTACTTGGTTTTTCTTCATGATGTACTTGTTTTTCTCTTGTACTTTCCTTTTTAAATAAAGAGTGTGCTAACATCGGTACAATTGTAACTGCTACAAGTAATGAAGCTAACAAGGCAAAGACAATTGTTAAAGCGAACGGTAAGAACATTTCACCAATCATACCTTTTACAAGTCCAAGAGGTAAAAAGACTGCAATTGTTACAATTGTTGAAGACATAATCGGAACAAACATCTCTTTTGTCGCTTCACGAATTAAGTCTCTACCTTTTAATTTTTCGTCTGATAAGGACATGCGTCGGTAAATATTTTCAATAACAACGATCGAATCATCGACAACGCGCCCAATGGCAACGGTCATCGCTCCAAGCGTCATCATGTTAAGTGTAATATCCATCTGTTTTAATACTAAAACAGCAATTAATAAAGAAAGTGGTATAGAGACAACAGAAATCAATGTTGTTCGAATGTTTCGTAAGAACAACATAATAATAACAATAGCAAAGATGGCACCAAATATTGCTTTGCTAAGCATAGTATCAACTGATTTCTCAATCGGTGCACCTTGGTCAAATGTTGAGATGATTTCTAAGTCTTTATATTTTTTCTCAAAGTCCTTCACTTTGTCTTTGACCGCATTTACGACATCAACTGTATTTGCATCAGCAGCTTTTACGATTTGGATACCGATTGCTTCTTTTCCATTTGTACGCGAAATAGATTCGGCTTTTCCTACTTCTTTAATATCAGCAATTTCTTCTAATGTAACAGTGGGAATTCCGTTAGCTGCAGCTGGATTCATCTGTGGCGCTTGAGCTCCTGCTCCTGGTTTGCCTTGACCACTTGCTGCTGAAGGGACGGCAGGAATCTTCATTTCTTTTAAAGCTTTGATTGTTGTAATATTACCATCTACAACAACTGATTTCTCCGTATCTTTAAAAGTATAGAGACCAAGTGGTAAAGATACATCAGAACCTTTAATGATATTTTTAATAGTATCTTCACTTAAACCCAATTCTTGCATCTTATCTTTTTTAAAGACGAGTTGCACTTCATCTACTTGTTGTCCAGCAATTTGAACAGATGCAACGCCATCGAGCCCTTTTAGTCCTGGAACAATATTTTTCTCAACCTTTTCAGTTAAGGCAGCTAAAGATTCATCTTTACTTGCTACGCTTAATGAAATAACAGGAAAGGCATTAAAGTTTACTCGAGAAACTTTTGGATCTTTCACGCCTTCTGGTAATTTTACATTTGCAAGTGCTTCTTTAATTTCAGTTTCAGCTTTTTCCATATTCTTATCAAAGTTATATTCTACTTGAATAGACGAAGCATTTTGATAAGAGGAAGAACTTACAACGTTCACGCCATTTAAATTCTGCAGCTGTTCTTCCATCGGTTTCGATACCTTATCAGCTACTTCTGCTGGTGTAGCACCAGGATAAACCGTTGTTACCGTTACAACTGGCGTTGTAATGTCAGGAATTGTTTCTAGCTTCATATTAAGGCCGGAGTAAATCCCTGCAATGGTAACAATAATGGTTAGTAGCCAAACTGCGAACTTATTTTTTAAAGAAAAGTTAATGATTTTGTTCATGTTTGCGCTCCCTTTTTAACGTGTATTGACCAATCGGTCAGTCTAATACATAATATAACTGACTGATTGGTCAGTCGTCAATGAAAAGGAATGGTATAATAAAGGGAAACTTCCATCAGTGGGGAGGGTTCTTCATCCCTCATTGATAGTTAGTCCTTACCAATTGGGCTTTTACAGGCATTTATCCTCTATCTATCTTCCTCGTTTCTCTCTGAACCTAGAGGTGGAGGGACTGCCTGTTAATGCGGGATAAAGTTAAGGTGAAATTTTATGATGCGAGATCGAATTAGGAGAGAAAATATGAAAGAAAAAGAACGTTTAATTATAGAAATGGCAATGAAGTTATTTGCAACTAAAGGTGTGAACGCAACGTCGGTACAAGAGATTGTAACAGCATGCGGTATATCAAAAGGAGCATTTTATCTATATTTTAAATCGAAAGATGAATTGTTATTAGCGACACTCCGATATTATTATGACAAAATCCATAAAAAGATGATGGCTATTGATGGAGAATCATTGCTGCCACGTGAAAAGTTTGAAAAACAACTACATTGTCAATTTAATGATGTACAAAAACATAAGGAATTCATTATTATGCACGCGAGAGAAAATGCAATTCCTTTTAATAAAGAAGTAGAAGCATTTATGATGAGAATGAAGCTCGAGTCACATGCATTTTATCGAAATAGTTTATTATCAATTTATGGTGGACAGGTTACTCCATATCTTTTAGATCTTGTTATTATGGTAGAAGGGGTATGCAGGGGTTATTTAGAGTTAATCATTTTAAATGTAGCTGAAATAGATTTATTTCATGTTTCATCATTTATTTTAAAGAGGGTGGATGATCTTGTAGCAGGTCTTGTACAATCTAAGGATACGCCTGTTTTACATGAAGAAAAGCTGGGACAATTCTTTTGTAGTTCAGAGCTTATTAAAGAGCAGGCAAAAGAGCATTTTTTACAGGAAATTGTTATGTTCAAACGTACATTAGCAGATCAATTAGAAAATGATGAGTTGTTAGTTACTTTAGATGTTCTCGAAGCTGAAATGAGGTTGCTAAATCCAAGAGTTCCAGTTATTCAAGGGATGCTCGCTAATTTAAAAGCTTACGATGATTTGAAGGATTTTCGGTTGAGATTAGCTGGGTATTATCATATAAAAGTTATATAGGATGGATTTGTTCATCCATAATAAAAAGGGGATCATAATAGATCCCCTTTTTTATTAGTTATTAGATTGTGCCCATTCTTCTACGTTCCAAACTTTTGTAATCCAATCCTCATAGAAATCTGGTTCGTGACATACAAGAAGGATTGTTCCTTTATATGCTTTTAAAGCTTTTTTTAATTCTTCTTTAGCTGTAACATCAAGGTGATTTGTTGGCTCATCAAACAGGATCCAGTTGCTTTCTTCACCCATTAATTTACATAGACGGACTTTCGCTTGCTCTCCACCGCTTAATTGGCTTAATGGACGAGAAATATGCTCGTTTTTCAAACCACATCGTGCTAACATTGCCCGAACTTGGTGCTGATCTAGACTTGGGAATGTATTCCATACATCATCGATGGGCGTTAAATTCTCAGCTTTTACCTCTTGTTCGAAGTATGCAGGTTCTAAGAAATCACCAAGGCTTGTTTTCCCGCTTAATGGTTTAATTTTACCTAGGATTGTTTTTAATAATGTTGATTTACCAACACCATTACATCCAACAATCGCGATTTTTTCTCCACGCTCAATTGTCATCGTTAATTTTGGTAATAATGCATGTGTGTATCCAATTTCTACATCTTCACCTTCAAAGACAAAGCGACTGCTTGCGCGACATTCTTTGAAAGAGAATTCTGGTTTAATTGCTGTTTCTGGGCGATCAATACGCTCCATGCGATCTAGTTGTTTCTGACGACTCTTTGCACGACCTGTTGTAGAATAACGAGCTTTGTTTTTTGCGATAAAATCTTCTTGTTTTTTAATGAATTCTTGCTGCTTTTGATAAGCGTTTAAATGTTGATTTTTATTGATTTCAGCTAGCTCTAGGAATTTTTCATATGTCGCTGTGTAACGCGTCATTTTTGAGAATTCTAGATGGAAAATAACATCAACACATTTGTTCATAAATTCCGTATCATGGGAAATTAAAAGGAACGCATGTGGATATTCTTTTAGGTAATTTGTTAACCATTGAATATGTTCAACATCTAAATAGTTGGTCGGCTCATCAAGTAATAGTACTTCTGGTTGTTCCAGTAATAGCTTTGCAAGTAATACTTTTGTACGCTGCCCACCACTTAATGCAGAAACATCACGGTCTAATCCAATTGCATCAATTCCAAGACCACGTGCAGCTTCTTCAATTTTAATATCTAATAAATAGAAACCACCTGCTTCAAGTGCATCTTGAATCTCTGCCATTTGATCAAGAAGTTCTTCTAATTCTTCCGGCGTAGCTGTTCCCATTTTCTCAGTAACGATATTGAGTTCTTTTTCTTTCTCAAATAAAGGTAAGAACGCATCTGTTAATACGTCACGGATCGTTCTGCCCGGTGTTAATATTGTATGTTGGTCTAAATATCCGTAATGTGTACCAGGTGTCCATTCTACGCGTCCTTCATCATGGATAAGTTGTCCAGTAATAATATTCATAAATGTTGATTTACCAACGCCGTTTGCACCAACTAAACCAACATGTTCTCCTGCTAATAAGCGCATTGATACGTCTTTAAATAGTGTACGATCACCAAATGTATGACCTAAATTTTCAACTGTTAATAAGCTCATAATGTCCTCCGTCCATTTCAAAATAGTACCTTGAATCATGATACTAAATTCTCGGATATAATGCTATCCTTTCAAAATGTATATTTTTTCAAAAATAGGATTGCTTTTTTTTGGAAAAAGAATATAATGTAATTGAACGGTGGTTAATTAAATTGTGAGGTATGAGAAATGTCGCCAAGAAGAGCAGTTAAACAAGAATTAACAAGAGAAATGATTATGAATGCAGCAAGGGATTTATTTATAAAACAAGGGTATCAGCATACTTCAATGCGTAAAATCGCAGCAGAATTAGGATATAGTCATGGATCAATCTATTATCATTTTAAAAATAAAGCAGAGCTTTTTTATGCGATGGTTGAACAAGATTTTCAATTATTGGATCAAAGGCTAGATGAAACGATTGCTCAAAATTTACAGCGAGAAGAACAATTAAAAGCAGTGTTATTAGGTTTTATTGAATTTGGTCTACGAAATCAAAGTCATTATGAAATTATGTTTTTGATTAAAGATGAAGAATTAAAAGAATGTCTAGCAGATGAGCCAAATGCTAGTTATGATAAGTTCGCTAATGTTATATCTTCCTTATGTAATGGAAAGGTAAGCATAATGACTATATGGTCTGTTTTTTTATCATTACATGGGTTTGTATCGCATTATTGTAGAAATGTTCAAACGTTTGAAGATGTACAAGATTTAGCTAAAGCACATGTGAATTTTATTGCAAAATCGCTTCTTATGTAAGTGATTTTCTTTTTGCAATTAATTGAACAGTGGTTAATTAAAAGGGGGATTAAGATGAAAAAGGCGTTAGTATTGGGAGCATCTGGAGCAATGGGATATGCAATTACAAAGGAATTGTGCGGGAGAGGGATTGATGTAATTGCTTTTGCGAGAAATAGGGCGAAGCTAGAAAAGCTGTTTTACGATGAGGAAAGAATACAAATAATAGCGGGAAATGTATTTAAGCAAGCAGATATAATGGGAGCTGCTAAAGATGTAGATGTGATCTTTCATGCTGTAAATATTCCGTATACAGATTGGGAGATAAAACAGCCAGAGTTACTAAAAAATATATTAGAAACGACGAAACATCACGGTGCTAAATTAGCGATGGTAGATAATATTTATGCGTATGGAAGACAAGAACGAGGGAAGGTAACGGAAGAGGCTGTAAAGAATCCACATACAAAGAAGGGGAAAATTCGTTTACAGCTTGAATTGATGGCAAAACAGGCTGGTGTACCGGTACTTACTGCTCATTTTCCAGATTTTTATGGGCCAAATGCAGAAAGTACGCTTGTTCATCATACGTTACAAGGTGTTCTTGCAAATAAAATATCTAGCTTTGTCGGGGATAAGAAGCTTGCTAGGGAATATATTTTTACGCCGGATGGAGCTAAGGCGATTGTTGAATTAGCATTACGTGATAGTGCATATGGGCAAAACTGGAACATACCGGGTTCTGGTGTGATTACAGGGGAAGAGATGATTGGGTATATAAGAGAATTAACTGGATATAAGAAGCCTATAATGACTGTAAAAAAACGTATGATTGGAATGCTTGGCTTATTTGATAAACAAATGAAAGAGTTTGTAGAAATGTTGTATTTGACAGAAGAACCGGTTGTATTGAGTGGAGAAAAGTATGAGAGTTATATTGGTGAAGTACCAAAGACATCTTACCGTGAGGGACTAAAGGAGACTATTTTGTTTTTGGAGGGGAGAAATTAGATAAAAAAGAAGAGCGAACTGTTCTAATATTGAACGACTGCTCTTCTTTTTTCTTCTATTTAAAATAACCTCGAACGATTCCTTTTAAACGATTTGCATGGAATTTGCGTTTATTATTCGAAATATTTTGCGTCATACGGAATGTAGCGGCTGCAACCGCACGTAAAAAGTATGGGAAGCCATAATGTAAACGAATTACTCTTCCGAAACCACCGGCATAGGAAATGGCTCTTTTTAATGATTGCTCATTAATGACTTCTTCTTTTACTGGATGGTATACGAATAGGTCTTTTTTAAATAGTCCTGTATATCCATTTTTCATACCGCGTAGTACGAAGTCAGTTTCTTCACCAGCTCCGTAAATTGTTCCTGATCCAACACCTAAGTCTTCATCAAATGTACCAACATCTTGCACAAATTGTTTCGTAAAGAATAGTGTGAAAGACGGTCCCATGAATCCATATTTATCATTTAAAATAATATCTGTTTCTGGTGCATGCACTAATGAGCCTGTTCCTTCAACATTTGTAGTATTTGTTGATATAAATTGAATATCCTTATCTTTATTAAATGTTTCTAGGATGCTTTCCAACACGTTTGTTTCATAAATACAGTCATCATCCGGAAATGCGATAATATCACCATCAGCTACTTTTAATCCTGCATTACGGGCACGGGATAATCCTTTAATAGGCGTATAAATATAGTTGATGGAAAATTTTTCTTTATAATCTGCAAAGAGATCAGAAATTGGTGTATCGTTTTGGTCAACTACAATGAGCTCAAAGTTTTTATAAGTTTGTTTTTCTAATGAGTTTAGCAAATCAAGAATGTCATCACGTCTGCCGCAAGTGGCCATGATTAAAGAAAATTTCAATTGTAACAGCTCCTTCAAGAGGGTTCATTTGTTCATATACAGAAAATAGTTTGTATTTCTTACGTCATTTTACATTAAGCTCTTTTAAATCTTGCTTTTATTTTGTCTAACAGCATAAAGAGAATTTCATCTTTCGCTATGAATAGGATAAGTGCATAAGCCAATCCACATGCTAACATTGTGACGATAACTTGTAGAATTTGTCCGGAAATTATCGTATTCACTAAGAATGCTATTGGTAAAAATGTTAGTGAATAAAACAGGTATTTTAGCTTTTGCATATCGAATAATGTGTAATTTACTTTTAATTTCTTTTTTATATAAATATATTCCAATACAATCAATGTACAGTTAGCAATCGTTGTTGTAATAATTGCTGTTGTTGGTGTAAGTACATGGAAGAATACAAGCGCAAAATTTAATACAAGGTTTATAAAGCCACAAATGAATAAAAAGCGAACTAAAATACTTTCTTTCTTTTTCACATAAATAATTTGGTTGGATAAAATAGATTCAATTCCTACCGAAATCATATAAAATGCGAAAACCATTAATGTGTCACCAGCTCCGGCATATTGCTTTCCGCCATAAATAATAACAGCTCCGTGAGCGATAAGCATTAAACCAATAGCAGCTGGGAACAACGTAATGAAATATACTTTTGAAATTTTGTTTAGTAATGATTCATATTCTCTTTCAGCTGCGTTTCCTGATAAATAAGAAAGCCTTGGAATTGTAACTTGGACAACACTTAACATAAGTGTGTTAATAATAGTCATAATCTGGAAGGCCATTACATAGAAAGCGACAGTAGCTTCTCCATTAACCTCTAATATGAAGAGGCGATCTAATTGTGTATATAACATATTTGCGTTTGAAAAGATAACAACTAATACTAAGGGCTGTAAATGCGGGACAATTGTTAAATTAGAAAAATCAAATTTAACTTGACGCTTCACATATATAAAGCTAATGATATGGTTTAAAAATGTTGATAAGACTAATAAACCAGCGAATTTTTTATAATCATCCACTCCATGAATTAAAGTGAAAAGAAGCACGACATAAGTAAGCCGGACAATAACCGTTTTCTTCGTAATGAAATCATAATTTTCATGCGCCTCATTAAACCATTCTACGTAAAACAAATTTGAAATAAAATTGAATCCGAAAATGAGCAGTACAGGAAATAAATTTTTATCGCCGTATCCAAGATAACTAAAGAGTACGAATGCCACTAGAGCTAGGATACTTGTTGTAAAGTTAATTACATATAGGCTTGTGAACAATTGTGAAACTTTTTTCTTATCATTTTTTACTAAGCTAATTTCACGTAATCCATATTGGTATACGCCAAATACAGCAAAAATGAAAAAATAATTAAAAATGGTTTCAGCGGAGCTAACTGCTCCTATTGAAGGAGCCCCGAGTGTTCGATAGGCGTAAGGTCCTACTAAAATTGGGAGAATAATATTAAAGGTATTGAGCAATAGTTTATAGAAAATATTTGATACAAGTGACTTTTGCATAATTTCACCTTTCCATACAAATGAAAGTCAAATAAAGCACCTTTCATGTGAATCATATTAGTTATTGGAATAGATTCCTTAATGAATCAATTATTATTTGTAGTTAATAACTACGGGTATAAGTTTACCTCACATAAACTTTGTAAAGCAACCATTGGTTGATTCGGAAGAGATATAAATAATGCCCCAAATAAACTTGGGGCATTTGCTTTATCTATATTTTAAATTAGAAAGTGCCTGTATGATACGTACAATACCATAGGAGGCAATTAGACATATCAGTGGTATTATGAAATATCCGTAGCGGTCTATAGCAAGGAATATATTTGTAGATGCTACGTATACGATCACACTGCTTACTAACATCATAAATCGTTTGTGCTTAAAGGAATTGAGCATAAAGCAGAAAGAACTTAGAGCAGTAAAAGCCATTAACAGTTGATGATATTTTTTTACGAATAGAGAGAAGGAGTAATTACCTACCCAAGATGGTCGTATAAATAATTCAATTGTTTTACCAACAGTAAACCAGGAGAACCAATAAGTAAAGTCAGTAGAAAAGCCTTGCTTTATTAAATGTTTTGCATACTCTGATTTATCTGTATATCCAGCGGCATTCATATCGTTAACGATATTGATATAGCCTGTTTTATTAAATGGATCAGCTCCTGCTATGAGAGGATCTCCTCCTTGAGTAGAGAATAAAACAAATTGGTTTAAAGCTAGGAAGTTTCGGAATACCCATGCTCCAATAATAAAGATAGGGCCAATACACCAAAGCAAGCCAATTTTTATTGATTCTTTTATTCCATACGAATAGATAACGACAATCATTGGAATTAGTAGCATAGGTGCGGGATTTGGTCGGAACATTAGTAAAATCGATACTACAATACCAAACCAAACATGAAATTTCACCTTGTTATACTTCCATGCTAGAACAAATACATAGACTGAGAAACATAATAAAAACATAGAAGGTGGTTCAGTCAGTAACGTACGGAAATAGTGGTACATACTAAAGTAACTAGCATATAGGCCGCTTGCGATAAGGCCATATGATTTCCGTTCAAACAACTCTTTTCCAATTAAATATAAGAGGAGAATTGTTAGTAAATCAAAAATAGTATTAAAACCAGTACCAACATAGTAGTATGGTATAGATGTTATTTTTGATATGATCAGTGCCCCAGTTAATAATAAAGGCTGTCCAGGTGTTACATAAGCATTTTTTTGAGGTGGATCGCTTGGTTCCATATATACATATCCAAATACGCCATGTTCTAATAATTGCTGAGCTGATAATGTATAGTTATATGCATCATTGGCACCATACGTTTTTTTGATTAGTTCTGCATCTACACCGGGTTGTTTTACTAGGCAAATAATATGTATTATTAGAGATAAAGTTAAAATGATATATAGTGACTTAGGTAATTTTTTAAAAAGCCCCAACATAATAGTCCCCCTTCTTTTTATGTAGCAATATATTACCATTATTTAGGAATTGAATGTTATCAAGCTTATATTATAGTTTATTTTATGTAGTATAACCACTTTTATCTTTTTGATATATTTATGAAAAGAGCTCTTTTGGTGAAAGAGCGCTTTTGTACAATCAATATTTTATACATTCAATCTTAGAATCTATCGTATTGCTTTTTTGTAGAGAGAGGAGAAAAATTGAATAGTGAAAAAGGCACTTAATATACAGATACAAGGAATAATAAAAAATCCGTATCTAGACATAACTAAAAACATATTTGAAAGTGCAATATAGACGAGTACAACAATAGATAAAAGCAAGATTTGTTTGTTTTTTCTATATGCAAGGAAGCAACTTAATCCCGTTAATACAACAAAGAGATGTTGATAGTCAAAGAATTTTATAATCCAAGGTTTAAAATAACTTGTATAAAAATTTAAGGCGTGTGCTTCATTAAACAAGTAAATGGTTTTTCCTATAGTAAACCATGAAAACCAGATAGGGAATTGATTTGTAAGGCCATCTTTAATTAAATGTTTGGCATAATCACCTTTACCTTCTGATGTGTCAGGATAACCTGCATTTATCATGTCTTGTGTCATATTATTTTCATCCCATAAGTAAAACGGATTTGCACCAGATAGTAAAGGGTCACCTGCATGGGAAGAAAATAAATAGGCTTTTCCGAACACCATAAAGTTTCGAATAACCCAAGGGACCATAATTAGAACAGGACCGATGCACCAAATAAACCCAATTTTAATAGCTTCTTTTAGTCCATGCTTATAAACCATCATGCCCCATGCGAGAAGTAATAATGGTCCGGGTGTAGGTCGAAACATTAATGTGATAGAAGCAATAATCCCAAATAAAACATGTAGGCGAAATTTATTTTGCTGCAATAGTAGCAGAAAAATAAGTATAGATAACATAAAGAAAAATACAGATGGTATTTCTGTTAGTAATGTTCTAAAAAGATGATAAGCAGAAAAGTATGTTGTGTATAACATACTTGCTAATGACGATATGAATATATTTTTAAAGAGTAATTGTGAGATAGCATAAATGATGGAAATTATCCCTAAATTCAAAGCCATATTCGTAATACGTGATAAAGTAATATGATCAATGTGCAGCCATTCAGAAATTTGGAATAATCCAGCTAAATACAACGGTTGACCGGGAGTTACGAAAGCATTCGATTTTGTATCGGCATAACCATATATTCCGTCATGTAATAATTGCCAAGCCATATTTGAATATTTAGAGGCGTCAAGAGAACCGTAAGTCGAAACAGGTTTTCCAAACACTTCAGGTTCATTGAAAACAGATCCAGGGTGTTTTAATAAAAAGTACATATGCATTAGAAATGCAATGATTAAAATATATAAAAGTGGACTTTTCATCGCTTTATATACTTTATTGGATAGCATGGGGACACCTCACTTTAAATTGGTTGTTATTTTGTAATAAAATATGCATTTAAAAGAATGAATTTAACTTCAAATAAATAGATTTTAAAAAGAATAAAGAACCGGTTAGCTGTTGCCAGTAAAGAAAGAATTTCTCCACTTATAAAATAAGAGGAGAAAATCAATTTGAAATTTGTATTTAGTTTTTATTCTGCTTGCTCTTTTGCTTTTGCTAGCTTTTGTTTTAATAATGCATATTCTTGTGTTAATGTCACAAGCTGGTGATGTTGTTTAGATAATTTTCGAGTCAAATCAAAAATTAAGATAAAGCAAAATAACAAGCCGAACAAGAATAAAATAGATGGTGGATATTCTACTTTCAGTAGTTTCCCAATCCAATTTATAATTCTATCAGTAGAACTTAAGATAGCCATGGATATACAAACGAAAATCCATAGAATTGAGTATTTTGTTTCTAGGGCTCCTTTACGAATGGAGTTAATAATAATTAAAAACAGTAAGATAATGAAGATGAACGAAAAGGTAATTATTGGCATTTATGATCAACCTTTCACGATTTTTTGCATTAATATAGCGAGACTTACTTTAATCATGTAATATGCAGATTTTAAAGGAGTAATAGATGATTGTCCTCCTTGTCTTTCTTGCATATTTACAGAAATTTCATTGATACGTAAACCTTTTTTCTTTAAGTGGATTAGGACCTCTGGTTCTGGATAATCCTTTGGATAGTTATAAGAAAAGATTTCAATTACTTTTCGGTTAATTGCACGGTAACCAGATGTTGGATCCATAAATGTTTGTCTTGTTAATAATTTTAATAAGGCTGTAAAGTAAAAAATACCAATTCTGCGTGAGAGGCTACCTTTATAAGCTGTTTTCTCAGTAAAACGTGAACCTAGTACCATATCGCACTTATTTTCAGCGATAGGTTGAATGATTTTGTATAAGTCCTCAGGATTATGTTGACCATCTGCATCAAATTGAATTGCAATGTCATATCCGTTTATATCAGCATATTTATAGCCAGTTTGTACAGCAGAGCCAATTCCTAAATTGTATGGTAAATTTACAATATTAACTGGGAATTCTTTTACAATTTCTGATGTTCGGTCGCGTGAACCATCATTAATAACACAAATATCTAATTGTGTGAAATGTTGTTTAAGCTCTAATAGTCTTGTTAATGTATCTCCGATTGCTTCTTCTTCATTGTAGGCAGGAATAATAATCAATGTTTTCGGTATTGAAATTGGTACTTCAACAGACATTTTTGCACCATCCTCTATATAAAAAATATGTAATGATATTAAATTAAATGAGCTAATTTAAGCATACTTTACTTAATATATCATTAAAATTATAACAAAATAAAGGATAAAGTATGTAATTTTTGTAAAATGAAAAGTCTGACTATGCATTTTTTTGATAAAAAATAGCGAATATAGTCTTACTATATTCGCTAAAAGGTTTTCACTTATACACTCCAAGGTTTGCTCAGTGTTAATACATCAGCCATTTCTTTACTTTTTGAACGGTTTTCTTTTTTGCTTTGAGCACGTTCTTTTCCGGTTTTGTATAACCAATGTTCTTCTTCTGTTTCTGGTAACACTTGAGGTACAGAAGACGGCTTGCCATCTTTTAATGCTACGAATGTAATGAAGCAAGTAGCAGCAATGCGGCGTTCCCCTTCTAATAAATTTTCTGCAACGACTTTCACAAATACTTCCATAGATGATTTTCCCGTATAGCAAACGAATGCCTCATAGCAAACGGAATCCGTTTGATGGATTGGAGTTAAAAAGTCAACGGAATCAATGGAGGCCGTTACGCAATGTTTCCTACTATGTCTTGCTGCTGCAATAGATGCGATGCTGTCAATTTCCGCTAATAGTTTTCCGCCAAATAATGTTTGATGATTGTTTAAATCATTTGGGAAAACACGCGTTGTTTTAATTGCTTTTGATTCTCTCATAAATTTCTTATCCATATAATCTACTCCTATTTCTGTTTCCTATATAAAAAAGATGGGTATTTTCTATCGAATATTATTTGTTATTTAGACGATTGAGATCCGATAAAAAGTTTACTTCATTAAAATAGAATAATATTGTATTTCTATGCGTGTAACTGAAAGAAAATTTAATTTGTATAGATTGTAGTGTAAAAGAGGTTTCGCTTACATTGCAAGCGAAAAAGTGAATGTTATATTTTTCTATATAAAGTGAAACTTTAATCAGTAGTTTTTTTCATCCCTCACTGATTATTAGCACTAATCAATTAGTACTTTTACAGGCAGTTCATCTCCTAGTTAATTCCGCTCCTTCTATTTGAATTTCGTGGTGAGAGTATTACTTGCTCGCAAATAGCGGGATAAATTTTCTAACTGTCATGTGCCCATTCATGATAGAATCGTTGTGTTATGAATGGAAATAGAGGTGCAATATACATATGAATAACATACAAACAGGGTTTTCATCTTTTTTTAGTAAAATAATTATTGGAACTATGCTTGCCTTTTTTGTTTATTCTTGCTGGAACGCCTTCGAGGGAAGTAAGCAATTTTTGGGAGGAAGCGCCACAAGTTTAACGATTGTGCTATCAATTTTCGTGATACTCCTTTTACTTCTTGCTTCTATTTTGCAATATCGATTTACGGATAAACAGTTTCTCATTTTTCTAATGAGTATGACAGTGCTGGTTAGGCTTGGAGCAGTTCTCTTTTTTGATGCTCCAGTTATAGGTGATATGAGAGCTATGTATGAGACTGCAAAACAAGTTGCGCTAGGAAGCAGTAATGTAACTGTTGTTAGTCAATTACCTTTCATTATATATGAGTCAGTATTGATTCGTGTGTTTGGCGATGCTACATTTGTTTTGCAATTTTTTAATGTTTTGTATTGTGCAGGAACAGCGTTTTTCATTTATCGAATTGCTGCAAGTTTATTTCAAGAAGAATGTGGCCGAATTGCTGCAGTGTTTTACTCGCTATATTTGCCAAATATTCTTTCATGTTCATTATTAACAGGGGAATTATTCTCTATATTTTTATTTTACTTTGCGAGTTATATATTACTACATAAAGGATTGAGTCATTCTTACATGTGGGCATGTGCTGCGATACTATTTGCTCTTAGTAATATGATGTATCCAGTAGGCATATTTATACTTATTTTAGTAATTGTGTATGTCTTGCTAGTGGAAGTATTCCAAAGTGCAGATAAACAAAATGTATTGTTAAAATTAATAGGGATTTTAGTCGTATTTTATGTTACTCATTTTGCTGTGAATTATGGGATTCAAGCAATGGGAATAAAACAGTATGCCATTTCTAACGATGCGTATGTGCAATCGGTTTTAATCGGGGAAGAGCGTAATAAACAAGAAACCGTTCAAGCACAAAGTATGAAAGAGCGCTTGAGTCAAAAGTTAAAAGAGTTAGAAACAGAGCGGTTAGCTGTGGTTAAGCCAAGTATAGATCAGGTATCATCAGAGGGAATGAATGGAATATTGCTAAAAGGTGAAAAACTCATCTTTATAGCTGTAACTTTATTTATGTCAATTGCGCTTTTACATTTCCTTATTCAGAAACAAAAGAGCGAAGGCTATATGTTGTTACTGTTACTTATAACAGGATATATTGGAATGAAGCTTTTTAATGCAGATATTGTGCACGATGGTTTAACGATACCAAGTCTTTTCATTTTACAAAGTTTAGGTGTATATATGTTGTCATCCTATTGTCAAAAGCTATTTTTCAAAAAATAAAGTGAAGCCTTGCGTAGCAGGAAGGTTTGATCTTATATTTTTAGGGGAATCTTGAAGCGTGTGATAAAAGAAAACTCACCGTTTTTTAAAATGGTGAGTTTTTTCTTATATTTAGGCAATAAGGAGTAACTATTATAAATAAAGAGAATTCGATTTGAATTCTCTTAATGACTTTTATTAGCTTTTGCATGAGCCTTAAAGAAGACTGGAAAATGCACATTATATATAACGGTGACTACACGTATGATGAACGTTACTAGTAAGCAGATATAAAAGGCTAATACGTGTGCACCCATTTCATACGTAATTAGGAAACTAATTGCACCTAGAATAGAAGCAATTGCATAGATCTCTTTACGGAATACATAGGGAATATCTTGAGCGCAAATATCGCGCATAATCCCTCCACCAATACCTGTAATAACACCCATCGAAACAACTAAAAATGAAGCATCAACGTGATGCGACATTGCAGCGTTTGCGCCAATAGCAGTAAAAACGCCTAAACCGACAGCATCTGAAAGCATGATTACAACTTGAAGTTTATTAATGCGTTCGAAAAACATACAAGTAAAGAGAGCTGCTAATACACTGACTAAAAAGTAAATCGGTTGTACAAATGCAACGGGAGGTAGGTTACCAATCATAATATCACGAATAATTCCGCCACCGAGTGCAGTAGCTACAGCTAAACAAAGGACACCAAATAAATCTAGATCTTTCTTTAAACCAACTAATGTACCAGAAATGGCAGCGGCGACAATGCCAAGAAACGTAAATATTTCGATTAATAACATAGCTCTAATCCCTTCCTCTTAAAGATGTTCCAGAGCAAAATATACACTAAAGTTTTAGAAATAACAATTACTTTTCGTTACATGTAGAAAAAAAGAAAAAATGGGGAAAGAAAGCGTTTGAAGATACCAGATATATGACATGTGAGAAGGGGATTTATTATCTTTTATCTGCATAAATAGGAAGTGGTTAACTAAAAAATTATGGTATAATAAATATTTGAGACGAGTTAGAAGTTTATTGTAAATTGTATAAAGTGAGATAAGGTAATGATAGTTATGGGGGTTCGAGATGTTAGGAAATAATAATTTAAGTAATAAATTCGGGAATTTTTTATTGATTTTCATTATGTTACAGCCGGTTTTAGACTTACTCACGTCATTTTGCATCATGGTTTTAAAGATTGATACGACAATTGGAATTATTACGCGTCTATTTGTAATGGTTCTTGGTGGAATCTATATTTTATTTCAGGCAAGAGAAAAAGAAAATCGTAAATATATCATATATTTAATAGTAGTTGGAATTGTTCTTGCTGCAGGTTTAGTAAATAATAAATTGGTTAAAAGCCCTATCATGTTGGGAGAAGAAATTAAATTTATAGCAAAAGCATTATATCCATTTATCATGCTTACTTGTTACATTTTTGTGTTTAAATCATTACGTGAAAAAGCAAATGCATATTCAAAAATGCGTAACTATATTGTGTATTCAGCATTAATTATAAATAGTATCATGGTTATTTCAATTGCGACAGGAACTGATTATAATAGCTACGAATGGGTGAAACTTGGTTCACGTGGGTGGTTCTATGCAGGAAATGAACTAGGATCTATTTTAGCAGTTATATGCCCAATTGTTGTTCTATATTCAATTGAAAAAACAACAAGCATAGCGAAAAGTTATTTTTGGATTCCTTCTATTTTAATTATCTTCTCATTATTTGCTGTTGGTACGAAGGTGGGAGTTGGAGCCATTTTTGGCACAATGGTTGTTGCTGTTTTCATGTGCTTTGTTCAGGCATTTTTACAGCGTAAAGATAGAAATAAGAAGTCATATTTACTGAATGGCATCCTTGCAACTGTTGTTTTTGCTGGAGCACTAGCATATACACCGTTTTCGCCATTCTTAAAAAATATGGGATTTCACGTCCAAGGTCTTAATGAGAAAAAAGAAGTGAAAAAGGCGGAAGAAAAGAAGGAAGAAAAAACGCATCATAAACCGCCTGTAACACAAGAGGAAAAAGCAAAAGCAAAAGAAATAGAGAAAAAAGAGGAAACACAAGCAATAATCTTCAGTGGACGTGAGATATTTGAGAAAATGTATGAAGATTACTATGCAGAAGCTCCAACATCTCAAAAATTATTCGGTATGGGATATGCTGGGAATTTCAAAGAGAAACCGAAGCTAATTGAAAGGGACTTTCATGATTGGTTCTATACATTTGGGATTGTCGGTTTCATCCTACTTTTAATCCCATTTTTATACTTCGGTGTGAAAATTCTTCTCGTACTAGTAACTAGGTTTAAAGAGGTATTTACAGTAAGATACGGGTTATTAGCAACCGCATTAGGATTAGGTATGGGTATTGCATTTATAGCGGGACATGTATTTACAGCGCCTGGAGTAAGTATTTATTTCGCTGTGATTTTTGCATATTTAATCGTTGATTTAGAAATTGAATGATAGAAAAATAAAAGCTAGCGTCACGTTAGCTTTTATTTTTTGTTATAGTAAACTATAAGAGAACATAAAGATGGAGGAAGAAAGAGATGAAAGTGTTGCATATGAATGCTGGAGCAGAAGAAGGTGGTGGAAAAACCCACATTATTTCACTTTTGTCGCAATTTCCAAAAGCTGAAGTTGAACTAGTTGTGTTTGAAGAAGGTGCAATTGCTAGAGAAGCAAGAGAGCTCGGAATTAAAGTGCACGTTTTTTCTCAATCATCTCGTTATGACATATCGATTCTTTCTAAAATACGTACGTTTATTAACGAAGGACACTTTGATATTGTGCATACACATGGTGCGCGCGCGAACTTTTATCTTTCTCTTCTAAAAAGGAAGATACGTGCAAAATGGGTAACAACAGTTCATAGTGATCCAACTCTTGATTTTATGAAACGTGGTTTGAAAGGTTGGATCTTTACAAAGTTAAATTTACATTCATATAAGAAAGTTGATTTATTTTTTGCAATTACAGAACGTTTTAAGCAAAATACTGTAGCACTCGGTGTGCCAGCAGATAAAATTTGTACCATTTATAACGGGATTGAGTATGATGACATTCCAGCGAAACCTTATAACTTAAAAGATGAATTAGGTATACAAGAAGGAGTATTTACAGCGATTCAAGTAGCCCGCCTTCACCCTGTAAAGGGGCATAATATTTTATTCGATGCCTTGCAAAAAATAACAACTCCTAATATGAAAGTATTGTTAGTTGGCGATGGCCCGATTAAAGAAGAGTTGAAAGAAGCAGTAAGGCAGAAAGGGTTAGAAGATAAAGTATTATTTTTAGGTCATCGTTCGGATGTAAAAGAATTATATGCATCCGCCGATATTAATTTATTAACTTCTTATAGTGAAAGCTTTCCGCTTGTGTTATTAGAAGCTGCAAATCAACGTTTAACGTCTATTGCAACGAATGTTGGTGATATGGAACAGTTGATTGTCGATCCTACATACGGATGGATTGTGCCAATTGGTGATGCACATGCATTAGCAAGTGCATTAGAGGAAGGATATAAGAAGTGGGAGAATGGCGAATTAGCGGCGATGGGTGAACGTTTGTATGAGCATGCTTTTTCTCATTTCTCATTACGAAATCTATATGAAGATACTTATAAAGCATATAAAAAACTTTTATTGAAATAGAGAGGATTATAATTATGGCAGTACAAACAGTTGATATTTTAGGTGTCCCTTTTTCTACGATGACAATGGAAGAGACAATTCAATATATCATGAAGCAGCTAGAATCAGAACAAACTCATACATTTCAAGTTGTAACAGCGAATCCAGAAATCGTAATGTGTGCCAAAAAAGACCCAAGTTTTCATCAAACCCTTTTAGAAACAGATTTGATTACACCGGATGGTATTGGTGTTGTAAAGGCAAGTGGTATGCTAGGGACACCATTAAAAGAGCGCGTAGCAGGTTTTGATTTAATGAGTGATTTATTTGGAGCGTTATCGAAAGAGAATAAATCTGTATCTGTTTTTTTACTGGGAGCGAAACCACATGTTGTTAAGGGTGCTGCTGATCATTTAACAAAAACTTATTCAGCTGTATCTATTGTTGGTACGCAGGATGGGTATTTTAAACAAGAAGAGGAAGAGGGCATCATTGCTCGCATTCAAGAAGTAAAACCGGATATTTTACTTGTAGCTCTTGGATTCCCAAGACAAGAAAACTTTATTCAAAATAATAAGCATCGCTTACAAACAAAAGTAGCTGTTGGTGTAGGTGGCAGTCTGGACGTTTGGGCAGGAGAAGTAAAACGTGCACCAAAATGGATTCAAGCAATTCATCTAGAATGGTTTTACCGTCTGTGTAGCAATCCGACGCGTTGGCGTCGGCAGCTTGTATTAGCTGAATTTCTAAAAGAAGTGATGCGTTCGAAAAAGTAGCGATATTTCGCTACTTTTTTTATTTGTGAAAGCTAAAAATGTAGTATTCTCCACTAATGGAAGCTCTATTTTATGGGAAGATTAAAAGGAAACTTTTAAGTGAAAATAGGGATAAAAGTATTTTACTTATACAATATACACATGTAAAATGAAGTGTAAAGACACCTGTGTAAGGAGGACTTCTAGTGGGGGATATAAAAGAAATTTCAAAGCGCAAGCTTCTTGGAATAGCGGGGCTTGGTTGGTTATTTGATGCAATGGATGTTGGCATGCTTTCATTTGTCATCGTTGCGCTGCAAAAAGAATGGGGAATAAGTAGTCAGGAGATGGGATGGATCGGAAGTATCAATTCTATTGGTATGGCGGTGGGAGCACTTTTATTTGGCATATTAGCAGATAAGTTGGGGCGCAAGTCTGTTTTTATTATGACATTATTATTATTTTCTATCGGTAGTGGGTTAACGGCATTAACAACAACATTAGCTATGTTTCTTATATTGCGTTTTTTAATCGGTATGGGGCTTGGTGGAGAATTACCAGTAGCTTCGACACTTGTATCTGAAAGTGTTGAGGCTCATGAACGCGGGAGAATTGTTGTATTACTAGAAAGCTTTTGGGCAGTTGGCTGGTTAATTGCAGCTCTAATTTCTTATTTTGTAATTCCAAAGTATGGCTGGCAAGTAGCGATGGTATTAAGTGCGATTCCAGCTCTTTATGCACTATATTTACGATGGAATCTACCAGATTCACCGCAATTTGAAAAAGTTGAGAACAAACAATCTGTTATTACAAATATAAAGGCGGTTTGGTCTGGAGAATATCGAAAAGCGACGATTATGTTATGGATCTTATGGTTCTGTGTTGTCTTTTCTTATTATGGCATGTTTCTTTGGTTACCAAGTGTAATGGTACTAAAAGGATTTAGTCTAATAAAAAGTTTCCAGTACGTATTAATTATGACATTGGCACAGCTTCCCGGATATTTTACTGCTGCATGGTTTATTGAACGCCTCGGCCGTAAGTTTGTGTTAGTTACGTATTTAATTGGCACAGCATGCAGTGCGTACGTCTTTGGAGTAGCCGAATCGCTTACAACATTGGTGATAGCAGGAATGTTACTGTCCTTCTTTAATTTAGGAGCATGGGGTGCGTTATATGCATATACACCTGAGCAGTATCCGACAGTAATTCGCGGTACTGGAGCAGGTATGGCTGCAGCATTTGGCCGTATTGGTGGTATTCTCGGTCCATTGCTAGTAGGTTATCTTGTTGCTTCACAAGCGTCTCTTTCATTGATCTTTACAATTTTTTGCGGTTCCATTTTAATTGGAGTGCTTGCAGTAGTTATGCTAGGGCAAGAAACGAAGCAGCAAGAGTTGGTATAACGAAAGAAGGGAGTCCAAGAGGCTTCCTTTTTTGTTGTTTTTAAGGAAAGTGATGGTATAGTAAATAGAAAATAAGGCTAGAAAAAGGGATTGTTTCTTACTAAGGCGAATGTATACAACAAGACATATGGACAAAAGAATTAGGTGGTTGGGCAGATGAAAATTTTACTTATCATGGAAGATGCAGAACATCGAAATCGATTCATTGAGATATTTACAGAAAATATGCGAAATGTAGAGTGCTTTGAAGCAGGAACAGGAATGGAATCTTTACAAGTAGCTAAAAAGCATATTCCTGATTTCGTTTTTTTAGATACAGAATTAAAAGATGGTACAGGGTTTGAATTCTCTAGTTTATTACAACAATTAAATTGCGATACAAAGTTTATTTTTATCGGTGAGGATATAGAAGAGGCGATAACAGCTTTTCGCTTCCAAGCGTTTTATTATTTACTACGACCATTTCGTGAAGAAGATTTACAATTTCTCGTATATAGAATGGAACAAGACAAAGGAAAGAAAGTAAAAAGCCATTTGCGAAAACTTCCGATTGAAAGTCATGAAGGGATTACGTATATTTTTCCAGAGGATATTGTATATGTAAGTAAGAATAAGGAGAATAAAACGGTTTCAATTTATACAGCGAATAATCAGTATATTTCAACATATACACTTCAAGAATTGGAAAATAAATTAACAGCATATGATTTTTTACGTGTTCATAAAAGTTATTTAATAAATGTTATGCATGTTCAGGCATTAAAGCCTTATTATAATGGAACGTATAACCTTTATTTAGATAGGTATGATGAGAAACCGATTCCTGTTAGTCGAAACTATGTAAAACGACTTCGAAATAAAATTGAACTATGACAAGTTGTAAGTGAATTTCAACATGTTAACATAAGAATCCTTCATGATAAGGAGGATTCAAATTAAATATTCAGAAAATTTAGTACAATCTCCACTAAGAAGTAGTATAGGGGGGATTGTATGTGAAGGCGTTTAAGTCAATTTTACTTTGGGGTATCATCGCAGCATTAGGAGCAACCGGATTTGGTGTAATTGCCCTATCACAAGGTGAAACAATTAATGCTGTATGGCTATTAGTAGCAGCTGTTTCTGTATATGCAGTTGCTTATCGTTTTTATAGTAGATTTATTGCACAAAAAGTATTTGAGCTAGATAATAATCGGCAAACACCTGCTGAGACGCTAAATGATGGAAAGGATTATGTTCCAACAAATAAATGGGTATTATTTGGACATCACTTTGCGGCAATTGCAGGAGCGGGTCCATTAGTAGGGCCGATTTTAGCAGCGCAAATGGGATATTTACCAGGAACAATTTGGATTATTGTTGGAGTTGTAATTGCAGGAGCAGTACAAGATTTTGTTATTTTATTTGCTTCCATGAGACGTAATGGAAAATCATTAGGCGAAATGATTAAAGATGAGATTGGTCCTGTAACAGGATTAATTGCGATGATTGGTATTTTAGGTATTATGATCATTTTATTAGCAGTATTAGCTTTAGTAGTTGTGAAAGCACTTGTCGGTAGCCCTTGGGGAATGTTTACGATTGCAGCGACAATTCCAATCGCTATTTTAATGGGTGTTTATATGCGTTATATTCGCCCAGGGCGTGTTGGAGAAGGATCAGTTATCGGTATTATTTTACTTCTTTTATCTCTTGTTGGAGGACAGTATGTAGCTGAGAAACCTACGCTTGCAAGCATGTTTACTTTTAGCGGTGAAACAATTGCAATTATGCTTATTGTATACGGTTTTATTGCGTCTGCATTACCGGTGTGGATGCTCCTTGCTCCACGTGATTATTTAAGTACATTTTTAAAGATCGGAACGATTGTTGGGCTAGCAATTGGAATTCTAATTGTAGCACCAAACTTACAAATGCCGGCTGTATCCAAGTTCATTGACGGAACAGGTCCAGTGTTTTCCGGAAATCTATTTCCGTTTCTATTTATTACAATTGCTTGCGGGGCTGTATCAGGATTCCATGCTTTAGTTTCCTCTGGTACTACGCCGAAGATGATTGAAAGAGAAGGGCACGCACAACCAATTGGTTACGGGGCAATGTTAATGGAATCGTTCGTTGCGGCGATGGCCATGATCGCAGCTTGTGTATTAACACCAGGAACATATTTTGCAATTAATAGTCCGGCAGCTCTTATCGGAACGGATGTATCACAAGCAGCTCAAGTTATTTCTTCTTGGGGATTTGCAATTACACCAAATGAATTAAAGGATCTTGCTGTAAATGTTGGTGAACAAACGATACTATCTCGTACAGGAGGAGCGCCAACATTAGCAATTGGGATGGCCTACATCTTTTCACAAGTAATCGGTGGAACTGCGATGATGGCATTCTGGTATCATTTTGCTATTTTATTTGAAGCACTATTTATTTTAACGACAATTGATGCTGGTACACGTGTAGGACGATTTATGATTCAAGATATTTTAGGGCATGTATATAAACCATTTGCGAAAACAGATTCTACACTGGCTAATGTGATTGCAACAACGTTATGTGTGTTAGGATGGGGGTATTTCTTATACCAAGGTGTAGTTGATCCGCTCGGTGGAATTAATACATTATGGCCACTCTTTGGAATTGCTAACCAGATGTTAGCGGGTATTGCGTTATTGCTCGGAACAACGATATTGTTCAAAATGGGGAAAAAGGCGTACGTTTGGGTTACGCTTATCCCAACGGTAGGTTTGCTGATTGTGACGATGACAGCAGGCTACCAAAAATTATTCCATGAGAATCCGAAAATTGGATTTTTATCGCATGCAAAAGTATTCCAGAGCGCCTTAGATGAAGGGGAAATACTAGCACCGGCCAAAAATGTGGCACAAATGAAGCAAATTATCTTCAATGATTATATCGATGCTACGCTTTGTGGAATTTTCATGTTAGTTGTAATAGCAGTTCTTATTTCTGCTATTCGTATATGGATTAAAGTATTGCAAAATAAATCTATACCATTAAAAGAAGCACCATATATTCCAAGAGATGAAAGTGAGTCGAGAAATTATGCTTAAAAAATTGGAGAAGGTGTGGAGAACACGAAAGCAATTTATTAGTTTGCTTGTTGGAGTACCAAGTTATGAAACGTACGTTACCCATATGAAAGAGTACCACCCAGAAGCACCGATTTTATGTCGAAAACAGTTTTTTGCTGAGGCGCAAGAAGCTAGGTTCAATGCGAAAGGTGGAAAAATATCAAGGTGTTGTTGAAGAGAAAGAGCGATTCGTCGCTCTTTTTTTACTTTTTTGTTGTTTCACGTGAAACAGCAAGAAAGTAAAAAGTTTTGGAATTGATAGAAGTAAAATTAGCATCATAAAAAACAAGCTATCTATAGATAGCTTGTTTTTATGATGCTATTTGCGGGCAGTAATACTCCCACCTCAAAGTTCAGCGAAAGCAAAGAAATTACGTGGGAGATAAACTACCCGTAAAAGTCCGATTGGTGAGGACTGATTAAAGTTTCACTTTATTCCTTATACAAGTTCTTTTCCAGCAGCAAATTTACGATATGCACCGTGATGTGTTGGTCCTACATATTCGTTAATCTTGAATGAGTGACGAATTGCTGCTGTGATGAATTCTTTTGCAGTTTTTACCGCTTCTTTTACAGATTTACCTTTTGCAAGTTCTGCTGTAATTGCTGCAGAGTATGTACAACCTGCGCCGTGTGTATTTGTTGTATCAATTTTCTCTGATTCTAAAAGATCAAATGTTTCTCCATCGTACAATACATCGATTGCAGTTTCTGTACCTAGCTTGCTACCGCCTTTAATTAGTACATATTTTGCACCTAAAGCATGGATTTTTTTAGCAGCTTCTTTCATGTCTTCAAGAGAATTAATTTTCACACCGCTTAGTTGATATGCTTCAAATAGGTTTGGTGTAACAACTAATGCTCTTGGAACAAGTACATCGCGTAAGCAGTCATTTGTTTCAGGATGCAATGCTTCATCTGCCCCTTTACAAACCATAACTGGGTCTACTACTACATTTTGTAGATCATGCTTTTCAATTGTTTCAGCAACCATTTCAATGATTTCAACAGATCCAAGCATACCCGTTTTTAAAGCATCAACACCAACACCTTCAATTGTTGTTTCTAATTGTGGTTTGAGTGTAGAAGCAGGAATCGGGAATACGTTATGTGCCCAGCCGTTATGTGGATCCATTGTTACGATTGTTGTAAGAGACGTCATTCCGTATACACCAAGTTCTTGAAACGTTTTTAAATCCGCTTGTATACCAGCGCCACCGCTTGTGTCAGAACCAGCGATTGTAAGTGCTTTGTTTAATGTCATTGTGAAAGCCCCCTCAGGTGATATAATGAAAACTACATTTTTAACCATTATATCAATCTTATGAATAAGTACAAAGTGAAAAAGTTACTTGTTTGTTTGAGAATATATTGAATTTAGTACAATGAGAAAAGAAAATATTGTATGTAGGAGACAATTTATGTTTCAGGAGAACCGTATAAGCGAATTAGCGATATTAAAAGAGATTGCAGAAACATTAAATACATCCAATGATACATATCATGTGCTACAAGCGGTATTAGAAAAATTGCTGCATGTAACAGGATTAACAACAGGATGGATTTTTCTTGCTGATGAAAATGGTAGGTATACAAAATTAATTGATTATCATTTACCAGCAGCGCTTACCTTTCAAGATAAAAAGCCAATGTGCGAAGGAGAATGCTGGTGTTTACGCCGTTTTGTGGAGGGGAAATTAGAACGAGCGGTTAATATTATTGAATGTAAACGAATTAACAATGCGGTTGAAAATAATTGGGGTGATACAGAAGGAATTCTTCATCATGCAACCGTTCCATTAAAAGCTGGCGGAGAAGAGTTTGGAGTCTTAAATGTCGCTAGTCCAGGGAAAACACATTTTTCTGAAGAAGAACTGATGCTATTACAATCGGTTGCCCTGCAAATTGGAACAGCTTTAAAACGAACGAAACTATATGAAAATGAAAAGAAACGGGCTCATTATTATGTGAAACTAGAGCGTTTTATTCAGGAACTAAGAAAAATTCATAAGTTAAATACATTACCAGAAGAAGTTGTAAAACAAGTGGGGGATGTATTTCTATGGGAGCAAGTTGCATTTTTTATACAAGAAGAAAAAAAGATATCCATGCGAGCTTGCTATAAGAAATATGTATCGGAAAGAGATATGGAGTTAGAGAGTATTGCAAAAGAAGCGATAGAAAAAAATCAGCCTGTTTTGTTGAAAAGACAGTCTAATGCCTCTAGCATTGTTGCTCTAATACAAATTCGAAATCAAGTGTTTGGTGTTTTATGCGTGAGTTCGAAGCATGGAGAGTTTGATGAGAACACTGTAGATATTGTACAAGCGTTAACGAATCATATTTCATTAATGATTGAGAATTTACGGTTAAATGAACAGCGGCGTGAACTTGCTCGGATGGAAGAACGAAACCGTTTGGCAAGGGATCTGCATGATTCAGTTTCACAAAAGTTATTTTCATTAACATTTATGACGAAGGGTGCCGAAGCTGTTTTAAAGGGACAAAATGAAACGGTAGATCAATCTCTTCATGAGATGAGGGAATTAGCACAAGGTGCCTTAAAAGAAATGCGAGCACTTATTTGGCAACTTCGTCCAGCAGGGTTAGAAAAAGGTTTGCTACTCGCTTTAAAGCAATATGGAGAGAACTTAGGGCTGAACATTCGTGAGCAAGTTAAAGGTGTGCGTGAGTTACCGCGTGTAGTGGAAGAAACATTATGGCGAATTGGACAAGAGGCTTTAAATAATGTGAGTAAACATGCAAGGGTAACAGAGGCGACAATTTATTTGAAAGTAACAGAGAAAGAAGTGTCCTTAGAGGTAGTTGATTATGGCCTCGGTTTTATAGAAAAAGATATAAAAGAGAAGAAATCGCTCGGTATGACAACAATGCGTGAACGCGCAGAGTTAATTGGCGGATGGATTACGATTGTAAGTGAGAAAAAGCGAACAAGTATAAAAGTTATCGTACCATTATAATGCGATGTGAAAATGAGGGAAACTTGTGAAGATAAAAGTATTATTAGTTGATGATCATACAGTTGTTTTAAAAGGATTAGCATTTTTTTTAAGCACACAAGAGGATCTTGAATTGGTTGGAGAGGCGAATAATGGGAAAGAAGCGTTGGTAAAGGTTCAAGAAGTACAGCCAGATATAGTTTTGATGGACCTGTATATGCCAGAGATGGATGGGATTGAAGCGACCGCATGCATCAAAAAGGAATATCCAAATGTGAAAGTACTCGTATTAACTAGTTTTTCCGATCAAGCGCATGTCTTGCCGGCTTTAAAAGCTGGGGCAAGCGGATATATTCTAAAAGATGTCGAGCCTGATCAACTTGTGGAAGCAATTCGTAGCGCATATAAAGGAAATATCCAGCTTCACCCTGATATAGCAAGTGCGCTTCTTTCCCAAACTTTGCCGCAAGCAGAGAAACAGGAGTCATCAAATATTCATGTAGATGTACTAACGGCAAGGGAGAATGAAGTGTTGCAGCTCTTGGCAAAAGGGATGAGTAATAAGGAAATTGCATCCGTGTTAGTGATCACAGAAAAAACAGTAAAAGCTCATGTAAGTAGTATTTTAGGAAAATTAAATTTATCGGATCGTACACAAGCAGCTTTATATGCAGTGAAAAATGGGGTCGTATAAGACAAAAGTCGTAGGACTTAGTTAGTCTTTAGGAGGCGGACTTTTTTTATGAAAAGATACGTCTATGTGAGGAAGAAATTGTTAGGATGAGAGGATAAAATGTATTTGTAAACAACAATAATTACAAGGGATTGTCCCTTTTTAGTGAGTAGATAATAAACAACGTAAGAGTAAGTAATAGGAGGAAAAAAGGCATGACAACAGTTTTATTTGTAAAAGCTAACAACCGCCCAGCGGACCAAGCAGTTAGTGTGAAATTATATGAAGCGTTTTTAGCAAGTTATAAAGAAGCACATCCCAATGATACAGTGGTAGAACTTGATTTATACAATGAAGAATTACCATATGTAGGAGTAGATATGATTAACGGCACATTTAAAGCAAGTAGAGGATTTGATTTAACAGCAGAAGAAGCAAAAGCAGTAGCTGTTGCTGATAAATATTTAGATCAATTCCTTGCAGCTGATAAAGTAGTATTTGGTTTCCCGTTATGGAACTTAACAATTCCAGCTGTACTGCACACATATATCGATTATTTAAACCGCGCTGGTAAAACATTTAAATATACACCAGAAGGCCCAGTAGGCCTTATTGGAGATAAGAAAATTGCGTTATTAAACGCACGCGGTGGTGTATATTCTGAAGGACCAGCAGCAGAAGTAGAAATGGCTGTTAAATATGTAGCAAGCATGATGGGCTTCTTCGGTGCAACAAATATGGAAACTGTTATCATTGAAGGTCATAATCAATTCCCAGATAAAGCAGAAGAGATTATTGCAGAAGGTCTTGAGAAAGCTGTTAAAGTAGCAAGCATATTCTAATGAACAAAATAATCGTTACTCAATAAGCAGTATCAATGTCTTTATGGCATTGGTACTGCTTTTTTTATTGTCGTTTGAGTTCATCTGCTAACTGTTGTAATTGCTTTCTGTCTTGTATCAAATACATTCTTCCTTCTTTTTTTAACCAATTTTGCTGACAAAACTGCTTTAATACATACAAGAGGTGACGATAACTAACATTTAAGTATTCAGAGGCCTCTGTATGTTTTTCAAGGTAACAATTGCTGTGTTCAGTTAACAGAATGAACGCAGCTAAGCGATTTTCTAAAGGATAGTTATAGCTTTTTGCATATTGTTCAGTTCGAGTGATTGTTTTTTCGCCAATAAATTTACACAACTGTTGTAAGAAGTGAGCATCCTGTAATAAGAGATGGCGACACTCTTTAAGAGGAAGAGCCAAACAGATACATGGTTCTATAGCTTCAATCCCTTTTGTTACAGATTCGACCCCAATTAATCCTAATTCTCCAATAATCGATGGGGCTTTTACAAAGTTAATTAAGGAAATTCTTCCATTCTGATGGCTCATATATATTTTTGCTTTTCCCGAAATTAAGTAATAAAGGTAGGGGAATGTCTCTCCTTCGTTACAAATGGTTTCATTCTTTTGAAATGAATGAACTTCTATATATGGCAAAATATCAAACGAAAAGAACATTTGGAAGTTGAAGCGTTGTACATAGCTATAAATTTCATCTGAATCTTTTTCGATTTTCATTTTTTCACCTCGCATTTAGTATGAGATATCTCCTATTCTTTTTACAAGCAGGAGTGATACGATTTGTTTGATGACAAAAGAAAAAGCGTATTTTGATAGAAGAAAGGGAGAGAAGCAACATGAAGAAATATCAAACATTACTATTTGATGTAGACGATACGTTATTAGATTTTAAAGCAGCGGAAAGAACAGCGTTACATTTGCTTTTTGAGGAACAAAAAATTCCTTTAACTGATGAAATTGCAGCACATTACAAAAAAACAAACCAAAATCTGTGGAAATCCTTTGAAGAAGGAAAAATAGAGCGTGATGAGGTAGTGAATACTCGATTTTCAATTTTATTTAAGAAGTATGGTCAAGAGGTGGATGGCCTTTTATTTGAAAAAAAATATCGTAGTTATTTAGAAGAAGGAAATCAGCTTATTCATGGAGTGTTTGAATTCATACAAAATATTCAAACCCAATATGATTTATATATTGTGACAAATGGTGTTTCTAAAACGCAAGATAAACGTCTGCATAATTCAGGATTACATTCATTCTTTAAGGGCATTTTTGTTTCAGAAGACACTGGTTATCAAAAACCAATGAAGGAATACTTCGAGTATGTCTTTGCACGAATTTCTAATTTTTCTGTGGAGAAAGGATTAATTATCGGGGATTCTTTAAGTGCAGATATTAAAGGTGGGCAGCTAGCCGGGCTAGATACTTGCTGGTTTAATCCTGAAAAGAAGTTAAACGATAGCGGGATAGTTCCGACTTATGAAATTCAAACTTTTGATGAGCTGTATGAAATTTTAAAATGTTAGTTCTTTTGAGGTTTTAAGGAAAATTTTATCATTTTAACCGAGAAGACCCCCTCCTCTAAACGAAGTGAAGGTGGGGGTAGTTCAATTTACTATTCGATATTTGCGCTAGTCGCTTGTTTATTCTCACTATTGTTAGGAAGTGGAAATAAATTTCCAATCATTGCAGCTCCAAGCATCGGTAATAATAAATTAATTGGGAAAAACATAAGTAATAGCACTGTAATAGCGATTGGTTTTCGTAATGCATAGCTTGAAATGGCTGTCGTCACGATAGCTACAGAAGCAATTGGATCTAGCGGTATGACAGTGGCCATAGCATATCCAATACTTGCTCCAGCAAATATAATCGGAAAAATGTGTCCTCCACGCCAACCTGTATTTAAACAAACTGCCGTTATACATAATTTTAAAACACCTGAAAGAAACAGCACCCCAAATGATAATTCTGTCCACTCATTCACTAATTCTTTTAATTGGTGTTCTCCTGAAAACATAGTATATGGGAGGAAAGTTCCGGCAATCCCTAAAATAATGCCACCTATAATCCCTAATGTTAGTTTATATTCTTGAAAAGGATGTACTACTTTTTCCAATGTATGTTCTACCTTGAAGTAAAAATAGCCTATACTAGCACCTATACAAGCAAGAGGTAGAAAGGCAACCCATTCATGAAGCGCAAAAGATCCTTCTCCAAAATTAACAATAAAAGATCCTCGATTATCAAATTTACTAAGCAATAAATAAACAGAAAAACCAGCCAAAGTAGTAGCGACATATACGATAGCTTTTTTCCCTTTGGAAACTTCAGCAAGTCGTTCATTCTCATTTTCACTTGGAGCTAAGTAACCGAATAACGGTGCATTAAAAATAACACTTAAAGTAGCGCCAATTCCAATTTCTGTTAGTCCCTGCATTCCTTTTACAGCAAAATGAAAGCGATCGCCAACCCATGTACAAAGCCCGCCTATAATCCCGACAAGTGCTGCTTCGGGCCCTAAGCTTGCTCCAAATACTAAAACAATAATAGCTGTTAATGTAGCTTGATGTACAAAACGGTATTCAATCCTACCTGTTTTCTTATATTCAGCCATTACCTCTGGCATTAAACGTGGGTATGTACCAAAGTACTTTTGTGATAGTCCAATAAGAAAACCACCGATTATTGTTACACAAATTGTGTAATAAGATGGTAATGCAAATTCTTTGGGTAAATATTCCCAAACGAAATGAATTCCAGCATTGGTGACAACTAAAAATAACCAGACTGTGGCACCAACGATAGAACCTAGAAATATACCGTACACGATGAGTAAATAGTGCATATTTCTCCTAATAGTCAATTTTTATGCCTCCTCTATTTATACGTTATTATGAAAAATTAGAGATTCTAATACGAAAATAATGAATTGAATATGCATATTATCTTTTTAAAGAATTACTTATTCAACATATATTATAAACATCATTAGTATTATTTCTTTTAAAGAAGCAAAATACAAGTGATGTTTAAAGCTTTTGATTTCATCGAAATGATACTGATCATGTCATGTACGGAAATAAATATAAATTATCTAAAATGCTATTGTAATCCCTACGAGAATTGTATACTAGTATAAGTTAAAATACGCATTAGATTTAGGAGGTTTCTTGTTTGATTCGTGATTTGAAAGAACAAGCGCTTGATGAGCTTGATGAAAGATGGGGATTAGCAGTAGGAGTTACTACATTGTTCTTTATATTCCCTTTCGTATGGTCTTGGAGCTGGAGTAAAGTAATAGAATCGTTTATGATGGATATTATTGTCATGCTAATGGTTGGGCCCTTAACTTTAGGTGCTTACTATCTTGCCTTAAATACAGTTCGTGACAAGACAGTTGGGATTGGGCAATTATTTAAATGGTGTAAAGGGTTAAATAAGCTTATTAAATCAATTTTAATATATTTACTAATGGATATCTATATTACTTTATGGGCATTGCTATTTATCATTCCAGGGATTGTTAAAATTTTCTCTTACACTATGACATTTTTTATTTTAAATGATCATCCGGAATTTTCAATGAACCAAGCTATTACGGAAAGTCGTCGTATGATGAACGGACATAAGATGGATTATTTCTTAATATGTTTAAGTTTTATTGGCTGGTTTATACTAAGTATCCTTACTCTAGGAATCGGTTTCTTATGGTTGATTCCATATTTTTATACTACAAAAGCAGCGTTTTATGAGAAAGTTTCAACAGACTATTATAAAAGAAAATCTTATGTTTAAAAACAACAAAGCATAAATGTTAATGGTTCATGCTTGCTGTTCTTTATAAGCATTTTATAAATTGTTATACCATTGAACGACTTGTGACCTCTTACTTTAACGATTGTGTTATGGTATATGATCTATATATCACTTACAGTAGATGCTTTACACGCAAAATAAGCAAATATTTCATAAATACGAAAATGGCCAAGGGTTCTTTCAAAAAATCCTTGGCCCTTAATTTTTTTAGAATATCACGTGCATGATATCAAGCAGTAGGCTTACCAAATTACCACTATAGAATCTTACAAAACTGTCATGTTGTTGTAAGGTCTAGCGATAGTAAAAGAATAGATTTTCCTACATAATAAAGGTATAACAACAAACACAATTTCATGAGGTGATACATATGAATGGAAATAAAGTTTTATCTTCTTTTTCGTACTGGAGTGTTCTTTTTGCCCCTGTCTTATTCCCGCTAATTGTTTGGATTCTCGGAGATCATGAAACAAAAGGTCATGCGAAACGAGCTCTATGGACACATCTTATTCCGGGAATTACTACTTTTATAGGAATTGTAGTATTGGGAATTATGGATGTCGGTTTTAAGCAACCAGGTACAACAATGGCTATTGGCGCAATGATTATGGTATGTATTTGCGGCCTAATTAGTCTATACTTTTTTATTTGGAATATTGTAAAAGGGATTCGAGTAATTAGAGCATAACCTCTAGGGTATCTACTATTCTTCGTATTCATCATTGTAATTCTTATTTAAGCTTAGCTTGATGACGAGGGGATATTTCCCTTGGTTCCTTGAATTTTAATTTTTATAATAAACAGTTAATAAAATATTTTGTAAACATTCAGAAAAATAATTGACATTAGGAAATTATTGCTATAAAATCAACGGTAATTGCATAGTCTTATCAAGAAAAGGTGGAGGGACAGGCCCTATGAAACCTTGGCAACAGCCGAATAACGGAATTGTGCCAAATCCTGCAGGTAATAAACCCTGAGAGATAAGAAAGAGACTTTAGAGCGTGTTTTCAAACTGCTTCTTTCTTGTTAGGGAAAGAAGCAGTTTTTTTATTTTCTATAAAAGAAAGGAGAATAAGGAATGGGAGAATCATGGGGAAAAGGAACCATTTGTGTGCAAGGTGGTTATACACCGAAGAATGGTGAACCACGTGTTTTACCACTTTATCAAAGTACGACGTATAAATACGATACGTCCGATGATTTAGCAGCGCTCTTTAATTTAGAGGCAGAGGGCTATATTTATACGCGTATTGGGAATCCGACACTAGCAGCATTTGAACAAAAGTTAACAGAGTTAGAAGGCGGAGCCGGATCTGTTGCGACAGCCTCTGGTCAAGCGGCTATTATGCTTGCTGTTTTAAATATTTGTGGCAGTGGTGATCATTTGCTTTGTTCTTCAACCGTTTATGGGGGAACCTTTAACCTGTTTGGAGTAAGTTTGCGTAAGCTTGGTATTGATGTAACATTCTTTAATCCGAACTTAACTGCTGATGAGATTGTGGCACTTGCAACTGAAAAAACAAAGCTGATTTATGCAGAGTCCCTTGGAAATCCAGCGATGAATGTTTTAAATTTTAAAGAGTTTTCAAACGCGGCAAAAGAACTGGAAGTACCGTTTATCGTGGATAATACTTTGGCGACACCATATTTATGCCAAGCGTTTGAGCATGGCGCAAATATTGTTGTTCATTCTACAACGAAATATATTGATGGCCATGCGAGTTCATTAGGTGGAATTGTCATTGATGGAGGAAATTTTGATTGGACAAATGGAAAATATCCTGAGCTTGTCGAACCAGATCCAAGTTATCATGGCGTAAGTTATGTGCAGAATTTTGGCCAGGCGGCATATATTGTGAAAGCTCGTGTTCAACTATTAAGAGACTATGGAAACTGTATGAGCCCATTCAATGCGTATATTAGCAACATCGGTTTAGAAACATTACATTTACGAATGGAGCGTCATAGTGAAAATGCTCTTGCAGTTGCGAAGTGGCTTGCTAACCATGATCGTATTGAATGGGTGAATTATCCGGGATTAGAAAGTAATGAAAATTATCCGTTAGCGCAAAAGTACTTAGCAAAAGGTGCAAGTGGTGTTTTAACATTTGGTATTAAAGGAGGACTAGAACCTGCGAAAGAGTTCATTGCAAATGTGAAGCTGGCAACTCTTGTGACACACGTTGCAGATGCAAGGACATGTGTGATTCATCCCGCTAGTACAACGCACAGACAGTTAAATGAAGAAGAGCAACGTTTAGCAGGTGTTACATCTGATTTAATTCGCTTATCAGTCGGTATCGAAGATGTTTCTGATATTATTGCGGACCTAGAGGAAGCATTAGTTGGAGGCAAAGCGCATGCCGATCATTGTTGATAAGGAGTTACCAGCCCGTAAAATATTGCAAAAAGAAAATATTTTTGTGATGACAAAAGAGCGAGCTGAAACACAAGATATACGTGCTCTAAAAATTGCAATTTTGAACTTAATGCCAACAAAACAAGAAACAGAAGCGCAATTGCTCAGGTTACTCGGTAATACACCACTTCAACTGGATGTGCATTTACTTCATATGGAGTCTCATATATCCCGTAATGTAGCGCAAGACCATTTAACAAGTTTTTATAAAACATTTCGCGATATTGAGGGAGACAAATTTGATGGTCTCATTATTACAGGGGCCCCAATTGAAACACTTCCTTTTGAAGATGTAGATTATTGGGAAGAACTTGGACGCATAATGGACTATTCAAAAACGAATGTAACATCTACATTGCATATTTGTTGGGGAGCACAAGCGGGTCTGTATTATCACTATGGAATTCCGAAATACTCGCTTGAAGAAAAGATATTTGGTGTATTCGAGCATGAAGTGCATGAGCAGCATGTGAAATTGTTACAAGGATTCGATGAGCTCTTTTTTGCACCACATTCACGCCATACGGAAGTACGCGCAGCTGATATTGAAAAAGTACGAGAGTTGACATTACTAGCAACATCAGAAGAAGCAGGTGTCCACCTTGTTATGGGGCAAGATGGAAAGCATATTTTTGTTCTTGGTCATAGCGAATATAGCTGCGATACGTTAAAACAAGAATATGAACGCGATAAACAAAGAGGGCTAGATATTAAGGTTCCCAAAAACTATTTTAAACATAATAATCCAGCTGAAAAGCCACTTATAAGATGGCGGAGTCATGGAAACTTATTATTTTCAAATTGGTTAAATTATTATGTGTATCAAGAAACCCCTTATATTTTGTAAGCTGATCATTATATAACACGTGGCAACGTTTTCTTTACACGGATTACTTTATATTTTTCCGAATGTTCAAAATATATTGTTTTTCAGAATCTTAACTTATATAATGGCATCTAAATACAATTCTTTAGAGGGGTGGACAGTATCATGAATGAAATTCAAGTGGGCTTATTAGGCCTTGGAACGGTTGGCAGCGGTGTGGTTCGTATTATTACGAATCATCAAGATCGTCTTATGCACCAAGTTGGTTGCCCAGTGAAAGTAACAAAAGTATTAGTGCAAAATATTGAAAAAGAGAGAGAGGTCCAAGTACCCTCTACCTTATTAACGAAAAATGCAAATGAAATTATAGATAATCCTGATATTGATGTTGTCATTGAAGTGATGGGTGGCATAGAGGAAGCGAAAGCATATATTTTACAAGCTTTGAAAAATGGTAAACATGTTGTTACTGCTAATAAAGATTTAATGGCATTGCACGGAGCAGAATTACTGACGGTGGCAAAGGAAAATCAAGCTGACTTATTTTACGAGGCGAGCGTAGCTGGAGGGATTCCAATTCTGCGCAGCATTGTAGAAGGACTTTCTTCGGATCTTATTACGAAAGTGATGGGAATCGTGAACGGAACAACAAACTTTATTCTGACAAAAATGTCTGACGAAGGGAGAGCATATGACGACGTGTTAAAAGAAGCGCAGCAGCTTGGATTTGCGGAAGCAGATCCAACATCAGACGTTGAAGGTTTAGATGCAGCAAGGAAAATGACGATTTTAGCTACTCTAGGTTTTTCTACAAATGTAGAGCTTGGAGATGTGAAGGTGAAAGGGATTACTTCCATTACTGAGGAAGATATCGCATATAGTAAAAGCTTAGGATATACAATTAAATTAATTGGACTGGCGAAGCGTGATGGTGAAAAGTTAGAGGTAACAGTTGAGCCAACATTACTTCCGAATACACACCCTCTTGCAGCTGTTCAAAATGAATATAACGCCGTATATGTATATGGTGAAGCGGTAGGAGAAACAATGTTTTATGGACCTGGTGCAGGAAGTTTACCGACAGCGACAGCGGTTGTTTCTGATTTAGTTGCGGTAATGCAAAATGTGCGCCTTGGTGTAACTGGGAATAGCGCAGTTTCTGCGCAGTATGAAAAGGTATTAAAAGAGCCAGATGAAATTTTTGTGAAGAAGTTTTTACGCCTACATGTAAAAGATGAAATTGGTGTGTTTGCAAAAATTACATCTTTATTCTCTGAACGCGGTGTTAGCTTTGAAAAAATTATTCAAATGCCACTCGGGGAGAAAGGAAAGGCTGAGATTGTTATCGTAACACATCGTGCATCACTTGCAGACTATGAATATATTTTACATACAATGGGGACATACGAAGAAATAGATTGTGTGAAAGCAAACTATCGAATCGAAGGAGATGCTAGGTAATGTGGAAAGGTTTGCTTGCTGAGTATAAGGAGTTTTTACCTATTACGGAAAAGACACCTCCCTTAACATTGCATGAAGGTAATACACCACTTATTTTACTAGAAAACCTTTCAAAGCGGTGGGGCGTAACAATTTACGGGAAAATAGAGGGGGCAAATCCAAGCGGATCGTTTAAGGATCGCGGTATGGTAATGGCGGTAGCAAAAGCAAAAGAAGCAGGGAGCGGAGCGATTATCTGTGCATCTACAGGTAATACGTCTGCATCTGCAGCAGCTTATGCAGCTAGGGCAGGACTGTCGTGCATCGTTATTATTCCAAACGGGAAGATTGCATACGGTAAATTAGCGCAAGCTGTCATGTATGGTGCTGAGATTATAAGTATGGATGGGAATTTCGATCATGCTTTGCAAATTGTACGTAAGCTTAGCGAATCATCACCAATTACACTTGTAAATTCTGTTAATCCATACCGAATTGAAGGGCAAAAAACAGCTGCATTTGAGATTTGTGATGCGCTTGGGAAGGCGCCGGATATTTTAGCAATTCCAGTTGGTAATGCAGGCAATATTACAGCGTATTGGAAAGGTTTCAAAGAGTATCACGAAAGACTTGGTACGGGTTTACCAGAGATGCGCGGCTTTGAGGCTGAAGGAGCAGCGGCGATTGTGCACGGACATAAAATTGAAGAGCCAGAAACAATCGCAACAGCAATTCGAATTGGAAATCCCGCAAGTTGGGAGCAAGCCGCCCTAACTGCAGAACAATCTCGAGGTAAAATTGACGAAGTAACAGATCGTGAAATTCTTGAAGCGTATGAATGGCTAGCCAAGTATGAAGGAATCTTTGCAGAACCGGCTTCATGTGCTTCTCTTGCAGGTGTTTATAAACAATTGCAAAGCGGGGAAATTACAAAAGGAAGCCAAATTGTAGCGGTATTAACAGGTAACGGTTTGAAGGATCCAAATATCGCCATTGATACGAAGGGAATTCAACCAGTCGTGTTACAAAATGATGAGAAGGTTGTCTTTGACTATATTCAGGGAGCTGTCTTTCGGTAAAATAGATGAAAAAAGCCTATTGTAGCGTTATTCGCTCAATAGGCTTTTTTCATGTGGAGGATTTTTGTACCAATCTGAATAAATGCTTGAATGATCCAGCCTGTTGTAAAGGAAAGGATAATTGTTCCGAAGTAAATAGGCCCATCTAATAAGAAACTGAGTGTCAAAAATAGCAAAGCTAATGAAATTTCTGTTCTGCGAAACGTCCACTTTTTCTTTTCAGACATTGTTAAGACAAAGGCCTCTTGTGGTGCTGCACATAATTGTGTGGAGACATAAATTCCAATTCCAGCGCCAACAAATAGATTTCCGCACACAAGTGTTATATATTTTGGAAGAGAGCGGATTGAATCCATAATGATAGTAATAGAACCAATCCAATCAACAAAAACAGAAATAAGAACCATAGTAACAATTGTTCCGATTGTAATATGCTTCTTATTCAAAAATAGCACAATAAGTGTAAAGGCGAAGTTAATCATAAAAATCCAAAAGCCAATACTTACTCCAAAGTTTTGATATAGCGCAATAAAAAACGAATCATAAGGACTAAGGCCAAATGAAGTAATAGTTGTCATCATGTTAATTCCAAGAGATAGGATGAGTAGTCCGCTAATAAAAAATATATAGTCTAGTTTTAGACGTATCATATGTTTCAAATCCTTTCTGAATGTATTTGCTAGAAAAGGATATATTGTGGAAAGCTTACCAGGTCAAGAAAGAATTTTTTGATGAGGTTTATTTAAATGATGGGAAGGGGAGGAAATAAGATGACAAATATAAAAAAGATTGCGGAAATTGCCGGTGTATCAGTGTCAACGGTTTCACGTGTATTAAATAATCATCCGTATGTAAGTGATAAAAAGAGGCAGGAAATTTTAGCAATCATTGAAGAGCTAAATTACACCCAAAATGTGAATGCGATTCATTTAGTAAGAGGAAAGACGAATGTGATAGGTGTTATTTTGCCGCATGTAAATGATCAATATTACAGTGCAATTATTGAGGGGATTTCTAAAGAAACGGCCAAAAAAAATTATAATATGATGCTCTGTCAGACGAACTATAGTGCCGAAAAAGAACTTGAAATTTTGCATATGTTAAAAATGAAGAAGCTTGATGGTGTAATTATATGCTCGAGAATGAATGGCTGCAAAACAATAGAAGAATATACAAAGTTTGGTCCGATTGTAACATGTGAAGAAATAGAATCTAAGTGTATTTCTAGCGTACATATTGATCACTATAAGGTGTTTTCGCAGGGGATGAAATACGTAATAGAAAACGGACACGCCCACATTGGATATTGTATTGGCAGAAGTCATAGCGTAAATAGTCAAAAACGAAAACAAGCTTATGAGGAAGCGCTTCAGGAGATTTCTATAGAATCTCGAGAAGAATGGAAGTTTACAGAGCATTTTACAGTAGAGGATGGTCGTGAAGTGATAAGAGCGTGGATTAACATGTCTGTGAAACCAACAGCATTTCTCGTTTCTTGTAATCCAATCGCAGCAGGTATGGTAACGGAAGCAAAAAAACAAGGAATTCGTATTCCTGAAGATCTTGCAATTATTGGGTGCGATGACCAAGAGGTGGCTGATGTGTTAGGAATTACAACAATTGCTCATTCTAGTAAAGTAGTTGGTGCGAAAGCATTTGAAATATTATATGAGAAGATAGAGGATGAAAAAATAGATGTGAAGAACATTGAACTTTTACCACAGTTGACCCTTCGTGAAACTACATAATGCATAAAGTATGAAAATCGCTTTTCGAAAAGGCGTTTGGTATAATTAGGGACAATCTATGAGGCTAAAAGGGGTTTTGACATGAGA
Source organism: Bacillus sp. FSL H8-0534 (assembly GCF_038005885.1). NCBI lineage: Bacteria > Bacillati > Bacillota > Bacilli > Caryophanales > Bacillaceae > Bacillus > Bacillus sp. FSL H8-0534. The sequence goes on from NZ_JBBOUC010000001.1 coordinate 3,215,624, forward strand.
TCCAAATTAGTAAAAGGAATTTTACTCATTACAATTGCATCTTTTTGTTTATTTGCATATGGTTTTATTTCGGGGATTAATGATGTATTAAATCCGAAAGCTTCAAATTTAACTATGAAGACAGCACAAAAACAAGTAAAGGGGAAACAGCACCCTGGAACATTACAAGTTGTCAGTTTAGGCGATTCTTTAACGCGTGGCGTTGGAGATAAAGAAGGAATTGGCTATGTGGGACGAGTGAAAGAAAGTTTGCAGAAGGACTACAAACAAAAGGTAGCGTTAACGAATTTAGCTGTTAGTGGTGCGAAAATGCCGGATTTGTTGAAACAAATAGCAAGTAGTGGTGCACAGTACTCAATTAAGCAAGCGGATCTTATCATTTTAACAATTGGAGGAAATGACTTATTTCCAGGATGGGAATCACTTGGAAAGATAGATCTAGAAACATATCGCCCTAATACAGAAACATTTCAAAATCAGGCAAAACAAATTTTAACAGAAATTCGAAAGCTAAATCCAGATAGCCCGATTTTCTGGCTCGGTTTATACAATCCTTTTGAGGATGTTGAAGATTTAAAAGGTTCTTCATCCATTGTTGTAGATTGGAATGCATCTTTAGAGAAGTTAGCAATAGATAATAAAAATGTATATATAACGCCAACGTTTGATCTGTTTCAAAACCGAGGGAAAGAATTATTATACTCAGATCATTTTCATCCGAATGAAATTGGCTACTCATATATGGCGGATCGCTTATTACAAGGCGTTGTAAGTAAGCTGAAGCTAAATGAAGGAGGGGCGAAATGACGACGGTACTTTCAGTACGAAATGTGAAAAAGGTCATTGGGAAAAAGACGCTTGTTGAAAACATTTCATTTGATGTGAACCAAGGAGAAGTGTTTGGATTTTTAGGACCAAATGGAGCAGGGAAAACAACAACAATTCGGATGCTAGTTGGTCTTATTAAAGCGACTGAAGGTACGATCTCTATTGGTGGTTATAATATTAAAGAGAACTTTCGAGAAGCGATGCGGCAAATTGGTAGCATCGTGGAAAATCCAGAGCTCTATACATATTTAACAGGGTGGGAAAATTTAAAGCAATTTGCACGTATGCTTGGCGGTATATCAGATGAACGTATTTTAGAAATTGCAAAAATGGTTCATTTAGATGAACGTATTCACGATAAAGTGAAAACGTATTCTCTGGGTATGAAACAACGCCTTGGAATCGCGCAGGCTCTTCTTGGAAACCCGAAACTCCTTATACTAGATGAACCAACAAATGGCCTAGATCCAGCTGGTATAAGAGAGATGAGGGAGTTTATACATAAGCTTGTGAAAGAAGAAAACATGAGTGTCTTTATTTCGAGTCACTTACTAAGTGAAGTACAAATGATATGTGATCGTGTCGCTATTATTCATAAGGGAAAAATGATTACAGTTGCACCTATTGAAGAGTTGATTAAAACTGCGAGCGATCGTGTTGAATGGATTGTTACACCGATTTCCCGAGCATTAGAACTTTTAAAAACTTCAAAAGAAGTTAGGGAAATTAGCATAGATGATGAACGTTTATTGTGCCGAATGGATATTAATACAATTAGTGCTTGGAATAAACGCTTTGTAGAAAACGGAATAGATGTACATAGCGTGAAGGAGCTTGTATTTACACTAGAAGATTTATTTATTGAACTCACAGGGAGTGAGAAACATGCGTGAAATTGCGAATCTTGTTTTAAATGAATCAGAAAAAATCTATCGAAAGAAACGTATTGTTGTCGTCATGCTCATATTGGCAATCTTAATTCCTTTGTTTGTTTATGCACAGTATCGTGAAGTGCAGACAACGCAAAAACGCCTTGGTACGAGCGATTGGAAGGTAGCACTTCAGCAGCAAATTGTTGATTCGCAAAATCGTTTAAATAATTCTAGGTTGCCAGAAGAATGGCGGGATTGGCTGAAAGTACGAGTGGAGCAGCAACAATATTATTTAGATCATGATATTAATCCAACAGCACCAGGAGCACCAACGTTTGTACGAGCATTCATTGAACAAGGAATTACATTGTTTATTCCGCTACTTGTAATGATTGTTGCAATTGACATTGTATCGGGAGAACGAAGTGATGGAACGATGAAGATGCTTCTAACGCGGCCGATTCGACGCTTTAAAATTCTTCTCAGTAAATATGTGACGATGTTGTTATTTATCTCACTTATATTGCTCTTGGTGGGGATTTTCTCCTATGTATTATCGGGCGTTGTTTTCGGATATGCCGGGTGGAATTTACCGGTACTGACGGGTTTTGGAATTGATAAAGAAACATTGAATACAAATTTTGTCCACCTCATTCCGCAGTGGCAATATATTTTAATGGCATATGGATTAGCTTGGTTTGTTGCGATTGTTGTGGGAACCATATCCTTTATGGTTTCTGTGTTAATTCGTAATACACCAGCTGGTATGGGAGTCATGCTAGCGGCGTTAATTGCAGGTGGTATCTTAAGTTCCTTCGCAACGTCTTGGGAAGGGGCAAAATATATTTTTAGCGTAAATTTATCGCTCACAGATTATTTATCAGGGAAGTTACCGGCATTGCAAGGTCTATCGATGAGCTTTTCATTGATGAATTTAACAGCTTGGGCTGTAGTTTCTCTTATCATTTCATTTGTCGTATTTACGAAGCAAGACATGGTCAATTAAATGAATAGGAAGTGAAGAGATGGAACATATTTTAAAGAATGATTGGGAGCCGTTACTTGCACCAGAATTCGAGAAACCATATTATCAAAAACTAAGACAGTTTTTAAAAGAAGAATATAGTACCCATGTCATATATCCGAAAGCCAATGATATTTTTAATGCACTACATTATACAAGTTATAAGGATACAAAGGTTGTTATTTTAGGACAAGATCCATATCATGGACCAGATCAAGCGCATGGGTTAAGTTTTTCTGTGCAACCTGGCGTGAAAACACCACCATCACTGCAAAATATGTATAAAGAATTGCATGCAGATCTTGGTTGTGAAATTCCGAATAACGGTTATTTAGTGAAATGGGCAGAGCAAGGCGTATTATTACTTAATGCGGTGTTAACTGTGAGACAAGGGGAAGCAAATTCTCATAAGGGAAAAGGATGGGAGCATTTCACAGATCGTGTTATTGAACTGTTAAATGAACGTGAAAAACCTTTAATTTTCATATTGTGGGGGCGCCATGCACAAGCAAAGAAAAAACTGATTACAAACTCGAATCATCATATTATTGAATCTGTACATCCAAGTCCTTTATCAGCAAGACGAGGTTTCTTTGGCAGCAAGCCGTTTTCAAAAGTAAATGACCTCTTATCTAGTATGGATGAGAAAAAAATTGATTGGCAAATTCCAAATCTATAAAAAAGGTAGCTAACAGTCATTCTGTTAGCTACCTTTTTTAATCACTGCGGTTCATTTTTTAATTTTGCATCTAGTACAAATGTACCAAATGGGATAACGGAAGCAATCAACGCACCTAAAGCCCATAAGATAGACTTACGATGTACGATTGTTACTTGAATCACGGCAAAGATGAATAATATAAATAGAACGCCATGAGCCATACCTGTAATTTTAACTGCTGTTGCAAACCCCGCAAAGTATTTTAACGGCATCGCTACAAATAATAGTAGTAGAAAGGAAATCCCTTCGACTAATCCAATTGCTCTTAATCTTCCGATTGGTGTAGATAACATAAAAGTGCCTCCTTAAACATGCGCTTGTATATAGTAAATTTGTATTCTTATTCCAAATAAAATAGTATGTTTTGTTTCATTATATACAAAAACAAAGTTTACACTACGAGAATGTTGTAAAGTTCAAAATATCTTCACAAAGCTACGTACATTTAAATAAAAACCCATTTGAAGTATTTGACTTCAAATGGGTTTTGTGAATGCATCTATATAAGTACAAAAAACCTTTCCTTTTAGATGGGAGAGAGCATCCGTCCATGCATAGAAGCGGTTAGGTCCTTTTTTAGCCCCATGCCCCAAGTTAAAAAAAGGGGGAAAATGAGTGCAGGTCACCTTTTGTTTTCAAAGCAGTAACTTGTATGTTGAAAAATTTATATATTAAACAAGAACTTCGGTTTTTAGCACAAATTTCTCTACAACTTTAGCAACGCCATCATTCATATTTGTGTCTGTTACGTAGTTTGCAATTTCTTTAATGTCATCTGGAGCATTGCCCATCGCAACACCAAGGCCAGCGAACTCGATCATTGTTTGATCGTTGTAGCTATCGCCCATTGCGATTACTTCCTCACGCTTAATACCAAGTTTTTGAATCAATTGATTTAAGCTTGTTCCTTTTGTTACACCAGCTTCTGTGAACTCTAAGAAGTATGGTTTTGAACGCATTACACTTAGTTTGCCTTCTAGTTGTTTTTGAAGTTTTTTCTCTACTTCTACAAGGCGTTCAGCTTCTTTATTCATTAATACTTTTACAACAGGTTCTTGTACAGCAGTGATAAAGCTGTCTACTTCAATAATTGACATGCCTGTAAGAGTTCCTTCAATTTCTGTATATGGATTATTTTCTTCCGTTATAATATCATCGCCCATATACGTATGAATCCAAACATCTTCTTCTTTACTAATTTCATATAGATTGTGAACGATTTCAGGAGATAGTGTACTGCTGAATAATTCTTCATCCGTTTTACAATTAATAATTTTTGCACCATTAAACGATAAGATGAAGCTTCCATATTCTTCTAGACGAAGCTCCTTTGCAATATGACGCATACCAAATGTTGGGCGGCCAGAAGCAAGCACAACTTTTACACCTTGTTCTTGAGCAGTCATTAAGGCCTGTTTTGTACGTTCTGAAATCGTATGGTCATCACGTAGTAAAGTATCATCTAAATCTAAAACAATCATTTTATAAGACATATAGAAAGTTCCTTTCTTTGTTGAAAGTTGATATTGTTAGAAATTCGTTCTAGCAAAACGATGAGGATTAAATAGTAAGACATCGAACCTCTTTAAAGGTACATAAATTGAAAAAAAGATAGAAACCCTTCCTTTTTAGATGGAAGAGAGTATCCGCCCATGCATAGAAGCGGTCAGATCCTTTTCCTGCCACCACGCCAAGTTAAAACAAAGGAAGAAAATGAGTGCAGGTCATCTTTTGTTCTTAAAGCAGTAATGTATATGTGAAAAACCAAAAACCTGATTGGTGATGGAAGTTTCATTTTATATAGTGAGCCTGATTACTGTATTGTTAGTATATATTATCATGGGCATATTGCCCATGATAATTCTATCCTAACAACTCTGAAAGTAGAGTGCAATAATGGAAGTTTTCCAATTTACGATGGTTGTTTTTCCTTTGAACGGGAAAATAAAACTTCAAGCAAAATAGCCATGACAGAACCAAGTACAAGGCCATTGCTTAAAAATGATGCTAAAAATGGTGGCAGGGTCGAAAATGCCTGCGGCGGGACAAACATAACCCCGATTCCTGTGAAAAGAGACAGACCAGCGACGCGGAATAAACGCTCTTTATTTTCTACGGTGTCATATTCACGGAAGGCAAGACCAATCATACTTGCAAATACAGGATAAATAGCAGCATATCCAACGGCGACAGGAATAGCGGCGAAGAATGATGTAATCTTTGGAAATATACTAATTACAATAATAAAACTTGATCCTAATAGGAAAGGAAGGCGTTTATAAATATTTGTTGTTGCAATAAATCCAGCTGAACCTGAAATAGCTACTGGTCCAATTGCTGAGAAAAGACCACCTAAAAGCTGATTTATGCCCGTTATAATTCCGGCATGTTTGAATCGATTTTGAACTGCACCTTCTTCATATGTAGAAACAACCTTTTGCACAACACGGATGCTTGCCAACATGTTCGTTAAGAGCAACAGTGTGACAAAGACAACGGTAATTGCCATGTTCCATTCGATACGAGGCAATCCAAACACGAATAGAGACGGTAGACGGATGAGATCTGTTACCGGTGTAACCTGATTAGATAATCCGAAGCATGCAAATAGGATCCATCCAAAGACAATGCTGAACAGAACAGAGTATTGTCCAATAATAGGTAGCTTCAGAATAAAAAAAGATAGTAAAATAACAATGAGTGAAAGAATAAAGACGTTTGCTTGTACTTCAGTATGTTGTCCATCAAGGCCGAACATTCCTTTTAGAAAAGAACCGCTGAGCTGGGCAACGAGAAGGAATAAATATGTTCCAATTACTGTTGGTGTAAAATAACGGACAAGTTTATCAATAAGTCCAAAAATACTAAGGATAATACAGATGATGCCGCTTAACAGAAATGCGTATTGTAAGACGCGGAGTGTTTCATTATTTGATCCAAATAATACGACACCTAAACTCGCGTATAGTGAGAAGATTCCCCACCAAAGACCAGCTGGCCCTTCTTGAATCGGTAGCCTATGACCAAATATAGCTTGCAGAAGGCCAGCAAAGCCAAGAACAAATAACGTTCGTTGTACAAATGCAATTGCTTCAGCACCTTCAAGGCCATAACTAGCAGCAACACTAATTGGTACAATGAGGCTACCGGCCAAAATAAATAATGCCCATTGCAAGGCAGAAAGAAATGTTTTCATTATATCAACCTCTTTCGTAGATTCCGCTTCTAGTATATACGTATTTCATTTCCTCTGGCAAAGATTGTAGTAGAGAAAAGAGTTGAAGAATGAGATGAATGCACGCAGGCAATTATGGATTGCAGTTATATGTATGTGTTTTGTTGTAGTTCTTGGAACAATCGGATTTATGATGATAGAAGAGATTAGTTTGTTTCAAGCCTTTTGGATGACAATGATTACAGTATTAACGGTTGGGTATGGAGATGCAGTTCCATTAACACAAGATGGGAAGATTTTTGCGCTTCTTATTATTCCTGTTGGTGTAGGAATTGTTACATATGCAATCGGGGTAGTAGCAGCAATGATTATTGAGGGGAATTTATTTCATGCAGTGCGGAGGAAGAAAATGGGCAAACAAATAGCGCAAATACAAGATCATATTATTGTATGTGGTTGTGGTAGAGTAGGACTTCAAGTTGTACACGAATTACAGGAAAAGAATATTCCATTTGTTGTTGTTGATAAAGAAGAAGAAGTACTAGAGAAAGAAAAGCTTTTATATGTACATGGTGATGCCACGGAAGATCAGGTGTTACGTAAGGCGGGAATTACAAGGGCTGCTGGCTTAGTAGCGATTGTTGCAAATGATGCTGAAAATGTATTCATTACATTAACAGCACGAGGATTAAATAGTACAATTAAAATTGTGGCTAGAGCTGAAAAGCCAGAAACGGAAGGGAAATTACGCCGTGCTGGTGCCAATAAAGTTATTAATCCATCCAGTATGGCTGGAATTCATATTGCAAAAGGAATCGCAAATCCGTTAACGGTTCATTATATTGATACGGTACTTTATGGAACAGATCAGGCTTTTGCAATAGAGGAAGTTCAAATTGGCGAAAGGTCTTTTTTAATTGGAAAAACATTGATAGAAAGCAATGTGAGAAATCAATTTGATGTTACAATTTTAGCGATTTTACGAGATGGAAATATTATTCATAATCCAACAGGGCAGGAAAAATTACAAGAACATGATATGATAATAGTATTTGGTCCAGTAGAGAAGCTGGGGCAATTTGAGAAAGAACTACAAAGTACGAGGTGATTAGGAATGCAAATATCGAGCGATAAAATTTTAAATAAAATGGCAAATGAAGTTGCGAAAGCAAAAAATAGTGAAGGACGAAAGGCAAAAGAACATCTTTTAGTGGTTCGTGCTTTATGTGATTTATTATTAGATGAACAGATTGAAACTTCTGCATATGTAGAGCCAAGGCTACAATCACAAGTTATAACACCACATCCGACGATGACGGTTCAACCGATTGCGGCGGTTTCTGGAGAACCTGTCTATATAAAAGAAGATGGTGCAAATGGTAATTCGTTATTTGACTTCTAAAAGCTAAATTGGTTGGCTAATATGTAAAAATTTCTTATTATAAAGATAAAAAAGGGGAATTCCAATGAAAATTTTCTTCTTATTGGGCTGTATTACAGCCGGGTTATCTGTCGCGTTAGGTGCTTTTGGTGCACATGGTTTAGAAAATAAGGTTTCTGCAAAAATGTTAGAAGTTTGGAAAACAGGTGTTACATATCAAATGTTTCATGCTGGAGGATTATTTGTTGTTGCGTTATTAATGGATAAGATTCAATCTTCTCTTGTAAGCACAGCAGGCTGGTTTATGGTAGCGGGAATTATTATGTTCTCTGGAAGTCTATATGCATTAAGTACGACGGGGATTAAGTTTTTCGGACCGATTACACCACTTGGTGGTGTAGCGTTTATTGTAGGCTGGATTTTACTAGGAACTGCAGTTGTAAAAGGATTATAAAGACAAAAACAAAAGCTGGCAAATGCCAGCTTTTTTTATGGTCTTGGAGCATAGGTTGCTGGTTGGCTAGGTAAATACGTGATTTCTCCAGGGAATTCTACATAATCTAAGTAAATCATAAGTAGTAAGAATCTTTTTCCGGATTTTGGTTCGCTGATGACGATGTGATCACGTCCAGCTGCTTCAATAATACCTGTATAGGATTGTGTGCCAAGTGAACTGCCGCGCTCATATGTCATAACAATAGTTGCTGGTTTTCCTTTGTTTAAGCGAAGGATGTTTTCAATATATGATTGCTCTAGTGGGAGCATACCTTGAGATACTGCAAGTTGTGCTTGGGCAGTTTGTTGCTGCATAGCTTGCTGTTGCATAGCTTGTTGCTGCTGCGGCGTCATTTGTTGTTGTGGTTGCATATATCCCCCTGAAGGTTGATAAAAACCCGTTCCATAGTATGGATTTTGTTGCTGTGCCATTACAAGTCCCTCCTCATTTTCATTCCTTAATATACTGCTGGGCAATCCCCGGCGGATGGTTGAAAGAAGCAGTGTTTTTTAAAACGGCCTGAATTTTGTTGATTATACCAAGTTGGTGGACAAGCACCTTCGGGCCTAAAAAACCATAAAGCAAAATTGGCAGGCCAAAAACGTTGCCCTTCAATTGTACGCCTTGCAAGGGCAATGTCCTGTTCACGGGCTCGTTGATAAAAGTATCCTTTTTGCGTTGCTTCAAAACCACCCGGATTTTGATAAACCATTTGGCGTAAATTCCGTATTTGTTTAAAATCTAAGCAATTTCCTCGAACTCGATTTACACCTACATTTCCAACCATCAGCATGCCTTGTTGCCCTTCGCCTTCAGCTTCTGCACGCATGAGTCTAGCTAATAATTTTACGTCTTCTTCTGTATAGTTGATAACGCCCATTATGTCTCACCTCTCTTTATGGATTGCACTAGAGAAAGAGGTTTATTTCTAGATGAATTGTGGAGCAATTACTAGTTCATACGTATGAGGAAAAGGACCCAGATATGACAACCAAACAAAGTTTTAGGGAGGGGAATTTTAGCGTTAGAGGGAGAAAGATAATGAAAAAGCTAGCAAATGTGCTAGCTTTTTTATGAATTAGAATATTTTTGACCACATATTTGAGAAGAAATCACCGATTGATCGCATTGTTAATACGAACCAATTTTCCTTTTCTACTTCTTCTGTTGTTTTTGCAGCGATTTTCATCTTCTTACTTCCGTCTAAGAAACCGTATTGATCAGTTGATTCTAAAACAAGTGAACCTACTTTAGCATCTTTTTTGATTGGCGCAACTAATTTCCCATCTTCGGCAAGTGATTTATCTGCCTCAGTAGAAACTTTATAAGATGGTTTACTTCCTTTTTTTGAGATCACCGTTATCTCTTTTTCAGGTGTCACAGTTACAGTATCTTCTTTTCCTTTTACAACAGAAATTGTATTGTTTTTATCTATTTTTAATTTCTGCTTTTCAAAGTTATTAAATCCGTAATCAATTAATTCGCGTGATTCTGTGAAACGTTCATCCATTGATTTTGTTTTAATAATAACGGAGATGAGACGTAGATCACCGCGTTTTGCAGAAATTGTAAATCCATACCCAGCTGTATCTGAACTTCCCGTTTTTAAACCATCTGTTCCTTCATAAGCAAAAGCAGCACCTGGTAACATCCAGTTCCAGTTTTCCATGCGAATTGGTTTTGGATGGTTATCTGGAAAGTTTCTAAATCTTTGTTTTGTATCCTCTAGTATTTCTGGATACTTTGTAATAATTGTTCTTGATAGAATACCCATATCGCGAGCTGATAAGGAGTTTTCTCCATTCGGATCTGTTCCTTCCGGATGTTTTCCTTTTAAATCAGCATTATTTAATCCAGTCGCATTTACAAATTTATATTTCTTTAACCCTAGTTTTTTTGCGTGTTCATTTGCAAGGTTTAAGAAATTTTTTTCACTTCCCGCAAGAAGTTCAGCAAGCGCAATGCTGGATCCATTTGCAGAGAAGATAACAATAGAATGATATAATTCTTTAACTGTATATTGTAGGCCTTTTTCGAAAGGAACGTTAGAGAATTCATTATTACGGGAAATTTCATAAGCGTAATCAGAGATGTTTACTTTTGTATCCCATGTTATTTTTCCTTCTTTAATTGCTTCCAAAACGGAGTAAACAACAATAAGTTTTGACATGCTAGCAATAGCTAGTAATTCATCTGGATTTTGCTCATGCAGTATTTTTCCTGTATCTGCATCAAAAAGAATGGCAGCCGCCGCTTCTATATGTATTTTTTCTTCTGCATGGGAGGTTGTTACTCCTAAGGAAGAAAATGACAATAGAAACACTAGTAAAATAGATAAAATTTTCCTCATATACATTATCACCTTCGCATCGTTATTAGCATATAGCTCGTACCATTTTAGCATGATTTTGAATATAAGAAAGTTATAATTTAACAGGGGATTTGACGATTTCTTGTCTAATATTGCTTGAATTTGACGAAAAAAGAGGATTTTGAAGAGTTTTGATAGGATATTAAGAAAAAGGAACGAATTTCGTTCCTTTTTTGTACTATACGTATAAAAATTTTGCTACTTTTTCGCGTGGTAAGATGTTACCAACAAAGAATGTTCCGAATTCACCATAGCGAGCACTTACTTCATCAAAGCGCATTTCGTATACAAGCTTTTTAAATTGAAGGATGTCGTCAGCGAATAGCGTTACACCCCACTCGTAATCGTCAAAGCCGACAGAACCTGTAATAACTTGACGTACCTTACCTGCATATTGACGACCAATTTTACCATGGCTGTACATAAGTTTTTTGCGTTCTTCCATTGGAAGCATGTACCAGTTATCATCACCTTGACGACGCTTGTCCATTGGATAGAAACAAATATGATTTGCTTCTGGTAATTCAGGGTATAAGCGTGCTAGGATTTGAGGGTTTTGGTATGGATCTTCATCAGCTGGAAGGTAGTTACTTAACTCAACAACAGATACGTAAGAGTATGCAGGAACCATATATTCAGCTAATGTTGTTTTATTTAATTCTGTTTCAATTTCATTTAATTCTTCCATTGTTGGACGTAAAATCATAAACATAATATCCGCCTTTTGACCAACGACTGTATACATTGCATGACTACCTTGTTTTGAGGATGCGACCTTGTTCCATTTTTCGATGACGTTTAAAAATTCAAACATTGCTTGTCCGCGTTCGTCACTAGATAATGTTTTCCAAGCTGCCCAGTCGATAGAACGTAAATCATGTAAACAATACCAACCATCTAACGTTTTTGCTGCTTCACTCATTCTATTCACCTCAGTTAATGATATTTTACACGTTAACTATAGCATATATAGGTTTAAAGTCACCTGTGTAAAGCTTGGGTGCATAAAATTGTCACATTTTAAAAATGCTAGGAAGAGAATATGTATAAATCCATTTTGTTTTCACTTGGCATGGGGTGGAAAAATTTCCTGATTGCTTCTATGCATAGCCGGATGCTCTCTCCCATCTAAAAAGAAAGGTTTTTCATCAATGTTTTATAACAAATTAACCATGCTGAATTTTATGAAAATATAATCATTTTTATTTTGCCTATTTTTTAAGAGCTATAAGTTTAAAATATAGATGAAAAGAAGTATTCTTAAAAGTAGAGTTTTTTTAACATTTGTAGGAGGGTTTATTCGTGAGCGATTTATTTACAGCAGTAAAAGAAAAAGTTCAAGGAAAAGGTATTTCTATCGTACTTCCTGAAGGAACTGATGAAAGAATTTTAGGCGCTGCAGAGCGTTTAGCAAAAGAAGAGTTAGTAAAGCCAATCTTAGTTGGGAATAAAGAGGAAATTAGTGCAAAAGCTGCTAGCATGAACTTAACATTAGCAGGTGTTGATATTTATGACCCAGCTACATATGAAGAAATGGATGCAATGGTAGCATCTTTCGTTGAACGCCGTAAAGGGAAAGCGACAGAAGAAGATGCACGTAAAATCCTTAAAGACGAAAACTACTTCGGTACAATGCTTGTATACATGGGTAAAGCACACGGTTTAGTAAGTGGTGCAGCTCATTCTACAGCTGACACAGTTCGTCCAGCACTTCAAATTATTAAAACAAAACCAGGTGTTACAAAAACTTCAGGCGTATTCATCATGGTACGTGAAGATGAGAAGTATGTATTCGCTGATTGCGCAATCAATATTGCACCAAACAGCCAAGATTTAGCTGAAATTGGTATTGAAAGTGCGAAAACTGCTGAGTTATTCGGCATCGATCCACGTGTTGCAATGTTAAGCTTCTCTACAAAAGGTTCTGCGAAATCTCCAGAAACAGAAAAAGTTGTAGAAGCAACTCGCATTGCGAAAGAAATGGCTCCTGAATTAACATTAGACGGTGAGTTCCAATTTGACGCTGCATTCGTACCATCTGTAGCTGAGAAAAAAGCACCAGGTTCTGTTATTAAAGGTGATGCTAACGTATTTGTATTCCCAAGCTTAGAAGCTGGTAATATCGGTTACAAAATTGCACAACGCCTAGGTAACTTTGAAGCAGTGGGACCAATCTTACAAGGCTTAAACATGCCAGTAAACGATTTATCTCGCGGTTGTAACGAAGAAGAAGTGTACAAGCTAGCTTTAATTACAGCAGCTCAAGCACTATAATTAAAAAGCCCCGCTATATAGCGGGGCTTTTATTACTTTTCGAGATCAAGTGCTTTATTATTGCGATCGATGATACGTTGTAAATTCATTTCGTACAAAGGAACTTCATCAACTGTTAATTGTGATGGTGTTAATTTGGGTGCGAAATGCTGTAATGTTTTTAACAGGCGCATCATTAAGTCTTGAACGGTAATCGTTTCACCAAGTAGTTCAGACAATGAGGCCATTGTACTTGGAACAATTTCAGGATACGTGAATCTTGTTTCTTTTCCTTGAATTGCTAAGTTGTAGAAATCACGAACAAGTGCCGCGCGTTCGGAGCCACTGCCTGTAGCACATAAATAAATTTGTACGGCAATCCCTCCGCGAATGCGGCGCTGTGAAATACCTGCGAATTTTTGATCACGAATACTTAAATCATAGCTACCTGGACAATAAGAGCCAACGATTTCTTTTGCCTCGATATCGACATCGTAATCTTTTAACATTTCCTTAATTAAATGCCACATCGTATCGTATCCAAGATCGATATCAATTCCTTTTTCTGTTTCTTGGAATAGAAGTGATATATTTAAAACCCCTTCATCAAGTACGACTGCAAGACCACCTGAATTGCGGACAATGACATGGAAGTTGTTCTTTTTTAAAAAGGAAATCCCCTCATTTAAATGAGGAAGGCGAGAATCTTGAATGCCAAGAACAATTGTATTGTGATGAACCCAAGAGCGCATTGCTGAAGCAGATGTACCATTTCCGATTGTTGTACATAGCGTATCATCCATTGCAAATGACTGTAGAGCATGAAAAGTCTGGCCTAAACTAGACTGATCCACGATACGCCACTCTGGTTGAGATAAAATCGAACGGGAATTGCTCATATAACTAACCCCTTATCTATAAAATGACAATCTTTATTATAGCAAACATGGAGCAAAATGATGTAGTGGTTGACGGAAAGAAAATGAAATATGAAGGTAATGTAATTATTGGCGATGTACGTAAATATGCAGATATGTACGCAATCGTAAGCGATGTAGCATATCAAACAATTAGTCAGTCAGTAAAAACAATTGGGGTAGTAGCATGTAAAGGAAATCCGAAAAAAAGAGATTTCCCAGATATAAAGAGAGAGTCTAAAATATATAAATTCATTTTGATTTTTCAACATATAAGTCGCTACCTCGAAGAACAAAAGGTGACCTGCACTTGCTCTCTCTCACCTAAAGATTAGGTTTTATGTCGGTTTTTCAGTTTGTACTTATATAGAAGAAGCTTATATGATTGAATCAAAATAAAAAGGATGCGTTCATCGCATCCTTTTTATTCTGCAATTTTTTCTAAATTACCGTTTCGATCCATGCGAAATGAGGTTTGCGTTTGCTCTTCATCATCCATTAATGCTAATTTACGAGCACGGTTCATAATATTCATGAGCGTTTCGTAGTCTTCTTGTACTGTATTAGATTGTTGTTCTAGCTTTTCTAGTTTCTTCTCTAATTCTTCATTTCGAAGCATTTGCGCCTTAATTTCTTGTTTCAATCTCACATTCTCATTTTCAAGAGCTGTTACTTTTACGCTTGAAGACCCTACCGTTTGTAAAAAGTAAATTACATCTTGCATTGTTATAGAGGTACTAGATACAGCTGGTTCCGAACGTGGAACGGTGTTATTTACGACTGGCTCTTCATCGACTGTAATTACTGCTGAAGCTGATGGCGTATAAAGCAGGCGTTTTTTCGCATGTTCACCACTAGCAGCTCTCATTTTATCTTTTCGATGTCTTTTTGCTAGTTGCAGCGCCTGTTCATAGCTATAACGAACGACAGCATTCCAACGAAAACCACAAGCAGCTGATGTGCGATTTAACTGATCGCCAACTTCTTCAAATGCATTTAATTGTGTACTTCCTTCTCGAACATGACGTAGTACGGTTTCAGCGAGTAATAGATCATCTTCGTCTGTCCAAGCATCTTGTCTTACTTTCATAGATTCAACTCCCTTTCTTTTTATAAACTTCCTATTTTTATAATGGACAAAAGAAATTGCTTTTATACAAAGCTTTTAAAAATATGGTAGATTTTGATAAAGAAGAATTTCTATACAAATCCATTTTGATTTTCCAACATAAAAGTCGCGGTTATGAAGATGCACTCGTTTTCTCTCTTTGTTTTTACTTGGCATGGGGCAGGAGACCGCGCCTATGCATGGCCGGATGCTCTCTCCTACCTAAAAAGAAAGGTTTTTATATCGTTTTTTTAATTTGTACTTATATATGTGGATGAATTGTGCTTATAAAGAGAGGGATAACGAGAAAATATTAGAAATAAATCGTACAGAGGAAAACTTGCATCAACCTTCAAAGAGCGGTAAAATACCATTTAGTGTTTATTTTTAAATGTACTTGTGAAAAGTTGAAAATAGAGGAAGTGTTATATAGAATGGGAAATGAATTTCGTGTGTGTGATGATTGTCAGGCAACGAATATTAAGACGCTGATACCACGACTCAAAAAGGTAGATTCATGTGCAAATATCGAAGTTGGATGTCAATCATATTGTGGACCGGGACGTAAAAAGTCGTTCGCTTTTGTTAATAATCGTCCAGTTGCAGCACCAAATGAAGATGAACTGATTAAAAAAATTGAAGCAAAACTAAATAAATAAGAAAAAGAAGAGTAAACAATCTACTCTTCTTTTTTTATGTTCTAAAAAAGAAAAATTATTTTTAAATAAGGAAAGGTAGAGGACTGTTATTGGGTCATTTACTAGTGGATAAACTTCCTATTATGATATCGGTTTCGTATGAACTACATTAGTTTTATATTGCAAAATAATGGTTGACAGCCTTTTGTAATGGTAGGTAGAATAGAAAATGTGATTCTGATAATCATTATCAAAAAGGGTGGATACACCCAATTTTCTTTTTGCTGTTTCTTGAGAATAAATCTCATTTTGTTAAATATATGTTGTTGGTTAGGATGGTTGAGGGATGGAAGCTAGTGCGAGGAGTATAGAACAACAAGAAGTAAATGTGAAAGAGATTAAGAGCAGACCGCTTATTGCTTCTATTATTTTAATAGCGGGAACAATTTTATTAGCTTTAAGTATGGCAACTTCAATTTCATTTGGTGCAGCGGATATTAGTTTAAAGACTGTATGGCAAGCTGTCTTTCAGTTTGATGGTTCTTTGACGCATCATAATGTGATTTGGGAGCTGCGCATGCCTAGAGCAATTGGCGGTGTTGTTGCTGGTGCATTTTTAGCGGTATCCGGTGCCATTATGCAAGGAATGACGCGAAACCCGCTCGCATCTCCATCATTAATGGGGATTACTGATGGGGCTGTGTTTGGAATTGCAATTATGTATGCGTTTTTTCCAAATTCACCGTATTTAATGTTTGTTATCGCTTCTTTTGTTGGAGCAGCATTTGGTGCAAGTATTGTATACGGCATTGGAGCTTCTTCACCAGGAGGATTAACACCTGTTAAATTAGCGTTAGCTGGAGCGGCAATTAGTGCTTTACTTGGGGCTATTTCATCTGGAATCGCTTTGTATTTCAATCTTGCTCAAGAGGTGAGTATGTGGAATGCAGGCGGTGTTGCTGGTGTGAAGTGGCAAAGCATTGATATGTTATTGCCGATTGGACTTATTTGTCTCGCTATTGCGATTATGATGTCCAGGTACATTACAATCTTAAGTTTCGGTGAAGAAATTGCGATTGGACTTGGACAAAATACAACATTAATTAAATTTATCGGAACTGTACTTGTTCTTGTTTTAACAGGTTCAGCCGTATCTATGGCAGGATCCGTTGGGTTTGTTGGGCTTGTAATCCCCCATATGACACGTTTTCTTGTCGGTTCAGATTATAGATGGGTTATTCCATGTTCTGCTATATTAGGCGGATTGTTAATTGAATGTGCGGATATGTTATCTCGTATTATTAATCCGCCGTTTGAAACACCAATCGGTGCGATTACAGCACTAATTGGCGTTCCATTCTTCCTCTACTTAGCACGTAATGAAGGGAGAGGAAAAATGTGAGAACAAGCGTCTTAACAAAAAAGAACATTTCAATTGTAACGATTTTGGCTGGATTAATCTTTTCAGTATTCCTTATTAGTTTAAATACAGGAACGTTTAAAATTCCACCAATGGATGTGTTAAAGTCATTGGTCGGGCTAGGAGCAGAAGATCAGTCCGTTATTTTATTCGAATTTCGTATGCCACGTATGGTTATTGCCATCTTAGTTGGTTCAGCATTAGCGGTATCCGGTGCCATTATGCAAGGATTATCACGAAATCCACTTGCTGATCCTGGAATTATTGGTATTAATGCCGGGGCGGGATTGACAGTTGTTGTTTTCGTATATTTCTTTTTTGGAAAAGTCGGGACGGGTACACTTCTATCTGTATTCATTCTTCCATTCTTTGCATTAGTTGGTGCAGTGTTAGCAGCAGTTATCATTTATGCACTGGCATGGAAGGACGGCGTTTCATCAACTCGTTTAATACTTGTCGGTATTGCAGTAGCAGCTGGGTTTAGCGCTGTTAGCTTAATTTTTTCAATGAAAATGACATCGAATGATTTCCGTTTTGCCACGATTTGGTTAGCGGGAAGTTTATGGGGAACAGATTGGAAATTCGTATTAAGCGTACTTCCATGGATGCTCATCTTTTTACCAATTGCGATTCGGAAAGCGCATGTGTTAAATGTAATGAATTTAGGAGATGCAGCGGCAGTTGGACTTGGTGTAAACGTAGAGAAAGAAAGACGCAAATTATTATTCATTGCTGTTTGTTTAGCGGGAGCATCTGTTGCGGTTGCTGGTGGAATTGGTTTTATTGGTTTAATGGCACCGCATTTAGCAAGGCGACTTGTTGGCGGAAAGCATCAAATTATGTTGCCTACAGCGGCATTAATTGGAACGCTCTTGCTGTTATTTGCAGATTTAATTTCACGAAGTGTGTTAACGACATCAGAAATACCGGTCGGTCTTGTTATTTCTGTAATTGGTGCACCGTATTTCATTTATTTACTTATGAGAACAAAATAAAGGGAGGCGTTTTGTATGGCAACTTTAGCGGTTGATTCGGTATCTGTTGGTTATAATGAAGGATTAATTATTGATGGATTGTCAGTTGAAATTCCAGAAGGGAAAATTACAACAATTATTGGGCCGAATGGATGCGGAAAATCCACATTGTTAAAAACAGCTTCTCGTATTTTGAAAGCAAAACGAGGTACTGTTTACCTAGATGGAAAAGCAATTGAGAAACAGCCAACAAAAGAAATCGCAAAGAAAATGGCGATTTTGCCACAAACTGCAGAAGTGCCAACTGGTCTTACTGTGTTTGAACTTGTTTCTTATGGCCGTTTCCCTCATCAAAAAGGGTTTGGCACGTTGAAGGAAGAAGATTATCGCTACATCCACTGGGCACTTGAGGTAACAGGGATGACAGAATTTGCGAATCGTTCAGCAGAAGCCTTATCGGGTGGTCAACGTCAACGCGTTTGGATTGCAATGGCTCTTGCGCAAGGTACGGATTTACTCGTACTAGACGAACCAACTACATACTTAGATATGGCTCACCAACTGGAAGTATTAAATTTATTAAAAAAATTAAATCAAGAAGAAGGCCGCACAATTGTCATGGTTATTCATGATTTAAACCATGCTTCTCGTTTTTCAGATCATATGGTTGCTTTGAAAGCTGGTAAGTTAATGAAGCAAGGGACACCAGATGAAGTAATGACAAGTGAAACGCTTCGCAATGTGTTTGAAATAGAAGCACAAATTGTTCCATGTCCTGTAAACTGTAAACCAATTTGTTTAACATACGATTTAATGATGATTAATAATCAGTTACGTGAGAAAGCATAGATGGAATCTTCCCCTCCTACTTTGATAGAGGGGAGGGATTCTAATGGACGTTGAGCTTCTCATTCGAGCTGGTAAGTTGAACGCCCGTTAGAACGGGTTACATATAACGATTAATAAATATATATTAATAAACTGTTGGTTGTAGTTTCTTATAGTGATATGTAGCTTATAAGAGAAATACATCCAGAAGGAGTGGGAATATGAAGAAATTCAAAGCGACGTTACTAGCAATGGTACTAGTAGTTACTTCTGTACTATTTGCAGCTTGTTCTTCTGATAAGAAAGAAGAAAAGAAAGCAGATGCGAAAGTTGAAGAGCGCACTGTACAACATGCAAAAGGGGAAATTAAAATTCCTGCAAATCCAAAGAAAATTGCTGACCTTAGTGGTTCAACAGAAGAATTATTAATCTTTGGAATGAAACCAATCATTACTGCAAATACGTCTCAAGAGAAAATCGATGCACATATTGCAGATAAATTAAAAGATGTAAAACCAGTTGGCTCTGCATGGGGCGATAAAATTAACATTGAAGCAGTAGCTGCTGCAAAACCAGATTTAATTCTTGTGAACAACCGCCAAGAAAAAATTTATGATCAATTATCTAAAATTGCACCAACAGTTATGTTAAAAACTCCATTAGATCAATGGCGTCCCAAGTTTGAAGAACTAGGTAAAATCTTCGGTAAAGAAAAAGAAACAACTGCATGGTTCAAGGGATATGATGAAAAAGCAAGTAAATTACACGATAAAATCGTTGCAAAAACTGGTGATGCGAAGTTCATGAAGATGGCTGCATATCCAAATGCATTCCGTGTATATGGTGACTACGGTTACGGTAGCGTACTCTTTAAAGATTTAAAATTACCAGCTGTTCAAGGTACACCAACTGATAAACCGCTAGTACAAGTACAAAAAGAAGCTTTAATTGATTACAACCCAGACTACTTATTCGTATTTACAACTGGTGATGGTTCTCAGCGCTTAAAAGAATTCCAAGAAGAAACAATTTGGAAAAACATGAACGCTGTTAAGAACAACCACGTATTCACAATCAAAAACGAAGACCTAAACAAAGGGTACTTCCCACTTGGTAAAGAAATGATCTTAGACGAAATTGCTGAGTTTGTTTTAGGAAAATAATATATACAGAAAAATCACTTTCGTTTTGGCGAAGGTGATTTTCTGTATATAGGGGAATTTTATGCATTTCTATAGTCTTTCGTTTATAATAAAGATAAGAATGTAGTAAGGAAGGAGGGTGTCGATATGGTATATTTAAACGACAAACTCAGCGAAACAAAAGTGTTTAAAGACCCAGTACATAAATATGTGCACGTGCGTGATCGCGTAATTTGGGATTTAATCGGAACGAAGGAATTTCAACGTTTGCGCCGTATTAAGCAGCTTGGAACGACATTTTTTACATTTCATGGTGCGGAACATAGTCGCTTTACTCATTCATTAGGTGTATATGAGATTATTCGTCGTATGATTGATGATGTGTTTGATGGCAGACCAAATTGGAATGCAGAAGATAGATTATTATGTTTATGTGCAGCGCTCTTGCATGATGTTGGACATGGTCCGTTCTCACACTCCTTTGAAAAAGTTTTTTCATTAGATCATGAGAAGTTCACACAAAAAATTATTGTTGGTGATACGGAAATCAATGATGTACTCGGCCGCGTAGACCGAGAGTTTCCACAAAAAGTAGCAGATGTTATTGCGAAAACGTCTGATAATAAATTAGCAATTAGTATGATCTCTAGTCAAATTGATGCAGATCGTATGGATTATTTATTAAGAGATGCCTATTTTACTGGTGTGAAGTACGGGAATTTTGATATGGAACGTATATTGCGTGTTATGCGCCCATACGGAAATCAAGTAGTAATTAAAAATAGCGGTATGCACGCTGTTGAGCATTATATTATGAGTCGCTATCAAATGTACTGGCAAGTGTATTTCCATCCGGTAACGCGCAGTGCAGAAGTTATTTTAACAAAGATTTTACACCGTGCGAAAACATTGCATGAGCAGTATTATACATTTAAGTATCATCCTGTTCATTTCTATTCTTTATTTGAAGAAGAGGTAACAGTAGAGGATTATTTAAAGCTAGACGAGAATGTAATGTATTATTATTTCCAGGTATGGCAAGATGAAGATGACCAAATTCTAAGTGATTTATGTCGCCGTTTTATGAACCGAAATCTCTTTAAATATGTAGAGTTTACAGAGAATCATGGTTTAGATAATTGGATGGAATTAAGTAGTTTATTTAAAAAGATTGGACTCGATCCAGAGTACTATTTAGTTGTTGATTCAACATCGGACTTACCGTATGACTTTTACCGTGCCGGAGAAGAAGAAGAGCGGCTTCCAATCTTGCTTCTTATGCCAAATGGAGATCTCAGAGAGCTTTCGCGTGAATCTGATATTGTAGAAGCGATTACTGGTAAGAAGAGAAGGGATCAAAAACTTTTCTATCCGCATGATTTAATCTATGAAGATGGAAGAAAAGGAAAATATAAAGAGAAAATTATTGAGTTATTAGAAGGAAAGAAATAAGAAGCAGTCATAGGACTGCTTCTTAGTAAAGAAAACTGAAATTATTTGTCGCTTAAGCGTTTTCCGCCAACTGCATAATGATTTTTAGACATTTCTTCGATGAAAACAACGATGTTTTCTTCTGGAGCACCAGTTGTTTCGCTTACTGCTGTTGTTACTTTCTCAGCAAGAGCTTTCTTTTGTTCTTCTGTGCGTCCTTCTAGCATTTTCACTGTTACGTATGGCATGTACAATCGCTCCTTTTATGTAAGTTACAATCTTATTATAACGGATTCTAAGGAAGAACAATCGAAAAAACAAATATTTTCTTTTTTTGACATAATGAAGAGGAGATGAAGTATGGATCAGTTATTTAGATATCCACTGCACCAAATTCCACTGGTAGCAATGGCTATTATTATCGCGTTGTCTATGCATGAATTTGCACATGCATATGTTGCATATAAGTTTGGTGATGATACAGCGAAAAGGCAGGGGCGTTTAACTTTATCACCAATGTCTCATTTAGACCCGATCGGAATGATTGCAGTATTAATTCTTGGGTTCGGTTGGGCACGTCCGGTACCTGTTAACCCTTATAACTTTAAAAGACCACGTCTTGCTGGTGTACTAGTTTCTATTGCAGGACCGATTAGTAACCTAATCTTAAGTGCTATCGGTTTAATCATTTGGTACAGTTTGTTAAGGTTTGGAGTACTAGATGCCATCCCATTTGCGGTGGCGGATACATTAGGTCAATTCTTCCAAATTTTTATTGTTCTTAATATCGTTTTATTTGTTTTTAACTTATTACCGATTCCACCGCTGGATGGATATCGTGTAATTGAAGACTTAGCACCGGCAAATGTTCGTGCGAAAATGACGCAATATGAGAAATATGGAGCAATTGCTTTATTGATTCTTGTTATTACACCGCTTGACCGTTATACAATTCAACCAATTTTCAGTGTAGTAATCCCGCACGTACTAGGATTTTTACAAAGTATTATTGCACCTATATTTGGGCTAATGTAATACATGAGTGAGGAGGAGTTTACATATGACAGAGAAAAAGAAAAAAATCGGTTTTAATATTGTGAAGAATGATTCAACAGATGGGCATGGTGGCTTTGGTGTTGGGGCGTTAAGTTTAGAAAATATTTCACCTGTTTTTGTAGATGTATTAGAGCAAACTGCATTTGTTGATATTGGTGCGATGCATGCGCGTAGTACTGTGGAAAAAGGGATTAAGTTTTTAACAAATAAAGATGAAGTTCCAAATGGAAAACCGTATTGGCTTGTGTGGGTAACAATTGAGAGAACGGCAAAAGGTGCTTACTATGCAGGTGTAACAGCTTGTGAGATGACAGTTGATCGTGAAATTCGCCGTGGTTATAAATCACTTCCAGAGCATGTAAACAAGATGGATAAATCATTAAAACGTTACATCATGGTTGACCATATGGATGAACCATCTAAGAAGGTGCTTGGTACATTCTTAAAAGAGCATAATGAAGCAATTTGGAACGAGTCTAGTGAAGAATTGCGTCATGCATTATTAGGAGAATAATTTTAAGGCTACCGGGAGAAATTCTGGTAGCCTTTGGTGTTTTTGGGGTATGGTAGTATTTCTCTTTATGTCGTATATTGTCGGAACGTCGATATGTTGTGTCGAAGCACCGATATATTGATGCTACAAATAAGATAAGTATTTACCATGGAAAGTATTTTTTCCACCAGCTCTCTTTTTTCTTCTCTTTGCTAGCCTTCTCGAATTCTTCTTTATCATCAATATGATCCATGCAGTATTCAGTCGGTTCTGTTCCTTTTGCAAAATACATTTTCACGGAAACTGGACAGCCTTTCGTTGCGATTTTTCCATTTTCAGGATTGATATTTACAGCAATAATATCACTTGGTTGCTTGAATTCCTTTTTAGGCTGACCCTCTAGTCCTTTTTCCATCGTATCGGCCCATATTTTTTTTGCGTAGCCTTGTTCTGCTGGGTTTGTGATGGATTTTGGCTGATCGTATCCGACCCATACACCTGTTACTATTTGCGGAGTGAAGCCGATCATCCAGCTATCTGTTTCTGTGGAACCAGATTTTCCTGCATACGTACGTGATAGTTTTGGAAGCAGGGATTGTCCTGTAACAGAAGCATACCCACTTAGTTTTTTATTGAACATTCCTGTCATCATTTCTTCCATTACAAACGTATTATTTTTATCGAGCACTTGTTTACTTTCTAAATGTGCATCATATAAAATATTCCCTTCATGATCGACAACGCGGCGAATAAAGGTTGGTTTTACTTGTTTTCCCCCATTGGCAAACATACTGTACGCACCTACCATTTCAATTGGTTTTACAGGAGACGTACCAAGGGCAAGGGATGGTACATCTTTTAATGAACTTATAATCCCAAATTGCTTAGCGGTTTTTGCTAAAGAGTCCTCTCCTAAAAATAAATGTGTTTTCACGGCATATACGTTATCTGATACAGCAAGGGCTTGCGCCATCGTCACAAAATCATCGGCATAGTAGTCTTTATAATTTTTCGGTTTATATTTAGAAACACCGTCTCCTAATGTAAATACTGTATATTCGCTTTTTAAGCGAGTCGCTGGTGTAAATCCTTTTTCGAGTGCAGCATAATATAAAAAAGGTTTAAAGGTGGATCCTGGTTGGCGAGATGCCTGAATCGCTCGGTTAAATTGACTTTCTTTATAATCTTTTCCACCAATAAGAGCTGCTACTTCTCCTGTTTTCGGATTCATTGAGACAAGAGCCGTTTGTATATTAGTTGTTTCTGGAATCGTATCTTTTACAGATTGCTCGGCTATTGTTTGTAGTTTTGGGTCTAGTGTTGTGTAAATATGGAATCCACCGCGCTGTAATGTTTGCTCATCGAGTCCAATATCATGCAGGAGAGAGGAGTGTACAGCGTGTTGGAAATAAGGTGCTATTTCTGCGACTTCTTTTGTTTCTAATGAAGCAAATGTAAGCTTTTCCTTTTTGGCAGAGGAAGATTGCCCTTTCGTAATATAGCCCTGCTCTACCATTTCATCTAAAATGATTGATTGTCTTGTTTTTGCTCGTTCCTCCTTTAAATAGGGAGAATATACGCTAGGGCCTTTTGGGATACCAGCTAACATACTAGCCTCTGCTAATGTCAAGTCACTAGCAGATTTATTAAAGTAAAGACGGGAAGCGGCTTCAATACCATAAGCGCCGTGTCCGTAATAAATCGTATTTAAATATCCTTCTAAAATATGATTCTTGCTGTAATTAACCTCAAGACGAATGGTATATATTGCTTCTAACGCTTTTCGTTTCCAAGTTTTATCATGATCTAAATATAGATTGCGGGCATATTGCTGCGTAATCGTACTAGCACCTTGGACCTTTGCCATTGCTTTTATATCTGCAATGATTGCACCAGCAATTCTTTTTATATCGAAGCCATGGTGATCATAGAATCGTTGGTCTTCAATAGAGAGTGTCGCTTCTCTCACATAAGGAGAGATTTGGTCGAGAGATACGTTATAGCGCTTTTGCATCCCGTTGCTTTGTCCTATTACAGTATCATCATTGGCATAAAAGGTGCTCGTTTGCGGGACAGCGATGGGAGGCGGCCCCATAATCTTTGCTACTATGATGATGATAAAAAACGAAAAAACGAAAAAAAGAATGCATGAAAAAAGTGCGGTGAAGAAAAGACGTTTATATTTTTTCAGTTTTGGATTCACAGTTTGATCCATCTTTTTCATCCCCTCATCGTATACTTTTATTAGTATTGAGGGTTTTTTCGTATTTTAAACACAAAATGAAAAAGAGCCCTTTCAATTAAGAAAGAAGCTCAAAAGCGCGCATTGGCCAATCCGTAATAATTACATCTACACCGTAATCGATCATTGTTTGTAAGTCTTTATTTTCATTGATTGTATAGGGACGGAAAACATAGCCTTGCTGCTGTGCAGTTTGCACAAATTCTTTTGTTAGTAACTGAAAATTTGGGTGTAATCCGGACGCCTTCCTTTTCTTGGCTGCAGCAATTGGATCACTGAGTGGTTCATCGTATAAAATAGCTCTTGGAATTTCAGGTGCAATTTCCGCGAGTAGGGAAACGGAATCATGGTTAAAAGATGAGAATATAATTTGGTTTGAAAGATGATATTCACGAACGAGGTCGACAACCTTTTCTTCGATACCTGGATAGTGGATTACGTCTGTTTTTAATTCAATATTAAGTTGTAAATTTGTCGTAGAGAGCCAAATGAATACTTCGCGTAAGGTTGGAATCTTTGCTTCATGAAAAGAAGGGTTTTTATGGCTACCGGCATCAAGAGACTGTAATTCCACTACTGTTTTTTCAGAAACAAGTCCAATTCCACTTGTTGTGCGATCAACAGTTTCATCGTGAATCACAACAATCTCACCATCTTTCGAAAGGTGAACATCAAGTTCAATGCCATGGGCACCAACACGCTCTGCTTCTTGGAAAGCAATCATTGTATTCTCCGGATGTGTTCCTTTAACTCCGCGATGGGCAAAAATAAGTGGTTTTTTCATCTGAAAATCTCCTTATGAGTTCATTTCTTCCATTATGAAACTGCGACGAGAAAAATACAATCCATATGCCAAACATTTACAGAAGTATAACACTTGCATAAAAGTTAACGTTAACGTAAAGTGTAATAATGTGATGAGGGGAGGAATAAACATGTATAAGATTGATGAGGTAACGAAGCAAGTTGGATTAACAAAACGTACACTTCGTTATTATGAGGAAATTGGTTTAATTTATCCGCCGGAGCGTAGCGAAGGGAATATTCGTCTTTATACAGATGAAGATATTGTACGTATTAAAAAGATTGTAGAAGCGAAAGAAGTATTAGGAATCACACTTCAAGAAATGCAGCATTTCTTATCATTAAAAGAACGCATGGAACAAAGACGAAATAGTGACAATCCACGTGACCGTGAAGTGATTCAAGAAATTAAGGATATGCTTGAGAACCAAGTGCAAACGCTGGATACAAAAATGAAACAAATGGAGCGCGTGAAAGCAGAATTAGAGAATAGTTTAGGGCGTGCACGTAAATTCTTGGAGGACACAAAAGGAGAGTAATGAATATGGAGAGCAAACAAAAATTGGGAAGATTGATTACAGTGCTGGCTACTTTTCTTGCCTTTTCAGGCATCGGAGTAGTTGATCCTATATTGCCGATTATCGCTGAGAAGATAGGGGCAACGCATTGGCAAGTGGAGATGTTATTTACAGCTTATATTTTAACGATGGCAATTATGATGCTACCGGCTGGTTTATTCGCAGCACGGTTTGGTGATAAGAGAATGATGACAATTGGTTTATCAATTGTAACTGTATTTGCTTTTATATGTGGTATATCACAAACGATTGCCCAGTTATCTCTTTTCCGTGCTGGCTGGGGGCTAGGTAATGCGATGTTTTTCGCAACAGCGATGACATTATTAATTGCTCTTAGTAAAGAAGTACATGAAGCGGTTGGTTTATATGAAGCTGCGATTGGTTTAGGGATGGCCGGTGGACCATTATTAGGAGGACTACTAGGTGGACATTCTTGGCGTTACCCATTTTTTGCGACAAGTCTTTTAATTTTATTAGCATTTATTCTTGTTTTCTTTTTTGTAAAAGAGCCGGAGCGAAAAGTACAGCGAAAAGCAGCTGGAGTGGGGGAGTTACTTAACCTTATTAAGTATAAACCGTTTATGCAAGGTGCAATTTCAGGTATGTTATATTATTACGGATTTTTCGTTGTATTAGCATATTCACCACTTATTATGCATTTATCGGCAATTCAGTTAGGTTTCGTATTTTGCGGTTGGGGACTTGCTTTAGCATATGGATCTGCAATATTAGCGCATAAATTAGAAGGGAAATATGAACCGAAAGCATTGTTACGATTTAGCTTACTTGTATTTGCAATTCTGCTAATCGCATTATTTTTTGTTAAAGTTATGTGGTTACAAATTGTTCTTATCGTCTTATCTGGATTAGCATCGGGACTAAATAACGCTTTATATACAAGCTATGTCATGGATATTTCACCTTATGAAAGATCTATTACGTCCGGTGTATACAATTTCGTTCGTTGGCTTGGCGGGGCAATTGCACCAATTTTATCAGGAATTATCGGCCATGCGATTTCACCGCAAAGTCCATTTTTAGTTGGGGGAATTGTTGTATTAGTTGGTTGTGTTATGATTTTGATTCCTGTTCGAGAAGGTTCTAAATTAGAATCAGAAACCCTTTCTTAAGAAAGGGTTTTCTTTGTTGTTAAATATAGTGTTTAAATAATATATGAATAAAAATACTTTTACCAAAATATATTTTCGGTATTTTTGTACTTTTAACTATACATTTTGTATGTTTTGTTTTATTTTTGTTAGGGGACATTAATGATGTCCCTATTATAAATTTGCAATGAAAGGCGTGATTGTACGATGGAACTATGGTTCACTGAAAAACAAACAAAACATTTTGGAATTACGGCGCGTATTAACCGCACATTACATACGGAGCAAACAGAATTTCAAAAGCTTGATATGGTTGAGACAGAAGAGTTCGGAAACATGCTTATTTTAGATGGCATGGTTATGACAACAGAGAAGGACGAGTTTGTGTATCACGAAATGGTGGCACACGTACCTTTATTTACACATCCAAACCCTGAGAACGTATTAGTTGTTGGCGGTGGTGATGGTGGTGTAATCCGTGAAGTATTAAAGCACCCAAGCGTAAAGAAAGCAACACTTGTTGAAATCGACGGTAAAGTAATCGAGTACTCTAAACAGTACTTACCATCAATTGCAGGTGCGTTAGATAACGAGCGTGTTGAAGTAAAAGTAGGAGACGGTTTCCTACACATCGCAGAAAGCGAAAATGAGTACGATGTAATTATGGTTGACTCTACAGAGCCAGTAGGCCCAGCAGTAAACTTATTTACAAAAGGATTCTACGCTGGAATTTCAAAAGCGTTAAAAGCAGATGGGATTTTCGTTGCTCAAACGGATAACCCTTGGTTTACACCAGAATTAATTTCAACTGTGTTTAAAGACGTAAAAGAAATCTTCCCAATTACACGTTTATACACAGCGAATATCCCAACATACCCAAGTGGAATGTGGACATTTACAATTGGATCTAAAGAATATGACCCATTAGAAGTAAGCGAAGAGCGTTTCCACGAAATCGAAACGAAATATTACACAAAAGAACTGCATAAAGCAGCATTCGTATTACCGAAGTTTGTTGGAGACTTAATTAAATAATAATTAAAAGCGGAAGCGGCTCGTTCAGAATGGGAGGGGGATGGAGCTTCAGACGTAGAGGCGTCTTTTGCCCTCGTAGGAAGAAGCGAAGCCACCGAGCGTTCTAGCCGCTGTAGCTGGACAAAAGAAAAGCGGAAGCAGCTCATTCAAGGTGTGCGATAGAACGGACATGCTAGCTGCTGACGCTATTATAATAAAATAATCTTCTATCGCTAAAAGAAGATTGAGGTAAATCGAGAAAGAGGAGTGTAGCACTCCAAATTTGAGAAATAATGAAAGGTTGGGATACCTTAAGTTCCACATAAGGAGGAAAAGAATATGCGTTTTGATGAAGCTTATTCAGGTAAAGTATTTATTAAAAGTCATCCAAGTTTTGAAGATGCAGAGGCAGTAATTTATGGGATGCCAATGGATTGGACAGTAAGTTACCGTCCAGGCTCTCGTTTTGGTCCTGCACGTATTCGTGAAGTATCGATTGGACTAGAAGAGTACAGTCCATATTTAGATCGTGAACTAGAAGATGTAAAATATTTTGATGCTGGTGATATTCCGCTACCATTCGGAAATCCACAACGCAGTATAGACATGATTGAAGAATATGTAACAAAACTATTAGATGCCGGTAAGTTTCCACTAGGTCTTGGCGGTGAGCACCTAGTGTCTTGGCCAATTTTTAAGGCAATGGCAAAAAAATATCCGGATTTAGCAATCATTCATATGGATGCTCATACTGATTTGCGTGAGTCATATGAAGGGGAGCCTTTATCTCACTCTACACCCATCCGTAAAGTGTGCGATTTAATTGGTCCGGAAAACGTATATTCTTTCGGAATTCGTTCTGGAATGAAAGAAGAATTCGAATGGGCAAAAGAAGTGGGCATGAACCTATACAAATTTGACGTATTAGAACCGTTGAAAGAAGTATTACCAAAGCTTGCAGGACGCCCAGTTTATGTCACAATTGACATTGACGTGTTAGATCCAGCACATGCTCCTGGAACAGGAACACTAGAAGCTGGTGGTATCACATCTAAAGAATTATTAGATTCCATCGTAGCAATTGCAAATTCAAATATAAAAGTAGTTGGAGCAGACTTAGTAGAAGTAGCTCCAGTCTATGATCATAGTGATCAAACACCAATCGCAGCAAGCAAATTCGTGCGGGAAATGCTTCTTGGTTGGGTGAAGTAAAAGCGGAGGCAGTTTGCTCAGAATCGCAGGTCATTGGAGCACTCGAACGAGAAGCGCTTTTGGCTTCGACCGAGAGTGTGAAATGGCCAGAGATTCTAGCTGGCGCAGCTGGATGAAGTAAAAGCGGAAGCGGCTCGTTCAGAATGGGAGGGGATGGAGCTTCTGACGTAGAGGTATTTTTGCCTCGTAGGAAGAAGCGAAGCCACCGAGCATTCTAGCCGCTGTAGCTGGATAAAGTAAAAGCGGAAGCCGGCTCGCAGCATCCATATATCGACGCTTCTGCAAAATTCGACATCCGTTTACAAAACGTATAAGAAAAAAGGAGCTAGTCCAACCTGATGGAACTAGCTCCTTTTTCTTATGCAACTTTTTCTTCCGAAGCGATTCCGCGAATTTCATCAGCGGAACGAATTGGATACTTACGGAAAATAATTGTTCCGATATAACCAATAATTGTGGTCACGATTCCACATAATATAGCTGCAATGGCTACTTTCATTACATCGTTGAACCCAAAGAGAACAAGGAGTCCTGGAATTGGTGATGCTGTACCGGGGGCATTGTTCACAAGTTGGAATAAGGATGTAATAATACCAGCAAGTGCACCACCCACGAAGTTTGTCGTATAGATTGGAATGGGATTTGCTGCTACGACATCGGCTTGTGTTAATGGTTCAATTGCTACAGCAATTGTATCTTTCTTTGAGCAGATCTTTAAACGTTTAAAGAAAATAAAATTCATTGGAGCAGAGGCTGCTACTGCAAGACTACCAATAGCCATTGGTAAACCTGTTAATCCAAGCATAGCAGTTAGCGCCATGGAGCTTAATGGAGATGTAGAAATAACTGTTATGAGTCCACCAAGCATAATTCCCATAATAATTGGGCTTTCTGTGGTTGCGATTGAAATAATAGAGCCGATTTTTCCAAGTGTAGCATTTACAACGGGGTCCATAAGCATAGCCATTCCGCGAGAAAGTGGTGCTGCAACGAATAAAATGGCAAGAAATTCTACACCAGCTGGCAATTTCTTTTCTAGAAATTTAACGACAAAGGCGCATACATATCCAGCAAAAAATCCTGGTAAAATACCAAATCCACTAGTGGCGATACCGATTAAAACAGCATATACAGGAGATACACCAATTGCGAGTGCTACTAAAATAGCAGCCGCGACACCGCTCATACTACCGGAAGCTTGTCCAACCGATTGTAAAAAGTTGTTATGAAACATTTCGCCGCCGATGTATCGATGAAATGCTTCAATAAGAAAGCTTGCGATTGCAGCATTAGCCAGGGCCCCCATTGCTTTCATTCCGTAAGGAGCACGAAAGCTAAACAGTGTAAAAAGAAAAAGTACAACGAGTAGTAGTGCTAAACCTTGCAAGATAGCCATTTGAAAAATGTCCCCTTTTTAATTTTGTTTATAAAAATTTGTATTATTCAATAATAATACAAAAGTTGTTTAAACGGAAAATTTTTTTATTGGGAAAATACTGCGAGCACTTTCCTTACAATAGTGTAAGGAAAGTGTAATACATTTCAATAGTATATAGTATGCCCTTATCTGTATAATACAGATATAAATATGTGACTGATAAGAATAAACAGGAGGCCATATATGAAATTGGTAATAAAAGTGTTAGTCGTCTTTGCCATTCTTTTAGGTGGTACGGCATATTATTTACAATCAAAAACAGAAGGTGTAGAGGCTTTTGTCGATAACTTCTTTTCAAATAAAGAAATACAAGATTATTACGCAGTTATAAATAAGGGTGAGAAAATA
Source organism: Bacillus sp. FSL H8-0534 (assembly GCF_038005885.1). Lineage (NCBI taxonomy): Bacteria > Bacillati > Bacillota > Bacilli > Caryophanales > Bacillaceae > Bacillus > Bacillus sp. FSL H8-0534. Next base: position 3,247,497 of record NZ_JBBOUC010000001.1, read on the forward strand.
GACGATGAATATTTGTATACATTCAAAGGGTATACAGAGGATGGAAAGCAACAAACGATTAAAAAGATCATGAATCGTCAGCTAAATTCAGGTGCTTTTATAAAAATTTATGCTAAGGGCATGCAAGGAAAAGGCTGGGCTGAAATTTCAAAAGAAGAAATTCCAGAAAAAGCCTTAAAACAATTACAGAAAGTGTAAAAGGAGCGAATTGTTCGCTCCTTTTTTTAATGTTTTAAAATTGTAATCGATGTGTTTGTTTGAGTAGAAACAATTTCTACACGTCCGCCAATTGGGAAAGTGAAGATTGGAGTTGTATGACCAAAGTTGGCATTTGCAATTACAGGAATGTGGGAAAGCTCTTGTTTTGAATAAATCATTTCTTGAATATCTTCTATGACAGCTTCAGAACCTTTTTGTAGTCTTCCAATTACAATACCTTTTATATGTTCAAAATCTGGTTGTTGGATGAGAGAGTGTAAGTAACGATCAAAAGTCTTAACTGTAGCTTTTCCTGTAAGAGCATCTTCTTCTAAAAATAATATTTTATCTCGTAAGCTCGGCATATATGCTGTGCCTTGTAGTAAATTAAAGGTACTCATATTACCGCCAATAATTTCGCCAACTATTTCACCTTCATGTAAGGAAATATAACCTTCATTTTGGAAGAAAGTGCGATTTTCTTGGTCCATATACCAAGAGTCATCGCTCCACGTTTCAGCAGGTTGTATTTCTATTGGCTCTTCAGAAGTCATGCATTTTAAAAAGTAATCTATCGTATAATCGAGCCCTGTCTCCATTCCAAAAGAAGAAAAGTGAGGACCTGAATATGTAATAAGACCAGTCTTTGCATAAATTGCATTGCCTAGAGCTGTAATATCAGAATAACCACATAAAATTTTTGGATTGCTACGAATTAAGTCGTAATTTATATGGTTTAGTAGCCCATTGGAATTATATCCTCCAAGTGTTGTTAAGATTGCTTTTACATTGGAGTCTGCGAAAGCTTCATGGAGGTCTTGAACTCGAGAAGAAACGGAAGAAGAAGCAAAACGATCAATTTCTTCAGCGTTTTTTGAAAATGTAACACGAAATCCCATATCTACTATTCGTTTCATAGCAAGCTCACGATTATAATCTGAGACAATACTTAAACTACAAGAAGGTGAAATGACTCGAATTTCATCACCTTGTTTTAACTTTGGTGGTATCATTTGGAGCACTCCTTTTAATGAAAGAAAATTTAGATTTAAAAGACATTTTATCATAGGAGATAGATCTTTATAAATTGTTTTTTCGAAACAGGGTTTTCCTGATTTTTCAGCAGACAGACATAGGTTTTTTTTGATATGATAGGAAAAGTGATTTATTATAAAGTTTATTTAATATCTATAACATATTGAAAGGTGTGCAAGACGTGGAGAAACAACTTGCAGGCTTGCCAGTACACGTTCATTTCGTAACAGAAATCCGTGAAGGGGCACGAAAGGAGACCGTTGCTTTTGAGGCAAATGGTCAATACTATGTAAAAGGTCAAGGTACATATGTAACGTTTCAAGAGCCGAACGAACAAGGCGAAGTAAAGACAATCATTAAAATTCAAGGTGAACAAGTTCTCATTATGCGTTCAGGTGCTGTTTCTATGCGTCAGACGCATGCGAAAGGTGAATGGACAACTGGTACGTATACGAGTGAACTTGGTACGTTTGCATTGCAAACGAAAACTGATAACGTTCTTTTTAAATGGTCGGACGAGAAGAAAAAAGGACAACTCTTTTTAACGTACGCATTGCTTCTAAGTGAACAAGAAGCGGGCCGATATACAATTACGATTAATTTGAAGGAGGCAAAATAATGAACTCTTTAGAACAAGTAAAAGAATTGATTAAAGAAGAAATTAAAGCTGCCGTATTAAAAGCAGAGTTAGCAACAGAAGAACAAATTCCAAACGTTGTATTAGAATCTCCAAAAGATAAAACGCATGGTGATTTCTCTACAAACATGGCGATGCAGCTTGCACGCGTAGCAAAAAAAGCTCCTCGTATGATTGCAGAGGAATTAATTGCAAACTTCGATAAAGCAAAAGCTTCTATTGAAAAGATTGAAATTGCTGGTCCTGGTTTTATTAACTTCTATATGGATAATAGCTATTTAACAGACTTAATTCCGGTAATTGTTACAGCTGGCACGAATTATGGTGAAACAAACACTGGTAAAGGTGAAAAAGTACAAGTTGAGTTCGTATCTGCAAACCCAACAGGTGACCTTCACTTAGGACATGCACGTGGTGCGGCAGTAGGTGACACATTATGCAACGTATTAGCAAAAGCAGGATACGATGTATCTCGTGAATACTACATTAATGACGCTGGTAACCAAATTCATAATTTAGCGCTTTCTGTCGAAGCTCGTTACATGCAAGCATTAGGGCTAGAAAAAGAAATGCCAGAAGATGGATACCATGGTGCGGATATCATCGGAATCGGACAACGCTTAGCTGAAGAGTTTGGCGATCGTTATGCAAAAGCTGATGAGAAAGAAAGCTATGAATTCTACCGTGAGTACGGTTTGAAATACGAATTAGCAAAACTTCAAAAAGACTTAGAAAGCTTCCGTGTTAAGTTTGACGTATGGTTCTCTGAAACATCACTATACAAAAATGGAAAAATTGATCAAGCTCTTGCGGTATTAAAAGAGCGCGATGAAATATTTGAAGAAGACGGAGCAACTTGGTTCCGTTCTATGACTTATGGTGATGATAAAAACCGCGTATTAATTAAAAATGATGGTTCTTACACATACTTAACGCCAGATATCGCGTATCACCGTGATAAATTAGAGCGTGGATTTGATAAATTAATCAACATTTGGGGCGCTGACCACCACGGTTACATTCCTCGTATGAAAGCAGCGATTCAAGCGCTTGGTTACGATAAAGAGACGTTAGAAGTAGAAATCATCCAAATGGTACAACTATACCAAAACGGTGAAAAAGTAAAAATGAGTAAGCGTACAGGTAAAGCTGTTACACTTCGTGAGCTAATGGAAGAAGTAGGCGTGGACGCAATGCGTTACTTCTTTGCAATGCGCAGCGGTGACTCTCACTTAGACTTTGATATGGATTTAGCGGTATCAAAATCTAACGAAAACCCTGTATACTATGCACAATATGCTCATGCACGTGTATGCAGTATCCTTCGTCAAGGTGAAGAACTTGGATTAACTGCAGGTGGAGATATCAATTACAAACTTGTTGCTTCTGAAAAAGAAGTAGACTTACTGAAAAAACTGGGTGAATTCCCAGCAGCAGTTGCAGAAGCAGCGCAAAAACGTCTGCCACACCGCATTACAAACTATGCGTTTGAATTAGCAGCAGCGCTTCATAGCTTCTACAATGCAGAAAAAGTATTAAACCCAGATAACTTAGAATTAAGTAAAGCTCGTTACGACTTAATGCGTGCAGTACGCATTACACTTCAAAATGCATTAGCATTAGTTGGTGTATCTGCACCTGAGAAAATGTAATAGGCAAAAGAAAAGATGCTTATTTTTGTTTAAAAGTGATATACAGGTTGATAAAAAAACATCTGATCAGTCTATAGACTGATTAGATGGCAAAGAAAGCAGACCATCGAAAAGCCGTATGGGGGAGAACCTCACGTACGGCTTGATGAGGGGAAGCTGGGCAGAAAAAGAGATAGCAAAGCTATCTCTTTTTCTGTTTCAGTTTTCTACTCTAAATATATGTTATGGTGATGAAGTGAAAATAGAAAAACATCAATTAACTATTGATTTTTTAGAACAATTCTAGAATAATAGGTTGTCGGGGGTAAAATTATCAAAAAGCTATACATGTAGTATTAGTAGATGAAATGTTACCAGTAAATGGTGTGATTGTTATAAATGATATTGTTACAACTATGCCAAATACTAAACTAACACTTCATCTAACCGAGTATCTACACAATTAGTAATTAATCTTGAAAACTTCCAACCTAGTCAAAAACTAGGGATTTTATGTCTAAAATAGTACATATAGTCCAACTAAAGTTTTCATGATTTGATAAAAATAATGAAAGGATATAAATCTCTCGATTTTGATATTATCATCACTTATATATATAAATCTCTCGATATTAAAATGTAATGTCGCCCTAGAAAAGCTAACTCTTCTTAGCGAGTAAGTGAAATGTATGTATAAGTTCATTTTAATTCTTCGACATAGCCATAGATCCATTAGGCAAATTACTTTTTCTCGACACTCATTTATAGACTCCAAAAATGAAAAGGCTGAATTTCATATTTCTGCACGATTCACATGAAATTAGTTGCCCAGTACACTCTTTTTTATTTACCCCCAAATTCGTTCCACTGTATTCAGATTTGGAGAATATGACTTTTATCTTCATAGGCAAAATACTTCGTCCGGAGCATTTTTAATCATATAGCGTTTATATTGGAACATTTCTTGTCTGATTGTTTCGGTGTGTAGTTCAGTTGTGCAACGAAACATAAAACGTTTTAACATATGGCTAATTTCACTTCGACTCATGATGACAGAAAACGAAGACATATCTTCAATGACATCCTTTAGAATACGAGTATCCTAGCACGTTTCAAAGCCATAACTCTCTTCGGCTGGGGTGCTAAATTCGATTATACGCTGTACTTCTTGTTATTCTTTATGAGGATAATTATGGGGGTTGACCAAATGCATATTTGCTGTGAAGTAGCTCGTCTATACTTGCTCACACTAAAATTTTTTGCGTATGGAGCAATCGTTTGCGCTAGATATGAAGAAATTTAGGAAACTCTACGGCATAATAAGACGAATGACTGTCATGAGTTTTATCGTGAATGCTTGTTGAATTGTCTTCTCCTGACTCTGAAGTTGTTCTATGGCCCATTCATGTGTATTTGTAATTGGAATTCCTTTATCAAAGCTTGTCCTTTCCCTTATCTATTTTTGGTAAACAATATAGACCAGAAATAACACAGTTTAGACATGTGGGAGAAATTAGATGAATCTATATAAAAAGCAAATTTCAAGTTTCTAAACAATAGAAGAGTTGAAAAAAGAGAAAAAGATGATAATAGCTATCAAACATATTTAAATAAAATAGCTTAATGACATTGAATAATAGAATCTTTGTCATAGTATGTTTGTACCAGAATCTAGCAACATTTAATTTTATAGGGAGGATAACATAAAGCATGTATTTAAAAAGAATAACTTCGATTTTTTCGATTATAATGATTTTTATGTTTACTATAGGTCAGAGTTTTTTAGGTATAGTAGCAAATGCACAAGAGTTAAATACAGCAGGGTTTGTGGATAGTTTTCAGATTGGTAAAACAAATCTACAGACCACAGAACGGACTAAAGTAACTGTAAACTTCAGTGAAAAAAATGGACTTAGGCTGAAGCCTGGAGATACACTAACATTAACGCTGCCTCCAGAATTAAAAGGATTAGATAGAGAGTTTCTATTAGATGACTATGGTACTTGTAAAGTCACTGCAGGTACTGTGGTATGTACATTTAATGATAGAGTGAGTACACATCAAAATATTAAAGGGTATTTAAACTTTTACGTGGAAGCCGCTAATGTAGGAACGGATCAAAAGAAAGAGATTGAAACCAATTTCGGTACAAATGTAGATAAGCAATCTGTAACAATTACCGGCCCAAGCGGTGGTGGTGGTACAGATCCTGGAAAGCCACCGTTTTTTTATAAAACTGGTGATATGAACTCAGGTAAGGACAATGAAGTACGTTGGTTCTTGAATATAAACTTAAATAAAGAAGAGTTAAGTCGCGATATTGTTGTGACTGATAATTTACAGGAAGGTCAAACACTTAATAAGGATAGTTTCTATATAATTATTGATGATTATATAGGTCGTCGATCTTTAACTCTACAAGAGTTTGAAAAGCAACGTTACGGAACGATTACCTTTACTGGTGACAAATCATTTAAAGTTGTGCTTTATAAGGATAAAGCACGTCTTGCCTCCTTTTCGATTGGTTATACATCTACTATAACGGAAGCCGGAAAGAAGCAAGAGTTTTTTAAGAATGATTATACGATTGATTACCAAGTTCTGCACAAAGACCCAGTTACTGAATCGGGTAGTTACCCAGTCGAAAATATGACAGCTGGCGGTGGTGCTGAAGGTGACTTGCCTTCAAAAGGAACGCTAAAAATTGTTAAGTATCTTGAAGGGAATGAAGATAAATTCATACCGAATGTTTCATTTAAGTTGTATAAAGAGTCGGGTGAACAAGTTGGAGATGTATATACAACAGATGGGCAAGGTATAATCGAAATTCCTAATTTACAACCAGGTAAATATTATGTGCAAGAGGTTTCAGCTCCAGACTATGTTGATTTCGATCCTCAAGCAAAAGTAAGTTTCGAAGTTAAATCAGGTGTTGTAAATGGAGTTAAGTTGCCAATTCCAAATAAAGTGAAAACTACATCCATTGCAGGAACAAAAACATGGAAAGGCGATAATACGAAAGATCGTCCGAAAACAATTAAAGTCGACTTACTACAAAATGATAAAGTGATCGCAACGCAAGAAGTAACAGAAGCAAGCGGTTGGAAATATGAATTCAAAGATTTAGCGGCATATGATGCCGAAGGTAAGGCGTATAAGTATGAAGTAAAAGAACAACCGGTAGATGGATATCAAACAGAAGTAAATGGTTATGATATTACGAATACAAAAGTGGTACAAACAACAAAGGTAGAAGGAACGAAAACATGGAAAGACGATAACGCACCAGATCGTCCGAAGACGATCAAAGTAGAATTACTACAAAACGACCAAGTAATCGCAACACAAGAAGTAACAGCGGAAAAAGGTTGGAAGTATGAATTCAAAGATCTAGCGGTATACGACGCCGAAGGAAAAGCATATAAGTATGAAGTAAAAGAACAACCGGTAGATGGATATCAATCCGAAGTAAAAGGTTATGACATCACGAATACAAAAGTAAGCCAAACAAAAGTAGAAGGAACGAAGACATGGAAAGACGACAATGCGAAAGATCGTCCAGCAATGATCAAAGTAGACCTACTACAAAATGGTAAAGTGATTGCGACGCAAGAAGTAAGCGAAGCAACAGGTTGGAAATATGCGTTTACAGACTTAGCGGCATATGATGCCGAAGGTAAGACATATAAGTATGAAGTGAAAGAACAACCGGTAGATGGATATCAATCCGAAGTAAAAGGTTATGACATCACGAATACAAAAGTAAGCCAAACAAAAGTAGAAGGAACGAAGACATGGAAAGACGACAATGCGAAAGATCGTCCGGCAATGATCAAAGTAGACTTACTACAAAATGGCAAAGTGCTTGCGACACAAGAAGTAAGTGAAGCAAGCGATTGGAAATATGCATTTACAGACTTAGCGGCATACGATGCTGAAGGAAAAGCATATAAGTATGAAGTAAAAGAACAACCGGTAGATGGATATCAATCAGAAGTCAAAGGGTATGACATTACAAATACAAAAGTGGCGCAAACAAAAGTAGAAGGAACGAAGACGTGGAAGGACGGAAATGGTGAAGGACGTCCAGAAACAATCAAAGTAGACCTACTACAAAATAATAAAGTAATCGCAACGCAAGAAGTGAGCGCAGCAAGCGGTTGGAAATATGCATTTACAGATTTAGCGGCATACGATGCCGAAGGAAAGGCATACAAGTATGAAGTGAAAGAACAACCGGTAAATGGATATCAATCCGAAGTAAAAGGTTATGACATCACGAATACAAAAGTAAGCCAAACAAAAGTAGAAGGAACGAAGACATGGAAAGACGATAATGCGAAAGATCGTCCGGCAATGATCAAAGTAGACCTACTACAAAATGGTAAAGTGATTGCAACGCAAGAAGTAAGCGAAGCAAGCGGTTGGAAATATGCATTTACAGATTTAGCGGCATACGATGCCGAAGGAAAGGCATACAAGTATGAAGTGAAAGAACAACCGGTAAATGGATATCAATCCGAAGTAAAAGGTTATGACATCACGAATACAAAAGTAAGCCAAACAAAAGTAGAAGGAACGAAGACATGGAAAGACGATAATGCGAAAGATCGTCCGGCAATGATCAAAGTAGACCTACTACAAAATGGTAAAGTGATTGCAACGCAAGAAGTAAGCGAAGCAAGCGGTTGGAAATATGCATTTACAGATTTAGCGGCATACGATGCCGAAGGAAAGGCATACAAGTATGAAGTGAAAGAACAACCGGTAAATGGATATCAATCCGAAGTAAAAGGTTATGACATCACGAATACAAAAGTAAGCCAAACAAAAGTAGAAGGAACGAAGACATGGAAAGACGATAATGCGAAAGATCGTCCGGCAATGATCAAAGTAGACCTACTACAAAATGGTAAAGTGATTGCAACGCAAGAAGTAAGCGAAGCAAGCGGTTGGAAATATGCATTTACAGATTTAGCGGCATACGATGCCGAAGGAAAGGCATACAAGTATGAAGTGAAAGAACAACCGGTAAATGGATATCAATCCGAAGTAAAAGGTTATGACATCACGAATACAAAAGTAAGCCAAACAAAAGTAGAAGGAACGAAGACATGGAAAGACGATAATGCGAAAGATCGTCCGGCAATGATCAAAGTAGACTTACTACAAAATGGCAAAGTGCTTGCGACACAAGAAGTAAGTGAAGCAAGCGGTTGGAAATATGCATTTACAGACTTAGCGGCATATGATGCCGAAGGTAAGGCATATAAGTATGAAGTGAAAGAACAACCGGTAGATGGATATCAATCCGAAGTAAAAGGTTATGACATCACGAATACAAAAATCAAAGACGAAACAGGTGTAGATCCAAAAGATCCAAAAGATCCAAAAGATCCAGAAGATCCAGAAGATCCAAACACAAATAACGATTCAAAAGTTCCACCTACTGAAGAAAATGATAAGCCGACATCAATGCTTCCTAATACAGGAGGAATATCAGCGGAAATGATTTCAATCGTTGCAGGTATGATATTATTCGTTTTAGGTGGAATTCTATTCACTCGACAACGAATAAAATAATAAAAAAGCTTTAGATTATTGATTACACTGTAATCTGAGTAGCAGACAAATTAAAAAATTACTATTGATATTACTCCCTTTAGGTAGATATTCAAAAAAACTTCACGATAAAGTGAAGGGAAGAATGCAACCTGAAGGGGGTTTTTCTATGGCGAAATTAGAAATAGTATTTTGTGAAGCTTTGTTCTTGAATGGTGGCAGCAGTAGCTCCTGTCCAGCAAAAGTTAATACACCTACAAGAATCGTTTTTTTTAATAATAGAAATGCCTTCTTATCAAGTATAATCATTATTGTTATATTTGTTTATCGTTATATTTAGTATTATACATGATAATACCTTGAAATAAATATGCTTTTATGCATATTTATTTTATTTTTTTACAAAAAAGCCACCACTTTGGAGTGAGTGGCTTTGGTGATAATTAAGCAGCTTTCTGCCCTGTTTGTACCGCCGGTTTTTGCAGAACATCATAAACACCAGTGCCAATGACATCTAAAGCCATTTTCATACGTTCAGGTGAGATGTTTTCTAGAACGTTATCTTGCGGCGTATGGTATACCTTTTCAATATGATAGATGAGTGGATCCCAACTATCTACTCCCATCCAGATGAATAGAGCGGCAGGGATGCCAGCGTAAGCGAATGGCACATGGTCACTAGAACCAAACTTTCCTTGCAGAACAAGATCATTATTTAATTGTTTCCCAGCATTTAATGCTGCGTCTGTTACAAGATTCGTAGAACCATCTGGCGTCATTGCATATAAATTTTTTGCTTTATCATAGTTTGTAGCAACCATATCAGCATTAAAAACGCCTAGAATACGATCGCGTTCTTTTTGAGATAAGTTGTCAACGTAGTGCTCTGAACCAAGCAACCCCATTTCCTCTGAACCGAAAGCAATAAATTGGTTTTCTTTGTCAGTTTCTACATTTTGAAATGCGCGAGCTAGTTCTAATACTAACCCTGTTCCAGAAGCGTTATCATTTGCTCCTGGTGCCCCAGCAACGCTGTCATAATGTGAACTTACAATAACAGCTTTCTCATTTCCAGTGCTCTTTTTCGGTTTCTTTTTCGCGATAACATTTAGAGATTGTAAGTTTGATTCATGTCGTGCTTTTAAAGAAAGGATTGTACTTCCCTTTTTTGCTAATTCTTCTTTGAAGGCATTACCTTGTGCATAAGCAAGACCAAATACAGGGATGGACTGTTTTTTCGTTAATCTTGGATTGAAAGTTTGGCCATAGTTGCCGCGGCCGCCAATTAGGCTATATAAGAGAACGCCTTTTGCACCCTTTGCAACGGCATTTTCTACTTGTTTGTTGTAGTCTGCTACTGTTGCACCTCTTTCAAATAAGACAATTTTTCCGTTTACTTCATTTGGAATCTCCTCTAATTTTGTCCCATTCGGCACAAAAATAAGAGGAGCGGTGACAGCCTCAGTAGAAATTAAAGCGTTTGGGGCGGCGCCTGCTTGCCAATTTTTTGAACGTGATAAAGGAGAATCAATAAATCCTACATATTGATCGGGTACAGCAAATGGCTGATATTCTACTTCATATCCCATTGACTGTAATTTCATCCCAACATAGCGAGAAGCCCATTTTTCTGATTGTGTTCCACCAGGGCGCGGGCCAATTGTTTCTGATAAAAAACGGACGTGTTCGATTGCACGGTTAGCATTAACTTGCCCTGTAATAGGTGGAGTTTTGATCGTTTCTGGCGGGGAATCAGCTTTTGCTTGTCCAATTGGAGCTAAGCTGACAGCGAGTGTTGCAGCAAGTAAAGAGCTTACTATTTTTTGTTTCAATGCTCTCTTCATATATTCCTCTCCTATTCTTCTATTCTATCTGACTGACAAAAGAAGACGGATAACGACTCTATTCTATCTCCTGTTTTTTGTATTTTCAATTAATTCAAGTTGAGAAATAAAAGTAGAATCATTTCATATGCATATATGCATATTTTTAGAGAGGATGTATGTGCTATTATTTTAGACAAAGGTTCGCTTTCTTGTTTTGAAAGCCCCTAAATTGCATGTCTAGTGTACCCAAGCTTTAGAATATGTAGAGAAAAAGAAATCTATGGTGAGATTTCTTTTTCTCATGCTTGAACCTTTTGAACATGATAATTGTCATGTTTCCACATTTCATGATAATTATCATTAGATGTAAGGCATCCATATGAAAAGAAGAGAAATCAGTGTGATTTCTCTTTTTTTTGTATAGAAAAAGGAATGCCACTTGCATTCCTTTTATCCCTTACAGTTCAGTTAAAATAATCGGCTCACCGCGTGTTACGACGACTGTATGTTCACATTGTGCAACAAGGCTTTTATCTGGTGTTACAAATGTCCAACCGTCATCGCCGCGTTCAATAATATGGTCAGCCTTCATAGAAATGAAAGGTTCTACAGCGATAACAAGACCATCTTTAAGAAGTGCATTATCCATTGGATCGTAGTAGCTTAGAATGTGATTTGGTGCTTCGTGTAAGCTAAGACCGATGCCATGCCCTGTTAAGTTTTGGATAACGGCATAGCCATTTTTATGAGCAAAGTTAGAAACTGCACGACCGATTTGGTTTTGTTTCGAACCAGCTTTTACTTTTTTCATTGCTGCCCAAAATGCATCTACTGCTGCTTGGCAAAGTTTTTCTTTTTCTTCATCTTGCCCAAGAACAAAAGAGATACCTGTATCTGCATAATAACCGTCAAGTGCCGCAGATACATCAACATTTACTAAGTCGCCTTCTTTTAATACTTGATCTTTTGGAATACCGTGTGCAACTTCTTCATTTACACTAATACAAGTTACACCTGGGAAATCATATTCTTTTTCAGGTGCAGAAATAGCACCGTGCTCATCTAATACTTTTTTACCGATCAAATCAAGCTCTTTCGTTGTCATACCTGGCTTTGCTTGTTTTTTCATCTCTTCGCGTGCAAGCGCAACAACGCGGCCGATTTTTCGTAAACCTTTTAAATCCTTCTCATTACGGATGATCATAAAAAAAACCACTGTCCTTCCTCGAATATATATCTTACACGATTGTATCATGTTTATTTTTGTCCTGCTACTGGCGTACGGTTAGTATACTTTTTAAGGAGCTTTGATGAGTTTCATAGGAACTTCATGACAATTGTCATATTCATATCATGACGTATTTTACTGTTTTCCAGCTCTTCCAATTTATACAATGTAAATATAAGGAACAGTGGAGGTGGCAAGATGGAAAAGATTATTGAAGTAAATGGTGTTTCAAAAACATTTAAACATAAAAAGGCTGTAAATAACGTTTCATTTCATGTAGAGAAGGGGCAGATTGTTGCACTTCTTGGGCCAAACGGTGCAGGGAAAACAACAACAATCTCAATGATGCTTGGATTAAAGGATCCATCAGAAGGAAGTGTTTCTATATTTGGAAAGAGTCCCAAGCAGCGAGCAGTTCGTAATCGCCTCGGTGCAATGCTACAAGAGGTGAGTGTTATCGATAGTATATCAGTGGAGGAAGCAATTGATCTATTTCGCAGCTATTATACGAATCCAGTTGCAAAAGAAACATTACTTCAGTTATCAAATTTAGAATCGGAAAAAAGGCAGCGTTGTGAAAAATTATCAGGTGGTCAAAAAAGAAGATTAAACTTTGCACTCGCACTTGCTGGAAACCCAGATTTATTATTTTTAGATGAACCGACTGTAGGAATGGACATTACATCTAGAAAGGCTTTCTGGGAAACGATTCGAAAGCTAGCGAGTGAAGGGAAAACGATTATTTTGACAACGCATTATTTAGAAGAAGCAGATGCGTTAGCAGATCGAATTTTACTATTTGCAAACGGAGAAATCATTGCTGATGGAACTCCAGAGGAAATGAAAGCAACGATTTCTCGAAAAACCATTTCATTTTACACAAAAGAAAAAATTCCAACAGACTTGCTGAAGGGGTTACCGCATGTTACAGCAGTACAGTTTCATGAACCGCGTGTTATTCTCACAACAGATGATACGGATGCTACGTTGCAAGCAATTTATAAAGAGAATTTACCTGTTACAGATATCTCAGTTGAACGAGGAAGTCTTGATGAAGCGTTTGAACAGTTTGTCGCAAATCAGAAGGAGGGAATTGTATGAAAGCCTTATGGATGCAATGTAAAATAGAAATCTTACGTACGTTTCGCAATAAATTATTTATCTTTTTCTCATTATTAATGCCAGTTCTGTTTTATTACATTTTTACAAATGTCATTCAAGTACCGCAGAACGGAGATGCTTGGAAAGCGCACTATTTAATTTCGATGGCTACTTTCAGTATTGTAGGAACAGCACTTTTTAGCTTTGGTGTGAGACTTTCTCAAGAAAAAGGGCAGGGATGGACACATCTTTTGAAAATTACACCACTTCCAGAGGGAGCATATTTAACAGCTAAAATTATTTCTCAAACAGTGGTAAATGCTTTTTCAATACTTGTGATCTTTATTGCAGGTATGCTAATCAATAACGTGGAATTAACGATCGGGCAATGGATTGGTGCTGGATTATGGCTATTAATAGGTGTGACGCCGTTTTTAGCACTTGGAACGATTGTAGGTTCAATTAAGAAAGCAGATGCAGCTTCTGGTCTCGCAAACATTTTAAATATGAGTTTAGCAGTACTAGGCGGTTTATGGATGCCGATTGAAGTGTTTCCGAAAGTGCTAAGAACAATTGGAGAGTGGACACCAACATATCACTTCGGAAGCGGGGCATGGGATATTGTAGCGGGGAAATCTATAGGATGGGAGAATATCGCGATTTTAGGAGGTTATTTCCTTATATTTGTTGTAATATCAATATATATAAGAAAAAGACAGGAAGCGGTATAACATGATAGAGAAGAAGTTTGAGATTTTTCCGAAACATATGGGATTCTTCCCGTATATATGGCTTGTATATTTAGCGTTTCCAATCTACACATTACTACAAGAAACTGGTTGGAAACTATTGTTAGGAAGCGGTATGCTAGTAATCTTTGTTTTGGCATACCGACAACTTTATTTTGTGCAAAAGACATTTATGATGTGGGCATGTATACAAATGATCATCGCATTTGTGTTAGGTTTTTTTTATAATCCATATCTTATTTATTTAGGCTTTTTTACTGCAAATGCAATAGCATTTGCACCTACAAAGAAATCATTCCGAATACTATTTTCTTTATTAGTACTAACCGTTATCACATTCATATTTGTATACAGAAATGATTTTTCGTTGACATCTTTTTTAGGTGCTGTACCAATGTTTATTATGATGCTTCTGATGCCTTTTGCTATGCGTAGTTTTAATCAAAAAAAGGTGTTAAGGAACCAGTTAAGTGAAGCAAACGAACAAATTAAAGATCTAGTAAAACGTGAAGAACGTCAGCGAATCGCCAGAGACCTTCACGATACTTTAGGACATACGTTATCCCTCATTACTTTAAAAAGCCAGCTTGTTGAGAAGCTGATTGTAAAAAAACCAGAGCGTGCAAGTATAGAAGCGAAGGAGATTACGCAAACATCGCGCACAGCCTTAAAGCAATTGCGTGAATTGATTTCCGATATGCGGATGATTACTGTGGAAGAAGAGCTTGAGCAAATAAAGGCTATCCTGCAAGCTGCTAATATTTCACTAGAGGTAAAGCAGAAAGCAAGTTCTGGTGCATTATCACCACTTGAGCAAAATATTGTAGGTATGTGCTTGCGAGAAGCGGTAACGAACGTTGTAAAGCATAGTAAGGCGACGGAATGTATGGTTTCCTTATTTGAAACGCAAGGAGAACTGATTTTGCAGGTGAAAGATAATGGAGTAGGATTACAAGCACAAAGTCATGATGGGAATGGCATTTTAGGTATGAAAGAACGGCTTGCACTTATTGATGGAGCACTTGAACTAGATGAAACGCATCCTGGGACGATGTTAACGGTGAAGGTTCCAATTGTAATTAGGACAGGAAAAGATGAGGTGAGAGCATGATTAGAATCATCATTGCTGAGGATCAACGAATGCTTAGGGGAGCGCTCGGAGCTCTGCTTGATTTAGAAGACGACATTGAAGTGGTAGGGCAGGCGGAGAATGGTGAAGAAGCTTTAAAATTAATTGAAAAGTTGCAGCCAGATATAAGTATTATGGATATTGAAATGCCGATTCAAAGTGGTTTAGATGTTGCAGAGGAATTGCAAAAGAAAAAATTACTATGCAAAGTAATGATTTTAACAACATTCGCACGTCCAGGTTATTTTGAAAGAGCAATGAAAGCAGGAGTTCATGGATATTTATTAAAGGATAGCCCAAGTGAAGATTTAGCGGCAGCGATTCGCAATGTGATGCAAGGGAAACGAGAGATTTCCCCTGAATTAATGTTTGGACTATGGCAAGAGCAAAATCCGTTATCAGATCGTGAGAAAGAAGTACTTTTGTTAGCGAAAGAAGGAAAAACAGCAAATGAAATTGCCAAGACACTGTATCTTTCATCTGGTACTGTACGGAATTATATTTCAGATGTGTTAACAAAATTAAATGCGAAAAACCGAATTGAAGCAATTGCGATTGCGGAAGAAAAGGGCTGGATATGAAAAAAGATGTTTACCGGTTATAGTGGTAAACATCTTTTTATTCTTTTTTTTGAACCTCTATCACTAAAATGTAAAGTCTGTGACATAATATAGATTTTACTTCATTTTTCGACAAAAAATTTGTTATAGTAAGATTAGGTTGCTGTTCTAGATTTTGGGTAACTTTACCACTAATTGTCTTAATTACCCCATGTTTATCTACTTGAGCAATGATGTCTTGGTCATATATTTCATCATTTTTATATGATTGGGAAAGACATACTTCGGTTTGATTTTCTTGTAGGTTGAAATTCAACATCTTTTCAGTGGTAACTTGTTTTTGTTACGCGTTAACCGCTTGTACTTCATCTTTTAAGTATTTTTAGCAATATTTCCTATTGTTACGTTTTGTGGTTCAGTTTATTTACTAATTATCAAGCTAGGTTGAGTAACTTCAATGTTCACTTCATTGTTATTAATTTTTGGGGCACGATAATTGCTGCTACATGATAAGGGATAGAATAGAACAGAAGTAAGGAATATACTAGCAACTTTTATATTATTCATCTCTAACATTTGGAGTCTTGTATGTGTATAAGATGATTTATAAGAAAAGTGTGCTAAATGATATATATTATGCAATATTTCATGTTTAAAAGTGCCGGAAAACTATTATTGTAGTGGTATGACAACTTGAAAAGTTAGATTTCTGTAATGGGATGGTGAGCTATTATGCACGCAGAAAAGCTGGGAGCTGAAATAAAGAAAATTAGAATGTTAAGAGGTTTAACACAAAAGCAGTTGTCTGAGAATATATGTCATCAATCAGAGGTAAGCAGGATTGAGTCAGGAACGGTATATCCAAGTATGGATATACTGCAAGGGATTGCAGCAAAGCTAAGGGTTCCCATTATTCATTTTTATGAGGTTCTTCTTTATTCTGACCTCGAAAGAAAGAAAAAGTTTAAGAATCAAATTCAATTATTGTGTAAGAAGAAGCAGTATGATGAAATTCATAAAATTGTTTCAGAGGAGTTAAAGAAAGAAGAATGTCATCCTGAATTTAAGCAATTTCTTCTATGGTATTATCATTTATCTTCTTATGCTTTAAAGAAAGTCAATTTTGAATACTGCATCTCAGAGCTGAAAAATATAATCCATCGGCAATATGGTGGGGTAGATGTGTTTCAAAATTTATATATCGAAAATTCGATTGCTATTATTTATGCAGAAAATAACCATTTAGAAAAAGCTATTACATTATTTCAAGATATTTTACAACAGCTGGAGTCATTGCAGAGTGATCAAGATTTTGTTGTTAAGGTTCGATATAATTATGCGAAAGCTTTATGTTTAAATAATGAATATGCAAAGTCGCTTCAGCAAGTAGATAAAGCAATTGAAACGTCGCGACTTATTGGGAGTATGCAGCTTCTTGGGCAACTGTATTATCAAAAGGGAGAGTGCTTAGAGAAATTAATTTATCCACCAAGTGAAATTACAGTTGTTTATGAAAAGGCTTTATTCTTTTTTGATTTACTAGATTTACATTCTAACAAAGAGATATTATTAGCAAAAATGGGATTAGCTGATCGTAATGAACAGACAATATTCTCTAGCTAATTAAATTGATCCCGCTATTCGTGGACAGTAATTCCCCCACTTCAAGATTAAAAGAGAAAAGAGGAAGATAGGTGGACGATAACTGCCCGTAAAAGCCCAGTCGGTGAGGGCTAACAATCAGTGCGGAATGAAGAGTACTCCCACTGATGGAAGTTTCATTTTATATTTTTAAATAATGAAACCATAAGAGAATATGCATAATTGCATTTTTAAAAGAAATTATTTCATGATATATTTAGAGAAAATAGAGCATAGGGTGATGAGTGATGAAAAAAATTCTTGCATGCGGTTTAATGGCAATGGCAATGCTAGCTGGTATTGCATTCGGAGTGAGTCAAGATCACGCATTAACAAATCAACAGGAACAAGTACAATTAGCTTCAGATATACCATTTGAACATTAAGATAAAAAAAGAACCCAAGTGAGGGTTCTTTATTTTTGTTAGGGATAAAAGTGTTAGATAATTCAAAGCTCTTGAATGTAGTCAAAGGTTTAGGTATGTAAGAATGATTATTATTCCTTGCTCTTAACACCTTCGGCAATTACACCAAAGAGAAGAGAATCGTGAAACAGCGTTACAATTACCATTGTAACGCTGCACCGCTTATTCGTCTCACCCCTCTTATAGAAGCAAGTTCATCTACGAACTGAAAAAGTGCTAAATCTTTTTGTTTACTCTCAATCATAATATCGAAATCTTGATTTAGTTCTCTCATGATGTGTAAAAAGGGTTTTATAAATGTAGCATCAATATAATTAGCGTGTGACCTGAATTCCTTCTCTGATTTTGGTGAAGAAATATGAACCTTAGGAATGGTATTTGTATGATCCCACGTTTTGAAAATAGCTGGTAGCAGTGCTTCTAACGGTTCATCACAAAGATTTGCCATGTGATGATGATAATCAAATATAAAAGGGATTCTTTCTAGCTTACAAACGGCTAATGTTTCAGAAGCTGTATATGTTTTATCATCATTTTCAAGTGTCATTTGCTGCTTGATATGAGGGGGGAGCTTTTTTAAGTTTTCATGAAAGCGTAGTAAAGCTTTCTCTTTGTTGCCGTATGCACCTCCAATATGGATATTAATGTAGGAAGAGTCTGCTAATCCCATTGCATCTAATACGTTATAGTGATATGTCATATCTAAAACCGCATTATCTGTAATATGAGGTTTTTCACTTGTAAATAATGTGAACTGGTTTGGATGAAAGCTGACTCGTAAGTTATGCTCTCGAATTAATTTCCCCATCTTACGCCAAAAGGGTGTAAATATATCGATATAATCAAAATCAACTTCAGGATGGGTTGCGAGTGGGACGATAGAAGATGATAATCGGTATAATGGAATTTCATGTGCGATATTGTAATGCAGGGTACGTAATGTATGCATAAGGTTTTGCATTGTAATATTATATAATTTTTCTTCTCGTTCCTGTTTACCAAGCTTTTTCCACGTTGTAAATGTCATTGTTTTAGCAGGGGAGCAGTCCCACAAAGCGACTGCATGTGAGACATACCCAAAGCGCATAATCATCTGTCCTACCCCCGTTATTTATTATTTAATTATAAAAGTTTCATTTCATAAGAAAAACGCTAGTAACGTCCCAATCCATTCTTTTCCTTTATCGACAAGGGAGAGAGAGGAAACATCTTTCCAAGTAAGCAATGTAGACCCCTCAATATCTTTGCTAATGTGCACCTTAATTTCTTGTATAAAAGCTGAGTCATACAGGAGACAATTTATTTCATGATTGACATATAAACTCCTCATATCAAAATTAGCTGTTCCGATATCACAAATATGATTATCTACCATAATAATTTTCGCGTGAAAAAATCCTTGTTGAAATTCATAAATATGACACCCTGCCCTCATCAATTTCCGGCAGTATGGTAATTTAGCTTCGCGAACGAGTGGGTGATCTGCTTTTTTAGGAACGAGAATCGTAATGCGAACACCTCGTTTTTTTGCTTGTAATAATGCATTCATTACTATTTTTCCCGGAATGAAATAGGGTGTCCCAATATATAATTCCTCTTTTGCACTTTCAATAAGTGATACAAATGTTTCCTGTAAATAGGCACCGTCTGTTGGGATAAAGCGGTGTAGCATAGGGCCTGGAAACTGTTTGGGAAAAAATGATGCTTCTTCTAATAAATCTTCATTTGTATCATCGCGCCAATCGTGCAAAAATTGTTTTTGTAAATCTTGTACGCCTTCGCCAGTCAGGCGTAAATGATAATCACGCCAAAGGCCCAATTCAGGATCATGCCCCAAATATTCTTCTCCGATGTTGAAACCTCCAATATAGCCAATTTTCCCATCGATAATCGTAATTTTTCTATGATTTCTTTGGTTTGCAGAAAAAAAGAGAAAAGGGATCTTGATTTTATGGCAATATGAAAAAGATACACCATGTTGCCTGAGTGAGCGAATGGCTTCATCTGATAAACGATGGCTTCCTATACGATCGAGAAGGAGGCGTACTTCTATACCTTGTTTGGCTTTTTCAGTGAGAAGCTGTAAAAAGGTTTGACTAATTTCATCATTTTTGACAATGAAAAATAAAATATGTATATGATGCTTTGCCCCCTTTATATCCAGAAATAAATCATTGTATAAATTTGTTCCCCATGTATACAATTTAAAATTGCTACGTCGTAAGGGAAAGGGGCGGGACTTTATTTTTTTTAAATGATGTTTTCTTCCAAGTAAAAAGTCGAGTGAGACCCATATGACTAAGCATATTAGTAAGAGAGATAAAAAGACCATTATCAAATTACCTCCTGAGAATTCATTCTTATAGTTTCACCTAAATAAACAGCTTTATGAAAAAATGTTGTGTTGTATAACAAAAAACTGTTGACTGAATGCTCACTCATTATATAATGGGGATAGGGGATATAATTCAGAAAATTATTTATTTTCGAAGATTCTAAAAGAAAGAGGGCTTACAAAGAGAGGGGTATCATAAAAATGAATAGTTTACTGATCATTAATTGGCTGGCTGCCATTGCTGTTATTGCTTATGCTGGATATTTGTTTGTATATTTGATACGAACAAGGATGGCCTACATACAGTTAGGAAAAAAAGTAGAATTTGATCGCCGCTTTAAAGAGAGGTGGGATATTCTTAAGGTTAACGTTTTCGGTCAAAAAAAATTGCTGAAAGATAAGAAAAGCGGTATCATGCACGTTATGTTTTTTTACGGATTTATTCTTGTCCAATTTGGAGCAATTGACTTCGTTTGGAAAGGATTAGCACCAGGATCACATCTTCCACTTGGACCACTATACCCTGCATTTACATTCTTCCAGGAAATTATCACACTTATGATTTTAATCGCAGTTTTTTGGGCTTTTCATAGAAGATACGTTGAAAAACTTGTTCGTTTAAAACGTAATTTTAAATCAGGCCTTGTTCTTATTTTTATCGGAGGCTTAATGCTTTCTGTACTAATTGGTAACGGAATGGGCATTATATGGCACGGCGAAGAGCTTTCGTGGAGCGAACCAATCGCTTCTGGAATCGCTTACGTTTTCTCAGGAATAAATGAAACCGCAGCTATTTCTGTGTTCTATTTCTCTTGGTGGGTGCATCTACTTATTTTGTTAACGTTTTTAGTTTATGTACCACAATCAAAACACGCACATTTAATTGCCGGACCTGCTAATGTATTCTTTACTCGCCTTTCTAATCCAGGGAAACTTGAAAAAATTGATTTTGAAGATGAGACACAAGAAACATTCGGCGTTGGGAAAATTGAGGATTTCAAACAGACGCAGCTTATTGATTTATACGCTTGTGTAGAGTGCGGGCGCTGTACAAATATGTGCCCAGCAACAGGAACGGGTAAAATGTTGTCACCAATGGATTTAATTTTAAAACTTCGCGATCACTTAACGGATAAGGGGGCAGCGGTAACATCACGGGCTCCATGGGTTCCTGCGGTTGCGTTTAACAATACACAAGGAAATCAGTTAGCGATGATGGCAGCAGGGCAAGGGCAACAAGAATCGGCTGCTACAGCACTTGCTTATGATCCAAGTTTAATCGGAGACGTCATTACAGAAGAAGAGATTTGGGCATGTACAACGTGCCGTAACTGTGAAGATCAATGCCCAGTTATGAATGAACACGTTGACAAAGTTATTGATTTACGTCGTTATCTCGTTTTAACAGAAGGAAAAATGGATCCAGAAGCGCAGCGTGCGATGACAAATATTGAGCGCCAGGGGAATCCATGGGGGCTGAACCGTAAAGAGCGTGAAACGTGGCGCCAAGGCGATGATGAAGTAACCGTTCCAACTGTGAAAGAGAAAACAAAGGCTGGCGAAGAGTTCGAATATTTATTCTGGGTAGGATCAATGGGATCTTATGATAACCGCAGTCAGAAAATTGCGATATCATTTGCGAAGCTAATGAATAAAGCGGGCATTTCCTTTGCGATTCTTGGTAATAAAGAAAAGAACTCGGGAGATACGCCGCGCCGCCTTGGAAACGAATTTGTATTCCAAGAGATGGCCACAAAGAACATTGAAGAATTTGAAAAAGCAGGCGTGAAGAAAATCGTTACGATTGATCCGCATGCCTATAACACATTTAAAAATGAGTATCCAGACTTTGGCCTACAAGCAGAAGTCTATCACCATACAGAATTATTAGCACAGTGGGTGAAAGAAGGACGATTAGAGCCGGTTCACCGTATTGAAGAGACGATTACGTATCATGACTCCTGTTATTTAGGAAGATACAACGACGTATATGAAGCACCGCGCAGTATTTTAAAAGCAATTCCAGGTGTGAAAGTTGTTGAAATGGAGCGTAATCGTGAAACAGGCATGTGCTGCGGTGCAGGCGGCGGACTTATGTGGATGGAAGAAACAACAGGTTCGCGCATTAACGTTGCACGTACAGAACAAGCACTTGCTGTGAAACCGTCAATCATTGGTACGGGATGCCCGTACTGCCTAACGATGATTAGTGACGGTACGAAAGCAAAAGAAGTAGAAGAGCAAGTTCAGACACTTGATGTAACAGAGATTTTAGAACGCTCTGTAATTGGGTCTAAAAAAGAAGTTATGTAATAAGTAAGAATCCATACAACTTTAGAAAGAGGTGCAAGATTTGCACCTCTTCTCAGCGTAGGAGTATCGAGCGGGCGCTCAGCGCCGAAAAAAGAAATGGGGGGAATAAACGTGGTAAGAACAGTTATTTTAAGTGCTGCAAGAACACCGGTTGGAAAGTTTGGGGGATCTTTAAAGGATGTAAAAGCAACGGAACTTGGGGGAATTGCGATTAAAGCTGCGCTTGAGCGAGCGGATGTTGCTGCAAATGATGTTGAAGAAGTTATATTCGGAGCGGTGATTCAAGGAGGACAGGGGCAAATTCCTTCGCGCCAAGCGGCGAGAGAAGCTGGACTTCCTTGGGAAACTCGTACAGAAACAGTGAATAAAGTTTGTGCATCTGGTCTTCGTGCTGTAACAATGGCTGATCAAATTATTCGTACTGGAGATCAAACGCTTATTGTAGCAGGCGGAATGGAATCGATGAGCAATAGTCCTTATATTTTACAAGGTGCACGATGGGGATACCGGATGGGACATAATCAAGTTGCCGATCTAAATGTAGTAGATGGCTTAACGTGTTCATTTTCTGGCGTACATATGGGTGTGTATGGCGGAGAAGTCGCGAAGGAGGACGGAATCTCTCGCGAAGCGCAAGATGAATGGGCATATCGCAGTCATCAGCGTGCAGTTTCTGCGCAGAAGGAAGGTCGATTTGAAGAGGAAATCGTACCAGTATCTGTACCGCAGCGAAAAGGTGAGCCGATTGTTGTTACAAAAGATGAAGCGCCGCGCGAAGATACAACAGTTGAAAAGCTAGCAAAGCTAAAGCCTGTATTTGATAAAACAGCGGCAGTAACGGCTGGAAATGCACCAGGGTTAAATGATGGCGGCGCTGCGCTTGTATTAATGAGCGAGGACAGAGCGCAGCAAGAAGGAAGAAAACCGTTAGCGACGATTTTAGCACATACAGCAATTGCGGTAGAAGCGAAAGATTTCCCAAGAACACCAGGGTATGCGATTAATGAGCTTTTGAAGAAAACAGGTAAGACAGTGGATGAGATTGACTTATTTGAGATTAACGAAGCCTTTGCAGCAGTTGCAATTGCGAGTGCAAATATTGCAGGAATTGATCCGGAAAAAATTAACGTAAACGGTGGCGCGGTTGCGATGGGACATCCAATTGGAGCAAGCGGGGCACGGATTATTGTAACGCTTATTCATGCACTGAAGCAACGCGGCGGCGGCATTGGAATTGCATCGATTTGCAGCGGCGGTGGCCAAGGCGACGCGATTATGATTGAAGTTCATTAATAAAAAGGGGGAGAAAAAATGAGTGTGCAAAAAATTGTTGTAATCGGTGCGGGGCAAATGGGTTCAGGTATTGCACAAGTATGTGCGATGGCAGGATATGACGTATATATGCAGGATTTGAAACAAGAGCAATTAGATCGGGGATTATCCATTATTACAAAAAACTTAGCACGCCAAGTAGAAAAAGGACGCATGGATGAAGAGTCAAAGGAAGCAACTTTAAATCGTCTTACAGCGACGCTTGAATTAAATTGTGTAAAAGAAGCAGATCTTGTTATTGAGGCAGCCGTTGAGAAAATGGATATTAAAAAGAAAATTTTCGCAAATTTAGATGAAATTGCACCAGAACATGCGATTTTGGCGACAAATACATCGTCTTTACCAATTACAGAAATTGCAGCGGTAACGAAAAGACCAGAGAAAGTAATTGGGATGCACTTTATGAATCCAGTTCCGGTTATGAAGCTTGTTGAAATCATTCGGGGTCTTGCAACAGATGATGCAGTATACGAAACAATCGAAGACATTACAAAGAAAATCGGAAAAGTACCAGTTGAAGTAAACGATTTCCCTGGATTTGTTTCCAACCGTATTTTATTACCGATGATTAATGAAGCGATTTATACGCTATATGAAGGCGTCGCAACAAAAGAAGCAATTGATGAAGTGATGAAGCTTGGTATGAATCATCCAATGGGGCCGTTAACATTAGCAGATTTTATTGGTCTAGATACGTGTTTATACATTATGGAGGTTCTGCATGAAGGACTAGGAGATAGTAAGTATCGCCCATGTCCGTTATTACGTAAATATGTAAATGCTGGTTGGTTAGGTCGAAAAACAGGTCGTGGTTTCTACGTATACGAATAGAAAGCAAGGGTAGGTCTCCCTCTTTTTTACAAAGTAGTGGTCTTACCAGGTGGTTGAAAAAAGATATATCGCAAATGGGGGCGGGGCATATGAATTTTCGTTTTACAGAAGAGCAGCAGATGATGAGGAAAATGGTTCGAGATTTTGCACAAAAGGAAATCGCTCCCTTTGTTCCAGAGATGGAACAAGGGGTGTTTCCTAGAGAGATTTTGAAGAAAATGGGTGAACTTGGACTTATGGGGATTCCAGCACCAGCGAAATATGGCGGTGTGGAAATGGATTTCATTTCTTACATTTTAGCTATTGAGGAATTATCAAAGGTGAGCGCGACAATTGGTGTTATTTTGGCGGTACACACATCGGTTGGAACAAACCCAATTTTATATTTTGGAACAGAAGAACAAAAGCAAAAATATGTTTCTAAACTAGCGACGGGTGAATATTTAGGTGCATTTGCTTTAACTGAGCCAAATGCGGGATCAGATGCAGGTAGCTTAAAATCAAGAGCCGTAAAGCAAGGTGATCACTATGTCATTAACGGTTCGAAAGTATTTATTACAAACGGTGGCGAGGCGGATACATATATCGTGTTTGCTTCTACGAATCCAGATGCAGGAAAGAGCGGAATTTCTGCGTTTATTGTAGAGAAAGATACACCAGGCTTAATCGTTGGAAAAGACGAACATAAGATGGGACTGCTTGGTTCTCGTACAGTGCAATTAACATTTGAAGATATGAAAGTACCAGTAGAAAACCTGCTCGGTGAAGAAGGACAAGGTTTTAAAGTAGCGATGGCGAATTTAGATGTTGGTCGCATTGGTATTGGAGCACAGGCACTTGGCATCGCCGAGGCAGCGCTAGCATGTGCAGTGGATTATGCGAAGGAGCGTCAGCAATTTGGAAAGCCAATTGCCGCGCAGCAAGGACTGGGCTTTAAACTGGCGGATATGGCTACGAGCGTAGAAGCTGCGAGGTTACTTGTATATAGAGCGGCATCGCTTAGGGCACAGGGACTTCCTTGCGGGAAGGAAGCATCTATCGCAAAGCTGTTTGCTTCGAAAACAGCGGTCGATGTCGCAATTGAAGCGGTACAAGTATTTGGCGGTTACGGCTATACGAAAGATTATCCAGTTGAGCGATTTTTCCGTGATGCAAAAATTTGTGAGATTTATGAAGGAACGAGTGAAATACAGCGGCTTGTTATTAGCCGAGCATTATAAAGAGAAGAGAGAGTGAGGGGAAGGAACATGGATTTTAAATTATCAGAAGAGCATGAAATGATACGAAAAATGGTTCGAGATTTTGCGAGAAATGAAGTGGCGCCGACGGCAGCGGAGCGAGATGAAGAAGAACGATTTGACCGCGCTTTATTTGACCAAATGGCGGACCTTGGTTTAACAGGAATTCCATGGCCTGAAGAATACGGCGGGATTGGAAGCGATTACTTAGCGTATGTGATTGCTGTAGAAGAGTTATCTCGTGTTTGCGCTTCGACAGGTGTCACGTTATCTGCTCATACTTCGCTTGCTGGTTGGCCCATTTTTAAATTTGGAACAGAGGAACAAAAACAAAAGTTTTTACGCCCGATGGCGGAAGGGAAGAAAATTGGTGCATATGGTTTAACAGAGCCAGGTTCTGGTTCAGATGCAGGCGGAATGAGAACGACAGCGAAGCGAGATGGCGATCACTACATTTTAAATGGTTCTAAGATTTTTATTACAAATGGCGGCATTGCTGATATTTATGTTGTCTTTGCATTGACTGATCCAGAATCAAAGCAGCGCGGCACAAGTGCATTCATTGTAGAAAGCGATGCGCTAGGATTTTCAGTTGGTAAGAAAGAGAGCAAGCTTGGGATCCGCTCTTCACCAACAACAGAAATCATGTTTGAAGACTGCCGTATTCCTGCTGAAAATTTACTTGGCGAAGAAGGACAAGGGTTCAAAATTGCAATGCAGACGCTAGACGGTGGTCGTAACGGTATTGCGGCGCAAGCTGTTGGTATTGCGCAAGGAGCTTTAGATGCTTCTGTGGAGTATGCAAGAGAACGGCATCAGTTTGGAAAGCCAATTGCTGCGCAGCAAGGAATTGGTTTTAAATTAGCAGATATGGCGACAAGTGTAGAGGCAGCACGCCTATTAA
Source organism: Bacillus sp. FSL H8-0534 (assembly GCF_038005885.1). Taxonomy (NCBI): domain Bacteria; kingdom Bacillati; phylum Bacillota; class Bacilli; order Caryophanales; family Bacillaceae; genus Bacillus; species Bacillus sp. FSL H8-0534. The sequence goes on from NZ_JBBOUC010000001.1 coordinate 3,274,172, forward strand.
CATACCAAGCTGCTTGGCTAGAATCAGAAGGACTTCCGTACGGAAAAGAATCAGCGATGTCGAAGGTGTTTGCTGGGGATACAGCGATGAAAGTAACGACGGAAGCAGTACAAGTATTTGGTGGTTACGGTTATACGAAAGATTACCCGGTAGAACGGTTCATGCGTGATGCAAAGATTACGCAAATTTATGAGGGAACACAAGAGATTCAAAGGCTTGTAATTTCTCGCATGTTAACGAAATAAGAGAAAAAGCGTAGGTATTTTCCTACGCTTTTTCCTTCCAAATGGTAGAGAGAGGTGAAGAGGATGGTTAAGCACAATGTGCATGCGTCTGTAAAGGATGAGAAATTGGTTGCACTAAGGCGCGAGCAGATGATTAAAGGAGCGGTGCAGCTCTTTAAGCAAAAGGGATTTCCTCGTACAACAACGAGGGAAATTGCAAAAGCGGCCGGGTTTAGTATTGGAACACTTTACGAATATATCCGTACGAAAGATGATGTGTTGTATTTAGTATGTGATAGTATTTATGAACATGTAAAAGAACGATTAGAAGAAGTGGTCTGCACGGAAAAAGGAAGCGTTGAAAGTTTAAGGGTAGCCATTACGAATTATTTTAAAGTAATGGATGAGTTGCAAGAAGAAGTATTAATTATGTATCAAGAAGTTCGTTTTTTACCGAAAGAGTCTCTTCCATATGTACTAGAAAAAGAGTTTCAAATGGTGGGAATGTTTGAAAATATTTTAGAACAGTGTACGAAAAATGGCACATTTACATTAACGAAAAAGGAAATTCAACTGCTGGCTCATAATATTTTTATTCAAGGACAAATGTGGGGATTTAGACGCTGGGCCCTGCAAAAACTTTATACATTAGAGGAATATACAGAAATGCAGATTAGGTATGTATTACATGGCGCGCATATGCTTCCGAAATAAAACGATATCCCCCTTCTTTTAGGCGGGAGAGAGCATCTAGCCATGCATAGAAGCGGCCAGTGCCTTTTTTAGCTCCATGCCGAGTGAAACCAGAAGGAGAAAATGAGAGGAAATCCCCACTGATTAAAGTTTCACTTTATATAGTCCCTACAGGTTAATCTTGTAAATAATGGTCTGTAATCACTTTTATCGATTGCTCGTGAAAGTTTCCCGTTTTTTTTGTAGCATATTTGTTGGAGTTTTGTTTATAATGAATAGTATGGATTTTTTTAAACAGGCCGTTATATATAGGATTATATTTTAAGAAAGGAAGTGCCGCATAAGTGGATTTTAAGAAATATTCACCAGAAGAGCTAAAAGAATTATCCATGATTGAAGTTGTACATAGTGTTTTAGAGGATAAAAGACAGGCAACGTCATTCCATGATTTAGTTCAGGAAATCGCTCAAGTGCTGGGACTATCTCAAGAACAAGTTGCTGCGAAGATCGCACAATTCTATACAGATTTAAATATCGATGGACGTTTCATCAATTTAGGAGAAAACCGTTGGGGGATACGTAGTTGGTACCCATACGAGCAAATTGATGAAGAAATCTTACCTCAGCCAAAGCCTAAGAAAAAACGTAAGGTTGAAGAGGAAGAAGATTTTGATGACTACATTGAAGAAGACGAAGACGACTTCGACGGTGATGACGAAGAAGATGATGATGTAGAAGATTTGGACAAGGTTCTTGACGAAGACGATGATCTTGATGATTTAGATGAAGATGATGAAGAGGAAGAATTCGCTGACGAAGAACTTGAGTATGATGAAACAGAAGAAGAAGAGGAAGAAGTGTAGTTCTTGACTTTTTATTATCGTCCATGTAGAATCATTTTTGGGCTCTTTAAAACAGGACGATAATACTTTTAAAGTGTAAATATAAAAGAAAATTGCTCCCTACTTATTACTTTTCGTGATGAGGGGAGCAATTTTCTTTTTTGTTTTTTGTTTAGAAAATAAAAAGAGTCTAACAATAAGATAGATAAGGTGTTATCTACATACGTTGCGCTTTGCAACGGTGATTATATAACAACAAAGTAGAAGGGAGTACTTTTATGACTAAGTATATTTTCGTAACAGGCGGTGTAGTATCTTCTTTAGGGAAAGGGATTACAGCAGCATCTCTTGGAAGACTTTTAAAAAATCGTGGTTTAAACGTAACAATCCAAAAGTTTGACCCATACATTAACGTAGACCCAGGGACAATGAGCCCATACCAACACGGTGAGGTATTCGTAACAGATGATGGCGCAGAAACAGACTTAGACCTTGGTCACTATGAGCGTTTCATTGACATTAACTTAAACAAATACAGCAACGTAACAACAGGTAAAATTTACTCTTCTGTTCTTCAAAAAGAGCGTCGTGGTGAATATTTAGGAGGAACAGTTCAAGTTATTCCTCACATTACAAATGAAATTAAAGAGCGTGTATATCGTTCAGGCCGCGAAACAAATGCGGACGTTGTTATTACAGAAATCGGGGGAACTGTTGGTGACATCGAGTCTCTACCATTCCTAGAAGCAATTCGCCAAATTAAGAGCGATATTGGTCGTGACAACGTAATGTATATTCACTGTACATTAATCCCGTACTTAAAAGCAGCGGGTGAAATGAAAACAAAACCAACGCAACATAGCGTTAAAGAACTTCGTAGCTTAGGTATTCAGCCAAATATTATCGTTGTTCGTACAGAATTGCCTGTTTCTCAAGATATGAAAGACAAACTTGCTTTATTCTGTGACATCGATACAAAAGCAGTTATCGAAGCGCGTGATGCAGATACGTTATATGCAGTTCCATTATCGCTTCAAGAGCAAAATATGGACCAAATCGTTTGCGATCACTTAAAACTAGACAATCCAGCTGCAGATATGACAGAGTGGACTGCATTAGTTGAAAAAGTACGTAACCTATCTAAGAAAACAAAAATCGCTCTTGTTGGTAAATATGTAGAACTTCAAGATGCATACATTTCTGTTGTAGAAGCACTTCGCCATGCAGGATATTCATTTGATACAGATGTAGAAGTGAAATGGGTAAATGCTGAGCACGTAACAGCAGAAAACGTAAAAGAATTAGTTGGCGACACAGACGGTATCCTTGTACCAGGTGGCTTCGGCGATCGCGGTGTAGAAGGGAAAGTCGCTGCAATTCAATATGCACGTGAAAATAAAGTTCCATTCTTAGGAATTTGCTTAGGAATGCAACTTGCATCAATCGAATTTGCACGTAACGTATTAGGATTAGAAGGGGCTAACTCTTCTGAAATTAATCCTGACACGCCTTATGCAATTATTGACTTATTACCAGAACAAAAAGATGTAGAAGACTTAGGTGGCACACTTCGTCTTGGTCTATACCCATGTAAGCTTACTCCAGAAACAAATGCTTACAATGCGTATAATGAACCAGTTGTATACGAGCGTCATCGTCATCGTTATGAGTTCAACAACGAATTCCGTAAAGACATGGAAGGCGCTGGATTTATCTTCTCTGGTACAAGCCCAGATGGTCGTTTAGTAGAGATCATTGAATTACAAGATCACCCTTGGTTCGTGGCAGCACAGTTCCACCCAGAACTTGTATCTCGTCCAAACCGTCCACAACCATTGTTCCATGATTTCGTAAAAGCTTCTATTACGAATAAAGAAAGCAAGTAATAAAAAAGGCGTCCAAATTTGGACGCCTTTTTCTTTTACTCATATTCGTTTATCATTTCATCAATTGTAAATTTTAATCCGTGATAAGCAAATAGGGATAAGATTAAACTTGGGAACCCATAACGGTTGCCTTCATCATTCGGGATTAAACCTTTTAGCAATTTTGTATCAATATGTACATCTGTGAATTGTTCTAGTGAGACTTCGCCATTTTGGATGGCTGAAATACCAACAATGGAGTGTCCTTCTTCTTGTAGCTGCTTCGCTAATGAAATAATATTTTCATCTGTTGAAAAACGACTGATAAGAAGTACGCGGTCTGCCGATGTCACTTCTGCTTTTGTACCATTTTCGATTAAGCGCTTTGCATGTTTTAGCGGCTCTGCGCCGTGTAATGCTTCCGAAACAACGCCGTCCATTTCGTTTGTACCGTGTAAATAAACGATGCCATCACCAACTAACGCTTGCGCAAGTAGACGGGCACTATCTTCTATATTCATCTCTTCTTTTTGAGAAATCTTTGTGAAATAGCCGCTTAGCTGAGTAGAAAAAATTTTTAACATTGTATTGCTCCTTTCGATTGTATTAAGGCGGCTTTCATTATAGCTTATTTTTTTAGAAAGGCGAAGTAATAGAGGTAGCATAACAAAATAGTAGGCGGTAAAATAAGAAAGAAATGGGAAGGAATTTGGTAAAGAATAGCGAAAATAAATCGAATAAGATATAAGAAGCTTTTAATCTTGTATTTACACAGAAAGGTTGGGGACTATGGAAGGGAAAATTTTAATCGTTGATGATCAATACGGCATTCGTGTGTTATTGCATGAAGTGTTCCAAAAAGAAGGTTATCAAACGTTCCAAGCAGCAAATGGATTTCAAGCTTTAGATATTGTGAAAAAGGATAATCCAGATTTAGTTATTCTAGATATGAAAATTCCAGGTATGGATGGTATAGAGATTTTAAAACATGTGAAAGAAATTAACGAAGATATTAAAGTTATTTTAATGACTGCTTATGGGGAGTTGGATATGATCCAAGAAGCGAAAGATTTAGGAGCTTTAATGCACTTTGCTAAGCCGTTTGATATTGATGAAATTCGCCAAGCAGTACGAAATGAAATCGCTGTAGAGGCTTAAAAATGAATTTTTTATAAAAAATATGAAAAAAAGCGTTTACATGGACTGATGAGCAGGTGAATACAGTTGAGTTTTTGAGTACAAGTTGTTATCCTATTGAGTGTAGAAAAAAGTCCGGTATGTAGATATACATATTTTACCTTATTCTGGTCATACTACCAGCGATAAGAACTTATCGGATACAAAAAACGTTTTTTAGGAGGATTCATCATGCCTTTAGTTTCCATGAAAGAAATGCTAAACAAAGCACTAGAAGGAAAATACGCAGTTGGTCAATTCAACATGAACAACTTAGAGTGGACTCAAGCTATCTTAGCTGCTGCGGAAGAAGAAAAATCTCCTGTAATCTTAGGTGTATCTGAGGGTGCAGCTCGTCATATGACTGGTTTCAAAACAGTTGTAGCTATGGTTAAAGCTTTAATCGAAGAAATGAACATCACTGTTCCTGTAGCGATTCACCTTGACCATGGTTCAAGCTTCGAAAAATGTAAAGAAGCAATCGATGCAGGTTTCACATCTGTAATGATCGACGCTTCTCACCACCCATTCGAAGAAAACGTTGAAACTACTAAAAAAGTAGTAGAATACGCACACGCTCGTAACGTATCTGTAGAAGCTGAGCTTGGTACAGTTGGCGGACAAGAAGACGATGTAATCGCTGAAGGCGTTATCTATGCTAATCCTGAAGAGTGTAAACACCTTGTTGAAGCAACAGGTATCGATTGCCTAGCTCCAGCTTTAGGTTCTGTACACGGCCCTTACAAAGGTGAGCCTAACTTAGGATTTAAAGAAATGGAACAAGTTCGCGACTTCACTGGTGTACCTTTAGTACTTCACGGTGGTACTGGTATCCCAACTGCTGATATCGTAAAAGCTATTTCTTTAGGTACTTCAAAAATCAACGTAAACACTGAGAACCAAATCGAGTTTACAAAAGCTGTTCGTGAAGTATTAAACAAAGATCAAGAAGTTTACGATCCTCGTAAATTTATCGGACCTGGCCGCGAAGCTATCAAAGCAACTGTTATTGGTAAAATTCGTGAATTCGGTTCTAACGGTAAAGCGTAAGAATAAAATTCCGTTTTGGAAACCGTCTAGTCTTTTAGACGGTTTCCTTTCGTTGTATAATGAAAGCGTGAACAAGTCTTAAGATTAAATGAATTGCCAATTTATTCACATGAACTGTAAGGAAATGTGAAAATGGAAAATGGTGTGAATGATTCTATTAATAAACGTTATCATGTATCTAAGATGAATTGACGAGTATAGCTTGACGGGCAGTTAGTCTTCATCTACTCGCCTAAAGCCTACCTATTTTAAGGTGAGGGCTTACCGCTTGTTAAGTTGAGGAAAGGGAAAAGTCAAAAATGATTGGCTCTTTTGTTTTTCTTGATAGTATGCTGAACAAATGAGATTCTTAAGGAAAATAAATACATTCATAAGAAGGGAGCTCAACATGGAAAAGTTGCTGATTGAAGGTGGAAGACCTTTAAACGGATCAATTCGCGTGAGCGGTGCAAAGAACAGTGCTGTTGCTCTAATTCCAGCGACCATTTTAGCTGATACTCCAGTGACCATCGGTGGTGTACCTAATATTTCAGATGTGAAGATGTTAGGAGACCTATTAGAGGAAATTGGAGGAGTTGTAACGTACAATCAGGAGGAAGAGATGACGGTTGATCCTTCCAAAATGGTTGCTATGCCCTTGCCGAACGGGAAGGTAAAAAAATTACGTGCTTCTTATTACTTGATGGGCGCTATGCTTGGCCGCTTTAACAAAGCTGTAATTGGGCTTCCTGGTGGATGTCACTTAGGGCCAAGACCAATTGATCAGCACATTAAAGGATTTGAAGCATTAGGTGCACATGTGACAAATGAGCAAGGTGCAATCTATTTAAGAGCGGATGAATTACGAGGAGCTCGTATTTATTTAGATGTTGTTAGTGTAGGAGCAACGATTAACATTATGCTAGCAGCTGTGCGTGCAAAAGGTAGAACGGTGATTGAAAACGCTGCGAAAGAACCAGAAATTATTGATGTAGCAACATTACTAACAAGTATGGGGGCACGAATTAAAGGTGCTGGTACAGATGTGATTCGTATTGATGGTGTGAATTCTCTGCACGGTTGTCACCATTCTATTATTCCAGACCGAATTGAAGCGGGTACGTACATGATTTTAGGAGCGGCGTCTGGTGGAGAAATAACAGTTGATAATGTAATCCCGCAACATTTAGAGTCAATCACTGCAAAATTACGAGAAGCTGGTGTACAAGTTGAGACGAACGATGATCAAATTAAGGTAAATGGGGATCGTAAGTTAAAGATTGTTGATATAAAAACACTTGTGTATCCAGGATTTCCGACAGATTTACAGCAACCTTTTACAACTCTTTTAACAAAGGCGCATGGAACGGGAGTTGTAACGGATACGATTTACGGTGCTCGTTTTAAACATATTGATGAATTGCGCCGGATGAATGCACAAATTAAGGTAGAAGGCCGTTCTGCTATTGTGACAGGACCTGTTGCTTTGCAAGGAGCAAAGGTAAAAGCGAGCGATTTACGAGCGGGTGCTGCACTTGTAATTGCAGGATTAATGGCTGAAGGGATTACAGAAGTGACAGGGCTTGAACATATTGACCGAGGTTATGAAAATATAGTAGACAAGCTTAAAGGTCTTGGTGCGAACATTTGGCGAGAACAAATGACGCGGCAAGAGATTGAAGAAATGAAAAATGCATAATTTGCAAAGATTGTTGGCAATGTACTCTTGATATGGAGTTTTGCTTATTATTGCAAAATGAAGATGAAGTGGTGGTGCTTCCGTTAATGGGGGACGAAGAATTACTGCTGACGGAAGCTACAATTTATAGAAGGAACCGGTTCACAAAATACGGCATAAATATTAAGACTTAAAGGAGAGGGATTATTGTGGAAAGAAGTTTATCTATGGAGTTAGTACGTGTAACAGAGGCTGCAGCATTATCATCAGCGCGTTGGATGGGACGCGGAAAAAAAGATGAAGCAGACGGTGCAGCAACATCAGCAATGCGCGATGTGTTCGATACAATTCCGATGAAAGGTACAGTTGTAATTGGTGAAGGGGAAATGGATGAAGCGCCAATGTTATACATCGGGGAAAAATTAGGTACAGGATACGGACCGCGCGTCGATGTTGCAGTTGATCCGTTAGAAGGAACGAATATCGTAGCAGCTGGAGGCTGGAATGCACTTGCTGTTATTGCGATTGCGGATCACGGTAATTTGTTACATGCTCCTGACATGTACATGGATAAAATTGCAGTTGGACCAGAAGCAGTTGGTGCAGTTGATATTGACGCACCTATTATTGATAACTTACGCGCTGTTGCAAAAGCGAAAAATAAAGATATTGAAGATGTTGTAGCAACAGTTCTAAACCGCCCGCGTCACCAAGCGATTATTGAAGAAATTCGCAAAGCTGGCGCTCGTATTAAATTGATTAATGATGGCGATGTAGCTGGAGCAATTAATACAGCATTTGATCGTACAGGTGTTGATATTTTATTCGGTTCTGGTGGTGCACCTGAAGGCGTTCTTGCAGCAGTTGCATTAAAATGTTTGGGCGGGGAAATTCACGGGAAGCTTCTTCCTCAAAATGAAGCAGAATTAGCTCGTTGTAAAAAAATGGGTATTGAAGATATAAATCGTATCCTTCGTATGGAAGACTTAGTGAAAGGTGACGACGCAATCTTTGCAGCAACAGGCGTAACAGATGGTGAATTACTACGTGGTGTTCAATTTAAAGGCAGTGTTGGTACAACAGAATCCCTTGTTATGCGTGCAAAATCCGGAACAGTTCGTTTCGTTGACGGACGCCATAGCTTAAATAAAAAACCAAATTTAGTAATTAAATAAAGAGAAAACAGAAGCAATATAAAAAGCGGAGACAAATTTTCTTGTCTTCGCTTCTTTTATTTGTGTTACAACGTATTGATTAAAACTGGATAAAAGGGTTACAATAGTGAATATTACCCTACTTGAACTTATTGCCTTTCATTATTATGTATTTGCCTTCCGTATATTTTCCCTTTACCCATGTGAAAAGAGAATAATGTCAAAGTGTGGTGTCTGAATGAATTTGTCAATTGCAGCATTAGAAAACATGAAATTAAAAGAGTTATACGAGCATGCGAAAGAATTTAAGATTTCGTATTACAGCAAATTAACAAAGAAAGAGTTAATTTTTGCTATATTAAAAGCTCGTGCAGAAAAAGAAGGTTTCTTCTTCATGGAAGGTGTACTCGAAATTATTCAATCAGAAGGATTTGGGTTCCTACGTCCAATCAACTATTCTCCAAGCTCAGAAGATATTTATATTTCAGCTTCGCAAATTCGTCGTTTTGATTTGCGTAATGGAGATAAGGTTTCTGGTAAAGTACGCCCGCCGAAAGAAAACGAACGCTATTTTGGATTGCTGCAAGTCGAAGCAGTAAATGGTGATGATCCAGAATCAGCAAAAGAGCGTGTGCATTTCCCTGCATTAACACCGTTATATCCAAATCGTCAAATGAAATTGGAGACGGAGCCGAAGAAACTATCAACACGCATCATGGATTTAATTGCACCAGTTGGATTTGGACAACGTGGTTTAATTGTCGCGCCTCCAAAGGCTGGTAAAACGATACTATTAAAAGAAATTGCTCATAGTGTCACAACAAATCATCCAGAAGCAGAATTAATCGTACTTTTAATTGACGAACGTCCAGAGGAAGTAACGGATATTGAACGTTCTGTTAAAGGTGATGTTGTAAGTTCTACGTTCGATGAAGTACCGGAAAACCACATTAAGGTGGCTGAGCTTGTATTAGAACGTGCGATGCGTCTTGTAGAACATAAAAAAGACGTTATCATTTTAATGGATAGTATTACCCGTTTAGCACGTGCTTACAACCTTGTTATTCCACCAAGTGGACGTACATTATCGGGTGGTATTGACCCAGCTGCGTTCCATAGACCAAAACGATTTTTCGGGGCAGCTCGTAACATTGAAGAGGGCGGTAGCTTAACGATTTTAGCAACAGCACTTGTTGATACAGGGTCTCGTATGGATGATGTTATTTACGAGGAGTTTAAAGGAACAGGTAATATGGAACTTCATTTGGATCGCTCGTTAGCTGAGCGTCGTATCTTCCCAGCGATTGATATTCGCCGTTCTGGTACGCGTAAAGAAGATCTATTAATTCCGAAAGAACATTTAGACAAGCTATGGGGCATTCGCAAAACAATGCGTGATACACCAGACTTTGTTGAAAGTTTCTTACGCAAGATGCGTCAAATGAAAACAAATGAAGAATTTTTACAAAACATTGTTGCAGATTCCAAAAGATATGTAACAACGAAGTAAAGGGAAACGGTGATGACTCGCTTATTTTTATGCTAAGCGAGTTTTTTCATGTCTTTTTGTGGAGAAGTTTAGCTAGTTAGAGTTAAATGAGCCGTCTTCGCTTTTAGGTATATCCAGTTTCAGCGGCAAGAATGGTCGGTGGCTTCGCGTCTTCCTACGAGGCAAAAGGCGCCTCTACGTCAGAAGCTCCATCCCCCTCTCATTCTGAACGAGCCGCTTTCGCTTTTAATTTATAAAAGACAAAAACAGGTAGTTGCAAAATGAAGTTAGCCTTGTTATAATTTCATCATATGTGTTTCATCATTATAGTTGTATTCGCAGCTAAAGATGAAAAACTCTGTTTCGAAAATGATTCAGGGCGGAAGGAGATGAAAAGAATGAAAGCAGGAATTCATCCGGATTACAAGAAAGTTGTATTCATGGACACAAACACAGGCTTCAAATTCTTAAGCGGATCTACTAAAGGATCTAGCGAAACGGTTGAGTGGGAAGATGGAAACACTTATCCATTACTAAAAGTTGAGATCAGTTCTGATTCTCACCCATTCTACACTGGACGTCAGAAGTTTGCTACTGCAGACGGACGTGTTGACCGCTTCAATAAGAAATACGGTCTTAAGTAATAAAAAACATAAAACAGGCAAGTGTATCTATTCGCTTGTCTGTTTTTTTTGCGAAAATATTAAACCTTTACCCTACTTTGGATAAAAAAGTAGATGAAAGGAGAGCTCCATGTACTTAATAAATCAAAACGGTTGGGTTGAAGTGATTTGCGGAAGTATGTTTTCTGGAAAATCAGAAGAGCTCATCCGCCGCGTGCGCCGTACACAATTTGCAAAGCAACATGCGATTGTATTTAAACCATGTATTGATAACCGTTATAGTGAAGAAGATGTTGTATCACATAATGGATTAAAGGTAAAAGCAGTTCCTGTTTCAGCTTCAAAAGATATATTTAATCATATAACAGAAGAAATGGACGTTATTGCAATTGATGAGGTGCAATTCTTTGATGGGGACATTGTGGAAGTGGTGCAAATATTGGCAAATCGTGGCTATCGTGTCATTGTAGCCGGTTTAGACCAAGATTTCCGTGGTCTACCATTTGGACAAGTTCCTCAGCTGATGGCGATTGCTGAACATGTAACAAAATTGCAAGCAGTTTGTTCTGTATGCGGGTCTCCAGCAAGCCGTACACAACGTTTAATTGATGGAGAACCGGCTGCATTCGATGATCCAATTATTTTAGTTGGGGCTTCAGAGTCATATGAGCCGCGTTGTCGTCATTGTCATGCAGTACCTACAAAACAAAAATAAGTAAAACTCGCTACAATAGGGCGGGTTTTTTTCGAAAATAGATGAAGAGTGGGGCGGGCTGCCTGCACCTTTAAAATAATATCTAGTTTCGGTGGCAAGCTCTTCGCGTCTAAGAACCTTCCGCAAAAAAGGCAAAGAGCGCCTTGTGTGCGAAAGAACCTTAGCCGGTCAGAGCTGAACGAGCCACCTACGCTTTTAAATAATATCTAGCTCCGGCGGCAAGAATGGTCGGTGGATTCGCTTCTTCCTGCGAGGAAAAAGGCGCCTCTATGTCAGAAGCTCCATCCCCCTCCCATTCTGAGCGAGCCGCCTGCACTTTTAAAATAATAATTTGCGTTTTTTTGATTAAGTACCATATACTATTTGTATTAAAGACTAGGATGTTGAGGTGAATGATGTGTTAGATCGTTTGCAAGCTGTAGAAAATCGTTATGAGAAGTTAAACGAGCTGTTAAGTGATCCAGAGGTTATTAGTGATTCGAATAAACTTCGTGAATATTCAAAGGAACAATCTGATATGCAAGAAACGGTAGAGGTGTACCGTGAGTATAAAGATGTTCGTGCGCAATTACGAGATGCGAAGGCAATGTTAGAAGAAAAGTTAGATGCTGACATGCGTGAAATGGTAAAGGAAGAAGTTTCTGAGTTAGAGGGACAAGAGAAAGAATTATCAGAGCGTCTGAAAATTTTACTTGTTCCAAAGGACCCGAATGATGATAAAAACGTTATTGTGGAGGTTCGTGGTGCTGCTGGTGGCGATGAGGCTGCTTTATTTGCTGGTGATTTATACCGTATGTATAGCCGTTATGCTGAGGTACAAGGTTGGAAAACTGAAATTATCGAAGCGAGTTATACAGAGTTAGGTGGATATAAAGAGATTATCTTTATGATCAACGGTAAAGGCGCTTTCGCAAAGTTGAAGTTTGAAAATGGTGCACACCGTGTGCAACGTGTTCCGGAAACAGAATCTGGTGGACGTATCCATACTTCTACAGCAACTGTAGCTGTATTACCGGAAGCAGAAGAAGTAGAAATCGATATTCATGAAAAAGATGTTCGTGTTGATACATTTGCTTCTAGTGGTCCTGGTGGACAAAGTGTTAATACAACGATGTCAGCGGTACGTTTAACGCATTTACCGACTGGTGTAGTTGTATCTTGTCAGGATGAAAAATCGCAAATTAAGAACAAAGAAAAAGCAATGAAAGTATTACGTGCACGTGTTTATGATAAATTTAGACAAGAAGCGCAAGCTGAGTACGATCAAAACCGTAAACAAGCTGTTGGTACGGGAGACCGTTCAGAGCGTATTCGTACGTATAACTTCCCGCAAAACCGTGTTACAGACCATCGAATCGGTTTAACGATTCAGAAGCTAGATCAAATCTTACAAGGTAAGTTAGATGATTTCATCAATGCCTTAGTGATGGAAGATCAGGCGCAAAAGATGGAGGCAGCTGAGTAATGCGTGTCTATGAAGCCCTGAAATGGGCTTCTTCTTTTTTACAAGAAAATGGGCGAGATGAAAATGCGGGAGAAATTGTCCTTTGTCATGTATTAAAGACGAATCGAACAGGCTTAATGATGAACATGCGTGAAGAAATGTCTGAGGAACAACAGAAGACGTTTACGAACTTTATCCACAAACATGTAGGTGGGATTCCTGTTCAATATATGATGGGATATGAAATGTTTTATGGTCGTTCGTTTTTCGTAAATGAAGAAGTATTAATACCAAGACCAGAAACAGAAGAGCTTATAGTAGGTGTATTAGATAGAATCCAGCGTATGTTTGGTAAGCAGGAACTGCATATAGCTGATATTGGTACGGGAAGTGGAGCAATTTCAATTACGCTCGCTTTAGAAAATCAAAATCTTCATATGTATACAGTAGATATCGCACAGGAATCTATTGAAGTTGCGAAAGAAAATGCAAAAGCATTAGGTGCAAATGTAACGTTCTATCATGGTGATTTATTATCACCGTTTTATGAAACGGGGCAAAAATTAGATGTTGTTGTTTCGAATCCCCCGTATATTCCAGAAGAAGACTGGAGAGGCCTTTCTCCGGTTGTAAAAGAGCATGAACCGAAGCGTGCGCTTGTTGGCGGGGAAGATGGGCTTGATTTTTATCGCCGTTTTATGGAAGAGTTGCCAAACGTCTTGCAAAGAAAAGCAATTGTTGCTTTTGAAGTAGGCATAGGGCAAGGTGAAGATGTTAAAAGGTTATTGCAGCAGACATTTCCGCATGCCCATGTAGAAGTTGTATTTGATATTAACGGAAAAGATCGTATGGTATTTGCGGAAATGGAGTAAGGATAGAACCTTACTCCATTTTTCTATATAATCCATTTTGCCTTTTCAACATATAAGTCGCGGCTATGAAAAATAAAAGGTGACCTGCCCTCGTTTTCTCCTTCTGTTTTCATGTGGCATGGGAAGAAAAAAGGACCTTGCCCGCATCTATGCATGGCTAGATGCTCTCTTCCACCCAAAAAGAAAGGTTTTAAATCGTTTTTTTCAATTTGTATTTACTACACTCGAAAGTTTTTCTATAGATTTAGAATTTAATAGTTTAGAAAGAGGTAAGAGTGTCTACACTGTTTACAGAAGGGACGGTGTAGGAGATGAAAAAACAAGCGATTGCCTATTTTCTTTTATTATTAATTGGTGCACAGTTACTTGTGCAGTTTGGATATATGAAAGTTGATGCGAAGGGAAAAACTGTTATTCCGAAAGAAGCTGTTCGATTACGTATTTTAGCAAATAGCGATTCGAAGGAAGATCAGGCGCTAAAACGTAAAGTGCGCGATGAAGTAAAGACGCAAATTGATGGTTGGGTAGCAGATTTGAAATCGTTTGAAGACGCACGTCGCGTTATTCAGAGTCACATCCCAGAAATTGAAAAAACGGTTGCTAATACGTTAAAACGCGAAGGAAGTAAAGAATCATTTCAAGTTACATTTAGCAAAAACATTAAATTTCCTACAAAAGTATATGGGAATTTTATTTATCCAGCAGGGGAATATGAAGCAGTACTCATTTCAATTGGAAAAGGCGAAGGGGCAAATTGGTGGTGCGTGTTATTCCCGCCAATGTGTTTTCTAGATTTCTCTAGTGGATCGGCTGTAAAAAAAGAGGAGCATGTTGTAAAAGCAGAATCAATGGATGAGGAAGAACAGCCAGTAAAAATACAGGAAGAAAAAGAAGAGGTATCGGAAAAACAAAATCAAGATGTTCTGTCGAAACAAAAAAAGGGACAAGAAACATCGAAAAAAGAGGTTATTTCAAAAGTACAAACTCCTGTGAAAGAAACAAATGAAAAGATTGCACAAGAAAAAAGCGTAAAACAGGGAGAAAAACAGCCTGTGGAAAAAATAGAAAAGCCTCTGGAGAAGAAACAAAAACAAACAATTGAAACAGTAGAAATAGAAGAGCAAGAGGAAAAACCGAAAGTGAAATTATTTATTGTAGAAGCATTCACATCGTTATTTTCTAAATAAGTACTAGTTTGGAATCCTTCCTCATATATAGAAATGAGGAGGGATTTGTTGTGAAAAAGACTTATTTTGCTACAAACGCTGATGTTGAGAGATTACATTCTTTTTTCGGACAAGCTAATAAAAAAGATGATAAAATAAATGAGTTATACGAGCAATTTATGATATTGGAAGATGACGGAGAGATACAAGCTGTAATTGGTTATGAACAAAAAGGAGAAAATGCACTCATTCGTTCTTGTTTGTTCACACCTATTGTGGATAACAAGACTTTCTTATATTTTTTTGAAATGTTTTTGCAGTATATGAAAGAGAAAAGTATGGGGCAAGTATATTTACTCACAAATCATCCACAATCTGTGACGATCTTTCAGTTTTTTAACTTTATAACTGTGGAAAAACATAAAGTTCCAGAGGATATTCAGCAGTTAGAACATTTTTGTGAAAATATAAAACAGCAGAATGTAATAATACTAAATTGTCAGCTATTCACAAAGTTATCCACTGATTAATTGGGTTTATCCACATTTTGTGGATAAACCTTGTTTGTCTTTTGGATAAATCTCATAGTAAACTAAATATAACAAGTATTTCATGGGAAAAAAGGACGTGGGAAAAAATGCATACAAATATGTGGACTGTGGATAATGTTGTGGAAATAAAAAAAGATTATCCACAATTACAAAAAGCAGCAAAATTACTAAGGGAAAATGAAGCGATTGCTTTTCCGACAGAGACGGTATACGGGCTAGGAGCAAATGCGATGAATGATGAAGCAATTGCGAAAATTTTTGAAGCGAAAGGCAGACCGAGTGATAATCCACTGATTGTCCATATTGGTTCTAAATCGCAGTTAAAAGGAATTGTTAGAGGAATACCAGAGGTTGCAGAAGTCTTAATGAAGCACTTTTGGCCGGGACCATTAACAATTATTTTACCGAAAAAAGAGGGGATTTCTGAAAAGGTTACGGCTGGTTTAGATACAGTTGGAGTTAGAATGCCGGATCATCCAGTGGCGCTAGCTCTTATTGAAGAAGCGAATGTACCTGTTGCAGCACCCAGTGCCAATCGTTCTGGGCGTCCGAGTCCAACACTAGCATCTCACGTATATGAAGATTTAAATGGAAAGATTGCTGGTATTGTTGATGGTGGTGCGACTGGCGTTGGGGTTGAATCAACGGTAATTGATTGTACAAGTGAAGTACCGACGATTTTACGTCCAGGTGGAATTACGAAGGAGCAGCTAGAAGAAGTGATCGGAACTGTTTCGTTAGATCCTGCGCTAAAAGATGAGAAAGAAAAACCGAAGGCACCAGGGATGAAATATACACATTATGCACCGAAAGCACCACTTAGTATTGTTGAAGGGTCTCGTGATTTTATTCAACAGCTTATAGATCAGAAGAAAGACGAAGGGTATACGGTAGGTGTATTAACGACAGAAGAATATCAACATGAATATAAAGCGGATGTTGTATTGTCTTGCGGAGTGCGAAGTGATTTAGCAAGCGTTGCAACTAAATTATACGATGTGCTGAGAACATTCGATGCCAGCAAAGTAGATGTGATTTTTAGTGAGTCATTTCCGAATGAAGGAATTGGAAATGCGATCATGAACCGTTTAACGAAAGCGGCAGGGCATCATATTATTATTGAAGAGTAGGCGAGTTGAAAAATTAAAACCTATTTTTTAGGGTGGAAGAGAGGATCCGCTCATGCATAGAAGCGGTCAGTACCTTTTTGGCCCCATGCCGAGTGAAACCAGAAGGAGAGAACGAGCGCGGGGTCACCTTTTGTTTTTCATGGCCCTAATGTGAATGTTGAATAATTGAAATGGATGTATCCTGTAAAAGCCCGATTAGTGGGGCTAATAATCAGTGGGGGATGAAGAAAATTCCCACTGATTAAAGTTTCACTTTATACAGAAAAATTTCGTAGATTCTATTTCTCCTCGGATGAGCATATTGTGAAGTAGCAAGTCCGAGGAGGGACATGGATGACGGTTGAACAACTAGTACCTTTGATTATAATGGCATTTGCCTTAGGGATGGATGCATTTTCTGTAAGCCTCGGCATGGGTATGATAACGCTCAGAATGCGACAAATCATTTATATCGGTATGACAATAGGGCTGTTTCATATTGTTATGCCGTTTCTCGGTATGATACTAGGTCGTTTTTTATCAGAGAAATTTGGGCATATTGCGACTGTTGCTGGGGCTATTCTGTTAATTGGATTAGGATTTTATATTGTGTATTCTTCCATTTTAGAAAGTGAAGAAACAAGGTCTGCTCCGGTGGGAATTAGCTTATTGGTATTTGCATTTAGTGTAAGTATAGATAGCTTTTCAGTTGGGCTCAGCCTCGGGATTTACGGAGCGCAAATGGTTGTAACAATATTGATGTTTGGATTGGTCAGTATGATATTAGCATGGGGTGGTTTACTTATTGGAAGACATGCAAAGCATATGCTCGGTACATATGGTGAAGTACTCGGCGGTATTATTCTTGTTGGGTTTGGATTATGTCTTCTTTTTCCAATATAATCTTGCTATCATATAAGAAAATGGTACATTTAGTTTTTGACATTTTTATCAAGATAGTTATGTAGGTTTATTGTTTGCGGGGCTATTTTATAAATAGTAGTACTTTGCTGGATGAAATGAAATTGGGAATGATAACGGAAGCCTCTTTCCTGTACAACCTTACTGTTTCTATTATTGCTTGTCGTACTAAAAATAACTCTAACTCTTATACATAGAAGGGATGGTACAAGTGACAAGAGTAAAACAAATTTTGGGTATTATTATTAGCTTTTTCGTATTTTGGTTTAGTATGCTCGGTGTACAAATGTTTGCTGAGTTTTTAGATATAAGTTCTTTAAAATTTATTGAGGGAAAAACAGAGACGGCTCGTATGTTTTATTCGCCGTATCCATTTTTTATCGTTTTTCTTATTACATTGCTCTCTTTATATTTCTTTGTTGTAAAGCTTGGAAAACCGAAGAAGGAAAATGCGCCTACGCTAGAAGAAAAGCGTGAAGAAATATAAAAAAAATCCCCTGCTTATAATGGCGGGGGATTTTTTGTTGTGGAATGAACGAGCTGTCGCTACTTTTAAATTGGCCTTACAAGCTCAAATTGTTCTCCTAATTTTGCGTAGTTGTGTCCTGCTAGGCGGCTTACTGGTTTTAGTCCTTCTGCATGAATTCGTCCGTTTTCATATAAATGTTCTGCGACGTGGAACCGGACAACGCGGCCGATAAGAAGGTCACATGCTGGGGAGTCTTCTGTTCCACCTAGTGGGATGGCGCGTTCTAATACGCACTCCATTCGAATATTCGCTTCTTTTACGCCTGGTACGGAGATGACATCACTTTCGATCGGGGTTAGTTTCGCTAATTCAATTTCACTTTGATTTGGAGGGAGGTTTGCAGCGGTTTCGTTGATGGCCTCCACATAGGATTCGTCGGAAATATGTACAACAAATTCACCTTTTTCAATGGCGTTTCGAGAAGTATCTTTTCTTTCTCCTCCTTTACGTTGTACGGAAACAGAAATGAGCGGCGGATTAGCAGCAACGATATTAAAATAGCTATATGGAGCCCCGTTTAAAACACCATCTTTTGTTACAGAAGTTACGAATGCTACAGGGCGCGGAATGATACTCCCTGTTAATAATTTGTAATTATCTTTTTCTGTTTGTTCGTTTGGATTAATCGAAAGCATATTTGTAATCTCCCTTCCTCGATATGAATACTTCTTTGTTTGTTTACAAGATAATGGAGGGAAACTCCTGCTAAAAAAATATTTTTTTGACGGTTTTTGTAAATGAGAAAAAAGAATAGGAGTAGATTCCAGCTTGGAATCTACTCCTATCATTAATAAATATATAAATACATTTTGATTTTTCAACATATAAGTCGCGGCTATGAAGAATAAAAGAGGATCTGCACTCATTTTCTCGCTTTGTTTTCACTTGGCATGGGGCTGGAAAAGGATCTGACCGCTTCTATGCATGGCCGGATGCTCTCTCCCACCTAAAAAAAGTTTTTTTCAATTTGCACTTATATATCTTGAAATTGAGATAACTGATTAAAGTAAAACGTAAGCGCCAGGTCCAGTTAACGCAACGCCAACTGCAATAGCGATTAAGATCATGTTATATTCAAACCCGTTTTGTGTTACCCAGTAGCCATTTTTTCCGTGTACAGTAAAGATTGCAACTAGCATTGTACCAATGATAAATAATGAGCCAACCCAAGTGAAGATACCTGCAGCGAATAAGAAACCACCTAATAGCTCAGTTGCGCCAGCCATAAATGCCATGAATACGCCAGGGCGTAAGCCGATTGATTCCATCCAGCCGCCTGTTCCTTTCAGACCGTGACCACCAAACCAGCCAAATAATTTTTGAGTACCGTGACCCATGAATGTAATTCCGATAACAAGACGAATAAGAAGAAGACCGATGTTCATCATTTATAAAACCTCCAAAAAGTTATTTACTTACCTTATGTAAGTTATAATAAATGAGTTACTTACTTTAGTCAAGTGACTTTCTTATGAAATTCGAAGAAAATTTTACAAATCAATAATAAAAAATAAATATGTTGTAAAGACCTCTAGACAAGTGGAGGAGAAAAAGAGAAAATACAAGTAAGAAGTTAATTCTCATCATTGTTATTCAGACAATCTGAATTGACTGGAATTTTGCAAAGCGATACAATAAGGGTCTATTGGTAATAACGTAATTCTTTTCGAAAGCGTTTTTACAATATAATATTTGAAGTGTGAAGTCTTACGTGTATCTCAATCTTTACTAGGGATTGCCCTATACATTTTCAACCTAATTATAAGGAGGACTATCCTATGTTTAAAAAATTATTTGGCCTTGGTTCAAAAACAAATGTAGAAACACTCGTAGCTCCATTAACTGGAGAAGTGAAAAATATTGAAGAAGTACCAGATCCAGTATTCGCTGGTCGTATGATGGGCGACGGTGTTGCAATCGTTCCTACTGAAGGTGTAGTTGTAGCACCAGTAGATGGCGAAATCGTACAATTATTCCACACAAAACATGCTGTTGGAATTAAAGCGAAAAACGGTACAGAAATTTTAATCCATGTTGGTTTAGAAACTGTAAAAATGGAAGGCGAAGGTTTCGAAGCCCACGTATCTGAAGGACAAGCTGTGAAAGCTGGCGATAAATTAATTTCTTTCGATTTAGAATTAATTCGCGAAAAAGCAAAAAGCACAATTACTCCAATTGTTATTACAAATACAGATGCAGCTGAATCTATTAATACAACTGTAGGTGTTTCAGCTACAAAAGGTTCAACAGAAGTAATGAAAGTTACAATGAAATAATGATTTTTTGTAAGGAATCCATTTTATATGAAATGGATTCCTTATTTTATTTAGTCATAAGTTTTTTTCGTGGGATGTTTTAGTGATGTATGGTACTATATTGAAGGTACTTGGAACTAGGGTTTCACATATATGTGGATAAGGCGTATTTCTCTTAGAAAAAATAAAAGGGAAATGCGCCTTTTGTATGTTCACATTTCTTTTGTTCCATTGTAATGTACGTTATGATGAATGTAGGACATTCACCATAAGGAGTGGATTTGGATGAAGCGAGTGTTGTTTGTTTGCACTGGAAATACATGTCGTAGCCCAATGGCAGAAGCGTTGCTTCGTCACTATGGGGAAGGGAAATTTGAGGCGAAGTCTGCTGGTGTTTTTGCCAGTTTTGGAAGTGATGCATCTTTACATGCAAAAGATGCATTAGCAGAAAAGGGGATTAAAGTAGCGCATGCTTCGCAGCAAATAACGAATGAATTACTTGAGTGGGCTGATATGGTACTCACGATGACGGAAAGCCATAAACAACTTGCGGTTGAATATCATCCGAGTGCTAGGGAGAAAGTGCATACATTCTATGAATTTGTAGAGGGTACAAGTAAAGATATTTCAGACCCGTTTGGCGGTTCTCTTTCTATTTATCAATCAACATTAGTAGAGATGGAAAAACTTGTACAAACTTTATTGGAAAAATATTCAGAAGGTTAATGTTTCGTGTATAATACGATATTGGAGATGACCTTGCTTGGAATGAGCAAGTGAGTATCAAACTTTTGCAATCATTCATCAGTGGGGATAAGTAATCCTACCTGATAGAAGTTTCACTAAAATTTTGGAGGGGTCAAAATGAAAGTAGTAGTAGCATCTGATCACGGTGGAATGAATATCCGTAAAGAAATCGTAAGTTTATTAGAAGAATTGAATATTGAATATGTTGATTTAGGATGTGAATGTGAAGCAGGTTCTGTTGATTATCCTGATTTTGCATTTCCAGCGGCAGAAATGGTTGCAAATGGTGAAGTAGACCGTGGTATTTTAATTTGTGGAACAGGTATTGGTATGTCAATTGCAGCAAATAAAGTACACGGTATTCGCTGTGCGTTAGTACATGATACATTTAGTGCAAGAGCAACAAGAGAACATAATGATACGAATATGTTAGCGATGGGTGAGCGTGTAATTGGTGCGGGTTTAGCGCGTGATATCGCAAAAATTTGGCTAACAACTGATTATGAAGGCGGACGTCACGAAAATCGCGTAGGGAAAATTAAAACATACGAAGCGAAGTAATCTTCTATTAGGACATACTATAATTTGTTGAACCAATCTGTGGAAGGAAGAGGCGTCATGACGGAAATAGTAAAAATGAAAGAGCAGCTACAAATATCGCTTTCTGATTTTCAAGAGCAAGCTTCTTTACAAAGCGGGCAAATTTTTGTAGTGGGCTGTAGCACGAGCGAGGTGCTCGGAGAGAGAATTGGGACATCAGGAACGATGGAAGTGGCGGAAGCGATTTTTTTTGAGCTAAAACAATTTCAAGAGCAAGCTGGTATAGAGTTGGCATTCCAATGTTGTGAGCATTTAAATCGTGCTTTAGTAGTAGAGAGAGAAGTAGCAATGAAGTATCAATTTGAAATTGTAACTGTTACGCCTGTTAGATCAGCCGGTGGTGCATTAGCAACATATGCCTATCACAATCTAAAGGATCCTGTAGTCGTGGAATTTATAAAAGCAGATGCGGGCATGGATATCGGTGATACATTTATTGGTATGCATCTAAAACATGTTGCGGTTCCAATTCGTACACGTGTAAAAGAGATTGGAAGTGCACACGTAACGATGGCTAAAACACGTGCGAAACTTATTGGTGGGGCACGTGCTGTATATGCGGCAGTAGAAGAAACAGTTACCTGTAGCTAAAAATAAAGAAGAAACAGAAATACTGTATCCTTTATATAACATGTAAAGAGGTATGTAGTCTGACTTCGTAAAGGATAAAAGAAAAGACCGAACTCGGTCTTTTTTTCTTTTATGATATAGAAAGTCATGTTAGAATGTAGTTGAAAACATGAAGGTTCTAAAGAATTACAACTTGAATTTTCGTTTTTTCTCAATAAATAAGAAAAAACTATCGGGAATCAGTGTAATTCGTTCAGAAAAGGGGGATTTTGGTGGATCATTTAAAACGTCAAGATGAAAAGGTATTTGCTGCAATTGAAGCAGAACTAGGAAGACAGCGTTCAAAAATTGAATTAATTGCCTCAGAAAACTTCGTAAGTGAAGCTGTAATGGAAGCACAAGGTTCTGTTTTAACAAACAAGTATGCAGAAGGATATCCTGGTAAACGTTACTATGGCGGTTGTGAGCATGTAGACGTAGTAGAGGATATTGCACGTGATCGCGTAAAAGAAATCTTTGGCGCAGAGCATGTGAACGTTCAACCACACTCTGGTGCACAAGCGAACATGGCTGTATACTTCACGATTTTAGAGCAAGGCGATACAGTACTTGGTATGAATTTATCCCACGGTGGTCACTTAACACACGGAAGCCCTGTTAACTTCAGTGGGGTACAATATAATTTCGTAGAATATGGCGTTGATGCTGAATCACACCGCATCAATTATGATGATGTGTTAGCAAAAGCAAAAGAACATAAGCCAAAATTAATCGTTGCAGGTGCAAGTGCGTACCCTCGTGTTATCGATTTCAAGAGATTCCGTGAAATCGCAGACGAAGTTGGTGCATACTTAATGGTAGATATGGCACATATCGCAGGTTTAGTTGCAGCAGGTTTACATCCAAACCCAGTACCACATGCACATTTCGTTACAACAACAACACATAAAACATTACGTGGCCCACGTGGCGGTATGATTTTATGTGAAGAAAAATTTGCAAAGCAAATTGATAAATCAATCTTCCCTGGTATTCAAGGTGGACCACTAATGCACGTAATTGCTGCGAAAGCTGTTGCATTTGGTGAGACACTTCAAGAAGACTTTAAAACATATGCACAAAATATCATTAATAATGCACAGCGCTTAGCAGAAGGTCTTCAAAAGGAAGGACTTACACTTGTTTCTGGTGGAACGGACAACCATCTTATCTTAATCGATGTTCGTAACCTAGATATTACAGGTAAAGTTGCAGAGCATGTATTAGATGAAGTTGGTATTACTGTAAACAAGAACACAATCCCATTTGAAACAGCAAGCCCATTTGTAACAAGCGGCATACGTATTGGTACAGCGGCGGTAACATCTCGTGGCTTCGGATTAGAAGAAATGGATGAAATTGCAGCAATTATTGCTCATACGTTAAAAAATCATGAGGATGAAGTTGCATTAGAAGAAGCACGTAAGCGTGTAGAAGCATTAACAGATAAGTTCCCAATGTATACAGATCTATAATAGATTAGATGAAGACTGCTGAAGCATATATTGTTTCAGCAGTCTTTTTTTCATTTGAAACACAAGTTCTTAATAGATAGTTTTTCAGAATACCTTCTATAAGTGATAGTTTCTACCGTAGAAGATATGAAATTGTAGTTTTCTCTGTCTGCGAGTGGCAGGATAAATGGGTTTTAAGATAGTAAAATTTGGATATTTCCACATAGGAGAGCGGGTTAGCTAAGTGAGAACATAGATAACTTCCGAAGTATGTATACAAACAATGAATAATTTTTGGATATATAATGAAGGATACGACTTCCATAATTGGTAAAGATATTAGGTAGGTTCATAATAGATTTGAAACTTTTCCAAATTTGCCCTTGAATATTAGTAGCGTTTTCTTTACAATCGTAAATAGTGTAAAACGGCGTGTACGCACGCATGAATATCATCTGAAGGAGAGATTCACATGGGAAAACTGTATGTATTTGATCACCCGTTAATTCAACATAAGATTACATATATTCGCGATAAAAATACAGGTACAAAAGAATTTCGTGAATTAGTGGATGAAGTAGCAAGCTTAATGGCATTTGAAATTACACGCGATCTTCCACTTGAAGAAATCGAAATTGAAACACCTGTAAGCAAAGCGAAAACAAAAGTGATCGCTGGTAAAAAGCTTGGTCTAATTCCGATTTTACGTGCAGGCTTAGGAATGGTAGACGGAATTCTGAA
Source organism: Bacillus sp. FSL H8-0534 (assembly GCF_038005885.1). Lineage (NCBI taxonomy): Bacteria > Bacillati > Bacillota > Bacilli > Caryophanales > Bacillaceae > Bacillus > Bacillus sp. FSL H8-0534. Next base: position 3,298,658 of record NZ_JBBOUC010000001.1, read on the forward strand.
ATTAATCCCAGCAGCAAAAGTAGGACACGTTGGTTTATACCGTGACCCAAAAACATTGCAACCGGTAGAATACTATGTGAAACTTCCAACGGATGTAGAAGAACGTGACTTTATCGTACTTGATCCGATGTTAGCAACAGGTGGTTCTGCAGCTGAAGCAATTAACTCTCTGAAAAAGCGCGGTGCGAAGCAAATTAAATTAATGTGTATCGTAGCTGCACCAGAAGGAGTAAAAGTAGTACAAGAAGAACATCCTGATGTTGATATTTATGTGGCGGCATTAGATGAAAAATTAAATGACCATGGTTATGTTGTTCCAGGTCTTGGCGATGCTGGTGACCGTTTATTTGGAACGAAGTAAGACAACAGACGAGAGGGAATTCCCCACTCGTCTTTTTTGTATAAATATTGAGGGTAGGGGAGGAGTATGGTGTTTTTTGTATATGCAACATAACTTGCATATTTTTCACATATAATATAGAAGTCAAACGTCTAATAAGCCCTATATTATAGAAGAAAAACGTTATATCGTAAAAATATAATAGTGACAAACTTGTGAACTTTTTCTTCTATTATAAGGAGAAAACTTGAAGAAATCAGATATCTTTGACCAGTATTTAGAAGGGGAACGTTTTCATTTTTGGCAAGAAATTACTAATACTCAAATTTTTTGATTTTTTACGATTTCTCGTTGACAGTGCTAATACCCTATTGTATGCTAACTACGGGGATGGATGGTAGGGCTTTCAGTGACAAATTTGCATCTATTCCGTGACGAAAAAGTAAACTTTTTATTTTGTATAGAATTTATGCAAGAAAATGAGTTATTATTAACACATCGTGAATGAGGGTTACATATTGGAGGGATGAATCCTTGCAAAAAAACGATCGCAACCCGGTAAAAGCTTATGCTTTAATGTCAGGTATTCTTGCTCAATTAGTTGGTTCCATTCTTGTTGGAATTTTTGGTGGGCAATGGATTGATAGTAAGGTTGGAACGTTTCCGTTGTTTCTTATTATAGGCTTATTGCTAGGATTAGGAACAGGGATTTACGCAATGATTCGACTCATTCGACATTACTATTCGGGAGAGCAATGATGATAGACGTACATGGACTTGTCCACAGACAAAAGAAATATATGTACTACTTGCTTGCGCTTCTAGTGCTAGGATGGGGATTTACCTCTTACAAGGATGTATTTCTTGGACTGATTATCGGAACGATTTTCAGTTTTCTTAGTTTGCGCATCATTGCACGTAGAACAGACAAGCTATTAGATCGCGTTACAAATGGAGAAAACGTGAAATTTAAAGCAACGGCTGTTAGTACATATTCGAGATTTGCCACGATTGGGTTATTAATTTTATTTGCCGCGAAATATCAGCATTTAATTGCGATGTGGAGCTTAGGTGTAGGATTGCTGACAGGATATCTTGTCATGATCATAGATTTTCTTTATTTAGAGTATAAGAGCAGGGAAGAGAGGTGAATTACTAGTGGAACACGGTAAATTAGTTGAATTTCTAGGTTTAACGTTCGATTTGTCCTCAGTCATGATGGTTACTGTGGCAGCAGTTATTGTTTTCTTAATCGCTGTTATTGGAACTCGCACATTAGCTCTTCGTCCAACAGGAATGCAAAACTTTCTTGAGTGGATTTTAGACTTTGCGAAAGGGATTATTAACAGTACGATGGACTGGAAAACAGGTGGACGCTTTTTAACACTCGGCGTTACACTTATGATGTTTATTTTCGTATCAAACATGCTCGGCCTACCATTCATGTATTCAACAACTGAGGCTGGTGAACACATTGCATGGTGGAGATCGCCAACGTCTGACCCAGCAGTTACATTAACATTAGCCGTGATGGTAGTTACCCTCACCCATTATTATGGAATTAAGATGAAGGGTACAAAAGAATACTTAAAAGGATTTTTCCAACCTATGAAGTTCTTATTTCCTTTAAAGGTTATTGAGGAATTTGCTAACACATTAACGTTAGGTCTTCGTCTATTCGGTAACATCTATGCTGGTGAGATTTTATTAGGATTACTTGCTAAATTAGGCGGAAGTACAGTACTTGGAGCATTAGGTGCTATTGTGCCGATGTTAGCATGGATGGGATTCAGTGTATTCGTTGGTTCAATCCAAGCGTTTATCTTTACAATGTTAACGATGGTTTATATGGCTCATAAAGTAAGTCATGACCATTAATATACTTTAATAAGTAAGTAAAAAAATCTATTTTTTTATAATACAAAGGAGGACAAATTAAATGAGTTTAGGTGTAATCGCAGCTGCAATTGCAATTGGTTTATCAGCATTAGGTGCAGGTATTGGTAACGGTCTTATCGTATCACGTACAATCGAAGGTGTTGCTCGTCAACCAGAATTAAAAGGCGCACTTCAAACAATTATGTTCATCGGGGTTGCATTAGTTGAGGCACTTCCAATCATCGGTGTAGTTATTGCATTCATCGTAATGAACAAATAAGGGAGACTCCCCTTACATAGATGGCGAAGAGTGTTTTTGGACTTTCTTCGCCATTGCTTTATGAACGAAATGGTTGTCTTTTTTTTCATATAGTCAATTTAGATATCACGAAGGGAGTGAATCCTTGTGCCAACTTTAATTTTAGGAGCTGCCATTCCATTTGGAACGATTGCTTATACATTGTTAGTTTTCCTAATTTTATTAATCATGCTACGTAAATTTGCTTGGGGTCCTTTGATGGGAATTATGAAGGAACGTGAAGAGCATGTTGCTAGTGAAATCGATGCTGCAGAACAAAACAATGCAGAGGCGAAGAAATTAGTAGAAGAACAACGTGAAATGTTAAAACAATCACGTGTTGAAGCACAAGAGTTAATCGAAAGAGCGAAAAAGCAAGCAGAAGATCAAAAAGATGTTATTGTTGCTGCTGCAAAAGAAGAAGCAGAATCTATTAAAGCATCTGCTGTACAAGAAATTCAACGCGAAAAAGAGCATGCGATTGCTGCTCTGCAAGAACAAGTCGCTTCTTTATCTGTTCAAATTGCTTCTAAAGTAATTGAGAAAGAATTAAAAGAAGAAGACCAAGTGAAGTTAATTCGCGATTATATTAAAGAAGTAGGAGAAGCGCGATGAGCAATGAGATTGTAGCAAAACGTTATGCTGTCGCTCTTTTTCAAATTGCAAAAGAAAAACACGTATTAGAAATGTTTGAGGAAGAATTACGCCTTGTACAAAACGTTTTTGTAAAAAACGGAGAACTACATAGCTTTTTAACACAACCAAACATTTCAAAGGAGCAGAAAAAAACGTTTCTTTCTAACGTGTTTGCTTCTGTTTCTGAATCAATTTTAAATACGTTATATATTTTAGTTGATAACAAACGTATTGAAATTCTACCTGAAATTGCAAATGAATATGTTGCTCTTGCTAATGAAGAACGTAACGTAGCTGATGCAACTGTATATTCAGTTCGTCTTCTATCAGAAGATGAAAAGCTTAACATTGCAGAATCATTTGCAAAAAGAACAGGAAAAGATGCAATCCGTATAAAAAATGTTGTAGATGAAGATTTACTAGGCGGCATTAAAGTACGCATTGGAAATCGCATTTATGATGGTAGTTTACAAGGAAAATTAGCACGTATTCAGCGTGAACTTATGAAGAATAGATAGGGGTGAAGCACATGAGCATCAGAGCTGAAGAAATTAGCGCACTGATAAAGCAACAAATTGAGAACTATCAGTCTGAAATCGAAGTTAGTGATGTTGGTACAGTTATCCAAGTTGGTGACGGTATCGCGCGTGCTCATGGTCTAGATAACGTTATGGCTGGTGAACTTGTAGAGTTCTCTAACGGCGTTATGGGACTAGCACAAAACTTAGAGGAAAATAACGTAGGTATCATTATTTTAGGACCTTACACAGAAATCCGTGAAGGTGACGAAGTTCGTCGTACTGGTCGCATCATGCAAGTGCCAGTAGGAAAAGAACTAATCGGTCGTGTTGTAAACCCATTAGGTCAACCAGTAGATGGTTTAGGCCCAATCAATACAACAAGCACTCGTCCAATCGAAAGTCCAGCACCAGGTGTAATGGATCGTAAATCTGTTCATGAGCCACTTCAAACAGGTATTAAAGCGATCGATGCTCTTGTACCAATCGGTCGTGGTCAACGTGAGTTAATCATCGGTGACCGTCAAACTGGTAAAACAGCAGTTGCACTTGATACAATCTTAAATCAAAAAGATGAAGATATGATTTGTATCTACGTTGCAATTGGACAAAAAGAATCTACAGTACGTAACGTAGTAGAAACACTACGTAAGCACGGTGCGTTAGAATACACAATCGTTGTAACTGCATCAGCTTCTCAACCAGCTCCATTATTATACTTAGCTGCTTATGCTGGTGTAACAATGGGTGAAGAGTTCATGTACAATGGTAAACACGTATTAGTAGTATATGATGACTTATCAAAACAAGCAGCTGCTTACCGTGAGCTTTCATTACTATTACGTCGTCCTCCAGGTCGTGAAGCATATCCAGGGGATGTATTCTACTTACATTCTCGCTTACTAGAGCGTGCGGCAAAATTAAGTGATGCAAGAGGCGGCGGTTCTTTAACAGCTCTACCTTTCATCGAAACACAAGCAGGGGACGTATCAGCTTACATTCCAACAAACGTAATCTCTATTACAGATGGACAAATCTTCTTACAATCTGATTTATTCTTCTCTGGCGTACGTCCAGCGATTGATGCAGGTACTTCAGTATCTCGTGTTGGTGGATCTGCTCAGATTAAAGCGATGAGTAAAGTATCAGGTACACTTCGTCTTGACCTTGCGTCTTATCGTGAGTTAGAAGCGTTCGCTCAGTTCGGTTCTGACCTTGATAAAGCAACACAAGCGAAATTAAACCGTGGTGCTCGCACAGTTGAAGTATTAAAACAAGGATTACACAAGCCGTTACGAGTAGAGAAACAAGTTATTATTCTTTACGCTTTAACACGTGGATTCTTAGATGATATTCCAGTAGCGGATATCACTCGTTTTGAAGAAGAATTCCATGCTTGGTTAGATTCAAATGCAGCTGAGCTATTAAGTGAAATTCGCACAACAAAGAAACTTGCGGATGACGACAAATTTGCAGCAGCAATCAACGGATTCAAAAAAGTATTCGTAGCTTCTGAATAATAAAAAGCGGAAGCGGCTTCTGCCGCTGAAACTAGATTATATAAACAGGCAATTCTTACAGGAATTGCTGACGGTTATGTAGAGGAAAAGAGTAGGTGCACCTATTCTTTTCCTTCAATCATGAGCAAGAATATCTTGCAATGTAGATTAGAAAGATGAACGAAAAGGATTCTTACTAATCGTGCCAACTTCCGGAAAAAAGGTGGTGAAAACCTGTGGCATCTTTACGCGATATAAAAGCGAAAATTAACTCGACTAAGAAAACGAGTCAAATTACGAAAGCGATGGAGATGGTATCTGCATCGAAGTTAAGTCGTGCAGAGCAAAATGCTAAATCTTTCGTTCCGTATATGGAAAAGATTCAAGAAGTAGTAGCGAGTATTGCGCAAGGTAGCAAAGGGATCAATCATCCAATGCTAACAGCGCGTCCTGTAAAGCGTACAGGATACATCGTTATTACATCTGATCGCGGACTAGCAGGTGGTTATAACAGTAACGTATTACGTACAGTAAGTAACGTAATTCGTGAACGTCATAATATGGATTCAAACCAATATTCAATTATTGTGCTTGGACGACTAGGACGTGATTATTTAAAACGTCGCGGCTTTAACATTATTGATGAAGTAGTTGGATTATCTGACCACCCATCATTTACAGATGTTAAAGACCTTGCTTCTCGAGCAATCGCGATGTTCGCAGATGGTGCTTATGATGAACTGTACATTTACTACAATCATTTTGTAAGTAAAATTTCACAAGAAGTAACGGAAAATAAAATTTTACCGCTTACGGAAGTGACATCTGACAAACCGACGACAGCTTATGAATTTGAACCTTCTGAAGAAGATATCTTAAAAGTGTTATTGCCACAATACGCAGAAAGCTTAGTGTACGGTGCATTACTAGACGGTAAAGCAAGTGAACACGCAGCGCGTATGACAGCAATGAAAAGTGCTACAGACAACGCGATGGAAGTTATCGATTCACTTACACTTTCATTCAACCGTGCTCGTCAAGCAGCGATTACGCAAGAGATTACGGAAATCGTTGGTGGCGCAGCAGCGTTAGAATAGTAATATAAGGCGGAAGCGGTTCGTTCAGAATGGGAGGGGGATGGAGCTTTTGACGTAGAGGCGCTCTTTGCCTCGCAGGAAAAAGCGAAGTCACCGAGCATTCTAACCGCTGGAGCTAGATTAATAAAAAGCGGAAGCGGCTCTTTTGGAAGAGTCGCCCAAGCTATACTAATAAAAAATGAAAGCCGACTCTCATAGAAAGCTGGCTAATTTAAAGAAAGCTAGGAGGGAACCCGATGAATAAAGGGCGCGTTACGCAAATCATGGGTCCGGTTGTAGACGTTAAGTTTGACGGCGGAAAGCTACCTGAAATCTACAATGCCCTTAGAATTAAACAAGACGCAGTTAACTTAACTTTAGAAGTTGCACTTCACTTAGGTGATGATACAGTTCGTACAGTTGCGATGTCTTCCACAGACGGACTTGTTCGTGGTACTGCAGTAGAAGATACTGGCAAAGCGATTTCTGTTCCAGTTGGTGATGCAACACTTGGTCGTGTATTTAACGTATTAGGTGATGCAATTGACTTAGATGGTGAGGTTCCAGCAGATGTACGCCGTGATCCAATTCACCGTCAAGCACCTGCATTCGAAGAGTTATCTACAAAAGTAGAAATTCTTGAAACTGGTATTAAAGTAGTAGACTTACTTGCTCCTTACATTAAAGGTGGTAAAATCGGTCTATTCGGTGGTGCCGGTGTAGGTAAAACAGTATTAATTCAGGAATTAATTAACAACATCGCACAAGAGCACGGTGGTATCTCTGTATTCGCTGGTGTAGGTGAGCGTACTCGTGAAGGTAACGACTTATACCATGAAATGAGCGATTCTGGCGTAATCAAGAAAACTGCGATGGTATTCGGACAAATGAACGAGCCACCTGGTGCACGTCAACGTGTTGCATTAACAGGTTTAACAATGGCTGAACATTTCCGTGATGAGCAAGGACAAGACGTACTATTGTTCATCGATAACATCTTCCGTTTCACGCAAGCGGGTTCTGAAGTATCTGCCCTTCTTGGTCGTATGCCATCTGCGGTAGGTTATCAGCCAACACTTGCAACAGAAATGGGTCAATTACAAGAACGTATTACATCTACAAATAAAGGGTCTATCACGTCTATCCAAGCGGTATATGTACCAGCCGATGACTATACTGACCCAGCACCAGCTACAACGTTCGCTCACTTAGATGCAACAACAAACTTAGAGCGTCGTTTAACACAAATGGGTATTTACCCAGCGGTAGATCCATTAGCATCTACATCTCGTGCACTTTCTCCAGAAATCGTAGGAGAAGAGCATTATGAAGTAGCTCGTCAAGTACAGCAAACTCTTCAACGTTATAAAGAGCTTCAAGATATCATCGCTATCTTAGGTATGGATGAGATCTCTGAAGAAGATAAGTTAGTTGTACAACGTGCTCGTCGCATTCAGTTCTTCTTATCACAAAACTTCCACGTAGCGGAGCAATTTACAGGTCAAAAAGGTTCTTACGTACCTGTAAAAGAAACAGTTCGTGGTTTCAAAGAAATTCTAGAAGGAAAATATGATGACCTTCCAGAAGATGCATTCCGTCTTGTTGGTAGTATTGAAGAAGTTATTGAAAACGCGAAGAAAATGATGGCGTAAGGCCTTAGGAGGGACGAATTATGAAGACATTTCCAGTCAGTATTGTAACTCCTGATGGACCGGTTTACGAAAAAGAAGTAGAAATGGTAAGCGTGAAGGCAGAAAGTGGGGAAATGGGGATCTTATCAGGTCACATTCCAACTGTTGCACCGCTGAAAATTAGTGCGGTTCGTTTGAAAAATGGCGGTCACACTGATTATGTAGCAGTAAGCGGTGGCTTTATCGAAGTTCGTCCAGATAAAGTAACAGTATTAGCACCATCTGCTGAAGAAGCAAACCATATCGATATTCATCGTGCAAACGAAGCGAAGCGCCGTGCTGAGCAACGTATGCAAGATAAACAAGTACATGTTGACTTCAAGCGTGCAGAACTGGCGCTGCAGCGTGCAGTAAACCGTTTGAACGTTTCTGATATGAAATAAAAAAATCCGTAAAGGTTCATTCCTTTACGGATTTTTTTATGCTGTGATGTTAAAGTACTGTAAAAGAAAAAGGTTAAGTATAAAAAAGCTCTCTCAATCAACATTTCCCTATATTTTAAAAAATGGAAAACTATGTATCATAAAAATGGTATAATTATTATGTTTCTACTTAGAAACTCGAGACTTTGGTTGAACAAAAGGGGATGAGAATTTGATTAGTGAAATGAAACGAGAAGCTTTGCAATCATTGAAGGGGAGATGGGGACTGGGTATAGGTTCGACAATTTTATATTTTATTTTAAACTATCTTATATCGATAATCCTCGGACTTATTATAATACTGCCTTTTGCTATTGTATTTTTATTAGTAGTCGATTATACAACTATATTTGAAGGGGAAGAGATGGGAATCGGTGTAGGTCTTGGCATTGTGATGTTCTATTTACTTATAATAATTGCTAATATTGCATCATATGGTATTATGGCGTATGGTCTCACGAGCGTGTATGTACAGATCAGTAGGAGAAAAGATGCTTCACTAGATGCTTTATTTGAAGGATTCCGTGGTTTTAAAAGAATGTGGAATGCTGCGAAACCAATGTTCTTAATCTTTTTATATTGTGGGATTTGGATTCCTGTTGTAGTAATCAGTATCTTTTTTTTGTTAGCACAAGTTGGTAATGGAGCTGGAGAAGGATTAGGTATTGCCTTTTTAGTTCTATTGATTATTGCATTTATTATTGTTATTATTATTTATTTTTCTTATACAATGACATATTATGTTATGATAGAACATCCGGAATATGGTGTTTTACAAGCGATGAAAGAGAGTAAGGCAATTATGAAAGGGCATAAAATGGATTTATTCCTTTTATGGTTGAGCTTCATCGGTTGGGCAGTGTTACCTATAATTCCTTTTTTATGGCTAAGTTTCATGGGTTGGAACGTGTTAGCTATGTTTATTTTTGGAATAGGATTTGTTTTGTTATGTCCATATTTTTTAACAACGACAGCGCATTTTTATCAACACATATCAAATAAAGAATTATGATAGGAGTACATATAGAAACGAGATGCACATATGTACTTTATCTTTTTGAATGATGAAAACCCCCAGCATGAACATTAATTGTTCATACTGGGGGTCTTTTGTAGGAATTTCATAAATTCTTTACCGCTTAGCGGTTTGCTAGAGTAATAACCTTGCATATATTTACAGCCATTGTTTTGTAAGAATTGGAGTTGTTCTTTCGTTTCAATTCCTTCTGCAACAACGGAGAGTTGTAATGTATTTGCAAGTGAAAGAATCGTTGATACAATCGCTTTTTCTTCTTCGCGATGTTCAGCCATTTGTGTGAATTCTCTTGGTACTTTTAATGTATTAATTGGATAAAGAGATAGATAGGCAAGTGACGAGTAGCCGGTGCCAAAATCATCGATTGATGTTTGAACTCCGTATTCTTTTAATTGTCTTAGCTTTAATAAAGTTTCTTCTTCATCTATCATGGCGATTCGTTCCGTTAATTCGAGTGTTAAGAATTTGGGCTCCAAGTTTGTTTCTTGCAGTATATTTAGAATTACATCGATTAAGTTATCCTGCTGAAATTCTTTTGCTGATAAATTAACGCTCATATTTAAATCAGTATAGCCAAATTGATGCCAAGCTTGCAGTTGTTGACAAGTCTGTTTTAACATCCAGTGACCGAGCGGGATTATTTGAATCGTTTCTTCCGCTATCGGAATGAACTCACACGGAGAGATAACACCTAGATCTAGATGTTGCCAACGAATTAATGCCTCTGCTCCGATTACCTTTTTTGTGACGACATCGATTTGTGGTTGGTAGACGATAGAGAATTCATGATTTGCTAAGGCAAGCGGTAAGTCTTTTTCAATTCTAGCTTTTCGTTCTATCTTTTCATACAGCTCTTTTGTATAAAAAGAACTACCATTTTTCCCTTTATGTTTCGTTTCATACATCGCCATATCAGCATGCTGCAAAATAGACATCACATCTTCACCATCTTCTGGATAGATGGCGATACCGATGCTTGGTGAGATTTGCAGTAGATGATTTTCAATTTCAAATGGTTTATTCATCGATGATAAAATGTTGTCTGCAACTCTTTGCACTTCAGAGTTTTCTTCATAATCTTCTATAAGAAGTGTAAATTCATCTCCAGCAAGCCGCACAATCTTCACATTTTGTTTTGAAATTTGCTTCAATCGTTTTGCTACAGCAATTAAGAGAAGGTCTCCTATTCGATGTCCCAGAGTATCGTTTATAATTTTAAAGCGATCTAAGTCAAGAAATATAACTGCAAAGGATTCTTGTTCTTTTTTCGCCTTTATAATGGCGGATTCACGGTATTCCTGGAAAGCACGGCGATTTGCTAGTTCAGTTAATGTATCATGATATGCTAGGAAGTTAATTTGCCTTTGTTGTTGTTCACTTTCTGTAATGTCTTTAATCATCAGATAAATTCCTGTAATATGTTCCTTTAATATAATAGGAACAGCTGTAACGTGTAAATAATAAATGTCTCTGTTTTTATGGTATGCTCGTATATCTAAAGAAATAGAGCGTCCTTGTTTTACATGGCGGAATGCGTCGATTACTTTTTGTGAATCCTTTTCATAAACGAGGGAATGACATGGTTTTTGTAACAACTCGTTTGTTTGATAGCCAAGTAATGTAGTTCCGGCATTATTAACATTTAAAAAATCCCCATATAAATCTAATGTGAAAATTGGATCTGGATGATGTTCATATAAAGATTTAAACATTTGCTTGCTTTGAAACAATTCATTTTTTTGATCTACTAAATCTTCTGTGCGTAACTCAATTTGTTTTTCTAGTTCTTGACTGAAATGGAGTTGTTGTAGTAAAAGTCTTTTATTTTGTCTTCGTATTAGCAGGTGGCGAAGTAATACGAAGAAAAATGTGATGATAAAGCCAACTACTAAAACAGGAGAAAAGGTATGTTCCACTAATATAAAAGTAATAAGTGTAATAACAGATATATATGGTAACGATAAACGAATTGTTTCACCAGATTTAGGTGTTAATAATACTTGGCTAGGTTTCTGTTTTGCATTTGTACGAATGAGACATGCAAATGTAACCATCATGAATAAAGCTTGATAAAATGGTGCAATAATAAACATAGAGTATCCAGGTTTAATATATTTAATGTAAGCATAAACCGAATCTAGAATGGCATAAAAAATAAGAGCACTACTAAGTAGAGCAGCAACCTGTTTTGACATCAAAGATAGCGGACGGAATAATAAGCTAATTCCTATTAATAAAAATACTAAATCTGCCATTGGATACATAAGTAAAACAAATGGAGCTATAGGAGACATTATATTTGTATGAATAACATTCGAAATAAAAAGGTAATAGCATATTGTAAATAAAGCCGTGACAATGATGCAAACATTACATAAGGTAAAGAGTTTTTTCCATGTTGTACTTTCATACATCAGTGTATAAAAGAATGCCACTATGTAGCTGATTAAAAATAATAAATAAAAGGCATCAGACGGATCAACAAATGTATAATATTCGTGCAAAATGAAGCGTTGATAAGCAACGATGATATCACCGATAAAATAAAATACCGAACCAATTGTTAATGACATCTAAATTTTATAATAATGCCCTTTTTTATTGCGTGAAAAATAGAGCAAATAACTACAAATTATAATGTCGAGCGAGATGGTCGTTAAGCCTGTGATCATTTGAAATGGAATAGAGTATTTTGAATAAAAAAGTAATCCTATATAGTGAATCATAAGGTATAACAATAAAGAGCCTATAAGGATGGTTAAATGTGTGTGATTCTTTGTTTTCACTAAATTCACCTGCGATATAGACGAGTATAAAGCGTCTTTTCTATTTTCTTGAAGAAGTTGCTTGATACGTATATGCAGTGTCCATATTTTATTTTACACATTTATGACAAATTGTAAAAATGAGGGGAGAGTTGAGTGGTTATTAAACTGGTTAAAATGACTGTAAACCAAGTAGTATGAGGGAAAATCTCACCTTATGTTACTTGGTTTTTCTTTTTCCCAATATATCGACATAGGAATTTGAAGTTTGTTATAATGAACGTAATAGTTGCATTATTTAGAAAAATTTAAAAATAATAAATAATGCAGGTGAGACATATTGTTTACTAAGTGAACTTGTTCTTAATTTAGGGGGGAGGGCTTCAGGGTGGCAAATGTATATGAAAATAGTTATATGATTGTTGGCATCTTTTTACTATTGGGCATATTACTGCCGGTAGTGGCTCTTACATTAGGCAAGCTGCTGCGCCCACATAAACCAAGTGCAGCAAAGGAAACGACGTACGAAAGCGGAATTGAACCCTATCATGATGCAAATGTTCGTTTTCATGCTCGTTATTATATTTTTGCATTATTGTTTGTCATTTTTGATGTGGAAACTGTATTTTTATATCCGTGGGCTGTCGCATATGACAAGCTTGGTTTGTTCGCGCTTATTGAAATGTTGATCTTTGTCATTATGTTGCTCATTGGTTTGGCCTATGCTTGGAAAAAGAAGGTGTTACAATGGTTATAAATTTTGAAGATTTACATCCAGGGGAACGAGCGGAATTAGAGAGAAATATCTTTTTTACAACACTTGAACAGATAAAAGGATGGGCACGTAGTAATTCTTTATGGCCGATGACATTTGGACTTGCATGCTGCGCGATTGAAATGATGGGAGTTGGCTCATCGCATTATGATCTAGACCGGTTTGGGTCATTTTTCCGGACATCGCCGAGGCAATCAGATGTCATGATTGTTTCAGGAACAGTAACAAAGAAAATGGCACCAATTGTGCGTCGTTTATACGATCAAATGCCAGAACCGAAATGGGTTATTGCAATGGGTTCTTGTGCAACAGCTGGTGGCCCGTATGTGAACTCGTATGCTGTTGTGAAAGGGGTGGACCAAATCGTACCGGTAGATGTGTACATTCCAGGATGTCCCCCGAACCCAGCTGCTTTAATTTATGGGATTAATAAATTAAAAGAGAAGATTCGTTACGAAGCAAAGACTGGAAAGCAGGTGACGAATAGATGAGCGATCCGAATAAAGAGATAGAGGACATGAAAAAAGAGGCGGCAAGACATGCGAAAGAAGAAGCGCGGAAACGGCTTGCTGCTAGGCATGAGGTGGAAATGTCTAAGAGTGAGGTACAAGGAGAAGAAAAAGAGAAAGCGCTACCAAAAGAGGCGGAGATAAATATAGAGGAAGCAAAACGACTTGCCGCAGAGGCAGCAAAAGCAAAGGAGGCAGCGTTAGCGAAGCAGAAAGCAACAGAAGGCGAAGCGATATCGGAAGAGGAAAGGGCAAAAGCGAAGGCGAAAGCCGCGGCAGCAGCAAAGGCAAAAGCGGCAGTGCTAGCAAAGCAGAAAGGAGCAGAAGGCGAAGCGATATCGGAAGAGGAAAGGGCAAAAGCGAAGGCGAAAGCCGTGGCAGCAGCAAAGGCAAAAGCGGCAGCGCTAGCAAAGCAGAAAGGAGCAGAAGGCGAGGCAATATCGGAAGAGGAAAAAGCAAAAGCGAAGGCGAAAGCCGCGGCAGCAGCAAAGGCAAAAGCGGCAGCGCTAGCAAAGCAGAAAGGAGCAGAAGGCGAAGCGATATCGGAAGAGGAAAGGGCAAAAGCGAAGGCGAAAGCCGTGGCAGCAGCAAAAGCAAAGGCAGCCGCATTGGCAAAACAAAAAGCAACAGAAGGCGGAGCGCCATCTAACGATGAAAAGGCAAAGGCAATTGCAGTGGCGAAAGCAAAGGCGGCAGCTGCTGCCAAGGCAAAAGGTGCTGCGGGTAAGAAGGAAGAAGAGCCGGGGCAGGAAGAAACATCACCGAATCAGCCATATTTAGATGCTTATGTAAAGATTATTAAGGAGAAGACAGGCGAACATTCATTAGTAGATTACTATATTAATAAACTTTCAAAAGATGTACCAACGCTTGTTGTTGAGCCGAAGAATTACTATGAAGTGATGGAATTATTAAAGTGTCATGAAGGACTTGCCTTTGATTATATGTCGGAGTTACATGCGACGGATTTCGTTACACATATGGAAGTGTATGTCCATTTGTTTTCATATGGAAAGCGTCAATCTGTAGCAGTGAAGGTGAAGGTAGATAGGGAGGCGCCGCGGGTAGCATCGATTGCGCCGCTATGGCACGGGGCGAACTGGCCAGAGCGAGAAGCGTATGATTTGCTTGGTGTTGTCTTTGAAGGTCATCCCAATTTAACGCGTATTTTAATGCCAGATGATTGGGCGGGTTATCCGCTTCGAAAAGATTATGAGCCTTTGGATGTGGAGGTGTAGCATTATGATCCGTACAGAAGAAATGCTTTTAAATGTAGGACCGCAGCACCCGAGTACGCACGGTGTATTTAGGCTTGTTATTAAAATTGATGGGGAAATTATTAAGGAGGCTACACCTGTCATTGGGTATTTACACCGTGGAACAGAGAAAATCGCAGAGAGCTTGCAGTATACACAAATTATTCCTTATACAGATCGAATGGACTATTTATCAGCGATGACGAATAACTATGTGATTTGTCACGCTGTTGAGACAATGATGGGCCTTGAAATTCCAGAGCGTGCAGAATATTTGCGAGTACTTGCAATGGAGCTTGGCCGCGTTGCGAGTCACCTCGTTTGGTGGGGAACAAACCTTCTTGATATTGGAGCGGTTAGTCCGTTTCTATATGCATTCCGGGAGAGGGAGATGATTATTAATCTCTTAAATGAACTCTGTGGTGCGCGGCTAACGTTTAATTACATGCGAGTGGGCGGTGTAAAATGGGATGCTCCAGATGGCTGGATCCGAAAGGTCCGTGAGTTTGTTCCATATATGAGGGAGCAATTGAAAGGCTATCACGACCTTGTGAGCGGAAACGAAATTTTCTTGAATCGTGTGAAGGGCGTTGGAATATATAGCGCGGAAGATGCGCTTTCTTATTCGCTTAGCGGGGCAAATTTACGCTGCACAGGTGTGAAGTGGGATCTTCGCAAGGATGAACCGTACTCTATTTATGATCGCTTTGATTTTGATATTCCGGTAGGAAACGTGGGGGATGCTTGGGATCGTTACGTTTGTCGGATGGAGGAGATTGAGGAGTCTCTCAAAATTATTGAGCAGGCGGCTGAGCAATTCCCATCAGAAGGGCCAGTGTTGGCGAAAGTGCCGAAAATTATTAAGGCACCAAAGGGCGAGGTATTTGTCCGGATCGAGTCGCCGCGCGGAGAAATTGGCTGTTATATTGCTAGTGAAGGAAAGAAAGAGCCGTATCGCTTAAAGTTCCGCAGGCCATCTTTCTACAACCTTCAAATTTTACCGAAGCTTTTGAAGGGCGAAAATATCGCGAACTTAATTACGATTTTAGGTGGCGTTGATATTGTGCTTGGGGAGGTTGATGGGTGATGATAGAGCGGCTCTTAGAGTCATCGGCAAGCTGGACAAATTTTTTCATCTTTTTTGGGTTAGCGGTGCTTCTTTTATTTGCTGTCCTTGGATTTGTTACATATGGGATTTTAGCAGAGCGAAAAGTGATGGGATTTATGCAAGGGCGGATTGGTCCGAACCAGGTCGGCGGCAGATTCGGTTTACTGCAAACAGTTGCTGACGTTTTAAAGCTTTTATTAAAAGAAGATAGCATTCCGAAAGCCGCAGATAAGCCGCTGTTTATATTGGCACCTGTTATTGCATTTGCACCAGCTTTTATGGTGCTTGCAGTCATTCCATTTACGGATAAATTTCAGTTTGCAGATATTGGAGTCGGGCTTCTTTACTATATTGCTGTATCAGGGATTACAACGATTGGTGTTGTGACCGGGGGATGGGCATCAAACAATAAATATTCACTTTTAGGCGGGATGCGTGCGGCAGCGCAAATGATTTCCTATGAAATTCCACTTGTAATGAGCGTCATTGGTGTTGTCTTATTAGCTGGCAGTCTGAATTTAAATGAAATTGTAGCGGCGCAGGAGAAGGTTTGGTACATTTTCGCACAGCCAATCGGTTTTGTAATTTTCTTAATCGCAGCGGTTGCAGAGTTGAACCGGACGCCGTTTGACTTACCAGAGGCGGAATCGGAACTTGTTTCTGGATATCATACAGAGTATTCGGGGTTTCGCTGGGCATTCTTTATGCTTTCTGAATATGTATACTTCTTTGGAATGGCTTCGCTCATTACGGTGCTCTTCCTAGGAGGATGGAATCCAGTTATGTTCCTTGGTTTTATTCCTGGAGCTGTATGGTTTGCCTTAAAGTTTAGCTCGGTGGTCTTTCTCTTAATTTGGTTCCGCGTTACGTTTCCACGTATCAGGGGCGATCAATTAATGGAGTTTGGCTGGAAGGTATTATTGCCAATCGCACTTGCGAACATTTTCTTAACGGCATTGATTAAGGAGTTGTTCTTCTAATCCATGAGGGGGGTGCCACTAAGATATGAAAGGACTATTTAAAGGATTAAAGTATACGCTTAGCAACTTAAGTAAGAAAAAAGTAACGTACGATTATCCCAATCAACCATTGCCACTACCAGATCGCTTTCGAGGGATTCAAAAATTTTATCCAGAAAAGTGTATTGTTTGTAACCAATGTGCCAACATCTGCCCAACCGACTGTATTCAACTAACAGGGAAGAAGCATCCGGATCCGGCGAAAAAAGGAAAAATCATTGATACGTACGATATTAACTTTGAAATTTGTATTCTGTGCGATTTATGTACAGAGGTTTGTCCAACAGAGGCAATCGTTATGACAAACAATTTTGAGCTAGCGGAGTATACGCGTGATGATTTGTTTAAAAATTTGCAGTGGCTAGATGAAAATGATGAGAACGTCAGAAAGGAGAATAAAGCATGAACGGCGAGTTGATAGCGTTTTTTTTACTATCCTTAACGGCAATTATCGGTGGTATTCTTATGCTGAACTTAACGAAAGTCATGCATATGATGCTCGCTCTTGTGTTTACGTTTCTTAGCATTGCGGGATTGTATTTTCTATTATCGGCAGAGTTTGTTGGAGTAGCGCAAATCTTAATTTATTCCGGGGCGATTACGATTATTATGATTTTTGGCATTATGTTAACGAAACATGACGCTGAAAATGAATCTAGTTTTAGTTTTCGTAAATGGCTCATTTTCTTCGCAGTAGTAGTGTTTGGCGGGGTGATGTATTTCGCTGTTAATAATATAGATTTTACAAATCGAAGTGTACAAGGAAGTGTACCACTTCATGAACAAAACACACTTCAAATTGGTACACTCTTATATTCGAAATATGTCATTCCATTTGAATTAACGTCGGTTATTTTACTTGTTGCACTTGTTGGGGCAATTGTACTTGCGAAGAAGGATGAGAAAGAGGGGGATTCCAATGAGTAGTGTTCCAACTTCCGCCTACTTAGCTCTTGCCATTATTCTGTTTTGCATTGGTTTATTCGGGGCTTTAACAAAGCGGAATACGGTCATTGTTTTAGTTTGTATTGAACTGATGTTAAATGCGGCGAATTTAAACCTAGTCGCCTTTAGTAAATTAGGTTTTTTTCCGAACTTAACAGGACAAATCTTTTCACTGTTTACGATGTCTGTTGCCGCAGCTGAAGCAGCAGTTGGACTTGCAATATTAATTGCGTTATATCGTAAACATGCAACAGTTAACGTAGATGAAATGGATTCGCTTAAGGGTTAGCATTGTGACCGAAAAGGGGGAAGGAAACAATGATCGATTATGCATGGCTCATACCGCTTTTCCCACTTACCTCGTTTTTTTTGCTCGTTATGTTTGGGGAAAAATTGAGAGAAGGAAGCAGCTTACTTGGTATCTTTCTCACATTTCTTTCCTTTGTGGGTGCGGCGACTGTATTAATAGAACGGTTTTCATCAGAAACAGTAAAGCATCAGTGGTTATGGCTCCGAATTGGTGATGTGGATCTTTCGTTTGGTTTTGAGATTAACGCATTAAATGCTTTGATGCTTTTTATTGTGACACTCGTTAGCTTCCTTGTACATGTGTATTCAAAAGGGTATATGCATGGTGATGAGAGGTTGCCCGTATTTTATGCGTATTTAGGGCTCTTTACATTTGCGATGCTCGGGCTTGTTATCTCGACGAATTTACTACAGCTTTATATATTTTGGGAATTAGTTGGACTTGGCTCGTTTTTACTAATTGGTTTCTATTTCTTTAAAGAGGAAGCGAAGGCTGCTGCGAAAAAAGCATTTATTATGACGCGTATTGGAGATGTAGGTTTATTTATCGGGATGATTTTACTCTTCTGGCAGGCTGGTAGCTTTGAATATGAAGTAATCTTTAAAGCGATGAAAATGGGAGACATATCACCTACTATGATAACGCTCACGGCAATCTTGATCTTTATTGGTGCCATGGGGAAATCAGGTCAGTTTCCGCTTCATACGTGGCTACCGGATGCGATGGAAGGGCCAACGCCTGTATCTGCGCTCATTCACGCGGCAACGATGGTTGCAGCAGGTGTGTACTTAGTGGCAACGATGTTTCCGCTATTCTCTGCAAGTCCTGCAGCGATGCAAACAGTCGCGGTTGTTGGCGCCTTTACTGCAATCTTTGCTGCGTCCATTGGCCTCGTACAA
The DNA here is from genome assembly GCF_038005885.1 of Bacillus sp. FSL H8-0534. NCBI lineage: Bacteria > Bacillati > Bacillota > Bacilli > Caryophanales > Bacillaceae > Bacillus > Bacillus sp. FSL H8-0534. The sequence goes on from NZ_JBBOUC010000001.1 coordinate 3,317,638, forward strand.
ACGGATATAAAAAGAGTCCTCGCATATTCAACAGTGAGCCAGCTCGGCTATATGATGCTCGCGCTTGGCTCGGCAGGATACGTTGCTGGAGTCTTTCATTTAACGACACATGCTTTCTTTAAAGCATTGCTTTTCTTAGCGGCAGGAAGCGTCATTCATGCGGTGCATACGCAAAACATTAATGAAATGGGCGGATTGCAGAAGAAAATGAAAGTGACGGGGCTACTCTTCTTAATCGGCACGCTAGCAATTAGTGGTGTCCCGCTCTTCTCAGGTTTTTTTAGTAAGGATGAAATTTTGGCGGCGACGTGGATGCACGGCAATTATGTTTTGTTTGTCCTTGCGGTTCTCGCAGCATTTTTAACGGCGTTTTACATGTTCCGGTTATACTTTCTCGTTTTTACAGGAGAGGCGAAGAAAGAAGAGGATGTGCATGAATCTCCGCGCGTCATGACATTTCCGATGATTGTCCTTGGTATTCTTGCAGTTTTGGCAGGGTATATCAATACGCCTTGGTTTGGCACGTTTCTTGGGGACTGGCTTACAAAGAATGTCCCGTTCCAAGTAGAGCAAAGTCATGGTCCGGTGTGGATTATGATTGTTGCGACACTCGTTTCGTTTGCGGGCATTCTCGCGGCATATCTTATCTATGGGAAACGATCTATTTCTAGAGATCGGGATGGCGGAAAAGAAACAGTCCTATATAGCCACCTTAAGGAAAAATATTATGTAGATGAACTGTATAGTGTGACTGTGCTCCCGCTCGTAAAAGGAATCGCTTATGTGCTTCACTTATGTGAGGTCTATATTGTGGAAGGAATCGCCCAGTTAATCAGAGGTATTGTGAGAGGGGCAAGCATTGTTGGTTCTAAACTTCAAAACGGAAACGTACAAGTATACGGAACCGCAGTGGCTGTTTCCGTGGCGACATTAGTTGTCATTCTGTTATATACGGGGGGGTATTGGCAATGAATGCATTATTATTATCATTCTTCATTTTCTCCCCGCTTCTAGGGATTCTCTTACTTACGTTAACACCGAAAACGGAAGTGCGTGCAGTGCGAGTCCTCGGTTTGTTCGGAACAATTCTTCCGCTTGGCATCGCGATTGTTCTGGCTAGTACATATGCTTCCGGAAAGAGCTTAACGATGTTTGCTGAAAAGGTGAAATGGATTCAATTCGGACATTTTCCGGGCGTAGATGAAAAGTTGTTTTCTATTTACTATGAGCTTGGTATCGATGGCTTTTCGCTTGTGATGATGATACTCACGGCGCTTTTAGCAACACTTGCGGCGATTACTGCCTTTTCCATTCAAAAAAATATAAAAGGTTTTTACATGCTTTTGTTAACACTTGAAATTGGGATGCTCGGTGTCTTTGCAGCAGAAAATTTACTTCTATTCTTTGTCTTCTTTGAAATTACATTACCACCGATGTTTTTGCTTATTGGAAAGTGGGGGAAATTGAACAGTGAAAAAGCTGCCTATAGTTATTTGATTTATAACGGAATTGGATCAGCGATTTTACTCATTGTTTTCTCTATCCTCTTTGCAAAAACGGGTACAACAAATATTGCAGATTTAAAAGATATTTTGACTGGGGTGGACACGGCGCTTCTGGGCGATATTTCAAGTTCATTGCAGCTCGGTTTATTCATTGCACTTATGATAGCCTTTGCTATTAAGCTACCGGTATTCCCTTTGCATCGCTGGATGGTGAATGTGCATGTCGAGGCCCATCCTGCTGCGGTGATGCTCCATGCGGGTGTTCTGCTCAAGATTGGAGCATACGGCATCGTTCGCTTTGGGAAGGGGCTATTCCCGGAGCAGTTTCAAGACTTTGCGATGCTACTGGCGATTTTAGGGGTAATCAACTTGCTATACGGTGCTTTTCTAGCGATCATTCAAACAGATTTTCGAAAGGTACTCGCTTATTCCAGTATTTCGCATATGGGAATCGTTTTAATGGGACTTGGGGCACTGAATGCAGCCGGTATGAAGGGAGCGCTATTTCAAGTCGTATCTCACGGTTTAATTGCAGCGCTACTATTTTGCTTGCTCGGCATGATTGAGGGGCGTTTTGGCACGTCTGACATTACGAAGCTTGGTGGCCTCGCAAAACAAGTTCCTGTGTTAAGTGGTTTCTTATTAGCAGGAAGCATGGCTTCGCTTGGCCTTCCGGGCATGTCTGGGTTTGTTAGTGAGTTTCTTGCATTCCTCGGACTATTTCAAGGGAAGCCAATGCTCGCGGCGATCGGTGCGCTTGGCATCATTTTAACAGCGGTATATGTCCTAAGGGCTACGCTTCAAGTGACATTTGGAAAGAAGGAATTGGCAGCGAGGCCGGATGTCCGCGGCTGGGAATACGTTCCGATTGTGCTCTTGCTCACTTGTATTCTTGCAATTGGTATTATGCCAGAACTGTTAGGGACGCCGCTGCAATACACAGTGAAAATATTGGGGGTGAGGTAGGATGGATATGAATACATTACTTAGCTTATCTTGGCATTTAATGGTACCGGAGTTCATCATTCTTGGAGCGGCCATCCTTCTCTCGCTTCTTGATTTATTTCTAAAGTTTGATCGTAAGTATTTAGGGCTTGGGGCGATTGGAGCGGCAGTGCTATCGCTAATCGCATTAATTACATTGTATGGTGAACCGGCTGGAGACATTTTAAGTGGTTCGTTTGTACTAGATGGATTTTCAAAAGGGTTTAAAACGTTACTATTAATTGGAGCCATCCTCGTTTTATGTATGGCGATGAGCGATGATAAAAAAGAGCCGATTCAAGATAAAGGGGAATACTATTATTTATTTTTAATGGCAGTTCTCGGTGCGATGTTTATGGCGTCTAGCGTCGACTTTATTACGCTCTTTATTGGCCTAGAGTTGTTATCACTGTCTTCGTACATTTTAGTTGGGATTCGAAAGACAAATCGTGCTTCGAATGAAGCGGCGATGAAATATGTTATTAATGGCGGAATTGGGACGGCTATTACGCTCTTTGGAATGAGTTACTTATACGGCATTACGGGGGCTACTAATATTATTGGTATGCAGGAAGTTCTCATGCAAGGTGTGGATGGCAGCATTCAACTTTTGTTATCGCTTGCTTTCTTGCTTCTGTTTGTTGGGCTGTCCTTTAAAATTGCGACGGTGCCGTTTCATATGTGGGCACCAGACGTATATGAAGGGGCCGTGACACCTGTTACAACTTTCCTCGGGACAATTTCTAAAATCGCCGGTTTTATTATGATGATAAGATTGTTCCTTATGGTATTCGGCGCTATACCTGTTCATGGAAGTGAGCAAACAGTATTTGCTAACATGAGCGTATATATTGCCGTGCTCGCTATTATTACAATGATCATTGGTAATGTAGTGGCACTCAAGCAATACAGCGTAAAGCGTCTATTCGCCTATTCTGGCATAGCACACGCTGGATATTTACTCGTTCCGCTTGTAGCGTTATCACCATTTACAATGGATAGTATGTGGTTTTATATGTTGGCATACCTGTTAATGAATATAGGAGCTTTTGCAGTCATCCACGGATTAATCTTACAAAGCGGAAAGGAAAATTTCACAATTTTCTCTGGTTTATACAAACGCTCTCCGTTTGCCTCTGCAGCGATGACCATTTTCATTCTGTCTTTGGCAGGAATTCCAGGAACAGCTGGTTTTATCGGAAAGGTTAATATTTTCTTAAGTGCCTTCACTGCTAGTCCAGCCCATTACGTGCTGGCATCAGTCATGATGGGCACAACGATTATCTCGTTTGTATATTATTTCCGTATTTTGCAGCAAATGTTCTTTCGAAAGAGTAGTGAAGAAGATCCGGTACACTTACCAATCAATTTGAAAGTCGTCATTAGTTTTTGTTTAATTGCAACTGTATTACTCGGAATTCTACCGGCAATTGGCTACAATTTCTTTTATGAATATTTTCCATTGATGAAAGATTTCTTCTTCACAGGGAACGTGGTACAATAGTGAAAACAAAAAGTGTAGAGTCATCGCTCTACGCTTTTTATTGTGGAGCAATGAGAGGGGCAAAGTGAAACTTTCGTTAGCGCGAGACCTTATCCTTCACGAATGTGATGCTCGAACAAAGTAAACTCTAATAGGTAGTGCCCTTCTTTCAGAGGGATACTTTATACTGCCTGTTTGGGCGGGAAAAAGTGTGGTTTCCATTTATATGGGATCGTTTTGCATCCTAGATGATGGTAAGCCAAACAAAAGGAGTCGATTTTTTTGGCGCAACTTTTAGGGCAACAAGCACTGATTGCGATTGTTTCGCATTTATTGTTTATTACCATTACGTGGTGGGCCTTACAAGGTATCCATATTGAACGCCTGATGAAATCTGGAAAGGTATTGCAGACGAGGATTTTACTCATTCTTGTTACGATTGCCATTGGGACATCTGTCAGCAACTTTTTTCTTGATTATTTAGGGTATTCGAAGAGTTTAACGTATTTAGTCAAGTAAGTGTATAGAACCTCATATCTCCGTTAACAATGGGGATAGGAGGGGATGAAACTTGAAAAGCTTAAAAACAATTCTTATTGTTGTCGTAAGTATTGTCGTATTCTTGGTCGGGTATAAAGAGATAAAGCCCGTAAGTGACGAAGGGAAAATGGAGAGTATGATCGCAGCTCTTGAAAAAAATGGAGCAGAGGTAGAGCAGTGGTCATGGTTAGCACGAGAAACCAGAACCATTTCTAATATACATACGTTTCAAAAATTGTTAAATGAAGTGAAAGAAAAAGCGGATATTCAAAAATGGGAATTGGAAACATCTCATGATGGATATAAAGCAACAGCATACAAAAAATTTTCTTCTTATGAAGAACGAATAGTAGTAACTTGGAGTAAGGAAAATAGTAAAGAAAACACTTTCATTATCTTTGAAGTAAGCGGGTCAAAATGGGACCCTAAAAGCATTCGGGAAATGGATAAAATTTTTAGTACAAAACCTACAATTTACACTTGTGTTCAAGGTGTACTGAGTGATAAGATTGAAGGTGTTTTGCAAAATAAAACCAATCAGGTTTTGAAAGATCTTTCAGCAAGAGCGATCGAGAAGATAGAAGAAAGAGCATTTGTGTCAGTCTCCGCATATAATAAAAAGTGGAATGACGCTCTTTCAACAAATAGAGAGAAAATCAATGTGCAAATAGCAATACGCTCTACAGACAGTAAAGATACAATTGTGGTTGGCACACCGATCATAACTTCTGAGTATTGAATAGATATTGAAAAAAGGACACGGAGGGGAATAAATTGGAAAAAATCATCGTCCGTGGCGGAAAGCGGTTGAATGGCACAGTGCGTGTTGAGGGCGCAAAAAATGCTGTATTACCTATAATCGCTGCAGCCCTATTAGCGAGTGACGGAAAGAATGTACTATCTGAAGTACCAGTTTTGTCTGATGTATACACAATTAATGAGGTATTACGTCATTTAAATGCTGAAGTCGTATTTGAAAATAACCAAGTAACAATTGATGCTTCAAAGGAGTTAAATATTGAAGCACCATTTGAATATGTACGTAAAATGCGTGCGTCCGTTCAAGTAATGGGACCACTATTAGCACGTAATGGTCGTGCTCGTATTGCACTTCCTGGTGGATGTGCAATTGGTTCACGTCCAATTGACCAACATTTAAAAGGCTTCGAAGCAATGGGAGCGAAAGTAAAAGTTGGTAATGGCTTTGTTGAAGCTTATGTAGATGGACAATTACAAGGCGCGAAAATTTACTTAGACTTCCCAAGCGTAGGTGCAACAGAAAACATTATGTCTGCTGCTACATTAGCAAAAGGGACAACAGTACTTGAAAACGCAGCAAAAGAACCAGAAATCGTTGACTTAGCTAACTTCTTAAATGCAATGGGAGCAAAAGTACGCGGAGCTGGAACTGGAACGATTCGTATCGAAGGCGTTGATAAATTATATGGTGCACACCATTCTATTATTCCTGACCGTATTGAAGCAGGAACGTTTATGGTTGCAGCAGCAATTACTGGTGGAGACATCTTAATTGAAAATGCTGTACCAGAACATTTACGTTCTATCACAGCGAAAATGGAAGAAATGGGTGTTAAGGTTATTGAGGAAAACGAAGGCGTACGTGTTATCGGCCCAAGTAAATTAAAAGCCGTTGATATTAAAACAATGCCTCATCCAGGTTTCCCAACAGACATGCAATCACAAATGATGGCATTGTTATTACATGCGGATGGAACAAGCATGATTACAGAAACGGTATTTGAAAACCGCTTCATGCATGTGGAAGAATTCCGTCGTATGAATGCAGACATCAAAATTGAAGGCCGTTCTGTTATTATGAATGGACCTAACAACTTACAAGGTGCAGAAGTAGCAGCAACTGACTTACGTGCTGCAGCGGCATTAATTCTAGCTGGTTTAGTATCAGATGGTTACACACGTGTAACAGAATTAAAACACCTTGATCGTGGATATGTAAACTTCCATGAGAAACTAGCTGCATTAGGTGCAACAATTGAACGTGTAAATGAAAAAGTAGAAGAAGTGACGAAGCAACAAGTTTCTGACCTTCACGCTTAAGTTTGAGTAGTCTCTATGTCTTTTTGACATAGAGGCTATTTTTATTGGGCTATTATTGTTATAGTCAACAAATTCCTTTTTTATGCCTGTCCACCTGAAAAATTTAGAAAATTCTTTCCTTTGAGATTGCATCCTGTCATATCAGTACTTTATATTTTCCCTTTGCAGAAGTTCCTCCCGATATGTTCTAAAAGCTTGTCACGTTCCATAAGAATGAAATGAGTCTAATTTCATAGTGGGGGAAAAAGATGAAAATTTCAAAGCCACTTTTCATTACAATGGCGCTCTTAGTGGCGCTCGTCATTATTGTACCGACCGTACTTGTTATTCCGTTTACGAAAGCGAAAGTAAGTCAGCCGCCCGAACATCCTCCAGCCATGCAAAGTGTGCCAGCTCCTAAAAAGGTAAATACTGCTGTCCAAGTTACTGTGTATCGTAATGCACAAAAGAAGGTAGAAACGATGCCGATGGAAGAGTATGTTACAGGTGTAGTAGCTTCTGAGATGAATGCTAGCTTTGAAATGGAGGCATTAAAAGCACAGGCATTGGCAGCGAGAACATTTATTGTACAGCGTATGCTAGGCGGAAGTAAGAAAAACAATGCGGATGTGACAGATACGGTTAATGATCAAGTGTACAACAGTAAAGAAGAGCTAAAGAAGACATGGGGCAAAGATTATGAGAAAAATTTGAAGAAGATTGAAGAAGCTGTGTCTAAAACAGCCGGACAAGTTTTAACCTATGATGGTAGTCCCATTACGGCGTCCTTCTTCTCAACAAGTAACGGTTATACAGAAAATGCTGCAGACTACTGGGGGAGCGACTTACCATATTTAAAAAGCGTAGACAGTCCATGGGATCAAGCTTCTCCAAAATTTGCGAGTGAGCAAACTTTTACTGTAGATGATTTTCAAAAGCGTCTTGGCGTAAAGGTGCTTGCAAATGGAAAAGTCGGTAATATTAAAGACCGTACAGAAGGAAAACGGGTGAAGGATGTAGAGTTTCAAGGAAAGGTATTAACAGGGAAAGAAGTAAGAACAAAACTGGGATTACGCTCCTCTGACTTTACATGGAAACAACAAGGAAAGAGCATTGTCGTCACAACGAAAGGTTTCGGCCATGGCGTTGGCATGAGCCAGTATGGTGCCAATGGAATGGCGAAAGAAGGAAAAGGATATACGGATATTGTTGCTCATTACTATAAAGGTATCGAAATTAAAACGCTAAACGAGTATGAAGGAAAGTTAATGGCGAAGAACTGATGCTTAAGGGTTACTGACAGTTGGGCGCTGCTCGTTTGAAAATATATCGGCGCTTTTTGGAATATATCAACCGTTCGACAAAACTTAGTGATTATTTGACAACAAAGGAGCTCATCCCAATGAGCTCCTTTTGTCATTATTTGTAGAAAACGAAAGAAATGTTAACGGCTTTTGTCTCGTTTTGTTGTGTTATAATACAGTTGTATGTGTATATATAAAATAATAACAGGGGGCATGAAATATGATGATGGATGTACCACTTCTCATTCCAGCAATGATGGAACGAGCGGAGAAATATTTTTCAAAAAAGGAAGTTGTTTCGCGCACTGCATCGCGTATTCAAATATTAACATACGGAGAGATTGCGAAGCGGACAAGACGGCTTGCTAGAGTACTAAATAAAATGGGGATTGATAGAGGGGACAAAGTTGGAACAATCGCTTGGAATCATCACCGCCATTTGGAAGCATATTTTGCAATTCCAGGAATTGGGGCGGTGTTACATACGATTAACTTACGGCTCTCCGCAGAGCATATTTCTTATATCATTAACCATGCTGAAGATAAAATCATTCTCGTTGATGAAGATATGGTTCCTGTATTAGAAAGTATTCAACACGAAATTCCTCATGTGAAAGCATTTATTATTATGACAGATGATCACGAACTACCTCACACAACACTATCACCAGTATATCATTACGACAAACTACTCGAAGAAGGCGACGAAACATTCCCATTCATAACAGACTTAGATGAAAAAGAACCTGCGGGTATGTGCTATACTTCCGCAACGACCGGAAAACCGAAAGGCGTTGTGTATACACACCGTAGTATTGCACTCCATAGTTATACGCTCGGCCTTGTGGACGGCGGGAATCTATCAGAAGTAGACACTTGTATGCCTGTCGTTCCGATGTTCCATGTAAACGCATGGGGGCTTCCGTTTGCAGGTACATGGTTCGGCACAAAGCTCGTCTTACCAGGACCACACTTTACACCGGAAATATTAGCTCAGCTTATTGAGCGTGAGAAAGTGACAATTACTGCTGGTGTACCAACAATTTGGATTGGGTTACTGCAAGAGCTTGAAAAATATCCGTATGATATTAGTAGTATTCGTACGATATGGTCAGGTGGATCAGCAGCACCAGGAAGCATGATTCGCACATATGAGGAGAAATATGGAATTGCTTTTAGGCAAATATATGGAATGACAGAAACAAGCCCAGCTGTTGTAATTAACTGTCCAAAGTCATATCAGCGCGATTTACCGAAAGAAGAATATTATGAACTACGCTCCCGCCAAGGATACTTATTCCCAGGCCTTGAAATGAAGGTAATTGGTCAAGAAGGGGAGATCAAATGGGATGGTGAAGAAATGGGAGAGCTTTGCCTGCGCGGACCGTGGATTGCGGGTAGTTATTATAACGATGAACGTACAGCAGATTCCATGCAGGATGGCTGGTTACATACAGGAGATATTGTAACTGTTGATCCAGAAGGGTTTATTAAAATTGCTGACCGTACGAAAGATTTAATTAAAAGCGGCGGTGAATGGATTTCCTCCGTTGATTTAGAGAACGCTTTAATGGCACATGACAAAGTACTAGAGGCATCTGTCGTTGCCGTGCCACATGAAAAATGGCAAGAACGCCCTGTTGCCTGCGTTGTCTTAAAAGAAGGACAAACAGTAGAACAAGAGGAGCTCTATGCATTATTAGAAGACCAGTTCCCGAAATGGTGGATGCCGGATGACATTTTATTCGTGGAAGAGATTCCAAAAACATCTGTCGGGAAATTCCTGAAAAGGGCACTTCGTGATCAGCTGAAAAGTTATATGGTGAAGCAGCAGTAATAGTTGTATGTTAAAATCAATCAAAAAGGAGCTAATTTAGCTCCTTTTTATTTTTGAGATAAATATCATAATCTTCCATTAACTGTTTGGTATAATGAGATAAAAACTCATCTGGAGGAGAAAACATGGCGTTATTGGAGTTAAAACAATTGGGTAAGACGAACCAGTTGCAGGCGATTCAGCTTGAAATTGAAAAAGGGCAATGTGTTGTGCTGCAATGTAACAATCATACGGCGAAGATTTTACACCGCATTATAATCGGTGAAGAAGAGGCATCGGCTGGAAGTGTTTTATTTGACGGGGAACCGATTCAAAAGCAAGTCTACTCGCGCATTGGTTTTTGTTTTTTAAAAGATGAGGCATATAACCGCTTAAAAGTAAAAGAATACTTCGCCTTTTTATCCGGATTGTATGACTCGAATATTAGCATAGAAGAAGTTGTCCAGTATGTTGGTTTACTAGATAAAATGAACGTCAAAATTGAAAAGCTATCATTTTCTGAAAAACGCCGTCTTCACATTGGGCGGGTCATGATTCATAATCCGGATTTAATTATTTTTGAAGAGCCAGAGCAAAATGTAGATATAGAGAGCACAATTATCATTCGAAAAGCAATTATGAAGATGAAAGAACAAGGGAAGGCCATCTTTATTACATCATCCTTTTTATCAGATGCACTTTCTTTAACAGAAGATGTGTATGTATTAAATCCAGATGGCGTTAAAAAAGTAGAAATCGAACAAGAAGAAGGGGAAGAGATAGATCAAGAAAATATCGTTCAAATGATTCCGCAAATGAAGCTCGAAAGAATCCCAGCAAAAGTGAACGATAAAATCATTTTGCTTGATCCGATGGAAATTCATTTTATTGAAACGCAAAATGGAACAACGCATATTCATGTTCGCGAAGGGGACTTTGTATGTGCGTTAACATTAAGTGAGTTAGAAGAAAGATTAAAAGGTTTTGGATTCTTTCGATGTCACCGCTCTTATCTTGTTAACTTACAGCGCGTACGAGAAGTGATTACTTGGACTCGTAATAGCTTTAGCTTAATCTTGGATGATGAACGAAAAAGCTCTATTCCACTTTCTAAAGGTCGAATGGATGAATTAAAAGGTGTCATTGGACTATAATGATGCTCCAGTAAGCGGAAAATAGGATTCATTCACCGGTAAAAAGACTCCTTTTACCGGTATTTTACTGCGTAACCCCTTTGTTTTTCATATGATTGAGCCAAGAACAGCGAACACAACAAGCCGAGGCGGCAAACGAGTCGCTGAAGCGAAATTATCTATAGAAGAAAAACAAAGGGGATGACAAAATGACATTGGCAATTGAAATGAAGGATGTAATGAAAACCTTTAATGAAAAAACAGCACTTCGAAATGTAAGTATTGAAGTAAAGCAAGGAGAAATCTTCGGGTTTCTAGGACCAAGTGGATCAGGGAAAACAACAACAGTGAAAATTTTAACTTCCCAATTGCTTCACAGTGTTGGAAAAGTGAAAGTACTAGGAAAAGATATTACAGGTCCAAACAGCATCGATTACAAACGAATTGGTATTTTAACAGATAACAGTGGTCTATATGAAAGACTTAGCATTTATGATAACTTACTATTATTTTGCGACTTATACGATTGTCCTAAAGAAAGAATTGATGAAGTACTATCCCAAGTGAACTTATTAGAAGATAAAAAAACACCAGTCAAAAAATTATCAAAAGGGATGAAGCAGCGCGTTACGCTAGCACGAGCAATTCTGCATAAACCGGATATTCTCTTCTTAGATGAACCAACATCAGCACTTGATCCAGTCAACGTCCAAAACATTCATAACATCTTAAAGGACCTAAATAGAGAAGGAACAACGATTTTCTTAACGACGCACAATATGGATGAAGCAGAAACGCTTTGTGACCGCATTGCTTTCTTATGTGGAGGGGAAATTGTAGCACTTGATACACCAGAAAATTTAAGACTTCAATACGCGAAAGACAAGATCGAAGTCGTGCTAAAGGATAAGAAAAAAGAAACAGTGAAAAAAGACGAATTAGGCGCAAAATGTATTTCTGAGTGGATGAAAAATGGTGAATTATTATCGATTCATTCTTATGAGCCAACACTAGGAGATATCTTTATTGAAGTAACTGGGAGGGGATTATAATGACATTTTCAATGAGACGTGTATCGGCGATTTTACGGAAAGAGATGCAGGATTTGAAGAATAACGCACAAATATTATTAATGGCGATTTTACCACTTGGATTGGCATTGTTTTATAAGCAAATGGGACAAGGGAAGGAGTTTATGGGAGGCTTTGTAATCGTCATGATATTATGTATGGTTACAACAATCTCACAGGCAACTCTTATTGCGGAAGAGAAGGAGAAACATACGTTACGAGTGCTTATGCTATCTCCTGCTTCTCCATTTGAAATCATTATTGGAAAAGCACTACCAATCATTGTTTTAACGTTTGTTATAAGTTTTCTTAATTTATTTATACTAGATGTTTTACAAGGGAATATGTTGTTCATGTTTCTGTTAATGTTATTAGGAACATTAGTGTTCATCATATGTGGGACAATTATCGCTCTTTTAGCTAAAAATTTAGTGCAAGTTTCTGTTATTGCATCACCGGTTGCAATGGTCTTACTCATGACTCCAATTTTAAGTAATGTTATAAAAAATGACATTTTGAAAAACATACTATCGTATTTACCGACTAATCATATTTTTGAAGCGTTCGTAAGTGTTGTGGAGGGGAAAGGCTTCTCTGCAATTGCTGCAGATCTAATCAATGTCTCTATTTGGTTAGTCATTTCAATTATTGTTTGCCTCTTCGTTTACAAAAAGAAACAACTAGACTAAAAAACTGAGCCAATCCGCTCAGTTTTTTCTTTTTTCTATCATTTCCTCGGAAATTTCGCAATTCCTATACATATTTTTACAGATTTTGTCGAAAAGTAATTAGTTATAGGTTGTATAGGATGAATGAATATTGTTCAAAATGATTGCTGAGGTGATGATAGAATGCGAGGAAGGAATAATAAAAAGTCGCAAAAGGTAGTTCATTTATTTCAAAAACGGTGGGTATTTCCGGCAATCTATATTGCATGTGCAGCGGTAATCTTGACGGTTGCTCTATGGTTCCAGGCAGCTAATCCAAAGAAAGCGCCTAATAAAGAGCAAAGTGCGCCGTATGGTCAAACGGAAAATCCAGTAGTACCAGTAACAAAGTCTTCAGAAGTTGTGAAAATGCCAGCTGCAAAGAATGTAGATGTTGTTGTGAAGAAGAAGTTTTATGAAGATGGAGCAGCAGAAGAGGAGCAAGAACAAGCACTTGTCTTTTATAACAACACATATTCTCCTAATAAAGGAATCGATGTTGCTGCGAAAAATGGAAAAGAATTCGATGTTACAGCTGCTTTAAGTGGTACAGTAACAAAAGCTGAAAAAGATTCGCTTCTCGGTTATGTCGTAACAGTGGATAACGGAAATGGTCTTGCAACATCTTATCAAAGCTTGGGCAGTGTAAAAGTAGAAAAAGGTGCAAAAGTTGCACAAGGTGAAGTATTAGGAAAATCCGGTCTAAGTGCAATGAATAAGGAAGCAGGTTCTCATGTACACTTTGAAGTTCGTAAAGATAATGTAGCTGTCAATCCAGAGCGTTACCTTAACAAACTTGCGACAGACGTAAAAGCAGAAGCAGGAGCAGCAAAAGAAACAAATGGTTCTGCTGATGAAAAAGGTAAAAAAGAAGAGAAATCAACAAGCGGTTCAGCTGATGAAAAAGGTAAAAAAGAAGAGAAATCAACAAGCGGTTCTGCTGATGAAAAAGGTAAAAAAGAAGAGAAATCAACAAGCGGTTCAGCTGACGAAAAAGGTAAAAAAGAAGAGAAATCAACAAGCGGTTCAGCTGACGAAAAAGGTAAAAAAGAAGAGAAATCAACAAATGGCGCAGCTGATGAAAAAGGTAAAAAAGAAGAAAAATCAACAAATGGTTCTACGGAATCATCTAGCGATTCTTCTTCTACACAAGAATAATAAAACGAAAAAATCAGCTCTCACTAGGGAGTTGATTTTTTTATTTTTATATAAAAATGATTCATTTCGAGAGGGAAATAGCAATAACAAGGAAATTTGACGGAATTCTCGAATATATATTAAGAAAAGGAGGGGATTACTCTGTCATTTGTATTTGTTCTGTCGATTGCCCTTATTTTGTTGTTTATTTTATTTACTTTATATTATTACATTGCCAGTAAGAAAGAAGTTCCCCACCATCAATTATTAGAAGAAGAATGTGATCATGAAGAATGACGCCTTTGACAAGAGGCGTCATTCTTTGGTTTTTGTAGGGCAATCCATCAAGTGAAAATTGTCATTGTTAACGTATTTCTCACACGAATTTGTAATTTTTCTTAACTTAGTCCGTAAAAATACCGAACTTGTAGCATATATCAGTAGTGCGGGCAATACAATGATATAAACCAATGCAAAGAGAGTGTTTGAGGTGAGAAATCGTGGGTCATTTCATTATAAATTCCAGAATGTTTAAAGTTTACAAACAGCACTCAAATTTACTTCTTAGTCATATGCAGCGAGTCTCATTTCACACTTCTCACATCCAATTTAGGGAGGCGAGTGGTGTGCACGATTACATCAAAGAGAGAACTATCAAGATTGGCAAGTATATCGTGGAGACAAGAAAAACAGTTCGTGTGATTGCAAAAGAATTTGGGGTATCAAAGAGTACAGTCCATAAAGATTTAACAGAACGTTTACCAGAGATTAATCCAGAGCTCGCAAATGAAGTGAAAGAAATTCTTGATTATCATAAGTCGATTCGCCACCTAAGAGGCGGGGAAGCGACGAAGCAGAAGTACCGAAAAGAAGATACAGAAAGAATCGTGCAGCAATAATTCATTATACGGCAAACATTCCTTGGTCATGACGGAACATTTTTCAGAAGAATTATCTTTTCAAATATTACGTTTTCGTTAAATTTATGATAAAATCAGAAATTAGGTGTAAAAGAATTCGGGTACAACCTGATTTTGAATATCAAGGAGGAAAACACAGGAATGTTTGCGAGAGATATCGGAATTGACCTAGGCACAGCTAACGTATTAATTCATGTAAAGGGTAAAGGGATCGTTTTAAACGAACCGTCTGTTGTAGCAATTGATCGCAATACTGGAAGAGTATTAGCGGTAGGTGAAGAAGCAAGAAGTATGGTAGGACGTACACCTGGTAATATTGTAGCGATTCGTCCGCTTAAAGATGGTGTAATTGCAGATTTCGAAATTACAGAAGCAATGTTAAAGCATTTTATTAACAAGCTGGACGTGAAGAGCTTCTTTTCAAAACCTCGCATTTTAATTTGTTGTCCAACAAACATTACATCTGTAGAACAAAAAGCAATTCGTGAAGCTGCTGAACGCTCAGGTGGTAAAACAGTATTCTTAGAAGAAGAACCAAAAGTAGCTGCTGTTGGTGCCGGTATGGAAATCTTCCAACCGAGCGGAAATATGGTTGTTGATATCGGTGGAGGTACAACAGATATTGCCGTGCTTTCAATGGGTGATATTGTTACCTCCTCCTCTATCAAAATGGCTGGCGACAAGTTTGATATGGAGATCTTAAACTATATTAAACGTAAGTATAAGCTATTAATCGGAGAACGCACATCAGAAGATATTAAAATTAAAGTCGGTACAGTATTCCCAGGTGCACGTAGTGAAGAACTTGAAATTCGCGGACGTGACATGGTAACGGGCTTACCACGTACAATCACAGTATGTTCAGAAGAGGTTACAGAAGCATTAAAAGAAAATGCGGCTGTCATTGTACAAGCTGCAAAAGGTGTATTAGAGCGTACACCACCAGAACTATCTGCAGACATCATTGACCGCGGTGTGATCTTAACGGGCGGAGGCGCATTATTACATGGTATCGACATGCTTCTAGCAGAAGAATTAAAAGTACCAGTACTAATCGCTGAAAACCCAATGCACTGTGTTGCTGTTGGTACAGGCATTATGTTAGAGAATATTGATAAATTGCCACGTCGTATGTTGAAATAGTCATATAAAGGGTAGTAAAAAGTGCGAAGGAACTAGTTCCTTCGCACTTTTTTTGTAAATAAAAGAAAGTAAGAGGAGGTTTGTAACACCAATTAAGAAAGCGTTTTCTTGTGCCGGATGTGACAATAGTTGTTAGGTTATTGTCATAGTTTGTAAATAAAAATTATGTTATAATCATCTTTGTGAATTTCGTGTGAACTCAATGTAAAATCTATGTAAATTTGTTTTGGATTTACATTGGTGAATTTGAGTCGTTCTTACCATTCATAGGCGTAGGAGAAGCTCTAATTTAAATATACTTCTAAACTAAATAATTATAAAATAATAACATTTCACAGGGGGCACGATCATGAAAAAGGTTATTACATATGGAACTTTCGATTTATTGCACTGGGGACATATTAACTTATTGAAGAGAGCGAAAGATTTAGGAGATTATTTAATTGTCGCCGTTTCTTCAGATGAATTTAACAAATTAAAAAATAAAAAATCTTATCATAGCTATGAGAATCGTAAAATGATTCTAGAAGCGGTTCGGTATGTGGATGAAGTAATTCCTGAACATAATTGGGAGCAGAAAGCAAAAGATGTTGTTAATCATGATGTAGATATTTTTGTTATGGGTGATGATTGGGAAGGGGAATTTGATGAATTAGATGAATACTGTGAAGTTGTATATTTACCACGTACAGCTGGAATTTCTACTACAAAAATAAAAAAGGAACTAGTGCAAGTTGCTAGATAAACTTAGATGATTAGAGAAATTAGCGTAGAAATATATCTTATTTTATTTAAAATTTTACATAGCATCATGAAAATTTTCCCAGTAAAAAGAAAAGTAACTTTCATTATGTCTTATGGAGAAAATCTCATTTTTATTTATGATGAAATGAAACGGAAAAAAATTGATTGTGAGGTAATTTTCTTATATAAATCTACATGTAAATATGAAGTGGATAGCTACTCGAATGTGAAGTCTTTTAAATTTGAAACGAAAAATATCCTTCATACAATTAAATCAATCTATCATTTGTCTACTTCCCAATATGTTATTATTGATAATTATTTCGGATCATTAGCGAAAGTTAAATTTAAAAAGGGGGTGCAATGTATTCAAATTTGGCACGCAGCAGGTGCTATAAAAAAATTTGGATTGTTGGCACCTTCTTTTAATAAAAGGAGCCTACGAGCTCAAAAGCGCTTTCTTGATGTTTATAGAAATTTTCATAAGATTGTTGTAGGTTCGGATGCTCTTGCAAGCATTTATAAGGATGCTTTTGGGTTATCGGACGACAGGATATTAAAAACAGGTATTCCGAGAACCGATTTGTTTTTTTATGAACAGCGCAAGAGAGAAATTAAAGACAATATTCTATTAATAAATCCGACTTTAAAAAGTAAGAAGATCATTTTATATGCTCCAACCTTTAGAGATAAAGAGTTATTAGATTTTGATTTGCATTTGGATATGGAAGCTATGTATAAAGCACTAAAAGATGAGTATATCGTTTTAATCAAGCTCCATCCGGCAGTAAGAAATAAGTTGGAGTATAAGGATAAGTATACAGGATTTTTATATGATTATTCGCTGTATCCCAATATAAATGATCTATTTTTAGTAACAGATATTTTGGTAACAGATTATTCATCTGTTCCTTTTGAGTTCTGTCTTTTAAATAAGCCAATGGTCTTTTTCTCATATGATTTGAAGAAGTATACGAAAAAAAGAGGAATTATTGGAGATTACACAACCACTGTTCCAGGATCAATTGTGTACAATACCAGTGAATTAATCCAGGTTATTAAAAGCAATTCGTTTGATATGGAAGTCTTAAAAGGTTTTAAGTTGAAGTGGAATAAATATTCTCAAGGGAATTCAAGTGAAAAATTAGTTAACTATTTATTTAATCGTGAAGTGTAATTGGTAAATATCTATTTAAAAGTTAATGTGCTAGGCTTTTTGATGTCCGTTCAATTGGAGAAGTCGTTAAGATATTAATATTTATAAAGGGAGTTAATTTAATGGTTTTACCTAAATTAAGTATAGTAGTACCTATTTACAACGTAGAAGGTTATTTAGAAGAGTGCCTTGATTCACTATTGGAGCAAGCATATAACAATTATGAAGTAATTATGGTTGATGATGGTTCACAAGATAATAGCTCTGATATTATGTTTCAGTATGCTGATAAGTATGAAAACTTTCATGCGTTTAAAAAATCTAATGGTGGCCTAGGGAAAGCTAGAAACTTCGGGTATGAATTTATTACAGGGGATTATGTTACATTTGTTGATTCAGATGACATTATTCCTACGGGCTCATATAAAGCCATGATGAATACAGTTTTACAAACTGGTTCGGATTTTATCATAGGAAATGTTATAAGATTCAACTCTACAAAAGAATTTCCATCTGTATTACATAAAAAAGTATTTAGTGAAAATAAGCTAAAAACACATATTACTGAGTCGCCAGAATTACTGTACGATACAACTGCATGGAACAAAATCTATAAAGTTAGTTTCTGGGAAGAACATGAATTTCAATTTCCAGAAGGAATGTTATATGAGGATATTCCGGTAACAATTCCAGCGCATTTTAAAGCAAAAAGTGTAGATGTATTAACAAGTATTGTATATAAATGGAGAGCGCGGGATGCTGGTGATCAATCTATTACACAGCAAAGAACAGATATTAATAATTTAACAGATCGTTTGAAAGCCTTAGGAATGGTAGATCAACATTTTAGTGAAAATAATATTGATGGACTAGTAAAGGAAGAAAAAGATTTTAAATATCTTAGTATTGATTTACTAGTATACCTTAACCAACTTGATAGAGCTGATGAAGAGTATATAGACACGTATTTTAAGAGTGTATCGGAGTATCTGAAAAATGTAGATATGTCAGTTTTTAAGAGATTAAAAGTTATTGATCGGTTAAAGTATCAGCTGGTGCAAAATAATGAGAAACAAAAGTTATTACAGTTATTAGAGTTTCAAAAAACTGAATTGAAAAATTCTAAACCAATTAAAAAGAATGATGTTTATGTTGCCGATTACCCGTATATTGATCAATTACCAATGGAATTAAGAATATTGGAGGAAGAATTTGAGACAGTTAAAAGAGTAGAAAGTGCAAGTTGGAACGGAAATTGTCTAGAGGTTAAAGGTTATGCTTATATCAAAAATTTAAATGTGAAAAGAAAATCTGATGCTGAGATCAGTGTCTTCATTAGTGATGAGCAAGGCTCGATTAGAATTCCGGTGAAAGATGTAACAATTCATAAACGAACAGACATTACAGCCAAAATGGGTATAGCTATAAGTTCAAAGATTCCTTTAAAAAGAGCATTTAACTACAACTGGTCAGGATTTGAAATTAAAATCAACTTTGATGATATTATAAAATCTTACGAGTTAACAAATGATAAATATTATATTTTCTATTCTATTAAAAACGATGGAGTTGAGAGAACAGTTAGATTAGGACAACCAGTTGCTGGTTTAAAAACAAAGCCTAAGTACAGGGTTTTTGATGGGAATATTATTTATCCAAAGTATAATGCTGCATGGGATATTCGCTTAGAAGTGAATCAAACAAAATCGACAGTGAAAAAAATATATAGAAATAAGAAGCATTTAATCTTTGAAGGAAATACTTTATTCTCATTTGAAAACTCAAAGCTATTACTTATTAATTATGAGCTAAGAAAGTCTATTATAAAACCTTTACAAAAAACAGATAATACAAATGCATTTATGGCAAAAATAGAGGTATCTAAGTTAAGCAAGGTAAAAGACCGTGGGGAATGGTTTGGACATATTGTTGAAAATGGAGAGAAAAATCCTTTAACTCTTATGCCAATTCAATTCAATGAAATTAGTAGTATTGGTGTAAATGAAGTAGAAATTGATCACAGCTCAGCAGGGAACTTGCTAGTTAGACTGGATAAATTCTTCCCTAAAGTAGAAACATTAAAAATTGTTAATAACAGAGTTGAGCTGAGCATTAAAGTTGCAAACAATTTTTATCTTGGCATTGACAGGGAAAATATTGAACACAATTTAATGATTGAAAAAATGAATGGACAAGAACAGATAAATATGAAAATGAGTAAGTCTGAAATCAATAAGGGACATACACTTTTATATTTTGAATTTCCATTATATAAAGACAAGGTATCTATGTTTGAAAGTGGACGTTGGCAGTTAAAGTTAAAGACAACTGGACAAAAGAATTTAGAAAGTAGAATAGAATTTAAGAAAGAAAATATGGATAGTGTTCGAACAATTTTTCAAGATTATAAATATGTAATTTACCGTTCAAAGAATACTAATCTTTTAACATTGAGAGTGGAACCTGAGTGGAAGTGGATTGAAAGGGGTCCAAGAAGGCAAGAGGTAATTAGAAAAGTGCTATATCCTTTAATGAGATTATTACCTTTGAAAAAGAAAGATGTAGTATTTGAATCTTATTGGGGCAAAAATTTCGAATGTAATCCAAGAGCTGTCTATGAGTATATTGATGAATATAAAAAAGACTACAAAACAGTTTGGTTTTTAAGAGATCATCATACAAATGTACCAGGAAACGCAGAAACAGTTAGAATTAATTCGTTAAAGTATTATTATCATTTGGCAACAGCTAAACATTTTGTAAACAATGTAAACTTCCCTGATTTTTATGAAAAGCGTAAAAATGTAACTGAAATTCAGACGATGCATGGAACACCGTTAAAAACTTTAGGTTTAGATGCACCAGGAGAAGTCGTTGGTGAAGTTCAGAAGGAGAAGTTTTTAAGAAGATGTCACCGTTGGGATTATTTATCAGTTCCAAGTGATTATGTTTCTGATATTGCCAAAAGCGCATATGATTTCAATAATAAGTTTTTAAAAGTTGGTTATCCGAGAAATGATAAATTATTTAGCGATAATAATAAAGAGAGTATTAATAAAATCAAAGAAAAGATGGGTATACCTGTAGATAAAAAAGTGATTGTTTACGTTCCAACATGGAGAACAAAGGGTAAATTTAGAATGCCTATAAATCTGAATCAACTAAAACAAAATTTTGGTGATGAGTATATATTTATTGTTAAGCTACATCATTTTTCGAAAAAAGGATTCTCATTAAGTGAGTACGAAGGTTTTGCTTACGATTATAGTCATTATGATGATATTCGAGATATGTATTTAATAGCTGATATTTTGATTACTGACTATTCATCAGTTATGTTTGATTATTCATTATTAAATAAACCAATGCTATTTTACACGTACGATTATGATAATTATAAAAATAAATTACGAGGTATGTATGTTGACTTTGAAGAAGAGGCACCAGGTCCACTTATCGAAGATACAGAGACACTTGTAAAAGAAATTCAGGATATTGCTACATTCTCAAAAAAGTATCAAGAGAGAATCATACGTTTTCAAGAAAAATATAATCAATTTGATGATGGAAGAGCATCTGAAAAAATTGTTAACGAATTGTTTTAAAATTGGCTTGAAAGTTGAATATAGGGAGTCTAAGAAATAATCTAAGACTTTAGGGCAGAGGAACATTTATATTATGATTTGAAGAAAGTATATATTCAATCTTTATATACAGTGTTAGCCAATAAGGTGGCATACATGTTAGATAATCTACAACTAACTATTGAAATGGATAAAATTATGAAGCTCATGGGAATGAATTAAATCTTTTTTTTCAGAAGCTTACAGTGAAAAGTGGATTGTGCTATTTAATAAATTTAAAAAACAATAATGGATTAAGATTTACTTATTTCCAGTTTTAGTTTGTGAAAAATAAGATTTATAACTCAGTTATTATATTTTAAGTAAAAGAACTCAAAGCTAAGTGAACTATATTTATGTCACTTAGCTTCTTATGTAAATAATAACGCTTTTAACGCTGTTAAGATGGCGAGGGAGGATTATTTTGAAACAGATTACAGTCATAGGTGCAGGAAGCTGGGGAACAGCGTTATCTATGGTTCTTGCGGATAACGGACATGAAGTAAGGATTTGGGGGAATAAGGCGGAACAAATCCATGAAATTAATGAGAAGCATACGAATGAAGCATATTTACCGGGGATTCAACTTTCTAAAACAATAAAAGGATACGAGTCTCTAGAGGAAGTAATGGATGGGATAGATACGGTACTATTAGTTGTTCCAACGAAAGCGATTCGTAGTGTAATACAACAACTAAAGGAAGTTGTAAAACAACCGATAACAATTATCCATGCAAGTAAAGGAATTGAACCAGGATCATTTAAACGTATCTCAGAAATGATTGAAGAAGAGATGCCGAAAGAGTTAATAGAAAGTGTTGTTGTTCTTTCAGGGCCAAGCCATGCAGAAGAGGTAAGTCTTCGTCATCCTACTACTGTAACTGCTGCGTCATATCATCTACAGGCTGCAGAAAAAACACAAAAGCTATTTATGAATACAAATTTCCGTGTTTATACAAATCGAGATGTGATTGGTGTTGAATTAGGCGGGGCACTAAAGAATATTATTGCCCTTGGCGCAGGAATCTCAGATGGTCTTGGTTACGGAGATAACGCAAAAGCAGCGTTAATTTCCAGGGGACTAACGGAAATTACACGATTAGGGTGTGAGATGGGAGCAAATCCGCTTACTTTTGCGGGATTAACAGGTGTCGGTGATTTAATTGTGACTTGTACAAGTGTTCATAGTCGAAATTGGCGAGCTGGAAATTTACTTGGTAAGGGTCATAATTTAGAAGAAGTATTAGGGAATATGGGCATGGTGGTAGAAGGTGTTCGTACAGCTGAGGCAGCATATCATTTAGCTGAAAAAATGAGTATTGAAATGCCGATTACGATTGCGATATATAATGTTTTATTTAATGGAAAAAATGCAAAAGAAGAGGTAGACGCATTAATGGGAAGAACGGGAAAAGGCGAGGTTTCGCGTTAATGTATCGTAAGTATGAAGCGACTGAATTAGAAGGTGTGTAAATAACATGGGATTTATAAGAAGAATAAAAAATCACCGTATTGTAAAAAAACTATGTAAGGCAGTATTTCTTTTCTGTAGTTGTTTGCCTCCAAAAAGGAAGTTAATTTTATTTGAGAGTTATTCCGGAAAACAATATAGTTGTAATCCACGAGCTATGTATGAATACATGTTACAAAATGACATGGACTTTCAAATGGTTTGGAGTGTAAATAAAAATTACACAGCGCAGTTTGATAAAGAAAATATCCCATATGTAAAAAGATTTTCAATTCGTTGGTTTATTTTATTGGCACGTGCGCAGTATTGGATAACAAATAGTAGAATGCCACTTTGGCTTCCTAAGCCAAGGCATACTATTTATATACAAACTTGGCACGGTACACCTCTTAAGAAATTAGCGGGTGATATGAAAGAAGTTCATATGCCAGGTACAACAACTGAAAAGTATAAGGACAACTTTCATCGTGAAGCACAAAACTGGGATTATTTACTTTCCCCTAATGTATATTCGACTGAAATATTTAAGAGGGCTTTTCAATTTCAAAAAACTGTTGTTGAAGCAGGATATCCTCGTAACGATTTCTTATATGTAAATAATAATTCTAAGGCAATCGATACATTAAAGAAACAGAATGGATTACCTATAGATAAAAAAATTATTTTATATGCCCCAACGTGGCGAGACGATCAGTTTTATAGTAAAGGTCGATATAAATTAGATTTACAATTAGATTTAAATCTTTTGCAGAAACAATTAGGTTCAGATTATATCATTTTGTTACGCATGCACTACTTAGTTGCAGAACAGTTTGATTTAGAACCGTATAAAGGGTTTGTGTATGATTTCTCTAAGCATGTCGATATAAATGAGCTGTATTTACTATCTGACTTGTTAATTACAGATTACTCTTCAGTCTTTTTTGACTATGCGAATTTGAAACGACCAATCATTTTCTACACGTATGATATTGACTCGTATCGTGATAAGTTAAGAGGTTTTTATTTTGACTTAGAGACAGAAGCTCCTGGTCCAGTTGTGATGAATACGGAAGAAGTGCTTGAGGAAATATTAAGATTCGAAACTCTAGGTTTAGGTGAATTTGCAGGGAAATATAATACCTTCTATAATAATTATTGTTATTTAGAAGATGGTTTTGCTTCTAAACGAGTAGTAGAGAAAATATTCTTCGGAGAGGCACAGTAAAGATGAACTCAATGATTATGGTATTAAAAGAACAGGTAAACAGTCTATATTTAATTCAACGTTTATCTATTTATCAAGTAAAAAGTGCAAATAATAATAATTATTTAGGACTTGTGTGGGAAGTTTTGAATCCTCTCATACAGATAAGTATTTATTGGTTTGTATTCGGCTTTGGGATTCGGGGTGGTCAAGGAGTAAATGGAGTACCATTTGTTTATTGGTTATCTGCAGGGCTTGTTGTATGGTTTTTTGTACAACCAGCAATGCTACAAGCATCTAAGTCTATTTATACAAGGTTAAACATGATTTCGAAGATGAGTTTTCCAATGAGTGTTATCCCAAGCTTTGTAATTATGTCTAATCTTTATCAGCATTTGATACTTATCGGTATTGTGACAATTTTATTTTTAGTAACGGGTCAAGGTATTTCTATTCATTATATTCAGCTTGTTTATTATATGTTTGCTACCCTTATGTTAATATTTTCACTCTCCTTAATTACGTCAACGTTAGCAACAATTGTGAGAGATGTTCAAATGATTGTTCAATCAATTATGCGAATGTTGCTATACTTAACGCCTATATTATGGACACCTGAAAAATTACCATCGTTTCTTCAAAAAATTATGCAGTTAAATCCATTTTGCTATATTGTAGATGGATATCGTGCTTCTTTACTAGGAACAAGCTGGTTTTATCAAGATCTAAATTATACATTATATTTTTGGTCGTTTGTCCTTGTTACGTTGTTAATTGGTGCAACGCTACATGTGAAATTTAGAAAGCACTTTGCAGATTATCTATGATGAGGGTTGTAAAAAATGAATGAATCAGTGAGGTTTCATAATGTAACAAAAAAATATAAAATGCATAGCAAAAACTCTGAGAAATTAAAGGATATTCTGTATCCTGGAGGATTTGGTGAAGACTTTTATGCATTAAGAAATTTAGAATTTGAGGCTCAAAAAGGCGATGTTATTGGTATTGTTGGGGTAAATGGTTCTGGGAAATCTACAATGTCTAATTTGATTGCTGGAATTACACCGCCTACAACTGGAAGTATAGACATAAAAGGGAAAGTCGCACTTATTGCAATCGCAGCTGGTCTTAATAATCAATTGTCAGGTAGAGAAAACATTGAGCTTAAATGCTTAATGATGGGAATGAGTAAAGCACAAATTGAAAAGTTAACACCTGAAATTATTGATTTTGCTGATATAGGTAAGTTTATTGATATGCCAGTAAAAAAATATTCTAGCGGGATGAAATCGCGTTTAGGATTCGCGATTTCAGTTAGTATTAATCCAGATGTACTCGTAATTGATGAAGCTTTATCAGTAGGTGATCAAACATTTGCTGATAAATGTTTAAACCGTATGAATGAATTTAAAGAACAGGGCAAAACAATATTTTTTGTTAGCCATTCTTTAGGACAAGTGAAAAAATTCTGTACAAAGGCTCTATGGCTTGAATACGGTGAAATTAGAGACTATGGTCCTATTGAGGAAGTAATGCCGAAGTATGAAAGTTTCTTAAAAGAATATAAGGCAATGAGTAAAGAAGAGCAGCAAAACTTCAAAAAAGAAGCAATGGAGAAACAGGCGGGAAAAGGGTTGGCAGAGGTAAATATTGCTTCAAAGGAGGTTCCAAAAGAGGTTCCAAAAGAAGCTTCCAATTATGCACCTAGATTAAGTGGAGCGCATGTTCACAGTAAGAATAATCGAATCAAACGTAAGTATATTGCTGGCTTAATTGGTGTATTACTAATTACAACTATAAGTGGATTGACGTATTGGCAAAGGGATAATATCTTTTCTCCTTTACAGGCTAAAGAACAAAAGAAAGAACAATCTAGACAAGCAAAGGTTGTTAAACAAGAGAAGAATCCATTAGCTGATTTAGATGTTCGGTATGTAAATTCTGCTAAAGCTCGTGTGAGAAGTGTGCCAGCGTTAGAGGGACAAGCGATTGCTACTATGGTATTTGGAACACCTTTTGTGGTAAAGGATCAGAAAAAAGATGAAAAATCTGGGGTCAATTGGTTGAAGGCTATTTATGATAATGGGGAAGAAGGATGGGTTAGTGAAGAGATAGTAAGCTCAATTCCATTTACTCATGCATTATCTTATGAGGATGTTGTAAATAAAATAAAAAAATTAGAAGGTACTTCTCAAAATCTGGAACAAGCCCTTACTTTTTTAGGTAAGCGTAAAGAGGATGTTACTAGTATAATAGGTATTCCTCAAAATGAAGAAAAAGTACCAGAAGGAGTACTAACAAAATATAAAGAAATTGATGTTTTATATAATAATCAATTGATTGTTAAACAGGTAAGTCTTAAGAACGTAAATATATTGAAGGCAACGTTGTTAGAACAATTGGGTGAAGCACAATTGAAAAACGAAGATAGTTCTTTATTAATTTATCGATCTGATAAGTTTGATTTTAAGTTTGCTTCTAATGGTTCAACAATTGAGCAAATATTCATCTCTGATATGTTAAAATAAGGAAAATTATTGATGTAATAAGTGTGTTTGTTAATTGTTCAATCAAGTAAATATAAAAAAATATATATTACTAGGAGGAATATCATTGAAAAAAGTAAGAAAAGCTATTATTCCAGCAGCTGGATTAGGGACTCGCTTCCTACCAGCAACAAAAGCAATGCCAAAAGAAATGTTACCAATTGTTGATAAACCAACAATTCAATATATCGTGGAAGAGGCAATTGCGTCTGGAATTGAAGATATTATTATCGTAACAGGAAAAGGAAAACGTGCAATTGAAGATCATTTCGATCATTCCTTTGAATTAGAACAAAACTTACTATCAAAAGGAAAGTATGAAACTCTTGAAAAAGTACAAGAATCTTCAAAGATCAATATTCATTATATTCGCCAAAAAGAGCCTAAAGGTTTAGGACATGCTGTGTGGTGTGCACGTAAATTTATTGGAAACGAACCATTTGCAGTATTACTTGGTGATGATATTGTGCAAGCGGATACGCCGTGCTTACGCCAATTAATGAATCAATATGAGAATACACAATCATCGGTAATTGGTGTTCAAACTGTTCCAGAGAATGAAACGCATCGCTATGGTATTATTGATCCGTTAGAGAAAAAGGATCGCAGTTATCAAGTGAGTAAATTTGTTGAAAAACCTGCTAAAGGAACAGCACCATCTAATTTAGCGATTATGGGACGTTACGTGTTAACGCCAGAAATCTTTATGTTCTTAGAAGATCAACAAACTGGAGCAGGCGGAGAAATTCAGTTAACAGATGCGATTCAGCGTTTAAATGAAATTCAACGTGTATTTGCATATGATTTCGAAGGAAAACGCTATGATGTTGGAGAAAAGCTTGGATTCATTCAAACAACTGTTGAAATGGCACTACAACATGAAGAGTTAAAGAAAGAGCTATTAGATTATATGAAAAAGTTAGTGGAAAGCGAAATGATTTGTAACTAAGCTTTAACGATACAAAAAAGAACTTAAGTCTATTTCATTAGAAATAAGTTTTTGTAGATTCCAGTCAATATGTTGGGGAAAAATTAAGTCTATGTTAGTTTTGGAATGGGACTTTCTAATGTTATTTCTCTTTCATTAATCGTCAAAAGAGGATAATATTGTTTCATTTATTTATAAATGGTTATCGGCTACTTATAGTATGCTACTATTTTGCTTCATTTTTTAATAAGAGGACCTCAACTCTATAATTCAACAATTGTTTTTAAACTCTTTTATAAGCGGTTGTTGGACATATAGATACCGTCACAAGAATTTAATTGGGTAATATGCATATGACTATACGATCTTTACTTCCTTGCAATAATTATTTATGAGATTATGTGTGAATTTATATGAAGATAATTGAATGGGATATTCTAGGTAGAGAGTGAATTGGACGTATAAATTTATATTGACGGGGGTATTATCAAGAACTAAAATGAATAATACATGAGTATATTATGATTAATGAAACGAAACGTTTGTTTTGTTAATCAAATCTATACTTGAAAAGTTCAATTTTCTTATCTTGCATTAAATTACATTGAATATATAAATATTAATTTAAATATATAAATATTAATTTAAATATACAAATGTTAATTTAAATATACGTGTTAACGCTAGGATAAATATGTATAATTTTGATTGATTTCCCCTAACTATGAAAAGTAAATATACATAGGTATATAGTTGAAAACTTACAGAGTAAGGCTTTGTTTAAAAGACTGTGCAATGTTCTATGTGGAGGATACTAACACTAATTCCTTTATAGTGTTACATGAAATAATGTAACACTATAAAGGGATTTTTGAGGATTTATTCATGCTTTAGGGTCAGTCATTGTAATAAAAATTAGGAGTGATTTTGTACATCTTTGAACAAGTGGAAATATGTATATTCGGATGGTGATTTGTAAATATATTCAGATGTAAATTAAATGATGTTGTTCAATATATATGTAACTTCATTTTTAATCAATTAAATAATAGTGGAGGGGAAGTATGGAGAAGGAAATAAATTTAAAAAGCTTGTTTAATATTATAAAAAGAAGATTTTGGATTATGGCAGTAATCACAATATTGGCCGGATTAGTTGGTGGGATATACAGTTTTTTTATGAAAACGCCTTTATATTCATCTTCCGCAAGGATCCTTATTCCGGCAAATCCTGAAGCAATGGGTACACTTAAAGTGATGATTAAAGAACCTGTTGTTTTAGAAAAAGTAGCGCAGCAACTAAATTTGAAAAAATCAGCAGGCGCATTAAGCGGACAGATAAGTGTTGGAAAGGTGGAAGAATCACAGATTGTCACTATAACAGCTATAGATACTAATCCAGTGCAGGCTGCCCAAATTGCTAATGTTACAGCAAATGTTTATAAAGAAGAAGCAAAATCTGTTATGAATTTCGGAAGTGTTCGTATTTTAACAGAAGCAAACGCACAAGGAAACCCTTCGCCAATAAACTTAAATCATGCAGGTACGATAGAGCTGGCCATGGCTGCCGCATTTATATTGAGTATAGGGATCGTTTTCTTATTGGATTCCCTTGATGAAACAATTAAATCGGAACGTGATATTGAAAAGTTACTACCGATCCCTGTTTTAGGAAGTGTTTCCCAAATGAAAAAAAATAATATAATAGATAAAAACAGTAAGAAAGAAAGTGTAATGGTAGGAGGAAAAACATTTGATTCTTAATAAAAAACAAAGTCGTCCTCTTGATAATAGTAATTTAATTGCGCATACAGCTCCGAATTCGAAGGTTGCTGAGGAGTATCGAACAATTCGTACTAATCTTCAGTTTGTATCTGAAGCAGATAAAAAAAGAACTATAATAATTACTTCTCCTGGATATGGGGAAGGAAAAACCATTACTGTGGCAAATTTGGCGGTTTCTATGGCTCAGCAGGATGAAAGGGTCTTAGTCATTGATGCGGATTTAAGAACTTCAGAACTACATAAAATTTTTGGAATAGAAAATAGATGGGGATTAACAAATATCCTAGAGGGAAAAGTAACGCTAGAGAAGGCGGTAATTCAGACGGAAATCAAAAATGTACATGTTTTAACAAGTGGTTCTGAAGTTAAAAATCCAGCTGAGCTACTTAGCTTACCATCCATGCAAGATTTAATTAACAAAGTAATAGAACAATATGACGTTATTTTATTTGACTCTTCACCTCTTTTGGAAGTAACAGACACGAGTATACTAGCTAGTCAGTGTGATGGCGTATTGTTGGTATTAAGTTGCAATCAAACTGCTAGTGAAGCGGTAGTTGAAGCAGAAAGAGTGTTAGGTTTAAGCAACAGTAGGTTTCTAGGGGCTATTTTGAATAAAAAGGTATAAGAGCTTTATTCAAATCAGTTATGCGGACGATGCTCATACAGTACTTTTTAGCTCATAGGGTAAGGAGGAAGGACATTCTTCGGTAGAGAATGAAAGGTCACCTATAAAAAAAGTATATGGTACGGTGATGTCTCCTTACCGCTATCAATGGAGGCACTCGATTATGCTGTGGGTTAAAACACCTTAGACGTTAGTCGTCAAGAGCGTGATGTGAGGGAGGGTTAAATGCCCGTGTTTATTTGAAGTTTCTGTCTAGAAAGTCTTTTTGAAGGATCTTGTAGACAGGAACTTTATATTAGTTAGTCATTTATTTCCTTCCTTAAATCTTTAGTTAGATATATAGATAAAAATATTAGTTACAAAAAATTGAGAGAGGGGCCTATTATGACGTATCATCAAAGATTGTTTCTATTAATTTTAGTAGATTCCTTAATTGTATTAACCACGATTTTCTTTAGTCGCTTTTTAGTAAGTGCTGATTTCCACGTTATAACATTGCCTATTGTAGCAAGTGCGATGACCTTGCTTCTTAGCCATCATATTTTTTCTTTTATTTATAAGCTATATAAAAAAGCATGGGAGTATGCAAGTATAGGCGAACTACTCATTATTTTGAAAGCAGTTACACTTTCTATTATCACAACAGCAGTAGTACAAAAAATATTACTCCATGATATTTATTTCCGTCTACTTGTTGTTACTTGGATGATCCATGTTTTATTGATCGGAGGATCACGTTTTTTATGGCGAATGTTCCGAGATGCTTATATCCAAAAGGGTGACAATAAAAAACGAACGCTAATTATTGGTGCAGGTTCTGCAGGTACAATGGTTGTACGGCAGTTGTTGAATAATAATGAAACAGAATTACTACCAGTTGCTTTTATTGATGACAATATAAAGAAACACGGACTGGATATACTTGGAATACCAGTGGTCGGGGGAGTGAATCGCATTGAATCTACTGTTCAGAAATTAGGCATCGACAGTATCATCATAGCAATTCCTTCACTTAGTAAGAAAGAATTAAATATGATTTTCCAAGAGTGTTCTAAGACAAAAATGAAAACACAAATTCTTCCGATGTTAGAGGATTTAGTGACTGGAAAGGTTTCAGTAAATGAATTTCGTGATGTTCAGGTAGAAGATTTATTAGGGCGTGAGCCGGTTGAATTAGATATTGAAAGTATTTCAGATTTTATAACTAATAAAGTTATTTTAGTAACTGGTGCAGGTGGCTCAATTGGGTCTGAAATTTGTCGTCAAATCGCACATTTTAACCCAAAACAATTGATTTTATTAGGTCATGGTGAAAATAGTATCTATTCCATTGAAATGGAATTAAAAGAGCTATACAGTGACACCGATATTATCTTTACTACAGAAATTGCTGATGTACAGGATGATATGAAAATGATGTCAGTCATGAGTCAATATCATCCTCAAGTTGTTTATCATGCTGCTGCACATAAGCATGTACCCTTAATGGAACGTAATCCTGAAGAAGCGATAAAAAATAATTTGATCGGGACAACAAACGTAGCAACAGCAGCAAGTTGGCATGGAGTTGAGACGTTTGTAATGATTTCTACAGATAAAGCTGTGAATCCTACGAGTGTAATGGGAGCGACAAAAAGGCTTGCTGAAATGGTAATCCAAAACTTAGACAAAACAAGTAGTACGAAATTTGTGGCTGTACGATTTGGAAATGTATTAGGAAGCCGTGGTAGTGTTATACCACTGTTCAAAAAGCAAATTAAGCAAGGGGGACCAGTGACTGTCACTGATCCAAAAATGATTCGTTACTTTATGACAATTCCAGAAGCATCTAAACTTGTAATACAGGCTGGGGCATTAGCTAAAGGTGGGGAGATATTCATTTTGGATATGGGTGATCCTGTCAAAATAGTGGATCTTGCGAAAAACTTAATTACATTATCAGGACATTCATTAGATGAGATACAAATAAAGTTCACTGGAATGAGACCTGGAGAGAAGCTTTTTGAAGAATTGTTGAAAAAAGAAGAAGTGCATGAGCAACAAATCCATCCTAAAATTTACATAGGCAAAACATCAAATCTTTATATAAAAGAAATTGAAGAAATTATTCAAACATACCCTAATTTTGAGAAATTAGAATTGAGAGAACAGGTATTGGCATTGGCAAATAACCGTATAGCTTCGCAAAATATAGTGTGAATGTCGATTTGAATACGTGCGTTTAGATACGTATTTTACTATTTAGAAAAATGAAGTATGTACAGGTTACAGGCTGTTTAGACAGATTATAACGAGTGTAGGGTGATATATGTGGGAAATAAAGTATTGTTCTGTGCAACAGTAGATATTCATTTTAAAGCATTTCACTTGCCGTATATGAAATGGTTTAAAGAACAGGGATGGGAAGTTCATGTTGCTGCTGCCGGCAACATGGATCTTCCATACGTGGATAAGAAGTATGAACTTTCTATTCAAAGATCCCCTTTGCAGCCCAAGAACATTAAGGCTTATAAAGAGTTGAAAGCTATCATTGATAAAAATGGATATAAAATTATTCATTGCCATACACCAATGGGGGGGGCCCTTACACGTTTGGCAGCAAGAAATGCTAGAAAATATGGAACAAAGGTTTTATATACTGCTCACGGATTCCACTTTTGTAAAGGTGCCCCGCTAATAAATTGGTTATTATATTATCCTATTGAAAAAGTAATGGCAAATTACACAGACTGTCTGATCACAATAAATCAAGAGGATTATGATCTGGCTGTTCAGCGGCGTTTCAAAGCAGTTGAAATTGAACAAGTACACGGAGTGGGAGTAGACACAGAATACTTTAAACCAGCTGATGAGAGTCAAAAGCTTTATCTGAGGAGTGAGATGGGATATAAGCCCACTGATTTCTTGATGTTCTATGCGGCTGAGTTTAATAAAAATAAAAATCAACAATTTTTGATTCGATCATTGGCTCTAATAAAGGATAGTGTCCCAAACGCAAGGCTTCTATTGGCTGGAAACGGTCCCTCACTAGAGGATTGTAAAGATCTGGCTAAACAAATTGGCGTATTTGAAATGGTGGACTTCCTTGGTTATCGGAATGATATCTCGAAAATTTTATCCGCCTGCGATATTGCGGTTGCATCGAGTCTTCGCGAAGGTCTGCCGGTTAATATTATGGAGGCCATGGCTTGTGGGTTACCGATAATTGCAAGTGAGAACAGAGGACATTTGGAACTTGTAGAGGATAAAGTAAATGGCTATATCATTTCCAATCAAGATGCTCAAATGTTTGGTTTAAGAGTACTAGAGATGAACAAATCAAAAGACGTACTTGTAAAAATGGGTATTGAAAGCAAAAAGAAAATGCATAAATATTCGATTATTCAAGTTGAATCTGAATTGAGTTCTATTTATGGGAAATACATTCTGGAGGAAACAGATGAAACCGAAAATCAGTATAATAGTTCCTGTCTATAATGTTGAAACTTTATTAGGAAGGTGTTTAAACAGCCTAACGTCACAAACACTCGAAGATATCGAAATCATTATGGTAAACGATGGCTCAACAGATAAGAGTGCAGGTATACTTAATGAGTACGCAAAGAAAGATAAAAGAATTATAGTGATTGAAAAAGAAAACGGTGGTGTTTCTTCAGCAAGAAATGCAGGTATTCAAACCGCGAGCGGAGAATATATTGGGTTTGTTGATCCGGATGATTGGATAGACATGGACATGTACGAAACCTTGTATCAGGAAGCAGTTCAAGGTAAGGCAGACGTTGTTATGTGTACATATACTCGTGAATTTGGAAGTCATTCAAAAGAGAAGAAATTTGATCTTCCTGAAAAAGTTTGTTATGAAGGCGAAGAAATTAAGGCAAACGTAATGAGACGTTTAATCGGTCCTATAAATGAAGAAATAGGAAATCCAGAATTCTTAGATGCTTGGGGAACTGTTTGGTCAAAGCTTTATCGTTCTGAGGTTATTAAAGAAAACGCGATTCAGTTTGTGGATTTAAGTTTTATTGGTACAAATGAGGACTCATTATTTAATATACAGACATTTTATTATGTTGATAAATTTGTTTTTTTAAATAAGCCTTTTTATCATTACTGGAAGACAAATGCAGCTTCCGTCACGTCTAATTACAAACCGGAATTGATGAACCAATGGTTTAATCTTTATGACATAATCGAGCAATTTTTAGAAGATAAGCAGCTATCAGGAAATTTTCGATTAGCCTTAAATAATCGTATTTGTCTTAATACGCTCGGACTTGGCTTAAATACAATGAGTAAAAGTAATCGCATATCTCCATTAACGAAATTTAACAGATTAAGTAAAATACTAAATGATAATCGGATAAGGCGTTCTTTTAAACAATTAGAGATGAATCACTTCCCTATTGTTTGGAAGGCGTTTTACTTTTGCGTAAAATATAGGTTTACCGCAGGGTATTATTTTATGTTAGTGGCAATAGATTCACTCAGAAAGATGATGAGATAGGAGTGGTACTCTTGAAACCTATTCGTATACTTCAAGTAGTTACCGTCATGAATCGCGGCGGGCTTGAAACTATGTTGATGAATTATTATCGAAGAATAGATCGTAGTAAGATTCAATTTGATTTTATGGTACATAGAACAGATAAGGGACATTATGATGATGAAATAATGAAGCTTGGCGGGAAGATTTATCGAATGCCACAGATACGACCTGGAAATTATCGCCGTTATTTTAAATTACTCAAAGAGTTCTTTGCTACTAATCCTGAATATAAAGTAGTACATTCCCATATCAATGAGAACAGTAGTTTTGTATTAAGAGCAGCGAAAAATGCAGGTGTTCCATGCCGTATTGCGCATAGTCATTTAAGTGATTTAGGTATTGATATAAAACTTCCTTTTCGACTATATGCAAGATTTATGATGAAAGACAACCCGACTGCATATTTTGCATGTTCGAAAAAAGCAGGAGAATGGTTGTTTGGAAAGAAACAGACAAATTCTAATGAAGTAACGGTTCTAAATAACGCAGTGAATGTTGAAGAATTTAAATATAATGAAAGTAAAAGAAGTAAAGTAAGAGAAGAAATTGGGGCAAATGATAATACGTTAGTTATAGGGCATGTAGGAAGATTTAATAAGCAAAAGAATCATGAATTCTTAATAGATATTTTCCATGCTGTACATAAAAAGAACCCAGAATCTATACTGACTCTCATAGGAGAGGGTACCCTACGTGCAAGCATTGAAAAAAAAGTCGCGGACTTAGGGTTGTCTTCTAAAGTCAGATTTCTAGGAACTAGAACCGATATCCCGCAATTGATGCAAGGATTTGATATTTTTCTTTTTCCTTCGCTTTTTGAAGGCTTGCCAGTTGTACTAGTGGAAGCACAGGCTGCAGGTTTAAATTGTGTGGTGTCTGATGCAATTACTAGTGAATCTAACTTGACTGACCGAATGAAATTTATGAGCTTAAAGAGTTCAACGGAATTATGGGCAGATTATATTCTTTCCTCATCATTGGAGCATGAGGATACAACAAATGTAATGCAAAATAGTGGCTATGATACGGCTACTATGGCAAACTGGTTGACAGATTACTATTATGCACATGCCTATAAATAATAAAAATTTGATACAGGAGGGTTTGCAATGACGCCACTCTTAACCGTTTTTACGCCTACATATAATCGTGCATATACCCTTCATTTATGTTATGAAAGT
Source organism: Bacillus sp. FSL H8-0534 (assembly GCF_038005885.1). Taxonomy (NCBI): domain Bacteria; kingdom Bacillati; phylum Bacillota; class Bacilli; order Caryophanales; family Bacillaceae; genus Bacillus; species Bacillus sp. FSL H8-0534. The sequence continues at coordinate 3,353,234 of NZ_JBBOUC010000001.1, forward strand.
TTAAAGAGGCAAAAATGTAAAGATTTTATTTGGTTAATTATTGATGATGGCTCTAATGATAACACAAAGGAACTTATTGATACTTGGATTGTAGAAGATGTCGTTCCCATTCGTTATCATTACCAAGAAAATCAAGGTATGCATGGAGCACACAATACCGCTTATGAATTAATTGATACAGAATTAAATGTGTGTATAGACTCGGATGATTATATGGCTGAAGATGCTGTTGAAAAGATTGCTTCATTTTGGAAGGCGCATGGAAGTAAGAAGTTTGCTGGAATAGTCGGGTTGGATGCGAAACAGAATGGAGAAATCATTGGAACTAAAATGCCATCTAATATTAAATCTTCCACACTGTCAGGTTTGTATGGTCTTCATGGGGTCAGAGGCGATAAGAAACTAGTTTATCGTTCGGAATTGACAAGAAATTCTTTGCCATATCCTATATTTTCAGGAGAAAAGTACTGTCCGCTCAGTTATAAGTATATTTTAATTGATCAACAATGTCCTTTACTTATTATGAATGAAGTCTTATGCCATGTGGAATATTTAGATGATGGTTCGAGTATGAACATGATTAAACAATATAAGAAAAATCCGCGTGGGTTTTTATTCTTCAGAAAGGTTGCTATGCAGTATGCTCCTTCTTTTAAGGAGAGATTTCGAGAATCCATACATTATGTATCTAGTAATCTGATGATTAGAAATTATGCTTTTCTTAAAGAATCACCATGTAAGGGTACTACTTTCCTGGCGATACCTTTCGGGATTCTTCTCTATCTTTATATACAGAATACAAGTAATAAAACCGTTTCGAAGCGCCATTAAGAAGCTGAAGGTATACCGGTAATTGTTGTGCAAGCTTGCAATAATTGGCTAATGAATCTGTTAATATATTTATGTGTAAATATATCTATTTTCTTCAGTGCTTTTGCATGTCTAAGTTACTTGCTTGTTTGCTGTGTGGAAGGAGTTATGGAATGACTATATTATGGATAAACCTTTTTGTAGTTTACATTTTATCTTTTTTTTCAAGATATTCTGCAAAGAGCATGAGCAATGGGATCGTTCCAGTTCAACCAAATAAAATGCTTAGTTTCTTGGCAATGGCATCGCTTGTTATTGTATCGGGACTTAGAAATAATATTGGTGATACTTATTTTTACATGTATTCCTATGCCCACAATGAATTTAGTTGGAGCAATATTGATTTCTCAGGGGATTTTGGGTTTGATCTTTTACAGATGTTTCTGCAACACTTCTCAAAAGATCCGCAGATAATGGTATTTTTTGTCGCCTTAGTGACAAATGTATTAATTGTAATAACTCTTTATAAATACTCCCGGATGCTTGAATTAGCCTTATTTGTATATATTACAGGTGGAATGTATTTAGTATCCATGAATGGAATCAGGCAGTTTTTAGCAGCATCTATTGTCTTTCTGGCCACAAAATATATTTTTAATGGAAATTGGAAAAAATATATTTTAATTGTACTTTTAGCAGCTATGATTCATAAGTCAGCGCTTGTTTTAATCCCAATTTATTTTTTGGTTAGGAGAAAGGCTTGGGCATGGGATACGTACGTATTGCTGTTCTTCTCGGTCATTATAGTAATTGGGTTTAACCAATTCTCATCAGCTTTGTTCTCGGCATTAGAATCAACTCAGTATGGACACTACAAGGACTTTGCAGAGGGAGGAGCAAATGTATTACGTGTTGCAGTTAGTGCTGTACCAATAGTTCTTGCATATCTTGGAAGAGAAAAATTAAGAGAAGTCTTTCCGAAAAGTGATTACATTGTAAACATGTCTTTAATTGGCTTAGTGTTCATGATTATTTCAACGCAAAATTGGATATTTGCAAGATTCACCATTTATTTCAGTTTATATCAATTAATTTTAATTTCATGGATTGTTGTATTATTTTCTAAAAAGGATAGGAATTTCGTATATTACGGACTTTTATTGTGTTATCTCATTTATTATTTTTACGAGAGTGTAATAAGTTTAGGTATCATTTATACAAGTAAATATCTATCTTTATAGATTTTTCAGTAACACTACTTCTAAGTATAAATTTAAGCATATCGGGGGGAGCGTGTATCAATTGGAGAACGTGAGGAAAATTCCATCAACCATACATTATTGTTGGTTTGGTGGTAGAGAGAAACCTGAGATTGTACAAAAATGCATAGATAGCTGGAAGAAGAACCTCCCAGAATATGAAATTATTGAGTGGAATGAAAATAATTTTGACATAGAATGTAACTTATATGTCAAAGAAGCCTATGATTCGAAAAAATTTGCATTTGTAAGTGATTATGTAAGGGTATATGTTCTTTATAAGTTTGGAGGTATTTATTTAGATACCGATGTAGAGGTATTCAAACCTTTTGATAATATGCTCCATCATGATTCATTTTGGGGATTTGAACAAGAAAATTACATAGCGACAAGTACTATAGGAGCTATGAAAGGAAATAAGTTGATCAAAATGTTTTTGGATTCATATGAAGGAAAAGGATTCATCAAAGAGGATGGAAAACATGATGATTTAACCAATGTGGCGGTTGTAACTAATATACTAAAAAATGCAGGATTGAAATTAAATGGAGAATATCAAGAAATAAGCGGTATGGGAGCTTTTTATCCACAAACTTATTTTTCTCCATATGATTATATCAATTGCAGAAAACTTATAACTGAAAATACATATGCAATGCATCATTTTTATAAAAGTTGGTTGCCTCCTAAAGTAAGAATCAAGAGTAATATAAAATTGATTTTAGCGAAAATCATAGGTGGAAATAACATTGCTAGGCTAAGAAAATATGTGATGGGAAAAGAAGCTTTTAAGGAGAATACACATGATTAAGGTATTCAAGAAAATAGTTCAAACGATAGTTGCAGAAAGCCGTAATAGAGGACTGTACTTTACTATACTAATGAATATTTCGCATGTAATTGGTGCATTAAGAGGTGCCTTCTATAAAGTAATATATTTTCGTAATATAAAGTGTTCAATCTTTTTTCTTCAAGCAAATAGCAAGATTGAGATTTTCAATAAGCGTTCAAAAGTCAATATTGGAAAGTTTGTATTTGTAAGAAAGAATGCCAGCATTAGACTGGATTTTGACGGAGTATTAGATATAGAAGAAAAAGTATTTATTAATGATAACTGTAATATCAACTGTGTAAATAGAATATCGATTGGAAGAAGTACAAAAATAGGGCCAAATGTGAGTATTAATGACCACGACCATAATTATAAAAACCCTGCAGATAGCCATCTGGTAAAAGGTGAGGTAAAGATAGGGAAGAATGTTTGGATTGGTTCTAATGTAGTTATATTGAAGGATACTGTTATAGGTGATAATACCGTAATAGCCGCTGGAAGCGTTGTAAAAGGGCATATTCCTTCTAATACGTTATTTGTGAATAAAAGAGAGAATATGTGTATTGATCGCACTAGTCTAAGCAGCTAATAAAAAGTTTATTCCATATGAATTCATATACTGCGATTGCTTTCATTTACTTACATCAAAACAAAACATGAACGTGAGGAAGCGTATGAAAAAAAATGTTTTAATCTCTATCTATGATATGGAAATTGGTGGAGTAGAAAGAAGCTTAATTAATATGCTGGAAAGCTTCGACTATGATACATACAACATAGATTTATTGATATTTAATCATACTGGAGAGTTCTTAAATTTAGTACCTAATAAAGTTAACGTACTACCACAGATAGGTGGATATACCGTCTTTAGGAAGTCAATTGTGCAATGTATACGTGAAGGATATTTTGGGGCAGGAATCACAAGAATAATAAGTAAGTATATGGCAGGGAGAATATCAAAAAAAAGACAGTTAAAGGAAGGTTCGGGATATATTCAGATGCAGCTTGTGTCAAAGTATGCAGCATATTTTTTGCCTAAACAGAAAAAAAAGTATGACTTTGCGATTAGTTACGCATGGCCACATAATCCTTTAGCTGATACTGTAAGTGCTGATAAGAAGATAGCTTGGATTCACACAGATTATAGCACACTAGAAATTGATAATAAAATTGACTTTGCTATGTGGAATAAATTTGATTACATAGCATCTATATCAGATGAATGCACAAAAGCGTTTTTAACTGTATATCCATCGCTAAAAGATAAAATTTTACAAATAGAAAATATTACTTCACCCAAATTTATTCAGAAGATGGCTGAAGATACTGTAAGTTTTAATAAACAAAGTAACAGTGCTTTTAATATTTTATCGGTTGGAAGGTTGTCATATGCGAAAGGGTTTGATGTTGCTATAAAAGCCCTTAAAGCATTACATAATAAGGGGTTAAACAATATAAAATGGTATGTCATAGGATACGGATCGGATGAATCTAATCTTAAGGAATTGATAAAGGAACAACAGTTAGAAGACAGTTTTATACTATTAGGCAAACAAACTAACCCATATCCGTATATGAAGTTATGTGATTTATACGTTCAACCGTCCAGATATGAGGGAAAGGCAGTTACGGTTACGGAAGCTAAAATCCTTGAAAAGCCTATATTGATAACTAATTATCCTACTGCAGCCAGCCAATTGGATGATGGAATTGAGGGCATTATATGTGATTCAAGTGTAGAGGGGTTAGTCGAAGGCATCGAAAATTTATATAGAGATGATGAACTGAGGAAAACATTAATTAATAATTTGCGAGATAGAGATTACAGTAATAACGCTGAGTTGAATAAGCTATATAAAATTATCCCGCATTAACGGGTAGTAAGACCTCCACCTCAAAGTTCGGCGAAAACAAAGGAGTTAGGTGGGGGATCAACTGCCCGTAAAAGCCCGATTCGTTCAACTAATTAAAGTTTCACTTTATAGGCGCCTAAACAATCAATACATCAAGTATAGGAGACAACAATAAAGGTGTATTTATGATGATAGCGTAAGAGATTTCTCGTAAAGGTGTGATTTAGGCATGAGCCAAAAAGTAAGTGTAATAATACCAGTTTATAATGCAGGGAAATATATCACTCGGTGCATAGAATCACTTTTAAATCAGACACTCCAAGAGTGTGAGTTTATATTTATTAATGATGGCTCGATAGACGATAGCAGAGAAATCATTGAGGGATATAAACAAGTAGATGACAGGATAATACTTATAAATCAAGTAAATCAAGGTGTAAGTATTGCAAGAAATAAGGGCTTACATTTAGCCGCTGGAGAATATGTGGGATTTGTTGATGCTGATGATTGTATAGAAAAGGATATGTATGAAACACTATATAACTCAGTAAAACAAAGTAATTGTGATGTAGTTATATCAAATTTTAAGGGCGAGACGGAAGGGCATAAGGTAATTACAACATATCCATTTCCTATAGATATTGTTCTTGAAAAAGATTATATAGAGCAAGAAGTATTACCTTATTTCCTTAAGGCAGATAATTTAAATACTGTTGTAAATAAGATCTATAGAAATAATTTAATTAAAGAAAATAACGTTAAATTCCCAAGCGGAATTGCATTGGGGGAAGATGGAATGTTTAACGTTGCATTCTTTAGTGGTGCAACTCGTATGAAATATGTAGATTATGTAGGTTACCATTACAAGGAGGTAGCTGGTAGTGCTACCAGAAACATATCCGAAAAAGATTATTTTCAGAGGGCTGTAGAAGTATATACTATGGAATTACCCCAAATATATACTGATAAAATTGATAGAGTAAGAATAAGTAAATTAAGGTCAATAAAGTTTATTAATAGTGTAATGTCCTATATACATGTTTATTTTACACCATCTAAAGATGTAAGTTTCAATAAGCGGTATAAATACGTAAAAAGTATGATACGAAATGAACATGTGAGAGAGGCACTACCTATATATTATAGTGAAATTTATAACAAGCTAGGAAGATATGAGCGGTTAATAATAAATTTAATAAAGAGACAATCAACTGTTGGGCTGTATTGCGTTACAGCTTACAGTAGATTCAGAAATAAATAATAGTGAGGGAGTTTAAGTATGAAAATTATGATGTTTGCCCATGGTGGAAGTCTTAATAGGGGATGTGAGGCTATTGTTCGTTCCTCTACTAATATCATAAAAGAAAAGGTAGATGAAACAAAGATATATTTGGTATCAAGTAAGCCTGAAACAGATAAGATTATAACAAAGTTAGATGGAATATATGATGGTTCTACTAAGAATATAGCGAAGTACTCATACGATTGGTGGATGGCTTTACTTAAAGTAAAATTGTTTAATGATGAATCTTATGCAATAGCTAAAATGGAAGATAATATAATTAAACATATAAAGAATATGGATGTATGTTTATCTATAGGTGGAGATAATTATTGTTACGGGGAACAGCCTGCATTGTATGAAATAAATAAAAAAGTAAAAGCAGCAGGAAAGAAGTTAGTGTTATGGGGATGTTCTATAGGTGAAGAGGATATGTCTGAGAGAAAGTTAGGAGACTTAAAACAGTTTGATTTAATATTAGCTCGTGAAACTCTTACCTATAATATGTTGAAAAACAAGGGACTTAATAACGTTAAATTGTGTGCAGATCCTGCATTTACCATGGAGAAAGAAGAGTTGGAATTACCTAAAGGATGGCAAGATGGCAATACAATAGGTCTTAATTTTAGTCCACTTGTATGGAATAGAAACAAGGATTCACAAGTTGCAGTAAGAGATTTAATTAACCATATACTAGATACTACAGATTCAACAATTGCTCTCACACCGCATGTTATGCAGGATGGGAATAACGATTATGAAGTTCTGTATACATATTATGAGGAATTTAAAAATACAGGTAGGGTAATTATATTACCAAACAATTTAAATGCAATACAATATAAAGGGTATATAGCTAGGATGCGATTCTTTATAGGAGCTAGAACACATGCCACGATAGCGGCTTACTCAAATTGTGTTCCAACTATGGTATTGGGATACAGTATAAAATCGAAGGGAATAGCTAAAGACTTATTTGGAGAAGAGAAATTAGTCTTAAATATAGAAGAAATATCTAATAGTAATAAACTAAAAGCTAAATTCGATGAGATGGTAAGAGAAGAAGATCAATTGAAGAGCAAACTAGGGCAAACTATGCCTAATATTAAAAAAATGTCATATAAAGCGGTAGAATACTTACAAGAATTAGCTAAGTAAATCGAGGTATATTATGAAAAAAAATTTATTATTTGTTATGCCTAGTCTATCTGCTGGTGGTGGAGAAAAGAGTCTAGTAAACTTATTATCTCAAATAGATTATCAGTTATATAATGTAGATTTATTTTTGTTTAACCATGAAGGTATATTTATGGAATTTGTACCAAAAGATGTACAAATTTTACCTATACCAGAAACATATAAGACGTTTACTTTACCTTTGTTTAAATCGGTCAAAACATTTTTATTAAAAGGAGAAATATCGCTAGCCTATAATAGATGTATGTTCACCATAAAGAATAGAGCAGGAAAAAATACATCGATAAAGGAACAATACAGCTGGAAATATATCGCTAAGTCTTTAAATGAAATTGAGAAACAGTATGATGCTACTATAGGGTTTTTAGAAAAAACCGCTACATATTTTTGTGTAGATAAGGTGAAAGCACATAAGAAAATAGGATGGGTACATATTGACTATAATAAATTAGGGATGGATTCGAACTTTGATGCTTTGTACTTCAGAAAGCTAAACAATATAGTTACAGTATCGGAAGAGTGTGCCAATATCCTAAAAAACAGATTTCCTAATCAAAAAGATGAGATAAGCGTTATTTATAATATTGTATCACCGACAATGATACATAAAATGGCTAACCAGGAAAATAAGGATGTTTATACTAAGAAAGATAATGAAATTATTATACTTTCAGTAGGTAGGCTGCACTACCAAAAAGGCTTTGAAATGGCTATAGAATCCTGTAAGAAACTAATAGATAAAGGGTATAAAGTAAAGTGGAATATTATAGGCGAGGGCGAGGAAAGAGAACAACTGACTAATTTGATAAAAGCAAATAAATTAGAAAACAATTTCAAATTGTTAGGATTAAAATCTAATCCTTATCCGTATATAAAACAAGCAGATATTTATGCACAGACATCTAAATTTGAAGGGAAATCTATAGCAATTGATGAGGCGAAAATATTGAATAAGCCTATACTTGTTACTGATTTTAGTACCGCGAAAGATCAAATTGACAATGAAATAAATGGATTAATTGTAGATATGAAGCCGGAGGCTATTGCAAAAGGAATTGAGAGGCTTATAAAAGATACAGAATTAAGAAAAAAATTAGTAAATAACCTTTCGAAAGAGAAATTAGGAACGGAAGAAGAAATATATAAGTTATATGAAATTCTATAATGGGTGAGGTTCATGAAAAAAAATATATTATTTATAATGAATAATTTAAATTGTGGTGGGGCTGAAAAAGCCCTAATTTCTTTATTGGGCGTTATAGATTATTCTAAATACAAAGTGGATTTATTTTTATTTAAGCATGAAGGAATATTTATAAATAAGTTACCAAAAGAAGTCACTCTATTACCTGAACCAATAAAGTATAAATATTTTGATATGCCTATAAAAAGGTCTTTGACAGAATTAATGAAAATAGGAGATTTTAAAACGACATTTTCTAGAGGAGTATTAGGGTATCTGGCTAAGACAGAAACGAATGGAGCTATAATCGAACAAAAAATATGGAAATACATGTCGAAATCAATAGATGAAATCAATAAGGAATATGATGTAGCGATAGGATTTCAAGAAAAAAACCCTATATATTTCTGTGTAGACAAGGTAAAAGCGAAAAAAAAGATTGGATGGATACACACGGATTATAATAAATTAGGGATTGATTATAGTAAAGAAAAATTTTATTTTGGTAAACTAGATCATATAGTGACTGTATCAGAAGAGTTAGTTAATATTTTAAGGGATAATTTCCCTGAATATAGAAAGAAAATTGGATGTATACACAATATAGTTTCTTCAAGAATGATAAGGAAAATGTCATTAGAGAAAGTTGATTTTAAAGAAGAGAACGATAGAAGTATATCATTAATTTCGGTAGGAAGATTGGCTAAAGAAAAGGGATTAGATATCTCTTTAGAAGCATTTAATATACTTGTAAAAAAAGGGTACGATCTTAAATGGTATTTGATTGGAGAAGGCAACGTAAGAGAAGAACTTGAAAGACGTATAAGGGAAGAAAAACTAGAAAAAAGAGTAATTTTATTAGGTATAAAAGAAAATCCATATCCATACATAAAGCAAGCAGATATATATATACAGACATCCAGATATGAAGGTAAATCTATTTCTATAGATGAGGCAAAAATACTGGCAAAACCAATATTAATTACTAATTTTGAGACAGCTAATAATCATATAAGAAATAATATCAATGGAGTAATTGCAGAGATGAACCCTATGTCAGTGGCAAAGCATCTTGAGTTATTAATAAAAGAAGAAAAATTAAGAATTAAGTTTATCGATAATCTCAAGAAAGAAGAATTAGGGACAGAGGATGAAGTGAATCATTTGTATAATTTAATGAACAGTTAAGTGTAGCGTTTAAAAATAAGTTAAATAATGAAATACATTCACTGGAGGCAATTATGTTTAATCGGATAAAAAAATCTTTAATGGTAAGATTAGGAATGGTATCTCTTGAGGATTTAACGGTAGAAGCGTGTTTGCAAAGAGGTATGAAGGTAGGGAAAAATTGTAGTGGATTAGCTGGAAGTACAATTGACTATGCTCATTGTTGGCTAATAGAAATAGGTGATAATGTTACATTTGCACCTCAAGTCTATCTCCTTGCACATGACGCCAGTACGAAACGGTATTTAGATTATACAAAAATAGCGAAAGTAAAAATAGAAGACCATGCATTTATAGGGGCAAGGGCTTTAATTATGCCGGGGGTTACAATAGGGAAAAATGCTATTGTAGCCGCGGGAAGTGTAGTAACAAAATCGGTTCCTGAAGGGTGCATAGTTGGAGGAAATCCCGCGAAAATTATAGGGAAAACAAAGGATTATATCAATAAGCACAAATTAAATCTAAAGACAGCAAATCGTTATGATAAAAACTGGACAATAGGTGAGAATATCACACCAGACATGTGTACTAAAATGTCAGAAGAATTAGGTAGTACTGTTGGATATGTTAAATGAGTATTTAAATTATTTTCACGTTGAAAGGGCAATATAAAGATGATATTTCAAATTTTGAGCTATATTGTAATTTTTATTATTTTAATGGTTATTACCATAGACTTAGTACCTGTAATAAAAGATTGGGTACTGAGAATTCATATGGGGAGATATAAAGATAAATCCATATGGAATGAGACTATAACTAAAAAAGGGTCTAAGTGGTTACTAAACACACCAAAAATAAAAGTAACAGACAATACAAGATTAGTTGTAATAGATATGTTGAAAGGGAATTATACGAAAAGCACGATACAACATTGGCAAGAAGCATCATTAGTATTAGGCTTATCTGAGTATGTAAAACATAATGATGATAAGGAAATGAAATCTGAGATTGAAAAATTTTTGAATTCGAAATTTGATAGTAATGGTCAATGGTTAGAAAAACCTAAGCATATAGACGGAGCTATACTTGCTTACGCTATTATGAAGTTGGAATATATTGATATAAACAAATACAAAAAAGCATTAGATTATACATGGGAAATGATTAAGGATCATATAGGTGAGGACGGCACAGTAGAATATAGGAAGTTTATGAAAAGCTACAGATATGTAGATACTATAGGGTTTATATGCCCCTTTTTAGTTTGTTACGGTACTAAATTTAACAAAGATGATTGTATAGATTTAGCAGTGAAACAAATTAAAGAGTATGAGCAATATGGAATGTTAGACAAACATTCACTACCATGTCATGTTTACAAGATTGAGAATAAAGTTCCTCTTGGATTATACGGATGGGGAAGAGGACTTGGTTGGTTTGCTATAGGTCTTATAGATGCGTGGAATGAATTGCCACAAGATAGTAAATATAAATTTGCTTTCGAAGAAAGTGTTAAAAGATTCGCGGAAGCTGCAATGAGCTTTCAACAAGATAATGGTAGTTGGAATTGGACTGTAACTAGAAATGAGAGTAGGTCTGACTCTTCCGCTACAGCTACGCTAGGCTGGTTTATGTTAAATGCCTCAAAGATAGAGAAGGTATCAAAAGAATGCCTAGATAGCACAGAAAAGGCTATGAGTTATTTAATGAAAGTTACGAGGAAAGATGGGGCAGTTGACTTTTCTCAAGGCGATACAAAAGACATAGGGGTGTATTCCACACTGTTCAATATATTGCCGTTTACTCAAGGGTTCTGCATTAGATTAATCAATTCATATTTAAGTAGGAACTAAACCTTCATCCCCTTTACTCATATTTGTATGAGGCAACTTTATTGATAAAGAAAATAAATGATTTGGAAATTCGAACCATTTATTTTTTGGGGAAATGAGAAAGGTGGGAATCATATGTTAAACTCTTTAACGTCATTTAGGTTTATTGCTGCGCTAATGGTTTTCTTATTTCATATGGGTGTGTTTAGCCAATATCAATTAGGTTCAGCGGGCGTTCAATTCTTTTTTGTTTTATCTGGCTTTATTTTAGCTTATAACTATCATTCTAAATTTACAGAGCTAAATAAACACAGTATCAAAAAATTCTATAAAGCAAGATTTTCTAAAGTATATCCAGTTCATGTATTAACCTTTCTTCTTTCTGCACCATTAGTTATTTTATACTTTCACCCTAAGAGTTTATATTTTATAAAACTTGCTTTTATGTCAATCATTAATTTGCTATTGATACAAAGCTTCGTACCTAGTCAGGGTACTTATTTCAATTTTAACGGCGTTTCGTGGACATTATCGGTTGAAGCTTTCTTTTATGTTATGTTTCCGTTTCTGCTATGGGTATTTATGAAACTTAAAGTTAAAAAGAACATCATTACATCCATATTGGTATTCTTGGTAGTATGGATAATTTTATTTCTATTGAATAAAAACTTGGATGAAGATAATCCATTTTTTATTTGGATATTACATATTTTTCCGGTTACTAGATTGTTCGAATTTTCAACGGGTATACTTTTGGGATTGATTTATATTGAAAAATCCGATAAAGCAAACTTTAACAAAAACATATTTACTGTTTTAGAACTACTATGTTTACTTTTATCCATTGCCTTATTATCGTATTCGATAAAATTAGATGTAGGAATTGTTCGTGGTGTTTATTTTGTCCCACTATGGTGCTTGTTAATTTTCACCTTTTCATTTCAATGCGGTATATTTTCAAAATTATTATCACAAAGGCTATTTGTTTACTTAGGTGAAATTAGTTTCTCATTTTATATGATTCACCAAATAGTGATACGATACTTGGACTTCTTGAAGTTAGAAAATACATATAGTTTTGTGGTTTGTTTAATAGTTTCTTTATTGTTAAGTGCAGTAATTTATCAATTTTATGAAGAGCCGTTACGTAAGAAAATTCGTTTTGGTTTTCAAAAAAAACATCAAAAGATACAAGTGCCTTTACCAAAAGAATTCCTTAAATAAGAGATTTTTATAAAAGATTATTGTTAAATGTAGTCCTAGAAAACAAACATTTTCTTCTTCATAGCTCGAAAAAATTAATATCTAAAGATAACAAGTAGAATAAAGTGTAATAGATTTAGTACGTAAACGAGAGGGAGTATAAATGGATTTTCTTTTTGTAATATTAAAAGATATATTTTCATTTGTAGAAGTTAAGTCTTGAAATAGGCAAATAATTAACTGAAATGATTACTGTGAATAGATGGAAAGAAAAAGTTAGGATAAAAATGAGGGGATTAAATGAGAATAACAGTATTCACTCCAACATATAACAGGAGTTATATCATAGAGAAATTATATAGGTCGTTACAAGAACAAACATATACGGATTTTGAATGGCTAGTTATTGATGATGGGTCAAGTGATAATACAGAGGAATTATTCAAGATGTGGAAACTAGAAAAAAACCCATTTCCCATACGGTATTATAAAGTCAAAAACGGAGGGAAACATAGAGCGATTAACAGGGCTGTCGATTTGGCTGAAGGTGAAATGTTCTTTATAGTAGATTCTGATGACAATCTTACAGAAGATGCTTTAGAAAGTATAGTAAGTTGGGAAAATAGCCTAGAAGATAAAAAGCTATTTTGTGGTGTTTCGGGTAATAAAGGGGGGAGTATTGAGGACCTCGTAGGGACAACATTTGAAGGTAAATATATTGATGCAACTTCACTTGAACGGAATACATATAATATAACGGGAGATAAGGCTGAGGTTTTTTATACCGATATATTAAGGAAAAACAAGTTTCGTGAGTTTGAAGGGGAAAAATTTATGACAGAGGCTACAGTATGGAATAAAATGGCTTATGAAGGTTATAAAATAAGATGGTTTAATAAAACAATATATATATGTAATTATCTAGAGGATGGTTTAACTCAAAATATGAAGGAGATATTCGCCGGAAGTCCTAAAGGTACAGCATATTATATGAAGCAGCAAATTGAATTTTATAAGTGTGGTCCAAAGGGTAGATTATCCTATTATAATTTATATTACGATTTTGTTAAGTCTAATTTAAATGTAAAGAAGGCTGCAGAATACTTAGGTATTCAACCGGTTACTTTAATGGCGGCTATCTTTTTAGCTAAATGTAAAAAAATTATATCAAGAAGGTCTTAAAATGAGGATAAAAAACTCCATAATTAATATATCTGCTGGGATCGGAAACCAAATCATTGTTACATCTTTAAGCTTCATTTCACGAACTGTATTTATCAATAGTTTAGGTATTGAATATCTAGGTATAAATGGATTCCTTACTAATATATTATCCATGCTTTCTTTAGCTGAGGCAGGGATAGGTGCTAGTATAATGTATAGTCTTTATAAGCCGGTTGCAGAGAACGATCAAGAAAAGATTAACGTACTTATGAGATTGTATCGGAAAGCATATATGGTAATCGCCTTAATTGTCTTGTTACTTGGATTGTCCTTGATGCCATTTCTTGGTTATTTCATTAAAGATTCGAATGTCGAAAATATCCATTGGATTTATCTTATTTTTCTATTCAATACAGTTGTACCTTATTTGTACATGCATAAGAATTCATTCTTAAGTGTTTCGCAAAAGGGTTATATTGTAACAGGAATATATTCTATATCTTCAATTGCATCTGCTTGCCTCAAGATTGGAATACTTCATTTTACAAAAAATTATATTCTATACTTAGTTATTGATAGTGTGATAACAGTCGCTACTAGTATTGTTTTGGCAATTATAGTCAACAGGATGTATCCATTTTTAAAAGAGAAAGTTTCGGGTGTATTAGATGCTGAAACTAAAGAGAAAATTGTTAAGAATGTGAAAGCAATTGTACTACAAAACATAGGGAATTATTTAGTATTGGGTACTGATAACATTATTATATCTTCATTTATCAGTGTGGCGGCAGTCGGATTATATTCTAATTATAATATGTTAATAGATATTTGTAGAAACTTTACTTATCAAATCTTTAATAATACATATCATAGTGTAGGAAATTTAGTAGCAGAGGAAAGTGTAGAGAAGGTTTATAGTGTGTATAAAGTCTATATGCTTTTAAATTTTTGGTTATACTCATTCTTCTCTATACTTTTATGCATTACAATAGAACCTTTTATCACTTTATGGATTGGAACCGAGTATCTTATGAGCAAAAGTGTGTTGCTTGTATTAATAATTATTTTTTATGAAAGGGGCATGAGGAATTCCATAACGACTGTAAAAACTACAGCGGGTGTTTTTCATGAGGATAGATATGCGCCTTTGGTTCAAGCTGCTGTTAATTTAGTAATTTCTATTGTATTAGTTAAGTATATGGGAATAATAGGTGTCTTTATTGGTACACTTGTAAGTGTGCTTGTTGTTCCTTTCTGGATTACTCCTTATTTAGTATACAAAAATGTATTTAATAGGTCTGTAATGGATTATTTCTTGAAATACTCCTACTACGCAGTGATAGGTATAGGAACGTATTTTATTACGAGTTTTTTGAGCAATTTCACGTTATCAAGCCATTTTTGGGAGTTATTGTTAAAGGGAATGATTTGTATCATAGTTCCTAATGTGATTTATATATTGATTTTTCATAAAACAACAGAGTTTAAATATTTATTTGGGATTATTAGAGGGATTTCACAAAAGTTATTAAAAAAATTCAATTTAAACAAGAAAATTTCTTGTTAATTTTAACTAAGATATTGTTAAATTCTATTACCATACGTTTTAGGGAAAGCCCTGTGAACTATAGACTATGGAATGAAGCCCTTCTTAGTTCATACTGATTGATTAGGGAGAAGATGGTGACTACGGCCAAATATGTATTCAATGATGTATCTATTGATGCAAGTACAAATGCTAGATTAATAGATGATACTATCATTAACTGAATGTAGAAATAATAAACCGCTATCTTTGTATAAAAATATAGCGGTTTTATTATGGGCTTAGGCGTCCGGTACTTTAGGAGACGAAGGATTGTATCTATAACATACTGAGTGAAGAAATTTATAGAAGAATATACACTGCAAATGACTTTCATGTTATGTATATGAAACTGAGGGTAGGATTAAATTGGAGAGAATTACTAAAAAGTAATTAGAAGATTGGAATCCTGTTCTGTGGGGAACTCTCTAAAAAATTTTCGATTGGAGTATAATTATTTATGAAAAGATTTTTTGATTTATTCGTTTCTTTATCATTATTGGTGTTACTGTTAGTTCCTATTAGTGTAGTAGCCGTATTAGTTAGATGTAAGTTAGGTTCCCCCATCATATTTAAGCAGCAACGCCCGGGATTACATGGTGCGTCTTTTTCTCTTTATAAGTTTAGATCTATGACTGATGAGAAAGATAACAACGGCAATCTGTTGCCTGATGATGTAAGGTTTACTAAGTTTGGGGGATTTCTTAGAAAGTGTAGTTTGGATGAGTTGCCACAGTTATTCAATGTTATAAAAGGCGATTTAAGTTTAGTAGGTCCCAGACCACTATTAATGGAATACTTGGAGTTATATACAGAAGAACAATCTAGGCGGCATATGGTAAGACCAGGAATTACAGGATGGGCTCAAGTGAATGGAAGAAATGCAATTTCATGGGAAGAGAAATTTGATCTTGATGTGTGGTATGTCGATAATAGGACTTTTTGGCTTGATATGAAAATTTTGTTGTTAACGGCAAAGAAAGTATTTAAGTCAGAAGGAATCAATCAGGTTGGGCATGTAACTGTGGAAAAATTTAATGGTACAAAGAATTCTTGAGGAGGTGAGATGGATGCGAATAATTATGATTGGGGCAGGTGGTCATAGTAAAGTAATCCGAGATATTATCCTATCGTATGGAAATTATGAAATCATTGCGCAATTAGATGATGTGTATAAAGAGTTAAAAGTTGAGGATGGCGTTTATTTTGGACCTATTTCTGCAGCTGTAAAGTTAATGGATGAGCATGTAGATACAAAGTTCGTGATAGCTATAGGAAATAACAGAACAAGAAAGATAATTATGGAGCAGTTAGAGATTCCCAGTCATCGCTATGCGACGCTTATACATAAACAATCTATTGTTAGTTTAAGTGCAAAGATTGGAGCTGGTACGGTTGTGATGCCTGGTGCAATTATTAATGCAGATGTTGAAATTGGGAATCACGTTATTGTCAATTCAGGCGCTATTATTGAACATGATAATAAGGTAAAAGATTTTGCACATATTTCCCCAAATGCAGTGCTTACAGGATCCGTTACTGTAGGAACAGGAGTACATATAGGAGCAGGAGTTAATGTAATTCCAAATATTACAATTGGCGATTGGTCCGTTATCGGTGCCGGAGCAACAGTGATCTGTGACATTGTAGCGAATTGTAAAGCAGTTGGCATTCCAGCTAGAGTAATAAAAAAAGAATTATAGGAGAGTGTTTAAAGTGGTATATTCACAGGAAAAAACAAGAATCTATCTCTCCGCTCCACATATGAGCGGTAATGAACAAAAATATATAGGGGAAGCATTTGATATGAATTGGATTGCTCCACTTGGTCCAAATGTAGATGCGTTTGAAAGTGAACTTTCATCCCATGTTGGAGTTCGTGATGCGGCTGCAGTTAGTTCAGGAACCTCTGCTATCCATTTGGCACTTCGCTTACTGGATGTAAAAGATGGAGATACGGTGTTTTGTTCGAGTCTTACTTTTATAGCGAGCGCAAATCCAATTTTATATTTAGGGGCTAAACCAGTATTTATTGATTCTGAGCTTGAAACATGGAATATGTCGCCACAAGCTTTAGAACGTGCATTACGTGATGCAAATGAGAAAGGAATACTTCCGAAAGCAGTCATTGTTGTAAATTTATATGGACAAAGCGCTAAAATGGATGAAATTCTTTCGTTATGTGATACATATAATGTTCCAGTAGTAGAGGATGCAGCGGAATCACTTGGTTCTTCCTACAAAGGTAAAGCAAGTGGGACATTCGGAAAATTTGGTATTTATTCGTTCAACGGCAATAAAATCATTACAACTTCAGGTGGAGGTATGCTTGTTTCGAATGATGTCGAGGCATTGAGAAAAGCAAGATTTTTAGCTACTCAAGCAAGAGATCCGGCTCCACACTACCAACATAGTGAGGTTGGATATAATTATCGTATGAGTAATATTTTAGCGGGTGTAGGTAGAGCGCAGCTGCAAGTCTTACGGGATAGAGTACAGGCAAGGAGAAAAATATTTGATAGATACTATCAAGAATTATCTCATATTCCAGGGGTACAGTTTATGCCTGAGTTAGAGGATACTTATTCAAACCGATGGCTTACAGTTCTTACTGTAGATGAAGAAAAAATAGGAGTATCGATTCAGACATTACTGAAACAACTGGAAAATGAAAACATTGAGGCGCGTCCTGTTTGGAAACCTCTTCATATGCAACCGCTATTTGAGGGAATAACTTATTATTCTCATAGTGAACGTGAAGATATTGCTAGAAAACTATTTGAAACCGGTCTATGTCTTCCATCTGGATCAGGTATGACAGAGCAAGATCAGACAAGAGTTATTACATGTATTAAGAATATATTGACGGTAAGTGCTGGCATGTAAAGATAAAAAATAGAAAGAGCTTCAATTAAGAAAGGCGTTAATGAACTAGGAGGATTTAATATCTTATTCAGTGCCGTTTTTGTGAAATTTCATTTTACGGAAAAAATTTTTTTTTGAATGAAAGTCACGGCAATCCCTATAAAGAGTGAAATAGTAAGCGTACATAATCTTGTGGTAAATGCGAATTATATTCTTTGCTAGCATTATTAGTGGTGAACGCATATTATATCATCCCCTTTGTGAAAATGGTATAAATATAAAAAGGTTATTCTCCTGTTTCGATTAAAGAAGCAGAAGAATAAAGTAATAGAGAACATAAAATATAAAAATCAGCTTTAATTAATAGGTTAATAATAAATTATATAAAATATCATAGCACAGAAATTTTTAAAATATAAAAAGATGAAAATTTTGCTGTGTATTTGTAAGATATAACGTTTATCCTGCTATTTGTGAACATTAAGAGCACTACCTTAAGATTTTAGGGGAACTAAGAAGATAGATGGAATGTTCGTAAAAGTTCGATTGGTGAGGTTAATAGTCGGTAGGGATGTAAAGTCTCCTACCGATTAAAGTTTTACTGTATTATTTGTTCTGACAGTTACTAAAAAAGATACATAAATATTCATTTTTTTGAGTATATAGATGCTTGACAATACAATAGTGAAATGGTAATCTGATTTTATATTCTTTATAAAGAATATAAACGTTTTATTGATATATTAAATTCAAGGATTTTTATTCATATAAAATTCAGATGGTAATATTTTGATTCGGATTAAGAAGATCATACCTTGGTTCTTTTTTTGAGAAAATTAAAATGCAAGGGTTTACATTAGGATAGGTAGCCTGAAAGCTTGAATACTTCAACTGAAAAAAGATTTAAGGCTATAAAATTGGGTTTTAAAATCTGTTATGCGTAAACGAGGTAGTTTGAGGAAAGGGTTTTCTGGTATATTAATAACATTTTTTTGATATATCTGGTAATTTGCTTATCCATCGGGTTTTCCCTTAATTGTCTTGTAGTGGGAGGAAAAAAATGAGTGCAATAACCGGAATTTATCATTTAAATGGAGAACCGATACCGCCTGAACATAGGATTGGAATCATGAAGGATTTATCTCGTTATCCAGGTGACAATACCGATATATGGCACAAGGAAAATATTTTTTTGGGCTCCCATGCAAAATGGATAACATCTGAATCTATTAATGAACAATTACCTTACTATGATTATGAAACACAGTTGGTTATAACTGCTGATGCTATTATTGATAATCGCAATGAATTATTCGATAGATTGCAAGTAGAAAAGGTACATAGAAGAGAGATGCCTGATAGTAAGTTGATTTTACTCGCTTATCAAAAGTGGGGAGAGCATGTACCAAAGTATCTAATTGGTGATTTTGCTTTTATGATTTGGGATGAGAGAAAGCAATTACTCTTTGGTGCACGTGATTTTTCAGGAAGTCGGACTTTTTACTTTTACCGCAATCAAAATCAATTTGCTTTTTGTACTAGCATACAACCGCTGTTTTCTTTACCATACGTCGGGAAGGAATTGAATGAGCAATGGTTAGCTGAATATTTAGCGATACCTAATATGCTTGATACAATAGATGCATTTTCAACAGTGCATAAAAATATAGAGCAAGTCCCCCCTTCTCATACTATCTCCGTAGTTAAGGGAAGAGTTAGTATTGCGAAATACGACACGTTATTTGTAGAGGAGCAGTTGCAACTCAAATCAAATGAAGATTATGAAGAGGCGTTCAGGGACGTATTTGAAAGCGCAGTAACATCAAGGTTACGTACTCATCGTAATGTTGGTTCTCATTTAAGTGGGGGATTAGATTCAGGTGCTGTTGCTAGCTTTGCTGCGAGAGCTCTGCAAAAAGAGAACAAAAAATTATATACATTCAGCTCAGTACCTGCAGAAGGATTTACTGATTGGACTCGTGGCCATACGATTGCTGATGAAAAGCCATTTATCCAAACTACAGTACAACATGTAGGGAATATTAAAGGGAATTATTTGAATTTCCCGGGAGAAAATTCTTTCTCAGAAATTGATGATTGGCTTGAGATTATGGAGATGCCATATAAATTTTTCGAAAATTCCGTCTGGGTGAAAGGAATTTATGAAAAAGCCCAACAACAAGGGATTGGGGTGCTCTTAAATGGAGCGAGAGGAAATTTCACAATCTCTTGGGGGCCAGCTTTAGATTATTATGCGACTTTACTTAAAAAATTCAGCTGGTTGCAGCTTTATCGTGAAATTGATTTGTATGGTAAGAACGTTGGGGTCAAAAAATCGAGAATACTGAAAGTTGTAGGAGAGAAAGCATTTCCATCGATAAAAAACATGTTTTCCTCGGAACAGCAATACGAATTGCCAACGTTAGTTAGTCCAGAACTTGCAAAACGTACTGATGTATTTAGAAAGCTTGAAGAACATGGTGTGAAAGTAACAGGGGCTTCTATCCCAAATATATATGAAATAAGACAGAAACATTTTGAACAGCTAAACTTGTGGAATACAACGGGTACAAGTGGAACAAAGCTCTCCTTGCGCTATGGTTTACAAGGGCATGATCCAACGAATGACTTACGGGTAATTCGATTCTGCTTATCGTTACCACTCGAACAATTTGTTCAAAATGGCTTAAATCGTGCACTTGTCCGGAGGTCCACAAAAGGATTTCTTCCTGACAAAGTAAGATTAAATCAACGTGTGCGGGGAATACAGGCAGCTGATGTGGTTCATCGCATGATTCCTTCATGGAAAATGTTTATCGAGGAACTTCAGCAGCTTAGTAAAGACCCAGTGGCCTCTAACTTTTTTAATATAGAGATTATTAAGAGTGCGATTTTGAAAATTCAAGGAGAACCACAAGTAGAATACGTGTTTGATCCGGATTTTAGAATTTTAATGCGTAGTCTTATTGTCTATCGATTTATCAAAAAATATATTTGAAAGGGGGTGAAATTATGAAACAAGAATGGCAATCACCAGTATTAGAAGTGCTTGATATCAACATGACAATGGCTGGACCTGGAAAGAGACTTGTTGACCAAGTTTTTGAAGATGAGGATGAGCAAGGCGCACTTCACCACAGCTAATGCACTAATATTTAAATGAGATTTATATGCTTTACAGCCCTTATATAGTTTAATTACGGTATAAGGGTTTTTTTTAATCAATTTTTCAACTATTTGGAGTGAGAAAGATGATACATACTGTAAAGAAAGAGATTTACAAAGCCTTCGGATTAGCCCTATTAAGTGAGATTCCCCTGCCGGAATTACCTCAAGTAAGTAATTACGAAAATGAAGTAGACGTAAAAATAGAAACTGCAGATTTGTCCCAATTATGGGGAGAGTTATCTTCTCCGAAGTCAGTATTTGTAGTTGAAGAAGAATTAATTATGTTTCAAATCCCCGAAACTGCTACGTTTTGTATTCAAAATGGAGAAAAAATTATTGTTTCACCTATGAAAGGGTCTGATCAAGATAAGATTCGGCTTTATATTCTTGGGACTTGTATGGGGGCATTGTTGATGCAGAGAAAAATACTCCCTCTGCATGGAAGTGCAATAGCCATCAATGGAAAGGCGTATGCTTTTGTAGGAAGATCGGGAGCTGGAAAATCAACTCTTGCATCAGCCCTTTTAAGCAAAGGCTATCAGCTTTTAAGCGATGATGTAATTGCTGTGTCTCTTTCTGAGGATAATATTCCTTTTGTTACACCATCTTACCCGCAACAAAAGTTATGGAAAGAGAGTCTTGATCAGTTTGGAATGGAGACAGCGCATTATCAGCCATTATTTGAAAGGGAAACTAAATATGCTGTCCCCGTTACAGCTAACTTTTTCGAGGAGCCATTACCATTGGCAGGTGTATTCGAATTAGTGAAAGTAGAAAATGGGGATGTTGAACTTCAGCAGATTGAAGGACTGGAGAGACTACGCACATTGCTGCGTCACACATATAGGAATTCATTAATCCCACGATTGGGGATGATGGAATGGCATTTTATGCATTCTACAAATATCGTAAACAAAATAGATATGTTTCAATTGAGACGTCCTATTTCAAAGTTTACGGCACATGATTTAGTATCCAAAATTCTAGAGTCTTTAAAAGAGGAGGAAAAATAATGAGTAGTAAACAAACAATTTCATTACACAGTTTTGTTGTACAAGGTCAGGAAAATGTAGTGAGCGATATGGATGGGGAGAAAGTGATGATGAGCATCCATAATGGGAAATACTATAACTTGGGAGGTATAGGTGGTGAAATTTGGAGTTTAATTAATGAATTAATATCTGTGAATCAAGTGATTGATATATTATTGTCTCGATATATGATTGAAGAGGCAGAATGTAAGGAACAGGTACTCTCTTTCTTAAATCATTTGTATGCAGAAGGGTTAATCTCGGTTGATGAAAAACTTTGATTTTTAATTGAACGTTCCAGATTTAATAGATTAGGAGTAGGATCGATGAATATCATAAATAAAGCCAAAGCTTTCTTGTCGTTCGATATGGGAACAAAATTATTACTTATAGAAGCTTTCTTTTATTTAGGCTGGGCTCGTATTCTTAAAAGTATACCGTTTTCTAAAGCTGCTCCTATATTAGGAATTCATATGGCAGAAACGTCTTTAAGCCATGATGAATCGGAAAAGGTTACATTAAGGAAAATTTCTCAAGCAGTGCATATGATGAGCCGTTATACATTTTGGGAAAGCCAGTGTCTCGTTAAAGCTATCGCTGCAATGAAAATGTTGGAGAAGCGTCAAATTGAAAGTACCCTTTACTTAGGGACCGCGAAAGATGAGACAGGAAATATGATTGCCCATGCGTGGTTACGTAGCGGGCCCTTTTATATTACTGGCGTAGAAGAAATGAAGAGATTTACTGTTGTTGGTAAATTTGCAAAAAGGATAGGGTAAAAAAATCTTGAAGGAGAATGAGATGTATACCGGTTGTAATCTTGATTTGAGTCATTTACCTAAAGAACTAAAATTGTTACTTGAAATTATAAAGAAGGAAGATAAAGAGATACAAGAAATCCCGGGAGACTGGTTCATAAATATTGATTGGAACAAATTTTTGAAACTGGCGCTGCATCATCGTATGTACGCATTCATTTATCCAAAAATGAAATCTATTGATAAACAGTTAGTTCCATCAAATGTTGTGCAAGTATTAAGTACATATTTTAAAAGGAATACATTCCATATGCTTCATTTAAGTGGAGAAATGGGAAAGGTAAGTAAATTATTTGCTGAAAACCAACTTCGACTTCTATTTTTGAAGGGCCCTATTCTCGGCGCAGATCTATATGGAGATGTTTCTCTTCGAACATCAGGGGATCTGGATGCCCTTGTTCCTATAGAGGATCTTGGAAAAGTGAACGAATTACTTGTAAAGAATGGTTATGTCAAAGAGGATGATTTTCCGACGGTTATGAATGAATGGAAGTGGAGACGCCACCATACAACTTACATGCATCCGATAAGTAAGGTGAAATTGGAGATTCATTGGCGACTACACCCAGGACCGGGAAAGGAACCACGCTTCGATGAGTTATGGGGGCGAAAGAGGACGAGTCCTGTCACAAATTATCCTGTCTATTTTTTAGGTAGAGAGGATTTGTTTATGTTTCTTGTGACTCATGGGACTAGGCATGGTTGGTCCAGGCTTCGATGGTTAACAGACATTGACCGTATGGTAAGGCAAGAAATAGATTGGAAAGAACTCACTGTTATGTTGGAAAGATATGGATGTAAGCAACTGGTAGGCCAGGCGCTTATTTTATCTTCTGAGCTTTTAGATACTCTTATAATAGAAGAAGAGGCAAAAGTATTAATGTCAGGGAGAAGGGTAACGCAATTAGCTCAGCTTGCTATATATTACTTGGAAAATATGATTAACTTGCATACAGATCCCGTCCCAGAAGAAGTTTCAAAATATCATGAGCGATATTTATATTTGTTAAAGACAAGCTCTCAAAAGCTACTGTTTCATCTTAGTTGGTTGTATCCTTATCCTCAGGATGTGGAAACTTTACCACTGCCAAAACAACTGCATGTTTTATATTTCCCTTTGCGGCCGGTTTTATGGATTTGGAGGGGAATGAGGTACCGTAAGGAGAAGTGAAAATGAGAAATATTTTATATTTTACAAAGCAGTTATACTCTTTTACTGGAAACATTCTCATTGTTAATCTCTTGGGAATGGTATTGGTCAGTCTTGTAGAAGGGATCGGTATTTTACTATTAATCCCAATGATAAGTATTAGTGGTATTGCGAAGATGAATGAACAGGCAAGCCCTCTTTCAGGGGTTCTTGGATTCCTAGGTGAGTTTCCAACTACTTTAGGATTACCACTTGTATTAGGAATATATATTATATTGGTCGTGGGACAAGCGCTTTTGCAAAGGAATATAACAGTTCGTAATGCGAAAATCCAGATACGTTTTATTAATCATTTGAGATTGGAAACTTATCGTGGATTGTTGCAGGCCAACTGGAGTTTTTTTGTGAAAAAGAGAAAATCAGATCTTATCAATTCTTTGACAACGGAATTAGGGCGTGTTAGCGCAGGCACTAATTTATTTTTACAGTTGCTCACTTCTTTAATGTTTACACTTATACAGATTGGTTTCGCTTTTTGGTTAGCGGCAGATATAACAATTTTTGTACTATGTTGCGCTGTGGTACTTGCCTTTCTTTCACGAAGATTTATTAAAAAATCAAAAAGATTAGGTGGTCGAACCTCAGAGAATTCAAAAGCGTATCTTGCAGGTATAACTGATCATTTTAATGGAATTAAGGATATTAAGAGCAATACA
Organism: Bacillus sp. FSL H8-0534; assembly: GCF_038005885.1. NCBI lineage: Bacteria > Bacillati > Bacillota > Bacilli > Caryophanales > Bacillaceae > Bacillus > Bacillus sp. FSL H8-0534. The sequence continues at coordinate 3,378,355 of NZ_JBBOUC010000001.1, forward strand.
CTAGAACGATCTCGTTATATGTGGTTACGTAATTGGGTGGAAGATGTGGAACGTGAACAGTTTGCATATATTAAGGTGAGAAATAATTCTCAACTCTTTTATAAAATTGCATCAGCTGTTTTCATTGCTATTCTTATCTTTCTATCTGTTAAGTTGTTTCAGACGAAAACGGAGCAATTATTATTAATTATTCTTATATTTTCTCGTTTGTGGCCACGATTTGCAGGTATACAATCAAACATGGAACAAATTGCAGCGAATCTTCCCGCTTTTAAAGATTTGCTGCAATTACAGGAAGAGTGTAAGAAAAGTATAGAATTGCAAGATATAGAGCAGGATTATGATTGTATAAATCCTATGCAGATAGAACAATCTATCGAGTGTCAGAATATCTCTTTCCGCTACAATAAAGAAAATGCTGTGTACTCACTTAAAGATATTAATTTGCGTATTCCTGCAAATTGTATGACAGCTATCTCAGGGCGTTCTGGTGCTGGAAAGAGTACATTAATTGATATCATAATGGGACTTATGCAGCCAGAGAGCGGTCAGCTATTAATAGATAACAAACCGTTGATAAGTAAGGACCTATTATCATTGAGAAAATCTATTAGCTATGTTCCTCAAGATCCATTTCTATTCAATGCCAGTATAAGAGACAATTTGAGAATGGTTGAACCAAATGCAAGTGAGGAACAGCTTTGGGAAGCTTTGGAATTTTCTGCTTCCGCTGAGTTTGTTAGTAGGCTCTCACAAGGATTGGATACAATGATTGGCGATAGGGGAGTCAAACTTTCAGGGGGAGAACGACAACGTCTTGTTCTGGCTAGAGCGATACTTCGAAAGCCTTCTATTTTAGTATTAGATGAGGCAACAAGTGCGTTGGATGCTGAAAATGAAGCGAAAATACAAGAAGCATTGGAAAGATTGAAAGGAAGCATGACAATTATTGTCATTGCACATAGACTATCTACTATACGTAAAGCTGACCAAGTAATTGTAATGGATCAAGGACAAATTATTCAACATGGTAGTTTCACACAACTAGCGAAAGATGAAAGTGGTTTGTTTAGTAGCCTACTTGGACAACAGGCCAAAGTAAACATTTAAATATGGCTTGTTATAATTGTTTTTTATAAATTCACGGAATACACTGCCTTTATTTCTTTCGGGTCGGTAACACAATTTGATTATTTATGGTTTGGGGTATAATTGGTATTTGTGTACTGGTCTTTTTATGGAAATATGAGCTTAATTTAATTGTGTGACCAGTAAAAAAATGAGAAATACTTTTTGTGACTTATTAATATACCATCTATATACATGTATAAATATCCGTGTTATAATTTAACATGGAACCTGATTTTATTTATACCATATAACAAAAGCAGCGAGACCCCTCGTCTTTAGGACTAGGGGTCTTTTCTATTTTTGTATATAAAGGTTTATTAGTGTAGTTGTGATAATATATTTTGAAGCACCTTGTAGACATTTTTATGGTCAGTGATTAATGAGAGGTAGTGCCTACTGAATTGTTGGTATTTTGAATTACTACTAATTTTATATAAGTAATTAAGAAGGGAAACGATTTGAGGAGAGGAAAGAGAGATAGTGAAGAATATTATATAAGTATTTCTTTTTATTTCATTTGAGTTTTTCTCTCAAATCCTCCAGGATGCCTTAGTTAACAGATAAACAAGGAAAAGTAACAATTTCTTAATTAGTTATATATTATTTCATGTATTGTTAAATAGATTTAAAAGAATTTATACGTGGTATTGGATATTTATGTAAAATGTAAATGTATCTTTTGTGATGATATTTTATAGGATTTTTATTAAAGGCTAATCCACGAAGATTTATTTTTTTATAAAGCATAGTGTTCTGGATTGCGAATCTTAATTTCTAGATATACTATTTAAGATAATATAAGAAAAATGAAGAAATTTGTAGAAAATTGTAGAAAATTAAGGTTATAATGGTAAAAAGCAGTAAATATTAAATTTTTCTTTCTTATTTTTGTCCTTTATAATGAGCTATGAATACGACACATGAGGCAAATAATGTATATTGCCTCTCCCTAACTTTGATATACACCTTTTTCCAACCTCCGTGTTAATTGCTATTATTTTGTTATACCGATTAGCGAAGGGAAAAGGGTGTATCTTTTTTGTATGAATAGTCCTAATAGATATTTTGGGTAGAAAGCATTTCTTGTTTTTCGTGACAAAAACAATAGAGAATGGGATAATAAGGACAGTGTGTTGGTGGTATGACCAATTTGGTATATAAGGAGAGAATGATATGCTAGATATTCAACAGATTAAAGAAATTATTCCACATCGTTATCCATTTCTACTAGTCGATCAAATTCTAGAAGTAGAAGAAGGAAAGCGTGCGGTTGGGATTAAAAATGTAACGGCAAATGAGGAATACTTTAATGGACACTTTCCAGATTATCCTGTGATGCCAGGTGTTCTAATTGTAGAAGCATTAGCGCAGGTGGGTGCTGTTGCGGTATTAAAAAAAGAGGAGAATCGTGGACGCCTCGCATTCTTCGCTGGTATTGATAACTGCCGCTTCAAGCGTCAAGTACGTCCAGGTGACCAACTTCGTTTAGAAGTGGAAATGACACGTGTACGTGGACCAATTGGTAAAGGAAAAGCAGTCGCAACTGTAAACGGTGAAATTGCTTGTGAAGCTGAGGTTACATTCGCGCTTGGTGATAAGAAAGAATAAAGATATGATAAGTTGGGAGGTGAATGAAAATAAACTTTTCATTCACCTCCTTTTTAATAAAAGAAAAGTAAGAGAATTTGTTGATAGGTAGGTTCTCTTTATTTAAACAAACGTTTGATTAAATAACATAAGGGATTTTCGGGAAAACTTTCTCAACTTAGCGTCTAGAAACGCTGTTGAAAAATAGAATGAAAATTTATAATGGAAAGTGTTTTTTAAACGAGTTATTATAAATATACAGGTGAATTTATAATATATTCACTAATAATACTAACTACATTCACATATTATCAATATATGGTAAATGTAAACCCATACCCGACAAAGGATATCTAAATTTGTCGAATTTGTCATTATAATATTTGTCAATTTATTAAATGAATTCCTCAACCATTATTGTTATACTAATGTAAGTTATGTAATATGTTGAATAGTTGTCTAGGACTAAACATGATTAGGACTAGATACTAGATTCTTATTGTCAGCCGCAAATCTGACATTTTATTTATTTATAAAGGAATTTATGACAAATTATTGGAAGCTGGAGGAAGGCATGGAAGAAACAATAAGTTTGAAAGAACTATTTACTATTTTAAGAAAACGTTTAGTTATGATCATCGCAATTACGATTGGGGCAGCTCTTGTAAGCGCAATTGTAAGTTTCTACTTTATAACGCCGATTTACCAAACTTCAACGCAAATTCTTGTTAACCAAAAGAAACAAGAGGGTGTTTTCCAACCTGGGGAAGTACAAACAAGTCTTCAATTAACAAATACATATAAAGTTATTGTGAAAAGCCCAGTTATTTTAGATCAAGTGAAAGAAAAGTTGAAACTGAATATGTCAACTGGAGCATTAAATAACAAAATTAACGTAGCTAATGAGAAAGATTCGCAAGTTATTGCGGTTACAGTACAAGACAAAGATGCAAAATTAGCTCGTGATATCGCAAATACAACAGCGGAAGTATTCAAAAGTAAAATTGCAAAAATTATGAGTGTAGATAATGTAACAATCCTATCAAAAGCAGAAGTGGCGGAAGGGCAATCTCCAATTAAGCCTAATAAGATGTTAAATGTAGCTATTGCATTTGTCATTGGCTTAATGGCTTCTGTCGGACTTGCATTCTTACTAGAATATTTAGATAACACATTCAAAAAAGAAGAAGATATCGAAAAATTTCTAGGTCTACCAGTTCTTGGAGTGATTTCTCATATAGAAGAAGATAATGTGAAAAGCAGAAGTCCGTCAAGGGCAAAGAGAGTAGGAGGGCATACAATTGGTTCTTAAGAAAAAAGCATCACGCGCACGTCGTCGGCTTATTGCATATGAACAACCGAAATCATTTGTTTCGGAACAATATCGAAATGTACGAACAAATATTGAATTTGCATCCGTTGATAAAAAAATTCGTTCTCTTATAGTTACATCCGCTAATTCAAGTGAAGGAAAGACAACAACAGCTGCTAACATTGCAATAGTCTTTGCACAGCAAGGTAAAAAAGTATTACTCATTGATGCGGATTTACGTAAGCCTGCACTACATCACATGTTACAAGTTGAGAATGTTTTTGGCTTAACAAGTGTATTAACACGTAGTAAAAAACTTGAGACATGTGTAGAAAATACAAAAATTAGAAATTTAAACTTCCTGCCATGTGGGCCAATCCCACCAAACCCAGCGGAATTATTAGGGTCAAACTCGATGAAAGATTTACTTTCAGAAGCATATGGCATGTATGATCTCGTTATCTTTGACACATCTCCGATTTTACCAGTTACTGATGCGCAAGTCATGGCAAATCAATGTGATGCTTCTGTACTAGTTGTCCGAAGTGGCGTAACAGAAAAGGATACGGCGATTAAAGCAAAACAAGCACTTGATGGCGCAAAGGGTACATTACTTGGCGTTATTCTAAATGATAAAGAACAAACAGGATCTGAGTATTATTATTACAGTTCTAACTAACTAAATAGATGAGAGGAAAGAGGAGACATCTTCTTTTCCTCTTATATTCACAATGTGAAGAGTAAATGAAGAATAGATAGAGAAGAGGTGTAAGGGAATGATTGATTTACATTGTCACATTTTGCCTAGTATCGATGATGGGGCACAATCAATCGAAGATAGTATCGCGATGGCAAAGGCAGCATGTAAAGAAGGTATTCATACAATCGTTGCCACTCCGCATCATCAAAATGGTGTTTATATTAATCCAGCAGAAGGCATTCTTCATCAGGTAAAGCAGTTAAATGATAGATTGAAAGAAGAAGACATTAATTTAACCATTTTACCTGGTCAAGAAATCAGGTTATATGGAGAATTGTTAGAAGACTACGAATTGGGTAAAATTGTTACATTGAATCGTACGGATAAATACATATTAATTGAATTCCCAGCAAATCATGTCCCGCGCTATGCAGAAAAAATGTTATATGAACTGCGTATAAAAGGAATTACGCCGATCATTGTGCATCCAGAGCGAAATACGGAAATCATCGAACGCCCTCAAGTATTGTATAAGTTCGTAACTCAAGGCGCACTCACGCAAATTACTGCGGGGAGTGTAACAGGAAAGTTCGGAAAGAAAATCAAGAAATTTTCGTTACAACTCATTGAACACCATTTAGCACATGTCATATCATCAGATGCCCATAACACAACAACGCGCTCATTTCACTTACAAGCAGCATATGAGGTAATAGAGAAGTCATTTGGGAGCTCTACACTTTATTGTTTCAAAGAAAATACATATTCACTAATAAGTGGGAAGATAATTTACCGAGAAGAACCAGAACAGGTGCGACGTAAGAAAATACTGGGTCTCTTTTAAGTATAAACATTTGGTGATGCCTCCTAACCAATATCAATGGAGACACTCGACTATGCTGTGGGTAGAGTAAGCTTTACCTTAGACACGCTTGTTGTCAAAAGCATGGTGTGAGGTCGGGTTAGATGCCCGTTATGATTATAAAATTGTTGGAACCTTTATTATATCTATATATAAATATAATAAAGGATAAGGGATAATACAAGTTGAAACAAGTAAAAAAAGCCATCATTCCAGCAGCTGGGCTGGGGACAAGATTTTTACCAGCGACAAAAGCAATGCCGAAAGAAATGTTGCCAATCGTTGATAAACCGACGATTCAGTACATTGTGGAAGAAGCAATTGCATCTGGAATTGAAGACATCATCATCGTAACGGGTAAAGGAAAGCGTGCAATTGAAGATCACTTTGATCACTCCTTTGAACTAGAACAAAATCTACTAGAAAAAGGGAAGTACGAAATGCTTGAAAAAGTACAAGCGTCTTCCCAAATTAACATTCACTACATAAGACAAAAAGAACCAAAAGGACTCGGGCATGCTGTATGGTGCGCATGTAAATTCATTGGCAACGAACCGTTTGCTGTATTACTTGGTGATGACATTGTTCAAGCGGAAACACCATGCTTACGTCAATTAATGAATCGATATGAAGCAACGAGATCATCAGTAATCGGTGTACAAACAGTGCCGGAAAATGAAACACATCGCTACGGTATTATCGATCCATTAGAACAAAAGGGACGCAGTTATCAGGTGAGCAGATTTGTGGAAAAACCAGCGCAAGGAACAGCACCATCGAACTTAGCGATTATGGGGCGTTACGTATTAACACCAGAAATTTTTATGTTCCTAGAAGACCAACAAACAGGTACGGGTGGAGAAATTCAGCTAACGGATGCGATTCAGCGATTAAATGAAATTCAACGTGTATTTGCATATGACTTTGAAGGTAAGCGTTATGACGTTGGGGAGAAATTAGGTTTTATTCAGACAACGATTGAAATGATGCTTCAGCATGATGAATTAAAAGATGAACTTGTGAAGTATATGAATGAACTTGTACAGAAAGAACTTTTAAACGTATAGATTGTATATAACTGAAAAATAGGCTGTTTTTAAATATAGGGCATGGTTTATAAAATGTTAGGTGTGGGAAGGACTCTTATTTTAAAGTTATATAAAAGAAAGGAACGTGTGTCTTGAGTTATCAAAATAGGCTCTCATTATTAGTATTATTAGATTCATTCATTGTTTTAACATCGGTATACTTGAGTTACTGGTTTATTCATCCTAATGCATTAGACAATATTCCAACTACACTTATTATTAGTTCAATTACGTTACTTTGTAGTCATCATGTGTTTGCTGCAATTTACAAGTTGTACAAAAAAGCTTGGGAGTATGCAAGTATAGGAGAGTTAGAAAATATTTTCAAAGCCGTTACATTCTCTATTATCGTGACTGCAATCGTTCAGCAAGTTATTAATCACGATATTTATTTCCGCATCTTAGCAATCGCATGGATGTTCCATATGCTACTTATTGGTGGTTCACGATTTATATGGCGTATTTTCCGTGATACATACATTTCAAAGAAAACAGATAAAGCTCGTACATTAATTGTAGGGGCGGGTTCAGCAGGAGCGATGATTGTACGTCAGCTTCAAAAAAGTCATGAGGCACATTTAGAAGCGGTAGCATTTGTTGATGATGATCTAAGGAAACAAAGGTTAGAAATATACAATATCCCTGTTGTAGGAACAAGAGAAGACATTCAACGGGTTGTTGATCGTTATCAAATTGAACATATTATTATTGCTATTCCTTCCCTTAGTCGTAAAGAAGTGAATGGGATTTTTGAAGCATGTACAAAAACGAAGGCAAAAACACAAATTGTGCCAATGCTAGAAGATATTCTGGATGGGAAAGTTTCTGTTAATGAGTTTCGTGATGTACAAGTAGAAGATTTATTAGGACGTGAGCCTGTGAAATTAGATGATGCAGGTATTGGTGAAAAGATTACAGGAAAAACAATCTTAGTAACTGGCGCTGGAGGATCAATTGGTTCCGAGCTGTGTCGCCAAGTCATGAAATTTAAACCAGGTAAAATTGTATTACTTGGTCACGGTGAGAACAGCATTTATACAATTGAAATGGAATTGCGTTCACTATATAAAGATTCCATCGAAATTACAACAGAAATTGCAGATGTGCAAGACCGTAATAAAATGTTTGAAGTGATGAAGAAGCATAACCCATACATTGTGTATCATGCAGCGGCACATAAACATGTTCCACTTATGGAAAGGAACCCAGAGGAAGCTGTAAAAAATAATATTATTGGTACGAAAAATGTTGCGGAAGCATCGGCTACTTTTGGTATAAATAAATTTGTTATGGTCTCTACAGATAAAGCTGTTAACCCAACAAGTGTAATGGGGGCAACGAAGCGTATTGCAGAAATGATTGTGCAACATATGGACACAGTCAGTAATACTCGTTTTGTAGCTGTTCGTTTTGGCAATGTACTGGGAAGTCGTGGTAGTGTTATTCCTTTATTTAAGAAACAAATTCAAAAGGGTGGACCGGTTACTGTTACACATCCTGATATGATTCGTTATTTTATGACAATTCCAGAGGCTTCACGTTTGGTTATTCAAGCTGGATCTTTAGCTAAAGGTGGGGAGATTTTCGTTCTTGATATGGGAGAACCTGTTAAAATTGTTGATTTAGCTAAAAATCTTATTAAACTATCTGGTTATCAGGTCGAGGATATTGGAATTAAGTTTTCTGGGATACGCCCTGGGGAAAAACTTTTTGAAGAATTATTAAAGGATGATGAAGTGCATAAAGAGCAAATTTATCCCAAGATATGCATTGGTAAATCTAATCATGAATTAAGTGCCGAATTACCGTATTTAGTACAATATATTTCTAATTTAGAAGGTAATCATTTAAGAGATTTCTTATTAGATTTAACTAATAATCGTCAAAAAGTAATAGATAAAATGAATATTTAACAGCACTTGGTGGAAAAAAATATGATATTTATTAAAAAATTATTATCTTTGTGTTTAAGTTAGGTGAGAGGATACCTTGTATGATTACAAATTTAAAGCAAAAAGCATTTAGTGGAGCTAAATGGACTACAACATCAGCACTAATTGTTTCTAGTTTACAAATAATTCAATTGGTTATAGTATCTAGAATACTTCCGCCTGAATCATTAGGATTAATGACTACTATTATGGTAGTTGTAGGGTTTGCTCAATTATATTCGGATATGGGAATTACTAACGCTATAATTTATAAAGAGAATTTAACTAAAAAACAATTATCGAGTCTTTATTGGTTTAATATAATGTTAGGGTTATTATTAACTTTAGTTATTATTGGATTTACTCCAGTTATAGCATATTTTTATCATGAACCAAGATTAAGCATTTTATTATGCTTAATAGCAGTAATATTTTTGATTAATCCAATAGGCCAACAATCTATGGTTTTACATCAAAAAGAGCTTAAATTTGATATTCTAGCAAAGATAGAAATAATAGCGGCTATATCAGGTTTTTTATTAACCATAACTCTTGCTTATATAGGCTATGATGTCTACTCATTAGTTATTGGTCAAATATTTATTAACTTTATGAAAATGTGTGGATATGTTTTTATTAGTAAAAATGTATCGAAGCCTATGATGTACTTTAGATTTAGTGAAGTGAAATCTTTCGTAAGTTTTGGTTTATATCAATTAGGTGAAAGAACAATTCATTACATCAATTCTAATCTAGATTATATAATTATTGGAAGTCTACTTGGTTCAAAAGCCCTAGGTTATTATACTATTGCTTTCAATCTTATAATATTACCTATTTCAAAGATTAATCCCATAGTGACAAGAGTGGCATTTCCTATATTTTCTAAGATGCAAAATGATATATCTTTGCTAAAAAAATCATACTTTAAAATCATTCAGATTTTGAGTTGTATAAATTTCCCTTATTTTTTTGGTTTATTTATATCTGCTCCAATTTTAGTTCCTGTTATTTTTGGAGAGAAATGGATGCCTAGTGTATTACTTATTCAAATACTCTCTTTTGTTGGAATAACAAGAGCTATTGTCAATCCAATTGGGGCATTAGTAATGGCCAGGGGAAGAGTAGATTTAGGATTTAAGTGGCACTTTTTTATGCTGTTTTCTCAAGTGCCCTTAATTATCACCGGAGCATATTTTGGTGGAATAACGGGAGTAGCTATGGGATATTGTTGCCATCAGGTGGTATACATAATTACAAATTACACATTTGTGATTCGAACATTAGTGGGTTCTTGTTTGAAAGAGTTTTTAGAAAGTTTTATGAGTTCTATAAAAGCTTCATTAGTTATGATGGGAACTGTATTGGTGATACTGAATTTTATAAAGCAGTTAGATATGACAATTCAGCTAGTTTTAGTGGTTTCGTTGGGAGCCGTGTTTTACATAACGGCTTCTTTGGTATTTCAACGACAACTAATTATAGAATTAAAAGAATTATTTTTAAGGAAAAGGATAAAAAACGTTAGTTAAGAGGTAAATTATACATGCTTACAACATTAGTTTTTTTAGTATTTTTTTATCTTATAGGCACAATCTTAACCTTAAGATTAGGACGTAAAGAGGTTAAGTTATTTCATATTATCTTTATTTTTAATGTCTTAATAAGTATTTTAATGTACTACATATATATAGATAGATATGGAGTACCTTATTATATTGGTGGAAGTGATGATTTAGTTTACGAACAACAAGCAGCATATGCGTATGAAAGTTTAGGTATTTTTGATTATTCTAGTCTTAAAGAAATTTTTTGGATGTCTAACTCGTTAGGATACACATACTTGGTAAGTATATTCTTTCGAATTGCATCTTTTTTTGATGGATACCATACATTAGTTCCTCGTTTTTTTAATGGTTTATTGCTGGCTTTTATTTCTGTATTTGTATATAAAATAAGTATGAATTATATGGGGTTGAAACAAAGGTTTGCTTTTCTAGCAGCAGTAATAGTAGGGTGCTCACCCATAATGAGTTTTAATGCTGCGCATGTTTTTAGAGATATTGTAGTTACTTTCATAATGGTACTTGTAATATACCTTGCATTAGGTTTTTATAAATTTAATTTATGGGAAAAATCTATGGCTATTTGTGGAATGTTTATATTATTTGTAATACTTTATGAAATTCGTTATATGTCGGCTTACTTTTTAGTGATTCAGATAATATTTACAATGTGGGCAGCATACCGTAATTCGAAAAATAAACCATTAAAACTAAAAAATATAATGAGTATTTCTATAATTGTTTTGTTATTTATACTCATTTTTAATACTTCTTTAGTTAATACAATATTTAATTACTATGAAATTTATGCTGATTATAGAACGGAGAGAACTGATGGTTTAGCTCAATACGTTTTTAATGCTCCTTTATATGTGGGTTTTTTTCTAAGAGTTGTATATTTATCTATTACTCCTTTTCCTATTTTTTCATCTGAATTGGAGCGGAATTTTTTAAGTATAGGTACTATTGTGCAATTATTTTTGATGCCTTATGTATTAATTGGAATTAGGAAGTCTTTTTCAAATAGTAATGTAGCAACAATTATGTTTAGCTTTATTGTAGTTTATATTTCTGTAAGCATGTTATCTTTTACAATTAGACATATATGTTTATTCTATCCATTTATGATTTTGTTAGCTTTTTATGGGTATCAGAATGCAAATTTATATTTTAAACATAAGAAAATGCCATTGGCGATAGTTTATTTTATGATTTTAATTGGTATAACAATGTACAGTATTTTGAAATTTTATTGATATTTAAGGGGCTAAAGGGACATGAAGATTTTATTTATAGCAAATCACTTTCCGCCTATAAACAATTCTGCGAGTATTAGAATATTAAATTATGTTAATCATTTGCAGGTGATGGGGAATGAAGTGATGGTACTCACACCAGATTATCCTAAAGATTTTATAAATTATGATGAAGAGCTTTTATATAAAATAAATACAAACATTAAAGTAATTAGAGTAGATATGGGATCAATATATAAAAGAATTTATCCTAAGAAGAGTAGGCAGATTGGTAATGATTCTCCTGCGAAGGCTAGCAAAAAAAACATTTTAAAATCATCTATAAAAAGGAATTTAGCTATTCCAGATTCTTATATTGAATGGAAAAACAATGCCGTCAAGATAGGAGATAAACTAATAAAAAAAAATAAAGTAGATATCATTATTTCAACGCATGAAACCCCTTCTTGTCATTTAGCTGGCTTGAAATTAAAAAAAAATAACCCAGAGGTGAAATGGATAACATATTGGAGTGATCCTTGGACATTTGAATATTATAGATCCAGAGAAAGTTTATTAAAACGTAATGTTGAAAAGTGGTTGGAACGTAATGTTGTTAAAAAGAGTGATAAATTTCTATTTACTACTGAGGAAACAAGGGATTTATATATAAGTAGCTATAGTATACCTAAAAGTAGAACTGCTATTGTTTATAGGGGATTTGAAGAATATTCACGAGAAAACTCAAAGAAATTCATAGGTTTATTAAAAAAGGATAAAATTAATTTAGTGCATACTGGTGAAATATATACTGAGTTGAGAGATACTAGGCCTTTAATTGAAGCATTGAAAGCCTTAGAAGAGGAAGAGAAGGATATTTTTGATCAAATTAATATAGTTTTGGTAGGAGGAGTTGATAATTTAAAGATTAAAAAAGAATTAAAAGATATAAAATGTGTATCTCTTCTATCACGGGTTCCTTATGAAGAGGCGCAAGATTATATGCATAATAGTGATGGATTATTATTGTGGGGCAATAAATATGGTTGTCAGATCCCTGGAAAAGTCTACGAGTATTTCGGAGTTAAATCACCTATTTTAACCATATTGGCTAATAATCAAGATCCAGTTGGTAAATTAATGAAGGACGTCGATAAGGGACCCATTATTTATAATAATGCGCAAGAAATTAAAGAAATGATAAAAGAGTTCGTTAAAAATAAAGATAAAAAAGAATATTGGTATGAAATCATTCCTAAGTATAAATGGGAAAATGTAGCTAAAGATTTGTTTTCTAAGATTTCAGATTAAATAATGGAGGAGAATGCATATGAATCAAGCTAAGAAGGTATGTATAGTTTCTCCTATACACGATTATAAGGATATAAGGGTATACCAAAAACAAGCAAAGACTATAGAAAATAGTGGTTATGAGGTTAGTTTGCTTGCTAGAAAAGATTATGATGAGAAAATAGGTAATATACAAATCTTCGCAATTCCAAAATCAAAAAACTTTTTAAGTAGAATTATCTTGCAACCTAAATTACTTTGTAAAATACTTAAGACAAGGTCTAAAATAGTTCATTTGCATAATCCTGACACGATATTATTAGGATTTTTGTTGAAAATGTTTAATAAAAAAGTTATTTATGATACTCACGAAGATTTTTCAAAAAGAATATTAATTCGGGAATGGATTCCCTATTCTTATAGGAAACTTATTGCTAAAGTAGTTACAGGTTTAGAGTTAATGGCATCAAGGTGTTTTGATGGATTTATTGTTACACAAGAAGGTTTACTTGCCAAATATAAAAATGCATTGTTAATTGAGAATGCGCCAATTCATCAGGGTGAACTAATAACGAGGGCTTATGAATTAAGTAAGCTAATCTCAAAGAGTAACTATATAAGGGTGGTTTACGTTGGTGGAATCAGTGAGCAACGGGGTTTGAGACAGATAGTACAAGCTTTAGAAGAAATAAATAAGACTTATAGTTGCAGATTATGGCTAATTGGTCCAGATTCAAAAGAAATAAATGAGCTTCAGAAATTGAATGGTTGGAAATATGTAGACTATTTAGGAAAGCTTCCTCAAGAGAAAGCTTTTTCATATGTAATAAAATCAGATATAGGTTTATGTACAATATTAGATGTTGTTGATCATGCTGAGACAAGCCCCAATAAGATTTTCGAGTATATGACTTTAGGTATCCCATTTATTGCAAGTGACTTCCCGAAATGGGAAAAGAAAATAGGGTGTAGTAATGCGGGATATTTTGTAGATCCACAAAATATAAACAAGATTGCAGATCTGATATTGAAGATTGGTTCGGATGAAGATTTGAAAAGTTATTTATCTAATAATGGAAAGAAATATATTTATGAAAAATTTAATTGGGAAAGAGAATCAGAAAAACTTATAGAGTATTATAAAAAAATAAATTAGTAGGAGCATAAAAATTATGAGGGTTTTATTACTTCATCAGTATTTTTTAGGAAAAGATGACCCAGGTGGTTCTAGATTTAATCAATTTGTTAAGTATTGGGAAGAGCAAGGACATGAGATTACAATTGTGGCTGGGACTGTACATTACACTACGGGTAAAAAAGAAGAGAAGTATAAAGGAAAATGGATTGTAGCAGAGGAGTATTCCCCGAATGTAAAAGTACTAAGAACATATGTATCTGAAGCTTATAATAAGTCATTTTTTGGAAGGCTATGGGGGTACTTTTCGTTTACAGTTTCTTCATTAACAGCTATTCTTTTCAGGGTGAAAAGTCATGATATTGTAATTGTAACTTCTCCGCCGTTATTTGTTGGGGTTACTGGTATTTTTACAAAATGGTTTAAAAGAATACCGATGATATTTGAAGTTCGAGATTTATGGCCAGAATCGGCTATTGATACTGGGGTTTTAAAGAGTAAGCCATTAATAAAAATGGCTTTTTTTGTTGAAAAAATGTCTTATAAGTTTGCGAATAAAATCAATGTTTTAACTCCTGCGTTTCGTAATGTATTAATTGAGAAGAAACATATTTCTCCAGATAAAATAACTTTTATCCCAAATGGGGCAGATTTAGATATTTTCGAACCAGGTGAAAAAGATAACTGGGTTCGTGAAAAATACAGTTTGCAAAATAAGTTTGTCGTTACTTATATGGGGGCACATGGGCTAGCGAATAATTTAGATAGTCTTTTAAATCTTGCGAAGGCATGCGAAGAATATGAAGATATAGCTTTTCTATTAGTTGGAGATGGGATGGAAAAAGCACGACTGAAAAAAAGAGTTAAGAGTGAAAGGATACAAAATGTTATATTTATTGACTCGCAACCAAAGGCAGTTATTCCTGATTTTTGTAATGCTTCAGATATTTGTACTGCAGTTTTGAAAAAGGTAGATACATTTAAAACAGTATATCCTAATAAAGTGTTTGATTATATGTCATGTGCAAAACCGATTTTACTTGGAATTGATGGAGCTGCTAGAGAATTAGTAGAGGAAAGTGGATGTGGAGTTTATGTTGATCCTGAAGATATTATCCAGTTTAAAGAGAAAATATTAGAATTCTATCATAATAGAGAACGATTAGATGAAATGGGTCTTAAAGGTTATAAATACGTGCAAAGGAAATTTAGTCGAAAAGCTTTAGCACATAAATACATTCAAGAAATTGAAAGTATAATCAAATAGGAGGAAATAGCAATGAGTAAAAATTTATGCGTAGTAGGACTAGGCTATATTGGATTACCCACATCAGCAATGTTTGCAAAAGCTGGTTATACTGTAACAGGTGTAGATGTAAATCCAATTGCGATAGAAATGATTAATCAAGGGGAAATCCACATTGAGGAAGTTGGTTTGGGAGAATTAGTTAAAGAAATGGTTGGGAAGGGAAGATTAAAAGCTAGTCTTCAACCAACTCATGCAGATGCATATATCATTGCGGTACCAACACCGCATAATGCAGATCATACTGCAAACTTAGATTATGTAATTGGGGCGACAAAATCTATTGTACCCTTTGTAAAACCAGGAAATGTAGTTATTGTTGAATCTACAATTCCTCCGAGAACAATTAATGATGTAGTGGCGCCAATTTTCAAAGAACATGGATGGATTGTAGGAGAAGATATTTATCTAGCCCATTGTCCAGAACGAGTGTTACCAGGACGTATATTAATTGAGTTAGTTGAAAATACACGAATTGTTGGGGGAATCAATGATATTTCTACTAGCAAGGCTGCAGAGCTATATCGTAGCTTCGTTACAGGACAGATATTAGAGACTACTGCTGTTACAGCTGAAATGTCTAAGTTAATGGAGAATACATATCGTGATGTTAATATTGCACTTGCAAATGAATTGGTCAAAATTTCTCAAGAGTTAAATGTTGATGCATTAGATGTAATTCGTTTAGCTAATCATCATCCGCGTGTGAATCTACACCTACCAGGACCAGGTGTTGGAGGCCATTGTTTAGCAGTCGATCCTTATTTCATCATCGAAAAGGCACCAGAACAATCCGTACTAATCTCAAATTCTAGAGAAATAAACAATTCTATGCCGATATTTATTACAGATCAAATAGAAAAAATAGTTCCAAGTAATGGGAAGGTTGCTGTTCTAGGCATTACTTATAAAGGAAATATTGATGATGTTCGAGAAAGTCCTGCGATGACAATTGTAGATTTATTAACAGCTAAAGGATATGAAGTAGCGGTACATGATCCACATGTCCATCAACAACAAGTAGTATTTAATCTATATGACTTTGAAGAAGCGATTATAGATGCAGATTGTGTACTTGTTTTAACAGATCATAATGAATTTAAGCATCTAAATGAGACCAGTATTTTAGAACATGCAAAAAAAACTGTTATCCTGGATACACGTAATTGTGTGAAATGTAAAAACTCAGAAATAATTTATATTAATTTTAATAATTTATATGAAATTAAAGGTTTAGAAAGTGTCAAGAAGCAATTAGTAAATAATTAAAGGCGTGTGATGGATATTATGAAAAGGGCTTTTGATGCTCTTACAGCAGTTTTAACTCTGATGTTGTTGTCTTTTATAATTTTAATTGTCGCCCTTCTTGTAAGGTTCAAACTAGGTAGTCCTATTATTTTCAAACAACAACGTCCAGGCTTACATGGAAAACCCTTCTATGTATACAAGTTTCATCCAATGACAGATGCAAAAGATGAAGAGGGTAATTTCTTACCAGATAATGTTCGTTTAACATCATTTGGTAAATTACTTAGAAAGTTAAGTCTAGATGAATTACTACAACTTATTAATGTAATAAAAGGATATACTAGTTTAGTAGGACCTCGTCCATTATTAATGGAATATCTCCCACTGTATACCTCCCAACAAGCTAGACGTCATGAAGTGCACCCTGGTATTACTGGATGGGCGCAAGTAAATGGACGAAATGCAATTTCTTGGGAAGATAAATTTAAATTAGATGTTTGGTATGTGGATAATCAGTCCCTTTGGTTAGATATAAAGATTTTATTTTTAACAGTTGAAAAGGTTTTTAAATCAGAAGGGGTTGGTCAACAAGGTCATGTGACGATGCAGAAATTTACAGGATTAAACTCAAATAAAGAAGTGGTGAAATGAAAAAGATAGCTTTAATTGGTCAAGGTGGGCATGCGAAAGTTATTATAGATATGATTCATGCAAATACAGGTTATGAGATTGTTGCTATATTTGATGATAAATATGAATGTTTAAGTGAGGACCAGGGCATATGTTATGGACCAATCTCTTCTATTAAAGAAATAATAGAAGAGATTGGATTTAAAATTGTGCTTGCGATTGGACATAATGCTGTACGAAAAAGGATAGTTGAGCAGTTAGAATTGAAGGATGGAAGTTATGAGACAATTATTCATCCAACTGCTGTAGTGAGTGAGTCTGCTTCCATTGGGTTTGGAACTGTTATTATGCCTAAAGCAGTTATTAATGCGGATACTATAATTGGAAGGCATGTTATTGTTAATACTGCAGCAGTGATAGAACATGATAATCAGATTGGTGATTTTGCACATATTTCTCCAAATGCGACGTTAACGGGAACAGTCTTTGTTAATGAAGGTACACAAATAGGTGCAGGGGCAATTGTTATCCCGAATCGAAAAATTGGCCAATGGAGTATAATTGGTGCAGGAGCAACAGTCATTCATGATATACCATCTTCTTGTACAGCAGTAGGTTCGCCCGCAAGAGTTATAAAATAAGTTACGTTACCATAAGGAGTGTAATGGAAGCATGGAAAACAAAAGAATCTTTTTATCACCACCACACATGAGCGGAAATGAACAAAAATATGTAAATCAAGCATTCGAGCAAAACTGGATTGCGCCACTAGGACCTAACGTAGATGCATTTGAACATCAAATTGCAGAGTATATTGGAGTGAAAAGTGCCGCTGCTGTTAGCGCAGGTACTGCAGCAATCCATTTAGCACTTCAACTGTTAGGTGTTAATAGAGATGATACTGTATTTTGTTCTTCATTAACGTTTGCAGCAAGTGCAAATCCAATTGCGTATCAAGGGGCCGAACCAATTTTCATAGATTCAGAGCCTGATACATGGAACATGTCTCCAGTTGCACTTGAGAAAGCTTTTGAAGATGCAAAAGCTTCAGGAAAACTTCCGAAAGCAGTAATTGTTGTTCATTTATTTGGACAAAGTGCAAAGATGGATGAAATTATGGATATTTGTGATAAGTATGGTGTACTAGTTGTGGAAGACTCTGCGGAATCACTTGGAACAACTTATAAAGGGAAGCAAACTGGTTCATTTGGTAAGTTTGGTATTTTCTCTTTCAATGGTAACAAGATTATCACGACTTCTGGTGGTGGCATGCTTGTTTCTAATGATGAAGTGGCGATTCAAAAAGCACGCTTCCTTTCGACACAAGCACGTGATCCAGCAGTTCATTATGAACATAGTCATATTGGTTATAATTATCGTATGAGTAATATTGTGGCTGGTGTAGGACGAGCGCAGTTGGAAGTATTAAATAATCGTGTGCAAGCACGTCGTGATATTTTTACTCGCTATAAAACAGCTTTAGGTGAATTACCTGGAATTACATTTATGCCAGAATTCGAAGATGCAGTTCCAAATCGTTGGTTATCTACATTATTAATTGATGAAAAGGTAACAGGTGTTACGTATTTAGATGTGATTGAAGCTTTAGCGGCACAAAATATTGAAGCGCGTCCAGTTTGGAAGCCGCTTCATAGACAGCCTGTCTTCGCAGGTTCTAAATATTATACTCATGGTGATACAGATAGTATTTCTGATAAGCTGTTTAGTCAAGGTTTATGTTTACCTTCTGGTTCAAGTATGACAGTGGAAGATCAAGAAAGAGTTATCGCTACTGTTAAAGAGGTATTAGCAAAGCAAGTTGTAACGAAATAAATTATAAAAAGTGCATTCTTTTTTTGAATGCACTTTTTTATTTTAAGTAGGTAAGTGATACTGGTAATCGGCGGTGCGAGTTATATCGGGAGTCATGTTGTGAAAGAACTGCTATCACAAAAACATCGAGTTGTTATAAGGGATTTTACCACCGTTACTAACAATGATCACGTATCAAATTAAACATTTTGTTTTTTCATCATCTATATCAGAAAATGTTTAGTCTTTAGACCTTGTGTAAGAGGTTCATCTTGAGAAATTGTAATTAGGTTGTCTTACATAGGATTGCTTATGATATATTTAAATTAATAAATTGTTATAAAAAGGAGAAATAGCCATGAATTTCAAAGGTGTCATGAAAACAGGCTCATTAGCCGCTGCACTTGCTCACGGTTGAACAGCATTCGCTACACCGGCTGCACATGCAGCAAGGGTTAATGAGCTTAAAAACTGAGCAAAAAGTAGAAATGCTTCGCTTATTCTTGGATAGTGCGAAACTTGCATATCTACAAGTAACACTTGTAGATGAAAAAGGAAATTCGTTGGATCTTTTAAACTATACAATTAGTAAGGGTAATAACTTATTAATTCAATTAAAAGATTTAGATGGAAAGTTACTTGCGACAATTGACCCAACGAGAGGAATGGTACAAGCAGCTAACTTTAAAAGCTTGGTAAATTCATTGAAAGTTGCGATGGAAGCAAAGCGTGAGCTAAATGCAACTGGTCATTTTGTTCCAATGCCAAATACAGCATCTAATGAACAAACTTACATGCTAATTGGGGGATTAATTGTACTTCTAGGTGCAGCTGCATTAGTTCCAGCAGTACGATTAGCTCGTAAAGTAGAACAAGCGTAATACGCCCTATGGAAAAAAGAAAGAAAGTACATAAGCGTAAGTCAAAATGGAGATGGGTAATCATCGGGATTCCTGTTTCCGTTATTTTGTTAGGTCTTGGGATTATTGCTTTTTTCGGCTGGGAGCTTACAAAGCAAACAACATTGTTAGCTCATATAGTTGTTACACCGTATAAGCCTGCAGAGGCTGAAAAAGAGTTTAAACAAATTTGGTCTAAAATTCCTGATCCAGGAGAGAAGCTTGGTGAATTGAAGTTTCCTTCTCTTGCTTATGAGGTTCCTGTTGTAGAAGGGACGCACCCGAGAGAGCTGAAATCAGGAGTCGGACATTTTGCTGGGAGTACGTTGCCAGGACAAGGCGGGAATGTTGTGTTAAGCGGACACCGGAATACGAGTTTTCGTAAGCTGGAAGATGTGAAGAAAGGTGATCAAATCAAATTTGCAACGCCGTATGGTGAGTGTGTTTATGAAATAACAGATTTCAAAATTACGGGAGCGAATGATGAGACGATTATCGTTCCAACTGATTATGAGACATTAACGTTAACGACATGTTATCCGTTTGAGCATATTGGTGATGCTCTGGATCGCTTTATTGTGTATACGAAGCTTGTGTCTAAGCCGGATTTAGAGAAATAGTCATGCCCAATTCCCTTTTATGCAATTGGGCTTTCTTGATGCAAAATGAAAAATAGGAAGTACATAGATATAATGTGTTGGAACTCATTCTGTTTGGAATTCACAAAGAGAAGTAATGAAAAGCTAATAAATAAGAAATAAATAACCCTGGGAGGTCTTCATTATGGCGATACTTGTAACAGGTGGAGCAGGATATATCGGCAGTCATACATGCGTGGAATTATTAAATAATGGTTATGATATTATAGTAGTTGATAACCTTTCTAATAGCTCAGTAGAATCGTTGAATCGAGTGAAAGAAATAACAGGAAAACAGTTTAAATTTTATGAAGAAAATCTTCTAAATCGTGATGCAATCGATGTGATTTTTAAAGAAAATATAATTGAAGCAGTCATTCATTTTGCTGGCTTAAAAGCAGTTGGAGAATCAGTAGCAATTCCGCTTACTTATTATCATAACAACATTACAAGTACATTAATATTATGCGATGTTATGCAGAAGCATAATGTAAAGAAAATGATTTTTAGTTCATCAGCAACGGTATATGGTCTTCCTGAAACATCACCAATTACAGAAGAATTTCCTTTAAATGCAACAAACCCATACGGTCAAACAAAGTTGATGATTGAACAAATGATGCGTGATGTAGTTGTAGCTGATTCTGAGTGGAGTGTTGTATTACTTCGTTATTTCAATCCATTTGGTGCACATGAAAGTGGGCGTATGGGGGAAGATCCAAATGGAATTCCGAACAACTTAATGCCATATGTAACGCAAGTAGCAGTTGGTAAGTTAAAAGAACTAAGTGTATTTGGAAACGATTATCCGACAAAAGATGGTACAGGTGTCCGTGATTATATTCACGTTGTTGATCTTGCGAATGGACATGTGAAGGCTCTTGAAAAAGTATTACATACAACAGGTGTAGATACATATAACCTTGGTACAGGTACTGGATATAGCGTGCTAGAGATGGTACAAGCATTCGAGAAAGTTTCAGGAAAGTCCGTTCCATATAAAATTACAGAGCGTCGTCCTGGAGATGTTGCTGTATGTTTTGCAGATGCATCTAAAGCGAAACGTGAATTAGGATGGGAAGCAAAGCGCGGGCTTGAAGAAATGTGCGCGGACTCATGGAAATGGCAGTCGAATAATAAGGATGGCTACCAAGAAGCAGAATGTATGAAGTGAATATGATCTTGTAAATGCTTTCTTTATGATTTGCTAGACATATCATCAATTTTTTTGAAGAAATAATGTAAACGTGAAAAAGCCTCGTCTTATCCTATGCTAGATAAGACGAGGCTTTTTGTGTATGGTAAGGTATCTAATGAGAAAACATATATGTATGAAATTATAGAATAATTTGGATATAGAAACTAATCCCATGTATAATGGGTGTGGTACTTTATTCCTTAAAAACCTATAAAGCTGATTCAAGAAAGAAGGTTACATAATGAAAAAAATTCTATTTTGGATACTGGGTATTATCGGCGTTCTTGTCATTGCAGGAGGCGGTTATGCGTATTATCTGTACTCATCCGTTTCGGGGACAATAGATAAAGTGTATACGCCGCTTGAACGAGATCATTCTGAGAAACGTTCTACTGATGTGAAGTTAGGAAATAAACAACCTGTTTCTATTTTATTATTAGGTGCAGATGAGCGTGGGGCAGATAAAGGGCGTTCGGATTCGATTATGTTATTAACATTAAATCCGAAGCAAAGTTCGATGGAAATTGTAAGTATTCCTCGTGATACATATACGGAGATTGTTGGGAAAGGGAAGAAAGATAAAATCAACCATGCGTATGCATTTGGTGGAATTGATATGTCTGTGAAGACGGTTGAAAATTTTTTAGATATTCCAATTGATTATTATATTGAAGTAAATATGGAAGGTTTCCGTGATATTGTTGACGCTGTTGGCGGGATCGATGTGAATAATGACTTGGCATTTACGCTTGAAGGTATGTCATTTGAGAAAGGGAACATTCATCTAAATGGCGAGCAGGCACTGAAGTATACGCGTATGCGTAAGGAAGATCCACGCGGTGACTTTGGTCGTCAAATGCGTCAGCGTCAAGTGCTAGAAGCGGTTATTAGTAAAGGCGCGAACATATCATCTATTACAAAACTTGGCACGATGTTAGGTGCTGTTGAGAAAAACGTAAAAACAAATTTAAATCAAGATCAAATGTGGGATCTTCAAAGTAATTATAAAGCTGCGATGAATAAAAAAGAGGAAATTCAAATTCCTGGTGACGGTCATAAGCAGGATGGTGTTTGGTACTATTTCGTTCCTGATAAAGATCGTAAAGATTTGTCTAATAAATTAAAAGCTCATTTAGAGTTAACAAAATAGTAGTTGAGTATAAGGAATAAGCTTAATGATCCTGTAATGGGACATTAGACTTTTTTTGATGTCTCATATATAAGCTGCTAAGAACAGCAAAAGGTGACCTGCTACTTGTTTTCTCTCTCTGTTTTTCCTTGGCATGGGGCAGGAAAAGGGTCTGACCGCTTCTATGCATGGCTGGATGCTCTCTCCCACCTGAAAAGAAGGATTTTATGTCGGTTTTTCAATTTGTATTTATATAGTAAATAATAGGCGCTACCTATCCTTTATGTATAAAGGATAGGTAGCGCCTTATTTTTGTCCAAATCTTATATGTGTAGCCTATCCAACTTTTAAATTTTGCATATGAGCTTTTTGTTTACTTTCTTCTGGTATTTGCATGTAGTCTCCATACATTCCTGATAAGTAGCGATCTGCATCATTTGGAACAGGGAACATGTGTCCATCGAAAATTCCTTCTTTTAACGGGAAGATTTCACTAAGCTCGAAGTTATGCCATCTGTAATAGCCGGTTTCCATTCCGTATGTTACAGTGTTTGTTTTTTTAAGGCCTTTTACATATAGTTTAAAGAATTTCGATTTGTTTAGAATTCTTCTTGCTACATCTGCAGGACCGTTTATTTTTGAAGGATAATTGATTGCGGCAAGTTTTCGGACAATTTTTTCTAACGGCGTTGCCGATTCTGAAACGTAGTCAAATGGGAAAATATCAATGGATATTCCTTTTCGGTGTGTACCATCGCTTTCTTGCCATTCAAAATCATCTAGATAGAGAATTTTCGTCCAGTTATGTTTGCCGTGTGTGTTTACTTTTTCTGTTTCTAGTTTATATGGCTCTGGTAAATGGTTTGGAATAATGCGCAAAAATTTATCGTAATCTTCTCTTAGCATAGCAAGATCTGCATCATCATCCCAAGGGATAAATCCTTTATGTCTAACAGACCCTAGTAAAGTACCGTCTGTGATCCAAAATTTAATATTATGTTCTTTACAGATTTTATGAACCGTTATGAGCATATCCAGCATCACTTTTTGAGCTTGCTCTAAAGGTGTTAACTGTGTTGAATCCAAAATAAATTCCTCCATTGTTCTAATCGATACGACAAATTTTTTATGGTTCAGATTGCATGGAAAGAGATTACAATCATAAGTTTAAGTATACATCAGTGATAAATTGACACGCAACTACAGTCTTTTTATATGTTGTTCCTTATACTTTTATTGATTCTGTTTTTTCGTTAATATTATTCATAAAGGATGTTCTTTACAAAGCATACATTAAATTTACAAAATATTTACGTTTATGTCCATAGATGATATGATAATGACATGTTCAAAAAATGAACGGATGAAATCGGGTGATGGAGGGGAGCTCTATGCAACAAGTATTAAATATATTAGAGGTTATCAATCAAAATCCACAGATGAACCAAAAAAAGATTGCAGAGCAGTGCAATATATCTGTTGGTAAAGTGAATTATATTATGAATGATTTAACGAAGAATCAATACATCTATAGCAAAAAGTCAGGGAAGTACATGAATTATTATTTGTACCAGAAAGGCTTTGAATACATGCGACAGGAGCTAGCGGCTTACCAAGGGAAGAAGCTTAGAGTCCATCGCAAAGAGGGCAAGAAGGTTACGCAAGCTGTTGTTCTTGCGGCTGGTAAGCGTCATGAGTTTGGAAAACCATCTGGTTTGTTAACGGTTGGGGAAAAGCTTTTGTTAGATCGTAGTTTAGAAATCCTTAAAAATAATGGCATTGAAAAAATTGTGGTGGTTGTTGGCTATAAGAAGGAGCAGTTTGAAGGCTGGACAGGTCGTCATAATGTGCACTTTGTGGAAAATCCGAAATATAAGTGGACAGGATCAATGGCATCGCTAGCAGAGGTTCAGGAACTGATTACAGATGATTTCTTATTAATTGAAGATGATATTTTAATCGAAGAGAAGGCACTTGTGCAAGTGTTACATCATCCAGAACCGGACTGTGTACTCATTACAAATGAGAGCGGATCTGGTGATGAAGCGTTTGTTGAGATTCAAGATGGCTATCTGTATAAAATTTCAAAGGACATTCATCAGTTAAATCGTATTGATGGTGAGATGGTTGGGATTTCTAAAATCTCGTATGAAGTGTTCATGAACATGTTAGCAACATTCCGTCATAATCAAAATCCATATGTGAACTATGAATATTTACTTCTTGATGCTGCAAGGTTGTACGATGTCGGCTATGCAAAGTTACCAGATGTTGTATGGGCAGAGATTGATACACCGAAGCAATATGAAGTTGTGAAAAATAAAATCTATCCTCGCTTAGTGAAAAAAGAAGCAGAGTTTAAAGAACGACAAATTAAAAAATATGTTTCGGAAGCACTTTCTATTTCAAAAGATGAAATTACAGATATTCAGCCATTTGGTGGTATGACGAATACGAATTTCAAAGTAAGTGTTGGAAAATCCGAATATGTGCTACGTATTCCAGGAAGCGGTACAGAAGATATGATTAGTCGCCGTGATGAAATGGTAACTTCTAATTTAGCGAGCCAATTAGGAATTGATGCAGAACTTCTATACTTTAATGAAGAAACTGGTGTGAAATTAGCAGAGTTAATTCCAAACGCAGAAACATTAAATCCGAAAACGGCAAAACGCAGTGATAATATGAAGTTAACGGCGAATATATTAAAACAATTACACAGTTCAAATGCCGAAATGAATAATACTTTCAATGTGTTTGAAAAAATAGAGCATTATGAAGGGCTTTTAAATAAAGTAAACGGCTCTAACTTTGATGATTATGCAGAAGTGAAAAACAAAGTAATGCGGTTAAAGGATATGTATGAGGCGATGGATGTTACGTTAACAGCTTGTCATAATGATACGGTTCCTGAAAACTTTGTTAAGAGTGGAGAAGACAAAATATACTTAATCGATTGGGAATATGGCGGTATGAACGATCCGATGTGGGATATTGCAGCACATAGTTTAGAGTGCGACTTTTCTTCAGAAGAGGAGGAGTTATTCTTATCCTACTATTTTAACGAGGAAGTAGAAGAGTCTTACCAGAGAAGAATATTGATGAATAAGATTTTCCAAGATTTCTTATGGAGTATTTGGACGAAGATTAAAGAAGCAACAGGCAGTGATTTTGGGACATATGGAATGGATCGCTATAATCGTGCGAAGAAAAACTTACAGCTCTTCTTAGAGTTGTAGTGGGGGATATAACGATGAGAAAAGTGCAAAGTAAAGGCATATTTTATGGAATATTTTCTGGTTTTGCTTGGGCTGTAGATACGGTATTGATTGGGATTATTTTATCTTCACAACTGATGTTAGCAACAGAACAAGTTGTGTTTCTTGCTCCTCTAGTTAGTACGTTTTTACACGACTTTATGTCCACATTATGGATGATGATCTATATGGCGATAAAGGGTCAACTCAAAACGGCCCTTTCTAAGCTGAAAACGAGAAGTGGACGGTTCGTTATGTTAGGAGCACTTATGGGTGGACCAATTGGGATGACGTTTTATGTATTAGCTGTAAAGTATATCGGGGCTTCTTATACAGCAGCGATTTCAGCTGTATATCCAGCAGTGGGTGCATTTTTTGCATTTGTGTTTTTGAAAGACCGTCTTCGTTCATGGAATTGGCTTGGACTTATCATTAGTATTGCATTTATTATCGTACTTGGATTTACAGGCGATGGATTTGCAACGGAAAACTATATGTTAGGATTTATTTTTGTCCTTATTTGTATCGTTGGCTGGGGCTTAGAATGTGTTATCTGTGCATACGGTATGAAAGATGAAGAAGTATCTCCAGAAGAGGCACTTCAAATTCGTCAGCTTGTTTCAGCAGTCACATATGGACTTGTTATTTTACCTTCAGTTGGAGGGCATTTCTTAACAAAAGAAGTTGTGATGAGCAGCGAGTTTATTTTAATCATTGTGGTTGCATTAGTTGGAACAGCTTCCTATGTGTTTTACTATAAGGCAATTCATGAAATTGGACCGACAAAAGCGATGGCGCTTAACATTACGTATTCTGCATGGGCGGTTGTCATTTCTATGTTAGCATTAGGATCACCGTTTTCATGGAAGTTAATTATTTGTTGTATTGCGATCCTTATAGGAGCTATATTAACAGTTGCAGATATAACTGAATTTACAAAAGCGAAAAAATATAGAGGTGAAGTAACATGAGAGCGATTTTATTAGCGGCGGGTATGGGAACTCGTTTACGTCCATTAACGTTAACGACTCCAAAATCATTAGTAGAAGTAAATGGCAAGCCGATGCTAGAGCGGCAAATTGAATATTTACAGGAAATTGGTGTAGAAGAAATTATTGTCGTAACAGGCTATTTAGCAGAGAAATTTGATTATCTTGTTGAGAAGTATAATGTGAAGCTTGTGCACAATGACAAATATAATGTGTACAACAACATTTATACGATGTATTTAGTTCGTGAATATTTACAAGATGCATATGTAATGGATGCGGATGTTTATTTACACCGTAATATTTTTATAGAGAACCCAGAGTCATCCCTATACTTTAGTGCGAAGAAGGAAGATTTCCGTAATGAATGGATCATTAAGCATGACGAAAATCGTAAAGTATATGATATTGAAATTGGTGATGGTAACGATGACTACATCTTATGTGGTATTTCATACTGGTCAAAAGAAGATGGCATCCATATTGTGAAGAAACTAGAAGAAGTAGTAAATCAAGAAGATTTCAGTGAACTGTACTGGGATAATATTGTAAAAGATAACATTCAAAATTTAAATGTTCATTTGTACAAAATTGGTAGCAATGATAGTTTTGAGATTGATTCTGCCCTGGACTTGAAGAAAGTAGAAGAAAAACTAGCTGTTTTAGCGAAATAATCATTGTTGATGGTTTTATGAAATAATTGGAATTTAACTTGCCCTATAAAATAAAAGAAGATAAGCTATATTTTATAGGTTAAAAAGTACTATAAAGTGAACCTTCCATCAGTGGGGCGCTTTATCCCCAAAATGATGGAAGGTTCTTATCGATCAGGCAGTGCTCCTCTACCTATCTTCTTTGATGTAGAGGTTTTTCTGTCCGCAGATAGCAGGGTAAAATAATTCATTAAAAGTTGGGTGTGGAGAACATGGGTTCTATTTTAGTGTGCGGCGGAGCTGGTTATATTGGCTCTCATGCTGTAAAAAAGTTAGTTGATGAAGGACAATCTGTAATTGTAGTTGATAATTTACAAACAGGTCATGAAGATGCTATTGCAGAAGGCGTGAAATTTTATAAAGGTGATCTTCGCGATAAAAGTTTCTTAAGAGACGTTTTTAAGCAAGAAACAATTGACGCAGTCATGCATTTTGCAGCGGATTCTTTAGTTGGTGTAAGTATGGAAAAACCGCTTCAATACTATAATAACAACGTATACGGTGCGCTATGCTTACTAGAGGTGATGGATGAGTTTAAAATTGATAAATTTATTTTCTCATCAACTGCCGCGACATATGGAGATGTAGATGTTGAGTTAATTTCAGAAGAAACACCAACAAATCCTACGAACACATATGGAGAAACAAAATTAGCGATTGAAAAAATGTTGCATTGGTATAGCCAAGCTTCTAATTTAAAATATAAGATCTTCAGATACTTTAATGTAGCTGGTGCAACGCCAAGCGGTATTATTGGTGAAGATCATCGTCCCGAGACGCATTTAATTCCCCTTGTACTGCAAGTGGCTTTAGGACAACGTGAGAAAATCATGATGTTTGGTGATGATTACAATACACCAGACGGTACATGTATTCGTGACTATATCCATGTTGATGATTTAGTAGCGGCTCATTTCCTTGGACTGAAAGATTTACAAAATGGCGGAGACAGTGACTTTTATAACTTAGGAAACGGTAACGGATTTAGTGTAAAAGAAATTGTTGAAGCAGTTCGCGAAGTAACAAATCATGAAATCCCAGCAGAAGTTGCGCCAAGAAGAGCTGGAGACCCAGCGCGCCTTGTTGCATCGTCTCAAAAAGCAAAAGAAAAATTAGGCTGGAGCCCGCAATATACAGATGTGAAAACAATCATTGAACATGCGTGGGATTGGCATCAAAGTAAGCCGCATGGATATACGAAGTAAGAGTGATTTATAAAAGAGAGTGTATTGTCGTTCAACATATGTTCGATAGTGCACTCTTTTTTTGTATGGGATATTTGCTATACTAAAATGTACTGCGAAAGGAGGGGAACCATGAAAATACTTGTAGTCGATGATGAGTCGAGCATTCGGAATTTAATTCGGATGCAGCTAGAGATGGAAGGATATGAAGTGCTTACGGCCGCTGATGGAAAAGAGGCGCTGCAAAGGTGGGATGAAGAGCCGAATGTATTGATTTTAGATGTGATGCTTCCGGATACGGATGGTTATGAGCTGCTTCGGTTGTTCAGGGAGAAGGACCGAGATATTCCAGTACTCATGTTAACAGCGAAGAGTCAGATGAATGATAAGTTGCTTGGTCTTCAGCTTGGGGCTGATGATTATGTGACGAAGCCATTCAATTATGCAGAGTTGATTCTTCGGGTGAAGAATATGGCACGGCGTGTAATGAAGCACGGGGTACCTAAGGATGATAAGGTCATTCGGGCCGGTGAGTTAGTCATTTATCCGAAGGAACGAAAAGTGCATGTGAATGGAGAAGAAATTGATTTAACGTACCGTGAATTTAATTTATGCCAGTTGTTTGCTTCTAATAAGCAGCGTGTGTTTATGCGCGATGAGCTATTAGAGAAAGTATGGGGCTTTGAGTATAGCGGAAATACGAGAGCAGTTGATATTATGGTGCAGCGCCTTCGGAAGAAGCTTGGAGCAAGCGGAGAACATATTAAGACGATTTATGGCGTTGGTTATAAGTTGGATTGTTAAAAGGTGATAAGATGTCGTTAAAAAGAAATATGGTACTTGGTATAGTAGGATTATTGATTCCGATTTTGTTTCTTCTTTATACGGTGATTTACATTGCACTGGAAAAGAATATGTATCATAATGCAGCAGGTTCTTTAGAGAAGTTAAGTGTAGAAGCACAAATTTACACGATGAATTATTTAGAGAAGGAAGCAGAAGTGGAGACACTAGGGCCGAATTCACTCTTGATTGCTTCTTATTTAGCGAAGCGGATGGATGTTCGTGTGCAGATGATTGGAAAGAATGGAGAGGTCGTTGCCGATACAGAGAAAGGGGCCTTGCTTCATAAGAATATTGATATTGATCAGTCCTTACGAGGAAAGAAGGCATATGTGTTTGAAAATGATGATCCAGCACCACTTCTTTTATTTTCGAGTCCGGTTTATCATGGAAGCGATGTCATAGGGGCAATTCGCTTTATTAATGAATTACAAGATGAGAAAGAAGTTTTAACGAATGTGAGCTGGACATTTCTTGTTACATCGATTTGTTTAGTAGCAGGCGGCATTTTCTTTGCGATTCGTTTAGCGAAGTCTCTTCATAAGCCAATTGATCAGTTAAGACAAATGGCAAAGCGGCTCGCAAATGGGGATTATAAAAGTAAGATTGAGCTAAATGAGTATGTGGAAATTGCCCAGTTATCAGCATCTTTCAATGCAATGGCTGATGCGATTGAGCTGCATATGAGGCAGTTAAAGGAGGAGAAAGAGAAGCAAAAAGATTTCTTGGACCGAATTACACATGAACTAAAAACACCGCTCACTGCAATTATTGGATATGTAGATTTAATTCCGAAACTGCAATCTGCGCGAGATATAGAGGAAAGTCTTCATTATGTTTCGATTGAAAGTCAGCGTCTATTATCACTCGTTGAGGAGTTATTACAATCTTCGAAGTATGGAACGAGTACGTTTGAAGTTTCTCCGACGATTGTGGATATAAAGCAAATTGCAGAAGAGGCAATTTCGATCGTGAAGCCTCGTCTTCAGCAATACGAGATAGAAGTTATAAATGAATTAACAGAGGCACATGTTGTTGCAGACTTTGATAAGACGAAGCAGATTTTCTTGAATGTGTTTGATAATGCGATTAAATATAGTGATGCCACGCAACTGAGGATGAATGTCGCTAAAAATGAAGAGGAAGCGAAAGTCTTCATTCATGATGATGGGATTGGTATGGATGAAGCGATACTTGCAGAGTGGAATCGTTCTCGGGAAGGAAAAGTACTCTCTTCTAGTTATGGAAATGGATACGGTTTGTTCATTTGTCAGGAGATTATGACGAAGCAAGGCGGAAGCATGCGAATTGAAAGTAGTGAGGAAATGGGAACGATGGTGATGATCACGTTCTTATTACCAAGACGCATGGAAGATATAAAAAATTTGAAAGCGATTAAATGATACATTTATGAAACAATTATGCGGTATTTTCGAAACAACGTTTTTTTATCTTGGAGGTAGGCAGAAATGAAAAGGCTATCATTTCAAATTCTCTTGTTTGTCTTTTGCACGATTGCTGCTTTTGTATTGTTTTTTGCCATAGAGAAGCAATTGTATAACCACGTTACAACCTTAGATGACAAGCAGGCTGTTTTAGAAAGAGCAAGTGAATCTCTTCCTACTAAAGTGAAAGTAAGACATGAGAAGTGGGGAGAAGTAGTTGTAACAGATGAAGTTCGTCTGCATGCAATTGTTTCATTCTTTGACCAGATTCGAATGAAGCAAACAGAAGCGAAGATCCACGAACAAGTATTTACTGGAGAAGTAACGTACTTGAATGGACATAGGCGTACTTTTGCAGTAGGTGACTTGTTCCAGTACGAGGCAAATGTATATGGGAAGAATGGTACAGATCCGATGATTTCCGCATTTCAAACATATTTGCTGGGCCTATATTATACGCCAGAGCGTATTAGCGATTTCTTTGCATCAGCAAAGGAAGTTGTTTTGCGAGAAGGTGATGTAGTGCGTACTACGAATCTTACGCCGATACTTGATTCGATTCGGCAAGCAAAGCAAATTACGGACTATGGAGAAATTCAGAAGTTGCTGCAATCGCAGAAGGATCCAATCGCTTATATTACTGCTTATCAAAATGGTAAACATGTAAAGAATGAACGTGAGGATATTTTAACGATTTCTATATATCCTTCTTACTTTGTCGTGCAATATCTTGGCGATAATAATGGGAATGTGATGTATATGAAAGGCTCCCTAGCAAATCTATTTGTAAAGGAGAATGTTTCATGAGAAAGATAGCCTTTTTCTTCTTTTTGCTAGTAATTGGAGGAGCGATGTCTAGTTGCTCTCGAGATACTACCTCTATCAAATATAGTAAAAATGGTCTTCCAATTTTGAAAGATCGCCATCTTGTCGCGTATGTCGCGGCCCGTGAAGAAGTTGGTGAAGCGCTTTTATCATCGTTTTGTAAACCGCGCGGATGTACGTATGAATTTATTCGTCTTTCTACAGAAGAGCTGCTTAGAAGAGTGGAAGAAGAAGCGGGAAACCCGAAGGCAGATATTATCATTGGCGGTACATTGGATGCGCATCAAATGATGAAGCAAAAAAATCTATCTATTCCTGTTACAAGCCAGCATGCAAGTAGCATTTCAAAAGCCGTTAAAGATAAGGATGGCTTTTGGTATGGTTATGAAGTAGAGAAGCTTGCCATCGCGATTAATAAAGAGCGATGGAATAAGGAAATAGCACCGCTAGGACTTTCATATCCAACGAAGTGGAAAGACTTATTACATCCAGCGTATGCCGGAAAGATTGTCATGCCTGATCCGAATGTTTCAGGAACAGCTTATACGTTGTTCCAATCACTTATTGATACATTTGGTGAAGAAGAGACGAAGGGGTATGTAAGGAGCCTTGCCAAGCAAGTTGCAGAGGTAACGGTGAATGGTTATATGCCTGCTGAGTATGTGGCAAGCGGTGAATATATGATTGGTATTAACTTCATGGGAGACCAACGGATGCTTCAAAAACAAGGCTTTCCGATTTTGAGTAAAGTGCCTGAGCAAACGGGGTTATCTGTCAATGCAATTTCGAAACTGAAACATGCACCGAGTGGTATTATAGCGGATTTATTTATTGATTATTGTTTATCAGAAGAAGCAGGGCATATTTTAGAAAAAGTTTCGTTTGGCGTACCAACAATGCTTGCGAAGAATCAGAAAGAAATAGAAGGTCAGCCTGTTAGAAGAACGAACAAAAATGTATCAGATAGTGGAGTAATCGAGATATGGAATAGACAACGTCTCTTTCAAAAGTGAAAAAAGGAGAAGAGATAATATGTTTAATTGGCTTAAGCCTGCACCAGTAATTGAGCGTTTGCCAGCGAATATGATTGACAAAGTATACAGACTACTACGTCTTCGTGTGCTGCTCGGAATTTCAGTTGGATATGCAGCGTATTATTTAGTTCGTAGTAACTTTACGTTATCTAGTACGTATTTAATAAAAGAATATGGTTTTAGTACAACGGAATATGGTTTATTAGGTTCCGTTACGGCGATTGTGTATGGACTAAGTAAGTTCTTTATGGGAAATTTATCAGATAAAGCGTATGCGCAGCGTTTTATTGCGGTTGGTTTATTCTTATCAGCAATTATAAATATTTGTTTTGGTTTTGCATCTTCATTTGGCATGATTTTAACGTTATTAGTTTTCAATAATATTTTCCAAGGAATGGGAGCGCCTCCTTGTAGTACCGTAATGACGAAGTGGTTCTCGAAGAAAGAGCGCGGTACAAAAACAGGACTTTGGAATATTTCACATAATATTGGTGCGATGCTTGTACCACCGCTTGTTGGAATTGGTGTTGGTATTTTCGGTGAAAGTCATTGGCAAGCCGGCGTGTTTATCTTCCCAGCGATAATTGCAATGGTCATTTCAGTTCTTATGTGGGTGAATGCGAAGGATACACCAGAATCTGCAGGTCTTCCACCAATTGATGAATATCGCAATGATTATGAAGATCTTGAGAAGGCAGACAATGCCAACAAAATGTCACCAAAAGAAATTTTGATGAAATATGTAGTGAAAAACAAATTTATTTGGTATTTATGTATTGCGAATGCATTTGTATATTTAATTCGTTTCGGTGTTATTAACTGGGTACCGATTTATTTAACAACGGTTAAAGGATTTACAAAAACAGAAGCGCATGCAGCATATTCAATTTTTGAAGCAATGGCAATTCCAAGTTCATTAATCGTAGGTTTGTTAAGTGATAAGTTATTCAAAGGGAAACGTATGCCACTATGTGTGTTTAGCATGGTTGGTGTTGTTATTGGAACGGTGGTATACTGGCAAGCATCGAATATACTTGTTGTGAGTGCTGCAGTTTCGATTATTGGTTGCTTAATTTATGTACCACAATTTTTAATTGGTTTAAGTGCAATGGAATTAGTACCAAAATTTGCAGTAGGTACAACAGTTGGTATGTGCGGCCTGTTCGGTTATTTAGGAGGAAGCTTAGTTGCAAACGCAGCGATTGGTGTTATCGTTGATCGCTCTGGGTGGGACGGCTGTTTCATTCTATTATTAGCAGGCGGTATTTTATCTACGGTATTCTTATTTATCGTTCAATTTGGTCATGAGAGAAAAGGTCCTAAGAGCAAAATAGCATAATCGTTTATTTAAGGGAGCTGTCCAAAAGTACTACTTTTGGGCAGCTCCTTTTATGTACATCTTATCAGTATAGATTTATATAAAATGAAAGAGATAAGGTGTAGTTTTTGAAACTTAGTAACAGTTTATCAAAAAGGCACTCGTTTTCGGATGCACTTTTTATTTGTGAGCAGTAAGACCTTTACCTTAAGATTTAGAGAAAAGCAAGGAGGATAGGTAGAGGCTTTCCATCATTGAGGGATGAAGAAAACCCTCAATGATGGAAGTTTCGTTTTATTTTCCCCATCTTGGTGAGGGGATTTTTCGATGACAAAAGAGGGGGATAGTTAGCTAAAATAAGAAAGATTTTAAACTATTCTCTGAAGGTTCCCTGCAAAATATAAATTAAGAATTTCACAACTCCATGCTGAATCTGAAACGCCTAGCGCTGGGGACTGAAAGTTAGTAATGATAACGCAATGCTTGTTATCGAGCCAATCTATGCTATCTACAAAATATGTTAAAGGTGCTGCTCCTGAAAAAGGTATGATAACATCAAAGCTTATCTGCTGAAACCCTGCTGCTGCTGCTTGCACATAGAATGCACGTATTTGATTATATGCAGGGCAACAAGTACGTGGTTTTGGTGGCATATTCTATCACCTCACTTTTAAATAGATTTAATATATTAGTATTCAGACAAGCGTGAATTAGCTTGGGCGAATGTATGAATATTTGATTGCAATGCAAAATATAATATATCTTTCTTTACAGCCTTGATTTATCCCGTATTAACGGGTAGTAAGTAATACTCCTACCTCAAAATTCGGTGAAAGAAAAGAAGTTAGGTGGGAGATAAACTGCCCGTAAAAGCCTGATTGGTCGGGCTAATAATCAGTGGGGGATGAAGAAAACCCTCACTGATTAAAGTTTCACTTTATCAAACTGTTATATATTTCAATGTATCTTTATAGTTGGTTTAACGGATATTATATGTGAATGTGACTACTGGAATAGTAATAGTATCAAAATTATTTTCTTGTAATCTTTTTTGATGCACTTATTACATAATGTTATTTCTAGTACATACAGTATTATGGTTATAAATTAATAGATTATATGTGATATCTATTAAGAATGAGTGAACGGATAGAGTGAAAGTACATTATATATAGAAAATTAACATTCATTTTACAATATCTTCAAAAACAAATGTTAAAATTCAGTAGGAGTTAGCAAGACAAATTATATGTATGAAGGAGATGCTGGGAAGTGGGAATTTTTGTATCAGAAGTAGAAACGTTTTTGTTCTGTTCCGCAACAGTCACACAGCGAGATTGTACATTTGATTTTGTCGTTCGTAGTACGCCGATAGGGATTGTAATTTGTTTAGTAGAGGATTATGAAGTAGAGTGGCTTCCGATGAGAATTGAAACCTATTTGAAAGTGAATGGAAGCATGTTTCCAGATGAAGATGCAAAAGAGGAATTTCGTAAACAGTTAAATAGTGAAAATGGCTGGATGTTAGACAAGCAAGGTGATAACCCAGAAGGCATTGTTCAAAGAGCAATGCGAGCTGATGAATATGAAGCGTTTCAAACGGTAGAAAAGAATATTCCGCGCGAGATGAGAAAAGACGTGACAACTCTTCCATTTGAGCATGATTTGGATCAAGCGAAATGGAGTACTTGGAGGAAACGTCCAAACCGCCTTATGTAAGGTGGTTTTTTTAAGTCTTTTCATGTGGCTTTTAAGTTTCTTAAAACTTGCTTAAAAGATAAAACGTCATATTTCTAAACATTGGTATTTTTGTTACAATATAAGTGATAGTGTAAAACTTTGTAAAGAAAGCGTAATAATTTAAGAGATGCGGGTATCGTTTTCTGAAAGTTTTACATAATTGAAGAACTACTATATAAAGATATAAAAGGAGCGAGAATATGTTACCAAATACGGTTCGTACTCCAAACAAAAAGAAGAAATGGATTATCATTGGGGTTATTGCATTAATTGTCGTCGTTGCAGCCGTCAATATTTTTATCATGCAAGGAAAGAAAAAAGGCGCGGCACAGGGAGACGCTGTTAGCTTTGAGAAAGTAACAGAACGTACATTGAATAATACGAAATTGATTTCCGGACAAGTAAAGCCTGGAAATATTGAGAGCTTCTACGCAGATCCGACAAAAGGAAAAGTGAAGGACATTGCGGTGAAAGAAGGACAGGAAGTAGAAAAGGGCGCGAAATTATTCTCTTATGATAATGAAGAAATCAATTTACAAATGAAACAAGCTGAGCTTGATCAAAAAATGGCAAGTATGCGCTATGATCAAGGGAAAAAGAAAATAGATTCAGTAAAGAACCAGATTAAGAAAGCGAAAGATAGCGGTGCTGGGAAAGAGGTAACAGATCCGTTAGAAGAGCAAGTAAGCGAATTAGAAATAGGGCAAAAAACAATTGACCTTGAGAAAGAAAAAGGTCAATTACAATCACAACAATTAAAGAAAAAACAAGATGAACTCACAATTTATAGTAATTTCGCTGGTGTTGTGCAAAAGTTAGATAAAGATGCAGCACAAAGTTCAGCGCAAGCAATGGGTGGACAAGGAAAATCATTTTTACAAATCGCTTCTAAAGATTCATTCCAAATTCAAGGGACATTAACAGAACTTCAAAAATCACAAATTCAAAAGGATCAACCATTTACTGCAACTGCAAAAGCAAATAGTAAGAAGAAATGGACAGGTAAAATTACAGAGGTAAGCGAGTTCCCGACAAGTGCAGAAATGGCGCAAGCAGCCGGTGCTGGTGAGGGAGCACAAAACATGTCTCAGTATACATATAAAGCTAGTTTAGATGGACAAGAAGGCTTATCTCCGGGCTATCATGTATCTCTACAAGTAAACCTAGAAAACAAGAAAATGATTGCTGTTCCTAGTAAGAGCATTGTAGAAAAAGATGGTGAACCATTTGTTTATGTAGAAGAAAAAGGAAAACTTCGTAAACAAAATGTGAAAAAAGGTTCTACTGATGGAGACTGGACAGAAGTTCTTGAAGGCGTAACAGTGGGGCAAAAGGTGGTTAAAAATCCTTCCGACAATGTATATGACGGAATGGAAGTGAAAGAAAAATGATTACGTTAAACAATATTCATAAAACATATTATCAAGGGAAACTGGCGGTACCGATTTTACACGGTATTAGTTTAACGATTCAAAGTGGTGAGTTTGTTTCCATTATGGGACCGTCTGGTTCAGGGAAATCAACGCTCATGAATATTATCGGTTGTTTAGATCGTCCAACAGAAGGCGAATATATGTTGAACGATGTGAATATCTTAACAGCAGACGAGTCAAAGCTTGCTCTCATTCGCAATGAATATATAGGCTTTGTATTCCAGCATTTTAACTTATTGCCACGTCTTTCAGCGGTAGAAAATGTAGAACTTCCGCTTATATATGGCGGCGTGAAGAAAGCGGAGCGCCGTCAGAGAGCTCTTGAAGCACTTGGGAAAGTCGGATTGTCTGACCGCGTGCATCACTTGCCAAGCGAACTTTCAGGTGGGCAAAAGCAGCGTGTAGCCATCGCACGTTCCATCGCAAATGACCCAACGTTCATTATGGCCGATGAACCAACAGGTGCTCTTGATACAAAGTCTGGACAGCAGGTTATGGATATTTTCACAAAGTTAAACGCAGAAGGTACAACGATTGTTATGGTTACGCATGAAGAAGAAGTTGCGGCATATTCTTCGCGCCGAATTGTGTTAAGAGACGGGAAAATTACAGAAGATAGAAGGTGTGCGGTATGAGTTTACTAGATAGTATAAAAATTGCCCTATCTTCTATTCTAGCTCATAAACTGCGCTCAGCGCTTACGATGCTTGGGATTATTATAGGCGTTGGTTCCATTATTACTGTTGTTGCGATTGGGCAGGGCGGAGAAGCAGCGTTAAAGTCACAATTCGTTGGAGCTGGTAATAACGTAATCCCAATTCACTATAGTGCGGATATAAATGATCCGTATGGTATGGAAATGATGGAACAACCAAAGTTAACTGAGGAAGATATTTTTGAAATAAAAAAACTTCCAGAGATTGCGCATGTTCTTACAACCAATTCAAGTATGGAGCCACTCGATATTGAAGATAAAAAAGAGATGGTGAGTATTACAGGATTAGATAGTGAGTACTTCTCAGTAAATAAAGTGAAAGTGTTAAAAGGCCGATCCTTACAAGAATCGGATATTGCGCAAGGTAATAACGTCGTGATGATCAGTAAGAGTATGGAAGAAAAGGTCTTCAAAAAGGAAAGTCCAGTCGGAAAAATTATTGAGATGAAAGGACAACCGATGCAAATTATCGGTGTCTATAAATCAAATAATGAGTTTATGGGAATGGGGCCATCGGAAGCTTTAATTCCAATTACATTGTGGCCAACAATATATGGAAAAGATGAGATTCAAAGTATTTCTGTTCAAGCGAAAAATGTGGATGATTTAGAAAAAGCGGGTAAAAAAGCTGCTGATGTATTAAATAGTCGTAAGCCAAGTGATGCATCTGGTAAATACGAAGTGATGAATTTAAAAGAAATTCAAGAAGGTATTTCAAAAATGACGGGCATTATGACAATGATTATTGGTGGTATTGCTGGTATTTCATTAGTCGTTGGTGGTATTGGTGTTATGAACATTATGCTCGTATCCGTAACAGAACGTACACGTGAAATTGGGGTACGTAAAGCACTTGGAGCAACGCGCAGTAAAATCTTGCTACAATTCTTAATTGAAGCCGTTATGTTAACGCTTCTTGGTGGATTGATCGGAATCGGTCTTGGTTATGGTGGTGCATATATTGTTTCTACATTTGCGAAATGGCCACCGCTCGTTTCATGGGAAGTTGTCGTTGGCGGCGTGTTATTCTCGATGACGCTCGGTATTATTTTCGGATTAATTCCAGCGAATAAAGCAGCGAAACTAGATCCTATTGAAGCACTTCGTTATGAATAGATTGGTAGTGTAGTAGAGGGGCGTTCCTCTACTACACATACAAATAGAAAAAAGATATAAAACCATTTCTTTTAGGTGGGAGAGGGAATCCGCTCGAGGATAGAAGCGGTCAGAGCCTTTTTGGCCCCATGCTAAGTGAAACCAAAGAGAGAACAAGAGTGCAAGTCGATTTTTATATTATTCTAGTGGGCGGTTCACAGTCTCTGGGGAAGAGGAAGTGAACCGCCCGTTAGAACGGGTGAGAAAAATACAAGGAGGTTTTTTAGAATGGAACCGAATGTTAATTCGCAAAAGGTTAGTGGAGAAAAACCATCTTTACTAGGGATGATCACATCTCCTGGCTTACAGTTTGAGAGAATGAAAGCGACTGATAAGGTTTGGGGTATGTTCTTTTTGGTTGCGTTGTTACAAGCACTTGTAAATGGATTATCTACATATGTGGTGCAATCATCGCCTGAGATGATGGAAATTCAGAAGAAATTTGGCACAGGCCAAGAAGAATCTATCGGATATTTAGTTGGTAAGTCAATCGGTTCAGGTTTTATTGGGATAATAATTGGAACTCTTATTGTAGCAGCTGTCTATAAAATCTTTATGATGTTTTTTGGAAATGATACTCCTTACAAAAAATTGCTAGCTATTATTGTATATTCAAGCATTGTTGTTGTTATTGGTGGACTTATTAATTCTCTTTTAGGTTTAATTTTTGGAAGTGGTGCAACTGGGTATACAAGCTTAGCACCATTATTTGACCAAGGTACTACAGGGTATGCAATTGGTAGTGTAGTTGAGATATTTTATTTATGGAATATCGTATTAATTTGGATTGGATTACAAATTACAGCTGGGTTAGGAAAAGTAAAAGCTGCGGTTCCAGTTGTTGTTCTCTTCATTATTAAAGCAGCGTTCTTAAGTTTAATTGTTATCGTATTAGCAAAGTTTATGCAAAGTTTCAATGGATAAGAATATGTGCAGAAAACGGCTCGAGAAGGAGCCGTTTTTTATTTTTGTATGTATTTGAAATACTAGGCCTCGTATTTCAAATTTCCTCTACAGATATTTGAAATTTCCCTATGCGGAATTTCAAATAACTCACCATGAAATCCTCTTTATCTTCTTATATTGTAAAGGTACCGCGGAATAACAAAGAGGTATACCTTTTAGAAATAGGTATAATATGAAACCGGCTACTTTTACAGAAACAGTTACGTTGTATGAAAAAATGATTAAAAATCAAATGAAAAAGCTTTATCTGTACCGGGATTATGAAGAGTACTATCAATGCGGTTTAATTGGACTTTGGATGGCATATGAAAAGTATGAGGAGGAGAAAGGGACTTTTTCAGCTTATGCACTTGTAACAGTACGTGGATATTTGCTAGAGAAATTAAAGAAAGAAAATCGATTTCAAAAGCGGCATACATTCGCCGGACAGGAAATGTTACAAAATGTATGCGGAGCAGAAGTGTCGTCAGAAACTCAGGATTATATGAGTTTGTTAGATGAGAAAGAGAAACATATTATTTACGAACGTTTTTATGCAGGAAAGAAGATACATGAAATTGCGGAAGAGATGGAGATGACATATCATCAAGTGAGATGGGTATATCGGCAGGCGCTGGGGAAGATGCGCAGCAGTATAAGAGAGTGAAAAAAAGAAAAATGGAAGGCAG
Organism: Bacillus sp. FSL H8-0534; assembly: GCF_038005885.1. NCBI lineage: Bacteria > Bacillati > Bacillota > Bacilli > Caryophanales > Bacillaceae > Bacillus > Bacillus sp. FSL H8-0534. Next base: position 3,419,336 of record NZ_JBBOUC010000001.1, read on the forward strand.
GAATATTCTGTGTCTTCCATTTTTTTATAACAAATTTGTACTAGCAAGGAAGTAATGGTTTGTCTAGGAGGCGCATGACTTTATAAATATCTCGAAATTGTTGTGAATCTTGCATGTTCATGCGGCACAAGAGAAATCCAGCTTTCAAAAATTGTTGTTGCATTTGATAAAAACTAGTAGCAACAATTATGGTTGTACCATTATAAAAATGAAGTTTGGATTGCTTGCGATTATTATAAATTTCTATTTTGTTTATATGACTATAGAAAACCCAAATACAGTCTGGAGATGCAGGAGATTTCGTTGGAATGGCGCAAATATAATGACGATGATCAATTGGGATCGGGATATTTTGTTTAAAGTAATAATTTTCTTGAATCGCATCTCGCCTTCCTTTATAGGTAGAATGGTTATGTAATAGGCAAGATAGCTGTACCAATTGTAATGATGTTTTAGATGAAAACTTAATATTTCCGTCATTTTCTGTTATTTTAGTACGGTGAAAAGGATGGGCGTAAGGCTCAAGTATCATTGTAGAACTAGAGATAGTATCATGACTAACTAGGTCGTCCAAAGGAAAAGCCTCCTTAAAAGTATTTGTTTACATATTTTAGTATATAGATGGAATATAAAAATAATTTTAAATATTTGTAAATGTTTGTAAAGTTTACTTTATTTTGTAAATAGTAAGCTTTCTATATAAATTCATTTTAATTTTTCGACATATAAGCTGTTTTGCATACAAAAATGAATCTACACTCTTTTCCTCCTTAAGAAGAAAGGGTTTCTATCGCTTTTTCAATTTAGGTTTATATAATTTGCATCGCTTGTACATATATATGAAAATAGAAACAGTTAGGCGGTGATAGAATATGAAACGGAAGTATATAATTATGGTACTTGTTGTCCTTCTTTTCGTATATTTAGCAAATAGCAACCCGAGTAAAGGGGAGTATACAGAATGGGCAGCAAAGCAATTTATGAATCGCAACGATATTAGTAAGAAGTTAACAGAGGTTGAAAAAGAAGACCCAGATGGGCTTGTTGGTGAACTTGCCACAATTGGTAAGAAGTTAGCAAAGAAATATGTAGAGCCACAAGTTGACGTGTTGATTAACCATTATACAAAGCGAAGCGATTATATTTTCTTCTCGACGTATAAGACGGAATTTACAATTGGGAAAGAAAATTATAAATATGTTTCAATCGGATTCTCTCATATTTTTATTCCGATTGAGATGCCGAAGAAAAAAGACGAAGCTGCAAATTGATGCAGCTTCGTCTTTTGCGTTTAAGGAGCAACTGTTACTTCTGATACTGTCTTTTCAACAAGGCGTGCCCCTTTTTTACGAGTGTTCCCACTAAGTGATAAGAAAATTGCAGAGGAGAGAATTGTGTCCATCACTTGGCTTATGGTTTGTTCATTCACAGGTGTAATAGGATTGTCGATAGAGAAGACGACTGTTTTTCCATCCTCTTTTAAGAAAATCAGTTCGAGTACTGTCATTGTCATTTACCTCCTTGTCACTAAATTTTTACGGATTTGAGATGTCAGATGTACTTAAAAGTTGAACTGCATGAAGCTTTAATCCTTGTAATGAAGCAAGGGCACGTCCCACTTCATGGACCTGTGCTACATCAGCATTTGGCTTTACTCGTTTAAATTGTTTGTTTTTCAAAATAGTTTTCCCATTTTTGTCTGTGCCACCGTTTAGGACAAGGCGCAAGCTTAAGTCAGTTACAATCGTTTCAATCGCCATTTTTTCACCCCCTTTTCGTCATATATATAGGAGGCAACGGTCATATTTTGGCGTGAAATTTTTTATTTTTTTTGGTACGCTTAGAAGAATAAGAGAGGAGTTTCAAAAGATGAATCGTAAATGGTTAGTTTGGATTCCCGTTTTACTATGGATGGGGATTATTTTTTATTCTTCAGCACAGCCGTATAAGAAGCAGGATATGCGTTCAGATATTGAGAAGTATATTCCGTCTCAATTTGTAGAAGAAAAATTCTCCGGTGTATCGATTGACTATGGCGGGGGAACACCGGTTAGCATTGAAAATAAAGGCGTTGGTGGTTTTGTTGAGTTTTTCCTTCGTAAAGGAGCTCATTTCACAGTATTCTTGATTCTTGGTGCGCTTTCGTATCATGCATTGCACCGTTCTGGTTGTTCAAGAATGCGTTCCTTCGTATTCGCACTTCTGATTGTCGCTGGATATGCAACATTCGATGAAATTCATCAATCGTTTACAGGTGACCGTACACCGATGTGGCAAGATTCAGTTTTAGATACGTCGGGCGGACTGACAGGAATTATAATAAGCAATTGGTTTTGGCATAGAAAAAGGAGCTAACCCTTCGGGATAGCTCCTTTTTTGTGAATATATCGACGCCTCGATAATATGCGACACAGCATCTCATTATTAAAATGGATTTTATATACCGAGTAATTCCTTCAACTCGTCTGTTGAGAGTTCTGTCATCCAGCTATCACTTGTGATAATAGCGCTACTCAGCGATTGTTTACGTTCTAGCATTTCATCAATTTTTTCTTCAAGTGTACCTGTTGTAATAAGTTTATGGACGTGTACAAATCGCTTTTGACCGATGCGATATGCTCGGTCTGTCGCTTGATTTTCTACAGCTGGATTCCACCAGCGATCATAGTGAATGACGTGGTTTGCGGCAGTTAAATTTAGACCTGTGCCGCCAGCTTTTAATGAGAGGATGAAGATGTCATATGTTCCATTTTGGAACTGTTCGATCATCTTATCACGTTCTATTTTCGGTACACTACCGTTTAGGAAGAGAACACGCTGACCGAATTTCTCTTCTAATATTTTTTGTAACATATTCCCCATTCCAATATATTGCGTGAAAATTAAGCAGCTTTCATTTTGATCTTTTATATTTTCAATAAGATCCATTAATGTTTGCGTCTTCATGGAGCGCTGCACAATATCTTTCGGCGCTTCTTCTTTTAAGTAAAGAGCGGGATGATTACAAATTTGCTTTAGCTTACTGAGCATCATTAAAATAAAACCGCGTCTTTCAATGCCTGTTAAGCCTTCAATGTTTTGTAGTGTATCTTGTACGAGTTGTTCATATAGTGATGCTTGCTCACCTGTTAGCGGACAGTATTCTTTTTGTTCTTGTTTGTCCGGTAAGTTTAATGCGACTGTTTGATCTTGTTTTGTCCGGCGCAGTAAGAACGGTGAGATGAATCTTTGTATTTGCTGAATTTTCGCTTCATCACGATCTTTCTCAATGGGTGTTACGAAGCGGCGCTGAAATTGTCCTAGGCTACCAAGATATCCGTGGTTCAAGAAGTCGAAAATAGACCATAGCTCTGCTAACCGGTTTTCCATCGGCGTACCTGTTAAAGCGATTTTGTGATTTGCTTGCAAATTACGAACCGCTTTCGATTGTTTCGTTTGCGGGTTCTTAATATTTTGCGCCTCATCCAGGATGATCGCATCCCAGCACTGCGCGTTTAACTCTTCTTCATCAAGTTGTGCTAATGCATAAGAAGTTAATACGACATCCGTACTCTGAAGAAAGTCCTTAAATGAATCGCCTTTCGAACGGTTGCTTCCATAATGTAATTGAACCTGTAAATGCGGCGTGAAGCGTTCAAATTCCTTCTGCCAATTTCCAAGAACAGACGTCGGTGCTATGATTAGTGCCGGACCTGTTTGGAGGCTTCTTTCTTTCACATATAATAAGTAAGTAATCGTTTGGATACTTTTTCCAAGACCCATATCATCCGCTAACAACGCTCCAAATCCGAGCTCTCGTAAATATAAGAGCCACTCTACACCGTGTTCTTGGTATGGGCGAAGTGTGGCTTGCAAGGAAGATGGTATTGGAACTTTTGGAATGTCTCCGATATGCAATAATTTTTGGAAGAGCTCTTCGTAATAGCCATCTAGCTCAATTTCAATGTCTGTAAATGGATTATCTTCTTCTACAATTTCTGCTTCGGCAGAGTTTGATAAGTGCTGCTGCAAAACATCCTTCATTTCAAGGCCATATTTATCTGCACGTTTCATTAGTTTTTTCACTTCTTCAATAAAGGCAGGGTCGAGTCTCATCCATTGTCCATTTAAATTGAAGAGTCGTTTGTTTTGTTCGACAAGATCGAAAAACTCACTCTCTGATAGGTCGATGCCATCTGTGGAAACGCGCCAGTCGAAATCGACGAGAGTGTTCATGCCGAAGAAGGATTGTGTTTGATTCGTACTTTGCTTCAATTGGACGCGTAACTTTGGTTTCGTTGCTTTTAAGTTTTGCCACCAAGACGGTAGTAAAATATCAACGCCGGCTGCTAATAATTCGTTACTCGCCTCTGTTAAGAAGTTCCATGCTTCTGTTTCATATAGCTCAGTTCGAAAGTGATCATCTTCCTCAAGCCATGGAACTAGCTTACCGAACCCTTCCTGCGTTTCTTGAATACGCTCTTCGTAGTTATGCCATCTTTTTGGTAGTGAATCGATGTCATTATAGACGTATATCCGGTGTGCTCCGCGTTTTGTGGTGATAATCGTTTCAAGTTTCCACAGTTCAAAATCATTGTGTGGTTCTTGGAGACGAAGTCCAATTGTGAAGGGAAGATCATCCTCGATGTAGCCAATTTTCCGGAGCCAATCTTCTTCATGCATTGCTGTTACAAGCTGTCTTTTCGTAAAATCATAGTGCTCATATAGTCGCTTCGCATCTTCCCAGCCATCATTAGAGTGAGCATCTTGAAGGATACTCTCATTAACTGCCTGAGAGAAAAGGGATGCTAACGTATCATCTTGAATTGAAACATTGCTAACTTTCCATGACGGATAATCGGACCAGCGCTTCATATCAGGTATAAAGCTTCCAGTTACAAAGGCATCCCATAGTTCTTTTGCATTTGGCGTAAGTGCGGTAATGGGATCATTCATTTGCAGCCTGGCAAATGAATTCATTGGTTTATTGGCGATATATTCAAATGCTTGAACGCTCGTTAGCATAATCCCGCTTCTTCCTTCGTATGTAGCTTCTTTCAAGAAGGTGCCATAGAAGGAAGTTGAATGCCATGTGAAGGCATGTTGTTTCCAATCTCTTGCAGGTAAGAGATTGCCGGTTTCATCTTCTCCCCAAAGGAACCAACCTTGACTTACGTGCTGGAGCCGAATTGTTACTTCAGTTTGTATGATCATCGATTAACTTTCCTTTCCGCAGTTCTTCCTGTAGTGCTCTTAGACGTGAATATAAGTTAGCGATTTGGACAATGAAAATGTGCCATTCATCTGTTCGTTTGAGCCGTTTATAGAGCATACGCAATTTCTTTAAGTAACGGACTGCACGGCGGTATGACTTGCGATTCCGTTCCTCAATTGCTTGCATCGTTGCAAGATGATAGAGCGGAAGAGCTGCTTCTGGTGCTTCTTTTTCAATTTCTTTCAGTGGTTCTTTTAGCAATTCAATTGCTTCAAATCCATACAAGAGATGAAGTTCTGTCCATGCATGATATTGTTTTTTTGCTAGTACATATTGCTCGTAGTTTGTGAAGCTATATGGCAATAGTTCTTGCAAAATCATTTCAAGACCTGCTTGTTCATTTGTGTGTGTTGCATATGTTTCATACATCATGACAAACAAACGAACGATATCTTTTACAAAAAGGGGATCGGCCTGATCATTCATTGTCTTTTTCACTTGTTTATATGTGAAAGACAGCCAGTTTTTGGCGCGCTCCCATTGCATTGTACTCAGTAAATCTTCGAGCCAGTCGAAATAAAGACCGACAACTTGAGCCGGTTGTGTTTCGAGTAAGACCATAGCTAAATGATCCTCTTCTTTTAAAAAGAAGAGGTGAGAAGAGGCGAGTGCTTTCGAAAGTGGATTCATCTTCGCATCAATTCGTTTTTCTTCTTCTTGTATCCAAGATTTTTCTGCTAGCAACTCTCCCCATATATGCCGGTAAATAAAGAACCTCTCCTGTGTATAGGAATCGGTAGAGAAGAAAATATCATGCACTTGGCGAGCTGTTTCTTGCAAAATTGGTTCACATTCAGCAGGAATCGATTCTGATTTCAAGTCACGTACAAGTGATTCAACTTTATCAACAAATAGCCGGACAACGTTAATAGGTTGGTGATAGGAATACGTTTTGTTTGTCTCAAAGTCAAGAATTTCTTCTAATAGCTTTTGAAAGCAAAAAAGTGCGCCATGCAATTTGAACAATTCATGTATAGCAACGACACGCGGCGCTTTTCGTTCTAATTTCATGTAAAAGTCTGTAAAGATGCTCATAAGAAAATACATTTGTCTATACGAGAGTCGTGTTTGTTCTTTTTTAAATGCGTCATATTCAGATTCAAAATATGCGTGCCAACTTGTAAAGTCCGTTTCTTCAAATGCAGACGATTGTAATACTTGTCGTGCTGTTCGAATCGGAGGGAGTGATGGTTTCGTTTTATTTTTAAATAATGTTAATACTTCTCCCACTTGTCCGAAGCTAGAAGCAGCAGACAGTAGAACAGCAAGCATGTGCTCGCACTGCGTCGGCGCGAAGCAATCACAATAGCTTTCCGCGATATTACGCATTGGAATATGGACGCTATACACATTTCCTTCAGCATCTACGGTACCTGATAACGTATAGCCATCAAAATCAACGTTGTAGACAAGACCGCTGCGATATAAATGACGAGCAGTGGCAACATGCTCTTGATCGGCTACTTGCTGCGGATCGAGTCCTTGAACAAATTCATTCGCGATCATCATAATTTCATCTTTCGTAATTGAATGTTGCAGCATAGTTTTCCTCCGTACAAAAGATTTATTTCCTCTACCATTATAAACAAAAAGAGGCAAAAACAGAAAAAATGAATTTGCTCGTATTCAATCTAGAAAAATATGGTAATATATATAGTTAAATACGTGACTTTTTTGTTTAGGAGGGGATTTGATTTGTCAGATTTGCAGACGAAATTAGGAAGCGGTATGAATAAGCTACAAGAAGGAATTGAACAGGGAAAGATAAAGTTGCAAGTGGCACAAGAGATTGCGCAATTAAAAAAGGAAATACAAGTGCAGCTTCATAAGAAGACAGAAATTTTATTAGAGCTTGGCCAACAGGTATATGTTCAGATTCGAGATACTGGGGTCAAGGAAGAGGTATTAAAGCAATTAGTTGCTCCGATTCAAGAATTTGACGTTTTAATTTATCAAGCACGAAAACGAATTGTTGAACTGCAAAAACAACAAGGAGAGAAAGTAACGTGTGAGTGTGGAGGCTCTTTATCAATTGGTGATAAGTTTTGTGGGACATGCGGAAAACCAAATCCAATGCTATTTGTAGAGAGCAACGTAGAAAAGGTTACGTGTGTATCATGTAATGAGCACATTGCAAAAGGCTCCATTTTTTGTCCAGTTTGTGGAATTAAGCAAGGTGGGGAGTGAACGAAATGTACTGTCGCATGTGTGGGAATCAACATGGAGAAGAAGTGAACTACTGTCCAAATGAAGGAAGTATGACAATGGTGTATGGAGACAGTGTCGTTCTTGAGCAAGACAACTCTAAATATTGCCGTGATTGTGGGAATGAAAATGCAGAGCAGAACCTGTATTGCCAAAAGTGCGGACATTCTTTATTTACAGTGAAGAAAAAAGAACATATCGTAAAGTTACCTAGTATGGAAAAAGGTCATAAAGTTGAATTAGGCTTACATAAAGGTGGTCTGAAGACAGGGATAATTGGCGGAGCAATTGCAAGCGTTCTTATGTTACTTGCGGGATGGCTTGGAAGTTTAGCAGTTTCAGAGATGATGAAAAAGATATTCCATGAATTTGCTAGGGAATTAACAATGTTACCTGATTTTTATGCGAGTACAACCTCTACACTATTAAGCTATCATTTACTTGGTTTTTCAGCAGGAAATGAAGGCGGAATTGTTATGTCGTTATCTTGGCATACTCCATTCTTTTTACTATTAATTATTCCATTTGTTATTTTATGTGGAGTAGGGATTTGGATAGGAAAACAACGTGTTGCAAAGACGATTGGAGAACAAATCGTACTAGCGGCAACAGTCGGTATTATGTATGGATTATTCTTATTTGTAATCAGTTTTATTGCCTCACAATCAGTTACATTCCCAGAAGTAGGAACGATAACAGTTGGATACTCTTCGTTGAAAAGTTTAGTAAGTGGTTTTATCTACGGAACTTTCTTTAGTTTATTTGGATTGATTGCGCATACAAGCCGAAACAATATAGCAGATGCGTTTCAGGAGCTACTTCCATACGGGGCATCGCTATATCATGGAATGGCAGCGATGGTGAAAGGTCTTTTACTGACAGCTGCTATTTTTTGTGTGACGACATTCATTACACTATCCGGTAGTAATGCAAAGCCTTTCGAACATGTAGCACCGACAATTTCAGCGCGTGCAATGATGGCATTGCAACTCACACCAAATGTATGGAGTATGACTCATTTTGCACCAGTAGAAATAAAAGTTCCAGCGTTACAAAAGGAAATGTCTAAAGTAATGACAACAGGTGACAAAAGTATGATAGAACTTTCATTCATATCAGGTGTATCTGCTGGTGGCGTTAAAATAAAAGATATTTTAATTGCTGAAGGTGCTCCGCTATCAGCAATGGAAAGTTTTGATGAGATAAATGGTAAATTCCACCTTGGTTTGTTGCTCCTTATGATCCCAGTATTCTTTATGTTTAGAGCGGGACAAAAATTAGCGAGGGTGCCATTCTCTAATATGTATGTAACGTTAGCTGTATGTAGCGGTGCTTATACAATTATGATGATTGTAATGAATCTTCTTTCTAAAATTGAAATTAATATTGCAGGAAAGCTAACAAAGGAATTTGGAGTAGGTGGAACAGTATTTTCTATGCAGGGCGGCTGGATCTATTTAATACTCGGTAGTTTTATTCTGACATATGCAGCTGCCTTCGCTGGAATGAAATTGGCAAGGAAGTAGGGGGGAAGTATCGTGAAGTTTTGTGGAACATGTAAAAAACAAGTCGCAGATTACTTAAATTTTTGTTCTGAATGCGGAAGTAAAGTAGAAGTGATTGAAGAAAATGTAGCGGCTTCGAGAGCAGATGTACAGAGGGAAATGCAACCAAAGAAGAGCAAGAAAAATATTGTACTCCTCATTGTATTCGTCGTACTCGCTGCTTTACTATTTGGAGCATATAAATTCGGGGCATATAAATTCTCGAAAGAAAAGCAAATCAATGCATTAATTGATGCTTTCAATAAAAAAGATATAAATACAATTGATTCTCTTATAAAATCGGATGACCCAGGTTTGAAAATTAAAACAGAAGATATTAAATCTTATTTACGTTATTTAAAGGATAGTCCTTCATACAATAAAGAATTGTTATCTTACTTACAAAAGCAAACGGTAGATACAGAGCTCGTTAACAAAGAAAGCTTTGTGGACGGACAAATTGTAGAGGATGGAAAAGAGTGGTTCTTATATCCAAAATATAAGTTCAGCATTAAGTCGTATTTTATGACGGTCAGCACAACTGCAAAAAATGCAGAAGTATATGTAAATGATAAAAAAACGGCTGATATTTCTAGCGAAAAATCTTCTAAAGAAATCGGACCTTATTTCCCTGGGACGTATGTTGTAAAAGCAAAGGCGAAGGCAGAGCTTACTGAACTAGAAACGGAAAAGGAAGTTGAGTTAGCTGGAGAAAAAGAAGGGAAAGTGGATGTGAAATTACCACTTGAAGGAAAATATGTTACAATCTCTTCTGACGAAAATAGCGCTAATGTCTTTGTAAATGGTAAAAAACGTGGGAAACTAGAGTATGGAAGCTATAAGCTCGGACCAGTACCAACAGATGGGACGGTCGAAGTTCATTTAGAGAAACAAACTGATTTTGGTGTTGTGAAAACCGAAAGTGTAAAAATTGGTGATGAGGGGAGCTCCTATTATTTGAAATTCCCAAAACAAACATCGGATACGGCAGTTGGTGACTTTGTTCGCACTCATATTTATAACAACGTGCGCGCTATTTCTTTAAATGACTTTAGTCTAATTGAAAATGACTATGATAAGAGCGGGAAATCATATAAAGAAGACCGTGATTATCTGCAATATTTAAAGAAAAAAGGAATTACTGAGGATTTATTAAAATTTGAAGTCCGTAATGTTGAACGTCAAAGTTCTACGAAATATAAAGTAACGACATATGAAGAATACAATATTCGCTATGGTGATGGATCTGTAAAGTTTAAGAGCTTTAGCAATGAACATATCGTTACAGTAAATGCGGATGGGAAACTAATGTATCATTCAATCAGTGCGAATAATACATTGAAAACAGAAGACGTATCTGGCCCAACGCATTAAAATGTGAAAAGACTATCTCTTTACAAAGAGGTAGTCTTTTTTTGATATATCGACTTCTCTACAAAATACGACAAGCCTGTACATATGGATCTTGTAGAATTCTTTCTACTAACGGAAGCATTTCTTCTTGAAAGGGTATATCAATTGGAAATGGTTTTTGTGATCCCGGTTTTGTGCCGTATTGCACAAATTTATATTGAACGGATTGATCGTGCTTGAGCACAATCAGCTTATAGCGATTGTCATCATGTTCAAGTGAAAAATCAATTGTAGCCCCGTCGTATGTTACATCATCTTTGTAGATGTATGGCTTCGGTGTGCCGATCCAGTCTATTTTTGCATGTGGGTTCATGGTATAGCCTCCTTATCGTCATTATATATATATCCATTTTGGTTTTCCAACATATAAGTCGCTGCTAGGAGACTTGCGCTCGTTTTTACTTTGCATGGGGTTAAAAAAAGGCCCTGACCGCTTCTTTCCATGGCCGGCAGCTCTCTCGCATCTAAAAAAGGATGTTTTTTCATTTGTGTTTATATAAAAAAGTAAAAGCCAGCTCTCAATATATGAGAACTGGCTGAATTTTTAGCAGTCATTGGTTATTTTAAAATTTTCACTTTAACGGATTTACGTCCCCATTTGTTAGCGGCTGAATCAGAGCCAACTAGAACGTCGATACGGTTACCTTTAATTGCGCCGCCAGTGTCACCAGCGATTGCTTCTCCGTAACCTTCTACCCATACTTTTGATCCAAGTGGAATCACTTTCGGGTCAACAGCAATCATTTTCATGTTTGGATTCGCTGTTAGGTCATGACCCATTGCAGTTAATACACGACCACCATATGTGCCGCCATTTTCACTCGGATGAGCTGTATATGCTGTAGCTTCAACTGTTAGTTCACGACCACCAGAAGGAGTGTTTGTTTCTGCTGCTTTGACAGCAGGTTTAGCAGCTGGTTTTTCTTGTGCTGCTGGTGCTTTTGCCTCTGCTTTAGCAGGTGCTGCAGCTTGAGCAGGAGCAGGCGTTTCTTGTTTTTCAATAACAGGTGCTGTACCTGTTAAGAAAGGAACATGAACGTAAGCCGTTTTCCCATTATATTCGAATTGTAACCACTCATTTTGTACTTGGTTCGTTGTTTCGATCATATCGTCTTTCTTAAGCGTACCAAGAACTTCTGAGTTTGTGTTTGCTTCAGCACGTACGTTTAATACGTTTGCTGTTACGTAATAGATGCTTTTTGTAAATTCTGCGTTTACGAATGCGTCTTTACCATCTAATTTGATTTTTGACCATCCGTTTTCTGTATTTGTAACATCTAATTTATGACCATTTAATAATTTGCCTACAACTTGTGATTCAGTAGTTGGGTTCTCGCGTACATTTAATACGTCTGTTGTTACAACAGTTTCTGCTTTTGCAGAAGTAGTGAAAATCCCAAGACCAAAAACCGCTGCCGTTGCTATACCAATTAATTTTTTCATGATAGCCTCCATTGCGTTTGTTTTCGTGTCCTCATTATAGCAACAGTTTTTTTCGGAATTTGGGAAATCACACAATTACAAACCATTCGTAACAAATCATTAATACTCTGTAATATAGAAAGAAATAATAGAAAGCAGTTTTCATTCCGTGTTTTTAGGAGGTTTGATAGATATCTCTATTACTTATAGCATAGAGGATATTTTTCAACTGAGATAATAATGTTACGCAGTTATTACGATAGGGTTACTAAATGGTTACAATCCTTGAGTAATTCGTCGATTTGTGACTAAAATAGTTATATAAACATAAATAATTTGTTTGTGTATTCACAAAGAAGTGCTATATCCTTACAAAAACAACCGCATAATTGTTACAAAAAGAAAGAGCTGCTATCCGTAAATTTGGCTTTTTTCCAACTGTAACACACCTTTTTGGGGAAACACACTCCCATCCGCATCTATCTCGCACGATTTGGCGGTAGCATCTCCATTTTATAATCCGAACGGTTATATGGAGGCTCAACTGTCCATAAGAATTCTAATTGGTGAAGGCTGATTTTAGAGAGCTGAAAGAAAATCACCGCAAGAAATACTTCACTTTATCCGATTTAACATATCGGAATTAGAGTCATTTTACGAAAAAAAGAAACCTACAAAAGGGGGATTTTATGAGGAAACTGACAAAAACATTTATTGTCTCATTAACATTATGTATTGCATTTACAATTTGGGGGATTATTCCCGAATCTATAATCGGAAAAGGTAATTTAGGAAATGTGACTACTGCAATTCAAACTGCATTAGTTAGTAAATTTGGTTGGTTCTATATCATTTCTGTTTCTGTTTTCTTAGGTTTAGCTATCTTTTTAATCTTTTCAAAATATGGTTCGATCCGTTTAGGGAAAGATGATGATAAGCCTGATTATAGTTATATGACCTGGTTCGCTATGCTCTTTAGTGCCGGCATGGGAATCGGTTTGATTTTCTGGGGAGTTGCGGAACCATTAAATCATTTATACACACCGCCATTTGGAGAGAGTGCAACAGAAGAGAGTGCACGTCTTGCACTTCGTTTTTCATTCTTCCATTGGGGATTACATCCATGGGGTCTGTATGCACTTGTAGCACTTTGTATTGCTTATTTTACGTTCCGAAAAGGGAAACCAAGTACAATTAGTGCAACAGTTGGTTCTTTATTTAAGAGTGGTGAGCACGGACGGATCGCACATACGTTTGACGTGTTAGCTGTATTTGCGACAGTATTCGGTGTTGCAACTTCATTAGGACTTGGAGCAAAACAAATTGCAGGTGGCGTTAGTTACTTAACATCTATTCCAAACTCATTAACAACGCAGTTAGTTATTATTGGGGTAGTAACGGTCCTATATATGTTATCTGCACAAACAGGATTAGATAAAGGGATTAAATATTTAAGTAATATAAATATTATTTTAGCCTTTGCACTTATGGCAATCTTATTATTTGCAGGTCCAACGAACTTTATTATGAATTACTTTACTTCTACAATCGGTTCGTACATTCAAGAGTTGCCAAGTATGAGCTTCCGTTTAAGCCCATTAAATGAGGGTGGTAACCAATGGATTCAATCATGGACGATATTTTACTGGGCATGGTGGATTGCATGGTCCCCATTCGTTGGTACATTCATTGCCCGTATTTCACGTGGACGTACGATTCGTGAGTTTGTTATTGGTGTGTTGCTCGTTCCAACAATTATTGGTGCGCTTTGGTTCTCTGTATTTGGAGGAACAGGTATTCACATGGAGATGTTTGATGGAGCAAATATTTATGGACAAATTAAAGAGATGGGCACAGAAATTGGATTATTCGCTATGTTAGATCATATGGGCAGCATAGGACCAGTTTTATCTGTTCTTGCGATTTTACTGATTTCAACATTCTTTATTACTTCAGCAGACTCTGCGACATTTGTTCTTGGTATGTTAACGACAAATGGTAGTTTAAATCCACCAAATCGTATTAAACTGGTTTGGGGTCTTGTTCAAGCAGCATTGGCAGCGATTTTATTATATGTAGGTGGATTAGAGGCATTGCAAACTGCTTCGATTATCGCAGCATTCCCGTTTGTATTTGTTATCTTCTTTATGGCTGCTTCCCTATTTAAAGAATTACAGAAGGAAGTTCGTCATCACCATAAATAATAGAAGGAAAGAGCTGATTTTGAATCAGCTCTTTTTTGATAGGTTGTGCGAATTCCTATTGATTAGCAGTTGTCGCAGGTCGTCGAATGGTCGATAAGTTGTGTCGAACCGCCGATATATTGTCAAAAGTAATCCATATTTTTGACAAAAATTTGTCGGAAATGTGTTGTCACTTTTGCGTATATGTGCTATATTATTTCCTGTAAGCGATTTCAAATGGTTTTTAAGCGTATTCAAGGGGGACAACTAGAATAATGAAGCGTTACGAAAGAAAGTGGAAGCATATTTGTTTGAAACGTGTGGCACATCGTAGTGTCCAAGAAAACACGGAACCAAAGACTGAAGTGTCTAAAGAACAGCAAGAGAAGCAATTGGTTTTACAAAAATAGCAGTCACTTTTTCGTATATAAATGAAAGTAGATCGTTCGTTGGGGGATGGACGTGAAAATTACTTTCGACTAAGGGGTATTGTCCGATATATAGATTTAAAGTAAAAATAAGCACAGAGCATACGGCGCTCTGTGCTTATTTTTTTAATCAAACGTTTGTTTAATTTTGAACGAGCCGCTGCCACTTTTACTTTTTAAACCTGACTGTCTTGTCACATCCGATAATTTGTTTTTTATTTTTAGCGCGTAAGTATAGGAAGAGGCTTCTGATAAATAGGTACGTAAAGAGCTGGGCGTATGCGAAATACATTCATAAAAAAAAGCTGACCCGAAAATTCGGATCAGCTCGATTTTTATTATAAGAACATCATACCTGCAACTGCTGCATTTAAGAAGTTCGCTAGTGTACCAGCGATTACTGCTTTAATCCCTAACTGTGCAATTTGTTTACGGCGAGAAGGAGCAAGTGTCCCTGTTACACCTAATTGAATTGCGATAGAAGAGAAGTTTGCAAAGCCACAGATTGCAAATGTTAAGATCATATTTGTTTTATCAGACAGCTCTGACATGTGTGGACCTAAGTTTGCATATGCAACGAATTCGTTGATTGCAAGTTTTTGTCCGATAAAGCTAGCTGCTTGTACAGCTTCGTTTGGTGAAACACCGATTAGGATAGCAAATGGAGATAGAATATATCCAAAGATTAAATCAAGGCTAAGTTTAATATGGAACCAAGATCCAACCCATCCTAATAGGCCGTTTAATACAGCGATTAATGCGATGAACGCCATTAACATTGCTGCAACGTTAATAACAAGCTGCATACCTTCAGATGCACCGCGTGCTGCTGCATCGATAACGTTAGCATCTTCACGCTCTGTAGAAAGTTGTACATTGTTATCCGGTTTTTCTGTTTCTGGCATAATTAGTTTTGCAATTAATAAGCTTGATGGTGCTGCCATAATTGCTGCTGCTAATAAGTGCTCTAGCGGAATTCCCATTGCTGCATAACCAACAAGAACTGATCCTGCAACGGCCGTCATACCGCTTACCATAATTGTGAAGAATTCACTGTTTGTTAGACGAGTTAAGTACGGTTTAATTAAAATTGGTGCTTCTGTTTGTCCTAAGAAAACAGTTGTTACTGCATTTAAACTTTCTGCTTTAGAAGTGCCAAGAAGTTTGCTTAATGCACCACCAACGATACTAACGAACCATTGCATAATACCCAAATAATATAAAATTGCTACTAATGAACTAATAAATACAATTGGAAGTAGTGCTTGAATGACAAAAATGAATCCCCAAGGACCATCTTTATCTAATAAGTTACCAGCGACGAATTTAATTCCCTCATAAGAAAAATTGATTAAGCCTTGAACGCCGTCAGAAGCAACTTTTAAGCCAGCTTTTCCGGCATCCCATCGTAACACGATGAAAGAAAACGTAATTTGTAATGCTAGCGCAATTAAAATTGTGCGCCAATTAATAGCTTTGCGGTTGGAAGATAGTAGAAAAGCAACTGCTAAAATTCCAATCACGCCGCCAATTCCCCATAAAACATTCATGCAGTATAAATCTCCTCTCTCATAGTAAAAAAGTATACATAACAGATGTCTATACTCAACGAAAATAACATCTTAAGTAACGTATCATACCGGACATCAGAGGTCAAACGTCTATTGAAAAGTTTAAATAGAAAGAAAATTATTTAAGAAAACACATATCAATCTTATAGAGGTTAGGTTATGTTATTTTAGGGGAATATATTCATTATTATAACGTTATGAGCTGTTTTTATAGAATACAGTGTATGAAATAAGAGGAGAGAAACATATTTGTAGCAATATGAATTGAAAATATGATAAAGACTTTTCTTTTATAGGTAGGGAGAGAGCATCCGACCATGGATAGAAGCGGTCAGGGCCTTTTCTCGCCCCATGCCGAATTGAAAACAAAAGGAGAAAAAGAGAGCAGGTCACCTTTTGTTCTTCGTAGCAGCGACTTATATGTGAAAAATCAAAAAGGATTTATCCCGCATTAACGGGCAGTAATACTCCCACCTCAAAATTCGGCGAAAGCAAAGAGGTTAGGTGGGAGGTCAACTGCCCGTAAAAGCCCGATTGGTTCAGCTAATAATCAGTGGGGGATGAAGAAAACCCCCACTGATTAAAGTTTCACTTTATATAAAAAGAGTCTTCTAGTAATCTAGAAGACTCTGAAACTATGACTTAAGGTGCTTTTGTATATCCTAAGAAGTGGCTGCTCCAGTAAGAGTTATTCATTGAAACAATTTTAACTCCGTTGTCACCAGCTTGAATAAATGATCCGCCGCCAAGGTAGATACCCATATGAGAAGGACCTGGCTTATAAGTGTTTTGGAAATAGATTAAATCGCCTGGTTGTGGATTTGAAGTTTTTGGTAGACTGCTCCAATATCCTGCTACAGTTTGACGGCTAATGTTGTGACCGAATTTGTTAAATACGTGGAAAATGTAACCACTGCAGTCAACACCATTAGCAGAAGTGCCACCCCATACATATGGTACACCTTGCATTGATTTTGCATATGCAAGAATAGATGATGTATTACCACTTGTGTTGCCTGCGTTATTATTATTATTTTGGTTGTTGTTATTGTTACTGTTGTTAGGTTTATTGTCTACAGCGCCACCGACTGGTGTTTTAGATAGGAAACGAGTTCCTACATAGCCAGTGCGACCGTTGTAGTTAATTTTACTCCATCCATAATGTTCAGAAATAACTTGTACTTTTTGACCTTGTGGAAGAGCACCGATTACGCTGTAATTTGTACCTTCGCCGCTACGTACATTTAATGCTGCCGCATTAATGTAGTATTCACCAACAGATGTTTGTGGTTGCTCAGGCTGGTTTGGTTGTTCCGGTGTCGTTGTGCCACCTTTAACAAATTTCACAAATTCGCTACTTACATAGCCAGTTTTACCGTGATGATTAATTTTGTACCAACCATTTTCTACACCAGTTACATTTAATGTTTGACCGTTTAATACGCCACCAAGTACACCGTGGTATGTAGCTGGGCCTGTACGAACACGTAATGATGTTGTATTAACAACATAAGTACCGCCAGTTTGAACAGTTACATTATTATTGATTTCTTGTTGTTGATCATTACCTTGGACAACATCGTTACTAGAACCACCTTTTGTTACGTAGTCCTTGCTAAGGTAAGCAGTTTGTCCAGCATAGTTAATTTTGAACCAATCTTGAACTTCGCCAACAACTTGTACAACTTGTCCTTTATGAACAGATCCTAAAACTGTATGAGAAGCGCTAGGGCCTGTACGGACGCGAAGAGAAGATACATTTACTGTATAGTTTCCGCTTGCTGCTTGAACATTGTTGTTATTTGAAGAACCAGCGTTTGAAGAAATGCCAGATATGAATTGTCCACTAACGTAACCAGTTTTGCCGTTATGGTTAATTTTAACCCATCCGTTTTCTATGCTAATAACTTGCAATGTTTGTCCTTCATATACACGTCCCATAATGGAACTAGAAGTATTTGGGCTTGTGCGAACACGCAATACATCAGCAGTAACTTTGTTTTTGCCACCTGTGCTTACGTTTGGTGTTGTACCATTTTTTGATACGAATTGTCCACTAACGTAACCAGTTTTACCATTATGGTTAATTTTAACCCAACCGTTTTCTTCACCGATTACGTTTAATGTTTGACCCTCATATACGCGAGAGATGATGTCGTGAGAAGTGCTAGCTCCTGAACGAACGTGTAATACGTCAGCAGTAACTGTGTAGTTTGAATTGTTTTGTGGTGCAGCTTGAACAGTTTGTGTAGCAGGCTTTTGTGTATTTTCAGGGGCAGCTTGAACGCTATCTAATGTCGGGGCTGCTCCTCCTGCTACAGACACTGCCGCAAGACCGGCAAGATATTTTTTCATGTTTTGTCGATTCCTTTCTGTCTGTAATGTAGTGATGAAATATTTACCAACTGTTAAAAATTCTAAAAGGCATGTCGATTACTGTCAAGGCTTATGCGGGAATCTGAATATGTCAAAAATATTACGAAAAAAAATCAAGGTGCATGCTCCACCTTGATTTTGAACGAAAATACATACATTGTTTTATTGCGAAATTTAAAATGTTCGTGTTTAAGGTAATGAGATATTAGAAGTTGAAAAACTTTGGACAAATGTTTTTTGTAGTAGTTTGGTGATTGGCCCAACTTGACCATTTTGGATGGCAGTTCCATCAAGATGTGTCATAGGCAGCACTTCTACAGTTGTTCCTGTAAAAAAGCACTCGTCAGCGTTATAGACATCACGAATACTGAATAATTCTTCTTGAACAGGAATCTGTAGTTTATGGGCTAAGGAAAGAATATATTGACGAATAATCCCGTTTAGGATTAGGTGATTAGCAGGGTGGGTATAAAGGATCCCGTTTTTTACAAGAAAAAAGTTCGAGTGACTACCCTCTGTAACTATTCCGTTACGAACGAGAAGGGCTTCTTTACATCCTTTGCGTTCTGCTTTTGTGGCAGCCAATACATTTGGCAATAAATTTAAGGATTTAATATCACAGCGGAGCCAACGTGTATCAGGTTCTGATATGGCACGTATTCCGTATTCAATCCATAAAGCGGGTCGTTCTTTTTTTGAGATATAAGCATAAATCGTTGGGGTTACATCAAAAGAGAATGCGTGCGCACGATGCTGTACTCCTCGAGAAACTTGCAGGTAGATGGTACCATCTTCTTGGAAGTTATTATTTTCGAGTAATTTGTAAAGTAGTGTAATGAGTTCTGCTTTAGAGAAAGGTAGTGTTAGTTCTATTTCATCCATTGAACGGTATAACCGAGTTAAATGTGGATCTAATAAGTGGATGTTTCCTTTATAAATACGAATTACTTCATAGACACCATCTCCAAATTGTAAACCACGTTCTTCTAATTGTATGTACGGTTGTTTGTTATTTGTATCAATAATTGTGTCATTCCATAATACAAATCTTTCGTATGCCATTTTACTTCCCATCCTTTCTTAATTGTTTTAATGATGAGTGGTGAGAGCCCGTATGGAAACGCCAATTTATTGTATTTCGCATATACAAATTCGCAAATGAGAAATGAGAATCCTGCTTTTTAGAAATAAAAAAAGCAACATTCATATAGAACGTTGCTTGTAACAATGTTGCATAAGGAGGGTAGCTTGTTTCATAGGGATATTGTCTTGGTATAGCTTAGAAAGGTGACCAGTAAACCAAACGGCTTTACTAAGACAATGGATGTTACTTCCCGGTAACGTCAGGAAAATTGTTACAAAAATGATACTATTATTCCCCATGAGGAATGAACAGAATACTGTTTACAAATTCTATTATAGAGATGTTTCATGAATTTTATGTAAATATTTGGTGAAGATTGTGTAATTTTATCATACTAATGTAGAGAAAAAGACGCTGAGATTACTCAGCGCCTTTTTTGTCTTCTTTAATAATTGTTTTTACTTCGCCCGTTTTAATTTTGTTGCTTTCGGAGAAGCGAAGTAAGTCTCCCTCAATGAGTTTATCAGACATGTGCAGTTCATTTTGTGCCCGATCAATCATCGCTTGAGCTTCTTCTTTCGGTACTTCTACAATTTCGCCTGTTTCGCGGTTATAGAATGTATTGTTTGTATATATATATTGTTCTGTTATAAAACTTCCATCACGAAGAACAACGAATGATTTATAATCTGGTGAGAATACATCATGACCGAAGCTAATGTCATTGCTTGAATCAACACCAAGTAAGTTTAGAATTGTTGGTTTAATATCAATTTCACCTGTTGGTTTTGAAATTGTTTTACCTTCTTTTTGACCTGGAACGTGAATGAACATTGGTGTACGTTGTAAGTTCATATGATCAAATGTTGTAATTTCTTCTTTTCCTAAGAATTGTGCCATCGCACGGTTATGGTTTTCAGAAATACCATAGTGGTCACCGTAGAATACGATAACCGAGTTATCATAAATACCTTCTGCTTTTAGACGTTCAATAAAGTTTTTCAGTGCTTCGTCTAAGTAACGAGCTGTTACCATGTAACGGTCAAATACACCATCACCAGAGTTGTAAGGTTCGATTAATTTTGTACCGTCATCATAAGTAAATGGATAGTGGTTGGTTAAACTAAGGAAGCGAGTATAGAATGGCTTCTTCACTTGTTTTAACATATCCACGGATTGATTAAAGTACTCAATATCTTTTAATCCCCAGTTTAACTTTGTTTCTGGTGTGATTTTGTAGTCAAGTTCGTTATAGTAACGGTCGTAACCAAGTGCAGGATACATGATGTTACGGTTCCAGAATGTTGCGTTGTTCGCGTGGAATACAGCTGTGTAATACCCTTGCTGACGCAGGATTTCTGGTGTTGCAGTATATTCGTTATTACCATGTGTAAAGAATACAGCACCTCGGTCTAACGGATATAGTGATGTATCTACTAAGAATTCAGCATCCGATGTTTTTCCTTGTCCAGTTTGGTGGAAGAAGTTATCGAAGTAATAGCTTTCTTTTGTAAATTGGTTTAAGAATGGTGTAACTTCTTGACCATTTACTGTCGCACCAATTAAGAATGTTTGCAAGGATTCAAGAGAAACGACGATTACGTTTTTCCCTTTCGCAACGCCAAACATATTTGGATCTGGTTTCTCTTTGAGTGTCTTCACATAGTTTTCTGTTTCTTGTAATTTGCTACCATCAGCAAATGCTTTTTGTGAACTTGATTTCGCTTGTAAGCCAAGATCATATAATTGGTGAGTATATAAACCTAAGTTTTTTACGAGCATAACACGGTCAAATGAACGCGTTAATAGTTCCGGACGCTCAGTCTCTGCAAGACCTAAGTTTGCGAAGAAAATAGCAACCGTTGATACGAAGTATAAAGAACGCATTGGACGTGACACACGCTCCGTTTTTGCAAAGTCTTTCTTCTTTTTTAATAAAACGAAGAAAAGAATAATATCAGCAAATGCAACAATGATTTTGTAGTTGAGTAGTTCTTTTACACTAGAACCTAACTGTCCAAAGTTGGACGTTTGCCCAAGTACCGGTAAAGTAACGAAATCATTGTAGAATCCGTAGAACATTACGTTACCAACAAGAACGATTGTTAAAACAAAATCAATTCCAAGTGCTATATAATTACGTTTTTTTCCTTTTGCGAATAATGCAAGACCCACAAGCAGTAATGATGTTGCCAATGGACTAATGAATAAGATAAATTCTTGCATGAAAGATTCAAGTTTCAAATCAAAGCTCGTACGCGTTATGATGTAAGTTTTTAGCCATAAGGCCAAAGCGACGAACAAAGTAAAACGCACATTATGAAATTGTGATTTTAAAGATTCCTTCATCCATTTCCACCCTTTCTCTATCAGGCTTGGTCGATTTTTGAGAGAAAAATGCTAAAATAAAAAATACATAGTTTTCTTGGCCATGAGCAGGGTTTTCTATATCACCCATATACGACTTTAACTATGCATACCCTTTTGGTTTCCTGCCATTTCTTTTGTTGATCCATAAGCATAACGTCATTTCTGTATTATACAACAAAATTCAATTCTTAGAAACACTATAACATTTTACAGTTTTTGTATTTTCGTTGTTGCTGCCAGAGAAAACTTTAACATTGGTTTATATGCTCGTCAACTAGAAAATATAACAAAGATAAAAGAGAATGTTAAGAGAAATAGAACATTTTATATTGAGAAATATTGATAGGAAATATATAAACCCTTTCTTTTTAGATGGGAGAGAGCGTCCGGCTGAGCATGGAAGCGGTCAGGTCCTTTTTTCGCCCCATGCCGAATTTAAAACAAAGGGAGAAGGAGAGAGCAGGTCCATTTTGTATGCAAAGCAATTTATAAGTGAAAGAACAAAAAGAGTGATTTAGCAAAATTTTGATTGGTGATGGAAATTTTAATGTATACCCCCCTCTTTTTAGGTGGGAGAGAGCGTCCGGCTGAGCATAGAAGCGGTCAGGCCCTTTTTTCGCCCCATGATGAGTTTAAAACAAAGGGAGGAGAAGAGAGCAGGTCTTCTTTTGTTCCCGAAGCCGTGATTTATATGTGAAAAATTTTATTATAATTAGAGTAAATAGCGGGAAATAATTGCGAACACTTGTTCTTTTTGGTGTTGTCTGTTACAATAAGTTTTCATCGATCGGTTATGTGTATATTTGATGAGCTTTTTATTGACTAATGAGGCTAGTTTTTTCTTTTTGAAGGCACATCTACTTTTGCGTATAGTGAAAAAACAAAATATGGGGGCTCTTTATATGGAACGAAAATTTTCAGTTGAAGCGTTTTGGAATAAAGTGAAACATGTAGCGAAACAAGCGGGACAATCGGTTATTTATGCAAGTTTATTGCTGTTTTACGTTATGCAAAGACCGGATGTTCCAAAACGAGTAAAGGCAACCATTATCGGAGCACTTGCTTACTTTATTGCGCCAATTGATGCGATTCCGGATTTTATAGCTGGAATTGGTTATACGGATGATTTAGGGGCATTAACAGCTGCACTTTTGCAAGCATCCATGTATGTAAATGAAGATGTAAAAGAAAAAGCGCAGATGAAATTAGCGGATTGGTTTGGTTCGGATATAGACACATCGTTTATCGATCAAAAATTAGATCAATAGCTGAGAACTGTCATGTGCTGGCAGGGCAAACATAAGCGAGGAAGTGTACTATGCCATCAGGAAAAACACATACGAAAATAAACTTACTTTCTCTTCCGATTGTTTTATTTATGCTTGTTTCGTATGGATTAACAAATTTTGATTTTTTACTCACTTTTGCGATAGGCTTTTTAATCGGCACGTTTTTCTTAACACCAGATTTGGATATTCATAGTAACGCCTATAATAAATGGGGATTACTTCGTATTTTTTGGTATCCGTATCAATGTGTGATGCCGCATCGTTCTTTTTTAACGCATACGCTTGTAATCGGTGATCTCATTCGTATATTGTATATGCTTCTTGTCTTTTCTCCATTCCTATACATAGTAAATAAAATGGTGCTAGACGGAAGGTTACTTGAGATTGCAAAGGAACATGATGTTGCTTTAACGACATTTGTAATTGGAGTTATCGCTGCGAGTGCACTCCATATTATAGCGGATCGATTGAATACGCGCCGGAAAAAGCTTATGAGAAAAAAGAAGAAAAGAAGAAGAAGGTAGGGCACTTGCGAATTGCGAGTGCTTTTTCTTTTTTAGTTGTGCTGAACGAGGCATAAGGCTTTTAATCAAACGTTTGTTTAAAGTGAAATACGCCAGAGTGACAGTCTTTTCTTTTGTTAATCAAACGTTTGTTTAAAATAATGAGGGAAGAATGAAACTTACTTTTTTCCTATTTATAGAAAGTGCAATTAAACGAAAAAATGGAAAAAATAATCAGAAAAATCTTTTTAAAATAAAAATGGTATGGTAAAGTATAAATACAATAATTGAAAACGTTTTCTTAAACGTTTTTTATTTTGGACTTAAAGGTATGATGACCGGATAGTCTATTGATAGGATTATAAGGATTTTAAAACAGGGGATTACAGAAAGGGAGAGGACAATGGGCACATGGACACAAGTTTACGATCCGTTCGGTAACATTTGGATTTCCGCAGCGGTAGCACTTATTCCAATTATCTTTTTTTTCTTGGCTTTAGCAGTCTTTCGTATGAAGGGCTATGTAGCAGGACTTATTACAGTTGTATTAACAATTTTAGTTGCGCTATTTGCGTATAAAATGCCGTTTGCAATGGCGATGGCAGCAACCGGATATGGCTTTGCATACGGGTTATGGCCAATTGCATGGATTATTGTGATGTCGGTATTTTTATATAAAATTTCTGTCAAAACAGGACAGTTTGATGTGATTCGTGCATCGGTACTATCGATTACGAATGACCATCGTTTACTCGTTATTTTAATTGGCTTTTCATTTGGCGCATTTTTGGAAGGAGCAGCAGGATTCGGTGCACCGGTAGCAATTACAGCAGCGCTTCTTGCTGGTCTTGGTTTAAATCCGTTATATGCAGCAGGACTTTGCTTAATTGCAAATACAGCACCGGTAGCGTTCGGAGCGATGGGAATTCCAATTACAGTTGCGGGGCAAGTAACGGGTATTGATCCCCACAAAATTGGACAAATGGCTGGACACCAATTGCCGTTTTTATCATTGTTTGTTCCATTCTTTATCGTATTTTTAATGGATGGCTTCAAAGGTATAAAACAAACATGGCCTGCATTACTTGTAGCAGGTAGTTCCTTTGCAATTACGCAATTTATTACAGCAACGTTTTTAGGACCAGAACTTCCAGATATTACATCAGCACTTGTCAGCTTAGTATGTTTAGCATTATTCCTAAAAGTATGGCAGCCGAAAGAAATCTATCAATCTAATCAAGCAAATGCTGAAGCGGCAGCAACAACGACGGCTGCATCCATGCCGAAATTAACAGTAGGAAAAGTTGTAAAGGCTTGGTCACCATTTATTATTTTGACAGTGATGGTTGTTATTTGGAGTCAAAGTTTCTTTAAAGCATTATTTGCTCCAGGTGGGACGTTAGAAAGTCTTGTCTTTAAGTTTCAAATTCCAGGTCTGCACAATTTAGTCATGAAGGCAGAGCCAATTGTAAATAAACCAACGCCTTATGAGGCAGTATTCAAACTTGATATTTTATCAGCAACTGGAACAGCAATTTTAATCGCTTGTATCATTTCTATCATTATTTTAAAAATGAGTGCAAAACAAGCTATAGAAACATTTGCAGAAACGTTACAAGAATTAAAAATGCCAATTCTATCTATCGGTTTAGTATTAGGATTCGCATTCATCGCAAACTATTCTGGTTTATCCTCAACACTCGCGTTAGCATTAGCAGGAACAGGTGGATTATTCCCATTCTTCTCACCATTCCTTGGCTGGCTCGGTGTATTCTTAACAGGATCAGATACATCGGCAAACGCGCTATTCTCCAATTTGCAAGCTATTACAGCACAGCAAGTTGGTGTGAAAGAAGTATTGCTTGTTGCTGCAAATACAACAGGTGGTGTAACGGGTAAAATGATTTCTCCGCAATCGATTGCGATCGCGTGTGCAGCAGTAGGTCTCGCTGGAAAAGAATCTGACTTATTCCGCTTCACAGTAAAACATAGTATATTCTTTGTAGTTATTGTTGGTATTATGACATATGTACAAGCTTATTATTTAACGTGGATGATACCTTAAGTAGATAGCCACCAACTTAACACAAACAAGCCAGGTGCTGAAAGTACCTGGCTTGTTTATGCCTAAAATGATACATACACTTAACCCGATGGTTACGCACGGCATGAAAGACTATTCATCCTCGAATAAATACCCTTCCAAGTTTATTGATCCCTCTATAAATAAGTATGCTGATGAAAAGAATAAAAATTGCAAAGAATTCTTCGCCTGCGTCCTCATCTTTCCAGTGAACTTCAAACAGCCAACCGATTCCGTAATTTGCAGTAATCCAGATAGAAAATAATGTCCAAAAATGCATCCAACTTCCCCAAAACAGAGCAGAAAAGAAGGCTATAATTGACGAGCCTCCAAACCAGAGGACAAAAATGATACATATTGCGAAAAACGTAAATCGGAAGATAGATCCCAAACAACCCATTATAATTTCACTCCTGATCTAAACTTTACTTTACATATGTGAATAAATAATATGACTAACTTTTTAGGTGTTCTGATTTTAGCTGAACATGGGTAAGTTTTGACCCCCACCTCAAAATTCAGTGGAAACAAAGAAGTTAGGTGGGAGATGAACTGCCTGTAAAAGCCCGATTGGTCGGGTTAATAATCAGTGGTTCAATAGGGAGTATCGACTAGCAGATAAAAAACGACATGTAAAAATTGTACTTCATGCCTTTGCATTTTTCTGATTATCGTGTATGATGGGAAAGTATTGAAAATTAAATCAGTGATAAACTAGGGGTGCCCAAGAGAAGCGTGGGCTGAGAGAGAAGTGCGAGAACTTCTTAACCCTCTGGACCTGATCTGGCTCGTACCAGCGTAGGGAAGTTAACGGCTTTACATAACTATGTCTTTATGAGCCAGGTCCTTGTTTTACTATGGACCTGGCTCTTTTTATTTTGGCATGCGCTGGTCACTAGTTCTTGTCCTTTTCACAAGTAAAGCGAAAGCGGCTCGGTCAGAATGGGAGGGGATGGAGCTTCAGCTGAAGAGGCGAAGCCACCGATCATTCTAGCTGCTGAAGCGGGAATCGAATTGCCCAGAAGGTGGCCCGAGATTCTGAGCAAGTTCGATTTGCCTGAAATGATAAAGGGGAGGAAACACAAATTATGAAGCAATCTGTTTCAGCTGAGCAAATTGAATTGAAGTCGAGTTTACCAGGAAGTCAGAAAGTCTATGTGGATGGCCCGCGTGAAGGTATGAAAGTACCAATGCGTGAGATTGAGCAAAGTGATACAAACGGTGTACCAAATCCGCCGATTCGCGTGTATGATACAAGTGGTCCGTACACAGACCCTGAGTACAAAGTAGAGCTGGAAAAAGGAATTCCAACACCTCGCCGTGCTTGGAGTGTTGACCGTGGAGATGTAGAAGAGTATGAAGGACGTGAAATTAAACCGGAAGATGATGGCGTGAAGGCTGCTTCTCAGCATACACCTGTGTTCCCGCAGATGGATCGTAAACCACTTCGTGCAAAAAAGGGCGCAAATGTAACGCAAATGCACTATGCACGTAACGGTATCATTACATCTGAGATGGAATATGTTGCGATTCGTGAAGGTGTAGAGCCTGAGTTTGTTCGTAAAGAAATCGCAGAAGGACGTGCGATTTTACCAGCAAACATTAACCACCCAGAAGCAGAACCGATGATTATCGGACGCAATTTCCACGTGAAAGTAAATGCGAATATCGGTAACTCTGCAGTTTCTTCTTCTATCGCGGAAGAAGTAGAGAAGATGACATGGGCAACGCGCTGGGGTGCAGATACAATTATGGACCTATCAACAGGGAAAAATATTCATACGACTCGTGAATGGATTATTCGTAATGCTCCTGTACCAGTTGGAACAGTGCCGATTTATCAAGCGCTAGAAAAAGTAAATGGTATTGCTGAAGATTTAACTTGGGAAGTATACCGTGACACGTTAATTGAACAAGCGGAGCAAGGTGTGGATTACTTTACAATTCATGCAGGTGTACTACTTCGTTACATTCCAATTACAGCAAAACGTACGACAGGAATTGTTTCGCGCGGTGGTTCTATTATGGCGCAGTGGTGTTTATTCCATCATAAAGAAAACTTCTTATACACTCACTTTGAAGAAATTTGTGAAATTATGAAACAATATGATGTTTCCTTCTCTCTTGGAGATGGATTACGTCCAGGTTCGATTGCAGATGCGAATGATGAAGCGCAATTCTCTGAGCTTGAAACGCTTGGTGAGTTAACAAAAATTGCTTGGAAGCATGATGTTCAAGTTATGATTGAAGGACCAGGGCATGTACCAATGCATTTAATTAAAGAAAATATGGATAAAGAACTTGATATTTGCCAAGGCGCACCATTTTATACACTTGGACCTTTAACAACGGATATTGCACCGGGGTATGATCATATTACATCGGCGATTGGTGCAGCGATGATTGGCTGGTTTGGTACAGCAATGCTTTGTTATGTAACACCGAAAGAGCATTTAGGCTTACCGAACAAAGATGACGTTCGTGAAGGGGTTATTACGTATAAAATTGCGGCGCATGCGGCTGATCTTGCGAAAGGACACAAAACAGCGCAGCAACGTGATGATGCTCTTTCAAAAGCGCGTTTTGAATTCCGCTGGCGCGATCAATTTAACTTATCGTTAGATCCTGAACGGGCAATGGATTTCCACGATGAAACATTACCAGCAGAAGGAGCAAAAACAGCTCATTTCTGTTCCATGTGTGGTCCGAAGTTCTGTAGTATGAGAATTTCACATGACATTCGTGAATATGCAAAAGAAAATGATTTAGAAACAACAGAAGCAATTGAAAAAGGCATGAAAGAGAAATCAGAAGAATTTAAAGAAGCTGGTAGTCACTTATATCAATAATTGGATTTGAGATGGGGGTACGAATGCCCACAAATAGTGGGGGATATGTACGGCTTCCGAACACCTTTTAACTTGATTGATCACGTGTATCTAATTTAAATATAGAAGAAGCCTCCTTTGCTAAGACGGTAGCAAAGGAGGCTATTGTTTTTTAGAGGGAGAAGAAAAGTTGTACCCAGTAGAATAAGAGGAATAATGTTACGATTGTTGAGAGTGGGATGACGATAAGGGATACGCTTAAATAATCTTTCCACTTCACTTTAATTTTATTTTGTTTTAGGATGTACATCCAAATGAGGGAAGCAAGTGTACCGATTGGTAATAATAACGATCCCATGTCACTACCGATAATATTTGCAAGATAAATTGTTTTTAGAGTGACTGGATCGAGTCCCATCTCGGTTAATGTAATGGTACCAATCATTAATGCGGGGTGATTATTAAAGACGTTGGAGAGAAGTGAAACCAATCCACCCATTGTAAAGCTTGCGTATAGTAGATGCTGGTTAACAATCGGTTCGAGCCACTTTACAAGAAACGTTGTTAATCCTGCATTGTGAAGCCCGTAAATAATAACATACATGGAGAATGCGAAGATCAAAATGTGCCACGGTGTCTTTTTTAAGATATCGACAGGGTTTGTACGTAAATAGTACCATCTCCATACAAGGAGAACGAGTGAACCGAGTACAGCTACAATTTCAATTGGTATGGATAGGAAGGAAGCGACGAAGAGAAGACAGCGCATAAGGAATACGAAAAGTAATACCTTTAACATAAATTTTGTCCGTTTTTGTTTTGTATCAACGGAATTTTTTCCTTTTAGAGGATGGAAATTTTTTGTGAAGAAGATTTCTTCAATATCATAAGAAGAAACTGGTAATTTTTTAGGTAGTTTTCTCTTTAAAACAGTGTACATGAGCCATGACATAAATAGTAGTCCTAGTGTTGCAGGTACGAACATCATTGCAGTGTGCATATAAAGTGTCATGTGTACGATATTTAATGCGATTAAGTTTACGATATTACTTACACCAATTGGTGCACTTGAAGCAGTAGCAATTAAAGCACCACTTAGTAAATACGGAATTTGTTGGTGTGGTTTTAATTGAAGGTTTTTGAGAAGTAAAATTAAAATTGGAGTTGTAATTAAGATGCTGCCATCGTTGTTAAATAAAAGAGTCATGAGGAAGCATAGTAATTGAATATACCAGTATAAACGGTGACCAGAACCTTTTGCTAGATTTGCCAGTTTTGCAGCCGCCCAATGGAAGAAGCCGAAGCTTTCTAATATAACGGCCATAACGATGGTTGCTAAGATAGTTATGGAGGCGCCTCCTATTTTACTAATAATATCCATAACATCCGGTTTTGATACAAGTCCTGTAAGGAGAATGATACCGGCACCAATTGCAGCGGGCCATGCTTCATTCAATCCCCGTGGTCGCCAAAAAATGATGATCATGGTTAAGAAGAAGACGACGATTGTAATCAATATTTCAGTACTCATTGTTAGCCTACCTTTCTTTTTTACTTGAGCAAATAGATTTGAGCTTGTCTCAAGTGTATACAGCATTATATTCAAAAAAAAATAAGAAGAACTAGGCATGTACCTGAATCTAGTGAATATGTGTATTTGATGTTAAAAGGCAAATATAGATACGAGAGAGATAACTAGTGCTTTTTGATAGAGAGAAGAACCTATATAAATACAAATTGAAAAAACGATTTAAAACCTATTTTTCAGATGGGAGAGAGCGTCCGCCCGAGCATAGAAGCGGTCAGGTCCTGCCCCATGCCGAGTGAAAACAAAAGGGGAGAACGAGTGGGAATCTTCTTTTGTTTTCATAGCCGCGACTTAGTATGAAGGAAAAACAAAATGGATATATATATGGTGTTTTTGTTTGTAAAGATGTAGAAATTATTTAGGGAGTCATTATTATAAAGAGAAGCTACTCTAGACATTTTAGTAAATGTTTGGAGTAGCTTCTCTTTAAATCGTTATTTTTCTTTGAGGAACGTTCGATCCTTTAAGAATAAATTCCAGAAGAAGATAAAGCCTGGAAGCAAGATCGCGATGCCGATTGCATAGAGGATGAGCAGCGCATAGAATGTTTCTTTCGTTGTAAAGCTTGTAAAGACAGTAACGTCCGGATAAATGATATACGGTAAATGCGCGACGCCGTAAGCGTAGCTAGCAAAGGCATATTGTGCAACAACTGCTAAAACAGCGATGCGAGGCCAGCCGAGTGAATCGTATTTTTTATTTGTCCACCAAAGGGAAGAATACCCGATTACAAATAAAAGAATGGAGACTGTGAACCATGGAAACTGCTTAATTAATCCTTGCATGAGCCAATGTGTTTCTGGTTCCATAACAACCAGGGCGATAATGGCTGTAACGAGCGTCGCCGGACCAAGTACGATGGCGTTTCGTCTGTAGAGTCGATACGTATCCTCTGAGCGCTGCTCTCTTGCAAAGTCAGCTAGAAAAAGAGAGGATAGGAACAACTCTGAAGTTAACCCAAATAACATATACCAATAGATTACAGGGCTTGATAGAAGTTTCCCGTATAATAGCACTTCTTTTCCACTAGAGGTCGTAATATAAGCACCTTCTGTTACTGGCAAAACTGTAATTAATAAGGCTGGAATTAAGAGCCCTGTAATACCAGAAATAAAGCGCAAGATATGCTCATACTTCGGTACGGAATATGCAAAAACCATGAATGTGCTACGAATGGCAACGAGAACTAAAATTAATGTCACCGGTACAAACATCACTGTTGCGAGTGTAAAAGCTGCTTTCGGAAAGAAGCCAAGAAATGCGACAACGACAAAGACGAGAAATGTATTCGTTACTTCCCATGTTGGTGATAAATAACGATTGGCAAGCTTTCCGGCTAGTGTCGGGTGCTTTGCGTATACCATGCCCCAAAATCCGGCTCCAAAATCAATGGAACCTAAAATGCTGTATACGAAGATGATGGCCCATAAGATGATAATCGCAATACTTGCCTCATGCACGAGGATCTCCTCCTTGCTGCCCTAGATCATTTTTTAATGGATGTCTTCTAAAGAACGTTCGTAGTACGAAAATCGTTAAAGCGCCAAGACCGATATACAAAATGATGAATAAAATAAATAAAGGCCCGACGAAATCAGCGCGCGTAGCAGCATCCATTGTGCGCTGCATCCCATAAATCGTCCAAGGTTGACGACCGCTACAACTGAAAACCCATCCAAATTCAATGCCGAGCATCATAATCGGTCCGCACGCAGCAGTGGCCCATAGAAGCCATTTTGGTAATTCTGCTCCTTTTTTTCGATAGATAAAGTACCAATATACAAGAGCGATTGCTGCTACAGCAAAAGTGAATGCAGCTGTACCAACCATTAAATTAAAGAACGTATGGGTATAAAATGGCGGCCACGTTTCTTGTGGAAATTCATTTAACCCCTTTACAACGGTATTAGGATTAAATCCAACTAACATACTTAGCATATTTGGGATTTCGAGGGCGTAGTTCAGTTCAAGAGTTTCAGGATCGACAACTCCGCCAATGGACAAAGGAGCATGTGATGTCGTTTCAAATAAAGCTTCTGCAGATGCTAATTTTTCCGGAGAATGTTCATGCAAAGCAATTGCCGATTCATGTCCAGAAAGCCACATCGTAGCACCTGTAATAAATGTAACGACAAGGCCTAAAAATAATCCTTTTTTATGATAAGCGATTTCTCTTGCACCCAGATTTCGTCTTAATAATTTAAACCCAGCGATAGAAGCAATGACTGCCGCTCCTGTTGCATAAGCCGTAATGACAACGTGAAGGGAGCTTGTGAAAAAGCTTGGATTAAAGAATGCTTTCCACGGGTCAACGTTAAAAACAGAGCCATCAGGATTCATAGAAAAGCCTGCCGGTGTATTCATCCATGTGTTTGCTGAGGTAATTAATACGGCAGATGCAGTGGCACCAAGCATGACAAAAAAGAGTGAGATTAATCTCATAAATGGTGGTAATTTATCTGCTGCATATACATAAATGGACATAAATAAAGCTTCTAAGAAGAAGGCGAAAATCTCAATCTGAAATGGAACAGAAATCACTTGACCGACAATTTTGGCGAATCCGGGCCAAAGAAGTGAAATTTGTACACCGACGATTGTTCCAGTAGGGATTGCGACACCAAGAAGGATGGCGAAAGCCTTTGTCCACCTTTTTGCCATAACGGCGTAATCAGAATCCTTTCTCCAGTGATATAATACTTCGCTTATAAAAATCATTAAAGATAGTCCGATTCCAAGTGTTGCAAAAATGATGTGGAATGCTAGTGATGACCCAAAAAAAGCCCGTGACAATGTAACAGTATCCATAATTCTACTCCTCTTCATTTTTGCCATTATTTTCTGATCGGATTGGAAAATTTATTCAAAAAAATGCCAAAAATATATATGTATTTTAAAAAGTGGATATGATATTATGATTTTGAAATCTTCAGAAAATAAAGAGAAGAATATTTTATTTGTGTTTTAGAACAAAATCTTTTATAATGCTTATGCGAACGTTAGTTCTATCTAAGGGGTTTTATTTGTAGAAGGACAAGCTAGAGTTTAACAGAATGTGGAAGTTTACGTAAAACGGAGGGGATGTTTGTATGTATCCTGAAGTCATTAGAAAAATGGCGTTTTCGAAAGAGCATAAAGATTTGTTATTAAAGTTATATAATAAAGAAATTACACGGCGTGAATATGATCACCTTGTGCAATTATTGTATCGCCCTACAAAAGAGGCTAATTAACGTGTGTAAAGGATAGAAAAGTAAGAGACAATCTAAAGGATTGTCTTTTTAATGTTTTCGTATGCTCTACTAAGATTACGGTTAGTCTTATTATAGAGGTGAGAAAAAGTGCGGAAACGTTTGTATATATGGATTGCGTTAACTTTATTTATGGTTTTAGGTGGAATTGTTTTTTGGACTGCACTACAAGGAAATCGAACAGAATATTTTATTATGAGACATATGATGAACGAGAATGGGACGCTCGCAACATATCGCATAGCTGATTCAAAGGTAGGAACGAACGAGGCTACCGGCCGTGAAGCATTATCAGAATCATCAGGGCTATGGTTACAATATACGCTTGATATGGACGATCAATCATTGTTTGATGAACAAGTAAAGGTGATCCAAAATTATTTTATACATCCAGTCCATATTGTTTTATGGAAGATTTCTGAAACAGGAGAAAGACAGGCTGGTACGAATGCTCTCATTGATGATCTCCGCATCATCGAACAGCTATATCGTGCTTATGACATGTATAAAGAAGAGCGGTATAAGCATCTTGCGGATCAAGTGAGTGATGCTGTACTACGTTATAATAAGAAGAAGAAAATCTATGTTGACTATTATGACGCAGATAAGGGCATGCAAAATAACATATTAACGACATCTTACATAAATCCAAGTGCATTCTCTTATATGAAAAAGTACGGAAAAATTTCAGAAACGCAGTATCAGGAAGCTATTCAATTTTTAGCGGATTATCCAAGACGTGGCTGGGCATTCCCGAAAGAATACAAAGAGGATGGTACATTTACATATGAAAACCGGGTGAATCTCATTGATCAATCGTATGTTGCTTACCATCGTAGTTTAGGCGGAATTTCCTCCGAAGCATATTTAGAGTTTATTAAAAAGGTATTCCGCAAAGATGGGAAGTTATACGGTCGCTATGATTTAGAAACAGGAAAACCAGTAGTAGATTTTGAATCACCAGCAGCATATGGGCTAACGATTTTATATGTATTACAAGTAGGAGATAAAAAATTTGCCCAAGAATTGTATGAGCGCATGAGTGAATTTCGGAATGACAATGTATTCAGCAGGTTTTATGGTGGATATGTGACTGGAAAAGAGAACAACACGCATATTTTTGATAATGTGTTGCCGCTATTAGCTGAGACGGAATTGAAAATGGATAAGAAGTAAAATGAAACTTTAATCAGTGGGGAGCTTTATTCCCCACTGATTATGATCCTTCACCAATCGGGATATTACTGCCGGTTACTGCGGGATAAAAATGTCACTGAAAAGTGGCATTTTTATTTTGGAGATTTTTTAAGTACGTGGTGATGAAATGCTCGAGAAATAGTGAATAACGAATTGACGGAACTTCTGAGCTGTTGATGATAAGTAACGCCTTTTTGACCAACTTAATCCAATAGTTCGTTGGCACCTTGGTTCAATAATGCGGAGCTTGTTTGATGAAAGATTAGAATTTCGTAACAAAGTTAGGTTAGGGACAAATGCAAATTTTAATTTTATTATGTTATTTAGTTGTTGCTGGTGGAATTGCTTGGATTACAAGTCACATACAGCATAAAGAAACTTCTGCAGAGCAGGTTTCTTCCTAAAAAGAAGCTGTCCAAAAAATCTTTTTGGACAGCTTCTTTTACTTTTTACTTCTTAATAATGGCAGTAAAGGCAGGAGCGTTGGCCATTTTAATACAGGCGTGGGAGAAGGTCCTGTAATCCATGTATGGAATGGAATCGTGCTACATATAACCATTGTGATGATAGAGAATGTTGCCGTTAGAAGAAATAGTAATAGACTATATAGAATTGTATTTGCCTGTATTGTAAATAGAGATAGTAATTTCGTAATTAGCTGTAAAAAGAAAAAGTGTGCTAAATAGGCTCCGTACGTGTAGTTTCCGATAAAGCGTAATGTTTTATATAAAGCACCTCGCCGCTGTACAATCATGATAGATAGTACGTATAGTATTAAAATTTCACATACAATGTACAGAAACATGGATGGCTTTAAATAGGTAGATACAGTAAGGTGAATGGAATCTACACCATAAAAGCTAAATAGTTCATAGTTGATGAATAAGAATAGAATAAAAAACAAGATTGTTATAAGTGGTATGTGTTTCATTACAAATAAGCGCCAAGCTTGAAGTGCTACAGCAGCGATTCCTCCCATGACAAAGTAAAATGAATAGAAGAAGAAGGAACGATCTGTATAATGCAAAACAGTTGATTGAGTTAGCACTTCACCGTTAAAAATATAGTGAGAAGAATACCACATTAAGAGAAAATAAATGCTAGCGAAAGCGGCCATGTATCGGTATATATCTTGCTGATTTTGTGTTCTTTTTTTAAACCAATAAAATAAGGTGCATAATAAGGGAAACAGCAAATGGATTTGGAACATCATAATGACATACCAAAGATGAGGCGCAGCTGTTCCGAGCAATAGGCTTTTTATCCCGCTTTGCACTGTAACGACTTGGTTTGTTGTCAATAAGTACACGACGGACCAGAAGAAGTAAGGAGCAAGCAAGTGAGCTGTTTTTTCATAGATGTATTCTGTATAGACCATTTGTTTTGTGTATTGCTGAATTAAATGAAATCCAACAATGAAGATGAATGCAGGTGCTGAAAATTTTGCGAGATTAAATAGCATTCCCATAATGAGAGATTGTTCTAGTAGAATATGTCCTTGATTCATTGTATATAGTAAGGAACTTTGCAAAACAACAGCAAGGAACGCAATGCTTTGCAAAACTTTAAACTCTGGGGCGCTGTGTGTCATAGTTTCCATCTCCTTTTCCATACATGATTATAGTACGAAGGAGAGGAAAGGGCTATGGAAACTTTGTGAAAGTTATAACAAATTTGTGGGTATAGTCTGATTAATTTGTAGTTATAAAACAAACTTGTAACATCAAAGAAGAAGCTAGAGTGAATATCTAGCTTCTTCTCAATTTAAGATAATTCATACATCAATGGAATAGGATCCATGATGCATGAATATATTAACCAATTGTATTAGAGATTCTATCAGGTGGCGGCGGATTAAAAGCCGTTAAGTTGTTAGAAACTCTGTCAGGTGGTGGTGGATTAAAAGCCGTTAAGTTGTTAGAAACTCTGTCAGGTGGTGGTGGATTAAAAGCCGTTAAGTTGTTAGAAACTCTGTCAGGTGGTGGTGGATTAAAAGCCGTTAAGTTGTTAGAAACTCTGTCAGGTGGTGGCGGATTAAAAGCCGTTAAGTTGTTAGAAACTCTGTCAGGTGGTGGCGGATTAAAAGCCGTTAAGTTGTTAGAAACTCTGTCAGGTGGCGGCGGATTAAAAGCCGTTAAGTCACTAGAAACTCTATCAGGTGGTGGTGGATTAAAAGCTGTTAGATTAGTAGAAGCATTGCTAAAGCTGAAAGCAGGAAGTGCTAGCAGTGCTACGGCAGGCACTATCAAAAACTTTTTTTTCATAAAAGAACCCCCTCATTAAGTATTCTTGCTAATTATCTTACTTTTTTTTACTTTTTTCAATATTTTTACCAGTCGTTCCGTTTGATAAAAAATTAACTGAGTGTTCAGTTAATTAAATGAAAAACCTTTCTTTATTTTAAAAGAAAAGGTTTTTGTTTCTAGCAATTTTTTATTTTAAAAGAATGATAAGAACTTATTACATTACTTTATTCTTAATCCAGTTTTTACCTTCAACAAGACGAGCTGTCATTACGGCACAAGCGTTATCTCCTGTTACGTTTAACATCGTTGCTGGTGGGTCAATGATTGTACTAATAGCTGCGATAATTGGCAAAGCTTCTGGTGGGAAGCCATATAGAGAAACAATTAACATTTCACCAATCATACCGCCACCAGGAATTGCACCCATTACTGTTCCAACTAATAGGGAAACAACAAGTGCGATTGCCAATGTTTTTGGACTTGAGAATTCCATATTGAAAATCCCGAATAAGAAAGCAATTTTAATTACGCCACCTAAAACAGATCCGTCTTTATGAAGTGTAGAACCAAGAAGGACAACTGTTTCACGAACGTCAGAAGAAATGCCCATTTTTTTCGTTGCTTCTAAGTTTGCTGGAATACTCGCGGCACTACTACAAGTTGCAAGTGATGTAACTGTAGGAGAGACCATGTTTTTCCAAAAGATTTGTACACCTTGTTTGCGTCCTGCAAGGTATGCGTAGAAGGTAAAGAAGACAAAGAAGTATACAAGAGAAGCTGGATAGTATACCATTGCTGCTCGGAAATATGTTCCAAGAAGCTGTGGCCCAAATTCTCCAACTAAGGCTGCAAAGTAAGCAGCTAGTCCAATTGGAGCATAGTACATAATGAAAGAAACAACTTTCATTGAAATTTCTGCACCAGATTGTAAGAAGGTAGCGAATGGTTTTCCTTTTTCGCCAACTGCTGAAGTTGCGATTCCCATTAAAATAGAGAAGAAAATAAGAGCTAGCATATTTTCACGAGAAAGTAACTTTGAGAAATCTGATACTGTAAGGATGCCAACAATTTGATCAGCAACGCTAATGCTTTTTTCAGCCTTATCAGGTTGTGTTAACTCTAGTACAACACCTTGTGCGGGCGGGAATACTTTCACAACAATAATCATAAAAATTGCAGCGATAATACTTGTAAATAAGAAAGTTCCTGCCATGCTAGACATGATTTTTCCGAAACGTTTTAATCCATCCATATTGGCAATAGAGGAAGCAATGCTAAAGAATACAAGAGGTACAACAATCGTAAACATTAAGTTTAAGAAAATGTCACCAAGCGGTTTTAAAGCAACTGCATCGGTACCCATGAAATAACCAATGAAACCACCAATTAGGATGGAAGATAATAAAATAATTGGAAAGCGATAAGCCTTCATCATATATCTCCTCCTATTTAATGTAAAAAATCATACTGAATCATTATAGCGATTTATGAGGCAGTTTACTAGGAAAATACAGATAGATGGAATAGAGTGAAAACGGGGAAAATTTTGTTTTTATGCTCGTCATATGGAAAACAATATAGACATATACATTGGTAACCTAGTAGTGGATATGAAGAGAAATGTGGATAGGATTCCAGCTGATTAAAAGTAAGGAGGGAGTTTAATGAACATTTTACTTTGCTGTGCAGCAGGAATGTCTACTAGTTTGCTTGTAACGAAAATGGAGAAAGCGGCACAGGCAAAAGGGTTAGAAGTAAAAATTTGGGCTGTATCGGGTTCGGAAATACGGAATCATATTGACGAAGCGGATGTGCTCTTGCTTGGACCTCAAGTGCGTTATTTATTACCGAAGATGAAGGAAATGTGTGAAGAAAAAGGGATACCTGTTGATATTATTCACTCTGTACATTATGGGCTTTGTAACGGAGAAGCCGTATTAGAGGCAGCATTGTCAATGAGAGTATAAGGAGAGTGGAGTAGATGGTCCGGTTTTTAGAGAAATATGTTATGCCAGTAGCAGGGAGAATTGCGCAGCAGCGGCATTTACAAGCAATTCGTGATGGGATTATTTTAACGATGCCTTTCTTAATTATCGGTTCATTTTTTCTTATTATCAGCGCTTTACCAATACCTGGATATAACGATTTTATGGAAAGTTTATTTGGGGGGAATTGGCAGAAGGCGTTAGGGTATCCAGTTAGCGCAACATTTAATATAATGTCTTTAATAGCTACTTTTGGAATCGCTTACAGACTGGGAGAACAATATAAAGTAGATGCATTAGCAGCAGGAGCATTGTCACTTGTATCCTTTTTACTAGCAACTCCATTTCAAGTGACACATATTATACCTAGTACGAAGGAAAGTGTAGTAGTAGATGGGGTTATACCTGCTGCATTGATGGGGAGTCAAGGGCTATTCGTGGCGATGATTATAGCACTTATATCTACCGAAATTTACAGGTTTATTATCCAGAAGAAGATGATTATTAAAATGCCGGAAACGGTTCCACCAGCTGTAACACGTTCATTTACTGCACTCATTCCAGGTTTTATCGTTGTGACGGTTGTTTGGATTCTGCGCTTAATTTTGGAGCAAACCACTTTTGGTAGTATTCATAATATTGTAGGGCAGCTTCTGCAAGCTCCGCTCAGTGTACTTGGAGCAAGTCTTTTTGGCGCGGTGGCAGCGGTTATTGTTGTTCATGTGCTTTGGGCATGTGGGATTCACGGGGCCGCAATCGTAGGCGGTGTTATGAGCCCGGTTTGGTTATCATTAATGGATCAAAATCGTATTGCTTTTCAGGCGGGGCAAGATGTCCCAAACACGATAACAGCACAATTCTTTGATTTGTGGATCTACACAGGTGGATCTGGTGCAACGCTAGCACTTGTTGTAGCGATGTTATTATTTGCACGGAGTCAGCAATTAAAAAGTTTGGGTCGGCTATCAATCGCACCAGGCATTTTTAATATTAATGAAATGGTCACGTTTGGAATGCCAATTGTACTGAATCCACTTTTGCTCATTCCATTTATACTTGTTCCTGTCGTTATGACATTTGTTTCTTATTTTGCAATGGAATGGGGGCTTGTTGCTCGGCCAAGCGGTGCGGCAGTACCGTGGACTACACCAATTCTTTTTAGTGGATATTTAGGGTCGGGTGGGAAAATTTCAGGAGTTGTCTTGCAAATTGTTAACTTTATACTTGCATTTTTGATTTATTTACCGTTCTTGAAAATGTGGGATAAACAAAAAGTAGCCGAAGAAAAAGGGGAGTAGGCAATTAAGATGGATATATTAGAGACGCAAGCCTTTCATTTAATTTTACATGGGGGAAATGCGAGAAGTTGTGCGATGGAAGCCATTGATTATGCAAAGCGCGGAGAATTTCAAGAAGCGGAGGCGAAATTGCAGGAGGCCTTACAAGAACTACAAGAGGCACATCGTTTACAAACGGATTTAATACAGAGGGAAGCTGGGGGGGAAAAGACAGAGATTACACTGCTCATGGTTCATGCGCAAGATCATTTAATGAATGCGATTATGGTGAAGGAATTAGCGAGTGAATTTGTAGAGTTATATAAGAAAATGTTAGCGAAAGAATGAGACCTTGCGTATGCAAGGTTTTTTTATGTTTGAAAAAGAGTCAGTTATGACGTAAAGAATACCACTTATGTACCAATCTATTTCTTTTTTTGAAATATATGTAACAATAAGGGCGTAAGGGAGGTGGAAGGCAGTGAAAATTCACCTTGAATTAAATCCATCACAAGATGAGATAGAGATTATTGTTAAAGCAAAAGAAGTGACAGATGAAGTTCAGCAACTTTTAAAAAGGATAGAAGGGGGGAATGTGAAGCAAATTGTTGGAGTATTGAAGCAACAGTATTATTTGTTAGAGCCAAAAGATATTTATTGGTTTTATACAGAGGGGCGAAAGGTAATGGCTCAAACGATGAGAGGAAGTCTTGAAGTGAAATCTCGTTTGTATGAGTTAGAAACAAAATTACAGGGTGATCGCTTTGTACGATTTTCAAAGTCTACACTCGCAAACTTGCAACATGTAATAAACTTTGAAATGTCATTTAGCGGCAGTATGTGTGCACACTTTTCAAATGGAATGAAAGAATACGTTTCAAGAAAATATGTACCGTTTATTAAAGAAGCTTTGAATATGGGAGGAGGCTAGGAATATGGTTACTTTGTTTGATAGGATAGGTGCCAAGGTTATCGCAGGAATGGCGATGGCGATGCTTTATAGCTTATTGTTTTTAGGAATTGGTTATGTAAATGGAATGGATGTATTAGAGACAAAAACACTGCTTACTCACCTTGTAGCATCAAATATTGTAGGGCTGATTTTCTCGTTTGCTTCCTTTGTATTTGAGAAAGAAGAATGGGGCATTTTAAAGCAAACAATCATTCACTTTATCATTTTATTAGGCACATTTTTACCGACTGCAATTTGGGTTGGTTGGGTTCCAAATCATCTCGTTCCGCTTCTCATTTGCACAGGTAGCTTCATCGTTATTTACTTCATTATATGGTTTGCGATGACAATGTATTGGAAAAAGAAAATTGAGGGATTGAATAATAGCTTGAAATAAAGGAATCGAAATGAAGTAGGCCATTTAGTGAAAATCATATTGTTTTGGTGGAGTTCAATGATAAATCGAGAGGCGGTTTAATCACATTTAGTCTTGTATGAATCATAACAGTACCATCAGTGAATCCACTGATGGTACTGTTATGACTGAAAGTCCTCGTTTTTCATAGTTGACATATATGAGTTCTTTCCTCTTAATTTATCCTTTTGTATATTGAAAAATATAATTCCCATAAATTTTTTCTTATTAGAAAGAAAATGAATGTTTTTATAAAAATATTTTATTTTATGTTTTAAGCACAACTAGACAACTAAACACTAATCTATTTTCATACAGATATGTGTTACAAGCGTGTTGTTTTATAACACACTATCAATATTTTGGGTAACACACTTTTCGAAAGCGATAACACACAATGAAAACACAGAGAAAAACGTTAATTTTAGGCGGTTTAAAAAGTTGGCACGGAAGTTGCATTGATAAAAGGCGTAAAGAAAAACAAATAAACAAAAATAGTTTACATGCATAGGGGGACTAATTAATGAATATTTTACTTTGTTGTTCAGCAGGAATGTCTACAAGTTTACTAGTTACAAAAATGGAAGCAGCTGCAAAGGCTCGCGGGTTAGAAGGAAAGATTTGGGCTGTATCTGGGGATGCAGTAAAAAACAATATTGATGAAGCAGACGTATTATTACTAGGACCACAAGTTCGTTATATGCTGTCTTCGATGAAAGCGCTTGCTGATGAGAGGAACGTTGGTATCGATGTTATTAATCCAATGCACTACGGCATGATGAATGGAGAAGCAGTTTTAGATCACGCTTTAACACTTAAAAAATAATTAGGGAGGGAAAGAAAATGCAAAAGTTTATCGCATTTATGGAAAAATATATTGTTCCAGTCGCTGGTAAAATCGGGTCACAACGTCATTTAGCTGCGATTCGTGATGGGTTTATCGCGGTTATGCCACTTATCTTAGTTGGTGCATTTGCATCACTTATTAATGGTTTTCCATCCGAGGCTTTCCAAAACTTTATGAAAGGTACATTCGGAGAAGTTTGGAAAGACGTCGGCGGTGGAATGTGGACAGGGTCTTTCGCAATTTTAGCACTAATTATAGCGTTTACAACAAGTTATAACTTAGCAAAATCTTACGGTGTTGATGGATTGTCAGCGGGTATTATTTCATTTGGTGCGTTAATTATTCTTACACCAACAACGCCGAAAGAGGGCGGATTGAACTTAGCTTGGACAGGATCACAAGGCTTATTCGTAGCAATCATTGTAGCGCTTCTTGTTACTGAAGCATTCCGCTTCTTTGTACAAAGAGAAATTACTTTCAAAATGCCAGACGGAGTACCACCAGCAGTTTTAAGATCATTTGCAGCATTAGTTCCAGCGTTTGTTATTTTAACAGTAGTTGCGGGTATTCAATTAGCAGTGAAATTAGCAGGTACAAGTGTTCATGAATTTATCTTTAATACAATTCAATTACCATTACAAGGTTTAGCAGGTACATTACCAAGTGCGATTGTAATTGTAATTCTTGTTCACGTTCTTTGGTTCTTTGGTTTACATGGTCCAAACATTGTTGGTGGGATTATCGAGCCATTATACTTACCGGCATTAGAAAAAAACATCAAGATGTTCCAAGATGGCGTGTCTTCATTTGATGTGCCAAACATTATTACAAAACCATTCTTTGATACCTTCGTATATCTTGGTGGTTCTGGTGCAACATTAGCATTCTTAGTGGTTGTATTAATTGTGGCAAGAAGTGCGCAATTGCGCGGGGTATCCCGATTATCAATTGGACCTGGTGCGTTTAACATTAACGAACCAGTAATCTTTGGTACACCAATTATTTTAAACCCAATTTTATTCGTTCCGTTTATTGTGACACCAGTTGTATTAGTAATTACTTCTTACATGGCTATATCTCTTGGATTTGTTCCAAAAACAGTTGCGATGATTCCATGGGCAACACCACCCATCATTAGTGGTTACCTTGTAACAGGCGGACACATTTCCGGTGCAATTCTACAGTTATTCAACTTTGTAATTGCGATGGTTATTTATTATCCATTCGTTGTATTATGTGACCGTTCTATTGTTAAAACTGAAAAAGCAGCGGCACAAGGAAATAATCAATCTGTACCTATGTAATACATGATTGTTCTCACGGGTGAAACGAGCTCGTGAGAACAATAACTTTATATCTTGTTCAGAAAGATGGCACACATCTAGAAGAACACCAAAACCAATTTAAGAAAATAATATTTTCATAGACACGTTCAAACTGAAGGGGTATTTTAATCGGTTGAACTATATAGAGAGGGCGGTATTTATGATGACTACAGCAGAACAAATCCCATTCCAATTAATTTTACACAGCGGTAACGCAAGAAGCTATGCGATGGAAGCACTGCAATATGCAAAACAGGGGAAATTAGGGGAAGCAGATGAAGCGATGGCAAAAGCGAAAGAAGCGATTAATGAAGCACATCATTTCCAAACAGAACTCATACAATCAGAAGCAAGAGGAGAAAAAAAAGAGATTAGTGTTCTTTTAATTCATGCACAAGATCATTTAATGAATTCAATGACTGTGAAAGAATTAGCAGCGGAATTTATCGACCTTTATAAAAAGCTTGATACGAAAGGGGAGTAAGATATGAGCGGAATTAAAATTGCTACAATCGGTGGTGGCTCTAGTTATACACCGGAGTTAATTGAAGGGTTTATTAAGCGTTATGATGAGCTTCCTGTTCGTGAAATTTGGTTAGTAGATATTGAAGCGGGAAAAGAGAAGTTAGAAATCGTTGGTAACTTAGCAAAACGTATGGTGAAAAAAGCAGGTTTACCAATTGATATTCACTTAACACTTGATCGCCGCGCAGCATTAAAAGATGCTAACTTTGTAACAACGCAGCTTCGCGTTGGTTTATTAGAAGCGCGCGCGAAAGATGAAGCAATTCCATTAAAATATGACGTAATCGGTCAGGAAACGAATGGTCCGGGTGGTTTATTCAAAGCGTTAAGAACGATTCCTGTTATTTTGGATATTTGTAAAGACATGGAAGAGCTTTGTCCGAATGCTTGGCTGATTAACTTTGCAAATCCAGCTGGTATGGTAACAGAGGCTGTACTTCGTTATACAAGTATCAAAAAAGTAGTTGGATTATGTAACGTTCCAATTGGTATTCGTATGGGACTTGCAAAGATTCTTGAAGTAGATGCGAGCCGTGTTCATGTTGACTTTGCTGGTTTAAATCACAT
The DNA here is from genome assembly GCF_038005885.1 of Bacillus sp. FSL H8-0534. Lineage (NCBI taxonomy): Bacteria > Bacillati > Bacillota > Bacilli > Caryophanales > Bacillaceae > Bacillus > Bacillus sp. FSL H8-0534. The sequence continues at coordinate 3,464,064 of NZ_JBBOUC010000001.1, forward strand.
GGTCTACGGATTAGATGTGTATTTAGATGGAGTAAGTGTGATGGACCGAGTGCTAGAACTTGTAACAGATCCGGAAAAGCAAATTACGATGGAAAACATCGCTGCACTTGATTGGGAGCCAAATTTCATTCGCGGACTTCGTGCAATTCCATGTCCATACCATCGCTACTACTATAAAACACGTGAAATGCTAGAAGAAGAAAAACAAGCTTCTATTGAAAAAGGGACACGTGCAGAAGTGGTGAAAAAATTAGAAGATGACTTATTCGAGTTATATAAAGACCCGAATTTAGATAGTAAGCCACCACAATTAGAAAAGCGCGGCGGAGCTTACTACAGTGATGCAGCATGTAGTTTAATTACGTCTATTTATAATAATAAAGGTGATATCCAACCTGTTAATACAAGAAACAATGGTGCAATTGCAAGCTTGCCACATGATTCTGCTGTTGAAGTAAACTGTATCATTACGAAGGATGGTCCAAAGCCGATTGCAGTAGGTGATTTACCGGTTCCTGTTCGCGGTTTAGTTCAGCAAATTAAATCATTTGAGCGCACGTCAATTGAAGCTGCTGTTACAGGGGATTATCATAAAGCGCTGCTTGCTATGACAATTAATCCACTTGTACCATCAGATAAAGTAGCAAAACAAATTTTAGATGAAATGTTGGAAGCACATAAAGAATATCTTCCGCAGTTCTTCAAAAAAGTAGAAAAGTAAAAAGCGGCGCTGACTCAGCCTGCTTTTTTTCATTTTGCAGGAGGGAAAAAATCTATGATTCGATTAATTGTAAATGCAGATGATTTTGGTCTTACAGAAGGTACAAATTACGGCATTATTGAAGGACATGTAAACGGGATTGTGAATTCTACGACGATGATGATGAACATGCCAGGGACGGAGCATGCAGTATGCTTAGCAAAAGAATATAAGGCATTAGGAGTAGGGGTGCATCTCGTCTTAACTGCGGGAAAACCTCTTCTTACAGATGTTCCGTCTCTTGTAGGTGAAGATGGATTGTTTCATAAGCAAAGTGTAGTAAGAGAAGGAAACATAAACCCTGAAGAGGTTAAAGGAGAGTGGACTGCTCAAATTGAGAAGTTTTTATCATATGGATTAAAACCAACACATTTAGATAGCCACCATCATGTACATGCATTGCCTATTTTGCACGATGTTCTGGAGCGATTAGCAGAAAAATATAACGTGCCAATTCGTCGCTGTGCACAAGAGCGAGCGGTACGACCATTTTCTGATGTGTTTTATAGTGACTTCTATAGCGATGGTGTGCAGGAGGATTATTTCGTTAAGCTAAAAGGGCGTGTGCAGGACGGAAAAACAGTAGAGGTTATGGTGCACCCTGCTTACATTGACCCAGAGCTTGTGAAGCGTTCTTCTTATGTAATGGATCGTGTGAAGGAGCTACGAATTTTAATGGAAAGTGTTTTACCAGAAGGGATAGAACTAGTGAGATTTTAATATATATGACGACATAAAACCTTTCTTTTTGGATGGGAGAGAGGATCCGGCCATGCATAGAAGTGGTCAGATCCTTTTTTAGCCCCATGCCAAGTGAAAACCAAGAGAGAAAATGAGTACAGGTCACTTTTTGATTTCCATGGCCGCGATTTAGACGTTTGAAAATCTATAGTAGAAAAGACGGTTTAGTAAGACCGTCTTTTTGTATGGCTAGATAATAGAAAGAATATAACCGCTTAAAGCACCAAGAACAACAACGATCCATGGAGGTGCTTTCCAAAATGCTAATAGACAAAATAAGAGAGAAGCGATAACAAAATCAGTTTTATTCATGATTGTGCTTGTCCAAATAGGGTCATAAAAAGCAGCTAGTAAAATACCGACGACGGCGGCATTAATGCCAAGGAGTGCCCCTTGTACATAAGACAAGCGTCTCACTTGATCCCAAAATGGTAATACACCAATGACAAGTAAGAATGCCGGGAGAAAGATAGCGATTGTCGCAATAGTAGCTCCTAGTGCCCCGTCTAGTACCGTTCCTATGTAAGATGCAAATGTAAAAAGAGGACCTGGAATTGCTTGTGTTAAGCCGTATCCTGCTAGAAACTGTTCTTTTGTCATCATGCCATTTAATACAAATTCATTTTCAAGAAGGGGAAGAACGACATGTCCTCCGCCAAACACGAGTGAGCCAGAGCGATAGAAACTATCAAACATGGTAATCCAGTGCGAAAATGGTCGTAATAGTGGTAACAAGAATAATAAGCTAAAGAATAGTAAGAGACAAAGGACAGCTGTTATACGTGAAACAGGAATATGTGTTTTGCTAGCAGATGGGATTTCATGCTTACGATATAAGACCCAACCGAGAAGACCAGCAAGTAGAATAAGCGTAACTTGTGTCCAAGCGTTTGGAAATAATAACGCAATTGCAGCAGTAATAATTGCAATTGTTGCTCGGTTACGGTCCGGTGTTAATTTCTGTGCCATTCCCCATATTGCATGTGCGACAATCGTTACTGCTACAAGTTTTAATCCATGAATCCAGCCAGCTTCCACCACATGAAATTGCTGGAGTAGTGAAGCGAAAAAAACAAGAACGAGAACTGACGGGAGTGTAAAGCCAATCCAAGCGACTACAGCTCCAAGGAGCCCGCCTCGTGATAAACCGATGCCAATTCCAACTTGGCTGCTTGCAGGACCGGGTAGAAATTGACAGAGTGCCACTAAATCCCCATAGCCCCGCTCATCCATCCATTTTCGTTTTTGTACATATTCGTGATGAAAGTACCCAAGATGAGCCACGGGTCCTCCAAAAGAAGTAAGGCCTAACTTGAGTGATACGAGAAAGATTTCTATTATTGTTTTCAAGAAGAACCTCCTAAAGAAATTTTAAATCTACGAGCATTATATAGTAAGCAGTGTGCTGTCAGGAATGATTGTTATGTAATATTTTTGTAAATATTTCTTGAGTAGAATAACCATCATGAAAAAGCATTTCTGAAAGAGTCATAATTAATCGTGTCCCGGCAATAAATTAGTTAAAGAGATACCAGCTATTCAAATTGAAATTTATATAAGGAGAATGTTGCTAGTATGACAAAACATTTTGTTGCTAAGCTGAAAGGCGGTAATGAATTACCTCCTGTAAAATCGAAAGCCTATGGGGTCGCGGAGCTTATTTTTAATAGCGACTTTACGAAACTACATTATAGGGTGATATTGAAAAATATTGAGAAGGTAACATCTTGTCAAATTCATTTAGGGAAAGGGAATCAGACCGGGCCAGTAGTTGTGTTTTTATATGGACCTGTGAAGCACGGAATTAGCGTAAATGAAGGAACGATAACGGGTGTGGTGTCCACTGAAGATTTAGAGGGACCTTTGCAAGGGAAGACGTTTGAAAATCTTGTGCAGGCAATTGATGAAGCGAATGCATATGTAAATGTTCATACAAAAGCACATGCAAGCGGAGAAATTCGTGGGAAGGTAAAAGAATATATCAGGTCCATGAGCCGGTAAATAAACATGCCCATGAATTTTGAAGTTCATGGGCATGTTTACGTTACTCTTTTTTTTCTGGTTGATTCTTTATGAAGAAGTCCATTACATAAAAAACTTCATCATCTGGAATTTGTATTTCAAATGTATTTTCAATTGGTTGCAATGCTTTTTTTACTTTCATATACATCCAATAATCATCTTGTCTACGTGCTTCTTTATCAGGATAAGGGAGGAGCTTTTCTCCCTTTTGTAGCCGGTCAATCATACAGCTCATATGCAAAATAACTCCCATTAAACTATCGGGGTTTAACTGTAAGGAGATGAGCTCTTGAATTGTATTGAGCGCGTACCGTATTGTTTTAATCATCAGTGCCCCATCATCGCGCTGCATTTGTTGTCCGAGAATATCAGCCATTTTTGCATATGTTTCTTCATAGGTAATTAATTCTTGAATCGGTTGAATGGCTTTGTAGTTTACAATATCTTGGAAATGATAAGTTAAACATGGTACTTGTACATCAAAGTTTGTCACAATACAAATCATATTGCGTTCTTTCTTTATATTTTCGATCATTTTTGTTAAATCTTTTTCATGAACGATACTAATCGGAATAATTTCTATTAAATCTTTATCGAATCGTAAATAGTTTTCAAGCATTTTTTGAATGGCCATTGCGCTTCCTTCTCCTGTTAAACAAGCTGTTAAAATGACTGATTTCATTGGAGCGAGTGGCTTTTTCTTTTCTTCTTGTACATTAAGGTAAAACGGTGTTAAGTTTTTCACGGTTTCGTATAATGCATCTAATGAGTACCCGAGTTGAGCTTTTCTTGCTGCTTCTAATGCGTGCGGCGTACTTGTCATCGAAAGAACGCGTACAGGGATATGAAATTCTGTCTCTAATATATCTCCGATATAGGCGAGTGAACCCATATCGACAAGTAAGAGAAGACCATTTATATGTCCCAGTGTTTTCATGTACACTTTTACTCGTTCTAAGAAATCTTTCGGTGATTCATGAAGCGGCATATCAATTCCTGTTACTTCATCAATACCGAGGAGTTCATTCGCGACATTTGCCATTTCTGTTGCGATACCATTGCCGTGGGCTAAAATTAATACTTTTACTTCTGTTTGGGAAGCAGGAATGGGATCAACAACGAAAAACATCGTTAAGAATCCAGCTTCATCAATTGGCATCGTTACTTGTAATTCTTCTTCTAATAGTTGAATACATTGCATGGCAACTGAGAAAGCTTCTTTATATTTCGTACGAATTTGATTCAGCTGCGGATGATGAATTTGTTTCCCGCCCTGCAGTCGTTGTAAAGTTGTCTGTACATGTAAGTTTAAAGCAAGAAAGACTTTTTCATCAAATGTCTTAGCTAAATGTTTTTCGGCTAGTTCAGCGATTTTTTCGCATACAGAAACAATATTGCGATCGACAATTTTAAAGACATTTTCATGACTTGTCTTTTGTGACATTTGATTAAAATACTGAACGAAAAAGCTTTGGAGATCATTGTCTATTAGTAATTCTAATTCTTCTTCTTCAATACCGCGTGCTTGTAATTCTTCATATTTATGATCAATGTAATCATAAATGGAAGAACGTGAATCTTCTGTTTTATGTTTGCTCCATCCTTCGTCACTCGTAAATACAAATGTTTCGTTTGGCACTTGATACAGATGACGGCTTTTTCTTTCAATAAACAAGCCTTCCTTCATGTACCATGGCAAGTCAGCACTTGAAACGCGGACATGATCTCTTTTCTTTGTTACGAAATCAGAATAGGCTTTCGCACAGGCAATTTGTACATCGGTTTTTAATTGTCCGATATTGTTTGGACATTGATAAAAGACGAAAGCACGCATTGCGTTCGGACTGACATGAATTTTTTTTCGCAGACGAATTGCTTCATTTGTAAAAAAGAGCTGCAAGAGGGCGAAGCGTTCCTGATGCGTTCGCTCACGAAGTGGTGGAAGCGTTACGGTCATCGGAATCCGTCTTGTAAAGGTTTTGAGTAAAAAAGAGTTTGGTTCTTCTGTTGTTGCAGTAATAATTAATACGCGTGCTCGGCGCTCGTTCTCTGTTTCTCCAAGGCGACGATACACACCGCGGTCAATAAATGTGAATAACATTTCTTGACCTTCTGGCGGGAGGCGGTGCACCTCATCCAGGAAGAGAATTCCTTCGTGGGCTTTTTCGATTAACCCTTTTTGGTCACTTGCACCAGTGTAAGCCCCCTTTTTTATCCCGAAAAGTTGTCCAAGCAGGAGCTGTGGATTATTCGCGTAATCCGCACAGTTAAAAACGATAAACGGTGCATCTTTTGGGAGCTGATTTACTTCAATTGCATACTCGTGCATTAAAGAGGCAAACATAGATTTCCCGACACCCGTTTCTCCAAGTAGTAATGTATGCATACCATTTGGAGGATAGAGTACAGCAGCCTTTGCTTTTTCAATCGCAATTTTGAGGCTTGTGTTTTTTCTTGCAAAGGCATCGAGTGAAGTATTATTTTGTGAATGCGTTTCCACGTGGGAGTTGGCTCCTAAATAGAAACGGACAGGGCGTGTTCCCGTTTTGGATAAACGACCATCTTTCACAAGTTTATTTAAATCGCTGCTTACATTTGCACGGTCTAGTTGTAGAAGTGTAGCGAGTTCAGATGCTGTTACACCTTCTGAGTAATTCCCTTTTTGCATTGCATTATAAATGAGGTCCATTCGTTTCATTTTTCTTCACCTCGAAACTTCGTCACTATTTAAAATTTTACACAAAAATGGGAAGTGTGGGAAGAGAAAAAGAATAAACAGCTCTAGTATATACTAAAGCTGTTACAATCTTGCGTCCTTCCAGAAATTCACTTCTGAATGAGAGGAAGGATTATAGGGAAGAAGTGTGTATCCTTTCGCCTTAAGGTAGTCAATTACCTTTGGAAGAATTTTCACTGTAACGCTAGAATCATGCATTAAAATAACTTCAACTTGTTCGTCGCTTTGGTTCATAACACGCTCTAATATAGCAGAAGGATTATGATAACTTTTCCAGTCATATGTATCGATTGTCCAATCCCACATTTTGTACTGAGCGGAAACAAGTGCATCACGATAATTCTTTTTTAAATAAGGCATACTACCATATGGAACGCGAACAAGGTGTGTATCTAAATTTGCTATATGGCGGACAATAGAGCGGGCCTGCTCCATTTCGGTAATTAAAACGGATGGATCACCAGTATATAAACGCTTTACGTCATGAGACATGCTGTGAAGACCGATATAATGACCTTCTTGTATGAAACGTTTCATTGTTTGTGGATAATGTGAAGCCTTGCCACCAATTACAAAGAAGGTTGCCTTTCCCTGCTTTTGCTTTAAGATGTTTAAAATTTGTGATGTGTATTTGTTTGGCCCATCATCAAATGTTAAGTATGCAATTTTAGGCGGAAGGGCCGCGTTCTGAATCGTAGATTGATGTGTAAGTGGGGAGTTAGCGGCTGCTTCAGTATAAGATACCGAACATGTAGTAATACTTAAAAATATAATAATACATTGAAACATTTGCTTCATCAAAATACTCACCCTCAGTCTAACAGTCATGGAGAAGGAGTTAAGATTGTAGTCTCATTATCCTCTTTACATGTATATCTTTCTCCAATAGAAGAACTCTCAAACAAACTATATTTTGGAAATAAAAAATAGCACTCTTTCTTCTTAAGAAAGAGTGCTATTTGAATATTTTACACTAATAAAGGCTATACTACAGTTATTATTCGCGTTTTTTTACTTTTTTATAGAAGGAAATAATTGGTTTGTAACGTTCGTGCACAAGACCAATTACTTCTGCTACGATTTCAGTAAAGAAGATTAAAGCGAACAGAAGGATAATGGATAACCACAATGTTGCGCTAGTGAAAATAATTGCATTTACGCTAAAGAAAATACCAAATGCGTAAATGATAAGTACCGTCGTACGATGAGAAAAGCCCATTGCCAATAGACGATGATGTAAATGCGATTTATCTGGTGCAGAAATTGGTTTTTTATTCACAATTCGTCTGATAATTGCAAATGTGGTATCAAAGATAGGTACACCTAAAATGATAATAGGAACAAGGAAACTGAATAACGTTACACTTTTGTATAATCCCAGTAACGATATAACAGAAATACAATATCCTAAAAATAATGCACCTGTGTCTCCCATGAAAATTTTTGCTGGATGGAAGTTATAGAATAAAAATCCAAGTGTACTTGCAAGTGCAATGAGTGCTAGTGGCAGAATAATAACAGCACCAGTACCCATAGGGCTAGTAAAGGCCATATATGCTAATGTTGCAAGGACGATAGATGAAATCCCAGCGGATAATCCATCTAATCCATCAATTAAGTTAATGGCATTTGTAATACCTACAATCCAAAATACTGTAATTGGATATGCAAGGATACCAAGTTCAGTATCTCCTAAGATTGGAATATACAACACCTGTACTAATAATCCACTTTTTACAATAAGTACGGCAACTAACAGTTGTCCACCGAACTTTACCTTTGCTGATAATTCGTACATATCATCTAAAATACCGATGATGATAATGATAACAGCACCTATAGTAATCGACATCATTCTTTGTTCATATAATCCACTAACAAAGAACCCAACGGCTACACCAATGAAAATTGCCAGTCCACCTAGACGAGGCATAATTTTTTGGTGTACTTTACGTGCGTTTGGCTTATCAGTTGCTCCAATCTTAAATGCTAATTTGATAACGAAAGGAGTAACAACTAATACGGTAATGAAAGATGCCAAAACAGCATAAATCACTTGTGAGTCCATTAATACCCCACCTTTTATATTTTAACGTAATTTTTGAACAAGTTATCTGAAAATTATGATGATTGTTTGCAGGCTCATAACATATGGTATCACAAAAAGATTAGAATTCAATCTTTTTTTCTATTCACTGTAATTGGAAATAGATAAAATATATGACAAGTTTATAATAAATACGATGCCGCACAAGAAGGTTATAATATATCTTATCATTAACTTGTATTGCATAGTTTTTAAATTGTGGTACAGATTTATGACATTTACATATAAGTCTGTTCCTAGTAGGGATGGTAGGATGTGACCGATTCTCTTTACTATAAGTGTTGCACGTTAAAATACGTACGTTTCGCGTTAAAATATGGAAATATAAAATGAGCCAGTAATAAAGCGGTTTGTAAAGAAAAATGTCCAATTGGAGGGCGTTATTTTACAAAATCTTAAAAAAGGAAAGGGCAGGTGTCTCATATAATAGGGAGTGAGGGCTTGCATGCTATCCTATCTCATTTTTATATATTTAAAAGCAACAACTTCATGTCTTAGTATGGGAAAAAGAGTGCCTTAAAGACATCGACATATATTCAGTTTTAGTATGAAAGGGGGAAGCCCAGAATATCTAAACTATAATCTTAGGTATTCTGGGCGGAACATCTAATGAAAATTACGGTGATAGGTACTGGATATGTAGGATTAATTACTGGAGTAGGATTAGCCACATTAGGTCATTCGGTTACTTGTTTTGATATAAATCAAGGGAAAATAGCGAAAATGAAGCAAGGGGAAATGCCAATTTATGAACTTGGTCTGGGGCAATTAGTAGATGCAGCAGTCCAAGAAAAACGATTAGCATTTACATCAAGTCAAACAGAGGCATTTAAACATTCAGATTTCATATTTGTAGCAGTAGGAACACCATCTTTACCGGATGGAACGGCAGATTTAACATATATTCGTAATAGTTGTTATGAAATTGGTATGTGTGCCAATTCAGATATAATTGTGGTTACAAAAAGTACGGTTCCTGTAGGTACGAACGATCAAATGAAAGAATGGATTCAGGAGAAGCTACAAGGGCGGCATATGATACATATGGTATCGAATCGTCATAGGAGCGGAAACAGAAGAAATCGCGCAGAAGGTAGAGAGGCTATACAGTAAGCTGTTAATTGAAACGTTTGTTACAGATATCCGCAGTGCGGAGATGATTAAATATGCTTCAAATGCTTTTTTGGCTACGAAAATTAGCTTCATAAATGAAATTTCTAATATATGTGAGAAAGTGGGCGCAGATGTGTTAGAAGTAGCAGGTGGCATGGGAATAGATCGGCGAATCGGTCCCCATTTTTTACAGGCAGGTATCGGTTATGGGGGTTCATGTTTCCCAAAAGATACAAATGCTCTCGTTCAAATTGCAGGTAATGTTGCGCATGATTTTAGATTGTTAAAAGCAGTAATTGAAGTGAATAACAAACAACAGATGTTGCTTGTTCGGAAAGCTAGAAGCGTAATGGATATGAGGGGAAAGCAGGTTGCGGTGTTAGGAGCAGCCTTTAAGCCGAATACAGATGATATTAGGGAAGCGCCGTCTCTTCTTATTATAAAAGAGTTATTAGAGATGGGAGCAAATGTAATTGTATACGACCCGCAAGCTATTTTGCATGTGCAGCAGTTGTTTGGAGAAGAAATAAAATATACAACTGATTTAGATGAGGCAATCACAGAAGTGGACGCGGCGTTTATTGTAACCGATTGGGAATGCATATGAACGTATCCATTAGAAAGGTATGTGCAACTTATGGGTGAACCTATTTTATTTGATGGGAGAAATTGTTATACTGGGAAAGATGTTGAGAAACATAGAATGGATTACTATTCCGTTGGCAGAAAGAGCATTCGTAATAGGAAAGTTTCTACCGTCTGTTAAGAACGCTTTTTTTGTCCTTTTATCTTCTCAATATATAATGGTGAGTGTAACAATACTATATAAATCCATGTTGATTAGCTGGCATATAAGTTGCGGTTATGAAAACAAAAGGCGATCTCCACTCGTTTTCTCCGTTTGTTTTCACATGGTATGGGGGCTAAAGGGTCTGACCGCTTCTATGCTTAGCTGGACGCTCTCTTCCACCTAAAAGAGAAGATTTTATGTTAGTTTTTCAATTTGTATTTATATAAATCCATGTTGATTAGCTGGTATATAAGTTGCGGCTATGAAAATAAAAGGAGATTTCCACTCGTTTTCTCCGTTTGTTTTCACATGGCATGGGAGCTAATGGATCTGATTGCTTCTATGCATAGCCGGACGCTCTTTCCCACTCAAAAGGGGAGGTTTTATGTTAGTTTTTCATATATCGTAACTAGTGAAAGAAAAGAGGCATTGAAATGACTGAACGTTTAAAAGTAATGACGATTTTTGGAACACGTCCAGAAGCGATTAAAATGGCACCTCTTGTGTTAGAGTTGCAAAAATATCCTGAGAAAATTGAATCAATTGTAGCAGTGACAGCACAGCATCGCCAAATGTTAGATCAAGTATTGAATATCTTTGGTATTACGCCGGATTTTGATTTGAATATCATGAAAGACCGTCAAACATTAATTGATATTACAACACGTGGTTTAGAGGGCTTAGATAAAGTAATGAAGGAAGCAAAGCCACATATCGTTCTTGTACATGGTGATACAACAACTACTTTTATTGCGAGCCTTGCTGCTTTCTATAATCAAATTCCGGTTGGCCATGTTGAAGCTGGACTTCGTACATGGGATAAATATTCTCCATACCCGGAAGAAATGAACCGTCAATTAACAGGTGTAATGGCAGATCTTCATTTCTCGCCTACTGCAAAATCAGCAACGAACTTGCAACAAGAAAATAAAAATGAAGCACGTATTTTCGTAACAGGAAATACAGCGATTGATGCACTAAAAACAACAGTGAAAGAAGAATATAGTCATCCAGTACTAGAGAAGCTTGGAAATGACCGACTTGTACTTATGACAGCACATCGTCGTGAAAATTTAGGTGAACCAATGCGCAATATGTTCCGTGCAATTAAACGCCTTGTTGAAAAGTACGAAGATGTACAAGTTGTGTACCCAGTTCATATGAATCCTGTTGTTCGTGAAACAGCTAACGATATTTTAGGAGATCATAATCGTATTCACTTAATTGAACCACTAGATGTAATTGATTTCCATAACGTTGCAGCACGTTCATACTTAATGTTAACAGATTCTGGTGGTGTGCAGGAGGAAGCACCTTCTCTTGGCGTACCGGTTCTTGTTCTACGTGATACGACAGAACGTCCGGAAGGTATTGAAGCAGGTACATTAAAATTAGCAGGTACAGACGAAGAAACAATCTTTACACTTGCAGACGAATTATTATCTAATAAAGAAGCACATGATAAAATGGCGCAAGCATCTAATCCTTATGGTGATGGCCTTGCTTCAGAGCGTATTGTAGAAGCAATTTTACAATATTTTAATAAAAAATAAGTAGAAAAAAGAGCCGCTCCTCATATCTGTTGATATAAGAAGCGGCTCCTTTCTTTTAAGTAGTAATCTCTACTGATGATTTCGCATTAACCATTCCGCGTTAGCGTTCGTAGACGGAGATTCCTGTTCTTTTTTCTTAGTAGATGAATTTGTTGAATTCGTATCAGAATTAGAACTTGTATTGGTTGTAGAATTCGTGTCTGTTTTATCTTGTCCTAAGTTTTTCAAAATTTCATTACGAACATTTTGAACGCTCATTTCATCTGGAATAAAGTAATAGATATCATTTAGTTTTTTATCTTCACCTTCTAATTTAATCGTTTTTATGTTAGAAGGATCGAATCCAGATAACTTATTATATAAGGCAAGTCCATCGGATACAGGTATATCAGTTTTTACATATTTTCCAACAACCTCCGCTAAATCTTTAATCTTAAAGACTGTAGAAGCGGAATTTAGTTTATGGACAACCGCGGCAAGTACTTGTCGTTGTCTTGCAGCTCGGCCATAATCTCCATTTGGATCTTGCTTTCGCATACGGACATAAGCGAGTGCTTCTTCGCCATTTAATTCTTGCTGTCCTTGTTTAAATTGAATCAGCTTGTAGTAATCTATATCAGATCGTTCCTCGAAATTAAATGGAACATCGACTGTAATGCCACCAACGGCATCGACAATTCCTTTAAAGCCTTTGAAGTCAATTTTTACGTAGTGGTCAACAGGCACACGTAAAAAATTCTCGACTGTGTCTAATGCCATTTTTTCTCCGCCGTAAGCATGCGCCGCGTTAATTTTATCTTTTTTATTTTTTCCAGCAATCGTAACACGTGAGTCACGCGGGATACTCATGAGTGAAACATTTTTTGTTTTTGGGTTAATTGTTGCGAACATAAGAGAATCTGTTCGTCCATTTTGTCCATCCGTTGCATAATCTTCAATTCCCATAATAAGGACGCTGAAAGGTTCTTTTGTAATTTCTACATCTACCGCACGTAATTTTGATTTATCACGAGTAAAGCCACTATACATCTCCATGAGTGAAGAGTAAGAGTTAAACATGTAAAGCCCTACACTACCAATTAAGGACATAAAAATGAGGTAGATAAACAATCTACGTCTGCGCTTTTTTTTCACTCTTCTTTTCTGGAGATGATGATAACGCTCTTCCATACATAAACTCCTTTTAATATATATATGTTATTGTTGCACAATGTCTTGTTCTAAATACAGCATGTCATCTTCTTGTATTGTACATTTCCCATTTGTTAGTTCAATCATCCACTCTGTGAAAGTTTGTTTTTGATCTTCTTCCACATAAGTGTCAAATGTCACATTTTCTAGGTAATGAATCTCTTTAATAGCATATTTTGAGTGGCGTAATTCATTTTCAATTTTTCCAAGTAGTGTGTAATCAATTTCTGTCTTCGTAACTCGCATTAATTTTCGTTCGACAACACCTACATAGTTAATTCCTTCACTTGTACATTTTCCATATGCACGAATTAAACCACCGGCACCAAGTTTAATGCCGCCAAAATATCGTGTGACAACAACAACGGTATCTTTCAATCCACGTTTTTTTAATACTTCTAGCATAGGTACACCAGCTGTACCGCTTGGTTCACCGTCATCATTTGCCTTTTGAATTTGATCTTGCTCCCCAATTAAATAGGCTGAGCAGTTGTGTGTTGCGTTCCAATGCTGCTTTTTTATCTTTTGAATAAATTCTTGTGCTTCTTCTTCTGTTTTCGCTCGACTTATATAGCAAATAAACCGTGACTTTTGAATGACAATTTCGTGCTCACCGTAGCCTTTGATTGTTAAATATTGTAATAACAATGATATACGCCCCTACCTTTCAATATTACTAGTACTTTTTATTGTAAAAGGGGGAGTTTTCAGATTCAAACATTTTTTGTAGGAAAATAGCAAATTCTATTATAAATTTAATATTTTTGTTGTAAATTGTCCAAGTGTTTATTATAATCTTACCCCGGCATTTTTCATACATTAATGCACCTTTTCCTATTTTCGTGTAAAATTAGGAAATAAAAACTTTTTTATAAGGCAGGTACGAAAATGAGAACAGCTATTGTTACTGATAGTACAGCATATATACCGAAGCATATTCGTGAAGAACTCAATATACATATGATTCCATTAAATGTGATTTTTGGAACGAATTCTTATCAAGAAGAAGCAGAAATTACAGCGGATGACTTTTATGTAAAAGTACGTGAACATGAAGAACTTCCAAAAACTTCTCAACCAGCAATTGGAAAATTTGTGGAGCTATTTGAAGAACTGGCAAAAGAATACGATGCGGTGATTTGTATCCATCTTTCAAGCGGAATTAGCGGGACATATCAAACAGCAACGACAGCTGGGCAAATGGTCGAAGGGATAAACGTATATACGTATGATTCTGAAATTAGTTGTGAAGTACAAGGGTTTTATGTGCGTGAAGGTGCAAGAATGGTAAGCGAAGGAAAGGCGCCAGAAGAGATTTTAGCTAGGTTTGATGAAATGAAGCAAACAATAGATGCTTATTTTGTTGTTGATGATCTCCATCATTTGCAACGCGGTGGCCGTTTAAATAGCGCGCAAGCATTTATTGGTAGCTTATTGCAAGTAAAGCCAGTTTTATATTTTAGAGATAAAGTTATTATCCCGTTTGAAAAAATTCGCACACGCAAAAAGGCACTAAAGCGTATCGTTGAAATTTTCGATGAACATGCGAGTAAAGGTATGCCGATGGAAGCTGTTATCATTCATGCAAATCGTGAAGAAGAAGCGAAAGAGTGGCAGCAAGAATTAGAGGAAAAGTACCCTCATGTTACAATCCGCATCAGTTATTTTGGTGCTGTAATTGGAACGCACTTAGGAGAGGGATCACTAGGTCTAGGGTGGTATACAAAATAATAAAAATGTAAAAGCTCTCTTTTTGTAGAGAGTTTTTTACGGATATACGTATGCCTATTTGACAAGTTAATATTTTGAAGTGATAAAATTTAATTTATATAAATACGGATTGAAAGACCGACATAAAGTGAAACTTTAATCAGTGGGGGGCTCCATCCCCCACTGATTATTAGCCCTCGCCAATCGGGCTTTTAGGGACAGTACCTTTTTTAGCCCTATTCCATGTGAAAACAGAAGGAGAAAATGAGTGGGAGTCTCCTTGTGTTCTTCATAGTCGCAATTTATATGTTGGGAAATCAAAATGCATTTATAAAAAATAAGGAAAGTTTTATTACTTACTTTTTATAAGAAACTATTTTATAATAAAGAGGAGGTGAAACATATGGAGCATAATTCTTGTTTATGTCCAAAGTTTGAGTCGGCTTTTACACTTCTTAGTAAAAAGTGGACGGGTTTAATTATTAAATCTTTGTTAGAAGAGCCGAAGCGATTTAGAGAAATTGCGGATATTATCCCAAATATGAGTGATCGTATGTTGTCAGAGCGTTTAAAAGAATTAGAGAGTGAAGGTGTAGTCGTTCGTAATGTGTACCCAGAAGTACCTGTTAGAATCGAATACGGATTAACAGACAAGGGAAAAGCATTAGAAAGTGTTATGAATGAAGTCCAAAATTGGGCTGAAAAATGGGTGAAATAATAGATTGTTCGATGAATAGAGAGAAAAAAGCACAAGGAGTGTTCCTTGTGTTTTTTTTTATAACAAATGTATGACAATTGTACAAAAAAACAGCGCGATTCCCTTAAGATTCTACAAGAAAATACAGGATTAGAAGGGAAATGTCAGGAAATTACAAACGTAATATTACATTTATTTTACAAAATCGTAACATTGATAAAATATCTCCCGAAATATGGTATAAATTTTAATAGATTATATACGGAAAAGAAAAAAAGAAAGCGGTGTAAAAACAAAATGAAAAAGCTAAAAATGGCATCTTGCGCATTGGCTGCAGGATTTATGATGTTTTCAGTGGTAACACCAAATGTATTTGCGGAAAAGATTGAGGATGTAAAAACACAAATTAACACACAAAATGATACTTTACATAAGCAACAACAAGAACGTGACGAGCTTCAAAAACAAATGACCGACTTAAATAAAACGGTTCAAGATTTAGATACGTCTGTTCAAGAAAATGCAGCAAAACTTGATGAAACAACGAAAAAAGTTGAAGAAACACAAGCATTAATCGAGAAGAAAAATCAAAACATTGCAGATTTACAAACGAAAATTGCAAAACGTGAAGAGTTATTAAGAAAGCGTTTAGTAGCGCTTCAAGAGCAACCAAATACAAACGTTGTAACAGAAGTTGTTGTAAACTCTAAAAACATTGCAGATTTAGTAGATCGTTTAACTTCTGTTTCGAAAATTCTTGAATCTGATGAAGATATCATGACAACACAACAACAAGATCAAGCAACTGTGAAAAAAGATGTTGAAACGGTAAAAGAAAAACAAAAAGAATTAAAAGAAGCGCAAGTAAAAATCGAAACTGCAAAGAAAGAACTTGATGCTGAAAAAGCGAAAAAACAAGAAGCAGTGAACGATTTAAGCGGTAAAATGGATACAGTTGTAAACAGCATGACAAGCACAGAGGGTCAATTAAAAGAGCTTGAAAAGCAAGCATTATACTTACAACAACTAGCTGAAAAAGAAGCACAAGAAAAAGCAGCGCAAGAAGCTGCTGCGAAGAAACAAGCAGAGCAAGCTCAGCAACCGGCACAACAAACTGCACCAGCAAATAATGGTGAACAAGCTAAGAAAGAAGATGTTAAGCCAGCACCAGCACCAGCGCCTGCAAATAATGGTGGACAAGCTAAGAAAGAAGAAACTAGACCAGCACCAGCTCCAAAAGGTGGGGTAATTGAAAAAGCGGAAAGTTTAATTGGTATGAAATATGTATGGGGAAGCTCTTCACCGTCAAACGGCGGATTTGACTGCAGCGGTTTAGTCTCGTATGTGTATGGATTAGGGCATCAAACTACTTCTAGTTTATGGGGTTCTGTACAAAAAATTAGCGCATCTGAAGCGCAACCAGGTGACCTTATCTTCTTGCAAGGTACTTACAGAGCAGGTGTATCTCACGTTGGAATTTACATTGGTAACGGTCAAATGATTCATGCTGCTGATGAGAAAACAGGCGTTACTCGCGGTAGCGTAAATAGCAGTTATAACCAAGCTCATTTCTTAGGTTACGGTAGATTATAAGATTTTTAACTAAATAAAACATGTGTATAAAGTCGATAGCTTACTATTTTAAAAGTAGGTTATCGGCTTTTTTGGTTTTTTACGAGAGAAAGAGAAAGGATTATAGTAGAGCTATATAAATATAAATACGCATAGAAAGACCGACATAAAACCATTCCTTTTAGGTGGGAGAGAGTATCCGCTTATGGATAGGAGCGGTCAGTGCCTTTTTTAGCCCCATGCCAAGTAAAAACAGAAGGAGAAAATGAGTGGAGAACTTCTTTTGTTTTCATAACCGCGACTTATATGCTGAAAAATCAAAACGGATTTATATAGGGGGCGTTACTATGCTAGTAGGAAGACAAATGCTACGAGAAGAACTTCCATTTTCGAAAGATGAACTAGATCGTTTGGAAAGACAAGGAGATATTTCTTTGGAAAGAGGTGTAATAAAGAAATCGTCACATTATGTATGTCAGCGCTGCGGAAATGCAGAACCGCGGTTATTTGCATCATTTCTATGTAAACGATGCAACCAAATGTGCACGTATTGCCGAAAGTGCATCACGATGGGGCGAGTGGGAGAATGTACAGTGCTCGTTCGAGATATACGAGATGTAGTATGGGAAAGTTTGCCGAATCCTTTACGGTGGGAGGGCCATTTATCAGCTGGGCAGGAGAGAGTAGCTAGCGGAGTAACAGAAGCAGTACACCAAAAAGAATCTTTTTTTATATGGGCAGTATGTGGAGCTGGTAAGACAGAGATGCTTTTTTATGGTATAGATGAAGCTTTACAAAAAGGCGAGCGGGTTTGTATTGCAACGCCGCGGACTGATGTGGTGTTAGAGCTCGCACCCCGTTTGCAAACTGTTTTTCCAGATGTACCGATTGCTGCGTTATATGGTGGTAGTTTGGACCGTGAAAAGGAAGCAAGGCTCATCGTTTCTACAACGCACCAGTTGCTTCGTTATTATAGAGCATTTGATGTTATGATTGTGGATGAAATTGATGCTTTTCCATATGCGATGGACAAGATGCTTCATCATGCAGTAGAGCAAGCGAGTAAAGAGCGAGCTGCGCAAATTTATTTAACTGCAACTCCGGAAGAAACATGGAAACGTAAGCTATGGAGTGGTAAACAAAAAGGTGTAATCATTCCGGGGCGTTATCATCGTCAGCCTTTGCCAGTCCCAAGGTTCCGGTGGTGCGGTAATTGGAAAAAGGCGTTAAAACGAAAAGAAATCCCGCATGTTGTTTTTGAATGGCTAAAGTATTATCTCCTTAAACAATCTCCTATTTTTCTATTTGTTCCTCACGTACGTTATATTGATGAAGTAAGTGTATTATTAAAAAAATTAGATGATCGCATTGAAGGTGTTCATGCTGAGGATCCAAAGCGAAAAGAAAAGGTAGCTTCGTTCCGAAAAGGAAATATCCCATTATTAGTAACGACGACGATTTTGGAACGCGGCGTGACGGTAGAGAATTTACAAGTAGCGGTGTTAGGGGCGGAAGAGGTCATTTTTTCGGAAAGTGCACTTGTACAAATTGCTGGCAGGGCCGGCAGAAGTCATCGCAGGCCAGATGGTGATATTCTTTATTTTCATTATGGAAAAACAGAAGCAATGATACGCGCAAAAAAACATATTCAATTTATGAATAAAAAGGCAAAGCAAGAAGGGTTGATACATTAATGCATTGTCTACTTTGTCATGATTTTATTTCAGAAAGCGTTAGCTGGTATTCTTTTTTTATTCAGTCTGACAGGCGGTGTATATGTGAGCGATGTGAACGGAAACTTTCCTATATTATAGGAGAAATTTGTGATGACTGCGGCAGACCATTTGAGTCTCTGTCAGAGGAGTATAGAGAAGGTAACCTTTGCAAGGATTGCGTAAGATGGCAGGAAGAGAGAAAGTTTCTACCTATAAAAAATCGATCTGTGTACGTCTATAATGATTGGATGAAGGAAGTATTAGCTCAGTTTAAATTTCGTGGGGATGCTGAGCTTGTTCGTATTTTTCATGCGCACTTTGTAGCTACATTTCGTAAGTATTTTTCAGACTGTCATGCGATGATTCCGATTCCGCTTAGTAAGGAGCGAGAATACGAGCGTGGTTTTAATCAAGCGGAATTGTTAGCATCTTGTTTACCACTTAGTTTTCTACAAACATCTTTAAGTAGAAAAGACACGGAAAAGCAAAGTAAAAAGAAACGTATAGAGAGGCTTTCAGTAGCGAATCCCTTTTATTTTCACAAAGAAGAAATGTTTATTGGGCAGCATCTTTTACTCATTGATGATGTGTATACGACAGGAATTACGGTTAGGCAAGTTGCAAAGTGCCTGTATGATGCAGGTGCTCGAAAAATTTCTAGCCTTACTCTTTGCCGTGGGTAATATATGTATGTCGAAAGATACAATAAAAAGGCGACAAGACTTCTTTGACTTGATATGTTGTCATTCGTTATAGTCAAATTATGGGGTAAATGCCCTTATTTTTAGAGTGAAGGGAATGGAACGAACATGCAAGGAAGAGTAAAGTGGTTTAATGCAGAAAAAGGATTTGGGTTTATCGAGCGTGAAGACGGTGATGATGTTTTTGTTCATTTTTCTGCAATTCAACAGGATGGGTATAAGTCGTTAGAAGAGGGACAAAAAGTAGAATTTGACATTGTAGATGGTGCGCGTGGACCACAAGCAGCGAATGTTGTGAAATTATAATTTCGAACGAAGAGTTTTGTGAGAAACATAGAGCTGGGGTTGTGGCAACGGTTTATATATATTCAATTTGATCTTCCAAAATATAAATTGCGGCTATGAAGAACAGAAGGAGACTTTCACCTATTGTCCCCTTCTGTTTTTTTTGCGTGGCATGGGGAAAAAGTCCTGTCCGCTCTTATGCAAAGACGGACGCTCGTTCTCACCAAAAAGAAATGGTTGTATATGGTTCTTTCAATTTATAACTTTAATTTGATTTCACGGCACATAAATTACGGTTATGAAAGACAAACAGAGACTTCCGCCCATTGTCTCCTTGTGTTCTTACATGGCACGGGGCTAAAAAAGTCCCTGCCCGCTACTAGCCATGGGCGGATGCTCCCTCCCACCTAAAAGAGATGGTTGTGTTTTCGGTCGGTCTTTCCGTTCAAATGATAAAAATGTTGTCAAAAAGTTGTTTCTTTTCTGTAACGAATTGTCCATACTTATATTCGTTATTTACGATGTTAATAGGGTAAAATGTAAATAGAAACGATGCATCTTTTCTTTTCAACAAAAAACGATAAAAAATTTCAATTTCCCTAACTTTTTCAAAAAAGTTAGCAGGATTTTTTAAGCCATTGTCGAAATTGTATACATAGGCTTGAAAGGAGGAATTCATCTATGAAATTCAACATTCGTGGTGAAAATATTGAAGTAACTCCAGCATTAAAGGAATATGTAGAGAAAAAACTTAGCAAATTAGAGCGTTATTTTGATACATTCCCAGAGGTTAAAGTTAATTTAAAAGTATACTCTGACAAGCAACGTGTCGAGGTAACAATCCCATTTACAGATTTATTACTTCGTGCAGAAGAAACTCATAGCGATATGTACGCTGCAATTGATTTAGTGGTTGATAAAGTTGAGCGACAAATTCGTAAACATAAAACAAAAGTAAATCGTAAATTACGTGAAAAAGGCTCTCCGAAAACTGCATTTATCCTTACAGAGCCAGCGGCAACGTTGGAGGAAGTGAAAGAGGATGAATTAGAGCTTGTACGTACAAAACGATTTGATTTAAAACCAATGGATGTTGAAGAAGCCATTTTACAAATGGATATGTTAGGTCATAACTTCTTCGTCTTCACAAATGCGGATACAAATGAAACTAATGTTGTCTATGGCCGTAAAGATGGAAAATATGGATTAATTGAAACAAAATAATAAGTAAAGAACGCAGCTGTAAAAGGCTGCGTTTTTTTATTGTTTATAAAATGTTTTACGTGTAGACTGATGAAACATATGAAAGTCTTTGAGTTTTCACTCTGTTATTTTTGGGAAGACATACCGCTGTCTCAGAATGGAACAGGAAACAAAGAAGTTTAGTAAAGGATGAAATCGCTATAAAACGCCTATTAATCAAAATTTCAGCTAATTTAGGCTATGCGTTTGGCCAGTTGTTGTCATAGCTATAAAACAAGTGTTACAATTATCATTAGGTTTATACTTTTTTTGTTTTTTTAATTAGGAGAGAAAATGCTAGAAAATAAATTTGCGTTTTATAACGACTGATTAGTGAGCAGAAATATAGAGCACGATCGGAAGTTTTATTTTAATAAAAGAGGAGCGTATTTCCTATGATCGGTATTTTAAAAAAGGTGTTTGATGTAAACCAGCGCCAAATTAAACGTATGCAGAAATCTGTGGATCAAATAGAAGGGTTTGAATCATCGATTCAATCGTTAACTGACGAACAATTAAAAGGGAAAACAATTGAATTTAAAGAGCGTCTTACGAAAGGCGAGACAGTAGACGATTTATTACCAGAAGCTTTTGCGGTTGTTCGTGAAGCAGCGACACGCGTTCTTGGTATGCGCCCCTATCCTGTGCAATTAATGGGTGGTATTGCCTTACATGAAGGGAATATCTCTGAGATGAAAACAGGGGAAGGTAAAACATTAACTTCTACTTTACCGGTTTATTTGAATGCTTTAACAGGTAAAGGTGTTCATGTTGTTACAGTCAATGAATATTTAGCGCAGCGTGACGCAGGGGAAATGGGACAACTACATGAGTTCCTTGGCTTAACAGTAGGAATTAACTTGAATAGCATGTCACGTGAAGAAAAGCAAGCTGCTTACGCTGCTGATATCACATATAGTACAAACAACGAGCTTGGTTTTGACTATTTGCGTGATAACATGGTGCTATATAAAGAGCAACGTGTTCAGCGTCCGCTTCATTTTGCAATCATTGATGAAGTCGATTCCATTTTAGTTGATGAAGCGCGTACGCCGCTTATCATTTCTGGACAAGCACAAAAATCAACAGAACTATATATCTTTGCAAATGCATTTATTCGTACGTTAGAAAATGAAAAAGATTACTCATTTGACGTGAAAACGAAAAATGTCATGTTAACAGAAGACGGGATTACGAGAGCAGAGAAAGCTTTCCATATTGAAAACTTATTTGATTTAAAACACGTTGCACTTCTTCACCATATTAATCAGGCGCTTCGTGCACACGTTGTAATGCACCGCGATACAGATTATGTTGTACAAGAAGGCGAAATTGTAATTGTAGACCAATTCACTGGTCGTCTTATGAAAGGCCGCCGCTATAGTGAAGGTTTACACCAAGCGATTGAAGCAAAAGAAGGCGTAGAAATTCAAAATGAAAGTATGACATTAGCAACCATTACATTCCAAAACTATTTCCGTATGTACGAAAAGTTATCAGGTATGACTGGTACAGCGAAAACGGAAGAAGAGGAATTCCGTAACATTTATAATATGAATGTTATCGTGATACCAACAAACAGACCAGTTGTTCGTGATGACCGTGCCGATTTAATTTTCAAAACGATGGAAGGAAAATTCAATGCGGTTGTTGAGGATATTGTAAAACGCCATAAGCAAGGGCAACCAGTTCTTGTTGGTACAGTTGCAATTGAAACATCTGAACTTATTTCAAACATGTTAACACGTAAAGGTGTACGTCATAACGTCTTGAATGCGAAAAACCATGCGCGTGAAGCAGATATTATTACAGAAGCAGGATTTAAAGGCTCTGTAACGATTGCGACAAACATGGCTGGTCGTGGTACGGATATTAAACTAGGCGAAGGTGTAAAAGAAGCTGGTGGCCTAGCGGTTATCGGTACAGAACGTCATGAAAGTCGTCGTATTGATAATCAGTTACGTGGTCGTTCTGGTCGTCAAGGAGACCCTGGTGTGACGCAGTTCTACTTATCAATGGAAGATGAATTAATGCGCCGCTTCGGTGCAGATAATATGAAAGCGATGATGGATCGCCTTGGTATGGATGATTCACAGCCAATCGAAAGTAAAATGGTATCTCGTGCTGTAGAATCTGCGCAAAAACGTGTAGAAGGAAACAACTACGATGCACGTAAACAGCTCTTGCAGTATGACGATGTACTTCGCCAACAACGTGAAGTAATTTATAAGCAACGTCAAGAAGTAATGGAATCTGAAAACTTACGAGGCATTATCGAAGGTATGATGAAATCTACTGTAGAACGTGCTGTTGCCCTTCATACGCAAGAGGAAATTGAAGAGGATTGGAACATTAAAGGTCTGATTGACTACTTAAATACAAACCTTCTTGAGGAAGGTGATGTTAAGGAAGAAGAATTACGTCGTCTTGCACCAGAAGAAATGAGCGAGCCAATCATTGCAAAATTAATAGAGCGTTATGATGAAAAAGAAAAACTTCTACCAGAAGAACAAATGCGTGAATTTGAAAAGGTTGTTGTATTCCGCGTTGTAGATACAAAATGGATGGATCATATCGATGCGATGGATCATCTTCGTGAAGGTATTCATTTACGTGCTTACGGTCAAATTGACCCGCTTCGTGAATACCAAATGGAAGGATTCGCAATGTTTGAATCCATGATCGCTTCCATTGAAGAAGAGGTTTCTCGTTACATTATGAAAGCAGAAATCGAACAAAACTTAGAGCGCCAAGAAGTAGCTCAAGGTGAAGCAGTTCATCCGAAAGATGACGGTGAAGAAGTGAAAAAGAAACCAGTCGTAAAAGGTGAACAAGTAGGACGTAACAACCTATGCAAATGTGGCAGTGGTAAGAAATATAAAAACTGCTGTGGTATTGGGAAATAAGGAAAAGTGGCGCCGACTGTTCAGCCCCGTTGGCTAAGGTTCTTTCTTGTGCGGAAGGTTCTTAGACATGAGGGGCTAGGAGGCAGAACTGGATTAAAAGAAAAGCGGAAGCGGCTCGTTCAGAATATCAGGCGCTCCAAATCGATCTTACACGAAATTTTATTTTCAAAATGGAAAAGTTTTAAAAATATCCATATAATAAAAAGGGACAAACTCTCTCTGTAATAAGCGGAGGGAGTTTCCCTTGTTTTATATAAAAGCGATAGCAATTACATAGAGGTGAAGAGCATGGAATTAGTAGAAATTAGGCAAGAATTAGAGAAAATGGCTAAGAGATTAGCGGCTTTTAGGGGGTCTCTTTGACCTTCCTACAAAGGAAAAACGCATTGCAGAATTAGAAGAAACAATGATGGGTGCAGGCTTTTGGGATGATCAACAAGGCGCACAAACTGTAATTAATGAAGCGAATGCGTTAAAAGAAATGGTTGGGAAGTTTCGTCAGTTAGATGAAACATTCGAAAATTTAGAAGTGACACATGAACTTTTAAAGGAAGAATATGATGAAGATTTACATGAGGAATTAGAATCTGAAGTGAAATCTTTAGTTCGAGAAATGAATGAGTACGAGCTTCAGCTATTATTAAGCGATCCTTATGATAAAAATAATGCAATTTTAGAACTACATCCAGGTGCTGGTGGAACAGAATCACAAGACTGGGGTTCTATGCTATTACGTATGTATACACGCTGGGCTGAAAAACGCGGGTTTAAAGTAGATACAGTCGATTATTTACCAGGCGATGAAGCAGGAATCAAAAGTGTAACATTGTTAATTAAAGGTCATAACGCTTACGGTTACTTGAAAGCAGAGAAAGGTGTACATCGTCTTGTACGTATTTCACCGTTTGACTCTTCAGGCCGTCGTCATACATCGTTCGTATCTTGTGAAGTTGTACCTGAATTTAATGATGATATCGAGATTGAAGTGCGTACGGAAGATTTAAAAATAGATACGTACCGTGCAAGTGGTGCGGGTGGACAGCACATTAATACGACGGATTCCGCGGTTCGTATTACACATACGCCAACGAATACGGTTGTAACATGTCAATCCGAGCGTTCGCAAATTAAAAACCGTGAACATGCGATGAAAATGTTAAAGGCGAAATTATATCAAAAGAAATTAGAAGAACAGCAAGCGCAGTTAAATGAAATTCGTGGTGAACAAAAAGAAATTGGCTGGGGTAGCCAAATTCGTTCTTACGTATTCCACCCATACTCTCTAGTGAAAGACCACCGTACAAATACGGAAGTTGGTAATGTACAAGCGGTTATGGATGGAGAAATTGATCCGTTTATTGATGCATATTTACGCTCTCGTATTTCTTAAGAAAAAAAGCCAACGGACTGTTGGCCTATCGTTGAGGAGATAGAGGGGAATAATGAGGTACATCTTGTCTGTATTGATAAGAGAAGGAGGAAGAGGAGTTGGGTGACAACTTCTCTTTTTGATGAGCTTGGTTTTATGATACAAGGTCGTATATTGTTTTGTAAAAAGTAAAAAATATTAAGAAGCAAGCTATAAATGATAAGGAAGCCGTATAGAATTTTTCCTTTTCTGTTTTGTAAAAACAGTATCTTTATAGTAATTTGCATTTGTTCACAGAATTGAAACAATTGGTGAAAGCTTTATATGAGTAGGGTTCTCATCCTTTTTGTAAAAAATATCCTATGGAGGTTGGTTTTTCTATAAGGGGATAGTTATTATAATGGCAAGTGAGAGCTATGTGAAAGTATGGCTATATCAATAATAAGAAGGATATCAACAATGGGGAGCGATATAAGTGAAAAAGAAATTGTTGGCTATTGCATTAGGAACATCATTAGCTTTTACTATAGGAGCATGTGGAAAGAAAGAAGAAAATAAATCTTCTAATCAATCTGCAAGTACAGATAGTGCAGAGCAAATTTTCAAAAAAAGTTGTGCAGGTTGTCATGCTAGCGACTTATCTGGTGCAACTGGACCTGATTTACGAAAAGTAGGCGGTAAATACGACGCGGCGGAGATTGAAAATATTATCAAAAAAGGACGCGGTTCAATGCCAGCGGAACTTATTCAAGGTGAGGATGCAAAAAAAGTATCAGAGTGGTTAGCAGAACATAAGTAAGAAAAGAGGAAGTGGCTTGTTTAGAATAGAAGGAAGAAGCAAAGCCACTGAGCATTCTAGCCGCTAAAGCTAGAACGTAAAAAAAGTGGAGCTGACTGTTTAGCAGTGTTGGCTAAGGGGCTTTTTTGTGTGGAAGGTTCTTAGACATGATGGGCTAAACAGTCAGTTTTTTGGGCTATTTTATAAAAAGCTAGACTTATAAGATGATTCATAAAATGATATAGACTTGTTTATGATATATATGTATCTATTTTGATTTTAAAATAGATAAACTGCTGCTATGAAGAACAAAAGGTGACCTGTACTCGTTTTCTCTCTTTGTTTTAACTTGGCATGGGGTAGGAAAAGGATCTGACTGCTTCTATGCATGGCCGGATGATCTCTCCCATCTAAAAAAGAAAGGGTTTATGTTTGTTTTTTCAATTTGTACTTATATAGTTAGGAATTAACCTTTTATCGAGGAAAGGGAGCTTTGAATAACTGCTTTTTCTTGTTTCTTTTTGCGCTGTAACATAACTGTAACAAAATTGTATCCGAATTGGAAACCTAATGATGTTACAATGTAGTTTGTAGAATTTTGCTGAAACATGTACATAAGCAACAGTGATAGACTGAAACTGCTGTTACTGTTATTTGAAACAACAGAAATACTTTAATAGGTTTGTAGTACAGCAGAGTGTAAGTAAGGGTGGGAGCTTTTGCTTTCATATTCAGATAGACAGAAAAAGTATGTCGAAAAAAATCATTAAGTATTGGGTGATAAATAATGATAAAAATGACGAATGTTTATAAGGAGTATCCAAATGGTATGAAAGCCATCGATGGACTCACAGTTAGCATTAAGCAGGGTGAATTTGTATACGTAGTTGGACCGAGTGGAGCCGGAAAATCTACATTTATTAAGATGATGTATCGTGAAGAAAAACCAACAACAGGATCTATCAATGTGAATGGACTTGTAATTGAAACGTTAGCAGAGCGAGATGTACCATATTTTCGCCGTCAGCTAGGCGTAATTTTCCAAGACTTTAAATTGCTACCTAAATTAACGGTATATGAGAATGTAGCGTTTGCTTTAGAAGTAATTGAAGAAGAGCCTGATGCAATTCGTGAGCGTGTTACTGAAGTACTGGGTCTTGTAAGCCTTGAAGATCGTGCGGACGCACTTCCAACTGAACTTTCAGGTGGAGAACAACAGCGTGTGGCGATTGCAAGGGCGATTGTAAATAAGCCAAAAGTTGTGATTGCCGATGAGCCGACAGGAAACTTAGATATTGATACAGCACTTGATATTATGAGTATCTTTAAACGTATTAATGAGCGCGGTACAACAATTGTTATGGCAACACATAACGCAGATATCGTAAATACAATTCGTCATCGCGTAATTGCGATTGAAGGCGGAAAAATTGTTCGAGATGAGATTGAGGGAGGATACGGATATGAAGACTAAAACCCTTAGTCGGCATTTACGAGAAGGTGTAAAAAATCTATCCCGTAATGGATGGATGACGTTTGCTTCTGTAAGTGCAGTAACAGTTACATTATTACTTGTAGGTGTCTTTTTAACAGCGATTATGAATATGAACCACTTTGCAACGAAAGTGGAGCAAGATGTAGAAATTCGTGTACACATTGATCCAGCGGCGAAAGAAGCGGATCAAAAGAAATTGGAAAAAGATCTTAGCAAAATTGCAAAAGTGGATTCTGTTAAATATTCTTCTAAAGAAGAAGAGTTAAAACGTTTGATTAAAAGCTTAGGTGACAGCGGAAAAACGTTTGAGTTATTTGAGCAAGATAATCCACTTAAAAACGTATTTATTGTAAAGGCGAAAGAACCAACAGATACAGCTACAATTGCGAAAAAAGTTGAAAAAATGCAGTTTGTAAGTACAGTTCAATATGGTAAAGGCCAAGTTGAAAAATTATTTGATACAGTGAACACAGGCCGTAATATTGGGATTTTGTTAATTGCTGGTCTATTATTCACAGCAATGTTCTTAATCTCTAATACAATCAAAATTACAATTTATGCACGAAGCACGGAGATTGAAATTATGAAACTTGTAGGTGCGACAAACTGGTTTATCCGTTGGCCGTTCTTATTAGAAGGTTTATTCTTAGGTGTACTTGGTTCAATTCTCCCAATTGTTGTAATTTTATCTACTTATAATTCGCTTCAAGGTATGTTTAACCAGAAGCTTGGAGGAACGATTTTCGAACTTCTTCCATATAGTCCGTTTGTATTCCAACTTTCCGGTTTATTAGTGTTAATTGGTGCATTAATCGGTATGTGGGGAAGCGTAATGTCAATTCGTCGCTTCTTAAAAGTATAAAAAGTTGCAAACATAATTCGTACAAGCTTATCATATAGTAGAAATAGGTAAAGGCATCACACAATGTGTGATGCCTTTTGCTACACCACCTGTGTGTTCTGGAAAGGGGAATTCCGCATTGAAACGTAGAGTTGCGATTATTGGAATGATTGTTGCATTTTTAATTGGTGCTGGCGGAATGTTTGCAGGTATGTATATGTTTGGAATCAATCCATCATATATGGCGCAAACAATTACAGGCGATAGTGCCAGCACGAAACAAGGGGATTTAGCTAAAATTAATGAGGCGTATGCACTGATTGATTCGCGTTATGTGGAAGACGTGAAGGATGAAAAGCTTGTTGAGGGTGCGATACAGGGTATGTTGTCGACGCTGAAGGACCCTTATTCCACGTATATGGATAAGGAAACAGCGAAGCAATTTACAGAGTCGCTTGATCCGGAGCTTGAAGGTATTGGTGCTGAGGTGAACAAAACGGATGGAAAACTGATCATTGTCTCTCCGATTAAAGGGTCACCAGCAGAAAAAGCAGGCATTAAGCCAAATGATCAAATTTTATCAGTAAATGGAAACAGTGTAAAAGATTTATCACGTGAAGAAGCGGTCTTAAAGATTCGTGGTAAACAAGGAACGGACGTTACGCTTGAGATAAAGCGTTCAGGAGTAGCAGATCCACTAGAATTTAAAATTAAACGTGAAAAAATTCCGATTTTTACTGTGTTTAGTTCTGTAAAGAAAGAGAAGGAGAAAAATATTGGTTATATCCAAATTACATCTTTCTCTGAAAATACAGCGAAAGAATTTAAAGATCAATTAAAAGAACTTGAAAAGAAAGATATAAAAGGCCTTGTCATTGATGTACGTGGTAATCCAGGAGGTTACTTAAATAGCGTACAAGATATTTTAGGATTAATTATGACGGACAAAAAGCCAATGATGCAAGTTGAACAACGAAATGGTGAGAAAAAGAAATTCTCAACTGCATTAAAAGAGAGAAAATCATATCCGATTTCAGTGTTAATTGATAAAGGAAGTGCATCGGCTTCAGAAATTTTAGCAGGTGCATTAAAAGAGGGCGAAGGATATGATTTAGTTGGTGAAAAAACATTTGGAAAAGGTACTGTTCAGCAAGCTGTTCCGTTTAAAGATGGCAGCAATATTAAACTGACAATGTTTAAATGGCTTACACCAGATGGCAATTGGATTCATAAGAAAGGAATTGCCCCAACGGTGGAAGTGAAACAGCCAGATTATTATCATGCAACGCCAATTCAAATTGAGAAAACACTTTCTTATAATTCAAATGATGTACAAGTGAAGCATGCGCAAGAAATGCTGAAAAGTTTAGGATATGTACCTGGACGTGAGGATGGATACTTTAGTAAGGAAACAGAGTCGGCTTTAAAAGCATTCCAAAATGCAAATGAAATGGAAATGACAGGTCAGCTTGATAAGAAGACAGCTGAAGCGATTCAAAATAAAATCATTGAAAAGATTCGTTCTGGTGAAAATGATCTGCAATTGCAGGCAGCATTAAAATTAATGGCGAAATAAGGAAAAATACAGGCATATTATTGCCTGTATTTTTTTGTATGTGTTTATCCCGCTACTTATGAACGGTAACACTTCTATCTCAAAATTTAGAAAAAGAAAAGAAGGTAGATGGGGGATGGAGAAAACGCCACTGATTAAAGTTTCACTTTATGATAAGATAAAAAGAAAGAATAAATGGTGGTGAAGCGATTCGTGGAGGCGTGGTCTTTTGAGATAATGCGAGCAGTTGGGCGTTTTTTCTTACACCCTGCTGTCTATGTATTTTTGATAAGTAGCATTTTTGTTGGATACTTACGTATATTACGAGAACGAAAAGATTTTTCTTTTAAAGTATATGATATTTGGTTTGAACTACGAACATCCTTATTTTCAGGAGTTGGATATGGATTCGTTGTATCCATCATAACAGTTGGAGCCGGACTAGTTATGTCGCAAGCAAGTATATGGATGATTTTAATTTGGACACTAGTATTTGGACTAGCTGCTCAATATAGATATTTATCTTCTGCTTACACATTTGGCGTGGCGATTGTAGCAGCTTTATTATCTTCTAAACTTCCAATCTCTTTCTTACAGCTTGGAGAAGGAGAAGAGAGTACCATTACATCACTTGCCATTTTACTTGGCTTGATGTTAGTAGTAGAAGGATTATTAATTTCGAAAAATGCGGTGCGGCATTCAACGCCTAAAATGCGTAAAGGAAAGCGCGGTTTAAATATTGGACTACATGAATCAAAGCGTTTATGGCTCGTTCCGATTTTTATTCTTGTGCCGGGAGATGCTGTTACACAATTTGTTTCGTGGTGGCCGGTCATTTCTGTTGGTTCACAAACGTATTCCTTATTCCTTGTACCGTTTTTAATTGGCTTTATGCGAACAATTAGAAGTGAGGAACCGACAGAAGCATTATTATTTACAGGAAGACGTATATTTGGTTTAGCGACCCTTGTTCTTGTTTTAGGAGTGATCAGTTATTGGTGGCCTGTTGTAGCTATTCTTGCGATGGGAGTCGCGATGCTTGGTCGCTTTACTATTGCGATGCGGGAACGTATAGCTGATGAAACGTGCCCAGCATATTTTGCAGCGCGCGACGATGGATTAGTTGTATTAGGTATAATTCCGAATACAGTCGGTGTAGAAATGAATCTGAAGCCCGGAGAGGTTATTACGAAAGTAAACGGTGTAATTCCTAAAAGTGCAGAAGAGTTTTATGATGCGCTTCAGTCCAAGACGACAGGGGCATTTTGTAAGTTAGAAGTACTTGATACAAAAGGCGAGCTCCGCCTTGCTCAAACGGCACTATATGCAGATGGACATCATGAATTGGGAATTGTGTTTGTAGAACAGAATCATAAGTGGGATACGGAAGCAGTGTAATTTAAAAGACCTTGTATATGTAATTTTAACAGAATTAGCGTACCATATAGGTAGGTAAGAAAAAGATACATATATAGGAGGCTGTAAAAAATGATCGTAACAACAACTTCTGTTATTCAAGGGAAAGAAATTATCGAGTACATTGATATCGTAAACGGTGAAGCAATTATGGGTGCAAATATCGTCCGCGACTTATTTGCTTCTGTTCGTGACATTGTCGGTGGCCGTTCGGGTGCATATGAAAGTAAATTAAAAGAAGCACGTGATATTGCGATGGAAGAGATGAAATCTCTTGCGAAGCAAAAAGGTGCAAACGCGATTGTTGGCATTGACGTAGACTATGAGGTAGTTCGCGAAGGGATGTTAATGGTTGCGGTAAGTGGAACAGCTGTCCGTGTGTAGAATATAAAGAAAGAAGCCGTGCTTAATGCACGGCTTTTTGTATGCTTGCTTATGTCGTATATTGTCGAAGTGCCGATATATTTGCAGCATCCTAGCATGTCGAATCATCGATATTTCTTGGGAAATGGCAGCGGCCTCGTCGAGATATAGGGAAGACATTAGAGTGCTTCCTTACAATTCCTGATTTTCTCCAATAACTGCTCATATTCTTGTTCAAGAATTGTAACATCATCCTGTCGATCAGGCATCGAAATCCGACTGATGATTTCTGTTAATTTTGTTTGCAATCGCAACAGTTCTTGCTCGGTAGTGTTTACAGAAGTTTGTTCTGTTCGATTCATATATGGAAGCTTCCTGCTCAAGAGCATGAGCGATCTTTAAGCGCATTCGTTCACCGCCACTCATTGCATCTGAAACGTTTGAAATGTTCCACTTTCCTTTTGCAAAAGTGGAAGTATCCTCCAATGTTTCCTCGCTAAATTGAGGGATAATGGCGATCGAACCATAATGTGAGACAGAACCTTCGTCCGGCTCTATTTCTTTGCTTAATATTTGTAGTAGCTTA
Organism: Bacillus sp. FSL H8-0534; assembly: GCF_038005885.1. Taxonomy (NCBI): domain Bacteria; kingdom Bacillati; phylum Bacillota; class Bacilli; order Caryophanales; family Bacillaceae; genus Bacillus; species Bacillus sp. FSL H8-0534. The sequence goes on from NZ_JBBOUC010000001.1 coordinate 3,496,309, forward strand.
GATTTTCCGGCTCCATTGACTCCGACAATGCCGATGCGGTCATTTCCTTGAATTTCAAGCGATTGTACTGTAAATATAGTGCGGTCACCAAAGTTTTTTTCAATATTGCGTGCGAATAAAATGGTCATAAAAAAACCTCCCTAGTTTCACTAGAGAGGATAGACGTCACCCATAGATGTAAAAAAGTGTGTAGAAATAAGCGATGCACATATTTTTACACGATCGCGATAAAAGAAAGTATCGACAAATGGACAGACTAATCCTCTTCTAGTTTTCATCATTTTGTTTCACTATGCGTGATGGATGAATAAATAAGAGAATTAGAACTTCATTGGCCGGGTTACCTTCCTTTCATAATGTTATTTTTATTGTATGCGTATACAAAGAGATTTGGCAAACTAGTTTCTGGTTATTATTTCCGGAATTGTTCATTGTATAGTTTCGCTTTTGCTAATACTTCTTTATCGTTTGAAATTTCATCCGGTGCATTAGCATCACCGATAATGTAGCCTTCAAAAGAAGAACCGATAAAATCAAAGATGTATTGAAATTGTGCGATAAGTGGTAATGCTTTTAACTTTGGATTATCTCCACCAACAATGACAACGTACATCTTTTTTTCTTTCATCTTTTCTTTAAAATGAAGGGATCTATCACGTAAACTTTGTGACCAGCGATCAACAAAGTTTTTCATATGTCCGCTCATCCCATACCAATATAGAGGTGTAGCGAAAATAATTGTGTCGTGTTCTAGCATTTGCTCAATTAGGTTTTGGTAATCATCATCTACTGGTTGAAATCCTTCTGCTTCATGACGTTGGTCTGTAATAGGATGAACGGTATGATCTCGTAAATAAACTTGTTCTGCATCGATACCATCAATCATCATGTGTGTAAGGGCTTCTGTATTTCCATTTGAACGGGAGCTTCCGTGTATAACGAACATATGTAATCATTCCTTTTCCTTCGTTTTTTTTAGGAGTGAAACATGCTTCTGTATATTCGCTTGAATATTGGAGAGCAGTGAAATTTGCTTTGTTACCTCAGCCAGCTTTTCTTCGTAAAGTGTAAGAATACTACTGCATGGATTTTCGTATAATTGTGGTTCAATTTCTAAGCAGCGCAGCATTCTTGCAGTTTCTTCTAAATTTAAGCCGAGCTGTAAGTACATCTGAATGAGTTCAACTTTTCTGGTGGCACTTGCCTCAAAATCACGATAGCCATTTGTAAGGCGTTTCGAAGGAAGCAACCCTTTTTCTTCATAATGCCTTAATGAACGTTCACTGACGCCAGTTCGCTTTGATAATTCTCCAATTCGCACTGCATTTCACTCCTTTCGTATATATTGTAAACCTTCACACTAATGTGAAGGTCAACTCTGTTTTTGTGCAAATGAATGAACGTGGTCTAAAAAGACTTGAATGGCTTTGGAAGGAATAAAGTATTTGCCACGAACGATAGAGAAAGGACGGATGAGTTTTTCGTTTGGAACTTCGACATGGAAAAGTTCTTTTGCTTGTAGCTCTTTCCTTACGGTCCAGTCAGAAAGAATTGCAATGCCGAGCCCAGCAGCAACGGCTTCTTTTACGCTTTGAATGCTGCTAAATGTAAAGAAACGCTTCATTTTTAAATGGTGCTGATGGATAAAACGATCGCTATAGGCGCGTGTTCCAGATCCCATCTCCCTGAGAATCCATACTTGATCTTGAAGTGAAGCTTCGTTAATTGCATGTGCACCCAGAAGAGGATGTTTTGGTGGAACGACTAGTTTCATTTCATCTTTCATAAAAGTCTCTACATCTATATCAGTGTATACGACTTGACCCTCTACTAAGCCAATATCGATTTGGTTGGAACGAATGCTTTGGAGAACTTCTTCTGTGTTGGAGATAAACGTGTGTACTTCCACACGCGGATTTTCATTGGCGTAGCGTGCTAATATTTTTGGGAGTAAATATTCACCAATTGTAAAACTTGCCCCGATGCGCAGTGTACCTGTAACAACGTTATGTAGTTCGTTAATTTCTTGTTTTGCTTCTTCATAAAGGGATAGCATTTGCTTCGCATGTATGTATAGAATATTGCCAGCTTCCGTAACTTGGACGTGTTTTGGAGAACGCTGAATGAGCGTAGTGCCAAATTCGTTTTCTAAATTGCGAATATGCATGCTGACGCCAGGCTGAGAGAGATTGAGCAATTCTGCCGCACGAGAGAAATGCTTTTGTTCTACGACGGTCACAAATATTTTTAAAATATCGACGTTCATGATGTTTGCTCCTTTGCTCTTTTATTATTGATCTAGAGAGTAGCTTCGGCTTTTCTATTGTCTAGCTCCAGCAGCTAAAATCTCCGGTCGTTTCGTCCCCTCGGACCAGGCGAAAAGTGCCTCGTCCGAGGGGGCCCCAACGCTCTGCGATTTTGAACGAGCCGCCTCCATTTTTTTAGTTTATCATAAGTTTTTCTGATGGTTGAGATTGAATATTGGTATTAAACTTATTATTGGAATGCTTTTATAATGGAAGTATAAGAAACATGCATGTTTTAATACGATTATTGGAGTGATCCAAAGTGGAACAAACACTTGTTATACAAAAGAAGAAGCGTCTCGGTTTTTCGCAAGGGATTGGGATTACATTGTTGATTGCGATTAGCGCGAAATATTTAGCGGAGCTTCCATTTTTAAATATTATGGGCCAATTAGTTATCGCTATTCTAATTGGAATGATTTGGAGAGCTACAATTGGTGTTCCAAGCGAAGCGATAGCGGGAACGAATTTTGCGAGTAAGAAGTTACTTCGCTTCGGAATTATTTTGCTAGGTATGCGATTAAATCTTGTTGATATTGCAAAGGCTGGGCCAAAGGTGCTAGTTATTGCAGCGATTGTCATTGCTTTTACACTTGTTGTTGTATACGCATTAACACGTGTTTTTAAAGTAGATAAAACACTTGGGATTTTAACAGCATGCGGGACGGCAATTTGCGGCGCGGCCGCGGTCGTGGCAATTGCACCGCAAGTGAAAGCGAAGGACGATGAAACAGCGGTCGGTGCAGCGATTATTGCTATTTTAGGTACAATTTTTACGTTGATTTATACTTTATTATACCCAGTTCTTGGATTATCCCCGTATGGTTACGGTGTATTTTCTGGAGCGACGCTGCATGAGATTGCACATGTCATCGCTGCTGCGGCGCCAGGTGGAAGCGCGTCTGTTGATATTGCGGTTATTGTAAAATTAACGCGTGTTGCCATGCTTGTACCAGTAGCGATTTTAATTGGCTTATGGTTTAAGCGTAGTGAGGGAAATGGGCAAAAAGGCTCTTGGCGTGATATTCCGATTCCGTGGTTTATCTTAGGGTTCTTGGCAATGAGTGCATTTCATTCATTAGGTGTTATACCGGAAGTGGTAGCAGGCTATATCGTAATTCTTGCTTATATGCTCATTGCGATGGCAATGGCGGGACTTGGTTTAAATGTAGAATTTACGACATTCCGTAAATTAGGAAGTAGAGCATTTGTAGCTGGATTGGTAGGATCTGTTTGCCTTTCTGTTCTTGGGTATATTCTCGTATATGCGTTAGGCTTTATGTAAGGTAACCAAAAGAGACATAGTGAATATGTCTCTTTTTTGAATTTTTTTACAAAAACACTTGAAAGTTACGTTACGTCATCTTTTATAATGAAAGAGGAAAGGGTGATGGAAATGATCTCGATTCAAGAACTTACAAAGGAAACAGAAGTTACGGTAAGAACACTTCGTTATTATGATCAAATTGATTTGTTGAAACCAAGCGGGAAAACAGAAGGTGGACACCGTTTATATAGTGAAGGGGACGTCATTCGTTTGCAACAAATTTTATTTTTAAAAGAAATGGGTTTCTCGTTAAAAGAGATTATGAATATACTAATGACAGATGAATTTAGCTTAAGAGAATCATTGGAAAAACAGCTTGAGTTTGTACAAGAAGAGCAGAAAAAGTTTAATCGGATGGAACGGATTTTACAAGCTGTTGTGTATTCGGCTGAGTTAGAGGGAGAGTTAGATTGGAAAATTATGTTCGAACTTATTCAACTTTCGAGGCAGTCTCCTCGTATACGTGAAATATTTCAAAAGCAAGTGTTTTCAGAGGGTGAGCAAAAACTTCTTCGCAATTTGCCAAATATGAGCGAGGAGGATGAGAATGTTCGAGAATGGGTAGATGTGTTAAAACAGTTACGCAGCTTTATGAAAGAAGAGAAGGATGCATCTCATGATGCCGTGCAAGAAACTATAAAAAAGCTAATGGCTAAGTGTTTGGAGATGGCAAATGGGGATGAAGCATTTCTAGATAAATTATGGGAAGTACGAAAGTCAAAAGAAGACTCGCAGAAGATGAATATGTATCCAATTGAAGAGGAGCTTCTAGTGTATATGGATGAGGCTTTTCGTATATATGATGAGAAGGAGCGCGGAAAATGAGTATACTTGCAGAGTATCGTTGGTATTTCTTAATTGGTGCAGAAATTGTATTTTGGATATCAGCAATTGGTTTCTTTTTACTTCGTTACGGATTTCGATTACGGAAAGCTAGTTTCATTGCTGGCATTGTGTTACTTCTCAATGAAGTTTTTATTTTAGCTTTAGGTGTCATGGATTATTATGAAACTGGTAAGTTTTCTAACTTTCAAATCATTACATTAGTGATATTGCTATATGCACTCTTTTATGGGAAAAAAGATTTAAAGAAATTAGATATACGTGTACAGAAACTCGTTGCAAGGTGGCGGAATGAACCACTTACACATATAGAAGAACCACTAGAGCTAACAGGCTGGGCTTACACAAAGCAGGAGATTGGAGAATGGAGTTTACATCTCGTTTTGTTTATCGTTGTTCATATTGTCTTTTTCTTTATGTATGGATTCGTGCCGATTGAACAGTGGGGAAATTGGCTTGAAAAAGGAATTGTGTTAAATGAGGCAGCCAGCCGTGTGAGTCAAGTTTGGGGAATTGTATTTTTAGTTGATACGGTAATTACATTTTCATATGTGTTTTTTCCAAAAAAAGAAAAAAAGCTGCTGTCCTAATGGGACAACAGCTTTTTCATTATGCAACGTCTTCTTTTTGTTCATTTTGTAGCGTACTATTTTTGTAACCGTAACTGAAGTAGACAACAAGTCCAATTACAAGCCATACTGCAAAGCCAATCCATGTTGTTGCTGGGAGCTGCAATGCTAGATATCCACAGAATAGAACAGCTAAAGCAGGAATCCATGGTACTAATGGTACTTTAAAAGCACGTGGTAGTTCTGGTTGTTTTTTGCGTAAGATGATTACCCCAATGGATACAACGATGAATGCGAATAGTGTACCGATATTTGTTAATTCTGCTAGTTTGTTTAAAGGAATGAAACCAGCAAAGAAAGCAACCATAGTTGCAGTAATCCAACTATTGATAACAGGTGTTTTTGTTTTCTTGTTCACGCGAGAAAGTACTTTTGGTAGTAAGCCATCGCGGCTAATTGCGTAAAATAAACGTGTTTGTCCATATAACATAACGAGTAATACAGTTGTAATTCCAGTAATTGCTCCTAAAGAAATGAAACCTGCGATCCAATCTTGTTGGATGTATTGTAGTGCAAATGCAACAGGGTTTTTAACACCTAACTGATCGTAAGGCACAATTCCAGTTAAAATTAATGAAACAACGATATATAAAATTGTACAGATTGTTAAAGAAGCAATAATGCCGATTGGCATGTTACGCTGTGGGTTTTTTACTTCTTCAGCAGCTGTTGATACAGCGTCAAATCCGATGTAAGCAAAGAATACAGTTGCAGCTCCAGTTGTTACGCCAGAGAAGCCGAACGGCATAAATGGTGTCCAGTTTTCAGGTTTGACATAGAAAGCGCCAACACCGATAAATAGTAAGACAACAAAGAGTTTGATAGCTACCATAATCGCATTAAAGCGAGCTGATTTTTTTGCTCCTCTTGTTAACAACAATGTCATTAGAAAGATAATACAGATTGCCGGTAAGTCTACGTATGTTCCAGCTTCAGGATTATATGCGCTTGTTAAAGCGGTAGGTAATGTAATCCCGAATCCACTTAATAATCCTTGGAAATATCCTGACCAACCAGAGGCAACAGCTGAGGAAGCTAAGCCGTATTCTAAAATTAAATCCCACCCTAAAATCCAGGCGATTAATTCTCCAAATGTTGCATAGCTATAAGTGTATGCACTACCAGATACCGGTACAGTTGATGCGAATTCAGAATAACATAGTGCTGCAAATACACAGGCTAAACCGGATAAAATAAACGATAGAATAAGTGCTGGTCCTGCGTGTTCTGCTGCGGCAACACCAGTAAGAACGAAAATGCCTGTTCCAATAATGGCGCCGACCCCGAGCATTGTGAGATCAAATGCACCGAGTTCTTTCTTTAAAGATGCCCCTTTTTGTTCTGCCTGTGCTAATAATGCTGAAATGGATTTTTTCCGAAATAGATTCATATAGATCCCTCACTCCTTAGTTGTTATAATATTCTGAAAAATATTCCCATTTTGTCGTATCGTGTCGAATCTTTGTAGTTCGTATTCTAAAGTAAAATAATATTTTTGTAAATATTTATTTTTTAGAAAATTCTACCTATTAATATTGTTCTTCTAGTTAATCTCGTGTTGAATGATAGTATAAAGCCAAAACAAGCTGGAGAGGATTTAATATGAGAAAAGGAATTGCCTTATTGTGTTTTCTATTTTGTATTGGAAGCTTAGTAGCATGTTCACAATCGGGCGGTAAAATTGATGAGAATAATGATGTGATTGCAAAAGGACATAAAATTTCTAATTTACATAAATTCGAGAAGTTCTTCATGAATGTTGAAAAAGGTAGAGCGGATAAAATATGCATTGTGAATTATACACATGAAGGAGATCCAATCTTTCAAACGCTAGAATATGTTGGGAGAGAAATCAGCTATAAGGTAGATAATTCTTATGATAAATTTGCTGGTAAAGATAAAGGAATTTACTCCGATACTTGTAAAAAGATAATGAAAGATACTCGTGAAGATATAAGGTATACGCTACATGATTGTGTGAAAGAAACAGGTCATAATGGATATGACCTGTTACGTATATCGGCAAAATAAATGGGATTAAAAAAGGAAGGGGCTTATAAAAAGAAGAAACCTTCCTTTTGCTATGTTTATCCCGCTATTTGTGGGCAGTAAGACTCCCATCTCAAGATTCAGAGAGAAACGAGGAACAACTGCCCGTAAAAGACAGATTTATTAACCATCAGTGGAGATGAAGAAAACCCCTACTGATGGAAGTTTCACTTTATATTGTCGAAAACTTTACCGAATATCTGTTCGTTTTCTTGGTTTTTTCATGGGCATTCGTGGTAAAATGAGAATACAGATTTTTTACGAGGAGGTCGGTTTTGTTTGGAACATCAATTTGAGATTGTCTCAGAATATTCCCCGCAAGGTGATCAGCCAAGAGCGATACAGCAGCTGGTAGCGGGGATTAATAATGGTAAGAAACATCAAGTGTTGCTTGGAGCGACAGGAACGGGAAAGACATTTACGATTTCGAATGTTATTAAAGAAGTGAAGAAGCCAACGCTTGTAATGGCTCATAATAAAACATTAGCAGGACAACTGTATAGTGAACTCAAAGATTTCTTTCCGAACAATGCTGTTGAGTATTTTGTGAGTTATTACGATTATTATCAACCGGAAGCGTATGTACCACAAACCGATACGTTTATTGAAAAAGATGCACAAATCAATGATGAGATTGATAAATTACGTCACTCAGCGACATCAGCTTTATTTGAACGAGATGATGTCATTATTGTAGCAAGTGTTTCTTGTATTTACGGCTTAGGTTCGCCAGAAGAATACCGTGAACTTGTGGTTTCTTTACGCGTTGGTATGGAAAAGGACCGTAATCAATTGCTTCGTGAACTTGTTGATGTGCAGTACGGTCGTAATGATATTGATTTTAAACGCGGAACATTTCGAGTGCGCGGAGATGTAGTTGAGATTTTCCCAGCATCGCTTGATGAACATTGTATTCGGATTGAGTTTTTTGGCGATGAGATTGATCGTATCCGTGAAGTGAATGCCTTAACAGGTGAAGTATTAGCAGAACGTGAACATGTAGCAATCTTTCCGGCATCTCACTTCGTTACACGTGAAGAAAAAATGAAAGTTGCCATTGAAAATATTGAAAAAGAATTAGAAGAACGTTTAAAAGAATTAAATGATAACGGTAAATTGTTAGAAGCCCAGCGTATTGAGCAGCGAACTCGTTACGATTTAGAAATGATGCGAGAGATGGGATTTTGTTCGGGGATTGAAAACTACTCCCGTCATTTGACGCTCCGTCCAGCTGGTTCAACACCATATACATTAATAGATTATTTCCCTAAAGATTTCCTAATTGTTATGGATGAGTCGCATGTAACAGTGCCACAAGTAAGAGCGATGTATAATGGGGACCAAGCGCGTAAACAAGTGCTTGTTGACCATGGATTTCGCTTGCCGTCAGCGATGGATAATAGACCGCTTATGTTTGAAGAGTTTGAAGAGAAAACGAATCAAGTTGTGTATGTATCAGCAACACCGGGTCCATATGAACTAGAGCTTACACCGGAAGTTGTGGAGCAAATTATCCGTCCAACGGGGCTTTTAGATCCGCAAATTGATGTAAGACCAATTGAAGGGCAAATAGATGATTTATTAGGGGAAATCCATGACCGCATTGCGAAAAATGAGCGTGTATTGATTACGACATTAACAAAGAAAATGTCAGAGGATTTAACAGATTATTTAAAAGATGTTGGTATTAAAGTAAACTACCTACATTCTGAAATTAAAACGCTAGAGCGGATTGAAATTATTCGAGATCTTCGCCTTGGTAAATTTGATGTGCTTATTGGTATTAACTTGTTGCGAGAAGGGCTTGATATTCCAGAAGTATCACTCGTAGCGATTTTAGATGCGGACAAAGAAGGGTTCCTACGTTCAGAGCGATCATTGATTCAGACAATTGGTCGTGCCGCGCGTAATGAACACGGTCATGTAATCATGTACGCAGATCGCATAACGAGATCGATGGGAATTGCAATTGAAGAGACGAAACGCCGTCGTCAAAAGCAAGAAGCTTACAACGAGGAACATGGCATTACACCGAAAACAATTCAAAAAGAAGTACGTGACGTGATTCGTGCAACAACAGCTGCAGAAGAAACAGAAGTGTATGAAGCTGGGCCGGCTAAGAAAATGACGAAGAAAGAACGAGAAAAAACAATCGCGAAGATGGAAGCAGAAATGAAGGAAGCGGCAAAGGCACTAGACTTCGAGCGTGCAGCTGAGCTGAGAGATTTACTGCTAGAATTAAAAGCGGAAGGGTGAAAATAGTGAGCAAAGATTTTATCGTTGTAAAAGGTGCGAGGGCACATAACTTGAAAAATATTGATGTAACCATTCCGAGAAATCAGCTCGTTGTTGTGACAGGTCTGTCTGGTTCAGGGAAATCATCATTAGCATTTGATACGATTTATGCCGAAGGGCAGCGCAGATACGTGGAGTCTTTATCCGCGTATGCGCGCCAATTTTTAGGGCAAATGGATAAACCGGATGTGGATACAATTGAAGGGTTATCGCCAGCAATTTCAATTGATCAAAAAACGACGAGTCGTAACCCGCGTTCAACAGTCGGAACGGTGACAGAGATTTATGATTATTTACGCCTATTATTTGCGCGTATTGGGACACCAATCTGTCCGAACCACGGGATTGAAATTACATCACAAACGGTAGAACAAATGGTAGACCGTGTTTTGGAATATCCAGAGCGCACGAAATTACAAGTGTTAGCACCGATTGTATCAGGTCGTAAAGGTGCACACGTGAAAGTATTAGAGGATATAAAGAAACAAGGTTATGTTCGCGTTCGTGTTGATGGAGAAATGCTTGATGTGTCTGAAGAAATTACGTTAGATAAAAACAAGAAGCATTCCATTGAAGTCGTAATTGACCGTATCGTTGTGAAAGAAGGGGTTGCAAGCCGCCTTGCAGATTCTCTTGAAAGTGCATTGAAACTAGGTGGAGGTCGTGTATTAATCGATGTGATTGGAGAAGAGGAGCTTTTATTTAGTGAGCATCATGCTTGCCCGCATTGTGGTTTTTCGATCGGTGAATTAGAACCTCGTATGTTCTCTTTCAATAGCCCATTTGGTGCGTGTCCGTCTTGTGATGGGCTTGGCTCAAAGTTAGAGGTAGATTTAGAACTTGTAATTCCAAATTGGGATTTATCGTTAAATGGGCATGCGATTGCCCCTTGGGAACCGACTAGTTCGCAATATTATCCGCAATTACTGCAATCTGTGTGTAATCATTACGGCATTGATATGGATATGCCTGTGAAGGATATACCGAAAGAGTTATTTGATAAAGTGTTGTACGGAAGTGGAGAAGAGAAGGTTTATTTCCGTTATGTGAATGACTTTGGACAAGTGAAAGAAAGTGATATTTTATTTGAAGGAGTTATTCCAAATATTGAACGTCGCTACCGTGAAACAAGTTCTGATTACATTCGTGAACAAATGGAGAAGTATATGGCGGAGCAGGCGTGTCCGAAATGTAAGGGCGGCCGCTTGAAGCCAGAAAGCTTAGCTGTTTTTGTTGGCGGAAAAACGATTGCGGATGTAACGAAGTACTCTGTTCAAGAAGTTTATGATTTCTTCGAGGGCATTGAACTGACAGAAAAACAAGAAAAGATTGCTCGTTTAATTTTACGTGAAATTAAAGAGCGCGTAAGTTTCTTAATTAACGTTGGACTTGATTATTTAACATTAAGCCGTGCAGCAGGAACATTATCAGGTGGAGAAGCACAGCGTATTCGTCTTGCAACGCAAATTGGTTCTCGTTTAACTGGTGTATTGTATATTCTTGATGAACCTTCTATCGGTTTACATCAGCGTGACAATGATCGCTTGATTCGTACACTACAGGAAATGCGTGATTTAGGAAATACGCTAATCGTTGTTGAACATGATGAAGATACAATGATGGCGGCTGATTATTTACTTGATATTGGCCCTGGCGCAGGAATTCATGGTGGGCAAGTTGTGTCATCTGGCTCGCCAGATGAAGTGATGAATGATGATAATTCATTAACAGGGCAATATTTAAGCGGTAAGAAATTTATTCCGGTCCCACTTGAGAGACGTAAAGGGGATGGGCGTAAGGTCGAGATTATTGGTGCAAAAGAAAATAACTTAAAAAATGCGAAGATGTCATTCCCGCTTGGGACATTTGTAGCAGTAACCGGCGTATCTGGATCAGGAAAAAGTACGATGATCAATGAAGTTCTATATAAATCGTTAGCACAGAAATTATATAAAGCGAAAAGTAAGCCAGGAGCTCATAAGGAAATTAAAGGCCTTGAGCATTTAGATAAAGTTATTGATATTGATCAATCACCAATCGGACGTACACCGCGCTCGAATCCAGCAACATACACAGGCGTTTTCGATGATATCCGTGATGTGTTTGCGCAAACGAATGAAGCAAAAGTACGTGGGTATCAAAAGGGACGTTTTAGTTTTAACGTGAAAGGTGGTCGTTGTGAGGCTTGCCGCGGTGATGGGATTATTAAAATTGAAATGCATTTCTTACCGGATGTATATGTTCCATGTGAAGTATGTCATGGAAAACGTTATAATCGTGAAACGTTAGAAGTGAAATATAAAGATAAGAACATTTCTGAAGTACTAGGAATGACGATTGAAGATGGGGTAGAATTCTTTGCCAACATCCCGAAAATTAAACGGAAGTTGCAGACGCTTGTAGATGTAGGGCTAGGCTATATGAAATTAGGGCAGCCGGCTACTACATTATCGGGTGGTGAAGCGCAGCGTGTGAAACTTGCATCTGAATTACATCGCCGTTCTACAGGTCGTACGTTATATATTTTAGATGAGCCGACAACCGGCTTACATGCACATGATATTGCACGACTTCTAGAAGTATTACAGCGCCTTGTTGAAAGTGGGGAAACTGTGCTTGTTATCGAGCATAACCTAGATGTAATTAAGACAGCAGATTACATTGTTGACCTTGGTCCAGAAGGCGGAGACAAAGGTGGTCAAATCATTGCGTCAGGTACGCCGGAGCAAGTTGTAAAAGAAGAGCGTTCCTATACAGGGAAGTATTTAAAAGAGATTTTAGAGCGTGATACGGCTCGTATGAAAGAGAAGATGAATGAGGTTGAGGTAGGGAGCTAAGCCAATTGGCTAGCTCCTTGTTTTTGTTTGGGAGAGGATTTAGCGTGACAGGTATACAAGTATAAGGGCTGGAATAAGTTGTTATATAAACTCATTTCGATTTTCAGCATACAAATCACGGCTACGAAGCCAAAAGGAGACTCCTACTCATTTCCTCCCTCTGTTTTCACATGGCATGGGGCGAACCTCCTATGCATGGGTGGATGCTCTCTTCCCAAAAAAAAAGAAAGGTTTTCCCTCGCTTTTTTTTATGGTTACTTGGCGTTTGCTATCCATTAGCGTATGATTAAGTATATATATCAAAAGGATGTGTAAGAAAATGAGATGGATTCTATCACTTCTTGTGAATAGCGTCGTATTAATTGTTGTATCAGGTCTTCTAAAGGGAATTGCACCAGACGCATTTTACATAGAAAACATACAAACCGCGATTATCGCGAGCGTTATTTTGTCGATTTTAAATGTATTTGTAAAACCGTTATTAATTTTAATTACGTTACCGATTACTGTTTTAACATTTGGTTTCTTCCTAATTATAATTAATGCAATTACATTAGAGATGACAGATTCTTTGTTAGGTGATGCTTTTAACATATCAGGATTTGGTGTAGCAATTCTTGCGGCAATTTGTATTTCTATTTTAAATATGCTGATTGATAAAGTAATTGTCGAGCCATTATCTGAGAAAAAATAGAAAAATGACAAAAAGAAAAACATTTCATGAATCTCATGAAATGTTTTTTTCTATTTAGTAGAAACCATATTTCTTGTTTTCAGAAAAAAATGGTACAATATCGGTTAGAATGGAATTTTACATCAAATGAGAATGAACCCGCAGCGGAGTGGAGGTTTACATATGCCGAAAGTAAGGACAAAAGATTTAATTGAGCAATTTCAATTGGAATTAGTAAGTGGTGAGGAAGGAATTCATCGTCCAATTGATACAAGTGATTTATCGCGACCTGGAATTGAAATGGCAGGATTCTTTACATATTATCCAGCAGATCGCGTACAGCTTCTTGGAAAAACGGAGCTTACTTTTTTTGATACATTAACAACTGAGCAAAAGCAAGAAAGAATGACAGCTCTTTGTACAGAAGAAACGCCGTGTATTATCGTAACGCGTAGTCAAGATGTACCTGGAGAATTATTGCAAGCATCACGTGAGTTTGGTGTGCCTCTTTTACGCTCTTCCCAAACGACGACAAGACTATCAAGTCGTTTAACAAATTATTTAGAAGGTAAGTTAGCACCAACAACTGCCGTTCACGGTGTATTAGTAGATATTTACGGCGTTGGTGTTTTAATTACAGGTCAAAGTGGCGTCGGGAAAAGTGAAACAGCACTTGAACTTGTTAAACGCGGTCACCGCTTAGTTGCGGATGATAGCGTAGAAATTCGTCAAGAAGATGAAGATACGTTAGTAGGAAGCTCGCCAGATTTAATTGAGCATTTACTAGAAATTCGTGGTCTAGGTATCATTAACGTCATGACGTTATTTGGTGCAGGGGCTGTGCGAAACTACAAGCGTATTACACTTGTGATTAATCTTGAGATTTGGGATCAAAAGAAAAACTATGATCGTCTAGGTCTTGATGAAGAGAAAATGAAAATTATAGATACAGAACTTACGAAGATTACACTTCCAGTTCGTCCTGGCCGAAACTTGGCTGTTATTATTGAAGTAGCAGCAATGAACTTCAGATTAAAACGAATGGGAGTCAATGCAGCACAACAATTTTCTGAGCGCTTAATGAGTGCGATTGAACTAGGAAATCAAGAATAAATTAGGAGAGAGAGGTCATACATATGCTGTTAGGTTCTGTACCACAGCTAGATCGTGTAGCGATTCAACTTGGGCCGTTCCCAGTCTATTGGTATGGGATTATTATTGGGACAGGTGTTTTGCTTGGACTTTGGCTAGCTACGCGCGAGGGTGAACGATTAGGTATTCCAAAAGATACTTTTGTCGATCTTGTTTTAATTGCGGTACCAATCGCGATTATTTGCGCACGCGCATACTATGTTATTTTTGAGTGGGAATATTATGTACAAGACCCAAGGCAAATTATTAATATTCGTCAAGGTGGATTGGCGATTCATGGTGGTTTAATCGGAGCGGTGATTACGGGGATTTTCTTTGCGAAAAAACGCGGTATTTCCTTCTGGAAGCTGGCTGATATTGCAGCACCAAGTATTCTTCTTGGACAAGCAATTGGCCGATGGGGGAACTTTATGAACCAAGAGGCTCACGGCGGTGAAGTAACAAGACAGTTTTTAGAAGGCTTACATTTACCAGAGTTTATTGTGAATCAAATGTATATTGATGGTGTATATTATCATCCAACGTTCTTATATGAATCATTATGGAATTTTGCAGGTGTAATTCTATTATTGTTATTACGCAAAGCGAATTTACGCCGTGGTGAATTATTCTTTACGTATTTAATTTGGTATTCAGTTGGACGTTTCTTTGTGGAAGGCTTACGTACGGATAGCTTAATGTTAGGACCGCTTCGCATTGCGCAAGTGATGTCCATCGGGCTTGTTGTTATTTCTATCATTTTCATTATTGTGAGACGTATAATGGGGCAAGCTGATAAAAGATATTCAGAAAACTAGAGAAAAGTAGCATCTTATATGAGATGCTGCTTCTTTCATATTCAGGCAGTGAAAGGATCGAGCATATGAAAATAAATACAGTGTTATTTGATTTAGATGGAACATTAATAAATACAAATGAACTTATTATTTCTTCTTTTTTACACACGTTAAATAAGTACTATCCAGATCAGTATAAGCGCGAAGATATATTGCCATTTATCGGTCCATCTTTGCATGAGACGTTTCGTTCAATGGATGAGGGCAAGGTAGATGAGATGATTCAGTGCTATCGTCAGTTTAATCATGACCATCATGATGAACTAGTGGAAGAATATGAAACTGTCTATGAAACCGTTCAGGAATTAAAGAAACAAGGTTATAAAATTGGAATTGTGACCACGAAGGCGAGACAAACAGTAGAAATGGGTTTAAAGCTTTCAAAATTAAAGGAGTTCTTTGATGTTGTTGTAACAATTGATGATGTAGAACACGTGAAACCACATCCAGAACCTATTCAAAAAGCATTGAAACTATTGGATGCAAAACCGGAAGAAACATTAATGGTTGGTGATAACCATCATGATATAGTAGGCGGACAAAACGCAGGTACGAAAACAGCGGCAGTGGCATGGACGATTAAAGGTAGAGAGTATTTAGAATCGTATAAGCCGGATTATGTACTAGATAGAATGAGTGATTTATTATCCATTTTGTCTGAATAGTAGATAAGGGGAGAGAGCAAAGTGCGACGGACAACGTGCTACCCTGTTTCAGGAGCAAATTCATTATGGAATGTGTATAAAACAGTATCCTTCTTTAAGGTAATGAAAAATTTTATTGTTATTCAAATTGCACGCTATACGCCATTTTTATCCGTGAAGAACTGGTTGTATCGCACGTTTTTACGGATGAAAGTCGGAGAGCAAACATCATTTGCACTTATGGCTATGCCTGATACTATGTTTCCAGAAAAGATTACAGTTGGAGCAAATTCAATAATTGGCTACAATACAACGATTTTAGCTCACGAATATTTAATTACGGAATATCGTCTTGGAGAAGTAATCATAGGGAATGAAGTGATGATTGGAGCAAATTCCACTGTATTGCCAGGTGTGAAGATTGGGGACGGTGCTATTGTTTCAGCAGGTACGCTTGTTCACCGTGATGTACCAAGCGGTGCTTTTGTAGGTGGAAATCCAATGCGTATCATTTATACGAAGGAAGAGATGGCAGAGAGGAGAAAGTCAATGTTAAAAATGTAACATTTCCCTTCTCTTTTTATGAATAAAAAGGAAATAATTGATTATAATATACTGTTTTGTTTTTTACGGAATCGTTTATACTTATAAATAGAAGAAGGTATGAACGAAGAAAACAAAAAACTGGAGGATATATGGGGAAAAATCAAAGAATATTTAAGGAGAACGGACAAGTTATCTCTTTTAATCAATTAGCTGATTTCTTTTATAAAAAAGGGATGAAGTCTTATCGCAATCATAAATTACAAGATGCGATTAAATATTTTCGAAGAGCGGCACAAAGTGAGAAAGAGCCGTTTATTTTATGTCAATTAGCTACGGTATTATCGGAAGTCGGTGAGTATCAAGAATCAAATCAAATTTTCTTGAAACTGATTCGTTCGAATTCTAATATTGAACAGTGCTATTATTTTGTAGCAAATAATTACGCATATCTTGGCTTGTTTCAGCAGGCGAAGAAGTATGCGGAGCAATATTTAGAGATAGCTACAGAGAAGGAATTTGTGGAAGAGACGTTAGAATTGCTTGAAATTATGGAAGAAGAATCAATGGATGCGGAAGAGTTTGAAGATGAAGATGAGTTAATTGTCATGCAGGAACAAGCGAACCGTTATATTCGCAACGGACAATTAGAAGAAGCAATTGCTACACTTGAAGTTGTTACGAAAGATTATCCGGAATTTTGGTCGGGTTATAATAATTTAGCAATTGCTCATTTTCAGTTAGGAAATGTAGATAAAGCATTAAAGTTAACAGAGATGATTTTAGAGAAAAATCCTGGTAATATGCATGCGTTATGTAATACGCTTATTTTTCTATATTCAATTGGAGAGCATAAGCAAGTAGAAGCGTTAGCGAAGCAACTAGAATCCGTATATCCAATGTCATTTGAGCATCGATTAAAGCTAGGAACAACATTCGCGACAATTGGTCACTTTGCATCGGCATATAAATGGTTAAGGTTATTAAAGCGTCAAGGTTATGAAGGAGATGTCAGCTTTTACTATTGGTTTGCATACTCTGCTTATATGATAAAAGATCAACAGACAGCGGAAAAGATGTGGCAATCTGTTGTAGAATTACACCCTGATAAAAAAGGGAAAGAGCCGTGGAATGCCCTGCATTTAGCTGATGAAGGACAGAATGTTTTGTTTGAAGAGCTGAGGAAATCTTTCCAGCAAAGTACAACGTTAGAAGAGCAAATGTTAGCACTGTATTTAATGAATGAATTAACAACACCTGAGAAGATTGGCTTTTTCTTTGATGTGACGCAGGCGAAAAATCGTGTGCCAATTGTTTCGCAACTGGCAAAATACTTCTTTTTAATGAGCAGTCATAAGAGTATTCCGAGCGAGTTACAACCGTTTGAACAATGTATTCGGATTGCGGATGCCTTATATAACTATACAAATAAAGAAGATGAATTGATTGAAGAGTGCTTACATTTCTGGTTTTGTACTTTTATACGCCTATATACATCTGGGACGGTATTTACAAACGTGTTTGGTTGGTCTGCGGCAATCGAGTATATTGTGCGCGGAGAACAGAGAAATAAAATGACACAGGCCGAACTTGGAAATATATATAATGTATCTGTGGCAACTGTGAGAAAATATGTGCAAGTAGTAAAGCGTACTCACGCGTAGGCAAATCATTGGGAAAAAACAGATGCTAACAGTATAATGAGGGTAAGTTATGGTAGGAATGAATAGGAGTGAATAGTGTGTCAGAAGAAAAAATTTATGATGTCATTATTATTGGTGCTGGGCCAGCTGGGATGACAGCTGCAGTGTATACGTCTCGTGCAAATTTAAGCACGCTTATGCTTGAACGTGGTATTCCAGGCGGACAAATGGCAAACACAGAAGATGTAGAAAACTATCCAGGTTATGAATCTATTTTAGGACCCGATTTATCAAATAAAATGTTCGAGCATGCGAAAAAATTCGGTGCTGAATATGCATATGGTGATGTGAAAGAAGTCATCGATGGCAAAGAATACAAAACAGTTGTAGCTGGTAAAAAAGAATACAAAACACGCGCAATTATCGTTGCAAGTGGTGCAGAGTATAAAAAAATCGGTGTACCAGGTGAAAAAGAACTTGGTGGCCGTGGTGTATCATATTGCGCGGTATGTGACGGCGCTTTCTTTAAAGGGAAAGAACTTGTTGTTGTTGGCGGCGGAGATTCTGCTGTTGAGGAAGGTGTGTATTTAACACGTTTCGCATCAAAAGTAACAATCGTTCACCGTCGTGATGCTCTTCGCGCACAGAAAATTCTTCAAGACCGTGCTTTCCAAAATGAGAAAGTGGACTTCATTTGGAATCATACTGTAAAAGAAATTAACGAAGAGAATGGTAAAGTAGGTAGTGTAACACTTGTAGATGTTAACACTGGTGAAGAACAAGAATTTAAAGCAGACGGTGCTTTTATCTATATCGGAATGTTACCATTATCAAAACCATTTATTGAGCTTGGCATTACAAATGAAAATGGTTATATTGAAACAAATGAACGTATGGAAACGAAAGTTCCTGGTATTTTCGCAGCTGGTGATGTTCGCGAAAAAATGCTTCGTCAAATTGTAACAGCAACTGGCGATGGTAGTATCGCAGCACAAAGTGCACAGCATTATGTAGAAGAGTTGTTAGAGGAATTAAAAACTGTAACAGAAAAATAAGGATGTAAATCCTTTTCGAAGAAGAAAGCTACCTTCGTATTGAAGTGACCCCTGTCAAGTAGACTGTATTCAAAAAGCACAACTAAGTAACCTGAGTTCTATATTTATATGGACTCAGGTTATTTAATTTCTTTTGAAATCTTTGGTGATTATAAAAGTGTATATATTTGCGCACGGCAAATTTAACCTCATCAGCTTTGCGGAAAGAGTATAAATGAAAACACTCTGACTTAAAGTGGCTGAAGAAGTTTTCTATACAAGCATTGTCCCAACAGTTTCCCTTCCGAGACATACTAGCCTTCATCTGATATTTTTTTAGTAATTGATTATATTGACGGGATGTGTATTGGAACCCTTGATCACTATGTAGGAGAATCCCTTTCGCATTTCGCTTTTTCCTTGCCTTCTTAAGTGTATCTAGCACTAATTTAAGGTCGTTTCTACGACTGATTTCATAGGCAACAATTTCATTGTTGTACAAGTCTTTAATAGCGGATAAGTATAATCTCTGTCCATTGAAAATCAAGTAGGTAATATCTGTTACCCATTTTTCATTCGGTTTTGAAGCTTGGAAATCCCTGTTCAGATGGTTATCTGAAATCACATAAGCTTCTTTTTTTCCATAATAAGGTCGTTTTCTCCTAATAATCGCTTTGATACCTAGTTCACCCATCAACCTCTGTATACGTTTGTGATTAACGTGAAGGTTATAGGTGACTTTCAGCCAAACTTGTACTCTTCTGTATCCATAAATTCCCCTAAGTTTTTTATGGCACTTCAATATCTTTTTCTTGATTTTGACATCCTCCGATTGTTTTTCAGAAGGCGTCGAGTGCCGTTTTATCCATTTGTAGTACCCACTTCTGGTTACACCGGCAATATCGCATAGAACGGTAACCGTAAAACCTTTTTCCGACATCTCGTGGATGACTTCAAACTTTCTCGCTTTGGATACAGCTTTCATTCCTCCTTTTACATCCCTAAGAGCTTTTTTAACATTTCATTTTCCGCTTCTAATCGTCTGATCTTAGCTTCTGGATCTTCTGGCTTGATTCTTGGCCTACCTACACCTGGCCCTTTCGCTTTACCACGTTTTTCTTCTAGTCCTTTGATACCTTCAGCCTCAAAGTGTTTCACCCAACGTCTTACTACTGAGTGATCAATTCCTAGTTCTTTAGCGACCGTTTTGTATCCCATTCCTTCTTTAAGGTATAAATCTACTGCTTTTTTCTTAAATTCTATATCGTAAGTTACTCTAATTTTACCCATAGAAAAAATCCCCTCCATAGTAAACAGATTAATGTGCTTTCTTTTTACTGTCTACTATAAGGGGATCATATCATATAGAAGGTAGCTTTCTTTATTTTTCGTTTGGAATGTAAAATATTTGTCAAATTTCTCATGGGACGCACAAGTAGTTATTGTTATACTAGAATTTACGAAAAAAATGATTATGGGAAATGAGGAGTTTATTCAGTATGGAATGGCGTAATATATATCGCGGTTTTTGTATGGGAGTTAGTGATTTAATTCCTGGTGTGAGCGGCGGGACAATTGCTGTTGTACTAGGGATTTATGAAAGATTGCTTGCGGCAATTAGTGGATTCTTTAGTCGTGAATGGAAAAAACATTTAGGCTTTTTAATTCCGCTTGCTGCTGGTGTGGCGGTGGCACTTTTAACATTAAGTCATGTGATTAAGTATTTGCTGGAATATCATTATGAGCCAACACAGTTTTTCTTCCTTGGTTTAATTTTAAGTATTTTACCAATGTTAATGAAGGAAGCGAATGCAAAGGAAACATTTAAAGCAGGACATATTGTTATACTAATCGTTGCAGCGGCTCTTGTAGCTGTAACAGCATTCTTTAAGCCAGATAAAGCGGCAGATCCAATTACTACGTTAACAATTTTAAATACAATTGGGCTATTTTTGGCAGGATGGATGGCGAGTATGGCTATGCTACTTCCAGGGATTAGCGGATCATTTATTTTATTAATCATTGGTGTATATCCAACAGCGATTAATGCATTAACAACATTAAACCTACCGCTAATTGCAGTCACTGGTGCAGGTGTTATGGTTGGATTTGTGGTGAGTAGTAAAGGGATTAGCTACTTATTAGCACATTTTAAAAGTGCAACATTCGCTGCAATTATTGGGCTTGTCATCGGATCGATTGCAGTAGTATTTCCTGGGATTCCAGCCGGTGGTATGTCGATTGTAAGTTCTATTATTACGTTTATTTTAGGGTTTGCGATTGTATCGTATTTTAGTAAGAAAAAGTGATTGAGAGATAGCTCTCAATCACTTTTTTTGTTATTTGTATTTATATTTTTTGTATTTTTTACCAAGAATATACGAAAGCGATCGTTTTGGTGAAAAAGTTACTTGAGCTTACTTTTCTGCTTTATCTTGCCTCTTAACATTTGGTAGGAAAGTAAACCACCTGTAAAAGTACAATTCATGACGGGCTACTTTACTTTATTTGGGGGTGTCAAATATGAAAGTGTCAATATTTATCACTTGTGTTGCAGATGTTTTTTATCCAGAAGTAGGAAAAGATGTCGTGGAAATTCTTGAAGATTTAGGGTGTGAAGTTGATTTCCCTAAAGACCAAACCTGCTGCGGACAGCCTGCTTATAATAGTGGTTATCATAAAGAAACAAAAACAGCTGCAAAACATATGATTAAAGCTTTTGCTAATTCGGAATATGTTGTAGCGCCATCAGGATCTTGCGCTATGATGGTTCACGAGTTTTCTAGTTTATTTTCTGAAAGTGAAGCAGAGTGGAAGAAAAAAGCTACTGAACTTGCAAATAAAACATATGAATTCACACAGTTTCTTGTTGAAGTATTAGGGAAAGAAGACTTAGGTGCGGAGCTTCATAAAAAAGCAACGGTTCATACATCTTGCCATATGAGCCGATTAATGGGGATTAAGGAACCGCCGCAAAAATTATTAAAATGTGTAAAGGGACTGGAAGTTGTTTCGTTACCACATAATTATGATTGCTGTGGATTTGGGGGCACATTCTCAGTGAAAATGCCAGAAATCTCTGAGCAAATGGTCGATGAAAAAGTAAAGCATATTATGGAAACCGGTGCAGAACTGTTAATCGGGATGGATTGTAGCTGCTTAATGAATATAAAAGGACGTTTAACACGCAATGGTTATCCAATTGATGTAAAGCATATTGCTCAAGTATTAAATGAAGATCGAAAATAAGAGGGGGGATATAAAGATGGGAATGAAAATTGGGAATGATCCTTTTCATAAGCGTGCTGAAACAGGTATAGGGGATCAATTCATGAGACAGGCTGTCAGGAAAGCGCAAGATGGTCTTAGAGGCAAGAAATTAAAAGCTACTGAGAGTCTTGGGAATTGGGAGGAATGGCGAGCTTTAGGGGAAGAAATTCGAAAGCATACATTAGAAAACCTTGATTATTATTTGTATCAACTGAGTGAAAATATTGAGAAAAATGGTGGTTTTGTTTATTTTGCAAAGACTGCAGAAGACGCAAGGGAATATGTAAAAGGGATTGTAAAAAAGAAAAACGCGAAAAAAATTGTGAAATCAAAATCTATGGTAACGGAAGAGATTAGTTTAAATGAAGCGATTGAAGAGGCTGGAGGAGAAGTGTTAGAAACGGACCTTGCCGAATTTATTCTGCAAGTGAACGACCACGATCCTCCATCACATATTGTTGTTCCGTGTCTTCATAAGGATAAAGAACACATTTGTGAAATATTTAAAACAAAGTTAGATTATACTGGAACATCTGATCCTACGGAAATGGCGAGGTTTGTAAGGGATTATTTGCGTGATGATTTTTTTACAGCGGATGTAGGGGTGACAGGATGTAACTTTGCTGTTGCAGAGTCTGGGTCTATTTCTATCGTGGCAAACGAAGGAAATGCAAGACTTACCACGACGCTTCCGAAAACGTTAATTACAGTTATGGGAATGGAACGTATTGTTCCAACATGGGAAGAGCTTGATGTATTAGTAACACTTCTATGCCGAAGTTCTGTAGGACAAAAGTTAACCAGTTATATTACAGGATTAACCGAGCCCGGTGGGACAGACGGACCTGAGGAATTTCATTTAGTCATTGTTGATAATGGTCGTTCTAATATTTCAGGAACAGAATTTCAAAGTATCCTTCAGTGCATTCGCTGTGCGGCTAATGTATGTCCCATATATCGGCATATCGGTGGACATGCGTATGGCTCCATTTATCCAGGACCGATTGGAGCTGTGTTGACACCACTTTTAGGAGGATATGATGAATACAAAGATTTACCTTATGCATCTAGCCTTTGTGGAGCTTGTACAGAAGCGTGTCCAGTGAAAATACCGTTACACGATTTATTAATTAAACATCGCCGCCACATTGTAGAAGAAGCGAAACAATCACCTGTGGCTTGGAACGTTGCTATGAAAGGTTTTGAAAAAGCGGTGAATAGCTCCAGATTATTTTCTCTTGCTGCAAAGACCGCTCCGTATGCATTAAAGCCTCTTACAAAAGGGGACAAGATCGAACGTGGAATCGGTCCGTTAAAAGCTTGGACGGATGCGAGAGATTTTCCAGTTCCAGAAAAACAACCGTTTAGAGATTGGTTTAAAAAACGTGAAAAGGAGAACGATAATGGCCATCCAAAATCGTGAGGAATTTTTATTCCAATTATCAGAAAAGCTTGGCAGAAAACGTCCGGAAGCAGTAAAAAAACCGAACTGGTCTTTTTCTCCGCAGTGGACTGTTTTTGACGGATTAACACAAGATGAACTTGTATTGAAATTAATAGAGCAATGCGAGGTAATCCATACACAAGTTAAGCGAACAACAAAGGCCAGGCTTGTTGAAACATTACAATCTTTTCTCACAGAATGGAATATTCAATCTGCTGTGTATTCTAATGATGAACGGTTTGAGGAATATGGTCTCAGTCAATTTTTAAGCAATGAAGGTACAATGCATTTTCGTAAGTGGGGCTTAGATCATAAAGAAGAGAACATAGAATTTGCGAAAGCTGCTGACCTTGGCATTACGTTCAGTGATATCGCTCTTGCTGAATCAGGAACCGTTGTTCTATTTAATGATGGATTAAAAGGAAGGCACGTTAGTCTTCTTCCTGAGTCATATATTGCAATTGTTCCTAAAAGTACGATTGTGCCAAGGTTAACCCAGGCTACAAAAGTCATTCACCATCAAAATAAAGCGGGAGACAAATTGCCAGCTTGTGTGAATTTCGTTTCTGGTCCGTCAAATAGTGCAGATATTGAAATGAATCTCGTCGTAGGTGTACATGGGCCAATCAGAACAGCGTATATTATTGTGGATGATCAATAAGGATTTACGTCTCTTACCAAATAATGAGTTAAAAGATTTGACTTGATCTTTGTATATTGCGTATAAGATATGCCAATTGTGAGGGATTCTATTTTGTAATCCAAAAGCGATGGGAATTAATTTCCATCGCTTTTTTGTTTCTTTAGGCCGGGAGCTCCTTCATTGTGACAAAGTGTTTTTGATAGTATAATGAAATGAGTATGTGATGAAGAAATTCATCATAAGTAGCTGAGGTGAAGAAACATGCAAAGAGTAACAAACTGTGTGTTAATCAAAGATAATGAAGTTCTCCTATTACAAAAACCTCGTCGGAACTGGTGGGTTGCACCGGGCGGGAAAATGGAACGCGGTGAAACAGTAAGAGATTCCGTTGTTCGCGAATATCGTGAAGAAACAGGTATTTATTTAAAGAACCCAGCGTTAAAGGGGGTCTTCACTTTTGTCATTCAAGAAGGTGATAAAGTTGTTTCTGAATGGATGATGTTCTCCTTTTTAGCGACAGATTTTGCAGGAGAAAACAAATTGGAAAGCGAAGAAGGCATCATTGGCTGGCATACATTTGATAAAATTGATGAGTTAGCAATGGCACCAGGAGATTATCACATTATTGATTATTTAATTAAAGGAAATGGAATAATCTACGGTACGTTTGTATATACACCAGATTTTGAATTACTTTCATATCGATTGGATCCGAGCTAAACCGTCAAGGAGGGGATACAATGACAGCGAATAATGATATTAAAATGGTAATTATTACAGGAATGTCCGGTGCAGGAAAAACAGTAGCCTTACAAAGTTTTGAAGATTTAGGATATTTTTGTGTAGATAACTTACCACCGATGTTATTGCCGAAGTTTGTTGAACTTATGGCAGACTCGAAAGGGAAAATGAATAAAGTGGCACTTGGTATTGATTTACGTGGCCGCGAATTTTTTGAACATTTATGGGGAGCGCTTGATGATTTATCAGAACGCACTTGGATCATTCCTCATATTTTATTTTTAGATGCGAAAGATAGCACGCTTGTAACGCGTTACAAAGAAACGAGACGTTCGCATCCGCTTGCGCCGACTGGTTTGCCGTTAAAAGGGATTGAGGCAGAGCGTGATTTATTAACAGACATGAAGGCAAGAGCTAATATTGTACTCGATACGTCTGAGTTAAAACCGAAAGAATTGCGCGAGAAAATTGTTCATCTGTTTTCAACAGAAAATGAGCAAGCGTTTCGTGTAAATGTGATGTCATTTGGATTTAAGTACGGTATTCCGATTGATGCTGATTTAGTATTTGATGTTCGTTTTTTACCAAATCCATATTATATTCCACAGATGAAGCCTTTAACAGGACTGGATGAAGAAGTTTCGTCATATGTGCTCAAATTTAATGAAACACATAAATTTTTAGAAAAGCTGACGGATCTCATTACTTTCATGCTTCCTCATTATAAAAGAGAAGGTAAGAGTCAACTTGTAATTGCAATTGGATGTACAGGTGGGCAACATCGTTCTGTTACGCTTGCAGAATACCTTGGAAAACATTTGAAACCAGAATATATCGTTCATGTATCTCATCGTGATGTGGAGAAGAGAAAGGGCCATTAGGGGATGAAAAAAGAGAGAAAACCTAAAATTGTCATCATGGGAGGAGGAACTGGACTATCTGTTTTATTAAGAGGATTGAAGAAATATCCTGTTGATATTACAGCAGTTGTTACAGTAGCTGATGATGGTGGCAGTTCAGGTAGATTGCGTGATGAGTTAGAAATTCCACCACCAGGCGACATTCGTAACGTACTTGTTGCGTTATCAGATGTAGAGCCGCTTGTGGAAGCTTTATTTCAACATCGTTTTACATCCGGAGAAGGTTTAACGGGTCATGCATTAGGTAATTTATTGCTAGCTGGGATGACGTCGATTACAGGAGACTTTTTCCATGCTATTACAGAAACGAGTAAGGTGTTAAATGTAAGAGGGCGTGTTTTACCAGCGGCCAACCAAAGTGTTGTGCTTCATGCAGAACTGGAAGATGGGCAAATTGTAACAGGTGAATCGAAAATCCCGTATTTTGGGAAAAAGATTAATCGTGTGTTTTTAACACCGGGTGAT
Source organism: Bacillus sp. FSL H8-0534 (assembly GCF_038005885.1). Taxonomy (NCBI): domain Bacteria; kingdom Bacillati; phylum Bacillota; class Bacilli; order Caryophanales; family Bacillaceae; genus Bacillus; species Bacillus sp. FSL H8-0534. Next base: position 3,522,603 of record NZ_JBBOUC010000001.1, read on the forward strand.
GTAGAACCACTGTCTGAGACATTGATGGAGATTCAGCGGGCTGATTTGCTTGTTTTTGGTCCTGGTAGTTTGTATACAAGTATCTTACCGAATTTAATCGTGAAAAAAATCGGGGACGCTGTTCTTACTGCAAAGGCGAAAAAGGTATATGTATGTAATGTCATGACACAAGCCGGTGAAACGATGGGGTATACAGCATTTGATCATGTGCAAGCTTTGCATGATCATCTTGGAGCACCTTTCATCGATACAGCGATTGTAAATAATCATGATATTCCTGCTGAATTACGTAAACTGTATGCAAAAGAGCTGTCTGAACCTGTTGTAGTTGATGAAGATCGTTTTGCTGAAAGTAAGATTCGTTTAATTCAAGATGAATTAGCAAAGTATGATGATCAAGTTGTAAGACATGATACATTAAAACTAGCTTCTATTTTATATTCGTTGTTATAAGCATGCGTTATCTCTTTATGAGATAACGCTACTCATTCATATAGGACAAAATTGTTGTTCCCAAATATCGTATAAGGAGGTGGGGCTGTGTCATTTGCATCAGAAACAAAGAAAGAGCTGACAAAGCTTGAGATGAAGGAGTGCTGTGAGAAAGCGGAGTTATCAGCATTGCTTCGAATGAACGGATCACTTTCTTTTTCAAACCGTCGTCTTTCGATTGATATTCAAACAGAAAATGCAGCAATTGCCAGAAGAATTTACACATTGCTGAAAAAAGGATATGACGTAACGGTAGAATTACTTGTTCGTAAAAAGATGCGACTTAAGAAAAATAATGTATATATCGTTCGGCTTGTTGAAAAATCACGTGAAATATTAGCGGATTTGCATATTGTAAGAGAAGACTTTTCATTTATTCGCAATATCTCGCAGGAATTGATTGAAAAGAAATGCTGTAAACGATCGTATTTAAGAGGTGCATTTTTAGCAGGTGGTTCAGTAAATAACCCAGAAACATCATCTTATCACTTAGAGGTCTTTTCGCTATACAAGGAACATAATGATTCTATATGTGAACTGATGAACGGATTTGATTTAAATAGTAAGACGTTGGAAAGGCGTAAAGGGTATATTACGTATTTAAAAGAAGCGGAGAAAATTACGGAGTTCTTAAACATTATTGGTGCACATAATGCGTTGTTAAGATTTGAAGATATTCGTATTGTTCGTGATATGCGTAATTCGGTCAATCGTTTAGTGAATTGCGAAACAGCTAATTTAAATAAAACAATTGGTGCTGCTTTAAGGCAAATCGAAAATATTCGTTACATTGATGAGACGGTGGGAATGGATGTCTTGCCAGATAAACTGCGCGAGATTGCACAATTACGTATTAATTATCAAGATGTAACATTGAAAGAATTAGGCGAGATGGTATCTGGGGGGAAAATCAGTAAATCAGGTATCAATCATCGCTTGCGTAAAATCGATGAAATTGCAGAGAAATTACGCGCGGGGGAACCGGTAGCAAAAAAATAACGGTAAAGGGGAGAAATGGAGCTATGGTTCAAAAACAGGTTGAGGTTGCATTAAAAAACGGCTTGCAAGCACGTCCGGCTGCGTTGTTTGTACAAGAGGCGAATCGTTTTCATGCTGATATTTTCATTGAGAAAGATGGTAAAACAGTCAATGCGAAGAGCATAATGGGAATTATGAGCTTAGCGATTGGATCTGGCAGTAACGTAACGATTATAACAGAAGGGTCAGATGCAGAAGCTGCTTTAGAAGCGTTGGCTGCTTATGTGCAAAATAAACAGTAAAAGCTATCGCATGTAGCGATAGCTTTTTTGGTTGGGTCAATTTGTTGTGTCGAATCGCTGATATATGGTGAGAAATGGTCGATATAAAAAAGGCTATCGCGCGTGACGATAGCCTTTTTGGGTTGCGATTCTAAACGAGCCGCTTCCGCTTTTAGTGATATCCAGCTCCAGCGGCTAGAACAGTCGGTCGTTTCACCCCTTCATTCGAGGCAAAAAGCGCCTCGGAATCAGGGATTCCAACGCCCTCCTGTTCTAAACGAGCCGCTTCCGCTTTTAAGTATATTAACGATTTGTAAAGATTTTATCGATTAAGCCGTATTCTAGTGCTCTTTCTGCTGTCATGAAGTTGTCGCGGTCTGTGTCACGTTGTAGAACTTCTAATGGTTGACCTGTGCGATCAGCAAGAATTTGGTTTAATTTTTCACGTAAGAATAGGATACGTTTTGCAGCGATTTCGATTTCAGTCGCTTGACCTTGTGCTCCGCCAAGTGGTTGGTGAATCATTACTTCACTGTTTGGAAGTGCATAACGTTTTCCTTTTTCACCTGCTGCAAGTAGGAAAGCACCCATAGATGCTGCCATACCGATACAAATTGTTGATACTTGTGGTTTAATAAACTGCATTGTATCGTAAATTGCCATACCTGCTGTGATAGAACCGCCAGGACTGTTGATGTAGATGTGAATATCTTTTTCTGGATCCTGAGATTCCAGGAATAAAAGCTGGGAAACGATTGAGTTTGCTACGTTGTCATCAATTGCGCTACCAAGCATAATGATGCGGTCTTTTAATAGTCGAGAGTAAATATCGTAAGCGCGTTCTCCACGATTTGTTTGTTCAATTACTGTAGGAATTAAATTCATCTGTTATTTCCTCCTTTGAAAGCTTTCTTAGTCTTATAATACAATTATGGTCAATAAAGGTCAAACGAAACCACTTTAAATCAAAAAAATATGTAGTTGTATCATGATTTATTCGCTATGTTTTTGGAATTCCCTGCTTATGTATCTTCAACATCATAACCGAATTATATAAATTTAAACGTAATAGGAGAAGTATAGTATTCGCAAAAAACAAAAGAACGCCTTTTTCGTAGAAGCGTCCTTTTGTTTCCTATTCTTTTAAGAGGTAGGTTACTTTATTTAAAACATGTTCGATTTGTTTTGCATTTTTGCTATACATTTGACTTGCTGATTTCGATTTTGTTTCTAAAGAAAATAATTCAAGATCAGCATGACATTTTTTTAAAGAAGCTAATAGCAATGGCTTATTTTGAGGCGAAGGCATTTGGATTTTGTCATTATAGATGTCGACAGTAAGTTGTCCGTAAGAGTCGATTTGTCCAAGAAAGACATTTTCTATTACAACTCCAATCTTCTCTAACTCCATGTGAAGCCAAGCGCGATTATGACCGCTAGCTGAAAGTGGTTCATCTAGTACATTGCCATCCATAATTACTGTATGTGTTTCCTTTTCGTTCGGCACTTTTAGTCCGATGTCTTTTGCGGTTAGTGGTTGTCTATCCTTTTTCAATAAGACGTTTAATTCGCCATTTGGCTCTAATACAGCAAATTCAACATCAGCTATGTTGAATACATCTTTTTTACGAAGGAGTTCGAGTAATTCATCGCTTGTATATTTTTCCTTTTTCAAATTATCTTCGAGTACTTTTCCATCTTTTATAAAAACAGTAGATTTTCCCTCAAAGAAGTCTCTTACTGTTTTGTTTTTTAAAGAAGCAAGTCCAGCGAAAAAAGGTACGATCGCAAAAACAAGTATACTGGAAACACCGTGGAAAAAGTTTTGTTCTAGCCCAGTCGATACTTCAGCAGCGATATCACCAATTGTCATACCGGCTATGTATTCGAAAAAAGAAAGCTGAGAGATTTGTCTTTTTCCAAGCCATTTTGTGATAGCGAATAAAATAATCAAGATACATAAAGAACGTATAATGACAAGTGGCCATTCTGGTATGTGAATGTGAGGCATATAAATTCCCTCCAGTTTGCCTAAAATCCTTTATATTGTGGTTCTTCCCGTTCTAACATCGAAATTCTGTTCTTTAAATCAGCAATAACACTATCCATTTCTAACATACATTCATGGAAAACGCGTTTTGCTTCTTCGTCAGCCGCGTCTTGTGAAAGGGTACTTAAACTTGCTTGTGCACCTTTTAAACTAGCGAGACATGTTTTTACACTAGCAACAACGGTCATGGGAACACCTCTTATCCTTTTGGTTTAAATAGTAATGCGCCGATAAATCCGAATATAATGGCTGCGGAGATACCAGCACTTGTTACTTTAAACATACCTGTTATAACGCCGACAATCCCGTGCTTTGCCGCTTCTGCCATTGCTCCATGAACAAGGGCGTTTCCGAAACTTGTAATCGGAACGGTTGCCCCAGCTCCGGCAAAATCGATTAGTGGTTCATATAAATTAAATCCATCTAATATAGCACCAGCAACAACAAGTGTTGCCATTGTGTGAGCGGGCGTGAGCTTACCGACATCAAACATAAGCTGCCCGATTACGCAGATGAGTCCACCGATGACAAAAGCCCAGAAAAATATCATTGCTCTACACCTCCAAATTCAATCGATACGGCATGGGCGATGCACGGAATGGTTTCTTCTTGTTGAAATGTAAGAGGAGACAATAAAGCGCCGGTCGCTACGACAAGCATCCTTTTGAACTCACCCTTCTTCATTCGGTTTAATAAATGTCCGTATACGACTGTTGCTGAACAACCTGCCCCGCTTCCACCAGCTAATACGGGTTGGCCTTCCCGATAAATGAGCAATCCACAATCTTGAAATTGCTCGCTCTTTACTTTTGTTCCGTGCTTATGCAGTAAATCATAGGAAATTTCACGTCCGACATGACCTAGGTCGCCCGTTACGATTAAATCATAGTGAGATGCATCAATTTGCATATCGCGTAAATGTGCTTCGATTGTATCGACAGCAGCTGGAGCCATCGCGCCTCCCATGTTAAAGGGGTCAGTTAAGCCCATATCAACAATCCGTCCAATTGTTGCGGATGTCACACGCGGTCCATCTCCTGTACTACTTAAAAGCGCAGCACCAGCACCAGTTACGGTCCATTGAGCGGTAGGTGGTTTTTGACCGCCGTATTCAGTTGGATAGCGGAATTGTTTTTCCACGGCTGTATTATGACTTGATGAACCTGTTAATAAATATTTTGCACCTTTTGCATTTACAATGCTTGCACCGAGAGCAAGGCCTTCCATAGAAGTAGAGCAAGCACCAAATAATCCAAGATAAGGAGTGCCAAGTGTACGACAAGCAAAGCTTGAAGGTGTAATTTGGTTAATTAAGTCTCCGGCGAGTACAAATTGAATATCTTCTTTACGAAGTCTTGCTTTTTCCGTTGCACGGCTACAAGCTTCTTCAAATAAAATTTTATGCGCCTTTTCATAAGAATCTTGTCCGAGCCATAAATCTTCATGAAGAGTATCAAAGTCTTCAGGGATTTTTCCTTTTGCTTCAAATGGCCCACCGACTACACCTGTTGAGATGATAACTGGTTTGTTTTCAAATACCCATGTTCGGTGTCCTTGTAACATTTACAAGCCTCCCCATTGAACAAGAATGGTTTTAATAAGAGCGATTACGAAAGCAGAAAATACACCAAATAAAATAACGGATCCTGCTAATTTAAACATGTTGCCACCTACCCCAAGGACAAAGCCTTCCGTTCGGTGTTCGATGCATGCGGCGATAACAGAATTGCCAAAACCAGTAACCGGTACGGCTGTACCAGCGCCAGCAAATTGTCCAAGACGGTCATACACACCGAATCCAGTTAGCAACATAGAGATGAAAATGAGTGTCGCTACTGTTGGGTTTCCTGCAGACCTTTCAGTGAAATCGAAATAGGTGATATAAAAGGTAGAGATGAGTTGGCCGATAAAACAGATAAGACCGCCAACAAAAAAAGCTTTTATACAATTTTTTAAAACAGGCCGTTTCGGTTCGCGCTGTTGTGCAAATTTTTTATATTCCTGTTGTACAGGTGTTAAATTTTTGTCTTTACTGGACATTTGGATCCTTCCTTTTCTTTTAGAAAACGTACAATTACGTATCGGATTTCACTTCTGATTGAATGAGTTTTAATTGCTTTTTGATCTGATCCTTGTTTACTTCTTTTTTCTTAATTTTGTTCTCCAGGTTATCTAATAGCATGAAAATTTTTCGATCTGTACTTACTTGAATATTGAAAGTAGGATACTCATCGCTCAATTGTTTTTTGATTTTGGTGCGCAGAGGTTTTAAACCGAATCTTTCGTGATGCTCTGGTTTGACAGCTATGTAAAGATCTAAGTTGGAGTTAACGGCTGTGGCTTTTATTATTTCCTCCATAGCAAGTACTTTCTTCTTTGCTTCTTGAGAGATAGACTGATTAAAGGATTCTGTACTCATCTTCGTTAACTTTGGACCATTCTTTTCCTCTGTTCGTTTCGCTTCTTCTTTTTTTACTTTTTTATCTAATGGACTACTACCACAGCCGGTAAATGAGCTGAGTAGTAGTACGAATAACGCGGTTATGATTCCAAGTTTTCGCATTACGATCATTCCATTTCTATTGCTTTATGTAATCTGAGTGAAAAAGGATGATATGGAATCATCCTTTTTCTGTTTCTCAAAAAGTGAGTGCCATGAGATGGTATAGTACTTTCACTTATTGTTGTCCGTATTGAGGCTCTTCTTGCTGAACTTCATCAACACGTGGGTTTAAAGAATCAATAATAGATTGTGTTTGTTGTGCAGCTGTTTGGAAAAGTTGTTTTGCTTGTTGGTTGTCCGTATCAAGAGCGAACCCCTCTAAGCTTGCTTGCGCACTTTTTAATCCAGAAACAGTTTGTTTTAATTTTGTAATTACAGTCATTGAATGAAGCCTCCTTAAGAATATGAATTCAATGATTATAATTTGTGAGTAGCCCCAAAAATATAATTACCAAATTTAGGATTGACGATTTGTTTTTGAAGAAATAGTGAGGAGAGCTTTTTTATATGATAGTAGTTGCGTACATTGACATAAGAAGATATAATTACCAATATATCGTTTATGCGCCCATAGCTCAGTCGGATAGAGCGGTGGTTTCCGGTACCACGTCTGCCGGGGGTTCGAATCCCTCTGGGCGCGTCAAAAAGTCTTAACTTACATTTGTAGGTTAGGACTTTTTTATTTCCTTCTTGTTATATCTGTTCATAAGATTTACTATTAGTATGTGGTTATAAAAAATGATTGTTATATATTCATTTTGATTTTCAAGCGTATCAGTCGCCGTTATGAAGAACAAAAGGTGACCTGCATTTGGTCTCTCTCTTTGTTTTCACTTGGCACGGGGCTAGGCACTGACCGCTTCTTTTTTGAGCGGATCCTCTCTTCCGCTCAAAAAATAAAGGTTTTATGTCAGTTCTTCAACTTGTATTTATATATATTTTTTATTGTTTTCTTTCAATATTATCCATTTTTCAGTTGTAAGATGTAAATTTCATTAATACATATAAATTAATAATATTTGGAATGGGTATCTGCGCAGGATTCTCCTTTTAGGAAACTTATTGTACAATAGAAACAAGGGGGAGATTAGATTGAAGGCAAGTCTTTTACAAGAACAAAGCTTACGTTTGGCCATGACACAAGAGTTAAGACAAGCGATTACAATGCTCCAATATAATGTGCAGGAATTATCGGAGTTTTTGTATGAGCAATCGTTAGAGAATCCCCTTATTGAGTTAGGCGGCTTTGAGAGGGAGAAGAAAAAGAGCTCAAGTAAAAGTACAGGCAAACAAGTTAATAATCAAATGGAAATTTACAGTGTGGATTCGACAACGATTCAGCAACACTTATTAGATCAAATACAGTATTATAAAATAGATGAAGAGCAGCGAAAAGCAGCTTCTTTCATCATTATGAACATGGATGAGAATGGTTATTTACAAGAAACCAATGAAGAATTAGCAGAACTACTTGCAGCACATATTGATGTAGTGGACTGTTCTATGGAGCTTGTCCAGTCATTAGAGCCAGCAGGGGTGGGAGCGCGTAATATTCAGGAGTGTCTATCACTTCAATTGAAGCGCTTACAAAAACGAGATGAGCTGGCAGAAATGATTGTGGATGAACATTTCGTGTATTTTGTTAAGAAAGATTGGCGGAAACTTATCCATGTTATGAAATGTAATAATGAAGAATTACAATCAGCTGTTGATTGTATTACATCGCTTCAGCCAAAACCAGGGCTTGCGTTTAGCTCTGAAAAACCGCTTTATATTGTTCCTGATATGGCTGTTAAAAAAGACGGCGATCGTCTCGTTTTACAAATGAATGAACGTAACATGCCAAGGATTGAAATTCATTCAGAGTATAGTGCACTTCTTCATAATAGTGAAAGTGAGGTTGCTTCTTATGTATCTGAGAAGTATCAGCATGTGCAGTGGATTATGCGCAGTTTAAAGCAACGGAAACAAACGCTTTTGCAAGTGATGGAAATCATTATGAAGAAACAACGTGATTTCTTTTGGCAGGGGCCAGAGTACTTAAAACCACTCTCCTTAAAAGAAGTAGCTGAAGAACTAAGTGTACATGAATCTACAATTAGCCGTGCTACCCGTAATAAATATGTACAAACGCCGCACGGATTGTTTGAAATGAAGTCATTTTTTAGTAACGCAGTGGTTACAACAGAAGATGAGGCTGTTTCTACAAAGCGTGTTAAACAATTGATGCAAGCGCTTGTAGAAAAAGAAAACAAGAAAAAACCACTTTCAGATCAAAAAATTTCAAAATTGTTAGAAGAAGAGCATGAAATCGTTATTTCAAGAAGAACGGTTGCGAAATATCGAGAACAAATGAATATTCCTGCTTCTTCTCTTCGAAAAACAATTGGATAGGTGAAGAAGATGAAGGTTGTTTTATATACGAAAACGGATTGTGGCCTTTGTGAGAAGGCAAAACAGCTGTTGAAAGAAGTGCAACATGAATATTCTTTTGAAATCGAGGAAATAGATATATATGAAGATGATGAGCTTTTAGAAAAGTATCAAATTATGATTCCTGTTGTGGAAATTGACGGAAAACAGGCGGAATGCGGTGTCATTCACAAAGATGTCATAATAAACTATATAAAGAATGCAGTTAAGAGTTGAATAAGTTTCTATCTCCTGTTACAATAATAAACGTAGCAGGGATTATTTTTTTAAACCTAGTGGGACATAAAATGTCACTACGGGACACGAAGTGACCACGAGGGAAAATGAACCGATGCAGTGAGGAGAAAAGATATGCGCTCATGGATTCAAAATACAAAAAAATTATTACCTGATCTGCTACCTGTTATGCAAACGAGAATGCAAATTCTTCAGCACATTCGTCTCATGCAGCCGATTGGCAGAAGAAATTTATCTGCAAGTCTTGGTATGACAGAACGAGTATTGCGAAGTGAAGTACAAGTTTTGAAAGAACAAAACTTAGTTCACGTCGCCTCTTCTGGAATGACTTTAACAGAAGAAGGAACAACTGTGGTTCTTGCTTTGGAAGACTTTATGAAAGAAATTTCCGGGTTAAAGGTTTTAGAAAAACAACTTAAGGAAACATTAGACTTGGATGAAGTTTTCGTTGTCCCTGGTGATAGTGATGAATCACCCTGGGTCAAACTGGAGATGGGCCGTGCTTGTGTGACTTGTATAAAAGACCATCTGACAGCGAATAATATCGTTGCTGTGGCTGGAGGAACAACGCTAGCTGCTGCTGCGGACATGATGCAACTAGATTGCAAAGATTTACATATGCTATTTGTCCCAGCGCGTGGTGGAATTGGAGAAGGTGTCGAATTAGAGGCCAATACCATTTGTGCGAAGATGGCACAAAATACGATGAGTAATTATCGCTTATTGTATGTTCCAGACCATGTAAGTAGCGAAGCATATGCGTCTATTGTGACAGAGCCTTCTGTGAAAGAAGTTCTTGAGTTGATTCGATCTTCCAATATCGTCATTCATGGAATTGGTGATGCGTTAACAATGGCACGGCGCAGAAATACTTCAGAAGCAGATTGGATGAAAATTAAAGCAAGTGAAGCAGTCGGCGAAGCTTTCGGTTATTACTTCAATGAACAAGGTAATGTCGTTCATAAAGTACAAACAGTAGGTATGCAGCTAAAAGATTTACATCATGTATCTCACGTTGTTGCAGTCGCTGGAGGATCTTCAAAAGCAAAAGCAATACAGGCTGTAATTAAACAAGGGCACACTTCGATTCTAATTACAGATGAAGGTGCAGCGAAACAATTAACAAAGGGTATTACCCTTTAATATAATCCCCCAAGGAGGAAATTTAAATGACTAAAATTGGTATTAATGGATTTGGACGTATCGGACGTAACGTATTCCGCGCAGCTCTTAACAACCCAGAGGTAGAAGTAGTAGCAATCAACGACTTAACAGACGCTAAAACTTTAGCTCACCTTTTAAAATATGACACAGTTCACGGAACTTTAAATGCAGAAGTATCTGCTAACGAAAGCAGCATCGTTGTTAATGGTAAAGAAATTAAAGTTATCGCTGAGCGTGACCCAGCTCAATTACCATGGAGCGACTACGGAGTAGAAATCGTAGTAGAATCTACTGGACGTTTCACTAAGAAAGCAGACGCTGAAAAACACTTAGGTGGATCAGTTAAAAAAGTTATCATCTCTGCACCAGCTTCTGACGAAGATATCACTGTTGTTATGGGTGTTAACCACGAACAATACGATGCAGCTAGCCACAACGTAGTATCTAACGCTTCTTGTACTACAAACTGCTTAGCTCCATTCGCTAAAGTATTAAACGAAAAATTCGGCGTAAAACGCGGAATGATGACAACAATTCACTCTTACACTAACGACCAACAAATCTTAGACTTACCACACAAAGATTTACGTCGTGCTCGTGCAGCAGCTGAAAACATGATCCCAACATCTACTGGTGCAGCTAAAGCTGTAGCATTAGTATTACCAGAACTTAAAGGTAAATTAAACGGTGGCGCAGTACGTGTTCCAACTGCTAACGTTTCTCTTGTTGACTTAGTTGTTGAACTTGACAAAGAAGTAACAGTGGAAGAAATCAATGCAGCATTCAAAGCAGCTGCTGAAGGCGAATTAAAAGGTATCCTTGGATACAGCGAAGAGCCATTAGTATCTATCGACTATAACGGATGCACAAACTCTTCTACAATCGATGCATTATCTACAATGGTAATGGAAGGTAACATGGTTAAAGTACTTTCTTGGTACGATAACGAAACTGGTTACTCTAACCGTGTAGTAGACTTAGCTGCATACATGACTTCTAAAGGTCTTTAATTCTTAAGTTTATAAGTTATCAATGACAAAACGAGGGAGAGGGTTTGTTCCCTCTCTCTCTTCTTTCGTTTTAGAAGCAAATGTGATAAGCTTTTGAATGGGTTTTGTCAATCCTAACTAGTCGGAGGGAAATCCAATGAACAAAAAATCAATTCGTGACGTAGATTTAAAAGGTAAACGAGTATTTTGCCGCGTTGACTTCAACGTACCTATGAAAGATGGCAAAGTTACAGACGAGACTCGTATTCGTGCAGCTCTTCCTACAATTCAATATTTAGTAGAGCAAGGTGCGAAAGTTATTTTAGCAAGTCACTTAGGTCGTCCAAAAGGCCAAGTAGTAGAAGAAATGCGTCTTACTCCAGTAGCTGCACGTTTAGGTGAGCTTCTTGGTAAAGATGTGAAAAAAGCGGACGAAGCATTCGGACCAGCTGTACAAGAAATGGTTGCAGCAATGAACGAAGGCGACGTATTAGTTCTTGAAAACGTACGTTTCTATGCGGGCGAAGAAAAGAACGATGCAGAACTTGCGAAAGAATTTGCAGCTCTTGCTGATCTTTTCGTTAACGATGCATTCGGTGCAGCTCACCGTGCTCATGCTTCTACTGCAGGTATTGCAGACTACCTACCAGCAGTATCTGGTTTCCTAATGGAAAAAGAGTTAGAAGTATTAGGTAAAGCACTTTCTAACCCAGAACGCCCATTTACAGCAATCATCGGTGGTGCGAAAGTAAAAGATAAAATCGGTGTAATTCGTCATCTATTAGACAAAGTAGATAACCTAATTATCGGTGGTGGCCTTGCTTACACATTCGTAAAAGCATTAGGACATGAAATCGGACAATCTCTATGTGAAAATGACAAAATTGACTTAGCAAAAGAGTTTATGGAACTTGCAAAAGAAAAGGGCGTAAACTTCTATATGCCAGTTGATGTTGTAATTACAGAAGAGTTCTCTGAAACTGCAACAACAAAAGTTGTAGGTATCGATGCAATTCCTGAAACTTGGGAAGGCGTGGATATCGGACCGAAAACAAGTGAAATTTATGCTGATGTAATTAAAAACTCTAAGCTTGTTGTATGGAACGGACCAATGGGTGTATTTGAAATGACTCCATTTGCAGAAGGTACAAAAGCAGTAGGACAAGCATTAGCAGATGCAGAAGGTACATACTCTGTTATCGGCGGTGGTGACTCTGCAGCAGCTGTTGAAAAATTCGGTATGGCTGACAAAATGAGCCACATTTCTACTGGCGGCGGTGCGTCATTAGAATTTATGGAAGGTAAAGAACTTCCAGGTGTAGTTTGTCTTAACGACAAATAAGTAGCAGCCAAAGAAAAAGGACGGTGCAAAGCATGCGTAAACCAATTATCGCAGGTAACTGGAAAATGAATAAAACTTTATCTGAAGCAGTTAGCTTCGTAGAGGAAGTAAAAGGTCAAATCCCAGCAGCTTCAGCTGTTGATGCAGTAGTTTGCTCTCCAGCTCTTTTCTTAGAGCGCTTAGTAGCGGCAACTGAAGGAACGGACTTAAAAGTAGGTGCACAAAACATGCACTTCGAAAAAAATGGTGCATTCACTGGCGAAATTAGCCCAGTAGCACTTAGCGACTTAAAAGTGAGCTACGTAGTACTTGGCCACTCTGAGCGTCGTGAAATGTTTGCTGAAACAGACGAAACAGTAAACAAAAAGACTCTTGCAGCATTTGAACATGGTTTAACACCAATCGTTTGCTGTGGTGAAACTTTAGAAGAGCGCGAAAGCGGAAAAACATTTGATCTAGTAGCAGGTCAAGTGACAAAAGCACTTGCAGGTTTAACAGAAGAGCAAGTGAAAGCTACTGTTATCGCATATGAGCCAATTTGGGCGATCGGTACAGGCAAATCTTCTTCTTCTGCAGATGCAAACGAAGTATGTGCGCACATCCGTAAAGTTGTTGCAGAAGCTGTTTCTCCAGCAGCTGCAGAAGCTGTTCGTATTCAATACGGCGGTAGCGTAAAACCAGAAAACATTAAAGAATACATGGCACAATCTGACATCGACGGCGCTTTAGTTGGCGGTGCTAGCTTAGAGCCTGCTTCCTTCTTAGGTCTTCTGGGGGCGGTAAAATGAGAAAGCCAACAGCTTTAATCATTCTTGACGGTTTCGGACTACGTGAAGAAACTTACGGGAATGCTGTAGCACAAGCTAAGAAACCTAATTTTGATGGTTACTGGAACAAGTTCCCTCACACAACGCTTACAGCATGTGGCGAGGCAGTGGGTCTTCCAGAAGGTCAAATGGGTAACTCTGAGGTTGGTCACTTAAATATCGGTGCTGGCCGCGTAGTATATCAAAGCTTAACACGTGTGAACGTTGCAATTCGTGAAGGTGAGTTCGATAAGAACGAAACATTCCAAAATGCAATTAAAAGCGTAAAAGAAAAAGGTACAGCTCTTCATTTATTCGGTTTACTTTCTGATGGTGGTGTGCACAGTCACATGAACCATATGTTTGCTCTTCTTCGCTTAGCAGCAAAAGAAGGCGTGGAGAAAGTATACATCCATGCATTCTTAGATGGCCGCGATGTTGGACCACAAACAGCAAAAGGTTATATCGATGCAACAAATGAAGTAATTAAAGAAACAGGAGTAGGTCAATTCGCAACAATCTCTGGTCGTTATTACTCCATGGACCGTGACAAGCGTTGGGATCGCGTTGAAAAATGTTACCGTGCTATGGTGAATGGCGAAGGACCTACTTATAAATCAGCACATGAATGCGTAGAGGACTCTTATGCAAATGGTATCTATGATGAATTCGTATTGCCATCTGTAATTGTTAATGAAGATGAAACGCCAGTTGCAACAATCAATGATGATGATGCAGTTATCTTCTATAACTTCCGTCCAGACCGCGCAATTCAAATTGCACGTGTATTTACAAATGAAGACTTCCGTGAGTTCGATCGTGGTGAAAAAGTACCTCACATTCCAGAATTCGTTTGTATGACACACTTTAGTGAAACAGTAGATGGTTACGTGGCATTCAAGCCAATGAACCTTGATAACACATTAGGTGAAGTTGTTGCGCAAGCGGGATTAAAACAACTTCGCATCGCGGAAACTGAAAAGTATCCGCACGTTACATTCTTCTTTAGCGGTGGTCGTGAGGCTGAATTCCCAGGAGAAGAGCGTATCTTAATTAACTCACCTAAGGTTGCAACTTATGACTTGAAACCTGAAATGAGCATTTACGAAGTAACCGACGCTTTAGTAAATGAAATCGAAAATGATAAACATGATGTTATCATTCTTAACTTTGCAAACTGTGATATGGTTGGCCATTCTGGGATGATGGAACCAACAATTAAAGCAGTAGAAGCAACTGACGAATGTTTAGGAAAAGTTGTAGAAGCGATTCTTGCAAAAGATGGTGTAGCACTTATTACTGCTGACCATGGTAATGCTGATCAAGAGTTAACTCCTGACGGTGGGCCAATGACAGCTCATACAACGAACCCGGTTCCTTTCATCGTTACGAAAAATGATGTTGAATTACGTGAAGATGGCATCTTAGGAGATATCGCTCCAACAATGCTTACACTTCTAAATGTTGAACAACCGAAAGAAATGACAGGTAAAACAATTATTAAATAATTAAATTGCACATATAAAAGGAGAGAAAATATTATGTCAACAATTATTGATGTTTATGCTCGCGAAGTCCTAGACTCTCGTGGTAACCCAACTGTAGAAGTAGAAGTTTACACAGAAAGTGGCGCATTCGGACGCGCTATCGTACCAAGTGGTGCATCTACTGGTGAGCACGAAGCAGTAGAATTACGTGACGGTGACAAATCTCGTTACCTTGGTAAAGGTGTTGTTAACGCAGTAAACAACGTTAACGAAATTATCGCTCCAGAAATCGTTGGTTTCGACGTAACTGATCAAGCTGGTATCGACAACGCTATGATCGAATTAGATGGCACTCCAAACAAAGGTAAATTAGGCGCTAACGCTATCCTTGGTGTATCTATGGCAGTAGCTCACGCAGCAGCTGACTTTGTAGGTCTTCCATTATACCGTTACCTTGGTGGATTCAATGCAAAACAATTACCAACTCCAATGATGAACATCATCAACGGTGGTTCTCACGCTGATAACAACGTTGACTTCCAAGAGTTCATGATCTTACCAGTTGGTGCTCCAACATTCAAAGAATCAATCCGTATGGGTGCTGAAGTATTCCATGCATTAAAAGCTGTATTACATGACAAAGGTCTTAACACTGCAGTAGGTGACGAAGGTGGATTCGCTCCAAACCTTGGTTCTAACCGTGAAGCATTAGAAGTAATCATCGAAGCTATCGAAAAAGCTGGTTACAAAGCTGGCGAAAACGTATTCTTAGGAATGGACGTTGCTTCTTCTGAGTTCTACAACAAAGAAACTGGTAAATACGATCTTACAGGCGAAGGCCGCAGCATGACTTCTGCAGAAATGGTTGATTTCTACGAAGGTCTTTGCAACGACTTCCCAATCATCTCTATCGAAGATGGTTTAGACGAAAACGACTGGGATGGCCACAAATTATTAACTGACCGTCTTGGCAAAAAAGTTCAATTAGTTGGTGACGATTTATTCGTAACGAACACTCAAAAACTTGCTGAAGGTATCGAAAAAGGTATCTCTAACTCAATCTTAATTAAAGTTAACCAAATCGGTACTTTAACTGAGACTTTCGAAGCAATCGAAATGGCTAAACGTGCTGGTTACACAGCAGTTGTATCTCACCGTTCTGGTGAAACTGAAGATGCTACAATCGCTGACATCGCAGTTGCAACGAATGCTGGCCAAATCAAAACTGGTTCTATGAGCCGTACTGACCGTATTGCTAAGTACAACCAATTATTACGCATCGAAGACGAACTAGGTGAAATCGCTGTTTACGATGGTTTAAAATCTTTCTATAACTTAAAAAAATAATTTAAATGTAGTTTTTAATTGTTTAAATTAAGTGATAAAAAACCTCCTATTTATGATAGGAGGTTTTTTTATATGTTTGTAATGCATGTGAGTTAACATCAATAAAACAATTTAATATAATGAACCTGTGATATAAATAGAAAATGTTTAATCAAGAGAGGAAATGGGGTAATGAGAATGGTTAAACTGACTACAGCGATAGATAATGAGGAATCTAATGAAATTACAGAATGGTTAGAAAAATACATCTTTCCAATTGATTTTCTGGAAGACTGCTACTTTGATGTAAACACCATTTTATATTCAGTCAATTTAGCCAAACATCATACAATAGTATGTTCAATTGTTCATAATTCCGAACCCGCCACTTTTTCTCCAGAAGAGCTAAACGCAGCTATATTAGAAGGGTGTAGAAAAACAGGACTAAATGAAGGGTGTTACTATTTTAACGTTAATGTTCATGATAATATTGCAAGGGTAGTAGAGAGTATTGGATCATATAGCTTAAAGAGAGCAGAAAAGAACTATGCGCTATTCCCATTGTATTACCTATTAACAGAAAACAGAGCAGTTGAAGGTGGCACAAGTTATACGGGGCTTATTGGAAGAAATAAAGATTGGATGCTAACAATTGAATTTGCAACGAAGATAAATTTCATAGTACATGGGAGTAAAGAATTTTGTGATGTAGTATATCAGGCATTATATAAAAAGGACACTAGGTAACGTATTAGTGTTCTTTTTATGTTTTTTAGGACAAATTTTTAGGGATATTGTGAACTTGATTCATATATTTAAAGAAATCTATATGAGGATATTTCTTTTTTAAAATAGTAAATCCTAAAAATCAGAAAATATAAACTTTTCATTTTAGGTCAATGTTTTTGACGTAAATTTCGCTCGGAAACCCAGTCATACCAAGGGTGTAAGCGTATAACATATGTCATTTTTGTTGTCAAGTTGATAAATTGCAGCTTTTTACAATTTATACTATGATAAGAATAGAAAACAGAAGATCGTATAAACATGAGGGATGATGAACATGAAGTTTACTAAGATTATTGTCCAAGTTGTAGCTCTTTACGTGTTTTACATGATTGGAACATGGGTGCAAGAAATGTTGAATATTCCAATTCCAGGTAGTTTGATTGGCTTATTTTTGTTGCTTATTTTACTTAGCATGAAGGTTCTTCCTGTGAAATGGTTTGATTTAGGAGCAGAAACACTTGTTGCTATTATGCCGTTTTTATTGATTCCGCCAACGATTGGCTTAATGAATTACGGTGCTTTTTTTATGAGTAAAGGAATTTCTCTTTTCATTACAATTGTAGCGAGTACATTTTTAATTATTATTGTCGCAGGACATACAGGACAATATCTTGCGAATAGAAAGGAAAAAGAATCGCGATGAGCCAAATATTAATCGGAATTGGTTGGGTTATTCTTACATTGTTATTATATCAATTATCTAAAAAGATTTATAAAGTATTGCCAACACCATTTACCATTCCAATGCTTGTAGCAACAGCATTAATGATTGTCTTATTACTTGTGCTGGATATACCATATCAACAATACATGCAGAGTGGTGGTGGCTGGATTTCAAAACTGCTTGGTCCAGGGGTGGTAGCATTTGCTATTCCATTATATAAACAGCGTCATGTGTTGCAAAAATATATTGTACCGATTGCGGGTGGTGTATTAGTCGGAACAACAGTTGCGATTGCAAGTGACTTAGTGATTGCAACGCTTATGGGAACAGATAAAAGCTTAATTTTATCTTCTTTACCAAAATCCGTAACAATGCCAGTTGCAATGAGTGTATCTGAGCAGGTTGGCGGCGTTCCATCTTTAACAGCAGCATTCGTTGTTGTTGCAGGGATTACAGGAACAATTACAGGTCCGCTTTTATTGAAATGGAGCCGCGTTACAAACTCTGTTGGTAAAGGGATTGGTTTTGGATGTGCATCACATATTATGGGTGTGATGAGAGCGATGAAAAACAATGAACATGAAGGTGTTATTGGATCGGTAACAATGACATTGACGGCTATTTTAACTTGTCTGCTTGGACCGCTATTTGCAACCATGTTTATGTAATAGATGAAAGCGAGAGCAATAGGAACAGCTCTCGCTTTTCTGTTGGATTTGTGCTACAGTTAAATTAACTGAATCTTTGTAGGAGGTACGCCAGGTGCATACGTTATTATCAGTTTTACTTATTATTGTATCGATTTTAATGATTGTTATGGTACTTATGCAGTCTAGTAATAGTTCAGGCCTTTCAGGTGCTATTTCAGGCGGTGCAGAGCAATTATTTGGTAAGCAAAAAGCACGCGGAATTGAAGCCGTATTAAACCGTATTACAGTTGTTTTAGCTGTACTATTCTTTGCACTAACAATTGGAGTTACGTACTTAAGCATATAAGTAAAGGTCTTGCTTTTTGACAGATATGAAAAAAGAAGAAGCGTTAGCGGATTCGCGCTAATGGTTCTTCTTTTTTTGTCTCATTTGTATTTCATTATTCGCAAAAAGTTTCTAATTAGATTATGGAAATGGAACTATGGTAAACTAGGGATAGAAACAATAAGACTAGATTATAGAAGAGAAAGAGGAGAAGAAGATGATGAAATTAGCATCTCCGAAACCATTTACATTTGAAGGTGGAGACCGTGCTGTTTTATTACTACATGGATTCACGGGAAATTCAGCTGATGTACGTATGCTCGGGCGTTTTTTAGAGAAAAAAGGCTATACTTGCCACGCCCCAATTTATAAAGGTCATGGTGTACCGCCAGAACAACTTGTTCGTACAGGTCCTGAAGACTGGTGGAAAGATGCTATGGCTGCATATCAACATTTGAAGGATCAAGGATATGAGAAGATTGCGGCTGTTGGACTATCACTGGGCGGTGTATTCTCGTTAAAACTTGCTTATACATTACCGATTTTAGGTGTTGTACCAATGTGTGCGCCAATGTACATTAAGAGCGAAGAAATTATGTACCAAGGTATATTGGCATACGCACGTGAATATAAAAAACGTGAGCAGAAATCACCAGAGCAAATTGCAGAAGAAATGATGGAATTTAAAAAGACACCAATGAATACATTAAAAGCATTACAAGATTTAATTCGTGACGTACGCAATAATGTTGATATGATTTATGCTCCAACATTTGTTGTACAAGCACGCCATGATGAAATGATTAATACAGACAGTGCAAACATTATCTATAATGGTGTAGAGTCCACGTTAAAAGAAATTAAGTGGTATGAAGATTCTACGCATGTTATTACGCTTGATAAACAACGTGATGAGCTACACGAGGATGTATATAACTTCTTGGAGCAACTAGATTGGTAAGATCTAGTTGCCTCTTTTTTTCATGAGGTATTAAAACCATTCTTTTTAGGGTGGAAGAGAGGGTCCATCGATGGATAGAAGTGGTCAGTTCCTTTTTTCGCCCCATGCTGTGTGAGAACAGAAGGAGAGAATGAGTGGAGGTCTTCTTTTATAGACGCAACGTAGGTTCCTGTAAATCAAAATGGGTTTATATAGAAATAAACTTTTGAGATGAGGATTACGCAGCAGAATAAATGGTGAAAAACGAGTGTTTATAGAAGTTTCACTTTATATAGAGTCAATGTTTCGGATACACTAAATAATATGAGGATTTAAAGGAGGTATTTGTGCTTGGAAGACATTATTCAAGAACATATTGATAAATTATTGTTATTTATGAAAGAAGAAGCGTATAAGCCGCTAACGATACAAGAATTAGAAGCTGCTTTTGGAATTGTAGATTCCGCTGGCTTTAAAGATTTTGTAAAGGCACTTGTTATGATGGAAGAGAAAGGACTTGTTGTTCGTACACGTAGCAATCGCTATGGCCTTCCAGAAAAGATGAATTTAGTGCGCGGTAAGTTAATTGGACATGCACGTGGTTTTGCATTTGTCGTGCCGGAAGAGAAGAAGACAGGCGACGATGATATTTTTATCCCGCCCACAGAATTAAATGGTGCACTTCATGGCGATACAGTGTTAGCTCGTATTAATTCACAATCTAGCGGATCACGCCAAGAAGGTACGATCATTCGTATTGTAGAACGTGGTACGAAGGAACTAGTTGGTACATATACAGAATCAAAAAATTTTGGATTTGTACTTCCTGATAATAAACGTTGGACAAGTGACATTTTTATTCCGAAAAGTGCATCTATGGGTGCGGTAGAAGGGCATAAAGTTGTTGTGAAAATTACAAGCTATCCGCAAGATCGTTTAAGTGCGGAGGGGGAAGTTATTCAAATTCTAGGTCATAAAAATGACCCAGGGGTAGATATCTTATCTGTTATTCATAAACATCATTTGCCATTAGCATTCCCGGAAGATGTAATGGAACACGCGAACAGTGTACCAGAAACGATTTCAGAAGAAGATTTAAAAGACCGCCGAGATCTTCGTGATCAAATGATTGTGACAATTGATGGTGCAGATGCAAAAGACTTAGATGATGCGGTAACAGTAACAAGGCTTGAGAATGGTAATTATAAACTTGGTGTTCATATTGCGGATGTAAGTCATTATGTTCATGAAGGATCTCCAATTGATGTTGAAGCAGCAGAGAGAGCAACGAGTGTGTATCTTGTTGACCGTGTAATTCCGATGATTCCACATCGTTTATCAAACGGAATCTGTTCCTTGAATCCGAAAGTGGATCGCCTTACACTATCTTGTGAAATGGAAATTAACAATCTTGGTGATGTTGTGAGCCATGAGATTTTCCAAAGTGTCATTAAAACGACAGAGCGTATGACATACGCTGATGTAAGAAGTATTTTAGAAGATGAAGACGAAGAGTTAATTAAACGTTATGAGCCATTAGTACCGATGTTTAAAGAGATGGGTCAGTTAGCGCAAATCTTACGTGAAAAACGTATGAGACGTGGTGCGATTGACTTTGACTTTAAAGAAGCAAAAGTACTAGTAGATGAAGAAGGTAAACCGACAGATGTTGTAATGCGTGATCGTTCGGTATCAGAAAAGCTAATTGAAGAGTTCATGCTTGTTGCCAATGAAACGGTAGCAGAGCATTTCCATTGGATGAACGTACCGTTTATGTACCGTGTCCATGAAGATCCGAAAGAAGATAAATTAGAGCGTTTCTTCGAATTTGTAACAAACTTTGGCTATGCGGTAAAAGGACGTGCGAATGAAATACATCCTCGCGCGCTGCAACAAATTCTTGAAATGGTACAAGGGCAGCCTGAGGAAGTCGTGATTTCAACAGTTATGCTTCGTTCGATGAAACAAGCTCGTTACGATGCAGATAGCTTAGGTCACTTCGGTTTATCAACAGAATTCTATACACATTTCACATCACCAATTCGTCGTTATCCAGATACGATTGTTCACCGATTAATTCGTGAATATATTATTAACGGTAAAATTGATAACGAAACACAAGCAAAATGGCGTGAAAAGTTACCAGAGATTGCAGAGCATTCTTCTAACATGGAACGCCGCGCTGTTGAGGCAGAACGCGAAACAGACGAACTGAAAAAAGCAGAATATATGCTTGATAAGATCGGTGAAGAGTACGACGGTATGATTAGTTCTGTAACAAACTTCGGTTTATTCGTAGAGCTTCCGAATACAATTGAAGGTCTTGTTCACGTTAGCTATTTAACGGATGATTACTATCGTTATGACGAACAGCACTTTGCGATGATTGGTGAACGTACAGGTAACGTCTTCCGCATCGGTGATGAAATTACAATTCGCGTTATTAATGTAAACAAAGATGAACGCGCAATTGATTTTGAAATCGTTGGTATGAAAGGTAGCCCAAGACGTAAACTCAAAGATCGTCCAGTTGTGATTGAACAGCCAAAAGGTGGTAGAAAGAGACGCAGTGGTCGCGGCGAACGTAATAATGAGCGCGGCGGTGCACGTGACAATGAACGTGGTAGTGGAAGAAAATACGAACGTGGTGGTCAAGGGAAAGAATCCTCTGGTCGTCCAGGGAAAAAAGATGGTAACGGTAAAAAGAAAAAGCCATTCTTTGAAAATGTCCCAGGATTTAAGAAGAAAAAGAAAAAGCGTAAGTAAGAAGGAGGGCTTTGCTTATATACTGAGCGAAGCCACTTCTTTTCTGGTGGTATCTAGTTAAGGCGGCAAGCTCTTCGTGTTTAAGAACCTTCTGCAAAAGAAGATAAAAAGCATCCTCTATGCGAAAGAACCTTAGCCGATCAGAGCCGAACATTCTGAGCGAGCACTTCCACTTTTTCGTAATTTTTGTTAAAATGGTACAAATAGAGGAGGGACATAAAATGCCAAAAGGTAGTGGTAAGGTTATTGCACAAAATAAAAAAGTATTTCATGATTATTTCATCGACGAAACATACGAAGCAGGGCTTGTCCTTCAAGGAACGGAAATTAAGTCTATTCGCGCCGGACGCGTAAACTTAAAAGATGCTTTCGCACGTATACATAATGGTGAAGTTTGGGTGTATAATATGCATATTAGTCCATATGAGCAAGGGAATCGTTTCAATCACGAGCCGCTTCGTACAAGAAAATTACTTCTTCATAAGAAAGAAATCGACAAGCTAATTGGCTATTCAAAAGAAACAGGTTATACGCTTGTTCCAGTTAAAATCTATTTAAAAAATGGATTTGCGAAAATGGCACTTGGTGTAGCACGAGGGAAGAAACAATATGATAAGCGTCATGATTTAAAAGAGAAGGAAGCGAAACGCGAAATCGCACGTGCATTCCGTGATCGTCAAAAGATGTAATACAAAAATTTACATTTGTAAAATGTTGAACGTATGATATAATAATTTTTGTAAGGCCAGTTGAACATTGAAAAACAGCTCATTAAGTAGCTATCACGAATATACTTCGTATGCTCCATTCTTATATGGGGACGTTACGGATTCGACAGGGGTAGTTTGAGCTTAAGTTGCGAGTCGAGGGGATCGGCCTCGTTAAAACGTCAAAGCCAATAACTGGCAAACAACAAAACAACTTCGCTTTAGCTGCTTAATACAGCTTAGCGGTTCCTCCCTCCATCGTCCATGTGGTAGGGTAAGGGACTCAAACTAAGTGGACTACGCCGGAGTTCGCCGTCTGAGGACGAAGGAAGAGAACAATCAGACTAGCAACTTAGAAGCCTGTCGATAGGCCGAAGAGTTCGCGAAATGCCAATATATCGACTACACTCGTAGAAGCTTAAGTGCCAATATCTTTGGACGTGGGTTCGACTCCCACCGTCTCCACCAATACATATTTGGTGGTTTTTTTATTTTGTTTGTAACAAGAAGCATAAGTTTGCCGGAACGGCAAGTTTATGCTTCTTTTTATTTGTGGCAAGGTTATGGTTAAAAAGTAATGAATTCTTTTATTATTTAAAAGTAGATTTAGTGACTATTGTTAAACAGTATATTTTAGATAGAGTAATAAAGTGATAGGGATAATTTTTTACGTTATTATTTTTTTAGGAGATGAATAATTATGATTGTTTTTTGCTATTATTCAGTTTTGTATTTTTGTACGGTAACGTTTGGATTATAAATTATTTATTTTGTATAATCATCTTTTACAATATATGGCTCCAGATTCAACAAGGGTATTTATTTGTATGCTGATAATGTCTAGTTTCTTTTTTCTGATAATAGTATGTGGAGGGGAAATTTCTAAAATATGAAGGACATGGCGAACTGCATATCCTTTTTCAATCCACTTATGAGCTACTTCAAGCGTTTCAGTAAGTGAGGGGTTCTTCTTTGCATAATAAATGCCCCTTATTAGGCTACCTCAAGTATAAAACTATTCTTAGTAGTGTCCAAGTTCATTAGGATAGAATATCCCCTTACCAAATATGAATATAAAACTTTCAATAAAAATCAAAAGAGAGGAGGATCCCTCTCTTTTAATAGTTGTGAATCATTAATTTCTGCTAGGAAAAGGAAACAGAAGTGTCACTGTATAGTGGTTACATATATAAACGATAAATCAAGAGGAACTATTTTTAAGTTCTGTATAATTTATTAGGTGATTGCAATAACAGTAGGAGTAAAGTCAATAAGAAGTACGCCTCTTTCTGCTGGCTGCGGATCCTTTCCTTTTTTAACTCCTTTAACATAGTGACTGACCTTTTGATCACAAACACCATAAGAGTCAAGAGGATTTATGAGATCAAACTCATCTAGAATGAATTTTTCATCAACATCTTCCCTTTTTAAACCGGCACAATTCGTAGTGGCAACCGTACTGGTTCCACCAATCACATTTTTATAGGTGACTAAGTGGACGAAAGTGAAGGGCTCTCCATCTTGATGCAGGGTATTTGGAGAAGCGACAGATTCCTGATCATCTTCTGTGACCATATACTTTACAAAATGTACACCAACATGAACAGGAAGTAATTTGTCATGTGTATCCCAGAAAGTTTCGTTAAAATCATATTTTATTATTTCTTTTAGGAGTTCGCTTTCTTTTATCTCCTCGCTGAGCGAGGGAAAAGCTCGGTACTCTTTAAGGTATTCTGCGTTAAAGCTTCCTTGAAAATACAGAGATTGGGGTTCTCCCTGTTCGTCATAATGATTAGGAAGCCATTGAAAATGATTATCCCAAGGATTAATAATTGCGCGTGAATATCTTCTGTACCTGTGACTCTCTAATGAGTATGTATCTACCGGTAGTCTGTCAAACTCGGCTATCATCTGCATAAGATCTTTTTCTAGGTTTTGAACAGGTAAGTTTGCAAGTTGGAATTTCTTGTATCCGTTTACTTCTAGAGCTTTCTTTTCTTTTAATAACAAATTACTCATTTTGTACACCACCTTTATTATTAAGTTAATCGTTAAAAGTTGAGAAATGAAAATCCCTATTTATAACAAAATATTTATAAAATAATAATAATCTTTAATTTTATATATGTAAAGTAAAAAAAACCCATTAATTATATATTTTTATCTTCATTAAATATATTTAAATGATGGAATTAGGTGTTTTTTTATATTTATGCAATTATTCTTTGCAAAATGAAAACGATTATTGACATTTAGAATTATTTGATTTATTCTAAAATTAGTTAATTTATGGAAAGGGATAGTGGAATGCTAATTAATAGAGTCAGAGAAATGCGCGCACGTCACAAATGGTCTCAGCAAGATTTGGCTAAAAAAATTGGGGCCACCAGACAAACGATTGGATTGATTGAAAAAGGGGATTATGCACCCTCCATAACGTTAGTTTTGAAAATTTCGAAAGCTTTTCAAGTTACAGTAGAAGAAGTTTTTTTCCTCGAAGAGAAAGGATGAGCAAAATGTTACAAAAACTTATAAAGTCTCCTATTGTTCCGATGTTTTTATTTATTCTGTTAATTACTTTTTTTATTTTTTCTCTGTATAATCCTCAGGATGAAAAACAGCTGTTGGCTAGGATATGTCTCTTTCTGCTTACTGCCTTAACTTTCATTTGGACGATCCTGATAAGATACTATAACAAAAAGCATCCTGAAAGCAGAATCCGCTTCTCTGGGCTTCTTCCTTCCGAATTTCTTGACATGGACGAAGGACAGCAATGGGTTACTCTTAAAGCATGTAGAAGTGTTTATATCTTCTTTTCAGTTGGATTGCCGGTTACTGCAGGAATTTGTTTCCTATTTTCTGAGTTTGTTCTTACTCCCTTTTTCGCCATTGGATTTTTGGGTATTGGCCAATACCTGGTGTATTGGCTGACGGTTCGTAAATTAAATAAATATTAAAAAGGAAGTGATGTAATGCTTGAATGGGCACAAGACCAATCGACTGTCTGGCAATTTGTTGTAATTTTTGTTGTTGCTTTCGCCCCTTGGATGGATGTATCTATTGTAGTTCCTATCGGTGTGGCATGGGGGTTGCCACCGCTTGGAGTTGCAATAGTGGCTTTTACTGGTAACTTGCTTTTAGTTTTACTGCTAGGATTTTTCTTTAAGCAATTTTACGCATGGAGAGAAAAAAGGAGAAAGGCAAAAGGAATTACGACTCCCTCCAAACAGGAAACAAGATCCAGAAAAATTTGGGAGCGATACGGTATTCCAGGTCTAGCGCTTCTTGCGCCAATTTTTGTCGGTACTGATATTGCCGCTGTTTTGGCCTTAACATTTGGTTCCTCTCGGACACAAGTGATAAGTTGGATGACTGTTAGCTTAGCTGTTTGGACAACTATATTCACTATCGGTTCCATGTATGGCTTTAGCTATCTAAACATTATTTAATATAGAGGGGTGAATTTATGGAACATCGGCTTTCTTTGCCAGAAGAAATGGTCCTATTAGGAGCGAATCACCTTCGTTTGAAGTATCGTTCATACACAGAAACATATAGCATTGGGTCTATATTTATTGACCTACTTTTAAAAAGGAAAATAGAGTTGGATACAAAGGGAAAAGTTATGGTTGTTGATGCTGATATAACTGGAGCTGATTATTTGGACCAAGTTATCCTTATTCTTGTCAAATCATTTAGAACGAGAAAATTAAAAGCCTGGATTAAGTATTTTCATTTCAAAACCCGGTTACGAGGAAAGATACACAATTCTATTCTTCAAGAACTGCAAAAAAAAGGGGCAATCACCTTAGGTTTAAAAGTTCCTTTTCTACCTCTACGAAAAATCACCGAGATTAATCAATCGCGAGAACAAGTTGTTAAACTGATTCATTCTCAGCTCATCTATAATAGAGTTCCTGATGAACAGACAGTTGTTCTTTTGTATTTGCTGAAAGAGACAGGATTATTAAAAGATTATTTTAATTCAAAAGAAAGAGCAGAAATAATGGACCGTATAAATGGGCAAAAAGACCAGCTTTCAATTGATATAAATTCTATTCAACGGATTGAAAAAGCCATACAGGATATTACAGCTTGTCTTGCCTCTTTAGGTGGTGCACTAGTGACTCCTTAGACGGTAATTATTCCTTAATTAAATGGTGAAGGGAGATACAAAATGAACTCACTAATTATCAATACAAATAATCTAACAAAGACCTACAAAAAAAATATAGTTGTAGATTCTTTAAACATGAAAGTCAGTCAAGGTGAGATTTACGGATTTTTAGGTCCGAACGGGGCAGGGAAAACTACGACTATTCGTATGTTGCTTGGTCTTATTCGCCCCACTAAAGGTGATGTCAAGATATTTGATAAGGACCTAAAGAAGGATCGTTTGTCAATTTTAGGGGAAATTGGATCTCTTGTTGAAACACCGACCTACTACGGTCATCTCAGTGGCTATGAAAATTTAGAAGCTGCCAGACGACTGCTACGAATAGATAATGCAGATAGAGTAAAGGAGGTACTCAAAATTGTCCAGCTAGAAGGTGCCAAGGATAAAAAGGTTAAGAATTATTCCTTAGGAATGAAACAAAGGTTGGGTATTGCAACCGCTTTGTTGAATCGCCCACAGCTTTTAATTCTAGATGAACCAACCAACGGTCTTGACCCTGCTGGTATTCATGAAATACGTGAACTTATTAAAGAAATGCCTGCAAAGTTTGGAATGACCGTTTTGATTTCAAGTCATTTACTTAGTGAAATAGAGTTGATGGCAACTCAGGTAGGTATTATTCAAAACGGGAAGATGCTTTTTCAAGATTCTATTGAGGTTCTAAGGAAAGAAAGTGAACCTAAAATTAAAATAAAAGTCGATAAGCCTTTGGAAGCAGCTAGTTCTCTTAAACATAAAGGCATTGAGGCAAATTTTGAAGAGGAAGAAGGGACTGTGTATATTCAAGAATCTTCCCCATCTATAGCCGGGGAAGCCAACAAGGTACTAGTAGAGGCCGGATTTACAGTCTCCCGCCTGGAAGGTATGAAAAAGTCACTTGAAGATATCTTCTTAGATCTTACAGGGAAAGGACAGAGCTTATAATGGGACCGATATTCTCGTCCGATTTAGTTAAAATAAAACGTTCATGGTTTTGGGGACTTGTCCTATTTTTCCCTGCTGTATTAGTAGGAGGCGTAACTCTGCTGCTGTTGCTGAATGCTGGTGATATACAGCAGGAGGTCTCAGAAGGTAGGAGTTATAACATTTGGGGTACCATATGGATGATTACATTTTACGGCAACTATTTTATTATCCACCTTTCCGTTACAATTTTATGCTCATATATTGCTAATCTAGAGCACCAGGCAAGATCGTGGAAACTTATCTTTTCTATGCCAATATCCAAGACTCAATACTATTGGACGCGCTACATGTGGATATGCTTTGGTGTGCTACTTTCGGGCTTATTTTTAATGGTTGCTATGTGCCTTTCTGGATTTTTATTTGGAGGGAGCGCTACATTTAATGCCTCCAGAATCTTTTATTTTACAATGTTTCCATATCTGACTTCTTTTGCTCTTATTGGGCTTCAGCTATGGATGTCCATGGTATTAAATAATCAGGCGATACCGATGATGATGGGAGGAGTAGGAATAGCCTTGGGGCTATTTTTGATTCAGCTGCCGGGGATTACACAATATCTTCCGTGGGTCCTGCCATACCAGATAACATTTTCAAATGAAAATATCATTACTGATTTTTCTAGTATAGTTAATTCTCCTGACTACCAGTGGGAATGGGTTTGGATTAGCGTTGGCATGGGCTTATTTTTCACTATCATTGGATCGATACATTTTTCCAGTAGAGAAGTAGATTAGGAGGAAGAGTATGTTTAAAGATG
The DNA here is from genome assembly GCF_038005885.1 of Bacillus sp. FSL H8-0534. Taxonomy (NCBI): domain Bacteria; kingdom Bacillati; phylum Bacillota; class Bacilli; order Caryophanales; family Bacillaceae; genus Bacillus; species Bacillus sp. FSL H8-0534. The sequence goes on from NZ_JBBOUC010000001.1 coordinate 3,551,432, forward strand.
TATTATGGAATGATTGGCTGAAGCTTAGGAACTATATGCCGATTTGGATGATTATTCTGATAACACCCTTGTTTCTTACTGTTATTGGAGTGGCCAACTATGTTACTCATATCGATGTTTTTGAAGAGAATGGAATGGTAGGATGGACGGGGGCGTGGACCCAAGTCGAGTTTTTGTACGGAACTGTCCTTTGTCCGCTACTTTCAAGTGTGTATCTGGCAATGCTCTGCCGTTTTGAACATGCAAATGGAGGGTGGAAGCAGCTTTTGTCCTATCCTATTCCAAAAGTATACTTTTATCTATCAAAGATGATATGGGGCTGGCTGTTGGTGGGAATGACAAATGTTATGATGTTTTTGTATTTCCTTATATTAGGGAAAGTGATGGGGGTGACAGGAACATTTCCATATTTCGAATTTCTAGGTCTGTTTCTAAATGGATGGTTGTCCATTCTACCTCTTATAGCCCTTCAAACCTGGCTGGCGATACAATGGCAAAACTTTTCTCTTCCAATTGCCTTGAACTTTGCTTTTATAATTCCGAATATCTTTGTGACAGGTTCAAAGTATGGAAGATATTATCCTTGGTCGCAGCCTGCTTATGCTATGACACCGGAAAATCAACTTGGATTTACACAGACAACCCAAGATTTGTACCTAGCAGTAATAGGTGGTTTTCTCTTGTTTAGTTTAGCCGGAGTCTGGAATTTCATGCGTACTGAAATGAAATAAATACCTATCAAGGAGGGAATTATAGTGAAAAAAGGCACCATTATTGCCATTATGGCGGTAGCAGTAGTTGTTTTAGCTATCTTATTCTTTTTTGGACCTTTAGGGGAAATGTTTGTATAACCTACAATTTAATGTAAAAGATGAGAAGAAATATCCGGAGTCATTTATTAGACTTCGGATACTTCATTTTTAAGAACATATTCTATTTCTATACCCTTAAAAATGAAGTAGCTAAAGGAGATATTTATATAAAAAATTTCATCTAGTCGTTGTGTAAAGCTTAGTTCAGTAATCACCTCCTATAAATTACAGTTTGTCAATCTAAGCGCGACAGTTCATACTGAAAAGCTTTGTGGGCGGTTTTCCAACCTAAATATTTTTTTGTCTTTGAATAATAAGAAGCAGTACTTGATTTAGTTGGTCTTGTGAAATAGGGATCGGCAGAGAACGCTGCTATTTTTAAGTCTTTTTCCACCTGTTGATAACACGAAAATCGTTTTCCTCTATCGACTGTGACTGTTTGAAATGCAGTGGATAGGTGCATGGCAGCTATTTGTTTTATTTAGGATTCCATGGAGTCTCTGTTGGATCCGGAATATTATATATTACAGCTGTTTCTAAAAGAGACGTCCCTGTTTCATTCATAAAGTTAAGTACGTCTAGTTTAAACTCTTTAGTATAGTTTGTATAGGTAGAAACCAAGCCTGTCTCACCTTGATTTTCATATAAAGCAATCCACTTTTGGACATTACTTCGAGAAACCTTGAATTTCCTAGTGAGGCTTTTTTTACTACAATTACGTTTGTAAACAATGTTCAACTATCTTTAATTTGAACTCAGTTTTGTATTTTGACATAAAGAAGCCCCCCAATAGTTAGCTTTTTTGTCTAACAATTGGGGGGCAGTTCAATGAGATGCAGGTTTATTTCTTAACTATATGTTACCATTTTTGCTTGTTGTGACCACAACAGGCGATAAAGTTCACATTCATTAAGCAGAGTATCGTGGCTGCCGATTGCCTCGATACGCCCTTGATCCATAACAATGATAGCATCTGCATCAGTAATAGCTGCCAAACGATGGGCGATAACCAATTGGGTAATACCATTTTTCCGGAAAGTATCATTAAGTTTCTGCTCGGTTAGTGAATCCATCTGACTGGTTGCTTCATCTAAAATTAAAAGAGAAGGGTTCGTAGCTAGAGCTCTGGCTATGGCTAATCTCTGCCTTTGTCCCCCGGATAAATTTTGGCCGTTTTCCCCGATAACCGTGTTATACTTAAGCGGCATTGAAAGGATATCCTCGTGTAGTGATGCTAGTTGAGCTGCTTGCTCCAGTTGGTCTACAGGTAAGTCCTCAAAGAAAGCTATGTTTTTATAAATTGTGTCATTAAACAGGTACGTTTCCTGAAGGACTATGCCAATCTGAGTTCTTAAATCTTCATAATCCACTTGATCCATACTTTCCGATCCATAATAAATAGAGCCCTCGGAAGGGGGATAGAGCCCAAGCAGTAATTTAATTAAAGAGCTTTTTCCACTACCAGTCGGCCCTACAATACCTATTTTTTGTCCTGGTTCTATACTCAATGAAATGTTATGTAAGACAGGTGATTCCCCTTTATAGGCGAAGCTTACATCATCAAAAACTATAGGATTAGTCTTAAAATCGATTTTTGCCGCCTTTTCACTAAGTTGTAGATTTTGCTCTGTTTTTGCAGAGAGTACATCAAAGACCCTTTCAAAAGCACTGAACAAAATTTGAAAGGATTGAAAGTAAGTAATCAGAGAATTGATGGGCGTTAAAAAGGAGAGAGCTAAAGAATTAAATGCTATTAGGGCACCAATAGTCATAAATCCATTAGAAATCTCCCTCATTCCCAGCATTAAAAGAAGTAGCGGAGCAACTAAGCCAATACTGCTTACAATGCTATTTAAAAGACCACTTCGAGAAAACCTCAAGGAGAAGTAATTCATTTGCTCTGAGAATAGTTCTGTCCAGCCATTGAGAATTTTGTCTTCCCTTCGTGTAGACTTAACTAATAGAATACTACGTAGTCCTTCCATCAAATAGCTTTGAGCGGTCCCCTGAACCGCCAATTCCTGTTGTGAATAGCTTCTTATTGAACCTAAAAAGAGAAACATCAGAAAAATTTCAGTTATGGCGATTATTAAGGTTATTCCACTTAAAAATACTGACTGTGTAAACATGGTAATTAAACATATCAAAATCATTGTTACATCCAAAATTATTGCGATTCCGGTAGTTGATAGGATCTCCCGAATCATCGAGATATTGTTCAGTCTTGTTGCAAGGTCTCCTGTATTCCGTTGTTCAAAAAAGGTAAGCGGAAGTTTTAATAGATGTGTTAGATAATCTGCAGATAGCTTAGTACTGATATGTCTTTGAAGCTGTGCAAATAGAATGCTTCTAATATAGGAAAAAAGTAAGCTAGTAACAAAAATGGCTCCTATAATTAAAAAAATATTGCTGATTATAGAGGATTTTTCAAAATCCATGTACCTATCGACAATATAACCTATCATAAAGGGTACGGTCAGGCTAAGGGCCTGAACAAGGATAGAAAATACAATCATTAAAATGCTGTACTTTGGTTTAATCATAGCGTAATAGAGAAGCATTTTGTTACTGCTCTTACTACTACTGGATCCCTTATTTACTCGCTCTGTGCATTCAAACGTAAGCGCTATTCCGCTAAAATGATGCTCTAGCTCCATTAGGTTTATTGTCTTTCTGCCTTGAGCTGGGTCAATAATGGTTGCTGATCCAGAGTTGATTTTATCCAAAACCACATAATGGCTGTGGTCCCAGTGTAGGATAGCAGGCAAAGTAATTTGATAGAGTTGGTCCAGTTTTTCTATTTTAAAAGCATGGCATTTGAATCCATAATTTTCTGAGACGTTCTTTAAAGTTAATGCGCTGACTCCGTTTCTGTATGCTTGGCACTCTTCGCTAAGAATGTAAAGAGGAACTTTAAGTTCGTAGAAAGCAAAAATCATAGAAAGACAGGCTGGTCCACATTCGTTTTGACTCACCTGCCTGATAACCGGAACATTTGTCCAGCGCTTTATTCTTTTTTGCTTCTGTCTAGATGACATTATTTAACCTCCTATAAACTACCTATAGCTCTAGATACCTAGAGCTATAGGTAGTTGAAATTCAAAACTTATTTTAGTGCTGTTATAGACTCCAAGTGAGTTATTGAAGGAACGCCGTTTATATCATAAAGCTTAAGTAGCCCTAAACCGACGCCTGAAATGCCTACCATTGCACCATATGTTTCTAGGTACTGAGGGAGACCGCTTTTCCAACCACCTTGCTGAATTTCATCCAATACATGTTCCCCTACTGCATAGCTGTACTGTTTCCAAAGATCCTCTTTAAGTACTTTACTTGCCAGCAACAGTACAGCTGAATTTCCTGTATCTCCATGACAAAGGGAATGGTCTCTACCGAATCCTTCTTTTATAATGGTCTCTAAACCGACTCTGATTTCAATGTCAATAAGCGAATCGGAGTAACCTGCCTTTTTCAATAGCAGGCGGGATAAAACTACACCCGCTGCTCCATGACACCAAGCACAAGGGAGTTGAGGTAGCTCAGCGGCGCTTGGAAGGGCCCAATTTCTTTTTTCTTCCATGTACAGACTTCGCTCATAGGCTAATCCTTGTTTGAGGGCATCATATAACATTTGCTCTCCGGTAAGTTGATAAAGTTCATGCAAGGCCCAAACAATGCCAGAGGTTCCATGAGAGAAACCAGGCAATGCATCTTCGGAGACAGATATTTTCCAGCCAATTCCTGTAGCTTGAGGTATAGCTTTTTGAAGAATATGTTCCCCGAATTTCTTTGATGCTTCCAAGAAGATTTCATCTCCTGTCTGTTTGTAAAGGTCTAAACAGACAATAAGTGAGCCAGCTGAACCGTCTATAATATCCACTTCCTGCATATATGGAATAGATTCAATAAGCTTTGGCATCACTTTTTTTACTTCTTCCATTAAGGAAGGTTCATCTAATATTTTTGTTAGGTGGTTAAGCGTATAAATATTAGATAATACGCCAGTAAAAGCACCTAATGAAGCATACTTAGGGTAAGCTAATAGCTCCTGAAGAGATTCTTTTATAGGAGGTAAACATTTTTGTATATAGACCCTATACTTCGAATCTCTAGTATATTTATATAAATAACCAAAAAATAGAGCAATACCGCTTATTCCATCATATAAATCATTCCCTAGAGGAGCAATTCTCCAAAGGCTCTCTGCATTGTCAGTAAGGCGGGTCCCGATCCAAGAGACATCCTCTTTTCCATTATTTGTTCCTTGTATAGACCTGGATATCAGGTAATCCGCTACTCTTTTTGCTTCTTCTAAGAACGAATCTCGATCTATTTGGTTATCCGGAACGGAAGGGATGTAGTTTGATTTTTTATCTGATGGAGATGATTCAAGTGCCAGCATTGAAAGCTTAATAATTTGTAGCTGTTCCTCATAATCTTTTGGACCGAGCCTCTCTATTTTGTCGAGTGTTTTTGCCAAGCTACTTGTTTTATAGTAGTTTTCATAGCAACGTCCCTGGCTATCGTAGATATGGGGTTGCCCTGGTTCTGTTGTAAAATACGGAATGTCTCCTTCCAATAAGTCTGCTTTTTCCGCGAGAAGAACCTGCGTTAATTCTGGTTGCATTTCTGTATCAAGCCATAATTTCCCTAAAAGCATCTCTCTGTCTAGGCCATCCCGTAAATAGTCCGGGTGATAGCTGATAGCGAGAAGGTTACCATATCTGTTAGTGGCCCGCAATATCTGCCTTACCCTTGTATTTTTAAATCGGCTAATCTCATTTTTTAGGCAATCTTTGTTCTTGGTTAACAAATCATAAGCTTCCTTGAACCCTGCCATCATGTCATCTACATACATAGTGACACTTACCTGTTTACCATTTAATGTTGGATAATTTGAGCTGGCAGGAATTTTCATGTATCCACGCTCTACTTTTTGTTCATCTGTGTTATTCGACTGAATAACCGGTACTTTGGAAGGATAAATCTGTTCCTCACCATTAGCCATACCACTTATGTTGAGGCCTCGTCCCTCAATTTTATTGTATAATGTGAAAACTGGTAGGATATTGGTAGCCAAAACAGATTGACTTAGTGTTTTAAGTGCTACTTCTTGAGCAGTAACTGATTCGGTTGACTGTACGGCATCTTGATTAAAAAGGGTCTCTAGATCAATTAGCATTGGATATTCGCCGCTGGCAATCAGGTTCTCGTTGTGAAAATCAATAGCATTGATAGAATATAAAAGTGCCAAATAATATCCCATTCTACGATAAAAGTTTTTTACTTCCTGTTCGGCTGAGCATTCTTTATGTTCTATAAACTCACTCCAGCCGTATGTATCCCTATCTAGTAGAGTGATAGGGAGAAGTCTCAGTTTTTTCTCTTTTAATTCGTTAAACCAGCACAAAAGCTGTTGAAATTGTTCATCGATTTTTAAAGACCTTGGCTTATACACTAGGTTCATGTCATCGTTGAACTTTATGATAACTACTCCTTTCCCGCCATTGTGCGAATCGGAGATGTTCGTTTTTATATCCTCGATGACTGTTATAGGAGTACTATTAAAGAAATGCTGTTCGATTGCTTTCTTATCATGCAGAAGATGATCGTAAATTTCTGCAAAATTATCTGCCCATCTAATTGTCTTTCTTGAAAGAATTCTTACTAAGACAGGGTATTGCTTATAAAGTTGTGCTAAGTAATTTTTATCGGTTAAAAGTGTATAGGAAAAATATTTATAACGCTCTTGAGGTGTTTCTCCGACAAGAAGCTCTTTTAATCTTGCTATATTCAATTCCAAAGTTAGAGTTCGGAAGCTCACTTTGCTGAGTGTTTCAGCCAAATTACGCACAAGCTGGAAAAGTACCTTTTCTTTTGATAATGAGATACCATGTTTTTTTTCAGATAATGAGATTGCTTTTTCTATTCTCTCAACCCCGATTTTTAAAAAGGGGAGTAAAAAATTAAAAAAAGCAATTGGCTCATTTGGATTTAGAGCAATTATTTTTTGGAGAATGCGTGGCAATTCTGGTTCCTGATAATTAAATCTTTCTAATTCACCAATAATAGAAAGCCATTCAGCGCTGGAATCGGAATCATAGTTATTACTTATCATTATTTTATGTAAATCCTTGTGTTCTATATTATGTAAATGTAAGTTTTTTAAAAAGAGATCTTCGTTGTTGCCCATCCCGTCTATCCAGTTGCTAATCCGGAGATTGGAATAGTCATCAGGCTGCATTTCTTGAGCGAGATTACTAGTTGTGCTCTTTTGGACCCTTTCTTCTATGAAAAATGCCTTTTTTAAGGCTTGATTTGCAAGCATGGGATCACTCCTATATGTAAATAAAGTCTTTAATAATTATGTAAGAATAATAATAGAGGATTAGGGGTATCATATAAGAATACAAAGTACCTTTAGAATTAGAAAGAAGATAGCAATGCTATCTTCTTTCTAAAGGTATTGCAAAGAACTGAAATAAGTATTTTTGTAATAGTGCTAGCTGTTTAAATCATCTGATCATGATTCGAACAGCTTATGCTATTAGCAAGACCAGCTCCAACAAGACCATGATGGACAAATTGAGCAATCTTTTGTCCATGTACAAGTACCACCGCAATCACCAGCACCCACTACTTTATCCAGATCAGCGTCTGAAAGCTCTGCAAGAATATCTCCTGCAGGATTTACTGGCATCTTGCTAAGTTCTGCTGCTGAAAGAGTAGAACGTTTAGCTGGATCGTTCCAGTATTGGATAATTTTATCATTCATGTAATTCACCCCCCTCTGAAGTAAATTTATAACATTTTATATAAAAAAGCAATATATATTTTGTATTTTTTAAAATTTTTAAAATTTATCCGTTATATATGTATTTGACACTTAAGAGCTGTTGGTAGGTCAGATGAAAGTTTTGTAAGAGCATTTCCTGCAGGGATTACTGGTATTTTGCTAAGTTCTGCTGTTGAAAGAGTAGAGCACCTAGCTGGGGCATTCCAGTATTGGATGATTTTATCATGCGTGAAATTACCTCTTTTATAGTGAGAAATATAGTGATTTATATAAATATATATTTTATATTTTATATTTTTATTTTAGGAAATTTATCTGTTATATATGTATTTGACACTTAAGAGGCTGTTGGCAAACTGGCTGAAAGTTTTTTTGTACCCGGCATAGGTGAAGCTCTGGACTGTAAGGGTGATAGTAGCTGTAGCTTAAGACAAGGGTATGTCATAGCCTGAAGGAAGGCGGAAAGCTTTCTTTTCAACAGTCTATTTCCAAAGTTCTAACGAGTATATACGCCCCGGTTTTTTCTAAGTCTTGAATTTTGTCTGGGGGAACGTTCACATGATGTAATCAGATTGGAGCAAGTTTATATAGAAGAAGGTTATAGGTAATAGACATAGATTTTGAAAAATTCTTCGATAAGATAAAACTATGACAGACCTATGATGACACACTCTCAAAAGATTAAGCATCTTAGATTAATCTGTACATACCTACAAGCAGGAATAATGGACAACGGATTAGTCAACCTAAACACAGAAGGAACTTCACAAGGAGGATTATGATAAATTTTGTATACGGTGGTCCATTGATTCTGCTTTTATCTAATATTATTCTAGATAAATTAAAAAGTCAGGATTTTCCAAATAAGTATTTTAAGATCCAAAGCAGAACTCGGGAAATGATGTTAAGAAAGTAATATATAAAGATGGAAAACCGAATAAAAGAATTGAATTAGTACTTTATTGAATGGATAGGATGCTACAAACTCATGGATACACCATCGAAACTAAAAGAACTTGAAGGTGGGTTTACACGTAGACTGAGAATGATTCTATGGAAGGAGTGGAAGAACCGAAGAACTGGAATCGAACATCTAAGGAAATAATTAGGTGCTGGAGAGAAAGCATACAAATAGGGGATTTTTTGAAATGGATACTGCGAAAACAAGGATTGAAGAGCCTAACGATAAGATTATGAACAATTGCGTGTAATTTTGAACCGCTGTATATGGAACCGTATGTACGGTGGTTTGAGGCCGACAGAAGTTAGTCCCCTCCCTCTATCTCAATTGATTATATGTTGGGATTTTATATTTTATTTAAAATTTATTATTAATATTTAAATTATTACTAATAATATAAAAAAACTCTATTCAAAAGTTAATAAATAGTGGTAAACTTTTACTTGTATTGAGAAAAATGTATTTTTTTTATATAAAATTATTCGGTTTTTTATATTTTGAGGGAGGTCGAATATTTAGGGAATTCTAAAACTATTGAAGTCTTAAAAGAAAAACTAAGAAGTATAGACGATATAAAGGATTTTAAAATTACATTTTGTAATACTAAAACTGCTCTCAGAATAGGAGGTCTTCCTACGGTTTCCTCGTAGAATGTATCTCGGTTCAAGTGTTTAGAATCCATGGATCATGGAGGCGGTCCAGAAGCGTTTTACTAGAATGATATTTCGCTTACTGAAGACGCTCCCAGTATTCTACTTGAGATATTAATGAGAGCTTTCGGTTGTTTTGTTTTCCTGCTTCCAAATGAGGAAGCAAAGATCAATTTGCTATTTTGCAATTATAGTGATACCGAACTTCCGCATTCTGTAATGGAATTAAAAGAGATGAACTCTTTTGATGCCTTCGCAGACAAGTCTATAGTTTGTGTATTAGAAAGTCCCATACTTTCCTTTCTATGCCTCCACATTTACCCCTCATTTTAAAGAATTACTACATGTGGAGTATTTAAAGGGGCAATAAATGGTAAATCGACATGAGAATTAACAGACTCATTTTGAAATATCTGGTGACAACCAATGTTTCATTATCAGAATTGTCTATCTATTATTTACGGTGTGGATCTTTCTTCTCATGCATAAGGAAACAAAGAATCTAAAAAGCAAGAGATTATCTAAAAAAGTTGATACGCCTTTTGATTTTTCACACGATTCGTTAATTCGTATAAAAATTTTTATGATTGACAGTGACTATTCCATTCTGGCTGAATCTGTCAAACATATAATTACTGACGGATGGTTCACTAATTTATTTGAAAAAGAACCCATAGAGACACATCAGCAGCTCAGAAACAGAGGAGAAGTATCACTTAAGAGGATTGAGTTTCAGTATTTATAATACGTTAATTGGTTGAACCACTTTATCTTCGATAGGAGAGCTGCTTCTCTTAAAAGATTGAATATTGAAAAATGATAGATGTAAGATTTCTTGCATTAAATTTTCATATAATTCCAGAAAAGCAGTCGTACTCACTTATGACGGAAATTATCTTGACTTGCAGATAGAGTCTCTTTTGGAAAAAAATTCATCAACATTGTAAAAGAATAAATGTTACACCTTATGTTTACAAATTTATTCTTTATTCATTTCTGCTGCATCTCTATACAGGCTAAGCCGCAGTATATCACCATCATTTCAGACGATGTTCATTTATCAAAATGAACTCATTGATTATTACAAAATTGGTGATCTGCAGATTAGTTTGTAAGTTGAAAGTAATTATACATCCAAATTTGATTTTCTTTTACATATTTATCACTGGGAAATTCTTTTTTACTAAGACTGGAATACAACACTGCTCTTTTAGGAGAAGAAACTATTTACCGTTTTCTTGAATATTATAAAAGGTTAATGGAAGGGGTTGTCGAAAATTAAACTCTCGGAAATTAGTATTGTATCAAACGTGGAGAAACAGAAGTTATTAGTAGATTTCAATAATACCATGGCGGAATACCCGCGAAAAAAAACAATTGTAGATCTTTTCCATGAGCAAGCTATGAAGACACCAGACAGGATCGCCTTGACAATAGGAAAAGATAACCTGTCTTATAGTGAACTGCATAGAAAATCCAACCAAGTGGCTCGCCTTCTTCAGAAACAGGGGGCAGGCCGCGAACAGGTAGTGGGCCTCCTGGTTAATCGTTCGGTTGAGATGATTGTAGGTATCCTCGGTATATTAAAGGCGGGTGCAGCTTATCTTCCGATTGATCCGGATTACCCGGAGGAAAGAATCCGCTATATGCTTGATGACAGCGGAGCCGAGAAGCTGATCGTCCAGTATGCAGAAGACGTTCCCGCTCATTATTCCGGACAGGTACTGGGGCTTTGGAAACGGGAATGGGAGAAAGAAGATCCTTCGGATCTGGAAGCGGAAGCTGGTCCGGAAGACTTGGCTTATATCATCTATACCTCGGGATCTACTGGACAGCCGAAAGGAGTCATGGTGGAGCACCGGAACGTGATACGTCTCTTGTTTAACGATCAGAGTCTCTTTGATTTCTCAGAAAAAGATGTTTGGACATTGTTCCACTCCTATTGTTTTGATTTTTCGGTTTGGGAAATGTATGGCGCCCTGTTGTATGGAGGCCGATTAGTTCTTGTTCCATCTTTTGTGGCTCGTGATCCGGAGGCTTTTGCCGAGCTTCTACTTAAAGAGAAGGTGACCATCTTGAACCAGACGCCTACGGCGTTTTATCAGCTTTCTCACCAGATGAAAAAGCTAAAGCCGGCCGAGATGCCTGTCCGCAAAGTCATTTTTGGGGGTGAAAAGCTATCCCCTCTACAGCTGAAGGACTGGAAAGCGGCCTATCCTTCCACACAGTTGATTAATATGTACGGGATTACGGAAACGACTGTTCATGTCACGTATAAGGAAATCACTGAAAAAGAAATTGAGACTAACATCAGCAATATTGGAAAGCCGATTCCTACCCTTCAAGTGTATGTGCTGGGTAGCCAGAAGAACCTCCTACCTATTGGAGTTGGTGGTGAAATGTATGTGGCCGGGGAAGGTGTGACCAGAGGTTATTTGAACCGGCCGGATTTAACGGAAGAGCGCTTTGTCGAAAATCCGTTCCAGCCGGGAGAGCGGATGTACAAAACAGGCGACTTGGCCCGGTGGCTGGAAGATGGAAATCTGGAGTACCTTGGAAGAATGGATGACCAGGTTAAAATCCGCGGCCACCGGATCGAATTAGGAGAGGTTGAGACCCAGCTACTTCTCTGTAGCGGAATTAGAGAAGTTTTTGTACAAGCTTTTGAAGAGGAACAGGGACAAGCTTTGGCTGCCTATTATACAGCCGAAGAGGAATTGAGTCCTTCGGGACTCCGGATGGAATTGGCCAAAAGAGTTCCATTTTATATGGTTCCTTCTTATTTCATTCAGCTTGAAATGATGCCACTCACTTCCAATGGTAAGGTGGATCGCCACAGGCTTCCGGCTCCGAAAATGAAAGGTGTTATCCATGAGGAGCCCCGGAATCCGCTGGAAGGCCGTGTACGGTCTATCTGGGAAGAGTTTTTAGGTACCTCTCTTGGTGTAAGTGACAGCTTTTTCAATCTGGGCGGAGACTCTATCAAAGCCATCGGATTGATTAGTTTTATGAATAGGAAAATGGACTGGGCTATTCAGATTAAAGATTTGTATGAATATCCAACTATAAAAGAGCTAGTCGCGTATGCCGGTACACAAAGTTTTTCACTGGAAGAGGAACGAATAGAAAAAAGAAAAGAATTGCAGGATTCGAAGAGTAGGTTCCTTACGGAGCACGTCTCTTTAGCTTATAAAGTGGTTGATGTGTATCCAATGAGTGATATCCAGCAGGGAATGGTTTTTTATTCTTTGAAATATCCAGAAGAAGCGTTTTATCATGACCAACTTGTTTATCAGCTAGAGGATGCTTCATTTGAAGTGGAAAAATTAACTGAAGCTATGACCTTATTAATGAATAAACATGAAATTTTACGAACGGGCTTTTTCTTAGATGAAGGATCTGTGCCTCTTCAAGTTGTCTACCAGTCAGTTCCAGTCGATATTATAGAGCATGATCTATCAGTATATACAGAAAAAGAGCAGGAAGATTTTATTGAGCGTTCTCTTTTGGAAGATCGTCAGAATCCGTTTGAGCTAAAAGAGGATCCCCTTTGGAGGCTTCGGGTGTATAGGTTAAACGACCGTCAGGTCGCTTTTGCTTGGATAGTCCATCATGCCATTATGGATGGCTGGAGTGTCGCCTCTTTTATGACGGAGTTAGTAGGCGTATATTTCAAGTTGAAAACTGGTTCTGTAGAACTGTCTCAACTGAAGAGCAGCTATAAGGATTATATAGTAGACCAGATGGTTGTTTCCCAGCAGGAAGATCTAACGACTTACTGGCAGAAGGAGTTGAAAGATTTTAAGAGGCTTCAACTTCCATTTGAAGCTACACAGGAAACTAAAACAACTACTAAAGTGCTAAATCCTGAACTTCTTCAACAACTTAAACGAGTTGCTAAAAAAGAGAAGACTACTATAAGAACAATTTGCCTGACTGCCTACCTCTCTGTAATGAAGTTGATCACGTTTGAAAGTGATATAACTATAGGTTTGGTTGAGAACGCAAGGCCGGTTACTGAGGATGCTGAAAAAATGCTCGGTTGTTTTTTAAACACAATTCCTTTTAGGATTTCTATAGATAAAGAAGAGACTTGGGAGACGCTATTAAGAAAAGTTCATAAAAAACAAATTGATAAGAAAAAATTCGGACGTCTTTCGTTTAAAAGAATATCAGAAGCTATAGGTGCTTCAAGTGCTTTGGATAACCCTGTTTTTGATATTTTATTTAATTTCATAGACTTTCACACATATGAAAATATCAAGAAGCATTCCATAACCCCTAGAAAAGAGAGTTATGAAAAAACCAATACTTTATTTGATTTTTCAATTTCTACAACTCTAAATCAATTTGAAATCAGGATTGTTTCTTCTTTTTCGGATTTAATTATTAAAAGACTTTTAGGCTATTTTGAACGTGCTTTATACATTTTGATTGATAATTTAGATCAGCGGTTTAGGAATGAACAGCTTCTCGAAAATGAGGAAACATTTTCTCTTCTGCATCAGTTTAATAACCAGAAAGTTGATTACCCTCAGGAAAAAACATTGATAAGTCTTTTTGTAGAACAGGCTACTAAGGCACCAGACAAGATTGCTTTAACTCTGGGAGAAGATTGTTTGTCGTATGGTGAACTACATAGAAAATCTAACCAAGTGGCCCGCCTTCTTCACAAGCAGGGGGTAGGTCGCGAACAGATAGTAGGCCTTCTAGTCGATCGTTCACCCGAGATGATTATAAGTATCCTCGGTATATTAAAGGCGGGTGCAGCTTATCTTCCGATTGATCCGGATTACCCGGAGGAAAGAATCCGCTATATGCTTGAAGATAGCGGGGCCGAGAAGCTGATCGTCCAGTATGCAGAAGACATTCCCGCCCATTATTCCGGACAGGTACTGGAGCTTTGGAAACGGGAATGGGAGAAAGAGGATCCTTCGGATCTGGAGGTGGAAGCTGGTCCGGATGATTTGGCTTATATCATCTATACCTCGGGATCTACTGGACAGCCGAAAGGGGTCATGGTGGAGCACCGGAACGTGATACGTCTCTTGTTTAACGATCAGAATCTCTTTGATTTCTCGGAAGAAGATGTTTGGACATTGTTCCACTCCTATTGTTTTGATTTTTCAGTTTGGGAAATGTACGGTGCCTTATTGTATGGAGGCCGGCTAGTTCTTGTTCCATCTTTTGTGGCCCGGGATCCTGAGGCTTTTGCTGAGCTGCTCCTCAAAGAGAAAGTGACCATCTTGAATCAGACGCCTACGGCATTTTATCATCTTTCCCACCAGATGAAAAAGATGAAGCCAGCCGAGATGCCGGTCCGTAAGGTTATTTTTGGGGGCGAAAAGCTGTCCCCTCTACAGCTGAAGGACTGGAAAGTAGCCTATCCTTCTACTCAGTTGATTAATATGTACGGGATTACGGAAACGACTGTTCATGTTACGTACAAGGAAATTACTGAAAAAGAAATCGAGACTAACATCAGCAATATTGGAAAACCGATTCCCACTCTTCAGGTGTATGTGCTGGATGGACAAAAGAACCTCCTGCCCGTTGGAATTGGCGGTGAAATGTATGTTGCCGGGGAAGGTGTGGCTAGAGGTTATTGGAATCGTCCAGAGCTAACGGAAGAGCGCTTTGTTGAAAATCCGTTTCAACCAGGAGAGCGGATGTACAAAACAGGTGACCTGGCCCGATGGCTGGAAGATGGAAACCTGGAATACCTTGGAAGAATGGATGACCAGGTCAAAATCCGTGGGCACCGCATTGAATTAGGAGAGGTTGAAACCCAGCTACTTCTTTGTAGTGGAATCAGAGAAATTTTTGTACAAGCCTTCGAAGAGGAACGAGGGCAAGTTTTGGCCGCCTACTATACGGCGGAAGAGGAATTGAGTACTTTGGAGCTTCGAGCGGATTTAGCTAAAAAAGTTCCGTCTTATATGGTTCCTTCTTATTTTATTCAGCTTGAAATGATGCCGCTCACTGCCAATGGTAAGGTAGACCGTCACAGGCTTCCGGCCCCAGAAGTGAAAGGCACTATCCATGAGGAGCCCCGGAATCCGCTGGAAGGCCGTGTGCGGTCTATTTGGGAAGAGTTTTTAGGTACCTCCCTTGGCATAAGTGACAGCTTTTTCAATCTGGGGGGAGACTCTATCAAAGCCATCGGATTGATTAGTCTTATGAACAGGAAAATGGACTGGACTATTCAGATCAAGGATTTGTATGAACATCCAACTATAAAAGAGTTAGTCGCGTATGCTGGTATACAAAATGTTTCACTGGAAGAAGAACGTAAACGTATAGAAAAAAGAAAAGAACTACAGGATCTGAAAAACAGGTTCCTTGAGGAACACACTTCCCTAGCCCATGAGGTAGTAGATGTGTATCCAATGAGTGATATCCAGCAGGGAATGGTTTTTTATTCTATGAGAAATTCAGAAAAGGCGCTTTATCATGACCAACTTGTTTATCAGCTGGAGGATGCTTCATTTGAAGTGGGAAAATTAACTGAAGCTATGACCTTATTAATGAATAAACATGAAATTTTACGAACGTGCTTTTTCTTAGATGAAGGACCTGTGCCTCTTCAAGTTGTCTACCAGTCAGTTCCAGTCGATATTATAGAGCATGACCTATCAGTATATACAGAAAAGGAGCAGGAGGATTTTATTGAGCATTCTCTTTTGGAAGATCGTCAGAATCCGTTTGAGCTAAAAGAGGGCCCCCTTTGGAGGCTTCGTGTATATAGGTTAAACAATCGTCAGGTCACTTTTGCTTGGATAGTCCATCATGCCATTATGGATGGCTGGAGTGTGGCCTCGTTTATGACAGCGTTGGTAGATGTATATTTCAGGTTGAAAATCGGCCCTGTGGAATTGGTAGGACTGAAGAGTAGCTATAAGGATTATGTAGTGGATCAGATGGTTGTTTCACAGCAAGAAGACCTAACGACCTACTGGCAGCAGGAGCTGTCAGAGTTTAAAAGGCTTGAACTTCCATATGGGGCTGAGCAGGAAGTGGAAGCTTATATTATGGAGCTCAACCCTGACCTACTGCAGAGATTGAAGAAAGTTGCTAGGGAAGAAGGAACGACTCTAAAGACACTTTGCTTAACAGCCTATCTGTTTATGATGCGGATGATTACCTATGAAAATGATTTGACGATAGGTTTGATTGAGAATGCGAGGCCAGTTACACAGGATGCAGAGAAGGTACTTGGTTGTTTCCTGAATACAATACCTTTTCGCATAGAGATAGATGAATCTGGAACATGGCAATCACTGCTTACGAAAGTCCACCGTAAGCATGTGGATTTAAAGAGCAAAGGTCGTTTTCCTTTTAGAAAAATTGCTGAGCTGATAGGGAGAACAGAAGTAAATGAAAATCCTATTTTTGATGCCGTTTTTAACTTTGTAGATTTTCATGTGTATAACGGGTTGGAAGGTTCTCCTTTATCATATGGGGTTAATAGTTATGAGAAGACGAATACATTATTTGATTTTTCCGTGTCAACCACATTCGACCGATTTGAAATAAGAGTGGTGTCTGGTTTCTCAGAGATTGTCTTAAAAAGGTTATTAAGGTATTTTCAATTTATTTTAGAGGCGCTTTCTGAAGATATTCAAAGTAAAATTTCCACCCTTGCTCTTTTGGAACACGCGGAAATAGACAAATTACTTAAACGGTTTAATGAAACTTCGGTGGACTTTCCGAAAGATCGTACTGTAACTCAACTTTTTGAAGGACAAGCAGCGAAAGCGCCTAAAAATGTCGCTTTGGTGTTTGAAAATAAGGTTCTCACATACAAGGAACTCAACGGAATGGCTAACCAGATTGCACGTAGCTTGGTAAAGCAGGGAGTAAAGAGAGGCCAGACGGTCGGACTTCTCACGGAGCGTTCGTTTGAAATGATTGCAGGCATACTGGGCATTCTTAAATCTGGTGCTGCTTACCTTCCAATCGATCCAGGTTATCCGGCGGAACGGATTCAATATATGATTGATGACAGCGGAGCCGAACTTGTAATTCTTCACGGAGGCGTTCTTCCGTACACCTATGAAGGGAAGACCCTTACAATTGAGGAAGCTTTAGAGGAAAGCGATTCGTCCAATCTAGGTAGGATTTCCGGACCAGAAGACCTGGCTTATATTGTCTATACTTCAGGATCTACTGGGAAACCGAAAGGAAATCTGACTACCCATCGGAATGTCATCCGGACGATCATCAACAACGGCTATTTGGAAGTGAAAGAAACAGACACGTTCCTTCAGTTGTCCAATTATGCATTTGACGGTTCTACCTTTGATATTTATGCATCTCTTCTTCATGGAGCTCGGCTGGTGCTTGTTCCGAAGGAAACGGTTGGAGATGCCCTCCGGCTCTCGCGTCTAATCCAAGAAGAACAGGTAACAATTTCGTTCATGACAACAGCGCTATTCAACACGCTTGTGGATGTGGACCTTGAAAGCTTAAAGGGGCTACGAAAGCTTCTGTTTGGTGGCGAAATGGTGTCAGTCAAACATGTGCGAAAAGCATTGAGGGCAATGGGAGAAGACAGGCTCATTCACGTATACGGACCAACCGAAACAACAGTGTTTGCCACGGCCTGCCCTGTCACGGAGTCTATGGTTGACCTCCATACGGTGCCGATTGGGAAGCCGATTAGTAATACGTCAGTGTATATTCTCAGTCGTAGCGGTTATCTACAGCCGGAAGGAGTGCCAGGGGAACTGGCAATTGGCGGGGATGGAGTCTCCCTTGGATATCTGAACCAGTCTGACTTGACAGAAGAGCGTTTTATTGAAAATCCTTTTGTGCCGGGCGAGCGGATTTATAAGACGGGGGATCTTGTCCGCTGGATGCCAGATGGAAACCTTGAGTACTTGGGAAGAATAGACCAACAAGTGAAAGTCAGAGGTCACCGAATTGAGCTTGGAGAAATTGAAAGTCGACTAAAAGAATTTCCAGCAGTCCGCGAGGCGGCGGCCACTATGAAAATAGACAGTCAGAGGCATTCTTACCTTTGTGCCTATATCGTCTGGAAGGGAGAGGTATTGGAAGCTTCTTTGCGCGAGTATCTGGCAGAACACTTGCCAGCTTACATGATTCCAACTCATTTTTTCTATCTGGAGGAGCTTCCGCTTACTCCAAATGGAAAAGTGGATAAAAATAGGCTTCCTGCAGAAAGAAGTAAAGATAAGGGAACAAAGCTTTATGTAGAACCTGTCACGGACACAGAGAAGGCGCTGGCCGAAATATTTAAGGAAATCTTGCAGGTAGAGCAGGTAAGCCTGAATGATAATTTTTTTGAACTTGGAGGACACTCTCTTAAAGCTACGATTCTTTCAGCCAGAATTCATAAAATTATGAGAATAGAAGTAAGTCTGAAGCGAATTTTTAGTTTCCCAACAGTTAAAAAGCTGGCTCAACATATCGATGAGCAGTCTCAAAGCTCTTTTGAGGCAATTAGGCGTACTACCGAAAAAGAGTACTATCCTGTTTCTTTTGCGCAGAAACGAATTTATGTTTTGCAGATGATGGAGGAAAAGGGAACTCATTATAATATTCCAATACTGTTAAAAGTAGATGGGAAGCTGGAACTTGAAAAGGTTCAAGAATCATTAAACTGTCTAATTCAACGACATGAAATTTTAAGGACATCATTCCACTTCAAAGAAGAACAGCTTGTACAAAAAATTCATGATAATTTGGATTGGCCTCTGGTGCATGTCATTGCGCAGGATCCAAATATTGATATTCTTAAAAAAGAGTTTATTCGACCATTCGATTTAAGCTGTGCCCCTCTATTAAGGTCACAGTTAGTACAGATTAATGCTGAATCGCATATACTCATGATTGATTTTCATCACATCATTTCAGATGGAATATCTGTAAATATACTGCTTCAGGAGTTCTATGATCTCTATCACGGACGGGAGCTTCAAGAGGCGACTATCCAATATAAGGATTATGCGGTTTGGCAACAGAGTCAAGTTGACTCCTTAAAGCGTCAAGAGATTTTCTGGAAAAAACGTTTTGAAGGCGAAATTCCTGTGCTGGATATGCATACTGATTATTCGAGACCACAGGTACAGAAGTTCGACGGTGATTTGCTGCAGATGGATTTTAGTAGAGCGTTTACGGAAAGGATTAAACTTTTTTCTTCTCAATCAGATGTGACTCTTTACATGACTATGCTGGCAGCCTATCATGTTCTTCTTCATAAGTATACAGGCCAGGATGATATTGTGATTGGTTCACCGATTGCAGGGCGTTCTCACTCAGACACGGAAAAAGTAGTCGGCATGTTTGTCAATACTCTGGCGCTACGTCATAAATCAAATGCTGGACAATCATTTAGCGAATTTTTAAATCAGGTGAAAAATGAGGTGCTTCTTGCACAAGAACATAGTGGATATCCATTTGAAGAATTGGTCGAAAAACTGGGGATTCAACGTGTGTTAAATCGAAATCCTTTGTTTGATACAATGTTCATTCTTCAGAACATGGAGAAATTTCAAACGAATCATGATGGACTACAACTTAACGTAATGCAGTTAGAAATGGATACATCAAAATTCGACCTTAGCTGGGTTATAGATGAAACTGAAAATCTCCGTTTGTCGGTAGAATACAGCACTAGTCTGTTTAAAAAACAATCTGTGGAAAGAATGGCTACCCATTACATTCATATTCTTGATCAGATTCTAAAAAATCCGGATATCCTGATTGGCCATATCCAACTGGCTACAGAAAGTGAAAAACAGGAGGTTCTTATAAAGTTTAATCAGACCGGGTTTCAGCAGGCGAAAGTTGAAACGCTGCATGGCTTGTTTGAGCAGCAGGTGAATAAAAGCCCTAACAAAGTTGCAATTGTTTCTGGCAACGAGCGGATCACATATAGAGCTCTTAATGCACGTTCAAATCAGCTGGCCAGAGCTTTAAGGAATAAAGGGATCGGAAAAAATCAGATTGTAGGGTTGTTATTCGAAAAGTCCATTGACATGATTGTAGCCATCTTAGGGGTGTTAAAAGCGGGTGCAGCCTATATGCCGATTGATCCGAGCTATCCTGAGGATAGAATATTGTACATGCTCAATGACAGCAGATCAAAGGTTTTAGTCTGTACTAATTCTACATGTGTTCCTACAGAATTTAATGGGAGTATTTTGAAGATTGATGATATTCTAGCTACATCTTTTGAAGTTCATAATCTGAGTGAAACTGCTTCAGCAGAAGATTTATCGTATCTGATATATACCTCAGGTTCCACAGGAAAGCCAAAGGGAGTAATGGTGGAGCATAGGAATGCAGTGCGTCTTTTCTGTAATCAAAATAAAATATTTGATTTTGATGAAGAAGATATATGGCTATTCTTTCATTCCTATTGTTTCGACGTCTCAGTATGGGAAATCTTCGGTTCTTTGCTGAGGGGAGGAAAGCTGGTTGTAATATCTCAAATGGACAGCAGAAGCCCAGAAAAGCTTCTAACGATTATGGAAAAAGAGAAGGTAACTATTATGTGTCAGACACCGTCTTCCTTCGTTCCAATGTCTGCGGAACTTAATAGAACTTTCTACAACTTGAAGATAAGGAAAGTTATGCTGGCCGGAGAAGCTTTATATCCTAACCAGCTAGAGCAATGGAGACAGGTTTATCCTGATACACAGATTATTAATATGTACGGCCCAACTGAAACAGCAGTTTATGCCACATATAAAGTGATGAATCCAGCTGAAACATCTTACATCAGCAATATAGGAGCACCTTTAGAACTTACAAAAGCTTATGTACTCGATAATCAAATGAATCTCCTACCAGCAGGAGTACCAGGCGAACTCTACATCTCCGGTACAGGAGTTGCAAGGGGTTACCTAAACATGGAAGAGTTGACATGTCAGAAGTTTATGACAAATCCTTTTGAGATTGGACAAAGAATGTATCGGACAGGAGATCTCGCTCGTTGGCTTCCAGACGGAAATTTAGAATATTTAGGAAGGAAGGATTCCCAAGTCAAGATAAGGGGTTACCGAATCGAACTGGGTGAGATTGAAGCTTGCTTATTGGCTCATCCTTCAATTGAAGAAGTTATTGTTTCTTCAAGAAAAACTGAGGACGGAAACTTGAACCTCTGTGCGTATTTGATCTCAAACAAAGAATGGAGCGTTTCGGAGCTACGGGCTCATTTATTGAGAACTCTACCAGAATATATGATACCTGCTTTTTTTGTCGAGCTAGACTCTTTTCCGCTCACATTAAACGGAAAACTTGATTACACAGCACTACCTGAGCCGAAATTAAAGAAGAGCGCTGAGAATTACACTGCACCTAAAACAGAAATGGAGAAAATAATGGCTCAAACTTGGCAAGAGGTCCTACGGATTGAGGCTGTTGGTATCCATGATAATTTCTTTGAACTAGGAGGAGATTCAATTAAAGCCATTCAGATTTCGGCAAAACTTCATGAACATCGGTTGAAATTCGATATGAAGGACTTGTTTAAGAATCCTTCTATATCGGATTTGATCCCTTATTTACAGTCTAGCCAGGCTGATGAGGAACAAGGATTGATTGAGGGGAATGTTCCGCTCACGCCAGTGCAGAAATGGTTTTTTTCTCAGCAATATCATGAAGTAGGACACTTTAATCAATCCATGATGCTTTTCCGGAAAAAGCGTTGGAATCCTATAGCCGTAAAGGATAGCATGCAGAAGATTTGTGAGCACCATGATGCCCTTCGCATGGCTTTCTCACTTGAAGGTTTTTCACAGTATAACAGAGGACTGGAAGGTATAGATTTAACGATTGAAGTGCTGGAGTTTTATGGAGCAGAGAATGCAGAGGCCTTGATAGAGAAGGAAGCAACACGGATACAGGGCAGCCTTAACCTTTCAGAGGGGCCGCTTGTAAGACTTGCTATCTTCAATACCGAAGAAGGTAGTTACCTTCTGATAGTCATCCATCATCTGGTTGTTGACGGTGTTTCATGGCGTATTATTTTGGAGGACTTTTCGTATCTATATGATGAAGGAGGATCAGTTCTCCCTGCTAAAACGACTTCATATCAATCTTGGGCGAAAGAGCTATATAAATACGCAAAGAGCCAAAAGCTTCAAAAGGAGATTCCTTATTGGAGAAAATTAGAGTCGAAAATTGTCCCGCCTCTTCCAAAAGATCAAAGTGTTACAGGGGCTTCTATCTACGGGAATACTCAATTAGAAGAATTCTGTCTGGGTGAAGAAGAAACTAAAATCCTTTTAACAGATGCTCATCGGGCCTATCAGACAGAGATAAATGATCTTTTGCTTGCTGCACTTGTTCTCGCGGTTAAAGAGTGGACTGGCAAGAACAGCATGGCCGTTACCTTAGAAGGCCATGGTCGAGAAGATCTGTTAGAAAAAGTAAATTTAAGCAGAACAGTGGGATGGTTTACAAGTATGTTCCCGGTTGTTTTTGAACTAGACTCAGACCATTTTTCTTCAGTAATCAAAGAGGTTAAAGAAAATCTTCGCGATATACCAAATAAAGGTGCGGGGTATGGAGTGATTAAATATTTGGCTCTTGAAAACGATATGGACTTTAAATTTAGTCTCAAACCAGAAATCAGCTTTAATTACTTAGGTCAGTTTAACCATGAGATATTTAACATGCCAATTGGGAAACAGATTAGTATGATTAATGAGAATCCTTATCCTATTCAAATGAACAGTTATGTTTCTGGGCAGCAGCTAAGAATGATATTGCTTTATGATCAGAGGAGCTTTTATAGCAGCAGCATAAAATCCTTTGGAGAGCGTTTCATACATTA
The DNA here is from genome assembly GCF_038005885.1 of Bacillus sp. FSL H8-0534. Classification (NCBI taxonomy): domain Bacteria; kingdom Bacillati; phylum Bacillota; class Bacilli; order Caryophanales; family Bacillaceae; genus Bacillus; species Bacillus sp. FSL H8-0534. The sequence goes on from NZ_JBBOUC010000001.1 coordinate 3,574,458, forward strand.
TCTGACTCTATTGATTAAACATTGTGAAAGTAAGGAAGAAACAGAGAGGACTCCAAGCGACTTCAGTATGACCAAATTGACCACAAGTGATTTAGACGATATTTTTGAGGTCTTTGAAGAGAAGGATTAAATTATATTACATTGGGGGTTATAGGGTGTGTTTAATAAAAAAAACGTAAAAGACCTATACCGACTATCTCCGATGCAGCATGGGATACTATTTCATTGTTTAAATCATCCAAAGGACCATGCTTATTTTGAGCAGATGACGATGGAGGTAGAAGGAAATCTTAACGTAAAACATCTTGAAGTTAGTTTGAATAGAATCGTTGAAAAACATGATGTTTTACGTACAGTCTTTTTGTATTCAAAAGTAAAGGAGCCGACACAGCTCGTTCTAAAAAGCAGAAAAACATCTGTTCAAGTAGAGGATATATCCTACCTAAGCAAAAGTGCACAGCATGATTTTCTGATGAACTTAAAGCGTAAGGACCGGGAAAGAGGATTTGATCTTTCCCGGGATCTCCTTTTTCGGATGGTGGTAATTCGGACAGGAGACGCTACATATCAGATTCTGTTGAGCTTTCATCATATTATATTGGACGGCTGGAGCATCGGATTATTGCTTAAGGAACTGTTTGAGGAGTATAGATGTCAGCAGCACGGCCAATCAAACCAAAATGAGAAATCAATGCCGTTTAGTGCTTATATACGGTGGCTGGAAGAGCAGAATGAAGAAGAAGCAAAGGCTTTCTGGGCTGGATATTTAAATGGATATCAGAATCTGTCGGGGATCCCCTATAAAAAGTCCAATCTATCAAGTGAATATAGAAGGGAAGAACTTCATTTCAGATTAAATTCAGTATTGACAAGGAAGCTGAAAGAGTTGGCTATATCACAGCATGTGACATTAAACATTCTTATCCAGACCTTATGGGGAATTCTACTTCAGAAGTTGAATGATATTGATGATGTTGTCTTTGGCTCAGTGGTATCTGGAAGGCCGTCAAATATTTCTGAAGTAGAAAAGATTGTTGGGTTGTTTATAAACACCATCCCTGTCCGGATTTCAGCGTCAGATGATGAGACGGTTGTCGGGGCCCTTAGTCAGGTGCAGGGTGCTTCATTAGAGGCGAAAAACTATGACTTTATTTCTCTGGCGGATATTCAATCAGTGAAAGCAGCACAAGGGCCAATATTTGATCATATTTTTGCATTTGAGAATTATCCAATGGACTCGTCTGGGGTGAATGGTGATCCTAAACTAGGATTTAGAATAACCGGAGTTACAGCTTTTGAGCAGACAAACTACGAATTGGTTATTCAGCTTCATGCAGGTGAAGAGTTAAACGGAAAAATAACATATAACGGAGCTGTCTATCCTAAAGAGCTCATTAAAAGACTGCCTGTTTATCTCGAGAAGTTGGCCCAGGTGGCAGTAGAATCTCCTTCTACTGTCATTGGAAACATTAGTCTTGCTACAGAGGAAGAACTAAAAATATTTGAGAAGTGGAACCAGACTACTACGGATTATCCGAAGGATAAAGTGCTTTCTGAGTTATTTGAAGAACAGGCAAAACACTTGCCTGAACAGATAGCTCTAGTGTTCGGAGAGCGGTCTATTACCTACAGAGAAGTAAATGAAAAAGCAAACCAGATAGCTAAACATCTACAAAAGTTGGGAGTATCTCGAGGAAAGACAGTTGCTCTTCTGATGGACCGTTCGGCAGAAATGATAATCAGCATGCTTGGTATTTTAAAAACTGGCGGTGCGTATCTTCCTATCGATCCTTCATATCCTTCAGATCGAATTCAGTATATGCTGGAGGACAGTGGTACGGATCATTTAGTCGTTCAGGTACAAAAGCTAATTCCTCATTTCTTTAAAGGCCATGCTCTTGTTTTAGAAGAAGGCGAATGGATGCAGGAAGGGAAGGATGACCTTGCAAAGGAAAATGTACTAGATGACACAGCTTATATTATTTACACATCTGGTACCACTGGGAGACCGAAAGGTTGCCAGATTTCCCACCGTAACGTCATTAAAACAGTAAAAAATAACGGCTATATTGAAATTAAAACGGACGATCGGCTTCTCCAGTTAGCGAATTACGCTTTTGATGGTTCCGTGTTTGATATATACAGTGCCTTGTTGAATGGAGCTAGACTCGTGCTTGCTCCAAACAAAGCTGCTAGCGATCTTAAGGAAATTGCAAGGTTAATGGAAGAGGAGAATATTACGATATCTTTTATGCCTACCGCATTGTTTAATGTAATTGTAGATGAGCAGATATCTTGTTTGAAAAACTTGAGAAAAGTCCTGATGGGCGGCGAGAAGGCTTCTGTAAAACATGTTCGCAAAGCAGTCAATTATCTAGGAGATAACCGGATAATTAATGGTTATGGTCCAACGGAAACAACGGTATTTGCTGTTACGTATGAAGCTGATCATAAAGTAAATTCCTTAGATTGTATTCCTATAGGCCGTCCAATGAATAATACACAGCTGTATGTTGTAAGCCGCTCTGGCCATCTTCAACCAATGGGTGTTCCTGGGGAATTATATATAGGCGGAGATGGAGTCGGTAAAGGCTATTTAAACCAAAATGAGCTTACAAACAAATTCTTTATAAATAATCCTTTCGGTGAAGGTAAGGTATATAAAACTGGTGACTTAGTACGCTGGCTACCTAATGGGACTTTGGAATGCCTGGGGAGATTGGATCAACAGGTGAAACTTCGTGGACATAGAATAGAACTAAGCGAGATAGAGGCTAGGCTAGCTGAATATCCTGACATACAAAACTGTGTAGTAGCTTTAAAAGGAGAAGGATCGAATGGATCTTACTTATATGCTTATTATGTGGCTGAATTGGAAGTAGAAACTGTAGCGTTGAAGAAATTTTTACAGGAAAAGCTTCCTAGTTTCATGATTCCTGCAAGATTTGTGCAGCTGGATGAAATTCCACTCACCTCAAATGGGAAGGTGGACAAAGGTAGCCTGCCTGCTCCTAGCAGCGTGATAGAACTATATAAGGATCCAGAAACAGAGACAGAAAAAACAATAGCAGAGATTTGGCAGGATATACTCGATGTCGAGAAAGTGAGCCTTCATGATAACTTTTTCGAGCTTGGCGGACATTCACTCAGGGCCACGCTACTCGCCTCGCGTCTACATAAAGAGCTTAAAGTCGAGTTGCCTCTCAAAGTGATATTTTCGCGACCGACAGTAAAAGAGCTGGCTGATTATATACAGAGCAACCAGAAAGGCACTTTTGACCGAATTTCGTCTGTAAAGGTAAGTGATTATTACCCAGCGACATCCTCCCAAAAAAGAATTTATTTGGTAGAACAGCTTGAAGAGCACCAAAAAAATACAAGTTATAACGTCCCTGGTGTATTTGAAATTCACGGTAATTTGGATTTGCAACAATTGAATCAAGCTTTTATGTCTCTGATTCAAAGGCATGAGTCACTACGCACAACAGTCATTGCAAGAGAAGGAGAGATTGTGCAGAAAGTACATCAAAAAGCTGATTTTAGTCTAAGAATCACGGAGTGTACAGAAGATGCGGTTGAACGAGTTATAGCTTCTTTTATACAGCCTTTTGACCTTACTAAAGTTCCTTTGATAAGAGCAGGCATCATCAAGTTGAGCAGCAGACGCCACCTACTAATGATTGATATGCATCATATCATTACTGACGGAATCTCCATGAGCATTCTTATGCAGGAACTAGCAGAACTGTATATGGGGAATCAGCTTCCAGAGATTCCGCTTCAATATAAAGATTATGCTGTCTGGATGCAGAGTGCGACTCAAAAAGAGCGTCTCCATAAACAGAAATCTTTCTGGACAGATATTTTTCAGAAGGAAATGCCTATACTTGAGATTCCGACTGATTACTGCAGATCTGTGGAAAAGGATTACAGGGGGGAGATTAGCACCTTTGAGATAGCTCCTAATCTGATTCAGAAGCTAAAGAATTTATCAATCGAACGTGGAGCCACTTTATTTATGACGTTTTTAGCGGCTTATCATGTCATGCTGTCAAAGTACACAGGACAGAAAGAAATTGCTATTGGCACAGCGGTTGCAGGACGGTCTCATGCTGATACTGAAGGAATAGTCGGTATGTTTGCCCATACCATTCCATTGAGGAATGTCCTTGATGATAAATGGACTTTCTCAAAGTTTTTAAGCGAAGTAAAACAGAATGTTTTGCAAGCTTATGAACATGCAGATTATCCAATCGAAGAGCTGGCAGACCAGTTAGGTGGACACCGCTCGATGAATCGAAATCTTCTGTTTGATACTATGCTTACTTTTCAGAATATGGATACTGCTAAGTTGAATATTCCAGGATTACATATTCATCCATATAACTGGAGCTGGAGAAATGCGAAATTTGATTTGAACTGGATTGTGATTGAGGATGATGCTCTTTCCGTATCGATTGAATACAGTACAGCCCTGTTTAAAAGGGAAACGATTGAAAGGATGCAAAGACACTTTAATCATATTCTTATGCAGATTATCAGCAGTCCTGAGATGCCAATTGCTGATATTCAGTTGGCTGGAAAAGAAGAAGTCGATATTCTGGTAGAGGTGTTCAGCGGAAGAAAGGAACACTATCCGAGATCTAAAACGATTCATGAGATCTTTGAGGATAAAGCAGCTGAAGCTCCTGATCAAATTGCTATTTCAATGGAGAAATGTCTATTAACTTATAAAGAATTAAACGAACAGGCGAATCAAGTGGCCCGTAGTCTGCAGAAAAGAGGAGTCGCTCGCGGCCATACAGTAGGGCTTATCTTGGAAAGATCAGCTGAAATGATTGTAGCCATGCTCGGGGTTTTGAAAGCGGGAGGAACATATGTCCCAATTGAGCCAAGCAGTCCTTCAGAACGAGTTCGCTATATGCTTAAAGACAGTCAAACAGAATTCATAGTAGTACAGAGTGAGCAATTAATTCCAGAGGATTATATGGATCAGGTCTTAATTCTTAGTGAGAAAGCGTGGGCTCGGGAAGCCAGTCATAATCTATTGAATAAAAATGAGCCGGGGGATATAGCTTATATCATCTATACTTCAGGATCGACCGGACAACCTAAAGGAAATCTTACTGCTCATCAAAATGTTATTAAGACAATTATAAACAACGGATATATTGAAATCTTAGATACAGATCGAATACTGCAGCTTTCTAATTACGCGTTTGACGGATCTGTATTCGATATTTACAGTGCTCTGCTGAATGGAGCAACTCTTGTATTGATTCCACAGGAAACGGCATTAGATATGAAAGCTCTGTCGGGATATATCCAGAGTGAGAATATTACTGTTTCCTTTATGACGGCAGCCCTATTTAATGCGCTTGTCGACTTGGAACTTTCCTGTTTGAAAGGCATGAGGAAAATTATTTTTGGTGGGGAGAAGGCCTCTGTTAAACATGTAAGTAAAGCTTTTGACTACCTTGGAGAAAACCGGCTGATTAATGGATATGGGCCTACTGAAACGACAGTTTTTGCAGCAACATATGCTGTAGATTCGGCAGTAAAGGTTACAGGAACGGTTCCAGTTGGAAAGCCTTTAAATAATACTTTTCTATATGTAGTAAACCAATATCTCCAGCTTCAGCCTATTGGCGTTCCTGGCGAATTATGTATTGGAGGAGAAGGGGTAGGAAAAGGGTATCTGAATCTTCTAGGTCTTACGGCCGAGCGGTTTGTTAAAAATCCTTTTGGAAATGGAACGTTATATAGAACGGGCGATTGGGTACGCTGGTTACCAGATGGAAATATTGAGTATCTTGGAAGGATGGATGAGCAGGTTAAATTGAGAGGACACCGGATAGAGCTAGGAGAAATTGAAGCTAGGATACTTGAAAATCCGGATATCCAAAATGCTGTCGTGATAACAGCAAATAGCCACGAGTACGGATCCTACTTATGTGCCTATATAGTGTCAGAGGCAGAGTGGTCCGAACAGGATCTACAGACGGAATTAAAAAGGAAATTACCAGAGTATATGATCCCTACTAGCATTATAAGATTGAAAGAACTACCGCTTACGACAAATGGAAAGGTTGATAAAAGAGCGCTCCCAAATCCTTTTGTATACAGAGATCTCCAAGCGGATTACGAACTACCTGTAGGAAGAGAAATAAAAATGGCTGAGATTTGGAAAGAACTGCTCGGCATCGAAAATGTCAGTCGCACAGATGATTTTTTCAAATTAGGCGGGCACTCGCTAAAAGCATCTGTTCTGGTCCATAGGATTCAGAAGGAATTTAATAAAGCAGTATCTCTACGAGAGATATTCACTTCGACCACTCTGAAGGAAATGACCAGATTGACTTATGATTCTAAAGAAATACAGTATAAATCTATTCTTCCAATGGAAGAAAAACCTTTTTATCCAGTTTCCTCTTCTCAAAGGCGTATGTTCGCTGTAAATCAGTTGGAGGGAAGAGAATCTGGAGTTCACTATAATATGCCGGCCATTATTGAGATAGAAGGAAACTTAAATGTCGACCAATTGGCTTCTGCATTAAAGTCCTTGATAAGTAGGCACGAGTCACTACGAACTTCTTTTCATTTGAACAAGCAGGAGCTCACTCAAAAAGTTCATTCTGAAGTTAAATGGAGTATGGATTTTATGCATGCTGATGAAGGAGAAATGCCAGAACTGATAAGGTCTTTCATACAGCCTTTTGATTTAAGTTGTGCTCCTCTCTTTCGAGCAAGTCTTGTAAAACTAAAGGATAACCGCTTCATTTTGATGTTAGATATGCATCACATCATTTCAGATGGTATTTCAGTGGCTGTGCTTTTAGAAGATTTCTCTCTTCTGTATCAAGGGGAGGTACTTCCAGAAATAGCGGTTCAATATAAAGATTATGTGGGCTGGCAACGTGAAATAGCTCAGCAGGAGCACCTGAAAAAGCAGAAATCCTACTGGCTTGAACGCCTGTCAGGAGAACTACCTGTATTAGAGCTATCCACGGATTATAAACGGCCAAAAGTACAAAACTTTGAGGGGAAGACACTAAACTTTGAAGTGTCTGCTGGTGAGCTTGCAAAACTAAAGGATGCCTTCTCAAATGACGATGGCACAACATTGTATATGATTCTACTAGCTGCTTATCATGTTTTACTCTCAAAATATACAAACCAAGATGATATATTGATTGGGACGCCAATAGCGGGGAGACCGCATGCAGAATTAGAACCGGTTGTTGGTATGTTCGTCAACTCATTAGTAATTCGGAATAAATCAGCAGGGAATAAATCTTTTCAGGAATTTCTATCACAAGTTAAGCGTGAAGTATTGAATGCTTTTGAAAATGCAGATATGCCTATCGAAGAACTCATTGAACAGTTGGATATTTCCAGAACTCTGGACAGAAATCCATTATTCGATACTATGTTTACTTTGCAGAATATAGATAACCAAGTTGAAATACCTGGACTTCATTTACATCCTTATAAATGGAACTGGTCTATTTCAAAGTTTGATATGACCTGGGTATTTGTGGAAAAGGAAACACTCCAGTTTACAGTAGAGTATAAATCTAGTCTCTTTAAAGAAATAACCATTAAAAAAATGGCTAACCATTATAATCATATTTTGCAACAAATCATTAGTAATCCAGATTGTCTATTGGATGATATGGAACTGTTAACAGAAAAAGAAAAGAAACAGCTGCTGTTAAAGAACGATATTATGAAACATTATCCAAAGGATAAATCACTGCAGGAGCTTTTTGAAAAGCAAGTAGCGAAAAATCCAGATAATGTGGCGCTGATATTCGAAGACAGGAAGCTTAGCTATCAAGAGCTAAATGGAATGGCTAACCAAATCGCACATAGCCTAGTAAAACAGGGAGTAAAGAGAGGGCAGACAGTTGGACTTCTCACGGAGCGTTCGTTTGAAATGATTGCAGGCATACTGGGCATTCTTAAATCTGGTGCTGCTTACCTTCCAATCGATCCAGGTTATCCGGCGGAACGGATTCAATATATGATTGATGACAGCGGAACCGAACTTGTAATTCTTCACGGAGGCGTTCTTCCGGACACCTATGAAGGGAAGGTTCTTACAATTAAGGAAGCTTTAGAGGAAAGGGATTCTTCCAATCTAGGGAGGACTTCCGGACCAGAAGACCTGGCTTATATTGTCTATACTTCAGGATCTACTGGGAAACCGAAAGGAAATCTGACTACCCATCGGAATGTCATCCGGACGATCATCAACAACGGCTATTTGGAAGTGAAAGAAACTGACCGGTTCCTTCAGTTGTCCAATTATGCATTTGACGGTTCTACCTTTGATATTTATGCATCACTTCTTCATGGAGCGCGGTTGGTGCTCGTTCCGAAGGAAATGGTTGGAGATGCCCTCCGGCTCTCACGTCTAATCCAAGAAGAACAGGTAACAATTTCGTTCATGACAACAGCGCTATTCAACACGCTTGTGGATGTGGATCTTGAAAGTCTAAAAGGGCTGCGAAAGCTCCTGTTTGGCGGTGAAATGGTGTCAGTCAAACATGTGCGAAAAGCATTGAGGGCAATGGGAGAAGACAGGCTCATTCACGTATACGGACCAACCGAAACAACAGTGTTTGCCACGGCCTGCCCTGTCACGGAGTCTATGATTAACCTCCATACGGTGCCGATTGGGAAGCCAATCAGTAACACATCGGCTTATGTTTTAAGTCCTAGCGGTCAGCTTCAGCCGGAAGGGATTCCTGGAGAGCTATCTATTGGAGGAGACGGAGTCTCCCACGGATATCTGAATCGACCGGACTTGACAGAAGAGCGTTTTGTGGAGAATCCTTTCGTGCCTGGCGATCAGATCTATAAGACGGGGGATCTTGTCCGTTGGATGCCAGATGGAAACCTTGAGTACCTGGGGAGGATTGATCAACAGGTGAAGATTAGGGGACACCGGATTGAATTAGGAGAGGTTGAAAATAGGCTGTTGTCACACAGTGCTGTTGCTGATGTAACTGTTGTAGTCAATAGAGATGAAAAGGCTCAATTTTATCTATGTGCTTACCTTATTACGAAATCTGACTGGACTGTTTCAGCAATCAGGTACCATTTAAAAGAAACTTTGCCTGACTATATGATTCCTTCATATTTTGTTGAGGTCGAATCCTTCCCACTCACTTCTAACGGAAAAATTGACAAAAAAGCACTGCCCGAGCCGATAAGTGCGGTGCCAATCAGGGAAGAGTACTCGGCACCTCTATCAGATAGGGAAAAGCTCTTAGCATCTGTATGGGAGGAAGTACTCCGGACAGAACGAGTTGGCATTCATGATAACTTTTTTGAATTGGGAGGAGACTCCATTAAAGCGATCCAAATTGCAGCTAGGCTGAACGAGCATGGATTGAAATTCGAGATGAAAGACTTGTTTAAAAATCCAACAGTATACGAGCTTGTTCCATATATTCGGTTTGCAGCCGCATCTGCAGAGCAAGGCCTAATTCAGGGTGATGTACCTCTGACTCCGATACAGCATTGGTTTTTTGAACAGCAGTTTCCTATACCAGAACACTTTAACCAATCTATGATGCTGTTCCAAGAGGAAGAGTGGAATTGTGAAGCGGTGATGGAAGCTTTCCGCAAACTTTGCGTGCATCATGATGCGCTCCGAATGGTTTATTCTTCTTCGAAGCAGTACAGTCGGGGGACGGAAGCTATTGATTTTACTCTTCAGCGATTTGACTTTAGGGGAGTAACAGATGCAAAACCTTTAATTGAGAAAGAAGCAAACTATCTCCAAGCTAGTCTTAATCTCGCAGAAGGTCTGCTGATAAAACTGGGGATTTTTGAGACTGATGTAGGAAGTTATCTATTAATTATTATTCATCATCTTGTGGTGGACGGAGTATCCTGGAGGATTCTTCTGGAGGATTTCCATCGTCTATATGAGAAAGGAGAAGTTCTTCCACCGAAGACCACCTCTTACCGTGCTTGGGCAAGTGGGCTGTCTGAGTATGCAAGGGGCAGGGCTATACAAAAAGAGATTCCGTACTGGGAAGGTGTCGAATCTATGAAAGTGGCTCCCCTGCCGAAGGACAGGGAAAACGATGGAAGCTTCAGTAAAATAGAAGCTCTGCATTTCAGCCTTGACGAAAAAGAAACACACCAGCTTCTGACAGAAGCCCATCGGGCTTACCAGACTGAAATTAATGACCTCCTTCTTGCGGCACTTGCTCTAACAGTTCAGGAATGGACAGGAGAAAATAGGATGGCAGTCAACCTGGAGGGACATGGCCGCGAAGATCTCATAGAAGGAGCAGATCTAAGTAGGACGGTTGGTTGGTTTACAAGTATGTTTCCAGTAGTATTTGATGTATCTTCAAGTGATCTTGGCGGTGTTATTAAAGAAGTAAAAGAAACATTGCGGAAAATACCAAATAAAGGGGCTGGATATGGGATACTTCAATACCTTTCTGATAAAAGGGTGTTCAAATGGCAAGGAAAGAGAAAACCGGAGATAAGCTTTAATTATCTTGGAAGGTTTGAAGCCGAAGGCACCCAGACGCATTCTACGATGCCAATGGGTTTTCAAGTAAGCCCGATTAATCATTTTTCAAACGGACTGGACTTCAATGGTTTTATCACTTCAGGTCAATTAACAGTTCAAGTAAGCTATGATTCTCAAAAATTTCATTATAAGACTATTGAAAATGTAATTAGGCAATATGAGGAATGGCTAAAAGCCGTTATCAATCATTGTGCCGGAAAGACAGATGCAGAAAAAACACCTAGTGATTTTTCTGATGAAGAACTTACATTTGAAGAGTTAGATGCTATATCTCAGCTTATAGATAATATCTAAATTCTCGTCTTGAGAAAGTTACACTAGCTTTATGGGATGGAGGGATACTTTGAAAGAGAAGAAATTTGATGACATATATAGTCTATCTCCAATGCAGGAAGGTATGCTTTTTCATTCATTGCTCAGTGATAGTGATGCCTATTTTGAACAGATGGCTTTTAAATTCAAAGGCAGTTTAGATTTGCCTGTGTTTGAAAAATGCTTCAATTTGTTAATTGAAAGACATGCTATTTTCAGAAGCGTCTTCCTTCATGAGGGGGTTAGTAAACCTAAACAGGTTGTTCTAAAAGAGAGGAGCATAAAAATTGCTTATCAAAACCTTTCTTCTAAACCTGCAGAAGAGCAGTTTTCAATAATAGAATACTATAAATCACAAGATAAGAAGAAGGGTTTTAACCTCTCGAAAGATCTACTGATGAGATTTGCTGCTTTTCAGACTAGTAGAGAAGATTATACGTTCATATGGAGCTTCCACCATATTTTGATGGATGGGTGGTCTCTTGGAATTGTTTTAAATGAACTATTCGATTTATATGGGAAAATCCGTAACGGGGAAGAGCCAAATCTGGAAAAATCAGCTGAATTCAGTAAGTATATTTCATGGTTACACAAGCAAGATCAGAAAGAAGCTCGGGTTTATTGGGATAACTATTTAAAAGGCTACAATCAAATTGCAAACCTTCCAAGCAGAAGCACTTCTGAGGCTTTACTAGGTTATGAAAGGAAAGAGCTTGTTTTTAGGCTCGGAACCGATATTACCAAGAAGCTAAATGATTTAGCCAGACAGTGCAAGGTCACTTTAAATGTTGTTATCCAAGCAATTTGGGGCGTTCTTCTGCAAAGATATAACAATACTACGGATGCTGTTTTTGGATCAATTGTTTCTGGTAGGCCATCAGAAATACCTAGTGTTGAGAAAATCGTTGGTTTATTTATTAATGCAGTGCCGGTGAGGGTTAAAAAAATTGCCGGCCAGAGCTTCCTGCAGCTAGTTAAGCAGCTGCAGGAAGAGGCTCTTAGGTCCGAACCTTTTAGTTACGTTTCTCTTGCTGATATTCAATGCGGTAAAGAAACGGGAAATCAATTGGTTAATCATATGGTTGTTTTTGAAAATTATCCATTTGATGATTCGATTCAAAGCAGAGAAGGTATGGATAAATACGGGTTCACTTTAACGGAAGTGGACGCATTTGATCAGACAAATTATGACTTTAATCTCCTTATTGGACCTGGCCAGGATTTAATAATAAAAATTATTTTTAATGAACGTAGGTATACACAAGATACAATATATGCCATTTTTTCACATTTAAAAATGATGATAAATACGGTCGTTCATTCACCTGAGGTACAGGTAGATGAAATAGATATGCTTTCTGTTGAGGATAAAACTAGAATTTTGGAAAAGTTTAATTCTACTGGCGGAACTTATCCAAAAACTAAGACTCTCTCAGCACTTTTTGAAGAACAGGTGCTTATGATGCCTTCTCGTACTGCTCTGGTCTTTGGTGACCAGGAAGTTAGCTATTCCAAATTAAATAGAATGGCCAATCAGGTGGCAAGGAGTCTTCGAAGGCAAGGAGTACAGCGGAATCAGATTGTAGGAATCTTAACTGAGCGATCCTTAGAAATGATCGTAAGTATTCTGGGAATTCTTAAGGCGGGTGCAGCCTATCTTCCGATTGACCCGAATTATCCGGAGGAGAGAATCCGCTATATGCTTGAAGATAGCGGAGCTGAGAAGCTGATCGTCCAGTATGCAGAAGACATTCCAGCCCATTATTCCGGACAGGTACTGGGGCTTTGGGAACGGGAATGGGAGAAAGAAGATTCTGCGAATCTGGAAGCGGAAGCTGGTCCAGATGATTTGGCTTATATCATCTATACCTCGGGATCTACTGGACAGCCGAAAGGAGTCATGGTGGAACACCGAAACGTGGTACGTCTCTTGTTTAACGATCAGAATCTCTTTGACTTCTCGGAAGAAGATGTTTGGACATTGTTCCATTCCTATTGTTTTGATTTTTCAGTTTGGGAAATGTACGGTGCCTTGTTGTATGGAGGCCGGCTAGTTCTTGTTCCATCTTTTGTGGCTCGGGATCCTGAGGCTTTTGCTGAGCTGCTTCTCAAAGAGAAAGTGACCATCTTGAATCAGACGCCTACGGCATTTTATCAGCTTTCTCACCAGATGAAAAAGATGAAGTCAGCCGAGATGCCGATCCGTAAAGTTATTTTTGGGGGCGAAAAGCTGTCCCCTCTACAGCTGAAGGACTGGAAAGTAGCCTATCCTTCTACTCAGTTGATTAATATGTATGGGATTACGGAAACGACTGTTCATGTTACGTACAAGGAAATTACTGAAAAAGAAATCGAGACTAACATCAGCAACATTGGAAAACCGATTCCCACTCTTCAGGTGTATGTGCTGGATGGACAGAAGAACCTCCTGCCCGTTGGAATCGGCGGTGAAATGTATGTTGCCGGGGAAGGTGTGGCTAGAGGTTATTGGAATCGTCCAGAGCTAACGGAAGAGCGCTTTGTTGAAAATCCGTTTCAACCAGGAGAGCGGATGTACAAAACAGGTGACCTGGCCCGATGGCTGGAAGATGGAAACCTGGAGTACCTTGGAAGAATGGATGATCAGGTGAAAATCCGCGGCCACCGTATTGAATTAGGAGAAATTGAAGCCAGACTTCTTGCTGTTCCATACATTAAGGAAGCGTGTGTAATTGCGAGGAACGACAATCAGGCGCAGTCGTATCTATGCGCTTATCTGGTTACTAATGAAGTACGGAGTCAAAATTCTATACGCACTTATTTAAAGGGAATGCTGCCAGAATATATGATTCCTGCTTATTATGTCTTTCTAGACCGATTTCCCCTTACTTTTAATGGGAAAATTGATAAGGCTGGACTACCAGAACCACAAAAAGAGAGAGTTGGCAAGTATGAGGAACCAATTAATGATACCGAAAGAGAGCTTGCTGAAATTTGGAGTAAAGTACTGGACATAAAACAGCTGGGGAGAAGGGACCATTTCTTTGAGCTAGGTGGCCATTCATTAAAAGCTACACAGTTGGCTGCGGCCATTCACAAAAAGTTTGAAGCACGTATCCCAATTCAGAAGATTTTTGAAAACCCAATACTAATGGATATGGCCCATTATATTAGGGATTCAGATAAAGAGAATTTCCATGTTATTAAACAGGCTCCAAAGAAAGAATACTACCCGGTTTCTGCTGCTCAGCGCCGAATGTATGTAGTCCAACAAATTGAGGGTGGCACACAATCTACTCATTATAATATGCCTTTAATTTTAGAGCTGGAAGGAACATTAGATATAGATCGACTTTACCGATCGCTATCCAGCTTGGTTGACCGTCATGAACCTCTACGAACCACTTTTCACCTTAAGAATGATCGGTTAATTCAGCGTATTGAGTCCCATTGCAATTTTGAGCTTGAACTAAAAGAAGTAACAGAAGAGAGATTGCCACAAATTATTGATGAGTTCATTCGACCGTTTGACTTAGAAACAGACCTTCCTTTTCGGGTACTTTTGGTGAAAGTGGAACCGACTCGCTATTTTTTCATGTGGGATTTTCATCATATCGTTTCAGATGGCATTTCTGTAAACATTCTTATACAGGAGTTTATCCAATTGTATCAGGGTAAAGAGCTGCCTTCTTTAAGAATTCAGTATAAGGATTTTGCTGAATGGCAACAGACTGCTGAATATAAAAATAGAATAAAAGCCGGAGAAGAATATTGGCTGGACTGTTTCAAAAGTGATGTGCCGGTTCTTGAACTACCGACAGACTTTCCCCGTCCTCCTGTGCAGTCCTTTTTTGGTGAAACCTTAGAGTTTGAAATGGATAGTAAGTTATATCAGAAACTCAAAAGCATTTCAGCAGCAGAAGGCTCTACATTGTATATGATTCTTTTGTCAGCATATACTATTCTGCTTTCTAAATATACAGGACAGGAGGATATTGTGGTAGGTTCTCCTGTAGCGGGAAGGGAACACTCAGATTTAGAAGACGTTGTCGGGATGTTCATCAATACTTTACCACTTCGAAATGAACCAAAAGGAGTTTTATCTGTTAGAGAGTTTATTGCAAATGTTCGATCTGGAGTTCTAAAAGCATTTGAACATGCGGATTATCCACTGGAAGAGCTCATAGAAAAATTGAATATACCAAGAAATCTTAGTCGTCAGCCTCTATTTAATACAATGATGGTTATGCAAAATATGAAAATTGATGAGATTCATATTCCTGGGCTAAATGTAGCGCCATATTCTTGGCGTAGGAGGAATGCAAAATATGATCTCACATGGACCATAATAGAAGATAGTTCACTGAAGATAATGATAGAGTATAGCACTAGTATATTCAGAAAAGAAACGGTAGAGAAAATGTACCTTCATTTCTCTTATCTGCTTTCGCAGATTACTGATGATTTAGACAAACTAATATTCAATATTCAATTAGCTACTCCGTATGAGAGTAGCCGGATTTTGAAAGAGTTTAATCCTCCGGAGGCAGAATATCCAAGGGAAAAGACTATTCATGGAATATTTATGAACAAGGTAAAAAAAGCTCCAGATAAAGTTGCTTTGCAGTATAAAGAGGGTTCTATGTCTTATAGCGAACTACATAGAAAATCTAACCAAGTGGCCCGCCATCTTCAGAAGCAGGGGGTAGGTCGCGAACAGATAGTAGGCCTTCTCGTCGATCGTTCACCCGAGATGATTATAAGTATCCTCGGTATATTAAAGGCGGGTGCAGCTTATCTTCCAATTGATCCGGATTACCCAGAGGAAAGAATCCGCTATATGCTTGAAGATAGCGGGGCCGAGAAGTTGATCGTCCAGTATGCGGAAGACGTTCCCGCTCATTATTCCGGCCAGGTACTGGGGCTTTGGGAACGGGAATGGGAGAAAGAAGATCATGCGGATCTGGAAGCGGAAGCTGGTCCGGATGATTTGGCTTATATCATCTATACCTCGGGATCTACTGGACAGCCGAAAGGAGTCATGGTGGAGCATCGAAATGTGGTACGTCTCTTATTTAACGATCAGAATCTCTTTGATTTCTCAGAAAAAGATGTTTGGACACTGTTCCATTCCTATTGTTTTGATTTTTCAGTTTGGGAAATGTATGGTGCTTTGTTGTATGGAGGCCGGCTAGTTCTTGTTCCATCCTTTGTGGCCCGGGATCCTGAGGTTTTTGCTGAGCTGCTTCTCAAAGAGAAAGTGACTATCTTGAATCAGACGCCTACGGCATTTTATCATCTTTCTCATCAGATGAAAAAGATGAAGCCAGCCGAGATACCGGTCCGTAAGGTTATTTTTGGGGGCGAAAAGCTGTCCCCTCTACAGCTGAAGGACTGGAAAGCAGCCTATCCTTCTACTCAGTTGATTAATATGTACGGGATTACGGAAACGACTGTTCATGTTACGTACAAGGAAATTACTGAAAAAGAAATCGAGACTAACATCAGCAATATTGGAAAACCGATTCCCACTCTTCAGGTGTATGTGCTGGATGGACAAAAGAACCTCCTGCCCGTTGGAATTGGCGGTGAAATGTATGTTGCCGGGGAAGGTGTGGCTAGAGGTTATTGGAATCGTCCAGAGCTAACGGAAGAGCGCTTTGTTGAAAATCCGTTTCAACCAGGAGAGCGGATGTACAAAACAGGTGACCTGGCCCGATGGCTGGAAGATGGAAACCTGGAGTACCTTGGAAGAATGGATGATCAGGTGAAAATCCGCGGCCACCGCATTGAATTAGGAGAGATTGAAAGTCGTCTCTTAACTTATAGTGCCGTTAAGGAAGCCGTTGTTATTTCCGTAACAGAAGAGCAAGATTATAGCTATCTTTGTGCATATATAGTTTCTTTAGGGAAGGTTACGGTTTCTTCCATTCGAAATTATCTGCGAGAAGTTTTACCTGACTATATGATTCCTTCATATTTTGTTGAGGTCGAATCCTTCCCGCTTACTCCTAACGGAAAAATTGACAAAAAAGCACTGCCTAAGCCGACAAGTGAGGTGCCAATCAGGGAAGAGTACTCGGCACCTCTATCAGATAGGGAAAAACTCTTAGCATCTGTATGGGAGGAAGTACTCCGGACAGAACGAGTTGGCATTCATGATAACTTTTTTGAATTGGGAGGAGACTCCATTAAAGCGATCCAAATTGCAGCTAGGCTGAACGAGCATGGATTGAAATTCGAGATGAAAGACTTGTTTAAAAATCCAACAGTATACGAGCTTGTTCCATATATTCGGTTTGCAGCTGCATCTGCAGAGCAAGGCTTAATTCAGGGTGATGTACCTCTGACTCCGATACAGCATTGGTTTTTTGAACAGCAGTTTCCTATACCAGAACACTTTAACCAATCTATGATGCTGTTCAGGGAGGAAGAATGGAATAGTGAAGCGGTGATAGAGGCTTTCCACAAACTTTGCGTGCATCATGATGCGCTCCGAATGGTTTATTCCCCTTCGAAGCAGTACAGTCGGGAAACGGAAGCTATTGATTTTACTCTTCAACGATTTGACTTTAGGGGAGTAACAGATGGAAAACCTTTAATTGAGAAAGAAGCGAATTACCTCCAGGCTGGCCTTAATCTCGAAGAAGGTCCGCTGATAAAACTGGGGATTTTTGAGACTGATGTAGGAAGTTATCTATTAATTGTTATTCATCATCTTTTGGTGGACGGAGTGTCCTGGAGGATTCTTCTGGAGGATTTCTATCGTCTATATGAGAAAGGAGAAGTTCTTCCACCGAAGACCACCTCTTACCGTGCTTGGGCAAGTGGGCTGTCTGAGTATGCAAGGAGCAGGGCTATACAAAAAGAGATTCCATACTGGGAAGGTGTCGAATCCATGAAAGTGGCTCCTCTGCCGAAGGACAGGGAAGACGATGGAAGCTTCAGTAAAATAGAAGCTCTGCATTTCAGCCTTGACGAAAAAGAAACACACCAGCTTCTGACAGAAGCCCATCGGGCTTACCAGACTGAAATTAATGACCTCCTTCTTGCGGCGCTTGCTCTAACAGTTCAGGAATGGACAGGAGAAAATAGGATGGCAGTCAGCCTAGAAGGGCATGGCCGCGAAGATCTCATAAAAGGAGCAGATCTAAGTAGGACGATTGGCTGGTTTACAAGCATGTTTCCTGTGGTATTTGATGTGCCTTCAAGCGATCTTGGTAGTGTTATTAAAGGAGTAAAAGAAACATTACGAGAAGTCCCCCGCAAAGGTGCAGGTTACGGTGTACTCAATTATTTGGTTCCAGCGGAAGAAAATAAAATAAAATATAAGATAAAACCAGAAATTATTTTTAATTATCTGGGACAGTTTGAAATTAATAGCAAAGCGAAATACCCTGTGATGCCAATGGGAGAACCAGTTAGTTTGGAGAATAAACATGGCACGGGTATTGAGCTTACTGCAATTGTTACCGATGGGAAATTACAGCTTAATCTTATGTTTAACTCTATCCAATACAATGTCGGGACAGTCGAAAACATTCTTGACCAGTATAAAAGTCATCTTCTTCATATTATCAACCATTGTGTGGCAAAAGAGAAATCAGAACCAACACCTAGTGATTTTAGCATGAGTCAGCTGACTCAATCAGATTTGGATGATGTATTTGAGGCTTTAAAGAGTGTTAAGTAACTGAAAAATACTATACGATCTGGAGTGATTTGATGTTTGACGTTTCTAGGGTAAAGGATTTATGCCAGTTATCCCCGACACAAAAAGGGATGCTATTTCACGCATTAAAAGATGAAAATAATGATACTTATTTCGAACAGATGGTCTTTCTGATTGAAGGGGAACTTAATGTCCCCTTCTTGGAAGAAAGTTTCAATCGTTTGATTGAAAAATATGATGTGTTAAGGACGGTTTTTCTTTACTCCAAAATTAAAGAGCCAACTCAGGTTATATTAAAAGACCGGAGAACCAAAGTAAGCTTTGAAGATATTTCACATATGTCCCAAGAAGAAAAAACGATCTTTCTAGAAGAATATAAATTGAGGGATCGACAAAAGGGCTTTAATCTCCAAAGTGATATGCTCATTCGCCTTGCCGTATTAAAAACAAAAATGAATCAGTTTCAAATAATATTGAGTCATCACCATATCTTAATGGACGGCTGGTGTATGAGCATTATCTTAAATGATCTTTTTAAGTATTATGTCGATTACATTCAGGACATACCTATTTATCTGGAAAAAGGGCTGCCGTACAGTGCATACATTCAATGGCTGGATGAGCAGGATGATGTAGCAGCCCGAGGGTATTGGAAGAAGTTCCTTGAGGGCTATAGCGGTGTCAAGGGAATTCCATATAATTGGTCTGCGCAGGAACCCGCAGATTTTATGCATCAAGAAATAAAATTCAACTTTAATAAAGATATAACTCGGAAAATCTCTCAGCTTGCCATGTCTAAACAAGTTACAGTGAATAGCGTTTTCCAAACGATGTGGGGTATCATGCTGCAGAAGTTGAATAACACTGACGATGTTGTATTTGGTTCAATAGTTTCTGGCAGGCCAGCAGACATTCCAGATGTAGAAAAGATTGTTGGGTTATTCATAAATACGATTCCTGTAAGAATTACAAGCAGTGAGAATGATACATTTCATCAGTTAGTAGAGAAATCACAGGAGAAGGCACTTGCTTCCAGTGAGTTTGATTATGTTTCGTTGGCAGAAATACAGGAAAACACCAAATTTGGTGAACAGGTGTTTGATCATATTGTAGCTTTTGAGAATTTTCCTGTAGCTATGGACGATTTTGATCATAATCAAGAACAAAAGTTAGGTTTCCGCATTGTGGGATTCGAGGCTTTTGAGCAGACAAATTATAAATTAAGCATTCAGGTTCATTCTGGTGATGAGATTAGCGGTAAGATAATATTCAATGGTAATATCTATAACTCCGAATGGATGAAAAATATCCCTAGACATTTACAAGAGATTGCTACTCAAATCATTGAGAATCCGGAAATCAAGATAAAAGATATACAGATTATATCTGAAAAAGAGATAAAGAGACTAATAGATATGAATACTATCTGTAGGCAATATCCAAAAGAAGAGTCCATCTGTTCACTCTTTGAGGAACAGGCAGCGAAAACACCTAATAATGTCGCTTTGGTGTTTGAAAATAAGGTTCTCACATACAAGGAACTCAACGGAATGGCTAACCAGATTGCACGTAGCTTGGTAAAGCAGGGAGTAAAGAGAGGCCAGACGGTCGGACTTCTCACGGAGCGTTCGTTTGAAATGATTGCAGGCATACTGGGCATTCTTAAATCTGGTGCTGCTTACCTTCCAATCGATCCAGGTTATCCGGCGGAACGGATTCAATATATGATTGATGACAGCGGAGCCGAACTTGTAATTCTTCACGGAGGCGTTCTTCCGTACACCTATGAAGGGAAGACCCTTACAATTGAGGAAGCTTTAGAGGAAAGCGATTCGTCCAATCTAGGTAGGATTTCCGGACCAGAAGACCTGGCTTATATTGTCTATACTTCAGGATCTACTGGGAAACCGAAAGGAAATCTGACTACCCATCGGAATGTCATCCGGACGATCATCAACAACGGCTATTTGGAAGTGAAAGAAACAGACACGTTCCTTCAGTTGTCCAATTATGCATTTGACGGTTCTACCTTTGATATTTATGCATCTCTTCTTCATGGAGC
Source organism: Bacillus sp. FSL H8-0534 (assembly GCF_038005885.1). NCBI lineage: Bacteria > Bacillati > Bacillota > Bacilli > Caryophanales > Bacillaceae > Bacillus > Bacillus sp. FSL H8-0534. Next base: position 3,595,047 of record NZ_JBBOUC010000001.1, read on the forward strand.
TCGGCTGGTGCTTGTTCCGAAGGAAACGGTTGGAGATGCCCTCCGGCTCTCGCGTCTAATCCAAGAAGAACAGGTAACAATTTCGTTCATGACAACAGCGCTATTCAACACGCTTGTGGATGTGGACCTTGAAAGCTTAAAGGGGCTACGAAAGCTTCTGTTTGGTGGCGAAATGGTGTCAGTCAAACATGTGCGAAAAGCATTGAGGGCAATGGGAGAAGACAGGCTCATTCACGTATACGGACCAACCGAAACAACAGTGTTTGCCACGGCCTGCCCTGTCACGGAGTCTATGGTTGACCTCCATACGGTGCCGATTGGGAAGCCGATTAGTAATACGTCAGTGTATATTCTCAGTCGTAGCGGTTATCTACAGCCGGAAGGGGTACCTGGCGAATTGGTTATCGGAGGAGATGGAATCTCTGACGGATATCTGAACCAACCAGACTTGACAGAAGAGCGCTTTGTGGAGGATCCCTTCGTGCCTGGCGATCAGATCTATAAGACGGGGGATCTTGTCCGCTGGATGTCAGATGGAAACCTTGAGTACCTCGGTAGGATTGACCAACAAGTAAAAATAAGAGGACATAGGGTAGAACTCGGAGAAGTGGAAACAAAGCTTCTTGAATTCCCTGCTGTACGGAAAGCCTTTGCTACGGACTATCAAGATGTTAATGGCCATTCTTATTTATGTGCTTATATTTCAGCTGAAGGAATAATCAATATCGAAGAAATTCGTGATTATATTGCCAAAAAGCTTCCGGATTATATGGTGCCTACTTTTATTGTGGAACTAGAAAAGTTACCACTCAATGCCAATGGAAAGGTGGATAAAAGTAAGCTTCCTAAACCTCAGGTTCTCAAAGAGAAAGAGAGGAAATACTTTGAACCAGTAACTGAAACAGAAAAGGTGCTTGCAAGTATATTTGAAGAGGTACTTAGAGTGCAGCCGGTCGGCCTTCACGACAACTTCTTTGAACTTGGTGGCCACTCACTAAAGGCTATGATCCTTGCCTCTAGGATTCAGAAGCAGCTAGATACGGAAATTCCTATTAAGGCTATATTTTCTTCGCCAACTGTAGAAAAGCTGGCGTCCTTTATTACTGCTGCTGGCAAACAAGAATACCGTTCAGTTAAAAAAGCTTCTAAAAGGCCGTTTTATCCGGTGTCGTTTGCTCAGAAAAGAATGTATGCAGCTCAGAAGCTTGAAGAAGCTAAAGGTGGGACAAGTTATAACATTCCGATTATTGTTGAAGTTAATGGAGAACTTGATATAGAGCGGATTTATCAGGCATTCTGCTCTTTAATGAGCCGACACGAGTCACTCAGGACAGTGTTTCTGTTCAAAGAAGGAGAGCTTGTGCAAGAAATTTGCGAAGAAGTTGAATTCCCATTTGAATTAATCAAGGGTAATTTATTTGAAATGCCGGATATTATTGAAAGTTTTATCACACCTTTTGATCTTAGCAAGGCACCTTTGTTTCGCGTTAAAGTTGTGCAGATTAAGGAAGATCGTAATATCTTAATGATGGATATGCATCATATTATTTCAGATGGTGTATCTACGAATATCCTGTTGCAGGATTTTGCAGAATTGTATCAAGGAAATAAATTGAATGACTTACAAATACAATACAAAGATTATGCAGTCTGGCAGCAAGAACAGAGTCAGATTGAATCATTGAAAAAACAAGAACAGTACTGGTTGAATACACTTTCTGGGGAGCTGCCAATTTTAGAGTTACCGACGGATTTTGTTCGTCCGCCGATTAAACAGTTTTCGGGGAAGACATTCAGTTTTCGGGTCAATAATGAACTGGTGCTTCGTTTGAAAGAAATTTCTTCTGAAGAAGAGTCGACATTTTTTATGATGCTGCTGGCAGCCTATAATATCCTCCTTTCAAAATATACTGGGCAGGAAGATATAATCATTGGTTCACCAATTGCTGGAAGAACGCATGCTGATTTGGAAGAAGTAATCGGTGTTTTTATTAATGTTCTCCCTCTTAGAAATCATCCTGTAGGAACACTTACATTCCGAGAGTTCCTTCTTCAGGTAAAAGAACAGGTGCTGCAGTCTTATGAAAATGCCGATTATCCTTATGAAGAACTTTTGGAAAAGCTTAATTTACAGCGAGACTTTAGTCGGAATCCCCTGTTTGATACAATGTTGAACCTACAGAATATGGAAATGGGAAACTTGGAAATACCAGGATTATCTTTTAATTCCTATAGCTGGGATTACAACAATACAAAATATGATATTAACTGGGACATTGCTGAAACTGAGCAAGGAGAGCTTTATATTTCTATAGAATACAGTACAAGCCTTTTTACCCAAGATACTATAGAAAGAATGAGAGATCACTTCCTCCATCTGTTGTATCAGATAGTTGAAGATCCTGACCAAAAGCTGTCAGATATGATTCTGGTGACAGAGGAAGAAAAACATCAGCTTCTGTATACCTTTAACCAAACTGAAAAGCCGTTCCCGAATGACAAAGCAATCCATCAACTGTTTGAGGAACAGGTTCAGAGAACACCTGAGCTTGTAGCCGTAGTTTTTGGTGACGAACAGCTTACTTATCGAGAGTTGAATTCTAGGGCTAATCAGCTTGCAAGACTTTTAAGAGAAAGAGGAACGGTTAGGGAAGAGCTGGTTGGAATCATGGTAGACCGCTCCCTTGAAATGATTGTCGGTATTCTGGGTGTACTAAAAGCAGGTGGAGCTTATGTCCCACTTGACCCGTCATATCCTGAAGAAAGGATTCGCTATATCCTTGAAGACAGTGGGGTTCAACGCCTCTTAACACAAAGTAGTGTGAAAATTATGGAAGGCTTTACGGGAGAGACTATTCTGATTGATCAGCCTCATGTGTATAACGGAGCTGATGAGAATCTTGAACATATCAATCAGGCGGAAGATCTGGCCTATGTTATATATACATCGGGGTCGACCGGGAAACCGAAAGGTGTGTTAATAGAGCATCGAGGTGTAAGTAATTTGCAGCTCATGGCTGAAACATATGGCATACGGGAGGGAAGCAGGGTCCTTCAGTTTGCTTCTTATAGTTTTGATGCTTCTGTGGGAGATATTTTTCATACGCTATTATCGGGTGCTACTCTTTATATCTGTGATAAGGAGATTTTTCTTTCTGGGCAAGAGTTTGTTAAATGGTTGGAAGAAAACGCGATAAATTCAATTCCTTTTATTCCCCCATCCATGTTAAAAGCACTTCCGTTTGCTGAACTGCCAGATTTACATACGTTAAGCACCAGCGGGGAAGCGTTACCTGTAGATCTGGTGAAAGTATGGGGAAGAAACAGGAAATTTTTAAATGCATACGGACCTACTGAAACAGTAGTGGATGCTACTATTGGCGAATGCAGTCCAGAGCTGAATAAAGTGGTGATTGGAAAACCAATTGCCAATAAGCGTGTTTATATCTTTAATAAAGACCTCCAGTTGCAACCTATAGGAGTTCCGGGAGAACTCTTTATAGGAGGAGAAGGAGTAGCGCGCGGGTATTTAAACAGAGGAGATATGACAAAGGAGCGTTTCATTGTTAATCCATATCAAGTGAATGAAAAGATTTATAGAACGGGAGATGTTGTTCGCTGGCTGTCCGATGGAAATATAGAGTTTTTAGGCCGAAATGATGAGCAAGTAAAAGTCAGGGGCTACCGAGTTGAATTGGGAGAAATAGAGACCAAGCTGACCGAACATGCTTTTGTCAAAGAAGCAGTCGTTGTTCTCAAAGATCGTAATTTATGTGCCTATGTCGTTTCTGAGAGAGACTGGATGGTTACAGAGATGCGCCAGCACCTGCAGAAAGAGCTGCCTGAATATATGATCCCTTCATACTTTATAAGGCTGAATTCTCTACCGCTTACACCTAATGGGAAAATAGATAAGAAATCTCTTCCAGAACCTGATTTTACGATGGACGAAGGAACGGAGTACGCTGCACCTCTCTCTGAAATGGAGAAGCTGCTTGCAGATGTATGGAAGGGAGTTCTACGGGTGGAGCGTGTAGGGATCCATGATAATTTCTTCGAACTGGGAGGTGACTCTATTAAAGCCATTCAGATCGCTGCAAGGTTAAATGAACTCAATTTAAAGCTGAACATGATGGAAATGTTTAAAAATCCAACTATATATGAATTGAGTCCATTTATTGAGTCTTTCCAGACAGAAGCCAAACAGAGTGCAATTGAGGGAACAGTTCCTCTCACTCCTATACAGCATTGGTTTTTAGAACAGGAATTTGAAAGGCCAGAGCACTTTAATCAATCGATGATGCTGTTTAGGAAAGAAGGATGGGAGCCTGAATTGATAGAGAACTGCTTCAGAAAACTGTGCGAGCATCATGATGCATTGCGGATTGCTTTTTCTTTGGATTCTTCCTCTCAGCATAATCGGGGAATACAGGGGATTGAGTGCACTGTAAAAAACTTTGATTTTAGGGGCATGGAAAATTCTGTTTCTTTAATTGAGAAGGAGGCAAATCGAATACAGGGCAGCATCCAGTTTTCTAATGGCTCGCTTTTCAAGCTGGCAGTATTCAACACAGAAGAAGGTAGCCATTTGCTAATCGTCATTCACCACCTAATAATAGACGGAGTATCATGGAGGATCCTTATTGAGGACTTTTACCGCCTATATGAAAAAGGGGATGATTCTCTTCCGGCAAAAACAACTTCTTATCAGGATTGGGCTAATGGACTTGCTCAATACGTACCAAGCCGCAAAAATGAAAAAGAGGTTGTTTATTGGAGAAACATTCAGTCTAAGACAATACCAATGTTGCCTAAAGACTATCAGTATTCAGGTAGGCATCTATATGAAGATTTACAAATAGAAGGGATATCGTTAAACAAAAATGAAACCATCATGCTTTTAACTGAGGTACACAAGGTATTTCAGACAGAAATTAATGATCTTCTTCTAGCTGCTCTCGCAATGACAATAAAGGAGTGGACAGGAGAGAATGCTCTGGTCGTTAGTCTGGAAGGTCATGGAAGAGAAGAGTTGATAGATGGAATGGATCTAAGCAGAACGGTAGGGTGGTTTACAAGCATATTCCCTGTCATCTTTGAACTGGATTCAGGCAATATGGCATCTGTTATTAAGACTGTTAAAGAGACCCTCCGAAAGATACCAAAAAAGGGAGCTGGATATGGAGTTTTCAAGTATTTAAATTCAAGTGTAGCTATAGGAAAGACGATAGATCCTGAAATTAGTTTTAACTACCTTGGAGCTTTTGAAGAAGACGATGTTCAACTCTACTCCAGCATGCCGATGGGCCGACAAATTAGCGGAAAGAACCATCAGGAGCATTTACTTGAATGGAATGGAATGGTCGTAGGAGGAGTTTTACAGATTAATATCAGCTACAATCCAAAGGTCTTTAGGAAGAGCACTATTAAGATGCTGGGAAGCCTTTATCGTCAAAATCTAGTTGCTCTGATGAAGTTTTGTAGCGAAAAAGATGAAATCGAGCTTACTCCAAGTGATTTCAGTGAGAATGATATGACTCTAGACGAGTTGGACAATATTTTTGAAGTTTTCGAATCAAAAAAATAGCCTAGATAAATAAATTAGGAGTGAAGTAGATGTTTGACAGAAAAAACGTCAAGGATATTTATCGGTTATCCCCCATGCAGCAAGGAATGTTATTTCACACAATTAAAGATCAGAAAAATCAAGTGTATTTTGAACAACTGTCCTTTGATATAGAAGGTTCTGTGAACATAGATTTTCTAATAGCTGGTGTTAATGCTCTCATAGAAAAATATGATGTTTTAAGAACTATATTTTTATATGAAAAAATAAAGCGTCCGATGCAGATTGTATTAAAGAACAGAGAAGCATCAGTTTATACTGAGGATATTTCAAGTATGCCTGAGGCACAACGTTCGGCTTACCTAAAGGAATATAAAGAGAAAGACCGGGAGAGAGGTTTTGACCTCTCCCGGGATCTGCTTATTCGGTTTTCTCTTTTTAAAACGGGAGAAAGTACAAATCTACTACTGATAAGCAGCCATCATATTCTGATGGACGGCTGGTGTATGGATGTTGTTTTAAGTGATTTATTCAATTTCTATCATATGTATCTTAATAATCTTCCAGTAAAAGTTGAAAAAACAATCCCGTACAGCTCCTTTATTAGGTGGCTTGATGAACAAAATGAAGAAGAGGCGAGATCTTTCTGGAAGAACTATCTTCACGAATATAAAGAGATATCGGGAATTCCTTATCATAAGCTATCTAACTCTTCAGAAAATGTTAGAGAAGAGTTGCATTTTGGACTGGGAGAATCTCTTACGGGGCAGTTACAGCAGTTGGCCAATATGAATCAGGTTACGATGAATACGCTTATTCAAACATTCTGGGGTATTCTCCTGCAAAAATTAAATGATACAAGAGACGTAGTTTTCGGCTCTGTTGTTTCGGGAAGACCTTCAGAAATTTATGGGGTTGAAAAGATTGTCGGATTGTTTATTAATACTATTCCTGTTAGGATTTCAGCTACTGAAGAAGAAACGATGGTGGGATTAATTAAAAAAGTTCAAGAGCAATCCCTGCTTGCTGGAAAATATGATTATTTATCACTTGCGGATATTCAAAGCAATGGGGAAGTATCAGGTATGTTATTTGACCATATTATGGCTTTTGAAAATTATCCAGTAAACTCTTCGGAGCAAGTAGAACATGCTACGGGGGGGATTGGATTTACTGTAACAGGAATGGAAGCCTACGAACAGACAAACTATGACTTGACGATTCAGCTTCATGCAGGTGAAGAGTTAAAAGGAAAAATAACATATAACGGAGCTGTCTATCCTAAAGAGCTCATTAAAAGACTGCCTGTTTATCTTGAGAAGTTGGCCCAGGTGGCAGTAGAATCTCCTTCTACTGTCATTGGAAACATTAGTCTTGCTACAGAGGAAGAACTAAAAATATTTGAGAAGTGGAACCAGACTACTACGGATTATCCGAAGGATAAAGTGCTTTCTGAGTTATTTGAAGAACAGGCAAAACACTTGCCTGAACAGATAGCTCTAGTGTTCGGAGGGCGGTCTATTACCTACAGAGAAGTAAATGAAAAAGCAAACCAGATAGCTAAACATCTACAAAAGTTGGGAGTATCTCGAGGAAAGACAGTTGCTCTTCTGATGGACCGTTCGGCAGAAATGATAATCAGCATGCTTGGTATTTTAAAAACTGGCGGTGCGTATCTTCCTATCGATCCTTCATATCCTTCAGATCGAATTCAGTATATGCTGGAGGACAGTGGTACGGATCATTTGGTCGTTCAGGTACAAAAACTAATTCCTCATTTCTTTAAAGGCCATGCCCTTGTTTTAGAAGAAGGCGAATGGATGCAGGAAGGGAAAGATGACCTTACAAAGGAAAATGTACCAGATGACACAGCTTATATTATTTACACATCTGGTACCACTGGGAGACCGAAAGGTTGCCAGATTTCTCATCGAAACGTTATTAAAACAGTAAAAAATAACGGCTATATTGAAATCACAACGGACGATCGTTTTCTTCAGTTATTGAATTATGCTTTTGATGGTTCCGTGTTTGATATATACAGTGCCTTGTTGAATGGAGCTAGACTCGTGCTTGCTCCAAACAAAGCTGCTAGCGATCTTAAGGAAATTGCAAGGTTAATGGAAGAGGAGAATATTACGATATCTCTTATGACCACGGCATTGTTTAATGTAATTGTAGATGAGCAGATATCTTGTTTGAAAAACTTGAGAAAAGTCCTGATGGGCGGCGAGAAGGCTTCTGTAAAACATGTTCGCAAAGCCGTTAATTATCTAGGAGATAACCGGATAATTAATGTTTATGGTCCAACCGAAACAACGGTATTTGCTGCTACGTATGAAGCCGATCATCAAATAAACTCTTTGGATTGTATTCCTATAGGCGGCTCAATAAATAATACACAGCTGTACGTTGTAGGCCGCTTTGGTCATCTCCAACCAGTGGGCGTTTCTGGGGAATTATATATAGGCGGAGATGGAGTAGGTAAAGGTTATGTAAACCAAAGTGAGCTTACAAACAAATTCTTTATAGATAATCCTTTCGGTGGAGGTAAGGTATATAAAACTGGTGACTTAGTACGCTGGCTACCTAATGGGAATTTGGAATATCTGGGGAGATCGGATCAACAGGTGAAACTCCGTGGACATAGAATAGAACCAAGCGAGATAGAGGCTAGACTGGCTGAATATCCTGGCATACAAAACTGTGTAGTGGCTGTAAAAGGAGAAGGCTCGAATGAATCTTACTTATGTGCTTATTATGTAGCTGAATTGGAAGTGGAAACTGTAGCGTTGAAGAACTTTTTACAGGAAAAGCTTCCTAGTTTCATGATTCCTACAAGATTTGTGCAGCTGGATGAAATTCCGCTCACCTCAAATGGGAAGGTGGACAAAGGCAGTCTGCCGGAAATACAGGAAACTCATGACCTTCGACATCAAAAAGCAACTACACAATTAGAGCAGCAGCTAGTTGTCCTTTATCAAGAAGTTCTTAACAGGGAGAATATTGGAATCTATGATAACTTCTTTGAATTAGGCGGTCATTCTTTAAAGTTAATGATGCTTACTTCAAGAATATCTAAAGAATTAGCTGTAGATATTTCCTTTAGAGACGTATATGCTAACCAAACTGTAAAGCAGTTGGCAGACCATATAAATTCGCTAGAAAAAAACACCTTCGAGGCGATTAATCCTGCGCTTGAAAGCGAGTTCTATCCAGTATCTTATGCTCAAAAGCGGATGTATCTGGTTCAGGAAATTGAAGGGGATGACAGCACGCACTACAATATGCCAATTGCGTTGAAAATTAAAGGTGCGCTTCAGAAAACAAAAGTAGAGACCATCCTGCAATCATTAGTGGATAGGCATGAGTCTCTTCGTACCTCTTTTCATATTAAGGATGAGCAGATTGTTCAAAAAATTCATCAGCATGTTGATTTTCAGTTTGAAATCATTTCTTCCTCAGGAAGAGATGAATCAGTACTGGTAGAACAGTTTGTACGACCATTTAATTTACAAAGTGGTAGCTTATTTAGAGCGGCCTTAATTGAGAAATCAAGTGAAGATTTTATTCTCTGTCTAGATATGCATCATATTATCTCTGACGGAGTGTCTGCCAATATTCTATTTCAGGAGTTTGTATCTTTGTACCGTAATGAAAAGCTGCCTGAATTATCTGTTCAATATAAGGACTACAGTGTTTGGCAACAGAGAGAAGATCAGGAGCAGAAAATTCGAGAACAGGAGGCATTTTGGCTAAATAGGTTTACTGGAGAGATGCCGGTTTTGAACATGCCTTTAGATTTTCCAGAGCGTGCAGATAAACTGTCCAAGGGAGAGACTTTTCATACGGAAATAAATGCGGATCTACTGGAAAAATTAAGAGACCTTTCTATCAGAGGTGGAACTACGCTGTTTACAACGCTCCTGGCTTCGTTTCATATTTTCCTTTCTAAATATACCAGTCAGGAAGATATTGTGGTGGGTACTCCTATTTCAGGTAGAAGTCATACTGATCTTGAAAGAATTGTAGGAATGTTTGTCAACACATTGGCAATTCGTTTGCAGTCTAATTCTAGCCTTACATTTAATGAGTTTCTTGCCAAAGTAAAAAATGAAGCTGTCCTTGCGTTTGATCATGCAGAATATCCTTTTGAAATGTTGGTTGAAAAGCTGAATCTTTATCGAAATTCCGGTAGCAACCCACTTGTTCACACTATATTTACTTTACAAAGTGAGAGTTCGTCTGCTGATGGAATCCCTGATCTTACGGTAACCCCTTACGAATGGGAGTGGGGAAATTCAAAATATGATTTTACACTTGCTGCAACAGAGGGGGAAAGTTTAAGGATTTCAGTGGAATATAATACTGGAAAATTTAAAAGAAGCACTATTAGGAGAATGCTTAGGCATTTTGAATGGATTTTAGAACAAATTACTAAAAATCCTGATATGTTATTAAAAAGCATTGAGATAGCCACTCCGAATGAAAAGGATATGGTCTTAGAACAGTTTAATAGCACTTATAAACACATTCCAACAAATAAAACTATACATCAGCTTTTCGAAGAACAGGCAGAAAAAACACCCGGATATCCTGCTGTCATATATAAAGATGAGGTTCTTACGTACGGGGAATTAAATAATCAATCAAATAGGCTGGCCAAAATGTTAAGAAAAGCCGGAGTTGGTCCTGAAACAGTAGTGGGAGTAATTATGAATCCGTCTTTAGAAATGGTTGTAAGTACTCTTGCTATTCTTAAATCAGGAGGGGCTTTTTTGCCAATTGATCCTAAATTGCCTGTCGGTAGACAAGTTTATATGCTTGAGGATAGTTCTGCTGATTATTTGGTGGCCCATACGCTTAATCAAATTCCGGAATCTTATGGAGGGAACACTTTTTGTTTAGAGCAGCTATCCTTATCAAACGAAGATGAACCGAACCTTGAGAGTATCATCAAGCCAGACAATCTTGCCTATGTTATCTATACGTCTGGTACAACAGGAAGACCTAAAGGTGTGATGGTAGAACATCTTTCTCTCGTAAATCTGTGTTTTTGGCATAATCACGAATTCCAAGTTATGCCAAAAGACCGAAGCGTAAAATTAGCGGGATTTGGTTTTGATGCTTCTGTATGGGAGATATTTCCTTATTTAATTGCCGGATCTTCTATTTATATAGTAGAAGATGATATTAGGGGGGATGCAGTTGCCTTAAACAGCTACTTTGAGAAAAACGAAATAACCATCAGTTTTCTGCCTACCCAGTTAGCAGAACAGTTCATCCCTCTCAACAATAGCTCATTAAGAATTTTGTTAATTGGCGGAGAGAAAGTTAGAAAAGTAAGTAGTGCACCATATAGAATCGTGAATAATTACGGTCCTACTGAAAATACCGTTGTGGCAACCAGCTGCACACTCTGTGAAAATCAAAGGGAATATCCGATTGGACAACCAATATGGAATAACCAAATCTTAATTCTCAGTCCCGCTGGAAATGTGCAGCCTGTCGGTATTCCTGGAGAACTATATATTGCGGGGAGAGGATTAGCCAGAGGTTATATGAATAACCCTACTCTTACTGAAGAGAGGTTTGTGGAAAATTCTTACTCAGAGGGTAAAATGTATTCAACTGGAGATGTAGCACGATGGCTTCCAGATGGCAAGATTGAGTTTCTTGGAAGACAAGATAATCAAGTGAAGATAAGAGGATTTCGAATAGAGATAAACGAAATAGAATCCTGCCTACTTCAGTATCCATCAATTCAAGAAGCTGTCGTTTTGGCTCATGAGGATGAAAGTAAGCGTTATTACTTATGTGCATATATAGTATCGTCTAATAGAGCTGATTACAGCGAGATTCGGCGTTTCTTACTTGAACAACTTCCTGAATATATGGTGCCAGCTCATGTCATTCAACTTGATCGTATTCCATTAAATCCAAACGGGAAGATAGATAAGAAAAAGCTGTTAGAAGTTACAGAATTCACTTTACCGGTTTCAAAATATACAGCACCAAGTAATCCTCTTGAGAAAAAGTTGGTAGCTATTTTTAAGGATGTTCTAAAAGTTGAACAAATTGGCGTTCATGACAATTTTTTTGAAAGGGGAGGACATTCGCTTAATGCCACTATTCTTCTCTCAAGGATTCATAAGCAGCTTAACGTAGGAATTAAATTACGTGAATTTTTTGCTAATCCTACAGTTTTTGGGACAGCACAGCTCATGCGACAGGAAAAAAATACTCGGTACCTTTCAATTCCGAAAGCGGCAGAACGGCCTTCTTACTCAGCTTCTGCCGCTCAGAAGAGAATGTTTATAGTCGAACAGCTGGATGCCCAGAACGATGGAACGAATTATAATATGCCAATTGTTATGGAAACTAAAGGGAATCTGAGTGCGGAAAATGTTGAAAAATCGTTCAAGTCATTGATAGCTAGACATGAGGCTCTTCGTACGTCTTTCCATTTGGAGGATAGTCATCTTACTCAAGTTATTCATCATCAAGATATACCTTGGAGTTTGGATGTTGTTAGAGCATCAGAATCTGAAATTGAAAATCTTGTAAAGAAATTTATAGTACCATTTGATTTGCAAAAGGCGCCATTATTTCGTGCTGTTTTACTTGAAATTAGTCCAAATCGACAACTTATTATGATGGATATGCATCATATAATAGCTGATGGAATCTCGGCTAATATTCTTTTAAGGGACTTCTGTGCTTTATACCAAGGGTACAGCCTGCCGGACATCACTCTGAACTACAAAGATTTTGCTGTTTGGCAGAAGGAAGATGAACAGATTGAAAAGTTAAAGACCGATGAGGAATATTGGTTAAATATGTTATCAGGGGAACTTCCTGTGTTGGATCTTCCTACCGATTTTACACGGCCACCTGTAAGGCAGTTTAAAGGAGAAACCCTTGAATTTTCAGTGGATAGCTCTATTTTGAAAAAGTTGAAGGAACTCTCAGCTTCAGAAGGGGCAACTTTATATATGACTTTATTAGCTGCCTATAATGTACTTCTTTCTAAATATACAGAAAAAGAAGATATTATCGTCGGGTCTCCAATTGCCGGTAGGCCTCATGCTGATCTTGAAGAAGTAGTTGGTGTATTCATTAATGTTCTTGCTTTAAGAAATAGACCGGAAGGAAGTTTGAGTTTCCGTGAATTTCTTGCAAATGTCAAAACGGAAACATTGAAATCTTATGAATATTCAAATTATCCTTATGAAGAGCTTGTAGAAAAGTTAGATCTAAAACGGGATTTTAGCCGAAATCCTATATTTGATACGACATTTAGTTTGCAGAATTTTGACTTGGACATAGCTATAGGAGAGGAACTGCAATTTAAGCCATATGAGATTGAATGGAAAAGCTCGAAGTTTGACCTAAGCTGGATATGTCAAGAGGGAGAATCTCTTTATATAACACTAGAGTACAGCACTAGCCTGTTTACTCTGGAAACAATCAGAAGAATGAAACATCACTTCCTCCATCTGTTGTATCAGATAGTTGAAGATCCTGACCAAAAGCTGTCAGATATGATTCTGGTGACAGAGGAAGAAAAACATCAGCTTCTGTATACCTTTAACCAAACTGAAAAGCCGTTCCCGAATGACAAAGCAATCCATCAACTGTTTGAGGAACAGGTTCAGAGAACACCTGAGCTTGTAGCCGTAGTTTTTGGTGACGAACAGCTTACTTATCGAGAGTTGAATTCTAGGGCTAATCAGCTTGCAAGACTTTTAAGAGAAAGAGGAACGGTTAGGGAAGAGCTGGTTGGAATCATGGTAGACCGCTCCCTTGAAATGATTGTCGGTATTCTGGGTGTACTAAAAGCAGGTGGAGCTTATGTCCCACTTGACCCGTCATATCCTGAAGAAAGGATTCGCTATATCCTTGAAGACAGTGGGGTTCAACGCCTCTTAACACAAAGTAGTGTGAAAATTATGGAAGGCTTTACGGGAGAGACTATTCTGATTGATCAGCCTCATGTGTATAACGGAGCTGATGAGAATCTTGAACATATCAATCAGGCGGAAGATCTGGCCTATGTTATATATACATCGGGGTCGACCGGGAAACCGAAAGGTGTGTTAATAGAGCATCGAGGTGTAAGTAATTTGCAGCTCATGGCTGAAACATATGGCATACGGGAGGGAAGCAGGGTCCTTCAGTTTGCTTCATGTAGCTTTGATGCATCAGTTGAAGAGATTTTTCACACATTATTGGTTGGTGCTACCCTATTTATTTGCAGCAAAGAACAACTGTTATCTGGTGAAGAATTTGTTCGATATCTGGAGGGAGAATCCATCAGTACCCTTACAGTGCCTCCATCTTTCTTAAGGGCGCTTCCGCAAAGTGAATTGCTGAGCCTTACTACAGTGGTAACAGCTGGAGAACCTTGCTCGAAAGAACTGGCTGCCAAATGGGGCTATAATCGCCGATTTATAAATGCTTATGGTCCCACCGAAGCTACGGTTTGTACTACACTCTCTGATGAAGTAGAGGAAAAAGTAAGTATCGGACGTCCTATAACTAACAAAAAGGTTTATATTATAAATCCATTGGGCCAATTGCAGCCTATTGGTGTCCCTGGCGAGCTTTGTATAGGCGGTGAAGGACTTGCAAGAGGATATTTAAATCAGCCTTCATTAACGGCGGAACGTTTTATTGATCATCCACTACTACCAGGAGCGAGAATATATTGTACAGGTGATCAGGCAAGATGGCTTCCAGATGGACGAATTGAATATTTAGGCAGACAGGATGAACAAGTGAAAATTCGCGGTTATAGAATTGAAATTGGAGAGATAGAGGCTACCTTGTTGAATTGTCCTGATGTAAAAGATGTAAAAGTTATCTGCCGAGAAGATACAAAAGGAAATACTAGTCTCTGTGCGTACGTTGTTCTGAGCGGCGAATTGGAGGCAGGTGGACTGCGACGTTATCTGGCAAGTCAGCTTCCGGAATTTATGATTCCAGAACACTTCCTGCAGCTAGACTCTTTCCCTTTTACCAGCAATGGAAAAATAGATAGGAGTAGACTCCCAAGTCCTAAACAAAGAAGAGTCGGGAAGCATATTTTTTCTTTTGCTGATCCTATAGAGCAAAAATTATCGGATTTATGGGGAGAAATTCTTGATATTCCCAATATAGGGGTTAATGATAATTTCTTTGAATTGGGAGGACAGTCCCTGAAAGGCATAATCTTTGTTTCAAGGTTACAGCAGGAACTGAATATAAAGCTTACCTTAAATGATCTTTTTCTACACCCAATCTTGAAAGATTTAGCTGATAGTATACGCAATAGAATGAATACCGAACAATATAGCTTTACCGTTCAGGAGCCGACTGGGTCTGAGGCAAAAGGAGTAGGAACTGCTAATTTTGATCCGTCTTATAAGATTCCAGCTTATGTTAAGCCAGAATTATATACCGAACAAGAGGTTCTTATAGGCTCAGGGGATATTAAAGTTCCGGCTAAATTGACAATACCAAAGAAGAAAGGCCTAATTCCTGCAGTGGTCCTAATTCCTGGAGACGGCGAAGTAGACCATGATTCGCGCTTATATGCACTTAAGCCGTTTAAAGATATTGCCCTGGGGCTGGCGAGCCAGAATATAGCTGTTTTACGTTATGAAAAACGAACGAACAAACGTTTTAAGTTTTTTAAAGACTATACTGTATCGGATGAATTTACTGAAGATGCAGTTCAGGCAGTAAAGTTTCTAAGGGAAACAGACAAAATAGAAGTAGGTGACATTTTCCTGATCGGACACTGCCGGGGGGGATGGATGCTTCCTGACATCTTGGAGAGAAAAGAAATGGAAGGGGTAGCAGGGGGAGTTGTGCTATCTGCTCCAAATCCTCAGGTTTCTGCAGTTGAGATGCTTCTAAATAAAACAGACTTGTCCGGTTTATCTTCCGAAGAATTGAAACTGTGTAGAGAGCAACTGAGGATGATTCAATACCTTCCTATTGATAAAATTAACACGAAAGAGTTTCGCTTAGCTCCGAGTGTTAAATGGTGGCATAGTTTAAAAGATTATATTCCTAGCCAGTCCTCGATGTTAAAAGATTTTCCGTTCTTAGTGCTTCAGGGAGGAAGGGATATTAATATAACAGAAGATGATTTCGAAAAATGGAAGGAAGTTTTGTCGGAGAATAGGAATGCAGTATTTAGCTATTACAAAAAATTAAATCATGCTTACGTAGAGGGAGAAGGACCTGGAACTATGGAAGAGTATCTGCTTCCTGGTAATGTTCCTGAGTATATAGTAGAAGAGATAGGTAATTGGATCAAAGAAAAAATTAAGGTTGTGAACTAGGTAAACAGGATGCCTATGCAGTTTTAAAATGCATAGGCAATCTAGAGAGTGGGTGGTGAACATGATTGCATTATATGCAGTCAGAAACTCGGTAAGTTGGGATAGTATAGAAGTTGATAGAATATTAGAGACTATTCATCTGGCAGACAAGGTAAGAATCCTTAAATTTAAAAAAAATGAAGATAAAATGAGGGCGCTTCTAGCAGTACTTCTAGCCCGCTATGCTCTTGCTACTGCTCTTCAAATGCCGGAAGGGGAACTGATTGTTGAGCGTCTTGAAAATGGACGGCCTTTTCTTAAAGAACCAGCTGAATGGAAAGGCGATTTTAACCTTACCCATTCTGGCGAATGGGTAGTATGTGCCCTCAACTCTGCTGGGAGAATAGGAGTAGATACGGAGAAGATTGAGGAGATTGATATAAATTTATTTAAGGGTGTTCTTACAAGAACTGAGTTAGAAGTACTTACTGGCAACAAGGAAGATTCCATCCCTACTTTTTTTAGTTTATGGTCTCGAAAAGAATCATTTGTGAAAGCCTTAGGAACAGGATTATCCTATCCTTTGGAAAAAGTGGAGTTTGTCCCTATACCAGATTCTGACAGTTATCAAGTTTACCTGTTGGGTGGGAGCTTTATCACTTCTTGGTATTGTAAAGATTTTTATTTGGATAAGAGATATAGTTTAGCTGTTTGTACCGATAAACTGCCCTTCCCTGAATCCCTAAACTTTCTTGATGCCTCAGACTTATTAAGCGGGCAGATGTCGACAAGCTATGGCAGTATAAATGAATAAACAAAAATATAATAAAATTCAAGGTTAGAAAAATAAAAAAGGAGGAGTCAGCTTGAGTATCAACAAAAATAGTTTTTATTATTATAAACCCCAAAAAAGACCTTTGGTCCGGCTCTTATGTTTCCCCTATGCAGGAGGTAGTGCATTGGCTTACCGCCAATGGAATCAAATTCTTGCTGAAGAAGTAGAAGTTTGCCCGGTACAGCTTCCCGGAAGAGAAAATCGACTAGCAGAAGAGCCTATTCGGTCCCTGCCAACGTTAATCTCTTTTCTTGCAGATGAACTGGAACCTGTTCTTAACAGCTCTATACCGTACGCTTTCTTTGGTCATAGTATGGGGGCTTTAATAAGCTACGAATTGGCTATAGAAATGAAAAAACGTTCATGGCAGATGCCTATAAGGCTATTTTTGTCAGGGAAAAGTTCTCCTCAAGTATCTAAAAGGGAGACACCTACATATAATCTTCCGAAAAGAGAATTCATCGAGGAACTTAGAAAAATGAATGGTACACCAGAAGAAGTATTGGGCAATCATGAGATAATGGACCTGTTTTTACCAATTCTGAGAGCCGATTTTGAACTTGTCGATACTTATCAATATGAAAAATCAAGCATGTTAAGTTGTCCAATAACAGTCTTTGGTGGCATAGATGATCCGTCAATTAAAACAGAGGAATTGAAACACTGGAAAGAACTTACGACAAACAATTTTAATATGCACCTTTTTCCGGGCGATCATTTTTTTATCTATGAAAATGAAAAGAATTTGCTTAAGGTAGTTAATGAAGAACTAACCTATAAATTTCAGAAAACAAGGTAAAAACATTCCTTAATCTTGAAAAGGGCTGTCAGTTTTGACAGTCCTTAACTTGTTGAGAAAGAGAGGCTTTTTCTTGTAACATCATTTTTTATTAACATTTTCATATTTTGAAAAGCGACTGTGAGGATAGCCTACTCACTTATATTTCTTGATTATAGAAATCTGCAGTAGCAAAATCTGTACGACTTCATTTTATTTTTTCTATACTAAATAGATTATTTTTCTCCAGATGTAGATAGCTGGTTTAATCTAATCTTTATTCTATGCGCTTCCTATATGTGACGAGTTACATCCTTGTTCTTATTTTTTCTCATACAGTGAGAGGGAAAGGAATTTATAACAATTTTCGGATTAAATTTAAAGGATTCAAGCCAATTTCAACATGAAAAAAGCGAGTTTTCCTGTACTAAGGAATTGAATCACCAGCTTTTCTTTTAATTACTTACGTAATATTAATAATAATACTGCTCCCTGTAACGTATTATTATTAACGTTTTGCCAGTTCTCGAATGATTCGACTAATTTGGTAGATTCCCTGCTTCAAATCTTTTAAAGAGGCATAGCCATAAGATAAGCGAAGATAACGGTGGGATTCTTGACCATAAATATTCCCTGGGTTAAAAAGGATACCTTCAGATAATGCTTTTATGTAAAGCTCTCTCATTGATAATTTTGGTAGTATTTTCAACCAAATAAAAAACCCGCCCTTTGGTACATCCCATGTGGCTATATCCTTTAAATGAATGTTTAGTGCCTCCAATACTACTGTTCTCCGTATTTTAAGCTGTTCCCTTACAGATTCAAGGTGCTGTTCATATAACCCGCTTGTTAACCATTCAGCAGCAACTCTTTGAGATAACGAACTAGAACCGTAGTCAGTTTGCATTTTAATATCGGATAATCGTTCAATTACAGGTTCTGGACCGACAATCCAACCAATTCTTAAACCGGGGCTTAACGTTTTGGATAAACTACCAAGATATAATACGTGTCCATTTTTATCTAATGCCTTTAATGGGGGAGGAGGTGGAGCATCGATCCATAACTCTCGATAAATATCATCTTCAATTATCGGCAGCTGTTCTTTTTCACATACTTCAAGGAGCTTTTGACGTTGTTTTTCAGACATTAAAATCCCCGTAGGATTATGAAAACAAGGAATGGAGTATAAAAGCGCTCTACCTCGCTGTTTTTTTGATACGGTAACGGAGTTTGGAAAAAGATCGTGTTCACCCATTGGTAGACCTGTAAGCTTCATTCCAGCTGATTGAAACACATGTAGCGAATAAAGGTATGACGGCTTTTCCAGTAAAACGGTTGATCCTCTGTGTAGAAGGCCAACTGAAATCAATTGCAAAGCTTGTAATGCCCCGGAAACAATTAAAATGGAAGAAGTGGAGGCATGAATACCAAATGTTTTTAAATAGTTGCTTAACGCTTCACGTAAAGGCAGAAATCCTTTTGGTTCTTCATATCCGAAAGCCTCTATTTTTTCAGATACCCTTCGTATGATGAGCTTCATTGTATCTAAAGGAAATACATCTTTTGAAAGTTCACCCTTACTAAGCTGAATAAGGTTTGTATTTGTTTCGGCTTGATTAATCTCTTGGACAGTCGCTTGACTTGGTTTAAGTAATCCCGATTTGACATGTTCGTTCCAATCGGGCGAAGGATTTGTAGCTAGTAATGTCCATGTATTATTAACTACGACTGTGCCCATTCCTATTTTTCCTTCAATCAACCCATCTGCTATTAATTCCTCTAAAGCAGTAATGACAGTACTTCGGTTTACTTCGAACAACTTGGCTAATTGTCGCTGGCTTGGAATTTTACTTCCAATTGGCCATTCCCCGTAGGCGATTTTATCTTTTATATAATTAACAATTTTTTGATATTTAAGGGTTTTTTCGGTTCGTTTGCAATCGATACTACTCACTAAAAACTCTCCTTTCACATTCTTTTCGATTCAAAGTGGTTGGGTTAGTAATTGCTCAACTGGTTGGAGACATTTTACCAAATATTTATTAAGATGAGAAATATTAACGAGGTAGAAAAGGTATTGGCTGCTTTCTAATTCTATAAAAGGAAGTGATGAGATGGAAATTAAATGGGATTTTCGTGTTATAGTCGCTTATGGTCTTACTATTTTTCTATGGGCTTCAGCTTTTCCAGGAATACGGGTTGGATTAGAATCTTATTCACCTGAACATCTCGCTCTTTTTCGATTACTAATCGGTTCTGCATTGCTTGTGTTTATTGCTATAATCACTCGTATGCGGTTACCACAATTAAAGGATATCCCTGCTATTTTATTGTTAGGTTTTTTAGGTTTCACTGTTTACCATACAGCTTTAAACATTGGAGAGAAAACAGTGAGTGCAGGTGTTGCGAGCCTTCTTGTCTCAACAACTCCTATTTTCTCTGCTCTTTTAGCCGTTTGGTTTCTACGTGAACGGTTTGGACTATCGAGATGGATTGGATCTATTATAAGCTTTTTGGGAGTAGCTTTGATTTCATTTGCAACAGAGGGAGAGGTTGAAATCACTAGTGGGATTTTGTTTATTCTTTTAGCATCCTGTTCAGAAAGTGTATATTTTGTTTTTCAAATACGTTATTTAAAAAAGTATGGATTTTTTGCATTTACAACCTATACGATTTGGGCGGGTACGTTTTTTATGCTTTTCTTTCTCCCAGGATTAACGAGTGAAATGATGAAATCATCTATAGAATCAACACTTAGTATTGTTTACTTAGGTCTCTTCCCTACGGTTATTCCTTACCTTGCATTAGCGTACGTTACATCACGTGTCGGAGCTTCGGAAGCTACAAGTTCTCTTTACCTAACACCGGCTCTTGCATTTGTTATTGCATGGATATGGCTTGGAGAGGTACCAACTGTACTTACCGTTATAGGTGGGGGAGTCACACTATTTGGAGTTTTGTTCATCCAACTCAAAGTAGATAAATTCCAACAAAAAGCAAAGCAAAATATGCAACACGGAGAAAAAATCTAAGGAAATAAGGATGTATAATGAAAGGAAGATAACTATGATTTCCAAAGATACAGTAAGTTATATCTAATTAATTTTCTGATTAATCAATTTATTTAACTTTCGTTTTACATCTCGAATCAGATATTTAGATAGTTTTCTCCTTTACACAATTGAAAGTATCAATGAACTTTTTAATTTTAAGGGGGTAATTACTCATCGAGTGGACGTAAAAAGATAGAGAACAATTTCATCAAAAATTTCTTAGAAAATATCTGTATCCTTAAAACAATGTTAACGATTCTAACTATTACTTCTGTCTTGTCAAATTCCTTCATAGTTGCCAATATACGCTGCTAGAACCATTCAACCCCTTCTTTTGACTGAGAAATAGGAAATGCTTTTTGCAGTACACGATCTGACTCATCAATGAGATAAGCGCAATGAGTTCGTTTAGCTATATCTATTCCAATTACAAGAGTAGCATCGATAACTTGATTAATTTTGAGTAAAATCTATATAGAGTCCTCTTAATAAATGTTATAAAACTACTTAATTAATCGTAAGAGAAAGGCTATCGAGAATCTCCTGACAGTCTTCTCCTACGATTAATTTATTCTGATCCTATTTTATACTATGTTAAAGGGCCAGGAAGCTCTTCGTTAAGAGTAGACAAAAATTAAGGTAATCATAGAAAGATTATGTAAGTATTTTCTCGTGATAAAAAACCTCACTTTTTAATTTTTTTTAGAATTTCTTTACAGTATTCAAAATAATGAGCAGACTGCTTATATTTTTGGTTTTCCTTAAAATATTCTGCTAATAATTCTGAGTAGTAAATGGCATTACGGTACAAGCAGTTTTTCTCAAAATAGGGAAGTGCAATTTTTTTTGTGTAATATACAAATTCTTCAAATTCCTTGTCGTACAAATGCTTAAGTATTTTATACTCGTGTTTTAATTCTAGGCTTTTTGTTTTCCCTTCTAAACTTTCTGCCTTTTGTATCCATAAAAGTAATTGTCTATTTTCTTTTTTGTTATACAGTGCTTTTATGATACACAATATAGTTATTAATTTTCCATCGTAATTATGATCCTGTTTAAGATCCAAACTCTTTTTATAATGATCTAATGCTTTGGTTTTATCGCCTCTCAGATAATAAAAATGCCCTATATTATGTTCGATAATGCCCAAAGCATCTTCGTTCTCGACCTTCTTTGCAAGTGTGTTTGCCCAATTAAAATTTGTCTCGGCCTCATCAAATTGTTCCATCCACTGATAAAGGATACCTAAAAGTAGGTGACAGTCGCTGCTGCGGTCTAGATTATAAATCTCTCTGAATATGTCAAGTGCTTGATTGGTAAAAACGATTGCCTGAAAGTGTTTTTCAATTTTAGTTGCAGTAAGCCCCAATGAATAAAGAACATCTGCTTTTTCAAGAGAAGGTGTATCACCGTTAAAGAGGGATTCAGCTTCTTTATAAGAGTCAAAAGCGTTTTCAAACTCATTATTCAGATATTCATAGTTACCTTTAAATTTGAAATAATAGAAAGACATTTCCTTTGGGATGTTATTTGAAATTTCTGATATTTTTTTTAAAAGATTTTTAGCTTCTTGAAGCTTTCCTAAAGTTAAAAGAAATCTAATGCTGACAAGCTGAAATAAAGAGTATGGTTCAAAAGAGCTTTTAATTGTAATTTTTTTTGAGAGGCTATTATAGGTTTCAGCAGATTTCTCTGTATCTTTATTAATTATTTGCTGATACCACAAACGGATTTCCTCACACAGCTTTTGGTCTTGCTGAACATCCTCCGTAATATTTAGCCTGGTAAGTAATTCTTCTATAATATCGGAGCTAGCAGTAATCTGGCCATTCTCAATTTTAGATAAGTAGGAAACGGAAATCAATCCTGATGCCAATTCTTCTTGAGTAAGAGACATTTTTGTACGATGAAATTTAATGTTTTGCCCTACATGCAAAATTTCACCCCTCTGATAATGATTTTTTACAATAATTAGTATACAAAAATGTGAGAATATTAGAAAGAGTTAATTTATATTTTAGGGAAATTATTTTTTAAAAAGTACATTTCTTCAGAACTTAGGTTCTGTTTAAGCTTTTATGTCTCAGTCACTTGGTGTTGATTTAACATAGCATTAATTCAGTTGGTAGCTAACTTTGAAGCATTGTAAATTAAGGTTACTAGTTAAAAGTAAACTTTGGTGCATTTTTCCGTTCGATAATGAACATTGTTCAATTGAAATAATTGCTTGAGATAAGCATTTACACATTCTATAGCGGTACGGCACTTAAATATAGTTTTCTAAACTTTTGATACTTTAACTGGTGTTATATATTTTCTAAGAGCCATATTGATTTTCAAGCTTACCTTCACAAATTCTTGTTAACACTGAGAATATAAAAAATAGGAGGTAAAGTGTATGAACTACAAATGATTTTTAGAAGTTTATAATCAAAGGCCTGACCAATTATATCGTCTATTCAAAGCACAAGGAAAAACAATTGAATCTCTCCTGCATAACTTCAAGTTGTTTCGAATCGTGTTTCGGCTCTTGAATTTCACATTTAAAAACTCTACAAATAGTCATAAACCACCTTCATCTGAGGGACTAGATAAACCGAAAGTGAAAAGAATATAATGGTTATATACGCTGGGTATAGATAAAGTTATGTTACAGCATGTTCATGAAAAATGTGGAACAGGTGCACAGAACTTTGCACTGACACGAAGCTTTTTAAGTACACTAAAAAAGAATTTATTTGTATCCATAAAATAAGTAATGAAAACAGGGAAAATAGAATCATTCGAAACATAGCCTACGAGTTAATTTTGATATAATTATCTCTATTGGTATTGGAAGGAATCTGAGTAGTTACGCTTTTCACTTCGTATACATTTTGATAGAGAACATCATTAGCTAAAAGCGGGGGATCTCGACATTTCTTTGATCGTATGTATTTAATTGTTTGGTGTTTTTGTGAAAAATATAATAAATAATAGCGGCTTGATACTCCATTTTATGAATTTGGATGTAAATGGATTCGTAATTATAACCTACAGTTATTGTTTTGAATTATATAATACCTTAGAATGCTTAATTGAATTTTTAGTCAATAAGTGGAAGTAGCTCTATAATTATAACGAAAAGGGAATAAATTATGACATATAGTTAAGTTCGATAAGTCTATAAAAATGTTACTTCTTAGTTATCACAACGACGATGGAATTAATGTCATTAATAGAAAAAATAGCTTCAAATCGTTAGATTGGTTTTAAATCTCTTGTAGGTCAAACAGGATACCTTGTCGTATAATAGTCATAAGGAGTTTTCCTTCAATATTAGAATTTATGTTAGACTTATTCATTTCGAAATTCTGGATAGATACTCCATCTTTTGTGCTTAGAAGATTTGAGCACATCATTCCCCAAATTATAGAATTGATTAAATGTTTATAAAATATAAAATTTTTTATAGGAGGTTAACATGTTTAATGAAAGAGAAGCTTTAAAAGTAAGGCTTGAACAGCTTGTTGAAATGGAAGAAAGAACTCGGAAAATGTTTCAAGAAGAAAGGAAAGAAATTTTTAACCGGCTAAGGGAGCTGGACAACCAGGATAGATTATCTACTTATACAGTGGGGCATTCAGGTAAAATAGAGGATACCAAATATGAACAAATGTATAACTTAGATGAGGAGATTCAAGAGAGTTCGGAAAAAAATGAGTTTAGGAAAAAAGGGTATCACCAAAAAACATGGATTCTTAGAAATGTAGCTATAGATATACTGAAACAACATCAGGTAGCGATGCCGTTGAAGGAATTGAAGAAAGAAATTGAAACAGAAACTGGGGTAGAACTAAGCAATATTTCTTTATTTATGACAAATTTAATGAAGAAGGAAGATAATATTGTAAAAGCTACCCATGGACAGTATATGTACGTAGAGGATAACAGTTAGTACAATATTAATTGACTTGAATTTTTGACATTTACTTCAGTTTAAGTCAAGCCTACGTAGTACGGCCAGAGGTACCTGTGAAATTTCTTCAAAAAATGATTGTACCGCTTCTTTGATAGATGCTTGTGTTGGTGATGATGCCGTTTTTAACCATTTTCATAGCCGGTCGATTGGATTTAAATTTGGTGAGTACAGTGGAAGAGAGACCAACATAAGTTGATGACGATGTTCTCGCATAAAAGCTTGAATGACCTTAAAATGGTTAATGTTCACATCACCTGTAATTATGAAAAAATTTTATTTTTGTACTTGTTTAATACATACTGAAGGACTGTTAAAAAATCTCCTTTTTTACATGAAGAAGCGACTCGGTGTACGAGTTCTCCTGTTTGTGCCCCCTCGGTATCAAAGATAGTCACACTGGCATGATACCCATAAGTTAGAATTTCTTTTTGTTTTCCAACTTCATATCAGGTCGCGTGTAGACTTTGATAAGCATTGGCAGGCATTTCATCCTGATACAAGAGTACTGTATTGTCGGTTAACAGTTTTTTTAGTTATAGGGGAGATGCGGAAAAATGCTGTTTTTTCAAAGCGGCTTTGGCAAGCGTATAAGATGGCGTTTGTACCGAATTTTCAAACGCAATAACATGTGTAAAATTCCAGTTGCACTAATTTCAATATCGCAGGTGTGACGGATATACACTTTCAGAATTGGCAGAGTCCAAGATAGAGTTTTTCTTAGTTCATGATCATTTGATAAACTGATAAGAATTGTTTCATTTAAGGAGTTTTTGGTGACCCTGATTAAGGAAACTTTTACGTTCGGGAGGGAGTGATTTTACGATCTAATAAAAAGGTCCGGTCCACCTTCATTAAATCTCTTCACATATTTGGAAACGGACTGATGATGTATATTACAAATTTCATCTGCTTTTTTATCGGCTTTTCCTTCCATTATAATTTGCACAACTCCAATTCTTGTTCGAAATTTGATGTTTTTCTCCGGTTTTTTAATTTTTAGACACCCATTGATCTTGCACTTTCCGTATCTCTTTTCTTATCAAGCAGTATAGATAGTAACTGGAAAAAATTAGGTATAAGAAGATAGGAGAATTAGTCAGTTATATATAGTTTGAGAAATAAAGAGATTTAGTTGTTGAATATTATGTAATTTAATCGGAAAATTTATAAAATTTTCCTTAAAAAGCTTGATAAATACAAATTATGTATAATTTTACTAATTTGTAAAAAAAGGATATTTAATAATATATGATAAAATCAGTTTAAACGTATATTAGGGGAGAGTGCTATGGAATTTAATGAAAGAAATGCTTTATTAATGAGACTTCAACAATTGGTTGAACATGAAAAAAATCTGGTCGAACAGCTTAGAAACGAGAGGGAAATGATATTTACTAGATTAAATGAGATTGATGAGCTGGACTTCTACTACATGGAAGAGCCAGTTGCAGTAGAAAAAAGGGATTTTTTATTAGTTAAAGGCATCTATTTAAATTGATTTTTACTCTTTATCTCATGTATGAAACATAATCCAAGTTTTAATGAGCCTTTTCCTTACATCTATATGAACCTGCAGAAAGTCGTTTGTTATAGGGTGGCTTTGTGTTTGCAAATCCTAAGATTATGCAAGCGAAGTCAATTCTTATCTTTAAAGTGATTAAGAGGAGAATTCATAGTATGAAAGTAAAGTTAAATTCAAATGATAATTTACTATTTTTAGCGTGGGCCACTGCAATTATTGCGATGTTCGGAAGTTTATATTTTTCTGAAATCAGGCAGTATGAACCTTGCACCCTCTGCTGGTATCAGCGTATCGTAATGTATCCATTCACTGTACTTCTAGGAATAGCAGTGATTAGGAAAGAGTATTGGATTAGTATCTATGCTAGTGTTTTATCTTTAATCGGTGGTGTTATATCTTTTTATCACTACCTTATACAAAATATTTCTTTTTTCTCTGATAATTCTCCTTCCTGTGGAAGGATCCCTTGTAGTGGGAAATATATTAATTGGTTTGGTTTTATCACCATTCCATTCCTTGCATTAATAGCATTTATAATTATTTTCTTATGTACATACATAATTTATAAAAGATTAAAGGAGAAATAAAAAGTGAAGAAAGTGATAGTGTTTATTGTTCTAGTCGTGGCCATCTTCATTATAACTGCTTTTGTTTTTAATAAACAGCAAGCAGTTAAAGTAGAAAATAATCCTTTTGGCAAAGAAAAGCTTCATCCCGCCACTGTTGAACAGCTGGATGATTCCAATTACCAGAACCTTATCTTACCGGAAGAACTGAAAAAAGATTTAGAGAAAAACAAGGAACGCTTTGTCTACTTTTACAGCCCAACATGTTCTCACTGTAAGAAAACTACCCCTATTGTCACCCCATTAGCCAAAGACCTTAATGTTGATCTGGTTTTGTATAATGTTTTGGAATTTCAAGAAGGCTGGGATGATTATAAAATTAAAGAAACTCCTACCATTCTCTACTTTAAAGGAGGCAAAGAGATGGATAGAATAGAGGGAACTAAAAAAGAGGATGTTTTTAAGAAATGGTTTGAATCTAAATTAAACTGAAATGCAGTTGAATAAAATTGTTCAAGTAGGAGGTTGAAAATGTATGATAGAGATTAATGAAAATAAAATACCTTTAGCCATTTATCAACCTAAATTTAATTCTAATTATCAAGATGTTAAAACATTAACAGATATGCTTCTTAAGGCTGGTATGGATAGAAAAAAAGGTATTACATACATCCAAAAGGACGGCAATGAGTTGTTTTACAGTTATCAAGAATTATTAGAAGAATCTAAATGTATTTTAAATGGTCTTTATAAATTTGGGTTAGGACCTTCAAAAAGAGCTATTTTATTAGTAAATGAAATTGAAACATTTGTTCCTTTATTTTGGGCTTGTATTCTAGGAGGAATTACCCCTATACCATTAAAGGCGCCTAATGAGTATCATAAGAAAAATGCGGATATATTAAAGTTATTTAATTGTTGGGAATTATTTGAAAAACCGGTGATTATAGCGGAGCAGGAAACAAAAGAAAAATTAAATGACTTGTTTAGTGAAGGGAAACACAAGGATTTTTTTGCCACATCCATTGCTGAATTGCGAAGTAATTTACCAACAGAAAATCTTTATAAGGCGACAGAGGAAGACGTTGCATTATATTTATTAACTTCTGGTACAACAGGAAAGCCGAAAGCAGCAGAATATAAACATAGTAATATTTGTTTTAATATTATATCTTCTGTAAATGTTATCCAGGCTACAAAGAATGAAGTAATTATGAATTGGATGCCATTATATCATGGGGCTAGTTTGTTTAATCAACATATATTAGGGATGTATCTAGGATGTAACCAAGTACTTACTAGTATTGAATTCTTTTTAAATAAACCTTCTAATTGGCTTGAGTGGATAGATAAATGTAGAGTAAGTATTACATGGGCTCCTCCGTTTGCATTCACACTATTGAATGAACGTTCAGAAGATTTAGATAATAAAGAATGGGATTTTTCTTGTGTTAGATATATTTTTAGTGGTGGACAGTCTATTATATATGAAAAGATTCAAGCATTTTTTAGTTTAATGGATAGATATGATTTGAAAATTGATTGTTTCTGTCCTCAATATGGAATGACTGAAGCTTGCGGCTCTATTACTTTTGGAGATAGTCAGTGGATATGGGATTATGTAGAAATAAATTCGTCATTAGGTACAATAGAACATAAAAGTTTTAAATATCCAGATGTGAAGTGCTTGACAAACTTAGGAAGAAGCCTTCCGGGTTTACAAATTCGTATTGTTGATAAAGATGATCGATTAGTTAATGAGAAAAAAATCGGTAGAATACAATTAAAAGGCCCCATGATTATAGATGGGTATTACTCTAATCTGGAGGGGAATTTAAAAAATTTTACACCTGATGGGTGGTTTAAAACTGGTGATATGGGTTTTTTATATCAAGGGAGATTAACATTAACTGGTCGTGAAAAAGATATTCTGATTATTAACGCTAAAAATTATTATAATTATGAGGTTGAGTCTATCCTTGAAGAAGTATATGGGGTTGAACCAACATATTTAGCAGTAGGTGGAGTGCAAAATCATGAAGAAGAGAATGATCAGTTAATAATCTTCTTTACGCCAATGTGTTTTGAGTTGGAATTTATTGGTTATGTGATTGAAGATATTAAAAAACATATCACACGATACCTTGGAATACAGCCTACTCATGTTATTCCTATACAGAAAGATGAATTTCGGAAAACGGTGACGGGGAAAGTTCAGCGTTTAGGAATGATAGATGATTTCCAAAATGGTAAGTTTGACAGCGTTTTGAATGAAATTTCTGAATATCCTTTGAAGTTCACAGATGATTCATATTGTAATGAATTAATAACCATCGATTACTTTCCGAAAGAAGCTGTTTCACGTGCAAAAATGTATATCGAATTGAAGGAATTATTAAAAAAACAGTCTATTGATAATTTTCTTATTCAATTTAAACAGAAAGTTAATGCAGTCAATAAGATCGACGGCGTATTAGAAAATCATAATAATGAAATGTTGTTTAAACTGAAAAAAGTTTGGGGGAAAGTATTAAACATTAGTGAAATTGGTTTGGATGATCATTTCTTTCAAAGCGGTGGGGATTCATTAAGAGCATTTCAATTGGTTACGGCCTTGAATAAAGAACATGGAATTATAATTGGTATTAGTGATGTTTTTCAGCACCCGACATTAGAATCTTTATCAATGCTCGTGAATCAAAAGAGAAAAGTTGAAGCATTACAAGAAGCGTATCCGGTACCTCAATTAAGTAAGGAGAAATTTTATCCACTTAGCCCGTCTCAGGAAAGCCAATGGTTTGTCTATAAAACCAATCCCAATAGTCCAGTCTATACAACATCTTTTACTTTAAAATTTAAGGGGAAGTTATCTGTAGATAGTTTACAAAAAAGTATACAAGCAGTTATTGAGAGGCATGAAGCGTTAAGAGCAAGGTTTTGTATGATCGACAATGAAGTTCGACAATGGATAGATACATTCATTATTGAGCTACCAATCTTTGATCTATCTAACCCACTACAAATAGAAAAGGGACAAGTTATAAAAGAGCATATAGAGAACGAGATAAATACTCCATTCTGTTTAGAGTCTGAAAAATTGATACGAGTTAAATTGTTAAAATGTAAAGAAAAAGAACATATTTTGATAGTATCTATTCATCATATTGTAGTTGATGGTTGGTCAGCCGAAGTTTTAATTAATGAAATATTAGCAAACTACAAATCTTTTTGCCAACACGAATCATCTGATCTAGAACCACTGCCTATAAAATATATAGACTATATTTTATGGCAAAATCGTTTCATTAATGAGAATAAAGACGGTTTTAGAAGACAGTTGCAATATTGGCTGGAAAATTTATCTGGTACATTACCGATTTTAGCATTTCCGACTGATTATCCACGTCATTCACGTATTACTTATGATGGAAGAACAATAGAAAAAGTAGTAGAATCGGATTTAACTTTGAACCTATTAAAGGCTGCACAAAATTATCGAGTTACACCTTATGTACTTTTATTATCTCTATATGGCTTTCTAATTAGTAACTATACAAATCAAACAGAAGTTGTAGTAGGAACTGTTATGTCAAATAGGACTCCTAATACTGAGAATTTGATTGGTTACTTGGCAAACTCTATAGCTTTGCGTCTAGACTTATCTAATGAGTCAACATTAGAAGGATTAGTGGAGAGAGTAAAGAAAGTGGTCTTACAAGCTCAGGAACATCAACAAATCCCTTTAGAATTGTTAATTAAGGAGATAAAAGGGAAAGATCCAAGTTACACACCGATTTTTCAAACTGTATTTAATTATCAAAATAAATTTGATTACAAATACCAAACGGATGACCTTGATATAGAGTTATCACTAGAGAACAATTTTACATCTAAATATGATTTACTACTTCATGTATATGAAGAAAAAGAAATGTATCGTTTAAAGTTAGAATATAATACTACTTTATTCAATGAAGATACCATGCAAAATTTTATGCAACAGTATTGTAATTTATTGGAAAATATAGCTTTATATATTAATTAATTTATGTAAATTACATTACATTTAGAAGGAGAAGAATATATGAGTAATGAAAAGGAGATATTACCAGATTATGGGCTTGTTAAACCTATAACAATTCATCCTGATTCTAAAGTACCATATTCACTAAGTGCAGTATCTACTGATGAGGAATATGATCTTTACTTTCGTTTACAACGGAATGCATTAGATCTATTAGAATGGTCAAAAAGTTGTATAGATATATATGAAGATCACATTAAAGATTTAGAAGAAACTAATTTAACTGATAGGGAAAAATATGAAATAATAAAAGGTTGGGGAAATATTTTTCAAATTGCTTTAGAGAATTGGATAAAAGCCTGTGAGAAAGAAAAGGGAGAAGAAAGATGACAACTAAGATTGATATTAATACAGCTTCGTATGAAAGAGCAGTATTTCGTTGGAAACAAGGGCATCAAGTGTTCCATGTTATTTTGGTCTGTATGAATACACTATTAGATGATGCTGTAAAAGCAGTGGAATATAGAAAGCTTATTAAGTTACAATCTATTCTTGGACGTCTTTCAGCTCTTTATGATGCGGCGACTGTTTCCATGAAGTATACTGTGAGTTTTCCAGTCGAATGTTATGAAGAGTTTATAAGGCCTTCTATGATGCCCCCTTTCCTGAGTCCAGGATTTAGTGGAACTCAAAACAAAGAACATAAAATTATGATAGAAGGGTTTAAAGAATTGCATGAAACCTTAGTAAATCATCTTGGTCCTAAGAGCGAATGGCCTGCTACTATAATAGAGTCTTGGGAAGAATTATCAAAGGCTCAAGTAAGGAATCGGAAGAATCATGGTTTCGTTTGTCGAGAGTTTGTAGATGATGGCGTTTCACTGCTTAAGGATTTTTATAAAAATAAAGAACATTTAAAATAAATTAAGGAAAGAAGGAATTGAATTGATTACTGTAATGGAGACTTGGTATTTGAAATTAGAATTAAAGGATCAAGCAATTGAATTAATGCAACAAATGGATGATTTGTTAGGTCCAGCTGCACATGAACATCCTGGTTGGGCAGGGCATGCATCATTTTATCAAAATGATAGTGAATTGAACGAAATAAAAGTAATATATCCTTGGAAGAGTAAAGAGCTTCATATAGATTTAGTCAATCAAGAAGAAAAGTTATTAATTGAATTCAATCAAAATTATTGTGTCAAGCCGAGAGAAATACATTATTATCATGAGTTAGAAGTCGAAGTTGAGCATGAACATGATAATCATCATTATCATGTTACTAAATAATATAAATAAGTAGCAATTTACTAGGTAATGTCAAGGGAGCGTTATCTATTAATCAAAATAAAGTAAATATTTAAGGAGGTTATAATATGACTAATCCCATAAAGAGTTTGGGAGACTGGAATCCTACAAAATTTGAGGAACATGGTATAGAATTACTTGGGATGATTCGTGAACACTTTGAAAAAATACGTGAAATCCCTGTAACTTCTAATATTTCTCCAAATGATTTACTAGCGATGCTGGATCAACCATTGCCAGAACATTCTCAATCATTCGAGGTAATAATGAACGACACATGGGAGAAAATTATTCCTCATTTGACTCATTGGAATCATCCTTCTTTCCATGGGTACTTCAGTACTTCAGCTAGTTCGCCTGGAATTCTAGCTGATCTTTTAATCTCTTCTTTGAACGTGAATGCTTTGGTGTGGAAAGCAGCTCCAGCTGCTTCGGCATTAGAAAAAGTTATACTTAAGTGGATCGCAGAGATGGTTGGATATACTCCAGCTGCGGAGGGGATTTTATTAAATGGAGCTTCATTAGCGACTTTTTATGCGTTGGTTGCAGCTAGAGATCAAAGTACCGAGATAGATATAAGAACAAAGGGACTAATTGAGAGTCGAGTTTCTAAAATGCGTATTTATACTTCCAATCAGGCACATAGTTCAGTTGATAAAGCAGCTATAGCATTAGGAATTGGAACGGATAATGTAGTTCATATTTCCACGAATGGACAATATCAAATGATGGAGGATCACCTTGAAAAAGCCATTCAAGATGATTTAAATAATGGTTATTGTCCCATAGCGGTTGTAGCTACTGTAGGTACAACTGCTACAGGAGCTATAGACCCTATTGCTAAAATTTCCCGAATTTGCAAGAAATATAATATTTGGCTTCATGTTGATGCTGCTTATGGAGGGTTTTGGAATTTAGTTCCAGATATAAAGAAGAATACTGAAGATTTATGCGTAGCAGATTCACTAGTTGTCAATCCCCATAAGTGTCTATATACGCCTTTGGAAGTTACTACATTGTTTTGTAGGAGAAGGGGGGCGCTTTCAAATAGTTTTCGCTTAGTTCCTGATTATTTACAAACTGAAAGAGAAGATGGTTCAGTTGATTATATGGATTATTCATTACAACTAGGACGTAGTTTCCGTGCTCTTAAAATTTGGTGGATTATTAGAAGTTTTGGAAAAGATGGCTTATCAAAACGTCTTGAAGAAAGTATTCGTCAGGCTCGATGGTTGGAATCTGAAATAAACAAACATCCCGAATTTGAATGTACAGCCTCCTCACCTTATGCACTTATTTGTTTGCGATATTTTCCTTATGAAGTAAAAAAAGGGCTGAAAGATGCAAACGAGCAGCAAAGGATTATACTACAGAAATATATTGATGAGCTTAATCAATTATTGCTTACAAGGCTTAATCAATCTAAAAAGGTCTTTGTTTCTCATGCAACTATTAACGAGGGATATGTTATTCGAATTTCTATAGGTAATATTCATACTACCGCTGATGATATAGAAAGGTTATGGAGCATAATTCAGGAAGTTGCGAAAGATGTGAAGAAAGAATTTCCTGTTCCTGATAAATGGCTAGCTGAAATTAGTAAATGAAATGTTTTTGGGGGATATATATTAATCGGATTAACCCCGTAATTTTGGACACATGCTCTCTTTAACTCATTATTTTATAGAATTACTTTTTCTTTCACCGGATTACTTTTTTGCATATGAGGCAAGAAATAAATCTTGCCTCATATGCAAATTTTTCTGATTTGTAACGCTTCTGTTTGAGCTCTCCGATAAAATTCATTTCCTAAATGCTAGAATGATCGTACATATCTATAATAGAGAGGATATAAAAGAAACGATTTTTATATCCTATGTAGCCATACTTTATATCTGCCTCCCATAATTAGTTGGAAACAATAACCATTTGTTTACGTGTTAAAAAGTCATTGGTTTAACAAAAATGGTCACCAGCGTCTTCATATAACCGAAATAATCTCGCTTTTGTATGCCTTGTTTCCTTCAATACTCCGTATTCTATCTGTGCTTTTTCTATTGAAGATTTAGTTACTTTTATCATGGTAGCACCCCTTTTTAATATAAAATTTAGTTTCAAACTAAGAACCATTTATAATGATGTATCAGGATTTTTGAAATCTATAATTCCCGTTAAGAATTCATTTATTGTATCTTTTAATCCATTATCTTGAAGTGCTTTTTGAAAAGTGTATATATAAAATCGAAGATATTCTTATTAAGAGCTATTAAATTTACTGTTATACCATATTCGATTCAATTTGGGACCTAATGTTCATTTCAAAAAGACATCTTTAACTAGTAAAGATGTCTTTTTGGTGTTCGTATTTAATCAATCTGCAGCAAATACAAAACTTAGGGTCTTCTAATTTTCATTGTGTAAGAGCTGAGTGGATTTTGCTTCTTTTTTCTGTCCTTTTAAGAAAAACGATACAACGAGGGCAATAACTATAAAGATTAACCCAAACGTAAAAGCCCTTTGGAAGCCGGATGTTAAGCCGTTTAACTTTTCTGCTGGATTCATTGGGTTTGTTGAGTTTTGCATATATTCAGCTGTACCTGAAGACATTTTAGATATAAATATAGCTGTACCAATTGCACCAGCTACTTGCTGTAATGTATTAAAGAGCGCTGTGCCGTGTGGGTAAAGCTCTGGTGTCAATTGATTTAAACCATATGTTTGTGCTGTCATCACAAACATGAGCCCGACCATTAACACGCGCTGTGCATCAAGATAATTTGTGTCAATGTTGTTTCTGGGTTAATGCCTCTGAATAGCCACATAGCAATAGCTACTAATACAAGGCCAGGGATGATAATAGCTTTTGGACTAAATTTATCAAATAATTTACCTGCAATCGGTCCCATTATGGCACTCATAATACTCCCCGGTAGCATGATTAGTCCCGATTTAAAGGCTGTAACAAGTAAAACCGTTTGTAAGAACATTGGTAATAATGTCATTGTTGAAAACAGTGACATCATGACGATGACTATCAATACAACTGATAAAGTAAACATTGGAAATTTAAATGCACGTAGTTCTAAAATTGGATTATCGATTTTTAATTGACGAACAACAAAAATGAATAATGATATAACCCCGATAATGAAAGTGGAATAAACTTTCGGATCTGACCATCCTAAATCACCTGAGGAACTAAAGCTATACACAATACCACCGAAACCAAAAGTTGATAAAAGAATGGATAAGTAATCAACTTTTGGTCGTGTTAACTCGGTGACATTTTGAAGATAAAGATGGGTTATTGGCATTTGGATTTAAATAATATCAAGAGAAAGCTTTTACTATACCACTTTTAGATCGATTAACTAAACCGTTTCAAGTGATGGAACAGTTCTTGCAGCATGAAGAAATTGGTAAAATATTAGAGTCGCAAATGGATGATAAACAATTTATTAGCTTCATAAATTATCAAACTCGTGAAATGAAGAAACAGGAGAATCAAGAACTAAATCGAATTTGTAAAAATCATACGATACCAATGGAATTAATTATCGAATTCTATTCGGGTGTAATTACAACGTTAAGTGCATGGTGGCTTCAAAATAGAAAAAGTGTTTCAGCAGAAGAAATGGATAGATACTTTCATGAAATGATCAATCAAGATATTTTTCAATTGAAAGAGAATGAATAGAGACGTTTCTGGGACAGGGGATGTATGGAAGTATGATTTAATACTTCTAAAATTTATAGGTCAGGATAATTTTGCTATAATATATGAGCATGACATATACGTAGAGGAGTGCTAGAAAATGCGATCATTTAATGTCGATGACTTTATTGCCAGTGTTTTACAATGGATATTAAATACAGCTTTAATCATATTATCCATTGTTCTATCTATCTTTTTAATTAATGAAACAATTACATTTATACAATACATATTTTCCGCAAAGAAATACACATCCTATAAATTAGTTGAAAGTATTATTGTTTACTTTTTATACTTTGAATTTATTGCATTGATTATTAAATATTTTAAATCGAATTATCATTTTCCATTACGTTATTTTATTTACATAGGAATTACAGCTCTAATTCGATTAATTATTGTTTCTCATGAAGAGCCATTTGAAACATTATTATATGCAGGATCTATTCTCATTTTAGTGATTGCTTTATATATATCTAATATGAGGGATTTGAAGAAACATTAAATATGATTTTGATGCAAAGCTATATCGTATATGAAACCATTTTTGCATGAATTACATAAAGCATACTAAAAAGTAGTGCAGACCAAGGTATTGGTTCGCACTACTTTTTTCATTCTAGTGATGAAAAGAGACAAAATGTATGTTTACTTCCTCCTTGACCTTCAAGTTACTTGAAGGATTAGAATGTGAGTAGAGAGTTGTAAGGGAGCGTTTTGAAGTGAAAACTGTTGAGAAATGAAATGAAATGAAGAATGGAGATTGAAAAAATGAGTCAAGAACCTAAACTGCGCCCATTAGAACGAGAAGATTTGAAATTTGTTCATGAACTTAACAACAATGCACATATTATGTCTTATTGGTTTGAAGAACCTTATGAAGCTTTTGTGGAGTTGCAGGACCTATATGATAAGCACATTCATGATCAAAGTGAACGTCGATTTATAGTAGAAAAAGATAATAATATGATTGGATTAGTTGAATTAGTGGAGATTGATTACATTCATCGAAGAACAGAATTTCAAATTATCATTGATCCAAAGTATCAAGGGTATGGTTATGCAGCGTGCGCAACCCGTTTAGCGATGAATTACGCCTTTTCAGTTTTAAATATGCACAAACTTTATTTAGTAGTGGATAAAGAAAATGAAAAAGCTACGCATATTTACAAAAAAGTCGGTTTTACGATTGAAGGCGAGTTACAAGATGAATTTTTTGTTGATGGTAACTACCATAATGCAATCAGAATGTGTATTTTCCAGCATCAATATTTAGAAATGAAATCATAAGTTTTAATGTATGATGAAAAATAAATATTTATCCCGCATTAACGGACAGTAACACTCCCATCTCAAAATTCAGTGAAAGCAAAGAAGTTAGGTGGGAGATGAACTGTCCGTAAAAGCCCGATTGGTGAGGGCTAATAATCAGTGGGGGATGGAGAAAACCCCCACTGATTAAAGTTTCACTTTATGCTTAGTTATCTATAGTAGGATTGGCTCAAGAGTGGAACCAGACGGTACTTTGGTGGAGCCTTTCTTCTTAATTCCATTCAGTTATTTATTTGTTTTTAGTGGTATTATTGCAATATTGTTTGTGGCTATCATTTCGATGTTCAAAAAAGGGAAACTTAATTAATTCAATTGATGTACCGTTTTAGATATATAAAAGGAAGCATAACTTAGGGTTATGCTTCTTTTTTGATTGCCAAAGGGTATGCTTCATCGTTAGTAATAAACAAAGAAGTCCCAATCTTTATAAAAAGATGGGCTTTTTTGTCTAATCATACATCCAATTATAAGTTTTTGATAGTAGAAGGCTAATATCAACAAGAAAGTAATGATAAAGCTTTGAATGGATTAAATTTCCGTACATCAGACATAATAATGCTTAAGAAATTCCAATTAGGGTGAGAAATCGCAGTGTCAACTGCGGATATTGGGTGATTAAAATGTGGAAAATGCTTGTTTCTTATCTTCCAGATTGGAAAGTGTTTGTGCAAACTTTTATAGTATTTTTCGTTCCTTATGTGACCTCAAGAGTTTTTAGTTGGATCCGTACATTAGAGAAAGAGTGATGAGGATGAAAGAGAAGGAATCAAAGATGAGGCAACAAACCGATACATATCAGGATAAGCCTTTTCAAAACGTAACAGATTATTTTACAGGCGATTTTACCTTGGATCTAGAGCTTGTAAAAAAAGAAGTTAGTTATAACTCGGATGCCCACTTTCGAGAGTTTAACATAGGGGGGACAAATATTCGAGCGGCGCTTGTTTTTGTGGAAGGACTGTCGGATAAGGATCTCATTAATATGCATATTTTGAAGTCATTGATGTTTAATTTTTATGAAGAATATAAGAGTGCACCATCTTATGTGGAAGGTACCATTTCAAAAGAGTTTATTAAGAATCGCGTCCTTTCTATTAGTGAGGTAGAAGAAGTCTATTCTATAAAAGAGTTGATGGCAAAAGTGTTGATAGGTTCAACGGCACTTTTAGTTGATGGATTAGCAGGTGTATTAATTCTTGGTACAAAAAAAGGAAAAACACGCAATGTTGAAGAGCCGATATCAGAGGGATCAGTTAGAGGTCCACGGGTAGGTTTCACAGAAGTTTTGTCTGATAATACCGCTCTTTTACGGCTACATGGCGAAAACGGGGGATTGTCATTAACAAAATTTCATGTAGGAGAGCGGGCAAAAAAAGAGTTGGTTATTGCCTATATGAAAGAGATTGCTGATTCGGAATTGGTAGAAGAGGTTAAGAAAAGAATTCAGAAAATCAATATTGATAATGTGCCAGAATCAGGATATGTGGAGCAGCTTATCGAAGATAATTATCTCAGCCCGTTTCCACAAGCACAGAGTACGGAGCGCCCTGATCGCGTCATCGCAGCGTTGATGGAAGGGCGTGTTGCGATTTTATTGGATGGAACACCTTTTGCCCTGATTGTTCCAGTTACATTTAGCATGCTGATGCAATCGCCCGAAGATTATTATGAACGTTGGATTCCAGGCACGTTTATCCGTTTATTGCGTTTTGGAGCAGCTATTATTTCTCTTTTTGCACCTGCTTTGTACATTTCCTTTATCTCATTTCATCCTGGATTAATTCCGACCAAGTTGGCTATTTCAATTCTTGGGGGACGGGAAGGAGTTCCGTTTCCTGCAATTATAGAAGCATTATTTATGGAAATAGCCATCGAAATTTTGCGGGAAGCAGGGCTACGCCTGCCTAAACCGATTGGTTCAGCGATGGGAATTGTCGGTGGATTAATCATTGGACAGGCTGCCGTAGAAGCGGGAATTATTAGTCCAATTATGGTAATTGTAGTAGCGGCCACTGCTATTTCTTCCTTTGCGCTCGCTCATTATAGTGCGGCAATTCCACTACGGATCCTTCGCTTTGTAGCCATGTTTTGCGCTGCCATATTTGGACTATACGGAGTCATTCTGTTTTTTCTCGTTCTATGCAGTCATATAGCGAGATTGAAGAGTTTCGGCGTACCCTATGCCAGTCCAGCTGTTGTTTATCATGTAAGCGATTGGAAAGATTTCGTGATTCGCATGCCACTTCAGATGATGAAACGTCGCCCAAAAATGATGAATATGAAAGATTCGATACGAAAAGGAAGTGAAGAGGAATGATTACCAACTCTAAAGATCGAATTCCGACTTCGCAAGCGGCTGTCATTCTTATCAATTATATACTCGCAGTAGGAATTCTCACCTTGCCCAGAACAGCTGCTGAGAAAGTAAACACACCAGATATTTGGATAACCGTTATTTTAGGCGGATTAATTGCGATGATTGCAGGGATAATCATGGTCAAATTAAGTCAACAATTTCCTGGAAAAACATTTTATCAATATAATCAAGAAATTGTAGGGAAATGGGTAGGAGCGATACTTAGTCTATTTATTGTAGGTTACTTTTTTATGCTTTCTTCATTTGAAGTCAAAACGCTGGAAGGAATAACAAGTTTCTTTTTACTGGAAGGAACACCTGGGTGGGCTATTATCATGCCATTTATGTGGGTGAGTCTCTATTTAAACCTAGGCGGAATAAACTCAATAGCACGTTTATTTGAAATTATATTTCCAATTACAGTCTTTATTTTCTTGCTCACTTCCTTTATGAGCATTGGAATATTTGAGATAGACAATCTTCGTCCTGTATTAGGGTTAGGGATTATCCCAGTACTAAAAGGCTTAAAAACAACAACGCTTGCATATTCAGGTGCCGAAATCATGTTGCTCCTTTTGGCATTTATGAAACAACCACGCCAAGCTGTAAAAGTCGTTCTAATCGGAACTGCTATTCCCTTAATTTTTTATGTCACTACAGTTGTGATGGTTATAGGAACGTTTTCTGTCGATGGGGTATTAATGAGAACATGGCCTACGATCGATCTTATGCGAAGTTTTGAACTCCCTGGTTTGATATTTGAGCGATTTGAGTCTTTATTACTTGTGGTATGGATTATGCAAATCTTCGCAACTTATACAATTTGCTATTATGCTGCTGCTTTGGGACTGGCACAGCTCTTTAATAAAAATATTCATTCCTTTTTGTATGGGTTACTCCCGGTTATTTATATCGTTTCTCAAATTCCGAAAAACATTAATGATCTATTTAAATTGGGGGATGTGATTGGTAATGCGGCGATGATATTATTTGGTATCCTACCACTTCTTCTCCTTGTAATTTCAAGATGGAGGAAGAGAAAGAATGAACCGAAGTGTGAATAATGTACGACTTCTTTTGGCTTTATCATCAGTTCTTTTGCTGCTGGCTCTTACAGGGTGTTGGAGCAGTCGT
The DNA here is from genome assembly GCF_038005885.1 of Bacillus sp. FSL H8-0534. Classification (NCBI taxonomy): domain Bacteria; kingdom Bacillati; phylum Bacillota; class Bacilli; order Caryophanales; family Bacillaceae; genus Bacillus; species Bacillus sp. FSL H8-0534. The sequence goes on from NZ_JBBOUC010000001.1 coordinate 3,635,516, forward strand.
GAAATTGAAGAGCAGGGGTTCGCGGTAGGGCTGGCATTTGATAAAGGGAAGGAGACGAAAGTTGAGAAAGAGATAGAAGAACATGGAGGAGGTTATCGAAAAAGGAATCTTATAACATCGACCTATCAGTTTGTTAAATCAGAATTATCAGGTAAAGGAAAGGGTGGAGGGGGACAGCAAAAAGCCTACACGAATATTTCTGAAACCGGAGATTCTCTTCACCAATCGATTCGTGAAGTCGCATTAAGAAGGCAGCGCCCTATAATCTTCCATCACACGAAAGTGATTGTTGTTAGTGAAAGTCTTGCACGAATGTATAGTTTGAAGCAGTTACTGGATATTTACATCCGTGATAATGAGATGAGACCAAGTTGCCTCGTGTTAATTAGTAAGGGGCGAGCTAGTGAGACATTGAAATCGAGGGAAGCAGGAGAAATTCCAGCGTTCCTTTTGATTGGAATTGGGGATAATCAATATAGATCATCACGGATTTTACCTCCCGTGCCGCTTGCTAAATTACCAGGAAAGATCCAATCAGGGGCTAGTTTTCTTTTGCCAAATGTGATTTCGATAAATGGAGAAGTGAAATTTGCGGGGGCTGCCGTAATCAAAGGAAAGACAAAAAAGCTGCGCGGTTTTTTGAATGAAAATGAGTTAGAAGGCTTAACATGGATAACTGGGAAAGGGAAAAGCGGTTTGGTGAAGAGTTTTGATGAAAAGACAGGGAAGCCCATCCTGTATGAAGTGAAATCTATGAAAAGTAAAATCCAACCCCACGTTAAAGGAAATAACATCTCTTTTGATGTGAACATCCAATCAGAGGGACGGCTATCTGAAAACTGGGTCGCTTCAGGAGAACCTTTTGAAAATAAATTTCTAAGAAGTGTAGAAAAATCTGCGGAACAAGAAGTGAATCGATTGGTGAAGCGGACATTAAAAAAGATTCAAAAGGAATATCAGGCCGATGTCGCTGGCTTCGGTAACAGATTAAAAATTGAGTATCCAAAAGTATGGAAAAAGGTCGAAAAAGATTGGGATAAAACATTTAGTAAGGTTCCAATCAAATATAGCGTAAAGTTAACTATTGAGGACTATGGTACGGAAGGGACTTAGAAGTGAGATTCTTTATCCCGCATTAACGGACAGTAACACTCCCACTTCAAAATTCAGTGAAAGCAAAGAAGTTAGGTGGGAGATGAACTGTCCGTAAAAGCCCGATTGGTGAGGGCTAATAATCAGTGGAGGATGGAGAAAACCCCCACTGATTAAAGTTTCACTTTATTGCATGACATAGTATGAGATAAATGAAAAAATGTTGGTGGAATAGCGAGTGACCTTCCGCCAACATTTTTTTTGTTTATAATTTCCTGTATGTTTTTACAGTACGAACACAATCTAATATAAGGTATAAAAATGAAAATTTTATTTCTAAATGAAAGCTGGAAAATGGAGGAGCACGAATGAAACATATTGTTGCTTTATTAATCAAATATACTGCAATTAGTGCTGTGTTACTCATGATATTAAGTATTTTTCAAGGTGTTTCTATTCCTAGGGTTTTGTTTATTTCGTTAGTAATTACAGGAGTAGCCTATCTAATTGGAGACTTGTTTATTTTGCCTAAGTATGGAAATACGGTTGCTACAATTGTTGACTTTGGATTAAGTTTTTTAGGAATTTGGGTATTAACTTATTTTCTTACAAATGTTAATGTGCCTCGTGGCATTACAGCAGCTTCATTTTGGTCGGCTCTTCTTATTGGTGTAGTAGAAATACTTTTTCATATCTATATGAAGAGATTGGTTCTACATGAAGATGACCAGTTACGAGGAGTATCTTATCATAAGAGATATGCTACGGAATTCTCAGAGGAGTATATAGATCACGCTATAATACAAAAAAAGCGTTTATCTGAGAAGGTGGAAGATCGAGATAATGAATGGAAATAAAAAGTGGCTTTAGTCACTTTTTATCATTTAATTATATATGATCTAGGGATTAATGGAATATTAGCTCCCATTTATATAAAAAGGAAAAATAAAACCAATTGCTTTTCTTCTCATTATCTGCCAAGCTTAAGGAGATAAAGTGAAACTTCCATTAGTGGGGGTCTTACTGCCCGTTAATGCGGGACAAAATACTTCAGAGAAAGAAATGTATAGGTGAAGAATATGATTGAAATCAAGACTTCCGCACTTAGCGATGGAGAATTTAATAGAGGAGTATTCGCAAAGCGTGATATAAAAAAGGGCGAACTTCTACACGAAGCACCCGTTATCTCTTATCCGAATGAACAGCATGAGTTTATAGAGAAAACATTACTTGCTGATTACGCATTTGAGTATGGAGTGAATCATACGGCAATTCTTTTAGGTTACGGTATGTTATTTAATCATTCTTATACGCCGAATGCGACGTATGAGATCGTTTTTGAGAATCACACGTTTAAATTCTTTGCTTACAAGGATATAAAAGCAGGAGAAGAAATTCTGATCAACTATAATGGTGATGTTGATGATGATGAATTATTATGGTTTGATAGGGAAAAAGAAGAAAACGATAAATAATTAAGTGTAAAAAGAGCACATTCGATTGGATGTGCTCTTTTGTATGGAACAAAAATAAATTTTTGAAACCAAACTGCCCTTCTATCTATCTAATAAATGAAAGGAGGGGATACGATGGATGAAATAAAATTAGTCAAAAAGGCAAGAAAAGGTGACGATGCAGCTTTCGAACAGCTTATTAGTTTATATCAAGATCAATTGTATCGGACTGCTTATCTGTATGTACAGAATAAAGAAGATGCACTAGATATTGTACAAGAAACAGTTTATAAAGCGTATTTATCCATAGAGCAATTAAAGAAACCGAACTATTTTTTGACATGGTTGACACGTATTCTTATACACAATGCCTATCAGCTATTAAGTGAAAAGAAAAAAGTGAAGAAGATAGAGGACGGAAGAGAAGCGGATACATATGGCGAGATGCCAAATAAATTACATCAAATTGAACAAAATATCGACTTACAAGAAGCAATTCAAAAATTGGATGAAAATTATCAAACAGTAATCATTTTATATTATTATCATGATCTTTCAATCAATAAAATTGCTTGGCAAATGAATATACCAGAGGGAACAGTAAAGACATATTTGCACCGGGCAAGAAAAGCGTTAAAAAATTTATTAGGGGGGAGTGAAGAGAATTGGATAAGCAGTGGTTTAATGACGAGGTAAATAAAATTGATGTTCCAAAAAAAGAATTAAATTTGACTATACAAAAAGGGATTGCTAGAGCGAAGGCGGAAAAACCTGTTAAAAGAACATATAAGAAAAGAAGAATCGCTTTGTTAACTGCCGCTTCAATCTGTATAGGTGTATTAGGCTCTGGATTTGTGTTTCCACAAATGAGCCGTGTCTTGGCGGAAGTTCCGATTATCGGGAAAATTTATTCGCATTTTCATGATACAATTGGTCAAAATCTGTCGGCAAGTAAGCTTGTAACAGAGTTAAATCAGCAGGCGGTGAGCAATGGGATTAGCGTAACAATGAATAGTGTTTATTATGATGGTGGTAGAATTGGCGTTACGTTTAAAGTAGATAATCCAGATCAAGTGGTGATAAAAAATAATCCTGGTAGTGGTTTTTATTATAACTTTAAACTTGTTGATGGAAGCCAAAAGTGGGGGAGGGCAGCTTCATTTGATGGCAAAATAACAAAAGACGGTTGGTTCGGAAATATTCATATTAATTATCCAGAAAAAGAGCTTCCCCAAAATACTACATTACCAATTACCATTACGTCTATCGGAGACACAAAAGGGATTTGGAAATTTGATATTCCAGTAAAGCAACTAGAAAATAAAATAATTCATCCGCAGCAATCAGTGAGCAGTGAAGATAAAGAACATACATTTAACTTTGAAAAGATTACAGTGGGAAAAGGATCCGTTGCTATCGACTATAAAGCAATGTATCCACTTGCCGGAGAAAATGATTTAGCAAGAATTGGAAAGGTAACTGATGATAAGGGGAATGAAATTGATTTTAAAACGTCGGGTATTGAATTTGGAAGAGAAAAGGTTGGAAATCAGATAGAATCTGATGAACGATCTATTTTCGGGAAAATTCCAGAGGGAGCGGAATTTATTACGCTACATCCGAATGTGAGATTATCTGAAAAGCCGTCTATTCAGGCTTTAAATCAAAAGACACCATTTGAAATACAAAGCACTCGTAGTGATTTAAAGATTGTCGTGAATAAAATTCAACATAAAAAACAGCGATTGATCGTACAGTATACACTTCAAAATGCCGATACAAAACATAAATCTATGGATGAATTGATAAATTGTGGGGAAGTTATGAATTTAATGGATTCTTCATATGTAGATAAGGAATTTGCACCAATTGGTCATGTTGTAAAGGGCAGTGATGTGAAGGTATTGAATAAGGAGAAGTTACAATTCCAGGCAACGTTTCAGCTAGATGGCGAATATGGTGTGAAGAATTTTAGTTTAAAGAATTATGTATTAGAAGTGGAGATGTCACCATATCATCCTGAAAAACCATTATCGCCAGTCAAAATTCAATTAAAATAATCGAAAAAAGGATGCCCTTAACATATAAGGAGGCATCCTTTTATATTACAAGAGCCTTACAGTTTTGTAATGTCTATTTTTGATATGACAAAATATAGACATTTTTATCAGTTTGAAAAGTTCCATCTTTAAACATATTTTTTCGCATTGACATGCGATATAATAGAGTTTTGTAAAGGAAGAGATTAGATTTTAAATTTTTCTATCTTAAACTTGATTATACCGGAAAATTTTTGAAGGTAAAGTTTTCTTCTCGATTTTTTGATAAGATAGAGACGGAAGCTATCTTACTAAACTATTTAGGTAATCTATGTGGTGGCCGATTATCTACTTATTTTCAGCATGGCATTACATGTAGTGTAGTGAATGAACTTGTAAGCGAAATGGAAGAGAATAAGAGAACTAGTTTTAAGAATGCTGGAACTATCGAGAGGATAGGCCATTAATTATTAATAGAAATAGAGGAATCATAGAATGAATATGCAGGAAGTATATAAATATTTACGTACAGTATTACCGGAAGAACATGTAAAACAAGATGAGATGTTAAAGAATCATACGCATATAAAAGTAGGGGGAAAAGCAGATGTGTTTGTACAGCCTACTACCTATACTGAAATTCAACAAGTTGTACAGTATGCAAATAAACACAACATTCCAATTACGTTTTTAGGAAACGGCTCGAATGTCATTATAAAAGACGGTGGTATTCGTGGAATTACATTAAGTTTGACTCATATTACGGATGTTACTGTGAACGAGCAGACAATTGTAGCACAAAGTGGTGCAGCGATTATTGATATATCAAGAATAGCATTAGAACATTCTTTAACAGGACTTGAATTTGCTTGTGGTATACCGGGATCTGTTGGGGGAGCTCTATATATGAATGCAGGTGCATACGGTGGTGAGGTAGCATATGTATTAACAAAAGCGGTTGTCATGACAAAAGAGGGAGAGCTAATTACTCTTTCAAAAGACGACTTTGATTTTGGATATCGTAAAAGTAGATTTGCCAATAATCATTACATCATACTTGAAGCTACATTTGAACTTGAGAATGGTGTATATGAAGAGATTAAAGAAAAAATGGATGATTTAACGTATAAAAGAGAATCGAAACAGCCATTAGAATATCCTTCATGCGGTAGTGTTTTCAAGCGTCCGCCTAATAACTTTGCTGGTAAGCTTATTCAAGACTCTGAACTACAAGGAACGCGAATTGGCGGTGTGGAAGTTTCAACAAAACATGCTGGATTCATGGTAAACGTTGATAATGGAACGGCGCAAGATTATATCGATTTAATTCATTTCGTTCAAAAGACAGTTAAAGAGAAATTTGGTGTTACGTTAGAAAGAGAAGTAAGGATTATTGGAGAAGATTTAAAGTAAAAGGTTTAAGGAATAAATGGCGTAATATGTTTATTTTTTTATGCTACAAGAAATAAATTGTGAATATTTTTTGGGCATAATTGACAATGTGTTTTCAATTCACTATAATTGGCTATAATTTAACATATTAAATACGTTGAAAGAGCCCAGTAGCAGTTTGTCACTGTTATCGAGAAAGCTAGGGGTTGATGGAACCTAGCACAAACAAACTTGTGAATTACACTCTGGAGTATCTTAGGTAATGCTAAGCGGAGTGGCAATCGATATTATTGCTAAGAGTGGTATGGATAGTGAAATTGTTCCTATTTGTGCAATCTGGGTGGTAACACGGTTAATAATCGTCCCTATGTCTAATGTAGACATAGGGGCTTTTTTGTTTTTTAAATTGGAATTTTAAATATTAAAGGGGATGGAAAGACATGAACATTATTGATGAATTAGAATGGCGCGATGCCATAAATCAACAAACAGATGCAGACGGATTACGTGAATTAGTAGAAGAGAAAAAGATTTCCTTGTACTGTGGTGTAGATCCAACAGGTGACAGTATGCATATTGGACATTTGATTCCGTTTATGATGATGAAACGGTTTCAATTAGCTGGGCATCATCCAGTGATTTTAATTGGGGGAGCAACAGGGACGATTGGGGATCCAAGTGGACGCCAAACAGAGCGTCAGTTGCAGACGTTAGAACAGGTACAGCATAATGTTGACGCATTAACAGCACAAATGCAAAAGCTATTTGATTTTGGCGGCAATAGTGAAGTGAAAATGGTAAATAACTACGACTGGACGCATCAAATCAATATTATCGAGTTTTTACGTGACTACGGTAAAAACTTTAGTATAAATAGTATGTTAGCGAAAGATATAGTAGCGAGCCGTTTAGATACAGGGATTTCATTTACGGAATTCACGTACCAAATATTACAAGCAATGGATTTCCATCACTTATACAAAGAAGAAGGGGTACAACTACAAATTGGTGGTAGTGACCAGTGGGGAAATATTACAAGTGGTTTAGATTTAATTCGTAAATTAGAAGGGCATGAAGCCAAAGTTTTTGGATTAACAATTCCATTATTATTAAAATCAGACGGTACGAAATTTGGTAAATCAGCAGGCGGAGCAGTTTGGTTAGATCCTGAAAAAACAACGCCATTTGAATTCTACCAGTTCTGGGTGAATACGGATGACCGTGATGTAGTTAAGTACTTGAAATACTTTACGTTCTTAACGAAGGATAGAATTGATGAATTAGTAGTGAAGGTTCAAACGGAGCCACATAAGCGTGAAGCGCAAAAAGTGCTAGCAGAAGAAATGACGAAATTTGTTCATGGTGAGCATGCACTGTCCCAAGCACTAAAAATTACAGAAGCATTATTTAGTGGGGATATTAAATCATTAACTGCGGATGAAATTGAACAAGGATTTAAAGATATGCCGACTTTCCATGCTTCAAAAGAAACAAAAAATATCGTTGAGTGGTTAGTTGATTTAGGAATTGAACCTTCTAGACGTCAAGCCAGAGAAGATATTAATAATGGAGCTATTTCTATGAACGGTGAAAAAGTGACTGATGTGAATACACATGTTACAGTAGAAAATTCATTCGATGGAAGATTTATTATTATCCGTAAAGGTAAAAAGAATTACAGCTTGGTGAAATTAGGAGAATAAAGTTTGTTATAGAGTAGAAGTGAGGAGATATCCTCATTTCTACTCTTTTTATGTACACAATTTCGTCATAAAAAGTCAGTATATTAAGATTGTTATGGAGGTTTATTTAGTTTTCATGCCGAATAAGAATAATATATAAATCGTTGCCACGAAGAACAAAAGGAGCCTTGCACTCATCATTTCTCTTTGTTTTAAACATGGCATGGGGCAAAAAAAAGGAACTGCCCGCTCCTATGCATGGGCGGATGCTCTCTTCTATCTAAAAAAGAAAGTTTTTTTAAGAATAAAAAAAAGCCCGAATCACGATTCGGGCTAGTAATCAGATTAGTAAGCTAAGCTGAATAATCCTTTAATATGTGATAAGTAACGAACGTTACTTGCTTCTTTCATTAATGATGCTGGTAAGCCTTTAAGTGGAGTTGAGCTTGCTCCGATTGTAGCAACAGCATCTTTACGACCTAGACTTGCAAGTGTTCCAGAGTTTACTGGTGCGAACTCTTCGAATGCTTTGCCTTCTAGTGCTGCGTATAAGTTGTATCCAATTAACTCACCCATTTGCCAAGCGATTTGTGCAGTTGGTGGGTATGGACGACCTTCTGGACCGAAGACAACAGCGCTGTCTCCAGCAACGAATACGTCTTTGTGAGAAGTAGATTGTAGGTATGCATCAACAGTTGCACGGCCACGGTTTACTTCAAGACCTGATTCACCGATTAATGGGTTACCTTGTACGCCACCTGTCCAAACGAATGTGTTTGCAACGATTTTTTGACCGTCTTTTAAGTCAATTTCATTGCCAGCAACGTTTGTTACAGGAAGACCTGTTAAGAATTTAACGCCGCGTGCTTCTAAGCTAGTAGTTGCACGTTCAATTAAATCGTCTGGTAATACTGGAAGGATTTTTGGACCTGCTTCAACAAGAAGTAATTTTACTTCTTTAGGGTTTACGCCGTGGCTTTTTGCAAGTTTAGGCATAATGTCAGCAAGCTCACCAACTAGCTCAACGCCAGTTAATCCGCCACCACCGATTAAGATTGTAGCATCAGCTTCATTTTTTGTTTTTGCGTATTCACGAATACGATCTTCAACATGTTTGTAGATTTTGTTTGCATCAGCAGCAGATTTTAATACCATGCTGTTTTCTTCTAGTCCTGGAATACCGAAGTAAGCAGTTTTACTTCCTAAAGCAACTACAAGTGCATCGTAAGATAAAGTAGTGCCACCAGCTAGTTTTATTTCTTTTTTGTCTACTGAGAATGACTCAACTGTTGCAATTTTAAGATCGATGTCTTTGCCTTTGAAAAGTTTTGTAAGTGGCATTGCAATAGCTTGTTCAGAAACGTTACCTGCTGCTAGGCGGTGTAGTTCTGTAATGATTTGGTGTGTTGGGTATTGGTTGATTACTGTAACTTGTGCTTCTGATTTGCTGTAATATTTACGTACATTTAAAGCGGCAAGAAGTCCGCCATAACCAGCGCCTAAGATGACAATTTGTTTTGACATAGTATGATATCTCCCGTCTTTACTAATTGTTGTTATAAGATAAATTATTTATTATTGCGTTCTGCACTAATTTGAAGATAAGCATTGATAAAACGGAACATTTTTTGTGCTTGTGGATCTTTTAGTAATTTTAACAGACCGAAAAGACCGATAACTTCAGAGCTTTCTTCAGCACGATCTTTTGCTTCGATAGCAGTTGCTGCCATGCTTTTCACTGTATCTTTTACAGGCTCTACAATCTCTTGGATTGCGCCAACAGTGTCGCTTTTTAATACTTCGTCAGTAGCAACAGTTTGAGCGAAGTCATAAGACTTAGTTAAAATGTTAACAAGCTCAGTTAATTTTGGAAGTTGTTCTACTAGTGTAGTTAATGACTCTTGTACTTCAGGTTTTAACAATTGATCAAGTACATCAAGTTGTCCTTGGCTAGCAGAAATTTGTAAAGATTCTTGTTCAGGCTTTGTTTGAGTGATAGTTTCTGGCATCTCCAATTCTCCTTTACGATAGCAATACTCTTATTTTTTTAGGAATAAAACATTCCCAAGTAACAGGTAAGCGTTAGCAAAAATTTGCAAAACTTTATACAAAGCTTCACAAAACGCAATAAAATGCCTTTAAACTTATGATTGCAAGTAGTAGACAATCATAAATTCAAAACCATAATTTCTTACCTATTATTTATGGACTGTCCGATACATGGCTTGTCCGTATAATGGAAACTTCCTTTATCGGAAAGTGTATATAATATATATCTTATATTATATACTATATACACCCAGGTTAACATAAAAATGATCCCTAATTATTTGACTTTGAGTCCATAACTTAGTATTAGCAAGGGAAAAAAGCATATATTTTATTTTACTGTTACCTAAAATATACTTAATTATAGAGAAAAAAAGGAAAAAACGAGCAAATGAATGTTCATTTTTTCCTTTTTTTCTGATTAAGATTGATCTGTTTGCGGGATAAGCATGGACGAATTCCCGTTCTTTTCAAGATGGCACTCCCCCCAAGTGCAAAGGGAATCAAGAATCGCTTCTAAGGACCGACCGTAGTCGGTAAGAGAGTATTCAACTTTTGGTGGTACTTGATTATATACCTTTCTTTGAATAACCCCATCTTCTTCTAATTCACGCAATTGCTGTGTGAGCATCTTTTGCGTAATGCCAGGCATTAAACGCTTTAATTCACTTGTTCGTTTTGTTCCTTTTGTTAAGTGACAAAGGATGACGACTTTCCATTTTCCCCCGATTACTTCTAAGGTTGCTTCTACAGGAATATTATATGTCTTCATATATTACAACCACCTTTAATGAACTTTTATATAATCATATATTACTTTTTAGTGCCTATAGCACTTTAAAGTACGTACTGTTTTTCATGTTGAACATGTTTCATAATAGCATACGTAAGATGTAAATGAGTAGTACGGTACCAAAAAGTAACTATGTTACCTTTTGGTACCTATCGCACTTTAAAGTGCGTTCTTTCGAAAAAGAATGAAACCATTCATAATAGCAGTTGTGAGCAGTAAAACTGTGTTTATTAGAAGATAAAAGGGCCTTTTTATCATACTATTATGATTGGATTTCTCATATTAAGGAGGAGTTCGATTGAGTTCATATACAGTACCGTCTTCAGATGTTCAAACAAATAGAAGAAGTGTGTTTGCTTTATTAGCATTAGCGATTAGTGCGTTTGGAATTGGTACAACTGAATTTATTAGCGTCGGTTTATTGCCATCTATTTCGAACGATTTACATGTTTCAGTTACAACAGCAGGTTTAACCGTGTCTTTATATGCACTAGGAGTAGCATTTGGCGCTCCTATATTAACGTCGTTGACAGCTAGTATGTCACGGAAAACGTTATTAATGTGGATTATGATTGTTTTCATTATTGGTAATGGTATTGCAGGAGTGGCAACAGGCTTTGGTGTACTGCTTGTTGCGAGAGTTGTATCTGCATTTGCGCATGGGGTATTTATGTCGATAGGTTCAACAATCGCTGCAGCTCTTGTGCCAGAAGATAAACGTGCTAGTGCAATTGCTTTTATGTTCACAGGCTTAACAGTCGCAACTATCACAGGTGTACCAATTGGAACATTTATTGGTCAACAATTTGGCTGGAGAGCTTCGTTCATGGTTATCGTAGCAATTGGAATTGTTGCCCTTATCGCAAACAGTTTGTTAATTCCATCTAGTTTAAAAAAAGGTACGTCTGTATCATTTCGCGATCAATTTAAATTAATAACAAACGGAAGACTATTACTTGTTTTCGTAATTACCGCATTAGGGTACGGCGGAACATTTGTAACATTTACGTACTTGTCTCCATTATTACAAGAGGTGACAGGGTTTAAAGCAAGTACAGTTACAATCATTTTGTTAGTGTATGGGATTGCAATTGCGATTGGAAATATGATTGGTGGAAAACTATCGAACCATAATCCAATTCGTGCATTATTCTATATGTTTTTCATTCAAGCGATTGTGCTATTCGTACTCACATTTACGGCGCCGTTTAAGGTAGCAGGGCTCATCACGATTATTTTAATGGGATTATTCGCGTTTATGAATGTTCCAGGATTACAAGTATATGTTGTGATATTAGCTGAACGCTTTGTTCCGAGCGCTGTAGATGTTGCATCTGCAATTAACATTGCCTCCTTTAATGCAGGGATTGCTCTTGGGGCTTACCTTGGTGGCATTGTAACGAATTCATTAGGGTTAATTCATACAGCGTGGGTCGGCGCGATTATGGTAGCTGGTGCAGTCATATTAACGGCATGGAGTATGGGATTAGAAAAACGAGATCAGGTAAAAAGTTAATATTTATAAGTGAACCATATTATACAAATGAAAAGATGATAGGAGAGAAAGAGAATATGATTAAGAATTTACAAGATCGTGTAGCGTTGCATAACGGCGTGGAAATGCCTTGGTTTGGTTTAGGTGTATTTAAAGTAGAGGAAGGACCTGAACTTGTTAATGCAGTAAAAACGGCGATTAAACAAGGATATCGCAGCATTGATACAGCGGCGATTTATGCAAATGAAAAAGCGGTAGGAGAAGGAATTCGCGAAGGTATTAAAGAAGCAGGTATCTCAAGAGAAGACTTATTCATCACTTCAAAAGTATGGAACAAAGATCAAGGATACGAAGAGACGTTAGCAGCTTATGAAGAAAGTCTACAAAAGTTAGGGCTTGAGTATTTAGATTTATATCTTGTTCATTGGCCGGTAGGAGGAAAATATAAAGATACATGGAGAGCATTAGAAAAGTTATATAAAGAAGGACGCGTACGTGCAATTGGTGTGAGTAACTTCCAAATTCATCATTTGAAAGATGTAATGGAAGATGCAGAAGTGAAACCGATGATTAACCAAGTAGAATATCATCCACGTTTAACGCAAAAAGAATTGCGGGACTTCTGTCGTGAACAAGGTATTCAAATGGAGGCTTGGTCACCTCTTATGCAAGGGCAGTTATTAGATAACGAAACATTACAAGAAATCGCAGATAAATACGGTAAAACGACTGCGCAAATTATCTTGCGCTGGGATTTACAAAATGAAGTTGTAACGATTCCGAAATCAACAAAAGAACACCGTATTACCCAAAATGCGGACATATTTAATTTTGAATTAACAAAAGAAGATATGGAACAAATTGATGCGTTAAATCAGAATCATCGCGTTGGTCCAGATCCGGATAACTTTGATTTCTAAAATGAACAGAAGAGAGGGGCACAAAAAAATTTGTGCTCTTCTTTTTAATTGCAGAAAACTAAAAATTCAAACAAATATTTACTCTGTATATGAAATAGGATATCTTAAATTTATAATATGAAATTTTCCTAGGGAGGCACATATGAACAATCATCGTACAAATCATTTCCGCATGTTAATTGTTACTGCACTATTTGCTGCTATTATTGGTATTTTGGCCCAAGTTACAATTCCTCTGCCGCTCGTTCCGATAACAGGACAAACATTAGCGATTGGTCTTACTGCTACAATTTTGGGTTCACGTTATGGCACTTTATCTGTACTGTTATATGTTTTAATTGGTGCAACTGGAATTCCTGTTTATGCTGGGTTTAGTGGCGGTTTATCCGTTTTATTTGGTCCTACAGGCGGCTTCCTATTAGCCTTCATTCCAACTGCTTTTTTAATTGGTTTGTTAACTGAGAAGACAAAGCTTACATTTTGGAATTCGTTAATGGCAAATGTTTTAGGAATGTTTGTGACATTAACGATTGGGACTGTATTCTTAAAGTATGTGGCATCGCTAGGATGGCAAGTTGCTTTCATGGGTGGTTTTGTGCCCTTCCTTATTGTAGGCGTAATAAAAGCTGCATTAGCTGCATGGGTTGGGATTAAGGTAAGAGGAGCGTTAGTACGTTCGAAATTATTATTGCAAGAAAACTAAATGATAATAGAAACACGCGTAGAATGATCTCTGCGCGTGTTTTTTTATAGCGTCTTAAGAAGGGAAAAGTAATGTATAAAAAGACTTTTTAACTAGATACTATACAGTAGTAAATTTGTTATTTTATAAGGGGTTGTGAACATGAATATTAAACAATCGTATAAGTTATTGGTTGCTTTTTTGAGTGTTTTATTTGTATTTGCGAATTTATTATTCCCACTCCAAAAAGCATCGGCAGAAGTCATGGATCATACAAAGTATCAAATGGATTGGAGCTACAGTAAATCAAAAAAGAAACCAATCCGAACAGAGCTTATTAAAACAGCAGATGGGAAAATTGCATTCTGCTTGAATGTAGATTTGAAATCACCAAGCGGTCAAGATTTACCTGAAATAGGTAAGGTGGATATTGGGGTGTACCGCGTGTTATTAAATGGATATCCACAGAAGAGTCCACAAGAATTAGGTGTCTCTGATTGGAGAGAGGCGCATTATGCGACGCAGCTCGCTGTATGGAATGCGCTGGGACAAGTGGATATTAATGATTTAGATTTTCGTAATAAAAATGTAGAAAAAGTAATGAAAGATATTGTTGCGAAAGCAAAGAGCAGTGAAGAAGTACAAGAAATTACGATGAGTGTTACGCCGTCAGAAAAGCAAGAAGCAGTATTAAAAGATGAGTTCTTCGAAACAGGTTTATATACGGTGCAAACAAATGCGAAAAGTGGAACGTACCAAGTGCAAGCAACTGGTGCGCCTGCAGGAGTTAAATTTGTGAATGAAAAGGGCGAAACAAAAACACAGTTTAATGTGGGGGAAAAGTTCCGTATTTTAATTCCAAAACAGACGCCATCTGGTGAATTTAGCTTTAAAGTATCAGGAACTTTAACAAAATTACAAGGTATCGCGCATAAAGGAACACCGAAAATTCAAGATGCGGTAGTTTTATTAGAGCGCAGTGAAGAAAAAACAAGCCCAGATTTAGCGGTAAGCTGGAAAAAAACTGAAGCACCGCAGAAACCGAATAAACCTTATAAACGATAAAAAAGCGCTGGCGTTTGCCAGCGCTTTTTTCTATTATTATTCAGCTTCTGATACAACTGTAAAGCGTTCGTTCACGTGTTTTGGATTTTCAATTTCATCAAGTGCAGCTACAGCGAAGTCTTCGTAACTTACATAGCTGTCGCCTTTTTCGTTAACAAGAAGGTGGTCTTTACCAGCTTTGTAAGAACCAGTACGTTTTCCTAATGCGAATAGAGCAGAAGGACTAATGAATGTCCAAGTGATATCGTTTGTTTGTTGTAAAATTTCTAGGTTTTTTCCTTGGTTTTGAGCTGTTGCAAGATATTCTTTAGGGAAACCTGGTGTATCAAATACACGTGTTGTTTTTGCCTCATCTACAAATAAACTTCCAGCGCCTCCGACAACAAGTAACTTCGTATTAGGGGCACCTTTCATTGCCTCAATTAATACGTTCCCTGCATCTACGTGAAGATGTTCACTTCCAGCAGGAGCGCCAAACGCATTCACGATTATGTCAAATGCTTGTATGTCATTAGCAGTAAGATCGAAAACATCTTTTTCTAAAACTTTTACATTATTCTCTGTGATTTTTGCGGCGTTTCTTACGATTGCAGTAACTTCATGACCGCGATCAAGTGCTTCTTTCATAATACGACTTCCAGCTTTTCCGTTTGCTCCGATAATTCCGATTTTCATAATATATACCTCCAAATGTTTAATAGAATAAATACCTAAAATGTATGTGCAAAAATGAATCGATGTAGTTAAGCAAGTTTGATACCACTTGTTGTAACTAGTATAGTTACAGAGTTAGTTTTTGTCAATCGCTTTGTTTATGAAAAATATTTCTTCAAGTAGTATGTGCGTTTCTAAAAATAAGAAGTCATATTTCTTAACAAGTAACACGATTGTGTTATAAAACCTAACATTTGGAAGCGATAATCTGTCGAAAAATGTTGATTTTTGAATATTTTTTAAATATAATTCAATTTATGAGAAGAAAAGGGAGGGACTAATCGTATGAATATTTTAGAACAGTTCGTTTCATCAACGAATACGATTCTTTGGTCATATATTCTTATCGCAATGTTAATAGGCTTAGGGCTTTATTTTTCTATTAAATTGAAATTCGTACAAATTACCCATCTAGGCGAAATGGTACGATTAATGAGTGATGGATTAACTGGAAAGACACGTAAAAAGGGCAGCGTATCTTCTTTCCAAGCTTTCTGTATGAGTTCAGCAGCCCGCATTGGGATCGGGAACTTGGCTGGTGTGGCACTAGCTATTTCTATGGGAGGACCCGGCGCAGTCTTTTGGATGTGGGTAATTGCAATTATCGGGGCATCTTCAAGCTTTGTAGAAAGTACACTTGCACAGATTTATAAAGTAAAAGATGGCAGCGGCTTCCGTGGTGGTCCTGCTTATTATATGGAAAAAGGTTTAAATAAACGTTGGATGGGAATTTGGTTTTCTATTCTGATTACAATTAGTTACGGTTTAATTTTCAACTCAGTACAGGCAAATACAGTTACGCTAGCATTTAAAAATGCATTCGGTTTAGAGCGTTATGTTGTAGGAATCGCATTAGCTGCATTAGTCGCAGTTATTATTTTTGGCGGCGTTAAAAGTATTGCACGTATGTCAGAAATGATTGTTCCACCAATGGCAATTATTTATATAGCAGTAGCTGTTTTCGTTGTTATTAAAAACTTCTATTTACTACCAGATGTTTTCACAGAAATCTTTAAAGGTGCATTCGGTTTAGATTCAGCTGTAGGTGGCGGTATCGGGGCTGCGATGAAGTATGGTATTCAGCGTGGATTATTTGCGAACGAAGCAGGTATGGGTAGTGCGCCGAATGCGGCTGCGACAGCAGATGTAACGCATCCAGCTAAACAAGGATTTATTCAAACAATTGGAGTTTTAGTAGATACATTTTTAGTATGTACATCAACAGCGTTTATCGTACTATGCTCTGGAGCATATAAGGCAACGAATTTAGAAGGAATTGAATTAACACAAAAGGCGCTAAGCTCACAAATTGGTCCATGGGCAAGTAGCTTCTTAGCGATTATTATTTTCCTATTTGCGTTCAGTTCACTTCTAGGAAACTATTATTATGGTGAAACAAATATCGAATTCATTAAGAAAAGTAAAACATGGTTAATGATTTACCGTGCTGCAGTAGTTGGAATGGTGTTATTCGGTTCTGTTGCGACGCTTCAAGTCGTATGGAATATGGCAGACTTATTTATGGGTCTAATGGTAATCACAAACTTAATTGCGATTACACTTCTTGGCCGATTTGCATATGCTGCGTTGACAGACTATGTAAAGCAAAAGAAACAAGGGAAAGATCCAGTCTTCCATGCAAGCTCTATTCCAGGTTTGGAAAACACAGAATGCTGGGAAGATTCTATGGTAACAAAAGAAAAAGAAGAAAAAGCTGTATAATAAGGAAAGGGCATCAGAGAGAATCTGATGCCTTTTTTTATGGTTTGTAGGAAAAACCGAACATTAATAGAGTTTTTATGTTTATTATATTTTTTTAGAAATATAAAGATGTGAGTTGAAATTTATGTTAGAATGTATAAGGTCTTTCCAGGTAAGAGGTAAGACGGGTTTTGAGGTATAGCATATATATTTTTATATGTTAGGTGAAAGTTCGGATTATTTATTTTTTATATGGTCAGACGTTCAACGTTAAATAATTTTCTATAGCGTTGAATAAGGTTTAAATGGAGGATTTTATCTATGAAATTTGTTATGTTTCTTGTAGGATTACTCGTTGTATTTATACTCGGGTTTCTTATAAGTACGGATCGAAAGAAGATTAAGTATAAACCAATTGTGGTTATGCTTGTTATTCAGTTAGCATTATCGTACTTCCTATTAAATACACAGATTGGTTATATTTTAGTAAAAGGAATTTCTGATGGATTTGGAGCATTACTTACATATGCGGAATCTGGAATCGTTTTCGTATTTGGTGGTCTTGTTAATAAAGGGGAAATTTCCTTCTTCTTAACAGCATTATTACCAATCGTGTTCTTTGCCGTATTAATTGGGATCCTGCAACACTTTAAAATTTTACCGATATTTATTCGTTCAATTGGTACCCTGTTAAGTAAAGTAAATGGTTTAGGAAAGTTAGAATCATATAATGCAGTAGCGGCAGCAATCGTCGGGCAGGCTGAAGTATTTATTACGGTAAAAGATCAATTAAGCAAAATACCGAGGCATCGTTTATATACACTTTGTGCTTCTTCTATGTCGACAGTATCTATGTCGATTGTTGGATCATATATGAAAATGATTGATCCGAAATATGTAGTAACAGCACTTGTATTAAATTTATTTAGTGGTTTTATTATCATTCATATTATTAACCCGTATGATATTACGGAAGAAGAGGACACACTTAAGTTAGAAAATAAACAAAAGCAATCATTTTTCGAAATGCTTGGCGAATATATTATGCTTGGATTTACAATTGCGATTACAGTAGCAGCGATGTTACTTGGTTTCGTAGCGTTAATTACAGCAATTAATAGCTTGTTCGATTCTATTTTCGGCATTACATTCCAAGCAATATTAGGATACATTTTCTCACCACTTGCATTTGTAATGGGTATCCCGCAATCAGAAATGGTAACAGCGGGACAAATTATGGCAACAAAATTAGTATCAAATGAATTTGTTGCGATGCTTGACCTTGGAAAAGTAGGAGGAGAATTATCAGCTCGTACAGTTGGTATCCTTTCTGTATTCCTTGTATCATTTGCAAACTTCTCATCTATTGGAATTATTGCAGGGGCAACGAAAGGGATCGATGAAAATCAATCAAATGTTGTTTCTTCATTCGGATTAAAGCTTGTATATGGTGCAACGTTAGTAAGTATTTTATCAGCGATTATCGTTGGTGTAATGTTATAGAAATAAAAAGCAGTGAGCAGAAGCTCATTGCTTTTTTATTTCATAGACATAAATTCTAGCGAGATTTGTAAGGGAGAAATTAACATATCATTTATTGAAAAAATTATGTTGCATTTCATCTGGATAACGCTTACAATTTGTTTGTGGGTGGTATCAGTTTCATACTTTAAATCAAGTAGGTAAGAAGACCACTAATTGTAAATTATAATTTATGTAAACGCTTACTGGTTTTAGGATACATTGTAAAGTAAATAGTATTTAGGGGTTCTATTTTTTTAACATCGATGGTCAGACGTCATTCGTTGGACGACCAATAACTCATGGAAAGTGGAGGATTCACATATGAAACTAGTGATGTTTCTAGTCGGTTTACTTGTTGTATTTGTACTAGGTTTCCTTGTAAGTTCAGATCGTAAGAAAATTAAGTATAAACCAATTGCAATTATGCTTGTTATTCAATTAGCATTGGCTTACTTCTTATTAAATACAAAGATTGGATTTGTATTAGTAAAAGGAATTTCAGATGGCTTTGGCGCCATTTTAAAATACGCAGAAGCTGGGGTTAACTTCGTATTTGGTGGTTTAGCGAATGATGGACAAGCACCGTTCTTCTTAACAGTATTACTACCAATTATTTTCTTAGCGGTATTGATTGGTATTCTGCAACATCTTAAAATTTTACCGATTATTATTCGTGCAGTCGGTTTCGTATTAAGTAAAATAAATGGTCTAGGAAAATTAGAATCCTATAATGCAGTAGCAGCGGCAATCGTTGGTCAAGGTGAAGTATTTATCACAGTAAAAGATCAATTAAGTAAATTACCAAAAAATCGTTTATATACACTTTGTGCATCTTCTATGTCAACGGTATCGATGTCAATTGTCGGTTCTTATATGAAAATGATTGATCCAAAATATGTAGTAACAGCACTTGTATTAAACTTATTCAGTGGATTCATTATCGTTCATATCATTAATCCGTATGACATTAGTGAAGAAGAAGATATTTTAGAATTACAAGAAGATAAGAAGCAAACGTTCTTCGAAATGTTAGGCGAATACATTATGCTTGGATTCTCTATTGCAGTAACAGTAGCAGCAATGTTAATTGGATTCGTAGCATTAATTACAGCAATTAATGGTGTATTTGATTCTATTTTCGGCATTACGTTCCAAAGCATTTTAGGATATGTGTTCTCACCATTAGCATTTGTTATGGGTATCCCAACATCAGAGATGCTACAAGCAGGACAAATTATGGCAACCAAATTAGTAACAAACGAATTTGTTGCGATGCTTGATTTAGGAAAAGTAGCTGGCGATTTATCAGCTCGTACAGTAGGTATTTTATCAATCTTCCTTGTATCATTTGCAAACTTCTCATCTATTGGGATTATCGCAGGTGCAACAAAGAGTATCGATGGAAAACAAGCGAACGTTGTATCTTCTTTCGGATTAAAGCTTGTGTATGGTGCAACGTTAGTAAGTATATTATCAGCGGTTATCGTTGGGGTTATGCTTTAAAAATAAGGAAAGCAATGGGCGCGTGAGCTCATTGCTTTTTTTGTTTAACTTACTTTGTTTAACTTACGTTTAAAAGCAGGCCTTTTTAAATATGTGCCAAGACGCCATACGTATTCAACTGGCCCTATGCGATACCTTTTTAACCAACAGGTGCTAGCATATAATTGGATGACGTAAATTACAATTGTTAAGACAATGCCAAAGAAGTAGCCGATTTTCCCATATAAACCAAGTCCATACGCATAAAAAATGGTGGTAGCAATGATGGATTGCGCTAAATAGTTACTAACTGACATTTTTCCCATGTTAGCCATATATTCTAATAAACGTGATGCTTTTTTGTAACGAAATAATAAAATGATAGAGCTTCCGTAAAAAATGGCCATGCTAAGCGGTGTAACACTGTCTTTTAACATAATGAGAAGAGGTTGTTTTGTTAATAGTTCTAAGATTTTTACTGTGAAAGAAAAAATACCGCTGATGAACCAGATTTTTTTGAGGGAAGGTAAATGTTTATCTATTTCAAACAGCCAGCCTTTTTTTCCAACATACATTCCTAGTAGGAATAGTGGAGTCATGAAAATCAGTGCGAAAAGTGTTATGAAAAATGTTCCGAAAAAGCCAGTGATCCCAATATACTTAAAAGGATCTTCATTAAGGCGGAAGCTTACATGTTCTATATAGCTACCAGTTTCATGAACCTGTTGTTCTTTTGCGATATAAGGTGCAAAGTCATCGGACATATTGGTACTTGGTTCAAAGGGATAAGACATCAGCATAGTTAGTACTAGTATGATGGATGCCCAAATGATCAATGTTTTGGGCTTTCGATTTATAAACATCATTAATAAGATTCCTATAATTCCATAACCGAATAAAATATCCCCATCCCAAATAAAAGTACCATGGAGATATCCGAGGATGAGTAAAATACTAAGGCGGCGGATATAAACCGGAAAGAAACGTTTTTCTTTTTTTATGATACTGTTTTGCAGCAAAGTAATACTAATCCCAAATAGAAAAGAAAATAGGGAAATGAAATTGTGGGTGCCAAAAAATTGAATAAACCAATTGGCACCTTCATCAACTTTTCCGAATACATAAGTAGGCTGTTCACCGCTAAACATTCCAAATTGAATTAATGTCATGTTAACAAGTAAAATACCGAATAAAGCAAAACCACGAACGGCATCGATTGCTTCTACACGTTGTTTCATAGAGATGTTCTCCTTCCCGTTTGTACTCTATATTGAAAATAATACCATTTATAATAGTAGTCCTATGTAGAATGAGCGAAGATTTAAGCTGATTTTAATCCGATGTTAAGGTGAAAAGTGATTTAAAGGAGAAAAAAATCACCTTAACGAATTCATTAAGGTGATAAGGATATTACTCAGCAGGAGGAGTAAACGTACGTTTTTCCAATTCCGCATCTAACATAAATAGAGCGTTAGAGTCGCTTGTAATACGTTTTAGTTTTTGGATGATGCTGTCGAAAGAAGCTTCTTCTTCAACCTGTTCGTCAACGAACCATTTTAAGAATGTAATTGTCGCGTGCTCACGCTCATCCCAAGCGATATCGGATAAGTTGTAAATACGCTTTGTTACTTCACGCTCATGCTCAAGTGCGATCTCAAATGAGCTTAAAACCGATTCATATTCATTGTTAGGGTTTTCGAATCCAGTAATAATGGCGCGCTCTCCGCGGTCATTAATGTAATTGTAAAGTTTCATTGCGTGGAAACGCTCTTCTTCTGCTTGTACAAGGAAAAAGTTTGCAAATCCATCATAGCTTTCTGCTGTGCAGTAAGCAGCCATTGCCATGTAAACATGGGCAGAGTAAAATTCAAAATTCATTTGGTCGTTAAGCGCATCGTGTAATTTAGTAGATAACATAAATTCTCTCCTTTGTATGTTGTCGGAACCATTATATCATAATTGATAAATATTCTCATTTGTTTTCGAAACGATTAGAAAGCTTCTCGACATGTGCCTCCATAATATCTTGTAAGTCTAAATCATATTTTTGAGAAAGGATAATGAGGTTTGCAAGTACATCTCCAAGTTCTTCTTTTAATTCAATTTTCAATTCTTCCACTTGTTTTACTTGTTCATCTGGGCGATCGCGTCCAATTTCAATGGCGCGTACAACTCGTGAAACTTCTCCTACTTCTTCTGTTAAGAAATTCAAGCGAATAAAAGAGTTATATTGTGACCAGCTTCGTTTTTCGTAAAATTCCTCAACCCATCTCTGAAATTCGGCAATATTCAATTCTTTCCCATCCCCTCAATATGTTGTACAATATTCATTGTATCATAACAATATATAGTTTCGGGGTGTAGGTATGAGAAAGATTTGTGTGTTTGCAGGTTCTAATTTAGGAGAAAGACCTGAATTTAAAGAGCAAGCAATTAAGCTTGGAGAAGTGCTTGTCCAAAATAATTGTGAACTAGTATACGGCGGTTCATGTGTTGGTTTAATGGGGGAAGTAGCCAATGAAGTGTTGCGCTTAGGCGGACGTGTCACTGGTGTTATGCCTCGTGGTTTATTTCGCGGAGAGATTGTTCATAAAGGATTAACAGAACTAATTGAAGTAGAAACAATGCATGAGCGCAAAGCAAAAATGGGAGAGCTTGCGGATGCATTTATTGCGTTACCAGGTGGCTACGGAACATTTGAAGAGTTATTTGAGGTTGTATGTTGGTCACAAATTGGAATTCATGACAAGCCAGTTGGATTATTAAATATTAAAGATTTTTATAGTCCAATTTTGCAAATGATCGATCGCACGGCAGAAGAAGGGTTTATGAATCCATCGAATAAAGAGTTAATTGTTTCGGCGGATAATGCAGAAGAATTATTGCTCCACATGAAAAACTATAAGAGACCTGTTATGGGGAATAAGTGGAAGCAGTTATCATAATAAGGTGAATAAAAAGAGGCATTCCGTTCATTTCGGAATGCCTTTAGATTTGCCTTTCATAGATTTCTTATATAAATGCCAGCCACCCCAACCACCAAGTATCGCGATACAGATAAGGAAAGGGTAGCTTCCTACATCTACGTTTATGCTTAAAATATTGGCTATCATGAAAGTAATTCCAACAGCTAATGAAGCGAAAAATACTCGAATCAAATAGTCTTTCAACTGAACCACTCCCGTCATTTGATAGTGATAGTACCTAAATGATGAATTTGGAAAAGTATTGTCTAGACGTAACTATTAGATGGCTATTTTCTATATTTTAACATAAAAACGGTTGAGATATATCGATATAATAATAAATCCCCTCAAGTGAATTGAGGGGATTTATTGACCGAGCCGCTTGCGCTTTTAATAGTATCCAGCTCCAGCGGCTAGAACAGTCGGTCGTTTCACTCCTTTATCTGAGGCAAAAAGCGCCTCTGAATCAGGAGTTCCAACGCCCTCCTGTTCTAAGCGAGCCGCTTGCGCTTTTAATATGATTATTGATTCAAGAACGCACGTAGCATCCAAGCGTGTTTTTCTAGTTCTGTGTAGATGCCAAGTAGTAAGTCAGATGTCGTTTCGTCGTCAGCATCCTGCGCGATTTCCATACCTTTTTTCAGTTCGCCTAGCATCATTTGGTAGTCTTTCATAATTGCTTCGACCATCCCTTCTGCAGTCTCTCCGTAAGCCGCTTCTTGAACAGAAGATCGTTCTAAGTATTCTTTCATTGTCGCTACTGGTTTGCCACCAATTGCTAAAATGCGTTCTGCAATTTCATCGATGTGTCCAGCTGCTTCTGTGTAAAATTGTTCGAATTTCTCATGTAATGTAAAGAATTGAGGTCCTTTTACATACCAATGGAAATTGTGTAATTTTGTAAATAATACGTTCCAGTCTGCTACCTGTTTGTTTAATACTTCGATTACTTGTGTGTTCATATGATCAATCTCCTTTTGAGTTATTATATCTTTTATTAATTTATAATTATTATAATCTAGTAATTGGTATAAATCAACCATTTACAAACATTATTTTTGAACTATATAAATACAAATTGAAAAACGAGATAAAACCGTTCTTTTTAGGTGGGAGAGAGCATCTAGCCATGCATAGAAGCGGTCAGATCCTTTTCCTGCCCCATGCCAAGTAAAAACAAAGAGAGAAAACAAGTAGGGGTCACCTTTTGTTCTTCAAAGCAGCGACTTATATGTTGAAAAATCAAAATGGATTTATATAGATGTAATGTTGTATTGCAATATGTGTTTATTTTTCCTATATGGTGGCATACATATAGAAAAAGGGAATATAGAAAGGAGAATGGAGGGCAATGGAACTCCAGTTTCAAAACGTATATCAGCAAGCTGGAAATTGGTATGTGCTGGACTCAGAGTTTCCGTGGGATATTCAGCGGGTGAAAAATGATATATTTTCACTTATTGAGAAACGCGAAATTCCAGTTATTTTTTGCGATACGTGTGATACAAATAATGTGCTTGCAAACTTAGGAGAAGAGGAAGAAGAATTTTTATTTCCTTTAAGCGGTTTTTATCATAAAGAAAGACAAATGATTTTTGTTTGTATGTGGGAACAGTATGAGCAAGTGCTCAAAACATTACTACATGAATTCAGGCATTCAATGCAACATGAGAAAAATGTATTATACATTGGAAAAGAAGCGTATGAAGCACGTGGGATTGAAAAGGATGCCCGAGCATTTGCAGAACGTAAAATGAATGAATATATAAGAAGAAACTTAAACTAAGGCATAGTGAGAGAAATTCACTATGCTTTTGTTTATCACTTACTAAAATAAAGTAATTGACATTTTTAAAGTTTAGTTCTAAACTAAAGACATCAAGTAAGCGAGGTGATGGAATGAAAACAGAAGAAAGATTAGGATTATTGTTATGGTTTCGTTTATCACGCTTTTATAACAGAAGCATTCGTGAGACAAATCAACATTTGAAAGAATGGAGTTTATCTGCTGCCCAGTTTGATGTTCTAGCCCAAATTGGTGGGCACGATCGATTAACACAGCAAGAACTCGGGCGAAAGCTATTTGTTACAAAAGGGAACATCACGCAGCTTTTAAATAAAATGGAGCAGCTTGATTGGATTAAGCGAGAACAGGAAGGTACTACGAAATACCTTTCGTTAACTGAAAAGGGCAGAGTTTTGTATGAAGATGTTGTTCCACCGCAAGAGACGTTTCAAGCAGAACAATTTGATAAGTTAAATCGTAATGAACAAAAACAACTACTAGAATTACTTCGAAAGTTACAATAAAAAATTTTAAATAAATATCTCGAATTCGAGATAATATGAGGTGAAGGATATGTTTAAAAAAGTTGATCATAAAAATATGGGAAGAGCAAATCACGGTTGGTTAAATACACATTTTCATTTTTCATTCGCAGATTATTATAATCCAGATAATATGAGATTTGGGGCGCTTCGCGTTATTAATGATGATTTAGTAGCAGCGCAAACAGGATTTGATATGCATCCGCACCGTGATATGGAGATTATTTCTTACGTTGTAGATGGTGCATTAACACATCAAGATAGCATGGGGAACCGCGGTACAATTGAGCGTGGGCATGTACAATATATGAGCGCTGGTACAGGTGTTTTTCATAGTGAACATAATTTAGGGAATGAGACATTACGCCTATTACAAATTTGGATTTTACCAGACCGCGCAGGGCACACACCAAACTACGGTGAGTTCAAGTTTGATTGGAATAAACGTGAAAACAATTGGTTCCATATGGTATCTCCAATTGATGGTGGTGCACCAATTGAAATTCATCAAGACGCAAATTTATATTCACTATCTTTAGAAATAGGAAAAGAAATCACTTTCCCTGTTAGCGAAGATCGTCAAGTTTATCTTGTGCAAATTGAAGGAAGCGGTGTTGTAAATGGTGAGACACTTGTAATGCGCGATGCAGCAGAAGTAGTTGAAGAAGATATTCGTATTCAAGCAAAAGAGCACTCACATTATTTAGCGATTGAGATGAAAAAGCAATAAGAGACACTATGAATAAAAAAGAAATAGCGCAGTGAAAATAATGCGCTATTTCTTTTTGTGCTTTTCTTAATTCCTCATACGAAACATCTTGAATACTTTTAAGATTAGAATGAAAAATAGATTTGTTAATGCTGTAACTATAAAGAAAATGGCGAGAACAAATTCATTTAACCCGTTAGTGAATAAAAACTGAGCATAGCAGAGAACGCCTAATATTGCTGAAACGATAGTAGGTAGAAAATATACGATTGCTTTTTGCTGTAGTTTTATGAAAAGGAGGAAAGTCGCTACTAAGGTTATCGGACAGAAGGAATACATAATAATTTGCGGTAACATTATATCACCACCTTTCAAAGATAAAGTATGATTCTAGTTAAGAAGGCTATGCAATTTTATCTTTATTTTTTATATGTAGATATTTTTAAGTGTAATATAATGGGAATGTTTTGCGAATTTAAAATAGGGATTTTTGGATGGAATTGTAAAAAAGTTTCTCAATATTTTTTGGTAGGAGATATTTTCCTTTTCTCGAAATGTATAAGAGTGTCAAAAATTTTTGGGGAATGGGGAGTGTTAGATTGAAAAAGCAAGTCGTTTCATCAGCATTAGCTTTATCCGTTATCGTTGGAGGTTTTGGGGCATTCGGAGCAACAAAAACACAAGCGGCAGAGCAACAAATTCAGTATCACCAAGAATTTAAAACACCGGCTTACATAGGTGAGGAATGGAAAGCACCGCAAGGATTAGATAAAAAGGAAACAGTATTTCAGTATTTAGAGAGCAAGAAAGATATGTTTAAATTAGCAGGAAATATTGACAAACATTTTAATATTGTAGGGGAAGAAAAGGACGCTGACTCGGGTACAACACATGTGAAGTTAGTTGAGAAACATAATAATGTTCCTGTATATGGATCAGATCAAACAGTTACGCTTGATAAAGACAATAACGTAAAGGCGTTCTTCGGGCAAGTTATCCCGAATTTAGAAGATAAAAATATTCCAGCTGCAGCTAGCATTACTGATGAGAAGGCGGTAGAAGTTGCAAAGGCTGATATTGAGAAAGAAATTGGCAAAGTAGATAAATATGATGGTGTGAAAAAAGATTTATATGTGTATGAAAAAGATGGACAATACTATCTTGCATACCTTGTTAAAGCGTCTATTTCAAAACCAGCACCAGGATACTGGCATTACTTTGTTGATGCAACAAATGGAAATGTGATTGAGAAATATAATGCAATCGACCATATTACTGGTTTTGGCTATGGCGTTCTAGGAAACAAGCAATCATTTGAAATTGCTCAAGATGAAAAAACAGGAGCATTTAACTTGTTTGATGGAAAACGTGGAAATGGTGTTCATACGTTTGATGCACAAAATATGGATGAGAACTGGTTTAATCTCTTCTCACAATGGCTTGGATATACAGGTGAAGAAGTAGAAAGTAAATCAAAATTCTTTGAAGATAAAGCGGCTGTTGACGCACATGTAAATGCAGGAAAAGTATACGATTATTATAAAAAGACATTTAACCGTAATTCTTTCGATAATAAAGGTGCGAGGCTGATTTCTACTGTTCACGTAGGTGAAGGGTGGAATAACGCAGCTTGGAACGGTGTACAAATGATGTATGGAGATGGGGATGGAAAAACATTCATTCCATTATCTGCAGGTTTAGACGTTATTGGACATGAGCTAACACATGCTGTAACAGAGCATACGGCGAATCTTGTTTACAAAGATGAGCCAGGAGCATTAAATGAATCATTATCTGATATTATGGGTGTAATGGTTGAGAAGAAAAGCTGGGATTTAGGTGCTGATATTTATACACCTGGTGTTGAAGGGGATGCGCTTCGTTCTCTGAAAGATCCAGCATCTATTCCGAACCCATTAAAACCTGGTGAAGGTTACCCAGATCATTACAGCAAACGCTACACTGGAAAAGCTGATAATGGCGGCGTGCATATTAACAGTAGTATTAATAACAAAGCCGCATATTTAGTATCTGAAGGTGGCACACATTATGGTGTGAAAGTAAATGGCGTAGGCCGTGAAGCAACAGAAAAAATTTACTACCGCGCTCTTACAAAATATTTAACTGCAAACTCTAACTTTAAAATGATGCGCCAAGCTGCACTTCAATCTGCGACAGACTTATATGGTCAAAACTCTAAAGAAGTACAAGCTGTAACGAAAGCTTATGACGCAGTTGGTGTGAAATAAGATGAAAAAAGACCTGACATCGATAATGTCAGGTCTTTCTTTGTTATTTAATCGCGAATACCGAGAGCGATTTTTGCCATACGTGACATACGCTCTTTTGACCAAGGTGGATTCCAAACCACATTGACCTCTATTTCATTTACTTCGGGTACATTTGTCGATAATACTTTTTTGACATCTGATACGATCTGCCCAGCCATTGGACAACCGATCGAAGTCATCGTCATTGTTACAACAGCATTATTATTTTCATCTGCTGTCACATCATATACTAAACCAAGATTGATAATATCTACACCTAATTCAGGATCGATAACAGCCTCTAAATTGGCATATAATTTTTCTTCGAACGCTTGCGACATGCACAACACTCCTAATATTAATGATATCCATTCTCATTATAAAGGAAATAAGATAAAGATGCAGTGAAATAGCTCACAGTGTTTTTTTAGAATCTTTCCTATACTGATTATAAGTATGTAGGAAGGAGAAAGATTGAAAATGAACTATGATGAAAATCCTTTTATCGTGATATGGGAAGTTACACGAGCTTGTGAATTAAAATGTCTGCATTGCCGGGCTGAAGCGCAGTATAGGAGAGATCCGAGAGAATTAACTTTTCTTGAGGGGAAGAGATTAATTGATGAAATATATGAAATGAATCAGCCGATGCTAGTTTTTTCAGGCGGGGACCCGCTTATGAGAGAAGATATTTATGAGCTAGCAAATTATGCAGTGCAAAAAGGACTACGCGTTTCGATGACGCCTAGTGCGACTCCAAATGTGACGAAAGGGGCAATACAAAAAGCAAAAGGGGTTGGACTTGCACGCTGGGCCTTTAGTATCGATGGTGCTACAGCTGAGACACATGATCGTTTTCGCGGTGTGGCAGGGTCTTTTCAGCTTACGATGGATGCGATTCAATACTTAAATGAGTTACAGATTCCCGTTCAAATTAATACAACCATTTCTAAGTATAATATTCATGAAGTAGAGGAGATGGCAGCGCTTGTTGAAAAGTTAGGTGGTGTGCTATGGAGTGTATTTTTCCTTGTTCCAATCGGAAGAGGAAGTGTAGAGGATATGATTTCACCAGTAGAACATGAACTTGTATTTCGTAAATTATATGAAATAGGAAAAAGGGCTTCATTTGATATAAAGACGACAGCTGCTCAGCATTATCGCCGCGTTGTGATACAGCAAAAGAATAAGGAAGGTAAAAGCAAGCAAAGAATGTGTTATGAAGATGCGCTGCAAAATGGGTTAACTGGAAAAATTGATGGTTTAGGACGAGCGCCAAAAGGAGTCAATGACGGTAACGGCTTTGTTTTCATTTCGCATATTGGTGATGTATATCCAAGCGGGCTACTACCGATTCAAGCTGGGAATGTGAGAGAAAAGCGTTTACGAGATATTTATCGTGATTCTCCAATTTTTCAAGCATTACGTAATCCAGATAGCTATAAAGGAAAATGTGGGAAGTGTGAATACCGTTATGTGTGTGGTGGTTCTCGCTCAAGAGCATATGCGATAACCGGTGATTATTTAGAGAGCGAGCCATATTGTGTATATGTACCGAAAGCTTTAAGAAGCTAGCTAATAAAAAATGTGAGATTCCTATTGTCTTTTTAGGATACATCATGTATACTTCTAATTAGTTGATAACGATTATCAGTATCAACTGAACATTGCTCTTCGTTATGTTGGTCATTCCCCTTTTGACTGCGTAAGTCAGAGACAAAATGTTGAAATACCTTGTGTCCTATTCTACAGAATTATGGTAATCTCCAACCTCAACTTATATACGTTAAGCATGCAAAAAGGATCCTATCCGTGAAGGGATCCTTTTTTGTGTTATGTTGTAGCAATTAATGTGTAAAGTCCAGGGACTCTATTTTCAATACCTTCTGGAGCAGAGGAAGGGAAGACCCAGCGCTGGTGTGGACCACGCTCCTCAATAAGTTCTTCAATTCGTAAGTTTGCTTTAGCAATCTCTGTAATAATTTCTCCTAACGTCCAGCGACGAATCTTCGTTTTTGGTAGTAGGTCTCGCTGCGTTTTATCCAGTAGACTGCTATAAGCAACGTTATCTTCAATAATCTCTTCATAAAAATAATTCCCGTTTGCCTGGAACATTTCATGATCTATCGCTACTAACTTTGTATAGAGAGGATGATAATCCCGAAGTATGAAAGTGCCACCGTCTTTTAGCAGCCCAGTGATTAATTTAAAGAGTGGCTGAAGATCTAAAAAATAGTGGAGTACACCTAGCTCCAATAAAACAACATCGAATGTTTTGGAAGGAGAAATGTCTAGTACATCAGAAACAATATATGTAATAGAGGTTCCTGCAGCATCCGCTAGCTCATTTGCATATTTGGCATTGCTTTCAGAAATATCTACAACTGTTACGTCAGCACCTAATAATGCGAATGCCACAGCTTTATTTCCTTTCGAACCAAGTAAATTTATGATGCGTTTTTCCTGTATATTCTCTATGTAAGGTAAGTAATAGGATACTTCATGGGCTGGATCTTGTAATAATTTCTTTGCATATTCCTTGGGTGTACCGTGCCGATTGGTCCACGCCTCATAGGCAGCAGCGTTCCAACTTTGCTTATTAATTGTGCTTAATTGTTTTTGATTCAATGAGATCGCTCCTTTCTTTAAACATGTATATATTCGGAAGGGATTATTTATTTCCTGTTTTCTTTTATAAAAAGTTTGATTTTTCTGTATTTTAATCGTAAAATACGTGTTATATATGAAAAGCATTGAAAAGGAAAAGTAGAATGAAACCATTCTTTCCAGAGAGCTTCGGGAGCTGAGAAGAAGCAAGAATGTTCATTTGAACAATGGCCTTTGAGCTGCGTCCTGAACTTATCAGATGATAATAGTAGGCGGCGACGAGAGTTGGTTCTCGTTATCAAAACCACAGTATAAGAGCGTAATATTGCTCCGTACTTGACGAGGTCAGTTGTGTGAATAGCTGACGAAATAAGGTGGTACCGCGACTGTTTATACAGCCCCGCCCTTATCTTTTTAGAAGATAGGGGTGGGGCTTTTTATATTTAAAAGGAGGAATAGATGATGAGTACTTTTATTGGTGGAGCTTGGCCGTATGCGAATGGTTCTTTACATCTTGGGCATGTTGCGGGTTTATTACCTGGGGATATTTTAGCTCGCTATTATAGAACGAAAGGTGAAAATGTTCTTTACGTATCAGGAAGCGATTGTAATGGAACTCCGATTGCTATTCGGGCAAAACAAGAAGGGGTTACTGCAAAAGAAATTGCAGACTATTATCATGAGGAATTTGAGCGATGTTTTAAGGAGCTTGGTTTTACGTATGATTGTTATACGCGTACAGATGCACAGCATCATCATGAAACGGTACAGAAGATTTTCTTACGTTTGTTAGAAGAAGGATTTATTTATAAAAAGACAGTTGAGCAAGCATATTGCGAAACGTGTACACAATTTTTACCGGATCGCTATGTGGAGGGGGGGTGTCCACATTGCCATGAACCAGCACGTGGGGATCAATGTGATGCATGCTCAGCTATTTTAGATCCACTCGATTTATTAGAAAAGAAATGTAAGCTGTGTGGAAATACGCCAGCAGTTAAGGAAACGGAGCATTTCTATTTTGCCTTGCATAAATTTCAGCCGCAGATTAAAGATGCCGTAGCAGTTGCAAAACGAGAAGGAGCATGGCGTGATAATGCAATTCAATTAACAGAGCGTTACTTAGAAGAAGGATTACAGGACCGGGCTGTATCACGTGATTTACCAATTGGAGTGCCAATTCCAGTTAAGGGATATGAGGATAAGAAAATTTATGTGTGGATTGAAGCTGTTGCTGGTTATTATTCAGCGAGTAAACGATGGGCTGAAGAAATGGGCGAAGATGATGGGGAGTTCTGGAGTAGCAGCGCGAAGACGTACTATGTTCATGGGAAGGATAATATCCCGTTCCATTCTATTATTTGGCCAGCTGTATTACTTGGGATAGGAGAAAAGGCAATTCCACGTCATATCGTTTCCAATGAATATTTAACTGTTGAGAAACGAAAGTTATCGACAAGTAAAAACTGGGCAGTATGGGTACCGGATATATTAGAGCGGTATGATCCAGATTCGATTCGTTATTTCTTAACGATTAATGCACCAGAAAATCGCGACACCGATTTTTCTTGGCGCGAATTTATTTATAGCCATAACAGTGAGTTACTAGGCGCATATGGGAACTTTGTAAATCGTACATTAAAGTTTATTGAGAAATATTATGACGGTGCGGTACCAAAAGGGCATATAAATCTAGAGCTAAAAGAAAGAATAGAGGAATTATATCGTAGTGTAGGAAATGCAATTGAGCAGGCTCATTTTAAAGTAGCAGTAGAAACAATCTTTGAAACGGTACGCTTTGCGAATAAATATTTTGATGAGCAGGCGCCTTGGAAGCAAAGGGAGGAAGAGCCTGTTGCTTGCGAAGAGACGATTTACACCTGTGTATATTTTATTGTGAATTTTGCGCAGTTACTGGAGCCGTTTTTACCGTTTTCAAGTGAAAGGGTACGGAATATGCTAGCGATTACGAATACGGGCTGGAAATGTGAAAATATATTGCCAGAGCGGATAAGTCATGTACAGCCTTTATTTGAAAGAATTGATATAAAACAAATTGAAAAAGAGGTAGAAAGGTTATATGGAGCATGAAAGTAAAAAGAGCACATGATGTGCTCTTTTTTTAGGCGCTATGCTCTATGCTCTTTTTCTTCTCCTTCCGTGCAGTCAAAATTTGTGGTGTAAAAATACCAAGCAATATGCAAACAATGCCGAGCCATTGCATCGGTGATACGACTTCATGAACAAGAGTGATAGAAGCAATGATTGCTGTTGGTAGTTCTGCAGCACCTAAAATGGTTCCCAATCCTATGCCGACCTTTGGTACACCGATGGAGAAGCAAATTACCGGTACAACAACACCGAAGAATCCAAGGAAGAAAGCGTACTTCCATAATCCAGCTTGCAAGGCACCATCCATTAAAAAGGTTGGTGGAAAGAATAAACACACAATAAGTGTAGCACTTGTTGTCATAAGGAAGCTTTTTGTATAGGGTGGTACATTTGTAGCAACGCGGCCACTTGCAAAGACATAAAAGGAAAAAGAGACAGCGGCTAATAGTCCAAAGATAATACCCTTTGTAGAGAAGTTTTGACCAAGCCCTTCAAACACACCGCCTGCAAATAATGTTCCGGCAAATAAAATAATAATAGATATTACCTTTTCGCGGCTTGGTAATGTCTTGTTAGCGACTGCTTCAATGACTACTCCAATCCAGGTAAATTGAAAGAGTAGAACAACAGCGATGGAAGCAGGTAATTCTTCTACAGAAATCGCGTAGAAAATCCCGGTCATGCTCATTGTTGTTCCGACAGCTAATAAGGTCAATGCTTGTTTTTTCGAGACTTTATGACGCGAGAAGAAAAGAACGAGCAATAAAAGTCCCACCCAACCAAATACATATTGTCCACCTAGTAACTCATGTGCAGAAAACCCGTTCATAAAGCCAAGTTTGAAAATTGTAGAAAGTACGCCGTAGCTGCAGGCGCCAAATAAAACTAATAATGAAAACTTAAATTTCTCCATAAAAAATCCTCCTTCGACAAATAAAAAACGCCCGCTGTCCAATTCAGGACAGCGGGCGAACGAAACAGAGTGAAAACTCTACAAAATTCCGCCACTCACAATCGTGTGTGAGTTTGGATATAAAACATTTGATAATGACTATGACTCTAGTTTATAGCAATCTCTTTTACATTTTCAATATAAAGTAGATGTAATTCTTTCCGCAAGTTTTGTGTGTTTTTTTAGAAATCACATGTGAGAAGAGTTGCGCGTATCTTCTAAAATAAGGATAAGTGAATTTCTAAAAGTTAACTACGCGAAAATGAGAGAAAAACGCAATTTTTTTGTATATAATAAAGGAGAAATGAAAAAATTTGAAAATATATAATAGATATTAGGAGAATTTGCATGAATATGGGGTATTTTAGTATTTCCCTTACAAAAATGTAATCTAAATGTAAGCTATTGTGATAGTTATTTCGACAATTTTTTTATACAATAATAGTAACAGTTTGAACGTGATAGATGCTGTAGATAAGAGAGAAAAGGAGAGATCGACATGGAATGGATTCATGAATTATTTCAGCAATACGGTTACTATGTAGTACTTGTAGGGTTGCTGTTAGAGTATATTGCGCTTCCGTTTCCGGGAGAGCCAACACTAGCATACGCGGGTTTTTTGGCGCATCAAGGGGATTTACAATTACCACTTTTAATTATCTTATCATGTATTGGAACGAGTGTTGGGATGACAATTCAGTACTTTTTAGGTAATAAACTTGGTATGCCGTTCGTACAGAAGTATGGGAAGTATGTGTTTTTAACGCAAAGAAAAATTGATTTAACGAGAATGTGGTTTGATAAATATGGATACTTCCTTATTTTTATCGGATTCTTTATTCCAGGTGTACGCCATTTTACTGGATACTTTGCAGGCATTATTAATTTACCATTCCGTCGCTTTGCTATAACGATTTACTCTGGTGCTCTATTCTGGGTATCTTTCTTCTTAATCGGTGGCTATTGGTTAGGTGGAAACTTACATGATATATTTGGAGTACTTGGACAACACATTGGGAAAATTATCTTTGGAGTGATTGTTATTGTAGCAATTACGTTAGGAGTTCGTTTCCGCAAACAATTAAAACGCGTATTTGTACAAAGTGCAAATTAATATGGAATCCATTCTATGTCGGAAATTGGAAGAGGTAGTGCTGATAGGCACTGCCTTTTTTATTTTCCTTTTAAGTTTCATGTAAAAGTTTGTTTTATAGAGTCATTTTGACATACATTAATGTCAAAATGACAATGATAATTGACAACTATGAGGATATTATTTACAATTTTAATTAAATAAACGAAAAAGAGGTCGAATATGAAGCTTCAAAATCGAGTGAGAGAATTTCGAGCAAAGCATCGAATGTCACAGGGTGATTTAGGGAAAGTAATTGATTCATCACGGCAGACGATTAGCTTAATTGAGCGCGGAGATTATGCGCCTTCAATTGTTTTGTCGCTGAAGATTGCGCATGTTTTTGAAGTACCGGTGGAGGAGATATTTACATTAGTAGAGGGGGAAAAGGACGATGAGAAGTAAAAAGAAAGGGAATTTGTTTACGATTTTGAAGATTTTAATGGCTATGATGGGTGGTTTTGGTGTTGGTTTTATATTAGCGGATGCTTTTGTACCCGGACGAAGAATAGTACCTGCGCCTAGTTATTTAGTAATCATTGCGCTTATTTTATTTGCCGTAGGGATTATGTATCGAATTTGGAAAACGACACGTTTCTTAAATAAATTACGTGATGAAGAGGAAAGCATTCTAGGTAGACGGTTAGGAGCACAATTAATTTATTTACGTGCAAGTGAAATCATTATACCGTCTTGGGGAGTTTATGCATACATATCTTGCTATCGCTCTTATATAACAAATACAATGTCATTATTTGAAGTTGGAAATGTAATTGCATCTTCAGTAGGGATCATTGTCGTTATCTTATTAGGCGTTATTATGAAAAATCGATACAACGCACTGTATCCAGAACAGAGCGTAACATATTCACAATCACTTGAGATGTGGGCAAAAAATGCAGATGAAGGACAAACTCACATCGTTCATGAAGCAGGGTATCGAGCTTATCAATCTACAAATATTGTTCTTGTATGCGTATGGTTGGCTGCGATTATTTATACGCTTTGGACGGGAGAAGGTTTCTTCTTTATTGGTATGATTTCATTTGTATGGGTATTGCATATTGGGAAATACATGTATGAAATGCATAAGAAAATGATTTATTAATGTTAAAGATTACTGAGGGGAGAAACAAGGTGGATATTTTGAAAAGGCCAGCTTTTTCTATAGTTATTGCTTTTGTTTGTTCAGTTATATATGGATGGATCAGACCAGAAAAAATGCAAGGGTTTATGGAAATATGGGGAGTACTGCTTATTGGAGTACTTGTTCTTGCAATTCATGAACTTGGGCATGTTATTTTTGGTCTGCTAAATGGTTTGAAGTTTAAATTTATGGTAGCAGGCCCTATTACTATCCAAAAAGAGGGAGAGAAAATACGGATAAGAGAAAATAAATTGTGGTTGTATTTTGGAGGCGTAGCTATGTTGTTACCTCCGTCTATACATACACCAAATCTTTCAAAGAAATGGGCATGGATGACGCTAGGTGGACCGATAACAAGTTTGGTGTGCGGTTTGTTAGCTGGTTATGTATACATGGTGAGCTACTACCAATTTCTTTTATATTTTTCTGTATTACATTTAGCAATCTTTTTAGCTACAGTGATTCCAATGAAGGGAATTATGCTTAGTGATGGCAAACAATTTTTAATCTTAATTAAAGGTGATGAAACGGCGCAGCAGCATTTACATAGTATTCAAGTATCTAGCGAGTTGTGGAGCTTCAAGCGGCCAAAAGATTGGGACGAAAAGTTAGTAGAAATAAGTGAAGAAAAAATAAAGGGCGATGAAGAGGTAAGAGAAGTACTGAGTGATCTTATGCTCACGTTTTATTCGCGATGTGATAGAGAAGGAATGGAAACAGGGATCGTTTGCCTAGAACAGGTTTTACAAATACCTGTTACAAAAGAAAATAAATATTTTGTTGGTGGTTTTCATAGCTGGTATTTGTTATATAAAGTGCTATATGATATGGACGATGTTTCTTTACAAGATATGAAGCAGCACGCGAAGGCTATAACAAAATTGGACCCGCATGGGTATTACCGTACACATGCAATCTTAAAATATTTAGAGAAGGATGCGGAATCCTTTCATACATATATGAAGAAGGCAGAAAGTGAGTTAAAGAATGCTGAAAAGAGTGGAGTCGGTTATTTACAATTAGAACGAGAATGGTTCCAGCTTTTGCAAAAGAAACTCGTAATCTAGGGGATATCTTACACTGAGTAAGATATCCTCTTTCCTATATATAATTTTATATAGCTTGATATAGTGAATGGTGAGGATCAAGGCTTGTCGTATTTTGTGGAACGGTCGATATATTGCAAAAAGAGGCTGGAAGATTCATCTTCCAGCCTCTTTTGTATTAAGAGTTGCTCTCGATCCCTCGACCATTTTCTTCTTCAGGATCTTGTAATAGGTTAAACACATCTGCTAAGCAAAATGCGATAAACCAAGTCCAAAGACCGTGGAAGAAAGCTGAGCTTAATTGTAATGGTAATGTGTAATTCGTCATTGAGAAGGAAATACATCCTCCAACGATTCCGATCATTGTTAATAACATTGTTTTTTGAGCATTTTCTTCTGGATTAAAGAGGAAGAAAATGTATCCGCCTAATATTGAAGCGCTTACAAGTGATTCGATTCCATTAAAAATGATATGTTCTCCAAGCTGAATGTTTGTCCAGAAGCAAATCATGCCGCCGATAAGAGCAAACAGGACAGCTACCATGTACCGTATATGTTGATTCATATGTTCATCTCCTTATGTAATAAGATGATTTGGAAGTCAAAAAGGTAGGTATAGTAATAGAAGTAAATTTTAGTTGTACGTATCTTTTTTAGAGTAATGAAGAATAATTAAGATAATTGGTCACTTTGAACCATTTCTTGTATGATGCGAAAATGATTCGTTATTACGTAAACTTGCACTTGAGATATACCCGATTTCTCGTTTCTTTTTGCTTATACAAGTAAGAGAAACTCCCAAGTCTATACATTCTTTTTTGTGAGTCTTATTGTATTATAACATATTTAGCTTAATAATAATAATAGAATTATCTGATTTTAAAATGAGTGTAAAAATAAAAGCGCAAGGAATTCGAATTCCTTGCGCCTTCTTATATACGTTTGAAACGTCCAACGATTTCAACGGTTTCTGTAATATTCATAAACGCATGATTGTCTACATGACGAATGATACGCTTTATTTCTCCTAATTCGTAACGGGTTACGACAGTGTAAATCATTTTTTTCTTATGGTTGGTATAGCCGCCGACAGCGTCTACCATCGTTACACCACGTATGCCGTGATGCAGTAGTGCGCTTTTAATTTCCTCGCCTTTTTCTGTAATTGTCATTATCGTTAATTTAATGTGTTTTGTATGTACAGCATCAATTACTTTGCTGACAACAAAACGACTAATTAATGTGTACAGTGTAATATCCCATCCGAAAATAAAGCCAGCGACAACAAGTAAGATTAAGTTGAAGCCAAAAATAATAGCACCAATCGAAATGTCTTTATATTTCGCTACAATCAATCCAACAACATCAAAACCACCTGTTGAAGAAGCAAATCGGAATATAATCCCTGAGGCTGCACCACAGATGACCCCACCAAATACAGAAGAAAGTAAAATATCATCTGATACTTGATGTACTGGGATAATGTTCATGGCAAGTGATGATACAGCCACGAAATACGCTGTTAAAAAGGTTGTCTTCTTTCCTAAGTAAAAGTGACTTAAAATGAGAAGAGGGATATTTAGTAAAAAGATAAGTGCACCGATATTATAATGCATTAAATAACCGATAATCATCCCAACTCCAGCGAAACCACCGCTAATCATATTATGCGGGATAAAAAACATATTCATTGAAATAGCATACAAAATGGAAGCTATAAAAATAACAATCAATTGTATTACAAATTCTAAATGAAATGTTCTAGCTGCTGGGAAGGATAAAAAGGCGGTGTCGGGAACGTAATCGGCGTCTCCTAATTGACCCATAGTATGTTTCATCTCCATATTCATTTTTGATTACAAGAAGAGAATAATGCTTTTTTCAAAAACTGGCAACCGTTTTATTATAATAAGAAAATTTTATAAATTTCTAAAAAATCAAACCTATTCAGTTATATGTGTGAATATACTAAAGAAAACGAATACAATGGTTTTCTGTATCATTTTTGTGAGAAAATATGCAAAACATTTATTTGAAAATAAAAGGAAATAGAGAACGTTTGGAGAATGTGCTAAAATGAGCTTATTAAGGATGTGAAGCGATGGAATTTTTATTGCAAGATGCAATTCTATATATAACTTTTGTAACGACAGCATTCTGTTTATTAGAAGTCTATTTTCTCGCTAATGTTTCTCGCTTTGTACGCCAACAAACATCAAGCGGTAGACAAAGAGCTTTCGCATTCGTTGATATATGTGAAGAACATATAGGAAATACTCCGCTTTTTTCCATCTTCTATAAATATGGAATGGTTCGGTCGGTTCGCAGACAAGAATCGAGCGGAGAGAGTGATGAGGTCGGTCCATATTTACCAATGTTTCGCTAACTAATTACGAAACATTGGAGGAATGAACATGTTAAAATCATACCGAGCTGTGCTCGTTAGTTTATCATTATTACTTGTTTTTGTTTTATCTGGTTGTAGCAGTACGGCACCAATTGATGCACATAGTACGGGGGTTTGGGATCACTATTTTGTTTATCCAATCTCGCTTATGCTTCAATTTGTTGCTCATCATGTACCTGGCGGAAGCTTCGGTATTGCAATTATTATCATTACGCTTGTGATTCGTTCAGCAATGATTCCATTAGCTGTTTCGCAATATCGTAGTCAAATGAAAATGAAAAAAATGCAGCCACAGATTCAGAAGTTGAAAGAAAAGCATGGTAATGTAAGCAAAGATATTGAAAAGCAAAAACAATATCAAAAAGAAATGTCAGAACTAATGAAAACAGGCGGTTGGAATCCTTTGGCTGGTTGCTTGCCACTTCTAATACAAATGCCGATTTTTTCAGCATTGTATTATGCGATTAGCAGGACTGAAGAGATTCGTACATCTTCATTTTTATGGGTAAACTTAGGACATGCAGATCCATATCATATTTTACCGATTCTTGCAGCGCTAGCAACATTTATTCAAATGAAGGTTATGCAGTCAAATGTGACACCTGGAGAGCAAGTTCAAATGCTGAAAGTGCAACAGTTCATGATGCCAGCAATGATTTTATTTATGGGATTTGCGGCACCATCAGGACTTGTATTGTACTGGATTACAGGTAACATATTTACAATGCTACAAACAATTGTGCTTAGAAAAGTAATGGATCGTGAAGAAGGACAATTACAAAATGCATAGAAGAAAGCCGCTCAATTGAGCGGCTTTTATTGATTTGTTGAAGTTTATCTAATGGTTAAGGAAAAATTAAGAAAACCAATTTACTATGTGAATTGTATACGAAGGTGTACAAGTTTTAGAAAGTTATTTGATATGAAATGAAGGAGGAATTTTCATATGAAGAAGAAAACAATTGGGTATGTAGTAGCTGCAGGAGCTTTATCACTAGGAATTATGGGAGGGGCAGGTATCCCTGCTTTTGCTGCAGCTAGCACAGACAATTCTACACAAGCCACAGAACAAACTAAGAAAGGGACTTCGTATCAAAACTTGGATGAAGCAACGAAACAAAAAGTGCAAACGATCATGCAGGAGGCGAAAAAGCAATTAGCAGAACTAGGTGTGAAACTTCCTGAAAAAGGGAAACGAGGAGAAATGTTTGCTAACCTGGATGATCAGGCAAAAGAAAAGGTAAAAGCAATCATGGAGCAGAAAAAGTCTGGTACATTAACACATGAACAAGTAAAAGAGAAATTGGCTGAGCTAGGTGTGAAGCTTCCTGAAAAAGGGAAACGAGAAGAGATGTTTGCTAACCTGGATGATCAGGCGAAAGAAAAAGCGAAAGCGATTATGAAGAAAGAAAAAGCAGGAACATTAACTCATGAACAAGCAAAAGAGCAATTAGCAGAACTAGGTGTGAAACTTCCTGAAAAAGGGAAACGAGGAGAAATGTTCGCTAACCTTGATGAGGCGACGAAAGAAAAAGCGAAAGCGATTATAGAGCAGAAAAAAGCAGGAACATTAACTCATGAACAAGCAAAAGAGCAATTGGTAGAACTAGGTGTGAAGCTTCCTGAAAAAGGGAAACGAGAAGAAATGTTTGCAAACCTTGATGATGCGACAAAGGAAAAAGCGAAAGCTATCATGAAAAAGGCAAAAGAGCAATTAGCGGAGCTTAACGTTAAATTTCCAATCAAGGATTAATGGGAGCAAGCGAATAATTGATTAAAATACAGAAGATAAGAAGACTTTTAATAGAACGGTCTTTCGGATGGTGA
Organism: Bacillus sp. FSL H8-0534; assembly: GCF_038005885.1. NCBI lineage: Bacteria > Bacillati > Bacillota > Bacilli > Caryophanales > Bacillaceae > Bacillus > Bacillus sp. FSL H8-0534. The sequence goes on from NZ_JBBOUC010000001.1 coordinate 3,677,103, forward strand.
AATGAAAGAGACTGTGTATAGGATTTATTTGAGGCCAAACTTCTCCCACTGGAGAAGTTTGGCCTTTTTCATTATGCAAATGATTTCTATACCAGAAAGAATTTATTCGGCATTGGGCAGTAGGGCACCATACGAGGAAGATAGATGGGGATTATTATATTAGGATTAAAAAAGTTTTAAAATAATTATGAAATGAGCGTTTATGAAGCTTGTAGAAAATTTTAAGAAAAAAATTGTTCATATGATATATATATATAAACACTCTTGATTTTTTTGAAAAATTCAATATAATGAACATTAACTACAAAATTCGACATCAAGAAGTGATGATGAGGACACGATCGATTTTTTACGATTCTCAGAGAGGGAAGTCTTTGGCTGTGAGCTTCCTAATACGGAAAAATAGATTACCACCTCTGAACTGCAGCAGTGAACGAACAATTAGTAATTGCTTGCCGGCAAACACCGTTATCTAGACTTGAGGAATTGGTGAAGTATGTTATTTTACTGATGAAACAAGGGTGGAACCACGAATACAACACTCGTCCCTTTTTTAGGGAGGAGTGTTTTTTTATTTTATTTTTGCATCACACTAGAATTGGAAGGAGGATACGCAGCATGCATCATGATGAGAAAAACAAAATTGGTTTAACTGTAGCACTATCTATCGTTGTGGGGACTATTATTGGGTCTGGTGTATTTATGAAGCCAGGAAGCGTATTAGATTACTCAGGGAGTTCGAATATGGCAATTCTCGCTTGGGTAGTAGGTGGCTTGTTAACGCTAGCTAGCGGTTTAACTGTAGCTGAAATTGGAGCGCAAATTCCGAAAAACGGTGGATTGTACACGTATTTAGAGGAGATTTATGGGAGCTTTTGGGGGTATTTATCCGGCTGGATGCAAACAATTGTATACGGCCCAGCTATTATTGGAACATTAGGTTTATATTTTAGCTCTTTAATGATTAACTTTTTCTATTTAGATAAAGTATGGAATTTACCAATTGCAATTGGAACAGTTGTGTTCCTTGGTGTTGTTAATAGTATGGGAACGAAGTATGGGGGGATTGTCCAAACAATTACGACATTCGGAAAGATGATTCCAATTGTATTAATTGTTGTGTTAGGTTTTTGGAAAGGGAATAGCGATATCTTTAATGTAGTTGTACCATTATCAGAAAACCAAAGTATTGGAATGGCAATTTTAGCAACTTTATTTGCTTACGATGGCTGGATTTTACTTGCTTCTATTGGCGGTGAAATGAAGAATCCAACAAAGTTATTACCAAAGGCAATGACAGTGGGGATTTTAATTGTAACAGTTGCTTACGTATTAATTAACTTAGCTCTACTGAAAGTATTACCAGCTGCGAAAATCGTGGATCTTGGTGAAAATGCGACAGCGACAGCAGCAAGTATGTTGCTTGGAGAATATGGCGGGAAAATCATTAGTATCGGTATTATCATTTCTATTTTTGGATGCTTAAACGGAAAGATTTTAACATTTCCGCGTATTCCAATGTCAATGGCGGAACGTGGACAACTTCCATTTTCTAAGTTTATTGCAAAGGCACATGAAAAATTTAAAACACCAGCAAATGCGATTACTTTTGAAATTATATTAGGGATTATTTTAATGATTATGAGTGATCCAAATAAGCTTTCCGAGATTTCCGTATTTATTATTTATATTTTCTATGTGATGACATTTATCGGCGTCTTTATTTTACGAAAACGTAATGAAGGGAAAGAACGTGCATACAGTGTACCACTATTCCCGATCGTACCAATCGTGGCGATTTTAGGATCACTATTCGTAATTGGAAGTGCGATTATTAATGATTGGAAAAGCTGTTTCTTATCGATTGGAATGGTATTTACAGGTCTTCCGGTTTATTGGTATTTAAATAAGAAAAAAGAAACGCAGTCTTAAAGAATAGGGATAGTGAAAAGAGCGGGCATATGATATGTCTGCTCTTTTGTTTGTAAAAAATTTCCGGGTGTGTGCAGGAGAATTTACACTTGATTGCAAATGTCATTTTGGTTACTATGATTGTAGTAACCAAAAGTGAACGAGAGAAAGTGTGGGGAAAAACTTGAATTTTCGTGTATATATTTTAGCTATTGCGGCATTCGTAGTCGGGACGGTTGAATTAATTATTGGGGGTACGCTGGATTTAGTAGCAAATGATTTAGGCGTATCTATTAGTGTAGCTGGGCAATTAATTACAATATTCTCTGTTGTATTTGCTCTTTCAGGGCCAATTTTATTAGCGATGACAGGGAAAATTGAGCGTAAAACATTATATATCAGGGCATTATCTATTTTTTTAATTGGTAATATCATTTCAGCATTTAGTTTGAATTACGGGATGCTCATGTTCTCAAGGGTCATTTGTGCAGCAAGTGGGTCGTTGATTATCGCATTGTCAGTAACGTTAGCTTCTAGTGTGGTGGCACCGCATTTTCGTGCGCGTGCAATCGGAATTATTTTTATGGGGATTAGCGGGTCGCTTGTACTTGGTGTACCACTCGGTCTTGTCCTTGGGAATGCATACGGATGGCGGGCTCCATTTGTTTTAATTTCGGTATTAACGGTTATAGCAATTGCGAGTATTTCTTTATTCTTAACAAAAGTTCCACCAGTAGCTGTATTGTCGATAAGAGAACAAATTGCTACTTTGAAAGATAAAAAGATTGTGAGTGCGCAGTTAACATCATTCTTATTTTTAACAGGGCATTTAACACTGTACGCATATTTAACACCCTTTTTAAAAGACGTGATGCATGTGGAAGCAAACTGGATTAGCGTATTTTACTTTATTTTCGGCATTGCAGCAGTAATCGGCGGCGGATTTGGTGGTTGGCTTGCAGATAAGTGGGGCTCGAAGAAAAGTATTATCTCCATTATTATCATCTTTGCATGTGCCATCTTTATCTTACCGATGATGACATTTTCATTTCCGCTATTTATTATCATGATGGGGCTTTGGAGTATGTTAAGCTGGGCAATTTCACCAGCGCAGCAAAATTATTTAATTGAAATTGCACCGGAATCAGCTGGTATTCAGCAAAGCTTAAACAACTCAGCGCTTCATTTAGGAATTGCACTTGGTTCAACGGTAGGCGGAGCTGTTATTGAACAATCGTCGGTTATATATAATGCATGGGTAGGCGGAGGCTTTGTGATTTTAGCACTGCTTTGCGCGGTCTTCTCGATTACGAGAGGGCAATCTACTCATGTGGCAAAGAAGGAATCTATCGTTTGATAGATTCTTTTTTGTTTGAAGTGAATTGAAGGGTTTACCATTATGATATAGAAGGGTACAGGGTGAGGAGTGATGGTATATGGATTTGGAATCGGCGATTGGCTTTTTTGCGATGGTGTTACCAGTTTTTCTGATTGCTTTTGTACTACGATGGATTCGCTTCCTCTACCATAATTCTGAGAAACAGGTTCAGCAAAATGAGAAGATTATTGAGTTATTAACTGAAATAAAAAAGCAAAATGAAAAATAGCAAAGAGAGCTCCTTTGCTATTTTTAATATCGTAACTTTATTAAAATGCTGCGTATTTCCTCATCATTCATAAAGAGATCGTGATGTTTCTGTGTAATTTTTGCAAGTGCAACATCATGATAGAAGAACTCCGTAAAGAATTTTACGAATGGCGGAGACATTGTTTTCATCGCTTGCCACGATTCTTGCTCTACCCCAGCAAATAAAATTTCACGATCATCAACAATAAGAAGTAAGTAACGTTCTAATGCGTTAGGTTCTTCAGTTGGAATGAGAAAATGAACATTTGACAGTTCTGTTTTCACATCTCCAACTACAAGTGCTTCAATATCAATGCCTTGCTTTGCTTGTTTCTCAAGTAAGGGAAGATATTCTAAAAAGGTATCATTCCAAGCGGAAATACGGATAGATTGTTTCGCTTCTTCTACTAACTGCTTACTTTGTACTTGAATAGAAGACTGCATTTTTAAGCTCCAAACGCGGTCATCTGTAAAGGATCGTTTTGAAATATTTGTTTGAAGTTCTTTAATATTCGATTGAAATTCTGTCGTTAATTTTTGAATGGCAAGATCCAGTGGCAGGGCGGTATATAGCTTTTTCTTTTCTGAGACGGAATCCATAACCATTCCTTTGTCGATGAGGCGCGCTAATACTTCATATATTTTTGCTTTTGGAACACCCGAATGTTTTACAATCGTTGTTGCATCTAGTGGTTCATCGCTTGAAACTACGACTTCATATGCCTGGCTTTCGTATTGTGAGAAACCGAATTTTTGTAACATAATGCCCTCCGAACAAGTTAGATTCTATACTAAGAATAAAGAAGTATAAGCATTTACACAAGTACTTCACTTTTTAATCAGGAAAAAGAAAAAATAGAGTCATCATACATAGACTCTATTCTTTGTTGTATGTTTAATTATGAACCGCCTTGAACATAAGTGCGCCATTGTTTTCAGTAACAGTTAATGTACCGTTAATTGCTCGAGTTGAGAATTGCTTTGTTTGAAAATAATCTTTCGAACCAAGTTGTTCTAGAATAGTGTTCATGTCTTGCTCACTTAGAGCTGAGTCAATAGAACGAATGACAGTCTTTATTGTGGAATAAAAGGCGTCAATTTGTTCTTTAGATGTACCGGATCCAGCGATAGCAACAGCAGCGATACCGCCAGTTGCTTTATAAATGGAAACGCCTAATCCAAATTTAGTATTAAAGATTCCGTTATATGTTGCGATTTGTGCTGTTTCAGTAAAGAGTTTAATGCTGCTTACGTTAATGCCATTTGAATTTCCAACTGAGTTAATTGAATTTACCAGTTTTTGTATGACTTGAGCCGTATCTACTGAAGCTGGAGGCGGAGTTGGATTAGGAGGCGGAATTGGAGTTGGAGTTGGATTAGGTGGTGGAGTCGGAGTTGGAGTCGGTGCTGGATCGGGTTTCGGCTTTGGATCAGGCTTTTCTACTGGTTTTGGATCCTTCTGCCATAAGTCACAAGCTGTTGTTCCAAATAAGAGGGGAATGGCTAATAAAGTGAGAAGTAACTTTTTCAATTGTCCACTTCCTTTCAAAAGGATAAGTTGATTATGGTGGTTCTTAAAAGGATAACACCAATATATGCACAACCAGTGGAAAAGGATTACAGAGGATAAGTATATTATGAAAAATAAATTAAAAGTATAGTTATGGTTAGTAAAGTAGGGGAGAGTTTTGTACAATAGAAATGAAACAAACATAGGAGGGAACTACCATGGCAATTGTTGATGTATCGATTATTCCAGTTGGAACAGGTAATCCAAGCGTAAGTGAATATGTAGCAGAAGTACAAAAAGTGTTAGAGAAAAACGCGGATCGCGTGAAGTACCAATTAACACCGATGAATACAGTAATTGAAGGAGATCTCCCTGTATTACTTGAAGTAATTCAACAAATGCATGAAGTGCCATATACAAAAGGTGCAAAGCGTGTAGCGACAACAATTCGTATTGATGATCGCCGAGATAAAGAAAGCACAATGGAGAAAAAATTAAATTCTGTTCGTTCGAAATTATAGGAGAAAGCAGCGATTTTTGCTGCTTTTTTGTATGGGTAAATTAGGTAAGAAAAGTGTATCCATGGTACACTTTTTTATTATTGATTGTAGTACCTAGGGAAGGAGGAAAGGGAAATGAGTGACAAATTTAATGAGCAGTTTGATGGCTTACTTGAAAAGTATACAGAATTGTTACTAGGGGAAGGCAGTGAAGAGAGAAAAGAACAAGTGCAAAAGTGGGCACTGTACTCTTACATTGCTAAAACAATGCCAGCTTTAGTCAAGCATTGGAATGAGACATATCCAGAGGCAAAAGAAGAGATGGTAAAGTTAATCTCTGATATTAAAAGGTTAAATGAGGAACATCGTAATCAGAAATAAGAAGGAGAAACCATTTTGTGATTTTTTACAAAAAAGCTTGGGGATCAATAGGCCCCAAGCTTTTAATTCATATAGAGGAATTGTTTGATGGTTTCGTAGTTATCTCTAAACACCAATTATTGCATCGTATGACACTCCCTGGCGGATACTCGAAGTCACACTCATTAATAAATAAGAAGTTGAGCTTTTGGCAAATAGCGTTTGAAGCAGGATTATTGATGGCGGGAAAAGCATGAATGAATCTGTACCTTTGTTCTGTTTTAGCATGAGCGATAGCTTTTTCGACGGCCTTTGTTGCTATTCCTCTTCCTTGAAACGGTGGTAGGACGCTCCAGCCAATTTCGTATACGTTCTCTTCTTTCCGGTAGCTGTCCCAATATCCTACACTACCAATAATTTCGAGTTGCGGAAGAAGGACAATGCTAAACATACGTCCAGTTCCCAGCTCACTAATCTTAAGATACCGCTCGTGACGAGCAAGTAGTTGTTCTTCAGTCTCAGGTCCTCCTAAGTATTCTAGCATCTCAGGTACATTCATAAGACGAAGTAAAGTAAGATTAGCATTGTTCCAAGGCTCAATTCGAATTTGTTGTACATTCATTCTTTCTGGCATTTTTCACACTCCAATACGTGTTTTCCATCCGGGTAAAATTTTATATACTATGCAGGGATAGTACCTTTCAATGAAACCGGGATTCTATGTTTTTACACTTTCTATACTTATTTCAACAGAAATCCCCCCTACCTTTTGCACTTGATTTTCTATGGGAGAGAACTAAGTACCTCAGGATTTTATATTTGTATTCATTTTTAGTCGTATTAATATCTTTGTATAACTTATAAAGAGAAGTAAGAGGTATGACGAGTATTGTCGAATTTTTATTTTAGACTAGTTGTTCACCTGTTTTTCTAGTTTTATTTTAAATGTCGAAAAATTTTTATGGATATTTAAAAGCGAGAATATGGGCTTTTGAATATTTTTATAGTATTTTATAAATTATCTAAATAATTATTTGTATCAAATAATTTTAAAGAGTGATATAATTTTGAAGAGGGGTAAAAAACAGACAAAGTACAGTCATAGGGGTGAATTACATGGAACAATTAATGCGAAATTCGTTTCTTTTCTTGTCAAAAAATAAAGCGCTAACAAAACTGGCTAAGAAGTACGGTTTACGCTTTGGTGCAGGGCGCTTTGTCGCAGGGGAGACAATTGATTTAGCTGCTGCAGCTATTAAACAATTAAATCAACAAGGGCTTTGTGTGACAATCGATTATTTAGGTGAGTTCGTTGATAATGAAGCAGAAGCAAATGAAATGGCAAGCCAATCGATTGAAGCAATCCGTGCAATTGGACGTGAAAAACTTGATTCACAGCTTTCTTTAAAAATGACTTCTATGGGGTTAGACATCTCAGATGAAATCGTAATGAATAATATGCGCCGCATTTTAGAGGCTGCAAAAGAAAACGGTGTGTTTGTTACGATTGATATGGAAGACTATACACGCTGCGGAAAAACAATTGAGATCTTTAAGCAATTAAAATCTGAATACGATAATATCGGTACTGTTATTCAAGCTTACCTATATCGTACAGAAAAAGACATCGAAGATTTAAATGCATATAGTCCTAATTTACGTCTTGTAAAAGGGGCTTATAAAGAACCAGAAGAAGTGGCATTCCCGGACAAAAAAGATGTAGATGAAAATTATAAAAAAATTATTAAAATGCACTTATTAAATGGAAATTATACTGCTATTGCTTCACACGATGAGGCAATTATTGAATATACGAAGAAACTTGCCGAAGAATATAATATTTCACGTGATCAATTTGAATTCCAAATGTTATATGGTATTCGTACGGAACGTCAACTTGAACTTGTTAAAGAAGGCTACAAAATGCGTGTTTATGTACCATATGGAAATGACTGGTATGGTTATTTCATGCGCCGCTTAGCTGAACGTCCAGCAAACGTTGCGTTCGTTTTAAAAGGAATGGTCAAAAAATAACCAAGGAGCTAAATACTCCTTGGTTATTTTAATTGTTTAAATGCGTAATGTGCCATTTTTTTTGTGTCTGGATATAACTGAGTGCGAGTAGAAGAAAGTACAACGTTAATAACACGCTTTCCATCTTTTTCATCGACTGTTACGACAGTATATTGTCCTAAAGCGGATAAACCACTTTTACTTCCAATTGCATATGGATCATTGTAAAGTTCTTCACGACCATAGTTTGCAATTTTGGGAGCGCGCTGTGAAGTATGCAATGTTGTACGCGTTGTGTTCATATATTCTAGCACAATCGGATATTTTAATGCTTCTTTTGTAATGATTGCGATGTCATAAGGGGAAACCTTATTGCCGAGTGCGTCAGCCCCGCTCGCATTTTTGAAAGTTGCATGTTTTGTTCCGAGTTCTTTCGCTCTTGCATTCATCATTTTTACAAACTTCTCTTTTGATCCTGCAATATGTTCTGCGATAGACTCAGCAATTGGATCGGCACTGATGATAAGCATCAGTTTTAATGCCTCGTCTCTTTTTAATTTTTCACCAGCACGAAGCTTAATTTTCGCACTCTGACTTTCCGTTTTTATCGCATTTTCTGTGATAGTAATTTCCTCATCTTCTTTTACATTCTCTAGTAACAGAATGGTTGTCATCATTTTGGCTACACTTGCTGGATAAGAACGTTCTTCTTCCCGTTTTCCGTACAAAACTTCCCCCGTATTTGCATCGATTGTAACACCATATTTTCCTGTGATATCAGGCTGATTACTTCTTACGTCTTTTTGCCTTTTTGTGTAAGAAAAGAAAATCATACTTGTAAATAGTGTAGCAATCATCACAATCATGATTATTGTTCGTTTCATTATGCAGTCCCTCTTTTGTCTTTCCTTATGTACAAATAAATTGGGCAGAAAAGCAGCCCAATACTCATTATGCCACGTTTTCTGCCCAAAAATATAGAGGAAGTTCAAAAAGTCCGGTAAAGATAGCTGTCGCATTTCTTCGTTACGTCGCCAGTCCGGTACTCATGTAGTTCCACCTACACTCCGTATCCTCCCGGCTTCCGCGCCTCGAACTGCTCGGCTCTCTTTATCCTCCTTTTTGAACAAGCGCATATAGCGTTATTTTTCGCCCATGTTGTGCTTTTTGTATTGCTGGTTATTACCTTGGCGTCCTTTTTCGATGCCGCGATCAACTGGACCTGCATTTCCTGTTACACTCGCTGCACTAACACCTGCTTTTGAAGGGTCTTTCTTAAGTCTAGCCATATATATTCCTCCATTTTTGTCAAATTCTAAAAAGGGAAAAGCGTATTTTATCAAGAAAATACACAATTATAGAGTACCCAAACAAAAGAAAAGTATTTATTTCAGAAAATTTTATCAATAAATATATTGCGAAAATTTAAACAGTATCATATATTTATTAGTAGAGGCTCACTCATTGATTGCGACGCATGTCGAAAAATTGAATGAGCATTCATTCAAGAATAGGGGGAGAAATGGATGTTCCAAATTAAAAAGGCTGCTGTTCTCGGTTCTGGCGTAATGGGCTCAGGGATTGCTGCACATTTAGCCAATATCGGTATACCAACATTATTGCTTGATATTGTACCACAGGCGCTTACGAAAGAAGAGGAAGCGAAGGGGCTTACATTAGAACATAAAAGTGTGAGAAATCGTTTTAGTAACGGGGCACTGCAAAAATTAGTAAAGCAAAAGCCAGCTCCTCTTACAGTGAAAGGTAATCTGGCATTGATTGAGGCAGGAAACTTAGAGGATGACATTGAGCGCCTTGCTGATGTAGATTGGATTATCGAAGTTGTTGTTGAAAACTTAGATGTTAAAAAGAAACTATTTGAAAAAGTAGATGCTGTTCGTAAAGCTGGCTCTATTGTGAGCTCAAATACATCAGGTATTTCCGTTGAGAAAATGGCAGAAGGGCGTTCAGATGACTTTCAAAAACATTTCCTAGGAACGCATTTCTTTAACCCACCACGATATTTAAAACTTCTAGAGATTATACCGACAAAAGAAACAGATCCACAAGTGTTAAACTTCATGAAATTATTTGGCGAAGACGTTCTTGGAAAAGGCGTTGTTATTGCGAAAGATACACCAAACTTTATTGGGAACCGCATCGGTACGTACGGTTTACTTGTAACGTTGCAAGAAATGATCAAGCGTGGCTATAGCGTTGGGGAAGTTGATTCTGTAACAGGCCCATTAATCGGTCGTCCAAAGAGTGCAACGTTCCGTACGTTAGATGTTGTTGGGTTAGATACATTTGTTCATGTTGCGAACAATGTATATGAAAACGTGCAGGAAGAAGAAAGAGATGTATTTAAAGTACCAGCTTTCATGCATGACATGCTAGATAAAAAATGGCTTGGAAGTAAAACAGGTCAAGGTTTCTTCTTAAAACAAGGAAAAGAAATTTTAGAGTTAAATCCTGAGACGATGGAATATGAAGCGCGTAAGAAATTAAAAGCCGCATCCGTAGAGTTAAGTAAACAAGAAAAAGGACTAGCGAACAAATTGAAAGCGCTTGTATATGCGAAGGATCGTGCAGGAGAGCTATTATGGAATATTATCACGCCAACTCTTTTATATTCTGCGAAGCTTCATAAAGAAATCGCAGATGATATTGTCGCAATTGATCAAGCGATGAAATGGGGATTTGGCTGGGAGCAAGGTCCATTTGAAGTTTGGGATGCAATTGGCGTAGAAAAATCCATTCAAAAGATGGAAGAGAACGGCCAAGTTGTTCCTGTGTGGGTAAAAGACATGTTAGAGAAAGGATTTGGTTCTTTCTATAAACATGATAATGGTGAAAGCTATTACTACGATAACGGTGAATATAAGCTTATCCGACGTAATAAAAAAGCAATTTCTCTTAAGCAATTAAAAGAGAAAAATGGCGTGTTAAAGAAAAACAGCGGAGCGAGCTTAATTGATTTAGGTGATGGCATCCTTTGCTTAGAATTCCATTCGAAGAGCAATGCGATTGGTATGGATATTACGCAAATGATTAATTACGCTGTTGACGAAGTAGAAAAGAATTATAAAGGACTTGTTATCGGAAACCAATCGAAGAACTTCTGCGTTGGTGCAAACCTTGCGATGATCTTAATGGAAGCACAAGATGACAACTACTTTGAAATTGAGTGGGTCGTGAAAAACTTCCAAGACGCAATGATGAAAATTAAATACAGCTCTAAGCCAGTCGTTGCAGCGCCATATGGTATGACGCTTGGTGGCGGTACAGAAGTTTGCTTACCAGCAGCTAGCATTCAAGCTTCTAGCGAAACGTACATGGGATTAGTAGAAGTCGGCGTTGGTTTAATCCCTGGCGGTGGCGGTAACAAAGAACTATATATTAAACATTTAAACAAAATGGCAAACGGTGTGGAGTTTGACCTGCAAAAGGTTGCGAATAAAGTGTTCGAATCAGTTGCGATGGCAAAAGTATCTACATCAGCGCAAGAGGCTGTTTCTCGCAACTTCTTAGGCGATAAAGATGGTATTAGTGTGAATGGTGATCACTTACTATATGATGCAAAACAAAAAGCACTGGCTTTATATGAAGCGGGTTACAAAGCACCGATTCGTAAAAAGATACCGGTTGTTGGTGAGACAGGATATGCAACGCTTTTACTTGGAGCTGAAGCAATGCATTTATCTGGTTATATTTCCGAGTATGATTTACACATTGCGAAAAAGCTCGCATATGTCATTGCCGGCGGAAAAGTACCATACGGAACAGAAGTTGATGAGCAGTATTTATTAGATGTGGAACGTGAAGCATTTATCAGTTTAGTAAGTGAGATGAAATCACAAGCAAGAATGCAGCACATGCTTGTAAAAGGAAAGCCATTACGTAACTAATAACGAGGGGAGATATCGTTCATGAGAGAAGCTGTCATTGTTGCGGGAGCAAGAACACCAATTGGTAAGGCAAAGAGAGGTTCATTAAAAACAGTTCGACCTGATGATTTAGGGGCATTAGTAGTAAAAGAAACGTTAAAACGTGCGAATAATTATGAAGGGCCAATTGATGATTTAATTTTCGGTTGTGCGATGCCAGAAGCAGAGCAAGGCTTAAATATGGCTCGTAATATCGGCGGATTAGCAGGGCTTTCTTATGATGTTCCAGCTATTACAATTAACCGTTACTGTTCTTCAGGACTGCAAAGTATTGCTTACGGTGCAGAGCGCATTATGTTAGGACATTCAGAAGCAGTATTATCTGGCGGAGCAGAGTCTATGAGCTTAGTTCCAATGATGGGGCATGTTGTTCGCCCAAATAGCCGACTTGTAGAAGCGGCTCCAGAATATTATATGGGCATGGGACACACAGCGGAGCAAGTTGCTGTAAAATATGGAATTTCCCGTGAAGAGCAAGATGCATTCGCAGTAAGAAGTCATCAGCGTGCAGCGAAAGCGTTAGCTGATGGGAAGTTTGCTGACGAAACAGTAGCTGTGGATGTAATGCTACGCACTATTGCAGCGAATAACAAAATTCAAGAAGAAAAAATTATCTTCTCACAAGATGAAGGCGTAAGAGCGGACACAACATTAGATATCTTAGGAAAATTGCGTCCAGCATTTAACGTTCGCGGTTCTGTCACTGCTGGTAATTCTTCACAAATGAGTGATGGAGCAGCGTCAGTACTTCTTATGGATCGTGAAAAAGCAGTGAGCGATGGCATGAAGCCACTTGCGAAATTCCGTTCCTTTGCAGTAGCTGGTGTACCACCAGAAGTAATGGGAATTGGACCAATCGCAGCGATTCCGAAAGCGTTAAAATTAGCAGGATTAGAGCTATCTGATATCGGCTTATTTGAACTAAATGAAGCATTTGCTTCTCAATCGATCCAAGTTATTCGTGAGCTTGGTCTAGATGAAGAAAAAGTCAATGTCAACGGCGGTGCAATCGCACTTGGTCATCCGCTTGGCTGTACAGGAGCAAAATTAACATTATCTCTTATTCATGAAATGAAACGCCGCAATGAGCAATTCGGTATTGTAACAATGTGTATTGGTGGCGGTATGGGAGCTGCTGGGGTGTTTGAACTACTATAAAAAAGTGCAGGCGGCTTGCTCAGAACAAGAGGACGTTGGAGGCCCTGACGAAGAGTGGAAACGACTAAAGGGTATAAAAAATAAAGGAAGAGCCAGCTTCTCTCAAAGTGAGAGAAGTGGCTTATGAAAATATGAAGGAGGAAATTTTCATGGAAAAAACAGTGGGAAATGCAGTTAAAGGCGGTAGCTTTTTAGTTGATGAGATTACGATTGATCAAGTATTTACACCGGAAGATTATAGCGATGAGCATAAAATGATAGCGAAAACGACAGAGGACTTTATCGTAAATGAAGTTCTACCAGAGCTTGAATATTTAGAGCAACATGAGTTTGATCGCTCTGTTCGTTTATTAAAAGAGGCTGGCGAGCTTGGATTATTAGGCGCTGACGTACCAGAAGAATATGGCGGAATCGGTCTTGATAAAATCAGCTCAGCATTAATTGCAGAAAAATTTTCTCGCGCTGGCGGCTTTGCAATTACACACGGTGCCCACGTTGGTATCGGATCTTTACCAATCGTTTTATTCGGTAATGAAGAGCAAAAGAAACAATATTTACCGCCACTTGCAACAGGTGAAAAATTAGCTGCATACGCATTAACTGAGCCAGGATCCGGATCTGATGCATTAGGTGCGAAAACAACAGCACGCTTAAATGCAGAAGGAACGCATTACGTGTTAAATGGTGAAAAACAATGGATTACAAACTCTGCTTTCGCTGATGTATTCGTTGTATACGCAAAAGTTGATGGTGAGCACTTCACAGCGTTTATCGTAGAGAAAGAATATCCAGGCGTATCTACAAGCCCTGAAGAAAAGAAAATGGGTATCAAATGTTCTTCTACTCGTACATTAATTTTAGAAGATGCATTAGTACCAAAAGAAAATGTACTTGGTGAAATTGGTAAAGGTCATATTATCGCTTTCAACATTTTAAATATTGGCCGCTACAAATTAGGTGTTGGTACAGTTGGTTCTTCAAAACGTGCGTTAGAAATTTCAGCACAATATGCAAATCAGCGTCAACAGTTCAAACAACCAATCGCTCGCTTCCCATTAATTCAAGAAAAACTTGCAAATATGGCAGCGAAAATTTATGCAGCAGAAAGCTCTGTATATCGTACAGTTGGTTTATTTGAAAGCCATATGAGCACATTAACAGAAGAGCAAGTAAAAGATGGTAAGGCTGTAGCAGCTTCTATTGCTGAATATGCAATTGAGTGCTCGTTGAATAAAGTATTCGGTTCTGAAGTATTAGACTATGTAGTAGATGAAGGCGTGCAAATTCATGGTGGTTACGGATTTATGGCAGAGTATGAGATTGAAAGAATGTACCGCGATTCTCGTATTAACCGTATTTTCGAAGGCACGAACGAAATCAACCGCTTAATCGTACCAGGTACGTTCTTACGTAAAGCGATGAAAGGTGAATTACCACTTCTTCAAAAAGCGCAAAAATTACAAGAAGAGTTAATGATGATGATGCCTGAAGAAGTAGGCGATGAGCCATTAGCACTTCAAAAATATTTAGTAAATAACGCGAAGAAAATCGGCTTAATGGTAGCTGGATTAGCTGTTCAAAAATACGGTAAAGCATTAGATAAAGAGCAAGAAGTTCTTGTTAACATTGCAGATATCGTAAGCAACTTATACGCAATGGAATCAGCTGTTCTTCGTACAGAAAAAGCAATCAAAGCAACTGGTCTTGAAAAGAATAAACAAAAAGTATTGTACACTGAAGTATTCTGCCAAGAAGCGTTCAACCAAATCGAAGCAGATGCGAAAGAAACAATTATTGCAGTTGAAAATGGTGATATGCTGCGCATGATGTTATCAGCGCTTCGCAAATTCACACGTCACACACCGCTTAACGTAATTCCGAAGAAACGTGAAATTGCTGCGAAAGTGTTAGAGGATGAGCGTTATACAGTTTAATGAGTAATTAAAAACAGTAGTCACGTTTGTGGCTACTGTTTTTTTTAGTTTTGTTAAACTAATCTTCACTAATTACTCCGTATCGCATTTTATCTCCCATCCACGAACTAGCATCTCTCCACTTTACACTTTTCGCAGCAATCCAACTTACTTCATATTGTGTAACCTCGTTAGGCTTCCAGCCAATATCATCTGCCCAATAAAATAAATTGTTTTGTAATAGAAGAGATGCACCGAAAATGGTTGAATCATGATTTTCAGGAGGCGGAGTTAAATGAAATTGTGTAACACCTTCAACGAGTAACTCTATTGCGGAGGGGTTCTCATACTGTCTTTGAAAAAGTATTCTTACGTTTGTACCAGATAATACCCTCATAGATAAATTCTCATCTACACAGCTATCTGTCCACAAATATAATTCTTTCAAACAACTATCGTGAAAGCCTCCAAATAAATGAAGGAGGTTTTCAATATTTTCTTTTGTTTTGATTGTATTCCAACTCATATAGCACCTACTTTACAGATATTTTAGTTTGGTTTTACTTTATTTCTATTGTACTAAGTTGCTATTACTTTAACTGACGAATTTTTGTATTATAAAAATGTTAAAAATAATTCACAACATGTTAAAAATAAATTACAATAAAAATATAGAAAATAATGTAAAAAGTGGAGGTGGCTATGAATCAAAGAGGAAGTTTAGTAAATAACCTGATTGTACTTCGAGCAGAGAAGCGATGGTCACAAACGGAATTAGCAAATCGCGTGGGCGTTAGTAGGCAAACAATAGCTTCTATTGAAGCAAATCGATACAATCCATCTCTTATTTTAGCTTTTGAAATTGCTCATGTTCTTGGTAAGGAGTTTCATGAAGTCTTTCAATATACGATAGAGGGGGAAATGGAATGATAATAGCAATAGGAATGGTCGCATCAATCGCAGGGTTAATTGGGGTGTTATATTCAACACGTTTTGAAAAGAAAGAGGGAAATGATGAGAGAGGGGATCAAATTACAGGAAATGCTGCAAAAATCTCGTTATTTGTATTCTTACTTTCGTATTTAATTATTTTTCTAATCGGTAACCTATATTCATTAACGAGTGAACAGTATAAATTAGCGAATGCATGTTTATTGGCAGGAGTATTATGCTCCTATTCATTATCTATTTTAGTTTTGAGAAAAAGATATTAGATGAGAAAGAGCTGTTTTACATATTAATTTGTAAACAGCTCTTTTTGTTATGTTTGATTAGAAAGGATGAATGAGATGCGAATGATACATAAAAGTACAATTTATCAATTAGCATTTTTTCCAAATCTATTTCCAATCAATTGCTATTTCGTTGAAGAAGAAAAAGGATTAACTTTAATTGATGCAGCATTGTCGTTTAGTGCAAAGAAGATTTTAGAATCAGCTCGAACAATCGGAAAACCAATTACGAACATTGTTATAACACATGTACATGATGATCATGTAGGTGCAATTGATGCGCTGAAGCAGGTACTTCCTGATGTTCCTGTTCATATTTCAAAAAGAGATTCCCGCTTGCTTGAAGGAGACATGTCATTGCAGCAAGGGGAAGCGAACGTTCCAATAAAAGTTGGAGTATCTAAAAAAATACAGACGATCCCAGATGTGCTTCTGCAGGAGGGAAATCAAGTTGGTTCTCTTTTAGCAATTATGGCACCAGGACATACACCGGGTTCGATGGCCTTTTTGGATACAAGAAATGATGCATTGATTGCTGGAGACGCATTTCAAACAAGGGGAGGGATTGCGGTGGCTGGCCAGATTAAGTGGCTCTTTCCGTTTCCTGTGTTTGGAACGTGGCATGCAAAAACAGCATTAAAGAGCGCTCAGAAACTGCTACGATATAAACCGTCTGTATTGGCGACAGGGCACGGAAAGATGATTGAGGATCCGATGTTACGTATGCAACGAGCGATTGAAGAAGCTGAGCGAAATTTAGCGAGAAAGGTGTAAAGAAATGGGGAGATGAAGTGATGTGGGGGGGGAATTGAAAAGGTCCCTCAATAATTTAGAGGATTCTTTACTAAGAATGAACCTTTTATTTTTTAGTGAATCATCATCTTATACCCTCACTTTACATGCATACAATCCGAAAAGGAATAAATACTAAATGTTGAATGACTAAAGAAAGGAAGGTTTTTATTATGCCAAACTTAACAGAGCTTGAGCTTGAAAATTTACGTCATCTTATTGGAGGACATGCGACAGTTGCAAATAAACTAGATCAGTATGCGCAGCAGTGTACAGATCCTCAATTGAAACAAATGCTACAACAAGATGCACAAGCTGCAAGAAATACAAAACAACAATTAATGTCCTTTTTAGGCTAGGAGGGTATCGATTATGAATGAAAAAGATATGGTTAACGATTATTTATCGGAATTAAATGCTAGTTTGACTAGTTATGCGAATTACATAGCAGAGTCAAATAACGAACAGTTACATCAAACGCTGATTCACATTCGAAATCAGGATGAAATGAGACAACGTAGTGTATATAAATATGCATTACAAAAAGGACATTATAAGCCAGCTGCTCCTGCAAATCCAACGGTTGTTCAGCAGCTGAAAAGTCAATTAAGCGCACAGTAATGAATAAAAAAAGCGAGTGAATATCAGATGATAATTCACTCGCTTTTTTATTTATATATATATCAATAAACAAGTATAAAATATTTTTTTAGTTGTAACAAATATGACGAAAAGTTTGTAAGGTATGTCACAAAAAGTACAAAAGATTGCTCAATGTTTCACAAAGTATCCATGGTTATTACAGTGAGAATCACTATAATAAAAAGTGTAAAGAACAAACAAAAACATTACATAATTACATAGGAGAGGTTCTTATGAATAGAAACACAAGAAAAATCGCAATTATTGGTACTGGATTAGTTGGATCAAGCTGTGCGTATTCAATTGTGAATCAAGGTATCTGTGAAGAGTTGGTATTAATTGATATAAATCATGAACGTGCAGTTGGAGAAGCGATGGATTTATCACACTGCATTAACTTTACAAATACAAGAACAAAAGTGTATGCAGGCGATTATGAGGACTGCAAAGATATGGACATTGTTATTATTACAGCGGGTCCAGCTCCAAAACCAGGACAAAGTCGTTTGGATACTTTAGGAGCAAGCGCGAAAGTTATGGAAAGTGTTGTAGCAGGTGTAATGGAAAGCGGATTTGACGGTATCTTCTTAATTGCATCGAATCCAGTTGATATTATTACTTATCAAGTTTGGAAATTATCTGGTTTACCAAGAAATCGTGTGCTTGGTACAGGTACATCATTAGACTCTTCACGCTTAAGAACAATTTTATCTGAAATGCTTGAAGTAGACCCTCGTAGCATTCATGGTTACTCATTAGGTGAGCATGGTGATTCACAAATGGTTGCTTGGTCTCACGTAACAGTTGGTGGAAAACCAATTTTGCAAATTTTAGAAGAGCAAAAAGAACGTTTCGGTGAAATCGATTTAGATGAAATTGTTGAGAAAACTGCTAAAGCTGGTTGGGAAATTTATAAACGTAAGGGTACTACTTATTATGGAATTGGTAACTCACTCGCTTATATTGCAAGTTCTATCTTTAATGATGATCACCGCGTGATTGCTGTTTCAGCAATTTTAGATGGTGAATATGGCGAATATAATATTTGTACAGGTGTACCAGCAATTATTACAAGAGATGGTGTAAAAGAAGTTGTAGAACTAAACTTAACAGAAGCTGAAGAAGACCGATTTGCACAATCAAATGATGTTTTACGTGACTATATGAAAACAACTGGTTACTAAACTAGGAGAAGGTGAAATAGATGAAGGAATATATAATGTCTCGTGTATTTAAAGGTTCTGCCGGAATTGCACAAGGTATTTTCGTATCCCTTGGAATTGGTTTACTTATCGAAAATATAGGAAGAATTGTTGATATTCCGATGTTAATTACAATTGGAGTTGTTGCGAAATCACTGATGGCACCAGCAATTGGAGCAGGGATTGCTTTCATGCTTGGGGCAAACGGACTTGTCATTTTCTCAGCGATGGTTGCCGGAGCGATTGGAGCAGGGTCGATTTCGATGACTGAAGCCGGCTTAATTATTAAAACTGGTGAACCAATTGGTGCGTTATTAACAGCAACTCTAGCGGTTTATATCGGTAAAAGATTAAGCGGAAAAACTGCTTTAGATATGATGCTCGTTCCATTTGCAGCAATATTAGGGTCTGGTATAGTTGGTATTTGGTTATCTCAAAATATTAGTCCTGTATTAAATACAGTTGGCGCATTTATTAAAGACAGCTCAGCTGGTAGTCCATTTATTGCTTCGATCGTGCTTGCGGTTGTTTGGGGGCTATTACTTATCTCTCCAGCTTCATCAGCAGCTCTAGCAATTGCACTTAGCCTAGACGGTGTTGCAGGCGGCGCAGCACTTGCAGGATGTGTCGCTCAATTTATCGGATTCGCTGTTATCTCCGCAAAAGAAAACAATTTAGGTGGTATTTTAGCACAAGCACTTTGTACTCCGAAAGTACAGTTGCCAAACATTACTAAAAATCCAATGATTCTCGTCCCAACTGTCGTTGCTAGCGCCATTGTGGGTCCTGTTTCTGCACTGATTTTCCACCTGGAAGCAGGTAAAGAAATTGCAGGTCTTGGATTAAGCTCTCTTATTGCACCAATTAACTTAATTTCCAGCCAAGGATTCGGTGTTGTACCAGCAATGGTCATCACTTATATCGTAATCCCAGTAGCTGTTTCTTATATACTTTACAGCGCGTTAAAAAAAGCCGGCCGTATTCATTCTGGCGATATGACTGTGCCGCAATCTTAAGTTACAATTGAAAATCTCCTTTATATAGATAAAAGCAGACTGAAGAAGCCATAGTCTGCTTTTTTGTTTACATTTTATAGGTTTGTCTCGCAGGAATTGTAATTGTGTCTTTTCGGTTTACTAGTAAAAGCTGCACACCGAAGTATAGCGTGCTTGCAACTGCCATACCGGAAACGGCATCTAAGAAGGCATGTTGCTTTGTAAATAACGTCGATAAAATAATAAGTGAGCCAAAGAAAGTAAGAATGTAATATTCCCATCTGTGCTGTTCTCTTCGCTTATAAGCCGCTAACATAATCACAAATGTTGTGAGAACGTGGATGCTAGGAAAACAGTTTACAGGTTGATCAATACTATATATATAGCGAACTAAGTCAGAAAATACATCTGTCCCTACTACTGTTGGACGTGGTACGGTTGTTTGCCAAAAGTAGTAAATCGAAAAGCACGTAAGCTTTCCTAGGATAACGCTGCTTAATGTTACATAATATTGTTTTCGATCTTTAAAGCAATAATAAATGAGTGCGCCGTATAAGTATGGGAACCAAATTAAATACGGAATAATAAATGCCTTCACAAATGGAATCCAATCATCAACTACTGTTGTAACATCAACAGCATGAACACCAGATTTATTCAGTACATCGTAAAGGGGACTTACGAGTACGAGTAGAAGTATATAACTTAATGGAAGAAAAGATGAAAGTTTATATTTTTTCATGACTATCTCCTAGTGTTTAGTAATGTAAGTAAATCCAGTTGATTATAATATAGAAAATCAAAATGGGCTATCGATTTCACTTACATTTTTTTGTATTAACCTTACATTTTTGTCACTTGACTTTTAATGGGAGGATGAGATATGAAACGTTTGCTTGTTTTGTTGGTTCTTATATTGTTATGTCTCGTGGGAGCTGGATGTGCAAAGAATAAGGATGTGCCATCTGCTTTAGAGTATAGCGGGAGAGCGCTTGTAATTGGAGTTATCGGTGAGGCGCCAAAGGATACATTTAGAAACATAAAGTTTGTGAAGGTGAATTTAGATCAGATAAAAGAGAAATCAGAGAAAGTCGACGGATTTCTCGTTATGAAAGAATATTTTCAAGAAGCATCAGAAGAAAAATATACAGAGCTATTTTTAGGATTAAAAAAGCCAGTGTTTTTTATCGGTTTAAAGGATAAGCCATATTTGATTTTTATAGAAAAAGATTTGGATTATAACAATGCACCAACAGATAAAGCAATGATGTATACACAAGGATTTGTAAATCTAGGAAGTAGTGAAGGGCAGTATTGGGGCACTGGTTTATACAATGATACGATTTCGGAGCAAAGTATTCATAATATGTATATATACGTATTTCAAACGATTGCAGATTATTTGAGCAGGCATTGAGAAGCTCCGGACTAGGGGCTTTTTATTTTTTAGTTATTTAAATAAACGTTTGTTTAAGATGTATGTTCGGTCTAAATGATACATAATGAATGAAGAGGGGAAATTTTTATATTTATTTTTTTATATATTATTTTTCTTTAAATGGCGGAAAATAAGGAAAATTTGCAGGATAAAAGAAAATTGTCGCGAAATAAGTTAAAGTTTGGAGAAGAATCGTTTGAAATAATAAAACGTTTTCTATATGATAAAGGTAAAGGTTAGTAAAAAGTAGGTGAATTTATGGCAGTAACATTTTATTCATATCCAAAGTGTGGAACATGTCAAAAAGCAAAAAAATGGTTTGAGGCAAACGATGTAGCATATGAAATGATTCATATTGTTGAAAATCCACCATCAAAAGAAGATTTGCGTAATTTACATGCGAAAAGTGAATTGCCATTAAAAAAATTCTTTAATACAAGTGGAATGCGTTACCGTGAACTTGGCTTAAAAGATAAGTTAAAAGATGCAAGTGAGGACGAAATGTTTGAGCTATTAGCATCTGATGGCATGTTGATTAAACGTCCAATCGTAACAGATGGCACGAATGTAACACTTGGTTTTAACGAAGAGCAGTTTGAAAGTGTGTGGAAAAAGTACCAATAAGGTATTTTTACATAATTAATACATTCACTGGAGGTACAGTCATGAGCATTCCAAATCATTTACGTTACTCTGAAGAACACGAATGGGTAAAAACTGAAGGCAACGAAGTTGTTATCGGTATTACTCATTTTGCACAAAGTGAGTTAGGCGATATCGTATTCGTTGAACTTCCTGAAGTAGGTGCAACAATTGAAGCTGACGAGCCATTCGGAAGCGTAGAATCTGTTAAAACAGTTTCTGAATTATACGCACCTGTAAGTGGTAAAGTTGTGGCAGTAAACGAAGAATTAAGCGACCAACCAGAACTTGTTAACGAATCTCCGTACGAAGGTGCATGGATGGTTAAGATTGAACTTTCTGATGCAAGTGAAGTAGAGAAGTTATTATCTGCAGAACAATACGCAGAAATGACAAACCAAGACTAATTTTAGTCGAGATAAAAAGGACAGCCTATGTGCTGTCCTTTTTATTTTTCATTGCGTAAAAGGACACCTTCTGTGCTAGAAGCTTCATCCCCCCCACATTCTGAGCGAGCCGCCTGCGCTTTTCTTTTAATCCAGCTCCAGCGGCAAGGATGCTCGGTGGCTTCCCTTCTTCCTACGAGGCAAAAAAGCGCCTTTACGTCAGGAATTCCAACGTCCTTCTGTTCTGAGCGAGCCGCTTCCACTTTTCTTTATCCAGCTCCGCCTCATAGTCCTTCATGTCTAAGAACCTTCCGCACAAGAAGACAAAAAACGCCTTCTGTGCGAAAGAGCCTTAGCCAACAGGGCTAAACAGTTTCACAAAAATAAACAGGAAACAACATGAAAAGAACGAATATACTATATACTAAAGTAAGGTTGTTTTATAGTATATGGTGATCGGGTGATGACATATGGTCTA
This sequence comes from Bacillus sp. FSL H8-0534, assembly GCF_038005885.1. Lineage (NCBI taxonomy): Bacteria > Bacillati > Bacillota > Bacilli > Caryophanales > Bacillaceae > Bacillus > Bacillus sp. FSL H8-0534. The sequence goes on from NZ_JBBOUC010000001.1 coordinate 3,699,849, forward strand.
TGTAGAGAAAGTCATTATTGTCGAAGGAAAATCAGATAGAAGAAAGATTGAATCTATTATTCGCGAACCAGTGGAAATTGTTTGTACAAATGGTACAATTGGTTTGTCGAAAATGGATGAACTCATTGATCAGTTTTTTGATAAAGAAGTATATGTGCTAGTGGATGCTGATGCTGCAGGTGAAAAGCTCAGAAAACAATTTCGTAAAGAATTTCCGCAAGCTGAGCATATTTACATTGATCGTTCGTATCGTGAAGTGGCAACTGCTCCTTCTAATCATTTAGCGAACGTATTATGGGGAGCTGACATTGACGTTTATACAGAATATTTACGGTAAGGAATGATAGAAGTGATTGACTGGACAGGTGCTGAAGCTACAGCTTTAATAGCAGACCAAGAAAAAACAGTGTTATATGTATATACACCGATGTGTGGAACATGCCAATTAGCAAAGAAGATGTTAACAGTTGTAGAAGCTACTATATCTAATTTGGAAATAGGAATGCTAGATTTAAATTACGCTCCGCACTTAGCGCGAGAATATGAGGTAGAAAGTGTACCTTGTTTACTCGTATTTGAGCGGGGAACACTTATGAAGAAAATATATGCATTTCATTCAGTTGAATATTTATATACGGAATTACAGTAGGCGGCAATGTTTTTGCCGCCTCGACATATTTCTTGGGAAATACGCCTGAAAGATAGAAGTGATACGTTATTTGTCGAGAGAAAGTAACAGGATTGCCCTTTAAGAAGATGGAATGGTATTTAGTAGAAAGTGATATGAAGGATGTGATTAGAATGGGATTATATTCGTTGCTTCAATCATTTGTAACGTATGCCAATAGCCAATATCATTTAGAGCCACTTCTACGGCAAGGAGAAAAAATAATTAATATCCGTTTGGGAGCTGAGTGTTATTCACTTCAAATCTCAAGAGAGTATATACAAATTTTGAAAGGAACCGAGGGAACAGAACAAATTGTTTGTTTTGGGGAGGAAGACCTACAGCGATTAGTTACTGGGAATATTCGGTTACAAACTTTAATTAATAATGGGCGTGTACACTATTCTGGAACGTATCGCACGATGCTATTATTTGAATCAGTGTTTCATATATGTAAACCAATGCCGGTAGGTGCTTAATATTCCGAAGTTTCGTTTTTTGTGAAAATTCCTGTTGACATAGTGGGTGTATATTGATACAATTCAATTCATAAAATATAGACAATTTCATAAATTTCAAATCAGACGAAAATTGAATCTGATTTCTCTTATCAAGAGAGGTGGAGGGACTGAGCCCTATGAAACCCGGCAACCGTCAACTTTTATGTTGAAATGGTGCCAATTCCTGCAAAGCAAATGCTTTGAGAGATGAGAGAAAGGGATAATGTTGATATACGCATATAAACCTTTCTGCTCATTCTAGAGGCAGAAAGGTTTTTTTGTTGTTTGAATGAGGAGGATGTTCGAATAATAAAAAGAGCCGCTTATGCGTTTTAAGAAATCTAGCTCCAGCGGCTAGAACATTCGGTCGTTTCACCCCTTCCTGCGAGGTGAAAAGCGCCTCTATGTCAGGGGTTCCAACGCCCTCTTGTTCTGAGCAAGCCGCTTGCGCTTTTTAAATCAAAAAGGGGTGATACACCATGATTCTATTAGAGAATGTAAAGAAGATATATAAGTCAAAAAGCGGTGATGTCACTGCTGTGGATAACGCCAATTTAAAAATAGAGAAAGGTGAGATATTTGGTGTTATCGGATATAGTGGTGCTGGGAAAAGTTCTTTAATTCGATTGTTTAATCAATTAGAGAAGCCAACTTCCGGACAGATTACGATAGCTAATCGAGTTATTTCCACAATTACAGGGAGTGAACTTCGAAAGGCAAGACAAGAAATTGGAATGATTTTTCAGCATTTTAACTTACTGTGGTCACGAACTGTACGTGAAAATATCGCTTTTCCACTTGAAATTGCAGGTGTAGATAAAGTGCAGCGAAGAAAGCGTGTGGATGAGTTGATTCATCTTGTTGGATTAGAAGGTAGAGGTGATGCGTATCCATCTCAATTGAGCGGCGGGCAAAAGCAACGCGTTGGGATTGCAAGAGCATTAGCGAATAATCCAAAGGTGCTCTTGTGTGATGAAGCGACATCAGCACTTGATCCAGAAACCACAGATCAAATTTTAGATTTACTATTAGATATTAATAAACGTCTTGGATTAACAATTGTACTGATTACACATGAAATGCATGTGATTCAAAAAATTTGTAATCGTGTTGCGGTAATGGAAAAAGGAAAAATTGTGGAGACTGGTCCTGTACTAGATGTATTCCGTAATCCACAGCAGGAGATTACAAAGCGTTTTGTTAAGCAAATAACAGATTCTGAAGATGCGGATGAAGCAATTGAACATTTAGCAGAGAAGTATCCGGAAGGCAAGGTTGTAAAGTTGCAATTTATTGGTGAAGTAGTAGAAAGACCTGTCTTGCAGGAACTTATGAAGCAAGATGGCGTGGAAGTAAGCATTCTGCAAGGGAACATTGCACAAACGGCAAACGGGGCGTATGGAAGTTTAATTGTCCACTTAAATGGTGCTGAAGATGTGGTTGCAAAAGCAATTGCGACGATTCAACAAGAGCAAGTCGAGCTGGAGGTGATTGCACATGGATAATTTGTTTCAAAATGTCGATTGGGACAAAATGCTAGAGGCTACGGGAGAAACGTTATACATGACGGCAGTTGCCGCGTTTGCAACGTTTGTCTTAGGTCTTATTTTGGGATTGCTACTGTTTCTGACAGGAAAAGATAATCTCTGGGAAAACAAGCCAGTTAATATTGTAATTGGTGCGTTTGTAAATATTTTTCGTTCGATCCCGTTTATTATTTTAATCATTTTACTTATTCCATTTACGAAGCTTCTTCTAAACACGATTCTCGGTGCAAGTGCCGCATTACCAGCATTAATTGTTGGGGCAGCACCGTTCTATGCGAGAATGGTCGAAATCGCACTTCGTGAAATTGATAAAGGTGTCATTGAAGCATCAAAGGCGATGGGAGCAAAGACAAGTACAATTATTTTAAAAGTACTTATACCAGAATCTTTGCCAGCGCTTGTTTCCGGGATTACGGTAACAGCTATTGCGCTTGTCGGTTACACAGCAATGGCTGGAGTGGTCGGAGCAGGTGGACTTGGTACACTTGCTTATTTAGAAGGGTTTCAGCGCAATAATAGTGATGTAACGCTTATGGCAACAATTCTTGTACTTGTGATTGTATTTATCATTCAAATGCTTGGTGACTTGCTCACGAAGCGTCTTGATAAAAGATAAAGAGAAGTCTTCGTGTAAGACGAAGACTTCCTATAGATTTTTAATTTTGAATATTGAAAAAAAGAAAGGGTGTCATAACATGAAAAAGGTATTACTTTCAGCACTTCTTGCTGTATTTGTGTTTGCATTAGCTGCTTGTAGCGGCGGAAAAGACGAAAAGAAACTTGTAGTTGGTGCCTCTAACGTACCGCATGCAGTTATTCTAGAAAAAGCGAAACCAATCTTAGAGAAAAAAGGGATTAAATTAGATATTAAGCCATTCCAAGATTACGTATTGCCAAATAAAGCACTAGCTGATAAAGATCTTGATGCAAACTATTTCCAACATATTCCGTATTTAGATAAAGAGATTCAAGAAAAAGGATACAAATTTGTAAACGCAGGGAAAATTCATTTAGAGCCGATGGGGATTTACTCAAAGAAATATAAAAACTTAAAAGATCTTCCAAACGGCGGAACAGTGATTATGAGTAATAACGTATCAGAGCGTGGACGTATGTTAGGACTTCTGCAAAAAGGCGGCGTTATTAAACTGAAAGATGGCGTAGATATCGTCAAAGCGACAGAAAAAGATATTGTGGAAAATCCGAAAAACTTGAAGTTTAAAACAGATGTGGAGCCAGGTCTTACACCAAAATTATATGAGAACAACGAAGGTGACGCATTATTCATTAACTCAAACTATGCAATTGATGCAAAATTAAACCCAACAAAAGATGCAATTGCTCTTGAAGGATCAGAGTCTCCTTATGCAAATATTATTGCGGTTCGTAAAGGTGACGAAAATAGAAAAGAAATTAAAGAGCTTGTAGAAGTGCTACACTCAAAAGAAATTCAAGATTTTATTAAGAAAGAATATAAGGGCGCTGTACTTCCAGTAAGTGAATAGGCGTAGGAAAGGGCTAGGAAATTTCTAGCCCTTTTTTCTTTATATATAAGAAGAAAAGTGTATCATAATAGGATGTGAGGGAAATGATTATATACATTTGTGAAAAAATTGTTACATTTTCTCAGCGTTTGCGATATCATTTTATTTGATATAAAATTAGAATGAGAATAAAATGAGAATGTGAATGTTTTAGGAATTTTTAAAATGTATATAGAGGATTAATGGAGGTATTGAGATGGCTGGTTCTACATTAACGGTTAAAGACTTACATGTATCAATCGATGGTAAAGAAATTTTAAAAGGTGTAAACCTTGAAGTAAAAGGTGGAGAAATCCACGCAATTATGGGACCTAATGGAACAGGTAAATCAACTTTATCTTCTGCAATTATGGGTCACCCAAAATATGAAGTGACAGAAGGAAGCATCATCATCGACGGTGAAGATGTATTAGAAATGGAAGTAGATGAGCGCGCACAAGCGGGTCTATTCCTAGCAATGCAATATCCAAGTGAAATTAGCGGAGTAACAAACGCTGACTTCTTACGTTCTGCAATTAATGCACGACGCGAGGAAGGCGATGAAATTTCTCTTATGAAATTTATCCGTACATTAGATAAAAACATGGAATTCCTAGAAATGGATCCAGAAATGGCACAACGTTACTTAAACGAAGGTTTCTCTGGCGGTGAGAAAAAACGTAACGAAATTCTTCAATTAATGATGATTGAGCCAAAAATCGCAATCTTAGACGAAATCGACTCTGGTCTTGACATCGATGCATTAAAAGTTGTATCTAAAGGTATTAACGAAATGCGCGGCGAAGAGTTCGGCTGCCTAATGATTACGCATTACCAACGTTTATTAAACTACATTACTCCAGACTTCGTTCACGTTATGATGAACGGTCGCATCGTTAAATCTGGTGGCCCTGAGCTTGCACAACGTCTAGAAGCTGAAGGTTACGACTGGATCAAAAAAGAATTAGGTATTGAAGACGAAACAGCAGAGCAAGAAGCGTAAGAGAGGAGCATAAATATGACAATCGGTACATTACCTTTCGATCAAGAAACAATCCGTCAGCGCGCAAGCGAAGTAAACGAAGCTGCTTGGTTGACTGAGTTCCGCTTACAAGCTCTTGCACAAGCAACTGAACTTCCAATGCCAACGCCTGATAAAACAAAAATCGATAAATGGGACTTTATCGGAAAAGGCCACACTGCTAAGCAAGAGCCTGTAAGTTCTTTAACTGAACTTCCAGAAGCAGTGAAAAATTTAATTGATGAAAATAACAGCGTACTAGTACAACGTACAGGTACAACTGCATTTGTTTCTTTAGCTGATGAAGCAAAAGAAAAAGGTGTTATTTTCACAGATATCGTAACAGCTGCAACTGAGCATGCTGAATTAGTACAAAAGTACTTAATGAAAGACGGCGTGAAAGTGGATGAGCATCGTTTAACAGCACTTCATGCAGCATTAATCAACGGCGGTGCATTTGTATATGTTCCGAAAAACGTTGTTCTTGAAACACCACTTCAAGCTGTATTCTTAGTAGACGGCGAAGAAGCAAATGTATATAACCATGTATTATTTGTAGCTGACGCGAACAGTTCTGCAACATATGTAGAAAACTACGTAGCAAATGAAACTGTTACAGGTATTGCAAACATCGTGGCAGAAGTAATCGTAGAACAAGGTGCACAAGTGAAATTTGGTGCAGTTGATCTATTAGCGAAAGATGTAACAACTTACGTAAACCGCCGCGGCGTTGTAGGACGTGACGGCCGTATTGAGTGGGCATTAGGTCTTATGAATGACGGAAATACAATTTCAGAGAATGTAACGAACTTAATGGGCGACGGATCATTTGCTGATACAAAAACAGTAACAATTGGCCGTGGTAACCAAACACAAAACTTTACAACTAAAGTTGTTCACTTCGGTAAACACTCTGAAGGATTCATTTTAAAACACGGTGTACAAACAGATAGCGCAACATCTATCTTTAACGGAATTGGTAAAATTGAACACGGTGCATCTAAATCAAATGCACAACAATCTTCTCGCGTTCTTATGTTAAATGAGAAAGCTCGCGGCGATGCAAACCCAATTCTTCTAATTGACGAAGACGATGTAATGGCAGGTCACGCAGCTTCTGTAGGCCGTGTAGATCCAGTACAACTATACTACTTAATGAGTCGTGGTATTCCGAAGAAAGAAGCAGAACGTTTAGTCATCCATGGATTCTTAGCACCTGTAGTGAATGAGCTTCCAATTGAAGGAGTAAAAGCACAGCTTGTTGAGGTAATTGAAAGGAAAGTTCGCTAATGGATATTCATGAAATACGCAAACAGTTTCCAATTCTTGATCAAAAAGTGAACGGCAAACAACTTGTTTATTTCGATAGTGCAGCAACTTCTCAAAAGCCAATTCAAGTCATTGAAACGTTAGAACGTTACTATAAAGAATACAATTCTAACGTGCATCGCGGTGTTCATACGCTCGGTACGAAAGCTACCGATGCGTATGAAGGTGCACGTGAGAAGGTTCGCAAGTTTATTAACGCGAAATCAATGGAAGAAGTTATTTTCACGCGCGGAACAACAACTGCATTAAATACAGTAGCAGCAAGCTATGGCCGTGAAAATGTAAAAGAGGGCGATGAAATCGTCATCTCTTACATGGAGCATCATAGTAATATTATTCCGTGGCAACAAGTTGCGAAGAAAACAGGCGCAACTTTAAAATATCTTCCGCTTCAGCCAGACGGAACAATCTCATTAGAAGATGCACGTCAAACAATTACACCGAATACAAAAATCGTTTCTATTATGTATGTGTCTAACGTACTTGGAACGATTAACCCTGTAAAAGAAATTGCAGAAATCGCTCATCAAAATGGTGCAATCATGGTCGTTGACGGTGCACAAAGTACACCTCATATGAAAGTGGATGTACAAGATTTAAACTGTGATTTTTACGCATTATCCGCTCATAAAATGTGCGGGCCTACAGGTGTCGGCGTATTATATGGTAAGAAAGAATTGCTAGACAATATGGAGCCAATTGAATTTGGCGGCGAAATGATTGATTTCGTAGACTTACAAGATTCTACGTGGAAAGAGCTTCCGTGGAAGTTTGAAGCAGGTACACCGATTATCGGTAATGCGATCGGACTTGGAGCGGCAATTGATTTCCTAGAAGAAATCGGTCTTGATAATATTGAAAAGCATGAACATGAATTAGCGCAGTACGCTTTAGAAAGACTATCAGAAGTAGATGGCGTTACAATTTATGGACCAAAGCATCGCGCTGGTCTTGTTACATTTAATATTGATGAAGTACATCCGCATGATGTAGCAACAGTATTAGATGTAGAAGGCATTGCGGTTCGTGCAGGACATCACTGTGCACAACCGCTTATGAAGTGGCTAAAAGCTTCTTCTACAGCACGTGCAAGCTTCTATTTATATAATACAAAAGAAGAAATTGATACATTTGTTGAAGCGCTAACGAAAACAAAGGAGTATTTCACAAATGTCTTTTAATAATTTAGATACGTTATATCGTCAAGTTATTATGGATCATTATAAAAATCCTCGTAACCATGGCGTGTTAGATGATAGTGTTACAGTTAATTTGAACAATCCAACTTGCGGCGATCGTATTCAACTTACGATGAAAGTAGAAGAGGGAATTGTTAAAGAGGCGAAGTTTGAAGGAGAAGGTTGTTCGATTTCTATGTCTTCGGCTTCGATGATGACGCAAGCAGTAAAAGGAAAGAAAATTGAAGAAGCACTTCAGCTTTCTAAAATTTTCTCTGATATGATGCTAGGAAAAGAGTATGATGACAGCGTAGATTTAGGAGATATTGAAGCATTACAAGGCGTATGCAAGTTTCCAGCACGTATTAAATGTGCAACATTAGCTTGGAAAGCGTTAGAAAAAGGCTTAAACGAAGATAAGTAATGTTACAGGTTCCTAAACACGAGGTTATCTAAGGAGGGACATACCAACATGGCGAAGAAACTGCCAGATATCGGCGATTATAAATATGGTTTCAAGGATAAAGACGTTTCGATTTTCCGTGCAGGACGCGGCTTAACAAAAGAAATCGTTGAAGAGATTTCACGTATGAAAGAAGAACCACAGTGGATGTTAGACTTCCGTTTAAAATCACTGGATAAATTCTACGAAATGCCAATGCCACAATGGGGCGGCGACTTAAACGACTTAGATTTCGATGAAATTACGTACTACGTAAAACCATCTGAGAAATCTGAGAAGTCTTGGGATGAAGTACCTGATGAAATTAAAGCGACATTTGATAAATTAGGTATTCCAGAAGCTGAGCAAAAATATTTAGCTGGTGTATCTGCACAGTACGAATCTGAAGTTGTATACCACAACATGAAAGAGGACCTAGAAGCTCTAGGAATCGTCTTCAAAGATACAGATAGCGCATTAAAAGAGAACGAAGATATTTTCCGTGAGCATTTCGGAAAAGTAATCCCACCAACTGACAACAAATTCGCAGCATTAAACTCTGCAGTTTGGTCTGGTGGATCGTTCATCTACGTTCCAAAAGGTATCAAAGTTGATACACCGCTTCAAGCGTATTTCCGTATTAACTCTGAAAATATGGGACAATTCGAGCGTACGCTTATTATTGTAGATGAAGGCGCACATGTACACTACGTAGAAGGTTGTACAGCTCCTGTTTACACAACAAATTCACTGCACAGTGCGGTAGTAGAAATCATCATTAAGAAAGATGCATATTGCCGTTACACTACAATCCAAAACTGGGCAAACAACGTATACAACCTAGTTACAAAACGTGCTGTTTGTGAAGCAAACGCAACGATGGAATGGATTGATGGTAACATCGGATCTAAATTAACGATGAAATACCCAGCAGTTATCTTAAAAGGCGAAGGCGCTCGTGGTTTAACATTATCTATCGCGATTGCTGGTAAAGGCCAACACCAAGATGCTGGTGCGAAAATGATTCACTTAGCACCAAACACATCTTCAACAATCGTTTCTAAATCGATTGCGAAACATGGTGGTAAAGTAACGTACCGTGGTATCGTACACTTCGGACCAAAAGCGACAAACTCTCGCTCTAACATCGAATGTGATACGTTAATCATGGATAACCAATCAACATCTGATACAATTCCTTACAACGAGATCAAAAACGATCACGTTTCACTTGAGCACGAAGCGAAAGTGTCAAAAGTATCAGAAGAACAATTATTCTACCTAATGAGCCGCGGTATCTCTGAGCAAGAAGCTACAGAAATGATCGTAATGGGCTTCATTGAGCCATTCACTCGCGAACTTCCAATGGAATACGCAGTTGAAATGAACCGTCTAATCAAGTTTGAGATGGAAGGTAGTATCGGTTAATTTAAAAGTAGAAGCGCCCTGTTTACAGGGCGCTTTTTTAATTGGATGAAAATATATCAATCGTTTCTCCCGATATATCGGTGTTATTTTTGAAATAACGGTGTTTTGACACGATATAAAGACCTTGCGACGATGTTGGACATGTGAAAAGCCGCTGAAAAACTATCTAGTTTGAGTAAGTGAAAAAATTTTATCAATATACAAAAATTAAGATTTTATGATATAATTTTTTAAAAAAGGAGGTGAGTATTTTAAGAGTTCTAAACCATGTTGAAGGAATAAAATTACTAGTGTGTTTATTAGTTGGTTTATGTACTATTAATTATTCGTTTATTTCCTTCGCTGAAACATAAACAAGTAATTTAGCTGATGCAACAAAATTATTCTAAAAAAGGAGTTGAGTTTTTTGAAAATTAAAAAAAGTATTAAAGGAATAAAATTACTAGCATGTTTATCAATTGGCTTATGCACTATTAATTATTCTTCTATTTCCTTCGCGGAAACAAAAACAGGTAATTCAGCTGATGCAACAAAAAAAGCTATTGACATTGATACTGGCATAGCAAATCTTAAGTATAATAATCAAGAGGTTTTAGCAGTAAATGGTGATAAAGTAGAGAGTTTTGTTCCGAAAGAAAGTACAAATTCAAATGGTAAATTTGTAGTAGTTGAACGTGAGAAAAAATCACTTACAACTTCACCAGTCGATATTTCGATTATTGATTCTGTGGCTAATCGTACTTATCCAGGAGCAGTACAACTTGCAAATAAAGCTTTTGCGGATAATCAACCTAGTTTGTTAGTAGCTAAGAGAAAACCTTTGAATATTAGTATAGACTTACCTGGCATGAGAAAAGACAATACAATTACTGTCCAAAATCCTACATATGGTAATGTGTCTGGAGCAGTAGATGAATTAGTATCTACTTGGAATGAAAAGTATTCAAAAACACATACGTTACCTGCAAGAATGCAGTATACAGAATCTATGGTGTATAGTAAATCTCAAATAGCAAGTGCTCTTAATGTTAACGCTAAATATCTTGACAATGCACTGAACATTGATTTTAAAGCGATTGCAGATGGAGAGAAAAAAGTGATGGTTGCGGCATATAAGCAAATCTTTTATACCGTAAGTGCAGAACTACCTAACAATCCATCAGATCTTTTTGATAATAGTGTTACTTTTGGTGAGTTAACTCGTAAAGGGGTAAGTAATGCGGCTCCGCCTGTTATGGTTTCAAATGTAGCTTATGGTAGAACAGTTTATGTGAAATTAGAAACATCATCTAAGAGCAAAGATGTACAAGCTGCTTTTAAAGCCTTAATTAAGGGTCAAGGCGTTGAAGCGAGTGGACAGTACAAAGATATTTTTGAAGACAGTACCTTTACCGCTGTAGTATTAGGCGGAGATGCAAAAGAGCATAACAAGGTTGTTACAAAAGATTTTAATGAAATCCGAAATATCATTAAAGATAATGCGGAATTAAGTTCTAAAAATCCAGCATACCCAATTTCATATACAAGCACTTTCTTAAAAGATAACGCAACTGCTGCTGTTCATAACAATACAGATTATATTGAGACTACAACTACAGAATATTCTAGTGCTAAAATGACGCTTGATCATACTGGTGGATATGTTGCTCAATTTGATGTATCTTGGGATGAATTCTCATATGATCAAAATGGAAAAGAAGTACTAACCCATAAAACTTGGGAAGGAAACAACAGAGACAGAACTGCTCATTTCAATACAGTTATACCACTTCCGCCGAATTCAAAAAATGTAAAAGTTGTAGCAAGAGAATGTACAGGTCTTGCATGGGAATGGTGGAGAACAATTATTAATGAACAAAATGTTCCATTAACAAATGAAATGAAAGTTTCAATTGGAGGAACGACATTATACCCAAGTGCTAATATTAGTCATTAGTTAAAAGTGAAGCGCCCTGTTTACAGGGCGCTTTTTTTACTTGGGCGTAAATATATCGGCGCTTTTACGGTTCCCTAAATCCAAATGCTCCAATAAGAACAGGGATGAGTAATATGAAAATAACAGCTAGAAGTGGAACAAAAATACCGACAAACTTCCATTTGCTTGGTTCGTTCTTGTTTATAGCTATCATGCTGAATATGAGGCCGAGGATGATGCAAGCGGTGCTAATAAAAAAGAAAATGATTGGTAAAAAACTTAAATTTGCTGCAAGGGCATAACTGAGTGAAAATGAAACAACTCCAGCTAATGTAACCCACAGAGAGAGAAAGCTATATTTGTTAAACAAAGGAATCACCTCCATACATCCATTTTAGTGTGGAAATTTTCTAATTAAAAGGTATCTTTTTGCTTTTTTCCCCAATCAGAGTACAATGTAAAATAGCAAGAAAAGGCGAAAAGTATTTACAGGATTATTGCAAGTAGATAGCGTAAAAGGCAGTAAGGAATTGAGAGGAGGTTTTTTCTCTGGATATAAATAAAGAAACAATCATTCACCTTTATCATACAAACGATATACATAGTCATTTTGAAAACTGGCCGCAAATTTCTCGGTTTGTACAAGAAGAGAAAAAGCGCAGACAGAAAGCAGGAGAATCTGTTTTTACATTAGATATTGGCGATCATGTGGATCGTTTTCATCGTATAACGGAAGCAACGAATGGAAAGGGCAATACGAAATTATTAAACGAAGCGTTATATGATTATGTAACGATTGGAAATAACGAAGGAATTACATTAGCGAAGGAGCATCTTGGACATTTATATGATGAAGCGAATTTTGAGGTGCTTGTAGCTAATTTATTTGAAAGAGATGGAACGTGTCCTAATTGGGTAAAACCGTACAAGTTGCATACAACTGCAGATGGAGTTACAATCGCTTTTATCGGCTTAACGGTAGCTTATCCAGAGTTCTATGAAATGCTGGATTGGCATATTGAAGATCCGATTGCACATTTGGAAGTAATTTTAGAAGAAGTGAAAGAAAAAGCTGATGTTACTGTCGTTCTTTCTCATCTTGGAAAGAATGCAGATGAGTATATGGCAGAGCATTATGATATTGATGTTATTTTAGGGGCACATACGCATCATTTGTTTGAGCGTGGTGTTCTTGTGAATGGGACTTTGCTTTGCTGTGGAGAAAAGTGGGGGCATTATGTCGGACATGTTCAGCTAACGGTGGATCTAGAGACAAAAAGAGTGACAGAAAAGGATGGGAGAGCGATTCGTACAAATCGTCTGTCAGCTTACGGAGAGTCATTGCCGACGATTGAAGCGTTAGAGAAAGAAAGCGAACTCATTATGGCAGATCCGATTGTTGAGTTAAAAGAACCATTGCCGATTGATTGGTTCCAGGAGACACAAATTTCCCGTATGTTAGCAAGTGCATTAAAAAAATGGTGTAATGCGGAAATTGGGATGGTCAATGCGGGTGTGTTATTAGAAGGATTAGAAGAAGGAATTGTAACGCGCGGAGATATCCACCGCATTTGTCCACATCCTATTAATCCATGTGCACTAAAAGTAAAAGGAAAAACATTACGAGATGTTATTTTAAAAGCACGTCGTTCAAATATGGAACAACTTGAGGTGAAAGGCCTTGGTTTTCGTGGGAAAGTTATGGGGAAAATGATTTATGATGGCCTGGAAGTTACATTAGATACGATTCCTGGAAATAAAATTTTACTCGAAGATGTATTGATTAATGGAGAATCATTAGAGTTAGAACGTATATACACTGTCGGAACGATTGATATGTTTACATTCGGGTACTTATACCCAGAACTATCCACACTTTCTGAAAAACAATATTATATGCCAGAGTTATTGCGAGATGTGTTAACAGAGATGTTGATAACTTATACATCTTCCATCAAACTATAGGCTAGTTAACCTGTAACACTCATTTTTCTCTTTTCATAAAGATAAGAAAGAGAGGAGTGTGTGAACTATGGTTAATGTGGAACCAATTATCATTGATAACTATACGTTTATAGCGGTTAGCGTAAAGCTTCCGAAAACAAATTTGCTGGCTGTTATGAGCGATAAGGGATATATTATGTGTGGAGCTTTAGATGTCGGTCTATTAAACGAGAAGTTAGGGGACCGAGGTATTATTGCTGGCCGCGCAGTTGGTGTGAGAACGATTGAGCAGCTTCTTGAAGCGCCGCTTGAATCGGTAACGACTGAAGCCGAGGCTCTAGGCATTCCAGCAGGAACAATTGGAAAAGATGCTTTATTAAAAATGATATAAGTATATATCGTCCCTCTTTCTTGCATAGAAATGATATAAGAAGGAGGGTTTTTTTATGCGTACATTTCGTCCAAAAGCTTCGCGTTTCCGAAAAGGCCCACTCCCCTTTCGGCATGTACTACTCATTTCGTTTATCATTTTTTTATTGTTAACTTTACAAGGATTCTGGATTGTGAATAAAAGTATTCAACCTACATTAATAAAATATGGAGAAACGCAGACACATAAAATGGCAACGGTTGTGATGACGAAAGCGGTAAAGGATCGAATTAAGGAAGGGTTTGATGTGGATTCATTAATGAAAGTACAAAACGATAAGAATGGAAGAGTATCCACAATCGATTTAAATACAAAGCAAGTAAATGAGATTTTGACATCGACTACTGCATACATAGAGAAATATTTGCATCAAGTGGAGAAGGGGGATATGAAGGCACTCGGTCTTCCAGAAGAGAGCGGAGTGTCAATGTCTGTTCCTCTTGGACGCATAACGGATAATGCACTCCTTGGTAATTTAGGGCCGAATATTCCGATTGATTTTACAACAATTGGTCATGTGAATACGGATATTAAGCAAAATGTAAAACCGCATGGAATTAACAATACAGCGATTGAAGTTGTTATGGAAGTACAGGTTACGCTACAGGTAATTATTCCATTTCGTACAAAAGAAATTACAGTAAAACAAAATATCCCAATTGCAACGCGAATTGTACAAGGAGAGGTACCATCTTATTATGGAAGCGGCGGAGTTGTTATGCCAGATAGTAAAGGGAAGAAAGCGGATGATTAAATCATTCGCTTTTTTATGTTTTATTGGTTTTTTAAGCTAACGCTAAAAAATATGGAAAATTTTATCGGATAAAGCAAAGGATTAACAAAATATGTATTATAACGGATGAGTAAGTTTGAAAAGACATTATAGGACCTAAAAGGAAACAACCGTAGCAATTAGCTACGGTTATTTTTTAAATTCGCACGTTCTTTCCGCTCCCATAAACTTAAATGCATATACGGATCAAAAGCCCATTCTGTATACCCGTTGTCTTTATATAATCCAAAGTGCAAGTGTGGTGGGAACTTTCCAGCTGTACCAGGAGGTCCATAACCTGTGTTACCAACGAAGCCAAGAACGGTTCCTGGCTCTACAATTTGTCCTAGCTGTATTTCTTTAGAAAAGCCACCTAAATGTGCGTAATAATGATAATTGTTATATAAATCACGAATGCCGATGCGCCAACCACCAAGGCGATTCCAACCTTTTGTTTCAATAACGCCGTAGCAGGTAGATCTTACTGGTACACCGTGCCTTGCGAAAATATCGGTGCCTTCATGAATACGTCTTCCTCCAAAACTCCGCCCAGCGCCAAATGTACTACGGTAGCTATTGTCGCTATGGACAGGAAGAGGGAAAGCATTCCCTTCTAAGTTAATACGACCATAGTGCTTATAGATTCGAGCATATTCGGTAATTAATTCAACCGTTTTTGCACGTCTATAATATTCCCAGAGCATAATTTTAATACGGTCTTCTGAAGTCCCTTGCTTTTTTATAATAGTTGCCATTGTATGCAAAAGGTCTCGGTCGTTATTTGCATTTGCAATTCCATCTTTATCGCCATCTAAACCAATCCCCCCAAACAGAGAAATCGTGTGGGGAAGAGTATCGTTAGTAGAACCATTGGCAGGTCCAGCCCACATTTCTGGTTTAAAGTAAATTGATATGATAGCATCGGGCTTTTTCGGAATATCTTTTCTTACGCTCCGTATATTGCGTTCATATTGATCAATTGCGGCTAAGTAATACCATGGAATATTAGCATCTTTTTCAGTTTCTTTATATAGTGTCATGCGCTTTTCGTATATTTGATTTTGATTCACTTCACCATAGGCAATGCCTTGCCCAAGAAGAAAACAAATAGAAAGCAATAAGGCAATCTTTCGAGGCATGAAAATAAACTCCTTTCACAACATCACTCTTTCTAGTGTGGGATATACGAGATATTTCATTATAGTAAATCATTGGTAAAAATTCTTGGAATCTTCATTTGAGCAAATCGCTTTCATACGTTAGAATAGATATGTTACATTGAAAGAAGCGAACACGGTAAACTATTTCATATTGTGCGGAGTTGATAACATGACAAAACAAACAGAATATAAGCGCAAGCCCGAATGGTTGAAAATTAAGTTAAATACAAATGAAAACTATACAGGCTTAAAGAAAATGATGCGTTCTAAGCAGCTGCATACCGTTTGTGAAGAGGCGAAATGTCCGAATATTCACGAATGCTGGGCTGTAAGAAAAACAGCAACGTTTATGATTTTAGGTGCGGTTTGTACACGTGCTTGTCGTTTTTGTGCGGTTAAAACAGGCTTACCAACGGAGCTTGATTTACAAGAGCCAGAACGCGTAGCAGATTCTGTAGTACACATGGGCTTAAAACACGTTGTTATAACAGCGGTTGCACGTGATGATTTGAAAGATGGCGGAGCTGCTGTTTTTGCTGAAACAGTGCGCGCTGTTCGTCGCAAAAATCCATTCACGTCTATTGAAGTACTGCCATCTGATATGGGCGGGGTAGAAGAAAATTTAAAAATGTTAATGGATGCAAAACCGGATATTTTAAACCATAACATTGAAACAGTACGTCGATTATCTGACCGAGTTCGCGCTAGAGCAAAATATGATCGTTCCTTAGAGTTTTTACGTCGTGCGAAAGAAATGCAACCTGATATTCCAACTAAATCTAGCATTATGGTGGGACTGGGTGAAACAAGAGAAGATTTAATTGAAGCAATGGACGACTTACGTGCGAACAATGTGGATATTTTAACACTTGGACAATACCTACAACCATCTAAAAAACATTTACCAGTTATTAAATACTACACACCAGCTGAATTTGCAGAGCTAAAAGAAATTGCTCTTAGCAAAGGATTTAGCCACTGTGAAGCTGGCCCGCTTGTTCGTTCTTCTTACCATGCAGATGAGCAAGTACGTTCTGCAAAAGAAAATACAGCACAAGCAAAATAATAGTAAAAAATCCTTCTTAGCATGAAAACTAAGAAGGATTTTTTTACTTCAAACACAACTAAATAGGAAACAATAAAGGAAGTTTTACCGCAGTTTTTCAATTTGTTTTTCTATATTCTAAAACGGTATTTTGACATGTGGATAAAATCTTTTTCAATTCTTCTGTGGATAATTCAATTGTAAATTCCGGAACACCCGGTGTAATTAAAATTTTGTCATAGGCATAGACGGAACTATCCACAATAATTGTTACATTCTGTGAATAGCCAAAAGGAGCGACGCATCCCGGAATACATCCTGTTTGTTCTCTTAGTTCATCAGGTGAACAAATTGATAAGCGCTGCCCCGTGATTTCCTTCATTTCGTTTCTCTCGAGACGAGTTCCTTCCAATGTGAAGAAAACGTAATAGGATCCAGATTTTGATTTTAAAAATAAGCTTTTACTTGGAGCACCCTGCAAGCCAAGGCGTTCACGAACAACACGATCTGTCTCATAATCGAGAACTGGTTCATGTTCAAATTTTTCATAAGAAACATTTGTCTTATGTAATAAAGAGATTACTTCTTCGTACATATTTTTGTAATGCTCCTTTCTATATTTGCTGCATGTTCATCATGATTTTTTCAAATTTTTTTGCACTTAAAATTTCATGTGTTAAAAATTCTCCGTTATAAAAAGCTCCATATGTCGTGAAGGCACAAGGAGCATGCTGCGCATCTTCTCGCGATGTCAACTGAATGCATTTGAAAGGGATGTGATATTGCTGAGTGATATTGGCCAATTCTTGATGAATGTAATAATCAGTATAAGGACACTGATTTGTATAATAGACAACCAAGCCGTTTTGATTTGGAATCTTCATGTCCTTGGCGCTTGCTGTGAAATGTGGTGAAGGAGCATTTGGATCAAGTTTGTATACAAGTAATTCAAAATAAGGCGGTGCTGTATCACATACTTGAAACCCTTTTTTCTTTAAGTAGCCGCCATCTGATAAATAGGGGCGTTTTTTCTTGCTTGAAATAACAACGATTCCATGCTTTCCTTTCGCTTTAGAATCTTGCATACATTCTTCTAAGAGCTGTGCACCATAGCCTTGCCCTTTAAAACGCCCCGATACCCAAAAGCAATTGATGAATGTGTATCCTGGTGCAGAGATAGGCACCCATGCATACTCAGCCGGAATGTGTTCAATGAACACCTTTCCTTTTACATCTAGCTTTTTAAACATAAGTCCTTCTTCAAATCGATCCTTTAGCCACTCTTTTTTTAGCTCGACACCACGTTTCACTTTTTTGTCTGACATTGCACAGCAGATATGTTCTTGTTCAATATTATCTCGTGTAACAATTTTCAACGGTCTTTCCCCACAATCTGTGGATTGTCGTTTGTTCATCAATTGTAATTTCGTAAATATCAGGATTGCTTAAGTTTTTCCATTCTAAAAAACCAATCCGATTATCAAAGTACTTTAAAATGAGCGTTAATAAATTTCCATGTGTAACAAGTAATGTTACTTGGTGTTCTTGTTGTAAAATATCTTGAATAAGCGATGCAACGCGGTCCATCGCTTGTTTTGTTGACTCTCCGCCTAAAAAGGCAATATCTATATTTGTAAAAGTATATTCTAGTTTCTGTAGCCAATCTTTCATTGGATTATTGCTTAATATGCGTTCCTCTAGGCGCTCATCTTCGCCTACGGGTAGATTGGTTCGTAATGCAAATGGTGCAATGGATTGAATGGCTCGAGTGAAAGGGCTTGAAATAATGGACTCTATTTGCAGGTTATTTTGTATGAGAAAATCAGCAAGAAAGTGTGCTTGCTTTTCTCCTGCAATTGTTAGTGCTGCATCTCGTTCTTGTCCAGTTGCTGAGCAGTGACGTACTGCGATAAGTTTTTTCAAAATCCATCCCTCATTTTTTAAGTTGACCATACATACTTCGACAAATAGGAAAAAAATCCTCTATACAAAAAAAGCTAAGCCGCATGGACTTAGCTTTTTTCGGATTCAATTGTTAATTTGTCTTTCATTTTACGAATAAGAATGAAAGCGCAAATCGTAAAAATAAGCGTGATTCCTTCTGCAACAAATATGTTGATAACTTGCTTTTGATAAAGAGCTGCAAAGAAGTCTATAAATGCATGGAACAAGCCGGCATATATAACAAAAATATATTTCTTATGTTTTACGCCGTATAATACAAGCATTGAGAAGGCGATTTGTAAGACCAAAGCTAAGATTCTTTCTAAGCTACCAAGTAGGTAGAGATAGGAAGGAGTGCTAAGTAATAAATCTTGCACTTGACTGAGCTGAGGGGCCTTTTCAATAAGTTTTGAAAAACTTCCATTATTGATTGAAATAGCAAAGTATAGAGTTTGAAGACTAGCTAGAGCCCCAATTGAAATAGATTCAATCCCTCCGTGTCCAATTCCATATGCTAAACCATCTTTATATTCTTGATATTTCTTAAGTAAATAGAAGAAGGCTATGAATCGACCTGCTTCTTCAAAGATAGCGGCAGTAAGTCCACCATAGATGGCATAAAGAAATGGGTTTTTCAATATTTCCGATGTTGTTGGATTGCCCAGCATAAATACGTGAAAAGGTGTTTCGAGAATTTGTGAAAATCCAATAAAGATAAGAACCCCAACACCAACAACTTTCCAGTTTATATGATATTTTTTTCGAAAATAAATAAGTACAATAATTGGAACTAGAACCGAAATCGCTAGTTGCACAATCATACTGGTAATTACAGCATTTGAAACCATATTTTTCACCGCTTTCTAATATATGTACATATATATTATGCCTGAATTTTAAGGGAATGTGGAGTGGAGGAGTTTTTAGTCATAAAAAACACATAATTTAATAATCATTTTTTATTGACTCTCATGTTACGTAATACTTTATTGTATGTATGAAGGGAGGCGAAACAATGACAATGAGGGTAAAAGAAGTAGCTGATTTAGTTGGTATTAGTGTGCGCACACTGCATCATTATGATGAAATTGGGTTGTTAACCCCAGACGAGACGACAGAGTCAGGGTATCGTCTGTATTCCAATGAAAATCTAGAGACATTGCAGCAAATTTTATTTTTTAAAGAGCTTGGCTTCCCTTTAAAGAAGATTAAGGAAATTATCATGAGCCCTTCATTTGACCGGGAAGAAGCGCTTCAATTGCATAAGAAAATGCTGCTCGAGAAGCGAGCTAGACTGGATAAGGTGATTGCGACAATTGATAAGACAATTAAGCATACAAAAGGAGAGATTCAAATGACGAATAAAGAAAAATTTGAAGGATTTGATTTCAGCCAAAACCCATATGAGCAAGAAGCACGTGAGAGATGGGGAGACGAAGCTGTGGATAAAGCGAATAAGACAGCAGCTGGCATGCCTAAAGAAAAGCAAGAAGAGTTTAATGGCATTTATAGAAAGCTGGCTACACTTCGAAATGGCGCGCCTGATTCTAAAGAAGCACAAGAAGCAATCCAAGAATGGTACGATTACTTGCAAAACTTCGGTCAATATTCATTAGAGACATTCAAAGGATTAGGTCAAATGTATGTAGATGATGAACGTTTTATAAAAAATATTGACCAATTTGGAGAAGGTTTAGCACAGTTTATGTGCGATGCAATGGCGGTATACGCAGATAACCGTAAAAAATAAAAAAGATGGGGCTGTCTCAAGTGGGCAGCCGCCATCTTTTTTATTTTTTAAGCATGTCATTTAATGTTTGATTCTGCGTATTATTCAAATGCGGATTTTTCCCCATTTCACGTTTTAGCATATCAAGGCTTTGTTCATATTCTTTATTGTTTAATGTACCAGATTGCAGACCTTGAATTTGCGTGATCAATTTTTGGTCTGTTGATACATATGCTTTATAATAGCGAGGAACGATGGATAAAGCTGTTTTATATACTTGATCTGTTACAAGAGCAGGATCGTTTGTTTTTGCTTTGTATACAACAAATACTTCGTCATCGGTCACAAGTGTAGCAGCATTTGTGACATCCGGAAGATTTACTGTCATACTTGTAATCATTTCAGCTACCTTCTCGCGGTTAATGGCACCCACTTGTTTGTTAGATACTTCATGTTTTTGTTTAGAGGAGTATCCGACTCTTGTAAGCTTTGTATTTGTATTTTCTGTATGATACATGTCATTTTTATTGGAGACAAGAACGCGGCTGCCTTTTTCATGTTCCATTTCAGCTTTATTTGTCGAGTAGCAACCTACAAATAAAGAGAGCGTGAGAAGAGAGAGTATCATTTGTTTTTTCAAGATGTATCACCTCCTTCTTCATAGCATTTACTACTTTTCAATTTTTTGTATTTGAAATTGTTGGTTGTTAGGCTTTGTGATACGATAAAAAGAAGAATGCTTAGAAAGGAAGTTAATGATGGAGCAAAAGCAGGAGATTCATGCTACAATGAGCATTAATAATGTTCAATACGAAGTAATTAAAGACTATCGTAACGGTTTTCGTGAAGAAGCATTTAAAGAGCGCTATGCAGAAATTTTAAATAAATATGATTATATCGTTGGTGACTGGGGCTACGATCAACTCAGATTGCGCGGTTTTTTTGATGATAGTAACCAACGTGCGACATATGATACGAAAATTAGTACATTATCGGAGTACTTATACGAGTACTGTAATTTTGGTTGTGCACACTTTGTATTACGAAAAGTGAAGAAGTAAAAAGAATTCCTCTTACGATAGGCGTAAGAGGAATTCTTTTTTAATCAAGTATTTTTTCATAGCAGTTATACCAATTATAGGGCTTTGGTTTACTTGAAAAATAAACGGCGCCCCGGCATATATAATTATTTGTTTCGTATAAACGTAAGGAAACAGGATTACCTGTGAAAGCATCTAAGCGTATCCCGATATAGTTCTTTTGCTGTGCTTCATTTTCCCAAAAGGATAATAGTTCTTTACTATATCCTTTTCCTTGTGCGACTGGATGGATGACAAAAGAGTGGACAATGAGAAAACGTCCTTCCGTTTTTGACCAGTCAATAAGCGTATACTCTGGGGACTGCCATTCATTCAAAATGACGGCACCAACGATTGAATCATCTTTACATAGACAATAGAGTTCATTATTTTCTAAGTGGTAGGAAATTGTTTCTCGCGTCGGATAAGAGTCATCCCATTGGTAAATTTGTTTTTGGAGTAGGTCCGTTTTACACTGCTCATACATATCATCTAACTTATCTAATAGGTTAAGTGTACCTTTTGTTATTTTTAGCATATGTGTCCCCTTTACAAGCAAATTGAAATAAGATCACCTTCAGAAAGCGTTGTATTTGGTTTCATCTTCTGTCCATTCAACTGAATGTGTCCGTTTTTTATTTTGTCTACAATCGCGGTGCGGCTCCAATCTGAAATATACGTAGCGAGTGCTTTATCCATGCGATGAGAGCCAAAAACTGTTTCTAATACAATGGCTAATTCTGTAGTGCCAGCTTCTTTATATTGCATAATCGAGATAGTAGTGATCATCTCACCTTGTTCTTTTTGAAACACATCGATCGTTTCGACATGATCAGAAAAAGACTTATAAATGTGAAGTTTCTTGTTCCACGTATGTCCTTTCGGGCATTTATAAATGGCAAAGCGGTAAATATTTTTTCCGTTTGCGTTATGCCTACGAATGTTCGTATCAGTAAAAAGGGTGGTATGCCCGCAATTTTTACAATGCTTTTCGACTATCGTTTCAAATTCATTTTCATATAAATTCCAAGAAAGTTGTACTTTCTGCATTTTCCTTCACCTCGTTTGATGGTAAAGGAACGTAAGACAGCTATTTGGATGTCTTGCAGTATGAATGGGAAAGAAATAGGCAAAAATAAAAGGAGGTTCTCCCTTAAGAGGAACCTCCGTAAAACATCATACTACAGATGTGCTACGTTCCTTTGTAATGGGAAATGAACAGACTACTCCCTTGACAAAGCACATAGCTTTTTTGAGAGTAATGCTATTCAGTTGCTGATCCATTACAAAGTAAATGTTGGCATACGTAGTAGACGTCCTTTCTTCCAAATAGATTTGTTCATAAGTATAACATAAAAGATTGAAAATTCAAAACTTTGTTATGTATAAAAAACACCAGCTATCAAGGTAGCTGGTGCCATAATATTATATAAGTTCAAATAAGAATGAGCGAAGTTCTTCTGCAATCTCTTCAGAGACAGAAAAAGCGTGCTCTAAGTAGCCAGGTTCGTTTAAATCGTCAGTGCCGATGATTGCAAATTTATTACGCTGCATATCAAGGACAATTGTTTTACCGTAATGGCGATCGGAATATAAAAGCGCTAAATCGTGGCGCTCATTTTCTCCCATAAAGCTAACGAAACGCGTTTTTGTATCGACTGTATCGTCGTAAAGAAAGAAACGTTCTTCCATACTACACAGGCTCCTTTTTTAAATATCTAAGTTTAAGTGAGGCTTATGATCTAAATGGTGATGTGTTTTAATAAAGCGTACTGTTCTTGTTTTGTAGCGCATAACGATAGAATATGTTTCTGCTAAGTCTCCGCCAAGGAATTTCACACCATCTAATAACTCGCCAGCAGATACGCCTGTTGCTGAGAAGATTGCGTCGTCACCAGATACTAAGTCATTTAACATAAGAAGTTGACGAGGGTCTTCTAATCCCATTTTACGGCAACGTGCTTCTTCTTCTTCGTTCATTGGAACTAAGCGTGCTTGCATTTCGCCTTCAAGACATTTTAGTGCTGCTGCAGAGATAACGCCTTCTGGAGCGCCGCCAATACCAACGAATAAGTCAATACCTGTTCCTGGAAGAGCTGTTGCGATTGACGCACCAACATCTCCATCACCGAATAGTTTTACACGTGCACCTTTTGCGCGAACACGGTCAATAATATCTTGATGACGTTCACGTTCTTGGATGATAACCGTTAGGTCACGAATTTTCTTATTGTTTGCTTCTGCTACAATTTCAATTGTTTTTTCAATTGGATCATCTAAGCTAATTTTACCAGCTGCTTTTGGACCAACCGCGATTTTTTCCATGTACATATCCGGAGCATGAAGAAGGTTTCCTTTATCTGCGACTGCAATAACTGCCATTGCATTTGCAAGACCTTTTGCAACGATGTTTGTCCCTTCTAATGGATCAACGGCGATATCTACTTCTGGACCGTTACCTGTTCCTAGTTCTTCACCAATATATAACATTGGTGCTTCATCAAGTTCTCCTTCACCAATTACAACAGTACCTGCCATGTTTACTGAATCAAACATATCACGCATAGCGGTAGTTGCTGCATCATCTGCTTCGTTTTTCTTTCCGCGGCCCATCCATTGTGCGGATGCTAAGGCTGCTGCTTCTGTTACACGGACAATTTCTAATGCGAGTTCACGTTCCAAGGTGACATTCCTCCAATTTCAAAAATCATACAGTTATAACTATAACAAATAAAGCGTGAAAGGTGAATTCGAAAAATTGTCGATTTTTTCAGAAGAAACGGTTACAATTAAAATGTAAATGCTTTAATTTCCAGGTAGGTGACATTCATGTACTTTGTAGACAGAAAAAAAATAGAGCAAATGTTAGCATGTTTAGAACAAGTAGTAGATACATTTCAAGAGAAGCAAGAATATGAAACGGATTTTGAATATTACGCATTAGAGCGTATGTCGCATCTCATCATTGATTGCATACTAGATGTTGGAAATGCAATGATTGATGGATTTATTATGCGTGATCCAGGGAGTTATGAAGATATTATTGATATTTTAATGGACGAAAAAGTCATAAGTGAGGAAGAAGGAAAAGGGATAAAAGAAGTGATTGTTCTTCGGAAAATGCTTATGCAAGATTATATTCAAATGAACCATGAAGAATTATATACAACGATTCAAAAACAAATTGCCGTGGTACAAAAATACCCTGCGAATATTCGCCGTTACTTAGAAAAGGAATTAGGACCTGTATCTGCATTTGTAGCAGAATAAGCGCATGGATAAGATCCCCATTAACCTTTTTGGGGGTCTTTTTTGTCTATGGGAACGGCTCAAAAGGGAGAAGGATGAGAAATGGAGGAAGCACGTACAACGAAGGAAGAAATTGTACAGCTTTTAAAAATAAATGGTGAACAAACAGTTGCATCGTTAGCTGAATCTTTAGAGATTACGGAGATGGCAGTACGTCGTCATTTAAGTAAGCTTGAGAAAGAAAAAATCATTCAGTCGAAAATGGTGCGTCAACATGTGGGAAGGCCAACATATGTATACGACCTAAGTCAAAAAGGAGAAGATTCGTTTCCGAAAGATTATAAGCAATTTGCTTTAGAAGTGTTAGAGGATTTAGAGTCAATCGGTGATGAAACACTTGTTAATGCTATTTTAAAAGCGAGAACGAATCGGATGGAGGAGCAATTACAAAAGCGAATCAGCAGACAAGATAATGTATGGCAGAAGCTTCGGGAAGTTGCTGTTATCCAAGAGAAAAAGGGATATATGGTACAAGTGAAGCAAGAGGGAGAAAACTCGTACATATTACAAAAACAAAATTGTCCATTAAAGGCTGTTGCTGAAAAATATCCACAGCTTTGTTTGGAGGAAGAAAGTATGTATAAGCGGTTGTTTTCTGATGAAAATGTAAAAGCGTTATCAAATATGTGCAATGGTGACTGTCACTGTTCGTATCACATACAAGAGAAAAAATGAACGTTATGGGACGCTTTTAGACAAAGCGTTTTTTTCTTTGGAAAAAGCGGTTAATATAAGAAGGGTATGAACGCTAGACAAAAAGGAGAGACAGATGGATGTATAAAGGCTATTTAATCGACTTAGATGGTACAATGTATCGCGGTGAAGAACAAATTGAAGAAGCAAGCGACTTTGTAAAAGCACTACAGGAGCGCGGCATTCCCTATTTGTTTGTAACGAATAACTCAACGCGTAAACCAGAGCAAGTGGCAGAAAAGCTTGTTCGTTTCGATATTCCAGCTAAACCAGAGCAAGTATTTACAACAAGCATGGCAACAGCAAACTTTATTTATGAGCGTAAACAAGATGCGTCTGTGTATATGATTGGTGAAGAAGGATTACATGACGCACTTGTAGAAAAAGGATTCAAGCTTGTGGATGAAAATCCTGACTTTGTCGTTGTTGGATTAGATCGCGAAATTACATATGAAAAGCTAGCGAAAGCATGTCTTGCAGTACGTAATGGTGCGACATTTATTTCAACAAATGGAGATATTGCCATTCCAACTGAGCGTGGTTTATTACCTGGAAACGGTTCCTTAACATCTGTTGTTACAGTATCAACAGGTGTAGAGCCAATCTTTATCGGAAAACCAGAATCCATTATTATGGAACAAGCACTAAAAGTACTTGGCATGGCGAAAGAAGAAGCGCTAATGGTTGGGGATAACTATGATACTGACATTTTAGCGGGGATAAATGCTGGTATGCATACACTTCTTGTCCACACTGGAGTCACAACTGTGGAGAAGTTAACAGAGTATGACGTGCAGCCAACACAAGTTGTGCATAACTTGACAGAGTGGATTGAGAAGATGTAATAGTGAACAGGCAATCTTTTAGATTGCCTGTTTTTTGCTGAATGAAGGCTGTAATTCGATTTAAGTAGGGATGGGCGTAAGTGTATATTAAAATTACATTCATTGTTTAAATTATAGAAAAAGACCTGCTCACTCATCGTTAATCAACATACAGTAATGTAAATCCGTCAAAATATCCACAGCTTACTGTTTTGAGCACTTACTAAAGTAGGGATTATACAGCTGCTGGGAAGGTGGATTTAGCTGCTGAAAAACACTCACTTGAGTGTCTTTTTTACTTTAATAATATTTTTTATAAATGGATTTGCGAGAAGGGGAAGGGATATGGATCATACGATTACATTCAATTTTGGAATATCCATAGTAATTATTCTATTCGTTTTGTTTGTACTAGCTATATGCGGATGTTAAAAAGACACCCTTTCGAGTGTCTTTTTTTGACTTGAAAACCACATATGTATTAGGACTCCTATCCTATTTACTATTTTACCATGTTTAGTCATATCCGTTATTGAGAAAATTAAATCAGCATGTCACTCTGCGTTAACCTCACTGATGGAAGTTTCATCTTACCCTAATAAACGATTCACTACTTCTTTTACTTCTTCAAGATATTGTTTTCTCGCGCCGTCATCCACAGAAGGGACACTCGTATAGAATGTGTGCTCTAACGTTTCAATTCCTGTAAATTCAAAGATTCCAGCATCAGTTGTTTTCTTCATTGCATCAAACATACCGCTTGCTGTATAAGCTTCTTTTGTATTTCCCATTGTGGATAGTAGCAATCCTTTTTTACTGCTTAGTAACTTTTCAATTCCATTTTCACCATAAGCGTACGCAAAGCTGTGGCTAAATACACGATCAACATATCCTTTTAAGATTGCTGGAAGACCTGCCCACCACACTGGATAAATAAATGTGATGTTATCAGCCCAAGTGATATGTTCTTGTTCTTCTTTAATATCAGCTGGTGTATTTCCTTGAGAAAAGGAAACAAAATCAGAAGCTGCTAATACTGGATTGAAATTTAGTTCATATAAATCGCGAACACGTACTTCATGACCTTTTTCTTCAAGTTCACTTTTTACTGTTTCTAAAATCGCATGATTGAAGCTTTGTGGATTTGGGTGTGCATAAACGATTAGATGTTTCATGTTTATTCCTCCTATTTGTGGATATGTTGATAGTTTTTCTTAAAAAGAAAATATTATTGTAACTATTATGGTTACGAATCGAGGGGGAAATCAAGAAATTCAAATTCTTATTAGAAAATGTGAGATGTGCTATTTTGCGAAGTGTGTTTCAAAATATATTTATATTACAATACAAGTACAGTGTGATAGGAAGATTGGTTTCGCAGCAGAATATATATTTAATATAAAGATAATTAAATGAAAAAAAGGGGTATAAAAAATGAATATCATTGAAATTGAAGGGGTAGAAAAATCATTTGATATTGGTGATAGTAAGGTAAAGATATTAAAGAGGATTAATCTCCAAATCCAAAAAGGTGATTTCGTTTGTATTATGGGAGCGAGTGGGTCGGGGAAAACCACTCTTTTACAGTTGCTTGGAGGATTAGATATTCCGACGACGGGAAGCATTCGAGTAGATGGTACTGAAATTTCATCATTAAAAGAAAAAGAACTCGCGTTGTTTCGGAGGCATAAAATAGGTTTTATTTTTCAGCAGTTTAATTTAATACCAGTATTTAATGCGGAAGAAAATGTGGGATTACCGTTACTGTTAGATAATGTCCCACAGAAGAAGGCGACAACAGCGGCAAAGCGTTTATTAGAGCTTGTTGGTTTAAAAGGGAAAGAACAGCACTTACCATCGCAATTATCAGGTGGCCAGCAGCAAAGGGTTGCCATTGCGAGAGCATTTGCCAATGAACCAGCTATTATATTAGCAGATGAACCGACAGGAGCGTTGGATTCTGAAAATAGCAAAAATATCATTGCGGCTCTTCGTAATGCTTGTGATGAATTGGGGCAAACGGCAGTTGTTGTAACGCATGACCCGTTTGTAGCTGCTCATGCAGATAAAGTTGTTTTCTTACTAGATGGTGAAGTAATTCATGAACATGCCGAAAGTAAAGGATGGAAATTCCGGCATATTCCGCAGCAAGTTACGCACATTCAAGAGATTATGAATCGGCACTTTAAGGTAGGTGATAAGAGCGATGTCTTGGATAATTAAATATGCGGCCAAGTCTATTAGACAGAATTGGCTAAGGAACATGTTAATCGCTCTTGGGGCTGCTTTAGGCGTTATGTTAGCAACAATGTTACTACTAGGAAATCAGTCTGTAGAACAAAGTGTTAAAGAGCAGGTTGTGAGTCGTTATGGTGATTATGATTTGCAACTTGGTTATATTAAAAATGATGTGTATTTAAAAGATAAAAAATTAAAAGAACTGAACGGTCTTGAAAGTGCGGAAAAAATATCAAAAGTACTTATCCCTTATCCGTTACCAAATTATAAAGAGCTTTCTGGCAAACCATCGTATTGGGGCGTGGAACAAGATTCTCCCGATATGCGTTCTTATAAAATTACAGAAGGGCGATATCCGAAAGAAGGGGCGGAAGTAGCACTTACGAAAGGGTATACAGATCGAGAAAATATAAAAGTAGGAGATATGATTCGTCTGCCTTTTCCACCGCATGGTGAAAAAAATGTGAGAGTTGTAGGGATTTTGAATCCACCATTGATGGCAGCAATGGGACATAGTGCGTATTTTCCGATTGCTTGGATGCAAAAGGAATTAAACTTACAAGGTCAATTTAACCTTGTTCAAGTGAAAACATCTGATGCGAATATAAAAAGAATGATCGCTAGTGATGCGAATGAGAAACTTGAAAATATTAAAATAGATCAGCGTACATATGTAGATAAAGCATTAGAAAGATTAAATGTGATGAAGCCATTAGTCTTTAGTTTAGGCGGAATTGCTTTATTTGTTGTAGCGCTTTTGATTATGGGAAGCTTCTTCTTATCTGTAAGAAGTCGCTTTAAACAATGGGCTTTATTACGTGCGATTGGTAGTAATCCAAATCAAGTCATTTTCGTTGTTTTATTAGAAGCATTATGTATTGGAACGATTGGTTCGTTAGTAGGAGTTGTACTTGGTGCTAGCACACATCAGCTCGCAGCTTCTTTTATTAACAAGTGGGTGAATGTAGAAAGTACAGGGCAAGAATCATTTTCTATTTCATTTGAGATTTTATTCATTACATTTTTACTAGGGATTGTCATGTCTGTAATAGGTGCAGCCATACCGGCATTTATGGTAAGAAAAATACCACCAGTTCAAGCTTTAAGACCAGGACTTCCGAGCAATCAAAAGAAAGAACGGAAATGGAGTATCTTCAGTCTTATTGTTTTAATGGCAGGTATCGTAATTGGTTTAAGTGGAACAGTTGTTGAAAAATATATTGGCTTTAATCTAAGTGCGATTGGAGCAATTTTATTTGCAATTGGTTTATTGTTTACAATCCCATTGTTGATTCGTGTGATTACGTCAGTTATCGCTAAACCATTTCAAACGATATTTCGCATTGAGACAACAATTAGTAGCCGAAATGTCATTCGTTATCGTAAAAAGGCAGCTGTTTCAGTCGCAATTCTAGCATTTGGATTTATGTTATCGCTAGTTGGAACGATGTATGTGAATGCGATGTACGAAGGAATGAAGCAAGGATTACAAAAGAATTTACCAGCAGATTTAGTCATTCGTGTTCCAATGGAGTCACAAGGAATTGAAAATATCCCATTTAATTGGCTAGGAAAGATACAAGACGTTGAAGGGGTAAAAGAAATTGTCGGAGCTGCCTCTGATTCCACATCTAAACTTGTAAATTATGACTTTAAAGAAGCAAATCAAGAATGGTACGAATTTATGAAGAAAAATAAATATAATTATGATGCGATGGAAGTTGTGGGTACTGATATTACAGCGTTTCAAAAGGTGACCAAGATGAAAGTTATTTCTGGTCAAAACTTGAGTACTCCATTAAAAGATGGAGAAGGAGTAATTACAAAAGAAACAGCAAAAAATTTAGGGATTAAGCTACATGATACGATTGAAGTGCAAGGGAAAGGGAAGCAAAAACAGTCTATTAAAGTCGTTTCTATTATCGAGAAAAACTTGAGAATGCAAAGTACTTACGTCTTCGTAAATGAACAATGGGCGCGAAATATGTTTCATGTAAAAGGATATGAATCGATTCAAATTATGACAGACTCTAAGGTACCTTTTGAAACAATTAAGAAGAAAGTAACAAAGATAACAAATGGTAAAGATAATATAGAGGTTATAAATAGTACCGATTTATTAAAAGAGCAAGAACAATTGTTATCTCAAATGGTTATGCTCATTCGTTTATTGGTTGTAATTATTTTTGTTATTTCGGGTATTGGCTTAATGAATGCGATTGTGGCAAGCTTACATGAAAGACGTGCTGAGATTAGTATGATTCGTGCCGTAGGAGCTATCCCTAAGCAAATGCGAAGAATTGTGTGGTTAGAAGGTACATTACTCGGTGCGATAGCTGGAATCATAGGAATTGGAGGCGGAGTGATTTTCAGTTATATTGTCTTATCAAGTTTAGAATTAACGGTTATTACAATTCCGTATAATCAAGTGCTATTACTGGCTGCAGCGAGCGTTATACTCGGAACAAGTGCAGCAATGATTGCTTCATCCCAGTTAAGAAAGTTTAAACTAAGTGATACGCTCAAGGAATTATCAGCGTAAGAAAGACCGCTTTTATAGCGGTTTTTTTTGTGAGTTTGGTTAAATCGTTCTATGAAATAATAAAAATTACTTCTGTTTTTTCAGTATTTTTAACTACTATAAATTAACTAACTCCACGTTATAAAGTAATAGTAAGGACTTGAAAGTGGAGGTGATCCATTCATGATTCATAACGAATTATTCATTAGAAACGAACAGGCGGTTAGATTGTATCAGCGTATTATTTCGGACAAACTTTTTTCATTGCATGATAAAGGTGATGGAAAGGTATTGAATGTCCATATTAATATTTTGGCTCAGTTGTTGTATGAAGCATTTAAAGAAATCGATTTAACCAATTCTCCTGTTGTTCCCGTTCTTATTATTTCTAACCCTGTAGCAGTTCAAAGTATTTATGTTCCAGGGATATATACAATGAATTTTGTTTATGATGAGTTCATGTATATTTGTGATGTTGATCGTCTTCAAAATGAGATTGCAACATTAGCAATCGGCTATACAATCCAGCATAGTAGACTTGAGCGATTATTAGATAAAGAGGTAGAAAAAATGCTTCTGTATATGATTAAGAGAATAAAGAAATTTTTGGATATCCACGGTGAGTTAACATGTTCTTTTGAAATTGCTGTTAAGGAAGATGTTTTATTATATGAGAACAATCTATCTCCCGTTTTTTTATGTCAATGGATTGTAAATCGATAGGAGTAGAGGAAGGAGAATGAAAAAATGAGTGTCAGATTAAGTGCAAAAGAAAAAGAAGTAGCCATTCTCGTCTCAAACGGAATGAAGGATAAAGAAATTGCTCAAACGTTGTATATTAGCCGGAGAAGGATAGGGGAGATAATAGCTTCTATTAAAGAAAAATGGAACATTCATCATCGTGTAGAAATTGGAATTCGGGCCTACTATTATGGGCTAATTACGATAGAAATCGCTCCTAGAGAAGAGAATTGTTCACAGAGGATAAAACAGAAGAGTTTTGTTTTTTAATTACAATTTTCGCCCTCTTTGATTGTGTGCAAAGAGGGGAAATGTCATTTTAGAAATTAGTTTGAAAATCTTCTATATCAAGGTCGCATTGTAAGGCGATTTTAAAATATTTTGCTCCTAATTTATAAGCACGTAATTCATAAAAATGATCTCCTAATTCAGTAGCTAGCTTTTTAACCTGTATATATTGTCTGTTACCCATTCCAAAATCAATAATTCTCTGCATTTCTTTCTCGTAGCCCTGATGGTCACCTTGAAGCTTATAGAGATGCGCTTTATATGTATAAATTTCGATATAAACAGAAGGCATATCGTAAGTTTCTAAGATTTTGATGGCTTCCGGCATGACTTTATTGATTTGCTCCCATTCTTTTAAATGTAAGTAAATTTCAATAAGGCTTCGCAATGCGTAAATATTTGACTCTTGCTGATTGATTGCTATATTTATTTTCAAGGAATGCTTGAAGTGTTGAATTGCTGTATCGAATTCTTCTAACCCTTGATATACTCTTCCGTAATTGTAATAAATCATTGCAAAATACATAGCAGGATCGTGAAGTTCTTTTACATATTGTTCAGCTTCTTTTAAGTATTGTAAGGATTCTTCGTATCTTTCTTCGAGATGATATTGTACAGCAATTGTAATAAGCGTATCTGATATGAAAACTTTGTTATTTAACTTGCTATATATTTCATATGCTTTTTTTGAATATTTCCGGCTCACACTTTGGTTTTTAATGAGACGTTGTTTAACTAGGCTCATATTATAGTATAAATTAGCTCTTTGTAAGTTTTCTTCCGTAGTTAATAATTGATTTGCCTGCTCGTAGTATTCATTTGTTTTAATAAAATCTTGTTTCATATAAAAATAATTACCACATGCTATGTAATAATAGGAAAAGTCTTCAGCAAACATTCGATTAGGCTGATTAGGTATTAAATTTATTGCTTGTTGATAAATGGAATCACCTTTTTGGGGTGAACTAGTACGAGCGTAATAATGGAGTAGTACACCAAAAATATGTAAAAGAATTGGGAGTGGATGCATTTCCCGAGTATGTAACTCTAAAAAAGAAATTTCACTTTCAGTCAATTTGTTATTCTCTTTATAGTTTATCGTAATCGCTATTATATCTGCCTCAAAGTCAGTTTTACTTTGCTCTGTGAGATAATCCACACTAATATCCAGTTTGGCTGAAACCTTCTCTAAAAAAGAATGAGAAGGTTTTGCTGTTCCATTTTCAACTCGACTTAAATATGGAATAGAACAAATTCCATTTACTAATTCCCCTTGTGTCATTTCGCGATGTATCCGGATTTGGCGTATCTTTTCTCCTATTTTCAAAGTATCACCTTTTTCTCCTTCGCTCCTTTTATCCACATCGGAAGTTCATTCAACAAATTGTTATACAACGTTTCATCTGTTGTTTTTTCGATATCGCGAATGTAGAAGAAGTTTGCGTTATCAATGAAACGCCCTTCCATTTCGTCAAGCTTTCTAAGAACGTCGAATTTGCCGTTTCCAATTCCAACAAACTGCCAAAAAATAGGTTGGTTAGAAGAGAATACAACCGGTTTTTGAATTCCTTTTTTACAGCCTCCATCGTTAATAAAAATAACAAAGGCAGGCTCTGTGCTTTTTTCTTCAATCGTATATTTTTTTATGATATCTTCCATTACTTGTGGCTCATCATTTCGGCCAAATTTATGAATGGAAGTGTTATTTAAAATATGTTTTTCAACATAACCAGCAAAATCTTTTTCGGTAACGGCTGGTAATCTTGAAAACTCATTATCGTACACCCAAATATCTAATGAACCATCATCATCGAATTGACTTGCTACAGCAAGAACACGTTCAACAACTTCTTGGACAGTACCGTTTTTATAAAGTGTTCGCATAGACCCAGAAATGTCTAATACGAGCGCAACTTTTGCGACAACGCCTGTTAATTTCTTTTTCTCTAATACAACGCGTACTGCTTCTTTTCTTAAAGTAATTGTACTCAAGTATAATCGCTCCTTTTTTTATCATGTAACAAAGATGCCGGTTCTTGAAGTATGTATAGATTACGCAGTAGGAAGAGAACTATGGACCATTTGAAGTGCTTTACTTACAATTTCCTCCGCTGCATATATACCAATTTCATTTGTTCTTACAATATGGGGTAATAAACTCCCCTGTTTTGTTTCAAGTTCACCATGAAGAGGTGCGATTGCATGATTCGCCCTTTCTAACATGCATAGATCAAGTAAGGAATCTCCAGCAGTAATTACGGTTTTTTCCTGAAGTTTTTCTTGTACATACTGAACAGCATCCCATTTGTTCACAGGCTTTGGCACAAAATATAATTTTCTGCCTTGCAATGAATGAGTCCATCCTTGTTTATCGAGCCAAGTGGTGAATGATTGTAATTCGTCGTATGGAATATTGTCACGCTTAATGATGCAGTAGTGAAATAAATCATCAGCTGTTTTTTGTGAAATGACCCATTCTTCATGAGAAATATTTTGAAATTCTGTTAGAACATCTTCTTTTTCCATGCATGCTACTAATCGCTCCGTTTGTATGTTTTCCCAAGTGTCATCTAGCTTACCGTTATGAAGGATATTACCGCCATTGCTTGTAATCGCATATTCCGGAATGACTTCTGTTTGAAATAGTGTAATACGTTGAAACTGTTCAATCGTTCGAGTTGTAACTGGGATGAATTGTGCTTGTAATTGTAGTTGTTTTAATAAAGAAATCGTTTTGTGTGTGATAAAAGAAATCTCTTTCCCATCTAAAGTCTCGATGAGCTTAATATGTTCGTCTTCTATGTTAGCTCGAAATGATTTCCGAGAATAAATGAGCGTTTGATCAAGATCGCTTGCAAAAATCATGAAGACGTCCTCCTTAGAGGTTTAATTATGCCGCAGCACGAATACGTCATATCTTTATAGATTTCTACTGGCACATTTTTTTCTTTTGCTAAAAGTAAAATGTGCTTTAAATCTGGATTGTTTTCGCCCTGGATTAAAATTTTCCATGGTACTCGTCTTAGTAAAACACGCGTTGTTTCTCCAACTCC
The DNA here is from genome assembly GCF_038005885.1 of Bacillus sp. FSL H8-0534. NCBI lineage: Bacteria > Bacillati > Bacillota > Bacilli > Caryophanales > Bacillaceae > Bacillus > Bacillus sp. FSL H8-0534. Next base: position 3,735,169 of record NZ_JBBOUC010000001.1, read on the forward strand.
TGGTTTAATTAAGTTTATATTTTCTATTCCAAAATGCTTTTGAATAGAGGCGATGTCTTGCATACCTTGCCAAGATGGTTCTGTATAGGTAGCAATAATGTGTTCTAGTTGCGTTGTTACGTCAGCGCTAATGGAAGGGAATAACGCTGTGATTTTTTCAATAAAGAAGTTAGATAAATCTTCTGTTTCTCGTTCTCGATAATATTTGGCGCCGTGGAAATCATTTGGACCAATATAAGTTTCATTTAAAACAGTGCGGCTGATTAACCCTGATACGGTCGCGTTTAAACAAGCGCTTGGAATGAGAAAATCTTCTCGTGTTCCATATATAGAAGTACAATGGCCCGGATCAGCAAGCACTGCCATGCAGTCTGAAATATATTCATGATTCTTTTCGTTAAATGTATACACAGATTGGCGTAGTTCTTTTTTTATCGCACCTTTTCCAGTCCAGCCATCAATGAACTGAATGGTTTGATTTGGATGGTGCTTCAAAATATAATGAAGGGCATTTTCATCGATGCCGCGGCCACGAATAATGGAAATACAATAATGCGGCAAGTCGATATTATATTGATAGCGAATGTATCGTTTTATTAAAACACCTATTGGTGTACCGGCCCTCGCTAGTGAAACAAGAACAAGCTTCTTTCCTTTCGTTTTTATAATTTGCTCGGCTATTATACCGGCTGCAATGGCTAGTTTACGTTTGTATTGCTCGAGTGAAGCAAAAAATAAATCCATATAAGGTTTAGATGGTTTATATTCAATTGGAAGCATTTCAGAGTAATGTGTGCCCGATTGAATTGCTCGTTCTCTTTCTTCTGTTACGCTTTCTTCTATGACATCACTAATATCTTTTAATAGAAAAATAGCATCCTCTTTCGCATAACTACCGATAAGCTGTAATGTTTTGGGCTCGGTCATATTTCTTCACCCTCACTTTCTACTAAACTTTTAAATGAAACGATATGAATGAGTGGAATAACTGTTTGTAATTGTGTAAGAAGGGAATGGAAAGCATCTTCCTGTAAATCACGCTCTATAAAAAGAAAGACTTCATCGTAGTCCCCAGGCTGGATATTATAAAAATAACTTGTAACTACTTTATCTTCAGGGCTTTCATAGGAAAAACGACTATGAATAGCGTATTGTACATCACCCGCGTAAGGATGAATAGGACTTCGTGTTGTTGATTGATAGGAAATGTTTTCTCCCATTTCAGCTGCGATTCGCATTGGAAGATACATAAACTCGCCAGTTCCTAAGCAGAGTGTCTGTTGACCTTTTCGATTTTCCCTTAAATCATGACCAATCTTTTTAGCAAAAGAGTGGATACACTTTTGATCATCGGATGAAATGCCAAAACGTCCTGTGTAGTTTATGTAACTGACATCATGGTTTATAGATGTATAAGGTAAAATAGGACATGAAATCATATGTTTTTCTATCTTAGACTCTATTGATTTATAAACTGTCTCATCATGTGAAGAAGAAGTAGTAACAGGACTACCAATTACGTCGATTGAACCGCTTAATAGAGAAATCACATGAATCGTAATATCAAGTTCTTGCTCGAGTTCTGTAAATTGTTTTCGATGCGCATCTGAGCGCCAATCTAATAAAGAAGCAATAATATATTCTTTTCTTGGAAACTTTTCTTGAATAGATCGAATGATATTAAGTGCGGTTTTTCCTGTTGTCATTTCATCATCCACAAGGACGATGGGCTGTTCATTTTGAAAATAGCTTTTGTCCACATAGCAACGATGTGATGTCGCGTGAGAATGTTCCTCTTCGAATGTAATGATAGGATCGATTTGTGAGATCATCTCCCTTGTTGTATGAACATATTTTGCATTTTGAAAACATTGAAACATCGAGTGGCCTAATGCGGTAGCTGTTTCTGCAAATCCGATAAATAATACTTCTTTTTCTAGAGGGAATTGATACTGGAGAATTGCCTCTAGCTCATTATTGGTACTGTCTTTAGAAGAAATCAGGTTAAGAATTTCTTTTTGATATGGATGATTTGTACGATGTAGCACTTCCATATATCTTGCAGCAAGAGCACAGCCTCCAGCTAAAGAGATTGCAGGTAGAACAGGAAGATGTTTTCCTAAAATGGTACTCACAAATAAAAAGCCGCGCCTCTTATTCATTCTTGCGGCCATTTGAAATAGTTGATCTGGTAATAACAAATATGGATTATGTAGCACATCTATATGAACTGTTATTTTATTTAAAATGTGGTACGTGTACGTTTTGTTTTGACTTTTCGGTAAGGAGATCGAAGAAAGTTTGTTGTTCATGTAGCACCCCATAAATATTAGATTTCAGAAGTGTTTTACGCGCCCAATTATAATGTGGCTTCACTTCATTCATTTTGTTAGAAAAGCTGCTTTTCATAACGCCGTTATACGTCTGAGCAGCTTCAAAAACAGCTTTTGCATCTAAATAATCTTCTAGTGTTACAACGTGCAAGGCTTGTACGAGTTTAATGTGAGAAGGGTGAATGACCGTTTTTCCAATTAATCCATTTGCTTGATCGAGCAATACTTCATGAATGAGCCCGTCCTCATAACGATGAAGCATTTCCTCACGCATTGTTACTCCAGCGCTTCCGAATGATTTACGGAACGGTGTTTGCCGAAGCTGTGGTTTTAGTACGCGCTGCCTGTTTCCGAAGTACTCCCACACAGGACCAGATATAACGTATTCATCTGCCTTTCTAGAAAAAATATTAATAATATCAGAAATACAATCACGAATAACAGCAATATCATAGATTGTCGTATCTTTATTTCGGCGAATGCCAAATATGCCAGAAAAGTCGGTGGCACCAATTCGTACGTTCAAAATGAAAGCGCGATAAGAATCTAGGATTGCTTTAATTGCTAGTAACGTATCAATACGAGTTTCTTTATAAATAATTTCAGGAGACTCTAAAATAGGCATCCCGTAAAGTGAAAGTGAATATGTTTCGTTTATATCCTGTAGTTCATGAATGTAAGACATTCCGTTCGCAGGTGTGAATTTAGGAAAGACAAAACCGCTCATACAATGAACGGCGCTACCTAGTTCATGAATGAGTGAACGCATCTGTTTCGGTTCACGAATCCGGATAAAGAGAAGTGGCACGTCTGATGGAAGAAGCCTGTTTGCATCAATCATATGAGCCAGTAGTTGCATTTGTATGACGACATTTTGCTCGGCAAGTTTCACATCTCCATCACTAATGGAATCTTCTAAACAAAGTACGATTGATGTAGCACCTTCGTGCTTTTTCGCGGCAATATCCACTGCGATTGTATCCTTTGTACCAGGTGTGTATAGAGTAGCACCTAATGCGTAAGCCAATTGTTCTTTTGTGATATCTTTGGAAAAGGTTATTGGCTCTTGATAGAAAAGTTTTTTCTTTTCTTCAGAAGACAGATAGGAAAAATGCTTCAAGTTGTCACCACCTTATTTTGAACCTGCGACCCAGTTCATGTTCCATTTGTAATGCCGATCCATTTCTAGGTGCCCTCTAAAATAGTTCACAAGCCTTTGTACTTTGAATGTCTCATCATTTACATTTTCGAGCATTGCAATTGCACATGTGTTGAAACCGTTACGGTGCTCATCCATTTTTACAATAATATCTGGGCCATTTTCCTGTTTTAATGTGACAATACCATCAACCTGTGACCAGTTAGCTACACCTTCATAAATATAAGAGAAAATTAATATTCTTTTTATTTCATGAATCATGTCTCCGTTAATACGTAAATTTTCTCCTTTATTTGAAGCACCTGTGCGATCGTCTTGATCTAAATGAATGTAAGGCTCGTTATAAAATGAACCAAATATATTTCCAAGTGGTTGTACAACACCTTTCCAACCATCTTTAAATTCAAACAAACAGCCTAAATCTAAATCTATTTGAGGGGAGCTATTTGCAGTTAAGGATGAAAAAAATCCTTTTTGTTTTGGTGTACTTTGTTTACCCCAGTTTAAGTTCACTGCAATTTCGCCAAGAGGCTTGTCCGTTTTTTGTAAGTTGATCGTATCTCCAGATTTCTTTAACTCAATTTTAGAAAGGTTAATACTTTTTGAAATAGGAGAAGGTGCAGCGGTTGTCTTTGCAAAAAAATCAGGTGGTGTATGGGATAAACCCAATTGTTTAGAAAGTTCGATAAGTCCGCCTTGCACACCGCGACCGATGGCACCAAATTTCCATTCTCCTTTGTAACGATAGACTTCACAGGCGATTAGTGCAGTTTCGGATGAGAATTGTTCTTTTAGATTATAGCGGAACATTTCGTCATTGTTTGCGGAGTTTAGAATGCGGACGTAAGAGTGAGCTATTTGTCCAAATGTTTGCAGACGAGTTTGTGCTTCGTGAATCGTAATAGTGAAAATAATACGTTCAATATGAGATGGGAGTTTGGAAAGGGAGATGGAAATTTCCTCGTCATCGCCAGATCCTGCTCCTGTACGATTGTCTGATGAAAGTGTAATCGCATCTTGTAAAGCAGATTGCTGTTTATAAAATATAATATGGTCTGTTGTTGTTAAGCTTCCATTTGCATCTAATAAGAAAGCAGCAGCATCTAAATCGAATGCATGTGAATTTGAATTTGTAGGAAGATCCCAGCCGAGACCTATTTTTATATGAGTTAATGTAGGATTTGTTTTTGTTAAATCTACCTTTTGTCCTTTACATAACTGTAGGGGCATTTTGATTTCACCTCTTTTAGAATAGTTAATCCAATCGTAACATGCTAAGAAAAGTTTTCCAATTTAGTATTTTGAAATTTTACAAACTTTTCAAAAACAAAGTGAGATAATAAGATAAATGTAGAAATTTGTTAGGGAATTGTTTTTTTGAAAGGAAGAAGAAAAATGAATATACACAAACTAACAGAGGCAGAAGCAAAAGAAATCAATACATGGCAGTATGAGGAACTATATTCGTTATACAGCTTTTCAGGCAGTGAAGAGACAATAGAAGAACTATTAGATGGTACATATTATGGCTGTTGTAATGAACATGGAGAATTAATAGGTTATTTTTGTTTTGGTGAAAACGCACAAGTGCCAGGGGGAAGAAATGCGAAGTTATACGTGGGAGAAGATACTGTAGATATTGGGCTTGGAATGAAGCCAGAGCTAACGGGGCGGGGGCTGGGGAAAGCCTTTTTGCAAGCTGGAATAAATTTGGCGGAAGAGCAAATCCAACCGGATAGACTTCGTTTAAGTGTTGCAGGTTTTAATAAACGGGCAATAAGGCTATATCAACAGGTAGGTTTTGTAGCAGAAAAAACTTTTGATGATAGAGGAAGAGAGTTTATTTTGATGACATATTCCTGTAGGAAGAAGAGAAACTGAAGAATTGATACAATAGGGAAAAGACTGATTGTTATCAGTCTTTTCATATATCATTTAACAATTGGTATTTATGAATCTAATAAAAGAATGCAGTTGAGCGGAGATGTTCTTTCATAATTTTTGTATGGATGGTTTGAATGATAAGCTATCATTTTTTCTACGATCTAATTTTTCTAGGGCCGACAATTAATTTGATTGCTGTACTTTTCTCGTTATTGATTGTGATATCTGTAAATGCTGGAATGAGAACAAGGTCAATGCCGCTAGGAGCTACGAATCCTCTTGCAATAGCAACGGCTTTAACTGCTTGATTTAAAGCACCAGCTCCAACTACTTGAATTTCTGTACTACCTTTTTCTCTTAATACACCGGCAATGGCACCTGCAACTGAATTGGGATTGGATTTTGATGATACTTTTAAAATATTATCCATATAAATTGCTCCTCCTGTTATTGAATCATTTTTTTTATTACTGAAAGGAATGTAATTCGCATATCTTTAACTAATATTCAGATCCCAATCAAACAGAACCATTAAGCTTATTCATTCGCTACTTTTTAGGCTATTCCTGTTTATTCGTGTAAATAAAAAAATGATAGGTGTATGAAAAAATCTTGAAAAGAAAGAAAAACATAACGGACCATGATTTTTTCACATGGTCCGTTATGTTTTCTATAACATTTTCAACTGAAAGTATTACGTAAAATTATGCTGACTATTGTTTTACTTTATTCCCCATGCTCCGCGCGATGTGCCAAACGACTAGAAGCGGCAGCGGCAATACCGCCAACGATGTCATCAAGGAATGTATGGACTTTCCCAGTTGATTTATCATTTAAGTATTCTAAAATACCTGGTTTTAATTTATCGATATATCCAAAGTTTGTGAAGCCGATAGAGCCATACACGTTTACGATAGAAAGTGCGATGACTTCATCAATTCCGTACAATCCTTCATCCCGTTTTACGATATCTTGTAATGGTTCGCTTAACATTCCTTTTTCGGCAAGGACATCTAATTCAATTCCTGTAATGAGTGCATTTTGTACTTCGCGTTTGGATAATACACGTTCTACGTTGTAACGACATTCTGACATCTCTAAATTTGGATGGTATTTCTTTTGAAGAAAATGAACAAGCTCCGCAATATCATCGATTGTTACACCACGTTCTTGTAGAAGTTGTAATGCTCTTTCTTGTAGTTGATTTGATTCTTTCATGTTATCACCTTTTTTTCTTTTTATTATTTGTATACGTTTTACTGCTTTATCATGTGCATAGGAATGAAAGGCGAGCACAAGCTCATATATATAAAGAAAAACCATAGGTGGCGACTATGATGATTCAGCATATTTATGAGCATTATCAAATGCATGTCAAAGAATTAATCCCCCTTGGCCCCTATAAAAGCTTTTGGATTCGCAATAAAATTTATGTACTTCTTCCGATTGGAAATATGGAGGAAGATGTACTTGTTGAAATGAAAAAATTAAGCGATTATATGAACCAGCAAGGGGATATTACTGTTGCGACTTTCGTTCCGACGGTGCACGGTTACTATGTAAGTGAGATAGAAGAAAAAAATTACTGTTTATTAAAAGGTATGCGTTTGCTTGAACGACATGCTACTTCGTTAGGTAGTGAGCTTTCCTTATTCCATAAACGAGGCGCTTTTTTTCCAGAAGAAATAGAACAATTAAGTCGCATTGGTGAATGGAAGTCATTGTGGGAAAAAAGGCTCGATCAATTAGAGCGATTTTGGCAATCACAACTTATGAATCAGCCATCAGATGTATTTGATCAACTATTTATTGAGTCTTTCCCATACTATTTAGGCATTGCTGAAAATGCCATTCAATATGTTGTTGATACAGAAATAGATGATACACCTCAGCTTGCCGATGCAGCAACAATCTGTCAAGAACGCTTTACCCCTTTATTATGGCAGCAAACTAATAAATTAAAAATCCCCATCGATTGGGTATATGATCATCCAAGTAGAGATTTGGCGGAATGGATTCGATATGTATCGATGGAAAAGAAGAAAGATTGGGAACAAACAATTTTTCAGTTTGTAACGGATTATGAGAAAAATTATGCACTTTCTTCTTTTGGCTGGCGTCTACTATTTGCGCGTCTTCTCTTTCCACTTCGCTACTTTGAAACGATAGAACAGTACTATCTGACGGGAAATGAAGAACAAAAAAGTATGTATCGAGATCGCTTAGAAGACATTTTACACGATGTGAACCGTTCAGAGCAATTTATGAAGCATTTTTATGAATTTCTTCGCTTGCCTGTTGATAAGCTCGGAATTCGAAAGTTGGATTGGTTATCTTAATACGAATTTACAAAAAAGAGACCATAGTGGTCTCTTTTTTGTAAATTATCCAGTGGAAGCAATTCTAAGCGAGCCGCTGCCGCCTTAAAAGATATCTAGCTCCAGCGGCTAGAATGTTCGGTGGCTTCGCTTCTTTCGCCGAGGCAAAAAACGCCTCTATGTCAGAAGCTCCATCCTCCTCACATTCTAAGTGAGCCGCTGCCGCTTTAAATTTAAAATACTTGTTCTACTTCGATAACGCCTGGTACTTCTTCAAGTAGTGCGCGTTCGATACCAGCTTTTAATGTGATTGTAGAACTTGGGCAGCTACCGCATGCACCCATAAGGCGTAGTTTTACAATACCTTCTTCAATATCTACTAATTCAACGTCACCGCCATCACGAAGTAAGAACGGACGTAATTTATCTAATACTTCTAGTACTTGTTCTTGCATATTTGGGTTTTCCATTTTTATCGACTCCTTTCATCCATTTTATTATAATCAAGATACAGGGGAAAATCTATTTTTTCTGTTCTTGTTTTATTGTCGAAATATTGTATCATGTTTACAATGTGTTTTTTCAGTATAGAGGACAAGAATTAAACTTGTAAAGAGATGTGCTTATAAGGTAAGTCATCTAGGCATACTGTTAGAACAGAGAAGTGGGGGAGAAGTAATGGTAAATGTTCAAGTATATGGTGCAAAAGTAATTTGTGCAAGCTGCGTTGGAATGCCGTCTTCGGCTGAAACATTTGAATGGCTACAAGCGGCAATTGGTCGCAAATATGAAGGACAAGATGATAAATTCAAGTTTGAATACATTGATATTCAGGAAGAGCAAGAAGATGCTGAGAAACAAGCTTTTGTAGAGCACGTAATTGAAGAGGATTTATTTTATCCAGTTGTTCTTGTAAACGGAGAAATCGTTGGAGAAGGAAATCCTCGTTTAAAAGACGTATACGAAGAAATTGAGAAATATTTATAATACAAAAAAGTCTTTGCGGTAGCAAAGGCTTTTCTTACATGTTTATATGAAAAAAATAACCGTTATAGGTAATGTTATCAAGGAGGTATGCGTGTGAAAGGGGTAGTGAAACATAGACTTCCAGAAGAAGTAAAGGTCTTAATGGAGCAATATGTGATTGGATTACAAGATATTTTTTTTAACGAACAATTAATTGGAGTATATGTATATGGTTCAATTGCATTAGGAGCATTTCATTTAGAAACGAGTGACGTTGATTTTGTTACAGTAACGAGAGAGTCGGTCAGTGAAACCCAGAACATACAAATAATTGAGTTACACAAAAAAATGAGTAAAAGCATGTTAGGAAGACGAATGGACGGTATGTATATTCCACTTGCTGATTTAGGGAAATACAATGAGGAAATGCCGCAGTATGTCTATTGTGCAGATGGAAAAGCTCACACAGGACATTGGGATGTGAATGCTGTAACGTGGTGGACGTTAAAAAATCAAGGGATTACTGTAATTGGGGAGGAAGCAAGTAAGCTTCCGTTTCAAACGCCATGGAGTGATGTGGTAGAAACAATGAAATATAATGTAGAACAGTACTGGAGTGAAAAAGCATCACGGCCATATTTATTTTTAATTGAAGAATGGGTAGAATCAGCTGTTGTAACGATGGGACGCATTTTGTATACATTAGAGCATAAAACAATTGTTTCAAAAGATGAGGGATTACAATATATGATGAGGGCGTCTAGTGAAAAATGGATACCTTTGTTACAAGAGGTAGAGCGGATGCGTCATAATAAGAGAGCGAAACGAATGATTTCCATTTGGAAGCGGGCACATATGACGAAGAAGTATGTGCTTAGTGGGATAGAGGAGTGCCGGAGGAAATGGGAAGAATAAAAAAGCAGCCATACTACAAATAGTATGGCTGCTCAGTTTGTAGATAAAGGGATTTGTTAGTGCTTAACGTACACACTACTAAGCTACTCATTATTATGCTGTGGAAGTATTCTCGTCTTTACGTACTTCGAAAAACTCATTTTTGCACAGGTATTTAAAAATTCTTTGTGTAACTTGTTCTTCTTGATCTAGCAAGAAGCGATGATCAAAAGCATAGAAGGATTGTCCCTGAATTAATTTAACATAATACATACCCCATACCTCCATTATAGAACGATACAAATCTAAAGATTTATTACTATAATATCCATAAATTGGATTGATATACCAGGTGTGTTAATCAGAGATTTTAAATGGAAGTTAAAGTAAATCAAGGATGTTGGAAGTATGGGGGAAATGAAATTCGCCTCTATGTTTTATGTATAGTCTCAATGGTTATAGTATGTTTCCTTAAGGGACACAATTAGCATTTAAGATTCTATCTCTTTCAATTGACACCGTTTATTAAAGAATGTTTTATAACCAAGTTGTAAAAAGATGATGACAGAAAAAGCTGTACTTCCGGAAATACCGAGTATAATAGCAATTTGATATTGAATGGCGGTAAATGGTGAAACTCCTGATAAAATTTGGCCTGTCATCATACCTGGAAGGCTAATGATTCCCATTCCTATCATGGAATTAATTGTTGGCAAAATAGCTGAATCGAAAGCATCCCTCACAAGGGGAGCTGCTGCTTGTTTCGGAGTTGCCCCAAGCATAAGCGCACCTTCAATGTGTTCGCGCTGTGATTTCATATTGTTTAAGAATGTATTTGCGCCGAGAGATATACCAGTCATCGCATTTCCGATAAGCATTCCAGCGATTGGAACGATATATTGCGGCGCATACCAAGGGTCGTGTCCAATAATTACAAAAATAAATAATAAAAGCGGTCCGATTGATCCCGCAATCATCGAAATTGCAGCCACACGTTTTAACTCTTTTGACATAGGTATATTTACTCGTTTATAGATATTAAAAATAGCAAATGTCGTAATAGAAGTAATGATAGCAATTGTATAAAATGGATTACTATTTTCAAATATGTATGTAAGTACGTATGCAACAAGGACAAGCTGAATGGTCATACGTAATGTAGCGATCGTAATTTGCTTTTCACGAGGTATTCCTTTTAATTTTACAAGTCCGATTAAAATGATAATGAAAATATATGCAGCGGCAAGTTGCCAAATTTGTAGTTCAATAACGCCCTTCAAGTGCGTGCACTTCCCTTCTAATAGCACCTTTGGTTTTACTGATTTCAATCATATCGTCTGCGATTTCTTCTGGGAGCTGCTGTGAATGGGTAATGAAGATAACCGTTTTCTTTTTTTGTCTCGCAATTGCAGTAAACTGTTTCATGACGCGCCTTTCTGTATCAGCATCTAATGCAGAAGTTGGCTCATCTAATAAATAAACGGGCGGGTCCATAAGTAAAACGCGAGCTAAGGAGAGCCTTTGTTTTTCGCCACCAGATAATGAGGAGGCGATATGTGTTAAATCTTTTTCTAAACTTACAATTGCTAGGGCTTCTTGTAATGATTCGTTAGTTGGAAAAGGTTTCTCTGAAAAGCGAAGTCCCATTAGCAGATTATCTTTTACGGTTCCGTCAAAGATGGGAGGTGTTTGTCCTAGCATAACGACTTCGCGGCGTAATTGAATAGGCGGATAAGACGAAATAGGTGCACCATTATATTCAATTTTGCCAGCTGTTGGTGACTGTAGATCATTGAGCATGCGAAGTAGTGTGCTTTTTCCGCTCCCACTCTCACCGATAATGCAGGTGATTTTTTCTTTGTGAATCTCTAAGTAAGGGATGTGCAGGATATCTTTATATGTTACGTCGTTTAATAGAAACATAATTTTCTCCTTTCTGATTCTATATAAACCCATCTTGATTTTCCAACATATAAAACGCGGCTATGGAAACAAAAAAAGATCTCTACTCGTTTACTTCCTTTGTTTTAACATGGCATGGGGCAGGAAAAGGCCCGAACCGTTTCTATGCATGGCTAGATGCTCTCTTCCATCTAAAGATTAGGTTTTATTCCGGTTTTCAATTTGTGCTTACATATTCATATCGTATCAAAAAAGGAGAAAAGTAGAAAAAAACAAGAGCGATAAGCTCTTGTTTTTTAACCATTATGATATTTATACATCCAAAGGATACCCGACTTGAGAAGTCTAGGAACTCGTCCCATTAATGGTTGATTTGCTAATAATCCGAATCCGTGTTTCTTACCGAGAGAACCGAGAACACCTTTTAATTTAATAACAGGTAGTTCATCAGGAAGGGGTTCATTGTTCCAACGTTTTAATAATATTTGGACAATTTGTTCACCTTGGCCTTCAGCAAGCTGTGCGGAAGGTGCGTGCGGAAGGGCAGCACAATCCCCTACAACATAAACGTGTTCGTTATTCGGAATATTATGATATTTTGTTAATGCAACCCGACCACTACTATCTTGTTCGACTGGAAGGTTTCGAACAACTTCGTTTGCTTGAATACCAGCTGTCCATACGATTGCATCACATTGAAGTGGTTCGTCATGGTTGTACACAACGTTTGGTTCTACTTTCGTAATGTTAGAGTTTCGTATAATTGTAACATTATGCTTTACGAACCACTCTTCTACGTATCTACTTAATTTTTCTGGGAACGGGAATAAAATGCGATCTTTTCGATCAAATAAGTAGATCTTTAAATCAGAACGGCTTTCACGAAGTTCACTTGCAACTTCAACACCGCTTAAACCAGCACCGACAACAGCGACCGTTGCGTTTGGTTCTAAACTATTTAATTGTTCATACGTTTTACGAGTTTGTTCAATTGATTGAAGGCTATGTGTATATTCCTTCGCCCCCGGAACGTTATGATATTTGTCTTCGCAGCCAAGGCCGATAATTAAGTCATCATATTCGACAACTTCACCGCCATCGAGATGAACGGCTTTGTTTTCAAGGTCAACATTCGTTACAGTGCCATATTGAATGTTGAGACGCGGGTGTTCTGGAAACGGAATGCGAATATGTGTTTCGGAAATTGTACCCGCTACTAATGCGTAATATTCTGTTTTAAAACAGTGGTATGGTACTTTGTCGATTAATGTCACTTGGACATCATCTGGGAGTTGATTGTTTGGAAGAAGCCGTTGTAGAATTCTCATTCCACCGTAGCCGCCACCCAGTAATACGAGGTGTTTCATGATGGATTACCCCTTTTCTGTTGAAATATCCCCTAATCATACAATTATATATTGAAAAAATATTTTGACTTTACTCACTCAAATTATATCGAATTTGTGAACAAATAACAATGCATGAATGTGTACTCTGTTGTACAATAAGAAGAAAAGTGGGCAAACTGTTTTAATTTGTATGTTTGAAAATCAATATGTAGATAAAAAAACGATAGAAACCCGTTCTTTTAGGTTAGAGAGAGCGTCCGCCGATGGATAGAAGCGGTCAGTGCCCTTGTTGGCCCCATGCTGTGTGAAACCAGAAGGATGAAATGAGTGGAGATCTTTTTTTGTTTTCATAGCAGTGAAGTGTATGTTGGGAAATCAACATGGATTTATATAGAGAAGATCTTTTGATTCGAAATGAAACAGTAAAGTAGCTAAATATTTTATTAGGTGTAATTAAAACAACAAGAAACAGCTTAGTTTTCTTATTATAGATTTATTTTTTGAAGATACAGGGGGGATTGTTTTGATTAAGCCATTAATCGAATTTTGTGTAGGTAATCTTGCGAGTGGCTCACAAGCAGCGCTAGAAAAATTTGAAAAAGATCCAAATTTAGATGTTATGGAGTACGGTTGTCTAGGATATTGTGGCATTTGTTTTGAAGGGCCTTTTGCACTTGTAAACGGGGAAGTCGTACAAGGTGCAACGGTAGAAGAACTTGTGAAAAATGTATATGATTACTTAGATGAAAATCCAATGTTTTAAGGCGTTGCAAAAGAGCGACGTCTTTTTTATTGCCATCATCGCTCTTTTGAATGGAATTGTTGGTGGGATTGGTGGTCTTTTCGGTTATCCAGATCTATCCCTACAACTTATATTAGGATATATTTTTTCATCGCTTGCGTTTGTCATTGGTGTACCGTGGACAGAAGCAATTACAGCGGGAAGTTTTATTGGGGAGAAGTTAATTTTAAATGAGTTTGTAGCGTTTACTGATTTTGCTCCTCATAGGGGGAAACTTTCAGAGAAAACAATGGCAATGATTACCTTTTCACTTTGCGGATTTGCGAATCTATCTTCTGTTGCCATTTTACTTGGGGGACTTGGGGGAATGGAGCCAACCCGTCGTAGTGATATTGCGAAATTTGGAATAAAGTCAATTGTAGCTGGAACACTTGCTAACTTATTGAGTGCTGCAATTGCAGGAATGTTTGTGTGAAATAAAAAAAGGCCCTTTCCGAGAAGGGCTTTTTTCTTACACAATTTGTGTAAGAACGGCTCTTATATAAAAGCCATCAAAACGTTGTCAAATATGAGAAACGGGGGACGTTCTTATTGTGTTCCAAAAGCATGCATTTTATACTTAAAACAACAAATTTTTTTTGGAGTGAATGAGGATGAATAAATTTTCTTTTACAAAAATGCATGGTCTTGGGAATAGCTATATATATGTAAATATGTTTGAAGAGCAAATTCCAGAAGAGGAACTATCTCTTGTAGCGGAAAAAGTGTCGAATATCAACACTGGAATTGGCGCAGATGGAATGATTTTAATTTGTCCGTCTGAAGTAGCACCAGTGAAAATGCGCATGTTTAATAATGATGGGTCAGAAGGAAAAAGCTGTGGAAATGGACTGCGTTGCGTAGCGAAATATGCGTATGAGCATAAACTAGTAGAAGAGACTGTTTTTACAATAGAAACATTGGCTGGAATTGTAACGGCTGAAGTGACAGTAGAAGACGGTATCGTTACATTAGCTAAAATTGACATGGGAGCACCTCGTTTAACTCGTGCAGAGTTACCGATGCTTGGCGAGGGAGAAACACCGTTTATTCGTGAAGACTTCCTATACAATAATCATCGCTATGCGTTTACTGCTGTTTCAATGGGAAATCCGCATGCGGTCATTTTTGTTGATGATGTGGAAGAAGCTCCGCTTACAACATTAGGTCCGGTACTTGAGACTCATGAAATGTTCCCGGAACGAGTGAATGTTGAATTCATTGAAATTGTAAATGACAATGAAATGAACTTCCGCGTTTGGGAACGTGGGTCAGGTGTGACGCAGGCATGTGGAACAGGAGCATGCGCAGCAGTTGTTGCAGCAGTGTTGAATGAAAAAATGAAACGCGGTGAAGAAATTACGGTTCATTTAGCGGGCGGAGATTTAATGATTGCCTGGACAGAAGAAGGGAACGTTTTGATGAAAGGTCCAGCGGAAGTAATTTGCCGCGGAGTGTATGAGTACAAGATAGAGGCGTAAAGATGTATAATAGAACGAGAGAAGAAAGGAAGGTGGATTTCATGATTGATGTAACAGAACAAGCAGCATATCAAATTAAAGATATGTTAAAAGATGCTGAAGATGGAGAGAAGTACGTTCGCCTTGCTGTGCATGGCGGTGGATGTAGCGGTCTTTCTTACGGTCTAGGATTTGAAAGAGAACCAAATGAAGACGACACAGTGCTTGAGTTTTTCGGTGTTGAATTTGTTATTGATAAAGAAAGTGCTCCGATTGTAAAAGGAGTAAAAGTTGATTACAAGCAATCTATGCTTGGCGGCGGGTTCACAATCGATAACCCGAATGCAATCGCATCATGCGGATGTGGATCATCTTTCCGTACGGCGTCGAATGCTGGTAAGCCGGAAGAGTGCTAATGTAATGCTTTTCGTATCGAGATATGATTGAGTTTTGCAGACTTAATCAAGCGCTTATTTAATTCGCTATAAAGGAAAAGAGTGTCCGAAGACGGACGCTCTTTTTTTATTCATATAATTAGTGTTATTGATTGTTAAGAGAATAACCTATTTTATGATGTTGGAGAGGGGAATCTAGCTGCTTCAAAGTGCATGAGGTGTACTGTATTTTCAAGCGGTTCGGGAACAGTATTACCATCTGTAGTAGCTTGGGCAATAACTCGTATTGTATCTCCCACCTAACTTCTTTGCTTTCCCCGAATTTTGAGGTGGGAGTATTACTGCCCGTTAATGCGGGATAAATTCATTTTGTTTATTGAACATGGACGTTGCGGTTATGTGAAACAAAAGATGATATGCACTCGTTTGTTCTATTTACTTTACCGCCGCATGTGGCAGAAAAAGGATCTGGCCTCTTCGAAATCCTCTCGATTCTCCTTAAAAAAGGATTTTTATGTTCGTTTTACAATTTGTATTTGTATATAATTTTTTTTATTAAATTCACATAATGTTCAAACAAATAGGTCTAAAAACTCGGAAGTTATAGTATTCTTGAATTAAGAATAATTTTTCGACAAATAAAGACAAAAAATTTATGGTGATTGGAAAATTTTATTTTATATCTGTGATTACACAGACAATAAGGAGAAATGATTATGGCGAACAAACGTTGTAAATTACTTCATAAATCGTTTAAAGAATTGGTACAAGAAAATAAACAAAAGATATTGAATGATAAACAAGAGATGGAAAAAATTGAACAACGTATTGAACAACGGTATACACTTAATAAATCGGCTTCCTAATTAAGATACGAAAACTTTGTTGATATACAAAAAAGAAGATAATCGACTAGGTGCAGTAGTTGGTTATCTTTTTTGTTTTTTCAGTGTTTAATCTTACAAAAGTGTAATGTTCATGTCACGTTTTTGAATTTCTCCTCTGAAGAAAAGAGATTATGATAACAACATAATAAAAAACACATGAGGTGAATAACGTGAAAAGATATATTGCACTTTTTAGTATTTTAATTGTATTTGCTAGCTTGTTAGTTGGCTGTGATTTAAACCGTATGGGAAAAGATGAGTACTATGTTCAAATTACAGTTGATGGAACGGAAAAAAATGAAAAAGCTGATAATGGTCAGTCTCACAAATCATTTGAGTATAAGTTACCTGCATTTGATAAAGATGGTAAAGAAAAAGAAATGGAATTTACAGCTGTGAAGAATCTTCGTAAGGAAGCATTTCTACGTGTATTCTACTCCGATAAAAAAGGTGTAGCAGCTTGGGAAGAAGTGAAGAAGGACGAGCTTCCTGCAAAAGTGAAAGAAAAATTAGGCGTGAAATAATGAAGAAAGAGTTGGCCAAATGGTCAACTCTTTTATTTGCTTGCAAAGTCTTCTTCTGAAATTACTGTAAATCCATGTCTGCGAAATAAAGCAGTTGTTACACCATATCCATCTCGTTTTTTTTCGTTGAATTCTCCTGTATAAATGGTAGAACTTCCGCAAGAAGGACTTCGTTCTTTTAAAATGATGTATTCTGGATTTAAATCTTGTATTTCTTTCAAAGCTTTATAAGCTCCGTGTACGAAAGCTGTTGTTACATCATTACCTTCGTTGTCCATTACCTTTGCTTTACCATCTAGTACATCATCACCATTGCCTCCGATAATTTCTGCTGATGGACGAGGTGTAGGTAAGCCTCCTAATACCTCTGGACAAACAAGAACAGCTTCTTCTTTTTGTAATAGCTCTTCAATTTTTGCAATGAGATTGTCATTTCCATCGTAACGACAAGCAATACCAGCTAAGCAAGCACTAATTACAATCATGTTTTTCACCTCAGTTCATTAAAGATTATGAAATAATTTCTAATTTTACTGTTGTTCTCTTGTTGATATGCGGGATGATAAGAATAGAAACTTTATATCATTTAATGAAAACATATAGTGAATTTCAAAGTAAAGAAGAATGTAATATATTTCTTAAATAATAACGGGGTAAAACAAACAGGTTGGCTATCCAATGGTGGTAAATGGTATTACCTTGACTCTTATGGAGAAATGGTAACAGGTCAAAAATTTATTGATAACAACTGGTACTATTTTAATGATAACGGTGTTTGGATTGGTTAATTATAAGTAATAGTCTTTATCGATAAGTAAAGCAGGTCGTGGGATTAAATACGACTTGCTTTATTTTTTATGCTTTCAAGTCATCAAAAAGGAGAAATTTCTATTATTTCATGACAACATATAGCGAATTTTAGAGCGTTATCAAACTTGCATAATTTAAAAAAATTCTCTAGTAATTTGTTTATAACAATCTATAGCTCATAACCATCTAGTAATTTGTTTGTACAAATATTACAAAAAAAACATTTAATTCGTTTGATAAAATTGGTAAAATAGTATAAACTATCTATTTTTTGAAAAGGGGAAAGAGAATGAAAAAGGGAAATAAAATGAAAAAGATGATTGCTACTTCTGTACTTTCTACTGCACTATTAATTCCAGCTATTGCTCATGCAGAAGAAAACAAGACGATTCAAAATTCTACTGCTACTCCTAAAGTTGCAAGTGTAAGTAAGGCTACTCAAGCAAAAGGATGGGTAAAACAACAGGGGAAATGGTACTACTATAAAAATGGGAAAAAGGTAACAGGTTGGTCATCTATTGGTGGTAAATGGTACTACTTTAGCTCTTATGGAATTATGCAAACAGGCTGGGTTTCCATTCAAGATAAAAAAACAGGGAAATATACATATTACTATCTCAATGAAAGTACGGGAGCAATGCACACAGGTTGGACGAAAGTAAATGGATCTTGGTATTTCTTCAATAATAATGGAGTAAAACAAACAGGCTGGCTATCCACTGGAGGAAAATGGTATTATCTTGGCGGTTACGGAATTATGGAGACAGGCTGGACTTCATTCAAAGATAAAAAAACAGGAAAATATACGTATTACTATCTTGATACAAACACTGGTGCTATGAAAACAGGTTGGGCGCAAATTAATGGATCTTGGTATTTCTTCAATAATAATGGAGTAAAACAAACAGGTTGGCTATCTACTGGTGGAAAATGGTATTACCTTGACTCATCCTTCGGAGAAATGAAAACTGGAAGAGTTTCTATAAACAACGTATATTACCACTTCGATAACACTGGTGCTATGCAAACCGGTTGGCAAAAATGGGGCAATTACTGGTACTACTTTAACCAAAATGGATCAGAATACAGAGGTTGGTTAAAACTTGGTGGAAGCTGGTACTACCTCGATGCTTCTTTTGGTGATATGAGAACAGGCTGGGTATTTATTAATAACAAATGGTACCATTTCAATAATAACGGTGTTTGGGTTGGTTAATTGTAAGAAATAGTCCTTATTGATAAGCAAGACAGGTCGCATGATGTAATGCGACCTGTTTTATTTTGCTAAAAAAAGATTCTGTCAATGAAAATGTCACCTTAAGGATGACATTTATATGATATGGAAGTTTCATCTTATAACAATCTATGTCATGCAATCATTGTAAATATAAACTTGTATGCTTTTATATTTTCTATCATGCTATCATGGCGTCGCTGCTACTAATTCTATAGTTATCGTACAATTTATTTGTATATATATTGTAAAAAAACATTTAATTTGTTTGATAAAATTGATAAAATAGTATAAATTATCTATTTTTTGAAAAGGGGAAAGAGAATGAAAAAGGGAAATAAAATGAAAAAGATGATTGCTACTTCTGTACTTTCTACTGCACTATTAATTCCAGCTATTGCTCATGCAGAAGAAAACAAGACGATTCAAAATTCTACTGCTACTCCTAAAGTTGCAAGTGTAAGTAAGGCTAGCCAAGCTAAAGGATGGGTAAAACAAAATGGAAACTGGTATTACTATGATAAAAATGGTAGGAAGGTAACAGGTTGGTTATCAACTGGAGGAAAATGGTACTACTTTAGCCCTTTTGGAATTATGCAAACCGGGTGGATGCCAATACAAGATAAAAAAACCAAGAAATATACATATTACTATCTTAATGAAAGCACGGGAGCAATGCACACAGGTTGGGTGCAAATTAAAGGATCTTGGTATTTCTTTAATAATAATGGAGCAAGACAAACAGATTGGTTATTAACTGGAGAGAAATGGTATTACCTTGGACCATACGGAATAATGGAAACAGGAAAACGTTTTATAAACAATACGTATTACTACTTTGATAACGGTGGGGCAATGCAAACAGGATGGCAAAAAATCAGTAATTACTGGCACTACTTTAACAGCAATGGATCTGAACACAAAGGCTGGTTAAAGCTTGATGGAAGCTGGTACTACCTTGATTCTTTTGGTACGATGGTAACGGGAACAAGATGGATTGATGGTAAATATTACAAATTTAATAATAATGGTGTTTGGATTGGTTAATGATAGATAGTAAGCGGGATTGATAAGGAAGACAGGTCGCATGATGTAATGCGACCTGTTTTTATGTTTTACGCTTTTAAATCATTAAATTAAAAAAATCGCCCATTCTGCTTTATCGCACCTATTTATATATGGGGTGATAAAAATGGGAACTTTCTATCATTTAATGAAAACATATAGCGAATTTCAAAGTAAAGAAGAGTTTAATACATACCAGCAGCAAATTTTAATCTGTTATCAAGCAAACATAAATAAAACGGACTTTTTAGTAATTCGTTTTTTAGGGAGATATGCGATTAATGAAAAGCAAAAAACAGTTGGAGTTGCTTGTCCGTTAATGGCAACAATTGCGACCAAAATAGGAAAAAGTATTCGTACGGTGCGTCGCTCTGTTGCCAAACTGGAGGAACTCGGGATTATTGAGCGGATTCCTACGAAAGAAAGATATAAGCGCGGGGGATATAGTGCGAACTTATATGTATTTCGTAAAGCAGCTGTTGACCGTATGGATGACCGTATGAAAATGACCGCATGTGAAAAGAGCCTACATGTAGAGGGGCGTAAGAAGGAAGAGGTGTCAGAGAAGGAGGAAACTATTCTTTTTAAAAACTTTTCTCAAGTACAAAAGAAAAGAGAAACGTATGAACTTGATGAAACATATTGTCGTCATGATATTCCAATTGCATTTGTAGATGCAATTGTTCCAATGTCGAGAAATCCACAAACGATTAATGTGCTTTGGAGTAAGGTGGAACTTGCTTATAAAAAGAGTGGTTTATTAGAACAAGGGGTGTTTTTTGAGCAATTGATTACGGATGAGGAGACTTGTACGCAACTTATCTGTCGTACGAAAAGTGTGGTAAGAGCGTATAAATGTGGGGAGATTCGTAAAGATGTTAGAGCACTTTTGTATAGTACGATGCGAGCTCTATTTTTAGATGTTGGATTAGAATGGGGGCGGCTATAAGAAGGAGCAGGAAGGTGACCTTATTTGATCCATTCAAAAAAGAGTCATGCGTATGATACATGACTCCCCTTGATTAATCGAATTTTCTTACAACAGGAACGCGAATCGCAACAAATAATACAAAGACAATCACTGCGATTGCGCCGCTTTTCATAATCGTCACAATCGGAATACCAGCTGCAAGTGCGAGTGATGTGAATGCATAGGAAAGCGGGATGAAGCCCATAGATGATAGCATCAGCAAGCTCATGACGCGCCCCATCATTTCTTCTTTGACAGTAGATTGAATCATCGCCATTAACGGAACGATAGCCATGGCAATTGTAATGCCGTAAAATGCGCCTGCTAATAATGCTTGCCAAAGTGCTATGCTGAAGTTAATGGATAAGAAGAAAACGCCAGATAACAGCATCATAATGATGCAAAACAAGCCGCGTCTACGATTAATGTTTTTAAGGCCAACAATGACAGCACCAATTGCCATTCCGCCTCCAACAGCTGCTTCTAAATAACTAAATTGAAGCGAGTCACCATGCAGTACATTTTTGATAAATAACGGGAAGCCAACTTGCATTGGTCCGATTAAAAATAGATTTAGAAAGGCGCTACAGATAAGAAATGTTGAAAGAAAAGGCGATTCCTTTACGTACAAAATGCCTTCTTTAATAGAGGTAAACATTCCTTTGTCTGTATCCGTTTTTTCTTGCAATGTAAATTGGATTTTTTGGACGAGTATAGCAGCAATAATGAGAAGCAGAATAGTAATAGTAAAAATGGTCTCATAGTTACTAAACTTGATGAGAATGCCACCGAGTACAGGTCCTAAAATTACGGATGCTTGGTTCGTCATTTGGGTAAGTGAATTCGCCTGTGTTAAACGATGTTTTTCTACAAGTTCAGGGAGAATGGAACCGTCTGCTGACCAAAAGAAGGCGTCCGCTAATCCGAAAAACAAAGCAAACAAAGCAAACGTATATAACGTTACATGACCAACGATAAACCAGATTAGAATTGTTGCGACAAGAAGTGCACGAATGATATTTGAGTAAAACATAATATTTTTTTTCGGAAATTTATCTGCGACAGCTCCGCCGACAATCATAAAGATAAGTCTTGGGACGCTAAGTGCAACAAAGACAACACCTAGTGAAGCTTCGAGATTTAATGTTTTCGCTATGTACCATGTTTGGGAAAAGGTAAAAAAAGCTAAAGCAAAGCTTGAAAATAGAGTAGCTGCCCAAAGAAATAGGAAGTTTGTATTTTGTAGTAAAGGTGTCCCGCCTTCTGTTGGAGCAGATTTGTTTTGTTGTAGTTCCTCCATATTGCTTCCTTTCTATGTAACAATTTTGAGTGGATATAAAATCCTGTTAACACTCGTTTTATACAGTTTCTAATATTTCTATACTGCACTTTTTCATTGTAGACAATAATAGCACATTTGCCCAGTGGATTTTTTAAGGCAAAAAAATAAAAAGATGCGAAAGCACCTTCTTATTATATGGTTTAGGCTAATGCAATATAGATATCAACTTGCACATTATTTGGATCCATCGCTCGTTCATCATACAATTCAAAGTCTGTTGTGAAAGCACGTTTGTTTTCTTTCGACCACTTCCAAATGTCTTGCCATGTTTCTACGATGACCTCTGATACTGGGCCTTTGCGAGTCGTAAATACCGCATATGTCTGGGCAGGTATTGTGAGAGATGTCATATTTTCAGGGATTGTGTCTAATGAAGAGACTGGCATACCGATTGTATATGTATAGGCTCCAGTTTCATCGGACTCATAGTTTGAATACAATGCTAGTGTTTCGCTTTGCTTCCTTTTGTTAGGAATTTGATCTGTTATTTGACCTTGGCAGTAGTCGGTCCATAGCTTGGGGATCTTTCCTTCAGTGGACATTTCAATTTCATTTTTTGTTGTAGCGGAGATGCCAATCGCTTGGAAAGCTTCTTTTTTAATAATCTTTGGTTGACTCATGTTTTATACTCCCCCTTTTCAAATAAGAACAAATGTTCTTATTTGATTGTACCATAATTATACAGATGAAGGGAAGAGGGAGATTTGTTTATCGAGGGGAACTTTTTTTGCTAGGGCAGAAAAAGGAGAATCCCCCACTTCAAAGCTCGTGTAGAGGGAGGTGTGGGTAGTTCAATAATTTGGAAGAAATGTTGCAGCAACAAAGTCCGCCATTCATACGATGACAAAATCGCTCGCTATTGCATTGGTACCTGACATTAGAGTAAACAGTATTGCTCCTGGTGCAGTTCATACGAGATGGTGGTCAGGTAATGAAGATAAGATGTACCAACTTGCGGGAACCTTGCCGCTTAACAGAATTTCAACACCAGAAGATAGTGCAGAAGCAGTCTTGTTTCAATTGACTCAAGAATCTATTACAGGACAAATATATACAATTGATAATAGACAGACGCTTTAAAATTATAAAGTATCTTAGCGTAATAAAATTCACCTAATGAGGTTTTTATCTATAGAATAAAGAAGCCGCAATTTCTGCTTTAGAAATTGCGGCTTTGCTATCATACTTATGGATTAAAACATACTAGAGCTATGCATTGGTTGTAGTTTTGCATTTGGATCGAAGTAAGCTTTTGCATTGTTTACTGCTGTTGGTGCTTCACCGAAGCCACATGCAATCAGCTTTACTTTTCCTTCATATGTACAAATGTCACCAGCTGCGTAAATACCAGGGATGTTCGTTTCCATTTTAGAGTTTACAACGATGCTGTTCTTTTGAATGTCTAGGCCCCAGTTTTTAATTGGACCAAGAGAAGAGACGAAGCCGTAGTTTACGATGACATCATCAACGTCAATAACAACTTTTTCTTCTGTTTTTACATGTTGCAGAACAACTTGTTCAATCTTGTCTTCACCAATTAATTCAACTGGAACATAAGGTGTTTTTACGTCTGCACGAGAGTTCGTTAAGTTTTCTACGCTGTGCTCATGAGCACGGAATTTATCACGGCGATGAACGATTGTTACTTGTTCAGCGATTGGCTCTAGCATCATTGTCCAGTCCACTGCAGAGTCACCGCCGCCAAATACAACGACGCGTTTTCCAGCGAATTTATTCATATCATCAACGAAGTAGTGTAAGTTTTTCTTTTCAAATTTCTCTACACTATCTAGTTCTAATCGGCGTGGTTGGAAGGCACCATTACCAGCTGTAATAATGACAGATTTAGAATAGTGTGTTCCTTTATTTGTTACAAGCTTAAATACGCCATCAGCTAGCTTTTCAAGTGTATCAACTGCTTCTTCTAAGCAAACAGTCGGTTCAAACTTTTTCATTTGTTCTTTTAAATTATCAACAAGTTCTTGCGCGCGTACTTTCGGGAATCCCGCTACGTCATAAATATATTTTTCAGGGTATAGTGCGGATAATTGTCCTCCAAGCTGCGGTAAGCTTTCAATAATTTTTACACTTGCCTGTCTCATTCCGCCATAAAACGCTGTGAATAATCCTGTTGGACCTCCACCGATAATCGTTATGTCGTAAACTTTTTGAATTTCTGTCACTATTTATTCCCCCTATAGATGGAATTTCGATATTGATTCCATATATTGTTCATATGTATACGGAAATCCTGCAAATAAGATTGCACTTTACAATAAAAATGATACCATATTTCAGTTTAGAATACTGCAAGAAATGACTGAATTATATGTAAGCTTGTGCATAGATAGGATGGAAATGTATAAAATATACCAAGTAGGAAAATACATGAAAAAAAGGCTGAAAAACCCTTGAAAACGCTATGTTATTTTAAAATATTGATAATTCTCTAGGTGCTTGAATTCTGAAATAAAACCGACTAATATAGGAAAGTATTATGTTAATTTTTTATGACAAATTTCGTAAGATTTTTTGAACACGTTTTGTTATGGTTAAGAATGTGAGGAATTCCACATTCTTGACAAAATAAGTGTTTAATACTTTGGTCTTATACTTATTTACTATTATATAAAGAAAAGGGTTGTGATTTAGTGAAAACTCCAAAAATCGTAGTTTTGGGTGCAGGTTATGGTGGGATGATTACGACTGTTCGTCTACAAAAAACATTATCTGTAAGTGAAGCTGAAATTACGTTAGTAAACAACAACAGCTATCACTACCAAGCAACTTGGTTACATGAAAGTGCAGCTGGCACATTACATCATGATAAAATCCGTCTCGACATTCAAGACGTTATTGATACAAATAAAGTAAACTTTGTACAAGATACAGTTGTAGAAATTAAAGCAGCTGAAAAACGCGTTATCTTAAAAAATGCTGAGTTAGAGTATGATTATTTAGTAATTGGTCTTGGGTTCGAGTCTGAAACATTTGGCATTAAAGGACTGAAAGAGCATGCATTCTCTATTACTAACATTAATGCCACTCGCCAAATTCGTGATCATATGGAATACAAGTTCTCTCAATATGCGACTGAAAAGCGCGATGAGTTAGTGACAATCGTTGTTGGTGGTGCAGGATTTACAGGTATCGAGTATGTAGGTGAGCTTGCAAACCGTATTCCTGAACTTTGCAAAGAGTATGATGTTCCACGTGAAAAAGCACGTATTATCTGTGTGGAAGCTGCTCCGTCGGCACTTCCTGGCTTCGATCCAGAATTAGTTGAGTACGCTGTAAAACAGTTAGAGAAAAAAGGTGTAGAATTCCGTATCGGCACGGCAATTAAAGAAGCAACTGAAGAAGGTATTCTAGTTGCGAACGGTGACGACGTAGAATTACTTAAATCTGAAACGGTTGTTTGGGCTGCGGGTGTTCGTGGTAATGGTATTGTGGAAGAGTCTGGTTTTGAAGCAATGCGCGGACGTATTAAAGTTGATGAGTATATGCACGCTCCAGGCCATGAAGATGTATTCATGGTTGGTGACGCAGCGTTAATTATTAATGAAGAGATTAACCGTCCATATCCTCCAACAGCACAAATTGCAATTCAACAAGGTTACAACATCGCACATAACTTATCCGTGTTAATTCGCGGTAAAGGCGAAATGAAAAAATTCGTGTTCGATAACAAAGGATCTGTATGTTCATTAGGACATGACGATGCAATGGGCGTTGTTATGGGTAAAAAGTTAACGGGATGGAAAGCTTCCTTCATGAAGAAAGTAATCGACAACCGTTACTTATTCTTACTTGGTGGACCTTTATTAGTTCTTAAAAAAGGTAAATTGAAGTTCTTTTAATATATAAATACAAATAGTAGAAAAAAGCAGAAACGGCTATGAGTCGTTTCTGCTTTTTTCATGTAATACAAGTTTTTCTTAAAGTTCTGTTTCAACGAACATTCAGTGTATAAGTGGACATTTTGTTTGATCGAAAAGCAACAAAAAACCAAATTATATTTGTGAGTGATACCGCCGAGCAAAAAATGATGACTCCTAAGACGGAAGAAAGGCTATAGTCATTTACGCGCATTATAATAAATACGGATGCAAGTATCACAAGATTTATGAATAGTCCCATACCGCAAAGAACTGCCATGATGAATCTCATTACCTTTATTCCTGCTATATAAAGAAGTAGAGGTACGACATAAAATACTAAAATCTCGCCGATTGATGTCCACATCCCTAAAGAGTTAAATTTATTTGCATTAGATCCTAAATCTGAGAGTGGAGAAAGGGAAGCTGAGACTAATACAGAGCAGAAGAGTAATGCAGAAACTAAGGTTACGAATACAATACCGGATTTCTTTGATTGATTTCTCATAATTTTTCACACTCCTTTCTCAATGATTATTTGCGGAGCAGCATCCAAAGAAGAACTTTGAAGAAATTCAAGGTGTTTTTTACAAAGAATTCCTACCCTATATTCTCATTATATCAAATATATGGAAAATGAGTTAACTCCATAAGGAATAAGGAAGATTATATTATTCTTACTGAAAAATATAGTATAATACATAGAAAAGAATGAATATTCTGTTGTTTCAGCTGAAAGGAGTTTTACATCATGGGGAAGCGTGGGAATGTTTGGCTAGCTGTAAGTGGACTTGTAGCCACAAAAGATGGTCGCTGGCTCTTCGTTAAGAAAAAATACGGAGGCTTAAAAGGGAAATGGTCATTGCCCGCTGGTTTCGTAAATGAGGGCGAAACAATTGACCAAGCTGTTAAGCGTGAAATTTTAGAAGAGACAGGTATTGTTGCACATGTAAAAGGAGTGATTGGCATTCGTTCTGGTGTCATACGTGATGAGATTAGTGATAATATGATTATTTTTCTACTGGAACCAGAAGGAGAAAAAGTTATTGTTCAAGAAGATGAGCTGTTTGAAGTAGCGTTTTTAAATCCTAATGATATTGCAGACGATCAAAATACTTCTATATTAGTTCGATATTTATTAGAAGGGAATACGGCACAGCTTCTTGAGATGGATGCAACATTAAATCCAGGAGATCAATTTGGATATACATCTTATCATGTATTTACGGCAGGGGATAAGAAATAGAAGGAGTGGGGAAACATGAGTATTCCAGTATTACTAATTTCAATGATGCTGTTTTTTATTTTATTTTTTGGAATTGGATTTTTACTCAATATGATTTTACGTGCTACTTGGGTGATGGTTATCATTTATCCGATTGTTTGTATACTGATCATTAATAAAGCAGGTGTCTGGGATTACTTTTCAAAACCGAAAGAAACATTTTCTTCATTTGGAACAAGTGTCTCGCATCTTGGACAAGCCGATCTTTTTATTTTATCAACTGGATTAATCGGGGCAATTTTGTCTGGTGTTGTGATAAAGAAACTACGTCAAAGCGGGTATCAAATGTTTTAATCTCCAGTTTTCTGGGGATTATTTTTTTGCATATTTCTACATCATATGGGGAATGACTAACGATGAAGGAGTGTGGAATATTAAAATGTTAAAACGATATGGTATTCGCATTATGATGACTTGTTTACTTGTAGCAGCATTATGTGTGACATGGCAAGCGTTCACAGGAGTCTCTCTACTAGAGGTTGTAAAAACATATCAAGAAGGCAATGTAAAAGAAGTACATGCAGCAGAAAGAGGGCAACAAGTTGTTCCGAGTAAAGAAGTGATAAATGCTTTAGAACAGGGAAAAGACTGGTCTAAATATCGTGTAATGGAAATGACAGCAACTGGTTATACGTCAGGGATAGAATCAACCGGTAAAAGACCTGGGCATCCGGAGTATGGCATTACATATTCAGGTGTGAAGGCAAAAAGGGATATATATTCTACAATCGCAGCTGACTTACGTGTGTTTCCGATTGGGACCATTCTTTTTGTACCAGGCTATGGATATGGTGTGGTAGCAGATAAAGGCGGAGCCATAAAAGGAAATAGACTCGATTTATATTATGAAACTGTTCAGGATGTATATAGTGAGTGGGGCAAGAAAAAAGTAAATGTATATGTAGTGAAAATGGGGAGCGGTAAGTTAACAGAAGAACAGTTAACGATGCTCAATCAAGATGAAACGCTGCAAGTATTCCGCGGTCAATATTTGAAACAGAAATAGTCTAGTGAGATTGACACTAGACTTTTTTATTTGTCTTCATTCACAATATAAGAAAAACGAGGTGCGGAAGTGGAAGACTATCCTTTGGCGTATTATGAGTTTTTCGTGAAATATAATGAAGAAGATTATTATACGTGCCATGATTTACTCGAAGAAATGTGGCTAGAAGAGCGGAGCAATTTATTTTTAAAAGGCTTATTACAGATGGTAGTTGCTCAGTATCATTACAGCTATGGAAATGTAAAAGGAGCGCGGCTTATGTTGGAAGTGGCGGAGCAATATTTGAGGCCGTACTGCCCTTTGTATTGGAATTTAGATGTGAACGGAGTCGTGGTATTTATTCAAAGTTGCCGGAAAATCATACCTGAAAAGGTAGAGAAAGTCCCATATGAACAAATACATAATTTACCGTCATTACCGGAGCACATTCTATATATGAAGTGAAAGAGAAGTTAGAATTATCGCATTTTAGGGAAAATGCAGTTATAATGACAATAGAGAAATCTAGGGGGGCTGAACATGTTTCAAGTACAAAAAGAATTAGCAAGCCATGAAGCAGTAATCGTTGCTTTATTTGAAGAAGAGAAAACGAGCGGCTTTGTACAAGAATTGGACAAAGCATTTGAAGGACAATTACAAGTTTTATTAGAAGAGAAAGAGCTTAGTGCAAAGAAAAAATCCATTTCCAAACTACATAGCTTAGGAAAAACAAATGTAAAACGCTACTATTTTGTCGGTCTTGGCAAAAAAGAAGCATACTCAACAGAAACATTACGTACTTCACTTAGTAAAGCATTTAAAACATTAAAAGCTGACAAAGTAAAAGATGCAGCAATTTTACTTGATTCTTTCGTAACTGATAAGTTAGACGCAATTGATGTTGCGCATATTGCCAATGAAGTATCTTGCCTTGGTACATATGATTTACAAACATATAAAACGGACAAAAAAGAAAGTGTAGAGTTAGAAAACTTTACGGTTATTACAGCAGAAGATGCAAAAGAAATCGAAGCTGCATTAACAGTAGGGTATGTGCATGGACGTGCGACAAATTCAGCTCGTACACTTGTAAATATGCCGCCAAACGTATTAACAGCAACAAAACTTGCAGAGTATGCAGTTGAATTAGCTGAGAAATATGATATGGATTATAAAGTACTTGAGAAAGAAGAGATGGAAGAGCTTGGTATGGGTGCATTACTTGCAGTAAACCAAGGTTCTACAGAGCCACCAAAAATGATTGCTCTTATTTATAAAGGAAAAGAAGAGTGGACGGATGTTATCGGATTTGTGGGAAAAGGGATTACATATGATACAGGGGGCTACTCTTTAAAACCACGTGAAGGTATGGTTGGCATGAAAGGTGATATGGGCGGCGCTGCAGCTGTTCTTGGGGCAATGGAAATTATCGGAGAACTTCGCCCAGAACAAAACGTAGTTGCTGTTATCCCATCAACAGATAATGTTGTGAGCGGTACAGCATTTAAGCCAGATGATGTGATTACATCTATGAGCGGTAAAACAATTGAAGTATTAAATACAGATGCAGAAGGCCGTCTAGCATTAGCTGATGGTATTACGTATGCGAAGAAACTTGGTGCGAACTATCTTGTTGATATTGCAACGTTAACAGGCGGTGTCATTGTAGCGCTTGGAAACCATACAACGGGTGCAATGACAAACAATGAAACATTGTTTGAACAAGTGCTAGAAGCATCGATGGAAACAGATGAGCCGATTTGGCAATTACCGATTTTCGAGCGCGATAAAGAGCGTGTTCGTAACAGTAAATTCGCAGATTTAAATAACTCACCAGGCCGTGAAGGTCATGCGGTAATGGCGGGAAC
This sequence comes from Bacillus sp. FSL H8-0534, assembly GCF_038005885.1. Lineage (NCBI taxonomy): Bacteria > Bacillati > Bacillota > Bacilli > Caryophanales > Bacillaceae > Bacillus > Bacillus sp. FSL H8-0534. Next base: position 3,765,458 of record NZ_JBBOUC010000001.1, read on the forward strand.
ATTCCTTGGTGAGTTTGCAGAAGAAACGCCATGGGTACATTTAGATATCGCTGGAACTTCTGATACAACGAGTGCACATGATTTGGGGCCAGCAGGAGCAACAGGTGCAATGGTTCGTACACTTGCAACACTGGTTGACCGTTTTGGAGAAGAATAAGAGGTTTTTGAAAAGGCAGCGGATTACGCTGCCTTTTCTTATAAAGAAATGGTATATAACGTTCCGTTTAACGCAAAAGATGTGCGGCCTGTTTCTTCAGAGACAACTAATATGAGTGCATCGCTTTTTTCAGATAAACCTATTGCAGCTCGGTGGCGTGTTCCAAGTTTTGAATCAATCTCTATATTTTTTGTTAAAGGGAGAATGTTCGCTGCTGAAACAATATGATTACTTCTAATGAGAATAGCTCCGTCATGAAGAGGATTTCCTGGATAAAAGATAGATTCCAGTAGTGGAACGGTTAAATAAGCTTCAAGTCTTGTTCCAGTTTGAATAAGGGAATCAAGTGAATCATTTCTTTCTACAACAATTAAGGCACCATGTTTCCTATCACCTAAATGATGAATTGCTGTTGTAAGGGGAGCGTAACCTGATGTAAATGGTGATAAATATGCCTTTAAATAATAAGAAGCTGCTAGGGTTTGAACATTGCTTAGTAGATGATGAATTTCTTCCATTTTACATAAAATGCACTCACCGTCTTGTTCAACCGTTTGTTTCATGCTCCGTAATTCCGCTTCTACAACCTCAATCATTTGTTTCGTTTTTATTTTTAACTCGTCTGATAATCCCCATTCTTCCATTTTTCTCACCTTTTTGTTTGAATTATATAGCATTAGTGTGTGCAAATCACAATAGTAAAATCCTGCTATACTTTAAAATATATTGAGATACTTGTCGTTTTTTTCATATAATGTAGTTATGACATGCGAGAGGAGATAAGAAAATGGATTGGAAACAAGAATATAGTCGCTGGCTTTCCTATGTAAACTTAGATGCAGAACTAAAAGAACAGCTAGAAAATATGAAGCAGGATGAAAAGAAAATAGAAGATAGCTTCTATAAAAACTTAGAATTCGGTACAGGTGGTATGCGCGGAGAACTTGGTGCTGGTACGAACCGTTTAAACGTATATACAGTTCGAAAAGCAACAAAAGGATTGGCGCACTTTATTGAAAAATTAGGTGAAGAAGCGAAGAAACGTGGCGTTGTTGTCGCGTATGATTCTCGTCATAAATCACCTGAATTTGCAATGGAAGTAGCAGCTACCCTTGGTGCGCATGGCATTACAACATATGTATTTGAAAGTTTACGCCCAACGCCAGTACTTTCTTTCGCAGTGCGTTATTTACATACAGTAAGTGGAATCGTTCTTACGGCAAGTCATAATCCACCTGAATATAACGGTTATAAAGTATATGGAGAAGATGGTGGACAATTGCCTCCGAAAGAAGCAGACGAATTAATTAGCTACGTAAATGAAGTAGAAGATGAATTAACAGTAGAAGTTGCTGATGTGGAACAATTGAAAGCGGATGGCTTATTACATATCATTGGACAAGAAGTAGATGATGCATATTTAGAACAGTTAAAAACAGTCATCATCAATAAAGAAATGGTACAAGAAATTGGAAAAGATTTAAAAATCGTCTTTACACCACTACATGGAACATCCAATATTCCAGCGCGTCGTGGTTTAGAAGCAGTTGGATTTACAGACGTAACAGTCGTAAAAGAACAGGAGTTACCAGATCCAAACTTTTCAACAGTAAAATCACCAAACCCAGAAGAGCACGCAGCGTTTGAACTTGCGATTCGTGATGGAGAAAAAGTGGGAGCGGATGTGCTAATCGCAACAGATCCAGATGCAGATCGTCTTGGCGTAGCTGTTCGTAATCACGCTGGTGAGTATCAAGTGTTAACAGGAAACCAAACGGGTGCGTTAATGCTTGATTACTTATTATCACAAAAGAAACAAAACGGTACACTTCCAGAAAACGGTGTTGTGTTAAAAACAATCGTAACTTCTGAAATTGGTCGTACAATTGCGAAAGCGTATGGCTTAGATACAGTAGATACATTAACTGGATTTAAATTTATCGGTGAGAAGATTAAGCAGTATGAAGAAAGTGGACAATATGAATTTCAATTTGGCTATGAAGAAAGTTATGGCTATTTAATTCGTCCATTCTGCCGTGATAAAGATGCAGTACAATCTGTTTTATTTGCATGTGAAGTTGCAGCATATTATAAATCACAAGGCAAAACGTTATACAATGGTTTATTAGAAGTGTTTGCGAAATACGGTTTCTTCCGTGAAGACCTTGTATCGTTAACGCTAAAAGGAAAAGATGGTGCAGAGAAAATTCAAGAGATGATGGCATCATTCCGTGAAAATCCACCAAAAGAAGTGGCTGGCTTAACAGTGAATTCTGTAGAAGATTATAAAGCAAGCATCATTACATCACTAATAGATGGAAATAAGGAAGAAATTCACTTACCGAAATCAAATGTGTTAAAATATCAATTAGCGGATGGTTCTTGGTTCTGCCTACGTCCATCTGGAACAGAGCCAAAAATCAAGTTTTATTTTGGTGTGAAAGATGATTCCTTACAAAATAGTGAACAAAAGTTACTTGCTATTAAAGAAGATATCATGAATCGTTTATAATGAGATAGAGTGTTACTTCCATTAATGGAGGAAGAAAGAGGAGAACGTAGAACGGCCTCCTCTTTTCTTGCATATGGAAAAAAATTCGCTTGCTGAAGGTGGATGAAAGGTTCACTTTATAGAAAATAGAGAATTACACCATACAATAAGAAAAGGTACTGGACGATTAGAACAGAAAAGAGGGTATTTGTTATGAAAAAAGTGAGAAAAGCGATTATTCCCGCTGCGGGATTAGGAACGCGTTTTTTACCGGCAACAAAAGCGATGCCGAAAGAAATGCTTCCAATTGTAGATAAGCCAACGATTCAATACATTGTAGAAGAAGCTGTGGCATCTGGAATTGAAGATATTATTATCGTTACTGGTAAAGGAAAGCGCTCTATTGAAGATCATTTCGATAATGCGTTCGAATTAGAACAAAACTTATTAGAGAAGAAAAAATATGAGTTACTTGAAAAAGTACAAGCTTCTTCTAAAATGGTTGATATTCATTATATCCGTCAAAAAGAGCCAAAAGGATTAGGGCATGCGGTTTGGTGTGCACGTAAGTTTATTGGTGATGAACCATTCGCTGTTTTATTAGGTGATGATATTGTTCAAGCTGAAAAACCATGTTTACGTCAATTAATTGACGAATATGATAAAACACTTTCTTCTGTTATTGGTGTGCAAACAGTTCCAGAAGCAGAAACACATCGTTATGGAATTATTGATCCACTAGAACAAGAAGGTCGTCGTTATCAAGTTCGAAAGTTTGTTGAGAAGCCAGCGCAAGGTACAGCTCCTTCAAACTTAGCGATTATGGGACGCTACATCTTAACACCTGAAATCTTTATGTTCTTAGAAAACCAGAATGTTGGTGCAGGTGGTGAAATTCAATTAACAGATGCAATCCAAAGTTTAAATGAAATTCAACGTGTATTTGCTTATGACTTTGAAGGAAAGCGTTACGATGTTGGGGAAAAATTAGGCTTTGTTCAAACGACAATTGAAATGGCACTTCAGCATGAAGAATTAAGAGATGATATGCTTGTTATGATGAAGGAAATTTTAGAAGAACAAATGAAACAAGAGTCTTAATACAAAAAGGAGCTACTTCAAGTAGCTCCTTTTTCGTTATTATAGTCTCGAATGAGAATGCTGATAAGCAGAACGACGTACAGCATAATATATGCGAGGTGAGATGATAGCACCGATAATTGTAAAGATCATATCTTTAACCGCGAACCACATCATAATTGTCCAAGCCGCTTTGTAACTCATATTTCCGCCCATCCAGAAGTTTACAGCTGCATACATATAAGTAGTACCAATGATATAGGTTAAAATAATTCCTGTAAAAGACGCGATTGCAAAGGTACTGAATTGTGGTTTTTCTCTTTGTTCTACTAGTTTTCCTGATACGTAAGCAACGATAATGAATGCGATAATAAAACCACCAGTAGGATCTAAAAGTGCGCCAAATCCAGCTTTGAACTGCGCGAAAATTGGTGCTCCTGCAATACCGACAAGCATATAAACAGTCATAGATAAGGCCCCAAGTCTGCTTCCAAGAAGAAGACCTGCTAAAATTGCGAAAAATGGTTGCATGGAAAGTGGAATACCAGCCACTTGTAAAAACGGTGCCCAGGATACGATATTCGCACCAATCGCCATGAGCGCAACAAACATGGCAGCTAGTGCTAAATCTAAAGCACGTAATTGTCTCATATTGTTAACCTCCAGTTGTTATTTGGTTAACAATATAGTAGCGAATCCATTTATCCGTTGTCAATTAAAATGTTTTGGTAGTTAGGCTTTAGTGCTTCTCTAAGTAAAGTGTATGGAATGCGAAATTGTGGAATACCGCTTGAGTAAGGAGCTATTTCATATAATGAGAAATAGATGACAAGATGATCGGGTTCCAAATAATAGTTAAATTTCTTTGTACTCATGACTTTTTCAGTTGCATCTGGAAAATAGATACTTTCATTTTGCTTAATTTGTCTAACGATTTCTGTGCGGATGATATCTTGATACGTACTGTCTTTTTGAAATAAGTCGTCCAAATTAAGTAATCTTTTTTCATTTAAATCAAATGTATTCGCCTTCCATGTATATAGTCCGTGTGCTCCGCCTGTATACTGATAATAATTTACATAGAGACTGAGTAAGGGAGATTTTTGCAATGTTACTTTATAGTCAACATTTGCAACATATGGATGAAAAGGAGCATTTGATTCCTGAGCCTCTGTATAATATTTTTTTGCTTCTTTCGCTAATGTTGTTTTAAAACGATCAGTAGTTGTTTTATAGTATGTATTCAACTTTTTTTGAAATTTTGTATCGTAAAAATTACTAAAATAAGGTCTGCTAATTTGATATTCAAGATAAGGTTTCTTACCTTTTTGTGTGACAGGCTTAATATCGATTGTCAGGTTAGAAGGGTGGGCTGCATTCGTATAATTTGGTACAATAATGAGCAAGGAGACTAAGAGTAATAGAATATAGAATTTGTTTTTCATGTAGATAGAACCTCCTTATATAAGTGCTATAGGTAGTTTGAAAATAAATAGGGAAAATTATACATTTTTAAACAAGAAAAAGGAGGAAGTAGTATGTCGAAAACATTAATGGATGCACTTGGGATTGAGCTGTTAGAAATGACAGAAGAAAAAGTAGTAGCAACTATGCCAGTAGATGGACGCACACATCAACCATTTGGTTTTTTACATGGTGGCGCATCAGTTGCATTAGCAGAAACTGTAGCGAGCGTAGGCTCCTATAATTTAATTGATCAAGAAAAGTGTATTTGTTTTGGTCTTGAAATAAATGCGAATCATATTCGCGCGAAACGCGATGGAATCGTAACAGCAATCGGTACGCCGATTCATAAAGGACAAACAACAATGGTTTGGGATGTGCGCATCATTGATGAAAATGATGATTTACTTTGCATTTCAAGATGTACAGTTGCAATTAAAGAGAAGCGTGAGCAATAAAAGAGGCTGCCCAGAGGCAGCCTTTCTATCATTAGAACTGGATTTTCTTCTCTAAGAAGCCTTTTAGTTCGCTAATTGGCATACGAACTTGCTCCATTGTGTCACGGTCACGTACTGTAACAGCTTTGTCTTCAACTGAGTCGAAGTCATAAGTGATACAGAATGGTGTACCGATTTCGTCTTGACGACGGTAACGTTTACCGATAGAACCAGTTTCGTCAAAGTCTACCACGAAGTCTTTTGCTAGTTCTGCGAACACTTCCCCAGCGCCTTCAGATAGCTTTTTAGATAGTGGTAAGATTGCTGCTTTGTATGGTGCTAAAGCAGGGTGGAAACGAAGAACTGTACGAGAGTCGTTTTCTAATTGTTCCTCTTCGTATGCATCACATAAGAATGCTAATGTTACGCGGTCTGCGCCAAGAGATGGTTCGATGCAGTATGGTACGTAACGTTCGTTCGTTTGTGGATCGATATAGTTAAAGTCCTCGTTAGAATGTTCCATGTGACGTTTTAAGTCGAAGTCTGTACGAGATGCAACGCCCCAAAGTTCGCCCCAGCCGAATGGGAATTTAAATTCGATATCTGTTGTTGCGTTACTGTAGTGAGATAACTCTTCCTCACCGTGGTCACGAAGACGCATGCTTTCTTCGTGCATACCAAGTGATAGTAACCAGTTTTTACAAGTGTTACGCCAGAATGTGAACCACTCTAAATCTTCACCAGGTTTACAGAAGAATTCAAGCTCCATTTGTTCGAATTCACGTGTACGGAATGTGAAGTTACCAGGTGTAATTTCGTTACGGAAACTTTTACCGATTTGGCCAATACCAAATGGAAGTTTTTTACGCATAGAGCGTTGTACGTTTTTGAAGTTTACGAAAATACCTTGTGCTGTTTCAGGGCGAAGGAAGATTTCGTTTGTGCTAGATTCTGTAACACCTTGGAATGTTTTAAACATTAAGTTGAACTGACGGATTTCAGTGAAGTCTTCGCTACCGCAATCTGGGCATTTTACTTCATGTTCTTTCATTAATCCAGCCATTTGATCGAAAGTAAGACCATCAACGATCATTTCGATGCCTTTTGCATCTAAAGCATCTTCAATTAATTTATCAGCACGGTGACGCGCTTTACATTTTTTACAGTCAATCATTGGATCGTTAAAGTTACCAACATGACCAGAAGCTACCCAAGTTTTTGGGTTCATTAAAATCGCTGCGTCTAAACCAACGTTGTATGGAGATTCTTGAATAAATTTTTTCCACCAAGCTTTTTTAACGTTATTTTTTAATTCGATACCAAGTGGACCGTAATCCCAAGTGTTTGCAAGACCACCATAAATTTCAGAACCAGGGAAAACAAAACCGCGATGCTTCGCTAAGTTTACAACTTGTTCCATTGAATACATAATAAAATCCTCCTTTTAAAAGTTAACGTATTGGCGATGACTGGATGTACTTGTTGAATGGCAATTTCTCGAGCAAGCCGCTTGCGCCTTGAAATACAAAAAAGCTCGTCTCTAGGCATTTTTGCCTAGGGACGAGCTTGTATACCCGCGGTTCCACCCTAGTTGATGTGTGCGTAAACACACATCCACTTTATCACGTATTGCTCGAGACTGCCGTTTCCTTGCTTTTTCAGGCTTTCACTATCCCTGAATCGCTTTTTGTGCAAGTACTTATAAGTCTGTCATCGCTACTATATTTTATAATAATGACCATATTCTATCATGTTCCTTTTTAAATCACAATAGAGGAACGATTGTATCTGTATAAATACAAATTGAAAAAAGGATAGAAAACCTTTCTTTTTTAGATGGGAGAGAGCGTCCGCCCATGGCTAGAAGCGGACAGTGACTTTTTTAGCCCCATACCAAGTGAAAACAAAAGGAGAAAATAAGTGGATATCTTCTTTTGTTTTCATGGCAGGGACTGCTATGTTGGAAAATCAAGATGGATATATATGATAGAGTTTCGCCTATTTTACTATTCTTTATCATTTTAACCGAGAAGCCCCCCTCCTCTAAATGAAGTGAAGGTGGGGGTAGTTCAATCTGAAGAGGTGCTCATAGTAGAGCGAATATGTTTAATTGCTTCACGTTTGCTTAGAGGAGCAAGTTGATGATTTTGAACATATTCCCATACAACATCTGGGCTTGTTTTTGCGTATTCACGAAGTACCCAGCCGATTGCTTTTTGGATGAAAAATTCTTTTGAAGATTTGAGTTGTCCAATGATTGAGAAGAGAAGTTTTTCATCCATTTGTTCTTTATATTTTAGTTGAAATAAGATTGCGGAGCGCTGTAACCATATATTTTCTGAAGCAATCCATTTCGGGATGTATGTTTGAATGGCTTCTGGATGTTTCAAAAAAATGCTTCCTAGGGAAGTAGGAACAATGCCATCAACGGAATCCCACCATGATTTCGTTATAATGAGTTCTTCTAAGAACGGGATGTGAGTTTTATCGAGATGCTTTTTATATTTCTGTAATAGATCGAGAGCGGCGGCTTGGAATTCGCGTTCTGGTAAATCCCAAAGTCCAAGGATGACGGTTTGAAAGTCCTCTTTGTCTGGAAGTCTATGTACTTGTATGACTTCACGTAATAGCTTTCTTCTTTCCGGTGTTTGAATACCGAGAAATGGGAAATGATTTTTCATATAACGAGCCATTGGTTCTGCTTTTTCAGTATTTTGATGTGCGATAAACTGTTGCTGTAAGGCTTTTACAAATGGGTGCATAAAATTGTTCTCCTTTCATGGTCTTTGTTCATATTATATAAAGAAGTGATATGAAATGGATATAAGAAATCCGATGAGAGTAGAAAGGAGAGGGAGCGATGGAAGATCAAAGTATATTAGCGGGTTTTTTTGCTCTTAGTTTTGTTGCTATTGTTATTATTTTAATCTGGGCATTTATTGCGTATTTGCTAACTGCATTTGCACTCTATACAATGGCAAAAAATGATGGTGCTGAAGATGGCATTCTTGCTTTTATTCCATTTTTAAATAGTAAAGTATGGGGGGATTTGGCAAGGGAGAAGTTACCTGACTTTTTGAAAGAAGGGGCTGGATGGAAAGTATTTGGTATATACGTTGCTTGTTTTATTTTGAACTTCATTCCAATCATAAGCCTTTTAGCAAGTGTTGTAGTACTTGTTCTGTCGATTTACTTAGTATACGCCATTTTGGAGCGTTATGGTACGAACGCAATATTATTTACAGTCATCCATGTGATAACATGTTCTATTTTTCTTCCGATTCACCTGTTTTTGATTCGAAATGAGCCAACGAAATATTAGGATCTATTATGAATAATCATGTTGCATATTGTCGAACGGTCGATATGTTGTTTCGAACCGCCGATATATGATGGAAAATAGAAAGGGAAAAGGCTATCGCATCTAGCGATAGCCTTTTTTGGATAGTGATTCTAAGCGAGCCACTTCCGCTTTTTATGAAATCCAGCTCCAGTGGCTAGAATGTTCGGTGGCTTCGCTTCTTCCGCCGAGGCAAAGAGCGCCTCTATGTCAGAAGTTCCATCCCCTTCACATTCTAAGCGAGCCACTTCCGCTTTTTATACCTACATTAAGTAACGCAGATAAATATAAATGTGAGAAACAATTAATGAAACAATCATAATTGGGAAACCAACTTTTAAGAAGTCCACGTAGCTAAATCGGTGTCCTTCACGGCTTGCGATTCCAGCAACGATTACGTTAGCAGAAGCACCGATTAATGTTCCGTTTCCACCTAGACAGGCCCCTAATGCTAATGACCACCATAATACATCGATTTGTGCATCAGAAGGTGATAGACCAAGACCGACTGCCATATCGTTAATAAGTGGAATCATTGTTGCAACGAACGGAATGTTATCGATTGTTGCTGAAGCAATGCCGGATACCCATAAAATAAGAATGGATGCGTAAGAAACATCTCCGCCTGTTAAACCGATTACTTTTTGAGCTAACATTTTGATAAGTCCGATATCAATAAGTCCACCAACGAGTACGAATAGACCGGCAAAGAAGAAAATTGTAATCCACTCTACGTGAGCGAATACTTCTTCAATTTCATGCTCTTTTACACCGATTAACATAAGTACAGTAGCACCTGTTAATGCGATTACTGCGGCGTCAATGTGGAAAATAGAATGAGTCATAAAACCGAGGATTGTAAGTCCAAGTACAGTTAAAGATTTTTTCATTAATACAGCATCTTTAATGTATTGTTTTTCGTCTAAGCTCATTAGTTTTTTAATTTGTATAGGGTCAGCAATTAACTGCTTGCGGTACATAAAGTAAATCATTGTTGCGGTAACAGCGATAATAATTAGTACGATTGGGGCTAAGTTGAATAAGAAAGCATTAAAATCTAAATGCTTGTTTGCAGAACCAATCATAATGTTTGGTGGGTCACCAATTAATGTTGCAGTTCCCCCAATATTTGAAAAAATAATTTCGGAAAGTAAATATGGAACAGGATTTACTTGTAAAATGCGCGTAATAGATAAAGTAACGGGAACAACAAGAAGTACAGTTGTTACGTTATCTAGAAATGCGGAACCGAGCGCGGTAAGCAAAGAAAGAGAAATTAAGATTTTAATTGGATTTCCTTGTGCTTGTTTAGCGGCTTTAATTGCAACATATTGGAATACGCCTGATTTACTTGTGATGTTTACTAATATCATCATACCGATCAGTAGCGTGATGGTTCCCCATTCAATATGTTTTGTAAAAGCGTTGTGCAAGTCGACGACACCAAAGATGACCATAAGTGCTGCACCGAGAAGTGCGATAACAGCACGGTTAATTTTTTCTGAAATGATAATGGCATATGTAATTAGAAAGACTGCGATTGCAAAGTAATATTGCCAGTTAGCGATTTCTTGCGTTGTTTCGTGCAAAAATTCCATCTCCTTTCGGGTAACTTTTCTTAGTGTGTCATAAATTTCTGGAAGAAACACACTTAAAGCCATTATAAAGTAGAAAAATGTCGGATGTAAATGAAAGGGTTTGTTTTGTCATATTTTCTGTACAAATGAATTTTTCTTCTTTTTAAAAATATTTGTGGTTATTTGACATATACATAAGATACATCAATCTGAATGTATCTTATGTAATAGCATTCGAGCCTGTTCGTGTAGGAGTACAAAGTAGACAGAATGATAAGGAAGGGATCGTATGGATGGACAACAATTTTTATTTTTGGATTTTGAGTTCACGATGCCTCAAAATAGGAAGAAACCAAAGGGTTTTTTTCCAGAAATTATTGAGGTAGGACTCGTATCAGTTGTTGATTGTGTAGTGGAAGATACGTATTCATCGTATGTACGACCGGAAACTTTTTCATGCTTAACAGAGCGGTGTAAAAAATTTTTAGGAATTAATCAGGAAGCGGTAGACGGAGGAATTTCTTTTTTGGAACTTGTCGAGAAACTTGTACAATATGAAAAACGTTGTCAAACAACAATTGTAACGTGGGGTAATATGGATATGAAAGTATTGAAGCATAATTGTGAGGCCATAGGTGCCGAGTTTCCTTTTTCGGGGCAATGCCGAGATTTATCACTCGAGTATAAACGTTTCTTTGGCGAACGGAATCAAACTGGATTATGGAAAGCGATTGAAGCGTACGGGAAAGTAGGAACAGGAAAGCATCATTGCGCGCTTGATGATGCGATAACGACCTATAATATTTTTAAACTGGTTGAAAAGGATAAAGAATATTTAGTAAAACCATCTCCCCCGACTTTAGGTGAACTCATCGATTTTTCAAAGGTGTTAAAGAAAGTGAGTACACAATAGCGACCAAATTACAAACTGTGTAATTTGGTCGTTTTGTTTTTTTACAGCTTGTAATCTTGTTTTAACTGCTGGAGTGTCTGCAAACTACGCCTCGCAAACGGACCATCATCTGCTGAGAATGCATTCATTTGTGCTTCTAGTGCGGATTGTAAGGATTCTTTATAATCCGGAATATCGCCATCGTATTTTTTCACCATTTGCTGCGGGATATTTGTTTGCTCCCTGAATGCTAAAGCGCGTCTTTCATGGAAAAATGGAACATCCGCTTGTTTTACATTATGTAAATCACCTTGCGTTGGATGTTTTAAAACAGCTAACACTTTCACAACGTAACTTCCAGGACGGCTGTTTGTAATTTCACCGATATACTTTCCTGTTTTATAGATACCAGTAACGATATCACCAATTTGGAATGTTTCGTTCATATTTTTCACCTCAATTTTATAGTAAGGAAAGTGGGGAATAGAGTCAAAGAAATCATTTGCTGGAGAATGATTTTGAGAAGTTAGGTGTGCTTGTGATCAGAGAAATGTTATAATTCGAAATGATATAACAGAAAATTCTGTGGAATCAAAAGGATGAAGGTATGTATCGTTTGCTTCGATGAATTCACAGGTATAGATGTATTTTTGCCGTGGGATTTACTGAATAGAGTAAACTCGATTGAAAGAATAAAAAATTGGGACGTTAAACTTGTAGGGAGGAGTGATCTTCATGATGCCTTTATATTTTCCAGAAGATAAAACAGAATATATTATTCCAGGGATTGTTTGTGTTTTATTTATAATCGGTGCGATTGCAACATGGCGCATGTTTATTCGCGTATCAAAGAGAGAGGCGGAACGTTTGGAGAAAGTGGAGCGAAAGCTGTTAGCGGAAAAGAAACACTAATTCGTTTTTGTATGTTTCCCTCTATGCTCGGACAATCTAAGGGCAGAATGTATTCTGGAGGGAATTGTGATGAAAAAGCAGCTTTTATTCGGGTGTTGTTTGCTGTTTCTTATGGCAGGTTGTGATAAAGGAAATCCGAAAGAAATCGATGTGAAATTATATAATGCTTCTGGTGATAAAGTTGGAACAGCAAAAGTGAAGCAGCAAACAAGTGGTGTGAAAATATCCATTAAGGCAGAAGGATTTTTGCCAGGTGTACATGGATTACATATTCATGAAATTGGAGAGTGTAAAGCACCACGTTTTATATCAGCTGGTAATCATTTTAATTTAGAGAAGAAAAAGAAACATGGACTTATGAATCCAAAAGGTGCAGAGAATGGTGATTTGCCGAATGTTATTGCGGATGATACAGGAAAGATTAAGGCGGAGATTGAAGCGCCTAATGTATCACTTCAAGAAGGGAAAACAACACTGCATCGAAAAGATGGTGCGTCTATCATTATTACGGAAAAGCCTGATGATGGTATGACGCAACCTGCTGGAAATTCAGGGAATCGAATTGCTTGTGGCGTCATTGTAGAAAAGGCAGCCGCTAAGAAAAAGTAGAAGCTACCTTTGAAAGGGTAGCTTTTTTCAGTTAATTATGAAAATGCACACTTAAGTCTATGTAGTATTTCTTCAAGTTGTCTTCTTGAACAGCCGATGTTAATCCGAATATGTTGTTCTCCACCTGCTCCGTATTTTTCACCTGGTTCAACGATAATTTTCCCGTTTTCTTCAAGCTGTTTTGTTCGTTCTTTTTGAGATAGGTCAAGGCGAGAACAGTCGACCCATAGTAAAAAAGTACCTTCTGATTGAATAACGGAAAGGGTAGGGATATGCTGCTTGATAAATTCACAAGCAAATCGGGCATTTTCTTCTATATATAAACGCATTTCTGCTAGCCAATCGTTACACTCTGTATAGGCGCTTTGCATTGCTACATAAGCAAATGTATTTAACCCATGAAAGCCTTGCCGGTGTTGAACAGCTGTAAAGGCATTTCGAAGTTTTTTGTCAGGAATAATAATAATAGATGCCTGTAAGCCTGCGATATTAAATGTTTTACTTGGCGCCATGCAAGTGATTGTACGCGCTGCTAATTGTTTTGACAATGAAGCAAATGGCGTGTGTGTATGACCTGAGAAAATAAGGTCTGCATGAATTTCATCTGAGATAACGGTTACATTATATTGTTCACATAGCGTGCCGAGTTTTGTAAGCTCGTCTTTTGTCCAAACGCGACCAACCGGGTTGTGTGGACTACAAAGAAACATAAGTTTTACACCTTGCTGAAACTGTGTTTCCAAATGTTCAAAATCCATTGTGTATGTGCCGCCCTGTAAAAGTAATGGACTTTCCCATACATGACGGTTATTTTTTGTGACCATGTCAAAGAATGGGGGATAAATAGGTGGTTGTACAAGTACGGCATCATTTTCAGTTGTGAAAGCCTGTACACTAGTGCTAAGAGCAGGAACGATACCTGAACTAAATACAATCCATTCTTCTTTTATATCCCAATTGTATGCACTTTTTGTCCAACGACAAATAATATCTGTTATTTCTTCAGGTGGCATTGTATATCCGAAAATAGGATGCCCAAGGCGTTTTTGCAGTGCAGATTGAATTGGCTCTGGAATAGGGAAATCCATATCTGCAATCCATGCGTGTAACAATTCTTCATTCTTATATGTATCCCACTTTACACTATGTGTTCCCCGGCGGTTTACAGTTTTATGAAATTGCTGCATCTTTTTTGCTCCCTTCTACTTGAATCTATAATTTTGTGAAAGTTCCTCCCTTCTTCTAGAATAGCTGATGTGATACGATAAAGAAAAGAGTGAAAAATAGGAAAAGGCGGGAAGTAGATGGGCGCATATGAAAAGATGGTGGAAATGGTGAAGAATTGGGATCCTTTTCAAATGGGACCGGAATTTTATGAAACAGAAGCAAGCGATGTTGTGTACGTGGTAAGTGCGTTTGACGATCCGAAATATATTGCAAAAAAAATACAGCATATTTATTTTATGTCGTTTGAAGAAGTACCAGCTATTGAAAAATGCGAGAAATTAGCACAGGAATTACTCGTATTAAAAGAAGGCGGAAGTTGTGCATTGTAGGCTGTCGGAAGTTCCGACAGCTTTTTTAGTAGGAAGTTTATCCCGCATTAACTGGCAGTAGCACTCCCACCTCAAAATTCAGCGAAAGCAAAGAAATTAGATCGGGGATGAAGATCTCCCACTGAATAAAGTTTCACTTTATATCGTACCTTGTAGAATGGTTGATATGTTGTGTCGAAGCGCCGATATATTTTAAAAAGCGCTGATGTGTATATGAATACTATTGTGCTGAAAATGCTATGATTTCTTCATATACATGCTCTGGCTTTTCCTCTGGTAGCAAGTGTCCTGTATTTTCGTATGAAATAAATGTAGAGTTTGGCAAGTCTTTGTGTAGCCGGTGCCCGACATGAACGGGAACAACGCGGTCTTTTTCACCCCAAATGAGTAAGGTTGGGGTCTCGATCTTTCGTAATTCAGCTGATGATAAATCTCCTTCTCGGTCCCGGATCATTCGCGTTAAAGCAGGGAAAATGCGGTTATCATAAAAGGGAGCAGCGTACCCTTCCATCATTTCATCATCAATTAAAGAGTGGTCATGAACGACATTCATTAAATTATGAACGATGCCTCTTCTTATAATCCAATTTTTTACGTATAAATGAAAGAACGGTAAATAGGAAGAGTAGATGAGCGGAAACTTTGCTCGTGTTAAGTAGCTTGAGCTACATAGTAAGATTGTTTTTGTAATTAAATCAGGACGTATGCGATTGACATAGAGTGAGATTTGTCCGCCCATTGAATGACCGACTAGCACAATGTTTTGGAGTGCTAAGTGTTCCATTAAATCGATAATTATAGTTGCTAAATTATGATAGGAATATATAAATTGGTTGGACTTATCACTTTTTCCGAACGGTGGTAAATCAAGCGCGACAACCGTTCCTTCTTTTGCAAGCAGTGGGATAAGTCGTCGGTAACTAAATGAGGATGAGAGAAAACCGTGAACGAGTACAAAAGTTGGTTTTTCCTCATTACTCTGGTGTTCATACAATTCGTAATGAACAGTAGTACCGCGAGTGGAAAAAGTGAAGTAGGGATGCTCTAGCTCATGTTTCATTTTCTTTCACTCCATTGATTTTTTTCATATCATCTCCTAGTAGAAAAAGATTTATGTTAACAAAAAAAGGCAAGATGGGGGTCCATCCTACCTTTTTCAGTGTTAAGTGTTATCCTCGTACAATATTAGGCGGTGTTTTTCCTTGTAACCCTGCAACTAAATTTTCTGCAGCGGTCATTGCCATTTGGTGTCTTGTCTTTAATGTCGCAGATCCGATGTGCGGCAGCGTAACGACGTTTGTTAAAGATAATAACGGATTATCTTTTTCGACCGGTTCCTGTGTAAATGTATCGATACCTGCTGCAAAGATTTTCTTTTGTTTCAGTGCGTCGATTAATGCAGGTTCATCAACTGTTTTCCCGCGGGAAGCATTAATGAAAATAGCTGTTTCTTTCATTAATGAAAATTCCTTTTCTCCAATGAGCTGATATGTTTCTTCTGTTAATGGCGTTAAAAGAACAATGAAATCAGATTGCTTTAGTAGTGTGTGTAAATCACAGTACGCGGCATCAAATTTTTGTTCGGCCTCTTCCTTACGACGCCGATTATAATAAAGGACATTCATATCAAATCCAAATTTTGCGCGCTTGGCAACAGCTTCTCCAATTCGCCCCATTCCAATAATCCCAATTGTACTATGATGTACATCCAGTCCGAAGTGCTTTTTTGTAATTTCGGCATTCCAATTACCGTCTTTTACATAAGAATCAAGCTCACATACGCGTCGTCCGGCTGATAGCATAAGAGCGAAAACAAGATCGGCCACTGTATCATCTAATACATATGGAGTATTTGTTCCAATCACGTTTCTGCCCTGCATCGCTTCTAAATCAAAGTTATCATAGCCAACAGAAATGTTGCTCACAACTTTTAAGTGAGGAGCTGCTCGCAATAACTCTTCGTCGATTTTTGTCCCAAAGTTAAGCAAGCCATGTTTATCTTTTATTTTTTCTAATAGAACTTCACGAGGAATCTTTTCACTACTATCCCATTTTTCATATTCACAATGCTCGGAGAGATATGTTTCTACAAATTTTGGAACGCGTTCAGCGATATATACTTTTGGTTTCACGGTTTCCGCCCCTTTCTTTTTCATTTTCACATAATTCTCTAAAAAAATCTTCTTTTCAAACATAAAAAGGTGTCTGTATAATTTAAAAACAAACAAAAGGAAGGATGAAGAATATGGTGACTGAAAAAGAATTAGAATTATTAGCTTGTCTTGAAAAAAGTAGTCGTTTATCCGTAGAAACTTTAGCAAAAATGTTAAATATAAAAGTAGAAGCAGTAAAAGAAATGGTTGAGAAATTAGAAAGAGAAAAAATCATTGTTGATTATGTTACACATATAGATTGGACAAAAGTAAAAGAACATAGCGGTTTAACAGCTATGATTGATGTGAAAGTTACACCGAAGCACGGTGTTGGCTTTGATTCTGTTGCAGAACAAATTTACCGTTATTCAGAAGTGAAATCGGTTTATTTAATGTCAGGGACATACGACCTTTCTATTACGTTGGAAGGAAAAAGTATGAGTGAAGTGGCAAGTTTTGTTTCTGAAAAGTTAGCAACAATTGAATCAGTTGTGTCAACAACAACACATTTTATTTTGAAAAAATATAAACATGAGGGACTTATTTATGACAAAACTGATGATGATAAACGGATTGTGGTGGCACCATGAAGCAGTTTGAACTATCAAGAGCAGCAGAATCTTTACAACCATCCGGTATCCGTAAGTTTTTTGACTTAGCGGCAGGTATGAAAGGTGTTATTTCACTAGGGGTGGGAGAGCCGGATTTTGTTACACCATGGCATGTGAGACAGGCATGTATTCGTTCGTTAGAAGAAGGATACACAGCATATACTGCAAATGCAGGATTATTGGAGTTACGTCAAGAAATAGCAAAGTATCTTCAAAAGCAATTTCATGTTTCCTATAATGCAGATGAAGAAATTATTGTTACAGTTGGAGCGAGCCAAGCGTTAGATGTTGCGATGCGCGCTATTGTAAACCCTGGCGACGAAGTGATCATCATTGAACCGAGCTTTGTATCATATGGCCCACTTGTTACATTAGCTGGAGGAGTGCCGGTTCCGGTAGCAACGTCATTAGAGGATGCATTTAAAGTACAGTCGGAGCAAATTGAAGCAGCGATTACAACAAAAACAAAAGCAATTTTACTTTGTTCTCCAAATAATCCAACAGGAGCACTTTTAAACAAGTTTGAATTAGAAAAGTTAGCAGTAATCGTTGAAAAGTATAATCTCATTGTATTATCTGATGAAATTTATGCGGAGCTTGTATATGACGAGGCTTATACGAGTTTTGCGAGCATTAAAAATATGCGTGATCATACGATTTTAATTTCAGGATTTTCAAAAGGATTTGCGATGACTGGATGGCGCCTTGGAATGATTGCGGCTCCTGTCCACTTTTCAGAGTTGATGCTGAAAATTCATCAATATTCAATGATGTGCGCACCGACGATGTCACAATTTGCAGCATTAGAAGCGCTTCGTTTTGGAAATGATGAAGTCATTCGAATGAGAGAAAGTTATAAAAAGCGCCGTAATTTTATGACGACATCGTTTAATGAAATGGGCTTAACGTGTCATGTGCCAGGCGGAGCATTCTATGTGTTTCCTTCGATTTCTTCAACAGGATTATCCTCAGCAGAATTTGCGGAGCAATTATTGCTAGAAGAAAAAGTTGCAGTTGTACCTGGAAGTGTGTTTGGTGAGAGCGGTGAAGGGTTTATTCGATGTTCATATGCAACTTCGCTTGAACAATTAATGGAAGCCATGAAGCGAATGAAACGATTTGTAGAAAATAAAAAAAGGACAAAACAGAATACGTTTTGTCCATAAAAGGGGGGGAATACTAGAAAGCCATGTGTTAGTATTCTATCCCAATATTTGAAAATTATACTTACTAAAGGAAACTTTTTCATGAATTTTGAATGAAATGGGAGCTGGTGGTATAATTTACTAATATAGAGTGAAGTTTTTCTCAAGTGGGATATTTCTTTCCGCTTGGGAATGAGTCTTCACCAATTGGATATTTATGAGCAGTTACTCACTTTGCGTATACATGCGTTTAAATGTTGAGGTGGGTACTTTTACTGCAACCTGCAAATAGCAGGGAAACTGGTAAACGTATGGGAGTGTTTCATATGTCAGAACAATACACAACAGGAGTGGTTGTAAAAGGGAAAGTAACTGGAATTCAAGATTACGGTGCATTTGTAGCATTGGATCAAGAAACACAAGGACTTGTGCATATATCTGAAATTACAAATGGGTATGTAAAAGATATTCACGATTTTTTAAAGGTTGGAGATATAGTAGAAGTAAAGGTACTTTCAATTGATGAAGAACACAGAAAAATGAGTTTATCGTTAAAAGCAGCAAAGCGTAAGCAAGGAAGAATTATCGTACCAAATCCATCTGATAAAGGATTCAATACGCTTCGCGAGAAGTTAACAGAGTGGATTGAAGAATCACAGTTAACAAAATAAAAGAGAGTCGCTAAATTAGCGATTCTCTTTTATTTTATTATGATATATATTAGCAAATATGATTGCATGCAATCATATTCGTATGTCGGATGGGAAATGCGAAGTCCGTGCTTCGCTTATTATCGAACTTCGCGTGTTTCTGGGTGTGTTCCGAGATTTTCGGATGGTTTAAATAATAAACCAAGGTTAATCAGCCCAGAAATACCAACGATACCGTAAATGATTCGTGCAAGTGCTGAACTTTGCCCACCGAAGATAGCTGCTACTAAATCAAATTGAAAGAATCCAATTAGTCCCCAGTTGACGGCACCAATTACAGTGAATACTAAAGCAATACGTTGTAAAGTACTCATCTTGAGTAATCCTCCTTAAATTTGAAGCATAAGCAAGCCTTTAGTTTTCGTGAGTAGTAAGAATCCACCTATATGAGGTTGGTGGGTATAAAGCGAAATCCGAAAATGGAAGTGCGCCTTCTACAACTTAACTCTTTTATAGAATGACTCTCCTTTGTTGTTTTTATACACAAAAAATATTCATTACAGGATGTATATACATCTATACTTAAAAATGCGAATTTTTATGCGAAAAATGAACTTTTTTTAAAAAATACATATTGGTTACGTTTACAATTCTCCAATTGCTTGATTTACAATCCCAGTTTCGCTAAAGTGAATACAGAAATACATATACATAATTGGAGGGAAAAAAATGAGCACACATGTGACGTTCGATTATTCTAAAGCGTTATCGTTCATCAGTGAACAAGAACTAACTTATTTACGTGATGCAGTAAAAGTATCACACCATGCAATCCATGAAAAAACTGGAGCTGGGAACGATTTCCTTGGGTGGGTAGAGCTTCCGCTTCAATATGATAAAGAAGAATTTGCTCGCATTCAAAAAAGTGCAGAGAAAATTAAAAATGACTCTGACATTTTACTTGTTATAGGTATTGGTGGTTCTTACTTAGGAGCACGTGCAGCAATTGAAATGTTAAACCATTCTTTCTACAATACGCTTTCTAAAGAACAACGCAAAACTCCACAAGTGCTATTTGTTGGACAAAACATTAGCTCCACTTATATGAAAGATTTAATGGATGTATTAGAAGGTAAAGATTTCTCCATTAACGTTATTTCCAAATCAGGTACAACAACAGAACCTGCAATTGCATTCCGTGTTTTCCGTAAATTGTTAGAAGAGAAATATGGAAAAGAAGAAGCGCGTAGACGTATTTATGCAACAACTGATAAAGCGCGTGGTGCTTTAAAAACATTAGCTGACGAAGAAGGATACGAAACATTCGTGATTCCAGATGATGTTGGCGGTCGTTTCTCTGTATTAACACCAGTTGGTTTATTACCAATTGCAGTGAGTGGTTTAAATATTGAAGAGATGATGCAAGGTGCAGCTGCCGGACATGATGACTTTGCAAAATCTGAGCTGGAAGAAAACCCTGCTTACCAATATGCAGTTGTACGTAATGCTCTATATAATAAAGGAAAAACGATTGAAATGCTTGTTAACTATGAGCCAGCACTTCAATATTTTGCTGAGTGGTGGAAACAACTATTTGGCGAAAGTGAAGGGAAAGATCAAAAAGGAATTTTCCCATCTTCAGCAAACTTCTCTACTGATTTACATTCATTAGGTCAATACATTCAAGAAGGACGTCGTGACTTATTTGAAACAGTTCTTAAAGTAGGAAAATCTACACATGAACTAAAAATTGAATTAGATGAGAACGATTTAGATGGTCTGAACTACCTTGCTGGTGAAACAGTAGACTTCGTAAACACAAAAGCATACGAAGGTACATTACTAGCTCATAGTGATGGCGGGGTACCAAACTTAATCGTAAACATTCCAGAATTAAATGAATACACATTCGGTTACCTTGTATACTTCTTTGAAAAGGCATGTGCGATGAGCGGTTACCTATTAGGTGTAAATCCATTTGACCAACCAGGTGTAGAAGCATACAAGAAAAACATGTTTGCTCTTCTTGGAAAACCAGGATTCGAAGAATTAAAAGCAGAATTAGAAGAACGTTTGAAGTAAGAAAAGCGGAAGCGGCTTGCTAAGAACCGCAAGGCATTGGAGTTCTCGACGAAGAAGTGTTTTTTACTTCGACCGAGAGAGCGAAATGACCGAAGGTTCTAGCCGCTGTAGCTGGACAAAGAAAAGAGGAAAAAGCTATCGGGATAGTCCCGATAGCTTTTTTTATTGGAAAGATTGGGATGAGACTTGTCGAATGTTACTGAATAGTCGATAAGTTGTGTCGAATCGCCGATATATCGATATTAGAACAAATACGAATCGGGCATGCTAAGGAAAAAGTCTAGGAAGGATGAATAGCTTGATTCCAATTCAATCAAATTTAGAAGGCCATACATATGCCCTTTTTAAATTAGAAGAAGTATTAAAACCGCTTGGTTATAGTATCGGCGGCAATTGGGATTACGACAAAGGATGCTTCGATTATAAAGTAGATGAGGAAGATGGGTATCAATTTTTAAGAGTACCATTTACAGCAGTTGAAGGAGAGCTGGATGTACCAGGAGTAGTTGTTCGCCTTGATACACCGTATCTTCTTTCACATGTATACCAAGACGAACTGGATGATCAGGTAAATACATTAGCAGCTGGAGCAAGTGGGTTAGATCAATTTGCAGAGCCACAAGATGCAGATGGGAATATAAAAAGAAAATATATTGATATTGGAAAGGCATTAGTAAAAGAGTTGGAAAAGCATCTCATTAATGTTTAATTACGATAAATACGTCGCTTTCAATAGTAACGAAGGAATGAATGGGATTGATGTGATATTGTTCATTCCGCTGTACACCTAGCAGTAGGGTGCCTTGTTTTAAAAGGAGGCTACTGCAAGCTTCGAAAGTTTTTCCGCTATAAGATGCAGGAACAGTCATCAGCTGCAATTTACTTTCCGAGATTTCATTATAAAGTGTAAATAATACACCTGAAATAGAAGGGAATAAAAGAGATGCAGTAAAGACGTAGCTTGTTAATTTATTTCCTTCTATAATTTCTGTCGCTCCCGCTCTAGTTGCATTTTGAACTTGTTCAGAAGTGAGTAGTTCAGCGATACAGTGAATATTTGGATTCAGTCCTTTAGCAGTTAAAATGTTTAAAATTGATTGTGTGTCAGCTAAGCTTTCATTTTTTTCTTTATCTGCCGTTATTAAAATCGTATGGGCTGTTTTAATATTTGCTTTTAATAAAGTTTGATCATGGTGTGGACATCCTTTAATAAACTCTAAGTGATGGAAAGGTTTTGGAAGCAAGGAAAGGGTTTCGTCGATGAGTACGATATCAAGGTCTGGTTGTAACACATGCATTTGGCTCACGACTTGTTTTGCGCGCTCATTCCAGCCGACAATAATCATATGACCATGACAAGAAGCAGCTTCTTCGCCTTTAATTTTCATATATTGCTTACTAATCATTTCGGTAGCGAATAATACCATATAATAGGAGCAGAAACCTGTGCCTAATAAAATGAGAATCATGCCTGTAAGTTTTCCTGCAGGTGTATGTGGAACGTAATCACCGTAACCGACAGTAAAGGTTGTAACAAGCGCCCACCAGATTCCATCAAACCATGTAGAAAAGTAAGTGGGTTCTAATTTATATATTAGAAAACCAAAAACAGTAATAAGTACAACAATGAAGCTAATTAAGCGGAAAATAATGGAGTCGCGAAATACATCTACTAGGTTAGCTCGTGATTTCAAACTTATATTCCTCCTCATTTTGTATAGCTACATTGTTACCATTATGAAAAAAAGAAAAACTCTCTGTTTTGTAAGAGAGTTTTTTCAGTAGTTCATAAGGAGTACTACATACTTTCAACTTCAGTTTGCTGTACACTTTCTAAATGTTGCAGCGCATAATAGACGTCAGCTGTATGTCTTTTTTGATCGACAGACAATTTTAGTTGTAAAAAGTGTGAACCATTTTCTAATGTTTTGAGTTTCATGTTTTTTACTTTTATGTCCATTGCTTTTATTTCTTCAATAACAATAGGGATATTTTTCATATTGCTTACAACAAGTTTGACAGCGATATCTCGTTGCCGGAGTGACCTAGGACCTAAAACTTTCATTGTTAATGGAATGAGTTCGACGCTAATCATAAGAAAACACATGCCGAAAATTGCTTCAAGATAAAAACCAGCCCCCACAGCGATTCCAATACCGGAAGCTCCCCAAATCATAGCGGCGGTAGTTAAGCCTGCGATACTGTCATTTCCTCTTCTTAAAATAACACCGGCGCCTAAAAAACCAATTCCAGATACAATTTGAGCTGCAAGGCGAAGGGGATCCATGTTGATATGATCTGTATGAGGTAAGTTATAAGCTGATTTAATAGAAACAATCGTGAGGAGACAGCTAATAATTGAAATGACTAAGCACGTTTTTAAACCAAGTGGTTTTCTTTTCAATTCACGTTCTAAACCGATAGCAAATCCTAAAATAGCAGAGAGACCTAACTTGATTAGTAAATCGGTATAGTCCATATGTATATTCCTCCTTGTAAGTTTGTTCGATGTAGTGGTGATGACAATCTATCAATAGAAAGTTCATCTTATAAAGTTGTGAATTGTATCTTTGTAAAGAATATGGATAAGAAGTTATAAACGCGTTGAGACGAATTGAAATGTAGAGAAAAACTGTGTTGATGGAAGATAGGCTGTATGTAAAGAAGAATATTCTATATAAATACAAATTGAAAAACCGACACAAACCTTTTTTAGGTGGGAGAGAGAATCCATCCATGCATAGAAGCGGTCAGCCCCTCTTCCAACCCCATGCCAAGTAAAAGTAAAGAGAGGAACCGAATGCAGGTCACTTCTTGTTCTGTAATAGCAATGATTTATATGTTGGAAAATCAAAATGGATATATATTATATTAATTATATGACGTAAATAGAGAAACTTGGCTATTTTTTATAAAAAGTTTTAAAAGGGTGTTGCATTTCATTTTTCTACATGCTATATTAATAACCGTCGCTGATGCGAAACAGCAGAAAGCGAAAAAAGAAATTAAAAAACTTAGTTGACATCGAAAAACGAAGATGTTAACATAAGGGAGTCGCAAATGAGCGGCAAACGAGTTCTTTGAAAACTGAACGAAACAAACAACGTGAAACGTCAATTTTTATTTTAGATGCTAGACAAACTAACTTTATTGGAGAGTTTGATCCTGGCTCAGGATGAACGCTGGCGGCGTGCCTAATACATGCAAGTCGAGCGAATGGATTAAGAGCTTGCTCTTATGAAGTTAGCGGCGGACGGGTGAGTAACACGTGGGTAACCTGCCCATAAGACTGGGATAACTCCGGGAAACCGGGGCTAATACCGGATAACATTTTGCACCGCATGGTGCGAAATTCAAAGGCGGCTTCGGCTGTCACTTATGGATGGACCCGCGTCGCATTAGCTAGTTGGTGAGGTAACGGCTCACCAAGGCAACGATGCGTAGCCGACCTGAGAGGGTGATCGGCCACACTGGGACTGAGACACGGCCCAGACTCCTACGGGAGGCAGCAGTAGGGAATCTTCCGCAATGGACGAAAGTCTGACGGAGCAACGCCGCGTGAGTGATGAAGGCTTTCGGGTCGTAAAACTCTGTTGTTAGGGAAGAACAAGTGCTAGTTGAATAAGCTGGCACCTTGACGGTACCTAACCAGAAAGCCACGGCTAACTACGTGCCAGCAGCCGCGGTAATACGTAGGTGGCAAGCGTTATCCGGAATTATTGGGCGTAAAGCGCGCGCAGGTGGTTTCTTAAGTCTGATGTGAAAGCCCACGGCTCAACCGTGGAGGGTCATTGGAAACTGGGAGACTTGAGTGCAGAAGAGGAAAGTGGAATTCCATGTGTAGCGGTGAAATGCGTAGAGATATGGAGGAACACCAGTGGCGAAGGCGACTTTCTGGTCTGTAACTGACACTGAGGCGCGAAAGCGTGGGGAGCAAACAGGATTAGATACCCTGGTAGTCCACGCCGTAAACGATGAGTGCTAAGTGTTAGAGGGTTTCCGCCCTTTAGTGCTGAAGTTAACGCATTAAGCACTCCGCCTGGGGAGTACGGCCGCAAGGCTGAAACTCAAAGGAATTGACGGGGGCCCGCACAAGCGGTGGAGCATGTGGTTTAATTCGAAGCAACGCGAAGAACCTTACCAGGTCTTGACATCCTCTGACAACCCTAGAGATAGGGCTTCCCCTTCGGGGGCAGAGTGACAGGTGGTGCATGGTTGTCGTCAGCTCGTGTCGTGAGATGTTGGGTTAAGTCCCGCAACGAGCGCAACCCTTGATCTTAGTTGCCATCATTAAGTTGGGCACTCTAAGGTGACTGCCGGTGACAAACCGGAGGAAGGTGGGGATGACGTCAAATCATCATGCCCCTTATGACCTGGGCTACACACGTGCTACAATGGACGGTACAAAGAGCTGCAAGACCGCGAGGTGGAGCTAATCTCATAAAACCGTTCTCAGTTCGGATTGTAGGCTGCAACTCGCCTACATGAAGCTGGAATCGCTAGTAATCGCGGATCAGCATGCCGCGGTGAATACGTTCCCGGGCCTTGTACACACCGCCCGTCACACCACGAGAGTTTGTAACACCCGAAGTCGGTGGGGTAACCTTTTTGGAGCCAGCCGCCTAAGGTGGGACAGATGATTGGGGTGAAGTCGTAACAAGGTAGCCGTATCGGAAGGTGCGGCTGGATCACCTCCTTTCTATGGAGAATTGATGAACGCTGTTCATCAATATAAGTTTCCGTGTTTCGTTTTGTTCAGTTTTGAGAGAACTATCTCTCAGAAATAAATGTATGTTCTTTGAAAACTAGATAACAGTGTAGCTCATATTTTTTAATTTTAGTTTGGTTAAGTTAGAAAGGGCGCACGGTGGATGCCTTGACACTAGGAGTCGATGAAGGACGGGACTAACGCCGATATGCTTCGGGGAGCTGTAAGTAAGCTTTGATCCGAAGATTTCCGAATGGGGAAACCCACCATACGTAATGGTATGGTATCCTTACCTGAATACATAGGGTAAGGAAGACAGACCCAGGGAACTGAAACATCTAAGTACCTGGAGGAAGAGAAAGCAAATGCGATTTCCTGAGTAGCGGCGAGCGAAACGGAATCTAGCCCAAACCAAGAGGCTTGCCTCTTGGGGTTGTAGGACATTCTATACGGAGTTACAAAGGAACGAGGTAGACGAAGCAGCCTGGAAAGGCTCGTCATAGAGGGTAACAACCCCGTAGTCGAAACTTCGTTCTCTCTTGAATGTATCCTGAGTACGGCGGAACACGTGAAATTCCGTCGGAATCTGGGAGGACCATCTCCCAAGGCTAAATACTACCTAGTGATCGATAGTGAACCAGTACCGTGAGGGAAAGGTGAAAAGCACCCCGGAAGGGGAGTGAAAGAGATCCTGAAACCGTGTGCCTACAAATAGTCAGAGCCCGTTAATGGGTGATGGCGTGCCTTTTGTAGAATGAACCGGCGAGTTACGATCCCGTGCGAGGTTAAGCTGAAGAGGCGGAGCCGTAGCGAAAGCGAGTCTGAATAGGGCGTTTAGTACGTGGTCGTAGACCCGAAACCAGGTGATCTACCCATGTCCAGGGTGAAGTTCAGGTAACACTGAATGGAGGCCCGAACCCACGCACGTTGAAAAGTGCGGGGATGAGGTGTGGGTAGCGGAGAAATTCCAATCGAACCTGGAGATAGCTGGTTCTCCCCGAAATAGCTTTAGGGCTAGCCTTAAGTGTAAGAGTCTTGGAGGTAGAGCACTGATTGAACTAGGGGTCCTCATCGGATTACCGAATTCAGTCAAACTCCGAATGCCAATGACTTATCCTTAGGAGTCAGACTGCGAGTGATAAGATCCGTAGTCAAGAGGGAAACAGCCCAGATCGCCAGCTAAGGTCCCAAAGTGTGTATTAAGTGGAAAAGGATGTGGAGTTGCTTAGACAACTAGGATGTTGGCTTAGAAGCAGCCACCATTTAAAGAGTGCGTAATAGCTCACTAGTCGAGTGACTCTGCGCCGAAAATGTACCGGGGCTAAATACACCACCGAAGCTGCGAATTGATACCTATGGTATCAGTGGTAGGGGAGCGTTCTAAGGGCAGTGAAGTCAGACCGTAAGGACTGGTGGAGCGCTTAGAAGTGAGAATGCCGGTATGAGTAGCGAAAGACGGGTGAGAATCCCGTCCACCGAATGCCTAAGGTTTCCTGAGGAAGGCTCGTCCGCTCAGGGTTAGTCAGGACCTAAGCCGAGGCCGACAGGCGTAGGCGATGGACAACAGGTTGATATTCCTGTACCACCTCTTTATCGTTTGAGCAATGGAGGGACGCAGAAGGATAGAAGAAGCGTGCGATTGGTTGTGCACGTCCAAGCAGTTAGGCTGATAAGTAGGCAAATCCGCTTATCGTGAAGGCTGAGCTGTGATGGGGAAGCTCCTTATGGAGCGAAGTCTTTGATTCCCCGCTGCCAAGAAAAGCTTCTAGCGAGATAAAAGGTGCCTGTACCGCAAACCGACACAGGTAGGCGAGGAGAGAATCCTAAGGTGTGCGAGAGAACTCTGGTTAAGGAACTCGGCAAAATGACCCCGTAACTTCGGGAGAAGGGGTGCTTTCTTAACGGAAAGCCGCAGTGAATAGGCCCAAGCGACTGTTTAGCAAAAACACAGGTCTCTGCGAAGCCGTAAGGCGAAGTATAGGGGCTGACACCTGCCCGGTGCTGGAAGGTTAAGGAGAGGGGTTAGCGTAAGCGAAGCTCTGAACTGAAGCCCCAGTAAACGGCGGCCGTAACTATAACGGTCCTAAGGTAGCGAAATTCCTTGTCGGGTAAGTTCCGACCCGCACGAAAGGTGTAACGATTTGGGCACTGTCTCAACCAGAGACTCGGTGAAATTATAGTACCTGTGAAGATGCAGGTTACCCGCGACAGGACGGAAAGACCCCGTGGAGCTTTACTGTAGCCTGATATTGAATTTTGGTACAGTTTGTACAGGATAGGCGGGAGCCTTTGAAGCCGGAGCGCTAGCTTCGGTGGAGGCGCTGGTGGGATACCGCCCTGACTGTATTGAAATTCTAACCTACGGGTCTTATCGACCCGGGAGACAGTGTCAGGTGGGCAGTTTGACTGGGGCGGTCGCCTCCTAAAGTGTAACGGAGGCGCCCAAAGGTTCCCTCAGAATGGTTGGAAATCATTCGTAGAGTGCAAAGGCATAAGGGAGCTTGACTGCGAGACCTACAAGTCGAGCAGGGACGAAAGTCGGGCTTAGTGATCCGGTGGTTCCGCATGGAAGGGCCATCGCTCAACGGATAAAAGCTACCCCGGGGATAACAGGCTTATCTCCCCCAAGAGTCCACATCGACGGGGAGGTTTGGCACCTCGATGTCGGCTCATCGCATCCTGGGGCTGTAGTCGGTCCCAAGGGTTGGGCTGTTCGCCCATTAAAGCGGTACGCGAGCTGGGTTCAGAACGTCGTGAGACAGTTCGGTCCCTATCCGTCGTGGGCGTAGGAAATTTGAGAGGAGCTGTCCTTAGTACGAGAGGACCGGGATGGACGCACCGCTGGTGTACCAGTTGTTCTGCCAAGGGCATAGCTGGGTAGCTATGTGCGGAAGGGATAAGTGCTGAAAGCATCTAAGCATGAAGCCCCCCTCAAGATGAGATTTCCCATAGCGTAAGCTAGTAAGATCCCTGAAAGATGATCAGGTTGATAGGTTCGAGGTGGAAGCATGGTGACATGTGGAGCTGACGAATACTAATAGATCGAGGACTTAACCATATAATATGAAGCAAATGTTATCTAGTTTTGAGAGAACATAAAAAAACTTGTTGACATTTTAAATGAATCAAGTATAATAATGATTGTCTCAAATGAAATAAGTCTGGTAATGATGGCAGAGAGGTCACACCCGTTCCCATACCGAACACGGAAGTTAAGCTCTCTAGCGCCGATGGTAGTTGGGGCCTTGTCCCTGTGAGAGTAGGACGTTGCCAGGCAAATGGAGGATTAGCTCAGCTGGGAGAGCACCTGCCTTACAAGCAGGGGGTCGGCGGTTCGATCCCGTCATCCTCCACCATATATTGCCGGCTTAGCTCAATTGGTAGAGCAACTGACTTGTAATCAGTAGGTTGGGGGTTCAAGTCCTCTAGCCGGCACCAGCAACTATGGCGGTTGTGGCGAAGTGGTTAACGCACCGGATTGTGGCTCCGGCATTCGTGGGTTCGATTCCCATCAGTCGCCCCATTTTTTCTTAAAAAATTATATTATGCGGGTGTGGCGGAATTGGCAGACGCACCAGACTTAGGATCTGGCGCCTTTGGCGTGGGGGTTCGACTCCCTTCACCCGCACTTTTAATAAAATATCTCATACATGTCTTGCGGAAGTAGTTCAGTGGTAGAATACAACCTTGCCAAGGTTGGGGTCGCGGGTTCGAATCCCGTCTTCCGCTCCAATTTTCAATATGACATGCCGGGGTGGCGGAACAGGCAGACGCACAGGACTTAAAATCCTGCGGTGGGTGACCACCGTGCGGGTTCGACCCCCGCCCTCGGCACCATATGCGCCCGTAGCTCAATTGGATAGAGCGTTTGACTACGGATCAAAAGGTTAGGGGTTCGAGTCCTCTCGGGCGCGCTTTTATTAACGGGAAGTGGCTCAGCTTGGTAGAGCACCTGGTTTGGGACCAGGGGGTCGCAGGTTCAAATCCTGTCTTCCCGATATTTTTAAAACATGGGGCCTTAGCTCAGCTGGGAGAGCGCCTGCCTTGCACGCAGGAGGTCAGCGGTTCGATCCCGCTAGGCTCCACTTATAACTTTATTATGGCGGTGTAGCTCAGCTGGCTAGAGCGTACGGTTCATACCCGTGAGGTCGGGGGTTCGATCCCCTCCGCCGCTACCATAAGGGACCTTTAGCTCAGCTGGTTAGAGCAGACGGCTCATAACCGTCCGGTCGTAGGTTCGAGTCCTACAAGGTCCACCATTTAAAGTAAATTCCCTGGAGGTATACCCAAGTCTGGCTGAAGGGATCGGTCTTGAAAACCGACAGGCGGCGAGAGTCGCGCGGGGGTTCGAATCCCTCTACCTCCTCCATTTTTTTAAAAGAATATTGTATCGTCGCGGGGTGGAGCAGTCTGGTAGCTCGTCGGGCTCATAACCCGAAGGTCGCAGGTTCAAATCCTGTCCCCGCAACCAATGGTCCCGTGGTGTAGTGGTTAACATGCCTGCCTGTCACGCAGGAGATCGCCGGTTCGACCCCGGTCGGGACCGCCATTTTACATAAAGGCTCGGTAGCTCAGTCGGTAGAGCAGAGGACTGAAAATCCTCGTGTCGGCGGTTCGATTCCGTCCCGAGCCACCATTTTGAAATAGCAAGCCGGCTTAGCTCAATTGGTAGAGCAACTGACTTGTAATCAGTAGGTTGGGGGTTCAAGTCCTCTAGCCGGCACCACTTTCAAAATGAGCCATTAGCTCAGTTGGTAGAGCATCTGACTTTTAATCAGAGGGTCGAAGGTTCGAGTCCTTCATGGCTCACCATTTTAGTTTCATGCGGGTGTAGTTTAGTGGTAAAACAAGAGCCTTCCAAGCTCTGGTCGAGAGTTCGATTCTCTTCACCCGCTTTTTCCATTGGGGGCCTATAGCTCAGCTGGTTAGAGCGCACGCCTGATAAGCGTGAGGTCGATGGTTCGAGTCCATTTAGGCCCACCATTATTCCGCAGTAGCTCAGTGGTAGAGCTATCGGCTGTTAACCGATCGGTCGTAGGTTCGAGTCCTACCTGCGGAGCCATATTATATAGAGAAGTACCCAAGTGGCTCAAGGGGCTCCCCTGCTAAGGGAGTAGATCGCTAACGCGGTGCGAGGGTTCGAATCCCTTCTTCTCTGCCAGAAACTGGCCCGTTGGTCAAGTGGTTAAGACACCGCCCTTTCACGGCGGTAACACGGGTTCGAATCCCGTACGGGTCATACTTAAAGAGATAGCATAATGTGCTATCTCTTTTTGTTTATAATGATATTTTCTTCAAGAAAAAGCAGACTTATCAAAGTCTGCTTTTTTTATTAAAATTGATAATTTTTGTATACTTTTTTCTTTTTGAGGCGTCTAACTAATAGAAAGGAGAGAGCAATGGCATATGAAAAAGTTGAAGAAATAATTATACAAACGTCTAAGAATATTTATAGATATCTTCTTAAAATCGGTGTAAATGCAGTGGAAGCGGAAAATATTGTTCAAGATACAATCTATAAAGCATTGTTATCTATACCAATGAATAAAAATTAACCAATATTATCATGTCAGCAATATATAAGAGTTTGTATAAAATGAAGAATCGTTCCTTTTGTAACAGAAAGAATTATAACAAATCATATATTTTTATATTGGAACACGCTATAGAATGGAGTGATAGTATGGATTTTGAAACTTTGTATCGAACGTATCAATCCTTAGTTTACTCTGTTGCATACCGCCTGCTTGGCTCTGTTAGTGATGCAGAGGATGTTGCACAGGATATACTCATTAAAAGTCAGCATATGGAGCAAGAACAAATTAGAAATATGAAAGCATATTTAATTAAGGTGACAACAAACCATTGTTTGAATGTACTACAGTCTGCGCGGAAACAGAGAGAAATGTATACAGGAGAATGGCTTCCTGAGCCAGAGATAGATACGGAGAAATTAAATCCAATGGAAACACTACTGCAAACCGAAAGAGTATCCTATGCATTTCTTGTACTGTTAGAGAAGTTAACACCTGTTGAAAGAGCTATATTTGTTTTAAGAGAAGTGTTTAAGTACGAGTATCGTGAAATAGCGGAGCTTTTAAACAAATCAGAGGCAAATTGCCGAAAGATTTTTAGTCGTTGTAAAGAGAAGATAAGGCATGAAGTACCCGTACATCCGCAACAATTGGATCATACAGAAAAGATGATACATACCTTTATCAAAGGCTCAGAAACAGGAAATTTTGAGGGATTTATTAATTTACTGACAGTAGATGCAACACTTGTCACTGACGGAGGCGGTAAAGTACGTGCTGCTATATTTCCGATTATGGGCAAACAGCGTATCCAGATATTTTTGGAGTCTATTGTTTCACGAGGATTCTTCCAATTGGAGCTTCTCCCAACTATCATAAATGGTCAATTTGGTATTTTAGCAAGGAATAAGGGCCGTGCAGAGAAGGCCATATGCTTTGAGTGGGATGAAAGCGGAGAATCCATTAGAAGAATTTACATTGTAGTCAATCCTGATAAACTAAAGCATATTCCAGTTCTATAGCATGTAATTGAAAAAGAGATCTTTTTTTTAGATCTCTTTTTTATTTTGTCACAAATTGAAAAGCTAATTTGTCTTATAAGTGACAGGATATAAAAGGGATGCTTGTATGTTTTCTATTAGAGCTTCTGTCATGAATGAAAATATTTTACGGCAGATAGTAATTTGAAATAATTCATGAAAGACCTTATTAAATATCCTGGTACCAAAGTACAAACTAATTTTATGGAGGGAATATAAGATGGAAACAAGATTTTTAATGGGAAAGGTAAACCCGGAAGGTTATAAGGCAATGGTAGGTTTAGAAAAATACTTGATGACTACAAGTATCGATGAAATATTGAAAGAGCTAATTAAAATCCGTGCTTCTCAAATCAATGGATGTGCGTATTGCATTGATATTCATACGAAAGATGCACGAAAACTAGGGGAAACAGAGCAACGTATTTATGCTCTTAATGCTTGGCGTGAGACACCATTTTTTACGCAGGAAGAACGTGCTGTGCTTGCTTTGACAGAGGCAATTACACTAGTAGCGGAAACGCACGTTCCTGATGAGGTATATGAAGAGGTAAGAAATTTCTTTGAAGAAGAACAAATTGCTGAAATCGTTATGCAGATTGTTACTATTAATGCATGGAATCGAATTGGGGTATCTACCCGTTTAATGCCGGAAAAAAGATAAGGTGGAGATGTTACTAATAGTTTGTAGAGGCACCCTCATACTGTCAACAAACTAAGAAAAAGGATGGTTCCAAAAACGAAAAAATAAGTTATTCTTTCTGGAAATACTGCTGAAAGGATAGCTTTTTCGTTTTTGAGTATAAAGAAATTGTAATGGGAAGGATATAGAGCTTTTGCAAATTATGTATGATCTAATCTTTAATAGGTAAACGATAAAATATAAGGAAATAAGCTTTTCACAATCTAAAGAAAAGGCTTCCATTAAAATCGATTCCACACCTAATATCATAACTTTCTACTGTCTGTGAGAAAGTTCACAAATAGGTCATAATTTGTGAATATATTCACAATGAATCGTGCTACAATATGAATGTAAAGAAGTTAAACAACATTAAATTAGTATTTTAATTAATTACTTAAACAATAATAAAAAAAATAAATGTGAACAATAGAGAGGGGAATTTACCATGAAAAAAGGTATCAATCGTGTAGTATTAGTAGGAACAGGTGCAGTAGGTTGTAGTTATGCTTACTCAATGATTAACCAAGGTGTAGCTGAAGAATTTGTACTTGTGGATGTAAATGAGGCTAAAGCGGAAGGGGAAGCAATGGACTTAAGCCATGCGGTACCATTCTCTCCATCACCAACAAAAGTTTGGAGCGGTAGTTATGCAGATTGCAAAGATGCAGATTTAGTTGTTATCACTGCTGGATTACCACAAAAGCCAGGTGAAACTCGTTTAGATTTAGTTGAGAAAAATACAAAAATCTTTAAGCAAATCGTTCGCGGCATTATGGATAACGGATTTGATGGTATTTTCCTAATCGCAACTAACCCAGTTGATATTTTAACTTATGTAACTTGGAAAGAATCTGGATTACCAAAAGAACGCGTAATCGGTTCTGGTACAACTTTAGACTCTGCTCGTTTCCGCTACATGTTAGGTGACTATTTAGATGTAGATCCACGTAACGTTCATGCATATATCATTGGTGAGCACGGTGACACTGAACTTCCAGTATGGAGCCACGCTACTGTAGGTGTACAAAAGCTAGAAACAATCTTAGCGAACAACGAACAGTATAACCAAGATGATTTAGATAAAATCTTTGCAAATGTACGCGATGCTGCTTACCACATCATCGAGCGTAAAGGTGCAACTTACTACGGAATTGGTATGTCACTACTTCGTGTAACTAAAGCGATCTTAAACAACGAGAACAGTGTACTAACTGTATCTGCATACCTTGAAGGTCAATACAGCGAGAAAGATGCTTATGTAGGTGTTCCAGCTGTCATTAACCGCGAAGGTGTACGTGAAATCGTGGAGCTTGAGTTAAATGAAGAAGAAAAAGCGAAATTTACTCACTCTGTAAAAGTATTAAAAGAAACAATGGCACCAGTACTATAAGGATAATTGATAAATAATTCAGAAGCGGGAAATTGCTTCCGGCTTCTGAATTTTTATATAACTTTATATAAATTCCTTTTCCAGTTTCCCTGTATATCCCCAAATATACACCCCCTTTTGCTGGAAAAGGATCATTTATAGGAAAAGCACCCTATTTTGTATAGAGTGCTTTTATTTTTTTATATGGAAATTAAATCCATGAAATGAGGGGAATAAAGTTATGATAGAAAGAGCTAATGCTGAAGAAACAACATACATACTATCTAATGTAGCATTATCTGCTAATGAAGGTATTCAAAATCATGGAACAATTTCCGGAGAAAAAGCGATACAGATGATGACAGGTCTTATTGAAAAAGGGGCGTATTATTTTGTATACAAAGAGAATGATTCAATAGCTGGATGGATATTAGTAGGGACAAATACGGATTATTTTACAGAAAGGGAATTTGGTTTTATCTGAATTTCGAGGTAAAGGGATTTCTAAAAAGTTAGTTCAGGCTGGGATTGAAGAGTTGAAAAGAAATGGATATGAGGAAGTACGTCTTAATGTATTTTCCACAAACTTTGCTCAAGAGATTGATGAAAAGATAGGTTTTACTCCGTTACAAACAGTTATGGTTTACAAGTAAATAAGAAATGAAAAAACAAGAAAAGTACCGAGAGTCGGTACTTTTCTTTGTTTTCAGTTTTGAAGTTCTTCTTGAACGAATTACCTGGCTTTAAATCTTTCATATTGACGGTAACAGTAGGATTAGATAAATATACTATACCAGCTTGTAATGCGTTATTTTGATGTTTCAGGGTTGTTAAAATAGGAGAAGCGCTATGCTATAATAAGCCCCCATGTTTAGAGTGAAATATATAGCGCCTTACTAACAATTAGATAAAATATAGTATTTAAGTGAGGGGATAGTTAGAAAGCATGATTTCCAGTAAATGTTTTACTCCGTTATTCGTGGACAGTAATAATCTCACCTCAAAATTCAATGGAAACAAAAAAGTTAGGTGGGAGATAAACTGCCCGTAAAATCCCAATTGGTGAGAGCTGATTAAAGTTTCACTTTATGAGAAAACATTTGTTTCAAGATAATAAAGATAGGGAAGAAACTAGAAAAATAGAGACCTTCTTACTATTGTATATTTTTGTGAAAAATAAAAAAGGACGAACAAAAAATAAAACGCTTTCAATGAATATTCGTCAAAATTCGATAAATTTGACGAAAAATTAAAGTGTTACCTTTAATTTCCGCGAAAAAACGTATATTTATTTAAAAATACACAAGGATATTTCAGTTTCCTATAGAATATTTAAAAAGTAATAAAAATTCTGTCATCTTAGTGAGGTGAACATATTGAGTGTAACAAATTGTATAGAAGAGAGTGTGTATGAATTTCATACAAAGCAGTGTTATGAGAGCTATAACATATTTGGCGCGCATCTTGTAACGGAAGATGAAATACAAGGCGTACGATTTACAGTATGGGCTCCTCATGCGAAAGCTCTGAGTGTAGTTGGCGATTTTAATGAGTGGGATATTGAAGGGCATAAGATGCGAAAAATGGCAGAAGAGGGTATTTGGTCATTGTTTATACCACATTTGGGGGAAAATGAAATATATAAGTATGCGATTGAAACTCCAGATGGTGAAACAATTTTAAAAGCAGATCCCTATGCAACATATGCAGAAGTAAGACCAAATACGGCATCTGTTATTTTTGATATAAAGGGATATAAATGGAATGATAAAAATTGGTTTCGAAAGAAGAAACGAAAATTAATTTATAAGGAAGCAATGGCAATTTATGAGTTGCATTTTGGTTCATGGAAAAAGAAAGAAGATGGCTCTCTGTACTCATATCGAGAGATGGCAGAGGAGCTCATTCCTTATGTGGTGGAACATCAATTTACCCACATTGAAATTATGCCGCTTGTGGAACATCCATATGACCGTTCCTGGGGATATCAGGGAACCGGATATTATGCGGTGACAAGCCGATTTGGTACACCGCATGATTTCATGTATTTTGTCGATGAATGTCATAAATATGGAATCGGTGTCATTTTAGATTGGGTGCCGGGTCATTTTTGTAAAGATGCTCATGGGTTGTATTTATTTGATGGAGCGCCGACCTATGAATATAAAGATTTGGATGTACAGGAAAATCACGTTTGGGGCACAGTAAATTTTGATTTAGGAAAACAGGAAGTGCGTAATTTTTTAATTTCAAATGCACTGTTTTGGATGAAGTATTACCATATTGACGGCTTTCGTGTCGATGCGGTTGCGAATATGTTGTACTGGGAAAAAGAAGGGAAGCAGCAAAGTAATGAATACGCCGTTTCCTTCTTGCGTGAGTTAAATGAGGCAGTATTTGCAGAGGACGAAGAATTTTTGATGACCGCAGAAGATTCGACAGCTTGGCCACTTGTGACTGCGCCAGTGTATGAAGGCGGACTAGGGTTTAATTATAAGTGGAATATGGGCTGGATGAATGATGTTCTAAAATACATGGAGTGTGCACCGGAATATCGGAAATATATTCATGAGAAAATGACATTTTCTTTGCTATATGCTTACTCCGAAAACTTTATATTACCGCTCTCTCACGATGAAGTCGTTCACGGAAAAAAATCATTGTTAAATAAAATGCCAGGAGACTACTGGGAAAAGTTTGCACAACTGCGTTTATTATACGGGTATTTCTTTACGCATCCTGGAAAGAAATTACTCTTTATGGGTGGGGAATTTGGTCAGTTTGACGAATGGAAAGATCTCGAGGGTCTAGATTGGAATTTGCATGATTTTGAAATGCATCGTTATATGCATGATTACTTTAAAGAGCTCATAGCATTGTATAAGCGCTCTAAACCACTTTGGCAGTTGGATCATTCGCAGGAAGGATTTCAGTGGATTGATGCCGATAACAAAGAACAAAGTATTTTCTCGTTTATTCGTAAAGGGGATAAGGAAGACGATATCTTTGTTGTGATATGTAATTTTACTAATATTGTGTATGAAAATTATAAAGTAGGTGTACCAGAGTTCAAGTATTATAACGAGATTTTAAATAGTGACGCAGCAATATATGGCGGCTCAGGGCAGGTAAATAAAAAGCGCCTAAAGACAATTCTAGAGCCGTATCATAATCAGTCTGCCCATGTAGAAATAACAATTCCACCATTTGGCGTATCCATTTTAAGACCAGTGAAAACGAGAAAGGGGAGCAAAAAACAAGATGGTTCAAAAGCAGACGTGCGTAGCGATGTTACTAGCAGGAGGAAAGGGTAGTCGTTTAAGTGCTTTAACAAAAAATTTAGCAAAGCCAGCTGTTCCGTTTGGCGGTAAGTACCGAATTATTGATTTCACATTAAGTAATTGTGCAAACTCTGGTATTGAAACAGTTGGAATTTTAACGCAGTATCAGCCGCTTGAGCTTCATAGTTATATTGGAATCGGTAATGCTTGGGATTTAGATCGTGTGAATGGCGGCGTGACCGTATTGCCTCCGTACTCGGAATCTTCAGGAGTGAAATGGTATACAGGAACAGCGAGTGCTATTTATCAAAACTTAAACTATTTGCATCAGTACGATCCGGAATATGTTCTGATTTTGTCAGGAGATCATATTTATAAAATGGATTACAGTAAAATGTTAGATTACCATATTGAAAAAGAAGCAGATGTTTCGATTTCAGTTATTGAAGTACCTTGGGATGAAGCAAGTCGATTCGGCATTATGCATACGAATGAGGATATGGAAATTGTTGAATTTGAGGAAAAACCACAATTTCCAAAAAGCAATCTTGCTTCGATGGGAATTTATATCTTTAATTGGGCTGTTTTAAAAGAATATTTAGAGATGGATGCAAGAAATCCAGAATCTAGTAATGATTTTGGAAAAGATGTCATCCCGCTTTTATTAGACGAGGAGAAAAAGCTCATTGCTTACCCATTTGAAGGGTATTGGAAAGATGTTGGAACTGTAAAAAGTTTATGGGAAGCAAATATGGACTTGCTTCGAGAAGAATCGACCTTACAGTTAAATGATCATAGCTGGCGCATTTATTCGGTGAATCCAAATGAGCCGCCGCAGTATATTGCTGAAGGCGCAAAGGTAGAAGAATCATTAATTAATGAAGGATGCGTTGTTGAAGGAGATGTAAAACACTCTGTTTTATTCCAAGGAGTGACGGTTGGAGAAGGGAGTATGGTAATCGATTCGGTAATTATGCCAGATGCATGCATCGGTAAAAATGTTGTCATTGAAAGAGCGATTGTCGGATCGGGTATGGTCATTGAAGATGGGACAATTATTCGTCCAGAAAAAAATATCGAGGATGTCGTACTAATAGCTGAGGGGAAATAGTGAAGGAGGATAAGATGAATGGGAGAATCAATGTTAGGAATTATTAATGCAACAGGGAGTTTTTCTTCCTTAAAGAAAGTAACAGGGCACCGTTCACTGGCAGCACTACCATTTGGAGGACGTTATCGTCTCATTGATTTTATGCTTTCAAATATGGTTAATTCCCATATTCATAGTGTAGCAATTTTTACGAGTCATAAAAATCGTTCCTTGATGGATCATCTCGGATCAGGAAAACAATGGGATTTAGATAGAAAACGCGACGGCTTATTTTTATTTCCTCCGAATTGCCAATGTAATCAAGATGAGTTTGGTTCCTTCGCTCATTTTAGAAGACATATTGACTATTTTCTGCGCAGCAGACAAGAGTATGTTGTTATTACAAATAGTCATCTTGTTACAGCATTAAATTTTCAAAAGATATTGGAAAGACATATACATACGGGCGCGGATGTTACAGAAGTATGCCATGAAGGCGTATCACTGCAAACTTATGTGCTGAAGAAACAGTTATTATTAGATTTATTTGAAACATATAAAGACATGGAACACTATAGTTTGTTTGATGTAGTCAAAGAGAAACGAGGAGAGTCTCTATACATTACTACATATGAGCATACAGGGTATGTAGCAGTAATCGATTCGATTGAAAATTATTATAAACATAGTTTAGAAATTTTGCAGCCTTCTATTTGGAAGCAGTTGTTTACGAAAGAAGCTCCGATTTTTACAAAAGTAAAGGATGAACCACCAACACGTTATATAAAAGGAGCGCAGGTGCAAAACACAATGATTGCAAACGGTAGTGTTATTGCAGGAAAAGTTGAGAATAGTGTTGTATTTCGTTCTGTTAAGGTTGGGAAAGGTTCGGTTATTCGAAATAGCATCATTATGCAAAAGAGCCAAATTGGAGATAACTGTATATTAGACGGCGTTATTATTGATAAGGATGTTAAAATTGAGGATGGTGTGGTTTTAACAGGAACGCCTGATAATCCATACGTTTTGGAAAAGGGCAGTGTTCAAAGTCAAAATATTACTAGTTATTCTTAAAAGATCTATGTAAGTTAAGTACAAATTGGAAAACTGATAAAAAACATTCTTTTTAAGGTGGAAGAGAGCATCCGCCCATGCATAGAGGCGGTCAGATCCTTTTCCTGCCCCATGCCAAGTGAAAACAAAGAGTTAAAACAAAGAGAGAAAACAAAACAAGTAGTAATCATCTTTTGTTCTTCGTAGCAGTGACTTATATGTCGAAAAATCAAAA
The DNA here is from genome assembly GCF_038005885.1 of Bacillus sp. FSL H8-0534. Lineage (NCBI taxonomy): Bacteria > Bacillati > Bacillota > Bacilli > Caryophanales > Bacillaceae > Bacillus > Bacillus sp. FSL H8-0534. The sequence continues at coordinate 3,805,609 of NZ_JBBOUC010000001.1, forward strand.
TGGATATATATAGCCAGTGAAATTCTATCCAATAGGGATTCACTGGCTCATCATGATATGAATTTAAAATCCGAAGGGAGGAAGCTGTAAGAAGGGCGGATCATGGTGTACACGCTTTTCAGACAGTGGAACAACACGTGAATATTTTATTTGCAGTATCAGAATGCGTACCGTTTATTAAATCAGGTGGCTTAGCAGATGTGGCGGGTGCACTTCCAAAAGAATTGAAAAAATTAGGAGTAAACGTCCGTATTATCCTACCAAACTACAGCCTTATTCCCAAGCACTTGCGAGAAGCATGTACGCTTCATAAGGTAATCAATGTGCAGCTCGGTTGGCGAAATCAATATTGCGGGATTTTAAAAGGGGAGCAAGGCGGGATTACGTATTATTTAATCGACAATGAATATTATTTTAAAAGGGATTCTCTTTATGGACATTATGATGATGGAGAACGTTTTTCTTTCTTTTCTAAGGCAGTGTTAGAGTGTATGCCGCACCTAGATTTTGAAGTGGACATCCTTCACAGTCATGATTGGCATACAGCGATGGCGAATTTTTTACTGCGTGAAAAGTATGGGGATCATCCATTGTATGAGCATATTAAAACTGTTTATACGATTCATAATTTGCAGTTCCAGGGTGTGTTTCCTCGTGAAGTTATGCATGATTTACTGGAACTTGGTGATGAATATTTTGATAGTGAACAGCTTGAGTTTTATGGGAACGTTAACTTTATGAAAGGCGGTATCATCGCTTCAGATCGCATTACAGCGGTTAGCCCGACGTATAAAGAAGAGATCCAATATGGATTTTTTGGTGAAAAATTAGATGGTTTGTTACGGAAATATAATGATAAGCTGAGCGGGATTGTAAATGGTATTGATACGAGCGTATATAATCCGAAAACGGATCCTTATATTACTGCGCAGTATGATGCAAAATCATTGTATGAAAAACAAGAAAATAAACGCGCATTACAGCGCTACTTTGGTTTGCCAGAAAAAGAAGATACGCCAATTATTTCGATGGTAACGCGATTAACAAAGCAAAAAGGCCTTGATTTAGTACGTACTGTCTTTCATGAAATGATGGAAGACGATGTACAATGTATCATTTTAGGATCAGGGGATTCTGAATATGAGCAGTTTTTCGAATGGATGGCATATGAGTATCCAGAAAAAGTGAAAGTGTATATCGGGTTTAATGAGGAGCTAGCGCATCAAGTATATGCAGGGAGCGATTTATTTTTAATGCCATCATTATTTGAACCATGTGGACTCGGACAGCTCATTGCACTGGCATATGGTGTGATCCCAATTGTAAGAGAGACGGGAGGATTGAACGATACAGTTCAGTCTTATAATGAGAAAACAGAGAATGGAAATGGCTTCAGCTTTAGAAATTTTAACGCTCATGACATGTTACATACGGTTCGTCGTGCACTGAAGTATTATCATAATCAACCGGTATGGAATCAGCTTGTAAAACAAGCGATGACAGAGGATTATAGCTGGAAAAAGTCAGCTCTTGAATATAAGGAACTATATAAAAGTTTGCTGAAACACTCTTAGGTGGTGAAAAAATGTTTACTCATGTTGAAAGCTTTAAAGTAGCCTTTTTAGAAAAACTAGAAACGATGTATGGAAAAAGTTTCAAAGATTCTACCAGTCGTGACCAGTATAATACACTTGGTCGTATGGTACGTGAGTATATGAATCAGCATTGGATTGCAACAAATGAAAGGTACCGGACAGGGAATCAAAAGCAAATGTATTACTTGTCTATTGAGTTTTTACTTGGTCGTTTGCTCGGTAGTAACTTACTAAATCTAGGTATCCGTGATGTATGTGAACAAGGCCTTTCAGAGCTTGGAATTTCATTAAAGGAATTGGAAGAAAGTGAAGCGGATGCAGGGCTTGGCAATGGAGGACTTGGCCGCCTTGCAGCCTGTTTTCTCGATTCACTTGCATCTTTAAATCTTCCAGGGCACGGATGTGGTATTCGTTATAAGCATGGCTTGTTTGATCAGAAAATTGTGGATGGATATCAAGTAGAATTACCAGAACAGTGGCTCCTTCATGAAAATGTTTGGGAAGTAAGACGACACGATCAAGCGGTAGAAGTGAGCTACTTTGGAAATGTAGAGCCGATAGAAATGAATGGTCGCCTCGAATTTCGTCATACGAATGCGGAAGTGATTATGGCAGTTCCATATGACGTTCCGGTTGTTGGATATGAAACAGATACTGTGAATACACTTCGCCTTTGGAATGCAGAGCCGGTTCCTTTTCCACAAAATTGTAAAGATATTTTGAAATATAAACGTGAAACAGAAGTGGTATCAGAATTTTTATACCCGGATGATACGCATGATGAAGGGAAAATACTACGTTTAAAGCAGCAGTATTTCCTTGTATCAGCAAGCTTACAAAACATTGTTCGCATGCATAGAGAGCAAAATGGAACGCTTCGTAATTTACATGAGAAAATCGCGATTCACATTAACGATACGCATCCCGTTTTAGCAATTCCAGAACTTATGCGTATTTTACTAGATGAAGAAAAGCTTGCTTGGGAAGAAGCATGGGATATTACGACTCAGACAATTTCTTATACGAATCATACGACATTATCAGAAGCACTTGAGAAGTGGCCAATCCATATTTTTAAACCGTTATTACCACGAATTTATATGATTATTGAAGAAATCAATGAACGCTTTTGTCATGAACTATGGGAGCGATATCCGTATGATTGGAAGCGGATTGAAGATATGGCAATTATCGCGCATGATCTTGTCAAAATGGCACATTTAGCAATTGTCGGAAGTTATAGTGTAAATGGCGTGGCAAAAATTCATACAGAAATTTTAAAGCAACGTGAAATGCAATTGTTTTATGATTTTTATCCGGAGAAATTTAACAATAAGACAAATGGAATCGCGCATCGGCGCTGGCTTATGAAGGCGAATCCGCAGCTTGCAAATCTCATTTCAGAAGCAATTGGAACGGAATGGAAGAAGCAACCGATTCAGTTGCAATCACTGCAAAGCTTTCAACATGACACTGCTTTTCAAGACAAGTTGCATGATGTAAAGCAAGAGCGTAAATATATTTTAGCAGAGCAAATTCAAAGCAAGATGGGGATTATCGTTGACCCGAGTTCCATTTTTGATGTACAAGTAAAACGATTGCACGCTTATAAAAGGCAACTATTAAATGTGTTACATATTTTGTATTTGTACAATCGTTTAAAAGAAGACTCAAGCTTTTCGTTTTATCCGCGTACATTTATTTTTGGAGCGAAGGCATCGCCAGGCTATTATTATGCGAAAAAAATTATTAAATTAATAAATGAACTTGCTAGAAAGGTAAATCAAGATCCATATGTGAGTCAATATATGAAAGTTATCTTTCTAGAAAACTATCGGGTTTCTTTAGCTGAATATATTTTCCCAGCAGCAGATGTAAGTGAGCAAATCTCTACAGCAAGTAAAGAGGCATCAGGAACAGGGAATATGAAGTTTATGATGAATGGTGCAATTACGCTCGGAACGCTGGATGGGGCCAATATTGAAATAAGAGAAAAAGTAGGAGATGAAGCCTGTTTTATCTTTGGTTTAACAGCGGAAGAGGTGCTTCATTATTATCAAAATGGTGGATATCGTGCAAATGATTACTATCATCATAATATGCACATAAAAAAAGTAGTCGATCAGTTAATAAATGGCTTTTTCACAAATGTTGGAGCCGAATTTGAAGCAATTTATGATTCTCTTGTTATTCAAAATGACGAGTACTTTGTCCTTCGTGATTTTAGTCCATATGCAGAGCGTCAAGAAGATGTAGGAAGAGCATATGAAAACCGAAGAAAGTGGCTAGAAATGTCTATCATCAATATTGCACAATCAGGACACTTTGCTAGTGATCGAACGATTCTGCAGTATAGTAATGAGATTTGGGGTATTGGTGATAGGGTTAAGCTTTCGTGAATGGAATATATATATAAATACAAATTAAAAAACCGACATAACCCACCATTCTTTTTAGGTGGGATAAAGCATCCGGCCATGCATAGAGGCGACTTATATGTTGGAAAATCAAAATGGATATATAGGAATAAGATAGAGTCCCTTGTGAAGATTTTGAGGGGCTTTTATTTATTGGAAAATATTGATGAAAAAATATGAAAGAAGAATGAGTGGAATTCGTAAAGTAAAAATAGCTTGGAAATTTTCCAAGCTGTTTTTACTTAGTTTGCTACTGAGATACAAGGATTTACTGAATACAAAACACCAGTCCCACCATATTCCTCTGTAGCAAAGTATGAGAATGTACAGAAACCTGTGACCGTAAAAAGTATAACGAGAAAAATTGCAAAGAAATATTTTAGCATGTAAGGTCCTCTCATCCAAAAATAATTACATAGATTATTATAATGTAATAGTATATTTTTTCCAAATGTTTCCGTATCAAAAATGAGAAGTCAGACATGTTTTGTATGTTGTCATGGCGTGGTTGTTGACGATAGATTTTGTATTTTTCGTAAATGTCAAGTTGTGATGAACATGTGTATACTCCCAGTCTTGGTCATTAAAATGTACTTTGCGCGGTGGAAGAAGCGGGACCACATCGAATAAATTAACGAAGCGAAAGCTACTTGCTACTTGCATTTTATAGTAGTTGCGAAAAGTGATATCACCGACTTTTGGAGAGGCAAAGTTATAGAGACCGTATTGTGCAAACGCAGTATTAACGCGTGCATCTAATATGTGTAGTGTGGCAAGTGCTCCGCCTAGGCTATGCCCTGTGGCGAGTAGTTTTTTATGTGATGGTAAAGATACGAGCATATCCATAATCGTATCACGGCACGATTCATAAACAGAGAGAAAGCCGTTATGGACGTTTCCGCTATTTAAGGCGTATGGATAAGGTTTTTGGTTCACAAGTGAATCAATGACCCACTCTGGATCGGATTGGGTCCCTCGAAACGCTACGATGACTGTATCCTCAGATTCTAATATGAATCCAAACCACTCTGTTGTTTGCATAACCTTAGCCTGAAAACCTTGTACATATTGAAATCCTTCAGGTATTTGAAAAATCCCATTTTGTTTATATTGATCATATGTTAACTCGCAGCAAGAAGCTAGCAATATGGCAGTATCTTTATCAAAGGATAAAGGAGCACGCATCAGAGAAGCCCTCCTAAAGAAGAAGTAATAGTTCAATATATGAGTGGGGATGGGGAATCATTCTTTGAGTGGCTTGAAAACAAAGTGCAATGAAAAATGAATGTTTTTTACAAATTAACACTTGAACCTTCAGTTACGTGAGGTAGTATGATTTGAGTAACCACATCGGTAAAAAGAATGTAGGGGGGATTTAAGATGAGTAAAAGTGAAAACTATTCAATTGGAGAGTTTTCGAAAAGAACAGGCATATCAATACGGACGCTACATTATTACGATGAAATTGGATTACTTAAACCCGAAAAACATCCTAGTTCCGGACGTCGAATATATAAAAAGCAAGACATCTTAACGTTGCAAAAAATAGTAAGTCTAAAATTTTTAGGATATAGTCTAGACGAAATATCTGTAATGATAAATATGTCTAGCTTTAATGTAAGTTTAAAAGAAACATTACAAAGTCAGAAACAAGCTTTTGAAGAGAAAAAGGAGCATATCGAAATTTCTTTGAAAGCAATTAATCGAACAATTACTTTATTAGAAGATGAAGGGCAAGTAGATAGTGACATTTTAATGAGTTTAATTTGTAATATACAAAAAGAAAGTGAACAACGCCTATGGCTTGAGGAATATATGGATAAGGAAGTCGTTGATCGATTATACGATAAATCTGAAGAAGAGATGGTGGCATTGGATAAAGAATTTATTCAGTTGTCGAAGGAGGTAAAGAGATTATTTGGAAAACCAGTCCATGATCCAGAAGTGCAAAAGCTTGTCGATCAACATATGAAGGCAACTCTTACATATGTGGGAGAAGAAACGATATGCTCTTTGAATGGATTAGAAAATATGGAAGATGAGTATGAAAATATGATTCCATCACCATATACAAAGGAAGAAGAGGAATGGTTAAATGCGGCAATGGAGTATTATATGATTCAACATGGTATGTACAGTCCTACAGGAGAAAATGATAAGTGAAAAAGATAAGTGAAAAAATCGCTACGTCTTATGACATAGCGATTTGGACCTTATTCTTTTCCATCAAGAAGGCGACCAAGTCCACCTAAAACGCTACCTTCCCCGCTACTTTGAGCTGCAGGGCTTGTAAGACGCGCTGCTAAACGGCTTAATGTTAAGGATTGAATCCAAACTGTTCCTGGTCCTTCTAATGTAGCGAAGAATAAACCTTCTCCGCCAAATAACGCAGTTTTTACGTTTCCTACGAATTGAATGTCGTAGTTAACATCTCTTGTCATTGCAACGAGACACCCTGTATCAATGCGGAGTCTTTCACCGGGCTTAAGCTCACGTTTGTATACTGTGCCACCTGCGTGCATGAAAGCAAGGCCATCACCTTCAAGCTTCTGCATAATGAAGCCTTCACCGCCGAAGAAGCCGCTACCAATTTTTTTCGTGAATTCAATTCCGATAGAAACACCTTTTGCGGCGCAAAGGAATGCATCTTTTTGACAAACTACTTTGCCTTGATATTCTGTTAAATCAACTGGAACGATTTTTCCAGGGTAAGGTGCAGCAAATGATACGTGACGTTTGCCATGACCTGTATTTGTAAATACGGTCATAAACATACTCTCACCTGTAACGAGTCGTTTTCCGGCACCCATTAATTTACCGAATAGGCCGCTAGACTTTCCAGCACCGTCACCGAAGATTGTTTCCATTTCAATATGGTCTTCCATCATCATCATTGCTCCAGCTTCTGCAATTACGCTTTCTTCTGGATCTAATTCAATTTCAACAAACTGCATATCATCGCCATATAATTTATACTCAATTTCATGTGCTTTCATTATTTTCACCTCATATGTAGTGGATACTAATATTGTACAGAAATTAATGAGATTAGAAAACTATCGTTTTGTTAATTTTTAAACAAAAATCTGTTTTGATTGTTCAACATATAAGTCACTGCTACGAAAAACAACAGGTGACCTGCTCGCGTTTGCTCTCTTTGTTTTCACTTGGCATGGGGCTGAAAAAGGATTTGACCGTAAAAGCCCGATTCGTTCAACTACTAATCAGTGGGGATGAAGAAAACCCCCACTGATTAAAGTTTCACTTTACATATAGTTTACATATTTTGTGAACCTTTTTAAAAAATATGAGAAAAATGCTGAAATGAAAGTGTTCTCATTTGACGTTTTTGATAGAGCGTGATATAGTGAAATCACTATTGAGCTACATAATGTGGTACGGAAATAAAGCGTGTTTAATTCAAGGCATCAGGTCTGAGATACATTCATGTCCTTTATATCCACCTTTTCATGTGGATTCATAGTTTCATTTTTATTTAGGAGGTACATGACATGCAAACAGGTAAAGTTAAATGGTTTAATGGCGAAAAAGGTTTCGGTTTCATCGAAGTTGAAGGTGGAGACGATGTATTCGTACATTTCTCAGCTATCCAAGGCGACGGCTTCAAAACTTTAGAAGAAGGTCAAGAAGTTTCTTTCGAAATCGTTGAAGGTAACCGTGGACCACAAGCTGCTAACGTTACAAAAAACTAATTAGCTAGCGAGAAAAAAGCATTCCGAATTTCGGAATGCTTTTTTATTCTTTTGAACTAGACTCATTCGGAGATAACTCACCTTTATAAGTTCGTTCTTCAAAATCATCCAGCATCTGTTCATATTCTTCATGCTCTTCTGTTGCATACACCTGTGGATTCTTTCCATACATATCTGTTCCGATGAAGTTTTCAAAGTCTTCTACGTAACCGCGTGGTTCTTCAGCATCTACATACATCTCATCAAAGTTTTTCGAGTCGCGGCGTTCTAAATCAGATGGTGTTTCTGATGTTCCGTATAAAGCAACATCTTGCCAAGCATCCTCTGCATCGTATCCTACGGCACTGTCCATATCGTATTTGCCAAACGGTGGCTCTACTAATTCTTCTTCAACGGGACGTGCGCTTAAGTTTAATTTATTCGTTGTATGTTCTATACAGGTCGTAGCAGTTGGCATCGCTTCTAATCTTTCTAGTGGAATTTCTTCACCAGAAACTTCGCAAACCCCATATGTGCCAGCTTCGATTTTTTGTAAGGCATGCTTTGTATCTTGCAGTTGCTTATGCCAAAATTCAATAAGCCCGAAGTCTTTTTCGCGTTCATATAATTCGGTAGCCATATCGCCGGGATGATTGTCATAAGCGGATAATTCTCCAACAGATTCCCGTTCAGAGGCGCGGTCTTCGCCTTCATGACTTTGCAGCGTTTGTTCAATTTCGTGCAGTTGCTTTTCTAAAATGGATTTAAAATGATTGATTTGTTGTGGAGTTAACATAGTATCCACCTTCCTACAATTCGGTTTCTTTATGTAGTATGAGCTTGATTGCGGGAAATATCCCGGTATTTGAGTGAGTCGATCGTGTTGTAAAATGTCGAGCGATCGATATGTTGTGTCGAAGTGCCGATATATGAGGAGAAACGGTCGATATATTTAAAAAATCGCCGATATATTTTGAAAATGGAAAAAGGAAAAAGGAGCTGCTCTAGCAGCTCCTCTTTTATAGGAAATAACCAAGTAATAGTCCGATTCCCATTAAGAAACCAAAGATTGTATTTGTTTTTGCCGTCGCGATCATCGCAGGTGCCATTTCCATTGGAATACTTTTGCCGATAAATCCTTTTGTCGCTTTAAATGCTTTCGGGGCACTTAGGAAAACAATCAGCATCCATGGGGACACGATTCCGACAATGATTAGGGCAATTGTCCAAATGTAGGAAACAATAAACATGGAAGCAAGAACACCAATTGCGTTCTCACGTCCAACAATAATCGCTAATGTATTACGGCCATTCTCTTTATCTCCATCTAAATCACGAATGTTGTTGGAAAGTAAAATCGCTCCAATTAAAATCGCATTTGGAATAGATACTAAAATAATTTCTGATGTTACAGTTCCTGTCTGAATGAAAAATGAAATACCAATAATAATAACACCCATAAATAATCCTGCTGTTAATTCTCCAAAAGGCGTATAGGCAATCGGAAGTGGGCCGCCTGTATAAAGGTAAGCAATAGCCATACAAACAAGACCGATTGCAGCAAGCCACCAGCTAGAGTTCATACAAATATAAACGCCTAAAAGCATTGCGATACCGAAAAATCCAAATGCTAAATTAAGGACTGTTTTTGGTTGAATTCCGTCACGGACAATGGCACCACCGATACCAACTGAACCTTCGTGATCTAATCCTCTTTTATAATCAAAGTATTCATTAAACATGTTTGTTGCTGCTTGAATGAGAAGACAAGCAAGAAGCATGATAAAGAAAAGAGGGAGATGTATTTGATTGATACCCCCTACTTGCATTGCATAAGCTGTTCCAATAAAAACAGGAACAAAAGCTGCTGTTAATGTATGAGGACGTAATAAACTCCACCAAATGCGCCAGCCTGTTTGTTTACTTGGCTTTGGCGACATAGGAGAGGAATTCGTTTCGACTTTCATTTCCATGTTGAATCCTCCTTGTCACATAATATACACAATTAAGTGTAGGAAAAGCATCATTTAGTGTCAACGTTTATTTTCTAGGAAGAGAAGGGGAATTTCTCAGAAATGCTAAACGTTGACAGGGCTTTCGTTTGAGGTGTATCTTAAAATCAAGCGTATTTATGACTATTTTTCGCCCATAGGGGGGAGACTTTGTGATTCAGACGAAACAAAAAGATTTACAAGAAGTGATTTTGGCAGCTATTAAACATGCGACGAATGAAAAAACATTGGTCAGTTTTGTAAAACAAATAGATTGGATGGATCCGCTTCTTTTTTATGCAGCAGGAAAAAGGATTGCATCCGAAAATAGATGTTATTTTGCAGACCCATCTCAGCATGTCATATTTGCTGGAATTGGCTCTGTTTTCACTATAGCAAATTCTTCTGACAAACGCTTTCAAAATGCCCACGAAAAGTGGAGTAAAGTGCAAGAGAAAGCAATTGTTCACAGAGAAGAGTATGAATTTGGAACGGGTCCACTTTTATTTGGTAGTTTTTCATTTGATCCAGAAAAAGAACAAACGGATCTTTGGGAAGAGTTTAAAGATACAACATTATCGTTACCGGCTTTTCTTTTAACGGTAAAAAATGAAAAAGCATGGTTAACAATGAATACATTTATTTCAGCTGAAGACTCTGCACAGGGAGTGTATGAAGAAATTGTTTCTTTGGAAAAAAGAATTTTAGAAGAATGCAACTGTCCGCTTACAGAAGCAAAATTAACAGTAACTTCTAAAGTAGAAGTTGATCCAAAGAGCTGGATGAATGCAATTGTAAAAGTGCAGGATGAAATGAAAAAAGGAATTGTACAAAAGGTTGTATTGGCAAGAGAATTAAAACTAACGATGGATCAGAATATTGATTCTGCTCGTGTTTTAGAGGCGCTCCGTATTGGGCAACCGGATTGTTACGTGTTTTCCTTCGATTATAAAGGAGCATGCTTTTTAGGAGCAACGCCTGAAAGATTAATTCGAAAAGAAGGCGGAAAATTTACATCGATGTGCCTTGCTGGTTCGATTGGTCATGGTAATTCTATAGAAGAAAGTAAGCAAAATGGTGATGCGCTTCTTCATGATGAAAAGAATTTAGCAGAGCATGGTTATGTAGTCAATATGATTCGTAGCGTATTAACAGAGCATTGTGAATCCGTTACTATTCCGCAGCGTCCAGGTTTATTAACAACAAAAAATTTACTACATTTATATACACCGGTTGAAGCGAAAGGTGAAGCATCACTTCTTTCAATGGTGGAAGAACTGCATCCAACGCCAGCACTTGGTGGTACGCCACGCCACGCGGCGATGAAGCTCATCCGTAATGTAGAGTTATTAGACCGTGGATTGTACGGAGCACCAATCGGCTGGATAGATGACAAAGGGAACGGCGAATTTGCGGTAGCCCTGCGCTGCGGGCTATTAAATGGTGACAAGGCATCCTTATTTGCCGGCTGCGGTATTGTGATTGATTCAGTACCACAGCTTGAATATGAAGAAACAAGTTTGAAGTTTAGACCGATGCTTGGTGCTTTGGAGGAATTAATGAAATGAATAATCATATAGAAGCATTATCATATTATTTAGGCGCGTTTGTGGACGAACTGGCGCGTCTAAATGTATATGATGTTGTCATTAGTCCAGGTTCGCGGTCAACGCCGCTAGCCTTGCTAATGGAGCAACATGAACAGATAAAAACATATTTGCATGTAGATGAACGATCAGCTGCTTTTTTCGCGCTCGGTATTGCGAAAGCGAAGAAGCGTCCTGTAGCGATTTTATGTACATCAGGAACAGCGGCAGCGAACTATTATCCAGCAATTTGTGAAGCCTTTCATTCGCGTGTGCCATTGCTTGTCTTAACAGCAGATAGACCACATGAACTAAGAGATGTTGGTGCCCCGCAGGCAATGAATCAGCTGAACTTATATGGCTCCTTTGTGAAACAGTTTATGGAGATGGCACTGCCAGAAGCTAGAGAGCCGATGTATCATTATGCCCGTATGACAGCCGGGCGTGCTGTTGCAAGTGCATCTCTTGCGCCAAGGGGACCTGTCCATATTAATTTTCCACTTCGAGAGCCGTTGATCCCTGACTTTTCTTTAGAGGAATTATGGGAAAAAGGACGAGGTGAATATACAGGGGCAGTTCATCAAGGGAATATGGCGATGACGAGTGAATATGTAAGTTCTCTTACAGAGCGCCTTTTGAGTATGGAAAAGGGGCTTATTATTTGTGGAGACGATAGTCATCCAGAGATTGCTGAAGTTATCACGCAGCTTGCTGAGAAAACTGGATATCCAATTTTGGCAGATCCGCTTTCAGGTCTTCGGAGCGGTAATCACGATAAATCATTGGTAATCGATTGCTATGATACATTTTTACGAAATGAATGCTTGAAGGATACATGGAAGCCAGATGTCATTATTCGTTTCGGTGGTATGCCAGTATCTAAGGCATTAACGCAATATATAAAGAAACAAACGGCTGCTGTCCATATTGTTGTAGATGAATCAGGAAAATGGAGAGATCCAGCTCTTGTAGCAACGGAAGTGGTATGTGCAAGCGACGTCTCGTTTTGTAAAGCAATGACAGATAATATGCAAAAGCGAGAACAGAATGATTGGTGCGAGATGTGGAAACATATAAACGATGCAACGAAGAAAAAGCTTCGTGAAATCGAAACATATGAAACAGCGTTTGAAGGAAAAGTGATTACAGACATTGTGCATGTGTTACAAGAAGAAGCGACGTTATTTGTCAGCAATAGCATGCCAATTCGTGACACAGATACATTTTTCTTTAACATAGATAAAAAAATTCATGTCATGGCAAATCGTGGTGTGAATGGGATTGATGGGATTATTTCAACAGCCTTAGGAACGAGCACTGTTTGTGAACCACTCGTATTAGTCATTGGTGATTTATCATTTTATCATGACCTAAATGGACTCTTAGCAGCAAAATTACATGATTTAAACGTAACAATTGTCGTTGTTAATAACGATGGTGGTGGCATCTTCTCATTCCTACCACAATACAAGTCAAAAGAACATTTTGAATCATTATTCGGAACGCCGCTTGGGCTTGATTATGAACATGTTGTCAAAATGTACGGTGGTTCATTCTCGCGTGTAAATGACTGGGAAGCATTTCGTCATGAAGTAAAAAAAGGAACAACGGAAAAAGGGTTACACGTTGTGGAAATTTGTACAAACCGAGAAGAGAATTTACAATTGCACCGTGATTTATGGGCAAGTACATCGAAGGTTGCTACGGAAATTTTGCAAGGTGAATCGGAATGAAAGTAGCGCTGCAAGGTATAACGTATGAATATGAAGTGGTCGGTAGTGGAGAGCCACTTCTACTTCTTCATGGTTTTACGGGGAGCATGGAAACGTGGCATTCGTTTATTCCTGCATGGAGTAAACAGTTCCAAGTCATCACAGTTGATCTTGTGGGACATGGAAAAACGGAAAGTCCCGAGGAACTTATGCATTATGATATTCAAAATGTAGCACTTCAAATGACGACACTACTCGATCATTTGAATATTGAAAAAGCACATATACTCGGCTATTCAATGGGCGGAAGACTGGCGATTACGATGGCATGCTTATATCCAAACCGCGTGAAATCTCTTTTATTAGAGAACTGCACAGCTGGACTTGAGATGGAATCGGACCGGAAAGAGCGCCGTGCGCGCGATGAACAGCTTGCAGATCGAATTGAATTAGAAAGAATAGAAGCTTTCGTAAATAGATGGGAAAATATCCCGCTGTTTGCAACGCAAAAAAAGTTATCACAAGGTGTGCAAGAACAAGTAAGGAAAGAGCGATTTGCTAATAACCCGAAAGGACTCGCAAATAGCCTTCGGGGCATGGGAACAGGAGCCCAGCCTTCTTGGTGGAGTCAGCTTGAAGAGCTCAAAATGCCTGTCTTGTTAATGAATGGAGAGAGCGATCAGAAGTTCTTTCACATCTTACAAAATATACAAAAACGCATCCCTCACGCGAAATTTGTCAAAATTGATGGGGCTGGCCATGCAATTCATGTGGAACAACCGCAAAAGTTTGGTACAATAGTAGAGGGATTTCTCAAAACCATACAGTGACACTTTTTTCTTTTGAGGAAAGTAGAACTTATAGAGACTAGTGGACAACCATTAGCACAATAAAAAGGAGGTAAGAATAATGGCTATTGAATGGGTAAAAGAAGGCAATTATGAAGATATTATTTATTCTACATACAATGGTATCGCAAAGATTTCGATTAACCGTCCTGAAGTACATAATGCATTCCGTCCTAAAACGGTAATGGAGTTAATCAATGCATTTGCACAAGCACGTGATGATGCAAATGTTGGCGTTATCATTTTAACAGGTGAAGGTGGACGTGCATTCTGTTCTGGCGGCGACCAAAAAGTTCGCGGTCATGGTGGATATGTAGGTGAAGACCAAATCCCACGCTTAAACGTATTAGACTTACAACGTTTAATTCGCGCAATCCCTAAACCAGTTATCGCAATGGTAGCAGGTTATGCAATTGGCGGTGGACACGTACTTCATATCGTATGTGATTTAACAATCGCAGCAGACAACGCTGTATTCGGACAAACTGGTCCTAAAGTAGGTAGCTTTGATGGCGGATACGGAGCTGGTTATTTAGCTCGCATGGTAGGTCATAAGAAAGCTCGTGAAATTTGGTACCTATGTCGTCAATACAGTGCACAAGAAGCACTTGATATGGGCTTAGTAAACACAGTTGTACCATTAGAAGAGCTAGAAGCAGAAACAGTCCAATGGGCAGAAGAAATCTTAGCAAACAGCCCAATGGCACTTCGTTTCTTAAAAGCTGCATTCAATGCAGATACAGACGGTTTAGCTGGTATCCAGCAACTAGCGGGAGACGCAACGTTATTGTACTACACAACTGACGAAGCAAAAGAAGGCCGCGACGCGTTCAAAGAAAAACGCCGTCCAGACTTCGGACAATTCCCTCGTTTTCCGTGATTAAAAGCGGAAGCGGCTCGTTCAGAATGTGAGGGGGATGGAGCTTCTGACGAAGAGGCGCAGTTTGCCTCGTAGGAAGCAGCGAAGCCACCGACTATTCTAGCTGCTGTAGCTGGATGAAATTAAAGGCGGAAGCAGCTCGTTCAGAATAGGAGAGGGATGGAGCTTCAGACGAAGAGGCGTAGTTTGCCTCGCAGGAAGAAGCAAAGCCATCGACTATTCTAGCTGCTGTAGCTGGATAAGATTAAAAGCGGAAACAAAAACAAGAGACTTGATTGTACATCAAGTCTCTTTCTTTAATGGAAGGAGAATGTGTAATGGAGACAATGCCCAATTGGTTAATGCAACGTTCTTTTTTAACACCAGAGCGCACTGCGATTGAGACAAAAGAGGAGAAGATTACATTTTTAGAACTGCATGAAAAAGTAGGATCTGTTTGTGAACACCTTTCATACTTACAGATAGAAAAAGGTCAAAAAGTGGCTGTTCTGATGAAAAATGGTACCCAGATGATTACAGTAATTCACGCCTTATCTTATATTGGGGCAGTAGCTGTACTTCTAAATACACGTCTTTCAAGAGAAGAGCTACTTTGGCAAATGGATGATGCTGAAGTTGTTTGCTTAGTAACGGACCAAGAATTTGAAACAGAACAGGTACTAGTATATGCATTTGAAGAGGTAGTGAATGGACCGAAGAAAACTGCAGTCGTTCAAGAGGAGTTTTCTTTAGAAGAATCGATGACAATTATTTATACGTCAGGAACAACAGGCAAACCGAAAGGGGTTATCTTAACATACGGTAATCACTGGGCGAGTGCTGTTGGATCATCACTTAACTTAGGGCTTCGCGATGATGATTGTTGGTTAGCGTGCATGCCAATGTTTCATGTAGGCGGATTATCTCTGTTAATGAAAAATATTATGTACGGTATGCGGATTTTACTCGTTCCGAAATATGATCCTGATTTCATTCATGAGGCAATAAAAACTCGGGGAATAACAATCATATCTGTCGTTTCTAAGATGTTAATGGACTTATTAGAAAGACTTGGGGAGGAAACATATCCGAGCTCTTTACGTTGCATGTTATTAGGCGGAGGACCAGCACCAAAGCCACTTTTAGAAACATGTGTAACAAAAGGAATCCCTGTGTACCAAACATATGGTATGACAGAAACATCCTCGCAAATTTGCACACTTTCAGCTGATTACATGTTAACGAAAGTTGGTTCAGCAGGAAAAACGCTTTTCTTATGCCAGCTTCGAATTGAGAAGGATGGAGAAGTAGTGCCACCGAATGTTGAAGGAGAGATTGTTGTAAAAGGACCGAATGTGACACATGGATATTTTAAACGTGAAGACGCAACGCGTGAAACAATAATAGACGGTTGGCTTCATACTGGAGATCTTGGGTATTTAGATGAAGAAGGATTTTTATATGTATTAGATCGTCGTAGTGATCTCATTATTTCAGGCGGAGAAAATATTTATCCAGCGCAAATTGAAGAAGTACTGCTTGCAAATCCTAAAGTGGCGGAAGCTGGAGTTGTTGGGAAAGCAGACGAACAGTGGGGACAAGTGCCTGCTGCGTTTATTGTTAAGGCTGACGATATAACAGAAGAAGAACTGATTCAATTTTGTGAAGAAAAATTAGCGCGATATAAAGTACCGAGAGAAGTGCATTTCTTACTTGAATTACCACGTAATGCTTCGGAAAAATTGTTAAGACGGGAACTAAGGCACCTGCTGGAGGAGATGTAAATGAGAATTAAAAAGGCGACGCTTTATGTAACAGAAATGCCTCTTGTGATTCCTTTTGCAGCAAGTTACGGAACGTATGAAACGCGGGAAAGTATTGTCATTGAACTTGAGGATACGGACGGATATATCGGGTTTGGGGAAGTTGTTGCGTTCTCAGAACCATGGTATACAGAAGAAACTGCAACAACGGCACTTCATATGCTTCAAGATTTTTTAATACCAGATGTATTGAAAGCTGAAATTACACATCCAAATGAAATTCCGAGTCTCTTTCAGCATATAAAGCGTAACCGTATGGCGAAAGCGGGAATAGAAGGCGCTGTATGGGATTTGTATGCGAAACACGAAAACAGGTCATTAGCGACTTTACTGGGAGGAACACAGCCAGAAATTGAAGTCGGTGTTGTGATTGGGTTAGATACGATTTCTAATATGTTAAAACGAATTGAAATGTATGCAGAAGAAGGATATCAACGTTTTAAGGTGAAAATCAAACCGGAATTTGATTATGAGCTAATAAAGGAAATACGAAGAGTCTTTCCAAAGGTTCCATTAATGGTCGATGCAAATTCAGCGTATACGTTAGGGGATATTGAACGATTAAAACGATTGGATGAATTTCAGTTAATGATGATTGAACAGCCTTTAGCGGATAACGATTTTCTCGATCACGCTAAGCTCCAAAAACAAATAGAGACACCTATTTGTTTGGACGAGAGTATTCATAGCTTAGAAGATGCAAGAGTAGCGATTACACTTGGAAGCTGCCGCATTATAAATATTAAACCGGGACGAGTTGGCGGTTTAACAGAATCAATCCAAATTCATGATTATTGCAAGGAACATGGTATTCCTGTTTGGTGCGGCGGTATGGTTGAAATGGGGATTTCACGTGCGCAAAATATTGCGTTAGCATCACTCCCAAACTTTACGATTCCGGGTGATATTTCAGCTTCAAGTAGACACTGGGAGCGAGATATTATTTCACCAGGAGTAACATTGCAAGGCGGGAAAGTAATTGTTCCAAAAGAGCTTGGGTTTGGATATGGCGTAAACCGGGAAAGATTAGAAGAGATTACGAGAAAACGGATTGTATGTGAGAGGTGAATGTATGAGGCAGCAGGAAGATATATTGCGGGTTATACAAGCATATTTGTTAAAGGTGTCATTTGTAAAAGTTGCATATATTTTTGGGCCTCACGTAAGGAAAGAAGTAACAGATCAATGTAGTCATCACATTGCGATTGAAACGAAGAATGCTTCGCACAAACAATTTCAATGGTTATGTTTTGAGTTGACAGAAGAGCTGGAGGGAAGAGTGAAATTTGATGTGGTACATTTAAATATGCTCTCTAATCAACAACTACAAAAGCGTATATTGCAAGAAGGAAAGCTGTTTGTACAGCGTATATAAAGTGAAACTTTAATCAGTGGTGACTTCATCCCTCACTGATTATTAGCCCTCACCAATCGGGCTTTTACGGGCAATTCATCACCTGCTTAACTTTTTTGCTTTCACTGAATGAGGTGGGAGTGTTACTGCCCACAAATAGCGGGATAAAGAGCCTACGATGATTCAATTATCGTAGGCTCTTTTGTGATTCGCAGGCATTGCATTCTTTATTGATGGTTTATCAGTAAATCCAAGGTTTCGTTGTATCTTTTCGTAAAACAAGCCTGTTTTTGGGAAAAACAAGCTCCCGATTTCCCATGTAAACATAATATAAATTGAATCCGCTCATTTAGAACATGATAGGATCCCCTTGTTGTTACGAATGATACTAAAGGAGGAATAGAGTAATGAGTGATAAGTGCGATGACAGATGCGATGACAGACATGAACATCACCATAGACACATAAGACACGGCTGTGGAGGCGGTTTTGCGCTTCTAATCGTATTGTTTATTTTATTGATTATCATCGGTGCTAGCTGCTTCGGTGGTGGCTACGGTGGCGGTTGTGGATATGGCGGCGGCTATGGTGGCTTTGGTGGTGGTTACGGATACTGCTAACAAAAACTATTGAGAATAGCCTTGTGCGCATGCACAAGGCTATTTTATTCACAATTTAAGGCGTTGTGATAATTTATTCATGTAAAGGGAACGGATTAAAAAGAAGAAAATAATCTCGATCATCCCAAATAAAGTAAGTACAAATGATAATTCTTTGAGTAGAGAAATTGCGAGTATGTTTTGTAAAAAAACGATAGCAAATATTGTATGGAAGGCAGCGACTATATAAGGTACGAAAAATAAAATTGCCAATTGAATCGTTGCAGAACGAAACATCTCGGACTCTGTTAGTCCAATTTTTGTAATGGCAATATACTTTTGCTCTTCTCTTGTTAAATCATTATACATACGGAAGTACAAGACACTTGCTGCTCCAATAAAGAAGATGATACCGAGAAAAGTGCCAATAAAGAAACTAGAGACATTACTCTTTTTACTGTATGCTAGTTCGTCACTAGATGTAAAAAGACTGAATGGGATAGCGTTATGTTGTTTTTCTTTCTCTGTTTTCTCCAATAAATCGTTTCGATCTTTATCTATACTATTCACCACATTTTTGGTAGGGATAAGAGTGTCTTCCCAATTTTCAACAATATAGTTATAAATGGTAATGGTTTCAATGTGCGGAATCATATTATCAATGACATGATCTTGCATCACAATTGTGTCAGGAAGAGCGTATTGTGGCTCTACTCCTTGATTTAAAAATCCTTTAATGAGAAATTTTTTTTTGTTAGATTCCAAAGTTATTGTTTCTTGCTTTGCAAATGGATTGGTTATTAAATTTAATAGAGTTGGTGAAAACCTAGAAATTATATATGTTTCGTCTGGTCCTAACTGAATTTCTGGTTTTTTTAACAGCGTAGCTAGTGTATTATAATCACTCATTTTCATAATAGCAACGTCTTGTTCTAGAGCTTTATCTTTTAAAACTGCAAATTTATATTTTTGATACTGAAATTGATAATTGGTAAGCTCTTGCTCTATCGTAGCAATATGTTTTTGTTCGAATGAATTTCCTGGATCAGATGTATAGGTGAACGGAACAGGATAACGTTCTAAAATAGTTGCTTTTGTGTAATTATTCATAGCAAAGAGCGGTGTAATAATTGTAAAAGCAAGCGCAGATAACATGGTAACAATAAAGAGCATATTAATATTACCACGCGTACGTGCAACTAAATCTGAAATCCATAACATATTTATTTGTTTCATATAAAATCTTCTTCTCTTTTTTAAAATAGATATAAAGAGAAGAATCGTTTGAGAAAATAATAAATACGTTCCAATTGTTACAAGTGGCAAAATGGATAAAATAATAAAGAATACGGAGCCATCTTGTATGTTTTTTTCGGTGACATATCCTTTTGGGTACCCCGCGATATAATAACATAGTCCTAAACAAGCTAAAGCAAATAAAGAAATGAGAATAGAAGGCCGTTTTTCTTTTCTTAACTTTTGCTCGTTTTTAATGAGACGAATCGTTTTACGTGTACGAACAAACATAGGTGTAAACGTAGAAACGATAAAAAATAGAACGATGAAAGTTACAGTTGTGACGATAATTGCCCTTGTAGGCCAATATAAGTAGAGCCCTGTTGCACCTGTTAATTTGGACGTAACCAATAGAAAAAAGTTAGAAAAAACAAGACCACCTTGAATACCAACAAAAATGGCTAATATTCCAATCATCATATTTTCCATAAATACAAGGCGTTTTAATTGTTTCTTAGAGATACCGAGAACTGTTAAAATACCAAATTGTTTTTTACGTACGTTTAAAAATGCTCCAATCGAATACAGCAAGAAAAAGAACGAGAACATGATGATAACAAATTGCGCCATTCCGATTAAATTCATCAGAGGTCCTTGTTCATGTAAGTTCTGTAAACGCGGATGGTACGAGTATACAGTAAGTGAGAAGAAAACCATTATCGAAAAAGCACTACTTAAAAAATATGCAAAATATGCTTTAGAATTACGCATGACATTTTTTAATGCAAATTGCCAAAATGTCATCCACGTCTTCCTCCTAATAATGCTAATACATCAAGTATTTCTTGATAGAACTTTTCTCGATATAGTCCGCGGTGTAATTCATTATAAAGTTCACCATCTTTAATAAAAATCACGCGGTTGCAATAGCTCGCTGCGAACGGGTCATGTGTTACCATTAAGATCGTTGCTTGTTCTTCTTTATTTAATTTTGTAAAAAGTTCCATTACGTCGATTGCTGCTTTAGAGTCTAAATTTCCTGTAGGCTCATCAGCAAGCAAGAGAGATGGATTATGAATAACAGCGCGAGCTACCGCAGTGCGCTGTGCTTGTCCACCAGAAACTTCGAAAATCCGCTTGTCTAAAATGTGGTCAATCCCAAGTTTCTTTGAAACAATATCTAATCTCTTATCCATTTCTTTTAGCGGAACATTGTCTAACGTTAATGGTAATACGATATTTTCACCAATTGTTAACGTATCTAATAAGTTAAAGTTTTGAAAAACAAACCCTAGTTCTTGGCGGCGGAAAACAGCTAGTTTTTCCCTGCGGAATGTGTGCGGCTGTTTCCCGTTAATAAAAACTTCGCCTGCAGTAGGAGAATCGATTGTTGAAATTACATTTAAGAAAGTAGATTTACCGCTTCCTGAAGGCCCCATAATTGCGACAAATTCTCCTTTATCTACATGTAAATTAATATTTTTTAAAGCGGTATGAGGGACTTTGCCCTCATAAACTTTAGAGACATTTTTAATGTGTAAGACTTCTTCCATAAAGAATCACCTTTCTATTTTTTAAAGACTAATATGTCGAGATAGTTTTTGCATATATAAGGAACGAATTAACAAGAAAAAGATAATTTCAACCGTTCCAAATATCGTAAGAACAACTGTAATTTCAGCAAATAATGATAGATTTATGACTTCTTGTAGCATTTTTGTAGCAAACATTGTATGAATGGAAGCCATGATGTACGGAACGAAGAATAAGATCGCTAGCTGAATGGTAGCGGAACGCTTCATTTCAGATTCTGTTAACCCGATTTTTGTAATCGTAATATATTTTTCTTGTTCACTTGTTAAGTCCGTATACATACGGAAGTAAAGGACACTCCCGGCACCAATGAAGAAAATGACACCAAGGAAAGTACCAATAAAGAAGAATGAAGCGGCGCCTAGTTTAATTTGGTATAGCGTATCACTCGCTTCCCACATGATATATAAAGGTTCTTTAGATGCGATACTTTTTCGATCTTTTTCCAATTTATTAATATATTCTTCAGCGATTACATATGTCTTTTCCCAGTCTTGTACTTGAAAGTTATACAGTGTCATATGTCTCATGTTATTCGATAAAGCATGTACTGTATCATCAGATAAAATTAGTAATTGTGGTGTCAGACCAGCTGGTGTTACGCTAAAATTCTCATAATCTTTTACATGTAATGTAAGTGAATTTTGCGAAAGTGTAACGTTTTTTTGTTTGAAATCTTCTTGCAGTGGACTCAATATGTTTTGATATCCATATCCAGGTAGGATGTATGTTTCATTCTCTTTTACAAAAAGGTGCTTGAGATGTAAAGCAGTCGCAAGTTTATTATAGTCACTTTCTTTTAATACATATGCTTCTCTTTCATAAGGAGTGGTTTTGTCCTTTTGTAATGAAACGGCATATAAGTCTGTTTTGAACTTTTTATAGGTAAATTGTTCTTCGCTAAGTCGTTTTTCTAACCAGTCCATATGCTGTGAAGCAAGTGGATTGGCATCGTATGAAATATAGGTGAACGGGAATGGATTATTTTTGGCAACATCCAACTTTATGAATTTCCCAAACCCATATATGAATGTAATCATTGTAAATGCGAGAGTAGATAGCATAGCTACAATAAAAAGCATATTAATATTTGTTCGAATACGGCTTGCCAAATCTGAAATCCACAGCATATTAATTCGCTTCATGTAAAATTTTCGTCTTGTTTTCAAAATCCGAATGAGCAGGAAGCAAATTTGTGAAAAGAAAAAGTATGTTCCAATTGCCACAAGTGACGGAATGACGAAAATGCTAGAAAACATGTAAATCGATCCTATCTTTGGATCTAAAGATAGAAAGAACATTGGATTTCCAGCTAGTATATATCCCAATAGCAAACATAGAGCACCAAATAAAGAAATAAGTATAGATGGTTTTTGCTCTTTTTGCTTTACTCTTCCTTCTTTTAAAAGGCGTACGGCTTTTCTTGTTCGGATGAGCATAGGAGTAAAAGCAGAAACAACGATAAAGAGTCCAAGGAAGATTGTTGCAGTTAAAAGGATGGCCCCTGAAGGCCAATATAAATACAATCCTGGGACGTGTGTGATTTTTCCTGTTACTAACAAGAAAAATTGTGAGAATACGAGTCCAAGTTGAATGCCAACAAAGATGGACAATATCCCAATCAACATATTTTCCATAAAAACAAGACGTTTTAATTGCCTTCTCGATATTCCTAAAACGGTTAAAACTCCAAATTGTTTTTTACGAACTTTTAAGAAAGTACCGATGGAATAAAGCAGAAAGAAAAAGGAAAAGCACACAATGACCACTTCTGAAAATATCATTAACCCTGTAATTCCATCAACTGTACTAAAATTTTGTAGCCGAGGATGAAATAAATACACCGCAAATGAGAAGAAAATCGCAATGGAAAACGCACTGCTTAAAAAATAGGCAAAATAAGCACGGGAATTTCGCGTTACGTTTTTAAATGCAAACTGCCAAAAAGTCATGCTGTATACCTCCAAATCGAAGATATAGATGTAGTCATGTTGCAAAAAATGTATGAGAGTGAGTTCTCATACATTTCGCTGAAATTGTGTATGTTCATTCTTCAATCACCTTCCCCGAGCCGTCTGCTTGATGATTTAAAGCATTATGGAAGATGATCTTAATGCTAGTCCCTTTACCTACTTCAGAGTCTAACTTCACGGAATGACCTAAATAAGAGCAAATTTTACTGACAATATAAAGCCCCATACCAGTTGATTCTCCGAAAGTACGTCCATTTTTCCCTGTATAAAATGGTTCAAATACTCTTCGGATATCTTCCTGCGGGATACCAACTCCTTCATCACGAATTTCCAAAATAATATCTTTCCCATTTCGATAGCCAGATAAGAAGACTTTCTTGCCTCGCTCGCCAGAATAGCGAACCGCATTCGTCATTAACTGATAAATAATGAATTTCAGCCACTTTGCATCAGAAGCAACCATAAGATCAGAATGAACTTCTAGAACAGGGAATACACCGTTACGAATAAAGAGTTCTTTTAAGCCGTTAATATTTTTTGTTACGGCATCCTTTAGTGAAATCGTTTCTACATGGAAGTCTTCGTGGAAGTTATTGAGTCTCGCCATATATAACGCCATATCAAGTCCTTGATTTAATCTTTCTAGTTCTTTCTTAAACTTCGGAATGAGATGTTCATCTTCCATTTCTAGTACCATCAGCTGCATAATAGAAACTGGCGTTTTCATTTGATGTACCCAGTGGTTAATAAACAATTGGTGTTCTTGTTGTTTGACTTCATATGATTGCAGTTCTTTTTGGAACAAACGATATTGAGTCCGAACAAGCTCATTTACGCCGTGTGGCATAGGTGCGGTCGCTCTTTCAATAAACGCATCTTCCATTTTTTCCGGTGGCTCACTTAATCTGTGATACATTCTGCGGTTGCGAACATAACGATAAACAAGGAAGCAAATAAATAAATATAAACTTAATACGATGAAATAAAATTTATTGTTTTGAAATCCATCAACTGCATCATAGAGAATAAAAATGATACCGAAATTTAATGCGTATAATAGAAAAAATGCAAAATGATCACGCAAAAATAACTTCATGCTTATTCACTCCAAGTTGCGTTAAAACGATACCCTAATCCGCGTACTGTTTCAATTGCGTTTTCAATACCAAGCTCATTAAATTTCTTACGAAGACGTGTAATGTTTACGTTTAACGTGTTTTCTTCAACGAAGCTTTCATCATCCCAAAGCGCAGCTAATAGATCTTCGCGGTTTGCTGTACGAGGGTGTTTCGATAATAACATTTCAGCTAAGATAGCTTCTTTCTTTGTAAGAAGAACTTGCTTCGTTCCAAAATGGATTTCTGGTCGTTCCGGGAATAATTTTAGCCCTTCAACTTCAACAATTCGTTCTGAAATATTTGGAGCATAATCACCGTAAATACGGCGTAATTGACCTTTAATTTTCGCCATTACAACATCGTAGTGGAATGGTTTTGTAATATAATCATCCGCACCGCTCTCAATCGCCATAATTTGTTCCATCTCACCAGCACGAGCAGAAATGAAAATAATCGGGCAAGTAGATTCATGACGAATTTGACGGCACCAGTAGAAGCCATCGAACTTCGGTAAGTTTACATCTAGAAGCACTAGGTGTGGTTTCACTCTATTAAAAGAATCCATAATATCATCAAAGTTATCCGCAACAACAGCTTCATAACCATATTTTTGAATGTGAGACTGAAGTAAAGATGAGATATTTGGATCGTCTTCAACGATTAAAATTTTATACATATGTATATTCCTCCTAAAAAAACAATTGTAGCTATAGTGTACCATGTGTTTCTTGTCTTTTCATTACCTTGAAACGAGTGCTAGTAAACAGTATAGGACAAAAGTGGAAAAAGTAAAAAGGGTTATGGATATAATTGACAATATACGTTTTTTATTTTAACATTTAGATAAATATCTAAATGTCTAATTATTGAAAGGAAGAAAGACATTGAACCAAGCATTTAAAGCATTAGCAGATCCAACAAGGCGAAAAATATTAGATTTATTAAAAGAAGGTGATTTAACAGCTGGTGAAATTGCCGAACAGTTCAATATGACAAAGCCAAGTATTTCACATCATTTAAGTGCACTTAAAAACGCGGAACTTATACAAGATGAAAAAAGAGGGCAATTTGTTGTGTATTCCTTGAACACAACTGTTTTTCAAGATTTATTAACTTGGGTGTTTACGTTTACGAATAAAGGGGGAGAGGGGAAATGAAAAAGCATCTTTTTGCAATTATATTAATTCTTACAACTTGCTTAATATGGGCAATTTCTTGGCCATACTTGCCAGATACAATCGCAACCCATTGGAGCGGCGGGACTGCTGATGGATTTTCATCGAAATTAACTGGAATGATGTCTATGGTTGGTATCATGATTGGTTGTTATGTATTTCTAAATGTTTTACAAAAAATTGATCCAAAGAAAGAAAACTATGAAAAGTTTTCTAAAGCTTTGATGATGATAAATAATAGCCTGCTAGTTGTCTTATTTATCGGAAACATAGATATCATTACAAATGGCTTAGGTTATAAATTATTTATTAATCGGGTCCCCGAATTACTTGTTGGAATTTTATTTTTAATTATTGGTAATTATTTACCGCAGTGTAAACCGAATTTCTTTGTGGGTATGCGTAACCCATGGACGTTAAGCAATGAAGAAGTATGGCGCAAAACACATCGCTTTAGCGGAAAAGTATTTGTAGCTTTAGGACTTATGATGATGGTAAGTATTGTTGTGCCAGCTGAATGGAGATCTTATATGATGCTTACAATGATATTAATTGCTGTGGTGTTGACGAATGGATATTCTTATATTTTATATAAAAAGGAACAATTATAAATAGTAGATACGATTCTGTAAGGACGTTTGCAAGTAATGATATGTGGTAAGGATGAAGTCTTATTGCGTATCATTTTAGTTATTTAGGTCTGAATATTCAGTCTTGGTATACGCGAGTTTAAATCGTTTGGGGGAGAGGGCATGTTAGAAATCATAAATTTTAGCAAAACCTACAAAGGTGGCAAAAAAGCAGTAGATGATTTGAGTTTAACTGTTCAAGCGGGAGATATTTTTGGGTTTATCGGACATAACGGCGCTGGGAAAAGTACGACGATTAAGTCACTAGTAGGTGTTATAGACTTTGAGGAGGGCGAAATTTTTGTTGATGGACATTCAGTAAAAAAGGACCCGATTACGTGTAAGAAGGTCATGGCATACATTCCTGATAATCCAGATTTATATGAACAACTAACAGGGATTCAATATTTGAACTTTGTGGCGGATGTTTTTGGGGTGTCTGTAAAGGACAGGGAAGAACGGATACAAACATATGGAGATGCTTTTGAGATTACACCATATTTGGGGGATTTAATATCCTCCTACTCACACGGTATGAAACAAAAAGTAGCGATTATATCAGCAGTTGTGCATCATCCCAAATTATTAGTTTTAGATGAGCCTTTTGTTGGTCTCGATCCAAAGGCGGCTCTTGTACTTAAGGGGATGATGAAGGAACTTTGTGAATCAGGCAGTGCGATTTTCTTTTCTACTCATGTATTAGATGTAGCAGAGAAGTTATGCAATAAGATAGCGATGATTCATAAAGGGAAACTAGCAATCTCGGGGGAAGTAAAGTCTTTAATCAAGGGAAATTCATTAGAAGAGCTCTTTATGAAGGTGCTTGCTGATGAAGAATAATACGCTAGCGCTTTTAAAAATCCGTCTGATAACGCAGCTTGGTCTAAATACTTTCAAGTATGAAAAAGATAAGAAAAAGAAGCAGAGTAAAATTTTAATTTCAGTATCAATCGCCTTGGTTGCTGCCCTTTTGATGCTATATTGTGGAGGCGCGGCATATGGATTAATCAAACTGGGGATAGGGGAAGTCATTCCAGTTTATGCATTCGTTATTAGCAGTATATTAGTTTTGTTTTTCACTATGTTTAAGGCGAATGGTGAAATTTTTGCCTTTAAGGATTATGATTTTGTCATGTCTTTACCGATTCGTGTAGATACGATTATTGCTAGTAGATTTTTGTATTTGTACGTATTAAATACTGTCTTTTCAATGATCATCATGCTGCCGATGGGGATTATTTATTGTATATATGAGAATCCATCAATATCTTTCTATGTAATGTGGATCATAACTCTGTTTACAGTATCTTTAATTCCAACAACAATTGCGGCTGTTTTTGGTGCATGCATTACGGCGATAGCATCTAAGTTTAGACATGCGAATCGAGTCACTACTGTTTTAAGTTTTATGGCAATTATTATATTTGGCTACTTTATGTTCAAGCAGGGAAATGCGAAATATAGTTTTACTGACTTAGAAGGGATTGGAGCAATCGTTTCAGAGCAATTGACTAAAGTGTATCCGCTAGCTAACATTTTTCAAAAAGCAATTGTCGATGCGAATATAGGAGCTTTTATTCTTTTTGTCAGCATATCAGTTATTTGGTATTATCTTTTTGTAAAAATACTCTCTTTCAAATATAAGCAAATCAATACAGGAGTTTCTACGTACCATACGCGTTCCGATTACAAGATTGATCATATGAAGAAAGAAAAAGTGTTGATTGCATTATATAAAAAAGAACGGAAGCGTTTCTTTTCTTCTACAGTATATGTGATTAATATCGGTATGGGAGTTGTCATGGCAGTCATATTCTCACTTGCAGTCGTTATAGTAGGGCCAAGTCAATTTATTGGATATCCTGGAATCGAAACGCTTTTACAAAAGGTTGCTCCATTTGTTATTTCAGCAATGATTGCAATGACGTGTACAACGTGTGTGTCATTGTCGCTCGAGGGGAAAAACGTATGGATTATCAAGTCATTGCCTCTTACACCGAAAATGATCTATGACAGTAAGATTCTCATGAATCTTTCACTCAGCATACCTACATCAATTATTAGCGCTATCCTTATGATTATAGGTTTAAAGCCAGGTATTTGGACTTCAATTTTAATCGTAATTACCCCAATCACATATTCCTTTTTTTCAGCAGTATGGGGTGTTTTTATTAATAACCGATTTGCTTATTATGATTGGGTATCAGAAACCCAAGTAGTGAAACAGAGTATGGGAGCTGTTCTTGGTATGCTTGGAGGCATGATTCTGGCAGTCATTCCTGCCTTTCTTATAGGTACTGCTGTGATATCAAACTATAGAATGTTTACTTTTGTATTTGTTGTAATGATTTCGATTATGACTGCAGTGTTGTATAGCAATGAGTCTAAAAGAAGGATAAAGTGAAGCATTAGTCTAAAAAAGCTGTCTCCAAAAGGGTGTTAAAAATGACCTTTTGGGACAGCTTCTTTACTTTAATAATCAACTAGGAATATATTACCTTTTTACAACTGGTATCCATATTTCACTTTTAAAAGTAGATGAAGTCACATCTTTATTTTCATTCCATAGGATTTCCGGTCCTTCCATTTGTTCATAATTCGAAGATGGAAACCACTCGGAATAAATACGTCCCCATACATTTTGCAATGCATTAGGAAATGGCCCAATTGCTTCAAATATAGCCCATGTTGAGGCAGGAACTTCAAGTTGCTTGAACTGCTCTGGACAAGTTTTCGTTGTTGCGACGCCAATATAGTGATCAAGTTCTCCTTTTTCCTCCATTCTCCCTTCAGAAAAATTGGTAGAAGCACTGATGAGTCCTGTAGGATCCACATTCGAAAGGGTCTTTAATGTGTGAATTGATTGACTGTCTAAGCTTTTCCACATAGAAGCAATTTCTTGATTTACACCACTAAAAATAATCGGTACTCGTTTCTTTATACCAACGATGCGAAACGTCTCTTTTTTTTCGATTCGATAGTTCATTTCATTTCCTCCTTTAATGGATAACTGGAAGGTCATTCGTGAGTAAGCCTTAAGGGTATGGCTGCTATTTCTAGCCTCTGACGGTGTTATCCCATGCAGATTTTGAAATGCACGTGAAAAGGAATCTGGCGAGTTGTATCCATATTTTATAGCGATATCAATGACTTTTACATTGCTAGCATTTAGCTCAAATGCTGCAAGAGTAAGGCGTCTACAACGAATATATTCTGAAAGCGACGTGCCTGAAAGGAAGGAAAACATTCTTTTAAAATGGTATTCCGAGCAGAAAGCTAGCCTAGCCACTTCTTTAAAGTCAATGTCATTCGTAAGATTGTCTTCAATATACTGTATTGCTGCATTCATATTTTTAAGCGAATCCATCATATGACCTCCTTTGTTAATAGAATAGCAGGAATGAAATAACCTCATCCGACATTTCGTGCACAATTATATAGGGTACCTTACAGAAATGTAATGTTTCTGTAAGGAGAATGAATGGATGGCTATTTATCCCAATGCTATAGTAGCAAAGTAGTTATTTCATGAAGTTAAATGTCCATGTCTTCTGCTAAGTAGCCTTACATAATTGTCATGTTTGTGTAAGAAACATCGATAGTGGCAAGAGTAGGAGTTAGATATAGTGAAAATAGAGAATAGAAGAAGTGAGGGATATAGAGATGAAAACAGTGTTAGAAGCGAAAAATATTAAAAAAGTATATGATACAGGTGGAAATAAATTTGAAGCGTTAAAAGGTATTAACTTACAAGTGCAAGAAGGTGAATTCGTTGGAATTATGGGACCTTCTGGATCTGGTAAAACGACTCTTTTAAATGTTCTTTCTACAATTGATAATGCAACGAGCGGTGAGATTTTAATTGATGGGAAAGACATTGTGAAAATGAATGATGATAAATTAGCATTGTTCCGCCGTGATCATTTAGGATTCATTTTCCAAGATTATAACTTATTAGATACGCTAACGGTGAAAGAGAACATTGCATTGCCACTTGCGTTATCAAAAGTGAAAGCGAATGAAATTGATCGCCGCGTTCTTGAGATTGCGAAGAAGTTCGGCATCGATCATATTTTAAGTCAATTTCCATACCAAGTATCTGGTGGACAGAAGCAGCGCTGCGCAGCATCACGTGCAATCGTTACAAATCCAAGTATGATTTTTGGGGATGAGCCAACAGGAGCACTTGATTCCAAATCAGCAACAGACTTATTAGAAAGTATGAAGTCATTAAATGAATATGATAATTCAACAATTTTAATGGTAACGCATGATGCGTTTGCGGCAAGTTATTGTAAACGTGTTATCTTCATTAAAGACGGTGAGTTATATAAAGAATTGCACCGCGGGGAATTAACTCGTAAACAATTCTTCCAACAAGTAGTAGACGTAATGTCCGCAATTTCCGGAGGTGCCATGGATGACGTTATCTAGCATTGCCCTCCGCAATATACAGCGGAACTTTAAGGATTATTTTTTATATTTTGCATCTATGATCTTTAGCATCGTCATTTATTTTACATTTAAAGCGCTGCAATATAATTCACAAATGGAAAAAGCAGCGGAAGGATCTAAGAAAATTAGCGGAGCATTCCAAGTTTCCAGTGTGATGCTGATTATTTTCGTAGCGGTATTTATTATATACTCTAACGGGTTCTTTACACGGAAACGTAAAAAAGAAGTTGGATTATATTCACTGCTTGGTATTCGAAAAAGACAAATCGGTAAAATGTTATTTTATGAAAATATGTTGATGGGCTTAATGTCATTAGTAATCGGGATTGCGATTGGTAGTGTACTGTCGAAGTTGTTCCTTGAATTGTTAGTAAGTATGATGGGACTGAATTTAAATGTTCATTTTGAAGTACCAATGTCTGCAATTATTGATACGGCAATTATCTTTTTTGTGATTATCCTTTATACATCACTTCAAGGATATCGTTTAATCTATCGCTTTAAATTAATTGAACTTTTCCGTGCAGAACATGAAGGAGAAACGATGCCAAAAGGATCAATGATTATGGCATTGATTTCAGTGTTCTTAATCGGTTCTGGCTATTTCTTATCACTGATGTATATTAAAGCAATTAAATATATAGACTTTATGACAGTTGCGCTTTATATTTTACTTGCAACAGTACTTGGTACGTACTTACTATTTATGTTCTTTACAGTATTTGTATTAAAACGAGCAAGACATAAGAAATCATCTTTCTATAACGGTATGAACATGGTAACGACGTCACAGTTACTGTACCGCATTAAAGGAAATGCAAAATCTCTAGCAACTATTGCAATATTAAGTGCGGTAACATTAACGGCAGTTGGTACGTCTGTTACGATGTATTACAACACGTTTAAACAAACGAAAGATTATGCGCCGCACAGTTATTCTTACGAGAAAAAGGATGCGGCACTTGATAATAAAGTAAATGCGATTTTGGGTGAAGAGAAACAGAAGCATCCTGTAACGAACCAATTCGAAATAGAAATGGTTCCTGTTAAAGGGAAGTTTGAAGGCGAAAAAGCAGATATGGGTATGAATACAAATTATTTAGTTACCGAGAAATATCAGCTTGTATCGCAATCAGCATTTAATAACATAGCAAAGAATATGGATATAGAGGCTGTAAGTTTGGCGGCTAACGAGGCATTCGTATTTGATGGTATGTATATTGAAGGGCATGAGTTCAGCACTGTATATAAAGGGAATAAAGCGGTATTCCCGATTGGTAATGAAGCGAAAACATTAACGATTAAAGGTGCTGAAGGACGTAATATAACGAACTTAGGGGAACTATTCGTTGTTGTACCAGATGAAGTATATAAGAGTGCGAAGGCAGTAGCTGACACACGTATCGTTAAAAATATCGATGTAAAAGATGAGAAGAATAGTAAAGTGCTAACAGAGAAATTAAAGAAAGTGATGCCAGCTGGAGAACCAGAAGTTGCGCGACCTTTCAATGATTTCTACACGGGTTTCCATGGTATGCTGGAAGCAACAGGATTAATGATGTTTATCGGTCTATTCTTAGGACTTGTCTTCTTATTAGCAACAGGCTCTATCATTTACTTCAAACAGCTAACAGAAGCAAGTGCAGACCGCGATCGTTACGTTGTACTACGTAAAGTCGGGGTTACAAAACAAGAAATGAAAAAGGCAATTGCGAAACAAGTAAGCTTTATCTTTGCAATTCCATTAGTAGTAGGGATTTGCCACAGCTTATTTGCATTAAAAGGATTATCAACGTTAATGCCATATGAAATTTTGATTCCATTATTAATGAGTATTGGTGTGTATAGCGTCATTTATATTGGATATTACTTCTTAACAGTTCGTTCTTATTACAAGATCGTGAGCTCGAAGTAATGAAAGGAGCAGCTATCGCTAGAAGCGATAGCTGCTTTTTTACATCTTCATAAAATCTTAAGAAATTCCCATGCTATTTTTTAAAAAATGATAGTTATACTTGGAGCTATATTAGACGATATTGAATGAACGGGAGAGGTTAGAGATGCAACTTATTACATTCTTAACCGAATTTGTGAAACATCCAAAGAATACTGGAGCAATTGCACCTAGTTCTAACATATTAGCCAAAAAGATGGTAGGCGCGATTAATTTCGAAGAAGCAAAGTATATTCTAGAATTGGGACCTGGAACAGGATCATTCACGAGAGAGATTATAAAGAGAAAAAAAGAACATACAATATTTATCTTGATTGAAATTAATGAAGTTTTTTTCAAAAAGTTACAGAAGCAGTTTAAGGACGATCCAAACGTTTTGGTTATACATGGATCAGCTGAGAACATAAAGAAATATATAAAGGAGTTACAAATAGAGAAGGTTGATTATGTATTATCAGGGTTACCTTTTACATCCTTACCAACGGAAGTATCATCTCGTATTTTATCCAGTGTAATGGAGTCATTAAGTGAGGATGGCGAGTTTATTACGTTTCAATATTCGCTTGCAAGGAAAGCATTTAT
This sequence comes from Bacillus sp. FSL H8-0534, assembly GCF_038005885.1. Taxonomy (NCBI): domain Bacteria; kingdom Bacillati; phylum Bacillota; class Bacilli; order Caryophanales; family Bacillaceae; genus Bacillus; species Bacillus sp. FSL H8-0534. The sequence continues at coordinate 3,838,800 of NZ_JBBOUC010000001.1, forward strand.
CCAAACCTTTTTTCAGGAAATTTCACTAAAAAAGGTTTGGTTGAATCTTCCTCCAGCACATGTTCTTAGTTGTAGAAAAAGGCTAGGAGGTCATACGCCTAATGGAATTACATGAATTGTTATCCTATATTGAGCAGTATGGCTATGCGGCTTTATTCTTTTGTTTATGGCTTGGGATTGTAGGTATGCCAATTCCAGATGAAATGATTGTGATGAGTGGTGGGTTTGTATCGTCAGTAGGCATACTAAGTGTAATTCCGGCATTTTTATTAACCTATTTAGGTGTCGTATCCGGCCTCTCTTTAGGGTATATACTTGGAAAGGTTTTTGGTGATAAAGTACTTGATAAATTGATGAAAAAGAAAAAGGCGAAGTATCTTTTACAATCACAAGAAATGATTGGTAAATATGGACATTATGCATTAGTAACAAGTTATTTTATACCTGTCGTTAGACATATTGTTCCTTATTTGGTTGGTATGAATCGTATGTCATTTAAAACATATGCTTTGTATTCATACACGACGGGATTTATGTGGACGTTGCTTTATTTTATGCTTGGTTCTATGTTTGGTAAACACATCGAGGCGATTGTAGAACTTGCGACGAAGTATGGCCTCTATTTTGGTGGCACAATTGTCGTCATAGCAAGTGTTTTATATTTATATATACAAAAGAAAAATCAGGTAATAGGATAGATTACTTGTCTAAATATTCGTAGACAGTAAGGAAAAAAGCAGCTATTTTAAGTAATAGCTGCTTTTTTCAATCATTTATTTCAAATTCATAATTAGGAAGTAAACTTGCACTGTAGATAAGGAGAAAGAGGATCTTCTCTTTATTGGATTTCATAATTGAGGAATGTAGGGGAAATGGAACCTAATCTTTACAATTTTTGTAGTAGTCGTGTCCCGCTATTCATATCACCTTTACATAAAGGACATTTGGGTTCTTCTTCTAAAGAAAAGTTTTTACGCATCCATCCTAAACAATCTTCTGTTTGGCATTCCCATACAGCGATTTCTTCTGGATCTTCTACAGGCTTATTATTTCTTTTCCAATACATACAATCACTCCTCTAAAGTGAAAAATTTTTCTAAAAAAAAATAAAAAGGTTGTTAACGTTTTTTGTTAACAACCTTTTATATTTTTAATTATAATGTTTATTTTATAAAAATGCGAACTTTATAAATTACCAAAGTATAACAAGGACTCTATTATACTAATTCTGGGTTATAAATCATCGTAAAATGTCCTGGCAATAATTTAATTTGGCACGGTGTATGAAGAGAGCTCTCTCCTACCTAAAAAGAAAGGTTTTATGTTGGTTTTTTAATTTGTATTTATATAGTAGTGGATGATATGAATAAACTTCCATCAAAAATTGATGGAAGTTGTATGTGGTTTTATTTTTCTGTTACTACTGAAGCGATAAATGGTAAGTTACGATATTTTTCTGCACAGTCAATGCCATAGCCGACGATAAATTCATCTGGAATTTGGAAGCCTACATACTCGGCTGTCAAATCAACTTTACGACGCTCTGGTTTATCAAGTAATGTACAGAACTTTAATGCTTTTGGTTTATGCATAAAGAAGTGGTCTTTTAAGAAGTGAAGTGTTAAGCCAGAATCGATAATGTCTTCTACAACAATTACATTTTTGCCTGTAATGTTGACATCGATATCTTTTAACAATTTAACTTTTCCTGTTGTTTCCGTTTGGTTGCCGTAACTAGATGCAGAGATAAAGTCGATTGTTACTTCATTTTTAATGTGACGAATTAAATCAGCAGCAAAGACGAAAGAACCTTTTAGTACTGCGATCACAACGATTTCTTCTCCTTCAAAATCGCGTTCAATTTGCAGTGCTAGTTCTTTTACCTTTGTTTGTAATGCTTCTTCAGAGATTAAAGTATCTTTTATTTCAATTTTCATTAGGATCCTCCTGCGTTGTAAAACTTGTGAACATTTTGACTGTAAAGGATTGAAGGGGAAAAGTCAAAAAAGAGAAATACATATTGGCTAAAGGTTTATATTAGGAAAGCCAGAATAAAATAAAATGAAAGTTCGATTTGAAGTTTTCATGATCCGTTCATGCTAGAGAAATTGGGAGGAGAATGGAATGTTTAAAAAAATAATCTCAATAATTCTTCAACTATTTATTATGATTATGCTATTTGTAGTGATTGTAAGTCTTCCGATGTTATTTATAAATGGGAAGAAAGTTGGAATACATGTAGAGCATTTTTTTACACAATGTATACATGTTATCTCTGCACTTATACATCCAGAAGAGTTAAAGCTGAAAATGGCTACACAAGTAGCGACTGTTTCAAACAATGTACAAATATTTAAGATACAAGAAAGGGAATTTCCCTTATTTCCACTTATATTTAAGCCATATACATATTCACTCGTGCTTATACTTGGAGCGCTTATAGTTTCTATATGTTCGTCTTTTTTATGTAGTATCATTGCGGCGGTTTCACCGAGGCGTGTACAGCGAGTGATAGAAGAAGCTGTATTTTTTCTTAAAACAATTCCAGATGTCTTCCTAATTTTTTTTCTTCAACTTTTCATGGTAAGTATATATAGGTATACCGGATTTTTACCACTACATCCATTTTCTACGATGCAAAATACATCTATTGTATTACCACTTCTCATTTTAGCTATTATACCTACCATCTCTTTATTCCAATTTCAAATGCTACTTATAAATGAGGAGCAGAAGCAAGGTTATGTTATGTTTGCGAGAGCGAAAGGGTTTGGTAACATGTATATTTTGTGCAGGCATATTTTTCGCAATATGGTTGTTTCAGTTGTGAATCATATTGAATCAATATTACTAGCCTTGATAACGAGCTTATTCGTTTTTGAGTATATGTTTAACATAAGAGGTTTATTTTCGATTTTGATTAGCGGTCAAGATCTGGTGGTTATCGTTTATTTGCTGCTGTTATTTATAGTGCCTATGTATGGAGTAATAGTAGGATTGAATTGGTTAAGGAGGAAGTTGTATGCATAGCCAGCGTTATAAGTACTTCTTATTCCCGATTATTTTATTATTAATAATAAGTATTGCACTCCCATATTTTCAAGAGGAGTCTAAGGTAGTGGAATATCGATACAATGAAAAAGGAGAAATTGTTGAAGCGGCTCCTTTTTCAATTTCCCGTGCACATTGGTTTGGAACGGATCGAGAAGGAGAAGATTTATTTTATAAAGTAATAGATGGGGCTAAGTACACAATTTTAATTTCATTTTTTGTGGCAGTTGCTAGAGTAATCATTTCTTTATTGATGAGCCTGTTCATTCATAATGATAAGTGGGGAATTTTTTTCTTACAACGTGTTACTGTTAGTTTGCAATTTTTTCCGCAAACGTTATTTTGTATCTTATTTCTTACACCATTTATCATTTATGAGCTACGAACGAAACCTATTGTCACAAATATAGAAGTACTATGTATACAATTTCTTGTATTCGTTTTTGTAGCAGTGCCAGGAATGACACGATTTTTTCATAAAGAAGTTCAGCAACTTTGGAACAAGGAATATGTAAAGAGTTCTTTCTTATTAGGAGGAAGCAGATGGCATGTGTTTCGAACTCATATTATGAAAGTATTACAACCACAAATTATATTTCAAATTGGAGAGCAAATGGTGCAAGTATTATTAATTATGTTACATCTTGCTCTGTTTAAATTATTTTTAGGGGGAACGAAAATTGTTTCCGGGCAAGCTCATGATCAATTTAGTATATATGTTCCATACCTAAATGACTGGGCAAATTTAATTAGTTATTACTATGGAGAATTAATGCTAGAGCCAAGAATTATTATAATCCCAGTTATGTTTTATATGATTCTTTTATATTGTATGACGAAAGTAGTGAACGGATATAAACATAATAGAATAGAGTAAGCAGAAGATTTATATAGAGTATTATTTTTCGTCCAACGTGGTTAGAGAGTAGAGGTGAGGAAATAAAAAAGAATTTGATTTATCTTAGAGGAATTCCTTTATTTGTATAATAGCATTCTTTTTACAAAAATCCCCACAAAATAATCTGATGATATACTGATCATATTGAGAAAGCGCTTCTATGGAGGGTGATAATCATGAAAAAGAAACAGTACACAAGTGTTACATTTATAAAAGCATTACTTTTAACAATTGTTCTTGGTATGTTGGCTTACTTAATTGATGTTCCTGCTATTCGCATTCCACTCATTGGGATGACTTTAGTTCTTGGAGCAATTTCTCATGGAATGATGTTGCAACTGTATGAAGCTGGATTAGATGATATGAAAAAATATATAGATGAAAAATGATTAAAAACCCTCCATTCGTTTAGATGAAGGTTTTTTTCATTTCTTACAAAAATGTAAGGTGATTTGTAAGAAAAATCGATAGTTGAGTAGTCGTCTTTTGGATAAACTTATAGATGTAAGGTAAAAGGCAAGCACATTTTAGGTAAAATAAGCTTTAGGCACTATATGTGAAAAGGAGTAGGAGGGAATGGAGAAACGTTGGACGACCCTTGCTTTGTTATCAACTAGTAATAAGATGGTACTAGATGAAGAGATGTGCCTTTTGCACTTGTTTGATCGGGAAAACGATCATTCTTCTTCACAGTTTACAATGAAGTGGTGTAAATGGAGCGAAAGTTGTAAGTTTGAAGAAGAGACCCCTAATGAAGAGCAAAGGATCATTCTCACAAACCCGATAGAGGCATGGGCCTTCCAACGTCGTAAGTGTAACGTCAAAAATCACTTAAAGAAAACTGAGCCGAGACAATTAGTTATCACTCCAGCCCCTTTTATTCTAAACTCACGCGAAAGTAACAATTAGACACTGAGACACAGAAAAAGCATTGTAGAGGGAATCTACAATGCTTTTTTATCCCGTATAAATTTCCATTTATACGGGATAAAAAAGGAATTTAGTAAAAGAGAAACATCTATATTAATTGTAAGGATGTAACGGTGAAATGTTACTATTAAAATATAAAAGTAACAAAAATGATAAAAATATTACATTTGTATTACAAAATAGTTGTTTATCCCTATAATTCGTAATATAATTTACTTGTAGGGTATAGAAACTAAAAAATAATTTATTATTTGGGAGACTGGGAAAAATGAAAAAAATTATTTTGCTAGTTTTAATGTCTGTAATGTTTTTAGTACCTGCCGTTTCTCATGCAGAAACAAGTGGAAATGTAAATCAGGCTGTCCCGAAAGAAGAACAAGCTATACAAAAAATGGGATGGGTAAAAGATGGAGATTCATGGTATTACTTTGATAAAGATGGAAAAGCTCATGAAGGATGGTTAAGTTATAACGGAAATTGGTATTACTTTATAGATAGAATCATGGTGCAAAAAGATTATGTTAGGGTAAATGGAAGAGATTATTATTTAGGTAATGATGGTGTTATGCAGACTGGTTGGATAGCAGATGGTGAAGATCGCTGGTTATATGCAAACCAAGATGGATCATTCAAAACAGGTTGGGTGAAGGAAGGAAATAAGTGGTATTATATTCATCGTGGATTAATGGCAACTGGATGGGTAAGAAATGATACAGGTTGGTATTATATGAATCCGAATGGTACGATGAAAACAGGTTGGTTACAAGAATCTGGGAACTGGTATTATTTAAAATCTGACGGTGCAATGGCAACAGGCAAACACTTAATTAATGGTACTTGGTATTCATTTAAAGATAACGGTGTTATGCTCTAGATATTTAAAAAAAGAGGCTGTCGAAAGTAGTTGAATTAGCTACTTTCGACAGCCTTTTTTTATTCCGTAAATAGAGAGGTGTGCATAGGGAATTTTGCTTTCTTGAAGGTAATTGAATCTTTAAGAAAAATCCATTTCATCTGCATCTCATATTTACATAACAGATATATTCTATAAATACATCCGATGCGATGTGAAAAAAGTATACTAAGGAGAGATATAAAATGAAAAAGAAACTTTTACCAATCTGTGCGATGGCACTTTTATCAGTAGGATATTCTTCGGTAGCAAGTGCGTCTACTGGGACAATGACAAAGGAAGAAGTAGCACAAGTACAGCAAGATACAACGAAAAAAGAAGCAGCAATGCAGGAACAACAAAAACAAGATAAGATGAAAAAAGAAGCGGCAGTGCAAGAGCAACAAAAACAAGATCAAATGAAAAAAGAAGCGGTAGTGCAAGAGCAACAAAAACAAGATCAAATGAAAAAAGAAGCAGCAATGCAGGAACAGCAAAAACAAGATAAGATGAAAAAAGAAGGAATTCAAGAGCAACAAAAACAAGATAAGATGAAAAAAGAAGCAGCAGTGCAAGCTACAAAAGGTGAAAAACTACCAAATACAGCATCAAATAGCATAACAATGATGACGTTAAGCGCGTGCCTTGTAGCATTAGGATCATTGTTTGGATTTACGCGCCGTAAAATTAAAGCGTAAAACAAAATATAAATTAGTCTATAAAGAATGGGATAATTTCATATATTAAAAATGGTAGGATATCCCTACCATTTTTTGCATGGAGGGATTAAAGTGAGACTTATAAATCGTATTGGATTTGCTTTCATGATAGTCGGTATTCTTATGGGGACGTATTATTTTTTTGAATGGTATAAAGGAAAAAGTTCCGCACAAGATTTAACGACAGAAGAGATAAAGCATTTTGAAAAAATAGAATTAAAAGGGCATTCCACTGAAACATCTGTGAATTCTCAAGTACCTTCTTCTCAAATGCAATATAAAGAAGGAGAGAAAGTAGCGATGTTAAATATCCCAAAAATAAAGAAGAAGTTCTCTATATATTGGGGGGCAAGTGATACCACATTGAAAAAAGGGGTAGGTATGTTTGTTAGTGATATGACAACAGCTCCATCTGAAGGAGGACACACTGTACTGAGTGGACATCGCGATACTGTATTTACAGAGCTAGGAGAGCTTAAAGAAAAAGATAACCTCATTGTGGAATACGATAATAAGATTTATACTTATGAAATTCAAAAAATGTGGATTACACATGCGGATGATCGCACAGTCATAGTAAAGAAAGAAGAACCAACATTAACGCTGACGACGTGCTATCCATTTGATTATATAGGTGATGCACCAGATCGATATATTATTGAAGCGAAATTGATTTCTACTGATTCAAAATGAGAGTATAGTACTCTGTCTTTAGCTATTTAGAATGAGAGAAGGGGGAAGGGAATATGACAAAAACAATTTTAATTGTTGAGGATGAAGATATTTTACGCGAAATATTGAAAGATTATTTTCTAAATGAACAATATAAAGTACTTGAGGCAAGAGATGGGAAAGAAGCTTTATCCTTGTTTGAAGAAGAAGAGGTTCATTTAGTTATTCTTGATATCATGTTACCGGAATTGGATGGTTGGTCTGTTTGCCGAAGAATCCGTAAAACGTCTCAAGTGCCGATTATTATGCTCACGGCACGTGTGGATGAAGACGATACGTTACTTGGATTTGAGTTAGGAGCGGATGATTATGTAACGAAGCCATATAGTCCGCCTATTTTACTAGCGAGGGCAAAGCGATTACTTGAAAGTCGAATACTTACAAGTAAATCTCCAAGTAATGAAGATGATACGCTATCTATTCATGGAATTTGTGTTCATTTCCCATCACGTATCGTTACGATAGAGGGAGTGGACATTAATTTAACACATACAGAGTTTGAGATATTGACCTATTTTATGCAGAATCAATGGATTGTTTTGACAAGAGAGCAATTGATTTCAAGAATTTGGGGATATGAATTTGCTGGTGATGACCGGACAGTGAATAGTCATATCCGTAATTTACGAAATAAATTAGGAGATAAAGCAAAGTACATTACGACTGTTGTTCGGATGGGGTATAAATTTGAGGGGAATGTATGAGAAAAGGGATTGTACTCAAATTATTTATTCTTACAACAGCACTATGCATGTTGATTTTAGCGACGATTTTTATTGGACAAACGATATTTTTCAAACAATATTATGCCAACAGAAAAGTAAATGATATTCAAACAAATATAAGCTCCTTTGAGAGAGAGTATTTGAATAGTGATGGTAACACAGAAGCAATTCAGAAACTGGAACAAGATTTTTATAGAGAAAATAATACATGGATTACAGCATTAGATAGTGATGGAAATTTAAAACATGCGACTGATTTTTATTTAGAAGTAAAGCTGGATCGGCTATCGCAGAAGGAACTTGGAAAAACAAACCTTACAATCCCTCTCTATTATCTTATGGGGATAGAAGAGATTGAAAATGAAAAAATGCCGTATTTTTCAGGGTTGCAAATTTCAGTTTATGGGATGGTTAGAGATTCTACAGTTGTTCCTGCTGTATTAAATTTAAGTAAGGGTATAAATTGGTCCAACAAGCCATTAGATAAGAAAATAAATGAAATAGCTCCTAAGGTGAAAGAGGAAAAGAAAAGTGCTGCTCAAGTTCCTAGTACTGGTTTTGGGGGAACTGTTACAAAAGTGCAACTACCTGATAGTAAAGGGATAGTGAATCCACTTTATAAAAACACTTTGTTCTTGGAGAGTATAAAAGAATTTCAAGCGGACTTACTGTTAAATGAAAATAAAGATAACAATGATGCCTTAAGAATAAATGACTATGAAAAAAATGATATAAAATATAAATTATTAATCAAACCGATAAAGGAAAAGGATGGCTCTTTAACATATATATTCGCGATGGCGTCCTTGCAGCCCGTAGATGAAGCAGTGCAAATGGTAAAGGATTATTATGTATATATTATTGCATTTGTGCTAGTACTTACCTTGTTGGCATCTTTTTATTACTCAAAACAAATTGCAAAACCGCTATTACGAATTAATGATACAACGAAAAAAATTGCACATTTAGATTTTTCGGAAAGAATCCCAATTACTTCAAAAGATGAGATTGGCGATTTATCTAACAACATTAATATATTATCAAATACATTGCACACACATATTGAACAATTAGAACAAGATATTGAAAAAGAAAGAAAGCTAGAAAATACGAGAAAAGAATTTATTTCAGGTGTCTCACATGAATTGAAAACACCACTAAGTATTATGAAAAGCTGTATTTCGATTCTAAAAGATGGGGTAGCCGAACATAAGAAAGAATATTATTTTCAGGCAATGGAAAAAGAAGTGGATAAGATGGATATGTTAATTTTGGACATGCTGGAGTTAGCTAAATTTGAATCTGGCACGTATAAAATGCAGATGGATACTTTTCATATTGATGAGGTCATTGAGCATATATGTGGACAACTATCATTAGAAATAGAGAAGAAACAACTTCATATTCACAAACACATATCTCCAGCTCAAGTTGTTGCAAATCAACATCGCATTGAGCAAGTAATTGTCAATTTCATTACGAATGCAATCCGTTATACACCTGAAAAAGAGGATATTATTATTTCTACAATAGATGAGCTAAATCAAATAAAGATTTGTATAGAAAATAAAGGCACTCATATTGAAGAAGAACAATTAGATAAAATATGGGACCGTTTTTACCGTATAGATACAGCTCGTCAACGTTCAAACGGTGGAACGGGACTCGGACTTGCTATTTCCAAAAATATTTTGGAACTTCATGGCGTAGAGTATGGTGTAAATAATACAGCAGATGGTGTGTTGTTTTACTTCTATTTAAATAAAAAAGTGTAGTAGGATTTGTCTAAATACACAGAATGAAAAAGGTCTTTCTCAGTAGAGAAAGGCCTTTTGGTTTTTATCCCGTATTAACGGGCAGTAAGACCCCCACCTTCACTTCGTTTAGAGGAGGGGATCTTCTCGGTTAAAATGATAAAAAATAAGACTGCCATTTAGGCACTCTTATTTTTAAAATTTATATTATGCGCACCAATACTTTTAAATAAGCGTGGTGAAGTTGAAAACAGGAGTAGTAGTAATACTGTGCATAATGCAAATGAACCGAGCATTGTACTACCATTCACGATCAATGAATAAAGAACAGCTGACTGTCCTGGTGGTGCGTACTTCCCAAAGAAGATAACACCAGCAATAAAGTGACAGAAATAACGGGCAAAGCTACCAACAAATGTAGCAAGGATAATATAAAAAAGCGCCTTTTTCCCTTGCCCGCTTTTTGATGAAGGTTTATCTTTGCGGCTACCAATGTCGGATTGTACGTTAGATGTATGTTGGTTGTTCGCAAGTGCCTTTTGAATTGGACGATAGAATAAACCAGCAAAACCGATAAAAGCAAATGCAACGAAGTACTCAATAAACGCTTGAACTGGCGTTAAAATGTAAACATCGCCGACTACAATTTGTAGTAGACCCCAAATGAGTCCTCCTAAGAAAGCAGTTTTAAAGCCCCAGCGGTAAGCGATAATAAAAATAGGAATCATTGCAAATGAAACAGAACCGCCTGTTGGAAGTTTAATTGATAGTGGTAAAATGTCGATGATCAAGGCGAAGGCTGCAAGGATTGCAGATTCAATCATCGCTTGTAAATTGGTGTTACGCATGTTGTTAATCCCCCTAAATCCAAGTTGCACAAAAAAGAATACTTATCATAGGGAGATATGAAATACGTAAGTAGAAAAAGAATGAGGTATTTCAAGTTCAACGTTTGCACAATTCCTACGTTAGCATTAACTAACAGGTTCTAAGGGTCGGAACGAAGTGTTCCCTCTCAGCAGCAAAGCTCCCCCTGTGATAACGAGATTCTTTATTTGTTAGGTTTATTGTAATTGAAATGGATGAGAATGGCAAATGAATATATAAATACAAATTGAAACGGCATAAAAACCTTCTTTCTAGGTGGAAGAGAGGATTCGGCCATGGATAGAAGCGGTCAGACCCTCTTCCTGCTCCACGCCAAGTGAAAGCAAAAGGAGAAAACGAGTGGAGATCTCCTTTTGTTTTCATAGCAGCGACTTATATGCCAGCAAATCAACATGGATATATATAATTCTCCCGAAATGTTAATAAATAGGAAGAAAAAATATATAGTACTTGATTCATAGAATGTGATATAATTTTCTTGAAAATAATTATCATTCTCTTTCGAGGGGGAAGATTATGAGCTTAGTTGATATTAAAATAGGTGAAAAAGTATTAGTTAAAAATTTACAAACGTTAGATAAATTATTAAAGCGGAGATTAGCTGCTTTTGGTCTTTCAGAAGGAAGTGAACTTCGTATGAAACAAAAAGCGATGTTTAAAGGGCCGTGTACATTAGAGTGCCGTGGACAATTAATTAGTATTCGTCATTGTGACGCGAAAATGATAAAGGTGGAATTAGCGTGAATAAGGTTGCATTGCTAGGGAACCCGAATACAGGGAAAACATCATTATTTAATGCGCTGACGGGTTCGTATGAATATGTAGGAAACTGGAGCGGAGTAACAGTAGAAAAGAAGGTTGGTAAGTTAAAGGGGAAGCAAGGGACATTAATTGATTTACCAGGTATATATGATTTAAATCCTGTTTCTCGTGATGAAGGTGTCGTTACAAAGTTTCTACTAACAGAAGAATTTCATCATATGCTAAATATTGTTGACTCTTCTCAATTTGAGCGCAATATGCATTTAACATTGCAACTACTAGAGTTTGGTAAACCAGTTTCTATCGGTTTAAATATGATTGATGTTGCGAAGCAACGCGGAATTGTTATTAATGCGAACAGATTGTCAGAAGTATTAGGAGTAACGGTCGTTCCTGTTGTTGCGAGAAGTGGTAAAGGTTGTGAAGAATTACTGGCTACTCTTCATGAGAACGAGAAGAAAGAGAAAAAGTCTTTCATTCTTTCTTATGGTAAAGAAGTAGATGCAGGTATTGAAGAAATCATGGATCTTTTAACTCAAGCAAATTATGAGCATCCTAGATGGCTTACACTTCAATTTTTAAGTAATAACGAAGTAGTAGAACAAGAAGTTAAAAGATTGCCTGTTTATGAAAAGCTTGTAGCAATTCGTTCTAAATTAGAAGCGAAACTTGATAGTACGCTAGAACAGCATATTTACCGGACACGTGCAGCGTATATTGAAAAGTTAAAAACAAATGTCATTCAGCATGAAAAGGAAGGAAAGATTCCCTTTTCAGAAAAAATTGATAAGTTAATTACACATAAAATTTTAGGACTTCCAATCTTTTTAGCAGTTATGTTTTTTATTTTTCAGGTTACGTTTACGTGGATCGGTACGCCTTTATCAGATATGCTTGATGAATTTCTTGGTGGGCAGTTTACGGATTGGGTAACGGCAGGTTTAACAAACATTGGTGCCTCTGAGTTTATTCAAGCGCTCGTTACAGAGGGGATTATTGCCGGCGTTGGTGCGGTATTAGTATTCGTTCCACAAATTTTTGCATTGTTCTTCTTTATTTCGTTATTAGAAGACTCAGGGTATATGGCCCGCATTGCAGTTGTAATGGACCGTATTATGGAATTCTTTGGTTTAAACGGAAAAGCATTTATTCCTATGATTATCGGTTTTGGTTGTAACGTTCCTGGGATTATGGCAGCGAGAACGATTGAGCAGGAAAAAGAAAGATTACTTACCGTTTTAGTAACACCATTTATGTCTTGTTCAGCGCGTTTACCTGTATATGCATTATTTGCGGGAGTCTTTTTCCCGAATAGTCAAGCGACTGTTGTGTTCTCTTTATACATTGCAGGTATTGTACTTGCTTTACTCGTTACAAAAGTAATGTCTCTTACTGTTTTAAAAGAAGAAAAATCTATTTTCGTTATTGAGCTTCCGCCTTATCGTGTACCACAAGCAAAAACATTGTGGCTTAGTACGTGGGAAAAAGGAAAAGGTTTCGTACGTAAAGCTGGTACATTTATCTTTGGGGGATCTGTTGTTATCTGGTTACTTAACTATGCTGGTCCATCTGGATTTGGCGTAGATATGGGGGATAGTTTCTTAGCAATGATTGGTGGGTTCGTGGCACCAATTTTAGCACCGCTCGGTTTTGGAACGTGGCAAGCAGCGGCATCATTATTAACAGGATTTTTAGCAAAAGAAGTTGTTGTTTCTACAATGGCCATTATTTATGCGGTGAAAGAAGATGTATTAGGAAATGTAATGGGAGCGCACTATACTGCATTATCAGCATATGCGTTTATGTTCTTCATTTTATTATATGTTCCATGTTTGGCGACAGTAGCTGTTATTCGTCGTGAAACAGGATCTGTCAAGTGGACAATTTTCTCTGTTGTTTATCCACTTATAGTGGCTTATGTATTAACATTCGTTATATACCAAGTCGGATCCTTACTCGGATTCTAGAAGGAGATGTATCATAATGATGGTCAATATTGTAATTGGAGCTATCATTTTTGGTTATGCAGGATATACATTATTCAATTTCGTGAAGAGAAGTAAAAAAGGGAAATGCGCAGCATGTTCCTTAAATAAATCATGTCAGTCAAATAGTTGTAGTCCTGATATGGAGCAAGTCGTTAATAAGTAGAAAAAAGCTTTGCGGATTTCGCAAAGCTTTTTTTATCCCGCATTAACGGACAGTAACACTCCCACCTCAAAATTCAGCGAAAGCAAAGAAGTTAGGTGGGAGATGAACTGTCCGTAAAAGCCCGATTGGTGAGGGCTAATAATCAGTGGGGGATGGAGAAAACCCCCACTGACTAAAGTTTCACTTTATGATTTGCTATTTAATTTTCACAAGTTGTGATGCGTCTAACCCGATTCCTACTAATTTTTTCATTTTTCCTGTCTCCTTTTTATATAATAGTAAATACAAATGTATTGTTTTTAAAATTTAGAGAAGCAAAAGTGTTTTTGGTTTTAACCTCGACTTCTGATTTCATTTTATAAGAATAACGCCCTTCTACCTATCGAATTAGCTTACAGTAACATTACAATGATGTAATTTAGTGAAAAGAGTTAAAAATGTGAGAAATGGCAACTAAAAACATAACCTTTTTTGATTAGATGTTATTTGTATTACGAACGTTTTATTTAATAAACTCCGAAATTCCTTTTAACAGGAAAAGAATACTTACTACCCAAGTGATTCCTGATAAGGCTAATTGAAGTGAATTTTCTTCTGATGCCATATTGTAGTTAGAAAAGTTAGGTCCAATTAGGAGGGTTATCAGGAGGAATAAGCTTAAAGAAAGGGTTAAGAAGTGTGCAATAAACCAGATGATATTTTTTTCTTTGTACTTAATGAACCAATATATTAGAAGTATTAAAGAAACAATAACTACAAGATAGGAACCTGTAACTAAATACTCTCTAACCTCTTGTTCCATCGGCATATACATATCACCCATTTCATCTAAGCATCTATATCTATTTTTAGTATGAGTCATTATTATTTTGGATAGTCCTTAGGGTGCTGGGAATTGCTTCGAATTGATTGTATATCAATCAGATGTGCCTTTTTGTTTTGACTTCTTTATTTATAGTGGTTTGAATAATTGATTTTGAGGATATCAAAGGATTTGATATGAGGTCAATGTTGAGAAGGGAATGTCATATTATAGTTTGCATATTCAAGAAATAACATGTAAGGACATTTTAGTTTTGATATAATGTACACATAGGCTTTAAAAATGAATATTCTTACTGTAGAGGAAGAATTTTTAGTTTTCCAGGTATTGAATTTGAAATATGAAGCAGTTTATAGGAGGAGTTTAAATGTCTGTTTTTAAACGATTAAGAGATTTAACGATGTCAAATGTGTATGCATTAATTGAAAAGGCAGAAGATCCAGTTAAGATGACGGATCAATATTTACGCGATATGCAAGAGGATGTACAAGAAGCTGAGAAGAGTGTAGCAGCTCAAATTGCGCTTGAGAAAAAGTTTAAATTATTGTTTGAAGAACAAGAAGCACTTGTAAAGAAACGTGAAGAACAAGCACATATGGCTGTTCAAGCAAATAATATTGATCTTGCGCGCCGTGCTTTAGAAGAAAAACAAAATGCAGAGCAAAAGATGAATGAATACAAAGCGAGCTATGAGCAAAATAAAGCAGCAGCTGATAATCTTCGTGCGAAATTGGAAGAAATGCGCAAACAATTAACTGAACTGAGAAATAAACGTGAAACACTTGTGGCGCGTGTGAACGCAGCGAAAGCACAAAAGAATATTAATCAAGCAATGTCTGGATTTGATGCAAATACAGCAAAAGCTGGTTTAAGCCGTATGGAAGAAAAAGCTCTTCAATTAGAGGCTGAAGCAGAAGCAAGCGGTGAAATTTATAAAAAAGAAAAGTCGTTAGATGATGAATTTGCGGCTTTAAATAAAAACTCAGCTGTGGATGATGAACTAGCACGTATTATGAAACAGTATGAGAAATAATATAAAAATGAAAAACTTTTCTTTTTAGGTTGGAGAGAGGATCCGTCTGTGCATAGGAGCGGTCAGTGCCCTTTTTCGCCCCATGCCGCGTGAAAACAAAAAGAGGAGACCTGTTTTTGTTTTCATAGCCGCGGTTTATGTGTTGGAAAATCAAAATGGATATATAGAAGATAAAGGAACCGACATGTCATGAAAATCAATCATGTCGGTTTTCTATTATTCTCTAGAGGAGGTTTCACCATGACATGGATGAATGTGTTAGCCATGCTTGTATGGACAGGAGCAAGCGCTGTTCTTTTATTTGTACTTATGTGGGTTGATTCTATCTTTACAAAATATAACGATTTGGCAGAAATTAAAAAAGGGAATATTGCTGTGACAACGCGCTTTATTATGAAGTTATTTGCGCAAGGATATATTCTGTCACAGTCGATTACGAAAGCAAATGATTTATGGCAAGCACTGCTTGCATCGGCAGTTTCATTCGTTATTTTGTTAGTTGTAGAAATGTTTATCGAACTCATTTTGAAAAAAGTGGCTGGTTTAGATTTAGAAGGGGGAACGAAACAAGGGAATGTTGCACACGCTTTATTAGCTGGTTCGTTACATGTTGTCGGGGCCCTCATTTTAGCAGCTTGTCTATAACGAGAAAAGGAGGGGATAGATTATGAGTTTATTCAAACGAATTAAAAATATAATGAAAAGTCCGGAGCCCGTTAAGCCAGAAAAAAGCCTATTAACGTTAACGCCTGGTGATATGATCGAAGTTTCATTAGTGATGTACGAAATGATTGGAAAAACAAGTATGCATTCTCGGAATGAAATTATTTTAACATTGCAGGACGGGAAGACCATTCGCTATTTGAAAATTGAAAATCGTGAAAGCACCTATTATAAACTATATGCACCAATTGATGGTCGTTTAGATTCTATAAATGAGATTCCAACAACGATTGAAATGGATGATATCGAGTATCATATGGAAGAGCAATATAACGGACGTGTTGTTGTGATGGGGAAAACGCCATTTGCAATATCTGATGAACAACACGTATGGGAGTTCCAATCTGACAACCGGAAGCTACTTCGCATTGAGTGGCAAGATGGCCGTACAATGATGTATGAGGGAGAATCGATTCTTTCTGCTGATGTACAAATTATAAGGGCAACGTAAGGGGGAGGTAATCATGTCAAACCGATTGTTTACCATGATTAAATCATTCATAATCCCTATCTTTGCCATTGTTACGTTACTTGTAATTGCTGGTTTTGCTTTATCGGGGTGTCAAAATGAAAAATCGATTCAAGATCGTTACCCATTAGAATCAGTTGCAAAAGACGGCAAGCAAGAATCATATGTGTATAGGGCCGCCAATCGATCAGTTCCAGAGGTGGCAAAGGAGCTGATTGATGAAAAGGAACCAAAACAAGCGTCTAAAGAAGATGAAAATCAGATGTTCCTTGTGTATTCTGATAAAATATACAACATTCAGAAAGACAAAGAGAAACCATCGGATACATTAGTTGAGATAAGTAACAAAGAGTTTGTCCGTCAAAATTATCAGCCATCTTTCTTACAAGGTTATATTTTAGCAAGTATATTAGACGATATATTTGATTCGCGTAAATCGTATCATGGCGATTACCGTGGATATACAGATCGGAAAAATCATAAACCGGTTATTCCAGAAAGACCGCCTACAAAAGGAGAGAAGAAGACACCACCGCCTATTACAAAGCAAGGTAAGGGTTCTATTATTAAGAGAAGTGATAAAGTAGATCAAAAGACATCCGTAGGCGATAAAGGAAGCATTACAGATAAAGAGACGAAAACTGTACCACCGTCTACTGAGAATAAAGGAAAGATTATTAAATCACCGGGCGGTTCTAGTGGTTCAGATGTGAAGCCGAAATCTTCGATTAAAAGCCCGCCGAAGAATACGTCTCCCCCTAAAACACGGGTTGGCGGATCTGGGAAGATTACGAAGAGAAGATAAACATAAAAAAGCTCAAGAAGTGAATGAAATGCTTCTTGGGCTTTTTTTCGAGCACTATGATACAAATATAATTATTTATCCCGCTATTCGCAGGCAGTAATACTCCCACCTAGCGTCGGGCTATCGCCCTACACACGCTTGAGGAAGGAGAATTCTTTCGGATAGCGTGTTAAAAGAAGAAGATAGAGGCTTATTGTTTTAAATAATGATTTAGTGAGATTTACGTACTTTTACAATTTTTTTTACCGATAAAAAGGATTTGTCCTCCTATGGCTAAAAGTAATATACCAGCTATTATATAAGGCAAAGTGATAGGTTCTATTCCTTTTTCTAAAAATATTCCGTTTGTCATTGTCCCGATGGAACCGGAAAAATAATTGATAGAGCTAAGTAAGGCAATTGAAATGGTAGCGTGATCTGGACTAATTTCTAAGAGTGTTTTTTGCAGGGTGGCCAGTGCCGCCCACCCTGTACTTCCCCAAAGAATTAAACAGATGGCTAACAATAACGCAGTTTCGTGGAAAACTCCCATACATATAAATGAGAAAAACATGATTCCCATTAAGTACAGTAATATGATTTTTGGTTTCTTATAGAAATCCATAATAAATCCGATAATAAAACTTCCCGCAATTCCACCAATTCCCCACATCCAAATAAATAGGATAGATTTTTGGAATCCATATGCAGTAATGATGGTATCTAAGTATGTATACAAACCTAAACTGCAAAAACTTAATACCATTGTGATAACCATAACGAGTGAAATCTTTTTGTTTTTGAACATACTTAGCCGTTCTTTTAATGTTGGCAAAGGACTAGATTCTATCATAGGGAATTTAGTAAAGAGAGCAAATATCCCGATTGCCCCAATTGTGACGATAAACCACATCGCCATGCGCCATTCATAAATGGAAGCGATATATATACCAAATGGAACGCCAATTACGGTTCCAGCACTCATTCCGAGTAAAACAGTGCTTAAAGCTCTCCCCCTTCTTTTTTCAGAAACTAATGTAACAGCAGCAGATGACGCCAATGGTGAATAAAGACCAGCACCTATGCCAGCTAGGCCTCTAGAAATTAATAGAATAATAAAATGATGAGTCACAGCAGTCAGGAAGTTAGAGACTGTGAAAAGGAATAATGCTGCTAATAATGTATGTTTTGTATTCGTCTTTCTCATACATGTAGCAAATAAAGGTGCCGCAATGGCATAACAAATTGTGAAGATACTTACGGTTTGCCCAGCAGTCCCGATTGAAACATGAAAATCATCGGCGATTTGAGGCAAGATTCCTGCCATTATATAAGCATCTACTCCTAGTGCGAACATCCCAAATGTTAATAAAAAAATCTTATTCAATGTGAGTCCTCCTTTTGATGAAGTGTTCTATTTTTATCGTAACGAGTATAATGAAATTAGTGAAATTCATATTTTACATAGGAGGTATGAACAAAACTCATGACGATAGCTAGATATGAAATTTTTCAAAAGGTAGTAGAGTTAGGGAATTTTACTAGAGCGGCAGAGCAATTAAACATGACACAATCAGCTGTGAGTCATGCTATTGCTAGTTTAGAAAAAGAGTTTGGTCATCCTTTATTACACAGAAATAAGCAGGCTGAAATAAGAAGAACTGAGTTTGCAAATCGTATTTTTCCGCATATTCAAAATGTGCTAAAGAGCGAAGCGGCGATTAAACAAGAAGTGTCTATACAAAATAAGAGATTGGAAGGTACGCTCAAAATCGGGGCATTTACGAGTGCGGCGGCACAAATACTACCGTCTATGTTATTGCAGCTTAAAAAGAGTTACTCAGGTGTTAAAGTTTTATTATTTGAAGGTACATATGGAGAAGTAGCAGAATGGATTGAGAATGGTACAGTGGATATTGGATTTGTATTAGAATCAAATACAAAGAATCAAATAAAATCAATCCCAGTTAGCAAAGATGAAATTGTATTAGGGCTACCGAAAAATCATTCGTTGATGAATCAAAAAGTAGTGGATGTTCAGCAAATTGATGGAATGGATTTTATTATGCCAAAAGGTCCGTATCAGCCATTAGTGATAAAAAATTTAGCTGATTATCAAGTAAGTCCAAACATTATATTAGAAGTACTAAATTGCGAAACGATTGTGAATATGGTCTCGCAAAATATTGGAATTACAATGGGGCCTGAGCTGTTTTTTAAATCACATAAAAACATTGAAATGAAAAAATTAAAACAGAAACAATATCGTCATATTCATTTAGCATGTAAAGAAAGTTCACCGATAATTGATGCTTTTTTAGCATGTAATCAATTATCGATCAGTTCCTAGGACTGTATGGAAATTAAAAAGGCTAGAAGAGGAAACGAAATGAAAGTATAACATGTCCACATATCGGCGATTTTTAAGATATATCGATGGAAACGATTCATATATCGGCGATTTTTACAATATATTGACCATTCGACACAGTGTAATAAAAATATCAGTTTCAAAAAAAGCCATCCTTTCATAAGGATGGCTTTTCCAACATAAATTAACTAAATAAAAAGCTAAGGGCTGATAAGAAAACAGAGAATCCTAAAATAACTCCTACGACCTTAGTATGACGCTTACGACTCATTACAACGATCGCAATGTACTCCCGAATCATCGCATTTGGCCAGTAATAGAAAGCAGTTTTTGAGCCGATTCCTTGGCTGTTTAATCCAGCTTGCTTTGCATATAGTCCAGCACGGAAAAGATGAAAATTGTTCGTTGTAAAGATGCTCTTATACCTATCTTTTAAAGAATCCATAATTTGTTTTGAGAAAAGCATGTTTTGATACGTATTGACGGAACGATTTTCTTGCACTGTATGTTCGATAGGAATGCCTTTTTCAATAGCGTATTTTTGCATAGCCTCAGCTTCAGGAAGATTTTCATCTGGACCTTGTCCACCAGAAAAAATGATTGTAGGCGGAGAAGCGACCGCAGCTTGCTTATGGTAAAAATCAATCGCCTTATTAATTCGGCTTGCTAAAAGTGGTGGCACTTTATCATTGATTAACCCACTGCCAAGAACAATAATGAAATCTTGATTACGTCTTGGTCTATTAAATTGATACAGGAAATAAGCGGTTAAGAAAGTTGATATATGGAAAAAGAAATAGACCATAATGAAAAATATTCCTGTAAAAATGGGCTGGAAGTGAGGAGAGAAAAATCGAGTTGGATCAACTATTAAGGACAGCATAATAAGCAACATGCCCATTCCAGCAATTAAAGTTAAGCAGTTAGATAAACGACGTCCTTCTTTTCTCATTAAAATTCTCGCATTGAGAAATAGTCCAATCATTAAAGCAAATACGCCAAAGGTTAGCATTAAGAAAATGATTATAAATGGTATAATTGCAATAAATCTAAATATCGCATAATTCGAGCTGAAACCTAAATAGAGGAAAAGGATAAGGGATGAACAAAAGAATAAATTAAATAGAAATCCGATTAATAAACTTCGAGGATCTCTTAAATAAAAGAATAGAAAAATAACGAGTAAAATAAGCGTAATACTTCCAAAAAACATCAATTTTGTAAACACCTCATTTTTTTATATGAATAATTTTCTCATTTATTATATATTACATTTCGTAAATAACGTAGTTGAAAAATAATTCATTATAAACATTGTTGTAGAATATCTTTTTCTTTTTTACTGTAAACATGCTATTTTTTTAGGCTCTTTTCATAAACTGAAAATAACATAATGAAGGTGAGTGATACGATGCCTGCTGTTATTGATGGTGTAGTTATTGAAAACTGTAATGGCTCAATTAATTTAGGTGATAAATATAATGTACATCCAATTGAAAACACGAAAGCATATAACGGTTCTGGATCATCTAATGTAGGATTTAGTGTGAGAGCTTTTAATGGGATTAGTGCTACAGATGTGTATGACAATGATGTGAATGATCAAATAATACAATCTACACTATAAGCTTGAAATGAAAAAGACACTCTGTAGCGAGTGCCTTTTTCATTCTAATGATATCCTTTTGCAGAGTCTTTATGAATTTTTTCTTTGAAAATCGTGTAGCTCCATAATTGATATCCGATAACGATTGGTACCATTACCATTGCGACGAAGAACATAATTTTTAAGTTTAGTTCACTGCCTGCTGCTTGGTATAACGTTGTACTATATGCATCGTTAATGCGTGATGGCAACATTCTTGGGAACATGCCTGCAAAGCCAGTTGTCATAAACATAGCAATTGTTAAGCATACAAATGTAAATGCAAAACCAATTTTATGTTTGTAAACCATAATGATTGCTAAGACACTCATTAACATTGCTAGTAACGGAAGAATGAACAGTACAGGATATTCCGTAAAGTTTTGGAATAAGTTTGTACGGTTTGCAGTAGCTACATAGAAAATCGCAAGAATAATCGCAGCTGCCATTGAAAATGGTTTTGCAATTTTATAAGCACGATCTGATACTTCACCAGTTGTTTTAATCATAACCCAAAGTGCACCGGATACGACAAAGATTGCGGTGAAGAAGAGCCCGCCTAAAATACCGTAATGGTTTAATAAGCTGAATAATGTTCCTTCGTAGCCGTCTTTTCCGATTTGCAGACCGTAGTAAAGGTTAGCAAATGTAACACCGAATAAGAAGGCGATAAGAAAGCTACCAATTGCAAACGCCCATTTACAAATGCTTTGCCAAATTGGTGAGTCATCTTTATGCATAAATTCAAGCCCTGCTGCACGAGCAAAAAGGGCAAGTAATACTAAAAATAGTGGTGTATATAAGTAGCTAAACATATTCGCATATGTGATCGGGAAGGCGGCGAAGGTTGCACCGCCTGCTGTAATTAACCATACTTCGTTACCACCCCAGAACGGGCCAATTGCTTCTTGCATTTGATTTCGTTCCTTCCGGTCCTTGGTAACGAACGGGAAAATCATCCCGTTACCAAGTGCATAACCATCAAGAATAAAGTAAACTGTCCAAATTACGCCCCATAAACCGAACCAAATGACTGCAAGCATATCATGAGACATGAGCTGCACCTCCCTGAGTAGGCTCTTCTAATGCTGCAGGTCCTTTTTTTGCGAACTTCAGCATGAGATATACATCGGCAATTAAAAGCAATGTGTAGAACAATACTAAACTAATTAACGAGAACCAAATTTGTGGAACGGAAATTGGTGAGACAGATTCAGCTGTGCGCATCAATTTATATACTGTCCATGGCTGACGACCTGCTTCAGCAACAATCCATCCAGCATTAATCGCAACATATGGAAGTAATACAGACCACATTGTAATTTTTAAGAAACGTTTTGAGTTTTCTAGTTTTCCTTTTCGGTTTAAATAGAAACCAAACCAAGTTAATGCCATGAAGAATACGCCAAGTGCAACCATTAAACGGAAGCTATAGTAAACAAGGTTTACGTTCGGACGATCTTCTTTCGGGATATCTTTCAAACCGACAATTTCTCCATCAAATGAGTTTGTATAGAAGAAGCTGCCGAGTTTTGGAATTGTTAATAATTCAAAGTTCTTCTCATTCTTCACATCGGGAATTTGGATGATTGAGAAGCCTTGACCTTTACCAGTTTCCCAAACTGCTTCCATTGCAGCCCCTTTTGCAGGTTGCATTTTTGCAGCGAAAGCGCCGGATTGGTGACCGATGAAAGGTGTTGCAGTTGCCGCAAATAATCCTAAAACTAAACCAAATTTAAATGATTTTTTAAAGAACTCCACATCGTTTTTACGTAATAAATGATAGGCACTGATTGCCATAACGAAGAAAGAACCAACAATATAACAGCCAACAACTGTATGGAAGAACATATGCCATGCATATGGATTTGTAACAAGTGCCCAGAAATCATTTAACTCAGCGCGGCCATTACGCACCACGTAGCCAACAGGGTTTTGCATAAAGCCGTTTGCTGTAATAATCCAAAGCGCGGAAATATTTGTTCCAAGTGCAACCATCCACATACAAAAAGCACGGAACTTTGGTGAGATTTTATCTTTACCGAATAACCAAATTCCCATGAAAGTAGATTCTAAGAAGAAAGCAACAAGTGCTTCGATTGCGAGTGGTGATCCGAAAATATCCCCCATATATTTTGAGTACTCAGACCAGTTTGTCCCAAATTGGAACTCCATCGTAATACCGGTTATAATCCCCATTACGAAGTTAATCGTAAATAGCTTACCCCAGAAATTCGCCATTTTTCGATAAGTGGGATTTAATGTACGTGCATATTGTGTTTCCATACACGCTACTAAAATAACAAGTCCGATTGTCAAAGGTACAAACAAAAAGTGATAAAAAATAGTAATTGCAAATTGAAAACGACTCAGTAACAGAACGTCGGACATAATAAAGATTCACTCCTTTTTAACATTATCTACATTTAGTTTATAGTGGAAACGTGAGTAAAGTATGGGAGAGTTGTTACAGAGCTGTGTGTATATTATGAAGAAATTATGTCGGTTGTCTGAAAAATTATATATTTGCAATAAAGTAATATCCTTTTGGTATTTTTTTGATTTTGGTACACTTAGTATGTAGTTTAAATGAAAGAAAAGAGGGGCTATTTACTATGAAGTCATTAGAAGAGATTTTGCAGTATAATGAAAAATTCGTTGAAGAGAAAAAATATGAAGAGTATGAGGCAGGAAAATTCCCGAATAAAAAAATGGTAATCATTTCTTGTATGGATACACGTCTCGTTGAATTATTACCAAAAGCAATGAATATGCGTAATGGTGATGTGAAAATTATTAAAGTAGCGGGTGCTGTTATTTCCCATCCATTTGGAAGTATTATGCGTAGTATTTTAGTTGCTGTATATGAGCTTGGCGCAGATGAAGTATGTGTTGTTGGTCACCATGATTGTGGTATGGCAAAAATACAGGCGAGCAGCACAATTGAAAAAATGAGAGAGCGCGGCGTGACAGAAGAGAAATTAGATACACTTCGTTATTCTGGAATCGATTTAGAGAGATTCTTACAAGGATTCTCTAGCGTAGAAGAAAGTGTAGAACATAGCGTTTCTGTACTTCGTAACCATCCATTACTTCCAGCAGAAGTGCCTGTCCACGGTCTTGTTATTCATCCTGATACAGGAAAATTAGATCTTGTTGTGAATGGCTACGAAGCTTAATTTCTTTTTTCTTTTTTGTCCGGGACGGGGTCAAATCCTCCTGGATGAAAAGGGTGACATTTTAAAATACGTTTTAGTGTGAGCCAAAAACCTTTGAAAGCACCGTGTTTTTGAAACGCCTCTAATCCATAATGGGAGCATGTTGGATAAAAGCGACATGTAGGTGGTGTCATCGGAGAAATAAATTTTTGATAAAAGCGTATGATTCCGATAAAAATCTGTTTCATAACGGTCTCCTTTCCAGCATATTCTTCTAGTATTATAGCACGGGCTATACATAATACTTTACTAATTTGAATTTCCGTTATATCATATTGGATATAACGGAATTAAAATTAAAGCGGGAGAGATGTTTTATGCCATCAGTAGAAAGCTTTGAATTAGATCATACGATTGTAAAGGCACCTTATGTAAGACATTGTGGTGTTCATAAAGTAGGTAGTGACGGTATTGTTAATAAATTCGATATTCGTTTTTGCCAACCGAATAAACAAGCGATGAAGCCAGATGTTATTCATACGTTAGAACATTTATTAGCGTTTAATTTACGTAAATATATTGATCGTTATCCGCATTTTGACATTATCGATATTTCACCAATGGGTTGCCAAACAGGATATTATCTTGTTGTAAGCGGGACACCAACTGTTCGTGAAGTCATTGATTTATTAGAACTTACATTAAAAGATGCGGTTCAAATTACAGAAATTCCAGCTGCAAACGAAACGCAGTGTGGTCAAGCGAAGCTTCATGATTTAGAAGGAGCAAAACGCTTAATGAATTTCTGGTTAAGCCAAGATAAAGATGATCTTGAGAAAGTATTTGGTTAATAGATGAAAAAGCTGCCTGTGAAAAGGCAGCTTTTTATAGTTTAAAGAACATCTTAGAGGAGTTAATAAATAAAAATTTAGAGGGTTTTCTGCGCGATTAAACCAATTATGAGGGCTTGAATCATCATATTTAACTTTTACTGTCAAATCAAATTAAGAAAATATACTTTGTTTTCACTTTAATCGAATAAAAATAAGCCTCTTTAATCACTCCAGCATCATTAATAAAATTAGATAATGGATTAGCAGTTAAATGATCGTTTTTCTGAAAAACAGAGAGCGTGGTTTTTAGTTAGATTTTCTTTCGTGGTCTCCTATGTATATTTTTCAGTCCAGTTTAAAATATGAAGTAAAAAGGTGTAGTATTTTTTACTAAAATATATAGTGATATGACAATGTTTTTCACTAAAAATATTTTGACTTTTTTGAATTTTTTTAGTAAAAAGATAATATGACTTTATTTTTTAGTGGAATGAACTCGAAGTTAGGAAGGAAAACAACTCGTGCGAAGATGGGGGATAGTGGGCATTATAGATTTCATAGTTTAATGGACAGTAAACCAGATTTAGAAGCCGAGTTGTGTATGGGATAAAGGAAATTCAGTATAAAGTGAAACTTTAATCATTGGGGAGGTTCTTCATCCCCCACTGATTATTAGCCCTCACCAATCGGGCTTTTACGGGTAGTTGATTCCCGACTTAACTTCTTTGCTCTTGCTGAAATTTGAGGTGGGGGTCTTACTGCCCGTTAATGCGGGATAAATAGCATGAGGAGGATCTTAGATGATACATAACCAGTTAATGGAGAGTTTTAAGAAAATATTTCACCAAGAGGAGTATCGTACTTTCTTTGCTCCTGGTCGGATTAATTTGATTGGAGAACATACTGATTATAACGGAGGAAATGTGTTTCCATGTGCCATTACTTTCGGCACTTATGCGTTAGCAAGTAAACGAGATGATGCGTTAATATGTGCCTATTCATTGAACTTCCCCGAAAAGGGTGTTATTTCATTTTCTTTACAAGAATTAGATTATAAGCAAGAACATGATTGGGCGAATTATCCAAAAGGTATGATTCGTTATCTCATAGAAGCTGGATATAGCATTGATTCAGGAATTAACATTATGTTTTATGGAAATATTCCAAATGGTGCGGGATTGTCATCATCTGCCTCTATTGAGCTTGTAACAGGAGTAACGATGGAAGGATTATTCCAATTTGAATTAGATCGTATAGAATTAGTTAAAATTGGTAAAAAGGTGGAGAATTATTTTATCGGTGTAAATAGTGGTATTATGGATCAATTTGCTATTGGGATGGGAAAAGCAAGATATGGGATGTTGTTGAATTGTCAAACACTGAATTTTACGTATGCGCCATTGCAGTTGGATAACTACAATATCATTATTATGAATACGAACAAGCGTCGAGAGCTTACTGCTTCTAAGTATAATGAGAGAAGAATGGAATGTGAACAGGCACTTGCAAAATTGCAAGAGGTAATTGATATAAGCTCCTTAGGAGAACTAACTGAAAAAATGTTTGAACAATATAAGCATGTAATTAAGGAAGATAGCTTAAGAAAACGGGCTAAACATGTTGTGTATGAAAACTGTCGAACATTGCAATCTGTAAAAGAGTTAAAAGAAAATAATATAAAAGAATTTGGAAGATTGATGAATGAATCTCATTGTTCTTTACGTGATGATTATGAAGTGACAGGACGAGAACTAGATACATTGGTTGAATCAGCTTGGAAACAAGAAGGGGTTATAGGAGCACGTATGACAGGTGCAGGGTTTGGTGGCTGTGCGATTGTGATCGTTGAGAAAGAATATACGGATCAATTTATTTGTAACGTTGGACAAAAATATAGAGACACCATCGGTTACGAAGCGACATTTTATGTTGCCGAGATTGGGGATGGGGCAAGAGAATTACAAAAAGAGGCCATGCAATAAATGGCATATTACATTAGTTCCTGTGCTTGTATAGCAATTAATAGAGCAAACTTCAATGTAGTAGTTACAGCTAATGTATAACGATTTTATTTCTCTTTATAGATGTTTAGGATGGGTATGAAAATAATCCGAATGGATATAACGATTCAGCGGAGGGAAAGTATCATGAATGTTTATCAAGTCATTGAGCAACTTATAAAACGGGCATGTTCACTTCGGTTTATCGAAAGAGAAGATGGAATTTATATAAGAAATCAAATTCTTCACCTTCTTCATTTAGAGCGTTTTGAAATGCAAGAAAGTAAAGCGGAAGAAAAAGAAATAACAGATTTACTAGAAGATTTAGTTCAGTATGCCAGTGAACAAGGAATTATTGATGGTCATTCTCACAATAGAGAAATATTAGCGAATCAAATTATGAACTGCTTCATGTCAAAACCATCGACTATTAATCAATGTTTCTATCAACATTATGAGTGCCATCCAGAATATGCAACTAATTATTTTTATGAATTAAGTCAAATAAGCAACTATATTCAAACGAAGCGTGTTCAAAAAAATATTACTTATAAAGCTAATACAGAGTATGGAGAATTGGACATTACCATCAATTTATCTAAACCGGAAAAAGATCCAAAGGAAATTGAAAACGAAAACGTAATACAAAATACGGATTATCCGAAATGTTTGCTTTGTATTGAAAATGAAGGATATGTGGGCAGAATTGGCCATCCAGCACGCTCTAACCATAGAATGATTCGAACGGAATTATTAGGAGAGCGATGGTACTTACAATATTCTCCTTATGTGTACTATAACGAACATTGCATTGTGCTAGCAGAAACGCATCGGAATATGGAAATAAATTGCCAAGCTTTCGGAAGATTACTTTCTTTTGTGAAACGGTTCCCTCATTATTTTATTGGCTCCAATGCTGATTTACCTATTGTAGGCGGGTCTATTTTATCACATGATCATTATCAAGGTGGTAAATATGAATTTGCGATGGCAAAAGCAGCAGATGATTATGCATTTAAATTGGATAGATTCCCAGGGGTTCAATGTTCAGTAGTGAAATGGCCCATGTCTGTTATTCGCTTAAAAGGTAAGGATTCGAATTTATTAGTAAATGTGGCAGATTACATTTTGGGGAAATGGAAGCAATATAGCGATTCATCTGTTCATATTTATGCACATACAGACGGTGTGCCACATAATACGATTACGCCTATTGCTCGCAAGCGAAATGAACAGTATGAGTTGG
Source organism: Bacillus sp. FSL H8-0534 (assembly GCF_038005885.1). Classification (NCBI taxonomy): domain Bacteria; kingdom Bacillati; phylum Bacillota; class Bacilli; order Caryophanales; family Bacillaceae; genus Bacillus; species Bacillus sp. FSL H8-0534. The sequence goes on from NZ_JBBOUC010000001.1 coordinate 3,867,387, forward strand.
ACCTCGTATTACGAAATAATCGTACAAGTGAGAAGTATCCCTTTGGTATCTTTCATCCGCATCAGGATGTACAACATATTAAGAAGGAAAACGTCGGTTTAATTGAAGTGATGGGATTAGCTGTACTTCCAGCAAGGCTGAAATTAGAACTACAAGAGGTAGAACGATATATATTGTATAAAGACAATTGTGTAGCGGAATATCACAAACGATGGGCAGAACAACTGAGAGAGCGGTATAAAAAGGAAGCGAATGAAGAGGATATTCACCATATTGTTCAAAAAGAGTTAGCGGCTAAATTTTTAAGGGCATTAGAAGATGCTGGGGTTTTCAAACGAAACGATGAAGGAATAGCTGCATTTAAACGTTTTATACAAAGTTTAGAGGAGCGGAAGATAGGGATATGAAAGCCTTTCAAAATGTATTTGGTAAAGTAAATGGAGAAGATGTGTACGCTTATACATTAAAAAATGACAATGATATAGAAGTTACGTGTTTAAATTACGGTTGTGTGATTACAAAAATCATTACTCCTGATAGGAAAGGAAATTATGAAAATATCGTTTTAGGTTTTGAAGAATTAGAAAACTATGAGAGATATTCTCCATACTTTGGAGCAGTTGTAGGAAGAGTGGCTGGTAGAATCAAAGGTGCTCAATTTGAGTTGGATGGCAACACATATACGCTAGTAAAAAACGATCAAGACAATCACCTTCATGGTGGTTTAAAAGGATTTAGTTATATCGTTTGGGATGCTAAAATAATAGGAAATGAGAAGGAAAATGGAATTGAATTTACTTATACTAGCCCTAACGGAGAAGAAGGATATCCAGGAACTGTACATGTAAAAGTGATCTATACATTAAATAACGCGAATGAATTTTTGATTCGTTATGAAGCGCAGTCAGATAAAACGACCATATTAAACGTAACAAATCATACGTATTTTAACTTAAGTGGTAATTTAAAACGGGATGTCTTACAGCATACTTTAAAAATGAGTAGTGATCAATTTCTAGAATTAAACGAGCAATTATTACCAACGGGTGAAATATTGGATGTAATAGATACGCCCTTCGATTTCCGAGCAGGAAGGCAAATAAAAGAGGGAGTATATTCTCGCTATTATCAAAATGAATTAGTAGGAAAAGGATATGATCATCCTTTTCTTTTGAATAGCAACTGCGACCAGGAAATCATATTATGGGATGAAGAAAGTGGTCGCAAATTAGTTGTGGAAACAGATGAAGTTGGGGTAGTTTTGTACACAGGAAACCAATTACCAGGTGATTTTGAAATATGTGGGGTACAATCCAAAAAGTATTTAGGGCTTTGTCTAGAAACGCAAGGATTGCCTGATGCCATTCATCATCCGAATTTCCCTTCTTATATTTTAAATAAAAATCAATTATTCTCCTCCTCAACGAAATATACGTTTCGGATTGAATAATTGAGAAGAGCAGGTGAATCAGGTATGGCAACGATTAAAGATATAGCAGAGAAGGCAGGCGTATCCATTGCTACTGTTTCTCGGGTGTTAAATAATGATCCATTGCTTTCTGTCAGTGATGGAACGAAGAAGAGGATATTTGAGGCAGCAGAGGAGTTTTCTTATAAGAAGCGTACAAAGCGTAAAAAAGAATTGCCGAAAATTACTTTGGTTCATTGGTATACAGAAGAAGAAGAGCTTAACGATTTATATTATATGTCCATTCGTTTAGGAATAGAAAAAAGATGTGAACAGCAAGGTTTGAAAATTGTAAAACTTTTTCATAGCCAAATGGAAGAGTTGATGCAAGAAAACATTCAAGGCATGATTGCAATAGGGAAATTTAGTGAACGAGAAATAGGTTTATTTGAAACGATAACAAAAAACATTGTATTTGTAGATTATTCTCCAAATGAAGATATTTTTGATGCGGTTGTGGTAGATTTTGAAAAGGTAACCATGAAGGTGATTGATCATTTAATAGAAAAGGAACATCAAAAGATTGGATACATAGGAGGACGGGAAACATTTAAAGATCAGACTTCTGAAATTGAAGATCCAAGGGAACGTGCCTTTATAAAATATATAAAGGAAAAAGAATTATTTTGTGAAAAGTATATATACACGGGTCAGTTTTCAGTAAACGATGGTTATTTATTAATGAAGCAGGCGATAGAAGAGCAGCAGGATCAGTTACCGACGGCTTTTTTTGTTGGAAATGATGCTATGGCAATCGGATGTTTGCGGGCATTACATGAATGTGAGATTCCTGTTCCAGAAAGAGTAAATATAATTGGTGTAAATGATCTCAGTATTTCTCAGTATCTTTCTCCTGCGCTCAGTACAGTGAAAGTATATACGGGGCTTATGGGAGAAACAGCAGTAGATTTATTAATGGAAAGATTTTCAGGACGGAATGTAGCTAAAAAGGTAATTTTGTCAACGAAATTAAACATTAGGAAAAGTAGTTTTTAGTAAATGAATAAATGAAAAAAGAAACTCCTGCTTATTGAAACAGGAGTTTCTTTTTATGGGGGTATATTAATGGGTTAGTGTGTGGTGTAATATGGGTTTAAAAGGATTATATTCAAGATTATAGGGGATGATTGAGTGAACGATGCAAAAATTCAAATCAAAAAAACCAAGAGAAAAGTAGCATTGGTATTATTTATTGCGCTAGTAATGATCATTGGCTTCGGATATTGGAAGTTTTTTAGTTTGCAAGGCGTTCCGAAAGGAGAATTGATTCGAACTGTGAAATCTCCAGATGGAAAACATGCTATAAAAACTTATTTTCATAACGCCGGATCATTAAGTGCAGATGCTGTTAGAGGAGAATTAGTTAACCTTAGTTCCAATTCTGCCAAAAATGTATATTGGAACTATCCAGATACAGATCCACACATTGAATGGATAGATAAAGATAGAGTTAGAATTGGAGATCGAGCGTTAGATATTTCAAAGAAAGAAACTTATGATTGGCGTGAGGATGATAAGCATATAAAAGAATATCCAAAACAGTTTGTTCAATAAATGGGATAGAACTACTTTGATCAAATAAAGCACAAGAGTAACGAAAAGGGCTATCTTTTCTACATTAAGTGGGAAGATGGCTTTTAGCTTTTCATCGTAAAAGTATAGAAATTACAATGAAGAAGATAAAACCAGAAACCAAAAAAGAAGCAATCCCTAATGTTTTTCTCCGCGCTTTCATTTCAGAAATGCCCATGATAATGAACATACATGCGAGTGAGAGCTGCATGTAAGGGAGTACATCAGTTTTGGTAAAATGGTAATAGCCTAAAAGAACAAGTGTCAGTAGTAGGAAGAAAATACGTAATCCAGTCAGCATTTCATTCTCTCCTTTGAAAATTTATATTAGCGGAGCAATTCTGATATAGCGATGAATAAAACGATAGCTCCAACTAGAAAACACATTGTTCCGCTTACTTTCTTTTGTTCACGTAATTCCTCGATGCTCATAGTGAAAGACATTAAACCTAAAGCAATGAACATATACAGTATAATGCCTCTGTTATCTGTGATAAAACTATAGATAGACAAAGCGAGTGCAATGAGTGCAAATGTAATTCGAGCGATTTTTAGCATATTAATCCCTCCGTAAGAAAATAGTCGTTACATAATATACTTTACTGCGAGAACAGCCCACACAAAAATTCCTGCTACCATACAGGTCAAACCTGTGCTTGGGTCTTTCTTTTGTATTTGTTCAATCGCGATTATGAACATTAAGGCTCCTACGAAAAATTGTGAGAGTGTAAGAAATGAATCATTCTGTGTAAATAGACTGTATAAGGATACGATAATGACAATGAAAGCAGTTAAGAGGCGGAGTATACGAAGCATATTATTGATTCTCCTTTTTATTTGTTAGATAAGGATTATCCTCTGGTTTATCAACCGAATGTTTATATGAATAACCTTTATTAATTGTCAGCACAGAGAGAACCAACACGAGAATGACAATAATGACGCCGATGATTAGTATTTTTAACATCCAGTTCCCCTCCTTTTCTTAATTTTACCATTAAATGAAACTTCGTTTTACATAATTTTGTAATTGTTGAAAACAATAGAAAGTAAAAGGGTGAAAGAAGGGTGTTATATGGATAATAAGAAAACTTACTATATATCAGTAGGAAATGGTCAGATTTCGCAGGTGAAAACGGCAGATACATATAGCTTTGAAATCCAGGCGAATGATGAGGAAATTACCCAGCTTCGGGAATACTTCGATCAAGCGTATCGTGAAGATCTTGGCTCTTTTGTACGTTCGCACGTTCCGTATGTTGAGTATCATCATGATTCGAATAATGACCGGTATGATGAACAACTGCAGAAAGCCTATAAGATGATTTATGATTTAGGGAATCATGAAACGAAAGAATTAGTCGCGCAAATGGGAATAATCAATGGATTGTAGTTGGATAACATTATGCATATGAATGAGAATTGTGCTACAATTTGTGGTAGGAAAAACTTGTAACCATCTATAGGGGAGTAATGGCATGTACAAATTTAAAGATTATTACCACAACACTGTACAATTATCGTTTGAACGTTACCCATTTTCTCCTGAGCCAAAGCATGTTTGGGTTGTATGCCGGTACGGGGATCAATGGTTATTAACGCATCATTTGCGCCGCGGTCTTGAATTTCCAGGTGGCAAGGTGGAGCTGGGGGAAACACCGGAAGAAGCGGCAGTTCGAGAGGTTCATGAAGAAACCGGTGGTATTGTTTCTGATTTAACTTACTTAGGACAATACAAAGTATCTGGAAAAGACAAAATAATCATTAAAAACATTTATTTCGCAACAATTAGTGCAGTAGAAGAACATACGCACTATGAAGAGACAAAAGGGTCTGTTCTATTAAAAGAAATCCCGGATAACATTAAAACTGACAGGAAATTTAGCTTTATTATGCGTGACGATGTATTAGCGCGTACGATGAAACATATAGAAGAACTCGGCTGTTTTACGAAGTAAAGGGGCCGGGTTCTTTTTGTTATTAAAATTATATTTGTTCCTTCGGTATATATTCCGGCAGAGTGCTTGTAATGTAGTGCTACCGATATATATTCATGGAAAAACTTATATGGAGTGTTAAAAAAGATAGAAACAAACTCACGATATGTATCATAGAGTAAATTTATATAAGAGGAAGACAAAATAGCTATTTCATAAAAATAAATTAATTTTTTTCTGGCTCCCCTGTAAAATGCTTCACTCGTTCGAATCCTATAATAAAAAAATGATTTAAGGAACATTAACATAAAAAGAAGGTTTGTGCGTATGAGTATACACCGTACATATATGCAATAAAAACACACAGAGTTATAACTAATACTATTACATGCAATCAAAAACTCACTGGATTAACTGAATAATATATTGTCTTAATATTATTCAGTTAACAAAAACTTAAAAAGGAAAATTTATCTTTTTAATTGCATTTAGAATGTTGATATTATAACATTAGAGTTAAATTGAATTATGAAAATTAGTGTATAGTAACACCTAATCCTAGTGGATTTTGAGAACTTGACTTATGGCAATCTCCAAACTAAAAGGCCCTATGTAGTCATATCGCGCTACATAGGGCCTTTTAGTTTGGGGGCTGCTTTTTTTTGATTTAATATGTTTATAGAAATCAAATGTTGAGTTTTTAATTATCTTGCTAGAATTAGATCTTTATATTTTTAAATCAAGTGGATAAGGAAAGGTGAACTACACATGTTGAAGAAAACTGCAGTAGCTGTTTTAACATTAGGCTATGTGCTTAGCCCAATGCAAGCTTTGGCTGAAACAGAGAATGAACAGCTACCTTTGGAACAAAAAATTAGTACTGAGCAACAAAAACAATCTAAACAGGGCAATCAATTACTACCCGAGCAAAAGAAGCAAGAACAAGAAATTAGTACTGAGCAACAAGAACAATCTAAACAGGGCAATCAATTACTACCTGAGCAAAAGAAGCAAGAACAAGAAATTAGTACTGAGCAACAAGAACAATCTAAACAGCAAGATCAGCTATTACCTGAGCAAAAACAGCAAGAACAAAAGACAATACAGCAAGATATAACAAAGCAGCCTGGAACAGCAGGTGTAAAAAGTGAGCAACCACTAGGTACTAGTGAAATAGAAACGAATCAACCTACTGTTAAAACAGTACAGGCAGCACCTAAAACACAAGTAGGTTGGGTGAATAGAGATAATAAGTGGTATTATATTCAGCCAGATGGAAAACAGAAAACGGGTTGGCTGCAAGAAGGAACTACTTGGTACTATTTGCAACAAGATGGGGCAATGAAAACAGGCTGGTTGAAAGAAGGGACAACCTGGTATTACTTGCAAAGCAATGGAGCAATGAAAACGGGCTGGTTACAGGAAGGGACAACCTGGTATTACCTGCAAAGTAGTGGAGCAATGAAAACGGGCTGGTTGCAGGAAGGAACTACTTGGTATTATTTAGAAAGCAATGGAGCAATGAAAATAGGCTGGCTACAGCTTGGAGATAAAAAATATTATTTAGAAAGCAATGGAGCAATGAAAATAGGCTGGTTGCAGCTTGGTGATAAAAAATATTACTTCGAAAGCGATGGAGTAATGAAAACAGGTTGGCTGCAGCTTGGGGATAAAAAATATTATTTAGAAAGCAGCGGAGCAGCGAAAACAGGTTGGCAGTCAATTAATGGAGCATGGTACTACTTCAACGGAAGTGGAGCAATGCAAACAGGCTGGCAGTCAATTAATGGAGCATGGTACTACTTCAACGGAAGTGGAGCAATGCAAACAAATTGGCAGTCAATTAATGGAGCATGGTACTACTTCAACGGAAGTGGAGCAATGCAAACAAATTGGCAGTCAATTAATGGAGCATGGTACTACTTCAACGGAAGCGGAGCAATGCAAACAGATTGGCAGTCAATTAATGGAGCATGGTACTACTTCAACGGAAGCGGAGCAATGCAAACGGGCTGGTTGCAGGAAGGAACAACCTGGTATTACCTGCAAAATAGTGGAGCAATGCAAACGGGCTGGTTGCAGGAAGGAACAACTTGGTACTATCTGCAAAGCAACGGAGCGATGAAAACAGGTTGGCTACAGGAAGGAACAACTTGGTACTACCTGCAAGGCAATGGGGCAATGAAAATCGGATGGTTAGATGAGAATGGTAAAGTATACTATTTTGATACAAATGGTGTTTGGATTGACAATCCAATCATATTTGGTAAAACAATTATAGTTGATCCAGGACATGGTGGATATGATTCAGGGACATTATATGAAAATATATATGAAAAAACGATTGCCCTGCAAGTAGGTTTGAAGTTAAAGAGTTTATTAGCTCAGAGTGGTTCAAATGTTGTGATGACACGAGCAACAGATATCTTTATTCCATTAGGAGATCGTGTTCGTATTTCAAATGAAAACAAAGCAGATATTTTTGTTAGTGTGCATGTAAATTCAGCTGATGCGACTGCAGCAGAAGGAATTGAAACGTTATATAATTCTGAACACCCAAAAAGTAAACAAGCACTTACTTTAGCAAATGCTGTACAGAATGCTTTAATTAAAAATACAGGTGCTAAAAATAGATTTGTAAAAGATCGACCAGAACTTCGTGTGTTAAAGGCAGATAATAGTGCACCACCTATATTAGTAGAAACAGGATTTTTATCAAATCCTAATGAAAGAGTAAAATTGACTTCTGACAAATATCAAAATGTACTGGCACAATCTGTGTTTGAAGGAGTTCTAAAATATTTTTCTAATTAGAGGTAGCGTAACATTGCTAGTAAGCTAGGAAAAAGAAATACACTCTTAAAATGAAAAAACGCTATTCTTTCTCTAGAATTATAGGTGGTCTGACCCCATTTGGTGAGACAAAGAAAAAACACCTAGACAACATGTTTCCTATAAGCTATAGGTGACATGTTATCTAATTTTCTCTGAATCCGTTCATTATTATAGTAGTGGATGTATTCATCCACAGTTTGTATTATACTAGCATTATTCGATTGTTTTATATTTTGCGCATAGAATCCTTCGGATTTCAAGTGAGAATGAAAGGATTCTATGAGGGCATTATCATGGCAGTTTCCTGTACGAGACATGCTTGTGATAATGCCTTTTTCTTTGGCATATGTTTGAAATTGTTTTGATGTATACACTTTTCCTTGATCCGAATGTAAAATCGTATCAATCACATTTCGCTTTCTTAAAGCTTCTTTTAGAGTATCTAATACAAGAGAAACATCCTGTGTCTCACCTATTTTATAACTTATAATTTCATTGTTAAACCCATCTATAATAGATGAAAAATAAAGAGTCTTATTGCCGAACATCAAATACGTGATATCCGTGAACCATTTTTCATTAGGCTTGGTAGCTTTAAATCTTCGTTGTATTCTATTTTTAGCTACCACTGGTTCATGACCGAGTACAAATGTCTTTTTCTTTTTTCTAACCCGAGATAATACGTTGTATTTTCTCATGATACGTAATACTTTTTTATGATTGATTACGATGTTAAATTGATTACGTAGACAAGCTGTAACCCGACGATATCCATACCGATATTTATGATGTTGACATATTTCTATTACGGTTTTTTCTTCATGATTAGTTACTGTTTTCTCCTGCTTTTTCCAACGATAATAAGTAGCACGTGAAATATCAAATATGGAACACAGTTCTGCAATTGTAAAAATTGATTGCCATTCCTTTATCATTTTCATTATTTCTTCTTTTCCTCCCACCTCCTTAAAATTTCTTGGCACTTTTCCAGCAATATAATCTTTGCCTTTAAATAACGTATTTCTAATTCTTTTTGTTCAAGTTCTGTTAACTTTTTTAAGCCTTTTCCATGTACAGATTGTCTTCCAATAGATTGTTCAAACCGATAGGTTTCGCCTTCACGATACCATTTCATCCAAGTTTTAATTTGAGCCACATGTTTAATTCCTAAGGCATCCATAATTTCTTTATTTTTGAATCCTTGGTGTTTCATTTCAACTACTTTCCACTTTATTTCGGCGGGATAATGCGTCTTTTTCCCCATACGAAAAACACCTCCATTAAAATCATAACTGATACTTACGATTTAGAGAGGTGTTTTTTATCGTCTCATTCTCAGGGTTCACTCCAATAGGAAAGGATGGCGTTTTTGTATCTGATGAATTACAACTTTAGCTTTATACTAACGTGAAAAGTGAATTCTTTAAGGGTGACGACTTATTTATCCAAGTTTTACGAATGAAAGTACCTCAAGTAAATTTTCAACTACACGAGAATGTTCAAACTCTCCCCAAAATGAATCTTTCTTCCAAACTGCAGGAATCCCGGCGTTTTCAGCACCGGTTACATCGTTTTCCGGATGATCTCCAACATAGATACATTCTTCTGATCGGACGTTTAATTGTTTGAGGGCACGCTCAAAGATAGCTGGATGTGGCTTCTTAATACCTTCTGCTTCCGAAATGAGAATGGTATTTGTATAAGTATGTAAGTTCAAAGCGCGAATATTGTTCATTTGAAATTCGGTTATGCCGTTTGTAATAATCCCCACTTTAATATTCTTGTTTTGTAATTGCTGAAGTAATTCATGCATATTTGGAAAAGGAATGCAGTGGTTTGCGAATTCTGTTACGTAATCATGCAAGAGTTGTTCGGCTGTCACACTTGTAATTGCATATTCTTTAAGCAGGGTAGCGTATACTTTATTTTTCCAAGTATAGCCGTTATTGTCTAGCTGAATGAAACGAGAACAGTATTCTGATTTAATAATGCTGGTAAAATGATGAGCATAACGATCATATTGTTCATGAATAAAATGTTTTAAAGATTGATGCCGATCTAACAATGTTCCATCTAAATCAAATAGCACAGCACGAATCATAATAATCCCCCTTAAAATGAAAAAACTTCCTAGAAATAATTATCGCATATTTCTAAAAAAATGCATGGCATAAAACTTTTTGACGTGGAAGAAGGGACCAGAATTTCCAAATAGAATAGGTGTAAAAGAGATATTGTCACAAAATTAAAACAATTATAACGCGCATGTTGAAGATGCAATGAATTCATTCTCAAGGAGGTAGAGCGTATGAAAACCATTCTTGCTATTGCTGGTCTCATCTGGGTAATGTCTCATGGTGTTCCGATTTTCGAAGGAGAACAAATCCGTAATGCATTAAATCAATATTTTGATGAGTATCATATTGTAGATCGGAAAGATAATATTGTAACAGTGCGTGTGAAGGATTGCTTTCATACGGTCATGATTCAAGGAAACACTGTAATGAACGATACAAAAGTATGTGATCAGAAATAAAAAAGCTATGATTTCTTAAAAATAATGGTATAAAAAAGAAAGAGCTGACCCAAGTATTTTGTTTTGAGTCAGCTTCTTTTTTTCTTACCTATTAATAGTTTCTCGAATCCTTCAACAAACACATACATAAGAGTAGCAAGTGCACATGTCAGTAATACACTCAGCAGTACAAGCGTAAAGTTAAATACTTGGAATCCGTAGCTAATTAAATAACCGAGTCCTTGTTTGGAAACAAGAAGTTCACCGAAAATAACACCAACCCATGATAATCCAACGTTTACTTTTAAAGTTGAAATGATAGCTGGAAAGGAAGACGGTAAAATAACTTGTTTATAGCATTGCCATTTATTTGCGCCGAATGTATCCATTACTTTTATATAATTAGAATCAACTTCTTGAAATGCACTGTAAATAACAAGAATGGTGATAATGATGGAAATAATAACGCCCATTGCGATCGAAGAGGAGATGTTTGGGCCGAAAATAACGATAATAATCGGGCCAAGTGCTACTTTTGGCATTGCATTTAACACAACAAGGTATGGGTCTAATACGCGAGCTATAAGCGGTATCCACCAAAGAACGGTTGCGATAATTGTTCCGAGAACTGTACCGAGAATAAAACCAATACCTGTCTCAAGCAGTGTCGTCCATATGTGAATCCAAAGTGATCCGTCTCCCCATTTACTTACAAATAACTCCCAAATACTTGAAGGTGAGCTAAAGAGTAAAGGATCGATCCACTCCTGTTTACTGGAGATTTCCCATAATGTAAAGAAGAGAATGAGAAGTGAAAATTGTAAAGAGGCAGCTGTCCAAGTACGCTGACGCTCTTTTTTTCGAAACTGTTTGTGTAATTGTTTTATATTATCCAAGGCGCTCCAGCTCCTTCCATATGTCTTGAAAGAGGGCTGGAAAATCAGGGTGGTACCTTGCTTGTAACGGTGGTAGGGAGCGAATGCTTTTTGGTACTGAAAATATTTTTGCGATTTTCCCAGGGTTTGCTTGAAGCAAGTAAATACGATCACTCATTGCGATTGCTTCTTCAATGTCATGCGTGACGAGAAGAGATGTTTTCTTATATTTGTGTAATAAAGAAAATACGAGCTCCTCTAATTTTAATTTCGTTTGATAATCAAGAGCTGAAAATGGTTCATCAAGCAACAGGATTTTTGGATTTGTTGCAAGTGTACGAACGAGTGCTGCCCGTTGGCGCATGCCACCGGATAGTTCCCGAGGGGATTGCTTTTCTACGCCTTGCAAGCCGACTTGCTTTAAAAGTTGTAAGGTATGTTCTTTCGTTTCCTCTCCATATGTTTTTGTAATGTGCAGCCCAAGCATTATATTTTCTTCAATTGTTTTCCAGGGAAACAAGTAATCTTGTTGGAGCATATATCCCATTGAAGAAGTTGATTTTGTCACTGGCTCATCTTCTACAAAGACAATACCTTCAATTGGTTTTAATAGTCCTGCAATAATAGAAAGAAGCGTTGTTTTTCCACAGCCGCTTGGGCCAAGAAAGGAAATAAATTCCCCTTCTTCTACGTGTAAGTTAATATCTTCGAGGACGAGCCGGGCATTTTCTTTTGCAAAAAAGCAGTGGGAAACATTAGATATTTGTAAGAAACTCATTGTATTCGCCTCTATTTCTTAATAACGCTTTCGGCAATTTTTGTATCGACGAGCGCCTCATGTGGAACTTCTTTTTGTAATTCTCCAGCTTCTTTCATAATTTTTTGTAGTTGTTTCCATTCTTCCACGTCTAATAATGGATTTGTCGCATACGAATGTTGCTTTTTGTAGCGCTCGATTACTTTGACCGTAATATCTTTTGAAGTATCTTTAAAAAGTGGTGTAACAGCCTCGGCAATTTCTTCTGGACTATGCGTATCAACCCATTGCTGTGCTTTATATAATGCACGTGTGAATTTCTCCGCTGCTGCTTTGTCTTTCTTTAAAAAGCTTTCTTTTGCCATAAATGTTGTGTATGGAACAGTTCCAGATTCAGTACCAAAAGAAGCAACGATATAGCCCTTTCCTTCTTTTTCAAAAATACTCGCTGTTGGTTCAAACAACTGGACAAATTCGCCTGTACCAGACGCGAAGGCATTAGCGATATTAGCAAACTCAACATTTTGAATTAAATTTGTATCTTTGTGTGGATCAATGCCATTTTTCTTCAAAACGTATTCCCCAACCATTTGCGGCATACCACCTTTACGTTGACCAAGGAAAGTAACGCCCTTCACATCGTTCCAATTAAAGGAGTCTAATTTTTTGCGAGAAACTAAAAATGTACCATCAGTTTGCGTGAGCTGAGCAAAGTTAATAACCGGGTCTTTTGCTCCTTGCTGGTGAACATAAATGGATGTTTCAGAGCCGACAAGTGCAATGTCAATTCCACCAGATAACAGCGCAGTCATTGTTTTATCGCCACCAGCTGTCGTTTGTAGGTCGATATCTAATCCTTCTTCTTTAAAGAATCCTTTTTCAATCCCAACATATAACGGTGCGTAGAAGAGGGAATGTGTAACTTCACCAATGCGAATCTTTTGCACTTGTTGCTTCGTATCGTCTTTTTTACTACAAGCCACAAACGTAAAAACAGTAAGTACAAGTATACAAAAAACAGCTATAAATTTTTTCAAAATGTGACACCTCCTAGAAATGAATCTACTGCCATAATATGTAGGTAAGTGCCTAGATGTGAGTGGATGTAGAAGGAATTTTTTGGATGATAAAGAAGTACAAATATAAGGGGTGATAAAATGAAATATGAATATGATGATAGCATGCATTTACATCTTGATTATTTTGGAGATGAATTTGATGTGGAATCGATTGCTTATAAAAGAAAACATGAAGATGTGTGGGATGTATTTTTTAACTTTGCTTTTTATGGGATTCCGCTAGTACAGGTACAGGAAGATGAATTTATGGATGACTATTCCGGGTATCGCGTTTTTTCTGTACATGCAAATGACTTAAGCTGGGAATTTGGAAGTGCTAAGTTTGAAGAATGGCTTTTGGAACATCGTATATTAGAGAAATCAGTGCAGAAATAGAGTGATTGACTTTCTCGTTTTGTTACTTATAGTTGTAGCAGGATTTATGATATTACAGCTTCTTGTTTATCGATTTGCAAAGAAGAATGTCTATAAATATAAGGGAATGAAACTTATGCATATTTGGTTGGATATGCATGTAAAGAAAGGGTCTAAATTAGATTTTGGTGATTATACATTTATATTAATTGTATGCATCATATGGGAAATTTGGCTACTTCCTTTCATAAGGTAAAATCTTATAAAATCATCCAAACTGCTTCTAATAGTAGAAGTAAATATCCTATCATTTTTCCCCTTAATAGAAGGACCACATGCTGCATCAAATCTTAATTTTGGTTTAATTAGTTTGCTCATGTTCACCTCAATTTTCAAAAGACATACGTTTGTAACATAGAAATGCTACAACATTATTTAAATCGTATCTTTTTATGAAGATGAATTTAGAGGTGGACACATGAAAGCGAATTTAGAACACGCCAAAACAAATAGAATGAATTTGAACGAAGAAATACCTTCTTTGGAACAAGCCAAAGAAGGTACTTCCTTATTGCGGTTTAGAAGAATATGTATCATTTCCCTCATACTATTCATTCTTCCAATAACAATTTATGTATATGCTTTTCATTTGGAAACAAAATCATTTTCAGTTACATGGAACGATATTGAAAATCCAAATATTCCAGAAGGTTTTCATGGTGTGAAAATCTTACAGTTTTCAGATACACATTTCGGACCAAACTTTCCTCATAAACAGCAGCAAATATTAGTGGATAAAATCAATAAGCTAAAGCCTGACATTGTGGTTTTTACAGGTGATTTAATTGATAAATTTGGAGAATATGTTGTGGAAAGAGAGTACTCACAAACGATTTTGAAACAAATTCGCGCTCCTCTTGGAAAATATGCTGTGTTTGGCAATCATGATCGAGGAGGTGGCGGGGGACACTTATACGAACAGTATATGGAGAAGGCTGGCTTTACTGTTTTGAATAATGAAATGAAGAGGATTAAAGTTGCCAATGGTGATTACATTACCATTTCTGGTCTAGATGATTTTTTACTTGGAAAACCAAAAGTTAAACCTACTCTTCAGCACCTTCGAACAGAGGATTTTAATCTCCTGCTATTACATGAACCAGATGCTGTTGATCAAATATCTGAATATCCAGTGGACCTTCAACTATCTGGTCATAGTCATGGTGGACAAGTACAGCTTCCGTTCATAGGTTCTATCATTACTACTTCACTAGCAAATAAATATGTAGAAGGACTTTATTCATTGGAAGGAAAGAGTAAGCCATTACAGTTGTATGTGAATCGTGGTATTGGTACTACTAGAATGCCGGTACGGTTTTTAAGTAAGCCGGAACTTTCTGTTTTTTCATTAAAGAGAACAAGCAGTTATGAGAAAAGATAGCGTGTTTATTGTTTGCGAAGTTATTAAAAAACAAACAATTGGATGTAACTGAGTGGAAATTCGATAAATTACGACAAAGCTATACCCTTGTATCTGTTATCTTAAATAAGTTCGTTATTTTAACAAACACGGAGACGCATGTATACGGTATTAAAGTACGATTACAAGATGGGAAAGTTGGTAGAGTTCAGAGTATCGGTTAATAAGAAAGGAGGTTATCCTAAAAATAGAATTTTTAGGATAACCTCCTTTTTTACATGAAAGTTCATAAATGAGACTATTTCATGTTAATACATAACATGGTAAAATTTTAGTTACTGTGCATGCAATCATAAAAATTGAGTGTGTTTGTTAATAGGTTTTGTAATATTTTGATTCGGTTCATATTTTTTAGAGGTAATACATATTGATAGAGTTTTATATTGTAAATATTCACGTAATTTTAGAGAAATACGGGGGTGACTGGCGGATGCCCGAACCATTAAAGAAAAGTAGTCGCTATATGGTTGGATTGGACAGTCTAAGGGGCCTAGCTATACTAGGCGTCATTTTATATCATATTAATTTTAATTGGATGCCTGGAGGATTCCTAGGTGTTACTGTATTTTTTGTACTTTCGGGTTATTTAATTACAGATATTCTAGCTATAGAATGGAAGAGAAATAAGAGGATTGACTTGAAGAAATTCTGGCTCAGTAGGGCAAGGAGATTACTTCCTGGAATGCTTGTCATGCTTGTAATTGTTTTAGCATGGATTACAATTTTTCATAGTTCTTTGCTAGGAAAGATGCGTGGGGATTCGCTAGCAGCTTTATTATATTTCAGTAACTGGTGGTATATTTATCATAAATTATCGTACTTTGATAGTTTTAGCCAACTTTCTCCACTGAATCATTTTTGGTCGTTAGCTGTTGAAGAACAGTTCTATGTAATTTGGCCATTTATTATTAGCCTGGCGTTTCGTTACATAAAAAAGAAATCACATATCATTTTATTCATTGTTTTAGGGGCAGCTGCTTCTGCATTGGCAATGGCATTTCTGTATGAACCAGGAGCTGATCCAAGCAGAATTTATTACGGTACTGATACAAGGGCCTTTTCCTTATTGATTGGAGCGGCACTTGCCTTAATTTGGCCAAGCAGTAGGCTTGCAAATAAAATTATTCCACAAGCACGTCTCATTCTTGACGTAGTTGGAGGAATGGCTCTTATTATTATCCTCGTTATGTTTTGGAAGACAAATCAATATGATCCGTTTCTATATCGCGGAGGAATGGTCATTTTATCAATTGCTACTGCCTTATTAGTGGCGAACCTTGCTCACCCAGCTAGCCGAATTGCTCAATTTTTAAGGTTTAGACCACTGCGTTGGATGGGAGTACGATCGTATGGGATATATCTTTGGCATTATCCGATTATCACGTTAACGACTCCGAAGGTAAGTGCTGGAGAGTTTTCGCTTACAAGAGCAATTCTTCAATTTTTACTTATTATAGTAGCTGCACAAATTTCATGGAAGTTTATTGAAAATCCAATCCGACAAGGGGCATTGAAGAATATTCGCTCTAGGAATTGGGGAATGAAAAACTTAGCATTAAGTGGTAAGCTAGCCTTAGTATGTGCACTATTCGTTTCTACGATCGCTGTTTTTGGATTATCAACAGCTAGTAAAGCGAAGGATAATCCTCAAAAAGATAAGGTGGAAGCAGTACAAACGGAACAAAAAGAAAAACCGAAACATCCAGTGGCAGTTAGGGAAAAACCAGCTGATGAGCCACCTCGAAATAAAGAACAACAAGAAGCTACTGCGCAGCCTAAAGGTCCTCAAACAGTTACAGCTGTAGGTGATTCTATTATGATTGACGTCGCCCCGTATTTGAAAAATTCATTTCCTAATATTAGGATTGATGCAAAAATTGGTCGCCAACTGTCTAAAGCAATTCCTGTGGTGGAACAGCTAAAGAATGAGGGGAATTTAGGGAATCATGTCATTATTGGATTAGGTACAAATGGTGCCTTTACAAAAGAGCAACTCGTATCATTAATAAAAGTGATTGGGAATGAACGTAAAATTATATTCATCAATACGAGGGTACCACGTCCGTGGGAATCATTAGTGAATGAGAAATTAAAAGAAGTCGCATCTGAGTACCAAAATGTGACGTTAGTCGATTGGTATTCAGCAAGTGCTGATAATAAGGCGTATTTTGAGCCGGATGGCGTACATTTAACGAAAACAGGTGCAGAAGCATATGCTGCGCTTGTAGCAAAAGCGGTGAATCAATAATTTGATTTGCATCACACTTTGACATAACTTCAAAGTGTGATGCAATAGATTGATTGAAATCAAAAAAGAACTTGTAGATACGCTACAAGTTCTTTTTGACTTATATTTAATAACGGGGTAGGCTCAAACACAAAGAACGGGGAGTTCTCTTTACAGTTAACCTGACAAGTTCAGTATATAACAAATAATAGCGTTTTTTAGTACATATTATTGAAAATTATGTGACTTATCAAATTGATAAGTCGGGGTAAACTTTTCTACATTATTTGATATTATTTTGGTCAAACACTATTGTCGTTTATTATAATAATGAGTGTTAGTAATAATATAGCGAAAGTATATAGCTTTTGAGGAAGTGTTAAAGTGAAAGAAAACTTTATCTCATTTCAAGAAGAAAAGAAAAATGCTCGACTCTTTTTATGGGTATTGAATATTGTATGGGTTATATATGAAACAGTTTATTCTGTTATGCTAGGAGATTCTGAAACACTAATAAGATTAGATGTTCAAGTTCCAAAGTTTTTGTATGGAGCCTGCATAATAGCATGTAGTATGTATATGATGAAAAGGGAACAGGCATATCGTGTTAAGTATATATATTTAATAGCTTATATGTGTTCAGAAATTTTAAACTTATATTGGTATGCACTTCACAATAAAGTAGCATTTGATGATGGGCATACAATTGAATTTGTTTTTATTTTATTTGTGCCAATCTTTATGAGTAAACGGTATTTGCTTTGGTTATTTTTGGTTATTATGGGGAAATACAGTGTACTTTTGGTCCTAGGGAAAAAAGCGGCATTTATGCCGTTGGTTATGTATAGCCTCTTATTATTTGTAACGTATCTCCTATTGAATCGATTTTTACAGTACCTTTCTACTGTAAACAACGTGATGATAGAAAAGCGAGAGTCTGAAAAGCTCGTAGTTATTGGAAAAATGGCAGCATCTGTTGGACATGAAATTAAAAATCCACTTTCATCGTTAAGGGGATTTACGCAATTGCAGAAAGAGAAATATGTAGATGATAAAGTGTATGAACATATGATTGATGAAATTGAGCATATAAACAATATGATAAGTGAGCTTATGGTAATGGCAACTTGTAAACCTTCTACCTACAGTAGTTATTTAATAGAAGGTATTGTATCAAATGCGTTGAAAGAAATGAGTGCAGAAATCAACAGGAAACAGCTGTATCTCATTTATGATGTTGCACCTGATCAAATAAAAATAGATTGTGATCATCGTAAATTAAAAGGAGTATTTCTATACATAATAAAGAACGCAATTGAAGCGATGGAACATGGCGGAACACTTCAAATACATATAAACAAAAGAAATGAAGATGGTGTAATAGTAAGTATTGTAGATAATGGGTGCGGTGTGCAGGAAGAGAATTTACAGCGTATAACAGAAGCCTTTTATACGACAAAGAAAAATGGCATCGGTTTAGGGCTTACTGTTGCTTGCAAGATTATTGAAGAACATGATGGGAAAATACACATTACGAGTAAAAGAAACGTAGGAACGAAAGTAGACATTATTTTACCTATATAAGAAAATTGAAAAACCGACATAAAACCTTTCTTTTTAGGTGAGAGAGAGCATCCGGCCATGGATAGAAGCGGTCAGATCCTTTTCCAGCCCCATGCCAAGTGAAAACAAAGAGAGAACACGAGTGCAGGTCACCTTTTGTTTTTCATAGCAGCTTATATGTGAAAAATCAAAAAGGAGTTATCCCGCAAAAGCTCGACGGGTGATGGAAGTTTCACTTTATATAAATACAAATTGAAAAATCGACAGAAAACCTAATTTATGTTAAAAATCAAAATGGGTTTATAGAGAAGGCAAGATTCGCGAAGTATGTGTATTGTGAATAGAGGAGTTACTACATGGACAGTGTTTATAAATTAACAAGGGAAGAGATTCGAACGTTAAAGCTGTTTTTAAGTTTATTCTTTACAACTTTTTTTATTTATGATGTTGCATATTATTATATTATGCCTAAGCTAGAAGGGGGAGGAGATGGGGGTCCAATTCTAGAAATGGGTTTAGGGATATGGTTGTATATTCTCATGGTTATATTGGTGTTTGTGGGAATATATGTGGCGAAGCGACAGAATCCATATGCTGTGAAATATATTATTTTCATAGGATATAATATATTAGATTTCATTCATAATTTTATCATTTACTATGGAACAGATTTAGAGTTTGATGCAGGGAATATAGTGGAAGGGTTTTTCTTTCTTTTTGCACCATTATTTGTAAATAAACGCTATTTTTGGTTAGTAACCGGAGGGACAATAATAAAGTATGTTTTAATGGGATTCATTGTGAATTCTTTTATTGTTCTCATTCCTATTGTTCTTTGTAGCTTGTTTTCCATTATAGGATGGATTATTTTATTGAGATTCCAATCTTATATACACACAATTGAAATGACACATAAGGAATTGCAACAATCGGAGAAGATGGCTGTAATTGGAAGGGTGGCAACAGTTATCGGTTTTAAAATGCGTAATCCATTGATGCTGTTGAACGGTTTTGTTAGAGGACAAAAAGAAAAGTATCCTGAGGATAAAGCCTATTGTGATATTATGGAGCAAGAAATCGAAAGAATCGATACAATTGCCACCGAACTGGTGGAGCTTGGAAATTCTAAGCCAATGGAATGCGGGAATCATAATATAAAAGACATTCTTTCATACGTGGTAAGAATTATGGGACAGCCTGCTTCGGAACGAGGAATTAAAATACATACCATTTATAAAGGTGAGTTACCAAGTATAATATGTAATGAAAAACGTTTAAAACAAGTGTTTTTAAATTTAATAAAAAATGCGATTGAATCTATGCAAGATGGTGGAATAATTATCATTGAGGTTACATTAAAAGATGCAATGATCATTCGAATCAAGGATGAGGGATGTGGCATACCGAAAGACAAAATGCCTAAACTGAGCGAAGCTTTTTATACAACGAAAGATGATGGAACTGGTTTAGGATTAATGGTTACATATAAGATTATTGAAGAACATCAAGGCAAGATACAGTTTGAGAGTGAAGTTGGAGTAGGGACTACAGTTGAAATTACGTTGCCAATTCACTGATGAATGGGAAAGAGAGGGAAGCAGATCCTCTCTTTTTATTTAAAATGATCGTTACATATACCTTATTAGATTTATTATCTATTCCTGATAACTAAAAGATCCGCAGTATTAGCGAATCTTTTTTAATCTCGTAGACCAAATCCAATTACTTTCTTTGTTTTCATATCAACAAATGCATCTACATTTCCAAGTTTGTAAGAACGATCAGATGGGAATGAAATACGATAAACCTCTTTTCCTATATAAGAGGAATCTTTGACCGAAGATATTCCGGCTTGCAATGTTTCAGTTGTAATTGTAGCATGCTTCCAGCCATCACTTAGTTCTTCTTTCGTATGTTCAGATAATTGATCCCACACTGTTTTTCTTAATTCGTCTTCAGGGTTATTTTTACATGCACCTAATAAAAAACAGGTAAGAAAGAGAAATATGAAAAAAATTTTTCGAATGCGCATTTAATACCACCATTTCTTTTGCGGAAGTAAAACAACATCCACATCAAAGTTTTCTATAAACCAATCACGCATTAATGTTTTCTTCACTAAGTATTCAGAAGCAGAGTGTGACACACTGATAAGTGACATATTCGTTTCTTTCACATATTCCATAATTAATGAATACTTATGTTTGCCGTATTCGTTATCAATATGGCAATGAATTTCACCTGTAATATACGCCTCAGCGCCCTTTTCTTCTGCTTCTTTAAGAAGATCTATTTTATCACCGCATCCAGCGATAATTGCAATTTTTGTGATAAATTCATGTCGTTTGCCTTCAAAGTCTATATATGGAATGTGAAAGAGTTCTTTTAGTTGGTTTTCGAGTTTTCTTGTTGTTGTTTCAGGAATTTTGCAAATGAGTCCACATGGTATATCTTTACCATCATAAGCAAAACCATCTACTATATCGGCCTCTAGAGCTTTTGCAATCGCAATGCTTGTTCCGTATGTTTGATGATGATCCATTGGAACATGGCATGTATAAATAGAAAGGTCTTTATCTTTGATTTCTTGTAAATAGTGAGCTGGAATCGGTAAAAAGCCTCGTCCGGATTTTCCAAGAGGATCACCGCATTCCATCACAAGAGGATGATGCATAAAAAGTAAATCACCTGGTTTCGATTGTAAGATGAACTTTTCAAGAACATCATCTGTTGGGAAGACTGCTAAAAAGACGCTATTTACAGTTGCAGCCCCTTTTATCATAAGTCCGTTAAAGGTATTTACAAAGTCTGTTTCAAAAAAATGTTGCCAAGGAAAATCAATTAGATCGTATACAGCTGGAATAAAGCGGCTGAAGGCACCGTCTTTTCCATATTTTTTAATTTGAAATAAATGATCAAGTGCTTGTTGTATTTCTTGTAAAGCTGCCATAATTCATCCTCCTTTATCACATACATTTTATATTAGTCTTAATTTTCTGTATACAATAAATGGATAGAATTCATAAAAAGAATGGTACAATATAAGAATTATGTACTGAGGTAGGAGGGACAATATATGTACGTTACTGTAACAGATGCAGCATATAAAAAGATTATGGATACGATTCCAAGTGAAGCGAAGTTTATAAAATTATTTTATGATAATGAAGGATGCGGCTGTGTGATGAGTGGAATTATTGATTTGGTGGCTGTATCAGAGAAAGATGAACGTGATGTAGATATTGATTCAAATAAACTACAGTTTATTGCGGATCGCACAAAGCTTGTTTTTATGGATGATAAATTGACTGTTGATTTACATGAATCAGGTGGATATTTTCAATTGAAGAGTCCGAATCAGTTTTATAATCCGAATATGAAACTCCATATTCGAGTATAACTTATGAAAAAAGGAGCAAACTGTACGCTCCTTTTTCTTATGAAATTCTTCAGTTTATAAAATGTACATTTAATTAAATTTTCTGTATAATCATCTGTGCGGAGGGGATTACGCATGAGAAGATGGGGGATTGAATTATTACTTTTAAATGTTGTTATCATTTGGGGGATAAATTATACGATCGGGAAATACGGACTTGAGGAGTTTTCAGCAGTTGAGTTTACTGCGCTCCGTATGATAGCAGCAGCACCGCTACTATTATTGCTTACATTTTATATTGAAAAGTCATTGTATATGGAAAGAAGAGATATACTAAGGCTCGTTGTTGTGAGTATTGTTGGTATCATATTGTATCAAACATTATTTATGGAAACCATCAAATATACATCCGCTACGAACGCTTCCTTACTTATTTCTATTTCACCTATTTTTACAACGATGTTTGCAATCTTTCTTAAGCAAGAGAAGTTTTCTCAGCGAAAATTAGTTGGTTCTATCATAGCGTGCAGCGGTGCAGCGCTTGTGTTATTAGCTGGACATTCGCTTGTTGGGTCTTTTTACGGAAATGGAATTGGACTGATTACATCAATGTGCTGGGGGCTATATCCAGTGTTAGCAGGACCACTTATTAAAAAATATTCAGCGCTTCGTGTGACTGCATGGTCAGCAGTTGTTGGAGCGATTCCTCTTGTTATACTAAGCGGATGGCATATTTTTTCGATGCCGTTTCAAATTGAACAAGGAATGACATGGTTTGCACTATTATATTCTATTTTCTTTGTAACGGTATTCGGTTTAGTTATGTGGTATATTGGTGTTCAAAAAATTGGAGCTTCTCATACGATGGTATATATGTATATTACACCGCTTGTTGCGGTTGTATTTGCAGCGGTATGGGCGAAGGAACAGATTTCATTACAACAAATAATTGGCGGGTGTGTTATTTTTCTCGGTTTATGGTTTGTGAAATCCGAAAAACCTGGGACGCAGCCTGTCGCGTCAGAACATATATCAAAATAGGAAAACAGATCAGTCATGATCTGCTTTCCTATTTTTTTATTTTGGGTAGAAATATGAGGAACAAAATGGCAGTAATAAGTGGGATTAAGTTGAGAAAAGGTATGCGGAACAGTGCAATGAGAATAATTCCGGAGAGAAGAACACTGAGGACAGCATAGAAGATACTATGTTTTTTTGTGTACCAATATAATGAGAGTCCTATAAGTGCAGGGATAATGAGGTGAATGAGAGCCATTAAAAAATAAATCATTATACGCCCCCTTTTTTGTGTACTTATTTTACTACATGCATGTAAATTGAAAAACTGACGTAAAACCTTTCTTTTTAGGTGGGAGAGAGAATCCTGCTATGCGTAGTAGCGGTCAGAGTCCTTTCCTGCCCCATGTCAAGTTAGAACAGAGAGGAAAAGAGTGCAGGTAACTTTTGGTGCTTCGTGGCAGCGATTTTATATGTTGGAAAATGAAAGCGGATATATATACATCATATCCATATTCTTATAGATTGATATCACTTTTTTATAAATCTATGAAAAAATGTTTGCAAAAACGTCACAAAATGATCCTACTTCCAAGCTAGAAATCTTGTATAATATTATTTCTGAAAAATATTTTAACAACATAAGTGTAGTGGTTATGTTGTTTTTCTTTGAATGTAACAGATAAAGTGAAACTTTAATCAGTGGGGGACTTCCTGCCCGTTAAGGCGGGATAAAGTCTGATGATATGTAAATAAGATGATAATGATAAAGGAGAATTGCATGATTGGTATGTCACTAAGGTCATTTAAAATCCAAATGTATTATTTGCTGGGCGCGATGCTATTAGGCTGGGCGATGACACCTTTTTCTGCTCACTTTTTAGGTGTGGGGATTGGTTTACTCGTTAGTATGTATTGTGTTTGGATTTTAGGAAGACGTATTGAAAAGCTTGGAGATAGTATTGTAAAAAAGAGTAAGGCACCAACACTTGGTATGATTAATCGCTTTGCAGCAGCGATACTTGGTGCGATTATTATGTATGAGATTGAACACCATATGGTCATGTGGGCATTTGCTGTTGGAATTATGGGTGGTTATTTTTTAATCGTTATTAATTTAGGGTATTACAGTATGAAGGATGCGAAGAAATAAATACAAAAACCTTTTCTTTTAGGTAGAAGAGAGGCTCCGTCCATGGATAGAAGCGGTCAGTGCCTTTTTTCGCCCCATGTCGCGTGAAAACAAAAGGAGAAAGTGAGTGGAGAATCTGTTTTTGTTTTCGAAGCCGCGATTTATATGTTGGGAAATCAAAATATATATAGAAAGAAGCTTACGTTTTTATCGTAAGCTTCTTTTTTATTGTAAGTATGTGTAACCTATTAAGCCGCATGGGTTTTGTCGGTGAGTACGCGCACTTTTTAGGCTACAACATACTTATTCATATGAGTAAAGGGGTATTCAAACAGTAAAGGTTAAATTAAGCGATTGGACCGCCTAATTTGATCATGTTTTCAGAAACGTTCTCGAACTTCTTGAAGTTTTCTTTGAATTTACCTGCAAGTTCGATTGCTTTTGCTTTGTAAGCAGATTTATCAGCCCATGTTTGTTCAGGCATTAATACTTCATCAGGTACACCTGGTACATGAAGTGGTACTTCAAGACCGAAGATGTCATGTTTCACTGTTTCAGCGTTATCAAGCTCGCCGTTTAATGCGGCTTGCACCATTGCACGAGTGTAACCTAAGTTCATACGTTTTCCAACGCCGTATTCGCCACCAGTCCAGCCAGTGTTTACTAGGAATACTTTTGCATCATGTTTCTCGATCTTCTCACCAAGCATTTCAGCATAGCGAGATGCATCAAGTGGTAAGAATGGAGAACCGAAGCAAGTTGAGAATGTCGCTTGCGGAGATGTTACGCCGCGCTCTGTTCCAGCTAGTTTGCTAGTGTAACCGCTTAAGAAATGGTACATAGCTTGCTCTTTATTTAATTTACTGATTGGAGGTAATACCCCAGATGCATCAGCAGTTAAGAAAATAATTGTATTTGGATGTCCAGCAACACTTGGTACGACGATATTATCAATCGCATCAATTGGGTATGCAGCACGTGTATTTTCTGTTAATGTAGTATCATTGTAATCTGCAACGCGTGTTTGATCATCAATTACAACGTTCTCAAGTACAGATCCGAATGTAATGGCATCAAAAATTTGCGGCTCTTTTTCATGAGAAAGGTTAATACATTTTGCGTAGCAACCGCCTTCAATATTGAATACACCGTTATCAGACCAACCGTGCTCATCATCACCAATTAATTTACGGTGTGGGTCAGCAGATAATGTTGTTTTACCTGTTCCAGATAAACCGAAGAATAAAGCGACATCGCCTTCTTCACCTACATTTGCAGAGCAGTGCATAGATAAAATATCTTGTTCTGGAAGTAAGAAGTTCATAATAGAGAAGATTGATTTTTTCATTTCTCCAGCGTATTCCGTACCACCGATTAATACGATGCGTTTTTCAAATGAAACCATGATGAATGCTTCAGAGTTTGTACCGTCGATCTCTGGATCTGCTTTAAAGCTTGGTGCAGAAACAATTGTGAACTCAGCTTCATGATTTGTTAATTCTTCTTCAGTTGGACGAATAAATAATTGATGTACAAATAAATTGTGCCATGCATATTCGTTAACAACTTGTAATGGAAGACGATAGTTACGATCAGCACCAGCGAATCCTTTAAATACGAATAATTCTTCTTTTTCCTTTAAGTATTCTAATACTTTTGTATATAATTTATTAAAATGTTCTTCAGAAATCGGTTGATTTACAGGTCCCCAAGCAATCTTATCGGCAACCGACGCTTCTTTCACAATAAATTTATCTTTAGGAGAACGTCCTGTATATTTTCCTGTAGAAGCAGAGACGGCACCAGTAGAAGTTAATTTTCCTTCATTTCTCATTAGTACTTTTTCCACTAATTGTGGAACGCTTAATTGAACCTGTGCATTGCTTCCGTTCAGTAATTCGTGTAATCCAATTTGGACATTCACAGTACTCATATTTATATACCATCCTTTTCATTTTAATGAAATATTTCTCGTAATCCCCATCAAGAGTATAACACAATCATATAAATAATGTATACTATTTATTTATTTTTGTTTGTGCGAATGTATTATTTTCCTATTTATATTTCGTCCAACAAATAATGCGAAAAACTTGTAGGAATATGTGAATATTAATTGACAAATGAATATCATTTCTTTAGTATAGGTTGGGACGGATACTCTCTTATCCCGAGCTGGCGGAGGGACAGGCCCGATGAAGCCCAGCAACCTCACTTGTAACGGTAATAAACAAGTGAATAGGTGCTAAAACCTGTGCGAGGCGAACGGTCTCGAACGATAAGAGCGAAGGGCAAAAAGCAGTATGCAAGTAGCAAATCAAACCTTTCCTCTATATAGGAAAGGTTTTTCTTTATACTTGTGTGGGAGAATAAATGAATGTCGCAGTTTGTGGCAAATTAAGGATGAGTTCCGTACAATATATACGATTACTGTAGGGAGGTTTACCACATGACAAAACAACGTCATCTGTTCACATCTGAGTCTGTAACTGAAGGACATCCAGATAAAATTTGTGACCAAATTTCTGATTCAATTTTAGACGCGATCTTAGCAAAAGACGCAAATGCACGTGTAGCTTGTGAAACAACAGTAACAACTGGTTTAGTATTGGTAGCGGGGGAAATTACGACTTCTACTTATGTAGATATTCCAAAAATCGTTCGTGAAACAATTCAAGGTATCGGTTACACTCGTGCAAAATACGGATTCGATGCAGAAACTTGTGCAGTTTTAACATCTATCGATGAGCAATCTGCTGACATCGCTATGGGTGTTGACCAAGCGTTAGAAGCACGTGAAGGTCAAATGACTGACGCTGAGATTGAGGCAATTGGTGCAGGGGACCAAGGTTTAATGTTTGGTTTCGCATGTAATGAAACAAAAGAATTAATGCCACTTCCAATCTCACTTGCTCACAAATTAGCTCGTCGTTTAACGGAAGTTCGTAAAGATGAAACATTAGAATATTTACGTCCAGACGGTAAAACGCAAGTTACAGTTGAGTATGATGAAAATGGTAAACCAGTACGCATCGATACAATTGTAATTTCTACACAGCATCATCCAGAAGCTACATGGGAACAAATCGATCGCGACTTAAAAGAGCACGTAATCAAAGCTGTAGTACCAGCAGAATTAATGGATGAGGAAACGAAATTCTTCATTAACCCAACGGGGCGCTTCGTAATCGGTGGACCACAAGGGGATGCTGGTTTAACAGGACGCAAAATTATCGTTGATACTTACGGCGGATACGCTCGTCACGGCGGCGGTGCATTCTCTGGTAAAGATGCAACAAAAGTTGACCGTTCTGCAGCATACGCAGCTCGTTATGTTGCGAAAAACATCGTAGCAGCTGGTCTTGCTGAAAAAGCAGAAGTACAACTTGCATACGCAATCGGCGTGGCACAACCAGTATCAATTTCAGTTGATACATTCGGCACTGGTAAAGTATCTGAAGAAGTACTAGTAGAACTAGTTCGTAACAACTTCGATCTTCGCCCAGCTGGTATCATCAAAATGTTAGACTTACGTCGCCCGATTTACAAACAAACAGCAGCTTACGGCCACTTCGGACGTACTGATGTAGAGCTTTCATGGGAACGTACAGACAAAGCAGCAACTTTAAAAGAGCAAGCTGGTCTATAATATAAGAAGAAAAAAGCTTTGCGCGAAGGCGCGAAGCTTTTTTTTTTAGGCATGTTAACACACATTTGGGTAAAGTTAATCTTGAACTTTATTCAAATGTATATTGGCTAATTTGATTGCACATAATTGTGGAATCAAATTTAGGAAGTTAACTACTGTCAATAATTGGATGGGTGTTAGTGGTTTAAAATATCCCCCAAAATATTCATCACTTGTTACATGGATAAAATAATATGAGATTATTGCAGATAATATATTGCCTATTATAAAAGTGGCTGTAGTATTCAAGCATTTACAACAAAAAGCAAGTAGTGAGGTTACAAGCAGCATAATGAAATAACCAATCATAGAACGATCAGTGAAATCTTTATACATGGAAAAATATACGAACGGAAAGCAGTATACACAGATGATTAGTATAGTAAGGATTACTTTTTTATTTATTTACCACCTTAAAAAGTAGTTGTTTTACATTCTTCACTGATGGAAATTTCACATTACTTGTAGTTGTTCTGCAGCAAGGCAAACATTTCAATATCATGCCATTTCCCATTTCGGAATACAGCTTCTTTACAGGTACCTTCATGTTGAAAGCCGAGCTTTTTATAGAGAGAAATGGCTTTATCATTAAATGAAAATACACGTAAGGATACACGATGTAAGTTCAATTCTAAAAAGGCATAATTTAATAACACTGTTAAGGCTTCTTTCCCGTATCCTTGTCCCCAGCAATTCTTTTTACCGATATCAATAATACATTCCGCATTCCGATTGTGTGGATCGATGTTAATTAAAGAAGTGAGACCAATAGGAAGATGACTATCTTTTTGTTCAATGATATAACTTTTAGAAGTGGGAGAGTGGATGATTTGTTTGCAAAACGCTTCTGTTTCTTGAACGGAATGGACATCAAGATTAAGGATAGTGGTATTCATAACTTCTATATCGTTCCGCCAAAGATGATAGATGGGAATATCGTCTTCTGAAAACTTTCGTAAGCGAATTCGATTTGATTCGAACAATTCGGTATACCTCCTATTTCACCTCATTATTTTGTTTCGTGAATACTCCAACACACGAACCACAATATACTTCTCCATCAAGCTCAATATATTTTTTCATATTCGTCATCCCGCTTGGAGGGAACGGCATATGAATCCATGCTTTTTCATATGTTTGAATCTCTTTTCCGCATGATCTGCAAATTGTAGTTTTTTTGCGAAACAATGGTCATCATCCTTTCTTTTGACGCGCTTTTCCAGCACAAAATGCACTGCATAGTAAAAAGAGTGTCGCAAATCCCCAGCCGCCAATTGCTGAATATGGAACAGCATCCTTTAATGCCATCCCAGCACTGATGGAAGCGACAAATAGAAGGATAAATACCGTTGTGAGTTTTTGATAAAGTTCCATGAATGAACCTCCTAATTATGAAAATTTATTTAGTATGTATCTGGTTATTTCGTGCGATTCCTAATCCATTGAAATAAAATAAAGCAAGAGGAACCACGGTTCTCGATAATAACGAATAGAGTCGTCTAGCATGAATACGTATCATTTTAGAAAATTGATATCTAATCTATAGGTAATGAATTGGAAGGGAATTAGGATTATAAGAAAAGGAATTCATGGGACAGGTTGTTTAAGATTATAAAGAGATATAGATAAACTCCCTTTTTATGGTTATATATACTTATATTGTATCATGATGTTTCGGTTATGTAATAGATAATTGTGGATATGTGATGTATTTCATATGTAATAAAGTTTCTATACGATATGATAAAATTATGAGTAGTTCATAAGAAGGGGCGAATAAAAATGAGCGTAATAGAACATAAACAACAAGCACCCACAGAGGTTCGTTGTAAAATTATTACAATCTCTGATACACGTACAGAAGAGACGGATAAGAGTGGTAAGTTGTTAAAAGAATTATTATTAGAAGCGGGCCATATAGTAACCGCTTATAAAATTGTAAAAGATGATAAAGAAAGTATTAGGCAAGCTGTATTAAGTGGATATCATCAAGAAGATGTTGATGTTGTCTTAACAAATGGAGGAACTGGTATTACAAAGCGTGATGTTACGATTGAGGCGGTTTCGGCATTATTAGATAAAGAAATTGTTGGATTTGGTGAATTGTTTCGGATGATTAGTTATTTAGAAGATATCGGCAGCGCTGCAATGCTAAGTAGAGCAATTGGCGGAACAATTGGAAGAAAAGTTGTCTTTTCGATGCCAGGTTCTAGCGGGGCAGTTCGCCTTGCGATGAATAAATTAATTTTACCAGAGTTAGGACACATTACATTTGAGTTGCATCGTCAATGAAAAAGCTCGCTGGGATTGTATTAGCTGGTGGTATGTCGAGACGATTTGGTGAGCCGAAAGCATTGGCAAGCTGGCAAGGACATACTTTTATCGAACAGATTGTTCAAATGGTGCGGGATACTATACAAGATGTAGTTGTGATTAGTCATCCTGATATAAAAGAAAGAATTGTTACCTTAGTAGACGTTCCTGTTATAGAAGATATTCCTCCCTATAAAGGAGATGGACCGCTTGCTGGAATTGTATCGGGGATGGAGCATATAGAGACGGAGTGGTATATCGTTTCGCCTTGTGATGCACCGAACCTTTCAAATGAGTGGATTACAGCATTAATAGGACAAATAAGTGGTGAATATGAGGCAATTGTTCCGGTTATTGATGGAAGAAAGCAGCCGTTATTAGCAGCGTATCATTATCGTGTAAAAGAAAAAATATGCGTATTACTAAATGAAGAAAAACGAAGTATGGGACAACTTTTATCACAGTGCAACGTAAAATATGTGATGGAAGAGGAATGGAATGTAGCGAAAGAATTATTTGTGAATGTAAATACAAAAGAGGAATATGCGCGGTTACTGAATGAGAAAAAGAACAAAAAGGTATGACGTTATAGAGTCATACCTTTTTGCTCTTTATGAATACGATGGATGAGTTCATTGTTATATGTTTTGAGGTCAATTTTTTTATTACGCAAGTAGTTCGGTATTATTTTGGTGAAGCACCTCTTCATATTGCATGTATAAACCATGAAAAATTTCATCCCAGCTTTGTGTAGTGGCGTAGAATCTAGCGGCTATGCCCATCTGTTTACGCATTTCTTCGTTATTTAATAACTGATAAATAGATGATAAAAATGAGTTCGAATTTTTGGGCTCGCAAAGAAAACCTGTTTTTCCATCTGTAATAATATTTTTTACCCCGCCAGAATTCGCACCAACGACTGGTGTACCACATGCGAGCGATTCAAGAACGACATTGCCAAACGTTTCTGTGGCCGATGGAAATACCATGAGATCGGAGCATGCATAAGCTTCTGCTAAATTTTCTTCTTGTAAATATCCCGTAAACGTAACGTTTGCTGGTAAAGTTTCACGTAATTCTTCAGCAAGGGGACCATCTCCTGCAATGAGCCAATGAATATTATCTTTTCGCTCTTTTATTGTTGTGTGAATCAGTGTACGCAGTGTTTCGATATCTTTTTCAGGGGCAATGCGTCCGATATAGGAAAGAATGTATGGAGCAGTAATATTATATTTTTTTCGGAATAGGTCTTTATTGTAAGACTGATGGAAGAGGGAACAATCTACGCCGCGCCCCCATATATATAAATTTCGAAATCCCTTTTGAGTTAATTGCTGTAATGTTTCAGGAGAAGGGACAAAGTTTTTTTGCATACTACTGTGAAACCACTTTAAATAATTCCATAACATATTGGAGAAAAATTCAATTTTATAATATTGCAAGTAGGAATCAAAGTCAGTGTGATAAGAACCGACAAGAGGGATATTTAATTTTTTCGCGTAATACATGCCGCATAGCCCCATGTTAAAAGGAGTAGCGACATGAATGATATCCGGCTGAAAGTTAAGAAGTTCCCGCTTAATACGCGGAGTTGGAAAAGCGAATCGACATTCTGGATACAGTATTTTTAGCGGAATACTTCTCATTTTATTCACATTGGCTACGAAATCATCTTCTGCTGTATGTTGCGGTGCGAATACGGAGTAAGCAATATTTTGTTTTTGAAAATAAAGGGTCAAACGATCTAGTGTGTTTGCCACGCCATTTACTTGCGGTGTAAATGTATCAGTAAATATGGCGACTCTCATCCAATCTCTCCTTTACATGAAAAATGGAATGAATTGATAAAAAGAGATGATGCCAGAACATGTGCCAAGGCACATACCTACAAATACATCTGATGGATAATGAAGCCCGAGATAGATGCGGGAAATTCCTACAATAATTGCTAATAGAAGTAAAACGACTAATAAGTTTGGATCATAACAAATAAATGGAACAACTACCGAAAAAATAGCTGTTGTATGACCTGACGGAAAAGAATGATCTTTTAATGGATGCGATGGATATTTTGCATCTTGAATTGTTAAATAAGGCCGTTTGCGTGGATACCACCTTTTTAATATTTGCACAGGAATATGACTAATTGTTAATGAAAGAGCTGCTGTAATTGCTGCATCGTGCAGAGGACCCTGTGAAAATATAAGAAAGCATAACGTGAGCGAGATGGAAAAGATTGCACCACCGATATGTGTAATGGTACGGAAAAAGATATTTAATGTTTTTTGATCAAAGTAACGGTTAATTCCTTTGAAAATGTAACATTCTATTTTATATAAGGAGCTGCCGGATTTAGCTTTCATGAAATCTCTCCCCCTCATTTACATATATATTGAGATTATATCTTCTATTTTAATAAGACTTTATTGAGGGAATAATAAGATTTTGTAAAGAAAACGTTAGAGTTTTAACGAAAAAAGCTGCCATCGTGGTGGCAGCAAGTAGAGACTATTTTTGCAGTGACTTATAGTACTGTCCTTTTTCAACATATTGTTTGCGAATGCGTTCCATATCTTTGTGATCTTTATCTGTTAATTCGCGAATGACTTTTGCCGGACGACCGAAAGCCAGTGTATTAGGTGGAATTTTCTTTCCTTGTGAAACTAAACTACCAGCACCGATGAATGCACCTTCACCAATTTCAGCACCGTCTAAAATAATAGATCCCATCCCGATTAAAGAGTCTTTTTTTAAGGTACAGCTATGTAAAATAACTTGATGTCCAACTGTTACATCATCTTCTAAAAGAAGAGGGTACTGTGGACTTTGATGAAGTGTACATTGATCTTGTACATTTACGCGGTCTCCAATTATTACCTTAGACACATCACCACGAATGACTGTATTAAACCAAATGCTTGATTCTTCACCAATTGTGACATTGCCTGTAATCGTAACATAGTCAGCGATAAAAGCACTACTCGCAATTTTTGGATTTTTATCTTTATAAGGATATATCATGTAAAGCCTTCCTTTCCTAGAAACTAGTTTTAGTGTATCAAATTAAGGAAAAGAGTGAAATGGAGGAGTTTCGTATGTGGAATTATGAAGCGGAAGCAGCCAAAGCGGTAATCGTGATGGTGCACGGTGCGATGGAATATCACGGACGTTATGAGGCGCTAGCAGAAATGTGGAATCATTTCGGGTATCATGTTGTCATGGGAGACCTTCCAGCTCATGGAACAACTTCAAGAAATAGAGGACATATTGACTCATTTGATGAATACATAGAAGAAATAAAATTATGGGTGAAAGAAGCAAGAAAGTATCGGCTACCTATTTTTTTATTTGGACATAGTATGGGCGGTCTTATTGTCATTCGAATGATGGAAGAAACGAAGAGAGACGATATAGATGGAATTATATTAAGCTCGCCATGCTTAGGTGTATTAGCTGTACCTGCTGCTCCGCTTCGAGCTGTTTCAAAGGTGTTAAATATTCTCACGCCAAAACTTCAATTTCCCACCAAACTTACAGTAAACATGTCAACGAGAAATAAAGAAGTTCGCGATGCGATGGAAAATGATTCATTGTTCTTGCGCAAGGTATCGGTTCGTTGGTATAGTGAATTGATAAAATCTATTGAGATTGCTCATGACAAAATAGATGAGTTTCCAGACGTTCCGCTCTTGCTAATGCAGGCATGTGAGGATAAAATTGTAGATAAAACACGTGTCCGTAAATGGTTTGATAACTTAAATATTAGTGATAAGGCATATAAAGAATGGTCAAATTGTTACCATGAGCTATTAAATGAGTATGAGCAAGATGAGATTTTGAACTATATCAAGTCATTTACTGAAATACATGTAAATAACATAATAGAAACAAATAAATAATTATTTGTACATTTAATAGAGGAGATGAAGGAAGAAGTGAACGTACCGAGTAATCCCATAACGCTCATGGCGAAAGTATACCGTGATGTGTTTCCGGTTGTACACCATGAGCTAGCGATGTGGAAAGAGCGTGCCTACCATATTCCAAATGACGAACTTCATAGTCAAGCGATTGCAAGTATTGAGCATAAAACATTTCATTGTGAAGGCGGTGGTATTTTAGCGCTGCTCGCAAATGAACAACGCGAGGAATGTATTCGTTTTATTGTGGCGTATCAGACGATTAGTGATTACTTAGATAATTTATGTGATCGTAGTACATCGCTTGATCCGAATGATTTTGCTGCACTGCATGAATCAATGCTGACTGCATTAACACCAGAGAGTGAAGGAAGCAATTACTATCGTTATCGAGATGATCAAGATGATGGTGGTTATTTAGATGAGCTTGTTGCAACATGCCAAGATGTTTTAAAGAAAACGAAGCACTATGATAAAATCGCTCCGATTCTTCACGAACTTGCTTGTTATTATTGTGATTTACAAATTCATAAGCATGTGAAACTAGAAGAAAGAGAACCGCGCTTACAAACATGGTTTGAGGCTCATAAGGAAAATGTACCGCCAATGAGCTGGTTTGAATTTTCGGCATGTGCAGGATCAACACTTGGAATCTTTTGTCTCGTGGCGTATGCGTTTCATGATGAATTACTTGATGAAGATATTGCAAAGATTAAGCAAGGTTATTTCCCGTACGTACAAGGGCTTCATATTTTGCTTGATTACTTTATTGATCAAGAAGAAGACCGACTTGGCGGGGACTTAAATTTCTGTAGTTATTATGAAAATGAACAAGTCGTATTAGAGCGAATGAAGCATTTTGTGGAAGAAGCAGAAAGAAATATTGGTGGCTTACCACATGCGAAGTTTCATCGCCTTATTAGCCGCGGTCTCCTTGGGATTTATTTATCTGATCAAAAGGTATCAGAGCAAAAGAATATGCAGCAAATGGCACGGCGCATCGTGAAATATGGTGGATTCACTTCACGATTCTTCTATTGGAACGGGAAGATGTACCGAAAGAAAATGGCGCAGTGATAGAAATAGAAAAAGATGTGCATTTGGTGCACGTCTTTTTCTATTTTGATTATTGGTGATGTTCTTTTTTTAATTCGTGAGAGAAAGAAAAAATTGGTCATAAATAAAAAGCATTTGTACAAGATGAATTGTACAAATGCTTTTTTCTATACTTTTTTTACCCGTATTTTAGAGAATAGATATAGTAAAAACTCAACTACAAAAATAATAAGAACAGATAAACCGAATAAAGGCATGACAATTCCTAATAAAATCATAATAAGTATAAAGGCAAATATGCTTTTTTTATCCTTTTGTTTTGATGGTGCTCCCACCTTACCTTGTGGCTTTCTTGCTAGCCACATTTTAACACCGAAATAAATGAGGAATAGTAAGGACAAGGTTGTAAGTAAGCATAGTATTTTGTTTGGCCATCCAAATAAATGTCCTTCATGAAGGGGGATACCATAAGAAAACCACTGTGCAAATAAGCCATAATCACGATAGTCAATTTTTGAAATGAGAGTGCCGCTATATTGATCAAAATAAGCAGTAATCTCTTCATTTGGTGATACGTGCATTCCTGTAATACCAGAACCGCTAGATTTTGAAATAGTGAATACTCCTTTTGGCTCATTTGGTAATGAAATGACATATGGTTTTTCAATTTGAATCGATTTCTCTAACTCATCAATTGAAAGAGCTGTCTGTTCGTTTGAATCTGATTGTGGCGGTGTTTCTTGTCTAGTCGCCCACGGTAACTCTTTAAACTTAGACTCTGGAGGAGCCATATATAATTTCGGATATCCTAGTGATTCATTGGAAGTTGCTATGTTATAAATTTGTTTTCCCATGAAAGCAGACCAAGGTAATCCTGTTAGTACTAAGAGAACGAGTGGAATTGTAAATACAATACCGATTATGCTATGAAGTCGTTTGGATCTCTCTCTAGCGTTTGATACTGGGGGTTTCTTGAAGCGTTTTATACTCATATATAAACCAGTAACAATTAAAAAAATCGTCCAGCAAGCGGCTAGTTCGACTAAGTAGTTTACAACGGTACCGCCTACTAGAAGAGAGCTATGTAATTCTCGCATAATATTTGCAAACGTTGCATCAGCATTTTGATCCCCAACAATTTGGTTATGTTTATCTAAGTAAACATACTTCTGATCACCTGTATATTCATTTGCCATTGTGAGTCTTGTATTATGATCATCTTTAAAATAGCTAATTTTCGTCACGTTATAGTGAGGATATTTCTTTTCTGTTGTTGAAATGGATTCAGACATAGAAAGAGATTCTGTTTGCCTACTATTTCCAAAATATAAATCTTTATAGATGAAATTCTCAACTTCCTCTCGAAACAAATAACCAATGCCGCTGAGTGATAAAGTAATGAGTAGTGGTGCTATGAAGAGACCGGCGTAAAAATGCCACCTCCAGAAAATATAATGAAGCGATCGATTCTTTTTCATATTTTAAATCCCCCGTCCAACCTTTTATAAAATGAATGCTCATTTAATATATCGGGATAAAGTGTGATTACTTTGAAAGAATTGTGAAAAATGTTAAAAGTTTTAGGGGCATATAAAAAAGACGTGCAGCATGCGCACGTCTTTTTAGCGATTTCTGTCGAGGGATTGATATATTTATAGGCGCGAAGAACAATGTTGGATACATAGTTCTGTCGAGCGAATAAGTTCTTCATTTCCTTTTTTCATTCGAATTTGGAGTGCTTTTTGAAAGTAAGGTAAAGCTACATTCAGATCTCCTTCATCTAGTTTACTTTTTCCGTAATGTTGATAGAGAAAATCTTCGTAATTTGTTAAAGCATTTTGGTGCAACATATGAAAGAGTTCAGCAAAGATTTCATTTGCTTTTTCAAAGTCACTTTCCCAATGATATACATGAGCAAGGCGAAGTTTGTTAATAAAAATTCCTTGCGTATGTTGTAAGGCTTCATATCTTTCTATGGCCTTTTGTAAGTAGTATTTGCTCTCAGAAAGGTTTTCTACGATTCGGTCGTAAACACCAATTAAACCGCATTGCTTCGCATATGATATATCTGAATGAGCTAAATTTGTTTTTAAAAATGTAATCCCTTGCTTCATTTCAGCAAGGGATAGTGGTTTTTCGCGGAGATTTTCATCGAATGTATAGCCCATTTCAAAAGGGATGTTTTCTATTTGCATGGAATTCTCCTTCTATACTTTTTTGTTGGACAAGTATTCATTCACCACTGCCTTCGCAAGGCAAGCTGATGAATCCACTAAATAAAGGCTGTGTGCTCCGGTGTTTAATACAACGTTTAAATCTGTACAAGCTATAATAACTCCATCTACCGTTTCAGCTAATTCTATGCAAAGTGTACGCCATGATTTAGTTGCGTCAGGCAAGTCTCCTATTTTTATGTTTGAGATAATTTGAGTGATAGCCGTTTGCCAGCTATTTTTATGTATATAGTCCATACCACGTTTTGCGATCCCATCTTGATATATACCGGACTGAACAGTCGCATCGGTTGCTAAGAGAGCTACTTTCCTTACGTGATCGGGTATTTCTTTTATCGTCTCATCCACCATATTTAAAATGGGAACTGAAATTGAATTTTGTAATTCATAAAAATATAAGTGCGCTGTATTACAAGGCATGGCAATAAAATCGACACCTGTGTTTTCAAGTTTTTGAGCACCATTTATAATAGCCTTTTCCATGGCTTTATGATCAATCGGTCTATCTATATAAAAAGGTGTTGGACAAGAATAAATCATCATATGAGGAAAATCCATATCATGTTTCGCACCGTATACTCTTTGGCATTGCTCAACTACTGTATCAACGAAGGGGCCTGTCGATTTCGGCCCCATTCCTGCTAGTATTCCAATCATTGTTGTATATCCTCCTGATTTCATAATCTAAATTTAGAAATTCTTGTTTTCGTCTACATGTTCCTTCTTTTTCGTACAAGATAAAGAAACAAACTCATTAAAACAAATGAATATGCAAGTGCCTATGCAGTAAGCCAAAGCACGTGAACAAGCAAATGATGTTCATATTGTCCAAGCATCAGAAAACTATTGATAGGCGGAAAAACCCATAATAGTTCCGGCATTTCTTTTTTGAGATGAATGGAAGCAATCATTTTGAGTAAAGTACTTTTTCCAGTACCATTGCCACCGATAATGGCAACCGCTTGTCCTTTTGGAATAGATAAATGAATGTCTTTTAGTAGCAGTTGTTTGCCATAGGCCTTTTGTATTTCCTTTCGTTCTAATAACAAAATGATTGCCTCCTTCTTTATAGATTTCTCACATCCATTATATGGTATATTTTATTCTCGGAACAATAAAAAAACGTGCAGCACATGCACGTTTTTTATAACGATTCTTGTTGAATCGCCGATATATTTAGCGTTTCTCAATCGCCACAATAAATGGCGGATTATTTTGTTGGTTGATGAAGCCGTAACGAAGTACGTGAGCTTGTTTTTGATCCAGCTCTTCGGCGAATTGCAGGACAGCATCGCGCTCGACTTGTCCTTCTGAATGACCATGATAAATAACAAGGACGATGATGCCTTCTGGTGCCATGACTTCTAATAATTGTTCGATAGCAGCTATCGTTGAATTTGGTTTTGTAACGATATGCTTGTCACCGCCAGGAAGGTAACCTAAGTTGAAAATGGCTCCGGTTACTTTGCCTTTTGCTTCTTCTGGTAATACAGATAACAAAGTATCGTGGCTATCATGAACGAGAACAGTTCGTTCTTCAAGTCCTCTTTCTTTTAGGTGAGTAGCCGAACTTTCAATTGCTTTACGCTGAATATCAAATCCGAATACTTTCCCGTGTTCGCCAACAATCTCCGCTAAAAAACAAGTATCGTGACCGTTGCCAAGTGTTGCGTCTACAGCATAATCACCTTCTTTGACAGCTGTTTGCAAAAGCGTGCGTGCAAACGGTAATACACGTTCTAATTTCATACGGGTTTCACCTCATTTGCATATTTTCCTTGCCAGCTTCCGCGGCGTATAAATTCCGCATCGATGGAATTTAATACTTCCCATTTATTTAAGCTCCACATTGGACCAATCATTAAGTCAGGTGGACCGTCACCTGTGATGCGGTGCACAATGACATCTGCTGGAATGATTTCAAGTTGGTCCACAACAAGACTGACATAATCTTCAAGAGAAAGGAATTCTAACTGTCCTTTTTCATATTGCTTCACCATTGGTGTTCCTTTTAATAAATGAAGTAAGTGAATTTTAATACCTTGTACATCAAGTTTTGCGACTTCACGTGCAGTTTCCATCATCATGTCGTAGTCTTCAAGCGGAAGCCCATTAATAATATGGGAGCATACTTTAATGCCATGCTTACGAAGTTTGTTTACACCTTCTACATATGATGGATAATCATGAGCACGGTTAATGAGGTTCGCAGTGCGCTCATGAACGGTTTGCAGTCCAAGTTCAACCCAAAGATACGTGCGTTTATTTAAATCAGCTAAATATTCAACGACATCGTCAGGTAAACAGTCGGGACGAGTTGCGATTGAAAGACCAACAACATCTTTTTCTGCCAACAGCGGTTCGAATTTTTCTTTTAGCATTTCTAATGGAGCATGCGTATTGGTGTATGCTTGGAAATAAGCGATACACTTTCCATCTTTCCACTTCGAGTGCATTTTTTCTTTCATTTCATGATACTGCGTTACAACATCATCGCGGCGATCGCCAGCAAAGTCACCAGAACCAGCAGCGCTGCAAAATGTGCATCCGCCGTATGCGACTGTGCCATCACGGTTTGGGCAATCAAATCCAGCGTCTAATGAAACTTTAAAGATTTTTTCGCCGAATTCTTTTCGTAAGTGATAATTCCACGTATGGTAACGTTTATTGTCATTTGTATATGGAAAAGGGTTTTGAACCTTCATTACATATCCCTCCTAAAGCCTAAAATGAAACAAAATCCATTATAACATACTCATAAGGTCGATATGGAAGGGACACACTAAGGGAGAACTAAAGGCAAGGAGGCTACATCATGGCAGAGCGTCAATCACTTGAAGAATACATTACGCAAGCAGAGCAAGCTATAGAATATGCAAAAGAGCAATTAGATATCGGAAGTAGACAAGAGCATTACAATACAATGGAGTATTCTGATGCACAATTACAATTAGAACAAGCTTATAACGATTTACAAATTATGCAGCAACATGCGAATGATGAACAACGTGAGCAATTAAATCGTGCACGTATGGCAGTTCGTCAATTACAGCACCAAATGATTATTACACCGCACTAATAAGGAGTGAATGTAATGGCAAAGCGCTCAGATCAAAATAACCCAGAGCAAAAAACGCAAAATGGACATAACGCTGAGTTCTCAAATGAACTCGATCCAGTGGTACAAGCAAAACAGCGTAATCGTAAAAAAGGACAACCACAAAAATCAAAGCAATCAGAGTAAGCCAGGTCGCTTGTTTAATTTTACAGGAAACCTGACGTATATGCAGACTCTATATGTATGTATTGCAATTTATACAATCTAAATTATTTTCAGTGTCATCTAGATGAAGTTTTTCAAGATGGGGCCATTCGAATAAATTTGGCGTGTGATTACGTATTGGACAGTTACGCCTTTAAAAAAATAATGTTGGAGAAAAAACTGCTTCAGAAATGGAGCAGCTTTTTGTATTTTTGAATCTCTCCGTTATAATTAAGATTCAAGTAAGCAGAGTAACGGAGGAATAAACAATGATTGCACATATTGGTACAGTAGCAGTTTACGTAGATGATCAACAACAGGCACTTGAATTTTGGACAGAGAAAGCGGGATTTGAAGTATATCGTAACGATCCAATGGGACCAAACGCAAGCTGGATTGAAGTAGGACCAAAAGGCACACGTTCGCACTTAGTCATTTATCCCAAAACAATGATGCCAAATGCAAATGAGCTAAAAGCATCAATCGTGTTCG
This sequence comes from Bacillus sp. FSL H8-0534, assembly GCF_038005885.1. Lineage (NCBI taxonomy): Bacteria > Bacillati > Bacillota > Bacilli > Caryophanales > Bacillaceae > Bacillus > Bacillus sp. FSL H8-0534. Next base: position 3,908,542 of record NZ_JBBOUC010000001.1, read on the forward strand.
TAACAGAAAATATGACAGAAACGTATGAAACAATGAAGAAGAACGGGGTAGAATTTACACAAGAGCCAAATAAAATGCCTTGGGGTACATTCTCTATCTTTAACGATAATGAAGGGAATGAATTCGTTTTAAAAGGTTAAAACAATAAAAGGAAAAGCTGAGCTTACATGGGCTCGGCTTTTTGTGCGCCATTATAATCTGAATTGCCGAATATTACGAATTTTTTATCGTTATTTGTGGTAATATATGGTATGTTAATAGATGGACATTTAAATTTTTGGATGTATTGGTTTGTTTATAAAAAGCATGATAAGGAAAATGTGAAGGGGAAGGGATATAGACGAACAATACTATGAAAATAAAGAATGTCGATGTATATTACGAATGTAAATGTTAGCAAGGTAACACGTTTTTAATGTGATTTTTTCTATGAAACTGAATGGAATGAATCTATTGATATGGTTCTAAAAAAATGAAAAATAAGCATTTATATTACAAAAGTGTAAGGTAAATGTAATGTTAAACAATGGTAGATGATGCAGAAATGGTACAAACTAGGAAGTGGAAAAACAATTGTAGGAGGATATAGGATGAGCAAACCAGTTGTAGACGTAAAAAACGTCCAAAAAGTATACGGTAAAAAAGGCGAGAGCCAATCACATGCCTTAAAAGGTGTATCATTCTCTATTCAAGAGGGTGAATTTGTTGGAATTATGGGGCCATCTGGTTCAGGGAAAACAACGTTATTAAATGTAATTTCAACATTGGATAAAGCAACGGGCGGCGTTGTTGAAATTGCAGGTACAGATATTACAAAAATGAAGCAAGGAGAACTATCTGATTTCCGCTCACAAAAGTTAGGATTCATCTTCCAAGACTTTAACTTATTAGAAAACTTATCAATCTATGAAAATATTGCTCTGCCACTTTCTTTGCAAGGCGTTCCATCACGTAAAATTGGACCGAAAGTAGAAAAGGTAGCTGAAATGTTAGGAATTTCAGAAATACTTCAAAAGTACCCATCTGAAGTATCTGGTGGACAAAAACAGCGTTCAGCAGCAGCGCGTGCGCTTGTACATGAGCCAGCGATCATTTTAGGAGACGAGCCAACAGGAGCGCTTGATTCTAAAAATGCAACGAGTCTTTTAGATGCAATGACAAACTTAAATGAAGAACAAGGTGTATCGATTATGATGGTTACCCACGATCCATATAGCGCAAGTTACTGTCAGCGTATTTTATTCATTCAAGACGGCGAGTTATACAAAGAAATTCACCGCGGTGGTACGCGCGAAGCGTTCTATAAAGAAATTTTAGATGTGCTTGCAGACTTAGGCACACAAAAAGCATAAGAAAGGAGGTTCAGACATGTTATTTAAGCTTTCTATGTCAGGACTGAAAAGCAAGCTGAAAGATTACATTGTCTTACTTGTTGGTCTTGTAATGTCAATTTCGATCTTTTACATGTTCCAAACGTTAGCATTGAATAAAGCGTTTATTGAGGCGAATTCTGTAATCAGTAGTATTCAATTCGTCTTCCATGCTGGAGCGGTACTATTAGCTATCATTACATTCTTCTATATTTTATATGCTAATTCTTTCTTGCTATCACTTCGTCAAAAAGAATTTGGTATGTATATGATGTTAGGAGCCAAAAAGCATAAGGTGACACTGCTTATGTTTATTGAAACAATTGTATTAGGAGCAGCATCTCTTGTAGTTGGTATTGCAGTCGGTGTAGGGCTCGCGCAAGGAATTGGTAAACTACTTATGCAACAGCTTGAATTTACTGCAGGTGGCTATCATGCATTTTATGCTCCATCTATGCTTGTTACATGTATTTTCTTCTTAGTACTATTTGTTTTATCAGCAATTATGAATAGTATCAAATTATCACGTATTACGGTTCTACAACTGGTTCATGCTGATTCTAAAACGGATCGTGTTTCTAAAGCAGGAGTAAAGACTGTTATAGCTGCATTCGTTGGAATTATTCTATTAGCAATCGGCTATGCTTCTATGATTTACATGGGTAAGTTGGCGCAAATGGGGGTTATTATTGCATTAATCACTGTAACGTCTGGAACTTACATGTTATTTGGAACATTCCTTCCGCTTATTATTAAAAAGCTAAAGAGTAATAAAAAGCGTACTGAAAAAGGACTTAATGCTTTTACATTTGCACAGTTAAATTTCCGCATCAATAGCTTAACAAAAGTACTAGCTACAGTAGCGATGTTAGTGGCGCTTGGAGCGGGTGCGATTTCAGGCGGTATGGCGTTCAAAAATAACGTTATGCTTACTGTCGATGGTTTGGCAATTTATGATGTTGCGATTCATAATCCAACAGCCGAAGAGAAGAAAATTTTAGATGGTATTACATTTAAAGAGAAAAGTGAATATCGTTACAAAACAGACGATAAATATGTCTATTATTTAAAAGAAGATTTAGAGAAAAATCGTCCTTTAATACAAGATTTAAAAGATTTTAAAGGAATGAAAGATATTGGTAAAGTAAAACGAGTTTCTGAAGAACTGCCAGTAGGTGCGATTTCGAGTTCCGGTCAAGAAAAATCTGATAATGTGATTCCAAAGGAGTGGGATCAGGCATTAAGCACGATTCATCCAATTTATGTATCCCCTAATCAAACAATTAAAATTGTAGACCAAAAAATGTATGATGGTTTGCAAGGTAAAGAGGGCGTTGCATTACTTGGAAAAGTAGATGATTTCTTAACATATAAAAAAGAGTGGAAAAAAATTGACGAGTTGCAGCTAGTTAAATATAAAAATGTAAAAGAAAATTCCTTGCAAAGTAAGAACCAGTTTTATACTGGATTTTACGGCATCGCTAGTGGAACAGTATTTATGGGGCTCTTCCTAGGAATTGCTTTCTTAGCAATGATGGCAAGTTGTTTAATGTTTAAAATTCTATCGGGTGCATCAAGCGATATCACACGTTACCAAATGCTTCGTAAAATCGGTGTTCGCCGTGAATTATTAACGAAGTCTATCTATAAAGAATTATTCTTAGTATTCTTATTCCCAGCGATTGTCGGTATTGCTCACGTGTTAGTTGGTATGAATATTTTCGGATTTATCTTAATTGACCCGTATTTCCGTATTTGGTTACCAATTGTAATTTTCGTGGTCATTTACACAATTTACTACTTCATTACAGTTCAATTGTATAAAGGAATTGTTCTTCCGAAAGAGGACTAAGAGTTAGAAAATACCGAGTAGAGGGTGCTCGGTATTTTTTCTTTTTCATTTAAATATCATTATCTGAATTTCATCAACTATTAATCAGTTGCCTTCCTATTTAAAAACGACTACAATTTTACTGTTATGTATAGAACGAAAAAAACAGAATAGGAGGGGAAACTATGCCAAGGAAAGTATGGCTATTAGTAGCTGGGATGATTATTAATGTCACAGGTGCTTCTTTTTTATGGCCATTTAATACAATTTATTTACATGATCATTTAGGAAAATCGTTATCTGTGGCCGGAATGGTATTAATGATTAACTCGTTAACAGGAGTAATTGGTAACTTACTCGGCGGTGTTTTATTTGATAAATGGGGCGGATATAAGTCGATTTTAGTAGGAATTGTGATTACACTATTAGCGATTTTAGGTCTTGTATTCTTCCATGGTTGGCCATTATATATTGTGTGGCTTGCGTTAATTGGATTCGGTTCTGGTATGGTCTTTCCATCGATGTATGCGATGGTTGGTACGGTTTGGCCAGAAGGCGGACGGAGAGCATTTAATGCGATGTATGTTGGACAAAACGTTGGAATCGCTGTTGGTACAGCGTGCGGTGGTTTAGTTGCTTCTTATCGTTTTGATTATATTTTCTTAGCGAACTTTATTTTATACTTTATTTTCTTCTTAATTGCCTTTATCGGATTCCGTGGTATGGAAGATCAGAAAGATAAGAGTGTAGAAGTAAAAGAAGGAAAGAAAAAAGGTTGGTCACTTACACCAGGATTCAAGGCACTTCTTATCGTATGTGTAGCATATGCTTTATGCTGGGTTACATATGTACAATGGCAAGGTGCGATTGCGACACATATGCAGGAATTAAATATTAGCCTTCGTCATTACAGCCTGTTATGGACGATAAACGGGGCGATGATTGTTTGTGCGCAGCCATTAGTAAGTACGATTATTCGTGCGATGAAGCGTTCTTTGAAACAACAAATTATGATCGGAATCGGCATTTTTGCAGTGTCATTTATTGTACTTAGTCAAGCACAGCAATTTACCATGTTCCTTGTCGCGATGGTGACATTAACAATTGGTGAATTATTTGTTTGGCCAGCTGTTCCAACGATTGCGAATATCCTTGCACCAAATGATAAGCTCGGTTTTTATCAAGGTGTTGTAAATAGCGCAGCGACTGTTGGGAAAATGTTTGGCCCAGTTGTTGGCGGAGCAATTGTTGACTTATACAATATGGAAGTATTGTTTATAGCAATCATGGTAATGCTTGTAGTAGCGCTTATCGCAACAAGCATTTATGATAAACGAGTGAAAGTGGAAGAAACAGTAGAAGAAAAAATTGCAGTTTAGTTTGACGGAACATGTAACATGTTTTAGAATATATTTAAATTAACTCATACTTGTAATAACAGTGAGAAGGAGTAGTAGTAATAGAAGCTGGTTTAGAGAGTTGACGGTTGGTGCAAGTCAATCCACGTTTCGTTATGAACTCGCCTTTGAGTTGCAGTTGTGAACCAAAGTAGCAATTGCCGTCTATCCACGTTACGGATCTAAGCGAATGTATATATTAGTGCTTGTTCAAAAGGAAGATAAAGAAATGCGACAGCTATCTTTACCGAACGTTTTGAACATCCTTTATTACATTAATTTAGGGTGGTACCGCGGGAATCTATAACCTCTCGTCCCTTTCTAGGGATGAGAGGTTTTTTGTATTTTAGGCGGTGAAAATAAATACAATTTGAATGGAGGATATCTCATGAGCTTTAATCATCAAGAAATTGAGAAGAAGTGGCAAGCGTATTGGGAAGAGAATAAAACATTCCGCACGCCAGATGAGACAGAAAAACCAAAATTTTATGCACTAGATATGTTCCCATATCCATCAGGAGCTGGGCTACACGTAGGACATCCAGAAGGATATACAGCAACGGATATTTTATCTCGTATGAAACGTATGCAAGGATATAACGTTCTTCATCCAATGGGATGGGATGCATTCGGTCTTCCAGCAGAGCAATATGCACTTGATACTGGAAATAGCCCAGCAGAATTTACAGAGAAAAACATCAACACGTTCCGTAACCAAATTAAAGCACTTGGCTTCTCTTATGATTGGGACCGTGAAGTAAATACAACAGATCCAAACTACTACAAATGGACACAATGGATCTTCTTACAGCTATTTGAAAAAGGATTAGCTTACGTAGATGAAATACCTGTAAACTGGTGCCCAGCACTTGGTACAGTACTTGCGAACGAAGAAGTTATCGACGGTAAGAGTGAGCGCGGTGGACATCCTGTTGAGCGTCGTCCGATGAAACAATGGATGTTAAAAATCACTGCATATGCAGATCGTCTGCTTGAAGATTTAGATGATCTTGATTGGCCGGAAAGCTTAAAAGATATGCAACGTAACTGGATCGGTCGTTCTGAAGGTGCAGAAGTACACTTTAACATCGATGGTACAGATGAGAAGTTTACAGTCTTCACAACGCGTCCTGATACACTATTTGGTGCAACTTACTGTGTACTTGCTCCAGAGCATGCGCTTGTTGCGGAAATTACAACTGCGGATCAAAAAGAAGCAGTAGAAGCGTACATTGATTCTGTAAAAGCGAAAAGTGATTTAGAGCGTACAGAACTTGCGAAAGAAAAAACAGGCGTATTTACTGGTGCTTATGCAATTAACCCAGTAAACGGTGAGAAATTACCAATATGGATTGCTGACTATGTACTTGCAACTTACGGAACAGGTGCTGTAATGGCAGTTCCAGCCCACGATGAGCGTGATTATGAGTTTGCACAAGTATTTAGCCTTCCAATGAAAGAAGTTGTAAAAGGCGGAGACATCACGAAAGAAGTATATACAGGTGATGGTCCACACGTAAACTCAGCATTTCTTGATGGTCTAAATAAAGAAGAAGCAATTGCAAAAATGATTGAATGGCTTGAAGTAACAAGTGCAGGAAATCAAAAAGTAACATACCGTCTTCGTGACTGGTTATTCAGTCGTCAACGTTACTGGGGTGAGCCAATTCCAGTTATCCATTGGGAAGATGGCACAATGACAGCTGTGAAAGAAGAAGAATTACCATTAGTTCTTCCAAAAACAGAAAACATTCGTCCATCTGGTACAGGTGAATCACCACTTGCAAACATCGAAGAGTGGGTAAATGTTGTCGATCCTGAGACTGGTAAAAAAGGTCGTCGTGAAACAAATACAATGCCGCAATGGGCTGGTAGCTGCTGGTACTACCTACGTTACATCGACCCAAACAACAGCGAAGCACTTGTAGATCCTGAAAAAGTAAAACAATGGCTTCCAGTTGATATTTATATCGGCGGTGCAGAGCACGCTGTACTTCACTTACTATATGCTCGTTTCTGGCATAAAGTATTATATGATATCGGTGTGGTTCCAACGAAAGAGCCATTCCAACAATTATTTAACCAAGGTATGATTCTAGGTGAAAATAACGAGAAAATGAGTAAATCAAAAGGGAATGTTGTAAACCCTGATGATATCGTAGCAAGCCATGGTGCAGATACACTTCGTCTTTACGAAATGTTCATGGGACCATTAGATGCTTCAATTGCTTGGTCTGAAAATGGTCTTGACGGAGCTCGTCGTTTCTTAGATCGTGTATGGCGTCTATTTGTTCAAGATAATGGTGAACTAAGTGAGAAAATCACAGATGCCTCTAATCAAGAACTTGAGAAAGCATACCATCAAACAGTGAAGAAAGTTACAGAAGACTATGCAGAGCTTCGCTTTAACACTGCAATTTCTCAAATGATGATGTTCATTAACGATGCATATAAAACAGAAGTACTTCCGAAAGAATATGTAGAAGGTTTCGTGAAAATGATTGCACCAGTTGCACCGCACGCTGCGGAAGAACTTTGGAGCAAGCTTGGACACAGTGAAACAATCACATATGCAAGCTGGCCAACATTTGATGAGTCTAAACTTGTAGAAGATGAAGTTGAAATCGTTGTTCAAGTTATGGGTAAAGTTCGTGCGAAACTGAAAACGAAAAAAGACGCATCAAAAGAAGAAATGGAACAACTTGCTATCGAAGTAGTGAAAGAACAAATTGAAGGGAAAACAGTTCGTAAAGTAATTGTTGTTCCTGGAAAACTTGTTAATATCGTTGCAAATTAATAGGAAAGAGCAGTCCTTATGAGAGGGCTGCTCTTTTTTTTAGACAACTGAAAAATGAGTGGAATTCCCTTATAGACAAACACCTATTCTTGTATGAGAAATATGATAACAAAGGCAGGTTAAATTGAGAGAAAGAGGTGAAAGAAATGAAAGGGATGGATAATAACGCATCGCACGGCTTTATGATAGGTCAGGATGGCTATGCACAAATGCTAATGGGAGGAGCTGGACAACAAGGATATGGCGGGAACCCAACATGGATGGGCGGATCATCAGAAGGAGTTCCTACATCTGTAGCTGGAGCGCAAACCGGAATGCCAACATTCGTGGGAGGAGCGCAGGGTGGAGTTCCTATAGGAGTACCAACTACATTTCCGGCATTTGTAGGAGGAGCGCAAGGTGGAGTTCCTGTAGGAGCGCCAACTACATTTCCGGCATTTGTAGGAGGAGCGCAAGGTGGAGTTCCTGTAGGGGCACCAACTACATTTCCAACATTTGTAGGCGGGGCACAATCTGGCTTCCCTGCATCAGTTGGTCCGCAACCAGGATTTGGTGGTGTTGCTCCTATTCTAGTAGGAGGAGTAGGTCCACAAATGATTCATGGTCATCACGTCCATCACGGTCATCACGTCCATCACGGTCATCACGTCCATCACGGTCATCACGTCCATCACGGTCACCACCAACATCACGGTCACCACCAACATCACGGTCACCAGCAACATGGTCACCACCAGCAACACGGCCATCATCAGCAACAAGTACATCATCATGGTCACCATCAAATTCATCCACAGGCTGTTTTATATCAAACACAACACCATGGTCAGCATCAACACCATGGTCAGCATCAACACCATGGTCAGCATCAACACCATGGTCAGCATCAACACCATGGTCAGCATCAACACCATGGTCAGCATCAACACCATGGTCAGCATCAACACCATGGTCAGCATCAACACCATGGCCAGCATCAACATCATGGTCAGCATCAACATCATGGTCAGCATCAACACCATGGCCAGCATCAACATCATGGTCAGCATCAACACCATGGCCAGCATCAACACCATGGTCAACAACATCAACAACAGCAAACATGGTATGGCGGAGCGGGAAGTGCAGGAAGTACTGCAGGAACAGCGGGCGCGGCAGGGCATGCTGGACACGGACACTAATAGAGTAAATAAAAAACATAAAAAAATTCTCTTGTACGCAAGGGGATTTTTTATTTTGGGAATAGTAAGGAGGAGAGGAGGTGCATTACATATGGGAAAAGGTAGAAGTAATAATGCTGGTAAAAAGCAACCGAATTTCGATGATTCATCTAATTTCGCTAAACAAAGTCAACCGACAGAAAAGAAGAAAAAATAAAGTGAAACTTTAATCAGTGGGGGTTCTCTTCATCCCCCACTGATTATTAGCCCTCACCAATCGGGCTTTTACGGGCAGTTTATCTCTCACCTAACTTCTTTGCTTTCACCGAATTTTGAGGTGGGGGTATTACTGCCCGTTAATGCGGGATAAACAAAAAGGAGCTCTCTTCATAAAGAGAGCTCCTTTTTCAGATATATCGGCGTTTCGACACGAAATATCGTTCGCTCGAAAAAATAAGACATAAGTGCGGGGCTTAACTTCCCGCAAATGGTAGCCTATTCAATCTTATTTCCCTGCTTTTGCTAATGCTTCTTGGCGTTGACGCTCAATTTCAGCACGTAACTGTGGTTCTGGTGCTTGCCAGCCTTCTGGTTTTAAAATTTTGCCATCGCCTTCGCGGAAACGTGGTTTTCCGTCAGGGAATAGTTTTGCCATATTTGCATTGTTTACAATTTCAAAGCCTTTATCGGGACGAACTCCCATTTCTGCAAATGTTCCAAATGCGAAATAGATAAGGTCAATTAACGCATCATATTGATCTTCTACAGTATTAGCTTCTAAAAATTCCTCTAACTCTTCTTGCATAAAGCTTGCGCGAATTTTTGCGCGTTCTTCTGTTAATTTTGTTGGTACATCTGTAACAGGGTGTCCAAATACCTCGTGCATTTTTGCAACAAGTTCATATCCTTTATCTAAACCTTTTTCGTTAGCCATGTTGTTTCATCCTTTCACGTTTTGTGCCGAACTTTATTGTAACATAAGGAGATTGTTTAATAAAAAAAACACCTTATAAAATAAGGTGTTCTTTCCCTACTCTTCTTTCTTTATTAAAAATGATAAAGCGAGATCAATTCCGAACATCCCAACAAGTAGCGTCGGTACGACAACAAGTAAATAACGTGTAAATGAAACATTTTTTAAGTATGTATGAGCAAATAAAAAGACGCCGAGAAACAGAATACCATTTAAAATAGGTTTTACTAACTTTTTAGACATAAGCTCCCCCGTAAATATCTTTTTTCTTTATGTAAGTATTATCAAAAAACTCCTCTCTCCGTTGTATCATGCCCGGAAGAGGAGTTCAATCATTATCTGACATTTTGAGGAAACTATATTTCATATTATTCGATTACACCGGAGTTTGTAATATCAACTTCATATTTTACTGTGATAGGAACGTCTTTGTACATTTTTTTCCATTCTGCTAATTTAAATGGTCGATAGTGTTGTCTAAATTTAGCTCCTAGCCCAAGAGGATCAACATTTAAAGATTTAAATTTTTTGATGAGTTTTGTGGCTTCAGTATTTAAGCTTTTTTCAACTTCTTGTGATATTTTTTTTGTGTTCTGTTTATTTTCTAGGTTTACTTGTTTCGAAAGTTCTAAGATGCGTGCATCTATTTTTACTTTAATTAAAAAGGAAGGCTTTCCAGCTTTTATATTTACAGTATACGTTGGCTTGGAGCGTATATTATTGATCATTACATATCCATTATTACTTTTAAATTCGTGTGAATCTAACCGATGTTTTTCCAATAACCCCTTAAATACGAACATATCTTGTCGATCAATTTTTCCGACATACTTATCCTTTTTTAAAAGTCCAATGCCAGTGATTTTGATTTTGTCTTTACTCTTTTTTAGGATAGGCATATAAGAGTCTTGGCCTTCACGATAATAACGAAATGCACCTAAATGTAAATTATCAGTTGGTACGGGGCCAGTTTGCATGTTATGCTCTAACATTTTTTTTATATAGATAGCCACATTAGAAGAAGTTGTATATTTTCCTTTTAATAGCTCAGGTCCATTTCCTTCTAATAATCCAACATACACTGAGTTTCCGATGCTGACATCGCGAATCAGGGTATCAAAGGAGGTCGACAATCCTTTTTTTGCAATTCTTGTAGTAAATAAAGCAACGCGCATTTGTCCGCTTGCAAATGGTTGAGAAGATTCCAAAGAAGTATCAGCTTTTACTTGTTTAACGGCATTTGCTATTCCTTCAAAGACCTGTACTTTATTTCCTTTTCGCTGCACCGGACAAACCGATGTTACCTTTATTTTATTATTTTTTGCTGTATCAAAAACAACCCCTTGAATTAACTGAACATCATCAACAATATTTTTTTGCAAACAGCCTGTTATGATGAATAAACAAATACATGAAAGAAGAATTAGTTTTTTCTTGATTTTTTCCATTTTCTTTTCACCCACACGATAAGAAATAAGATTGGGATGTAAACATATATAAGCCAAAGACTAACTTTGGAAGTATGACTAATAAAATCGTTGATATCATGCCTGTTTGTTAAAAGTTGTGACACAATAATTGTAATGAACATGAAAGAAAGTAAAATGTATTTTTGCTTTACATGAAAGATTTCATGTGTTCCTCTTGTAGCAGCCCATAATGGAAGAATAAAACTTGTAAGAATTACAAGTGCATAGCCGGAGATGGCAATGTACTCTAGTCGTTCGATAAAGGGTAATTGAATAACTTGTGTCATGGAAAGCTGAGACCAAATTGTTTTTGATAACTGTTTTTCGCTAAAAAAAGCGAATGCCAAAATCGTGCTAAATAAATATAAAATGTTAGAGAATAATACACCATATTGTGCAAATTTATGAGATTTCTCGGGATTCTTCACAAATGGGTATGCCATAAGAAAAATTTCAAAGCCTGTCATGGTATAAATTGACAATTGAGATGCTTTTAAAATACTTCCCAAAGAATGCGTAAAAACAGGAAGTAAATTTTCCCAATGCGCGTACTTGAACATAAACAGGCTAAGAAAAATATAACCTAGTGTCCCACTAATTGAAACGACACAGATACCAGTGATGATGCGGAATCCTGATGAGATGATGTAGTAACTTAATAAACATAAAAAGGCGGTGAACATCCAAGTGGACCCGGTAGGAAACATCCATACTTGAACAATCTCAACATACGTTCGAACAACGGATATACTCGCAACCAAAAAATACAGCATGAATATAATATTAATGCCATTACCGAGCCACTTTCCAAAGGTTTGGTGATGAAGATCTATTAGGTTGCCTTCTGTATTTTTTAATAAGTAATACATCATCCAAACGAGAATGTGAATGATGATTCCTGTGATGAGAACACCAATCCAAGCGTCGTAGCCCGCAGCTTTGGCGATAATGCGTGCAAATCCGAGAACTCCAGCGCCGAACTGTGCACTATGAATCAAGAAGAAAACAAAGATAGGAGATATTTGATATTTTGTTTTGACTTTACTCATATGTGCACCTCGTTTCTTATTCATCAAAATCAGATGTATGTTTTGTTGAAATCCCATGTGCTGATTTTTTTACGTGTTGCGGCCTTGCTTGAATATCTCTTGTATCAATCATAGATAATGGAAACCGAATCCAAGAGTCTTTTAGTGATTGTCGCCTTGCTGGATAAAAGAGCGCGAATGGTTTCTGTAAAGAAGAAAGCCTGAATAGATGAGTAAATAAAAAGATAAAACCTAGTGAAATTCCGAATAGTCCACCTAATTCTGCAAATAAAAGGAATGGGAATCGTAGTAAGCGAACTGCGTTCCCCATCTTATAAATCGGTGTGATAAAGGAAGCTAACGCAGATAAGGCGACAATGATTAATAAAATATTACTTGTTAGTCCTGCTTGTACAGATGCTTGTCCGATTACGATACCGCCTACAATACCGAGTGTTTGGCCTACTTTCATTGGTAGTCTAGCCCCAGCCTCTCTAAGTAAATCAATAACCAGTTCTAGAAAGAGTGCTTCTATTAAAGGTGGGAAAGGAACTTGTGCTCTTGATAAAATTAATGTTTCGAGTAAATCGCTTGGAATTAATTCGTAATGATAACTTAAAATGGCAACATATAATGGTGCTGCGCAGATGGAAAACAGAACAGCAATGAGTCGTAAAAATCTTGAAAACGTAGCGTAAAGCCAAGATACGTTGTAATCCTCTGGCGAAACAAAAAAATCAAAGTATGAAACAGGAGTGAGTAAGACGCTCGGTGAACCATCTACAAAAATAGCGATTTTTCCATCAATTAATGCGGTCGTTACTCGGTCTGTACGTTCTGTATTAATAAATAGTGGGAAGATTGATTTTTCCCCCATCAATTCTTGAATATAGGAACTGTCGTTGATTTGATCGTATTCAATTGTACGAAGTGACTCTTCTAAATAATCAACACTGTCTTTTTCAGCAAGGTTCTCTAAATACATCATGACAACTTTTGTTTTAGAGAATGTCCCAATGATAACCTCTTTTGTTTGTAGTGCTAACACTGGAAGGCGTTTACGTACTAAGTTAAGATTCGTATCAAGATCCTCTACAAATCCCTCTTGTGGACCAATAACTGTAGATTCATTTAATGGAATAGATGGCGCCCGATAATTATCAATTGTGATATTTGCTAAGATACATTTTTGATCTTGTTCATGTAACTGTACGATAGCGTGCCCTTTTAAAACCATATCTTCGATTTTTTGAAGATCATTTGTGATCGTAATTCCGCTCATTGGAATATGCTCTTTTAATTCTTCTAATGTAGAACACGTATGCTCTAATAAAGCTGGCATTAAATACTTTTGTAATTTTTCACCATCAAGCGATGGCCGGTAATAAGAAATCCAATACGGCATTGTTTCATCATCTGATGTGTGATAACTTACAAAATCACTAGATGTTTTTAGGTTTTCTAATAAATCTTGAAGAGAGTGAACCTTTTCTTTCTCGGGTTTACTGAAATCATAAATGCTATTGCTACTATTATTTTGCTGCTTGCCTTGTATTTGCTGGTCCTGTTTAGTAGCTTGGGCAGATTGATGTTGTTTGTTTTGTGTTTGCGCGTCTTGTTTAGTACCTTGAGCAGATTGATGTTGCTTGTTTTGTGTTTGCTGGTCTTGTTTAGTAGCTTGGGCAAATTGATGTTGTTTGTTTTGTGTTTGCTGGTCTTGTTTAGCAGCTTGGGCAGATTGATGTTGTTTGTTTTGTGTCTGCGCGTCTTGTTTAGTACCTTGAGCAGATTGATGTTGTTTGTTTTGTGTTTGCGCGTCTTGTTTAGTACCTTGAGCAGATTGATGTTGTTTGTTTTGTGTTTGTTCCTCTTGTTTAGTAGTTTGATTTTGCTCTTTTGAATCTGTTTTACTTGATTTTTTTTTCTTTCGAAACCATTTCCATATCATACGTATTCCCTCTTTAACTCATGTAAGATAATGTTAGTTTATGGCGTATTTTGTATATTATGCACATGTTTATGGGGAATCAAAAATCCTTTTTGTTAAAAGAAGGGTTTCTTTTGGAAACGTAAAAGTGTTTTGGTAAACGGGATAGATTTGTTATGGAGGATTGATATATAATGACGTATTTACAATGGGGTAGAAATTTATGATGTATGTAAAAAAAGAAAGCTTTCATTTAAAAAAGTTTACATTTGAAAATGGCATAAAGATCCCTGTTCAGATTGGATATGAGACGTACGGTAAATTAAACCGGGAAAAATCAAATGCGATTTTAGTCTGTCATTATTTTAGTGCAACAAGCCATGCGGCAGGAAAATATACGGAGCAAGATCTCATTCCTGGTTGGTGGGACGGACTGATTGGACCGGGGAAAGCAATTGATACCGATCGCTATTTTGTGATATGTACCGATAATCTTTGTAATGTACAAGTGAAAAATCCTTACGTGATTACAACGGGACCAAAGTCAGTTAATCCAATAACGGGATCTGAATATGGGATGGGGTTTCCGGTATTTACATTTTTAGATGTAGCACGTGTGCAATATGAATTAGTGAATGCAATGGGAATTACAAGGTTACATGCGGTAATCGGACCATCAGCTGGTGGAATGATTGCGCAGCAATGGGCTGTTTGTTATCCCCATATGGTAGAGCGAATGATTGGTGTAATTACGAATCCGCAAAATCCGGTTGCGACATCGGTTAATGTTCTGCAAAATGCAATTGAAGCTATTCAGTTAGATCCAAAATGGAATGATGGAAATTATGGGGATGAACAGCCGACGAAAGGGCTGCATTTAGCAGGGAAAATGATGTTTATAAATGGGTTTGATGCTCACTATTATGAAACGACATTTCCGCGTAATAGTACGGAATCGCTACCTTATGAGAATTTCTCAGCACGGAATTCATTTGAACAAAATATAAATGCATTGACACTTCAAAATATTACTTTTGTGGATGCGAATTCATGGATGTATACAGCGAAAGCAACGTTATTACATGATCTTGCACACGGTTTTTCCTCTTTAGAAGAGGCACTTTCTCAAATAGAGGCAGATGTGCTTATGATTCCGTGTAAACAAGATTTACTGCAACCTTCTCGTTATAATTATAAAATGGTAGAGCTGCTCCAGAAACAAGGGAAATACGCAGAGGTTTATGAGATTGAAAGTATTAATGGCCATATGGCTGGTGTATTTGATGTTCATTTATTTGAAAAGAAAGTGGATGAGTTTTTAAAGAGAAGAGTGTTTGTATAAGTGCAAATTGAAAAAAACACATAAAACCTAATCTTTAGGTGGAAGAGAGCATCTGGCCATGAATAGAAGCGATCAGCCCCTTTTCCTTTTCCTGCCCCGTGCCAAGTGAAAACAAAGAGAGAAAACAAGTAGCGGTCACTTTTGGTTCTTCGGAGCCGCGACTTATACGCTTGAAAAATTGAAATGAATATATAGCAATGTGTGAAAAAAGGTGCGAGCCGTTAAGCGAGCACCTTCTTTTTAGATGATTTTTAAACGGAAGACGTATGTAGCAATGCATAATCCAAGGCAAGCGATACTAAGTAATAAATAAAAGAATGCTCGTTCTTGAGAGGATCGTGTGGGTCTTCTTTTGTTAAATATACCGAGTGAAATGATAGCGAGAATTAAAAAAATGAGACCTATAATGAAAAGAAAAAGTGTCATGTCGATCGACTCCTTTCGTAAAACAAGTATATTGAGGATACAATGTGAGAGGTAGATTTGTAAATGTAATAAATTTACAAATGAGTTGAGGAATAATGCAAATGAGGGAAGTTTCACTTCTTTGCGTTCGTAATTTTCCATGCTAAAATTGGTGATGAATAGATGAGTAGAGAAAAAATTTACTACGTCAACTACCCTTCACTTAAATACGAACGCGTTTTGAAGTGGGGACTTCTTTCGGAAATACGTTAAAGTTTTAATTATATTAAGGAGGAACGACATATGACAGAAGTAAAAACAATTACAACAGAAGAAGTGCAAGAGCGCTTAGAAAACGGGGAAACGTTATTTTTAGTAGATGTACGTGAAGATGAGGAAGTAGCACAAGGGAAAATTCCAGAAGCTGTACATATTAAAATGGGTGATATTCCAAATAAAGTAGAATTCTTTGATAAAGAAAATGAGTATATTTTTATTTGTCGATCAGGAATGCGCAGTGAAAATGTATGTCATTATTTAAATGAACAAGGGTTTAAAACAGTGAATATGGTCGGCGGTATGCTGCAATATGAAGGTGAAATTCAATAATTCATTTTTAAAACTTGAAACGCGTCTGTTTCAAGTTTTTTTCTTTTGCATACAGTGTATACAAGAATTGTTTTTCGCATATGAGTGAGCAACAATTCCTGCGATTATAATCGATTTATATAGAAAGGAGGGAGGATGGTGAGTGCGCGAATTCGTAAAATAAAGATTGTTAATAACACAGGAGCTGTTAATGTAGGTGATTGTTATACTATTGAACCATTTGCTGCTTCGAAAATATATGCTGGTTCTGGTGGATCGAGCATCGCTACTTTTTTGAATGGAAAACGGATGCCGCCAGTTACTCCTAGGACGCCAGAATTCCTTCCACCACTAGAAACAAGTGAATTAACATTAGGTTCATAACAGAAAGGTTGACTGGTCATGCCGGCAAATATTAAAGAGTTTGTGATTGTAAATAACTATGGGAATTTATTTACGGGGGATAACTTGCGGGATACTTCATTTGTTGCATCAAAGACATATAGTGGAGCAACAGGGCCAACTTGTATTGATGTTGTGACTGTAATAGGAACGGCAACAAATCTTTGCTTGAACCCAGGGGATGTAGTGACAACGACGTATACGAAAGGTTCAGCGATTGGAACAAGTATGAGCACGAATACCGCTCCAAGTGCCAACACGTCAGGTACTATGCAAGCTGTTCCGAATGCGGATAGCTTGGATTCTGTACCAGGTTTATAGAAAGAATCCTCTACTAAAAGTAGGGGATTTTCTTATTTTTTCATTGTTTACGTCTTTTTCGTACATATGGTTGTCAAGGAGAACAAGGAGAGGGAAAAGGTGGGGGCTTGCTGCCTGCAGATAGCGGGATAAATTGGATGTTCAATACCTTTGTTGTAATAGAAACAAGAGGTTCACCTAGTAATAATATAAAATCACTATTTATTTGGGTTAGTGCCAGATACTGCCGTAGTAAAACAATTTATAAAAGGAAACGCATTATTTTAGTAGATAGAGAATATTAGAAGTCTGGGAATTTATATTTTTATAATATGTAAAAAACACAATTCTTTATTAATATCATTCGGTTATCATATAATAATGCTTGATAAATAAATAGATAAAGAGAAGGGGAAAGTGAATCTATGAAAAAGAATATGAAAGTTTTAGCGATGGCAGTTGGTCTAACAATTATGGGATCAACGACAGCTGCTTATGCAAGCCCTGGTGGATTGGACAAAAATGGTGGACATACTTGCCGAACAAACTGTGGGAAATATGGGCTTGAAACAGGAGAATACCATTATCATAACAATTGGAAACAAGATAATGGAAAGTGGTATTTCTATGATCAAAATGGAACGAAAGCGAAAGGTTGGCAACAAGTAGGTACGATATGGTATTACTTTAACGGAAATGGAGCAATGCAAACAGGCTGGCAACAAGTAGGTACGACATGGTATTACTTCAACGGAAGCGGAGCAATGCAAACAGGCTGGCAGTCAATTAACGGTGCTTGGTACTACTTCAACGGAAGCGGAGCAATGCAAACAGGCTGGCAAGCAATTAGCGGCACATGGTACTACTTCAACGGAAGCGGAGCAATGCAAACAGGTTGGCAAGCAATTGATGGAAAATGGTACTACTTCAACGGAAGTGGGGCAATGCAAACAGGTTGGCAACTCATTAAAGGAGTAAAGTACTATTTCGAAAGTAATGGTGCTTGGAATCCGAATAAATAGTAAAATGAATATGGAAGATTAACGGAAAAATAAAATAGCACCTATCTTATTTTTATAGGATAGGTGCTATTTTTTATTGGATTTTTGCTTTTTCAGATTCAATAGGTTGTCTTTTTCGATAAATAACATAACTGCGTCGTAAATATTTCACTGGAACGCTAAAGACATGTACAAGTCTTGTAAATGGCCATGTTGCAAAGAGCCCCATCGCTGCAATGATATGGATTTTAAACCAAATAGGTACTTCTGCCATATATTCTGCTTTCGGCTGGAAAACAAAGAGGCTGCGGAACCATGGGCCAATTGTTGTTCGATAATCAAATCCTTTTGCATCAATATTGAAAAATGTAGAGGATAGACCTGCTAACATTACAATGAACAAGAGGACGAGGGCGACATAATCTCCTTTTGTACTTGTTGCGATAATGCGTTTTACTGTAAAGCGACGATACATTAAAATCACTAAACCAACAATTGAAGCAATTCCTGCAGGAAGACCGAAGCCGATAGCGACCATATGATACATATGCTCAGAAATACCGAAAGAGGTATATACAGATTCTGGTATTAATATTCCCATGATGTGTCCACCGATTACGAACATAATGCCAAAGTGAAAGAGTAAACTTCCGATTCGGAGCATTTTCTTCTCTAATAGTTCGCTAGATTTTGATGTCCAGCCAAATTGATCATAGTTGTATCTGAAAATGTGTCCACCGATAAAGATTGCGAAAATGATATAGGGGAACAGCACCCATAAAAATTGATCCATCATTTTGACGACACTCCTTTCTAATTCGCTTGTACTCCCCAGGCATCGATGGCGAGGAGAATGGCAGCAAGAATTGGTTCGTACATACAATTTGCTTCTTTTAACTGTCCGTGCAATGCTTGTATATCTTTCGTGTATCTACTCATAATTGGTTCGCTATCTTCTTCATTTGCGTTTGCGAGAAACTCAAGTAGAAGCGGTAGATAATCAGGTAGTTCTTTATCTGTTACCGCAAAGCCAGCTTTTTGATAGTGTTGTTTTAGCTCTAATAATTCAATTCCACGCTCTCTTTGTTCACCTGTGTTCATGTAAGTGAGATACATATTTGTTTTCTTTCCAAAGTCGAATGTATATACGTAAGAATCAATGAGTTGATCGTTTGTTTTTTCTTGAGCTTGTTTGATGAAAGCTGTAAGCAACGTGTGAATTTCTTCATGCGTAATCGTATCAATTGTTTCTTGTAGTTCTGGTAAAGCTTCTCTCCATCCTGTTTCAGGATAGGAGAGAAGGAAGGAAGCACAAGAAAAAGCAGTTTGTAAACCTTGTTTCATAGCTATTACCTCCTTAGTTTAAGAGAGTGTCATACAAGAACCTGGGCCGCCTGCGAAGGAAAGGCCGCAGCTTCCTTGTTCACTATATAAATCTGCAACTTGTTCACGGTGAGATGTAGGGATAACGAAACGGTCTTTATATTTTGCAATCGCAAGAAGGCGATACATATCTTCTACATCTTCTTTCGTTAAACCGAGTTCTTTTAATACAGCTTCATCTGGTTCTTTATTAATTTGCAGTGCTCTCATATGAGTTCGCATAACAGCCATTTTTTTCAATGTAAGACGAATATGTGATTCATCTCCTGCAGTAAGTAAGTTAGCTAAATATTGAATTGGAATACGCATATTATCAATAGCAGGGAAAATTTCTTCTGCTTGCCAGTTGCTTCCTTTCCCTTCCACCATATTCATAATCGGGCTAAGCGGTGGAATATACCAAACCATCGGCATTGTCCGGTACTCTGGGTGAAGAGGAAGGGCGATTTTCCAATCAATAATCATTTTATAAATTGGTGATTCTTGAGCTGCTTTAATCCATTCTTCAGGAATACCTTGTTTTTTTGCTTCCGCAGCTACTTCTGGATCATTTGGATCTAAGAAGACAGTAAGCTGAGATTCATATAAATCTTTTTCGTCTTCGACAGAAGCGGCTTCCTTTACTTTGTCAGCGTCATATAACATTACCCCAATATAACGAATGCGTCCTACGCATGTTTCCGAGCAAATCGTTGGCATACCAGCTTCGATACGCGGGAAGCACATTGTACATTTTTCTGCTTTATTTGTTTGCCAGTTAAAATATACTTTTTTATATGGACAAGAAGAAACGCAGAATCGCCAAGCGCGGCATGCATTTTGATCAACAAGGACAATCCCGTCTTCTTCACGTTTATACATCGCTCCAGATGGGCAAGAAGAAACGCAAGATGGATTCATACAATGTTCGCAAATGCGAGGCAGATACATCATAAAGACATTCTCAAAATCTGTTTTAATATCTTCTTCCATTTTCTTGACGTTCGGATCTTGCAAGCCTGTTATATGTCCGCCTGCTAAATCGTCTTCCCAGTTTGGGCCCCATTCAATTTTGTCGATAAACTCTCCAGTAATTGCTGATTTTGGGCGAGCTACCGGCTGATGTTTTCGCTGCGGACTATTTGTTAATGTTTCATAATCATAGTTCCAAGGTTCAAAGTAATCATCGATTGTAGGTTGATCTGGGTTATGAAAAATGTTCATGAGACGTTTCATTTTCGAACCGGATTTTAGCTGGATTTCACCGTTTTTTAATTCCCAGCCGCCTTTATATTTTTCTTGATCTTCCCACTGTTTTGGATAACCAATCCCAGGTTTTGTTTCCACGTTGTTGAAATACATATATTCAGCACCTGGACGATTCGTCCAGGTGTTTTTGCACGTTACGCTACAAGTATGGCAGCCGATGCATTTATCTAGGTTCATTACCATTCCGACTTGCGCTTTAATCTTCAAGCCAATCTACCTCCTTCAGTTTGCGGATCACGACGTTTAAGTCACGCTGGTTACCAGTTGGACCGTAGTAGTTAAATCCATAGCTTAATTGACCGTATCCACCAATCATATGTGTTGGTTTTACATGAATGCGGGTTGGGCTATTATGCGTTCCTCCGCGGTTGCTCGTTAATTTTGTACCAGGCACATTAATATGACGGTCTTGTGCGTGGTGCATAAAGGCCATTCCTCTTGGTATGCGGTGCGTTACAACGGCACGTGCTACGACAACGCCGTTACGGTTAAAGCATTCGATCCAGTCATTATCACTAACACCAGCTTCGGCGGCGTCATCTTTGTTCATCCAAACAGTTGGACCACCACGGAACAGCGTTAACATCGGTAAGGAATCGAAGTACATACTATGAATCGACCACTTATTATGCGGTGTTAAATAGTTTAGTGTAATTTCTTTTCCTTCTACCTCAGGGCGTGATTTACGGAACGGTTTATGTTGCAAGATTGGCTTGAATGTTGCCATTGTTTCACCGAATTCCTTCATCATATCGTGATCTAAGTAGAACGATTGTCGTCCAGTTATCGTTCTCCAAGGGATAAGGCGCTCAACATTTGTTGTAAATGGTGAGTAACGGCGTCCCCCTTTTTCAGAACCAGTAAAGGCAGGGGAAGTAATCACCGTTTTTGGCTGCGCAGTAATTTGTTCGAATGTAAAGCATTCTTCTTCGCGTTCTTCTGCTAAATCGCGCAGATGTAAATCTGTTTGTTTTTCAAGAGCTTCCCATGCTTTTACAGCCATATGACCGTTCGTTGTAGAAGAAAGGGTTAACACCGCTTCAGCAGCATTGATTGCTTCTGTTATATCAGGGCATCCTTTGGCGATAGAGTCAGTACGAATAACGCCTAATCGACTCTTTAATTGTTCATATTCTTTTTCTGCAGACCAAGAAATCCCTTTCGTACCAATGGGTTGCTTCCCAGTGTTTGGTCCAAGCGCTGTCATCTTGTCATAAATTGTTTTATAATCTCGTTCTACAACATGAATTTGCGGCATTGTCTTTCCTGGTATTGGTTCACACTCACCTTTGCTCCAATCTTTAATCTTGCCAAGCGGCTGTGCCAATTCTTGCGGTGTATCATGAAGAAGTGGTGTTGCCACAACTTCTTTCATCGGATCAAGATCAAGTTCTGTTGCTAAATCAGAGACTGCTTTAGAAAGGGAACAGAAAATATCCCAGTCAGAGCGTGCTTCCCACGGTGAACCGATTGCCGGATTAAATGGATGTACGAACGGATGCATATCTGTACTACTTAAATCGTGTTTTTCATACCAAGTTGAGGCAGGAAGGACGATATCAGAATAAAGTGCTGTTCCAGCCATACGGAAATCTAAGTTAATCAGTAGATCAAGCTTTCCTTCAGGTGCTTCTTCATGCCACTTTATTTCTTCTGGTCGTAATGAATCGCTATCGTCATTCATTAATCCGTTTGTTGTACCTAATAAATGTTTTAAGAAATACTCGTGCCCTTTACCAGAACTTGAGATTAAGTTTGCGCGCCATACGAATAAATTGCGCGGGAAGTTATTTTTGTTATCTGGGTCTTCAATGGCAAATTTAAGTTCTTTTTCTTTTAGCTTTTGCGCAACATATTTTCCGATTTCTTCCCCCGTTGTTGCGCCACTAGCGACAGCTTCTTTATATAGTTCAATTCCATTCTTCTCGAATGTTGGATAAGAAGGTAACCAACCAAGACGAGCAGCTAACACATTGTAATCACCGTGATGTTGATAGCGTGAGTTGCCGACAACTGGCGATGCTAAATGGCCAATTGGTGTATCTTCATAGCGCCACTGATCTGTTACAAAATAGAAGAAGGATGTACCGTTTTGTAATTTCGGCGGACCTTGCCAGTCTTTTGCCATTGCAATTGTTTGCCAGCCTTCTGCCGGACGTAATTTTTCTTGCCCAACATAATGCGCCCAACCGCCACCGTTTACACCTTGTGCACCAACGAGAAGAACAAGATTTAGAACCGCGCGATAAATCGTATCAGAGTTAAACCAATGGTTAATACCAGCGCCGACAATAATCATCGATCGTCCATTTGTATCAACAGCATTTTGAGCAAACTCACGAGCGATTTGAATAATCAGTTCTCGTTTTACTCCGGTCACTTTTTCTTGCCATGCTGGTGTAAATGGAACATCATCATTGAAGTCTTTCGGTTCTTGCCCGCCAAGTCCGCGGTTGACACCGTAGTTTGCTAACGTTAAGTCGTACACAGTTGTAACGAAAATGTCGCCTTTTTCTGTTGCAATTTTTTTCACTGGAATTGTTCGCTCTAATATTTTGTTTCCGTCATCGGAGAAGTATGGAATTTGTACAGTTTCAACTGCATCTTCCATGCCAAGTAAAGAAAGGCGTGGATCAATTTTTTCGCCTGTTTGCTCGTCTTCTAAACGTAAGTTCCATTTCTTTTCGTTATCCCAGCGTGACCCCATTGTGCCATGAGGCGTTGCAAAATTATTGGTGTTTTCGTTCCAAAGAACAGGTTTCCATTCGCCAAGCTTTGTTTCACGACCAATATCATTCGCGTTTAAGAAACGATCTGCAACAAATTGGTCTCCTTGTTGTTTTAATGTGACAAAGAACGGAAAATCAGTATATTGTTTTGCATAATTTGTGAAGTATTCCACTTGGTTGTCTACGTAAAACTCTTGTAAGATGACGTGTCCCATTGCCATCGCAAGCGCACCGTCTGTACCTTGTTTTACGCTAATCCAATCATCAGCAAATTTTGTGGATTCAGCAAAGTCAGGACTTACGGAAACGACTTTCGTTCCTTTATAACGTACCTCCGCTAAGAAATGGGCATCTGGTGTTCTTGTCATTGGTACGTTTGAACCCCATGTCATAATGTAACCAGAGTTGTACCAATCACTACTTTCAGGTACATCTGTTTGATCACCCCAAATTTGCGGAGAAGCTGGTGGTAAGTCAGCGTACCAATCGTAGAAGCTGAGCATAGGTCCACCCATGAGCTGCATAAAGCGGCTACCAGCAGCGTGACTTAACATCGACATAGCTGGAATTGGTGAGAAACCAACATTTCGGTCTGGACCATATTTGATCACTGTGTATAGTAAGGAAGCAGCGACTAGTTGTAATACTTCATCCCAACTAGCACGAATGAAGCCGCCTTTACCACGCGCCTCTTTATAAGTACGTGCTTTTTCAGGGTTTTCCACAATGCTTTTCCAAGCGTCTAGCGGTGATTTGTGATTTTGAAGTTCCTCTTGCCACATATTCCAAAGGACACCACGTACATATGGATATTTCACGCGAAGTGGACTATAAATGTACCAAGAAAAACTTGCCCCACGCGGACATCCACGCGGTTCAAAATCTGGCATATCAGGGCCGGTAGAAGGATAGTTCAGTTCTTGACCTTCCCAAGTTACAATTCCATCTTTCACATAAATATTCCAGCTGCAAGAACCAGTGCAGTTAACACCGTGTGTAGAACGGATTACTTTATCGTGTTGCCATCGTTTTCTATACACGTTTTCCCATTCACGGTCTTCATATGTTTCTTGTGTATGATTGTCGTTATAGCGATCTATCGGAGAAAAATATTTTAAACGTTTCATTAATGCTGAAGGTTTCTTTTTCATACTGTTCACTCCTTTATTGCGTCTCTCTTGCTTATTTTCACTATAAGAGAGCATGCAAAATAGAGATGTGATATCTATCACAGTTCAACAGATTGTCAAAAATCAGATTGATATTAAAAAAAATTCCGAAAGGTTGTGACATTCTGCACAGTACAGAGAGAGTTTTTTATGTAGAGTAAAGGAGAAAGAAAAAAGAGTAGCATCTCAAATAGAGAGGCTACTCAATGCTACAAATAGAGGTAGGGCAATCTTCACAAGCAATTTCACATTTTAAAAATTGTAAATTATGAATGGTAATCTTTCCTTTATGGATAGAAATAATTCCTTGTTTTTTTAAATCGTTTAACATACGGTTTACACTTTCACGTGAGGTTGCACAGAAATTCGCAAGCTCTTGATTTGTTAAAGGTAGATCGATAAGAATACCATTCTCTTTTAATATGCCATAACTGTTTGTCATGCGAATGAGCGTGGAATAAAGAGCTCCTTTTTTTCCATGTAACACTAAATCACGGAATTTTGTTTGCATTCTTCGTAAATGTTCACTAATCCATTTCATAAATTCAAATGCAAGAGCAGGTTTTTCAAGTAATGCCTTTTCTAAAGCATCTCGTTTAATGACTCCAACTTCAACATCTTCCAGGCATTTCGAATTTAATAAATATTTTGCATTGTCCGTAAATAATGTCAACTCCCCGATAATATCGTGTTTTGAACAAATGCGAAGTGTTAACTCTTGTCCGTCAGCACTAATTTTACTAATCTGTACTTTTCCAGAGCGGACGATATAGAGTTCTTTTGCCTCCAAACCTTCTTGGAAAATATAACTTCCTTTATTAATCTGCATTTTATATTCAACAGATGCAAGTAATTCCTTTAAGTCTTCCGATAATGCCGTACGGTTTGTCACAGCAATCACCTTTCTTTTTAAAGCAGTCTATTTCTTATTTTGGATGTAAATATGGTGAAAATGCAAGAAATATCTTTTTATTATAAGTAATAAGTTTATTTTTAGCAGTGAACAAGCGCACTTTTCACAATGAAAAAAAGAGTGTCCTTTGTAGACACTCTTTTCTTTTACATTACTTAATCCATTCAACAACCATATCCATTGTTTGACGAGTTTTATCACGTTTTGGTTCTTCCGCTCGATAACCAAAAGCAACTAAAACAGACACACCAAATGTATCACCTGAAACAATACCCTCTTCTTTTAAAATCGCTTCTACTTTTTCTTGATGGAATCCTTCAATTGGGCAAGAATCAATGCCGATTTGGGCAGCTGCAGTCATCATATTACCAAGAGCGATGTATGTTTGTTTAGAAGCCCAATCAAACATGGCACGGTCGCTTTCAAATAATTGAAAATCAGTTTCTTGAAACGCCTTATAAAAACCAAGCTTCATCGTTACGACTTCCTCGGGAAGCTGCTGAATATTTTTCATGAAGTTAGAAATATAGGAAGAGTCATAAATCATATCTTCTTTTTTACGAGCTAATATAACGACAAAATGGCTCGCTGTTGGTAATTGTTTTTGAGCTCCCCAAGCCACAGGGAGAAGTTTGTTGCGAATATCTTGATTTTGAATCACAACAAATTTCCAAGGTTCAAAACCAAATGAACTTGGAGAAAGTCGACCAGTTTCTAAAATAAAATGAAAATCTTTATCAGAGACTTTTTTATTTACATCAAATTCTTTACATGCATGTCTAAATTGATAAGCTTTTAAAATTTCTTCTTTTGTATGTTCCATTTAAATAACCACCTTTTAATTATTTACTTTTTTATAGTAAGTTGATTACAAAATCGATTCTACAATAGTACAATGAATGATATAAGTACGCACATTTTTAGCATATAGTATCAATTTGTATACTAATGGAGAGTGATAAAATGGAACAGAAAGATATAAATCGTTGTTCAGTGGAAGTAACGTTAGATGTAATCGGTGGAAAATGGAAAGGAGTTATCTTATTTCATTTAATGAATACCAAAGAGATTCGCTTTAATCAATTTTTGCGATTGATGCCTGGCATTACGCAGCGTATGTTAACAAGGCAGTTAAGAGAACTTGAGGCCGCTGGAGTAATCCACCGGGAAGTATATAAAGAAGTTCCGCCAAAAGTGGAGTATTCTTTAACGAAATTCGGAAAATCTCTTACACCAATTATTACACTTATGCGTGAGTGGGGAGAGGAATATCGGACACAAATAAAGTGATTTTAACTGAAATGTGAACAAAATTCGAACGGATTTGTGAAGAATTTTTGAATGGCAGGTACGATGTGAGAAATATCACAACGTATATCCTGCTTCTTTTTTATGATGGAGGCAAATAAAAAACATGGAAAATCAATAAAGAGCTCGAGCAAAAACATCGCAGTTTAAAAATATATTATAATAGAATGAAGACAGATAGAATTTAGCAGAAAAGGAGGGGTGACGATGCGCGAGAAGATTAGAGATTCTTTAGGGCGTCCGCTTCAAGATTTACGCATCTCTGTCATTGATCGTTGTAACTTTCGGTGCACATATTGTATGCCGGCAGAAGTATTCGGGCCTGATTATGCATTTTTACAAGAAGAATTTTTGCTTACATTTGATGAAATTGAAAGATTAGCAAAATTGTTTGTAGGTATGGGGGTAAAGAAAATTAGGCTTACAGGCGGTGAACCATTACTACGTAAAGAGTTGCCAAAGCTTATTGAACGGCTCGCGAAGTTGGATGGCTTAACAGATATTGGACTAACGACAAATGGCATTCACTTAACGAAGCAAGCAAAGGCGTTAAAAGAAGCAGGGTTACACCGAGTGAATGTTAGTTTAGATGCGATAGAGGACGATGTGTTTCGCAAAATTAATGGCCGGAATATTAGTACAAAACCTGTGCTAAAAGGGATTACGGCAGCAAAAGAAGCTGGACTTGATGTGAAAGTGAATATGGTTGTGAAAAAAGGGATGAATGATAGTCAAATTATTCCAATGGTTGCTTATTTCAAAGAACAGGAAATTCCGCTTCGCTTTATCGAGTTTATGGACGTCGGCAGTACGAACGGATGGAATTTTGAACAAGTAATTACGAAACAAGAATTGATTGAGAAGATTAGCGGAGTGTATTCGATTGAGCCTGTAGATCCTCATTATTTTGGAGAGGTTGCTAAGCGTTATCGTTACGTGGACAGTGATGCGGAAGTTGGATTTATCACTTCAGTTTCTGAATCTTTCTGTTCTTCTTGTACAAGAGCACGGATTTCGGCAGATGGTAAATTTTATACGTGTTTGTTTGCAACGAAAGGAACGGATTTACGGAAGCTCCTTCGAGAAGGTATTTCTGATCCCGATTTATTAAAGGTAGTGCAAGATGTATGGGAATATCGAGAAGACCGATATTCTGATGAGCGGACTGAAGAAAGTGCAAATAACCGTCCGAAAATTGAAATGTCTTATATCGGAGGGTAAGAAGGGGGGATGTCGCGTGCAGGAGCGTTATTCAAGACAAATGTTATTTTCCGGGGTTAGCGAAGCAGGCCAAAGGAAAATAAGAGAAAAGCATGTACTCATTATAGGTGCCGGTGCACTAGGAGCAGCAAGTGCAGAGGCGATTGTCAGAGCGGGAATTGGAAAACTGACGATTGCTGACCGTGATTATGTCGAGTGGAGTAACTTACAGCGGCAGCAGTTATATACAGAAGAAGATGCAAAGCAGTATAAGCCGAAAGCAGTCGCAGCATTCGAGCGTTTAAGGCAGATTAATTCTGAAGTAGAAATTGTACCAGTTGTAACAGATGTAGCGGTGCAAGAAATGGAAGAGTTAATTAAGAATGTGGATTTAATATTAGATGCGACTGACAATTTTGAAGCGCGTCTTCTTATTAATGACATTTCGCAAAAATACAATATTCCTTGGATATATGGAGGATGCGTTGGAAGCTATGGCGTCACATATACAATTCTTCCGGGAAAAACACCATGTTTTCGCTGTTTGATGGAGCATCCATCTAGTGGTGCAACGTGTGATACGGCAGGAATTATACAACCAGCTGTACAATTGGTCGTTGCGCATCAAGTGACAGAAGCACTTAAAATATTGGTAGAAGATTTTGGAGCGCTTCGTGAAACGATGCTGTCATTTGATCTTTGGAACAATCAGCACATGGCGTTTAAAGTGAATAGGCAGAAAAAAGACAAATGTCCATCTTGCGGAAAACTGCGCACGTACCCAAGTTTAACGTTTGAATCACAGATGAAAACAGAGGTTCTATGTGGGCGAAATACAGTTCAAATCCGTCCAGGGGCGCCGCAACTTCTTAATTTAGAAGAAATTAAAAAGCGCTTACAAAAAAGTATGGATGTGCAAACGACACCATATTTACTATCGTTTCGTGTTGATGAATATCGTTTCGTGTTATTTACAGATGGCAGGGCATTTATTCATGGGACAAATGATATGAAAGTGGCGAAGCGATTATATGCAAGATATATAGGCTGAACCTAAAGGTTGTCCTTTAGGTTCAGGGGACTAAATTAGGATTGTGAATTTCTAATATAATCTCCACTTTTTCCGCCTGTTTTTTCAAGTAAATATGTTTCGCCGATAATCATACCTTTGTCAACAGCTTTACACATATCATACACGGTAAGAGCGGTCGCAGAAGCTGCTGTTAAGGCTTCCATTTCAACGCCAGTGCTACCTTCTGTTTTTACTTTTACTTCAATTCGTAAACGGTATTGCCCTTTCGCCGTTTCCCAATCGAATGAAACATCTACTCCTTTTAGAAGTAAAGGGTGGCACATCGGAATAATATCAGAAGTGCGTTTAGCAGCCATAATACCGGCGATTTGTGCGACGGCTAATACATCGC
Source organism: Bacillus sp. FSL H8-0534 (assembly GCF_038005885.1). NCBI lineage: Bacteria > Bacillati > Bacillota > Bacilli > Caryophanales > Bacillaceae > Bacillus > Bacillus sp. FSL H8-0534. The sequence continues at coordinate 3,937,906 of NZ_JBBOUC010000001.1, forward strand.
CTTTCCCAATTTCATTATGAGAGATTTTATCATAAATTTCTTTCGTAACAAGGATGCTAGAGCAAGCAATTGCTGTTCGCACTGTCACTTTTTTATCGCTAATGTCGACCATTTTGGCACGGCCTTGGTCGTTAAAGTGAGTGAATGAAGACATGGAATTCCTCCTTGAAGTAATTGCTATTATAATTAGCATTGTACAATATAAAGTGTAATCAAGATGTGATATTTTGCAAATATGGGGTGAAAACAATGTTAGAAAAACGAGTACCAATTCCAGTTGCTGAAGCAGTGGCGCGAGTTATGACATATGCACACCAAGGTGGAATGGAAAAAGTTTCTATTACCGAAAGCTACGGAAGAATTCTTGGAGAAGATGTTGTGGCAGATCACGATGTTCCACATTTTGACCGCTCTCCATATGACGGATTTGCGATTCGGGCAGAGGATACGAAAGAGGCGGGGAACGAGCATTCAATTGAGTTTGAAGTGATAGGAGAAATAGGAGCTGGTTCTGTTTTTACAGACGAGGTAAAGGCCTTCGAAGCGGTTCGAATTATGACAGGAGCAGCGATTCCAAAAGATTGTGATGCGGTAGTTATGTTAGAGCTTACGGAAGGATTTGAAAGAAACGGAAGAACGTATATGAAGCTAAAGCGCTCTTTTCAAGTAGGTGATAATGTTTCATTCAAAGGTGAAGATGTAAAACAAAATCAAATACTTGTGAAAAAAGGTACGAAGATTAATCCAGGTGTAGCAGCACTTCTGGCGACATTTGGCTACAGTTCAGTAAACGTTATGAAACAGCCTATTGTCGGGATTGTAACGACGGGAAGTGAGTTGTTAGAAGTACATGAACCACTTGAACCAGGAAAAATTAGAAATAGTAATTCCTATATGATCGCAGCTCAAATTGTTAGAGCTGGCGGGAAAGTACGATATTATGGACAACTTGCTGACGATTTAGAAGCTTGCTATGAAGCAGTGAAAGCCGCGGTGGATGAAGTAGACATTTTAATCACAACTGGTGGTGTTTCGGTAGGTGATTACGATTATTTGCCTGCTATTTATAAAAAATTAAATGCCAATGTTCTTTTTAATAAAATAGCGATGCGACCAGGTAGTGTCACAACTGTAGCTGAAGTAAACGGGAAGCTGTTGTTTGGGTTATCTGGTAACCCGTCTGCTTGTTATGTCGGATTTGAATTACTCGTTTATCCAGTTATTCAAGCATTCCTTCATGCGAAAGAACCACATGCATATCGTACAGATGCTATATTGCAGAAAGATTTTCCAAAGGCAAACCCATTTACACGATTTGTAAGGGGGAAAGCAACGTTTATCAATGGTCAGCTGCAAGTTATACCAGTAGGGCTCGATAAATCAAGTGCGATTTCTTCTCTTGCAGATAGCAATGCTTTGATTGTATTGCCAGGAGGAACAAGAGGATTTGAAGCAGGAATGACAGTTTCGGTGTTATTACTAGAATCAAGCCAAGGAAGTGAGTGGCCGTGGGCAGAACCGCTCCAATCTTACAAATAGTTGGCTATCAAAATAGCGGAAAAACGACGCTCACGGAGAAGATGATTCAAGCTTTTTCGGATGAAGGTATGAAAGTTGCCACAATTAAGCATCACGGACATGGCGGCTACCCGGAAGTACCTCAAAAGGATAGTGAACGTCATAGGCGAGCAGGCGCTGTCGTAAGTGCTGTAGAAGGAGCAGGATTATTATCACTTTCTTCTCTTCGGGATGAATGGTCTTTACAGGAAATCATTCGACTATATGAATTTTTTGAAGTAGATCTCATTTTGATTGAAGGATATAAAAAAGAAAACTATCCAAAAGTGGTTTTGCTTCGGAGAAATGAAGATATTGCTTTACTAGATAAAATGGAGAATGTAATAGCGGTCATTATATGGAAAGAGGTTACACAAAGTTTACCAAAAGCGTATAAAACATTTCATATAACAGAGGAAGACGCATACATGGATTGGTTTACACAAACGATGAGAGGTGCACGATGACAATTTCACATTATGAAGTAGTAGATACACCAATTTCGATTGAAGAGGTTACAAATAAAGTGATTCGCCGTGAATGTGGTGCTGTGACAACTTTCACTGGTACTGTAAGAGAATTTACGAAAGGGCGTCGCACGTTATATTTAGAGTACGCAGCCTATAAGACAATGGCTGAAAAAATGCTTGCGAAAATTGGAGATGAAGTGAAAGAGAAGTGGCCTGGGACACACGTTGCGATTACACATCGCATCGGTACACTTCAAATTTCTGATATTGCCGTTGTTGTTGCTGTATCAACACCACACCGAAAAGCGGCATATGAAGCAAATGAATATATTATGGAGCGCATCAAACAAATTGTTCCGATTTGGAAAAAAGAGTTTTGGGAAGATGGTGACTCATGGATTGGTGATCAATTAGAAAAAATACCGTATCCAGACGGGGAGCCTGGAAAGGAGATGAAAAAATGATTCGGGTGTTATTATTTGCGCATTTACAAGAAGATGCGGGGACAAATGAGTTAAAAGTAGATTGTGAAAATATTACTGTTGCAGAATTAAAAAATATTATTACGAAAGAACATCATATCGTAGTTTCAGAGCAGATTATGGTCGCTATCAATGAAGAATATGCAAATGAAGATGACAAAATAAAATCTGGTGATATTGTGGCATTGATTCCCCCTGTGAGCGGTGGTTGATTTTTTCCAGTCTAATCACGGAAGTACGTGATTAGACTGGAGGGAATTAATATACATTGTGAAAAAATGAACAAAATAGGAGGCGAAAAGGATGAAAAGTCCGAATTTTCAGTTAGGTTTACAAACTTCTAATCTTATTATTGGTTTTATGGTGTGGGTGATTTTATCTTCACTAATGCCATTTATTAAAGTAGACATTGCGTTAACAGCAGGACAAATTTCCCTTGTCACAGCAGTACCTGTTATTTTAGGGTCGGTGCTTCGAATACCAATTGGTTATTGGACTAATCGTTACGGAGCGAGAAAATTATTCTTTATAAGCTTTATTATGTTATTATTCCCTGTCTTTTATATTAGTATTGCGAATTCTATGATGGATTTAATTATCGGCGGTTTATTTGCAGGGATTGGCGGAGCTGTATTCTCTGTAGGTGTAACGTCTCTGCCGAAATATTATCCGAAAGAGCGTCACGGTTTTGTAAATGGTATTTACGGTGTAGGTAATGCAGGAACAGCAGTTACATCTTTCTTAGCACCTGTGATCGCGACTTCATTTGGCTGGAGAGCAACTGTGCAATCCTTTTTAATCTTACTTGCTATTTTCGCACTTCTAAACTTTTTACTAGGTGATCGTAATGAGCGAAAAGTGAATACACCATTAATGGAACAGTTAAAAGGTGTATACAAAAATGAAAAACTTTGGTTCTTATGTATTTTCTATTTCTTAACTTTTGGATCGTTTGTTGCATTTACAGTATACTTACCAAACTTCTTAGTATCTCACTTTGGATTAGAAAAAGTAGATGCAGGTATGCGAACAGCTGGATTTATCGTCTTAGCAACAGTTATGCGCCCAATTGGTGGGTGGCTTGGTGATAAATTTAATCCATTTAAAATTTTAATCTTTGTATTCATCGGTTTAACACTATCTGGTATTATTTTATCGTTTATGCCAAGTATGAACGTGTATACATTTGGTTGCTTACTAGTCGCATTTTGCGCTGGAATTGGAAATGGAACAATCTTCAAACTTGTACCGATGTACTTTTCTGAGCAAGCAGGGGTTGTAAACGGACTTGTTGCAGCTTTAGGCGGCTTAGGGGGCTTTTTCCCACCGTTAATTTTAACGTTACTATTCCAACTAACTGGTCATTATGCAATTGGATTTATGGCACTTTCAGAAGTAGCGATTGCTTGTTTAATTATTACAGTGTGGATGTATAGTCAAGAAAAGTTGTTAGTGATGTTAAATAACAAATAGAGGGAACAATTACACTGTTTCTTAAAACAATCGAAAAATAAAGCAGCATGATTCTAGTTCTTGTACTGGAGTCATGTTGCTATTTGTATTGGTTTGAAGGGAAGAGTACAAGGTGACCGTTACTTGTTTTCTCCTTTTGTTTTTACTTGGCATGGGGCAGGAAGAGGGTCTGACCGCTTCTATGCATGGCTCCGGATGCATTCTCTCACCAAAAAAGAAAGGTTGTATGTCAGTTTTTCAATTTGTATTTATGCAAAAAAAAATAGCGGTCAGCTATTTTCAATTTGAATATATATTTTTAGATTAATGATTGATGGTATCTTGTAGGATATAAGTTGCTTGATTTTCTGAAACATTTTGCACAAGTGCAACTTCACTAATTAAAATTCTGCGCGCGTTGTCTAGCATCTGTTTTTCACTCGCATTTAATGCTCTTTCTTTATTGCGGCGAATTAAATCGCGAACAACTTCAGCGCCGTCTAGAAGATTCCCGTTTTTCATTTTCTCCATGTTCATGGTATATCTTTGTTTCCATGAGAGTGAGTGGTCAGCTTCACCATTATGAATGTCAACTAATACATCGTTTAATGTATTTTTGTCAACAACATAACGTATGCCTGAATTTTCTACTTTATCCATAGGAATCATCACTTGCATATCGCTAATAACCATGTGTATTACACAATACTGACGTATTTTTCCTAACACTTCTTTATCCTCAATCGCTTCGATTATTCCTGCTCCGTGCATAGGGTAAACAATTTTATCACCAATTTGAAACAAATCATCCACCTCCATATGTGGTAACTATATGTAATGATAACACATGTGGATAAAAATATCAAATTTATTATATTACCATATGTTATCTACCTGTGTCAATGATTTTAGTTCGTTTTTTAAATCTTGTTTTTAGTTGAAAAATCACAACATTTTTTTGAAAGAACTGCAAGTGAAAAGGGATGATATTCTGAGGAACTCTCACAGAAAAATACAAGGCATATCCACTCTTTTTTAATCATAAAATACAAAATCGTTAATACAATATACCTAAATCCGTTCTTTTTAAAGGAGGGAGAGATGGTGGGACGCACAATTAAAATTGATATTACGAATAAGGTAGTAGCAAGATTTAAATCGAATTATTTAGAATTATATACAAGTAAATTTATGATAGGTAAGTTTTATGTCTATACTGAAGATAAGCAATATGTGTTAGAAGACGGATATGTATATGAAGATGGTAAGTTTTATCGCATCATAGATACGCACCGTGGCAATAATCGAGCGGCGGAGAGCTGTGATCTAGGATGGTGTTAACATGATTCGTGTTAAGGTGTTTGATGAAAGTCATGAAAAGGACTTGGAAGACTCCGTAAATGTGTTTCTAAAGAAGCTGAATGACGAACAGCTTGTAGATATTAAATATCAAGTTGGTGTATCCATTAATGACGATGAAAATCAAATTTATTGTTTTTCGGCGATGGTTATCTATAAAACATAAAAAAGAGCTGGGGAACCAGCTCTTTTTTATGTTTTTAAGTAGAAATTATATGGGTTGGTAAAGCATTCATAATGGATTGTGGTGCCAGGTTTTCTTTTGTAGATAGAACTTTTTCACCAGTGGTAGCATCTTTACACATACCGAGATGGTAGCGTTCACCTAGGAATGGATCAATATAAAAACCATTTTTGAAGACTCGATCAGTCAAACCTCTTTCATGATGAATTTCAGAGCAATGAATGCAGTAATACATATCTTTCATCTCCTTTTATTGTTAAAAATTTTTAAAGAAAAAGAGTGAGTAGGTAGTCAGTTTATTGTTTTTGAAAATCGCCACCTGCTCAAATTACATTGCGTATACATATCTCGTTTATATCAATGTGTTTTCTAAATAAATCCCAAGGGAAGGAGGGAGGCTAAGGATTGAGATGTGTTTGCTTTTGTGAGTATATTATGACGAAATGTTGCACTGGTGTTTGTCCTGTTGAAAAAATGTTGAGAATTTCTCAACAGGCAAATGGAGATCTATTGACGCGAAACCAAAAGGTGTTATATTATAAAACGAAACCAAAAGGTGTTACATTGTAACGGCCTATATAAAGGAGAAATAGTATGGATCAGCAAAATACATTACAAGATATTAAACAAACAGTTATTTTTGAAGCGCCTATTCAAAAAGTATGGAATGCAGTATCGACTTCAGAAGGGATTGCATCTTGGTTTATGCCAAATGACTTTGAACCTAAGGTAGGGCATGAGTTTCATGTGCAATCACCTTTTGGACCATCTCCGTGTAAAGTGTTAGAAATTGATGAGCCTCATCGTTTATCTTTTTCATGGGATACAGATGGTTGGGTCGTCTCATTTATTTTGAAAGATTTAGGAGATAAAACGGAGTTTACTCTTATTCATGGTGGATGGAAGCAGGCTGATACAATTCTTCCGAAAGCAAACGAGAAAAGTTCTGTTATTCGCGATAGAATGGCAGGTGGCTGGGTAGCAATTGTAAATGAAAAACTGAAAAAGGTTGTTGAAGGATAAGTGTCCTCATCAGCAGCGAAATACGATGTCTTTCAAGCAATTGCTGATCCAACACGCCGCGAAGTACTCCGGTTATTAACTGAAAAAGAATTGCCGATTTCTAAAATAACAGATCATTTTCCAATGAGTCGTACAGCTGTAGCGAAACATCTTCACATTCTTTCAGAAGCGAAATTAGTAAGCGGAAGAAAAGTTGGGAGAGAAAAGATATATCGGTTGCAGCCTGAGTCGTTGGCCGAATTACAGCAGTGGCTTTCCTATTATGAACAGTTTTGGAATAATAAATTGTCTATGCTCAAATATGTGGTGGAACATGAAGAGTAAGTGTTGTCACATATTGTCGAAGCGCCGATATATAGAAAGAGGATGATCGCTATGAACGATCATCCTCTTTTTTACTGTTCAGTTGTTTGCGTAGCTGGCTTTAATAGAAGCCACCCGATAAATAGTGTAAGTAGTGCGAGTGCAAATGTACTCATATAAATGATGTGTACGCTCGAAGCTAATACTTCTTGTGATTTTGTTACTACATTTGTTGTACCGCCATGTCCACCTGAGACAAGATCAACATTTTGCATGCCTTGTGCATGAATCATCGTATTAAAGATTGTTCCGAAGATAGCGGCACCTAATGTTTGGCTAAATGTATTAACAAATGTGTTTAAACCAATTGCTGTTCCGCGTGTATGTGCAGGGACAGCTGCTTGGATGGTTACCATATAAATTGGTGTAATAAGTCCCATTCCTAAGCCGAATAGTCCGACTGCAACATAAATTAGAAATGCTGGTGAATGAGTTGATAATATGAATAATAAAAAGGTAGCGACTGATAAAATGCTAGCTCCAAGTAAAATGATTTGTTTCGTTTGTAACTTACCAACTAAATTCCCAGAAAGAATCGCACCAAATGTCCACATAACAGGAATTGGCATCAGAATAAGTCCAGCTTCTGTAGCATTTTTGCCTAATACCCCTTGGCTCCAAATTGGAAGGTACATTGTAATACTAATAATCATGGCGCCAGCAATAAGTGTTAGGACGTTTACAGTTGATAATGTACGGTTAGAGAAAAGTGCTAACGGAATTAATGGCTCCGGAGATTTTTTCTCAAAGAATAAGAAAATAATGAATGAAACAGCTGCAAAGATTAAGAGGCCGATAATTGTAATGTCGCCCCAGTTTTGCTTGCTGCTTCCTGTTAAGAGTGCATATAGTAACGCAATTGTACTTAATGAGAAGATAATTGCACCAGGATAATCGATATGGTGTTTTGCTGGTTTGATTGACTCCTTATAAGAAATTGCAATCATCGCACAAGCAAGAATTCCAAATGGAACATTTAAGAAGAAGATGTAGCGCCAAGAAAGAGAATCGACTAAAAATCCACCTACTAGCGGCCCAACAACACCAGAAACGCCCCAAACAGCACTCATCCAGCCTTGTGCTTTTGCGCGATCTTTCGCTTCACTATATAAGTCTCCGATAATCGTCATTGTAATTGGCATAACAGCGCCGGCACCTATACCTTGAAGAGCGCGAAAGACGATTAATTGTTCCATCGATGTCACGACTCCGCATAATGCAGAACCGATTAAAAAGATGGCTGCGCCGATGAGCAGTACTTTTTTACGTCCGAATAAATCTGCTAGTTTTCCGTAAATTGGAGTCGAGACAGCAGTTGCGAGCATATAAATTGCATACACCCAACTAACAAGTTCAACGCCAGATAAATCACTCGTTATACGAGGGATTGCCGTACTAACAATCGTTCCTTCCACAGCGGAAAGAAACGTCATTAACATTAAAGATATCATGACTTTTTTTCGCATATGTTTTCCCCTTTATAATATTCAACAATATAAAATATAAAGCTACTAAGCTATATAAGGCAACAAAAAAGAAACAGGAGGGGAAAGAATCCACCCGTGTTTCTTTTTTAGTACTGCACTTTTGCGTTTTGTCCTGCAGTTGTTCCGGCGATTCGCCCTGTGACAAGAGCGGAAGTGATATTGTAGCCGCCTGTATAGCCATGAATATCAAGAACTTCTCCGCAGAAGTATAGACCATTCATTAATTTAGAAGCCATTTCTTTCGGATGAATTTCTTTAACAGAAACGCCGCCGCCTGTAACGAATGCTTTTTCAAGTGGCTGTGTGCCATTTACTGTTACTTTAAACTCTTTGAAGTCTTTCACAAGTGCACGGATTTTTTCGTGTGAAACTTGCCCAGCTTGTTCGCTACCGTCAATTCCATTTCTTTCTAATAAGAATAGGAAATAACGTTCAGGAACATATCCTTTTAACACATTTTTGATTCCTTTTTTGGGTTCTTCTTTCATTTGTTTCATCATGCGTTGGAAGAGCTGTTCGCTATTTTCTTCTGGCAGTGCATCGATGCTCATTTCTACTGTGCGCATTTTAAATTTTTTCATCGTTTTTACAACGAATTGGCTACAGCGAAGAGCGGCTGGGCCAGAAATACCAAAGTGGGTAAAGAGCATGTCCATTTTATGAGAAATGACAGCTTTTCCTTTTGGATTTAATACGCTTAAGTTTACATCGCGTAAAGCAAGGCCTTGCAATGTACGGTCACGAATAAATGGTTCGTTTGAAGTAATTGGAACTTCCGTTGGGAAAAGTTCTGTAATTGTATGTCCCGCTTTTTCAGCCCAAGCGTAGCCATCCCCAGTTGAACCAGTGTGAGGGACAGATTTTCCGCCAACAGCAATTACAACATGATTTGTTTCCAAAACTTCACCTGTTTTGAGAATAACGGCTTTTGTTTGTCCGTTTTCATATTCTACCGTTTCAACTGGTGTGTTCGTACGCATTTTAACGCCTAGTTCTTTTAATCGTGTTAATAAAGCATCGACAACAGATTGCGCTTTATTTGATACAGGGAACATGCGCCCATGATCCTCTTCTTTTAGCTTTACACCAAGCTTTTCGAAGAATGTAATAATATCTTCATTATTAAAGATGGAAAAAGCACTGTATAAAAAGCGACCGTTTCCTGGTATATGTTTCACAATTTCATCAAGCGGTAAGCGGTTTGTTACGTTGCAACGCCCACCGCCAGAAATCGCAAGCTTACGTCCTAGTTTATTTCCTTTATCAAGAAGCAAGACTCGTGCGCCTTCTTCAGCAGCACCGATTGCGGCCATTAATCCTGAAGGGCCTCCTCCGATGACAATCACATCATAATGCATAGTATATCGACCTCATTTTCTACATTTCCTGCCTAAAAGAATAGCATGTTTTCATAGAAAAGAAAAATTCAGTGATATACTGTTTCGCTGAAGAATTGTGGTACAATACAAAGGTTAGAGTTCAGCGTTATATATGTAGGAGGATCATCTATGTCCGATTCAAAATTTCTGCGCGGAACGCTTATTGTGACGTTAGGAACTTTTTTAGTTAAGTTTCTAGGCATGATTTATGTCTTTCCATTTCATGCCTTAGTTGGCACAGAAGGCGGAACGCTCTATACGTATGGATATATTCCATATACGATCTTTTTAAGTATTGCAACGGCGGGAGTGCCGCTTGCTGTTTCAAAGTTTGTTTCTAAATATAATGCGCTTGGAGATTATAAGACGAGCCGGAGAATGTTCCGCTCGGGAATGGTTATGATGATTGCAACAGGAATCCTTTCCTTCTTAGTTCTTTACATGTCTGCGCCATTATTTGCTGAGGCAATGCTTGGTAAACAAAGTGTACGCAATAGTATAGAAGATGTTACGATGATTATTCGCCTCGTAAGTTTTGCGCTTATTGTTGTACCAGCAGCAAGTTTAATTCGTGGTTATTTCCAAGGTCATCAATCGATGGGACCGACTACGGTATCGCAAATTATTGAACAAATTATTCGCATTGCCTTTTTATTAGCGGGTAGTTTTATTGTCATTAAAGTAATAGGTGGATCAGTAGCAGCAGCAGTTGGAGTGGCAACTTTCGCAGCGTTTGTTTCAGCTGTGGGAGCGCTTGGTGTGTTAATATGGTACTGGTTAAAACGCAAAAAGCATCTCGATCAATATTTAATTGAACAAACTGTACCAGAATCAACAGTAAGTACAGCTCAATTATTTAAAGAATTATTTGCATATGCAATTCCTTATGTTGTTATTGGATTAACAATTCCTTTATATCAACAAATTGATACATTAACATTCAACTCTATTATGCAAGCGATTGGACAAGGCGATATTGCAGAGCGAGCACTCGGCATTTTTACGATGTGGACGCATAAATTAATTATGATTCCTGTGTCACTTGCGACGGCGTTTAGTTTAACTCTTGTTCCAGCAATTACAAAATCATTTACAGAAAAACAATTTCGCTATTTAAAACTACAAATTACACAAACATTCCAGGCAAATATGTTCTTGACATTACCAGCGGTAGTTGGTATTTCGACACTTGCGTATCCGATTTATACAGCGTTTTATGAAAAGGATCCATTAGGTGGACAAGTATTGATGTGGTATGCGCCAGTTGCGTTATTATTCGCGTTATTTACAGTGACTGCAGCGATATTACAAGGGATTAATCAGCAGAAGCATGCGATTATTGCGCTTGGCATGGGCGTTATTTTGAAGTTTTTATGTAATGTGATTTTAATTCGTTACTTCGGTACAGTTGGAGCTGTTTTAGCAACAGGTATTGGATTCCTAGCTTCCATTTGGTATACGAATAAACAAATTCGAAAACATGCACACTATTCATTCGGTGTTGTATATAAACGAACATTCCAAATTGCAATATTAACAATTGTGATGGTCATTGTCGTAAAACTATCACAAGGAATTTTATCCTTTGTGATTTCGCCCGAGGGCCGATTTGGTGCACTGATTACAGTTGCGGTTTGTGCAGGTATTGGTGGCCTTACTTACGGATTGTTAGCGATTCGCACAGGTGTACTTGTAAGAGTATTTGGCGGAGAAGCTTTAGAAAAGATTCAGCGTAAGCTTGGCGGTAAGCTGAAAATAAAGATGAAATCAAAAGGGGCGTAATACACGTCCCCTTTTCTATGATAAATACAAGAAGGTGAAAGAATGAGATTAGATAAATTATTAGCAAATATGGGATATGGAAGTAGAAAAGAAGTAAAGAAGTTATTAAAGGATGGCGTTGTAAAAATTGATGGAATTTCAGTAAAAGATGCGAAGTTTCATGTGAATGTAGAAGAACAAGAGGTTACGATTCACGGTGAGATTGTTGAGTATAAGGAATTTGTATATTTAATGATGCATAAACCACAAGGGGTCATTTCGGCAACAGAAGATGATAATCATGAAACAGTTGTTGATTTATTGGAATTAGAAGATGCAATCTTTGATCCGTTTCCAGTTGGAAGACTTGATATTGATACAGAAGGCTTCCTATTATTAACAAATGACGGGAAGCTTACGCATCAGTTATTATCTCCGAAAAAGCACGTTCCGAAAAAATATTATGCACACGTAGCTGGAGTTGTAACAGAAAAAGATGTAGAAGAATTTGCAAAAGGTGTTATTTTAGATGATGGCTATGAAACGAAGCCAGGTGAACTTACAATTTTGAAAAGCGATGATGTGTCTGAAATCGAGCTTGTCATTACAGAAGGGAAATTCCATCAAGTAAAGCGCATGTTTGAAGCGGTAGGGAAAAAGGTTGTCTACTTAAAGAGAACGGAGATGGGACCTTTAGTGTTAGATGAAGAATTAGAACTTGGTCAATACCGTGAATTAACAGATGAAGAAGTGGAAATGTTAAAAACGTATCAAGTTCAAACAGAGAGTCAAGATTGAGACCGATTCTAAAAATAGAAAGAACCCCTTTCTGTGAAATCAGAAAGGGGTATGTATTATATTTTAGATACAATTGTTTTCGTTATGAGGTCATTCTCACTTTCTTTCCTGTTGTTGTCCACTTACCGCGGCAAGGGCTATACACGAGTTCATTAAATTGCAACACATTCAGATCACGTTGTATCGTTCGCGGTGTGATCCCGAACTCATCTACAAGGTCTTTCGTCGTTACCGTACCATTCTCATTGATGTACATATAAATTGATTTAATGCGTGTTAGCATACGAGTAGTCGTAGGTTTCAAGAGAAAACCACTCCTCTACTAGTTTTTTTGACCCCATTCAGGAAAGAAGGTCCTTACTTCCATTGTACTCCACTTGACAAATTTCATGCTTTAACCTAGTTAAATTTTACAAAAGTTTAACAAATAATAAAATATAAAAATATTGGTAGTTGACATTCTATGTCTCTTCTATCAACTACCACATAAATTTCTACGTAAACCGTCAAATTCCTGCAAATTTTTTTAGAAAAATAAAAGAAAAATTAATGTGAAATATCTGAAATATTATAATCGTTCGTTATTTCATCTTCTCTTATTGGCATATCGGATTTTCGTTTGCTATGATGAAAGAGAGAATATAGAAGAGGTGAATGAGTTATGTCAGCAATTAATTGGACAGAAGAAGTTGAGAAAAGAAAAGATGAATTAATTCATGACACGCAGCAATTCCTGCAAATTAAAAGTGTATGGGAAGAAGAAACAGCAAAAGAAGGTGCACCGTTTGGAGAAGGTGTAGCGAAAGCACTATCCTTCATGTTACATAGAGGAGAAGTTGAAGGATTTACTTCTAAAAATTTAGAAGGGTATGCAGGACACCTTGAAATGGGACAAGGAGAAGAATTGGTGGGTATTCTTTGTCACGTTGATGTTGTGCCAGAAGGAGATGGATGGACAACACCTGCATATAGCGCTGATATTCGTGACGGAAAGATTTTTGCACGCGGTGCAATTGATGATAAAGGGCCGACAATGGCTGCTTACTATGCAATGAAAATTGTAAAAGAATTAGGATTGCCGCTTTCAAAACGCGTACGCATGATTTTAGGAACGGATGAAGAAAGCAACTGGAAATGTGTCGATCATTATTTCAAAAATGAAGAAATGCCAACGATGGGGTTCGCACCAGATGCAGATTTTCCTATTATTAATGCGGAAAAAGGGATTTCTGATATACAAGTTGTGCAAAAGAATAGCGAAACAGAAGGCGGGGAATATGAGCTTGTTTCATTTGCTTCAGGTCGCCGTTTAAATATGGTTCCTGATTTTGCGGAAGCAGTGATTACGACTGAAAAAGCAGAGGAACTCAGAAATGCTTATGAACAATACTTACAAACTGTGAAGAAGACAGGTAAAGCAAATGTAGCAGGAAATACCGTGACACTACAATTAGAAGGAGTTTCAGCTCACGGTTCTACTCCTGAAAAAGGTGAAAATGCAGGACTCTTATTAGCGAACTTTTTAACAACGATTGCTCTTGACGGTAAAGGAGCCTCATTTGCGGCATTTGTTACAGAAACATTTACGAATGATACGCTTGGAGAAAAAGCAGGAATCGCTTATAAAGATGAAATTAGCGGACCGTTAACAGTCAATGTAGGTCGTCTTTCTTATACGAAAGAAGAAGGCGGAAACTTAGGTTTAAATGTGCGCTATCCAGTAACAACGAATTTTGAAGAGACAGTGCAGAAATTAAAAGACTATGTCGGCAACAAAGGCTTCCAAGTAGCTGATTATTCTAACTCACGTCCGCATCACGTTGATAAAGATCATGTTTTAATTCGTACATTACAACGTGTGTATGAAGAACAAACAGGAGAGAAAGCGGAGCTATTAGCAATTGGTGGCGGTACATATGCTCGTTCATTAAAAGCTGGTGTAGCATTCGGTCCGCTTTTCCCTGGAAAAGAAGAACTTGCTCATCAAAAAGATGAGTATATTGAAATAGAAGATTTACTAAAAGCAACAGCAATTTATGCACAGGCAATTTATGAATTAGCGAAATAGGTTGATTTTACTGTGATATATGACCGCTCTCTATCTTAGGGAGCGGATTCTTTTTATCCAATTGAATGAGATACAAAAGAAAAGCAACAATAACAAGAAAGGAGAAGATACAAATGGTACCACATTATTTTTTAGCAGTTACCCTGCCGGATCATATAAAAGAAATACTTGAAAATTACAAAGAAGAAATGAAGGACAAGTTGCCGTTTCGCTCATGGGTATATAAGGAAGACTATCATATTACACTTGCTTTTTTAGGGAGTGCGACGCAGGAACAATTGCAAGGAATAGAGAAAGGATTACAACTCCTTACAAATAAAACGGAATTAGATCTCACGCTGCAAAATTTTTCTATATTTGGCCTAGTAGAGAGCCCACGTATATTTTGGGCTGGATTAAAAGAAAATCAAGCGTTATTTGATATGCAAAAACAGGTGCATGCTATTTGTGAAAGAAACGGTTTTTCGCTTGAAACACGTCCCTATCATCCGCATATTACTGTTGCTCGTAAGTGGATGGGAGAAGAAACATTTAATCTTAAAGATCTGAAGCAATTAGATGCGATAGTGTTTCAGGCTGATACGATTACATTGTATGAGTCTCACGTCCATCAAACTCCAAAGTATAAGTCAGTTTATGAAATAAAGTTACAGAATCTTAAAGTGTGAAAACGTTTCTTATGAATGTGAATATACTATAGAAAATAGTAAGTTTGTGTAACATCCCATTTATCCTGTTATTTTCGGGCAGTAAGCCCCCCCACCTCAATATTCAGAGAGAAACAAGGGAGATGGGTGGAAGATGAAGAAAACCCCCACTGATGGAAGTTTCACTTTATCTTTAGGGAATACCTATTTCTTACAGATATATAAAACCATTTTGATTTTTCAACATAAAATCCCCTGTTATGTAAAGCAAAAAGTGATCGCTACTTGTTTTCTCTCTTTGTTTTAACGTTGCACGGGGCTGGAAGAGGTTCTGACCGCTTTTATGAATGGCCAGTTATTCTCTCCCACCTAAAGATTGGGTTTTATGTCGGTTTTTCAAATTGTATTCATATAGTTTCATTTTAATTTCGAGAATGATGGTGATTTTTTATGCTGAAAGTAAAGCGTCCATTTGAAGCCTATTTAGATGAAATGAATAAAATTACAATTTTGCTCCCGCATACGTATGGAACAAGCCGGACATTTTTTATGCAGGAAGGAAATCATGTATGGGAGCTTAAGGTTGCTCAAATTATTTCCCTTGCAGATGTAACAAAGTATGAATGTTATATAGAATATCCACTTGATGTGGGGAAGTATTATACAGTGCGGGATGAGCGGAATGAAGAAACAGATTTACAAATTGGAGCGGTTATTCGAACGGCTGTATTTGATGAAAAATATTATTATGATGGTAGCGATTTAGGGGCTTGTTATAGAAAGGAAAAAACAATTTTTAAAATGTGGGCACCAACTGCAAGACTTGCGAAAGTAAGAATTTATAAAAATGATAAAGAGTATACGGATTATGAGATGCAAAGAGAAGAGAATGGTGTTTGGTCTCGTATTTTACAAGGAGACTTTGAATTAGCAAGGTATACATTTCTCGTTTGTATTAATTTAATATGGAATGAAGCTGTAGATCCATATGCAAAATCGGTATCGGTGAATGGTAAGTATGGAATTGTAATTGATCTTGCGAAGACATATGTAAAAGAACAAACTTCATTACCTAAACTTGAATCTTTTACGGATGCAATCCTTTATGAATTGCATATTCGTGATGCCACTATGCATCCAAATAGTGGTGTGGAAAAAAAGGGGACATATACTGGATTAACAGAAGAGAATACGAAGGGGAGACTTGGGACAGAGACGGCCTTTTCTTATATAAAAGGATTAGGAGTTACACATGTTGAGCTTTTACCTCTTCATCACTTTGCTGGAGTAGATGAAACGACCCCTTTTGTAACGTATAACTGGGGCTATAATCCATTATATTACAATGTTCCAACGGGAGTGTATGCAAGTGATCCTACCGACCCTTATAACCGAATCAAGGAATGTAAACAACTTATTGAAAAGTTTCATGAGCATGGACTCCGCGTTATTTTGGATGTTGTATACAACCATGTATATGAAAGAGAAACGTCATCTTTTGAAAAGCTTGTACCAGGATACTATTTCAGACATGATGAAAATGGCATGCCATCAAATGGAACTGGAGTTGGGAATGATCTAGCATCAGAGCGAAAAATGATGCGGAAATTTATTATTGATTCTGTTTTATATTGGCTTACTGAATATAACGTGGATGGTTTTCGATTTGATTTAATGGGAATTTTAGATGTAGAAACGATGAATGAATTAGAAAAGGAAATAAGGAAAAGAAAAAAGGATGCACTGTTATTAGGGGAAGGCTGGGATTTACAAACACCGCTTCCGGCAGAAGAGAAGGCAACGCTTAACAATGCAAACAAAATGCCACAGATCGCGCAGTTCAACGATCAATTTCGTGATGGGATAAAAGGTAGCACGTTTGATGTAAGTAAACGTGGTTTTGCATTTGGAGGAAGTGTAGACCCCGCGCATTTGCAATATGTGTTATCAGGAAGTCTTGTAAATGAAAAAGGAGACGGGTTATTTTTAGAACCCATTCAAAGTATTAACTATGTGGAATGTCATGACAATATGACGATGTGGGATAAACTCGTGCGTAGCAATCAGGAAACGGAAGAAGTGCAAAAAAGGCGTCATCGTTTAGCGACAGCGATGACATTACTCTCACAAGGAATTCCATTTTTACATGCAGGACAAGAGTTTTATCGTTCTAAGAAAGGAAATGAAAATAGTTATAATGCGCTTGACGAAATTAATCAACTCGATTGGGATCAAAAAGAGAAAGAAATAGAAACAATTGCTTATATACAAGGCTTGATTGCGATTCGTAAGGCACATAGAGCGTTTCGCTTACAGTCAGCGAATCTTATAAAGGAGCATATGACATTTTTACAAACATCTCCTACTGTTGTTGCTTATCATTTGCAAAATATAGGAAAGTTCGGTCCTTGGAAGGAAATTGTGGTGTTGTTTCATAATGGTGTGCAATTAGAAACGATTTCACTGCCGAAACACGAAATGTGGTACGTATTAGCAGACAGTGCAAAAGCGAAAGTACATCCGATTTCTTCATTTCAAGGAAGTGAACTTCAAATGGTTCCGATTAGCTCGTATATATTGGCGATAATGTGACAAATCGCTACTTGACGATGAGAATATAATAAATGTAGAATTGACAAAGGTGACGATTTCGATAAGTTGTCATTGTATTATTGGTTTTGTAAAATATAAAGAATAGACGGTTAGTTTGTCTTGATTTCTTGGCCCATGCCAAGTTTTCTTTTATCAAAAAAAAGCAAGAAAACTCCACCTTCAAGGAATATGCCCAGTATAGTCTTTGAGGATGAAGATGAATTGCTAGTAACTGTCTTTATACAATATATTAAAACAGTAGTTCCAGGGGCGTTTGCCAATGGAATAGAGGGGTTGTGCATCAGGCAGCTGTGTCAACTTCACTCGTGTTAATCATCTGTTAGAGAAGATATACACGAGAAACCCCTACTTCAAGAGTCAAAGGAGCTAAGTAGCGGGAGTTTTCATATGAATCCATAACATCTTCAAAAGGTGTTGCGGTTTTTCTTTTCATAACTATAAAAGATAAGGATTTGTTAACGGGTAATGAATATGGAATGGTTGGAACAATTATTAGGAGAAGAGTGGAGTCTTATACCAGCTGGTGGGGCAACAGGCGATGCATATATTGCGCAAAATGGACAACAAAAGCTATTTTTAAAGCGGAATACATCGCCTTTTTTAGCGGTATTGTCAGCAGAAGGAATTGTTCCAAAATTACTTTGGACAAGAAGAGTGACGAACGGTGATGTGATTTCAGCTCAAAAGTGGCTTCCAGGACAAAAGCTAGAGCCAGAGGATATGAAACTTGAGTGTGTTGCGAAGCTTTTAAAAAAAATACATTCATCTAAAGCGCTTGTGCAGATGATACAAAGGCTTGGAAAACAGCCGCTCTATGCGCAGGAGTTATTGCAACAATTGTATTTTGTTTTAAGAGGAGATTTAAGAACGGATGAAACGATTCAGACAGGGCTACGATATTTAAAAGCCACACTGAAAGATGTGGAATATGATGAGTTTGTCGTGTGCCACTGTGACGTCAATCATAACAATTGGTTATTATCGGACGAAGATGAATTATTTTTAATTGATTGGGATGGAGCGCTTATTGCGGATCCTGCTCTTGATCTTGGCATGTTATTATATTGGTATGTTCCGTGTCACGAATGGGACGAATGGTTAGCGTATTATGGAATTGAAATGAATGAATCATTGGTTCATCGTATGAAGTGGTATGTAGTGGCACAAACTATTTTATCTGTTCAATGGCATACAACAAAAAAACAGCAAGCAGAAGCTGAATATTGGCATCAATATTTACAGCAACTACTTGCTTCAGAGTAATAAATAATTTAAGAGAAATTGTCCATTCCAGAAATCCATTGCGTGAGTTGCTCTTGATTATTGGAAATATGATTGTCTAAATCAGGAGAATATTTACCCGATTGACTATAGTAATATACATCGTTTAGCATTGTTTTTACATCGCTGTTCACACTATCGTTTGCAAGCAATGATTGAATGAGCCGTTCTAATTGTTCGCACTCAGAAACCGTTCCACAGCAATCGCTTTGGTGATTGACTAGAATATCTTTTAAAATTTCTAATTGATGTTGTTGATTAATCGGCATGATTGGATCATCCTTTCGATTGTTGTTCAATTTGAACAAGTAAGAGAAATTTTCTATTTCGTCATGGAGTAGCTAATCATTGGCTAACGAAACGTTTCTACAGGAGAGTTTCGTTCTATGCTCTTTGTAGTTTGTATCAAAATGGAACACCTTATACTTGAAAGAAACGGACCGAGTGCTCGTACGTACTTGGTTTTTTGTTTGATAGATTGATTAAAAAAGAAAGAAGGAATAAACCTTCTAAAAATAGTCTGGTAAAGAGAGGAAGACATCTATGCGTTTAAGACATAAACCATATGCAATGGATCGAATTAATGAGTATTCACAGTTTGTAATTGGAAACCCAGAGGAGCGTTGTGGCAATTGGAAAGAAGTGTTTGGAAATGACCATCCGATCCATATTGAAGTAGGAACAGGTCGTGGTCGTTTCGTTTATGAGATGGCAAAAGCGAATCCACATATTAACTATATCGGAATTGAAAAATTCACAAGTGTTATCGTAGATGCGCTTGATAGGTTAATTGAAGAAGAAGTACCAAACTTAAAATTAATTAATAAAGATGCTGAAGATTTAACAGTTTTCTTTGCGGAAGGCGAAATTGACCGTGTGTATTTAAACTTCTCAGATCCATGGCCAAAAAATCGTCACGAGAAGCGTCGTTTAACGTATAAAACATTTTTACGCAATTATGAAGAAGTGTTAGTAACAGGCGGAGAGATTCATTTTAAAACGGATAACCAAAGTTTATTTGAATACTCTCTTATGAGTATGGCTGAATATGGCATGCTACTCACATTCCTTAGTTTAGATCTTCATAACAGTGATTTCGAAGGTAACATTATGACGGAATACGAAGAGAAGTTTTCTAGTAAAGGACATCGTATTTATCGTGTTGAAGCGAAATATCGAACAGAACCTGCGCAGTAATGCGCAGGTTTTTTTGTTGTGAAAAAACATTCTGAATTTTGTGTTAGAATAAAGAGAAACTGTAATCAGTGGGGGTCTTTTTCATCCCCCACTGATTATCAGCCCGCACCAATCGGGCTTTTACGGGCAGTTGATTCCCCGACTAACTTCTTTGCTTTTGCTGCATTTTGAGGTGGGAGTCTTACTGCACGCGAATAGCGGGGGAAAATGGAAAAGGGGGAATGTGGAATGGAATCTTTAAAAATCGGAGAAATAAAAGTGACATGGCTCCGCGGAGGGAACACTCATTTAGATGGGGGAGCGATGTTTGGTGTCGTACCAAAAATCTTATGGTCACGCAAATATAAACATAATGATACAAATCATATTTATTTAAGAACAGATCCGTTGCTTGTACAAACGAAAGAAGGAAATATGCTCATTGATTCAGGAATTGGAAATAATAAAATGAATGAAAAAATGAAGCGGAATCAAGGGGTAACAGAAGAATCGTCAGTTGAACATTCTCTAGCGGAACGCGGTCTAACAGCTGAAGATATTCATTATGTATTAATGACACACCTTCATTTTGATCATGCATCAGGATTAACAAAATCGGAAGATGGTGAGCTTGTTCCGACGTTTCCAAATGCAAAAGTGTATGTATCAGAAATAGAATGGAATGAAATGAGAAACCCTAATATCCGCTCTCGTAATACATATTGGAAAGAAAATTGGGAGCCAATTGTAGAGCAAATCGTCACTTTCAAAGACGAAATACAAATTTCAGATGAAGTCAGAATGGTACATACAGGAGGGCATAGTGATGGTCATGCTGTAATTGTTCTTGAAAGTAAAGGAGAAACGATGCTTCATTTAGCGGATCTCTTGCCAACGCATGCTCATCAAAACGTATTATGGGTGATGGCATATGATGATTATCCAATGACTTCAATTGAACATAAGCAAAAATGGATGAAGTATGGTACAGAAAAGAAAGCATGGTTCACCTTTTATCATGATGCCTATTATCGCGCTGTGAAGTGGGATGAGGAAGGGAATATGGTTGAGAAGGTAGAACGAAAAGAGGAAAATGTATCAAGTGAAGTGTAAGAAAGATAGAAGTATGGAGTGGAGGGTCACCCCCTCCACTAAAAAGTAAATTTTTTATGTTCTTGTTCAACTACAAACACATTGCAAGGATTTGTCGAAAGAAATACTGTTAAAATATTCTGAATATTGTTATAATATCTCTGAGTTACTGCATTATGACATGCTCTATATGTGAAGCTTTTTATTCGAAAGGGGGAAATATATTGCATATAACGATTGGAAATTTACTTGAACTGACTACTGGAAATTATCCAAATAAAGAAGCGATTGTTGAACCGAAAAAAAATATTCGCTGGACGTATACAGAATGGAATGAACAGGTGAATAAGCTAGCTCATGCGCTCCAAAAAAGTGGTATACAAAAAGGTGACCACGTCTCGACTTTTCTCTTTAATAGTAGTGAACTAGCAACTACATGTTTCGCTTGTGCAAAAATTGGCGCCGTATTTAATCCGATTAATTTTAGATTAAAACCACAAGAACTCAGTTATATATTAGAAGATGCTTCTCCAAAAATCGTACTTTTTGAAAAGCAATTATCCTCCCAAATACAAAGTATTCATAAACAATTTCCTCATATCCAGTTCTGGTACATTGACCAAAATCATCCACCGTTTTCTATTTCATATGAAGAAAAACTATCAAATGCATTACCGGATTTTGAAACAGTAGAAGTAAAAGAAGATGATATTTGTTCCATTATGTATACAAGTGGAACAACCGGTTATCCGAAGGGAGTACTTCACCGTCACCGAGAAATTATCGATCAAAGCTTGATGGGAATCGCATATTTACATTATACCGAGAATAGTCGTGGTCTTGTAACAGCACCGATGTTTCATTGTGCTGAGCTGCACTGTTGCTTCGTTCCAAGGGTACATAGCGGCGGGGCGAATATTATTCTGCACCATTTCGATGCAAAGAATGTGCTCGAAACGATTGAAAAAGAGAAGGTTACTGTTATGTTCGCGGCACCTACAATGTGGAATATGATGTTGCAGGAAGATTTAATGCAGTATGATTTATCTTCTCTTAGGTACGGTTTATATGGAGCAGCTTCAATGGCACCGGCACTTGTAAAAGCTTGTGATGAAAAATTGAATGTTTCATTAGTACAAGCCTATGGTATGACGGAAATGGGACCGGCAGTTACTTTTTTACGAGAGAATGAGCAACTTACTAAAGTAGGTTCTGCAGGAAAAGCTGCCTATAATCATGAAATTCGTGTTGTCCGTCCAAATGAAGAAGGGCCATCTGAGCCGAATGATATATTACGACCGTATGAAATCGGAGAAATTATTATGCGAGGTTCCTGTTTGATGAAAGGGTATTACAACAATGAAGAGGCAACAGCAAAAGCATTATATAAAGGATGGTACCATTCAGGAGATTTGGGGTATGTAGATACAGATGGTTATTTATACGTTGCGGATCGCGTTGACGATATGGTTGTTAGTGGTGGAGAAAACATTTACCCACGTGAGGTCGAGGATTTTTTGTATACACATGAAAGTGTTTTAGATGTTGCGGTGCTTGGAGAGAAAGATGAGCTTTGGGGAGAAAGTGTTCTAGCATACATCGTTTCAAAAGATCATTCTCTTACCGAAGAGATATTAGATGAGTATTGCAAAGTAAGTGATAAGCTTGCTGATTATAAACGTCCACGTCGCTATGTGTTTGTTGAACAACTTCCAAGAAATGCAAGCGGTAAAATTCAAAAGTTTATTTTGCGTAATGCAGAAACGGAAGCTAAGGGGAGGATATGATGAGGCATAAATATTTACAGGAGGAGCATCACATTTTTCGTGATGCTTTTCATAAATTTTTAGAAAAGGAAGCATATCCATACTATAACGAATGGGAAAAAGAAGGAATAATTCCTCGTGCTTTTTGGACAAGTATGGGGAGTAAAGGTTTTCTTTGTCCAATGGTAGGTGAGCGGTATGGAGGAGCAGGTGCTGATTTTGGATATTCGGTTGTCATTAACGAGGAACTTGAAAAGGTTGGATCAAGTTTAATCGGAATTGGTTTGCACAATGACATTGTCGTTCCATACTTCACGCAGTATGGAACAAAAGAAACGTTGGTTACCAAAATGTGTAAGCGGTGAATGTATAACTGCAATTGCGATGACGGAGCCAGGAGCAGGTTCGGACTTGGCGAGTATTCGAACAACTGCAAGAAAAGAAGGTGATTATTATGTCGTGAATGGAGAAAAAACATTTATTACAAATGGTATTCATGCAGATTTAGTTATCGTTGTTTGTAAGACAGACACAAATATTAAACCGGCTCATAAAGGCATGAGTCTACTTGTTTTAGAAAGAGGAATGGAGGGATTTAAAAGAGGAAAAAAACTAAAAAAAATCGGCTTACATAGTCAAGACACAGCAGAACTTATTTTTGAAGATGTAAAAGTGCCTGCTTCGAATTTGCTAGGGGAAGAAGGAAAAGGTTTTTATTATCTCATGGAAAAGTTGCAGCAAGAACGTCTCATTGTTGCAATTGCAGCTAAAACGGCCGCGGAAGTGATGCTACATATAACGAAAAACTATGTCCAAGAGCGAAAAGCATTTGGGAAAAGTATAAGCGATTTTCAAACAGTACAGTTTCGATTAGCAGAGATGTATACGGAAATTGAAATTGGTAGAACATTTGTCGATGACTGTATTGCCAATCACATGAATGGTGAGAACATCGTAACGAAAGTATCGATGGCGAAGTGGTGGCTGACAGATCTTGCAAAAAAAGTGTCAGCAGAGTGCGTACAACTGCACGGTGGATATGGATATATGGAAGAATACGAGATTGCGCGGCGTTATCGTGATATCCCAGTAAGCGCGATTTATGCTGGTGCGAATGAGATTATGAAAAATATAATTGCAAAGGGTATGGGCTTATGATGTTGAAAGGAATAACAGTTGTTGATTTTTCTCATTACTTACCAGGTCCGTATGCAGCACTTCGCCTTGCTGATTTAGGTGCAGAAGTGATAAAGGTAGAACCGCTTTATGGTGATTTAGCAAGAGGATTGGAATCTGATAATCAGGCATTTTTTTATGCGAATAATCGTAACAAGAAAAGTATTGCAATAAACGTAAAGCAACCAGAAGGAGTAGCGGTAGTGAAAAAACTTCTTCAAAAATCTGATGTTTTAATAGAAAGCTTTCGGCCTAACGTAATGAACCGTCTTGGTCTTGGATATGAAGAAGTTAAACGGATAAATAAAAGTATCATTTATACTTCATTAACTGGATATGGACAAAATAAAGAACATTCGGATCTTGCAAGCCACGATATAAATTTTATGGCAGTAAGCGGCGTATTAGCACAGTTGAAAGATCAAGAAGGAATTCCGGTTCATCCCAAAATTACCCTTGGGGATGAGATAGGCGGAATGATGACTTCAGAAAAAATTATGGCAGCATTGTTTCAAAGAGAGCGAACTGGGGAAGGGAGTTATCTCGATATTTCTCTCACAGATAGCTTAATGATGTTAATGAACAATCATATCATGCTTGAAAAAATGTATAACAAACGTCATGGGCTAGATTTGCTTAGCGGTAAGATTGTATGTTATTCCCTCTACGAAACGAGCGATGAAAGGTTTGTTGCGCTCGGAGCAGTTGAACAGAAATTTTGGCATTCCTTTTGTGAAGCGGTAGGAAGAGTAGAATGGGGGGATAAGCAATATGAACTAACTCAAGATGGTCAAATCATTTATGAGCAAATGAAAGCACTCTTTGCTAGTAAGCCATTGGCGTATTGGACGAAATTTGCGATGGAAGTGGATTGTTGTTTGGCGCCTGTTTTGGAGACAAATGAATTATCGTCGTCACCATTTACAAGGCATCTAGTAAATGAGAAAGGATATGTATTTACACATACGAGTCATACATTTGCGAATCCACCGAAGCTTGGTGAGCATACCGAAGAAGTGTTGCAAAAGCTTGGATTATCGAAGTTAGAGATTGAGAGATTGGAACAATTAGATGTAATTGAGCGAGTTCGTGTATGAATAATTAGAGAGAAGATAGAGAATCAAGAGGACATTTATTTCTCGTAAATATGCAAGACTATTTCGGAAAGTATTGATTCATTGTTGAAATGTATGTTGTGGAAATGAAAAGAAAATAATTAAAGGAGGAAAATAATGATTCAAAATATCGCAGTAATTGGTGCAGGAATTATGGGAAGTGGAATTGTCCAAGCGTTAGCGATGGGCGATAAACATGTGAAAATGTATGATATATCAGAAGAAAGTTTACAAAAAGCTTATGGAACTATCACCAAAAGCTTGGGTCGTTTCGTGAACGCAGGACGTATGACAGAGGAAGAAAAAAATGGCATTCTAGCTCATATTACTTCTACAGTTATATTGGAAGAAGCTTGCCAAAATGTAGAGCTTGTTATTGAAGCAGTACCAGAAATATTACAGTTAAAGAAGGAGATTTTTCAAAAGCTAGATTTGTATACATCGCAATCTACTATTCTAGCAACGAATACGTCTGAATTAAGTGTAACTGCAATTGCAAGTGTAACAAGTCGTCCAGAAAAAGTAGTGGGGATGCATTGGTTTAATCCCGCTCCTGTTATGAAGCTCGTTGAAATTGTACGAGGAGTGGTTACGGCAGAAAGTACGATACAAGCAGTAAGAACAGTCTCAGAAGGAATTGGGAAAGAAACGGTTGTTGTGAAAGATATGCAAGGATTTGTGACGTCGCGGGCAATTGCTATTCATATGTTAGAGTGCATGCGTATGTATGAAGAAGGAATTACAAGTAAAGAGGACATTGATAAGGCAATTAAGCTTGGTTTGAACTATCCAATGGGACCATTTGAATTAGCGGATTATGTAGGGCTAGATACGATGCTATTTGCGAGTACAGGACTAATGGAAGCATTTGGAGATAGGTTTAGAGCGCCGCAAACACTTGTGAAACTTGTAGAGGCAGGACATCTTGGAAGAAAGACTGGGAAAGGTTTTTATGATTATTCAAAAGGGAAAGTAGGCGAGAAAATATGAAGCGGGACGTTGTTATTGTTGAAGCTGTACGTACGCCAGTTGGTAAAAGAAATGGGGCATTTCGTTTACTTCACCCTATACAACTTGCGGCAGTTGCACTGAGTGAAGTAACAAAACGGGGGAATATAGAAAAAGGACTTATAGAAGATATAGTTATGGGGTGTGTAACGCCAATTAACGAACAAGGCTTTAATATTGGAAGACTTTCGGCACTTGAAGCAGATTTTCCTATAACGGTTCCAGCAGTAACGATTAATAGGCTCTGTGGTTCAGGGCAACAGGCTATTCACTTTGCTGCGCAAGAAATTAAATCAGGGGATATGGACATTACGATTGCAGCTGGTGTTGAACATATGACAAAAGTTCCTATTTTAAGTGATGGAAATGAGCAGACGATCCCGAGTAGTCTTCACGAAAAGTATCAAATTGTGCATCAAGGTGTATCTGCTGAGATGATTGCAGAAAAATATGGTATTACACGTGAACAGTTAGATGCTTACGCGCTAGAAAGTCATAGACGCGCACTTCAAGCTATTGAATCTGGACACTTTCAGCGAGAGATTGTACCACTGCATGGTGTAGATAAAGAAGGCAATGAAATATTAGTTGAAAATGATGAAGGCCCGAGAAGGGATACTTCTTATGAAGCGTTATCAAATTTAAAAACAGTGTTTAAAGAAAATGGAGTGATTACAGCAGGGAATGCAAGTCAAATTAGTGATGGTGCTGCAGCAATCTTGCTGATGGATAGTGAAAAGGCTAAAGAGCTAGGTTGTAAAGCACGTGCTCGTATTGTTAATCAAGTGGTTGTTGGTTCTGACCCGACAACAATGCTTGATGGCGTTATCCCTGCAACAAAAAAAGTGCTACAAAAATCAAATTTAACAATTCATGATATGGATGTTGTAGAAATCAATGAAGCATTTGCATCGGTTGTTTTAGCATGGCAAAAGGAAATGGAAGCGGATTTACAAAAGGTGAATGTTAATGGTGGTGCGATTGCGCTAGGTCATCCACTTGGGGCAACTGGTGCGAAATTAATGACTTCTCTTCTTCATGAATTGGAGCGGAGGCAGGGAAGGTACGGCCTACTGACAATTTGCATTGGACATGGGATGTCGACAGCGATGATAATTGAAAGAATGTGAAAAAGTGTGCAGAAATTCATCTGCACACTTTAATCTCACTACTCATGAGTGGTAGCCCTCACCTCAAAGTTATGCAAGCGGAGTATTATTGTCCGTAACAATCTAATTGGCCGGGAGTGAATAATCAATGTGGGAATGAAGCCCTCCACTGATCAAAGTTTCACTTTATGCTTTTTGATTTTCTGAGTTGTTTTAAGCAGCCGTTACTTCTAAAACGGTACCTGTTTTTGCATCTACTAAAAATTCAAATCGTTCTTGTATATCATTTAAAATTGTTGTAAGACCGCCGCGGTATACTTCGTACGCGACATCATATTTTTCAAACGTCTCTGGAACCATATGTACCCAAGAGCCAGTAATTTCGCCTTTATGACTTAATGCTTGTTTCACCATTTTTAATGCTTTCTCTGAAGAAATATGGGATTGTTCTTGAACTTTGTTTGCAACAAGATAACCAGCTGCAAAACCAACACCAACACCAGCTAGTAAACCTTTCCAGCGCATATATTCACCTCAATTCTATAAAGTAGTGTATTGATGATAATTATAATGCAATTTTAACGAAAAAAGAAGAAACTAGAAACATTTCGAAAATTTCGTTACAATAAAAGAGGTATTCTACTAAGGTTTGAAAGAAGGGAACTTCGTGAATAAAGAGACATTAGAATTATTTCGCACGTTAACAGAATTACAAGGTACATCAGGATTTGAGCATGATGTGCGCCGTTTTATGAAAGAGGAGTTAAGTAAATATGCAGATGAAATCGTCCAAGACGGTTTAGGTAGCGTGTTCGGTCTGAAAAAAGGGGATGAAAATGGCCCACGTGTACTTGTAGCTGGTCATATGGATGAAGTTGGCTTTATGGTTACGCAAATTACGAAAAACGGGATGATTCGTTTTCAAACGCTAGGCGGCTGGTGGAGCCAAGTGCTATTAGCACAACGTGTACAAATTATGACGAAAAACGGCCCAGTTGTTGGGGTTGTTGGTTCGATTCCACCTCATTTATTAAGTGATGCACAACGTGCGAAACCAATGGATATAAAAAATATGTTAATTGATATAGGTGCAGATAGTTATGAACAAGCGCTTGAAATTGGTGTGAAACCAGGGCAACAAATTGTTCCGATTTGTCCGTTTACACCAATGGCAAACGAAAAGAAAATTATGGCGAAAGCTTGGGATAACCGCTACGGCTGTGGTCTTGCGATTGAATTGTTAAAAGAATTAAAAGATGAAACATTACCAAACACGTTATACTCTGGTGCGACTGTACAAGAAGAAGTCGGTCTTCGCGGCGCACAAACAGCAGCTAATATGATTCAGCCAGATATTTTCTATGCGCTTGATGCGAGTCCAGCAAATGATGCATCTGGGGATAAAACGCAGTTCGGTCAATTAGGAAAAGGAGCACTTCTTCGCATTTATGACCGTACAATGGTAACACATAGAGGAATGCGTGAATTTATTTTAGATACAGCAGAAACACATAACATTCCGTACCAGTACTTTATTTCACAAGGTGGTACAGATGCAGGTCGTGTACATACGAGTAACTCTGGTATTCCGTCAGCAGTAATTGGTGTTTGCGCTCGTTACATTCATACTCATGCTTCTATTTTACATGTTGATGATTATGCAGCAGCGAAAGAATTGATTACAAAACTTGTGAAAGCAACAGATAAAACAACATTAGAAACAATTAAAAACAATGCTTAAAAGAAAGGGCCGGATTCGGCCTTTTCTTTTCGTATATGAAAAGAAATAAAAACACTCTTTTTAGATGGGAGAGAGCGTCCGCTTATGTATAGAAAAGTTCAGAATTTTCCCTATCCCATATAGAGTTAAAAACAAAGAAAGAACAAGAGTGTCAATTACCTTTTGTTCTTTGTAGCAATGACTTATATAGAGGTGAACAATATGAAAGTAGCAGTTGGCTCAAAAAATCAAACAAAAGTAGGAGCCGTACAAGAAGTATGGAAAGAGGTAAGTATTACTTCAGTTTCTGTTCCTTCAGGAGTTGCAGCACAGCCATTTTCTGATGAGGAAACGATGCAAGGCGCAATCAATAGAGCGAAGCGAGCACTAGAAGAAAAACAAGCTGACATCGGTATCGGACTAGAAGGCGGTGTAATGAAAACAGAGCACGGTTTGTTTATGTGCAATTGGGGTGCTTTGGCGACAAGCGCGGGGAAAGTATTTGTCGCAGGTGGGGCACGGATTATGCTTCCTGATGATTTTCTTTCTCCTCTTGAAGATGGAAAAGAGTTAAGTGAAGTAATGGAGGCATTTGTAAAACGAAAAGACATTCGTAGCCATGAAGGCGCAATCGGAATCTTTACAGATCATTATGTGGATCGTACACAATTATTTGTACATGTTGTAAAGCTGTTAATTGGGCAATATAAGTATGATGAAAAACAAGCATAAACCTTGCACCATACGTGATGTATGGTAGTATAAAAGAAGATTAGAGATGAAAAGATACACTTCGTTAGAGGAGGAAATATAGATGAAATCATTAGAAAGCATGGAACAATTTCAAGAATTAAAAAATGAAGAGAACGTCATTTTTATGTTCTCAGCAGAATGGTGCCCAGACTGCCGTTTTATTGACCCATTTATGCCAGAAGTAGAAGGAAAATATAGCGATTTCTCATTTTACTATGTAGATCGTGACGAATTTATTGACCTTTGCGTGAAATTAGACGTATTTGGCATTCCGAGCTTTGTAGCGTACAATAAAGGTGAAGAAACTGGACGCTATGTAAACAAAGATCGTAAAACACAAGAACAAATCGAAGCGTTTATTGAAGGGTTAAAATAAGGCGATCTCGCCAATTAAATTGTAAAAACAACCTCTACCTTCGCGGGGGAGGTTATTTTTTTGGAAGGGAGGTAAACGAAATGAGAATGACAAGCAAAAAGATGAAAGATGAGTTAATGACTAGATTAGCTCGTCCAGAGTGGGAATTTCATTATGATAGCGAGAAGGATACGCTCCGTATTGAACAAAAAGATACGAAAAAGGGAATTAATGTTTCACTTCCAGGAGTTGTAGCGAAATGGGAAGTGAAGAAGGAAGCAGCGATTGAAGATGTTGTGTATTACGTACAAGAGGCGCTACTTGCGATGCATAAAGAAGAAAGCGGCGCGGCAAAAATTTTACCGGTTATTCGATCCACTTCTTTTCCAAAGCAAGCTGAAGAAGGAAATCCTTTCGTAATGACAGATCATACAGCAGAAACGCGCATTTATTATGCATTAGATTCTAATAAAACATATCGATTAATTGATGAACGTTTGTTACAAAAACTAGGACTTACAGAGCAGCAAGTACGTGAAATGGCATTGTTTAATGTACGTTCCTTAAGTCATTCATTTAAACAAGATGAAGTGGCGGGGAATACATTTTATTTCTTAAACACAAATGATGGCTATGATGCGAGTCGTATTTTGAATGAATCATTATTACAATCGATGCGTGAAAAGATTTCAGGTGACATGGTTGTAGCTGTTCCGCACCAAGATGTATTAATTATTGCTGATATCGTGAACGAAATCGGTTATGATATTATTGCACAAATGACAATGAAGTTTTTTGCCGAAGGTCATGTTCCGATTACATCACTTTCATTCGTATATGAAGATGGGGATTTTGAGCCAATCTTTATTTTAGCGAAGAATCGGAAGAAGACAAATGGAAAAGAGAAAGGATGAACAAAGTGAACGTTTTTTACAACCTTGAAGGAATTGGCGACACATTAATCGTTGCCTTACAAGATATCACATTAGAAAACCGTACATTTGACCGCAAAGGAGATGTTGCACGCGTTTATGATCGTGAAAGCAACGTAACAGGAGGATTCAACATCTTTAATGCGTCTTCTTATGTAGAAGTAAAGGAAACAGGGAACATTACTTTAACAAAAGAGCTTGTTGAAAAAATCAATGACATTTTAGCAAAGAATGGCTTTGAAGAAAAAGTAGAAGCAGACCTCACGCCGAAATTCGTCGTTGGCTACGTAGCTGAAAAAGAAAAGCATCCAAATGCAGATAAACTAAACATTTGTAAAGTAGAAATCGGTACAGATACACTACAAATCGTATGTGGTGCACCAAACGTTGATGCAGGACAAAAAGTTGTTGTCGCAAAAATCGGTGCTGTAATGCCAAGTGGTATGTTAATTAAACCAGCTGAGCTTCGCGGCGTTCCATCTTCTGGAATGATTTGTTCTGCACGTGAATTAGAGCTTCCGGATGCTCCTCAGGAAAAAGGTATTCTTGTATTAGAAGACAGCTATGAGGTTGGACAAGAGTTCAAATTTTAATTGATATATAATTACAAATTGAAAACCCGACATAAAACCCAATCTTTAGGTGGGAGAGAGCATCCGGCCATGCATAGAAGTGGTCAGATCCTTTTCCTGCCCCATGCCAAGTGAAAACAAAGGGGAAAAACAAGTAGCGATCATCTTTTGTTCTTCGTAGCAGCGAACGATATGCCGGAAAATTAAAATAGAATTATATAGAAAAAATAGTCTCATGATAAAATGAGGCTATTTTTTTATTTACATGTCTTTATATTGTAACGCTTTTCTCAAAATCTATATTGTATTTCAAAAACAAATTAGTTAAAATTTAGAAAAATATATAAATGCAAATTGAAAACCCGACATAAAACCTTTCTTTTAGGGTGGGAAAGAGCATCCAGCCATGCATAGAAGCGGGCAGCCCCTTTTCTTGTCCCATGTCAAGTGAAAACAAAAAGAGAGAACGAGTAAAGGTCACCTTTGTTTTTTCATAGCAGCGACTTATATGTTGAAAAATTAAAATGGAGTTATATAGAAGGAGATAGGAACATATGAGACAATTTCCAAAAGTGAAAGAGCTTCTGGGGCTTATCGAAACTTCGAAGAAACATGATATTGAATTACAATCATTTGAAATATATTTATTGCATGAAAATGAATTGGAAAAGGGACAAATTGGATATCGATATGATAAAAACAAAAATTCACTCATGAGTGGGAAAAAGGGAGATTGGCAAGAGAGTTGGATTGTTATTGGATATGATACAGATATTGGTGATCCTATCTTTGTTGATATAGATAATCCACTCCATCCGATCTACACAGCTGAACAAGGATCGGAAATATGGGAACCAGTTTGTATAGCACGTAGTATAGATGAGATTATGAAACAGTTAAAAGAAATTTAGGGTGTTTTTATATAAATGCAAATTGAAAACCCGACATAAAACCTAATCTTTAGGTGGGAGAGAGCATCTGGCCATGCATAGAAGCGGTCAGTCCCTCTTTCAGCCCCATGCCAAGTGAAAACAAAAAGAGAGAACGAGTACAGGTCACCTTTTGTTTTTCATAGCAGCGACTTATACACTTGGAAACCAAAATGGATATATAAATAGAGTATGTGCAAAGTAGATGGGAGGAGGAAGCTATGAAATATATAAAAATGATGTGTGCAGTTGTATTACTTGGAATATATATGGGAGCGTGCTCGAAGGAACAAGAGAAGAAAATACCATCTACTGTGCAAGAAGAGAATAAAAAGGTTGTAGAACAAACGAAAGAAACGCCACCAGAGAAGCAAGCGGAAAAAGAGAAGAAAATAGAAGCTGAATTACCAGTGAAACAAAATGGAGAACAAGAGAAAAAAATTGAACAAGAACCATCCGTGGAGCAAGATGAAAAACAAGAGCTAAAGGTGGAGCAAGTACCACAGGCTGAGGAATCGGCCAAAACCCTTGAGGTAAAAGCAAATGCTGAGCAAAAACAAGCAAAATTTCTTGTTGTAATTGATCCAGGGCATCAAGAGAAAGCAAATGTAAATTTAGAACCAATTGGCCCGGGGGCAACTGAGCAAAAGTATAAAGTGACTGATGGAACAACAGGTGTTGTGACGAAAAAAAGAGAATCTGTTCTTGTATTAGAAGCTGCTGTCATATTGAAAGAGAAGCTCGAAGCAAAAGGTATGCAAGTACTTATGACAAGAACAACACATGATGTTGATATAAGTAATAAGGAGCGAGCGACATTTGCGAATGAGCATCAAGCAGATTTATTTTTACGCCTTCATGCGGATGGTTCAGAAAATCGAGCACAAAAAGGGTTTGCTGTGTTGACGCCAGCGGAAGGGAATACATATACAAAAGGAATCTATGCAGAAAGTTTACAAGTTTCTCAAATAATCGTAAAGAAAATGAAAGAAAACAGCCAGGTAAAAGTAAATGGAATCAAGTTTCGAGATGATCTTTCTGGATTTAATTGGTCGAAAATTCCAGGCGTTTTACTTGAGCTTGGATTTATGTCGAATCCTGAAGAAGATCAGAAACTATCAGACACACAATATTTAGACTCTTTACTGCAAAGTGTAACCGAGAGTGTAGAAGAATATCGGAAGAGTAAAGCTTAAACGGCAGTCTTATATATGAGGCTGTTTTTTTATGTATAAATACAAGTGAAAACCTTTCTTTTTGGGCGGGAGAGGGGGAACCGGCCATGTATAGAAGCGGTCAGGTCCTTTTTGAGCCCCGTGCCGGGTTTAAAACAAAGGGAGAAGGAGAGAGGAGGCCCTCTTTTGTGTTCATAGCAGCGACTTGTATGTTGAGAATCTATTGTACTTACTGAAAATTTGAATATGGTAGACAAAATACAAGAGCGTAATTTTACCTGCACTTTTTGCCGAATGCTGATACAATAAAGGATGTTACTATTTAGTAGAAAGAGTGGTAAACATGTTAGATTGGATGAAAAAGCTGTTTAACAAAGAGGAACATCAGGAAGAAAAAGCAGCGATAAATAAAGCAGTACCGAAGAACACTGAAAGTAAGCCGAAAACTCCTCGTGTAAACCACTACACTGAAGCAAGAGAAGCACAAATGGCTAGTCGGAATTTAGGTGTGAAATGCCGATTTCCGTTAATACCTGATGATGGATTTGATGAGGAGAATGTGGAAGAATCAACACATTTTGAGCAGCAACCTCTGCCAAGGGTAACGAACATGGAGAGACGCAGGCCAAGATATGTAGAAGAACCAGTTCATACATTTGCCCCGCCACAAGCCCAACAAGAAATTGAGCCAGAGCCTATCTTGCCAAAAAAATCTGTGCCAGTACAAGAAAGCCATCGAAGACCATTTCGCCCGACAGAAATGATTTCGCCTATCTTTGGATATAAACGTCCTTCGAGAGAGAAACAAGAAGTTAAGACGGAAGAAAAAGGGCAGGAAGATCTTGAAATATCCTTTGAAGGAAAATCTGTCGTCGATGCTTGGTTGGAGAAAAAAGGATACTCTCTTTCGAATTTCTCAGACGAATCCTTTATTCCTTCTAAGAAGCAGGAGAAAAATCTGGAGCATACTGGACAACAAGAAAGCCCAAAAGAGGAAAAATCAGTTGTTGATCAGTGGCTAGAGAAAAACGGTTACGATTCTGAGCGTTCATTCACTTCGTTAGAGGGGCAAGAAAAGGTAGATGCCATTTCAGACTCTCTTCCATTTGCAACTGATAACTTTTTACATAAATCAGTTGGACAGGATAATAAGAAAGAAGAGCATACTGTTGAAATCGTACAGGTATTTGAGCAAGAACCAGATGTAGTGGCGTTATCACAATATGATAACGCAGCGAAGGAAGAAATCCTGCAAGATGAGTTGCTAGATTCTACTGTAGAGAATATGGATACAACGTCAACGGAAGAAAATGAATATAAGAAAGAAATAGAAGAAGAACAGCTAGTGGAGAAAACTATTTTAGAAGAAAATATTGTTGAAGAAGCTGAAGAACCAACGCGGGAAGTTGAAGAAGTGGAAGAAGCTGAAGAACCAACGCGGGAAGTTGAAGAAGTGGAAGAAGCTGAAGAACCAACGCGGGAAGTTGGAGTGGTGGAAGAAGCTGAAGAACCAACGCGGGAAGTTGGAGCGGTTGAAGAAGCTGAAGAACCAACGCGGGAAGTTGGAGCGGTGGAAGAAGCTGAAGAATCAACGCGGGAAGTTGAAGCAGTGGAGGAACCCGAAGAAACGCTGGTAGCAGAAACATTTGAAGAAGCAAAAATTGCCGAAACAGCGAAAGAGTCTGCAGAAGAAACGGCTCAAGTAGTAGTTGAAAAAACGACAGAACAAGAGAATTTGGTTTCTAAAGCGGAAAACAATGTTTCAGAAACATCTTCAGCAGCAGACGAGCACACGAAGGAAGCAGTTCAAAACTTTGCAAATGTATTAATCGAAGAGGCAGAAGAAAAGCAAGAAGTTGCTGTGGAACAGCCTGTTAAGCAAAAAGAAGAACCGAAACGTGAGAAAAAGCGTCATGTGCCGTTTAATGTTGTGATGTTAAAACAAGATAGAAGAAAGTTAATAGAGAGACA
Source organism: Bacillus sp. FSL H8-0534 (assembly GCF_038005885.1). NCBI lineage: Bacteria > Bacillati > Bacillota > Bacilli > Caryophanales > Bacillaceae > Bacillus > Bacillus sp. FSL H8-0534. The sequence goes on from NZ_JBBOUC010000001.1 coordinate 3,973,679, forward strand.
TGTGGCAGGAATGAAAACGCCGCAGACTCCTATAAAACAAGCTGAAGAACCAGTAAAGGTGCACGAGCAGCCTGTACAACAAGTGGAAGAAGCACCACAAGGAAAAGCGCAAACTGCACAGCAAATTATAGTGGAAACTCAAGTGGAAGAGAAACCAGTAGAACAAGTTATAGTGGAAACTCGAGAAGAAGAGAGACCAGCACAGCAAGTAGTGGTGGGAACTCAAGAAGAAGAGAAACCAGTAGAACGAGTGGCAGTGGAAAATCAAGTAACAGAGGAGCCAGTTCAACAAACGGAAATGAAGGCACCTGTTGCAAGTGCAGGAGTACAAGAGAAAGCATACGTTATAGCGCGAAGAGAGAATGATATGCGTAATGTACTGCAAACACCGCCTGAATATGCTATGCCACCATTAACACTATTGACGATTCCAAGTCAGTCGACATTAGATAATACGGAATGGTTAGAAGAACAGAAAGAATTATTAGATACGACGTTTAATAATTTCCATGTTGGGGCTCATGTTATCAATGTTTCACAAGGACCAGCTGTAACGCGCTTCGAAGTACAACCTGATCCGGGTGTGAAAGTAAATAAAATCACAAATTTAAGTGATGATATTAAGCTGAGTTTAGCTGCAAAAGATATTCGAATTGAAGCACCGATTCCAGGGAAGAGTGCCATCGGAATTGAGGTTCCGAATAAAGAAAGTAAGCCTGTATTCCTGCGAGAAATTTTGAGAAGTCCTGTGTTCACGAAAAGTGAATCACCGCTTACAGTTGCGCTTGGACTTGATATTTCTGGTGCTCCAATTGTAACGGATATAAGGAAGATGCCGCATGGACTGATCGCTGGTGCGACTGGTTCAGGGAAAAGTGTCTGTATTAACGCGATTTTAACAAGTATTTTATATAAAGCGAAACCACATGAAGTGAAGCTGATGTTGATTGATCCGAAAATGGTTGAGCTTGCACCATATAATTCTATTCCCCATCTTGTAGCACCTGTTATTACAGATGTGAAAGCAGCTACAGCAGCGTTAAAATGGGCTGTAGAAGAGATGGAACGCCGTTATGAATTGTTTGCGCATGTTGGTGCACGTGATTTAACTCGTTATAATACCATCGTAAGTAGCCGAGAAATCCCAGGTGAAGCATTGCCGTACATTGTTATTGTAATTGATGAGTTAGCCGATTTAATGATGGTTGCTCCTGGTGATGTAGAGGAAGCAATTTGCCGCATTGCACAAAAAGCACGTGCTTGTGGTATTCACTTATTAGTTGCAACGCAGCGTCCGTCTGTGGATGTTATTACAGGATTGATTAAATCAAACATTCCAACGCGTATTGCGTTTACAGTATCATCTCAAGTAGATTCACGTACAATCATTGATATTGGAGGAGCGGAAAAATTACTTGGTCGCGGTGATATGCTATTTTTAGGAAACGGTACGTCAAAACCCGTCCGTGTACAAGGGGTATACGTATCGGATGATGAAATTGAAAAAACAGTTGAACATGTGAAAAAGCAAATGAAGTCCAACTATTTATTTAAGCAAGAGGATTTATTGGCGAAAACAGAACAACATGAAGCCGAAGATGAACTGTTTTTTGATGCATGTCAATTTGTTGTAGAACAAGGGGGAGCGTCCACATCTTCTGTACAGAGAAAATTCCGCATCGGTTATAATCGTGCGGCACGTCTTATTGAAGAGATGGAAGCACAAGGAATTATATCTGAAGCACGGGGAACAAAACCGAGAGATGTCCTTATTTCAGAGGATGAATTTGCTGCTATGCAGGAAACGAATGTATAGGAAGCGGTTTTGCTGTATACTAAGAGAAAATGTTGGATAGTAAAGTAGGGAGTAAACGACATGAAAGAAATTGAATTAAAATTAAAAGGTGAAATCAATCGACTAACAAATAAAACATTTAAATTTGATGAACGAGTTGGGGAAGGTTGGTTCTCTGCCGTTTACTTTTTAAAAACTCGTGACATTATTCAAGAATTTCGCCCGAAAAGTGTTGTGACAATGCAATTTTTCCAAAAGGAACATGCGATACTTTGCGGAACAGATGAAGTATTAGCATTGTTACAAACATTTGCTGAACATCCGGAAGAGCTTGAAATCCATTCTTTAAAAGATGGGGACAATATTAATCCATTTGAAACAGTTTTAACAATCTCTGGACCTTATGAATATTTCGGGTTTTTAGAAGGTGTAATCGATGGGATTTTAGCTCGTCGTACATCTGTTGCAACAAATGTATATAATGTTGTACAAGCTGCTCGCAGCGGTGAAAAAGAAAAACCGGTTATTTTCATGGGAGACCGTGATGATCATTATACACAGCAAGCTGGTGATGGATATGCGGCGTATATTGGTGGTATGAGTGCACAAGCAACGCATGCAATGAATGAATGGTGGGGCAAGAGTGGAATGGGGACAATGCCTCACGCATTGATTCAAATGTTTAATGGAGATGTTGTAGAAGCTGCAAAAGCGTACTATAAAAAGTTTCCAGAGGATGATTTAGTTGTACTGATTGACTACAATAATGATGTGATTACAGATGGTCTTCGTGTTGCACGTGAATTCGGCTCAGAATTAAAAGGTGTACGCATTGATACATCACGTACAATGATTGATCAGTATTTCATTCGTCATCCAGAAGTACTTGGCACATTTGACCCTCGTGGTGTAAATCCATCCCTTGTTTTCGCGCTCCGTAAAGCGCTTGATGAAGAAGGGTTCCAGCATGTAAATATTGTTGTAACTGGTGGATTTGATGAAAAACGTATTCATGAATTTGAAGCGCAAAATGTTCCTGTAGATCTATACGGAGTGGGCAGCAGTTTATTAAAAATGAACATTGGTTTTACAGGTGATAATGTAGAATTAAATGGAAAACCAGAAGCGAAAGCTGGACGTAAATATCGTCCAAACCCACGTTTAGAGCGTGTTCAATTAGAAAAAAGAGAAGATATGTAAGAAGAGGAAAAACTGATAGGGAATTGACCCTATCAGTTTTTCTGTTATCATAGTATAACGGATTGTTTTTTGCTATAATAAGTTTGTTATGGACATATAAGAAGTACGTACGTGTTTATCCCGATTGGTGAGAGCTAATGAAAGTTCCGCTGTATCGAGAATGTATGATGATTACCAAAATAAGAAAAGATTCATATACTGTCTTATAGATAGGCCGTTGTATTAGTTCGAAATGTTGGAGGTTCTTTAAGATGACAGTTTACCATTTTGTAGGAATTAAAGGAACAGGAATGAGTTCATTAGCACAAATTCTTCATGACATGAAGCATACTGTTCAAGGTTCTGATTTTGAAAAACGTTTCTTTACACAAGTAGCTTTGGAAAAGCGTGGTATCTCCATCCTTCCTTTTGATAAAAATAATGTAAAAGAAGGACAAGTGATTATCGCAGGAAATGCGTTCCCTGATACGCATGAAGAGATTGTAGCAGCGAAAGAGTTAAATATCCCAGTACACCGTTACCATCATTTTTTAGGGAATCTTATGAGTAAGTATACAAGTGTTGCTGTAACAGGTGCACATGGAAAAACATCAACAACCGGCTTGTTAGCCCATGTAATGCAAGGTGCACACCCAACGTCTTACCTTATTGGAGATGGAACAGGGCATGGGGTAGAAAATAGTAAGTATTTTGTGTTTGAGGCATGTGAGTACCGTCGTCATTTCTTGTCTTACTATCCAGACTATGCAATTATGACAAATATTGATTTTGACCATCCGGATTACTTTACAGACATTAATGATGTATTTAGTGCATTCCAAGAGATGGCACTTCAAGTGAAAAAAGGAATCATTGCATGTGGTGATGATGAAGAACTGCAAAAAATTCAAGCGAAAGTACCTGTTATTTTCTATGGATTTGGTGAAGATAATGATTTCCAAGCACGTAACATCCAAAAGAGAACAGATGGTACTGTATTTGATGTGTTCGTTCGTAATACGTATTATGAAACATTCAAAATTACAGGTTACGGCAATCACAGCGTATTAAATGCATTAGCAGTTATCGCGCTTTGTCACTATGAAAATGTTGATGTAGAAGCAGTAAAACATCAATTGACAACGTTTGGAGGCGTAAAACGTCGCTTTAATGAAAAACCGATGGGAGAACAGGTCATCATCGATGATTATGCACACCATCCGACAGAAATTAACGCAACGATTGAAGCTGCTCGTCAAAAGCATCCAGAGCGTGAAATTGTCGCTGTATTCCAGCCACACACATTCTCACGTACTGAAAAGTTCTTAGATGAGTTCGCGGAAAGCCTAAGCAAGGCTGATCAAGTATACCTATGTGATATTTTCGGATCAGCACGTGAAAACAAAGGTGACTTAACAATTCAAGATCTGCAAAAGCGTATTGATGGTGCAGAATTGATTACCGATACAACAACGAATGTATTAAAGAAACATAAAAACGGCGTTCTTATTTTCATGGGCGCAGGTGATATTCAAAAATTCGAAGCGGCTTACGTGAAAGAAGTGCAAGTTGCGGAGAAGTAATAAAGCGAAGACGTGCAGCGGTGGCTGCACGTCTTTTTATGTCAATTGTTGTAGAATGGTCGCTATATGGTGTACTAGGTAAAAAATTTATTAAAGTTGGTAGTCAAAGACAAACAACGACATATACAATGACTGTTGGAGTGCTTGCTTTCATCATTGTGTCCTTTATGCAACAGAGTGTAGTAGCGATTCCAGAAATTCCTCTATTAGCATGGTTATCTATTTTATTTATGGCAATTGGAATAAGCGTGCTTGGTTATCTTTGGTGGAATAAAGGAATCGCGCAAATTGGGGCAGAAAAAACCTCTTTGTTCTTTAACTTAGTTCCCGTTGTTACAATGCTTGTTTCTTTTGTAGAAGGAGTGAGTATCACAATCTCGCAATGTTTAGGGATGATTTTAGTCATTACAGGTGTTCTATATTCTTCCGGTTTTCTTGCTATAAAATCCAAAAAAGAAAGTGTGAATATATAACCCTTAACATTTTATAATTAGAAATGTTAGAATAATAAGAAAAAGTGTTAGAGGGGATAGAGCAATGTTTACACTTCGAGTCGATGATGAAATCAAACTTCAATTGTTAGAAAAACATCATAAAGAAGAATTGTATCAATTAGTAGATCAAAACAGGGAGCATTTAAGAAAATGGCTTCCATGGGTAGATGGGACAAAATCTGCTGATGCATATGACGAAATTCTTCCGATGTGGCTAAAGAAATATGCGGATGGAAACGGTTTTGAAACAGGTATACGTTATAAAGGAAAGCTCGTTGGAATGGTCGGTATTCACGAGGTGAACTGGGCTAAGAAAGCAACAAGTCTTGGATACTACCTTGCAGAAGAAGCAGGTGGAAAAGGAATTATGACAAGGAGTGTAAAAGCGGTGCTTCGCTATGCGTTTGAAGAACTAAAATTGAATAAGATAGAAATCCGTTGTGGGGTAGAGAATCAGAAAAGCCGTGCGATTCCGGAGCGACTTGGCTTTAAGTTAGATGGAGTTATGCGTGATGAAGAGTGGCTTTATGACCATTTCCATGATCTTGCTGTGTATAGTTTACTAGCTTCAGAATGGAAGGAGATTCGATGAGCGATACGATTTACATTCAGTCATATGAAAGTAAGTACCAATCTGAAGTAGTCGATTTAATTATTCACATTCAGCAAAAAGAATATAACGTACCAATTACAAAGGAAGAACAGCCAGATTTACAAGAAATTGAGCAGTTTTACCAAAGAGATAACGGAAGTTTCTGGGTAGCAACACATGATGGGAAAGTAGTTGGAACTGTAGCTTTATTAGATATTGGGAATCAACAAGTAGCCTTGAGGAAAATGTTTGTGAAAAAAGAATTTCGGGGCAAGGTGTGGAATACCGCGAGCATGTTACTCCAAACAGCTATCTCTTGGGCAAAAGAAAGAGAATTAGAAGGAATTTATTTAGGAACAACAGTACAGTTTTTAGCGGCACATCGTTTTTATGAGAAAAATGGATTTCAGAGTATGAAAGTGGAAGAGTTACCAGGGAGTTTTCCGGTGCTGCAGGTAGATAAGAAATTTTATAGGTATGGTTTGTGAAGAATAGAGATCATTCAAATCGAGAATGATCTCTATTTTTTTGTTAAGGAAAATGGAAATGATGGTATAATTTAGGTGAGAGGTGATGGTATGAAATTTCCTATCCAAAGAAGCACACCAATTATGATTTTTGTAAGTGCAATGTTGATCCTTATGGTTGTTTGGCCAAGCGGAATGCTGATTATAGACAATGGAAACTGGGGATCAGCACTGATTGGGATGGCAATTTGCCTCATTGTAAATGTCCCTCTTGTTTGGGATGTATTCATTAAGAAACATACAGTCGAAAATGGTGTATTGAAATATGGCATATTGAACGAAGACGTTACACTATCTGATATAAGAATGGTGCGTCAAGTTGGAAAATCACTCGAAATTACAACGAACCGATACAAAGTCCATATGATTGCTATGCCAACAGATAAAGAAAAGTTGTTGTCACTCATTCAAGAAGCGAACCCACATGTGAAAATAGATCTAAAAGCATAATGGAGGACGAGGAATGAAACATTTTCGGCTGTTATTTTGTTTTGAATTATTGATGGTACTGGTCGTTTGCGTTAGAGGGTATGTTCGTTGGGAGTGGCCGTTGTATTTGTCGATAGGTGTAGGCATTTTAGCAGTTGTACTTTTATTTTATTACCATTCTCGTCAAATCAGAAACAAAGGACAGGAAGTGGAGAAATAATATTGACCGTCCGACAAAACGAGACGTACCAAAAGAGCTCTCCCATCAAAAGGAGAGCTCCTTCACATTTTATTTTAAGTTCTCAGGATTTAAAGCTTCTAATTCAGGTACAACGAAGCGACCGTCTTTACGGATTAATACGTCGTCGAAGTAAATTTCACCGCCGCCGTATTCAGGGCGCTGGATGCATACTAAATCCCAGTGGATGTTAGAGTTGTTGCCATTCCATGCATCGTCATAAGCTTGTCCAGGTGTAAAGTGGAAGCTACCGTCGATTTTTTCATCAAATAGGATATCACCCATTGGATGTAAGATATATGGGTTTACGCCGATTGCAAATTCACCAACGTAGCGTGCACCTTCATCTGTATCGAAGATTTTGTTAATGCGTTCTGTATCGTTTGCAGTTGCTTCAACGATTTGACCGTTTTTAAATGTAAGCTGTACGTTTTCGAATGTATAGCCGTTGTAAGGTGATGGCGTGTTATAAGAAACTGTACCGTTAACAGAATCGCGAACTGGTGCAGAGTATACTTCACCGTCTGGAATGTTCAAATGACCAGAGCATTTAATAGCTGGAATATCTTTAATGGAGAATGTTAAGTCAGTTCCAGGACCAGCAAGGCGAACTTTATCTGTTTTGTTCATTAATTCAACAAGGTTATCCATTGCTTTATCCATTTTGCCATAATCCAAGTTACATACTTCGAAGTAGAAGTCTTCGAATGCTTCTGTGCTCATTTTTGCAAGTTGTGCCATAGATGCATTTGGGTAGCGAAGAACAACCCAGCGTGTTTTTGGAACACGAATGTCTCTATGAACTTTTTTACCAACTGTTTGACCGTGGATCTTCATGCGTTCACTTGGAACGTCGGCTTGTTCGTTAATGTTATCGCCAGAGCGAAGACCGATGTAAGCGTCCATATCTTTCATTACGCTTGCTTCATATGCAGCGATTTGCTCGAAGTGTTCTTCAGTAGCGCCCATTAATAATGAGCGATCGACTTGATGATCTTTCAATGAAACAAATGGGAAACCACCAGCTGCATAGGCTTCTTTTACAAGTGCAGTTACAAGTTCTTTTTGCAAGCCAAAGTTTTCAATCAATACTTTTTCGCCTTTTTGTAAGCGGATTGAGTAGTTAATTAAATTGTGTGCTAAAGTTTCAATACGTGGATCTTTCATATGTAAAGCCTCCCTACTAATTATGTATCCTTCCTTATTGTACCCTACTTGCTGGAATTTGTTTAATAATTTATGGTACATTTGACGAACAAGTGTGAAAATTCTAATGAAATCATAAGGATTAGAACGAAACGGAAAATGATTGTATAATAGGAGAAAGTATGAAAAAGATAAAGGAAGTGATGAAATGCAAGTTCTTTTATACGTAAGTGCAGCTATAGCTGCCGTTGCTTTTGCAATTTTAGTGATATATACATGTAGAACATTATTATCATTGCAGAAGACGTTAGAAAATGTTGCAAGTACATTAGAAGGCTTAGAGAAGCAAATGCAAGGGATAAGCGTAGAGACAGAACAATTATTACATAAGACGAATGCATTAGCTGATGATATTCAGCAGAAATCTCAGTCATTAAATAAAGTAGTAGAAGGCGTAGATGGAATTGGAACAACAATTCATTCTTTAAATACGAAACTTCGCAATGTATCAGATTCTGTAACAAATGAAATTGAAAATAATGCAGACAAAGTTGCACAAGTTGTACAATGGAGTAGTGCAGCGATTGAAGTGTATAATCATTTTCGTGCTACTAGACAAGAGAAGAAATTAGAAAAAGCTGAGAAGAAGCTAGAGAAGGAAGAGAAAAAAGAGAAAAAAGAGAAGCGCTCTAGACTTCCAATTCGTATGAGAGGTGAATAAAGTGAGCATGACAAAAATCGAAACAATGGAAGAGTTTGAAGCATTATTAGAAACAGCGGAACCATATATTCTTTTTAAACATAGTACAACATGTCCAATTAGCCAAGGAGCCTACGCAGAATTTGAGGCATATTGTCAAGATACAAAAGAAACACCTACTTATTATTTATACGTACAAGATGCAAGAGATGTTTCGAATCGTATTGCAGAGCACTTTGGTATTAAACATGAGTCGCCGCAAGTGCTATATATAAAAGATGGGGTAGCGGTATGGCATACATCCCATTGGAATATTAAGAAGCAAACTTTAGAAGAGAATGTGAAGTAGGGAGAAGTAAGCGGAGACGCTTGCTTCTTTTTTTAGGATTCATGAACTATGTAAATACAGATTGAAAAACTGATAGAAAACTGTTCTTTTTAGGTGGAAGAGAGGATCTACTCATGCATAGAAGTGGTCAGAGCCTCTTCTGCTCCCATGCCAAGTGAAAACAAAGAGAGAAAACGAGTGAAGGTTGAGTATGCTTTGTGTAAGTGAAAGGTAACAATATATATTTCAAATAAGAGAACGATTCCATTCACAATGTATATCATGTGACAACCTGATATCTATCGGATATAATAAATTATCTTAACCATGATAATAAGGTAATCTTTATATATAACTTGAAAGAGGTGGCTTTCTTATGGCATCACAAGAATTAGATCGTTTACGCTCTCAAATTGATCAAATGAACCTACAAATTTTAGAATTATTAAATGAAAGAGGTCGTCTTGTTCAAGAGGTTGGTAAGTTGAAAGAAGTACAAGGTGTGAAACGATTTGATCCTGTACGTGAGCGTAATATGCTTGATTTAATTGCTGAGAAGAATGATGGACCGTTTGAAACATCAACTCTTCAACATATTTTTAAACAAATTTTTCAAACAAGCCTAGAATTACAAGAAGATGATCACCGTAAAGCACTTCTTGTTTCACGTAAGACAAAGCCAGAGGATACGATTGTTGATATAAAAGGTGAAAAAATTGGTGATGGCAATCCTCACTTTATTATGGGACCATGTGCGGTTGAAAGTTATGAGCAAGTGCGCCAAGTTGCGGAAGCAATGAAGGAACAAGGGTTAAAGCTAATGCGCGGCGGTGCATTCAAACCTCGTACATCGCCGTATGATTTCCAAGGGCTTGGCTTAGAAGGCTTGCAAATTTTACGACAAGTGGCGGATGAATATGATTTAGCGGTCATTAGTGAAATTTTAAATCCGAATGATATTGAAAGGGCATTAGATTATGTTGATGTCATTCAAATTGGTGCTCGTAATATGCAAAACTTCGATCTACTCAAGGCTGCTGGATCGGTGAAAAAGCCAGTATTGTTAAAACGTGGTTTATCAGCAACGATTGAAGAATTTATGTATGCGGCAGAATATATTATTGCACAAGGTAACGGAGATATTATTTTATGTGAGCGCGGCATCAGGACGTATGAAAAGGCAACGCGTAATACGCTTGATATTTCTGCTGTGCCAATTTTGAAGAAAGAAACACATTTACCTGTCGTAGTGGATGTAACGCACTCTACAGGACGACGTGATCTCTTATTACCAGCTGCAAAAGCAGCGATGGCAATCGGTGCTGATGCGGTTATGGCTGAAGTACATCCGGACCCGGCTGTTGCGTTATCAGATTCAGCGCAACAAATGGATATTCCAGAATTCAATGAGTTTATGAAAGAATTAAAAGCATTCCGCGGTAGATAGTCAGAAGGGGCTGTAGGGTCTATGTGACACTTGTTGCATAGACTTTTTTGCAGAAAATGTCCTTTTTTACATAAAAAATACGAAAATAGGAGAAAAGAAGCGAATTTTTTCGAAACTTTTGCGGGAAAATATTGTATGAGCCTGCATTTTTATCGTATCATTAGTAAAAGGACTCGGGAGTGACATCTTCAAGTAGAGTTGATGTCTTTTTTTCATTTTAGTGAACCGATACATAAAGATAGATAACATAATATAGAAGGAGTGTGCGAAGAGATGAACGTAACAATCTATGATGTAGCGCGCGAAGCGAACGTTTCGATGGCAACCGTATCACGTGTTGTAAACGGTAATCCAAATGTAAAGCCTACAACAAGAAAGAAAGTATTAGAAGCAATTGATCGTTTAGGATATCGCCCAAATGCGGTAGCACGTGGACTAGCAAGTAAGAAAACAACAACAGTAGGTGTTATTATTCCAGATATCTCTAATACGTTTTATGCAGAACTTGCACGTGGAATCGAAGATATCGCAACAATGTACAAATATAACATCATTTTAAGTAACTCTGACCAAAATAAAGAAAAAGAGTTTCATTTATTAAATACAATGCTTGGTAAACAAGTGGACGGTATTGTATTCATGGGTGAAGATATTACAGATGCTCATGTAGAAGAGTTTAAAAAGTCTCCAGTACCAATCGTTTTAGCAGCATCATTTGATGAGAACAATGAAACATCATCAGTAAATATCGATTATACACAAGCAGCTTATGATGCAATGAAGCATTTCTTAGGACAGGGTCATAAACGTATTGGTTTTGTATCAGGCCCTTACATTGATAAAGCGGGAAGCGCAAAGAAATTACAAGGTTATAAAAAAGCTTTAGAAGAAGCTAGTATCGCTTATGATGAAAATCTTGTAATCGACGGAGATTACACATACGACTCAGGTCTAGAAGCATTTGAAAAGCTTTGGGAACTTGATCAAAAACCAACAGCAATCTTTGTATCTTCAGATGAAATGGCACTAGGTGTAATTCATGCAGCGCAAGATGCAGGATTAAATGTACCAGAAAACGTAGAAGTACTTGGTTTTGACAACACACGCCTTGCATTAATGGTACGCCCGCAGCTTTCAACAGTTGTACAACCAATGTATGACATCGGTGCAGTAGCAATGCGTCTACTTACAAAATACATGAACAAAGAAAACGTAGAAGATCATACAGTTATCTTACCTCACCGTATTCAATTTAGAGATTCAACGAAGTAAGAATAGGAAAACTCACAGGGAATCCTGTGAGTTTTTTTGTTCTAATGATATAAGATGTAATTTCTTTCATTAAGAAAGTGATTTAATACTAGCAGATGAACCTACGGCTAGCTTAGATGCTGAAAATGAAAAAAGTAATACTAGAGTATTTGAAACAATTGAATGAAAAAGGAAAAACAATAGTAGTTGTTACACATAATCAAGATATATTGCCTTATTTTTCGCGTGTCATTTGTTTACATGAATTGTTTTAAAGATAGAGGAGAGTGCAGAGTTATGAGAAGGAATTTTCATAACTCTGCACTTTTCTATTTCTCAAAGCAACTGATTCTTCTTAGTTGTACGAATAAAAAAGAATAACATGGATTATGATCTTAATTATTTTCAATAAACGCCCATAGTTCATCTGTATTACGCAGATTATTATCTATACACATTTGCGCAGTTATTTTGAATCCTGTTAACAAATCATCAATTTGTAAAGTATGATAATTCTCTATATCTCCTTCCCTCTAGCATACTCTGTTTAACAGTACTTCAACATTCATCCCCTTTCCCAAGCACTTGCAGGACATAGTCCATGTGGTAGGGAGGGGGCATTCACCGGTAAAATTTCCTACAATTACGAAATGTCATGTATAATAGAAAGAAAAGGTTTGTGAGGGGGGAAGAAAAGATGATCGTTCTTTGGATGATTACGCTTTGTATGACTACTGTTTTTGCATATATGACGTTAAAACAAAATGGTCTAAAGCGCTTTGTTCCAGGAAGTATTCTTGCAGGAATTGCCCTTATCACGTATGTAACTTCTATTTTTATTGAAAGTATTTCAGTGAATTTGAGCACAAGCTTCGTATTTGTTGCAATTACATTATTTGCAGGTTCTATTATGATATTAGTGGTTGCCGGTATTATTTTGTTCATTCATATGAATTCGGAAACGCTATAAGATATAAAAAAGCATGTCCTATATGGGCATGCTTTTTATCCGTTCAATTATGCGTTGTCTTTTGAAGTATTTTGTTGTTTCAATAAGTCGCGAATTTCGCCAAGAAGTAATTCTTCTTTTGTTGGTTCTGGAATTTCTTCTTTCTTTTCTTCTTCTTTTTTGAATGTTAGTTTGTTGAAAACTTTAATAAATGCAAAGATAGCACCTGCGATGATTAAGAAGTCAAAGATAGTTTGGATGAAGTTACCATACATAATAGCTGTTTTACCAAATGTAATTTTCAAACCTGTAAAGTCGATACCACCCATTAACATACCGATTAATGGTGTGATAATATCTTTTACTAAAGAACTTACAATTTTTCCGAAAGCAGCTCCGATTACAACCCCGATAGCTAAATCAATAACATTCCCTTTTAGGGCGAACTTTTTAAACTCGTTCCACATTTATAATTCCCATCCTTTCCATGACTCAGTATGAAATTTATAATTCCTATCAACATATTCTATAGAATATGTTGATAGAAATAAAGGGAAAATGGGAATGAAAGTAAATTCTGAAAAGTGTATCCGTTTCCTTCTATAAAATCCAAATTATGTGATTTATTTTTTTTCGATAGATTGTAATAATGATTCTAGCATTTGTTGGGATTTTAATCCTTCTACTCCATCAACTAGTGGCTTTGTATCCCCTTGTACACAATCGATGAAATGCTGCACAGCATCCTCAAATCCGCGTTGTTTTAATGTTGTTTCCCATGAAGGGGAACCGCTTTGTGTAATGCGATTATCTTGTTCAATCTCTAGTAGGTTCATGTTTTTTACACGAATGATTTTCCCTGTTGTCACAAGTTCGATTTGTTCTAAATTTGTTCCGGCATGGCGATGCATAGCAGTAGAGAGTAATGTGCCATTTGTGCTTGTATACGTATGATGACCATAAAAGAGTTCGTTTTTTTCGTTAGTTTGTATCATATTATGAACAACACGAAGATCATCATCAGCTAACCAGCGTGCTGTATCGACGATGTGTAAATAATCATCAAGCATTGTGAAGTCATATGTATATGGACCAACTTTGTTTGTGCGATGTTTTTCAATACGAATCCATGAAATATCATTTGCTTGTTCTTTTGCTGTAACATACATAGGGACAAATCGACGGTTAAAACCAACCATTAGTTTACGATTATGTTTTTCACTCAGTTCCACTAATCTTTCTGCTTGTTCGACTGTAGCAGCTAATGGTTTGTCAACGTAAACATCGATTCCTTTTTGAAGAAGTTCGGAAACGATTTCATAATGTGTTGCAGTGGAACTATGGACAAATATTGCGTCACATTCTGAAGCGAGAGTTTGTAAATTAGAGAAGTCTTGAATACGGTATTGCTCACAAATTTGTTTGCGTTTTTCAGCATTTGGTGTAAACGTTCCTGTAAATATCCAATCTGTTTCTTTTGTGAGAGTTGGAAGATAAGCTTTTTGTGCAATGCTGCCTATTCCAATCATACCAATCCGAGGTTTATTCATATGTTTTCCCACCCTGCTATGGATTTTTATAAGTTGTATAGTTGTATAGCAACTATACTGTAGCATATGTATTAGAAGGAAACAAAGATTAAAGTTTTGATATACTCGAAGCACTCTTTTACTGCAAGCACTTCGGATGATTATATTACAAAGCCGTTCAGTTCAAGTGAATGAGTTGCAAGAGTAAAAGCACATATCGCTCGTTATGAACGATTATCTGGAAATATGATCAAGCAGCAAGTGATTTAGTACTTGCTGCTTTCGTGCTGGAATGGTTTATAGAAAGTTTTAATAATAGACGAAAAATGATCGCTTTCTTCTAAAAAAGGATAATGGTTGCTATGTTCAAACGGAATAAAGATAGAACCAGGTATACCTTTGTGCATCTCGATAGAATATTGCACTGGACACTGAACGTCATGATTTCCACAAATGATTAATGTTTTTGCTGTAATAGATGAAAGCTGATCTCTTAAGTCGAATTGTGGGTATTCGTTAGCGAAAGCGTTCATCCGACTTACAGCCATTGTTTTATAAATCGGTTTCGAGAAGTATGTTTTATAGCGTTCTGGCTCATATAAAGATAATTTTGTTCGTTCAGATGATAATACACTTCGCTCTTTTGGAGTAAGTTTAGGGAGTTTCAATTCTTCGATGACATCTTGCATATATTGAAATTGTGGATGGCTTGGATGATAAATACAATCTGTTGTTTCTGTATAGTTACTAGCAGCGGCACCGACAACAACTAAGGATTGTAAGGAGGTAGGATAGGTAATTGCATACAGAAGACCAAGCATACCACCTGTAGAATGACCAGCGAAATGCAACGCTGAAAGGTGCAGTGATTCTTTTATTGCTTCTAAATCTTCAATTGTTTCGCTCATACTTAATTCATGTTCCGTTGTAGCTTTCGCAGAATGACCAGCATTTCTTAAATTAATAAGAAATACTTGGTGAGTAGAAGTAAAGATTTCAGCAAAATAATCACCAGATTCGTTAAACTCGGAGTAATGATGTGTAACGCATAGTGGGTCACCGCTGCCTTTTATAAATACTTCAAAAATACCACGCTTTGTATGTAAGAGTTTTTGTTCCCACATAAATATCACCTTTCATAAAAAAGAATAGGAGAAAGTCCCCTATTCTTATCATTTAATATAAAGCCTTTTTCGTATTATTCCGAATAATTTCAAGGGATTTTGCCACTGTTAATGCATTTTTTTCTTCAATTTCTGGCTTTCGAGGGATAGGGCTATACATGTTGTTAGGGTCTTCCCATGTGATGGGAAGTTCAATAGGTGCTTGTCCTTTCCAAGCTTCAATCCATTCTGGGGGGAGATAACCTGAGATGTTTTGGATATTGTTCATTTCGAGCCAAATGAGTGCCCATGCTCTTGGAACGACGCGCCATATATCATAGCCGCCACCACCAACGGCGATCCAGCGTCCGTCGCAGTATTCATTGGCGATTTCATGAGCAAGCTTTGGAATTTCACGATAAATTTGCATCGTTGCACAAAGGTGAGTAAGAGGATCGTAATAATGTGCATCGGCTCCGTTTTGCGTTAAAATGATATCCGGTTTAAAGTAAGCTGCGACTTCTTTTACCACGGTACGATAAGATTGTAAAAAAGATTCGTCTTCTGTAAAGGCATCGAGTGGAACGTTAAAAGAATAACTATAGCCAACACCTTGACCGCGCTCGTTTACAGCGCCGGTTCCAGGAAATAAATAGCGCCCAGTTTCATGTAGTGAGATGGTGCAGACGTTAGGGTCATCATAAAAGGACCATTGTACACCATCACCATGATGGGCATCTGTGTCAATGTATAAAACACGCAATCCATATTTTTTTTGCATATATTTTATAGCAATCGAGCTATCGTTATAAATGCAAAAACCAGATGCTTTGCCGCGAAATCCGTGGTGCAGGCCACCACCTAAATTTAATGCATGCTTTACTTGACCTGAAAGAACGGCATCTACAGCTGTTAATGTACCGCCAACAAGTAATGCGCTCGCTTCATGCATATTTGGAAACATCGGTGTATCTTCTGTTCCAAGACCGTATGACATGGCGATTGATCTTACTAATTTTCCTTCTCCAGCAAGTTTTACCGCATTTATGTATTCCTCTGTATGAATGAAAGCAATCTCCTCATCTGTTGCCATTCGCGGTGGAATGACTTGAGAAGGGTGAATCAGCCCACTCTTTTCTAGTAAATCGTAGGTGAGTGTAACACGAAGCTGATTAAAGGGATGTTCAGGGCTAAAGGAATAGCCCCGAAAATCATCTGAATAAATGAAGGCACTCTTCATGCCTGCATCCCCATTATGTTTGGCCATAAGACATGATAACCTTTTTGCTCTAATGTTTCGATCACTCTTAGAGGATTCATCGTTTGAATGCGGAAAACGAGTACTTTATCATTCTCGTCTCTTGCTGGATAGACGAGAACGCTCACAATATTAATATGTAAATCACTAAAAATAGCAACTACCTTTCCGAGAATACCAGGCTCATTTTTTACTTGAATTTCAATTTGTGAACTTGGCTGATGAGCACCTGTAAGTTTGACGAGTGTATGTAATACTGTAGATTCTGATATGATTCCAACAAGCTTTCCGCCCTTTGTAACAGGAAGACAGCCAATTTTATTTTCAAAAAATAACGTCGCAATTTCCTCAACAAAATCGAGAGGATGACACGTCATTACTGGCTGTTTCATAATTAACTGAATCGGTTGTTTAAGCATATCCATTGAAACTTGTTCATCGAGAATTGAAGGACTTGCATCACGTACATCGCGGTCAGAAATGATACCGACTACGTTGTTGTTATGACCAACAATTGGAATGTGACGAATGCCCTTTGTACGTATTGTTCGAATTGCGGTTTCGATTGTGTCATCTGGGTGCAGTGCGATTACATCATGATTCATAATTTCTTCTACAATCATTCCATATGTCCCCTTTCTTAATACATAAAACGATTTTTAAAGCGTAAACGGTCAAAATCTTGGATGGAATTTGTATCGACGCGGTTGCCGATACGAACCATTAAACAGTTAGCTGGGTGGGAACAAATTTCTGGATCATCTGTTGCCATCCATTCTAGTCCGCCGGCATTCATCATCTTTTCCATTACTTTACGGTATTCCCAAACATTTAAACCAGTTTGTTTTAAATCCCAGTGCCAATAATATTCAGTCGTTAATATAATATAATCTTCCATATGATCATCCATCATCGAAACCTCTAATAGATTTTTTCCAACCGAGCATCCGCGAAATGCGGGAATGACTTCAATTGCTCCGAGTTCAATTAAGTTTTCCATGTTTCCTTCTGACCATCGTTCTAGCGGATCAGGATATAAATATGTAACATATCCGACAATTGTTTGGTCATGTCTTGCGATAATGAGACGAGCTTCTGGTAATTTAGAAATTTCGACAATCGCTTTATATTGTTGATCAGCGGGACGAAAGGCAACTAAGTCTGGATGAAATTCATACATTTCAAGATTATGGGTAGATACAGGACCTTCAATGATTAAGGTTCCTCGCGTTGTTTTTAAGTTTCTTGCATTATATATTTTTTTATGAATCAATGTTTTGCTCACCACCTTGAGGGTTTGTGAATCTACTATATATTATCGTACTTTATAATATATGCGATGTGAATCGAATTTTGTCAGTAAAAATTTGTCTAAAAATCAACAAAAATACTGAAAATTTTAAATAATGTTATTATAATAGATAATAGAATACATAGGAGGGAGATGTAAAGTATGAAAGTAGAAACGCTTCCGGTTATTAAAGGGGAAAATAATTTGTTGAATTATGAAGAAACATATGCAGGTTTCAACTGGGAAGAGGTTAATAAAAACTTTTCTTGGTATGAAACAGGGCGAGTAAATATGGCATATGAGGCAATTGATAAACATGCGAAATCTGATCGAAAAAATAAAGTGGCACTTTATTATCAAAATGGATCGCGCAAAGAGAAATATACATTTAAAGAAATGAAGGAGTTCTCCAACAAAGCGGGAAATGTCCTGAAAAACTATGGTGATGTAGAAAAAGGAGATCGCGTTTTTATTTTCATGCCGCGTTCACCAGAATTATATTTCGCACTTCTTGGTGCAGTGAAATTAGGAGCAATTGTTGGTCCGTTATTTGAAGCATTTATGGAAGGAGCGGTGCGCGATCGTTTAGAAGATAGCGAAGCGAAAGTGTTAATTACAACGCCTGAATTGTTAGAGCGTGTCCCGCTTAATGATTTACCAGCGTTAAAAACAGTCTTTCTTGTTGGAGAGAATGCAGAAGAAGGCGGAAAACTTGTTGCGTTTAATCCATTATTTGAACAAGCTTCTAACAAACTTCAAATCGAATGGTTAGACCGTGAGGATGGATTAATTCTTCATTATACATCCGGTTCTACAGGGAAGCCAAAAGGTGTTCTTCACGCACAGAATGCAATGGTGCAGCATTATCAAACGGCAAAATGGGTGCTTGATTTAAAAGAAGACGATGTATACTGGTGCACAGCTGACCCAGGCTGGGTAACAGGAACTGCTTACGGGATTTTTGCGCCGTGGTTAGTAGGTGGATCAAATGTCGTTTTAGGGGGACGTTTTAGTCCAGAGGCATGGTACGAAGCGTTGCAAGATTACGGTGTAACAGTTTGGTATAGTGCGCCAACAGCATTCCGCATGTTAATGGGAGCTGGCGAAGAAGCGATTAAGAAATACGATTTATCAGCACTCCGTCACGTACTAAGTGTTGGTGAACCATTAAACCCAGAAGTAATTCGCTGGGGAATGAACGCATTTGGTCTTCGAATTCATGATACATGGTGGATGACAGAAACAGGTGCGCAAGTGATTTGTAATTATCCTTGTATGGAAATTCGCCCAGGATCAATGGGGAAACCGATTCCAGGTGTGAAAGCAGCGATTGTTGATAATGAAGGGAATGAAGTACCGCCATATACAATGGGGAACTTAGCGATTGCTAAGGGCTGGCCATCGATGATGCGCGCAGTTTGGAACAATCTGCAAAAATATGAGTCTTACTTTATGCCGGGAGATTGGTATGTATCAGGTGACTCTGCTTATATGGATGGAGATGGATATTTCTGGTTCCAAGGGCGTATTGATGATGTCATTATGACTTCTGGTGAGCGCGTTGGTCCATTTGAAGTAGAAAGTAAATTAATTGAACACTCTGCGGTAGCAGAAGCTGGTGTAATCGGTATTCCAGACCCAGTGCGCGGTGAGATTATTAAAGCGTTTATCGCACTGCGCGCAGGTTATGAAGCATCTGATGAATTAAAAGAAGAGATTCGTCAATTTGTGAAAAAAGGACTTGCAGCTCATGCAGCGCCAAGACAAATTGAGTTCCGAGATAAACTACCGAAAACGAGAAGTGGTAAAATTATGCGACGCGTGTTAAAAGCGTGGGAGCTAAACTTACCAACAGGTGACTTATCAACAATGGAAGATTAAGAAAGAAAGGTCTGAACGTATATTCCGTTCAGGCTTTTCTTTTTTTGTGCTATCATAAAGGATGAACAACTTATATATACGTGTTAAAGGAGATGCTATCATGAAAACAGAAAAAGAAAAAATGATACAAGGGGAAATGTATGTACCTGCTGATCCAGTGTTAGTAGAAGGTAGGGAGCATGCTCGTATATTAACAAGAGAATTAAATGAAACACCGGAAACAAAATATGAAGAGCGTAGTTTAATTGTAAAAGAATTATTTGGATCAACTGGTGACAACTTTCATATTGAATCTTCTTTTAAATGTGATTATGGCTACAACATTCATGTTGGAGAAAACTTTTACGCGAACTTTGATTGCATCATTTTAGATGTATGTCCTGTCACAATTGGTGAGAACTGTATGCTCGCTCCAGGTGTCCACATTTATACAGCAACACATCCACTTGACTGGGTCGAGCGCATAAGTGGTGCTGAGTTTGGGAAGCCAGTAACAATTGGGGATAACGTTTGGATTGGCGGGAGAGCCATTATTAATCCGGGTGTGACGATTGGTGATAATGCTGTTATTGCTTCTGGTGCGGTTGTAACAAGGGATGTACCTGATAACGTTGTGGTTGGTGGAAATCCTGCGAAAATAATAAAAAAAATAAATTAAGCTTTGAACCAAGTGCCTCCCTCATCTGTATACATTTATGAAACAATAGACGAGGGAGGCCTTTATATGTTTAATAAATGGATGCTTATTTTTGCCTTAATAGGAATTATAGTCGTATTTTCTTGTGGTATGTTATTACCTATAGCAATTGGATTTAAAGTCTCAATGATTACAGGCGGGATAATAATGATTGTTATGTTTTCTATCATTATTCCTTTTGATAAGAAATATATTGTGAGAAAAAAGGGGAGTAAAATTGATTTTACAAAAACAAAAGTTTACTTTCGCTGGAATGTATTTGATACAATCTCTGCCTGTATTGCGGCATATGCTTGTCTATGTGTACAGGTGCTTAATTTTTTAGTTTTAAGCGGATTAACAATTCAAAATCCATATGTACAGTTTTTTACGAATCAAGCGCAGGTTTGGACATTAGTCGCAAGTATTTATTTAGTTAGCCGAATCTCTTTAACGTTAAAAGGAATAAAGGAGATTAAAAAACATGGCGCAGATTGGGATTGAGGAAGAGCTCATGCTTGCGTATCAAAATGGAGATAAGCAGGCTGGAGAAAAACTATATGTTTTGATCAAACCAGCGCTATATAAATTTTTGTATCGATTTAACCGTGATGAGCAATTGAGTATAGATCTCGTTCAAGATACGTTTTTATCGTTAGAACGTAAGAAGCATATGTATGAGATTGAAAAGGGGAAAATTAAAACGTATTTGTTTCAAATCGGTTATCGCCTTATGATTAATAAATTGAATCGAAGAAAAAAGTGGCGCTCTCTTTTACCGTTTTTAGTACCGATTCAGGAGAAGGAGTTTTCACAAGAAGACCGGCTCACCGTAAGAGAGGCAATTTTGAAAGTTCCTGAAGATCAGCGGGCTGTCCTTATTCTTTCTTATTATCATGATATGCCGCAAAAGGAAATTGCAGAGGTGCTTAATATTCCTGTAGGAACGGTGAAATCTAGGCTTCATAACGGCATTAAGAAATTGAAGCAATTGCTGGAGGTAGATGAATTTGAACGAAAATCCCTTTGAGAAAGAGTATAAATTGAAACAGTATTTAGATGGCGATCATGTGGCTGTCCCAGATTTTTCAGAGAAAGTAAATCGCTTTGAACGATTGCTGCGTTTTCTTGCCTCTCCAGCAAAAGATCCTGTGGAAGCAACGATTGGAAATGATTTATCGATTGCTTTTCATATGTCGTTATTAGTGGGGGGGATGGGGCTTTCTTTGCTTACAATATTTATTACAAGTCTTTAATTAGAATATGCGAGAGTGTGTCGGTAAAGCGCGAATACAGTAAGATAAGTAAAAACAGTCGATTCCATATATATGGAATCGACTGTTTTGCATTAGCCTTCATCGCTAGCATCTTTAATGAGTCGGACATACTGACCATTTTTTTCATCTCTAATAACAACTCCTAATTTAGCTAAATCTTCTCGGAGGTATTTAGCAGTATCCACTTTTTTCTCTTTTAGTGCGAGTTCCCTAGCATGTAGTAATGCATTAATTTTTTCAGGGAAATCGGGATGTCCTAAAGCCCATCTTTGGTATTCAATGTGAAAAGGATCTTTCTCTTCCCAAGGATAGTGGTAATTATGAAGTGCTTCTCGAACTGTACCTTTTTTTGTTTCAATAACGGCTCTGTATAATTCATTACCATTTTTTCCAAGGATAATAAATTGCTTATTTTCCATATAAATTGTTGAAATGCTCGATTTTTCAATGGTATTTACTGTATCTCCTAATTTTAATTGCAAGCTAGTATAAGAAATTGTAACTTCAAGACTTTCATCAAAAATCGTCAATGTTAATAACATACCAATAATAATGCCGATAATGGTAGCAACAATTGAAACCCATAGACTGTTAAAGGATGTGATGAATAGGAATAACTTTTCCATTGGAACTACAGGAAGTTTTAATATCCAATTTGCAATGACTGGAATGAACCATCCAACCAAACCACCTAATATAATTGGAATGAAAATGACAAGTGTTTTTTCGAACTTACTAAGTCCAATAACGGTTTTGTTATCTCTCATAATTTCATACCTTTCATTTTTTATTAATGTGTATCTTCATTTTTTGAGGTGATTTGAATTTTTCTATTCTTATCACTTCACCATTTCCAATATGGTTTTAATAAGTTCTGCACTAAAATTTTCTAAACTTAGTTGTTTTTGAGGTGATAACAGCGATTCTGATATTGCTCCTTGAATAACGGTTGCAATCACTTGGGGATGAAAGTCTTTAAATTCTTTTGATTCTTGCCCTTGTAGAAGAATGTTTTGCAGTAAGCTATTCTTTAAATCTTCGTCGTCTTCTAATAAATAATAAGGGATGTGATCTGGTGTACGGGCATTAAAAATGATTTCAACTAAAGCGATATTATTTGTTCGGTTTGTAATTTGATAAGCTAAACTCGCTTCTATAAATGTAGTTAATTTTTCTGTAAATGTTTGCTTCTTTACAACTCGTTCATGAATATATGACCATTCTTGTTCAACTAAATATATTAGTGTGTTGTTCATTAAATCTTCTTTGCCAGAGAAATGATAAGAAATGAGCCCTGTACTTATATTTGCTTTTTTCGCTATTTTGGACAAACTTGTGCTTACGTACCCGATTTCCTTTAAAACTTCAATAGCTGCAGTAATGATTTGTTCTCTTCGAGCCTCTGCTATAAATGATTGTTTATTTTCCATCAAAATCTCCCCTAAAAAATTGACTAATCAATTTAAAATTTGAACATTCAATCAAATTTATTATATATAGGTTTCTCATTTTCTGTCAAATCGGAAATTACAGCAAGAGAGTCGAACTGTAACACCTCTTTTTAACTTTTCATTAGCATAGCACGAAAAAACTTAGGTAGTTCATATATACCATTTTCTTCGATTTGACACACACTAGCAAATAATGATATAAAGAAAAGTATATAAATAATTGAGCGTGGAAAGGGAGAAGTAGTGATCATTTCCCTGTTTTAGAGAGCTGATGGTCGGTGAAAATCAGCACATAGATGATCGCGAATTACGCCCCTAGAGCATCTTTTTTCGATTGAATCGTATTCAAAAGGGAAAAGACGGTGCTGAGCCGTTATGTGAATGAGGTGGTAGGCTTTTGCCTGCAACTAGGGTGGTAACGCGATAATCAAAATCGTCCCTTATTTGAGGGGCGATTTTTTTATGTTTTCAAATTTCGCGCTCGATTAATTTAAAGGAGAGTATGTAGGATATGGGTATTTTACAAGATCTTGAATTTCGCGGACTAATTAATCAGCAAACAGATGCTGAAGGTTTACAACAATTATTAGAAAAAGAAAGCGTTAAATTATACTGTGGTTTTGATCCGACAGCAGATAGCTTACACATTGGTCATATGTTACCAGTATTAATGCTACGTCGTTTCCAATTAGCTGGTCATCAACCAATCGCACTTGTTGGTGGCGGTACTGGTATGATCGGTGACCCAAGTGGTAAAAAAGCAGAGCGTACATTAAATACGAAAGATACAGTTGCTTACTACACGGAAAGTATTAAAAATCAGCTTTCAAACTTCTTAGAGTTTGAAAATGTAGAAAATCCAGCAACGATGGCTAATAACTATGATTGGCTTGGTAACTTAGATGTAATTACATTCTTACGCGACATCGGTAAAAACTTCGGTTTAAACTATATGTTAGCAAAAGATACAGTAGCATCTCGTTTAGAGACTGGTATTTCATTTACTGAATTTAGTTACATGATTTTACAATCATACGACTTCTTAAATCTATACCAACAACAAGGTTGCCGCCTGCAAATTGGTGGTAGTGACCAATGGGGTAACATTACAGCTGGTCTTGAATTAATTCGTAAATCAGAAGAAGATGCGAAAGCATTCGGTTTAACAATTCCGCTTGTTACGAAATCTGATGGTACGAAGTTTGGTAAAACAGAAGGCGGCGCAATTTGGTTAGATCCAGAGAAAACAACTCCTTACGAGTTCTACCAATTCTGGATCAATACAGACGACCGCGATGTTGTAAAATACTTAAAATACTTCACATTCTTATCTCATGAAGAAATTCTTGAGTTAGAAAAACAAGTATCTGAAGCGCCAGAAAAACGTGCAGCACAAAAAGCACTAGCTTCTGAAATGACAAAACTTGTTCATGGCGCTGAAGCATTAGAGCAAGCAATTAAAATTTCTGCAGCATTATTTAGCGGTTCTGTAGCTGAACTAACTGCAAACGAAATTGAGCAAGGTTTCAAAGATGTACCATCTGTAGAACGCAGTGCAGAAGATACAGTATTAATCGACTTGCTTGTTGAAAGCAAAATTTCACCATCAAAACGCCAAGCGCGTGAAGATGTAACAAATGGTGCAATTTACGTAAACGGTGAGCGTACACAAGCATTAGATTATGTTGTAACAGAAAAAGACCGCATTGAAGGTAAATTTACAATTATCCGCCGCGGTAAAAAGAAATATTTCTTAATTCGTTACTAATCAATAAAGATTTATGAAAAGGGCTTTGAGGAGACATACTCCTCAAAGCCCTTTTGTTTTAATCTTCTTTCTATGTTCATACGGAAATCACAAGTGAGGAGTATGATATATGTATAAGATAAAAGAAAGGAGTGGTAAAAGAAAATGTCACTAGAAGCGCTCATCATCTTTTCTTTGCTAAATGCTGGTCAGCTTGCGGAGAATACACAAAGTGATGTACATAAAAATCCTAAAGATGCTTATGTGTATGTGGAGAAACAAGAAGATAAATAAACTTTATTTTATATATAAGAATAAGATAAAAAAGGATGATAAAGATAGCGTTCGCTTTCGTTATCATCCTTTTTTAATAAGTGCTATAAGAACGAAAAAAGCCGATCCAAATGAAGTGCACCCCGATTGTTAGACACAGTCTAACAATCGGAGGTGCACTTTTTTATGGCTAAATTTTCTTCAAAAGAAAAAATACGAGCGATAAGACGATATTTAGAGGGGACTGAAGGTGGAAAAACAATTGCTAAATCTATTGATGTTCACCCCAGTATGCTCTATCAGTAGATTAAACAATATGAATCCTTAGGTGAAAATGCTTTTGAAAAACGCTATACATCCTACTCTACCCAGTATAAACTAGATGTACTTAATTATATGAACGAACAAGGGACATCTATCAGGGAAACAGCGGCGTCCATCCATGGAAAGGAAAAGAAAAAAACAAATACAACTAAAGATCAAGGAATAGTTGAAGGTTCGATAGAGGCACTACAAGCGGAAAATGAGCGTTTACGTATGGAAAATGCATATTTAAAAAAGTTGAATGCCTTAGTTCAAAACAAGGAGAAATCACGAAACAAGACAAAGCCCAAGTAGTCTATGAATTAAGGCATGAATTTTCAGTGAAGGTGCTACTTCAGCTCGCAGGTATTCCGCGCAGTACGTATTATTATTGGGTTAAAAGATTCAATCTTCCTGATTCAGATGTAGAACTAAAAGGATTGATTCGAACCATTTATGACGAACATGAGGGGTTTTATGGTTATCGTCGTATTCGTGATGAACTTACGAATCGCGGACATAAAGTAAATCATAAAAAAGTGTATCGTATCATGAAAGAATTGGGATTAAAATGTCTCGTTCGTATGAAAAAATATCGCTCTTATAAAGGAACAGTTGGAAAAATTGCACCTAATATTTTAAATCGTAACTTCCAAGCTGAAAAACCAAATAAAAAGTGGGTTACGGATATTACGGAGTTTAAATTATTTGGAGAAAAGCTATATCTATCGCCAATGTTGGACTTATTTAATGGTGAAATTATCACATACACAATTGGTTTAAGACCAACTTATTCACTTGTTTCAACGATGTTAGACCAAGCGTTTGAACACTTAACAGTCAAAGATACACTCTTGATCCATTCTGATCAAGGTTGGCACTATCAAATGAAACAATACCGTCATTCCCTTGCTAAACGTGGCATTACACAAAGCATGTCTCGTAAAGGAAACTGTTACGATAACGCAGTGATTGAAAACTTCTTTGGCATCATGAAGTCAGAATTTCTGTATCGAAAAGAATTTAAGAGTATAGAACATTTTAAGAAAGAACTAGCAAAATATATAAAGTACTATAATCATAAAAGAATTAAGGCAACCTTTTGGGCATGAGCCCGGTACAATACCGGACCCATGCCCAAAAGGTTGCCTAATGAAATAACCTGTCTAACTTTATGGGGTCACTTCATTTTTAGGTGGGCGGCTTACCATTTAATTCAAATATTTTCTATATAACTTTCTGCTATATCAATATCTTTTGTCATTTCTAATTCTGGAAATTTTTCATCTAATTTTCTTAAACAATTAATAAATTCTTTACTTTGCACAATTTCTGCTATATCTTCAAAAACTTCACTTATCCAATATAAATCTTCTTTACTACAATTCTCTAAATATCTTATAGTATTTTCCTCATTTTCTGAGAGAACTTCTATTATTTCATTCCAACTTGTTTGTATTCCATAATCATCATTTAAATTTAATTTTTTTCTTTTATCTAATATAACTTGCATTTTATTTTCTATATTCATATTAATCCTCCAAACTCTATCTACGGTTGTTGAGTAGCATCCGGGAAAATAGTCCCTATCTCTCCATTTATTGTTTAAATCCTTTCTACTATATTCATGGAAAATTATACCATATCCCTAAACTCCTTCATTAGAGATTATGTTGATAATGAAAAAGGATATATAGTTAAGGTAAATCTAACAATAGAACGATGGAGAACGTTTTTTACATCTTTAATACCAGCTGAAAGAGAGTTAATTTTAAAAAGAAGATTGAAATAGAAGAAACTTCAAAAAAAGAAGGTGAATAACATTCTTTTTTGAAGTTAGACGAGCAGAAGATTGAAGATTTTTTTTCGAAGAGTTACGGAAACGTCTAGATAACATTGAACAGAGAAAAACATTTTAAGATATAAAAGAACTATGCAGACAAACAAGTATGAGTGGAAATACCATCAAAGAAAATTTCTTTTATGATGAACATTTTACGAAATATAAAATAGGTGGAAAGTGGTATTTTTCAGCACTAGAAACAGAAAAATTTCTCCTTATGTGGATAAAAGAGCAATGAAAATTTTTGAAGAAAAGAAGGGCTAATAATCATTAACTACAAATAAGATAAATGTACTATGGATTTACAGAGCTTTTTAGTATTTTGTTTACACTTATCCATTTCTATACACACGCCAGCCTTTTTAATTGTGGCCCCAAACTGGCCCCAATTACATTCTTTTTTATGCCTTATTTTGCATTATTAAATAAAATAAAAAAAGCCCAGAAACCTTGATTTAACAAGATTTCTAAGACTTTTAATACTACTCTTTGCAGAGCATCGAGATTAACGAGAGTAGAACTCTACGATTAACGCTTCGTTGATTTCAGCAGCTAATTCAGCGCGCTCTGGTAAGCGAGTGAAAGTAGCTGCTAATTTATCAGCATCGAAAGTTAAGTATTCTGGTACGAAGTTGTTAACTTCGATCGCTTCTTTAACAACAACAAGGTTGTTAGATTTTTCGCGAACGCTGATAGTTTGACCAGGTTTTACACGGTAAGATGGGATGTCTACGCGAGCACCATCAACCATGATGTGACCGTGGTTTACTAATTGGCGAGCTGCACGACGAGTGCGAGCTAAGCCCATGCGGTAAACTAGGTTGTCAAGACGAGCTTCAAGAAGAATCATGAAGTTTTCGCCGTGTTTACCTGGCATTTTACCTGCTTGGTCAAATGTGCGACGGAATTGACGCTCAGTCATGCCGTACATGTGACGAAGTTTTTGTTTCTCTTGTAATTGTAAACCGTATTCTGAAAGTTTCTTACGTTGGTTAGGACCGTGAGGACCTGGTGCGTAAGGGCGTTTTTCTAATTCTTTACCTGTGCCGCTTAGAGAGATTCCAAGACGACGAGACAGTTTCCAAGCTGGACCTGTATAACGAGCCATAGTTGACTCCTCCTTTAAGTGTTTTTATTTTCGTAAAATAAAAACAGACGTAATCGACATTTATGCGCATTTTGTTTTCATGTACCTTCGCTCCAGCAGCAGGGAGTTACGAGATACACCTCAAACGTGAGGAACAAAATACAAACGATAAACTCACATCACAAGGCTGCCTTTTTATTTTACACAAACGCTATTATATCTTTTGAATCTTATTTCGTCAAGTGAGTTCGTATTTTGTTTTATACATGTAAAGTTTGGAAATTACAAGAAGGAATTTAAAACAACATGAAAGAAAGGATAGCAACAGATAGAAAACGCTTACATAAAATAGAAACATAAGGGGGATGTTTGTATGAAAAAGAAACAGATAGAAACAGCGCTGATTCATCACGGGTATGATTCCAAGATGCATAAAGGGAGTTTAACGCCACCGCTATTTCAAACTTCAACGTATACATTTGAAACAGCGCAGCAAGGAGAAGCAAGTTTCGCTGGGCAGGATCCATCTTACATTTATTCAAGACTTGGAAATCCGACTGTGGAATTGTTTGAGGAGCGTATGGCTGTTTTAGAAGGAGGAGAATCGGCGTTAGCGTTCGGTTCTGGAATGGCCGCAATTTCGGCGACACTTCTCGCATTTTTACGTGCTGGAGATCATATCATTTGTTCAAACGGTTTGTATGGATGTACGTACGGTTTTTTAGAAGTGTTAGAAGAGAAGTTTATGATTACACATTCATTATGTGATATGGAAACAGAAGAAGAGATTCAGGCAAGTATGCGTCCAAATACAAAGTTGATATTTGTTGAAACGCCCATTAATCCGACAATGAAGCTCATCGATTTAGAAAAGGTTATTAAAGTGGCAAAACAAAATGAACTGCTTGTCATTGTCGATAATACATTTTGCTCGCCTTATTTACAAACGCCTCTTACACTCGGCTGTGATGTTGTTCTTCATAGTGCTACAAAATATATTGGCGGTCACGGTGATGTTGTTGCTGGTGTGACGGTTTGTAAAACGAAGGAGCTAACTGAACAAATTCGGCCGATTCGAAAAGATATTGGCGGAATTATGGCGCCTTTTGATGCATGGCTTTTGCTGCGTGGTTTAAAGACGTTAGCTGTACGAATGGACCGGCACTGTGATAATGCGGAAAAAGTCGTGGCCTTTTTGAAAAATCACGAAAGTGTTGAGGCAGTTTGGTATCCAGAAGGAGAAATAGCATTGTCTCAAATGAAGCGCGGAGGCGGTGTGATTTCATTTACGATTAAAGGTGGAAAAGAAGAAGCACAGGCATTCATGAATGAATTGCAATTTATTACAATTGCGGTGAGTCTTGGTGACACAGAGACGTTAGTGCAACATCCAGCAACGATGACGCACGCTGTCATTCCAGCGACAGTACGCCATGAAATGGGCATTTCTGATAATTTAATACGCTTATCTGTTGGATTAGAATCATGGGAGGATATTGTCTCGGATTTAGCGTACGCGTTCCAGAAGCAATCGAATGCATTTTCTCATGTGAATGGGGAATGAAAAAAATGAGCCATCGATTTACTAAATAGATGGCTCGCATCTTTTACATATGTTTTAGGAGCGTTTCCACAAACTTCTCTAAGTAGTGCTGATCCACTTCATCGAAACGATTTTTTTCAGGACTATCAATATCGAGTACACCGATGACGGTGCCTTCTTTTATAATCGGTACAACAATTTCGGAATTAGAAGCGCTGTCACAAGCGATATGCCCTGGAAATTGATGAACATCTGCAACAAGTTGTGTTTTTTTTGTTTCAGCTGCTACGCCGCAAACACCGCGTCCAAATGGAATACGAACGCACGCAGGCATTCCTTGAAATGGCCCGAGTACAAGTTGATTTCCTTCTGTCACATAAAAGCCAACCCAGTTAATACGCTCTAAAAATTGGTTTAAAAGAGCAGAAGCATTTGCTAAATTTGCGACCACATTTGATTCACCCGTTAACAATGCATTAAGTTGTTTGATTACTGTTTCATATTGCTGCTCACGTGATCCTGCATAACTTTCTTTTGTAAACATGGAAACGGCACCCTTTCTATCGAGAAATGTAAAATCATAGCAAAATACGCTGTATTTCATATGACTTTGTCGATAGAAAATTAAAGGAATTTGTCTTAAAAGTCAAGAAATTTACATTATAGCTGTTCAGGGTGAGAGGAAGTGAGCGCATGAAGCAGACGAAACAAAAGGTAATTGATGCGGCAATTTCATTGTTTTATACGAAAGGGTACGATGGAACATCGGTGCGAGATATTGCAAAGCGGGCGGATGTGAATGTGGCCAATATTTCATATTATTTTGCTGGAAAGCAAGGTTTATTAGAACAGCTTATAACTGATTTTTTAGAAGGATATGTCGGGGTAATTGAAAGGTCATTTGAACAAAGAGAGTATTTGCCAGCTAAAGAAGTGATGAATCAAATTGTACGAGGAATTTTACGCTATCAGTTTGAGCATAGGGAACTTACTCGGTTTTTTTACCGAGAGCTTTCAATTGATACAACGTTGATCCGGGAAGTGATGACTGTTTATTTTTCTAAAGAAAGATATTATATAGAGCAAATCATTAAGCAGGGGCAAGTGCAGCAAGAGTTTCAAAAGGTGTCTTTTACAATGTTTATGACGCAATTAAAGGGCATGATAAACATGCCGTATTTATATCCACAATATATATCGGAGGTACTGCATTCGTTTCCATCAGAAACATTCTTTTTGGAAATGTATACGAAAGAAGTAGAGCAATGGATGGAACAAATATTATGTTTAACGCATATGTATTATCCGTTACCGAGAGCAGTCCATATGTAAAATACCCCCGCCATATTTTAGGTGGGGATATTTTTTGGCGTGTTTTTCAAGAAGTGATTTCTTCTTGGATACGCTCTTGCTTTCGTTGCCATAAGTTGTTGCATAGTAAAGCGATAATGGTAATCATCGCTCCAATTACTTCAATTTCTTCAATTTTATAGCCTCGAAAAATCGATCCGATAAGTGCCAGTACAGGAACTAAATTCATAAATAAAATACCGTTAATGGATGAAATATATCGATTGCCCATATTCCAACAAAAGACGGCGATAACTCCTGCGATAATCGACATATAAAATAGCTCAAAGCGAACTGTGACGATTGTATGGAGAGGCGGTACAGAAATCAAGTTTGTATACGTTAGCAAAGCCACAATAAGGACGAGTGAAATGGATCCGAATAAGCAAGTAAGTGCTGTATATCGAAGCGGTGACCAATTTTGAAAACGGGAACCACCATTTGTATAAATGACCCAACACATCACGCCGCATAACATAAATAGATTTGTGGAGACATGACTAGCGGCTCCAAATAATAGGTGAATATTACCTTTTGAAATGACAAGCATAACACCGATAAGTGCACAAAGCATACAAAGAAATGTATAGTTTTGTGGTTTTTTATTTTTTAAGATCCATTGTAATAGTAAAGCAAGCAGCGGCATAAGAGATTGAATCATGGCTGCATGAATAGCCCCTGAAGGTCCTGCTAATTGCTGTCCATAGAAAACAAGAAATCCGTATCCGGCAAAACCGACTGTACCATAAAATAACAAATGGAGAGCTTGTTTTTCTAAGTGAAAAGCGACTTTTCCTTCAATCATGAAGAGAAGAACAGTAAAAATAATAGCTGCGGATCCATAGCGGATTGTTGTGAAAAAGAATGGATCTATAAACTGCAGAGCGCTGGCCATAACAGGAAACATAAATCCCCAAGCTGTTACGGCAAGTAAGCATAAAAGGGACCCAAGTAGCATTTGTTTTTTACTCACGAGTATCTTTCTCCTTTTTATTCCGATATTATAGTAAGTTCATAAAAATAAGCATGAGATGAGTATAGCGCTCGCTTTCTATGGATAGGAAATATTGATTTTTTATAGCGGTTATAACTTTTGGTTAGAGGTGTGTATCATATGGATTTTGAAGCAGTACAATCGTTTATTGAGGTGAAACATACAAGAAGTTTATCGAAAGCGAGTAAACTTCTGCATATTTCGCAGCCAGCCCTCAGTAAACAAATTCAAAGATTAGAGGCGGACTTAGGAGTCAAGTTATTAAAACGGTCTGCACAAGGAGTGGAATTAACAGAGGCTGGGGAGCTATTTATAAAACGGATTGAGCCAATTATAGAACAAATAAATGATGTGAAAGGAGAGTTGAAAGAGTATCAAGAGAAGAAAAAGATTTCAATTGGGGTATTGCCGAGTTTAGCTGCTCATTACATATCAAAATGCAGAGGTACATTAGAACAAATATATGAAGTAGAATGGCAAATTGAACATACGAAAGTGCTAATGGAATTATTTCGGGAGCGAAAGATTGACGCAATGTTAGTTGATTCAATCGTGGAAGGAGCAAAGCTTGTAAAAGAAGTAAGAAGAGAAAATATTGTTTGTGTTGTTTCGGATGAACATGCCTATAAAGATGAACATACGATTCAAATAAAAGATTTGCAGCATGAAAAACTTATTATTTATCCGGAAATTTGCGATATTAGAAAAATGATTATGACAATGTTCAAAGGGATAGGTGTTACGCCTACTATCGCCGTAGAAACATCCTACGCTGAGCCGATGCTTGCGATGGTTCGGGCTGGCCTGGGTATTACGTTGTTGCCAAAAATTGCAGTGGAGCAGGCAGTGCAAGATGGGATTCGTATTATACATGTGGAGCCAACGTTAACGAGAGTGGTTTATTTTATATCCCATAGAAAAGATGTATCTTTATTACAGTCTTTCCAGTAAATGTTTATAAATGCAGCGGAGTATGGAAAAAAGAAAATCGAGAAATTTTTAGAAGGAATATTACAAACGCAACAAAAGAAACAAGAAATTTTAAAAAAAACTAGGTCAAAAACACGTCATTACATGGTATGATTAGTACATTGTTAGTTGTTAAATATAGGGGATTTCCCTTTTTATACATAATGCCTTCCATTTCATAAACGGAACGGACAAAAAAAGAGATATAATAGGAGGCTATTTTACATGGATTCTATTCTGACGATCGTTATCATCGTAGTAAGCTCTATTCTAGTGCTGCTCATGATAGAGCTCGTGATAAGAAATCGTTTATATAAAGATATTGAAGCACTTGAGCAGTGGAAACAAGAAGTCAAAGATAAACCTGTTGCAGATGAATTGAAACGGGTTAAGGATTTAAATATGACTGGACAAACAGAGGAACTGTTTGGAAAGTGGCGTGAAGAATGGGATGAAATTGTTGCAAACCTTCTGCCAAAAGCTGATAAAACATTAGAAAATGCCCAAAAGTCAGCCTCACAATTTTCCTTCCGAAAAGCAAAGCGTTTGATGAGTGAATCCATTCGTGATTTAGATGAAGCGGATAACCGCATTACGGAGATTTTAAATGAGCTACAGCAATTATTAGAGAGCTATGAGAAAAATAGTTCGGAAATTGAAGGTTTACGTGATACATATCGTAGTATGAAAAAGAATGTATTGGCTCATCGTCATATGTTTGGACAATCCGAACAGAAAATTGAAGAGTTACTTGATATAGAATCAGCGAAGTTTCAAGAGTTTGACGAGACAACGGCAAACGGTGATTATTTAAAGGCACGTGATATTGTAAAAAGTTTGGAAGATGGATTGGCGAACTTAGAAATTATCGTTCATGAAATTCCTGATTTATTAGTGGAGTGTCAAGCAACATTACTGGTACAATTGGATGATTTATTACAAGGTCATGATGATATGAAAAAACAAGGGTATGTATTAAATCATTTAGAAATCCCTAAAGAAGTACGGGATATGAACAAACAACTACAAACATGTCTGATTGATTTAGAAGAGCTTCATATAACAGAAGTAAACGAGAAAATAGAAGGCTTAAAAAAGCGTTTGGATATGTTGTATGATCAATTAGAACAAGAAGTACATGCGAAGCATTATGTAGAGAAAAAGTCAGTTAGTATTTACGAAGATTTAGAGGAAATTCATGAAAAAGCAATTGAGACAAAATCCGAAACGCAATTTGTGAAACAAAGCTATCAGCTGCAAGACAAAGACATTGAATCACAAAAGTTGATTGAAAAACAAATGCATATTTTAATGAAACGCTTTGAAGTATTGCAATTACGTGTTGCAGAGCAAGATATTGCATTCTCTGTTATTCGTGAAGAACTGGAAGAGATTTATGAGCAATGTGAAACATTGAAGGTACTTCATGTAGAGTATAAAGATATGTTGCAAATGATGCGTAAAGAAGAATTTGAAGCGCGTGAGAAATTAAATGAAATGCGCAATATGATCATAGAAGCTAAACGCTTTATGCAAAAGTCTAACTTACCAGGTCTTCCAGAAAGCATTATGGAAGATTTACAAAGAGGACAAGAGGCAATGCAAGGTGTATATGAACAGTTAGAATTAAAACCACTAAATATGAATGTTGTAAATAGTATGTTAGAAGAAACATATACAATGGTAAACGGTGTATATGAAAAGACGCAGGAGTTAATTGGACAAGCGTACTTAGTAGAAAAGCTAATCCAATATGGTAATCGCTACCGTAGTCATGATGTGGATTTGGCGCAAAGCTTAGAGAATGCAGAGAGATTGTTCCGCGAATATGAATATGATGCAGCTTTAGAACAAGCAGCTTCTGTTTTGGAACAACTTGAACCTGGTGTTGTACAAAAAATTGCTGAATTTGTTGATAATGAACAAACCCCTTGATGAAAAAGGGGTTTGTTTTTTTGCACTGGATCTGTGTAAATTCTAGAGCGATATTGCTATAATGAATAGCGGAATACAACAGTGTTTTTCGTTTCAAAATATAGAAGTATACTTCTATATTGAAAAATGGAACCTTTGAGTATGTTTAGCGTAATTACACGTATTTGTGATATGATTATATGATGTGACAGCGCTGAAAGGGGAAGAACGATGATCTATTTTGATAATAGTGCGACGACGAAACCATATCCAGAAGTCCTTCAATCTTACGTAACGGTTGCAGGAAAATATTTTGGGAATCCTTCTTCTATTCATTCGCTCGGGGGAGAAGCGGAGCGTTTATTAACACAATCGAGAACGATTGCAGCAGGGCTTCTTCATGTTAAGCCTTCCGAGATTATTTTCACATCGGGTGGAACGGAAGGGAATAACCTTGCGATTAAAGGAATAGCGATGAAGAATCGCTCTCGTGGTAAGCATATTATTACAACAAATATTGAACACGCGTCTGTGTTTGAAGCATATAAACAATTAGAAGGGCTCGGCTTTGATGTTACCTATTTACCTGTAAACGAACATGGTATTGTATCAGTAGAAAATGTAAAACGAGCGCTTCGTGAGGATACAATCCTTGTTTCAATGATCCATGTGAATAATGAAACAGGGGCGATTCAACCTGTTTCTGAAGTTGGTGAATTGCTAGCGAACTATCCAAAAATAAGATTCCATGTGGATCATGTACAAGGAATTGGAAAAGTACCACTTGATTTATATGCTTCTCATATTGATCTTTGTTCGATATCTGGACATAAATTTCATAGCGTAAAGGGAACAGGACTTTTATATGTACGCGATGGTGTAAGATTAGATCCGATTTTATCAGGTGGTCAGCAGGAGCTGCGTTATCGCTCGGGTACAGAGAACCTACCTGGTATTGTCGCGATGGTAAAGGCACTACGTATGACAATGGAACATATGAGAGAAAAGAGTGACCACTTACAGAAATTGCAAGCAGAACTCGTACGTTTCTTAGAGGGAATGGAAGATGTAACAATTAATACATCGCTTGCGTATGCTGCGCCGCATATTTTAAATGTATCATTCGTTGGGTTGAAACCAGAAGTAGTGGTTCATGCTCTAGAAGAACGTGACGTATATATATCAACCAAATCAGCTTGTTCCTCAAAAGCAAATGAAGTGAGTCGTGTGTTAGTATCAATGGGAATACCGCATGCTGCAGCAGCGAGTGCGATTCGCATTAGTTTAGCACCTGAAAATACGATGGAAGAAGTAACACAATTTGAAGAAATTATAAAAGAAACATTGCCAAAATTATATGAAGTGATGAGGTAAAGAAATATGATGACATATGAATATATTTTAGTTCGTTATGGAGAAATGACGACAAAAGGAAAAAACCGTTCTAAGTTTGTAAACACGTTAAAAGATAACGTTAAATTTAAATTGAAGAAATTCCCAAATATCAAAATCGATGCAACACACGACCGCATGTACATTCAGTTAAATGGTGAAGATCATGAGGCGATTGCAGAGAGATTGAAAGATGTATTTGGTATTCATAAGTTTAACTTAGCAATGAAAGTACCGTCAGAATTAGAAGACATTAAAAAAGGAGCGCTTGCTGCTTTCTTACAAGTAAAAGGCGATGTTAAAACATTTAAAATTACAGTACACCGTTCTTATAAACACTTCCCGATGCAGACGATGGAGTTGCTTCCGGAGATTGGCGGCTATATTTTAGATAATACAGAAGACATTACAGTAGATGTTCATAATCCAGATGTAAATGTTCGTGTAGAAATTCGCAGCGGTTATAGCTATATTATGTGTGATGAGCGCATGGGAGCTGGCGGATTACCAGTTGGCGTTGGCGGAAAAGTAATGGTACTTCTTTCTGGTGGGATCGATAGCCCAGTAGCTGCTTTCTTAACAATGAAGCGCGGTGTATCAGTGGAGGCAGTTCACTTCCATAGTCCGCCATTCACAAGTGAGCGTGCGAAGCAAAAAGTAATTGATTTAGCACAAGAGTTAACAAAGTATTGTAAACGTGTGACGCTTCACCTTGTTCCGTTTACTGAAGTGCAAAAAACAATTAATAAGGAAATTCCATCTAGTTATTCTATGACAGTTATGCGCCGTATGATGATGCGTATTACAGAACGTATTGCAGAGGAGCGTAATGCACTTGCGATAACAACGGGTGAAAGTCTTGGACAAGTAGCGAGCCAAACGTTAGATAGTATGCATACGATTAATGAGGTTACAAACTATCCAGTAATTCGCCCGCTTATTACGATGGATAAACTAGAAATTATTAAAGTTGCAAATGCAATTGGAACATATGATATTTCGATTCGTCCGTATGAAGACTGCTGTACAGTATTCACACCAGCAAGTCCATCGACAAAACCGAAGCGTGAAAAAGCAAATCGCTTTGAATCAAAATATGACTTTACACCACTTATTGAAGAAGCTGTTGCTAATACAGAAAAGATGGTATTACAAACAGTAGAAGTGAGTGAAGAAGAACAATTTGAAGATCTTTTCTAAAACCATAAATTACCATCATTAGATATGTATGAAGTCCTATGGTTTATCACACTCTATACTCACAAGGAGGTGATACCATATGGCAAGCACAAACAAATTAGCAGTGTCTGGTGCTCAAGCAGCATTAGATCAAATGAAATACGAAATCGCTCAAGAGTTTGGTGTTCAACTTGGAGCTGATTCAACATCTCGCGCTAACGGATCTGTTGGTGGCGAAATTACAAAACGTCTAGTTTCACTAGCTGAACAACAATTAGGCGGTTTCCATAAATAATTCCATATATGATGGCTTAGAAGGAGCGGGTTTCTCGCTCCTTCTTTTTTATGTCGACAGATCACTAAAAAATTTGTCAAAAGAAGTAGGTTTAAAATTTACTGAAAATTCTTTATTATATAAGGGAGGCATAGATAAAGGAGGATGAGATTATGAATAGAGAAGAATTGTTAGCACCAATGTCTTATAACTTAGTTGCGGAGATAGAAAAATATACAAATGAAAAAGAGAAGCTGGCTTTAATTTGGCAAGATGACGAAGGGAATAGACGAGAGGTTACATACCTTGAATTAATACAAGGTGCGAATAAAATTGGAAACGCTTTTATAAAGAGTGGTTTGCAAAAAGGGGATAAGCTTCTCATTATGATGCCACGCTTAATTGAGGCGTATATGACGTACATTGCGGCAATTAAAGCAGGGTTTGTGGTCATTCCAAGTTCAGAAATGCTTCGAAAAAAAGATATTGAATATCGTTTGCGGCATGGAGAAGTAAAGGCAATTGTCAGTTATGAACCGTATATCGAACAATTTGAAGATGTAGAGATGATGGAGTCCCTTCGAAAATTTGTACTGAGCGAGCAGTCAGTAGATGGTTGGATTAATTTAAAAGATGCGTTAGAAACAGAAAGTGATGAATTAGAAATCGCAAAGACAGACCGAGAAGATATGGTCTTTTTATCCTATACATCAGGGACGACAGGGAATCCAAAGGGCGTTGTACATACACACGCTTGGGCATATGCACATTTGCGTACAAGCGCTCCGAATTGGCTTGGAATAGAGGAGAATGATGTTGTATGGGCAACAGCAAGTCCAGGATGGCAAAAATGGATTTGGAGCCCGTTTTTAGCAACACTCGGTTCAGGCGCAACAGGATTTGTATATCACGGTAAATTCGAACCGAAAACATATTTGCAATTATTAGATGATAATAAAGTGAATGTGCTTTGCTGTACGCCGACAGAATATCGTTTAATGGCAAAAGTAGAGAACTTACAGCAATATAATTTAACAGCTTTACATAGTGCTGTA
Source organism: Bacillus sp. FSL H8-0534 (assembly GCF_038005885.1). Classification (NCBI taxonomy): domain Bacteria; kingdom Bacillati; phylum Bacillota; class Bacilli; order Caryophanales; family Bacillaceae; genus Bacillus; species Bacillus sp. FSL H8-0534. The sequence goes on from NZ_JBBOUC010000001.1 coordinate 4,012,726, forward strand.
TCTGCAGGAGAGCCACTGAACCGAGAGGTAATAGAAACATTTCAAAATCATTTTAACGTTACAGTCAGGGATGGGTATGGACAAACAGAAAATACGTTGCTCGTTGGCGTTATGAAAGGAATGGAAATTAAGCCAGGATCAATGGGAAAACCGACGCTAGGTAATCATGTAGATATTGTAAATGAAGAAGGACAACCTGTATCTGTAGGAGAAGTCGGTGATATTGCTGTTCATATTGAAACGCCAGCACTTTTTAAACAATATTATAAAGATGATGAGCGGACAGCAATGCAATTTCGCGGTGATTATTATATTACAGGTGATAAAGCGAAGAAAGACGAAGAAGGCTATTTTTGGTTCGAGGGGCGCGGGGATGATATTATCATTAGCTCTGGCTATACAATTGGACCATTTGAAGTTGAAGATGCACTTGTGAAACATCCGTATGTAAGAGAGTGTGCTGTTGTGGCAAGTCCAGATGAAATTCGCGGAAGTGTCGTAAAGGCATTTATCGTTTTAAGAGAAAATGTACAAGAAAAAGAAGACACACTGATTCCTTTACTTCAAGAACATGTTAAAGAATTAACAGCACCATATAAATACCCTCGCAAAATTGAATTTATAGACGAACTACCAAAAACAATTTCCGGAAAAATTAGACGCGTCGAACTTAGAAAACAAGAAATGGGATTAGGGATAAAGTAAGAAAAAATGAAATTAGATTGTTGCAAGTACATGTAAGATTATGATATTATTTATAGGAACGTACGTTCTGTTTGCGGTGTGAAATGACTACTAAAAAATTGGAAAAAGAGGTGCCTTTTATGATTTTAGGTATTAATCCGTATTTAGTTTTGGATGGTAATGGACAAGAAGCAGTGAAGTTTTATGAACATGCATTGGATGCAAAAGTTGAAGTCATTCAGACTTTTGGAGAAATGCCTGAAAATTCAGAATTCACTGTTCCAGATGAAGTGAAAGACCGCGTTTTACATGCACATTTAAAAGTCGGTAATACGGACCTTATGATTTCTGATACATTCCCAGGACAACCGTACCAAATTGGATCACAAGTAACTGTAGCTATTAGAATAAGTGATGCAGAAAAAGCAAAAGAAGTATTTGAGAAATTACAAGATGGCGGTCAAGTAATCATGCCAATCCAAGAAACTTTCTGGAGCCCAGCGTATGGGCAAGTAAAAGATAAATTTAATGTAGAATGGCAAGTTTCAACAGTTCCAGCTGATCATAATTAATTTTTGGAAAAGCACCATGTTACGTAAAGTGGTGCTTTTTTTCTACGTTTTAATTTCGTAGACTAAAAAGAAGAGGGGATGAGAAGATGGGAGAGATTTGGCACGGCGGAAATATTTACACGATGAAGGAAGAGAATGAGAAAGTAGAAGCTGTTTATATAGAAGATGGGATGATTATAGGTGTAGGGGATAAAAAGGGCTTAGAGAGTCGTTATCAGCCTGAGAAGATACACAATTTAGAAGGAAGAACGATGATACCAGGTCTTGTTGATAGCCATATGCATCTTATTGGGCATGGAGAACGACTGCTCCGTTTAGACTTATCCGCTTGTACGTCTTATAAGGAAATGATTGAGCTTGTAGCTGAACGAGTGAAAGAAACAAGATTAGGTACATGGATTATTGGCGAAGGCTGGAATGAAAATAATTTCACAGATACCAAAAGCGTCCACGTTCGTGATTTAGATGCCATTTCTAAGGAGCATCCCATTTTATTAAAGCGTGTTTGTCGTCATGTGACATGGGTGAATTCTTACATACTCGAAAAAGCAAATATAACAGCGGAAACGTCAGACCCAAAAGGTGGAAAGATTGGGCGTGGAGTATCCGGAGAACTAACAGGCCTGTTGTATGAACAAGCGCAAGAATTAATTAAGCATGTCCAGCCGGAAATTGATGAAGCTTATTTGCAAAGAGCGCTACAAACAGCCATTCAAGATTGCTGGAAATATGGATTAGTAGGTGGGCATACAGAAGACTTACATTATTACGGTGGTTTTCAAAAAACGTATAATGCATTTTTACACGTAATAAAGGAAATGCCTTTTAAAGCACATTTACTCGTTCATCATGAAGTAGCAGATGAACGAAAAGAATATGAAAATGAGCATTATATTGAATTTGGAGCGATGAAGATTTTTTCTGATGGTTCTTTTGGCGGACGAACAGCACTATTAAGCGAGCCATATGAAGATGCGAAGGAAACAAATGGAGTAGCTATTTTTTCTCGTGAAGAGCTCGCGGGATTAGTGAAGAAAGCACGTAATTTACGGATGCCAGTTGCGATTCATACAATCGGTGATTTATCCCTTGAATATGTAATTGATGCACTGGAGTTATATCCTCCGGCAGAGGGACTGCGTGATCGTATTATTCATTGTCAGCTTGCTCGTGAAGAGTTAATACAGCGGATGAAGCATTTGCAAGCTATTATTGATATTCAGCCTGTATTTGTCTCATCTGATTTTCCCTCAGTCATTGAAAAGTTAGGGGAGCATCGTCTTCAGTATGCCTATGCATGGAAAATATTACTCGGCGTGGGATTACATTGTTGCGGTGGATCAGACGCGCCAATTGAACAAGTAAATCCGTTTTTAGGAATCTATAGTGCAGTCACGCGGCGAAGTTTTATTGATGGAACATGTTACATACCTGAAGAGAGATTAACGGTATATGAAGCAGTTTCCTTATTTACGGCTGGAAGTGCTTATGCGATTGGTAAGGAAAATAAGCGTGGTAAAATTGTTAAAGGGTATGAAGCTGATTTTACTATCATGGACCGTGACATATTTGAAGTTGAAGCAGAGGAAATAAAGGATATTCAAGTTAATGTAACTATAATAGATGGTCGAATTGTATATCAGAAATAATATTGGTGTTTCGACACAAGATATGAATGTTTCTGCAAAAAAACGACATGTGAATCATGAAAAAAGAGTGCTGGGAAACCTCTCAGCACTCTTTTTTCTATAAAAACGTTCGCTGTACTTTTTCCCAGAACGAATTATTTTTAAGTTTTACTGTTTTAATTTGTTTATCACTTAAGCGAACAACTGCTTTTTCAACTTGTTTAATGCTAAGCGCTTCGTTATCCATTCCCATAACAGGATAATCATTACCGTCCGGAGTAAGCTTTAATGTTAATGTTCGTTCATGATTTAAGATGAACGGTGATCCAAGTGTACGGTATGTGTTGTTATTTAAAGAAGCAAGTTCGCTTATTTGGAAGCATGGAATTAATGGGTCAACAACTGCACCATGCAATGACTTATTATAAGCTGTACTTCCTGTCGGTGTAGAAATAACTAGACCGTCTCCTCTAAATGTCTCGAAATATAAATCATCAACATGCACATCCACTACAAATGTTTTAATGATACTAGAGCGTAAAGAAAACTCATTTAAACAATGGAAAGATGTATCTTGATCAACATCTATTTGGATTGTTGGATATTTTCGCACTTCAATTTCATTTTGTGTAATTTCTTGAAGGGCTGTATCGACATGGTCAATATGGAAATCACAGTAGAAAGAAATTTCATCTTTCGTAGAAACTCCTGCATATAAGCAATCTTCCCTGAAGCCTGTTTTACGAACGGCTTGTAAGAAGGTGCCGTCATCTCCAACACTGACGATAGCGTTTGCATTTTTTGGATGATCTAATATGGTAAATCCATTGTCCTCTAAAATACGATATATTGGCTTCATTTTTTCGACAAGCGTAGCTTTGTCATCACCATAAAAGAAAAATAAATTGCGACGATCTGCCATTGTGTATCCCTCCATTGCAGTCAAATTTAGCGTTGTGCTCCATTAGAAAAAATTCTGATGGTATGCTCAAATAATATATTTCGATATAAAATGTCAAAATCCCTCTTTATTTTTAGAAAAATTCCTATATTCAATTTCATTGCGGATTGTTTAATCCTGTTTGAACCTGTCGATAATGGATATGGAGTGAAAGGATGGTACGTATGAAATGGCTTGTAATTGGAATTGGCATTTTTCTCTTGCTCATTTTATTTATACTATTGTCGAAACTATCGCTTAAAGTGACGTTTTTATATTCAGAAATGGAGAAACAATGTTTATTTCAAGTGAAAATATGGATGATTGGATATACATTTGATGTGCTGGAAAGAATTGAAAAACAGCAAAAAAAGACTGGACAAAAAATCGAAAAGGCAGAGAAAGATGGGGGTATGGAAAATAAAATCATGGCGCAGCTTGATAGCATCGGGGAACTGATAAAAAAGCTTCAAGAGATCCATACTATTATTAAAGGTTTTCTTAAAAAAGTGAAAATCAATAGCTGGAAATGGCATTCGCAAATTGGAACGGGTGATGCAGCTAGTACCGGAATTGTCACTGGATATGCATGGGGGATAAAAGGAATGGCAGCCGGGGTCTTGGGACAATATACGCATGTTATTGATATACCGGAATTTGAGATTACACCTGTGTTTCAAGGGAAGGGATTTGCATCGAAAGGTGAATTAACAGCCTCCTTTCGTATATATCGTGCCATAACAACAGGAGTGAAATTACTCTTGTTTATGAGAAAACAAAGATCTGGTATAACAGAAAAATCTGTACAAGCATAGGGGGATAAAATGGACCATCCAATTCAAGGTTTAATGACAACTGCAATGCAGCATTTAAAACAAATGACTGATGTAAATACAATTATTGGCGACCCAATTAAAGCAGCTGACGGAAGCGTCATTTTAACAGTTTCTAAAGTAAGTTTTGGGTTTGCTGCTGGTGGGAGCGAATTTGGAAAAGTAGAGAGCTCTGGTCGTCATCCATTTGGAGGCGGGAGTGGTGGCGGTGTTTCAATTAACCCTGTCGCTTTTCTCGTTATAAATGGACAAGGCGTAAAAGTGTTACATTTAGATAAACAGACACATGTGATTGATAAGATCATTGAGTTAGCACCACAAGCTGTTGATAAAGTGAAGGAAATGATGGAGAAGCGAAAAGGCGATGAACCAGAATTTGAAATTTAACAGCGAAAAGAAGCTAATCGATTGATTAGCTTCTTTATTTTTTTTGTAAATAAAGCGATTTTGTTTGCATTCTGTATAGGGACAAACTATCATTTACAGTGTACATATTTTGTTTAAATAAGGGAGGATTTTCAAGTGGCAAACGTAACTTTTAAAGGTAACCCAATCACTTTAGTTGGAACAGAAGTTAAAGTTGGCGATCAAGCGCCAAACTTCCAAGTATTGGCAAATGACTTATCTCCAGTAAGTTTAGAAACATACAAAGGTGAAGTAAAATTAATTAGTGTTGTACCATCTATCGATACAGGTGTATGCGATGCACAAACTCGTCGTTTTAACCAAGATGCAGCTGGTATTGAGAACGCAAAAGTACTAACAATTAGTGTGGACTTACCATTCGCTCAAAAACGCTGGTGTGCAGCAAACGGCTTAGAAAACGTAGCAACACTTTCTGATCACCGTGACCTTTCATTCGGTGAAGCTTACGGCGTAGTAATGAAAGAGCTTCGTTTACTTGCTCGTGCAGTATTCGTAGTAGACAGCAACGACAAAGTAGTTTACGTAGAATACGTAAGTGAAGGTACGAGCCATCCAAATTATGAAGCAGCATTAGAAGCAGCAAAAGCTGCGAAGTAATGAAGACGATCTCTTATAGAGGTCGTTTTTTCTTGTCAGGCGTGTTGTATATTGTCGAACTGTCGATATATTTGAAAAAGCGTCGATATAATTTAGCGGTCTCATGACATAGAGGCTGCTTTTTCTTTTGGGAAAAAATTAGATTACCCCGCATTAACGGGCAGTAAATCTCCTACCTTAAGGTGCAGTAACACAAAGAAGCTAGTTGGGAGATAAACTGCCCGTAAATGCCCGATTGGTGAGGGCTAATAATCAGTGGGGATGAAGAAACCTCCCCACTGATTAAAGTTTCACTTTATGGTATGATATAAGTTATGTGTAATTGACAGAAGGAGGAGTGTATGTGAGTCAGACAGTAGAAACATTATTTTCTATTTTTGATTCTTCTACCGTAATTTTACGTAAAGAATTAGATGTAACATATTTAGAAGCGCTTGTGGAAACAGGGGATAACCTGTTTGAAGGAGCGGTTCTGCAAGAGGGATTATCTGAATCAACAATTGAACGGTTGAATCGTGAATATAGTAAGTTTAATGAAGAAAAATATAAAAGCGAGGAACTTCGCAAAGCATTTCAGCTTGCCATTTTAAAAGGAATGAAAGATGGCATACAAGCCAATCATGAAATGACGCCTGATGCAGTTGGGATGTTTATGAACTACTTGTTCCAGAAATTTATGAAGGGTCAAAAAGAAATCACGGTGTTAGATCCTGCTATTGGAACAGGAAACTTAATGACAACAATCTTTAATGGTGCTCAAGAAGGGACAACGATAAGTGGATTTGGTGTAGAAGTGGATGACTTACTCGTTAGACTTGCTTTAGTGAATGCAAATTTACAAAAGCAAGCAATTGAGTTCTTTAATCAAGATGGGTTAGCGCCGCTATATATTGATCCAGTTGATGTGGTTGTTTGTGATTTACCAATCGGGTTTTATCCAAACGAAATCGGTGCAAGTGAATATACTTTAAAAGCAGATGAAGGAATGTCTTATGCACACCATCTTTTTATTGAACAAAGCGTAAAACATACAAAAGAAGGTGGCTATTTATTCTTCTTAGTACCAAACTTCATCTTTGAAAGTGATCAAGCACCAAAACTACATGCTTTTATTAAAGAAACAAGCTATATTCAAGGATTATTACAGCTTCCTGTTTCCATGTTTAAAAACGAGAAAAATGCAAAAAGTATATTTGTTCTCCAAAAGAAAGGTCCAAATGTAGTGATGCCAAAACAAGCGTTATTAGTGGAATTACCTAAGTTTTCCAATATGAAAGCGATGGAGAATATGATGGCTCAATTGAACAGTTGGTTTGCAACTCATAAATCGTAATGTGTGTAACAGAATTATTCTTAGATATAGTACAGTTTTGTATTGTGCGTAATAATTTTAAATATATACAAGATAAAACTGAATTTTTTTGAAATCTGTAATATATATTTTTTCTTGGTGTTACAATTTTTTCACTTGAAATATATGTCGTACGATGTTTAAATTAAATTCGTGAGTATAAAATTTACTGGGGATGAAACGTTTTCATCTTTGGTACATTTAATCAGATAAAATCGAGCGGTTTGTGGTCTTATCCACACAACTACCAAGAGAAAAAAGGGGCGAAAGACTAGATGTCAAAAATCATCGCGATTAATGCAGGAAGCTCTTCCTTGAAATTCCAATTATTTGAAATGCCAAGTGAAACAGTACTAACAAAAGGTTTAGTAGAACGTATCGGTTTAGAAGATAGTATCTTCACAATTACTGTGAACGGTGAAAAACAAACAGAAGTAACAAATATACCAGATCATGGAGTAGCAGTTAATATATTACTTAACAAATTAACTGAAAACGGAATCGTAAAATCTCTTGATGAGATTAGCGGTATCGGTCACCGCGTTGTACACGGCGGTGAAAAATTTGATGATTCTGCTTTAATTACTGACGAAGTATTAGCGGAAATTGAAAATTTAAGCGAATTAGCACCACTTCATAATCCAGCACACGTTGTTGGTATTAAAGCGTTCCAAGCAGTACTTCCGAACGTACCAGCAGTTGCAGTATTCGATACAGCATTCCATCAAACAATGCCGGAAGAATCTTTCTTATACAGCTTACCATATGAATACTATGAGAAATACGGCATCCGTAAATACGGTTTCCATGGAACTTCTCATAAATATGTAACACAGCGTGCAGCTGAATTATTAGGTCGTCCACTTGAAAGCTTACGTTTACTTTCTTGCCACTTAGGTAACGGTGCAAGTATTGCAGCTGTAGAAGGTGGAAAATCTATTGATACTTCTATGGGCTTCACTCCACTTGCTGGTGTAACAATGGGTACACGTTCTGGTAACCTTGACCCTGCGTTAATTCCATACATCATGCAAAAAACAGGACAATCTGTAGAAGAAGTTCTGAACGTATTAAACAAGAAAAGTGGTATGCTAGGCCTTTCTGGATTCTCTAGTGACTTACGTGACATCGAACAAGCGGAAAAAGAAGGAAACCACCGTGCAGAAGTAGCGTTAGATGTATTCGTAGAGCGTATTCATAAATATATCGGTTCTTATGCAGCTCGTATGAAAGGTGTAGACGCAATCATCTTTACAGCTGGTATTGGAGAAAACAGTACTCTAATTCGTGAGCGTGTATTAGAAGGCCTTGAGTTTATGGGAGTATACTTCGATCCAAAACGTAACAACATTCATGGCGAAGAAGCATTCATCAGCTTCCCACACTCTCCAGTAAAAATTATCGTAATTCCAACTGACGAAGAAGTTATGATTGCTCGTGACGTATTACGTCTTGGAAACCTTGGTTAATATATGTAAAAAAGACGGAATCCTATAGGATTCCGTCTTTTCTTTTTGTGGCAACAAATTTCGTTAGTCCATTTGGATACAATACTTTTTCTTGATTCAGAAATGTTGTAATCGGAATCCACGTCGCATATGTATGGGGTTCTCCGTTTATAATAGGAATTGTTTTGATCTCATAAAGCGACGTATCTACAAAATGAAGAGAATACAATTGAATGATCTCATGGCCGATTTCTTCGTTTGCGTAAAAGATATTTTCAAGACATCCTAAGTAAGTTGTAATTTCTACTTGTTCATTAAGTTCTTCCTTAAATTCACGAATCACTGTTTCATCTGATTTCTCTCCAAATTCAATAGAACCGCTGAGTGGTCTGTAATACGCTTCACTTTCCGTAAGATACTCTTGAACGAGAATTCGTTCGTTGTGAAGTACAATTCCAAATGCCTTTGCGCGTGGGTACACATAGTAACCTCCCATGTACTGGATAAATATATGTTTAGCTTATCAGATTTACAAAGAAAAATCGGAAATATGTTACAATAGAAAAAAATTGAGCGAGGTGGTTGTTACGATGCGATCAAAGCGAGAACAAGCCATTTTACAAGATATTAAAAATTGGGAAAGGAAATTATTAGAACAGGAGCCTACCGATTTTCAAAAGGTATTTGATAAGTGGTTGCATAGTACTGTTGCAAAGTTTCCTGAGAAAAAGCGAAAAGAGTTTTTTGCGAAAGTAGACGGATGGTTATTCCATCTCCATGCATTGATTCAAAGTTCACAATCACAGCTTGATGCAAGAAATCGTATTTTAGGAACAGCACGGTTGTTTGATGAATCGGTTGAACAGCTAGAAGAATTGAAAGCATTATCCATTGATCAATTAACATACATAGCAGAGCAGCAGACGGCGCGTCATCGTTTATATTCTTTCGTACAGGGAGGCACAACCGGAGTAGGTGGTTTGTTATTATTAACAGCTGACTTTCCTGTTATGATTGCATTAAATGTAAAGGCGGTTCAGCTTATTGCAACATCGTTTGGTCATGATGTGAACAAGCCTTATGAAATGATGCTCGCTTTAAAGGTATTCCATGCGGCATCGTTACCAACAAGGCTCCAGCAATATGCTTGGTATAACTTACTTCAAGAACTAGAACAAGAAGATTCGTTCTTTTATGAAGGGGAAGAAGAAGTATTAAAACCAGCTTCTACAGAAGTTGTGTTAAAACAAATTTTGAAGACTTTTTCTATTTATGCGCTTCGCCATAAACTATTTCAAGGCATTCCTGTGTTAGGAATTGCAATTGGTTCTACGGTGAATTATCGTCTAACACGGAATGTAACAGAGTTTGCAAACAGGTTTTATCAAGTGCGTTACATAGTAGAAAAAGAAAAAAGAGCATAAAAAAGCGAGAGGCCGGAGCCTTTCGCTTTTTAGTTTGTTGCATGTTGTTTTGACATTGGAATAGATACTGTTTTCTTTTCTTTTGCTGGATAATAAATTAAATCGAGCGTCTTTGCCTGTAGGGCAATTGAAAGAATAGTAAAAGCAATTTCTGTCCAAGTTAAATAATATAATGAAAGTGCAAGCACGATCGCATCAAAGACGAAGAAAATCTGACCAATTGTAAAGCGAGTTCTTTTACTTAGTACAATTGTTAAAATATCGTCGCCGCCGGTTGCACCACCAAATCGCAATATAAAACCGAGTCCAATACCAGCTAGCACACCGCCCAATACTGCGGCTATCCATAAATGATTTGATAAATCTACCGTGAATGGAGAATAGTTTTCCATTAAAGAATAAAACACTCCGAATGAAATTGAACCCATAAATGAATAACCAACCATCTTTTTACCTAAAAATGTAGCGCATAGTAAAATGATCGGGATATCCATCAATACAGTTGAAATTGACGGTGAAATATCAAAAAAGTTTTGTATAAATAGCGCGATTCCTACAAAGCCACCTTCTGTTAAGTGGTTTTGAAAATGAATGTGATATAGTGCTGCAGATAGGATAAATGAACCGATTAAAACCATAAAAATTTCTTTAATAATTTGTCGACTTTGGATGTTCCTCATCGTTATTCCTTCTTTCCGTAGTTAGTAGTTCTTTTCGTCTTGTAAACTAACTACGAGCCTTATAGCTTTCAGTTAGTTTACATCAAACTAACTACGCTATATATCGCTGAAGAAATAACGAATAATCCTCTCGTCCATCAATTCTCCCTACTTTCGTTTTAGTTTAAGCCTAAAAACGACTAAACAAAACGTGGAGTAGGATTTGTTATTTAGCAATCCTGCCCTCTTCTTTGTTTTGTTTAGCAATGATCAATGCGACTTAAACAAAACGCTATGTGTAAGAAGAGTCTTTTCGTTGCCAAATTATCCTTCGGGCAATCATAATTTCCCCACTCTCGTATTTTTTTCGCTAGACTAAAGGATCTGAGCTGAAAAAGTACGCTACGTGTAAGATTCGTCAATTCGATGCCACATGCTCCTTCGAGCGATCATGATATCTAAATCCTTTCTGTAAAAGATTTTATATTATTATATCATACTTTCAAAAAATGTATGCGGATGGAAACCGACAATAACCGGAGAAAAACTACAGAATTTGTCGGTTTACAAGAAGCATGCTGTTATTCTTAAATGTTTTTGTAGGATAGTCCTAGTTGTTTAGAAATTGGAAAATGGTTCTAAGGGTTTGTCCAATAAGTGATGGAAAGAATCATTGAAGTTTAATCGTCCGTTTTTGGGGTATCATCTTTCTCTTTGAAGAAAGCATCCCAACTAATGACACTAAGAAGAGTTAAAATGATAATAAATAAAGCTTTCATAAGATTCTACCTCCGTTAGAGTAGTGTTTTTCTTACAAACTTTTTTCATTAGTATATGAAAAAGAGGACATGAAATGTGAATTTTTCACAAAAGTAAATCTTTATGAGATGATATTAATATAGATTGATGGGGGGAAGAATATAGCATGTTCAAAGATATGTTTAAAAGAAAAGAATTGAAGTGTTCTGCTTGCCAGAGAAAGGTTCAATATGAAGAAGAACTTGTTGCTTTTATAAAGTTACCGAAAGAACGGAACTTGTTAGTTGGACCGTTTGATGTATGCTTGGCTAAATCAGCACAAGAAGTATATTGCAAAGCTTGTTATAAAGTGAAACTTTAATCAGTGGGAGGTTCTTCATCCCCCATTGATTATCAGCCCTCACCAATCGGGATTTTACGGGCAGTTCATCCCCCGCCTAACCTCTTTGCTTTTGCTGAATTTTGAGGTGGGGGTCTTACTGCCCGTTAATGCGGGATAAAAAATGAAATGAAACGTATTTCTCGTAAGCAGGAAGGATTTTTTGTAGCGATATCATATTTTAGTGGTTTTTCCTATATAACCCAATTATAATTGAAAACGTAATTTACTACAGGGGGTAATATCGTTCACAATGAAAAAATTTTTTTTGATTATCTCATCGTTACTATTAATTTTAACAGCTTGTAGTACAGATGGGTTTGTCTCATCTAACTATGAGCACATTGAAACAATGGAAAATGATTTAGGTGATAGTGCTCAGGTCTACACAGTGGAAAACAAAACTGTAAAAGAAGTGGCGCAAGAAATTATTGCTAATGAAAAGCCAAAGTATGTTTCGAAAGAAAGTGATACAGAAATGTTTATTCTGTATCCTCAAAGTTCCAATGAAGAATTTATCCAAATCACTCAGGATCCAATAAATTCAAATCATACAGTTGTTGAGGTAGCAAATGAAGATTTTGCTGAAAATAGTTATGATTTCTCTTTACTTGAAGCAATGGGTGTATTAGGTGTTGCTGCTACGCTTTATGGTTGGAATAAAGCAGATTTTGATAATAAGAAAAAAAGAAGTGGTTACAGAGGATACGTAAGTGCTTTTAGCAATAATCCTGCTAATTTTCAAGAGGAAGAAGGCTCGAGTTCTTCAGGATCTGGCGGTAGAGGCTTTTCAGTGAACATTGAAAAAAAATCATCAGAGAGCGGCTCCATACGAAGCGGGAGTACAGTTCGTGGCGGTGGCCCAGGAACAGGGAAATAGGGGGATATGGTTTATGTTTAATGAAATTTTAGATGTACAAGAAGTATTACATACGCTTCTTTATTTTGTTGTTTTATTAGGTGTAACAATCATTTGTATGTTTATTTTTGAAATGATTACACCGTATAATGATCGGGAGCAGTTACTAAAAGGAAATAAAGCTGTTGCCATTCAGTTTTTTGGAAAAATAATAGGGATTACGTTAATTATGAAATCAGCTATTGCTACGAATGATTCTCTTCTTGGTGCGGCAATTTGGGGTGTTATTGGTTTTGTACTTATGCTAATTGGTTATTTTATCTTTGAGTTTCTCACTCCGCGCGTTCGTGTTGATAAAGAAATTGAAAGTGGAAATGTTGCGGTAGGAATTATCGCTGCAAGTATTTCCTTAGCAATAGCATTAATAACATCGGGAGCTATTTCGTAGAAGAACTTGCCAGCGCAGGTTCTTTTTTCTATGAAACAATGAAAGTATATTTTATTCTGATTAAATGAAAAGAGTTTATCTCGTTTTATCGGACGGTAAGTATCTCACCTCAATATTCAGAGAGAGCGAGGAATATAGGTGGAAGATAACTGCCCGTTAAAGCCTGATTGGAGCGGACTTTCCATCAGCGGGGCCTTCACTGGTGGAAGTTCTACTTTATTAAAGGAGTGCAGGTATGACAGAAAAGGAAAAATCGATTCAGAAAAGAAGAATCTTCACTTCATCAGGGATTGTATCAATTTGTGGCATTGTATATCAGGTTTTATATGGAGCGGCAGGTGGATATTTGTTTGGGGATTCTACGCTTTTTTATTGTTTAACGATAGGGCTCTTTTTAAGTGGCATGGGTATTGGAGCGATGCATAGTGAAAAATTTCATCGTCACTTATTATCGACGTTTATTGTAACAGAATACCTTATTGCCATTATTGGTGGATTTTCTATTTTTATGGTTTTCTTTATGCAAGCTCACTTTGGTGACGGGACAGCTAAAATTATCTTATATTCCATTATTGTTGTCACAGGTTATTTAACTGGTTTAGAATTACCGCTTTTAATTCGGAAATCAGAAGAAATTAATGCTGATTTAAAGGAATCTACTGCAAAAGTGCTTTTCTTTGATTATGCGGGCAGTTTAATCGGAACCGTGACGTTTGCTTTATTATTGAGACCAATGTTAGGTCTTATTAAGACAGCCTTTTTCATTGCGCTCATCAATATCCTTGTTGCGGTATGGTTAAGCTTTGTCTTTAAAAAAGAAATGAATCAGGTTTACTTACGAGTTACTGGCATGATTTTAACGATTATAATAGCACTTGGTTTTCTGTTTGGAGAAAGATATGCGTATACATTAGAAAATAAGTTATATCGAGATCCGGTTGTATTAAAAAAGCAAACAAAATATCAAAAAATTATTATGACGAAAGGCCCTGGAGATATACGGTTATACCAAAACGGACAGCTGCAATTCTCAGAGGCCGATGAACATAGATACCATGAAGCTTTAGTACATATTCCGATGTCTCTCGCTCCTAAAAAACAAAATGTTTTAGTATTAGGCGGGGGAGATGGTTTAGCGACGAGAGAGATTTTAAAATACAAAGAGGTAAAAAGAATTACTTTAGTTGATTTAGATCCAGAGATGATTAAGCTAGCTAAAGAAAATCCTCATTTACTACGATTAAATCAAAATTCATTTCGTTCTAGCAAAATGAATTTTGTTAATGATGATGCATTCAACTTTTTAAAACAAACGAATGATTTTTATGATGTAATCATCATTGATTTACCCGATCCCAATAATGAGGCACTGAATAAACTTTACACATGGGAATTTTACAGTCTTGTTAGAAATCATTTATCTCAGGAAGGATTTGTTTCCATCCAATCTACGTCACCAGTATTTGCAACAGAAGCTTTTTGGACAATTAGTAAGACAGTAAAATCTACAGGACTATATGCAAAAAATTATCATTTAGATATCCCTTCATTTGGAAATTGGGGATTTACAATTGCGTCTAGAGAACAATTTAAAATAAATAGTATGAAGCTTACTGTAGATACGGAATATTTGGCAGAAGAAATGATTCCATCTCTATTTCAATTTGGGAAAGATGAAGATGAGATAATCACAAAGAATGGGGAGGTAATTGAATTACCGGTTAACCGTTTGAATGAGCCCAATTTATTAGACCTATATGAAAAGGGATGGAATTACTATTAAAAAAGCATCTATTTGTAGATGCTTTTTTATTTGGCTTATTATTGATGCGCTTTCCCCTCAGATACATTTTGAGTAAGGCGATACCAAAGCCATAAATCGTTAATGATGGAGGCAAGATCAGCAATTTCAGAATTGAGGCTACAGGAAATTTCAAAGTTTTCTTCGTTATTTAAACGATGTTGTTTTTGATTAATATGATATTCAAGTTTTTTTATACGATCAGGTATTTTTCCGCGAATTTGTTCCCACTTTAATAAAATAGCATGCTGCATTTTTTCAGGGATATCTTCCCATTCTTCTTGTAGTTCAGGTACTTCTATTCCTAGGTGTTCATCGTATATAAAATATTGTTCCATATAGACACCCCCATTTTCTGTTTCCATTGTATCGAAAAAAAGAAAGAAGTTCGACGGAATTGTTAGAAATTTTTTTGCTAATATCCCTTGATTCATTTTGTAAAAGGTGTTAAAGTGTGAATTAATATTAATAATAATGAATATTTATTCTTTGGGGGGATATGAAAATGGAGAAGAAAAAAGTTGTTCTAGCATATTCCGGAGGTCTTGATACTTCCGTTGCAATTAAATGGTTACAAGAGAAAAATTATGATATCATTGCACTTTGTTTAGATTTAGGGGAAGGTAAAGATTTAGAGTTTGTAAAAGAAAAAGCACTTTCAGTAGGTGCAATTAAATCTTATATGATTGATGTGCAAGAAGAATTTGCGAATGAATATGCATTGATGGCTCTGCAAGGTCATACGTTATACGAAGGAAAATATCCACTTGTTTCGGCATTATCGCGTCCATTAATTGCAAAAAAACTAGTAGAAATTGCGGAGCAAGAAGGAGCAAGTGCTGTTGCACATGGATGTACAGGAAAAGGGAACGACCAAGTTCGTTTTGAAGTTTCTATTCAAGCATTAAATCCGTATTTAGAAGTGATTGCGCCGGTACGTGAATGGAAATGGTCACGTGAAGAAGAAATTGCGTATGCAAAAGAAAATGATGTACCAATTCCAATCAATTTAGATAGTCCGTTTTCCATTGACCAAAACTTATGGGGACGTAGTAATGAATGTGGAATTTTAGAAGATCCATGGGCAGCACCTCCAGAAGATGCATATGAAATGACATTAGCATTAGAAGATACACCGAATAAACCAGAGTTTGTGGAAATTGGATTTGAATCAGGGGTACCAACAACATTAAACGGCACTTCTTATTCACTTTCAGAACTTATCAAAACGTTAAATTCGCTTGCTGGAAAACACGGTGTTGGACGTATCGACCATGTAGAAAATCGTCTTGTTGGGATTAAATCACGTGAAGTGTATGAATGCCCAGCGGCAATGACATTACTTACAGCGCATAAAGAATTAGAAGATTTAACACTTGTAAAAGAAGTCGCTCATTTTAAACCGATGATTGAACAAAAATTAACAGAATTAATTTATAACGGTTTATGGTTCTCACCTTTAAAACAAGCACTTGCTGCTTTCTTACAAGAAACACAAAAATCCGTAACAGGCACAGTACGTGTGAAATTGTTTAAAGGTCATGCAATTGTAGAAGGACGTAAATCAGAATACTCTCTATATGATGAAAAATTAGCGACATATACAGTGGATGATGAATTTAACCATGATGCAGCAGTTGGCTTTATTTCTTTATTTGGTCTTCCAACAAAAGTATACAGCCAAGTGAATCAAAAGAAGGTGAAAGCGTGAGCAAACTTTGGGGAGGTCGCTTTACAGCAGAAGCAGAAGAATGGGTCGAGGAGTTTGGAGCTTCCATCTCCTTTGACCAGCAATTAGCGAATCAAGATATTGAAGGTAGTATTGCGCATATTACGATGCTGGCGAAACAGGGAATTGTAACAAAAGAAGAAGCAGAGAAAATAAAAGAAGGTTTACAACATTTACTAGATGAAGCAAAAGAAAATAAGCTTGCGTTTTCTGTCCAAGCTGAGGATATTCATTTAAATATTGAAAAGATGTTAATTGAAAAAATCGGTGAAGTAGGAGGCAAGCTTCATACAGGCCGAAGTCGTAACGATCAAGTTGCTACAGATATGCACTTATATTTAAAGGAAAAAGTGCAGGCCATCATAAAGGCTGCGAAGAAGTTGCAGAAGGTTCTTGTTCATCAAGCAGAAGAGAATATTGAAACGATTATGCCGGGATATACACATTTACAACGTGCACAGCCAATTTCGTTCGCTCATCATGTACTTGCATATTTTTGGATGTTAGAGCGCGATGTAAATCGTTATGAGGATTCACTGGGGCGTATTAATATTTCTCCGCTTGGCGCAGGTGCTCTTGCAGGGACGACATTTCCGATTGACCGTGCGTATAGTGCGGAGCTTCTCGGCTTTGAAGGAATCTATGAAAATAGCTTAGATGCGGTAAGTGACCGTGATTTCATATTAGAGTTTCTTAGCAATTCATCCATATTAATGATGCATTTATCTCGCTTTTGTGAAGAACTCATTTTATGGAGCAGTCAGGAGTTTCAATTTATTGAAATGAGCGATCAATATGCAACAGGAAGCAGCATTATGCCGCAAAAGAAAAATCCTGATATGGCTGAACTTATTCGTGGTAAAACAGGAAGAGTATACGGCAACCTATTTAGTTTATTAACGGTAATGAAAGGTTTACCGCTTGCTTATAATAAAGATTTGCAAGAGGATAAAGAAGGAATGTTTGATACGGTGAAGACAGTGGAAGGCTGCCTGCACATTATGGCTGGTATGCTAGAAACAATGACTGTAAATAAAGAAAAAATGGGGCAAGCCGTGAAACAAGACTTCTCTAATGCAACAGAAATTGCTGATTACTTAGCAAGCAAAGGGCTTCCATTCCGTCAGGCACATGAAATTGTCGGAAAGCTTGTTCTTCATTGCACACAAAAAGGAATTTATTTATTAGATGTACCGCTAGAAACATATCAAGAGATGAGTCCGTTATTTGAAGAGGATTTATATGAAGTTCTTTCTTCTTATGCAGCAGTGAAACGTCGTAATAGTGCAGGTGGGACAGGGTTCGAACAAATTCAAAAAGCGCTGGAAAAAGCGAAGGTGCTAGTGGGAGAGACCGTAAATTTATAAGGATGAGAAGAGGGTAATCTGTTCTGTATAGGAGCATATTACCCTCTTTTTTGTATATATCATATTTTTATACAGATGTTTATCTAATATTTAATTTTCTATATTTTAGGAAATGAGTATGGTATCCTTTTATAATATAGAGAAAAAAGGTTCAAATTTTTTTGTTGTTGATCATGAACGATATTTGTACTTGATAGGAGAATGTATGAAAAAGATAATTTTTATTCTTGTACTACTAATTAGTTTAAGTTTTAACGCGAAAATTTTTCTGGTAGATAAATATATGTATGTAGGAGAACGTGAAAAACGAGAAGAAGCAATTATGCTAACAATGTGGCACTTACAGGAAAAAGGATATAAAGAAAGTGATATTTTATCAATAAAACCGGCCTTTTATAGTAAAGAAGGTTCTTATGGTATGAATGTAATGTTTAAAGATGAATCTAATGAGTCGTATACTTATAAAGTTTGGCGGGATCCTAAGACAAATAAACCCTCTGTTCATCAACAAACAAATGCACGAGGTGGTATGGGCGGAAAACACCAAGAGCTTAAATAGTAAAGAAAGTGTTGAGTGGATACTTGAACTTTGAAGTGTAAAATCGATATAAATAGAATGATTTCTCATGAACATGAGAGGATACTAAGTTCTGTCCAGGAACCAAGTATCCTCTTTTTTATTATATTTCCACTAGCAAAAGATATAAGTATGCTAACGGAAAAAAGGAGTTTCGTAATCTTAGGTTGAAATTTGGATAGATGGAAAATTTAGTAATGCAAGGAGCGTCCATTATGCCAACTTATTAAAGAGTTTACTTCAAATGAAATTCAAAAAGAATAGAGAGGTAATACTCTATGTTATCTATAAAAGATATTGAATTACAGATAGAGGAACAAGTGCAAAATAAACCAGTGTTTGTAGATGAAGATCAGTACTATCCTTGTTTCCCTATCACCTCTTCCATATTTTATGCAGGAGAATACGGACTTCTTCGGTTTACAAAGAATTTAGATGAAACTTCAGTCTTATCTATTCAAGATGCCTGGCATTTGGAATATGTAGGAGAAGAAGTAAAGATAAAGTGAAACTTAAACTTAAATCAGTGGGGGATTCAGCCCTCACTGATTTAGTGCTTTTATACTTCTATACTACGTGCATGCATCGTTTTATAGATATTTTCAATGATTAAAAAATGATGGTTCTCATGTATCGCTAAAAGTTGAATGGCTTGAATTAGGTTTGGATACTTAGCGATTGGATCCAAAAATACAATGTGCCCCGCGATATTTTCTTCTATATTCTGAACGCATACTTTGATTGCATTTGTTTCGTTCACTAGCAATCGTTCTAGTTCTTTACCATCCATAGAATAATAGATTTTTTTTGATGGTACTAGAATCCAAGGAGCTTTCATTCCTTTACCGTTTTTTTTCTTGTATTCTGCATAGATGTCATGTATTTCAGTTGCAAACGGGGCATTTCTTCTTATCTTGGCATAGGGAAGAAGTGTCAAAGAAAACTTAATTGCAACTTTTAGCATTTTTGTAATTAAG
Source organism: Bacillus sp. FSL H8-0534 (assembly GCF_038005885.1). Taxonomy (NCBI): domain Bacteria; kingdom Bacillati; phylum Bacillota; class Bacilli; order Caryophanales; family Bacillaceae; genus Bacillus; species Bacillus sp. FSL H8-0534. The sequence goes on from NZ_JBBOUC010000001.1 coordinate 4,032,184, forward strand.
TACAGGTGGTAGAGATGTTCCCCAATCGACCATTTCCCATTTTCATTTCGATGCCATAGTTCTTCTTGCGGAAGTGATTGTAGTTTAGGGAGAAATTGAGATCTTTGCTGATGTAATGTATGGAAATGTTTTGCGATACTTTCAGATTTCATTTATTAGACTCCTCCATTCTATTACGCGCCAAATCTTCAAGCGTATGAAAGGTGATGCTTCAGCGATACGGTGAGATGAATTTATGTATTCATTCTGATTTTCCTAATTATACCATTAGTGTGACTGTTTTGTGTTTCAGGAGGGGGAATTAATGCTAAAACAACTCTTCATATGAGGTCGTATATTTGAAAATCTACGTTAACCGTACCGACATAGGAGTAAGAAAAAGGAGAGCGCATGATACGATGTACTCTCCTTTTATTTTTTAGAAAACATGTTCATGTAAAGCTGGCTTGTCAATCTGGAAATACTATGGCAGTATATAAGGAACATCCCTATTTCTTGTGAATTTCAATTTCGTAATTGTTATGTTTACGAGGATATAAGAAAGGGAATTGAAAGTAATTTTTATAATGGAGGAAATAAAAAAGTATGCAAAACTTACCAAACTGCCCGAAATGTAATTCAGAATATACTTATGAAGATGGAAGTCTTTTTGTTTGTCCAGAGTGTGCTCATGAGTGGGCTTTAGAATCAGAAACTGAAAACAGTGAAGGTAAAAAGGTTGTTAAAGATGCAAATGGAAATATTTTAAATGATGGTGATGCTGTAACAGTAATCAAAGACCTGAAAGTAAAAGGAACTTCATCAGTTATAAAAATAGGTACAAAAGTAAAAAGTATCCGTTTAGTTGATGGAGATCATGATATTGATTGCAAAATTGACGGTTTTGGAGCTATGAAATTAAAATCTGAATTTGTTAAAAAGGCATAAAGATAATCATATAAAAGTGATTGAAAAGACGTTCAGTAAGGTGATTTTGTCACGTAATGAATGTCTTTTTATTATGAAAAAAGAGGATATACGTTTGTATATCCTCTAATAAGTGTAATGTTATGTCATTTTTCCTTATTCATATTTATGTCTGTTTTCTGTAATACGAATATACTCAATATCCATCAAATCACGGAGGAGTGCACCATGGCTCAGCTCAACGCCATGTTTTTCTTTAAAATGCGAACAGATCGTATCGAGCATTTCCAGCTCTTCATCATTTACATCTAAAATAATTCGTTCGTGATCTCCCATGTAGTAGCCCTCGTTTCGTTTTTTCTTAGCGTAACCGAAATTTCCTTATTGTATAACAATACCTGTATTTTATATGTTAACATTTCGTTATTAGGACATTAAAAAAGAAGGGAAGATGAAGTTGTTTTATAGGTTTGTTATTATTTTATATACGGCTATTATACTTAAATATGCTTTTCCTGCCATTGTTACTTTACAATATATAAAACCTACGTATATCGCCCTATTTATTTTTTGTATACTTGTAATGGATTGTTGTATTTCACTCTGGATATATAGAAAAAAGCAGAAACAAAATGAACAAGAGAGGCAACGGACAAAGCGAAAAAAAACGTTTTGGATGATGACATATGTTTTTGTTTTTCCAATAGTTCTGAGTTTTGTAAGTGAACGTATAGCGGAAAAGGGATTCGATTTAAAGCTTGGAGCAATAATGTTTTTCTATTATTTCTTTTTTCACTTTATTCCTTATATGAGTGAAAAGAATGGGGAAGATGAGGATCCTTTTGAAAAAGATATAAAGGAACAAGAGGATAGAATAATAGAAGAAGAAATGGAGCAACTTGCTAAACAAAAATGGTATTTCAATTCAACACTTATCTTCATTCTTTGTTTGGTTACACCACCAATTGGTTATTTATATGTAGTTCTTTTACGAAAAAAAATGACATACTATGCGAAAATGAGTTATTTGACACTTGCAACCATTACAATGGGATTATGGGCAATGAAGTTTTTACCGTCATCCTTATATGCAATTGTCATAGTCTGTATAGCATGTTTTATATTTATTGGAAAATACATAAAATAAAAAAACACCAAGTCTGCATAAGACTTGGTGTTTTCGTTATTTATTAAATGTCACCTTGCTCTTCTTCACCACGAACAACAAGGACATCGCATTTTGCATAGCGAATAATATGTTCAGAGACGCTACCGATTAAGAATCGTTCTACAGCGTTTAAACCAGTTGCACCACACATAATTAAATCTACTTTTTGTTTTGGAGCAATTTCTTTTGAGATTTTAGATTTTGGATTACCGAATTCTAATACAGTTTCTACTTTTTCAAGGCCAGCTTCAGTTGCAGTCTTTTTGTAGTCTTCTAATAAATCTTCTGCAAAGAGATTTGCCCGCTCAGCGATTGCGCGGCTATATGCCTCTACAGCAGAGTATGCTTTTACATCAACGATATGAGCGATTGTTAATGTTGCGTTGTTGCGCTTTGCGACTTGAATTGCTTTTTTAAAGGCTTTTTCTGCTTCTTTGGAACCGTCCACTGCAATTAAAATATTTGTATATGTATTATTCATAGTAGATTCCTCCCAATTCGTTTTTATAAGCTTTTACAACTTAATTATAAAACAAAATATGGTAACGTGCTTGCCAGAAACGTTACAGAATTTTGAAAACTCTGTTCCAATTCTTTTTAGTTGTAATTGTAGGGAGAACTTGTTACATATGAAGTATAGCAATTTAAAAGGAGGCATGTTTGTGAGACACGCGCTCATTACGGCCGGTACGAAAGGTTTAGGAAAGCAAGTAACAGAGAATTTATTAGCTAAAGGATATTCAGTAACTGTAACATATCATAGCGATATGAGTGCTGTAGAAACAATGAAAGAAAAGTATAAAAATATAGAAGAACGTCTACAGTTTGTGCAAGCAGATGTCACGAAAAAAGAAGATTTACATAAAATAGTAGAAGAAGCGATTAGCCGTTTTGGCAAAATTGATTTTTTGATTAATAATGCAGGTCCTTATGTGTTTGAACGTAAAAAGTTAATTGATTACGAAGAAGATGAATGGAATGAAATGATACAAGGGAATTTAACAGCAGTGTTCCGTTTATTAAAACTTGTCGTTCCCATTATGAGGAAGCAGCATTTTGGTCGCATTATCAATTACGGATTTCAAGGGGCAGATAGTGCACCTGGCTGGATGTACCGTTCTGCATTTGCGGCTGCAAAGGTAGGACTTGTTTCGTTAACGAAAACAATTGCCTATGAAGAAGCGGAATATGGCATTACAGCGAATATGGTTTGTCCAGGAGATATTATTGGTGAAATGAAAGAGGCGACAATTCAGCAGGCGCGTACGATGAAAGACATTAGAACACCAATTGGTAGATCTGGAACAGGTGAAGATATTGCTCGAACAATTTCGTTTCTATGCGAAGAAGATTCCGATATGATTACAGGCACAATTATAGAAGTAACAGGGGCAGTTGATGTTATTCACCGATATCGACAAAAATAGATAAAGTGAAACTTCCATCATTGGGGAGCTTTATCCCTCAATGATGGTTAGCCCTCACCAATCGGGCATTTATGGATAGTGTATCCCCCACCTGATTTTGGGGCTTTTTCATCTTGAGAGGGGGATATTACTGTCCGTTAATGCGGGGCAAAATCTATCGGAAAACTCGCATTATTTTTTGTCAAATATTGAGATATTATGTTAGAATATAAGAGCGTAGAAAGCGCTTTAAAAAATGATTCAGGGGTCATTTCATAACTCAAGGGGGAATTAATAATGCGTATCGGTATTCCAACAGAAATTAAAAACAACGAAAACCGCGTGGCAATGACGCCAGCTGGTGCTGTACATTTAGTACACAATGGTCATGAAATTTTTGTTCAAAAGGGTGCAGGTTTAGGATCTGGCTTTACAGATGAAGAGTACGTACAAGCTGGAGCAAAACTTGTTGAAACTGCTGAGGAAGCATGGAATCAAGAGATGGTTATGAAGGTAAAAGAGCCAGTAGAAAGCGAATATGGTTATTTCCACGAAGGTTTAATTTTATTCACATACTTACACTTAGCTCCAGAACCAGAATTAACAAAAGCATTAATTGACAACAAAGTAGTATCAATCGCTTATGAAACAGTACAATTAGACAATCGTTCTTTACCACTACTTGCACCGATGAGTGAAGTAGCTGGTCGTATGTCTGCACAAATCGGTGCGCAATTCCTTGAGAAAAATAAAGGCGGCAAAGGTATCTTACTTGCAGGCGTTCCAGGGGTAAAACGCGGTAAAGTAACAATTATCGGCGGTGGCCAAGCTGGTACAAACGCAGCGAAAATCGCAGTAGGCTTAGGTGCTGACGTAACAATTATCGACTTAAGTGCAGAACGTCTTCGCCAATTAGATGATATTTTTGGCAATCAAGTCAAAACATTAATGTCTAATCCATATAACATTGCAGAAGCTGTAAAAGAATCTGATCTTGTAATCGGTGCAGTATTAATTCCAGGTGCAAAAGCTCCAAAACTTGTAACAGAAGAAATGATTAAATCAATGGAGCCAGGTTCTGTTGTAGTAGATATCGCGATTGACCAAGGTGGTATTTTCGAAACAACTGACCGCATTACAACTCATGATAACCCAACTTATGAAAAACACGGCGTTGTTCATTATGCAGTTGCAAATATGCCTGGTGCGGTTCCACGTACATCAACTCTTGCATTAACAAACGTAACAGTACCATATGCAGTACAAATTGCAAACAAAGGCTACAAACAAGCTTGCCTAGGCAACTCTGCATTATTAAAAGGTATTAATACATTAGATGGTTATGTAACATTTGAAGCAGTTGCAGAAGCACACGGCTTACAATACGCTGATGCGAAAGAGCTTCTTGAAAAAGCTCCTGCTTTATCATAATAAATATTAGATGAGGCCCTCCTTGTGATAAGGAGGGTTTTTTGTTTGGAAATTTATCGGAATGGAATTTTTTTCTTGTTAATACGATTCCTCTTATGATAGTTTGAAATTATATATGTGAGATAGATTTTAGAGAGGGGATAAAATGGGGAGAAAAAGTAGCAAGAAAAAACAAATAAGAAGGCAGAAATATATAAAGAAAAAGCAGGAAACGAATATATCATTTCAAAAGAAGTTGGTTCTTAGTATAGAGAAAATAGCCAGATATATTAGTATGGTCATTTATGTAATCGTATGCTTTTTTGTGTTAGGTGTATTTTATCAGATAGAGATAAGACCTGAATTTTTGGAAGACATCTTACAGGGCATTGCTTTTTTGGTACCATTCGGTATGTTTTTTGTAGTGTTTGATAAAGTATGGCCAAGCCGTGAAAGTGAAAAAGATAAGAAAAGAAAGCGGAAAAGGAAACGCTCTTCCTATTCCTCCAGCTCATCAAGTGGATTTGTAAATTACAGCGATAACGATTGTAGTAGTGCAAGTGATAGTGGGGGTGGAGATTGCGGAGGTGGTGGGGATTAAAACTGAAAGTAATTTACTTTGAAATGTTTTATTTTTCAGAATGATGAAAGGCAAAAATAGATTTGGAAAAAACGAGATCATTAGAATGGAATAGAACGTCGCGAAAAGGGTGCATAGCAATGAACTTAGCAAAAGAGTCAGAAGAAAAAGTACAAGAGAACAGTGAACTGAATGAAATGAAAGAAGCAATTGTTAAATTAGAACAAAGTGTACAAGAGTTAAAAGAAGAAGTAAAAAAGGTAAGGAAGAAAAAGCAGGAAAAAGATATTGATTTTGGAACAATCGGCTTTTGGGTTTGTATGATGATTATTGCACTTGGATGGTTTTGGGGAAAATAATAAATCACTAGGGGATGAGGAGAACAATGGAGAAAGTGAATCTTTTAGAACTCACAAAAGATATTACAGAAAGGCACAAAAATTTTGTTGTATCGAATGTGAATAGTCATTGTTTACGAATTGCTGTGTTTACGGGGGAATATGATTGGCATCTTCACTCGAACTCGGATGAATTATTTATAGTACTCGAGGGAGAATTACTTATCGATTTTCAAGATAAGGATACAGCTGTATTAAAACCAAACGATTCTATTTTAATTCCAGCCGGTACCGTTCACCGAACAAGGGCACTACAGCGCACTGTTAATCTTTGCTTCGAAAACTTAGATGCGGATACCGTTATTGTGGAGAACGTATGAGAAAGTTAGCGTTAGCAGAATATCATACGATTCTTCCAGTTTTAGAAGATAACAAACAGACATCTACTTTTGCTTATGCAGTATGTGATCGAATAATAGATGGTGAGATTTTTGTAAATGAGAGATTAACAACAGGAATGATTGCGACTGCTAATGGCATTTACTATCTGTTTGGAGATACACATGATCAGGAATTTCAACACACTTTGTTTTCTTATATTGAAAATGATGTTTTAACAACGGAGAAGCGATTCACATTATTTGTTTCTAGCATAGAGTGGGAAAGCATTATTGAAAATCATTTCAAGGATTCTTTTAGAAAAATCCCTCGAAAAAAATTTCTATTTCAGAGAGATATCTTTGAAGATAGAAAAAGAGAATTAGAAGATTCTACATACAAAGTTAAGCGGATTGATAAAAACATAATCGAAAAAAGTACTGAATTTACGGAACAGTATTATACAGAATATTGGGGATCAAAAGAAGTGTTTTTGAAGCGTGGTTTTGGATTTTGTATTGTACAAGATCAAAAGGTAGTGGCTGAATGTGTCTCAATTTTTAGAAGTAATGGTTTTGCTGAAATTGATATCGCAACAGATCCAGACTATCAAGGAAAAGGGCTCGCTCGATTAGTCGCAACTTATTTCATAGAACATTGTATACAAAATAGTATTACGCCGTGCTGGGATTGTAATGTGGATAATATACCCTCACAAAGACTTGCTAGTAAACTAGGTTTTGACCATCCAATGGAATATGTTTTATATGTACGTAAGAAAGTAGAGGGATAAAACATGAATGTCGAATTAACAAGATTCAAAGTGAAGCCAGGGAAAAGTCACCGTGTTGATGAATGGATGAAGATGCTAAATGATCATATGAAAGAAGTGTTATTGACATTAAACGACGAGAAAATGTATGTAGAGACAATTTTCCGGGAAATAAGAGATGGAGAAGAATATTTGTATTGGTATTCTGTCCAAGGAGAAGGCGGGATAGCTATCGAAGCTTCTCGGCACGAAGTTGATAAAAAGCATTTGGAATTTTGGTATGAATGTATTGATGAGGAAGCACCTGCTGACCATATGAAAACAGAAGTTGTCATGATTCAAGATGTTGTCAAAGATGCGATGAAATAATAAAATAGTATTCTTTGTATATACGAAAAAGCACACCAGAATAGATGGGCTTTTTTATTTGTGAAAAATTTTCAGCAGAAACTTGTATACATTTCAAGCTCTCAAACGTTGAGTATATAGGAAGGAGAGCAGAATGAGTCATGAAACGTTTGAATCATTATTAATAGAAAAGTCAATATAAAGAATATCTCACCTCGAGATTTACCGATCTACGGCGTAGTCGTAACAGGAAAAACAGAGGATTTAAAAGATTTACAAAGTTCACCGTATATAAAAGCGGCTGTAAGAGGTGTAACAGTTGAGAAATATTGATTACGAAACATTAATTAGAATAATCTGAAAATTTATGGTATAATATGGAGAAAAGGGGGCCTATATGAAGCAAATACATGGAGCAATCTACATCTACATAACAATGTTTTTCATTGGAGCGTCTTATGGTTTAGGGCATTTATACTCGCACCCGATTTTAACTTTTTTGAGCGGGACATGTATGGCCATTGCGATTTGTATACACTTTTTCTCAGTTTGGATTGTAAAGTTTCAACTAAATATTAGTGAGATGGAAGAAGGCACTTTTTAAGTAGCCTTCTTTTTTAGTAGTATCTGTTTAACTCTTTTAATAATATTTCAATTTGTTTCTCCGCTTCTTCACACATGGATAAGGTTCTTAATCTAAAGAATAGGCTTCGTAAGAATGATTTTACATTTCCATACAACGTTTCATAAGACACGATAGATAATTCTGCTTTTTGAATTTGCATTTGATTAACTAAGGAATGTAAGGCTGCAATGAGTTCTTTTTCATCTAAACCATTTTTCAGCATGGCAATGATAGGAGTGATAATTCGCTCATCTTCTTCGTACTTGTAATACATTGTATGCACATTTATCTTTTCTAACAAGGTTTGTAGTATTTCAGGATAATGGAAGACTTCAAGTTTCGGGTTTATAACAAGTTCATCGAATGTATCTGAGACGTGAGCGATGCTGTGAGCCCAACCTCGGTCGTTAACATATCCGCGAAAATCATGTTCTTGGTTCATATATAAAATTAATTTGTCTTTCACATCTAATATGTCAGACGGTGATAAGAAGTTATGTTTTGTATCGGCGTTTATGATTAAAGCAATTAATAGTGCTGTAAATGATCGGGTGAACACAGCATCTTTATCTTCTGTAGTGATTTTATAAAATAAATATTGTTCGCTTATACTTTGTGATAATAAGTGCTGTAATTGAGTTTGTGTAATATGGTCATTTATGATGAGGTGCCAAAAGGTCGTACAGATTAATTTGTCTCGTAAATAGCCGTCTGGTGTGCCGATATGTTGGAGCATTTTTGAACTTAAATCATGAATGTCTATCGTGGAATCTATGGCGTATTGGTTAGCTTTTATTTCTTCTAATTGTTTTTGAAGTTGTTGCATGTAATCTCCCCTTTTTATTTAGAAAATTCTGTATTTAAATATTATGATAGAAACGGAGAATATACAAGAAATAAATGCCTTTCTTCAACAAATCAATCATTTATTGAGGATTTCAAAAAAACGATTAGAGACGAACAAAAAATGTTAGAAATAGGATTGATTAATGAGGTTTCTATAATGGAGGCATGAAATGAAGAGAAACACATGGATGTTGTGTGTGTATGTTTTATTTACCGTTTCTTTCGTGATATTAACAGCATGTACACGTAATGAGCAAGCTGAGAATGAGCCGGTGAATATACAACAACAAACAGAAAAAGGTGTTATGGAAGGATACGTTATAGTGAAAAATACAACTGTATATTTCATTAGTAACAAAAAGTTCAAAACGAAAAAAGGGTTGCAGGAGTATGTGGAGCTACAACAACATTTGGATACCCCAGCGGACACGATTCTACATTTTGGTGATAAAAATGCATATAAACAGTTGAAATCAGGATATAAAATAAAAGTATGGTTTTCTAAGATACTTGAAAGTTACCCAGGGAAAATGACTGTTAATCAGTTTGAAATCGTAGAGAAAAATGGTATTTAAAAAAGGTAGCGTATTCGCTACCTTTTTTCTTATTTTACAAACTGTAATTCTTTTGGGAATTTCGTTAAAATTTCTGATCCGTCTTTCGTGATGTAGATATCATCTTCAATACGAACGCCACCTACGTTTGGTACGTAAATACCTGGTTCGATTGTGAAGACCATGCCTTCTTTTAATAGAGACTCGTTTCCTTCTTTTATATCTGGATATTCGTGTACGCTAATGCCAAGTCCATGACCAAGACGGTGCGGGAAGAATTCTCCGTAACCTGCATCTGCGATAACAGAGCGAGCAGCATTGTCAATTTCGCCAAGTGTAACGCCTGGTTTACAAGCTTCAACCGCTTGTAATTGTCCTGCTAGTACAGTGTTGTAAATACGTGTTTGTTCTTCTGAAAGATCGCCAAATGCGACTGTACGTGTAATGTCAGAGCAATAACCGTCAATGATTACACCTAAGTCAAATAGTACGAAGTCACCGCGCTTCATTTTGTTTCCGCCTGGGATACCGTGTGGCAAGGCAGAGTTTGCACCTGTTAATACCATTGTGTCAAAGGACATTTTATGTATACCTTTTTTCTTCATTTCATGTTCGATGATTGCTAACACTTCTAATTCGCTGCGATTTTCTTCAATTGCATTTACACCGATTTCAACAGCATAGTCTGCCATGTGGGCTGCTTGACGCAAAATAGAAAGTTCTTTTTCGTCTTTAATTAAACGAAGTTCGCGTACTTTTTCTTCAGCGGATTTGAAAGATGCTTTCGGGAATAATTTTGTTAATTCTTCATAGCGCTCTACATTTAAATGTTCTTTTTCAATTGCCACTGCATTTACATCAATGCCGCGATCTGCGATTGCTTTTGCAATCATATCCCATGGTTTGTCTGTATCAGTAAATCCGATAATTTCATGTGCCCAGCCAGCGTTTCTAGCTTGACCTTCTTCCATTTTAGGACAAATTAAAATTGGTTCTTTTTCTTGGAATACAAATAGACCGAGTAGTCTTTCGTGTGGTTCGCAATGGAAGTTTGTCATATAGAAGACGTTTGGTGTAGAAGTTAAAAATGCAGCTTCCACGTTCTGTTCTTGTAGCCATTGCATTAAGTTTTCTAATCTAGTATTCATAAATTCGCACCTCCGAGATTTTAATTACATATATAACTTTACATCGGATGAAAGTGTTATGACAAGCAAATCGCTGTTTGAAAAGACAGGAAATTGTGAAATCATGTAGAATAGAAGGTGTGAATGTGAATAAGGAGGAATGTAACAATGAAAGTATCCTATCACGGGCATTCAGTTGTAAAGATTGAAACGAATGGAAAGGTTATCTTAATTGATCCGTTTTTAACAGGTAATCCGAAAACAGATTTAAAGACTGAAGATGTTAAGGTAGACGCGATTATTTTATCGCACGGCCATGGTGATCATGTCGGCGATACAGTAGCACTTGCGAAGAAAAATAATGCAGTTGTTGTAGCGCCGTTTGAACTCGCAACATTTTTAGGGTGGCAAGGTGTAAATACACATCCGATGCATATCGGCGGTTCACATGTGTTTAATTTTGGGAAAGTGAAATTTACACAAGCATTCCATGGGTCTAGTTATATTGATGAAGAAAACAAGACGATTACATATACAGGAATGCCAGCTGGAATTTTATTTACGGCAGAAGAGAAAACAGTGTACCATGCGGGAGATACTGCCTTATTTTCCGATATGAAGTTAATTGGTGCTCTTAATAACATTGATGTAGCATTTTTACCAATTGGTGATAATTTTACAATGGGACCAGAGGATGCAGTGTTGGCTGCGGAATGGATTGGTGCTAAAACAGTTGTGCCGATGCACTATAATACGTTCCCAATTATCCAGCAAGACCCGCATCTTTTTGTCCAAAAACTAACAAGTAGTACAGGTAAGGTATTAGAAGTTGGAGAAAGTATTACACTATAAAAAAAGCAACCCTTCATTTGAAAAGACAAGTGAAGGGTTTTTTATGTGTGTAAAACAGGTTTGAAAGTCTGTGCTTGTTTTGGTGTTTCTTTTATTTCCAGTAATGTTTGTTCCGGTGTTTCATTTAATTCCATTGCAATTTTTTTGCCATCAACGAAAGCTAAAAATACAGCACCTACAACTTCTAAAAATTTTTTCATTTTCATTCGCTCCTTCGTTTGATTTCTTGTCTTTATTGTATCTTGGAACTAGAAAACAAACCATCGAATGAGATGACAATAGTCTTACACTGGTGTAAGAATGTGACTGATAGAATGTAAGGGTCATTTTTGTTATAAAAAAAATAGTACAGATACATAAAAGTACAGTGTAACAGTTTCGGAAATATAGTATACTAAAAATACAACACATGAAGAATTTAGGGAAAAGAAAGTATGGTGAAACCATTTGGCTACCAAACATAATCAAATTTTAGAACATATTAATAGCCTGCCGGTAGGGCATAAAATTTCTGTGCGCCAAATTGCAAAAGATTTGAGTGTAAGTGAAGGAACGGCCTATCGTGCGATTAAAGATGCAGAGAATAAAGGGTATGTTAGTACAATTGAACGTGTCGGAACAATCCGAATTGAACAAAAGAAAAAGGAAAATATTGAAAAACTAACATATGCCGAAGTGGTCAATATAGTTGATGGCCAAGTGCTTGGCGGAAGAGAAGGGTTACATAAAACATTAAATAAATTCGTGATTGGGGCCATGAAATTAGAAGCGATGATGCGCTATACAGAAGCAGGGAACTTGCTAATTATCGGTAACCGTACGAATGCACATCAACTAGCATTAGAAGCAGGAGCTGCAGTATTAATTACAGGTGGATTTGATACAGAAGATCATGTGAAAAAGTTAGCAGATGAATTAAAGTTGCCGATTATTTCAAGTAGCTATGATACATTTACTGTAGCAACGCTTATTAACCGTGCCATTTATGATCAGCTTATCAAAAAGGAAATTGTACTCGTTGAAGATATTTTAACGCCAATTGAAGAAACGTTATATTTAAAACCTAGTGATAAAGTAGCGCAATGGCATGCGTATAATAAAGAAACAATGCATGGGCGTTATCCAATTGTAGATGAAAATAAAAAGGTATTAGGAATTGTTACTTCAAAAGATATGATTGGCATCGCAAAAGAAACACCAATTGAAAAAGTGATGACAAAGCAACCGATTACAGTGAATGGGAAAATGTCTGTTGCAGCGGCAGCGCGCATGATGGTATGGGAAGGGATTGAACTTCTTCCTGTTGTCGATGAAAGCAACCGATTGCAAGGGATTATTAGCCGTCAAGATGTACTTCAAGCATTGCAAATGATTCAACGTCAACCGCAAGTTGGAGAAACGATTGAGGATATCGTCACAAATCAATTTGTGACTCCGAAAGAAGCAAAGAATGAACACAGTTATCAATTTTCTGTGACACCACAAATGACGAGTTCATTTGGAACATTATCATATGGTGTATTTACAACCGTTGTCACAGAAGCAACAAATCGCGCCATCCGTGCGCAGAAAAAAAGCGATTCAATTGTTGAGAATTTAACAATTTATTTTGTAAAGCCGGTGCAGATTGATAATGTTGTTTCTGTACATCCAAAGGTATTAGAAATCGGTCGTAAATTTGGAAAGGTAGATGTAGAAGTGCGTCACGGAGGAGAGGTTGTTGGGAAAGCGCTATTAATGGTGCAGCTGATTGACCGATAAGTATGGAAAAAAGCTGAATGAAGAATCCCTTTTATGGTGAGATGTTCATTCAGCCATTTTTTTATAAAAGTGTATGAATACAGCTAATAGTAATGAAATGGTGGGGAAGATTATATTTCATGAAGTAAAGGTGATAGGAGAATCGGGATAGTAATGTTTCGTATGCCAAATTTCGTATAGAGCGTTTAGAATGAGCGTGATGATAGGAGCTAAGAAAATTTTCTTCATGATTAACGCATAAACCTAAACCAATGACGATAAAAGGAACAATGCACAATTACATAAGAAACGGGTTAATTTTGTTAATCCAAACGCTAACACCTCCCTTTATTTGGTAGTTCAATTGTAGTATAATTGAATTATCAGATAATTGATATATATAAAGAAAAAAGGATGGTGTTCACTATGTCATCAGAGTTGCTCTTTTTTGGTGGTGTTGCATTGTTTTATTTTCTTGCCATGATACCTATTCAGTATCTTTACATTGAAGGACTAAATGAGCAAAAACAACGAACAAAGCTTTCACAACAAGAGTTGTATAAAAATATGTCTTTTGAAGAAGAACAATTACATTTTCACGTGCAAGGAAATCTTTTTAATATTCCACCTGCATTTGTTGCATATATGATTTTAAAAATAAAACAATGTAAAAAGCATCAGCATTTATGCTGATGCTTTTTACATTGTTTTATACGCTTCTGCTTCTTCGACTGCAAGAGGTGAGAAATGTTTATACTGACGGAATCCATTAAAAATACTCGCACCACCAAATAAGATAAATAACACGCCAACGATAATACGTGCGGTAGAGAGTTCTAAGAAAAATTGGTTTGCACCAAATAGCGCAACGAATACACCGAGCGCCATTGCGGATTTTCCAGCAAGCCATCCTTTTTCCATCGGACGATTTGTACGAAAATATTTTGTTTTATAGAAGAGATACAACATAAATGAGATGATAATACAAAAGACTAATACTGGCATGATATGATCCTCCGTTAGTTTGTATTTAGGTAAATTTAAAAATAAAACCCCATCGTTTTAGTTGGGAGAGAGGATCCGTCCATGCATAGAGACGGTCAGATCCTGTTTTAGCCCCATGCCGAGTGAAAATAAAGGGAGGGAATGAGTGGAGAATCCCTTTTGTTTTCATAGCCGAGACTGATATGGTGGGAAAATAAACTGGATAAAATTGAACTGAAACCCCATCGTTTTAGTTGGGAGAGAGGATCCGTTCATGCATAGAGGCGGTCAGATTCTGTTTCAGCCCCATGCTAAGTGGAAACACAAAACATTATCGAAACTTTCTAACTATTATTATAAAGCAATTGTCCACATGGATAAATTATTTTCAGTTATAATGAAGGATAAAGTGAGAAAATTGATTACAGAGGTAGAAATCAATAAAAAGGAGACTATACATATGCACGAACAAATTTTAACAGCGATTAAAGAGTTTGATACGATTATTATTCACCGTCATGTGCGCCCAGATCCAGATGCATTAGGTTCACAATGTGGGTTAGGAACCGTTCTTCAAGAATCGTTCCCAGAGAAAAAGATTTATATGGTTGGATACAATGAACCTTCTTTATCGTATTTACGAGTAATGGATGAAATTGATGATGAGACTTATGAAAATGCGCTTGTTATCGTTTGTGATACAGCGAACCAAGAGCGTGTTTGTGATCAGCGTTATACAAAAGGAAAGAAGCTTATTAAAATTGATCATCACCCAAATGAAGATCCATATGGGGACATTACGTGGGTTGATACGACATCAAGTTCTACAAGTGAGCTTATTTATGAGTTTTACTCTTACGGAAAAGATAAAGGTTTAACAATCTCAAAAGAAGCGGCTCGTCTTATTTTAGCTGGGATTGTTGGAGATACAGGTCGCTTCTTATTCCCGAATACATCAGCAAGAACACTTCGCTATGCAGGCGAGCTTGTAGAAATGGGAGTGGACTTTCCAGCGTTATATAACGAAATGTATAAAACGAAAGAGAAAATCGCTCGTTTAAATGGATTCATTTTACAAAACTTTACGATGACAGAGGAAGGTGCAGCTTATATTAAGCTGACAAAAGAAGTACTAGAAGAATTTGATGTACTTCCTTCAGAGGCATCTGGTGTTGTTGGAGCGCTTGGCAATATTGATGGATTAAAAGCTTGGGTTCTATTTTTAGAGGAGGAAGATGTGATTCGCGTTCGTCTTCGTTCAAAGGGACCGGTAATTAATAAATTAGCGATGCAGTATAACGGCGGAGGTCATCCGATGGCTTCTGGTGCGAAAGCATCTTCTTGGGAAGAAGCAGATCGTCTTTTCGCGGACTTGTGTGAGATCTGTAAATAAAACAAGTACTTCATGTGTTAAAAACAAGAAAAGTCGGGCCCAGAAGCTCTACTTTTCTTGTTTTATATTGATGCTAATTTCGAGCACAGTATCAAAGGAAATTGTTTCGATTTTAAAGCGGTAGCTTCGGTCATAATGTTTGTATACTTTATTTTCAATTGTTTTTATTAACAATTCTTTGTTTTTTGCTACGCTTTGAACGTTTTTTGTTACGAGGTGCTGGAGGTCTTCTTGAAGAGAAGTAATCATATTTTCAAGAGTAACACGGTCTAAATCGTATTTATCATGATTCGGAATCTCAATTTTAATTTCTTGGATCGTTAAAAGGCTTTTATTTTCCTCATTTAATTTAGTACGATCTTCCGTAAGAACATGAAGATTCTTTTTTAGCCTTGTAATTTCCGTTTCCTGAAACACAATTTTTTTTGCATAATCTTCTTGAAAAACGCCGTATATGTACAAAAAAATAAACCAACTCAAAATCCCTCCAACGGCAGCGCCACCTAAAAATAAATACCACTTTTTAGCTATTGTAGCGCTTGGAACCCTCATACATGATCCTGCGTAATCCATTTAATAATAATAAGGCCGGTTTGCATGCCGCCTGTTGCGAAAAAAATAAGTAAAATTTGTTTCACAATATCTTTTGTGGCACCTTCGAAAAAGGTTCGTTCAAAGCTATAAAATGTATCAAAAGTTCCGCCAATTGCTGCAACGAGTGCCCAAATACGTAAGTTTTCTGCGAATTGTTTTATGGCAGTAAGAGCTGGTTTTCCAACAAGAAATGCTCCAATTCCTCCGATTAAAGAACCACCAAGCATTACTCCAAATGCAATAAAGTAAGTTGTAATGAGAAGAGAGAAAAAAGTTTGTCTTACATCCATCGTCATTCCCCTTTCTCCTCCATATATATGGACAAAGTATAAGAAGTATGTTTTGATTTCCGCTTTCTTCATCACCTATAATGAAAGTAGTCAAATAGATAAAGAGAGGGTACAACAGTGAAGTTTGTGCATTTACAATGTCAAACCGTTTATAGTTTGTTAAAAAGTGCTTGTAAAATTGATGAACTTGTAAGCCGTGCGAAAGAGCTTGGATTTTCATCACTTGCAATTACAGATGAAAATGTGATGTACGGAGTGATTCCATTTTATAAAGCATGTAAGAAGAATGGCGTGCGGCCAATTATCGGATTAACAGCCTCTGTTTTTAGTGAGGAAGAAGAGCAATCCTATCCGCTTGTACTGTTAGCAGAAAATGAGATAGGATACCAAAACTTATTGAAAATTTCTAGCACCATCATGACTAAGTCTAAAGACGGGATTCCGAAAAAGTGGCTTTCTCATTATGCAAAAGGGTTGATTGCGATTTCTCCAGGAAAAGATGGGGAAATTGAACAGTTATTGTTACAAGGAAGAGACGAGATTGCTGAAGAAGTAGCTCGTGCGTATCAAAATATGTTTGGAAGTTTTTATATGAGTTTGCAGCATCACGCAATTCAGGATGAACTATTCTTGCAAGAAAAATTACCACAATTTGCAAACGAAATAAACATTCCAGTCGTTGCGACAAATGATGTTCGTTATGTGAACCAAAGCGATGCGCTTGTGCAGGAATGCTTGCTATCTGTTCAGAGCGGAACAAAGATGACTGATCCAGACAGACCAAGGCTCAAAACAGACCAGTATTATTTAAAATCATCGGCTGAAATGGAAGCTTTATTTTCTCATGCAGAAGAAGCCCTTCAAAATACAGTTCGTATAGCTGAACGTTGCCACGTAGAAATTCCTTTCCACGTCAATCAATTGCCAAAGTTTCCTGTTCCATCTAACGAAACATCAGATGCTTATTTGCGCCGCATTTGTGAAGATGGGCTAAATAAGCGATATGGGGCGGTTCAAGATGTACATAGGAAACGTCTGAATCATGAACTTGAAGTTATCTCTCGCATGGGATTTAGTGATTATTTTCTCATTGTTTGGGACTTTATGAAATACGGACATGAACATGGTATTTTAACAGGACCGGGCCGTGGCTCGGCAGCAGGTTCTCTTGTTTCTTATGTGTTAGAAATTACAGATATCGATCCAATTGAGTACAACTTGCTTTTTGAACGATTTCTAAATCCTGAACGTGTTACGCTTCCAGATATTGATATTGATTTTCCGGACATTAGGCGTGATGAGATGATTCGTTATGTAAAAGATAAGTATGGTCAACTTCGCGTTGCCCAAATTGTTACGTTCGGAACGCTTGCTGCAAAAGCAGCGATTCGGGATATCGCCCGCGTAATGGGGCTTCCGCCGAGAGATATTGACATATTTTCGAAACTGATTCCATCAAGGGTTGGGATTACATTAAAAGAAGCATATGAAGAATCCGGGTCCCTTCGTGAATTTGTACAAGGAAATCTCTTGCATGAGCGTGTTTTTGAAATTGCGAAACGTGTAGAAGGTTTACCACGTCATACGTCTATTCATGCAGCAGGAGTCATTATGAGTCAGGAGCCATTAACGGGAAGTGTTGCGATTCAAGAAGGGCATAACGATGTATATGTAACGCAATATCCAGCAGAAGTGTTAGAAGAACTTGGTCTGTTAAAAATGGACTTCTTAGGCTTACGTAATTTAACGTTACTTGAAAATATTCTTACATTTATTGTGAACAAAACAGGTAAACAAATTGATATACGGAATTTACCTCTTCAAGATGAAAAGACATTCCAATTACTAGGAAGAGGAGATACAACAGGTGTATTCCAGCTCGAATCTGGGGGAATGCGGAATGTACTCCGCAGTTTAAAACCAAATGAGTTTGAAGATATTGTTGCCGTCAACGCTTTATATCGTCCAGGGCCAATGGAACAAATCCCAACCTTTATTGAGTCAAAGCACGGGAAGCGTCAAATTCATTATTTACATTCAGATTTAAAGCCAATTTTAAAAAGCACATATGGCGTTATTGTATACCAAGAACAGATTATGCAAATTGCTTCGCAGTTAGCGGGATTTTCACTCGGAGAAGCCGATTTGCTCCGCCGTGCAGTGAGTAAGAAAAACCGTGAGATTTTAGATCAAGAACGAAAGCATTTTGTACAAGGGTGTTTACGAAATGGATACGATGAAACATCTGCAGAACAAATTTATGATTTAATTGTTAGATTTGCAAATTACGGTTTTAACCGAAGCCATGCTGTAGCGTACAGTATGATTGGATATCAGCTCGCTTATTTAAAAGCGAATTATCCTTTAGAGTTTATGACGGCACTCTTATCCAGTGCGATAGGTAACGAAGATAAGATTGTGCAATATATACGTGAAACGAAGCGCAAAGGTTTTCATGTTTTACCGCCGTCTCTTCATAGAAGTAGTTATAATTTCCAAATAGAAGGGAATGCAATTCGCTATAGTTTGCTTTCGATTCGAAATATCGGGATGGCTACAGTGAATGCGGTGATCGAGGAAAGAGAAAGAAATCCATTTCAAGATTTATTTGAGTTCTGTCTTCGTATGCCAGCAAAGTTTGTTACGGAGCGTAATTTAGAGGCATTTGTTTGGGCTGGCTGTTTCGATGATTTTCAAGTTTCGAGAACAACTTTGTTTAACAGTATTAAGGGTGCTTTAGAGTATGCAAGCCTTGCGCGTGAATTGGGGGAAGAAAGTGTCCCAAAATCAGTATACGTACAAGGAGAAGAGCTATCTTTTATTGAACAATTAAATAATGAGAAAGAAGCGCTTGGCTTTTATTTATCCAGTTATCCAACGGCGCAGTATGCAAAGCTTGTAAAAGAACTAGAAATTCCGTCTCTTGCGCAAGCGATGAGGCAAAAGCGAAACGTACAGCGTGCGATTGTTTATGTAACAGGTGTAAAAGTCATTCGGACGAAAAAATTGCAAAAAATGGCGTTCGTCACTTTTTGTGATCAAAATGATGAAATGGAAGCGGTTGTCTTTCCGGAGACGTATATTCATTTTTCGGAGAGGTTAAAAGAAGGTGAAATTGTTTTAGTGGAAGGGACGATTGAACAACGAAATCATAAATTGCAATGGATTGTGAACGGTCTTTATCCATTAGAACAAATGGATGTTTACAATGAAATGAAAGAAGCATCGATTTATGTAAAACTACCGTCGCAGTATGAAAAGAAGTTGTTAAATCAAGTTACAAAAATATTGTTTCACTATTCAGGTTTTGCGAAAGTACTAATTTATTATGAAAAGGAACATAAAATGGTACAATTATCTCGTAGTTTGTCAATTCATCCAAGTGAAGAATGTTTAGGAGCACTTCGCGAAATAGTCGGTGAGGAAAATGTCGTAGTGAAAATATAATGGACAATTTCCCTATAGTTCGATTATTATAGTAATAGTGTTCGTGGTCAGACCACTTGGAGAGAATGATATCAGCAAGAATAATTTGAGGAGAGTGGATAGTTTGTCAACACTTCGTGAAGAAGCACTTCACATGCATAAAGTGCATCAAGGAAAATTAGAAACTGTATCAAAAGTAAAAGTAGAAAATGCTAAAGACTTAAGTCTTGCGTATTCTCCAGGGGTTGCAGAACCTTGTAAAGAAATTTATGACGATAAAAGTAAGGTATATGAATATACAATGAAGGGAAACATGGTAGCAGTTGTGACGGACGGAACAGCTGTACTTGGTCTTGGTAATATCGGACCAGAAGCATCTCTTCCAGTAATGGAAGGTAAAGCTGTATTATTCAAAAGCTTTGCTGGCGTAGATGCATTCCCTATTGCTTTAAATACAAACGATGTAGATAAAATTGTTGAAACTGTAAAATTAATGGAGCCGACATTTGGCGGTGTAAACTTAGAGGATATTGCAGCACCCAACTGCTTTATCATTGAAGAACGTTTGAAAAAAGAAACAAATATTCCTGTATTCCATGATGATCAACACGGAACAGCTATCGTAACAGTAGCAGGTCTTGTAAACGCACTTAAGCTAGTTGGAAAGAAAATGTCTGACATTAAAGTTGTAGCAAATGGTGCAGGTGCAGCAGGTATTGCAATCATTAAACTTTTATATCGCTATGGTGTACGCGACATTATTATGTGTGACCGAAAAGGTGCGATTTATGAAGGTCGCCCTGTTGGTATGAATCCGGTGAAAGATGAAGTTGCAAAATATACGAATAAAAATCGTGTAGAAGGTTCATTAGCGGATGTTCTGCAAGGCGCGGATGTATTTATCGGTGTATCTGTAGCGGGTGCATTGACTGAGGAAATGGTTCGTACAATGAATGACGATGCAATTATTTTTGCAATGGCAAACCCAGTTCCAGAAATTATGCCGGAACTGGCAAAAGCAGCAGGAGCAGCTGTTGTTGGAACTGGTCGTTCTGACTTCCCGAACCAAGTAAATAATGTACTAGCGTTCCCTGGTATTTTCCGTGGTGCACTTGATGTACATGCTACGCAAATCAATGAAGAAATGAAAATGGCAGCTGTACAAGCCATTGCAGAGCTTGTAGCGGCAGATGAGCTAAATGCAGACTATATCATTCCAGCTCCGTTCGACGCGCGTGTAGCGCCTCAGGTGGCGGCTTATGTTGCAAAAGCTGCGATGGAGACAGGAGTAGCTCGCTGTCAAGTAGATCCAAATGAAATCGCTGAGAAAACAAAAAATTTAGCGTTGATTGGTAAAGAGTAAGCGAGGAATTTCTATTGACATCATCAAATACAAAAGTATATCTCGAAATTGTAAAGAAAATCCGTTCCATTATGGAAGAGGATGGTTTAGTCGCAGGTGATCGTTTACCATCTGAGCGCGAGTTAAGTGCGCGTTTAAACGTTGGGCGTTCATCTGTACGGGAAGCATTGCGAGCTTTAGAACTCGTAGGATTAATTGAAACAAGACGCGGTGAAGGAACGTTTATTCGAAACTTCTATGACAATGGTCTTGTTCAATTAATCGCACCATTTTTATTACAAGATGAGAAAACAATTCGTGATTTGTTACAGACGAAACGCTTGCTTGAAAAAGATGTTATTCGAATCGTATGTGATTTACCGAAAGAAACGTTTTCTAGTGTATTAGGTATGTTGAAACAAGTTCTTAAAAAGGACGAAAGTTCAATTCAGGAGTTTCATCAAATGTTTTTCAAAACACTTATTGAACGAGTGGACAATTATTTACTATATCGAATTTGGAGAATTGTAAATGATTACGTTGCGACTCTTTCTTATGAAATTTCACTAGAATCTATAGAAATCTATAGAAAGCTTTATGAAGTGTTATACGCGAAAAAAGAAGAAGAGGCGCTAAAAATTTATGATGAACTAATGGAAAACATACAGTTTCACTCGTAATGTATAAAATTTGTCGAAATGACCATGACACGTTATGACAAACAATCTATCGCATAGCGGTTAAAGTTAAACGTAAAGAGAGAGGTTATGAGTGCGTGTTCAAAAAAAGAGGATAAAGAGAGCTGAGTAGCTATCTTGACTGGACTGTTTGAATATCCTCTATTAGACAGATTGAGAAGATAAGGCTAACATCGATCTTTGGTGTTAGCCACATTTTCTTCCTAACCTTAGCTCTCAACAAAGGGGGTCAAATTGTGCTAAGAGATTTATTCGTAAAAAAGAAAAAGTACGCTGCAATTCCTTCAGAACAAGTACGAAGAGATGTACCGGACGGTGTTATGACAAAATGTCCGAAATGTAAGAAAATCATGTATACAAAAGAGCTTCTTAAAAATTTAAAAGTATGTGTAAACTGTGGCTATCATCATCCTATGAATGCATGGGAACGCCTTGATAGTGTATTGGACGAAGGTTCATTTCGTGAGTATGACAAAGAGATGGTTTCGTTAAATCCACTTGGGTTCCCAAATTATGAAGAAAAATTAGAGAGTGATCGCAAGAAAACAGAATTAAATGAAGCAGTTGTGACAGGTGAAGGAACAATTGATGAAATGCTTGTTGTGATTGCAGTAATGGATTCTCGCTTTCGAATGGGCAGCATGGGCTCTGTTGTAGGAGAAAAAATTGCACGTGCAGTTGAAAAAGCATACGAATTACAAGTTCCATTTATTATCTTTACTGCATCGGGCGGTGCGCGTATGCAAGAAGGTATTTTAAGCTTAATGCAAATGGCAAAAACGAGCGTAGCTTTGAAAAAGCATAGCAATGCTGGAGGGTTATTTATTTCTGTTATGACTCATCCGACGACAGGTGGTGTTTCAGCGAGTTTCGCTTCACTTGGTGACTATAATCTTGCAGAGCCGGGTGCACTTATCGGTTTTGCTGGTAGACGTGTAATTGAACAAACAGTGCGTGAGAAGCTGCCAGAAGACTTTCAAACGGCAGAGTTCTTACTAGAGCACGGTCAATTGGATGCGGTTGTGCATCGCGATGATATGAGAGAGTCGCTCCGTAAGATTTTAGAAGTTCATCAAGGAGGGGAAACGGCTATATGGCAGAGCTAGAATTTGAAAAACCAGTTGTTGAGCTAAGAAATAAGATTCGAGAACTGAAAGACTATACGAAAAACACCCAGATGGACTTCAGCGAGGAGATTCGTATTTTGGAAGACAAGCTAGAAAATTTAGAGGAAGAAATATACGGCAATATGAAAGTATGGGACCGCGTTCAAATTGCTCGTCATGCAGAACGACCGACAACGCTCGATTATATTGAGCACTTATTTACTGATTTTTTTGAATGTCATGGAGATCGTCTATATGGCGATGATGCAGCGATTGTCGGCGGCATCGCGAAATATGATGGCATGCCTGTAACAGTAATTGGGCACCAGCGCGGGAAAGATACGAAAGAAAATATTCGTCGTAATTTTGGAATGCCTCATCCAGAAGGATATCGAAAGGCGCTACGTTTAATGAAGCAAGCGGAGAAATTTAATCGTCCAATCATCTGCTTCATTGATACGAAAGGTGCTTATCCTGGTAAGGCTGCTGAAGAACGTGGGCAAAGTGAAGCGATTGCACGTAATTTATTCGAAATGGCAGGGCTTACTGTACCTGTGGTTTGCGTTGTTATCGGTGAAGGTGGCAGTGGTGGTGCGTTAGGTCTTGGAGTAGGAGATTACATTCATATGCTAGAAAATTCCACTTATTCTGTTATTACACCAGAGGGAGCGGCAGCGATTCTTTGGAAAGATGCAGGAAAAGCGAAAGAAGCTGCAGAAGCGATGAAAATCACGGCGGCGGATTTGAAAGAATTAGGTGTAATTGACGAAATTATTCCAGAAACACGCGGCGGTGCGCATCGTAATATTTTAAAGCAATCAGAAAATATTGACTTAATGTTGAAAAAAACATTCGGGCAATTAAACGGTATTTCGAAAGATGAATTAATCGAAAAACGTTATGAAAAATATATGAAAATTGGGCAAGTTTCGTTTTCAAACGCTTCCATTTGGATAAAATAAGAAAAGCGTGCGTTCCATTTCGCGAATGCACGTTTTTATTGTGAAAAGACACATCTTCTCCATTGTATTTTTATATTTCTTCATGTTATTTTATTATAAGGTAAATAATCTTTATGAGGTGAGTACAAATGAAACGTATTGGTGTATTAACAAGTGGTGGAGATTCACCTGGTATGAATGCTGCCATTCGTGCAGTTGTTCGTAAAGCGATTTTCCATGATGTAGAAGTATATGGTATCTACCATGGATACGCTGGATTAATTTCTGGTCACATTGAAAAATTAGAACTTGGTTCTGTTGGCGATATTATCCACCGCGGTGGTACAAAATTATATACAGCAAGATGTCCTGAGTTTAAAGACCCAGAAGTACGACTAAAAGGTATCGAGCAATTAAAGAAATTTGGCATTGAAGGACTTGTTGTTATTGGTGGAGACGGTTCTTACCAAGGTGCTAAAAAATTAACAGAGCAAGGATTCCCATGTGTCGGTGTACCAGGTACAATTGATAATGATATTCCTGGGACAGACTTCACAATTGGTTTCGATACAGCATTAAACACTGTTATTGATGCAATTGATAAAATTCGTGATACAGCTACATCTCATGAACGTACATATGTTATCGAAGTAATGGGGCGTCACGCTGGTGATATCGCATTATGGGCTGGTTTAGCAGATGGCGCAGAAACAATCTTAATTCCAGAAGAAGAGTATGACATGGAAGATGTTATTGCTCGTTTAAAACGTGGTAGTGAGCGTGGAAAGAAACATAGTATTATCGTTGTAGCAGAAGGTGTTGGAAGCGCGATTGACATCGGTAAACACATTGAAGAAGCAACAAACTTTGATACTCGTGTAACTGTATTAGGTCACGTACAACGTGGTGGATCACCAAGTGCACAAGATCGTGTATTAGCAAGCCGTCTTGGCGCAAGAGCAGTTGAACTGTTGATTGAAGGTAGAGGTGGACGCTGCGTTGGTATCCAAAATAACAAACTTGTTGATCATGACATTATCGAAGCGTTAGCTCAAAAGCATACGATTGATAAAGATATGTATCAATTATCTAAAGAATTATCCATCTAATTGGCGTAATATCGAATATTTGGGAACGGTTTCATAATTTTCGGAGGTGCAATATGCGTAAAACTAAAATTGTATGTACTATAGGTCCTGCTAGTGAAAGTATTGAGAAATTAGAGCAATTAATCGAAGCGGGTATGAACGTCGCTCGTTTAAACTTCTCTCATGGTAGCCATGAAGAGCACGGAGCACGTATTAAAAACATTCGTGAAGCTTCAAAGAAAACTGGTAAAACAGTTGCAATCTTACTTGATACAAAAGGTCCAGAAATCCGTACACATGACTTCGTAGACGGACAAGCTGAGCTTGTAACAGGTGCAGAAGTAGTTCTCTCTACTGAGCAAGTATTAGGAACTGCAGAAAAGTTCTCTGTATCTTATGCTGGTCTTTATGAGGATGTAGACCCAGGTTCTCGTATTCTAATCGATGACGGCCTTATCGAACTAGAAGTAATCGAGAAAGCTGACGGAAACATCCGTACAAAAGTATTGAACAGCGGAACTGTGAAAAATAAAAAAGGTGTTAACGTACCAAACGTAAGCATTAAGCTTCCTGGTATCACTGAAAAAGACGTAAAAGATATCGTCTTCGGTATCGAGCAAAAAGTTGATTTCATCGCGGCATCTTTCGTTCGTAAAGCAGCTGACGTGTTAGAAATCCGTGAACTGTTAGAAGCGCATAATGCACAATTCATTCAAATCGTACCAAAAATTGAAAACCAAGAAGGTATCGATAACATCGATTCTATCTTAGAAGTTTCTGACGGTTTAATGGTAGCTCGTGGTGACATGGGTGTAGAAATTCCACCAGAAGAAGTGCCGCTAGTACAAAAACGTCTAATCAAAAAATGTAACGTATTAGGTAAACCGGTTATTACTGCAACACAAATGTTAGATTCTATGCAACGTAACCCACGTCCAACTCGTGCGGAAGCAAGTGACGTAGCGAACGCGATCTTTGATGGTACAGATGCAATCATGCTTTCTGGTGAAACTGCAGCGGGACAATACCCGGTAGAAGCGGTAACAATGATGGCGAACATCGCAGTACGTGTTGAAAAATCATTGCAATATGAAGATATGTTCAAAAAGCGTATTAAAGAGTTCACTCCAACAATTACAGATGCAATTAGTCAATCTGTTGCACACACAGCGCTTGCTCTTGATGTAGCTGCAATCGTAGCTCCAACAGAAAGTGGATATACTGCAAAAATGATCTCTAAATATCGTCCAAAATCTCCAATCGTAGCTGTAACAACTGACGAGCAAGTGGGCCGTCGTCTTGCACTTGTTTGGGGTGTACAAGCGTTTATGGCTGAAAAACGTGCAGCATCTACTGATGAAATGTTAGATACTGCAATTCAAACAGGTATGGATGCAGGTCTAATCGGACTTGGAGATACAGTTGTAATTACTGCTGGTGTACCAGTTGCTGAAACTGGCACAACAAACTTAATGAAAATCCATGTTGTTGGTGAAGAAATCGCTAAAGGACAAGGGATTGGTCGCAAAGCTGCAAAAGGTAAAGTAGTTGTAGCGAAAACAGCTGCAGAAGCTGTAGCGAACGTAACAGAAGGTGACATCCTTGTTACAACAAGCACTGATAAAGATATGATTCCTGCAATTGAAAAAGCTGCAGCTCTAGTTGTAGAAGAAGGTGGCTTAACAAGCCATGCGGCTGTTGTAGGTGTATCAATCGGTATCCCAGTTATCGTTGGGGTAAACGGTGTAACAACGACTTTAAAAAATGGCCAAGAAGTAACAGTTGATGCAGCGCGCGGAATTGTTTATAATGGACATGCGGAAGTGCTATAAGAAGTAATATGGAGAGAAGGATCGGAGTCCTTCTCTTTTTTTTGCAATTTAAATACAAAAACCATTCTGAAAAAAGAAATCTTCGGTAGTGGGAAAGGGATTTCATTTTTTGTTTGATGTTTTGTGGGTTGTTTTGAGGGTGTGAGGAAATCGAGAGAGTCTAATTAGGCTGTTGGGTAGCATGAGTATCTTACTTCCTGTAAATAGTATGATGAAGGAGGATGAGGGAATGAAGTGGCTTCTTATTCTTTTAATTTTAATCCCTGCTGTTGAAATAACAGTATTAATTGGATCTAGTCATTTAATTGGTATGTGGCCGACGTTTGCTATGATCGTGTTTACAGGTATACTTGGCGCTTATTTAGCAAAACGACAAGGGCTTATAGTGTTGAAGGAGATTCAATTTCGGTTAAATAGAGGTGAAATGCCAGGAGATGCTGTATTAGATGGTATTTTTGTTTTTATAGGTGGACTTCTTCTTTTGACACCAGGATATGTGACGGATGTAATCGGGTTTATTTTTATATTTTCGGTAACACGACAGCCGTTTAAGTTCATGATGATTAAATGGTTAGAGCGGAAAATAAGAAGAAACACGACAATTATTGTACAAAAATAACACTTGAAACAGAAATGTTTTAAGTGTTATTTTTTTGTCGAAATATAAAGTGTATATTTATTCATTTGTAGAAAAAGGAAGAAAAGGGATTGATATTTATGTTGAAAATAGAATAAAAATACAAAGATATTCTCAGTCGTATTATTTTATGCAAAAAACAAGGGAATCCCCCATTTATTAATAGGGAATTCCCTTGCTTATTTTATTGCGAACAACGACTATTGTGGGAAATTTATTTTAATGGTGTGCCTTTAATAAACTTCCATAAATCATGAAATACATGAGCTTTGTGCAATGTGTTTAATAATACTAATGTAACTGGGCCAATAATTAATCCTAAGAAACCATATAGCTTAAATCCAACGAATAACGCAATAAGTGTTGGTAATGGATCGAGTCCGATGTTGGAGGATAACACTTTCGGTTCCATAATTTGTCTTTGAACAATGACAACAATATATAAAATAAGTAGACCAATTGTGAAAGCTGTGTCCCCTGTGAAAAATACATATATAATCCAAGGAACAAAGACTGCTCCCGTTCCTAAATAAGGAAGTAAGTCTACAATTCCTGTAATGATTGCGATTGTGATGGCGTATGGTACGCGCAAAATTAATAGTCCAATTAGTACGATGACGGTGGTCATAGATACAAGTGTGAGTTGTGCTTTTACAAATCCAAATAATGCTTTTCGTAAATCAACAAAAATAGTCTTTCCGTATCCGTGTATGCGATTTGGAAGTAATCGCTTTACTTTATGAGCGAGTGTATGCCAATCAAAACTAATAAAGAAAGTCGCTAATAGGATGAAGACGAGGACTGTTAAAGTTGTTGGGAGTGCACTGATGAAATTTGTTAATCCACTTATAATGGCGGTTAACAGCTCTTTCATTTGCTTTGTTGCTTCCGTTCCTAGATTTTGAATGTTTTGTGTAATTGTATATTGTTGTGATTCACCAAGATGATTAAATTTAGAAATTAAATCATCATATAAAGGCATAATATTATTGAGTGCAAATTGCTGTGCATACTGTACAATTGCTGGAAACTTTTCTGTGACGATTTGTAGTAAGTAAGTTGTGGCGGAAATCGCTTCTGTCACAAGATATGTAACAAGTCCGACGATGGCACCGAACACGAGAATTAAGCTGACGAGTACCGCTAAGGCACGAGGGAATTGTAGTTTTTGATTGAGAAAATTTACGACTGGATTAATCAAATAAGCAAAAGCTAATGCGATGATAAAAGGGTATATAAGACCTGAAACATACAAAAGCGCATAAAACCCAATTGTTGTTGCTAAAATGACAAATATAAGTCGCAATACGATATACAGTGAGTTTCGATTCAAAGGTGCTTACCTCCCATTCCAAATTGTATTTATGTTATAGTGGAATGATGGATTTATCCTGCTATTCACGGGCAGTATGAATTACTTCAAGGTGCGAAGTAATCGGCGCGTAAAAGCTTGACGGTGAAGGCTAATCAATAGTAAATGTTTTCTCTGTACTGATTGACGAGAGCTTCACTTTACCTACTTTTTATTTTACCGGTTTCTTATAAGAAAAGAAAGAAGTGTGCTTTTCTTTCTCGGTAAATATAAAAACAACTTATTTTGGTCTCGTTTAGAGCGTTTAAGGTCTGCTGTATCATCTATATTGATTGATGAATACTCTTGCCTATATCGTGTATAACGATATGTTTAACAGCGATTTACTTTGTAAACAGGTTCATTATTTTCAGAAAGGAAGTGTAATCATGATTAGTCAATCAACGTTATTTTTATTCATACTACTTATTATTGGACTTATTGCTAAAAATCAATCGCTCACTGTAGCGGTTGGCGTTTTATTTTTATTAAAGTGGACGTTTCTAGGAGAGAAAATTCTTCCATATTTACAAACGAAAGGAATTAATCTTGGTGTAACGGTTATTACGATTGCGGTTCTTGTTCCGATCGCTACGGGTGAAATTGGATTTAAGCAGCTTGGTGAAGCAGCTAAATCGTATTATGCATGGATTGCGCTCGCTTCAGGGATAGCGGTTGCTTTGTTAGCAAAGGGTGGTGTGCAGTTATTAACGAACGATCCTCATATTACAACTGCGCTTGTATTTGGAACAATTATTGCAGTTGCATTATTTAATGGAGTTGCTGTAGGACCATTAATTGGAGCTGGAATTGCCTATGCTGTGATGAACATTATACAGATGTTTAAGTGAAAAATTTTATAGTAATATAAAATTTTTGAATTCTTTCCATTCACAAAAGTCAGATAATTGTTTATAATAGAATTAGAAAACATGTAAAGGCTACATAGCAACGAAGACTTACACCAGATAAAATAAAAACAACATAAAATAATTTTCTGCTGACATTGTTTTATGTTGTTTTTATCATAAACTCTTCGAAACTAGTTTTCCTCACCATCTATTGTTCTAAGCGTGAGGATTCGGAGAGAAACTCACGCTCATGCTTTGATAAAGCAATGGAACAACGAGATGGGAACATCACAACAAATTTGCATGATCGTGCATTTTGCTTGCCTAAAGAGTGAACGGGCGTTCATAATTTAGGAGGGAAGCAAACAGATATAAGGGAGCAAGGTTGGGAGAATTTTCAGGAAAAGGAGAGAATGTCATGACTGTTATTCGAGGATTAGAAGGGGTAGTAGCAACAACATCATCTGTGAGTTCTATTATTGATGATACATTAACGTATGTTGGGTATAATATTGATGATTTAGCGGAAAATGCTACGTTTGAAGAAGTGGTATATTTATTATGGCACCGTAAACTTCCTAATGAAGAGGAATTAAATGAGTTAAAAGAAACTCTATCTGAATATTCTAAAGTTCCAAGTGAGATTTTATCATATTTAAAACAAGTAGATTTAAAGATTGCACATCCGATGTCTGTTTTACGAACTGCGATTTCCATGTTATCATTATACGATGAGAGCGCTGAATTAATGGATGAGAAGTCCAATTATTTGAAAGCGGTTAAATTACAGGCTCAAGTAGGGACTCTGGTTGCAGCGTATGCAAGAATTCGTAAAGGTTTAGAAGTGGTTGAGCCACGAAAAGATTTATCATTAGCTGCAAACTTTATTTATATGTTAAATAACCGCGAACCAAATGAAGTGGAAATTGAAGCTTTTGATAAAGCTCTTGTACTTCATGCGGATCATGAATTAAATGCTTCTACATTTACAGCTCGCGTTTGCGTTGCGACACTTTCAGACGTATATTCTGGTATTACAGCAGCGATTGGTGCTTTAAAAGGACCTCTTCACGGCGGAGCGAATGAAAATGTAATGAAGATGTTAAAAGAAATTGGCGAAGAAGAAAATGTAGAATCCTATATTCATAACGCACTTCAAAATAAGGTGAAAATTATGGGATTTGGCCATCGCGTATATGAGCACGGTGATCCTCGCGCGAAACATTTACGTGAAATGTCTAAGAAATTATGCGTGCTTTTAGGGGAAGAGAAATGGTATAATATGTCTATCAAAATCGAAGACATTGTCACAAAAGAAAAAGGTCTTCCACCAAATGTCGATTTCTATTCTGCTTCTGTTTACCATTGTTTAGGAATTGATCATGATTTATTTACACCAATCTTTGCAATCAGTCGTATGTCAGGTTGGTTAGCTCATATTCTAGAACAATATGAAAATAACCGCTTAATTCGTCCGCGTGCTGATTATAATGGACCAACGCACCAACGCTATGTTCCATTAGCACAACGATAAGTTAAAAACACTATTTAGATAGTGGAAATACACTTTCAAAAATCTGATTTTTTCGCAAAGATATAATGATTGGAATATTTTAATTTGACTAACGGTTTGAACTGAGGGTTTTATTCCCTCAGTTTCACACATATGAAATTTCAAACATGGGGGTTATCACAGTGACGACAGGAGAAAAAATTACTGTAACGAATGGTGTTATGAATGTACCAAACAATCCGATTATTCCTTTTATTGAAGGTGATGGAATTGGACCAGATATTTGGGCGGCAGCATCTCGTGTATTAGAAGCAGCTGTTGAAAAAGCTTATGATGGTGAGAAGAAAATCGTTTGGAAAGAAGTGCTTGCAGGGGAAAAAGCATTCAACCAAACAGGTGAATGGTTACCAGAAGAGACGTTAAATGAAATTCGCGAATATTTAATCGCGATTAAAGGCCCACTTACAACGCCTGTTGGTGGCGGCATTCGTTCTCTAAACGTAGCGCTTCGTCAAGAGTTAGACTTATACGTATGTTTACGTCCAGTTCGTTATTTTGAAGGTGTTCCTTCACCTGTAAAACGTCCGGAAGATACTGATATGGTGATTTTCCGTGAAAATACAGAAGACATTTATGCTGGTATTGAATATGCACAAGGATCTCCAGAAGCACAAAAAGTGCTTGAGTTCTTAAAAGAAACAATGGGTGTAAACAAAATTCGCTTCCCAGAAACATCAGGGATTGGTATTAAACCAATTTCAGAAGAAGGAACAAAGCGTCTTGTTCGTGCTGCAATTCAATATGCAATTAACGAAAAACGCTCTTCTGTTACATTAGTTCATAAAGGAAACATTATGAAATTTACAGAAGGTGCTTTCAAAAACTGGGGTTATGAAGTTGCGGAACAAGAATTCGGCGATAAAGTATTCACTTGGTCTGAATATGACCGTATTGTTGAAAAAGATGGTAAAGATGCAGCGAATAAAGCGATGACAGAGGCTGAAGCAGCTGGTAAAATCATTGTTAAAGATTCTATTGCAGATATCTTCTTACAACAAATTTTAACACGTCCACGTGAGTTTGATGTTGTTGCAACAATGAACTTAAATGGTGATTATATTTCTGATGCACTTGCAGCACAAGTAGGTGGCATTGGTATTGCACCTGGTGCAAACATTAACTATGTTACTGGACATGCTATTTTTGAAGCGACACATGGTACAGCTCCAAAATATGCAGGTTTAGATAAAGTAAATCCATCTTCTGTTCTTCTTTCAGGAGTATTATTATTAGAGCATTTAGGATGGAATGAAGCTGCGAAATTAGTAACTGCTTCAGTAGAAAAAACAATTGCTTCAAAAGTGGTAACATATGACTTCGCACGTCTTATGGATGGCGCAACTGAAGTGAAATGTTCCGAATTTGCTGATGCCCTTATTAACAATATGGACTTAGCGGTAATCAAAAACGCATAATTCAAAGTGGGGGAGAAATTATGACAATCAAACGCAAAAAAGTATCAGTCATCGGTGCAGGATTTACCGGAGCAACAACAGCGTTTTTATTAGCTCAAAAAGAGCTTGCAGATGTTGTATTAGTGGACATTCCACAACTGGAGAATCCAACAAAAGGGAAAGCGTTAGATATGTTAGAAGCAAGCCCTGTACAAGGTTTTGATGCTAACATTATCGGCACATCTGATTACGTAGATACTGCTGATTCTGACGTTGTTGTTATTACAGCAGGAATTGCACGTAAACCAGGTATGAGCCGTGATGATTTAGTAGCAACAAACTCTAAAATTATGAAAAGTATTACGAAAGATATCGCAAAACATTCACCAAACGCAATTATTGTTGTGTTAACAAATCCAGTTGATGCAATGACATATTCTGTATTTAAAGAAGCTGGATTCCCGAAAGAGCGTGTTATCGGTCAATCTGGTGTATTAGATACAGCTCGTTTCCGTACATTCATCGCACAAGAATTAAATCTTTCTGTTAAAGACATTACAGGATTCGTTCTTGGTGGCCACGGTGATGACATGGTGCCTCTTGTACGTTATTCTTACGCAGGTGGTATTCCATTAGAAACATTAATTCCTGCAGAACGCTTAGAAGCAATCGTAGAACGTACGCGTAAAGGCGGCGGCGAAATTGTAAGTTTACTAGGAAACGGTAGTGCATACTACGCGCCAGCTGCTTCTTTAGTTGAAATGACTGAAGCGATTTTAAAAGATCAACGCCGTGTATTACCAGCTATCGCATACCTTGAAGGTGAATATGGCTATAGCGACCTTTACCTAGGTGTACCAGTAATTCTAGGTGGTAACGGAATTGAAAAAATTATTGAATTAGAACTTCGTGAAGAAGAAAAAGAAGCGTTAGATCGTTCAGTAGAATCTGTACGTAACGTTATGAAAGTTCTTATTTAATACAAAATATATGTTAGAAAAAGATTCGGGGCCCCGAATCTTTTTCTACTATTTAGAGGATTATTTTTTTAAAATAATATGAAAACGCTATCATTAATTATGTCCTACAATGGGAACATAGACTTATAATATACATTGCCCTCATTATAGTAGCGCTTCGGATAATATATTGCTTTTGGTAGGATAATAAAATAAAAATTGGAGGGGGATTGTAACATGTTAAAGAAAAAAATTCAAATTGGTCGTCGAATGGATGAGATTACAGTAGGAGAAAAGTTATCTATCACTGAAAAAATTGAGGATAAAGATCTGTTATTGTATTTAGGATTAACAAATGATTCAAATCCATTATATATTCAGCATGATTACGCATCCCAAACTCCGTATGAAAAACCAATTGTACCAAGCATTATGTTAACGGGTATGATTACAACGGCAGTTACGAAATATTTACCAGGTCCAGGCAGTCATGTTGTTAGGAAGGACCTGACTTTTGTGAAGCCTGTACATCATTATGAAACTTTGCAAATTCATTTTGAAGTTGTAGCAGTTGCGGGGGAAGAGCATACGATTGATATGCGTGTATTCGCTTATGATGAAAAAGAAGAAGTGGTTGTGAAAGGTGTACTAACAGTAGCGCCGCCTTACAAATCAGCTTCTATTTTAGAAAAAGCATTGGATAATTTTTAATAATGAGTTAGTAAGAGTGTAATGAAAAATAGTGCTAACCTATTATATGCTAGGTTAGCACTATTTTTTTATCCCGCATTAACGGACAGTAACACTCCCACCTCAAAATTCAGCGAAAGCAAAGAAGTTAGGTGGGAGATGAACTGTCCGTAAAAGCCCGATTGGTGAGGGCTAATAATCAGTGGGGGACGAAGAAAACCCCCACTGATTAAAGTTTTACTTTATAGGATCGAATGTAAGTATAACTTAACTGAAAAACCCTTCTGCAAACCCTTCTGAGAAATCAGAGATGCCAGTTTGTAATGTTTCCCAGTTTGAAAAGCCGGCAGTAAAACCAACTACAAATAATAAAGCGAAGCCAGATAATACCCAATTTTTACGATTCATTTTGAATTCGCTCCTTAATAGTTTAATCTTTATATTAAAATTTAATTATATTAATTATTACATTTTAAGGAGATATAAGTCAAATGGATACCTGTTTTTAGCCACGTGGCCAAAGAATAATAAACACACCGACAAGGCAAACAGCTGCACCAGCCCAATCGAACAAATCAGGTGTTTTCTTATCAACCATCCATCCCCATAATAAACTCATGAGAATAAATACACCGCCATAAGCTGCGTATACACGTCCGAAACTAGAAAATACTTGGAATGTGGCAATTACACCATATAAACATAAAATGATTCCTCCTATTAGACCGAACCAGATGGAACCACCTTCTCGTATCCATTTCCAGATGAGATATCCACCACCAATTTCAGCTAGTCCGGCAAGAATGAAAATAACAGCTGCTTTAAACATGAATATGTACCATCGCTTTCTATTAGATATATTTTCCTATATAACTATAGCACAATCAAACTTAGTGAATGGACAATTCTATTGAGAGGGGGATTGTTTTCTAGTATGATGGAAATAGTGGGGAAATACTAGGATGAAGAAGGTTTCAAGTCTATAACTTGGAGGAAGAGAATGAGCAATCGAATTTTAGTTGTTGATGATGAGGAGTTTATTTTAACTTTAATTGAATTCAATTTGCAGCAAGCAGGATTTGAAGTGATAACAGCGATGGATGGTGAAGTTGCGCTTCATAAAGCAACAACGGAACGTCCAGATCTGATTATATTAGATTTAATGCTTCCAAAAATGGATGGTATGGAAGTGTGTAAAGAATTACGTTTGCAGCGTATTATGACACCTATTTTAATGCTAACAGCGAAAGATGATGAGTTTGATAAAGTGTTAGGTCTTGAGCTTGGGGCAGATGATTATATGACAAAGCCATTTAGCCCAAGGGAAGTTGTTGCACGTGTGAAGGCGATTTTACGTCGTACGAAATTGCAAGATGAACCAGTTTCAGAAGTGCAGGATGAAAATAGTATCAATATCTATGATTTAAGAATTTTACCTGAATTTTATGAGGCGTATTTCCAAGGAGAAAAGCTAGAACTAACGCCAAAAGAATTTGAGTTACTTGTATATTTAGCAAGGAATAAGGGTCGTGTATTAACACGTGATCAGTTACTAAGTGCTGTATGGAATTATGATTTTGCCGGCGATACAAGAATCGTCGATGTTCATATTAGTCATTTGCGGGATAAAATTGAAAAGAATACGAAAAAACCAGCGTACATTAAAACAATTCGTGGATTAGGTTATAAATTAGAGGAGCCAAAGGGGGATGAATAAATTTCGCTCGAGGCTTCTCTTTACATTTGTTTCTCTTATTATTCTTATTTTAGTTGGACTAGGAGTACTTTTGGAAACGGTGTTTGAGAATTACTACATCGATCATGCGAAAGACAGAACGGTAAAAGAGGCAAGATATGTTGCTTCATTAGTAGAGGCAGAAGGTATTGATCATGTTCTAAAAGCGCCAAACGTATTTGAGAAATTAGAAGAACAAGTGCCGGTTTCGGTTATATTTACTGATGAAGCGAAGAAAGTCAAATATAGTAAAGGTAAGCAACCTATATTCGACCAAGCGACAATTGAGGAACTTTCCTCTGAAACAGCAAAACAAAAAAATAGAGTGATTACGAAGGAAACAGATGATAAAAATGTATTCCATCATGCGGTGTTTGTTCAAGATGCAGAGGGGAAGCAAGGGTACATCATTCTAAAAAGTACAATTGCTCCTTTGAAAGATGTTCATCAAAAAACGTGGGGATTACTCATTGTAGGGTTTGTGATTGCTTGTCTTGTTGTTGTTTTTCTTGGTGTGAAAATTACAGGTCAATATATTCGTCCGATAGAGTCTGTTACGAAAGTAGCGATTGAATTGGCGAAGGGGAATTATAAAGCGCGTGCTTATGAAAGTCATTCAGATGAAACGGGGATGTTAAGTAAGGCAATCAATATTTTAGCGCGTAATTTACAAGAAATGACGCTAGAGCAAGAAATGCAACAAGATCGTTTACATACACTGATTGAAAATATGGGAAGCGGTATGATTTTAATTGATAGCCGTGGTTATATAAGTCTTGTAAACCGTTCGTATAAAGAAATATTTCATGTAACGGATGAAGAGTATTTAGATCGTTTGTATTATGAAGCATTTCTTCATGCAGAAATCATTGAACTTGTGGAAGAAATTTTTATGACAGAAGTGAAAGTACGCAAGCAAATGCTACTGCCACTTGGTATTGAAAGAAAGCACTTTGAAGTATATGGCGCACCAATTATTGGGACAAATCATGAATGGAAAGGGATTGTTCTCGTATTCCACGATATAACAGAGCTAAAGAAACTAGAGCAAATGCGAAAAGACTTTTTAGCAAATGTTTCACATGAATTAAAGACGCCAATTACTTCTATTAAAGGATTTTCTGAAACGTTACTTGATGGTGCGATGGAAAATCAGCAGTTTTGCGAGCATTTCCTGAACATTATTTTAAAGGAAAGCGAGCGTATGCAAGGCTTAATCGAAGACTTATTGGATCTATCAAAGATTGAACAACAAGGATTTAAGTTAAATATGGGTACTGTTGAGATGAAGGAATTGCTTGAAGAAATTAAAATGGTGCTAGAGAATAAATCACAAGATAAAGAAATTTCCTTACAAGTTGATGTGTTGAGACACGTTTCAGTGATAGGAGATCCGAGCCGATTAAAACAAATCTTTATCAATTTAGTTAATAATGCAATTGTATACACACCAGCCGGCGGGACGGTTTCTGTAGAGTTGTTAGAGGATGAACATAACGCTTATATAAAGGTATCTGATACAGGAATTGGGATTAGTAAAGAAGAAATCCCGCGTATTTTTGAACGTTTTTATCGTGTAGATAAAGCGAGAAGCAGAAATACAGGCGGTACAGGCCTTGGGTTATCGATTGTAAAACATTTAGTAGAAGCCCATCATGGGACAGTTACTGTAGAGAGTGAAGTAGGGGAAGGAACAACATTTACAGTTGCTTTACCGAAATCGGATTTGGAGAAGTAATGATAATGTGCAACCTTTATCCCGCTATTCGCGGGCAGTAAGACCCCCACCTCAAAGTTCAGCAAAAGCAAAGAAGGTAGGTGGAGTCGGACTGCCCGTAAAAGCCCGATTGGTGAGGGCTAATAATCAGTGGGGTATGGAAAAACCACTGATTAAAGTTTCACTTTATTGGATGAGAGCTATATAAATCTATTTTGATTTTTCGATATATAAGTCGTTGATATGAAAAAGGTGACCTACACTCGTTTTTTCTCTCTGCTTTAACTTGGCATGGAGCAGGAAGAGGGTCTGACCGCTTCTATGCATGGCCGGATACTCTCTCTCGCCTAAAAAGAAAGGGTTTATGTCGGTTTCTTAATTTGGATTTATATAGTAAACGTTTGAACGGGATATATTTACATTATATTAACAATAGCTTCATTAAATATTAATAAAGTCCTGTTAATATAATACATGAAAACCCCTTCATCCAAGGAGTAATTTTGGACGAGAATAGGTGCTCTATTCTCGTCACTTCCCTTTTTGTGAAACTATAATATCTTTGTTTTTGAAATATCTCTATGTAACTTATATCAAAGTGTTATATCAATACGATAAGGTTATTTTAATTCATGAGATATTGTGACAGCATCTCCATTTTACATTAAATATATGTAGTAGGAAGAACCGTTATTTTTCTTCTCTCTCTTAGTCGTGTTAATATAGAGAGAAGGAAAAGACGGTTTTTTCTTTCTATATAAATCCATTTTGATTTTTCAATATATAAGTCACTGCTATGAAGAACAAAAGGTGACCTGCGCTCGTTTTCTCTTTTTGTTTTAACTTGGCATGGGGTGACCGCTTCTATGCATGGCTGGACGCTCTCTCCCTCCTAAAAAAAGGGGTTATGTCGGTTTTTCAATTTGGATTTATATATAAATCGTTTTAAATTTGTATGGGGAGGTTTCTAATTTGGAAAAAAAGGTCGTATTAGTCGATGGAAATAATATCGCGTATCGTGCTTTCTTTGCACTGCCGCTTTTAAATAACGACAAAGGTATACATACGAACGCAATTTATGGTTTTACGATGATGTTAATGAGAATATTAGAAGAAGAAAAACCAACACATATGCTTGTTGCGTTTGATGCGGGTAAAACAACATTTCGTCACAAAACATTTAGCGAATATAAAGGAGGTCGTCAAAAAACGCCACCTGAGCTATCAGAGCAATTCCCATTTATTCGTGAACTGTTAGATGCGTTTCACGTACCACGCTATGAGTTAGAGAACTATGAAGCAGATGACATTATGGGCACACTAGCGAAAGAAGCGAACGAACAAGGTGCTCACGTAAAAGTTATTTCTGGAGATAAAGATTTACTGCAGCTTGTTTCTGATACTACGCTTGTATGTATTCCGCGTAAAGGGATTACAGAAGTAGATGAATATACGAAAGAAGCGTTATTCGAAAAATATAGTTTATCACCAAAGCAAATTATTGATATGAAAGGTTTAATGGGAGATCAATCGGATAACATCCCAGGTGTACCGGGAGTTGGTGAGAAGACAGCAATCAAATTGTTAACGCAATTTGAAACAGTAGAAGCAGTATATGAGAACTTAGACAAGGTGAGTGGAAAAAAATTAAAAGAAAATCTAGAAATGAATAAAGAGCAAGCGTTTATGAGTAAAGAGCTTGCCACAATTATTACCGATGCACCAATTACAGTGCATGTAGATGATATCGAATACAAAGGATATGAAGCAAGTGACGTCATTCCAATGTTCGAGAATTTAGGATTTACTTCGCTATTAAATAAGCTCGGTGCGACTCCTGAAGAAACAGCTCCAGCTGAATTAGATGATATTTCATTTGATATTGCAGAAGAAGTGACAGAAGAAATGCTGCAGCAAGATAGTGCAATTATTGTGGAAGTACAAGAAGACAATTATCATAAAGCTGACATTCAAGGGTTCGGTATTCAAAATGAAAATGGCTGTTATTTCATTCCGAGCGATGTTGCGCTAAAATCTGAAGCTTTTAAGAAGTGGCTTGCAGATGATGAAATGAGAAAGTATACGTTTGATGCGAAACGTGCCATTGTTGCACTTAAGTGGAAAGGTATAGAGATTCAAGGGATTGACTTTGATTTACTAATTGCCGCTTATTTACTTGATCCAGCAGATACAGATAAAGATTTCCGTGCCGTAGCGAAAATGAAAGAAACGCATGCTGTTAAATCTGATGAAGAAGTGTATGGAAAAGGTGCAAAACGTGCGGTTCCTGCGCAAGATATAGTCGCGGAGCACGTAGCTCGAAAAGTACATGTATTATACGATGTGCAAAAAACATTTGTAGAAGAACTACAAAAAAATGAACAATATGAACTATTTACTGAGCTTGAAATGCCGCTTGCTCGTGTGTTAGCTGAAATGGAAGTGAAAGGTGTTACGGTTGATACAGAGCGCTTACGTAGTATGGGAGATGAGCTTGCTGGAAGGCTTAAGGAAATGGAACAAGAAATTTATGAGCTTGCAGGAACGGAATTTAATATTAATTCTCCAAAGCAGCTTGGCGTGATTCTATTTGAGAATTTAAACCTACCGGTTATTAAAAAGACGAAAACAGGATATTCTACGTCAGCTGATGTGCTGGACAAGTTAATGGAGCATCATGAAATTATTCCTAAAATTTTACACTATCGTCAATTAGGAAAATTAAATTCGACATATATTGAAGGATTATTAAAAGTTGTTCATGAAGATTCATCTAAAATTCATACTCGTTTTAATCAAGTGTTAACGCAAACGGGCCGATTAAGTTCTACAGACCCAAACTTGCAAAATATCCCGATCCGTTTAGAAGAAGGAAGAAAGATTCGTCAGGCGTTCATTCCTTCAAAAGAAGGCTGGGTTATGTATGCAGCCGACTATTCACAAATTGAACTGCGTGTCTTGGCGCATATTGCAAAAGACAAAGGGTTAGTAGAAGCGTTCCAGCATGATATGGATATTCATACGAAAACTGCAATGGACGTGTTTGGCGTTGGAAAAGATGAAGTAACATCGAATATGAGACGTCAAGCAAAAGCGGTTAACTTCGGAATTGTGTATGGTATTAGTGACTATGGGCTTTCACAAAACTTAGGAATCACACGAAAAGCAGCAGGGGAATTTATTGAAAAGTATTTCGCAAGCTTCCCTGGTGTAAAAGAATATATGGATGAGATTGTACAAGAAGCGAAGCAAAAAGGATACGTTTCTACATTATTAAATCGTCGCCGTTATATTCCGGAAATTACGAGTCGTAATTTTAATTTGCGTAGCTTTGCGGAGCGTACTGCGATGAATACACCAATTCAAGGTAGTGCGGCAGATATTATTAAAAAAGCGATGATTATTATGGCGGATCGCTTAGAAGAAGAAGGCTTACAAGCGCGTCTTCTTCTGCAAGTACACGATGAATTGATCTTTGAAGTGCCAAAAGAAGAAGTAGAAAAATTAGAAAAGCTTGTACCTGAAGTGATGGAGCATGCGATTGAACTTGCTGTTCCTCTAAAAGTTGATTATTCTTCTGGTCCAACTTGGTATGACGCAAAATAAGGAAGTGATTGAATGCCTGAACTACCAGAGGTTGAAAATGTTAGAAGGACACTTGAAAACCTTGTAACGGGAAAAACAATTCAAGATGTGATCGTAACATATCCAAAATTAGTAAAGCGACCAGATGACGCAGAGCTCTTTAAAGAAATGTTACGAGGTGAAAAGATTGAACGGATTGAGCGAAGAGGTAAGTTTTTACTTCTATATGTAACAAAGTATGTTATTGTTTCACATTTGCGTATGGAAGGGAAATATTTGCTTCATAAAGATGATGAGCCGGTAGATAAACATACGCATGTGCGTTTCCAGTTTACAGATGGTACAGAGTTACACTATAAAGATGTAAGAAAGTTCGGCACGATGCATCTCTTTAAAAGAGGTGAAGAATTTGACCAAATGCCACTTGCTGATTTAGGGCCTGAGCCATTTGACGCTGAACTGACAGTAGGGTATTTGCAAGAAAGATTGCAAAAGACAAACCGTAAAATAAAAGTTGTATTGCTCGATCAACGTCTTTTAGTCGGGCTTGGTAATATATATGTAGATGAAGTTTTATTCCGTTCCGGGATTCACCCGGAACGAGAAGCTTCATCTTTAACGAAAGCTGAAATAGAAAAGATTCATGCGGCGACCGTTGCAACATTAGCGGAGGCTGTTGAGCGCGGTGGAAGTACAATCAGAACGTATATCAATTCGCAAGGACAAATCGGCTCGTTCCAAGAGCTTCTAAATGTGTATGGAAGAAAAGGTGAACCATGCGTAACTTGTGGGAACGTGATTGAAAAGACAGTTGTTGGTGGACGAGGAACGCATTATTGTCCTATGTGCCAGCCAAAAAGCTAAGAAAGATATCGTTTTCTAATAACATCGGATAGGCATTTGTCATATACATACAGCAAAGCTATGTATAGGGAAGGAGCTTACCGATGTATCATTATTTCTCTCTTATTTTATTAGCTTTTACATTAAGTTTGGATAGCTGTAGTGTAGGGCTTACTTATGGTTTGCGGAGCGTACGGATTCCGTTAAAATCGATACTCATCATTGGAATGTGTTCAGCGGCTGTTATGCTTGTGTCGATGGGAATTGGACATATGATTGCTAAGGTGTTTTCTCCGGTGATTGCAACGCGCATTGGCGGAATCGTTTTAGTGGTTATTGGAGCGTGGGTGTTGTATCAGTTTTTTCGGAGTGATAAAAAAGACGAACCGCAGCAAGAAGAGAAAGTTTGGAAGTTAGAAATTGCTTCGCTTGGGTTAGTCATTCAAATTTTACGGAAACCGACTGTTGCCGATTTT
Source organism: Bacillus sp. FSL H8-0534 (assembly GCF_038005885.1). Taxonomy (NCBI): domain Bacteria; kingdom Bacillati; phylum Bacillota; class Bacilli; order Caryophanales; family Bacillaceae; genus Bacillus; species Bacillus sp. FSL H8-0534. Next base: position 4,074,739 of record NZ_JBBOUC010000001.1, read on the forward strand.
GATAAATCAGGCACGATTTCTGGTGGGGAAGCCTTGCTTTTAGGTATCGCTCTTTCAGTAGACTCGTTTGGAGCAGGGATTGGTGCATCCTTACTAGGATATACACCCGCCATGATGGCAGTGTTAGTTGCCGTTATGAGTTCTCTGTTTTTATTTATCGGAATGAGGCTAGGAACGGTTTTATCGAATATGCGATGGTTACAAAAATTTACGTTCCTACCTGGGATTTTACTTATTATTATTGGAATTTGGAAAATGTAAGTGGGAGCGTGAAACATAAGTTTCACGCTTCTATTTGTGAGGAGGAAATAGAATGACAATTGTTATAGGTTTAACAGGAGGTATTGCAAGTGGAAAAAGTACTGTTTCACAAATGTTTCGTGAACTGCAAATACCTGTAATTGACGCGGATATTATTGCAAGAGAAGTTGTAGAACAAGGTAAAGAAGCATATAAAGAAATTGTAGAGGTATTCGGTGAAGATGTATTACAAGTAGATGGCAAACTAGATCGCCAAAAGCTTGGGAGTATTGTATTTCATAATGAAGAAAAACGATTGCAGTTAAACAAAATTGTTCATCCTGCTGTTCGGAAAGAAATGAATGTTCAGAAGGATATGTACATAAAAGAAGGAGTGCAAGCGGTTGTGTTAGATATTCCGCTTCTATTTGAGAGTAAGTTAACAGCACTTGTTGATCGGATTGTAGTTGTAGCTGTATCACCTAGTATGCAATTAGAACGTTTAATGAAGCGAAATGGCTTTACAGAAGAGGATGCGAAAGCACGTATTGATTCGCAAATGCCTTTAGCGGAGAAAGCAACATTAGCTAATAAAGTTATTTATAATGATGGCACAATTGCTGAGACAAAAGCGCAATTACAGCTCATTTTAAAAGAATGGAACATTATTAACTAAAAAATTGTGAAATTAGTGAAAATGCTTAGTGACATATCTTCTTTTTGTGTTATACTATTATTGGGATTGGAGATAAATAGTATAACGCATTCAAGGGGGATAACATATTATGACTCGTGTGGCAATTAATGGATTTGGACGTATTGGGAGAATGGTATTTCGTCAAGCGATAAAAGAAAGCGCATTCGAAATTGTAGCGATTAACGCAAGCTATCCACCAGAAACATTAGCACATTTAATCAAGTATGATACAGTTCATGGCAAGTTTGACGGAACAGTGGAAGCATTTGAAGATCATTTATTAGTGGATGGGAAAATGATTCGCCTTCTAAACAACCGCGATCCAAAAGAATTGCCTTGGAAAGAACTGGATGTTGAAATTGTAATTGAAGCAACTGGTAAATTTAATGCGAAAGAAAAAGCAATTCTTCACGTAGAAGCTGGGGCGAAAAAGGTTATTTTAACAGCACCTGGTAAAAATGAAGATGTAACAATTGTAGTTGGTGTAAACGAAGAACAATTAGATATTACAAACCATACTGTGATTTCAAATGCATCTTGTACAACAAACTGTTTAGCGCCTGTTGTTAAGGTGTTAGATGAGCAATTTGGAATTGAAAACGGTTTAATGACAACTGTTCATGCTTATACAAATGACCAAAAAAATATTGATAACCCACATAAAGATTTACGAAGAGCGCGTGCTTGTGGACAGTCTATTATTCCTACAACAACAGGCGCTGCGAAAGCTCTAGCGAAAGTTCTTCCACATTTAAACGGAAAACTTCATGGGATGGCACTTCGTGTTCCGACACCAAACGTGTCTCTTGTTGACTTAGTAGTAGATGTAAAACGTGATGTAACAGTTGAGGAAATTAATGAAGCGTTTAAAACTGTTGCAAACGGTCCATTGAAAGGGATTATTGAGTTCAGTGAGGAACCTTTAGTTTCGATTGACTTTAATACAAATACACACTCAGCTATCATTGATAGTTTATCTACAATGGTAATGGGCGAACGTAAAGTGAAAGTACTTGCTTGGTATGATAACGAGTGGGGTTACTCTCGCCGCGTTGTAGATCTTGTGAAGTTAGTTGGCGCTGAATTAACAAAACAAGAAAGTGTGCAACACATTTAATGATACAAGGAAGGCAAGCGATTGCTTGTCTTCTTTTTTATGCTTTTTTCTGAAAAGGAAAAAAATTATATGAGTATATTTTTATAAATGGTACATATAAAAAACATTGTGATTACTGCATTTGTGAATCAATTATTTTTTTTGGGGAAAAGTAAAGAAGAGAATATGACAAAAAATCGAAAAAACTGTTGTTGCAAAATGAAAATAAACAAAGTATACTAACACTCGTAAACTTAAGAGCTGAGGTACGTAGTTACTACTTAAAGGGTTAGGACCTCTCTGGACTAACTTTCCCCCGTGGTAGTAGAGCAAGCCAAATTGCAAATTAGTTTTCAATTCGAACAGTTAGATTAAATTTTTATGAGGGGGAACTGTAGAATGGATACTATGGACACGATGGGTCGTCACGTAATCGCTGAACTTTGGGATTGCGATTTCGACAAGCTTAATGATATGCCGTTTATTGAACAATTATTTGTGGATGCAGCACTAAGAGCTGGTGCTGAAGTACGTGAGGTTGCTTTTCATAAATTTGCGCCACAGGGTGTAAGTGGAGTTGTAATCATTTCGGAGTCACATTTAACAATTCATAGCTTTCCAGAGCACGGCTATGCAAGTATTGATGTTTATACTTGCGGGGATCGTATTGATCCAAATGTTGCTGCAGAGTATATTGCAGAAGGTTTAAATGCGAAAACGCGAGAGAGCATCGAGCTTCCTCGAGGCACAGGTAGCTTCGAAATTAAGCATAGAGAAACAAAAGCTCTTTAAAAAAGAACATAATTGATTTAAAATGTAAAGAGGTGTATAATGCACCTCTTTTTAGTTTATATAAATTTGAAATTGTAAAATGGTAGACTGTTTTTGACGAATGCTTGCTATAAAGTAAATTTTTAAAAAGTAATGTATTATTGAACGTGAATAGTAGGATAAGGTAGTGAGCAAATACAAATAGGTTATATAATATTGTATATATATTTTCACATGTAGATGAAGTAAAAAGAATGAAGATTAAATTGCAAGGGAGTGAATGAGTTGCGTTGTCCAGCCTGTTTTCATAATGGTACAAGAGTATTGGATTCACGTCCGGTAGATGAGGGACGCTCCATTCGAAGAAGAAGAGAGTGTGAAAGTTGTTTAAATCGATTTACGACATTTGAACGAGTAGAAGAACCACCTCTTATTGTTGTAAAAAAAGAGGGAACACGAGAAGAGTTTAATAAAGAAAAGATTTTGCGTGGATTAATTAAAGCGTGTGAAAAAAGACCTGTATCGTTAAAACAATTAGAAGAAGTAACACAAAATGTGGAGCGTGAACTTCGTAATTTAGGAATATCAGAAGTGAAAAGTGATATGATCGGTGAAATCGTAATGGAAGCACTTCGAGATATTGATGATGTTGCTTATGTACGATTTGCCTCCGTATATCGTCAATTTAAAGATTTAAATGTATTTATTGAAGAATTAAAAGATATACTGCAAAAAGAACGAGAATAAAGTGAAACTTTGAGCCCGCAAATAGTGGTGAAAAAGAGCTAGAAGCGAAAGCTATTAGCTCTTTTTCACTAAGGAATTATATACGTAGAATGGAAGAAAGGAATTGCAAGGATGGAAAAACAGTCATGGATGGAGCTATTGCCAATTGATCGTTATAAAGTAAGTGCGAAAGGGTTGCTGCATAGTTACGATCGGAAGGTATTAACGATGTTATATCAACCATTAGTGGGTAGTAAGGCTTTTAGCTTATACATGACGCTGTGGGGAGAGCTAGAACAGGATCGTGTATTTGGAAAAGAGAATACACACCACTCTCTTATGGTGACAATGCAAATGCAGCTTCCTGAAGTATATGAAGAACGGATGAAATTAGAAGCAATTGGGCTTTTAAACGTATATATAAAAAAAGAAAAAGATATTCGAATGTTTATATACGAATTGCAGCCGCCGTTATCACCAAAACAATTTTTTGATGATATTGTCCTGAGCATCTTTTTGTATAATCGATTAAGCCGTGCGAAATATAATCAAGTTAAACAATATTTTTTAGAAGAAGAGTTTGATTTTGCTTCTTATGAAAATGTTACACATTCCTTTAATGATGTATTTGGGTCTTTTAATCCAGGGCAATTTGAACATGCGCAAGAGGAACTTCGAATTCCAAGTAGCGCAGTTATGCCGGGCAATGAAAAAGGAACTGCCCCACAACTTTGGAACGATTTCTTTGATTTTTCTTTATTTGTAGAAGGGTTATCGACTCTTGTGCCGCGAAAAGCGATTACGGACCAAGTGCGTGAATGTGTTGTTACACTCTCTTACGTGTATGGTGTGGATGTGCTGTCGATGCAAAATATTGTGCTTGGTGCAATGACAGAATTGCAAACGATTGATATGGAAAGGCTTCGGAAAGGAGCGCGTGATTGGTATCAATTTGAAAATGGTCAAGCGCTTCCAGTGTTAAGTGAACGAGTACAGCCTCATGCTGCACGTACGATGAAAGAGAAAGAGCCGTCTACGCAAGAAGAGATGCTCATTAAACAGCTAGAAGAAATTTCTCCAAAACAATTGTTAAAAGAAATTTCAGGCGGGGCAGAAGCAACGAAAGCAGATTTGCAAATTGTAGAAGAAGTAATGATGAATCAAAAACTAACGCCAGGTGTGGTCAATGTACTTATTTATTATGTGATGCTGCGTTCGGATATGAAGCTTGCCAAAACATATGTTGAGAAAATTGCGGGGCACTGGGCACGAAAAAAAGTAGGTACGGTATCAGAAGCGATGGCATTGGCGAAAGAAGAGAATCGTCAATATCAAGAATGGGCTGAAACGAAGAAAAAGGGTCATACTTCGAAGAAAACAGTGCGGAAAGAAATGGTGCCCGATTGGTTGAAAGAACAATCCGAGGAACAACCAGAAGAACAGCCTAAGGAACTTACGAATGTGGCGAAAAAATCGAGCAAGTTAGAAGAAGAACGAAAGAGATTGGAAGAAGAGTTGAAAAAATATAAGCGTGATTAATAGAAGAGAATGAACGCTCTTTGAGGTGAGAGAATGGAGCATATTCAAAATTCATTTGCAAAGTTGATGCAAAATGAGAATTTTAAAAATAGATACGAAGTGTTAAAGGCGGAAGTGATGGCACATCCGCGTGTGAAAGAGTTTATTGAAGAACATAAAGGTGAAGTGACGACTTCCATGATAGAGCGAAGTCTTGTGAAACTGTATGAATACATTGGGCAAAGTGTTGGATGTGCAGATTGTCCGAACTTAGAATCATGTAAAAATATGATTCAAGGATATGAGCCGAAACTGATTATTCAAGGTAAGATGATTGATATTCAATATGATCGCTGCGTAAGAAAAGTGGCTTATGATGAGCGGAAGAAATATGAAAAATTAGTTCAAAGTGTCTATATGCCAAGTGATATTTTACAGGCTTCTATGGAAAATTTAGATCCATCAGATTTAGAACCGCGAATTGAGGCGATTCGTGCAGCAAATGAATTTTTAAATGCATACGAACCTGGAAAAAAAGTACAAGCGTTATATTTCTACGGTAAATTTGGTGTAGGGAAAACGTATCTCTTAGGAGCGATTGCGAATGAATTAGCCTTAAAAAAAATAAGTTCAATGATCGTATACTTACCAGAATTTTTACGAGAAATTAAAAGTTCACTGCAAAATAATACGATAGGTGAAAAAATTGATGCGGTGAAGCGTGTACAAGTATTAATGTTAGATGATATTGGGGCGGAAGCAATGTCAAGCTTTGTGCGTGATGATGTGCTTGGTGCTATACTGCAGTTCCGAATGCTTGAAAACTTACCGACGTTCTTTACGTCTAATTTTGACTTTAAACAGCTAGAACATCATTTAACCTACACACAGCGTGGAGAAGCAGAAGAAATGAAAGCGGCGCGTATTATGGAGCGTATTAAGTATTTGGCGAAGCCAGTTCCAATTGGTGGGAAAAATCGTCGTCATACGTAAAGAGTGAGCATACTGCTTGCTCTTTTTTTATGTTTCTTCAGTATATGTTTGAAATTTCATACGAGCTTGTATCATTTTTTTTCTAGTCCCTTAATATATATAAAATTAGCAAGGATTGTAGAGTGAAGCGGAAGCAGGTATTGCTACTTAGCGCCTAGCTTTCGTGAACTGGACTCTTATGGGGGCTTGAGAGAAAGTAACTCCGTAGAGCGGGATAAAAGGGGGGACAGGAGTGATTGAAATCTGCTTCGAAGAAAAAAATGATGCTGCGCACGTATATCAACAACTGATAAAGAGAACGGAAAAGCTATATAAAGAAACAAGTGTTTATTTATATGAACAAAAGGTAACGATTCATATACCAATATGCGAATCGAATTATATTGAGAAAGTTTTAACACCAGTACTTCTTTATTTTATTGTTAATATAAAACAAAACGAATGGCTTCGTACTATTTTAAAAGAGAAATTTTTTTATGAAGAACAAGAAGAGTGCCATCAAATTTTACATATGGCACATGCTATCTTAAATGGAAAGCGAAAAGGGATTGCCCGTGATCTAACACGTAATAAGATTGAAGTCCGTATTATGTCTTCTTTAAAAGGATGGCTCTGTGACCCACTTTCTTTTTCTTTTTCATCTTATATTCGTTTTCGCCTCCGCGCATATAGGGAGATGGTACACCGACTTGCGGAAGTGGCGATCGATGAATATAAAATGGAGCAAGAATATCAAGTGTTTGTAGAAATGCTAAGGCAACAAGTGAGCAGCCGAAAATCACGTTTACCATGTCTACATCTTGTATTTGATGAAAGTTTTATTTTTTATGATGAAAAAGGAATACGTTTAAAACAAGAAAAATTGGTTCAATATATAGAAGAGGATTTACTAAATAAGCAGGGCGTATATATTGACACGAAGGTAATTGCACCGCTTCTTTCTATTGCGCCGAGAATGATTTATTTGTACACGAAAGAGCAAGATCACAATATGATTGTTACCCTTCAAAATGTATTTCAAGAACGAGTTCAGTTATGTGCACTGCATGAATTTGAACACAACGTGAAAAATTTAAAAAATAAAGGGAACACCCTTGATTTTCTAAGTTTTTGAGCATATAATTACCTACATAAATGAAATATATTGAAATGTTACGATGAGGACATGAGTGATTTACTACGATTTTCAGAGAGGGAAGCCTTAGGGTGTGAGCTTCCTAGTACGGGTTTATTACTTACCACCTCTAAACTTTAGCAGTGAACACTTTTTCTAGTAATTGCTAACGGCCAACACCGTTATGTTGAACTTGAGCAATTGACAGTTTAGTTAATTGGAACAAGGGTGGAACCACGAATTCAACACTCGTCCCTTTTTACGGGATGAGTGTTTTTTATTTTGAGAAAAAAAGGAGTGACCAGTGATGGCAGATGTAGTTAAAATTATTTTCCCTGATGGAGCTGTGAAGGAGTTTCCAAAAGGAACAACAACTGAAGAAATCGCAGCTTCTATTAGCCCAGGCTTAAAGAAAAAAGCTGTGGCTGGAAAATTAAATGATGAGATGATCGATCTTCGTACACCAATTGAAGAAGATGGTGCAGTTTCAATCATTACATTAGATTCTGAAGATGGCTTATACATTTTACGCCACTCAACAGCCCATCTTTTAGCACAAGCGTTAAAACGTTTATATAAAGATGTAAAACTTGGTATTGGTCCAGTAATCGAAAATGGTTTCTACTACGATATCGATATGGAAGAAGCAATTACAGTTGAGGACTTCCCAAAAATCGAAAAAGAGATGCAAAAAATTGTGAACGAGAATTTAGAAATCGTTCGTCATGAAGTGCCACGTGCGGAAGCACTTCGCCGTTATGAAGAAATTGGCGATGAGCTAAAATTAGAATTAATTAACGATCTTCCAGAAGATGCGATTATTTCAATTTATGAACAAGGCGAATTCTACGACCTTTGCCGTGGGGTTCACCTTCCATCTACAGGGAAAATTAAAATGTTTAAATTGTTAAGTGTTGCAGGTGCTTACTGGCGTGGCGATAGCAATAATAAAATGCTACAGCGTATTTACGGTACTGCATTCGTGAAGAAAGCAGAATTAGATGAGCATTTACGTATGCTTGAAGAAGCGAAAGAGCGTGACCACCGTAAATTAGGTAAAGAGTTGAAATTATTTACAAATAGCCAAAAAGTAGGACAAGGTTTACCGCTTTGGTTACCAAAAGGTGCAACAATCCGTCGTATTATTGAGCGTTACATTGTTGATAAAGAAGCGAGCTTAGGATATGACCACGTATATACTCCAGTATTAGGAAGCAGAGAGCTTTATGAAACTTCTGGTCACTGGAATCACTACCGAGATGGCATGTTCCCATCAATGGAAATGGATAATGAGGAATTAGTACTTCGTCCAATGAACTGCCCTCACCATATGATGGTGTATAAAAACGATATCCACAGCTATCGTGAATTACCAATTCGTATTGCAGAGCTTGGAACAATGCACCGCTATGAAATGTCGGGTGCACTATCTGGATTACAACGTGTACGTGGAATGACTTTAAATGATGCGCACATTTTCGTTCGTCCAGATCAAATTAAAGAAGAATTAAAACGCGTTGTAAACTTAACTTTAGAAGTATATAAAGACTTCGGTTTAGAAAATTATTCATTCCGCTTATCTTATCGTGATCCAGAAGATACTAAAAAGTATTATGCTGACGATGAAATGTGGGAAAAAGCACAATCTATGTTAAAAGAAGCTATGGATGAAATGGGTCTTGAGTACTATGAAGCTGAAGGTGAAGCTGCATTCTACGGTCCAAAACTTGACGTTCAAGTTCGTACTGCACTTGGAAAAGACGAAACACTTTCAACTGTACAATTAGACTTCTTACTTCCGGAGCGCTTTGAATTAACTTACGTTGGGGAAGATGGTAAACCTCATCGTCCAGTTGTTATTCACCGCGGTGTTGTATCAACTATGGAACGTTTCGTTGCTTTCTTAATCGAAGAGTACAAAGGTGCATTCCCAACATGGTTAGCGCCAGTTCAAGTACAAGTAATCCCAGTTTCTCCGCAAGTACATTTAGACTACGCGAAGAAAGTACAGGAAGACTTGCAACGTGCTGGTATCCGTGTGGAAGTGGATACTCGTGAAGAGAAAATCGGTTATAAAATCCGTGAAGCACAAATGCAAAAAATTCCGTATATGCTTGTAGTAGGTGACAATGAAGTTGCTGAAAACGGCGTAAACGTACGTAAATACGGTGAACAAAAATCAGAAACAATCGCATTAGATGCGTTTGTTGATATGATTAAAGTTGAAGGAAAACGCTAAGGAAAAGGCGCGGCATGCCGCGCCTTTGTTTTATGGGTAAGGGGAACAAAAATTAGAAATAATAACCAAACAAGACTTATCATAAAAAAGTATTGCATGTATTCGTGTTGTTTGTTACAATATTTCTTGTTGTTAGTAAAACGCGTCTTCTTGACAGACTTTATATCCTATGGTAAACTCATCAAGGATAATAGAATATTGTTTTGTAGAACAAGTAGAAGCACCCGCTTCTCACCTGATTGACGCATACGCAGTTAGCAGGTAAATGTCTTTCTTACTTAAGATTGTACAAGTGTGGGTGTCCGTATGCCCACACTTTTTTGTTTGGGTTCTATGACTACAAACGTATTCTAAGAAAACCTTGGAGGTGGCTTACTATTAGCAAGGATATGATGATTAACGAGCAAATTCGTGCACGTGAAGTACGTTTAGTTGGTGCGAATGGTGATCAACTTGGCATCAAGTCTCGTAATGACGCTTTAGACTTAGCTGCAAATCTTAATCTTGATTTAGTATTGGTTGCTCCAAATGCGAAACCGCCAGTATGCCGCATTATGGACTACGGTAAATTCCGCTTTGAGCAACAAAAGAAAGAAAAAGAACAGCGCAAAAATCAAAAAGTAATTAGCATGAAAGAAGTTCGTTTAAGTCCAACAATTGATGAACACGACTTTAACACAAAACTTCGTAATGCTATCAAGTTTTTAGAGAAAGGCGACAAGGTTAAAGCGTCAATTCGCTTTAAAGGACGTGCCATTACTCATAAAGAAATCGGTCAACGTGTTTTAGATCGCTTCTCAGAAGCTTGTGCTGAAGTTAGTACAATCGAATCTAAGCCTAAAATGGAAGGACGTAGTATGTTCTTAGTTTTAGCACCGAAAAACGATAAGTAATAGATAGAGGAGGAAATACCTATGCCTAAACAAAAAACTCATCGCGGCGCTGCAAAGCGTTTCAAAAAGACTGGATCTGGTAAACTTAAGCGTTCACACGCTTACACAAGCCATTTATTCGCTAACAAATCTACGAAAGCTAAACGTAAACTACGTAAAGCTGGCGTAGTAAGCGCTGGTGACTTCAAACGCATTCGTCAAATGCTTGACAACTTAAAATAAGTTCGGCTGATATATAGAACAAATAGGAGGTAATATTATGCCAAGAGTAAAAGGTGGTACAGTTACTCGTCAACGTCGTAAAAAAGTTATAAAATTAGCAAAAGGTTACTACGGTTCTAAAAATACATTATTTAAGGTTGCTAACCAACAGGTTATGAAATCTTTACTATATGCATTCCGTGACCGTCGTCAAAAGAAACGTGACTTCCGTAAATTATGGATCACTCGTATCAACGCAGCTGCTCGTATTAACGGTCTTTCTTACAGCCGTTTAATGCACGGTTTAAAAGTTGCTGGTATCGAAGTTAACCGCAAGATGCTTGCTGACTTAGCTGTTCATGACGAAAAAGCTTTCGCTGAATTAGCAACAGTTGCAAAAAACAACTTAAACTAATTGTTCAAAAACCTTAGAAGAATTTTCTTCTGAGGTTTTTTTTATTGTTTGGAGCTACTTTTATAATTAATATAATTGTTCAATAATTTGTGATATATTTCGCAAATTATTGTCATAATTCAACTGCCTCTCGTTTCTTCTATTATATTAAGATGAACTTGTAAGAACTTTTTGTATCTATAACTAGGAGGCGTTTACATGAAAGCAGCAGTTGTAAATGAGTTCAAAGAGAAGTTAGAAGTGAAAGAAGTTCCAAAACCAAAAGCTGAACTTGGTGAAGTTCTTGTACATATTGAAGCATGCGGCGTTTGCCATACAGATTTACATGCGGCGCACGGTGATTGGCCGGTAAAACCGAAACTCCCATTAATTCCAGGACATGAAGGTGTTGGAGTTATTGAAGAAGTAGGGGAAGGTGTTACTCACGTGAAAGTTGGTGACCGGGTTGGAGTACCATGGCTATATTCAGCGTGTGGTCATTGTGAATATTGTTTATCTGGCCGTGAAACGCTTTGCTTAGATCAACATAATGCAGGTTACTCAGTTGATGGTGGTTATGCAGAGTATTGCGTTGCGGCAGCTGATTATGTTGTGAAAGTACCGGATAACTTAGAGTTCGTTGATGCAGCACCGCTATTTTGTGCCGGTGTTACAACATATAAAGCATTAAAAGTATCAGAAGCAAAACCTGGTGATTGGGTTGCGATTTTTGGTATCGGTGGCCTTGGGCATTTAGCCGTTCAATATGCAAAAGCAATGGGGTTACATGTTGTTGCTGTTGATACCGTAGATGATAAATTAGAGCTTGCCAAAGAACTTGGTGCAGATTTAGCTGTGAATCCACTTAAAGAAGATGCGGCAGCGTGGATATTCGAGAAAGTAAAAGGTGTGCATGCATCTATTTGCACAGCTGTATCAAAGCCGGCATTTGATCAAGCGTATCGTTCTGTTAGACGAGGTGGCGCGTGTGTGGCAGTAGGGTTACCACCAGAAATGATGGAAGTACCAATCTTTGATACCGTCTTAAATGGCGTGAAAATTATTGGCTCTATCGTAGGGACAAGAAAAGACTTACAAGAAACATTGCAATTTGCCGCAGAAGGAAAAGTAAAAGCAATTATAGAAACACGTCATCTTGATGAAATTAATGAGATTTTTAGTGAAATGGAAGAAGGAAAGATTAATGGACGTGTTGTACTTGATATGACAAAATAAGTATAAAAGCTATAACAATATAGAAGAATATGTAGTAAAAAAGTCGGAGGTTTCCTCTGGCTTTTTTACTGTCGTTTAAAGGCATCTTTCCTAGTAGAAACGACACTGCTATAATGGAAAGATGATATGGAAGTTTCATCATATGTAGATGATGTCTGAAACGTATTGATGATTTAGGGACAAGCTATTTTATAAGGGGCTAGGAAGCTAACTAGATAATAAAGGGTAGGATTTTTAAAGCTTACAATAAATATGAGATGAAACAACATTGTTTTTATGCGATGTTGGAGGAGGAATAGAATGGATTTACTACAGCTATTTAAATTACAAAAAGAGTTAGATGATCGTATTGTGAAAGAACATGATTTACAACCGAAGAAATTATTAAAAGAAAAAATGCTAGCACTCCTTGTTGAAATTGGAGAACTTGCAAATGAAACACGTTGTTTTAAATATTGGAGCAAAAAACCAGCAGCTGAACGTGAAGTTATACTTGAAGAATATGTAGATGGCCTGCACTTTATTTTATCGATTGGAATTGACCTGGGAATTGATAAAAACTTCCTATTTTATAAATGTGCTCAAACGAACAAAACACAAGTTGAAATTTTCTTAGACACGTATGCGAAAGTAATTCGTTTTACGGACCAACCGTCTATTACAAATTATATTGAACTATTTACAAGCTACCTTCGTTTAGGACAAGCTCTTGAGTTTGGTCAAGAAGAAATTGAAAAAGCATATTTAGATAAAAACGAAGTCAATCATCAGCGTCAAACACAAGGGTATTGATTTGTTTTTTGAATATTTCAATTTACTTTTGTATAATGAAGTGAATGAAGAAAAAGGAGGGTGTTGGCAATGACAAAATTAGATTCGACATTGACAATGCTAAAAGAATTAACAGATGCACGCGGGATTGCAGGTAATGAGCGCGAACCACGTGAAGTTATGAAAAAATATATCGAACCATTTGCAGATGAACTTTCTACAGATAATTTAGGAAGTTTAGTTGCGAAAAAAGTTGGGGAAGAAAATGGTCCGAAAATTATGGTAGCTGGCCACTTAGATGAAGTTGGCTTTATGATTACTCAAATTGATGACAAAGGTTTCCTTCGTTTTCAAACAGTTGGTGGCTGGTGGTCACAAGTTATGCTTGCGCAGCGCGTAACAATTGTAACACGTAAAGGTGATGTAACAGGTGTAATTGGTTCAAAACCACCACACATTTTACCAGCAGAAGCTCGTAAAAAACCGGTTGAAATTAAGGACATGTTCATTGATATCGGTGCTTCTAGCAAAGAAGAAGCAATGGAATGGGGCGTACGACCAGGGGATCAAGTTGTACCATACTTTGAATTCCAAGTGATGAAAAATGAAAAGATGCTACTTGCAAAAGCATGGGATAATCGCATTGGCTGTGCTATTGCAATTGACGTGTTAAAACAATTAAAAGATGAAAAGCATCCAAACGTTGTATACGGCGTTGGAACTGTTCAAGAAGAAGTAGGTCTTCGCGGTGCGAAAACATCTGCACATTATATTAAACCGGATATCGCATTTGCTGTAGATGTTGGTATTGCCGGCGACACACCAGGAGTAACAGAAAAAGAAGCGCAAAGTAAAATGGGAGATGGACCACAAATCATTTTATATGATGCATCAGTCATTGGACATACTGGGCTTCGCAATTTCGTAGTTGATGTGGCGGATGAATTAGATATCCCTTATCAATATGATTCTGTAGCTGGTGGCGGGACTGACGCAGGTGCAATTCATATTTCTGTCAATGGTATTCCATCTATGGCGATTACGATTGCAACTCGTTATATTCACTCTCATGCAGCAATGTTACATCGTGATGATTATGAGAATGCAGTGAAGTTAATTGTAGAAGTTATCAAACGTCTTGATAAAGAGGCTGTACATAATATCACATTTAATTAATAAGAAAAAGCGAAGGGGGTTCCTTCGCTTTTTTTATGTTTTTACCATGCAGTTATTCTTGTTCTTGTATCATTTTCATCAGTAATAAATTGTATATTTTCAAATCCGAAGACTTCTGCGTTCTTATAAAGTAATTCGAGTTTTTCTTTATCTTTGCAGTAAATGACAGTGTAGTAGCTGTCCACTACGAAAAGAACAAGTTCACACTCACTTTCAACGAATTCTTCATAAGTTTCAATTTCTGAAACTTTGCCTTTCGGATATGCTTGTAAATCAGCGAAAATAATATAATAGACATTGTTTTCTAATAGCTTTTTAAGATCAGCACCTTCCATTATTTTATTATCTGTTTCAAAAAGGTCTTTATCTATATCTAACTCATCATTAACTACTAAATAAGACTCTACGGGGGTAACTCTCCAACTGAAAGTAGAAATGTCTATTGGTTTTAATGCATCCCCAAGACAAGAGTCATATTTATCAGTATTAGGTAGTTGAAAACTTATTCCTCTCTTCATAAAATAATACTCCCTCTGATGATTTTGTAAATATTACTAAATACTATATGAAAGATCTTTAATGCGTTATAAATATATCTTGTTAAAAAGGTCTCTCTAGTCCAGCAGCAGTATGCGCTCCTAAAATAATCAACCTTGTAAGCTGCATCGCCATAAAGTGCGGCGTATAAATCATCCCTCTTTTTAACCACGACATAATCATACCGATATGCGCACCTGTTACATAGCTAATGAGAATATCACGAGGAACCATAAGTTCGTCATCATCTGGCTGTGAAATAGAAAGACTTAATGTTAAATGTGTTTGAATGGTTTTCATCATTTTATAAGAATAGTTTCCAGCTGCTTTGTCTCCGAGCATTACGTTATAAAAGGTTGCATTCTCAGCGATGTGTTCAAATAAGGCTAGAAAAATTGGATTAGGTGAATCGAATGTAAGCTGAAAATCTTCTTTTGTTTGCTTTTTTGGCTTAATCACTTCTGATAAAGATGCTAACATTTCCTCTATACTCTTATCCAATAAATCGTATTTATCATGATAATGGCTATAAAAGGTAGCGCGATTGACAGGAGCACGTTCAGCGATATGTTGCACTGTGACATTTTCAAATCCTTTTTCGCCTACTAAAGCGACAAAAGCATCCTGTATTAATTGTCTCGTTCGTTTCACACGCGGATCGTTTGTATTTTTAATAGACATTTTATTTCTCCTTGCTGAATTTTAATCACTTAAACAACAAATAGATAGCAAAGTGTTGGATAACCAACACATATGCTCGCATTGTCGGTTGTAGATTCAAAATAATTATTTATAATTATAAACGATATTCCTTTAGAAAACAGCACCGCGAGCATGCAGGTAAAGATTGTGTTGCATAGCAAAGGGTGTGATTTTTTTGTTTAATGGTTAATATAATTAACCATTAAACAGTATAAACAAAAGGGGTAGAAATAGTTTAGAAAAAAATTATATGCGATATAAGGAGAGGAAAGCAATGAATCAGTTTCGAAGAATGGTGATTATTAATATTATCACATTAATTGTATTAGTTGGCGGCGGTATTGGCGGTTATTACTACTATAATCAAGCTGAAAACTATTTAAAAACAGATAATGCGAAAATCGATGGGAAAGTGATCCCAATCGCATCACCAGTAGCAGGGAAATTAGCAGAATGGAAAGCCGAAGTAGGTAAGAGCTACAATGAAAACGATAAATTAGGTGCTGTTACTGTATCAGGACAAAATGGTGAGCAAACAATCGACGTAACAATTCCTAAAAATGCAACAGTTGTTCAATCCAATGCAACAACAAATGCGTTTGTCGGAGCAGGTAGTCCAATTGCATATGCATACGATATGAACGATTTATGGGTAACAGCAAACATTGAAGAAACAGACATTGATAGTGTACAAAAAGGTCAAGAAGTAGACGTATATGTAGATGCATATCCTGATACAACGTTAACAGGAAAAGTAGAACAAGTTGGATTAACAACAGCAAATACGTTCTCTATGTTACCATCAAGCAATGCAACAGCAAATTATACGAAAGTAACACAAGTTGTACCAGTTAAAGTTTCTTTAGATCATAGCAAATCAGTAAATATTGTTCCTGGAATGAATGTGACAGTTCGTATTCATAAGTAAGGGGGGAAGATAAAATGTCCTCAGGTTTAATTGTAGGATATGCATTATTTTGTATCATCGTCTTCTTCCTTGTAAATCGTCTTTTAAGAAAGAAAAAAACGAACGCGGGAGAAGAACAAGTCCCAGCCGTAAGTAAGATAGAAACAACGCAATCAGAACAACCAGAACCAGAACCTTCCAATGTAGTAGAATTAGAAACGACAAAAAAAGAAGTAGTAGAACAAGAAATACAGAAAATGACAAAAGAAGTACCGAAAAAGCAATTGCCGGTAGAGAATGTCAATGTAAAAGCAGTTGTAGCGGTATTAATTCTCGGTATGTTCGTTTCCATTTTAAACCAAACAATCATTAATGTTGCATTGCCTCCATTAATGAATGAGTTCAATGTATCAACTTCAACAGCGCAATGGTTAATTACAGGATTTATGCTCGTGAACGGGATTTTAGTACCAATTAGCGCCTTCTTAGTTTCTCGGTTTACGTATCGAAAATTGTTTGTAGCAGCTATGTTATTCTTTACAGTCGGCTCTATGATTTGTGCGTTATCTGGAAACTTCACAATGATGATGACAGGGCGTGTAATTCAAGCGGTAGGCGCTGGTATTTTAATGCCAGTTGGTATGAATATTTTCATGACTTTGTTCCCGCCGCATAAGCGCGGAGCTGCAATGGGATTACTTGGGGTAGCGATGATTTTAGCGCCGGCTATCGGACCAACTGTAACAGGATGGGTGATTGAAAATTATAGCTGGAACTTAATGTTCTATGCGATGTTTGCCATTGGTTTAATCATCATATTATTATCTTTAAGATTCTTTACACTAGCTCAGCCAGTTTCTAAAACAAAGTTAGATATGTTTGGTGTTATTAGTTCAAGTATTGGACTTGGTAGCTTACTGTATGGATTTAGTGAAGCTGGAAACAACAGCTGGAGCAGTGCCGAAGTTGTTATTTCACTTATTATTGGTGTAATTGGTTTAGCAGTGTTCATTTGGAGAGAGATGACGACGGATAACAAAATGCTGGATTTACAAGTGTTTAAATATCCAACGTTTACTTTTACATTATTAATTAACGCGATTGTAACAATGGCATTATTCGGAGGTATGTTATTACTTCCTGTATACCTGCAAAACATTCGTGGCTTTACGCCAATTGAATCAGGTCTCCTGCTTCTTCCAGGATCATTAATTATGGGGATTATGGGACCGATCGCAGGGAAACTATTTGATAAGTATGGCATTCGTCCATTAGCAGTAGTTGGATTAGCGATTACGACATATGCAACGTATGAGTTTACGCAGCTAACGATGGATACACCATATAGCGTCATTATGACGGATTATATTATACGTTCATTTGGTATGTCATTCATTATGATGCCAATTATGACAGCAGGTATGAACGCACTGCCGATGAAATTAATTTCTCACGGTACAGCAACACAAAATACATCTAGACAAGTAGCAGGTTCAATTGGTACAGCAATCTTAATTACAATTATGACGCAGCAAACAACAGCTCACGTAGCGGATTACGGAAATATGCTAACAAAAACAAACCCAATTTTAGTGGATAAAGTACACGGAATGGGACAAAGTTTAGCAGCGGTTGCCGGATCAGCACAAGCTGGGGATGCGATGAGCTCACAACTATTATTCGGACAAATTTCGAAGCTGTCTGCGATTAATGGTATTAATGATGCTTTCTTAATTGCAACAATATTAGCGGGTATTGCCTGGGTATTATCATTATTCTTGCCATCAGGTAATAAGCCGAACCGAAAAGCAGGGAATTAATTTCTCTGCTTTTTCTGTGTTCTTATATTTTAAAAAACTACATCGGCAGAGACATCAATTGATAGAAGATAGCTCCCAGTACTCCTGCCGAACAAATGATAATCCCCATATTGCGAATGCTCTTAATTTGATTACGTATCCCGCTTATACTTGCCAATAAGCCAGCTAAAGCGAAAAGAATCCAGTACAGGACAGTTGGAATTGGTAAGATCTTATCGCTATCAATCCCCATTCCCCAGAAAATAAAAGGCATAGCGACGAATGAGAAACAAATAATCCCCATTGTAATAACAAGTAGCTTTCGATACCTGACTCCTGCTATAACTAAATAAATTCCACCAACTATTCCACATGATACAAGTACGGGCATAAAGAAAACCCACAGAAAGCTTAACATTTGCATATTATAAATTCCACCTAATTTGTAAGTTATATTTTACAATAAAAGGTTTATTTAATAAAAGAAAGAAGAAGTATTGATAATGATATGAAGTAACATAGCTGGAATGATAGATTTTGTTTATATAACAATGCGGCAAATAGTCCAGTAATAAATGCACTCGCCATCACACCAACTGAATATGTATGAGCGATGCCAAATAATAGACTGGATAAAAGCGCAGCTGGCCAAAATGTAAACTCCTCTTCAAAGAAACGTAAAAGCAATCCCCTGCATACAAGTTCTTCATAAATAGGTTCAATGATCTAACTGTGTACGTATTTGCAAAGTTATACTCCTTTTTCATTTAATAGATTAAAGTTTCAATTTATCACGTTATTTGTAGGCAGTAAGACTCCCCGCCTCAAGATTCAGAGAGAAACAAGGGAGATAGGTGGGGGATGAGGAAACCCCCACTGATTAAAGTTTCACTTTATAAAAACGCAAGCGTATTATTCATAATATGAAATAGCATGGCTGGAAGGATGGAATTTGTTCGTTTGCATAAAATCGCCATCAATAGCCCCATAAGGAAAGTAATAAGCATTACACCAAGTGAGTATGTATGAGCGACTCCGAAAATTAAGCTCGTCCCAATTGCAGCAATCCAAAATGGAAAACGTTCTGAGAAGAAACGAAGGATGATACCTCGGAAAATGATTTCTTCAAAAATAGGAATGAAAATTGCAGATCCAATAATTAATAAAATTCGATATTGCTTTAGAACATCCAAGTTTAAAGCGGATGCTTGTTGCGCTGTTGCATCGGGAAATAGATGTGTTGAGATTAGTGAATTCAAGACGATATTTAAGGCGAAGAAAAGAGTTAGGTATACGTAAGTACTTACCTTTTTGAGTGCCCTGAAATTGAAAGCAGATGATAATAGCTTTTTCACCGGTTCATACTTATAGATGAATAACAATAAAACGAGCAGTTGTAATAAAGTGCTCGCAGTATTTCCAAGTGACTCATATAGAGCAATTGTCTTTTTATTTGTAATGCCTTCACTATAAATCGTAAGCGGGAGTAATATAAATAAGCCGCTTAGTAGTCCTGTTCCAAAAAAGGCAAATAAGGAAGAACCAAAAAATTGTAACCAGGACATAGATTGTTTTGGACCGTATGTAAGTTGTGTAGTCGATTGCATATATCGAATCTCCTCTTTATATTTATATATAAAAATTATACACATTTAGTTTCAGTATGTCATTGTCTAATATTACATAATAATCAGATATTTAAAGTTGGAAATGAATGATTAAGAAACAAAATGGAAAAGTACGATATTTCGTTATTGATAGGGTGGACTCATCAAAGGTATTTATTCAAAAGCATTTAATTTCTTTAGACGACGCACATGAAGAATGTATGGATGATATACAGTTAGTTATTCGGGGGAACATTGAAAAATAGAATATAGTCTGATATAAATTGTTTTTACACCCACAGTCACATCAGGTGAAGAGGGAGAAAAGAAAATAGATTACCGAAAAGTGTTAAATAAGGAAGTGTTTGAAGTTGTTGTAAAATCATAAAAGAGGTATCGCTATGTAGCGGTGCCTCTTTTATAATTCAATTTATGATTATCCTAATTCCATTCACTTATATGTGTGATGGATGTTGTATGGATTGCCAATCCGGTATATTAAAAATATATTACTGTTTAACAAATTCGCTCTGTTCTTTTCTTTTATTTACAGAAATACGAGCAAGGGACGCTGGTTGTTGTTTTTGTAATTCACGCTCTACCATTCGATCTAATCGCTGAATTGCTTTCAATGCTTTTCCATAAGAGATTGTTCGATAGTGATGTGCTCCACCTGGTTCTTCATCTGCTTCGTCCGCCCACTTAATAATATTTTGTAACGGTGTTCTTTCAAGCGTTTGTGCTAGTAAAAAGGAATCTGTGTGCAAGAGAATCGCAACAGAAATTTCCTTTGCTTGTTTTGGATGTTCTCCTAATCGAATTAGTAATTTATGAGCTCGTTCCGCTCCTTTAATCGCATGTATATCATTCTTTTTATACAATTCATAGTCCCATTCTCCGCCTGTGTACCATGTATGATGTCCTATATCATGAAGAAAACCAGCCTTTGTTGCAGCATCGACTGAGGCGTGATGCTTTTTTGCTAAGTGAAACGCATGGTAAGCGACGGCGATCGCGTGGACCATTCCGGAACGGTTTATATATTTTTGTGCGATGTGATGTTGGAAAATTTGTTCAAGCGTGATACGGCGCATAAAACATTCACTCCTTTTATTCGTTGATGTGTATGATGGAAACAAAAAGATAGACGTAAATATATTTTGAATATTTTACTCCATCATGCCTGTGTTAGTAAAGTAGAAATGTTTAGGAAAGAGGTGGTGACAGTTTCTAAGAATGGAAGAATTGGGGAGATTGTTGCTAACATAAAAGTCACCCTAGCTCAAGCTAAGGTGACTTCCTATGCCTTATTTTTTTAACCCTTGCTCAAGTGTCTCTAACATCTCATGCTTTCCATTTTCGTCGGCATTTTGCCAAATCACTTCAAATAAAACACCAAGACCTGGAAGCATTTTTTCTTCACCACTTTGAATTGCTTCTACAATTGTTTCTTGTAATTCGCCTTGTGTATTTCCTGCAACGTTTGCTAATACAGCGCCGCGTAAATTAAAGTTCATCACTTTCACCTCTTCTTCTGAATTGAAACTGACGTTAGTTTTTGTTCTTTTTTATGTAAATATGTATAAAAAATAGGCTATAATGAGAAGACAAGAAGAGAGGGAATGCATAGAATGAAAAACATTGATTCAGTACAAAATCCGCGCGTAAAGCAGTGGAAAAAGCTGCAGACGAAAAAAGAGCGCGATAAAAAAGGTTTATTCTTTGTAGAAGGATTTCATTTAGTAGAGGAAGCTTTAAAAGCAGGAGTTATAACAGAACTTATCGTCTCAGATCAGACAGATCTTCCGAAAGATTGGACGGTTACTGATGTTGAAATGTATATTGTGCCGGAAGCAATTGTAAAGGTACTTCGTGAAACAGAAACGACGCAAGGTGTATTTGCTGTTTGTGAGAAGCATGAGAAAGAAATCGCTCTTACAGATGGGAAATTTCTATTATTAGATGGCCTACAAGACCCAGGTAATTTAGGAACAATTATTCGTACAGCAGATGCAGCTGGTATTCATGCCGTTGTGCTTGGAGAAGGATGCGTGGATGCTTATAATAGTAAAGTACTTCGCTCTACACAAGGCTCTATCTTTCATTTACCAATTGTGAAAGGAAACTTAGAAGAATGGGTAGATAAGTTAAAAGAAAAGAACGTTCCTGTATACGGAACCGCTCTTGAAAACGGAGTTCCATATGGTGAAGTAACACCGGCAGGAAGTTTTGCATTAATTGTAGGAAACGAAGGAAATGGTGTACGCCAAGAGGTTCTTGCAAAATGTGATCAAAACTTGTATATTCCGATTTACGGCGGGGCAGAATCATTAAATGTCGCGGTTGCTGCTGGGATTTTAACATATTATTTACAAAGCCCGGTTGCGAATCGATAAAAAACTTCTTATAATAAGTTGAAGTACATGTTCATGATGAACATATAATAAAAGTGAAATAATGAAAAGACGTTGATAGAGAAGAGTAGCTTGCAAAATCGCCATATAGGGAGAGAGTGCCGTAGACTGAAAGCATTCTTATGGTAGACGGAAGTGAATTCACCTCTGGAGTTGACGCCAGGACCATTGATATGTAAAGGCGTTCCGGCCTAACAAGCCGTTATAACTAATTGAGTGGACAGACTTGTTCTGTCAATTTAGGGTGGTACCGCGAATTTACCTCGTCCCTTTTTGGGAGCGAGGTTTTTTTATTTTTAAAATTAGGAGGGTTCCAAATGGAAGCACGTTTAAAAGAGCTAAAGCAAAAAGCGTTAGAGCTGATTGAAGAAGCGAAAGAGCTAAAGGGCTTAAACGATGTACGCGTAGCGTATTTAGGAAAAAAAGGTCCGATTACAGAAGTATTACGCGGCATGGGGAAATTATCTCCAGAAGAGCGTCCACGTATGGGAGCATTAGTAAATGAAGTACGTGAAGCAATTCAAACGCGTTTAGAAGACAAAATTAACAATATCGAAAAAGCAGTAATTGAAGCGAAATTAGCATCTGAAACAATTGATGTTACATTACCAGGCCGTCCTGTAGAAACAGGTTGTCATCATCCGTTAACAGCGGTTGTTGAACAAATTGAAGATGTATTTATCGGTATGGGGTATGAAGTAGCTGAAGGAACAGAAGTAGAGAAAGACTACTACAATTTCGAAGCATTAAACTTACCGAAAGATCACCCAGCGCGTGATATGCAAGATACATTTTACATTACAGAAGAAACATTGCTACGCACACATACATCTTCTGTGCAAGCAAGAACAATGGAAAATAATAAAGAAAAAGGTCCAATTAAAATTATTTGTCCTGGTAAAGTGTATCGCCGTGATGATGACGATGCGACGCATTCACATCAGTTCATGCAAATTGAAGGTCTTGTAATTGACAAGAATATTCGTATGAGTGATTTAAAAGGTACATTGCAAGTATTCGTGAAAAAGATGTTCGGTGAAGACCGTGAAATTCGTCTTCGTCCAAGTTTCTTCCCATTCACAGAACCATCTGTTGAGATGGATATTTCTTGTATGATGTGTCACGGAAAAGGTTGCGGCACTTGTAAAGGAACAGGATGGATTGAAATTTTAGGTGCAGGTATGGTTCATCCAAACGTACTTGAAATGGCTGGCTATGATTCAAAAGAATATCAAGGTTTCGCATTCGGTATGGGTGCAGAGCGTATCGCAATGTTAAAATACGGCGTTGATGACATTCGCCATTTCTATACAAATGATGTACGTTTCTTACAACAATTCAAACGAGCGTAAGGGAAGGAGAGGATAAATATGTTCGTATCATATCGTTGGTTACAAGAATATGTAGATATTAAAGATGTAACGGCACAAGAACTAGCAGATAAAATCACGAAAAGTGGTATCGAAGTAGAAGGCGTTGAAGTATTAAATAAAGGTGTAAAAGGTGTTGTGGTTGGTCACGTATTAGAATGTGAAAAACACCCAGAAGCTGATAAATTAAGCAAATGTCTAATCGACATCGGTGAAGAAGAACCAGTACAAATCATTTGCGGTGCTCCTAACATTGCAAAAGGTTTAAAAGTACCAGTTGCGAAAGTTGGCGCGGTTCTTCCTGGTAACTTCAAAATTAAAAAAGCAAAACTACGCGGCGAAGCTTCTCACGGTATGGTTTGTGCCCTACAAGAGCTTGGTATTGATGGTAAATTAGTTGCGAAAGATTATGCAGATGGTATCTTCATCTTCCCAAGTGACGCTGAAGTTGGTGCAGATGCACTTGAAATCTTAAACTTACATGATGAAGTACTCGAGCTTGGTTTAACACCAAATCGTGCTGATTGCTTAAACATGTTAGGTGTTGCATATGAAGTAGCTGCTATTTATGGCCGCGAAGTGAAACTACCAGCCGCTGACTTACAAGAGGTAGAAGAAAAAACTTCTGACTATATTTCTGTGAGTGTAGAAGCAACAGAGCAAAATCCATTATATATCGCAAAAATGGTGAAAAACGTAAAGGTAGGTCCATCACCAATGTGGATGCAAACGCGCCTTATGGCAGCGGGTATTCGTCCAATTAGCAACGTAGTTGATATTACAAACTACATTTTAATTGAATATGGTCAACCATTACATGCATTTGACTATGATAAATTAGGTTC
Source organism: Bacillus sp. FSL H8-0534 (assembly GCF_038005885.1). NCBI lineage: Bacteria > Bacillati > Bacillota > Bacilli > Caryophanales > Bacillaceae > Bacillus > Bacillus sp. FSL H8-0534. The sequence continues at coordinate 4,098,985 of NZ_JBBOUC010000001.1, forward strand.
AAAAGAAATCATTGTTCGTCTTGCAAAAGAAGGCGAAAAGATTCAAACATTAGACGATCAAGAGCGTACACTACAAGAGCATCACCTTGTTATTACAAACGGTACAAAAGCATTGGCTGTTGCTGGTGTAATGGGTGGGGCTGAATCTGAAGTTGACAACGATACAGTAAACGTTCTGATCGAGTCTGCATACTTTGCAGGGCAAACAGTGCGCCGCACATCAAAAGATTTAGGTCTTCGCAGTGAATCAAGTGCACGTTTTGAAAAAGGAATTGATCCAACACGTACATTTGAAGCAATTCAACATGCAGCAGCTTTAATGGCGAAATATGCTGGTGGTGAAGCACTTGAAGGTGTAGTAGAAGTTGATAACTTACAAGTACAAGAGCGTACAGTATCTGTTACAGCTGAAAAAGTAAACCGTGTATTAGGTACAGACATCTCTGCAAGTGAAATGGGTACAATCTTTACAAACTTGAAATTCCCATTTACAGAAGTAGAAGGAACATTCCATGTAAACGTACCAGTACGTCGTCCTGATATTACAATTGCAGAAGACTTAGTAGAAGAAGTAGGTCGTCTGTACGGCTACGATCATATTCCAGTTACACTACCAACTGGTACAATGACACGTGGTAAATTAACAGTAGCGCAAGCAAAACGTCGTAAAGTACGTCGTTACTTAGAAGGTGCTGGCTTATATGAAGCGATTACGTATTCATTAACAAGCGTTGATAAAGCAAAACAATATATGGTTGAGCCGAACGAAAAAGCTCCTGTTAATCTTGCGCTTCCAATGAGTGAAGAGCGCAGCCAACTTCGTTTAAGCTTAGTACCACAATTGTTAGAAGCAGTTTCATATAACAACGCTCGTAAAAACGACAGTGTTGCATTATATGAAGTAGGTTCTATCTTCCTACCAACAGCAGAAGGCGAGCTTCCGAAAGAAGAACAACATCTTGCTGGTGTTATGACAGGTCTTGCACTTCATCATGCATGGCAAGGTGAGAAGAAAGTTGTTGATTTCTTCGTTGCAAAAGGTGTATTAGAAGGATTGTTCGACGTACTTGGCGTTTCAAACAATATCACATACCTACCAACAAAACGTGAAGGTATGCACCCAGGCCGTACAGCTGATATCTTACTAGACGAAGAAGTGATAGGTTTCATCGGTCAGTTACACCCAGAAGCACAAAAACAATTAGATGTGAAAGATACGTTCGTATTCGAATTGTCTCTAGTAAAAGTATTTGCTGCTGATACAGAAGAAACTTACTACTCAGCAATTCCACGTTTCCCATCTATGACACGTGATATGGCAGTTGTAGTAAATACGGAAGTAAAAGCTGGCGAAATGAAGCAAGTAATTGCAGAAGCAGGTGGAGAACTTCTAAAAGAAGTAACACTATTCGACTTATACGAAGGTGAAAAAATGGAAGAAGGCAAGAAATCACTTGCATTCTCTATGAACTACTTCGACCCAGAGCGTACATTAACAGATGAAGAAGTGACAGAAGCACATAGCCGTGTATTAGCGGTGGTAGAAGAGAAATTTGGTGCGGAGTTACGTAAATAATAAAAAAGCAGCCATTTGGCTGCTTTTTTATTATTTTTTTCACTTGCGCAACTTGTTCAAATTCCGCTGATGGAATCTTCATTTCATCACACGCAAGGTGAAGGGGTGGTTACTTCTCCGAAGAAAGGAACCCCATTTACTGTACCTGAAGCTATAAGGGTTATATCTCCAGGTCCAAAAGCAGTGACGGTAGTGTGGAAGAATCCATCTGCTTCTGTAAAAACTGTAGTTGGAGAGACAGTTGCTGCACCTTGTATTGTGAAAGAAACTGGTATTCCTGCAAATCCAATGCCATTCACTAACAAACGACCTGGTGCAACAACGGGAACGTTACAATCTGCACTTGTAAATCCTAGTCCAATAGCTACTTCAGTACCAGTTACTCCTAGTCTTCTAATGCAGACTTTGACGATCTCTTTTTCTTGGAATTTAAAAGCAACTCGCAAGTCGTTTATAAATCCAAAATTTTGTTCTTGGGCAGAAACTTGTCCAAGAATTGCTACACCCGTGACTTCGAAAAGGTCTCCTTCATTGGCATCTTCGCGGTCAATAACACATTGAAAAGGGATATCGTCGAAAACTTGAAAACCCGGTACTAGAGTGCCATTTTCTAAAACAGCAGTGTAAGTTAAAGTTTTATGAACTACCCCACAGATTACAACTTTTTCTGGGATTACGCTTTCAATATCCGCTTCAACCGTTTGTGTGAAGGTAACGGTATTTGCAAGTGCTGGGGGGACAAGCTGTGTGGTGCGCTCAACAACAACTTGCATCTTTCCCTCGAATGTAGTACATTAATTTTAGTTTAACAAAATGAAAGACGATGATAAGGAAAAGTAGTATATACTATAATCCATAGCGAGTCAGGGACGGTGAGAGCCTGATGAGGCGGTATATATGAAGAACACCTTGGAGTTGCTAACCGAAATTGAATCTTATATTCAAGAGTAGACTTAGACGGGAAGCCGGCCTGTTACAAACCGGGAAGTATGTACATACATACGAGTTAAAGTTGGTCTTTATGACAAATTGGGTGGTACCGCGAAGTTTAACCTTTCGTCCCTTTATGGATGAAAGGTTTTTTTGTATTCAAATATATCAGCAAAGGAGAATTTCACTATGGAAAACACATTAGTAAAAAGTCTGTATAGAGATACAGATAAATACGCAGATCAAACAGTACAAGTATCAGGTTGGATTCGTAACTTACGTGATTCAAAAGCATTTGGTTTCATCGAATTAAACGATGGTAGCTTCTTCAAAAGCGTTCAAATCGTTTTCGATACAGAATTAGATAACTTCAAAGAAATTGCAAAACTTCCACTTAGCTCTTCAGTTAAAGTAGAAGGTAAGCTAGTTGCAACCCCTGGAGCGAAGCAACCATTTGAAATTAAAGCAGAAAAAATTGACATCGAGGGCTTATCAGATTCTGATTACCCACTTCAAAAGAAGCGTCACACGTTTGAATACTTACGTACAATCGCTCATTTACGTCCAAGAACAAATGCATTCTCTGCAACATTCCGCGTGCGTTCTATCGCAGCGTTTGCAATCCACCAATTCTTCCAAGAGCGTGGATTCGTACATGTTCACACACCAATTATTACTGGTAGTGATACAGAAGGTGCGGGCGAAATGTTCCGCGTAACAACGCAAGATATGAACAACTTGCCAAAAGGTGAAGACGGAAAAGTTGATGAATCAAAAGACTTCTTCGGAAAAGAAACAAACTTAACAGTAAGTGGACAGCTTAATGCGGAAGCTTATGCATTAGCGTTCCGTGATGTATACACATTCGGACCTACATTCCGCGCAGAAAACTCAAACACAACTCGCCACGCAGCTGAGTTCTGGATGGTGGAGCCTGAGATTGCATTCGCTGAACTTGAAGATGTAATGGATCTTACAGAAGATATGCTGAAATATGCAATGAAATATGTACTAGAGCATGCACCAGAAGAGATGGAATTCTTCAACAGCTTTGTCGATAAAACAGTTCTAGAGCGCATGAACAACGTAATTAACTCTGACTTCGGCCGTATCACATATACAGAAGCAATTAAAGTGCTTCAAGAGTCAGGTGCAGACTTCAAATATCCAGTAGAATGGGGTATTGATTTACAAACAGAGCACGAAAGATACTTGTCAGAAGAAATCTTCAAACGCCCTGTATTCGTAACTGACTATCCGAAAGACATTAAAGCATTCTACATGCGTATGAATGATGACGGTAAAACAGTAGCTGCTACTGACCTTCTAGTTCCTGGCATCGGCGAATTAATCGGCGGTAGCCAACGTGAAGAAAGAATGGATGTTTTAGTAGATAGAATTAAAGAATTAGGCATGAATGAAGAAGACTATTGGTGGTACTTAGAACTTAGAAAATATGGCGGTACAAAACACGCTGGATTCGGTCTAGGTTTCGAACGTTTCCTAATGTACATCACTGGTATGGCGAACATCCGTGACGTAATTCCATTCCCAAGAACTCCAGGTTCTTCGGAGTTTTAAGATAAAAAAGCGAGAGCAATTGCTCTCGCTTTTTTATTTAGAAGAGGATGTAACCAGAGCTCAAATCTATAAAGTATTTTGAGATAGGATAAAAAATATTGTTCATAGTTCCCTTTTCATTTCATATATAGTAAAACGAATGAAACAATTATGAAAATCGTGAGAGGGGTTTTGTGGTGATGGGGGGAATTACCAGTCGTTTAGAGTGGACGGTGCGTGACAAGTATGTAGTAATCACTGGCGCGACAAGTGGTATTGGGCTAGCGGCAGCTAAGGTACTTGCGGAGCGTGGTGCCAAGCTAGGAATCATTGCACGTAATGAAGCAAAAGTAAATGATATTGTGACTCAAATTAAGGGTTTAGCGGATGGGAATACAGTGGTAGACGTATTTCTAGCTGATATGGCTTCCCAGCGGTCTATACGCCAAGTAGCTACTGATATTTTAGAAAAGTGCCCTAGAATAGATATATTAGCTAATAATGCGGGTGCTTTATTTCAAACACGGCAACTTACGGAGGACGGTTTGGAGATGACCTGGGCGGTTAACCATTTAGGTCCATTTCTACTTACTAATTTGCTGCTTGATCGTTTAAAGGAAAGTGCCCCTGCTCGCGTCATTACTACCGCATCTCATGGTCATAAAATGGCTAAAAAGGGAATTGATTTCAGTGATTTAGATGCAGAACAACTTTATCGTGGTGTTAAGAAATTAATGGGTGGTCCTACGATGCGTTATGGGCAAACAAAACTGGCTAACATTTTATTCACTTCTGAGTTGGCACGGCGGCTAGAGGGAACAGGTGTCACAGCTTACTGCTTCGACCCGGGACTGGTGGCCACGAATTTCAATCAGGATAATGGTTTTGTAGCTCGCTTAACTATGGCAGCAATGAAACCTTTCTCTCGTACTCCTGAAGAGGGCGCTGAAACTTTAGTGTGGCTGGCAGAAGCAATCGATGTTACCAAACATAGTGGCGGTTACTATGCCGATAGGCAAGTGAAAACACCATCTGAGGTTGCATTGGATATGGATGCCGCAAAGCGTCTATGGGATATTAGTGAAGAACAGACTCGTTCCTCAGGAAAGTACACTTAGCGTTAATAGAAATGAAAGTGGAAGAGCGATTTTCTATTGCTTGAGTAAGCAGTGTATATTCTGATTGTTAGGCTGCATAGTTTCTCACCTCTAAGCAAAAAGTAACGTTGGGGGTGAACAAAATGGGTAAAAAAGTAAAAAAAGATCCTTCTAGAGCAGGTCTTGGTTCTCCGCAAGTTGAAGGTCAAGGAACTACAACATACGAAACGGGTTCCTTTAAAGTACCTTCATCAAATAAGAGGCAAAAACGAAGCTAAACATATAAATAAGAGTAGTCATGTCGACTACTCTTATTTATATGTTTTTATTTTGTTTAGTTTATTTATATATTGTCGATACTAAAAAATAGCTATTTTTTCAACAAACGAAATGCTTTTTCCGTATTTGCAAAGTGAAGTTTTACAAACTCAGGAAGGTGTTCTTTTCCTAGTTTTTGAATCAATTTAGCTGCGGCAATATCAACTTGCTTGCCCGCTCCTTTCGGAAGTGGCATACCTGCTTTTTTACTTAGTTCATCAAACTGTTTTACGAATGAGTAACGAGCTAAAATGGAAGCTGCGGCAACTGCTAAATGGACACTTTCGCCTTTGGTTGCAAAATACACGTTTTCACGCTGTACTTCTTTTTGTTTTGTTAAGTATTTATAATATGTATCAGGTTGTGTAAATTGGTCAATTAGGATGCCTTCTGGCTTTGTCGGCGCAATCTTTTTTAGTAAATTTGTAAGAGCTTTATTGTGTAAGAGCGCTTTTAGTTTACCTTGATTGTTCCCTTTTTCGAACAGTTCGTTATATTTTTCATTATGCAAAACGAGAGAGCTGTAAGGAACAACGCTAAGTAGTTGCTTTGCAATTTCAGCAATTTGCGCATCGTTTAAATTTTTAGAGTCTTTTACACCAAGTTCTTTTAACAATGGAATTTGCTTTGCATCTACATATACAGCAACAACTGTCATCGGTCCGAAGTAATCTCCAGTACCTACTTCATCGGATCCTGCTATAGACATTGTTCCAATGGAAGAAGGCGGAGCATAGCGGTGTGAATTTGCTGTTTTCTTAACAGAAGATTTAGGTGCTTGAGAAACATTTTGCCAACGTGCAGCTTCTTCCTGAGCACGAATACCTTGAAACATTACTTTACCTGATTTATAGGCTGTAATTGTACAAGATGGGACTTTTGCCATAAAGACACCGCCTTGCGGAACTTTTGGGCTAATAGCTTGTTTATACTGCTGTTTCATGTCTTCAATTGCTCTAGAACTTGTTTGGATTACGATAGAATTTGACAAAGTAGTCGCTCCTTTTTTTATATTGTTATTTTTATCATATCGGATTGTTCTTTCTGTTTCCATATTATGATTGTTCATGGTATGATAAACTTTAGGATTCTGTACGTGATTGGAGGCCGGTGAGTTGTCACAACAAAAGGGAAATAAAAGTCGAATTAATGTAGAAATCTATGGTCAACAATATTCAGTTGTTGGCGATGAAAGTACAAGTCATATCCGCATGGTAGCAGCGATTGTGGATGATAAAATGCGCGAACTCAATGCCAAGAATCCTTCGCTTGATACGAGTAGACTAGCGGTATTGACGGCGGTAAACGTCATACACGATTACATAAAATTAAAAGATGAACATGAAAAATTGAAAGAAAGTATGACAAAAAAAGGAATGGAATAAAACATGATTGATATTATTATCATTTTACTGCTTGTTATGGGATTTTTCCTTGGTTTAAAAAGAGGATTTGTCCTGCAACTTGTAAAGTTAACAAGCTTTATTATCGCATACCTTGTTGCATACTGGTACTGCAAAGATTTAGCACCAACGTTTGAGAAATTTATTCCATATCCATTTGATAAGAATGTATCTGTTCCAGAATGGATTGATGCGAATAATATCGAAGCAGTATTCTATCAAGCAATTGCGTTCATTGTATTATTTATTATTACAAGAATCGCACTTTCATTGCTTGGGAATTTGCTGAATATGTTTACAGAAATCCCAGTTATAAAACAGGTGAATGCGTTTGCTGGGGCACTTCTTGGCTTTTTAGAAGTGTACATTATTTTGTTTGTCTTAATTATTATTGGAACAATTCTTCCGATTGAACAAGTACAAACGCCACTGCAAAAATCATCAATCAGCAAAATAATTGTAGACGATACACCGATTCTTTCTGAAAAGGTGAAGGAACTATGGCAGACAGGTAGCAAAGTATAACTTCTCTTTTCTCTGAAAGAGAAGTTTTTTCTATGAAAGAAAGGCGGGGCAAGAATGAAAGTAAATAAAAAACAAGTGATTAAATTACTGGAGACAATCGGCCTTTTTATGGAACTTAAGGGCGCAAATCCATTTAAAATATCCGCATTTCGTAAAGCGGCAGCAGCATTAGAAAGCGATGATCGTAGTCTTTCTGAAATTGAAGATTTTACAAAGATTCCGGGCATTGGAAAAGGAACAGCGGCAGTTATTCAAGAATATATTGAAGCGGGAACTTCAGAAGTATTGGAGGAACTTGAAAAAGAAGTGCCGAGCAGCCTATTACCATTATTAAAATTACCGGGGCTTGGTGGCAAGAAAGTAGCAAAGTTGTACAAAGAGCTTGGCATTATTGATATGGAAACATTGCAAAGGGCTTGTGAAGAAAATAAAGTACAGGTATTAGCAGGGTTCGGTAAGAAAACGGAAGAGAAAATATTAGAAGCGATTGCTCAAGTTGGATCTCGTCCAGAGCGTTTACCGATTGCAATGGTCCTACCTATTGCCGGGGAAATAGAAGAGAAATTGTCGAATATCCAGGAAATTGTTCGATTCTCTCGCGCTGGTAGTTTACGACGCGTTCGCGAAACAGTGAAAGATTTAGATTTCATCATCGCAACGACAGAGCCAGCAGCGGTACGTGAACATTTATTACAGTTTGATAATATGATTGAAGTCATTGCAAGCGGTGATACAAAAGTATCCGTTCGACTTCAATATGAATATGATATTTCGATTGATTTCCGTCTTGTAAAACCTGAGGAATTTATTACAACTCTTCATCATTTCACAGGTTCAAAAGATCATAACGTAAGAATGCGCCAAATTGCGAAAGATAAAGGTGAAAAGATTAGTGAGTACGGTGTGGAAAACTTAGAAACGGGTGAAGTGAAGACGTTTGAAACAGAAGAAGCATTTTTTGCTCATTTTGGATTGCCGTTCATTCCACCAGAAGTACGTGAAGATGGAAAAGAGGTCGAATTAATTAAAGAATATCCGAATTTAATTCAGTTCTCTGACATACAAGGTGATTTACATATGCATACAACATGGAGCGACGGTGCTTTTTCCATTGAAGAAATGGTACAAGCGTGCCGAGGGCGTGGGTATAAATTTATGGCAATTACTGATCACTCGCAATATTTGAAAGTAGCAAATGGTTTAACGAAAGAGCGTCTTCGTGAACAAGGAAAAGAGATTGAGCGCATTAACGAAAAATACCCGGATATCACAATTTTACGCGGAATCGAAATGGACATTTTACCAGATGCAACGCTAGATTTTGATGATGAAGTATTAGCAGAACTTGATTATGTAATTGGTGCAATCCACTCTAGTTTCTCACAAGACCGTGAAACGATTATGAAACGTTTGCGCACAGCAATTGAAAATAAGCATGTTACAATGATTGCCCACCCAACAGGTCGTCTCCTTGGACGACGCGAAGGGTATGATGTAGATACAGATTTACTCATTGAACTTGCGAAAGAAACAGATACAGTTTTAGAGTTAAATGCGAATCCGAACCGATTAGATTTAAGCGCAAAATTACTAAAGCAAGCGCAAGATGCTGGTGTGAAAGTAGCAATTAATACCGATGCTCATACACTTGAAATGTTAGAAGATATGGAAACAGGTGTAGCGGCAGCACGTAAAGGCTGGATTCAAAAAGATACTGTGATTAACACATGGGATATTAAACGTTTATTAGATTTTATTAAACGGAATAAGTAACACAAGGGGGACAGGCAACTTATGTTAGAACGAACGTTGCGTGTATTAGAATATAACAAAGTAAAAGAACAATTACTTGAGCATGTTGCTTCTTCACTTGGTCGTGATAAAGTGAAGAGCCTTGTGCCAAGTACAGATTTTGAAGAAATTGTAGAAATGCAAGAGACAACGGATGAAGCAGCAAAAGTCATTCGCTTAAAAGGACATGTGCCGCTCGGTGGGATTTTTGATATTCGTCCAAATGTAAAACGTGCGAAAATTGGAAGTATGTTAAGTCCACATGAACTTCTTGATATTGCAAGTACGATGTATGGTAGCCGCCAAATGAAGCGATTTATTGAAGATATGGTTGATAATGGCGTAGAGCTTCCAATCTTAGAAACCTATGTGGCGCAAATTGTGTCTCTATATGATTTAGAAAAGAAAATTACAAGCTGCATTGGTGATGGTGGCGAAGTAGTTGATAGTGCCAGTGATAAACTGCGCGGTATCCGTAACCAAATCCGTACTGCGGAAAGCCGCATTCGTGAGAAACTTGAAAATATGACGCGATCTTCTAATGCACAGAAGATGCTATCAGATGCAATCGTAACAATTCGTAATGATCGCTATGTAATTCCTGTGAAGCAAGAATACCGCGGTGTTTATGGTGGTATTGTTCATGACCAATCGGCATCTGGACAAACGTTATTTATTGAGCCACAAGTCATTGTGGAACTAAATAACGCATTGCAAGAAGCACGCGTGAAAGAAAAACAAGAAGTAGAGCGCATCTTAATGGTGTTAACAGAAGAAGTAGCACTAGAAGCAGATACTGTATTAGCAAACGTAGAGGTTATTGCGAATCTTGATTTCATTTTTGCGAGAGCATTTTATGCAAAGCGAATCAAAGCTACAAAACCAATTGTAAATAATGAACGCTATATGAATTTAAGACAAGCACGTCATCCGCTTATCGACCCGGAAATCATTGTGCCAAACGATATTATGCTTGGTAAAGACTTCACAACAATCGTTATTACAGGTCCGAATACAGGTGGTAAGACAGTTACATTAAAAACAGTCGGTATCTGTGTATTAATGGCGCAATCTGGCCTTCATATTCCAGTATTAGACGAATCTGAGATTTGTGTGTTTAAAAACATTTTTGCTGATATCGGTGATGAACAATCGATTGAACAAAGCTTAAGTACGTTCTCCTCACATATGGTGAACATTGTAGATATTTTAGAAAAAGCTGACTTTGAAAGCTTAGTATTATTCGATGAATTAGGTGCCGGAACAGACCCACAAGAAGGGGCTGCGCTTGCCATTTCAATCTTAGATGAAGTATACAACCGCGGAGCGCGCGTTGTCGCAACAACGCATTATCCAGAGCTAAAAGCATATGGTTACAATCGTGAACAAGTTATTAACGCAAGTGTTGAGTTTGATGTAAATACATTAAGCCCAACGTATAAATTATTAATCGGTGTACCAGGACGCAGTAACGCTTTTGAAATTTCCAAACGCCTTGGATTATCTGATCGCGTGATTGACCGTGCTCGTAATCATATTGGTACAGATACGAATAAAATCGAAAATATGATTGCGAAGCTAGAAGAAAGTCAAAAAAATGCAGAGCGCGAATGGAACGAAGCAGAAGAGCATCGTAAACAATCTGAAAAACTTCATCGTGAATTACAGCGTCAAATCATTGAATTTAACGATGAGCGTGATGAAAGATTATTAAAAGCGCAAAAAGAGGGCGAAGAAAAAGTAGAAGCTGCGAAAAAAGAAGCAGAAGGTATCATTCATGAACTTCGTCAACTGCGTAAAGCGCAGCTTGCAAACGTGAAAGATCATGAGCTCATTGAAGCGAAAAGTCGTCTAGAAGGGGCAGCGCCAGAGCTTGTGAAAAAACAAAGAGTAAAAGTGAAAAACACAGCGCCAAAACAACAATTGCGAGCAGGCGACGAAGTGAAAGTATTAACATTCGGTCAAAAAGGACAGCTGCTGAAAAAAGTAAGCGATAATGAGTGGAACGTCCAAATTGGTATTCTGAAGATGAAAGTGAAAGAATCCGATATGGAGTACATTAATACGCCACAACCGGTTGAGAAGAAAGCAGTCGCGACTGTTAAGGGAAGAGACTATCACGTTTCCTTAGAGCTTGACCTTCGTGGCGAGCGTTTTGAAAATGCGATGATGCGCGTTGAAAAATATTTAGATGATGCACAGCTTGCAAACTATCCGCGTGTATCCATCATTCACGGAAAAGGAACAGGAGCACTTCGCCAAGGTGTACAAGACTACTTGAAAAAACATCGCGGCGTGAAAAACTACCGTTACGGTGACATGGGCGAGGGAGGCCTAGGCGTAACAGTTGTCGAATTAAAATAACACAAAACCAAGCAAAAGGGGAAACCATTATATGTTTATGGACAAACTTGCAAAAGTATTGTTAGCTTGTTGCGGAATATTTTTGGTGATTGGGGTTATTTATTTAGTGGTTTTTGCGAAGTAAGGGAGCGTCAATCTCGGCATCAGTATACCGCCTGAGATTGATGCTTTTTCTTTTCGGATAATCTATAAGAAAAAAGGAATATGACATGAAAATTAACCAATTTATAAGCGAAGCATTATCCTGCTCAAGGCGAGAAACAGACCGCCTTATTAAAGCGGACCTCGTGGCAATTAACGGTGAAGTGTGTAAGCACGGTACGATTGTTACAGAGAATGATATTGTAATGATTGATGGCAAAACGATTGAAAAAGAGGACAAAGAAAAAATCTACATTGCCTTCCATAAACCAGTTGGCATTACTTGTACAGCTGCGGATCATATTGACGGGAATATCATCGAGTATATCAATCATCCCGAAAGAATCTTTCCAGTTGGCCGCTTAGATAAAGCGTCGGAAGGATTGATTTTGTTAACGAATGATGGAAGGATTGCCAATCAAATTTTACACGGAGATTATGAGCATGAAAAAGAATATATTGTAACGGTCGATAAGCCATTTACAGATTGGTTTATTGACGGAATGTCCCGTGGCGTGAAGATTAAAGATGGAATAACGAAGCAGTGTAAAGTGACACGAGTAAATAGTTCTACATTTCGAATTATTTTAACGCAAGGAATGAACAGACAAATTCGTCGAATGAGCCGTGCTTTTGGATATACAGTAACAAAACTGAAGCGCGTACGAATTATGAATATTAAGCTTGATGGATTAGAGGCTGGAGAGTGGCGGAATGTCACAGTGCAAGAGTTACAGGAATTATTGAAGCAGTTATAGTTGTTTTTCTGTGTTTATTTTTAAAAAAATAAAACTATTGATTTTTTTAAAAATAGCCCATATAATAAAAAACAACAATATTCGACAATATATTTTATAAAAGTAATGATGAGGACACGAGTTATTTTTTACGATTCTCAGAGAGGGGAGCCTTAGGCTGTGAGCTTCCTAATACGAAAAGATACACTTACCACCTCTAAACTTCAAGAGTGAACGGCATGATGCATTGTAATTCTTGACGGATAAAACCGTTATCAATTTACACGAGCTATAAAATGAGTTTATTTCGTTATACATTCATTTTATTAGAATAAGGGTGGAACCACGATTTCAACACTCGTCCCTTTGTTAGGGACGAGTGTTTTTTGCGTTCTTTTATAGGGGAAGTAGGATTGAAAGAGGAAATGTAACGAGTTTTTATTTCTGAATATTTTGTCTATTTATTGATTTTTAGGAGGTAAATGAAAATGAAATCATCTTTAAAGTTATCTGAGATGTTTGCAATAAGTTTAATGTTATTTGCACTATTCTTCGGCGCAGGTAATATGATTTTTCCACCAGCGTTAGGACAAGGTGCTGGAACAGATGTATGGATTGCGTTGTTTGGTTTTATCATTACAGGGGTAGGACTTCCTTTACTAGGGGTTATTGTCATTGCTTTAAAAGGAGATATCAATGAATTAGCAGGTCGCGTGCATCCGTTATTTGCACTTGTTTTTACAGTTGCGATTTATTTATGTTTAGGTGTATTTGTCAGCGTTCCGCGTACAGGAACGGTTGCTTATGAGATGGGAGTCGCTCCATTTTTATCAAGTTCAGTAGCGAGCCAAGCATATCCACTTGTTATCTTTACATTCATTTTCTTTGCAGTTACTTTCTATTTAGCATTAAACCCTTCAAAATTAGTAGGGCGCATCGGAAAAGTATTAACACCAATTTTATTAGCTGTCATTGCAATTATTGTTATTAAAGCACTTATTACACCAATTGGAGAGTTCGGTGCACCGACAGAAACATACAAAGATCCACTGTTTAAAGGATTTATTGATGGATATTTAACATTAGACGGATTAGCAGCACTTGTTTTCGGAAATGTGGTTATCAATGCTTTAAAAGGAAAAGGGATTACAAATAAGAAAAGTATTGCGAAAGTAACAATCTTTGCAGGAATTATTGCAGCACTTGGCTTACTTATCGTTTACTTAGCACTCGCTTACCTTGGGGCTTCTAGTGTATCGCTTGGAATGGGAGAAAACGGCGGTGTTATTTTAACAAACGTTGTTCATCATTTATTTGGAAATTACGGCACACTACTACTTGGGGTAGCAATTGCGGCTGCATGTTTAACAACTTCTGTTGGGATTGTCGCAGCTTGTGGAGATTTTTTCTCAGCACTACTACCAAAGCTGTCTTATCAAAAAGTTGTTTTTATCTTCTGCGTGTTAGCATTTATGGTAGCAAACCTAGGTTTAACACAATTAAATGCATTAGCATTACCAATCTTAATAGCAATCTATCCAATTGGAATCGTATTAATCATATTATCGCTAATTGAAAATTACCTTCGTATCCCGTTGGCAATGTATGTGGGTGGTATTATAGGAGCATTTGTTATTAGCTTTTTCGATGGATTAAATAATGCACACATTCAAATTGCAGCATTAGCGCCGATTTTAGAAAAAGTTCCGTTTTATAGTGTAGGGATTGGATGGTTAATTCCAGGAATGATCGGTATGTTTGTTGGGTATGTTGTTTCGGCTTTTCAGAAGCGAGAAGTTGTTGTAGGGAAATAAGGTAAAGAGGCTTTCTTTGAAAGAAAGTCTCTTTTTTTTGTAGAAAAGCTTACATATATAGAAAGTGAGATGTTGGGAAATGTACCCCGCATTACTGCCTGTAAAAGCCCGATTGGTGAGGGCCAATAATCAGTGGGGGATGAAGAAAATCCCCACCGATTAAAGTTTCACTTTATCTAAATCTATTGTTCATTGACGAAGGAGTTTTCAAGCTAAAAAAGACTGTCATTTTATTAATCCTTGTTTGTAACACCTATTCAGTTTCACCCACATAATATAATATCGTCGTTCAATAAAGTTTGAGGAGGAATACACCTTATGAATAAAAAGCCAATTGTTCTCCATGATGAGCCTTTTGTAGCCCAGTATGAACAAATAATTACACCAGCAGAATGCCAAGAGTTAATCGAACTATCTAAAAAGCACATCCAACCCGCACAAGCCTATGGACATACAGGGGAACGGAAATCAGATTTTACTTGGCTTCCACACTATTCACATGGACTTGTTAGTCAAGTATCTGAACTTATTGCTACTGCTATGCCCTTGCCGCTTAATCACGCTGAGCCATTACAAGCAGCGAGATATGAAGTTGGGGGGAAATTTGATGCTCATATTGATTGTTATGGTACCTGGCACGAAGATGGGAGGAACCGAGTTGAACAAGGGGGACAACGACTTTATACAGCTATTCTTTATTTGAATACAGTTAATGCAGGTGGAGAAACTTTTTTTCCCTCTCTGAATCTTACAGTTACTCCAAGCGAAGGGAAATTATTAGTTTTTGAAAATTGTAAAAGAGGGACAAATGAACCACATCCCCTTTCATTGCATGAAGGTTGTGCGGTACATGAAGGAGAAAAATGGATTGCTACATTATGGTTTCGTGAAAAACCACAATATTAAAAATCTATTATTTGGTTTTTGAGAGAAATGAAAGTTTTTGTTTATTCTTGTTTATGTACAGGGTTTTTCCGTTGGACAGTGCTCTAAGACTGATCTTTAGATAAGAGTCTCATCTTTTACATCGTATAAAGTGAAACTTTAATCAGTAGGGATTTTCTTCATCCTCCACTGATTATTGGCCCTCACCAATCGGGCTTTTACGGGCAGTTGATCTCCCACCTAACTTCTTTGCTTTTGCCGAATTTTGAGATGGGAGTCTTACTGCCCGCAAATAGCGGGATAAATATATAACAGTCGTTCTAGGCAACGAGCTGGTTGTACTCGCAAAGCAATAATATGGTATAGTGAAACGAGGCTGTTTTTTCAGTCTCGTTTTTTAAATGCTTCCTATAGAATAGAAAGCATTCAAATGGAAAGGAAGACATTACATGCGATCAGAAGTAACTGTAAAGATAAAACCGAAATTTATAAAAGAAATTAAAAGTGGCTATCCACTTATTTTAAAAGATGCAATTCAAAACTTAAATGATATACGTGAAGAGGGGGCAATCATCAAAATTGTTGATGAGAAGAACCAATTTCTTGGTAAAGGATATTACGGAAAGCAAAATAAAGGATATGGCTGGATTTTAACAAGAAAAGAGCAGGAGCACATTGACCAAGCTTTCTTTGAAAGAAAAATCAAATCAGCGTTACATAAGAGAAAAGGTTTTTACAAATCGAATGACACGACTGCATTCCGCGCTGTAAATGGTGAAGGTGATGGCCTTGGTGGTTTAATCATCGATTATTACGATGGCTATTATGTAATTAGCTGGTATAGTGAAGGGATTTATTCTTTTAAAGATGAAATCATTGGGGCTCTTCAAAAAGTAGCAAACTTTAAAGGAATCTACCAGAAGAAGCGTTTTGATACAAAAGGAAAGTATATGGAAGACGATGATTTTGTTGCTGGAGAGCGCGGCGAGTTCCCAATCATCGTGAAAGAGAACGGTGTAAACTTTGCCGTGTATTTAAATGATGGTGCGATGGTTGGCGTATTCTTAGATCAGCGTAACGTTCGAAAACAAATTCGTGACACATACGCGAAAGGTAAAACAGTGTTAAATATGTTCTCTTATACAGGTGCTTTCTCTGTATTCGCAGCGCTTGGCGGAGCGACAAAAACAACAAGTGTTGATCTTGCGAATCGTAGTTTAAGTAAAACAATTGAACAATTTAGCGTGAACGGCATTGACTATGAAGCACAAGATATTATTGTAGAAGACGTTTTCCATTACTTTAAATACGCAGCGAAGAAACAGATGAAGTTTGACATGGTTGTATTAGATCCACCAAGCTTTGCACGGTCTAAAAAATATACATTTAGTGCAGCAAAAGACTATAAAAACCTATTAAAAGAAACAATCTCCATTACAGAAAACAACGGTATTATCGTTGCTTCTACAAACTGCAGTACATTTGATATGAAAAAATTTAAAGGCTTTATTGATACAGCGTTCAAAGAAATGAATGGCAAATATAAAATATTAGAAGAATATTCTTTGCCAGAAGATTTCCGTACGATTGACCAATTTAAAGAAGGCGACTATTTAAAGGTTGTTTTTATTGAAAAAATTAAAGGATAATTAAAATATATCAACATTTTGACAAAGGATATCGATTTACAGATAAAAAACGATATAAGAAAAGGAGCTCAATTTCAAAATGAGCTCCTTTTCCTATTGAACAATATGCTGCACTCTGCCAACTTGTCCGTCTTGTAAGCGCACTTTAATACCGTGCGGATGAGACGGTGAGTTTGTCAAAATATCTTTTACAATCCCTCTAGTGAGTGTACCAGTACGTTGGTCTTTTTTTAAGACAATATCAACTTCAAGACCTGGTGAAATGTTAGCTCGTTTTTGCCCGTTCATTTACACACCTGTACGTCTACGTTGGTTGTTCGTTTTCTTCGTTTGTTGGTTTTGTAGTTTTTTCGTTGCTTGACTTTGATTTGCAGTATTTGCTCCGTTTCCATTTCCTTGCTTTTTCTTTGCAAGTTGTTCGCGCATTAAATCAGCTAAGCTTACTTTTTTATTTTCTGACATGGTAAAACTCCTTTATATTAGGTTAATTGTAAACAATGGTTGTGAGTTCCATCATAACATTGTTATGAAAAGAAATGAAGTCGGATTGAATTTTCATATAATTCTTTTCACCTTTATTGACTTCAGTTACAATTAAATTGTTAATGTTTGTAAAAAAGGGGGTAGAAGCATGTCACATCATATTTTGTTAGTGGAAGATGATAGCTCTATTCAAGAAATGGTCGAGAAATATTTAACTAAAGAGGGCTTTCAAATAACAATTGCATCTGATGGAGAAGAAGGAGTTCTCACATTTCTAAAAGGCTCATTTGATTTAATCATTCTCGATATCATGATGCCAAAGCTAGACGGATTAGAAGTTGTGAGAATCATTCGCGAAAAAAGTGCTGTGCCGATTTTAATGATGTCCGCAAAAGATACGGATGTGGATAAGGCGGTCGGTTTAGGACTTGGAGCAGATGACTACATCTGTAAACCATTTTCTATGATTGAACTGGCAGCTCGGGTAAAGGCAAGCATTCGAAGATCTACAAAGTATTCAGCCACGGAGCAGAAAGAAGAAACGATTGAGATTGGTGATTTAAAAATTGATCTGATTAATTTCACTGTGCAAAAAAAAGAAAAACAGCTAAAATTGACTTTGAAAGAATTTGAGATTTTAAAACTATTTGTGAAGAATCAAAATCGTGTATTTACAAAAGCACAAATCTATAACCTGATTTGGAATGAAGAATATTATGGTGATGATAACGTGATTAATGTTCACATGAGACGGTTGCGTGAAAAGATTGAAGATGATCCTTCTAATCCAGAATATATTAAAACATTATGGGGCATTGGCTATAAGTTGGAAGTGATGTAGTATGATCTCTCTTTTAACGATCGTTATCTTCATATTATTAGGTGTTATTTATTTTCAATATAGAATACAGAAAAGTAAAAGTGCAAATGTACGCTATACATATGAAAAGTTACAGGATATTGTAAAGCAGCAAACAGGTGAGAAATTATTAGTTGTGACGGATGATAAAGAACTGCAAAAATTATTAGTAGCAATTAATCATTTATTAGATGCGAAACAAAAAACGAATGCTGATCATGCGAAGGTTGAAATTTCGATGAGAAAGATGCTTTCTAACATTTCACATGACTTAAAAACACCGCTCACTGTTATTCTTGGGTATACAGAAATGTTAAATGTGGATAAAACGATAAGTGAAGAAGAACGACAAGTATTGCTAGAAAAGGTACATTTGAAAACTTTGGAAGTAATGGAACTTATTCATAAATTTTTTGATTTGGCGAAATTAGAATCTGGAGATAAAGCAGTCGAAATGACAAAGGTGAATATGAATGAAGTATGCCGAGAAAAGATTTTAACGTTTTATGATTTAGTAACGACCAAAGGATTTGAGGTGCATATTGATATACCGGAGAAAAATGTATATGCACTTGGAAATACAGAAGTATTAGGTAGGGTGTTGAATAATTTAATATCCAATGCAATTGCGTATGGATATGATGGGAAAACACTTGGTATTACATTAAGAGATGATGATAGGTGCGTGTATGTTGATGTGTGGGACTGTGGTAAAGGAATTGATGAATCGCATATTGATAAAGTATTTGAACGCATGTATACGTTAGAAGATTCAAGGAACCGATTGTATCAAGGCAGCGGTCTTGGGCTTACGATTACAAAACGACTTGTGGAAGCGTTAGGAGGAGAAATTCATCTTTCTAGTACGCCATATAAGAAAACGGTATTTACAATTGTACTGAAAAAAATAGAGTTTTAGCTTGTAGAAAAGAGTATTCTACAAGCTTTTTTTTGAACGTAAGGAATTTGTAAGGAATGGGTAAGAAAAAAGAGATTTTCATTGTCTATGATATAAAGTGAAACTTCCATCAGTGGGGAGGCTTTATCCCCCACTGATGGTTAGTTGAACCAATCGGGCATTTACGGGCAGTTTTATCTTCCTTCGAGTTAGGGGAATCTTACTGCCCGTTAATGCGGGGGAAGTATGAAGTGGAAGCGAAAGGGGAAAATGATATGTCCTATGTATTAAAAACAAATCAGTTAACAAAAGTATTTGAGGGGAAAGAAGTAATTTCTGGGGTTAATATGCATGTGAAAAAAGGGGAGATCTACGGTTTTTTAGGGCCAAACGGTGCTGGTAAAACAACGATTATGAAGATGATTACAAATTTAATAAAACCAACGAGTGGGGATATTGAAATTTTCGGTGAGAAATTAACAGATACATCTTATGATGTGTTAAAACGTATGGGAACAATTATTGAATACCCTATTTTTTATGACAAGTTAACAGCTAAGGAAAATTTATATCTTCATTGCGAATATATGGGTTACTACGACAAGAAGGGGATCCAGCATGCATTAGACCTTGTCAATTTACACAACGTGGAGAATAAAAAGGTAAAAGATTTTTCATTAGGGATGAAACAAAGGTTAGGAATTGCCAGAGCGATTCTGACAAAGCCAGAGCTATTAATTTTAGATGAACCAATTAATGGTTTAGATCCAATTGGGATTAGAGAATTGCGTGATCTATTTAAAATGCTTTGTAAAGAATATGGAATTACTTTATTAGTATCTAGTCATATTTTAGGTGAAATGGAGCAAATGGCAGATACAATAGGGGTTATTCAAAATGGGAAATTGATAAAAGAAGTTTCAATGAACAGTATTAATGGTAAGCAAACGGAGTATATTGAAATTCACGTTCAAGATGTAAAACGAGCAGCGTATGTTTTAGAAAACAAACTACGTATAACAAATTACAAAATTCTGAGTGAGAATATCATTCGCGTGTACGAAATGACAGAGACGCAACAAGCGATTTCTAAAGCGCTCATCATGAATGACGTAGAAATTGAAAGTATAAACAAAAAGCATAGTTCATTAGAAGAATATTTCTTGAATCTCGTGAATGGAGAGGGGATCCATGCTTAATTTAATGAGACTTGAGCTTATGAAATTTAAGTTGTGGCCGGTTATTAGAGGCGCACTCATCGCAATTTGTATTCTTTCTATATGTATTCCGTTGATATTATGGGATGAAGCAGGAGTAAATGGATATAATCAAACGTTTGCAATAATTGAAACATTTTCACGAGGAGTGTTTATGATTTTCGGAGCAAGTCTAATTGCGAGATTTATTATTCAAGAGTTTCAAGAAAAGACGATGACAGTGATGTTTATGTATCCAATCAATCGTAAAAAGATGATGTTTGCAAAAATGTTTATTATCATTTGTTTTACTCTTTGCTTTATTATGATTTCAGATCTTGTCATTTTTGGCGTTGTTTATATATTCAATTTGTATCATCCAGTCATTACGGGATCATTAACCGTATCAATCTTACTCCAAAATGCATTAAAGCTATTCATGAATGCATTAGCAGCAACGGGAATTAGTTTAATCCCAATATACTTTGGAATGAGAAAATATTCTGTGCGTACAACGTTTGTATCAGCGATAGTGATTGTAGCTATGTTAAATTCAGGTAGGGGGACTGAAAGTACATTGTTCGATTTTGTTGCTATTCCCATTATATTAGCTTGTATTGGTTTGTTGATTGCCTATATGGCAATAAGAAAGATTGAACAGGTAGATTTGTTTAAATAGGGCGAGTTTAAAGAATAGGAAATAGAAGATAGAAACGAAAAAGTATAACCCATTAGAAACATATTTTTAAAATCTAATGATTAGAGGAGAACAACATGCTTAAACTTATGAAACTAGAATGGAAAAAACATCGCTTATCTCGTTATTTTAAAGGAGTAGCAATTTGCATTGTAGCAATTTTCGTTGCTGTCGGTCTTATGGCATGGGGTTCTAGAGCTGAGAGTGAGCAAATGTTTCTAGATTATGCAGGATTTATGTCTTTAACAAATATTTTTATTAGAACAACATTTATGATTTTTTCAGCTGTCATTTTATCACGTTTAGTAATTGATGAATACAAAAGTAAAACGATGCAATTATTGTTTACCTATCCGTTACAACGAAAAAAACTCATGCAAGCGAAGTTAGCAATTGTTTTTGGGTTTTGTTTTTGCAGCATAATCATTGCTACTTTTATCATCAATATGTTAATTTTCTTCTTAAATCCAATAATAGGATTCTTTGAAACACCTGTTAGTGTAGGTGAAATCATTGCTACAGTTCCAGCTACTTTTATTAGCGCATTTATGATGGCTGGAGTAAGTCTCATTCCTTTATATTTTGGCATGAGAAAAAAATCAACTCCTACAACGATTACCTCGTCTATATTAATAGGATTATTGATTAACTCCACTGTTTCTAATGGGGGAGGACAGCTTAGTTTGTTTGACTTCATTATAGTACCGATTGTGCTCTGTCTATTAGGTCTTGCAATTGGCTACCTTTCTTATCATAAAGTGGATAAAATAGATGTGGCTTAAATAAAAATACAATCTTGAATGAGATGTGGGCTTAAAATGAACTGGGGAATAAAACATGAAGAAAACGATATTAGCTTCTATTTTAACAATTGTAGTTGCAGGAGTAGTTTTTAGTCTCAAGGAAGTAGGGACAAAGAGTTTTGAAAAAGAAAATTTTTTTTGCAGTAGATAGTGTAGAAGAAATAGAAATAAATAACGAAAATTGGGATGTTGCGTTCAAAAGTGCGGAATCAAGCAAAGTAACAATCGCAGTTGAGGGAAAACAGGAAGATAAGAAGAATGATCCTGTAACAATGAAAAAGGATGGAAAGAAAATTGTAGTGAATCAGAAAGAGCGAAAGGAAGGTTTTGCGGGAGGATTCAGTTTTGGAAAGAAAGGCACTATATATATCAAATAATAATTAGAAGAGGTGAATATATCATGCAGAAAAAACCAACTCGTTCCGTCAGTGACGTATTTGCTATGCTGTTTTTTTACTGTACGACGGGACTATTAAGCGTTATTGTTGTTCCAGTTTTGGCAACGATTGCGTACGGTTTCGGTTTTTGCACTGTACTTATATTTATTGCAGGTATTATTCGTTCCCTTGGAGCTACATGGGTACAAATGGATATCGGACCTGGTTTATCAATCCCTCAGGAGTGGAGCATGGTTTTGGCTCTGGGCATAGGTGGAATCGTGGGAAGTATCGCCTATTTTAGTTGGAAGTATCTCCGTATTTATTTGAATTTTCTATCTAGAAGTTATCGTAAAGTATTACCAGTGAATAAACAATAAAATCGAGCAGGAGGATTTATTTAATAAAACATATGAACTAGGGAGGGAAATAACATGCTGCAACTAATAAAGCTAGAAATAAAGAAAAGTAAGCTCGGCTGGTATATAAAAGGTGCGATTATCGCAAATATAGTGATGGTTGCGATGTTGTTTTTTGTAAGCTATGTGTCACAAATTGAAGGGGATGTAGAATTAGGAAACCCTCAAGGTATTCTTTTAATGGCGAGTGCAATGGTAAGAGGGACGTTTATTGTCTTTGCAGGAGTATTAATTGCGAAATTAGTAATTGAAGAATATAAAAATAAAACAATATTGCTCATGTTTTCGTATCCGATTAATCGAAAAAAAATCATTGCAAGTAAGTTATTAATTACCGCAATACTAACATTCATAACAATCTTATTATCTAACATTTTTATAGTAGGTGTCTTCTTTACAGTAAATAGCTATATTTTAGTTATTCCGAATACAATAACGATAGATGAGTTGATTCAAGAAGGTATAAAAGTGGTTCCTTTTGCCGTTGCAGCTGCAGGAGCAGGTATAATCCCATTATATTTTGGTATGCGTAAATATTCTGTTCCAACAACGATTGTTTCTTCCTTAATTGTTGTGATGATTGCATGTCAAAGCCAGCCAGAGTTTTCATTAGCAACTTTTCTGCCACTTCAATTAGCGCTTGCGGCTATTGGCATTATGATTGCTTATTATGGAATCAGAAATATTGAGAAAGAGGATATGCTATAACGTTTCACATGAAACAAGTTACATAAAAAAGACAAGGTGCTGAATCACCTTGTCTTTTTTATGTCATTACATTTTCGGAGCATCCATCCCCGCGGCAGTCCATTCTTCCTTAGTGGGCCCATAAATACCTGGAACCTTTAATCCAGCTTGGCGCATTAAAACAGTCATTTGACCGCGGTGATGGTTTTGATGGTTAATGAGAGTCATTAAAAATATAGAATTCGGCATTGGGCGTCCAAAAAAATCGTTGATTGTTGTTAAATCTTTATCGGTCCACTGCGTTTGAATTGCTTCAACAAAAGCTGTGTTTACTTTACGGTAATTTTCTGCAATCGTCTTTGTGGAAGTTGGAACAGGATAATCTTTTGTTTCCCCCTCAAACTGTAAACCTGTCCCTGACAACATTACTGGAATCGCGGTGACGATATGCCAAGCAACTCTACCTAAAGTCCAATGACCAGGTGCAATCTCTTGAGTCAACGATTCATCTGTTAATGCATCCAATACCTTTTGCGTAGAATCAGCCTCGTATTTCCACGTTTTTAGAAAGCCTTCAATTGTTTGATACATGCTATCCCTCCTATGGTTACATTCATATGGTAAATTCGTGAAAGGAGGAGGTTTTTCCTTTCATGAATTAGTTATATTGTTAACATAAGATGAAAGCATCCAAAACGGGGGAATTTAAAGTATTGAGTGTAAAAGAACCAGCATATTTTAAAACGTGGATTACGAAAATATTAATTAATAAGTGTAACGATATGGTACGGAAAAATAAAGTTTTATATGTGGGAGATTACGGAGAAGTGGGTAGTGGGCACGCAGTAAAAGAAAATATGGAACAAAAGCTAGAATTTGAAAATATGCTTAGTCATTTAAGTTTAGAGTATCGACTCGTGATTGTACTCTACTATGTGAATAAATTCAAAACAAAGGAAATTGCGGAGATTTTAAATGAAAAAGGAGGAACTATAAAATCAAGACAAAAGATATAAGCCGAAAGAGAAAAAAGTTGTATGTAATAACTATTAGAATGTACATCTTGGCTCCTCCTATACAATTAGAATAGATGCAAAAGATCTTGTAGGAGGGCTAGTACATATATGAGGTTATAAATGAATAGTTGCGTAAGAGTCAGAATATTATGATTGTAACACGATTATGGCTATAATATAATGAAAATAATCATCATGAATGGACATTCATTTTATTTGTGTAAGAACAGGAAGGAGGAATGGGAATGGAGAAACCTTGGTTACAAAATTATCCAAAGGAAATTCCGCATACAATTTCTAATGATATGCAGCCGCTCCATGTATATTTACAGCAGATGTCTTCTCGGTACCCAGAAAAGAAAGCGCTTCATTTTTTAGGGAAAGATATTACATTTGCAGTGTTAGATCGTAAGGTGAGACAATTTGCAAATTACCTTAAAAGGCTTGGTGTGAAAAAAGGTGACCGAGTTGCGATTATGTTACCAAATTGTCCGCAAGCTGTGATTGGATATTATGGTACGTTACTTGTAGGTGGTATAGTGGTACAAACAAATCCCCTTTATACAGAGAGGGAGTTAGAATATCAGCTCCATGATTCCAGGGCGAAAGTTATTCTTTGTGTTGACCTAGTTTTTCCGAAAGTCACCAATGTTCAATCTGCTACAAAGGTGGAGCACGTTATTGTAACCCGCATTGCTGACTTTTTGCCATTTCCAAAAAATTTACTCTATCCAGTTGTACAAAAGAAGCAAAGCAACCTGGTTGTAACAGTAACGGAAAGTGATACGATTCATGTTTGGAGATCGGTAGAAAAAGAAAGTGATGAAATGGTAGAAGTGCCGTGTGATCCTGAAAATGATTTAGCACTCTTACAATATACTGGAGGTACGACAGGTTTTCCGAAAGGAGTTATGTTAACACACAAAAACCTTGTATCGAATACACTAATGGGTGTGCATTGGCTATATAACTGTACAGAGGGAGAGGAAGTCATTCTCGGTGTTCTTCCATTTTTTCATGTGTATGGAATGACTGCTGTAATGAATTTGGCTATTATGCAAGGATATAAAATGGTATTGATTCCGAAGTTTGATATGAAAATGGTGTTTGAAGCGATTAAAAAACATAAAGTTACACTATTTCCAGGAGCTCCAACAATTTATATTGCCCTTTTAAATAGTCCTCTACTTCGGGAATATGATATTTCTTCGATTCGGGCTTGTATTAGTGGCTCTGCCCCACTTCCAGTAGAGGTACAAGAGAAATTTGAAAAGATTACAGGCGGTAAGCTGGTAGAAGGATATGGACTCACAGAATCATCTCCAGTTACACACGGCAATTTTTTATGGGAAAAACGTGTGCCGGGAAGTATTGGTGTTCCGTGGCCAGATACAGATGCACGCATTATGTCACTTGAAACAGGAGAATATTTGCCACCCGGTGAGATTGGTGAAATTGTAGTGAAGGGCCCGCAAGTGATGAAAGGATACTGGAATAAGCCTGAGGAAACAGCAGCGGTATTACAGGACGGGTGGTTACACACAGGTGATATTGGGTATATGGATGAAGAGGGTTTTTTCTATGTGAAAGATCGCAAGAAAGACATGATTGTTGCCAGCGGATTCAATGTTTATCCGCGCGAAGTGGAAGAAGTATTATATGAGCATGAAAAAGTGCAGGAAGTGGTTACGATTGGTGTTCCAGATCCGTATCGCGGGGAGACTGTGAAAGCTTTTGTTGTGCTAAAAGAAGGAGAAGTTTGTTCTGAAGAAGAGTTAGATCAATTTGCTCGTAAATATTTGGCTGCTTATAAAGTCCCAAAAGTATATGAGTTTCGGAGCGAGTTACCAAAAACAACAGTAGGGAAGATTTTACGCCGTGTCCTTATAGATGAAGAACAGAAGAAGAAAGAGGATGAGAAGACGGGCTAAAGGCCCTTTCTTTTTGAAAATATAGGATATAGGATTGACATTTTTTTAAATAGTCAGTATTATATGAAATATGAATGACCACTCATTCAGTCATCTTCTTGAAGGGGACAGTAAAGTGAAAAAAAATCGACCAAAATATAACCAAATTATTGATGCTGCGGTTATTGTAATTGCAGAAAATGGATACCATCAAGCGCAAGTTTCTAAAATTGCAAAGCAAGCTGGTGTTGCTGATGGAACTATTTATTTATATTTTAAAAATAAAGAAGATATATTAATATCCTTATTCCAAGAGAAGATGGGAGAATTTATAGAAAAAATTCGCCAAAAAACAGCAGGAATTGAAAGCGCTGTAGCGAAGTTATTTATGTTGGTAGAAACGCACTTCTTGCTGTTGTCACAAAATGATCCTCTTGCTATTGTCACGCAACTAGAGCTTCGTCAATCCAACCAAGAGTTACGCCTCAAAATAAATGAAGTATTAAAAGGATACTTACAAGTTATCGATGAGATTTTGGAAACGGGTATAAGACAAGGAGAATTCCAAGCGGATTTAAATGTTCGCGTAGCAAGACAAATGATCTTCGGAACAGTAGATGAAGTTGTGACCAATTGGGTAATGAGCGATCATAAATATGATTTGGTCGCACTTTCAAAAACGGTACATGGGCTGCTTATTTCAGCTTGTGGTTATCGTCAATAATGGGAGGGATCATGTTGAAATTCCTATCTGTAACAGTAGAAGACCATATTGCGGTGGCAACGTTAAATCATCCGCCAGCTAATGCGATGTCTTCACAAGTTATGCATGACGTTACTGAGCTAATTGATCAAGTCGAAAAGGATGAAAATATCCGCGTTGTTGTTCTTCATGGTGAAGGCCGCTTCTTTTCAGCAGGAGCAGATATTAAAGAGTTTACTTCTGTTGAGGAAGCGAAACAGGCAACAGAGTTGGCACAGCTTGGACAAGTTACGTTTGAGCGTGTCGAAAAGTGCTCAAAACCAATCATTGCGGCAATTCATGGAGCGGCACTTGGCGGTGGCCTTGAATTCGCTATGTCTTGCCACATGCGCTTTGCAACTGAAAGTGCAAAGCTTGGTTTACCAGAGCTAACGCTTGGACTTATTCCTGGCTTTGCAGGTACACAGCGTTTGCCACGCTATGTTGGTAAAGCGAAGGCTTGTGAAATGATGCTAACAAGTACACCAATTACAGGTGCACAGGCATTAGAATGGGGACTTGTTAACGGCGTGTTCCCAGAAGAAACACTTTTAGAAGAGACTCTCAAAATCGCAAAACAAATTGCTGGCAAAAGCCCAGCGACAACTCGTGCTGTGTTAGAGCTATTACAAACAACAAAATCATCTCATTATTATGAAGGTGTACAGCGTGAGGCACAAATATTTGGTGAAGTGTTTACGGGTGAAGATGGAAGAGAAGGTGTAGCGGCATTTTTAGAAAAACGCAAACCTTCATTTAGTGGTAGGTAGTTCAAATTATTTTTTTAATATAAATTACCAGAATATTAAAATTGATAGAATCTTTCTGAAAAACAAGGGGGTAAATGGAATGAACATCTACGTACTCATGAAACGAACATTTGATACAGAAGAAAAAATCGTAATTAAAAACGGTGCAATTTATGATGGCGAAGCGGAATTCATCATCAACCCTTACGATGAATATGCGATTGAAGAAGCAATTCAAGTAAGAGATGCACAAGGCGGTGAAATTACGGTTGTAACAGTTGGCGGAGAAGATAGTGAAAAAGAACTTCGCACTGCGCTAGCGATGGGCTGTGATAAAGCGGTATTAATCAATATTGAAGATGATGTTGAGAATGGTGACCAATTTACAACAGCGAAAGTGCTTGCTGAATATTTAAAAGATAAAGAAGTAGATTTAATTTTAGGTGGAAACGTAGCGATTGATGGTGCGTCTGGACAAGTTGGACCACGCGTAGCAGAAGCGCTAAATATTCCATATGTAACAACAATTACGAAGCTTGAAATTAATGGCACAAGCGTGAAAATTGAGCGCGATGTCGAAGGTGATACTGAAGTGATTGAAACATCACTACCACTTTTAGCAACAGCACAACAAGGTTTAAATGAACCGCGTTATCCATCGCTTCCAGGTATTATGAAAGCGAAGAAAAAACCGCTTGAAGAACTAGAATTAGATGATTTAGATTTAGAGGAAGATGATGTGGAAGCAAAAACAAAAACAATCGAAATCTATTTACCTCCTAAGAAAGATGCAGGAAAAGTGTTACAAGGCGAGCTGCAAGATCAAGTAAAAGAACTTGTATCGTTGCTCCATACAGAAGCGAAAGTAATCTAATAAAATACGAAATTATATATGCAGGAGGGAAAATCTATGGCTCGTAAAGTATTAGTAATGGGTGAAGTTCGTGACGGATCACTACGTAACGTTTCTTTTGAAGCAGTAGCAGCAGCGAAAACAATCGCAGAAGGCGGTGAAGTGGTTGGCCTTCTAGTTGGAGAGAGCGTTGCATCTTTTGCAAATGAATTGATTCATTACGGTGCAGATCGCGTTGTGACAGTTGAAAATGATAAATTAAAATCATATACATCCGATGGTTATGCACAAGCATTTTTAGCTGTGTATGGTGAAGAGAAGCCAGAAGGTATTGTCTTTGGACATACAGCACTCGGTAAAGATTTATCACCAAAGTTAGCTGCTAAGCTTGAAGCTGGCCTTGTTTCTGATGTAACTGCATTAGAAGTTACAGGTGGAAATGTTGTCTTCACACGTCCAATTTATTCTGGTAAAGCGTTTGAGAAGAAGGTTGTAACAGATGGTATTCTATTTGCGACAGTTCGTCCAAATAACATTACGCCACTTGAAAAAGATGAAGCGCGTACAGGTGATGTATCTTCTATTACAGTTGATGTAAAAGATTTACGTACAATTATTCAAGATGTTGTGCGTAAAACAGCAGAAGGTGTAGATCTTTCAGAAGCGAAAGTTATTATTGCTGGTGGACGCGGAGTGAAAAGTGAAGACGGTTTTAAACCGTTAAAAGAATTAGCAGATGTATTAGGTGGTGCTGTTGGTGCATCACGTGGTGCTTGTGACGCAGAGTATTGCGATTACTCATTACAAATTGGACAAACAGGTAAAGTTGTTACGCCAGACTTATATATTGCATGCGGTATTTCTGGCGCAATTCAGCATTTAGCTGGTATGTCTAACTCAAAAGTAATCGTTGCAATTAATAAAGATCCAGAAGCAAGTATTTTCAAAGTAGCTGATTATGGTATTGTTGGCGACTTATTTGAAGTGGTTCCTTTATTAACAGAAGAGTTTAAAAAGTTAAAAGTACATTCTTAATTTGAGTGACCCTTGAGTTCCAAGTGAAATACCCCTATATATAGAAAAACGAGAGGTCCCCTGCCTCTCGTTTTTTAGCATATACCATAGATTTTTTGTATAGTATAAAGGTACATTTTTTTGTTACAATACATAACGATACATAATATTCGCCACGTATATAACTTAATGATATACTTTTGGTAGAATATACTTGAAGGAGGAAACAAAATGGCAATTGTAAACGCAACTGACCAAAACTTCGCAGCTGAAACAAGCGAAGGTATTGTATTATTAGATTTCTGGGCACCATGGTGTGGGCCTTGTAAAATGATCGCTCCTGTATTAGAGGAAATCGATGCAGAATTAGGCGAAAAAGTAAAAGTAGTAAAAGTAGACGTTGATGAAAACCAAGAAACTGCTCGCAGTTTTGAAGTAATGAGCATTCCATCTCTTTTCGTATTAAAAGATGGTAAAGTGGTTGACCAAGCGTTAGGATACAAACCAAAAGAAGCGTTAGTAGAATTAGTTTCTAAACACTTCTAAAACAAAAAAGCTGCCATGAGGTAGCTTTTTTGTTTTAAGTCTCTGTTAGATGATAATAATACAATTAGTAAGGGATGAAGAACCCCACCAATTAAAGTTTCACTTTACCCCTCATTAATGGGTATTAAGACTTCACTTCAAAATTCAGTGAAAGCAAAGAAGTTAGGTGGGGATCAGCTGCCCGTAAAAGTCTGATTGGTGAGGGCTGATAATCAGCGAGGGATAAAGCCCACCACTGATTAAAATTTCACGTTATGGTTTGTGTAATAAGGAGAATAAATTTAATTATTCAAAGCATCTTTGGCGCATTTCTTTTAAAAAGGTTTCAGTGATTTTAAATCCAGAACCCTCTCCTATAATAGAGTCAATACCACAATAGGGGCAAACTGCTGTATCATCATCCCACCATTCATTAATTTTACTTGGGATGAAAATTTCTAAATAATAAAAACAACCACACATAGTGTCTTTTTTAAGTAAATTCTATTATGAGAACAGAAACGGTGTGCTTCTTCAAAATATTTCTCCATTGTATCCTCCTTTTTACGCATTTCTTTGATGTTTTATTTGAAAGCTTCTTTTGGATATTTCATGCACGAATTGTTTATATAATACATCATGATCAAAGGTTAAAAAACAAAATCAAAAATTCTATTTTGTTAGTTTAACATGAAAATTAATAGTACAATTCTATGTGAAAAGAAGAAAATATGTATAATGTTTTCATTTTTTTGTTCTTTCCGTTACAATAAAAGAACGTATGTTGGGTGTTTTGGAATAATAATGATAAATATGTAGAAACGGGGGTTTGCGAGTGCACGAGCATTTAAAAGAAAAATTATCAATTTTACCAGATCAACCAGGCTGTTACTTAATGAAAGATAAGCAAGGAACGGTTATATATGTCGGGAAGGCAAAGGTGTTAAAAAATCGTGTGCGCTCGTATTTTACTGGTTCACATGATGGGAAGACACTCCGTCTTGTCGGAGAAATTGTTGATTTTGAATATATTGTTACCTCCTCGAATCTAGAGGCACTTATTTTAGAATTAAATTTAATCAAAAAATATGATCCAAAATATAATATCCAATTAAAAGATGATAAAACATATCCATTTATTAAAATTACAGCTGAAAAACAGCCACGTTTGCTCATTACGAGAAATGTAAAAAAGGATAAAGGGAAGTATTTTGGTCCGTATCCAAATGCGCAATCAGCTCATGAAACAAAAAAACTATTAGATCGCATGTATCCGCTTCGGAAATGTACAAATATACCAGATAAAGTTTGTTTATATTATC
Source organism: Bacillus sp. FSL H8-0534 (assembly GCF_038005885.1). Lineage (NCBI taxonomy): Bacteria > Bacillati > Bacillota > Bacilli > Caryophanales > Bacillaceae > Bacillus > Bacillus sp. FSL H8-0534. Next base: position 4,130,325 of record NZ_JBBOUC010000001.1, read on the forward strand.
ATATGGGACAATGCTTAGCACCTTGTGTACAAGAGGTAACGGATGAACAGAATCAAGAAATTGTAGATGGAATTGTTAAGTTTTTGAATGGTGGACATAAAGAAGTTCGTTCAGAATTAGAAGCGAAAATGTATGAAGCATCGGAAAAATTAGAGTTTGAACGTGCAAAAGAATTACGTGATCAAATTTCTCATATAGATGCGATTATGGAAAAGCAGAAGATGATTATGAGCGACTTAGTTGACCGCGATGTGTTTGGTTATGCGGTGGATAAAGGCTGGATGTGCGTGCAAGTTTTCTTTGTCCGAAAAGGTAAGTTAATCGAGCGCGATGTTTCTATGTTCCCAATTTATGATGAGCCGGAAGAAGGGTTTTTAACATTTATCGGTCAATTTTATGAACAAAACAATCATTTTAAACCAAAGGAAATTGTAGTGCCAGGCAGTATTGATCCTGAATTAGTAGAGCGTTTTTTAGAAGTGGATGTAACGCAGCCAAAACGAGGAAAGAAAAAAGACCTCGTTGAATTAGCAAACAAGAATGCGAAGATCGCTTTAGGGGAGAAGTTTTATTTAATTGAACGTGATGAAGAGCGAACAATTAAGGCTGTTGAAAATTTAGGTAAGCAGCTTGACATTGAAACACCATATCGTATTGAAGCATTTGATAACTCAAATATTCAAGGGACGAATCCAGTTTCAGCAATGATTGTCTTTATTGATGGAAAACCAGCGAAAAAAGAGTATCGAAAATATAAGATAAAGACAGTTCAAGGGCCAGATGATTATGAATCGATGCGAGAGGTTGTACGCCGGCGGTATACGCGTGCTTTAAAAGAGAATTTGCCACTACCTGATTTAATTGTGATTGATGGCGGGAAAGGACATCTTGCAGCTGCTAGTGATGTGCTTGAAAATGAACTTGGCTTATATATTCCGATGGCTGGACTTGTTAAGGATGATAAACACCGTACATCGCATTTAATGATTGGTGATCCTCCTGATCCTGTTATGCTTGAAAGAAATAGCCAAGAATTTTATTTATTGCAGCGTATTCAAGACGAGGTACACCGATTTGCAATTACATTTCACCGTCAGCTTCACGGGAAATCAGTGATTCAATCTGCTTTAGATGGGATTCCTGGAGTTGGTGAAAAGCGAAAAAAAGTATTGTTAAAACATTTTGGCTCCCTAAAAAAGATGAAAGAAGCTTCTGTGACGGAATTTGTCGAAGCGGGAATGCCGCAAAATGTTGCAGAAACCATTTATTCCTATTTAACAGATAAGAAGACGTTGTAGTTTACAATGTCTTCTATTTTTTGATATAATTTCAGAAGATTAAAAATTATTAAAAATGAATGAATATGCAATATAAATCCATTTTGATTTTTCGACATATAAGCTGTAGCTATGAAAACAAAAACAGTTCTTCACACATTTCCTCCTTTTGTTTACACACGGTAGGGGGAGAAAAAAGGCACTGACCGCTTCTATGCATGGCCGGATACTCTCTCCCACCTAAAAAGAAATGGTTTATGTCGTTTTTTTAATTTGGATTTATATAGAAAAGTCAACTAAACCTATATGTCTAGTTGACTGTTAATGTAGATTCTACACTTCGATAGGATCTTTTACGTCCCATTTCACAAGAAATGTGATAGAATCCGAACGTTTTTTTTGCTCTTCATATGACTCTGCAACAACATTTCGTTGCTTTTGAATTTGTTCTGCAACAAATCCAGTTTCTAATTGGTAAGAAGAATGTCTATTTTGCTTTTGACGCTCTGTAATGAGCGGGCCTGTTAGCTGAAAATGCATTTCACGGCGTTTATGCTCGATGATGTTCAAGCGACCCCAGCCAGCTTTTTCAAAAAAATAAATGACTTCTTCAATCGTCTCTAGCGGATATTTTCGTGCTAGGTTTCTGCCGGCCCAGTATAAGATGTCATCTAATTCTTTACCAATTAGGTCAGGTAGTACTTCTTCCCGCAGCAGTTCATAAGCGAAAGCGTTCAATGAAACATCTTCTAAAGATGCTATATCAATTGTATTTTTGCTCAAAATATTCCCCTCTTTCTATAGGGATTATTATATAACATTTCCCATTTATAAAAACAGCACTTTCTTTAGGAAAATCTAAATATATAGAAAGAAAAAAGGAAGTGGCAAATTATATGCAAATTATGTACAAATTATGTATACGTTTTCTTGACGCTTCGACAAAAATAGGAGTAAAATGAATTTGGTATCAAATTATGCTGAAATATTTCGAATAATTTTTTCAGTTTTTCTTATAGCAATAGTGAAAAAACATTATTGTTATAAACTAATACTGAAAGCAGCAGTTAAACACTCAAGGGGGGTAATGGGGACATGAAAGGCCGCGAGTATACGTTTCGCAAGTGGCACTCATTAATGGGGGTCATTCCGGTTGGTGTCTTTTTGACGCAACATTTAGTAGTAAACAATTTTGCAACAAGAGGGGCAGAGGCTTTTAACAAAGCTGCTCATTTTATGGAGCTCCTTCCATTCCGGTATGCGCTAGAAATTTTCGTCATCTTTTTACCGATACTGTACCATGCTATATATGGATTATATATTGCATTTACAGCTAAGAACAATGCGACATCTTATAGTTATTTCCGTAACTGGATGTTCGTCTTCCAACGAATCTCAGGTGTCGTTACGCTTATTTTCTTATCTTGGCACGTTTGGGAAACACGTATTCAGGCAGCAATGGGTAAGCAGGTAAATTATGACATGATGGCAGATATTTTAAGCAACCCAGTTATGTTTGGTTTCTACTTAGTTGGGGTTGTATCAACAATTTTCCACTTTGCGAATGGATTATGGACATTCTGCATTAGCTGGGGAATTACAGTATCGCCACGTTCACAACGTATCTCTACTTATGTAACATTAGCTATTTTCTTAGGTTTATCTTATGTAGGTGTGAGTGCATTATTAGCGTTCATCGATCCACAGCTAGCAAATCAGTAAGGAGTGGGAGAGCATGAAAGGGAAACTTATAGTAGTCGGTGGTGGCTTAGCCGGCTTAATGGCAACGATTAAGGCAGCAGAAGCAGGAGTAAACGTGGAACTGTTCTCTTTAGTACCAGTAAAACGTTCGCATTCTGTATGTGCACAGGGTGGCATGAACGGTGCTGTAAATACGAAAGGTGAAGGGGATTCTCCATGGATTCACTTTGACGATACAATCTATGGTGGTGACTTCTTAGCGAACCAGCCGCCAGTTAAAGCAATGTGTGAAGCAGCGCCTGGTATTATTCATTTAATGGACCGTATGGGTGTTATGTTTAACCGTACAGAAGAAGGACTTCTTGATTTCCGTCGTTTCGGGGGAACACAACATCACCGTACAGCATTCGCTGGTGCAACAACTGGCCAACAATTATTGTACGCATTAGATGAGCAAGTACGCCGTCATGAAGTAGCAGGACTTGTAACGAAATATGAAGGTTGGGATTTCTTACGTGCTGTTGTGGATGACGAAGGCGTATGTCGCGGAATCGTCGCACAAGACTTACAATCTATGGAGATTAAGAGTTTCCAAGCTGATGCCGTAATTATGGCAACAGGGGGCCCTGGTATCATCTTCGGAAAATCAACAAACTCTATTATTAATACAGGTACAGCAGCATCTGCTGTATATCAACAAGGTGCATATTATGCGAATGGTGAGTTCATTCAAATTCACCCAACAGCAATTCCTGGGGACGATAAGTTACGTCTAATGAGTGAATCTGCACGTGGTGAAGGTGGACGCGTATGGACGTATAAAGACGGTAAGCCATGGTACTTCTTAGAAGAGAAATATCCTGCATATGGAAACCTTGTGCCTCGTGATATCGCAACGCGTGAAATTTTTGACGTGTGTGTCGAGCAAAAACTAGGTATTAACGGTGAAAACATGGTATATCTAGATCTTTCTCATAAAGATCCGAAAGAACTAGATATTAAACTTGGTGGAATTATTGAAATCTATGAAAAGTTCACAGGTGATGATCCTCGTAAACTACCGATGAAAATCTTCCCTGCTGTTCATTATTCAATGGGCGGACTATGGGTTGATTATAAGCAAATGACAAGTATTCCAGGGTTATTTGCAGCAGGTGAGTGTGATTACTCTATGCACGGTGGTAACCGATTAGGTGCTAACTCGTTACTTTCAGCGATTTATGGCGGTATGGTAGCGGGACCAAATGCGATTGAATATATGAAAGGTCTTTCAAAATCATCTGATGCTGTTTCATCTACTTTATACGAGCAAAATGAATTAATCGAAACAGAGAAATTTAACAATATTTTAACGTTAGATGGTAATGAAAATGCATATGTTCTTCATAAAGAGCTTGGAGAATGGATGACGGATAACGTTACAGTAGTTCGTGAAAATAAAAAGTTATTAGAAACAGATGCGAAAATTCAAGAGTTAATGGAACGTTATAAACGCATTAACATTAACGATACAGCAAAATGGAGTAACCAAGGTGCTTCGTTTACACGCCAACTGGCAAATATGTTTGAATTAGCTCGTGTTATTACAATTGGTGCGTATAACCGTAATGAAAGCCGCGGTGCGCATTATAAACCAGAATTCCCAAATCGTGATGATGCGAACTTCTTAAAAACTACAATGGCGAAGTTTGAAGGAGAAGGAAATGCACCGGCATTCCATTACGAAGACGTTGATGTTTCATTAATCAAACCACGTAAACGTGATTATTCTTCAAAACATGATGTAGCTGCTAAGGGTGAAGAGAAGGGGGATAAACAACATGTCTGAGAAAACAATCCGCCTCATCATTACGAGACAAGATGGACCAGATGCACAATCGTTTGATCAGGAATTTGAAATTCCATATCGCCCAAATATGAATATTATTTCGGCTCTTATGGAAATTCGTCGTAATCCTGTTGATGCAAAAGGAAATCATACGACTCCGGTTGCATGGGATATGAACTGTTTAGAAGAAGTATGTGGTGCTTGTTCTATGGTAATTAACGGTAAACCACGTCAATCATGTACAGCTCTTATCGATAAATTAGAACAACCAGTTCGTATAAAACCGATGAAGACATTCCCAGTAGTACGTGATTTACAAGTTGATCGTAGTCGTATGTTTGATGCTTTGAAACGTGTTAAGGCTTGGGTTCCAATCGATGGTACGTATGATTTAGGACCAGGACCAAGAATGCCAGAGAAAAAGCGTCAATGGGCATATGAACTTTCAAAATGTATGACATGTGGTGTTTGCTTAGAATCATGTCCGAACGTAAACAGTAAATCTGACTTTATCGGACCAGCGCCGCTTTCACAAGCACGTTTATTTAACTCACATCCAACTGGTGAAATGCATAAAGCAGAGCGCTTACGTGCAATTATGGGTGATGGTGGCCTTGCGAACTGTGGTAACTCGCAAAACTGCGTACAATCATGTCCAAAAGGTATCCCGTTAACAACTTCAATTGCAGCATTAAACCGTGATACAACAATTCAGTCGTTTAAAGATTTCTTTGGTAGCGACAATAACTATTAATTTATATTGCCTCTTCGAATCGAAGAGGCAATATTTATATAAATACAAATGGAAAAACCGAGATGAAATTCTTCTTTTTGGGAGAGAGGATCCGATCATGCATAGAAACGGTAGCCCTATTCTGAGTGAAAACAAAGGGAGAAAATGAGTGTAGGTCACCTGTTGTTTTCCATAGCCGCGACTGATAGGTTGGAAAATCAAAATGGATATATGGTTTTTTATCGTTTTAATTTTTTGTTTATTCCGAAAGTTGTTGTGTGACTTATGAGAATGAGAGAAAAAGGAGAGAAAAACATGAAGAAGATTTCCTATATTGAAAACCTTGCTAGCTGGGAAAAAGATTTTTCATTTTACATTCCTGTGAAAGTTCGTTTTTGTGAAACAGATATGTTTGGACACATGAATAATGGTGTTGCTTTTACATATTTTGAAGAAGCACGTATTGAATTTTTTAAAGAGCTTGGTTTTATGCAAGAATGGACACATGAAGCGTCAGAAACAATGATTGTTGTTGCTGACTTACAATGTGATTTTTTAAAACAAATTTTCTTCGATGAACATTTAAAGGTATATGTAAAAGCTGAAACAATTGGGAATTCTTCTTTGGATTTACACTATATGGTGAAAAATGAAGCGGGAGAAGTTTGTTTAGTAGGGCGCGGGGCAATGGTGCAAGCCTCAAAGAAAACGGGAAAAGGGGCACCTTGGCCCCAAGAATGGAAGCAAAAGCTACTGCAATAATGAATGCAAAAAAATAAGAGAGCGCTATGCTCTCTTATTTTTTTGCATCCATTGCTTCTTCTAATGTTAAGTGATGTTTATGTAAGTATGTAGCATATGGATTACCAACATAGCGAATATGCCATGGTTCGTATGCGTATTCCGTCGTATCTGTTTTATCCTCTAAATAACGAATAATGAATCCAAATTCATGGGCATGTGCTGCAACCCATTTACCTTCCTCTGTTTCACCGAAAATAGGCTCTAATTGATAATTTGCTGATTTAGAACTAATATCCATTGTAAGGCCTGTTTGATGTTCACTTGTTCCAGGGATTGCGCTTACCGAATCTGCTTCAGCTTGTCCTTGTCGTTTTATGTACATATTATGTAATGATTGTTGTCGTTTATAAGAACGGTATCCTGATACAGCAGTAAGCTCTAGTCCTTGTTCTTTTGCTGCATGGAACATTTTTTCGAGAGCTGCACCAGCATCTTTACGAAGTAATGTTTTCTCTTTATCTTTTGGATATGCAAATGGAACGTCTGGTCTTATAAGATCGTCTGGTGTATAGCCATCTGGTAATTTACGATGTTTATTTACTAATACAAGAGGTGAATCTGGATTTGTAACAAGAGAGAAATTCTCATCTATTTTTTTAGCAGTATGAGTTGCTTTTGGGAATGTTGGAATCTCTTCTTTTGGATGTTCAATATGTTTTTGTGTTTCGACAGCTTTCGCTTCATTTTGTAATGGTGATTTTGAGCTGAAATAAGCGAAGGATGTAATACCGATTACAATCGTAGTGGCAGAAATAACAATTACCTTTTTCATAACGCTGTGTAATCTCAGTCCTTTCTTATAATTTTTCTAGTATGTTAATTATAAGTCTAGTTTCTATAAAAAGAAATATAAGAGTCGTAACGTAATAGAATTGCAAAGAAAATGTCAAAAAATGTTTGATTTTGTTGATTTATATATGTAACATTCAGATATGTGTATGATTAGATTAGGATAAAATAGTAAAAGGATGGCCTATGCCATCCTTTTACTATTTTACTTCGAATGATTTTAAGTTATCACGACGAATTTTATCTTTTTCTGCATCAGATTTTTTGAAATTGTAATCATATAGAGCGCCTTCCCAATCACCATACATTGGGTTAGGGAAAATGATGAATTTCTCGCCAAATTGTGCTTTTGTTTCTTCAACTGTTTGATTGCGATCTTTTACAGATTTCCCATCAAATCCAGTGAAGTCAGATAAGTTATCACCGAAGAATAGGACGATATCGTGTGATTGTGAAACAAGTTCACGACGTTTTTCTTTCCCTTTTTCTTTCGGGTCTTGTAGTAAAATATGTTCTTTCGTTGCTTGTGGAGCGCCAACGCGTTCAAGGTTTTTAATCGTTGCATCTAATTGATTTGTTTTACGGTTTGAAATGTAGTAGATATCGACACCTTTAGATTCAGTATATTTTAAGAAGTCAATTGCACCAGGAAGAGCTGCCGCTTCTGCTTTATTAATCCACTCATCCCATTTATAAGGATAGCCCTTTCCTTCTTTCACAGTCATCGCTTGGTGGGGGCTGTTATCTAAAACGGTTTCATCTAAATCTAGTACAATTGCTGGTTTTTTACTTGTCCCTTTTGCAAGAGCAGCATCGAGTTTTAATTGTCCGATGTTATAGCCTTGATAATACAAAGCTTTTGTTTCACCAGCTGTTTGATACCATAGATCAGCCATTAGCTGTTGATCTGTTAATTTTACTTTTTCTTCTTTTGCTACAGTTTTTTCAGCTGTTCCTGAACATGCTACAAGTGATGTAGAAAGAACTGCTACAGATAATAATGTGGTAATGCCTCTTTTCATTTTCATATGTATCCTCCTTGATGTAACTAAATTCTTTAATATTATATATTAAAATATAATATTTTTTATACCTTTTTTATGAACTTTTGTATATTGTCTTTTGTATATATAGTAGTGTGCCCTATATTAGAAAGATGAACAAAATGATAATGAGTTATTTGACTTACTTTATTGTCAAAATGACAATTATAATTGACAAACTCCGTTCTGTTATTTACAATTTTAACTAAATGAAACAAATGATGGATTAGAGATGATGGTACATATAAGAGAATGAAATATAATACTATATTTTATTTCAAACAATCATAGTCTTTAAGAGAGTACGAATGATATTAAAGGGGAGGCTTTATACTTTGAGTTTACAAATTCAAAACTTAACAAAAACATTTGGAGAATCAAAGGCAGTTAACGGTTTGCAAATCTCGTTACCAAAAGGTGAAGTGTTAGGTTTACTTGGCCGAAATGGTGCAGGGAAAACAACGACAATTAAAATGCTTCTTGGGTTATTAACGCCTAATGAAGGTTCTATTACGTGGGATGGAAAAACATTTGGTAATAGTGGGGTAACAATTGGATATTTGCCAGAGGAAAGAGGATTATATACAAAAAGTAAGGTAATAGATCAACTGCGATATTTTGGTAGATTAGAAGGAATGACGAAGAAAGAAGTCGATCTTGCAATCGATCACTGGTTAGAACGATTAGCAATCCCAGAATATAAATTTAAAACGGCAGGAGAGCTTTCAAAAGGGAATCAACAAAAAATCCAATTAATTGCGGCCCTTCTTCATAATCCAGAACTACTTATTTTAGATGAACCATTTAGCGGACTTGATCCAGTTAATGCTGGAATGCTAGCTAGTATTATTGAAGAACAAGTACAGAGCGGAAAGACGATTATTTTATCAAGTCATCGTATGGAACAAGTAGAGGCTTTTTGCCAACATGTATGTATTTTGAAAAAAGGTGAAGCAGTCGTAGAAGGACAGCTAAGTGATATTAAGAAAGAATACGGTTTTCGTAATTTAACTATTGAAGATACAGCAGAGAATGAAAAGGGATTAGAAGCTATACATGTTCCGTATGAAAAACAACAAGGCCTTCTTTATGTAAAAGTACAAGACGATGCAGAAGCTCTAAAGATTTTGCAACAATTGCAAGAGCAAGGTGTAAGCTTAAGGCAATTTAAAATGCTAGAGCCGACGCTAAACGAAATATTTGTAGAAAGGGCGAAATAACAATGCGTAAATTTTCTCATGTATTTTCATTTTATTTCAGGGAAGCATTTTTTTCTAAAAAATCATTGATTACGAGTGCGATTTTATTTTTAGTTGTGTTTGGAATCTTTGCATTTAACCATTTCACTTCTGATGGAGATAAAAGTAAGGAGAAAGATAAGATTGCAGTTGTAGTAGAAAGTTCTACATATAAAATACAAAAAGAAGAGTTAAATAAGTTATTGCCATCAGCAAAAATAACGGTTGGTTCAAAGGGTGATTTTGATAAATTCCATAAACAAGTAGAAGAAGGAGATTTAGATGGTTTATTCCATGTGAAAGAAAAGAATGGAGTTCCAGAGGTTACGTATATGTTTAATGGGTTCCCTAGTGAAACAACTTCTACAATTATGGCTAGTTATTTAAAGGAGCAATATACGGCAGTAACGGTTGCTAAACATAATGTTTCACCGGAAATTGCACAACAATTGCAAACAGAAATTTCCGTGAAACAAGAAGCGATAAAAGATCGTTCTGCCTCTTTCGGAATTGCATATTTCTTTACATTCGCTTTGTATATGTTCATTGTTGCGTTCGGAAGCACAATTGCGATGAATATTGCTTCTGAAAAAGCTTCTCGCGTTATGGAAGTCATGATTCCGAAAGTAAAACCTCTTACTATGATGTATGCAAAAATTTTGGCAGTTGTTTCAACGGCGTTATTACAACTTGTTATATTGGCATGTGGTTACCTTGTTCCTTGTGTACTAGGCTGGGTAGATTTAGAAAGTGGTTCATTATTTGGATTGCCAATTGATTTTACAAAGCTAGATGCACAAGTTATCAGTATGTTCCTAATTTATTTTGTTACAGGATATTTCCTTTATGCGATGATGTATGCAGCTGCTGGTGCGGTTGTTTCTAAGACTGAGGATTTACAAGGTGTAATGTTCCCGGTGTCGATTTTAATAATGGCAGCATTATTCATTAGTATGAAATCATTAAGTGATCCGAATAGTACTATTGTTGTTGTAAGTTCGTATGTTCCGTTCTTTACACCGATGGTCACATTCTCGCGCATTGTAGCTGGTGAGGCGGGGATGTTAGAAATTACGATAACACTTGCGATTCTTTTGGCGACGATTGGTATATTAAGTGCTGTTACGAGTCGTATTTATGTAAATGGTGTAATGAATTACTCAGACAAAGTGAAATTTAAAGATTTAGCGAAATTTATTAAACGTCAATAATAGGAAAAAGCATGATTTTCTTGTGAAATCATGCTTTTTCTTTATGTATAAATTAAAAATAGTATATAATAATAAGAGTTGTCTTTTAATAGAATGAATAAAAAGGAGGGTGTGCAGATGGGAATTAGTAGCCGTTTTACAGTAGGTGTTCATATGTTAACGTTACTTGCGATAGATCGAAACTCTCGCTGTACCTCTGAATGGATTGCTGGCAGTGTGAATACAAACCCAGTTGTGATTCGCCGCATTACAGGAATGTTAAAAAGAGCAGGTCTAGTGGATGTACAAGCAGGGAAAGGTGGTACATCACTTGCTCGTGATTTAGATGAGATTACATTACTTGATGTATATAAAGCAGTGGAAGTAGTAGAAGAAGGACATCTATTTTCTTTCCATGAGAATCCAAATATTGAATGTCCAGTAGGTGCGAATATTCAATCGGTATTAGAAATTATATTAATGCAAGCGCAAGAAGCGATGGAAAGCGTACTTGCGAATGTAACAGTTCAGCAACTTGTTACAAATTTACAATCAAAAATTAAAAAGTAAAAAAAGCGAGCCTCGTATAAGTGGGCTCGCTTCTTTTACTTTCAGAAAGATCGAAGATTCTATTTTTCAGTATTTAATACAAATTTCCCTACAATGGCAGCAACGATACCACCAAGAATTGGTGCAACAATAAATACCCACAATTGAGATACAGCTTCTCCGCCAGCAAATAAAGCTGGTGCTAGGCTACGTGCAGGGTTAACAGAAGTGCCTGTTAATGGAATACCTAATAAGTGAACTAATACCAGTGTAAAGCCAATTACTAATCCAGCTAATTGTGCGTTTCCCTTTTTACCTGTTACTACAATAATTACTAAAATAAAGACGAATGTTAAAACAAATTCAACTAAGAAAGATCCTGACAAACCAAGATTTCCAAAAGCATTTTGTCCTAAGTTATCTAAAGACATATTAGAAGATTTTAAAATTGTCACTAATGTTGCAGTTCCTAATAAACCACCTAAAACTTGAGCTAATAAATAGTAGCTAAGTTCCATAGCATTCATTCGTTTGTTTACAAACATGGCAATTGATACTGCCGGGTTTACATGACATCCAGAAATTGTTCCAATGCTATATGCCATAGCAACAATTGATAATCCGAAAGCCATTGCAATTCCTAAAGTTCCAATTCCTTCAATTCCGCCGCCTAAAACAGCTGTTCCAGTTCCAAATAATACAAGTACAAAAGTACCAATAAATTCAGCGATTCCTTTTTTTAACATAATTTTCCTCCTCATGTACACATGAATCGTAGTATAGCATAAAATTAGGTGCTTTTAAGTATAAATGGAAAATGAAATATTATTCTGATAAAAAAATAGGGAAGGATTATACAATTTTGATCAAATAAAAAACATGATTCTCAAAGAATAATCATGTTTTTATTTATGCAGTGTTTTCATTTGTTATGCTGTTTTCTTTCGTTTAGTAACTGGAATAGATCGATTCAAAATGCTATTTGTGATCATTCCAGCTATAATGACAATCATCCCAATAAGTGAGAGTCCGATAGGGAATGAACCATTTAAGAAAAGCATTTCACCAAGAACAGTAAATACCATAGTTCCGGCTTGCGTTGCTTCTACAGCACCTAATAAGGAAAGGTTATCTTTCGCTAAATCTGTTGCAAAGAAAAATGTCATTGTGGCGATAACACCAGAACATAATGCTAATAAAAATCCTTGAAGCATTTGACCGGATGTTGGAATACCTGTTGCCCCAAAACCATATATTGCAAGAATAATTGCTATAGGCAGGCTGCCGATTGCCATTCCTAATACACGCTGGAAAGTATCAAGGCGTCCTCCTACAACTTCCATCATTTTTCGATTGCCGAATGGATATAAGAAAGCTGCAAGAACAACAGGAAGAAAACCAGATATAAATTGAGTGGCTGTAATATGCCCAGCTTCTGTTGCTTGCATACAAATGACACCAATTAAAATGAAAAGTGATACGTATAAACTGCGAAGTGGGATTTTTCCGCGTACGCGTTTTGTACCTGTTTTTGTTTCAATCGTAATAAAAAATAATGGCGATAGTAGCAAGCCAGCGAGTATTGTAACTTGCCAAGTTCCTGCAACAAGCCAAGCGGGAGAAAAGACAGCAGCAAAGCTTAATAAAGAATAAAAGCCGATCCCTGCTAAAGATCCCCATCCTAGCCATGCAAAGGGATGTTTTCGCATTTCTGACCATAAGGGCCAAAGGTTTTTGCGAAATAAAACGATAAGGAATAAAATAGGGAGAGCGAATAAAAAGCGAAAAGAAGCAGTCCAAGCCCAGCTTGTTCCAGATACATTCATTGCTCTGTTAATAATGAATGTTGCAGAGAAAAAGGCGGATGATAAAATACCTAATAATATTGCGCGCATGATACGTAAGCACTCCTTTCGAGATTCGAAACATTTATGTATAGTATAATATACTTAAAGTTGATTAAAGTAAACTATTTTATACTTAGAGGTGATTTTGTTACTATGAAAGAAAAAGAGGATATGCAAACAAAAGAAGTCATTCAGCAAGTTGGTCAGTTATTAAGACAAATTCGTAATGAACAAAAACTGAGTTTAGAAGAATTGGCGCAAAAAACAGGGGTTAGTAAATTAACATTAGGAAAAATCGAAAGAGGTGAAACGAATCCAACATTAGCCGTCATTTGGAAAATTACGAAGGGGCTGTCAATTCCATTGTCGAGGTTAATGGTAGTTGGAGAACCAGTAGCGATTGCTCGCTGTGGAGAAGGATTTTCGGTAGACGTAGGACAGGCATGGCGGTTAGAGACAATGTTCCGGTATACGAAAGAAACGGGCATGGAGATGCATCGTGCTTGTTTAAGACCGCAAAGTATGTATGAGCCAGAGTCTCACCATGAAGGGGCGATTGAACTTGTTACAGTTATGAAAGGACAAGTTGCTATTCAAGTTGAAAATGATGTATATGAATTAAATGAATTTGATTCGATTCAGTTTGAAGCGAATAAGAAGCATAGTTATAAAAATGCTGGAGATGAAATAGCTGTTTTGCATTTAACGATGAAGTATTCTTCTTAGCTATAAAAAGGAGCGCTTGCAATAAAGCGCTCTTTTTTTATAGCTTTTAACTGTATTTTTGATAAAATACAGTTAAGTTGGAATATTCTGAAAAATAAACTGAGTAGGATAAGGGATGAGGCGAATGACGAAATTTAGATTATGGAGATTGGTGCAACAAATTCGAACAAGCCTTCGTTTAAAGTTATTAACATGTTTTTTAGTGGTCGCACTTATTCCGCTCATGTTGTTTAGTTGGATGTCATATGAAAAGTCATCCAATCTTGTAAATGAACAGTTTGGGGATTATGGAAAGTTTGCTATATCGCAGCTTCAAACTCAAATTGAATTAACATTAAGCCATATGCATTTAATTGCTAGTGATATTCAAGAATATTTATCAGACCCGACATTAATTGTTTTAAAAAAAGAAGCACCGAAATCGTATTCGGAATTTATTATTGAGAAAAATTTTGAAAGGTTTTTAGAAGCGCATAAAACAGCACAAACGAAGGGGATCTTTTTAATTACACCTAGCGGTTATTATTATGGAGATCGGTATTTAGATGTGCAGAAACTAAAACAAGAAAAATTTTGGGAAGAACAAGGGAATTTATCACAGGGGTATTGGAATGGGATCTATGTTCCGAACCATTACTCTGCACTTGATAAAAGCAAAGTAATTGGATTACTTGTTCCAGTTAAAACATCATTCGGTAGCTTGAAAGATAGCCGAATATTAGTGGAAACAGATGCGACGGATTTATTTAAGTTTATTGATTCATTAGAAACAGATTTGCATGCATTGATTACCATTCGTGATGAAAAAAAACAGGTGATTTATACGACGGATGAAAATTATAAAAAAAACAAGGATGATATCATTTGGGAAAAGCCAATTGCATCAAATAAATGGAATCTAGAAATTATTATTCCAGAAAAAGAATTTTATCAATCTTCTACAATTATTTTGTTTGTTACATTAATTGGAATTGTTGTATCACTGTGCTTAGCTTTTATGCTGGCATTTTTAATCTCGGCTAAGTTAACGGAAAATATCACGAATTTGGATCATGCAATATCTCAAGTAAGTAAAGGAGATTTTTATACAAATATACCAGTAAATTCACAAGATGAAGTAGGGAGTTTAACTGTGAATTTCAATAAAATGGTTGTTAAAATTAAATCATTAGTAGAAGAAATATATCAGAAAGAAAAGTTGAAAAAAGAAGCTGAGCTCAAGGCAATTCATTATCAAATTAATCCGCACTTGCTATTTAATACATTAAATTCTATTCAATGGAAAGCAAAGCTTCAGGGGGCAAGTGATGTAAGTGAAATGATTTATCATCTTGTTGCTGTGTTAGAAGGGAATTTAAATTTTGCGAATGATCTTGTCACACTCCAAAGTGAACTAACCATTATTGAGCACTATTTAAAGGTACAGGAGATTCGATTTGGAAATCATTTTTCTTATACGCAAAATGTCTCGTCTTCTATGAAAGGGGAACATATTCCAAGAATGTCGCTTCAGCCTATATTTGAAAACATATTTTTTCATGCTTTCGACGATGGACATGGAGCTATTACATTATCGGCATTTGAAAAGGATAATGGTGACTTATGTATACATATTACCGATGATGGTCGTGGTATTTCTGATAGGCGGAAACGGGATTTATTACAAGAGCCGTCTGCAGAACAAAGAGGGGGGCTTGGATTATATAATATCGATCAAAAATTCAAATTACACTTTGGGCTAGAGTACGGATTAACGATTCAATCAGAAGAAAAGAAAGGAACTATAGTTCAGATTCTTTGGCCAAAGGGAGGGATACAGAAGTGAAACGTATTAAAGTGCTCATTGCGGATGACGAGACGATTGTTCGAAGGGGATTGAAGATGGCGGTAGATTGGTCGGCATATAATATGGAAGTAGTAGCGGATGTGCCAAATGGTGAGAGAGGATGGGAGGAGTTTGTACAGCATGAGCCAGAAGTGGTTATTACAGATATTGTTATGCCTGTTGTAAATGGAATTGAGTTTGTGAAAAAGATTAAACAACATGCGCCGAAAACAAAGGTATTATTATTAAGTTGTCATCGTGATTTTGAATATGCGCAAGAAGGAATTAAACTGGGGGTTTCAGGTTATTTATTGAAAACATCGTTTCATGATGAGGAGCTGGATCAATATTTACGAGCATTTCAAAAAGAGGTAATGATTCATAGGGAAGCGGAAGGGATTGAACAGCAAAAATTCCTCTTTTACGAAGATTTTTTTCAATGGTTATGTGGTTTTCAAAATCAGTTTCAAGAAGTACTTGTGGATTTATTTCGTAATGAATGGAAATGGATGAACGATGGGTATTATGCTTGTTTTATAAGATCGGAATCGAGATTACATCTCATATTACAAGATATTGATCAAAAGATACCAAATCCACATGTGAAGATCTTATGTGGAAAGGAGCAATGTTTCTTATTTCTTAATGAAAACTATAAGGAAATGATGGAGCAAATGTTTATGGATGTAAAGAGTACATACGAAGAGCTATATTGGATTACATCAGGGGAGCTGTTCAGTATAGAGCAATGGATCGATTCGGTTAAATCGATGAAGCAATTTGCAGAACTTGAGATTAAGTATAAAGTAACGATTAACAATTGGCCAAAAACAATTAAAGAGGCTATTTTGTATACAATGAATCATTTATCAGAGCCAATTGTTGTTTCAGAAGTGGCAGAGATGGTGGGGCTAAGCAGGAGCCATTTTAGTATGCTTTTTAAAAAGATAATAGGTGAAAGTTTTCATTCTTTTACAGAACGAAGAAAACTTGAACTTGCCATGCAAATGCTTCAAACAACCTCACTTACGATTCAAGAGGTAGCGGAACATATTGGTATTTCAAATAGTAAATATTTTAGTAAATGGTTTAAAAAGTGTACAGGAACAACGCCATCCGAATATCGAGAAAAACAATGTGGAACTTTATATAAAACAAATTGACACCCTGATTTCGTCGAACGAACAATTTGATAACAAAAATCGAACAAATCGATGTTTTTAACCGCTTTCATAAAAGGTAAAATGAAAGCGGTTAAATTATTTGTTCTGAAAAATCAGAAATAAAAAGCTTTTTGGAGAAGGGGAGTGTGTGCAGTGAGAAAAATGGTACATGTATGTCTTAGTTTTATGCTCGTACTTATTGTTTTTTTAGCTGGTTGTAGCTCAAATGAGACTACAAGCAAAAAATCATCAAAGGATGATGAAAAGAAACAAACATCAAATGATGGAACAGTTTTGCGATTTGCAACTTGGGATGCTGGAAAGAATTTAAAGATTCAGCAGCAAATTGCAAAGAAATTTGAAGAGAAGAATCCGGGAGTAAAAGTACAGGTGGAGGCTTATGGTGATGGTTTTGATCAAAAGCTCGCAGCATCTTTCGGGGCGAAAAACCCACCGGATGTTATGTATATGTGGAATTTCCCAGCTTACTATAAATCTCTTGAGCCTTTAGATGAACTGGCAAAGAAAGATTCAGATATGAAATTAGATGACTTTTATCAAGGGCTATTTAACTACTCTAGTATTGACGGGAAATTATATGGTATGCCAGCAGGGTTTACAACGCGGGTTATATATTACAATAAAAAGTTATTTGATAAAGCGAATATTCCATACCCGAAAGATGGATGGACCTGGGATGAGTTTGTAGACACTGCGAAAAAGTTAACAGATGCAAGCAATAAACAATATGGCTTTGCTTTACGACCTGAGCCAGATACGTATGATTTACAAGGGTTTATTTGGAGTAACGGTAGTAGTTTTGTAAGTGAAGATGGAAAACAAATAAAAGGACATATGAACAGTCCAGAAACAATTGAAGTTATGAAATCTTTTCAAAGTATGCTAAAGGATAAAACGGCTGTATTAGTAGGGGGAAAAAATCAACAGAGCGGTGATGATATTTTTAAAGCTGGGAAGTTAGCGATGTGGGAGAGTGGAATTTGGCCATTAGAAGGATTTAAAGATGCAAAAATTGATTTTGGTACAGTAGAACCTCCTGCATTTAAAGGGAAACCAGTGAAGGGACTTGTTGGTACATCAGCTGTTTCAATTGCAAAAGATGCAAAGCATAAAGAGTTAGCTTGGGAGTTTGTTAAGTTTTATTCTTCACCAGAAGCAATTAAAATGCGAACTTCTGATTTGCCAGTTCGAATTAGTGTTGTAAAAGAATTGAAGAAAGAGGAAGATGCGAATGTTAAACCGTTCTACACAATGCTAGAACGTTCAACAAATACACCAGCATTTTTACTTAACCCAAAATGGGATGAAGTAAACCGGAATTTATCAGCGGCAATAAATGCAATTATGCTTGGACAAGATCCAGAGCAATTATTAAATAAAGCTGTTCAAGATTCAGAGAAATATATGGATAAATAATTGTAAAAGCAAAGAGGTGTGGATGTTGAAATATGGAGTATCTATAGAAAGTGAAACGAATATAGCCATTAGGAAAAAGAAAATGAAATGGGAGAAGCTCGTTCCTTATGCATTTATATTTCCATGGGTATTTGGCTTTGTAACCTTTACCCTTGGTCCTCTTTTATTTTCATTATTTATTAGTTTTTTTGACTGGCCGCTTATTGGAGAAGTTCAATTTGTTGGACTAAAAAACTATCAAGATATGTTTCTAAATGACCCGATGTTTTGGGACTCGTTATGGGTTACGGTGAAATTTGCAGCATTATTTGTTCCATTTAATTTAATTATTGCTCTATTTTTAGCGGTTTTGCTAAATCAAAAGGTAAAAGGATATGCGTTTTTTCGAACATTTTTCTATTTGCCAAGCGTTATTTCTGGTGTGGCTTTAGCGATGATTTGGGCATGGGTGTATAACGGAGAGTATGGTATTTTGAATTATTTTCTATCGCTTGTTGGTATAAAAGGACCAAATTGGTTAAGTGATCCGAACTGGTCGCTAATTGCGATGGTAATTGCTAGTTTATGGGGACAAGGTACGCTTATGCTCATTTTTTTAGCAGGATTAAAAAATATCCCGCAAAACTTGTATGAGGCTGCTTCCATTGATGGAGCTGGAAAAGTGCAACAATTTTTCAAAATTACATTGCCGATGTTAACGCCGACGATTTTATTTAATTTAATTACAACAATTATCGGTGCGTTTCAACAATTAACATTAGCGCTTGTATTAACCGGCGGAGGTCCATTGAAGTCCACCTATTTTTACGCAATGTATGTATATGAAAATGCATTTAAGTATTTTAAAATGGGCTATTCATCAGCGAATGCTTGGTTTATGTTTTTAATCATTTTAGGGTTAACACTACTTGTTTTTAAATCATCAGCAGCTTGGGTTTATTATGAAAATGAGATGAAGTCAAAGTAGAAGATGAATAAGGAGGATGCAGTGTGAGAACGAAGAAGCGCATACATCGAATTGTAGTGTACGCACTATTAATAGGTTTTTCCATTTTATTTTTATTGCCCTTCTTTTGGATGATTACAACATCTGTGAAATCACCAGAAGAATTATATTTATATCCGCCAAAGTGGATTCCATCTGAGTTTAAATTTAGTAATTTTGCAAAGGCGTGGACGAGTCAACCATTTAATACTTTTTTATGGAATTCAATTGTTGTAACAGTATTTTCAACAATCGGACAGTTAATATCATCTTCTTTAGTAGCATACGGTTTTGCACGTTTTAAATTTAAAGGACGGGATATTTTGTTCATGATTGTGCTAGCGACGATGATGATTCCGTGGGAAGTAACGATGATTCCGCTTTATATGGAATTTAATGCTCTCGGCTGGATTAATACGTTAAAATCTTTAATTATTCCATCTTGGTTTGGCGGTGCGTTTTTTATCTTTTTAATGAGACAATTTATTATGTCTGTTCCAAAGGAGCTAGATGAGGCTGCAAGGATGGATGGTGCGAACGCTTTTCAAGTTTACTACCGTATTTATTTACCGATTATGAAACCGATTTTAATTCTTGTTGCTGTTTTTAATATTTTAGGATGTTGGAACGATTATCTAGGACCGCTTATTTTCTTAAATGACCAAAGCAAATATACATTAACGCTAGGTTTAGCACAGTTTAAAGGTATGTTTGGCGTTGATATGGAAGGGATTATGGCGGTGACATTGTTAATTAGTATTGTACCTCTTGCACTCTTCTTTTTCGCACAACGCTATATTGTGGAAGAGTCGGGGCATACGGGCCTTAAATAATAGAGCGTAGAAATGATGTGGCAAAGTGAATGCAAAAAGGAGGATCGATATGGGACATAACATGTTAGAGGACTTAGAAAATGTTCAAGTAACAGGGCGGAATCGCATGGAGGGAAGAGCACATTTTATTCCATTTCAAACTGAACAAGCGGCTCTATCTTTTACGCGTGAAAGCTCTTCTTATTACAAATTGCTGAATGGAATGTGGAAGTTTTTGTACTTAGAATCCCCAAAGCAACTTCCAAAGAATTTTTTCATAAGTGAATTTGATTGTAGTGAATGGGATACGATTCATGTACCTGGGCATTGGCAATTGCAAGGATACGGAAAGCCGCATTATACCGATTTATATTATCCGTTTCCGGTTCAGCCACCCCATGTTCCATTTGAAAATCAAGTGGGTTGTTATAAAAATGAATTTTATATACCAGAAAGTTGGAACGGAGGATGTATTCGTATTCGATTTGAAGGTGTGGATAGTGCCTTTCGTTTATGGATAAATGGAGAAGAAGTGGGATATAGCCAAGGAAGTCGTTTGACGGCAGAGTTTGATATTACATCGTTTGTTCATACCGGAAAGAATACGATGACAGTATGTGTGTATAGATGGTGTGATGGATCTTATATAGAAGATCAAGATATGTGGTGGTTAAGTGGTATTTTTCGTGATGTGTACATTGTGCATGAACCTGCTGTACATATTTATGATATGACGTTATGTACAACGCTTGATGAAAATTATGAAAATGGTGTATTACAACTAAGTACAAAGATTTGCAACGAACAATTACTGAATAAAAATTATGTACTAGAGTATAAGTTTTGTAATAAGAATGGGGAAGTATTAGATCAACATACATCGTATTTGGACTTACAGGGGAAAAGGGTTATAGATGATACACATTCGTTTTCTGTCAAAAAGCCGCAGAAATGGTCCGCAGAAGACCCGTATTTGTATATTGTATTGTTCACGATTCGAAACGAAAATAGTGAAGTTGTAGAAGTGATTTCACAGAAGATCGGTTTCCGGATGATTGAGATGAAGGATAGAAATCTTCTTGTCAATGGTATTCCCATTATATTTAAAGGGGTGAATCGTCACGATCACGACCCGGATACAGGAAGATATGTCACATATGAAACAATGAAACAAGATGTAATGCTTATGAAACAGCATAATATTAATGCGGTGCGAACGGCACATTATCCGAATGATCCACGTTTTTATGATCTATGCGATGAATATGGTTTATATGTAATTGATGAGGCTGATTTGGAATGCCATGGATTTGAGTTAATTGGTAATGCAAACGTATTAAGTGACGATCCTGAATGGGAAAATGCTTATGTAGATCGTGTGGAACGTATGGTGCGTCGAGATCGCAATCATTCTTCAATTATTATGTGGTCACTCGGAAATGAATCTGGGTTCGGTTGTAATTTTATTGCAATGGCGAATAAGTGTAGGGAATTGGACCAATCAAGAATCATTCATTACGAAGGGGATCGAGAAACGAAAGTCGCTGATATTTTTAGTACAATGTATTCTTCAGTCGAAAAGATTATTGGTTATGCAGAAGAAGAAAAGTGGGAAAAACCTCATATTTTATGTGAGTATGCTCATGCGATGGGAAATGGACCAGGCGGATTAAAAGAATATTGGGAAGCGATTTATAGTTATAAAAGATTACAAGGTGGCTTTGTTTGGGAATGGATTGATCACGGATTACGTCAAGTGAATGAAAATGGAGAAGAGTACTTTGCATATGGAGGTAACTTTGGAGATACTCCTCATAATAGTAATTTCTGCATTGATGGACTACTCTTGCCAGATCGAACGCCATCGCCAGCTTTGTTGCAATATAAGAAAATAATTGAACCTATTAAAGTAGGAGAGATAGACATACGAAGTGGTAGGATTTCGATACAAAATATATATGATTTTCGCTCATTGAAAGGCTATCGTGTGCAGTGGGCTGTCAAAAAAGAAGGAAAAGTAATTGCGAGTGATTCTATAGATGCCCCGCCTTTGTTACCGAAAGAGAGTTGTGAGATTCAGTTGCTCTTTAAAGATGAAATAGCCCTTCATACAGAGGCGGATTGCTATGTAACAGTATCGATTGTATTAGGAGCAGATACAGATTGGGGAGTAGCAGGACATGAAATAGCTTGGGAACAATTTTGTATTCCAGCTCTGAAAAAGATAAGAAGAAAAAGAGATTCGAAGTTATATGAGCCAGTAACTTTACATGAAACAAAGGAGGAAATTCGTGTTGCTGGTGAAAGTTTTGCTATTTCTTTTCACCCTGTAACAGGGCGTATAAAAGACTGGACCTTTAAAGGGCAATCACTTATGGAAGAAGGGCCTGAATTAAATATTTGGCGGGCAACAATTGATAATGATATGTATGTAGTTGAAAAATGGAAAGAACAATATGTACACCTTGTGAAACATGACGTAGCGAGTATAGAAGCTGTACAACTTGAAAATGGAAATGTTGAAGTTGTTGTGAAAGGATGTATTTCCCCGCTTGTCGTGAATTGGAAAATTGCTTTTACTTATACGTATGAAATTGAAAGAAGCGGAGCTATGAAAATAGAGACAAAGTTGAATCCAAGCGGTACTTTACCAGAGATGCTTCCGCGAATTGGGCTCGAAATGCGTCTGCCAAAACAATATCAAAATGTAAGTTGGTTTGGACGTGGACCAGGAGAATCATATGTGGATAGTAAAGAAGCGAACAAAATAGATTTGTATGAAATGACTGTAAAGGATTTATTTTTCCCGTATGTTTTTCCGCAAGAGACGGGGAATCGAACAGATGTAAAGTGGGTTTCGTTATATGATCAATATCATGTTGGATTTGTTGCGCATAGTACGCAAGATTTTAATTTTAGCGCCTTGCCTTACACGACAGAAGATTTAGAGAAAGCAGAGCATTTATATGAATTACAAGAAAGGGAGTTTGTTACGTTCCATCTAGATTATAAGCAAAATGGTTTAGGAAGCGCGAGTTGTGGGCCGGCTCAGCTTCCGGAGTATCAGTTGAAGCCGGAGCCATGCCAGTTTGAAGTGTACATTGTTCCTTTTAATGGGGATCATAAACGAGCTTTTGAAATCGTAAAAGAATCTTAAATTACAAGAGAGCCCTTCTATTGTTAGGGCTCTTTCCTAGGGGGATATAAATGTTTGATTTACAACAAGTTCCATTTAGTCGTTACGGTTCTTTTTTAGTTATTTCTTTAAACTATGATAACGGATTACTGATTCGAAACATTCGCGGTGGTGACGACGATTTTGGTGAAGTGTTTAAAATAGAGGTATTAAATCGGAAAGGAGAGGTTTTACCATGTGAAACAAAGATGTCGCCATCTTTACTAACGCTCCAAACTGTAGAAGGTGATGTGAAGATTTGTTTCTCTCATTCTGATACAATTCGTTTTTATTCGGATCGATTGCAGCTACGTTTTATTGGGATTACAAGTTCGTATGATTACTGTATTCCAAGTGCACAAGGTGGGTGGGAAATTAATAGCTTTTCAAAAGAAATAAGATTTCATTTATCTGCTATAGAAGGGGTTATGCATATGGATGCCCCGTTTGAAGAACTTCGTTGTAAACATATTATTGTTGATATTTATGCACAAGATGAAGGATCAGGGATTGATGTGGAACTAACGGAATACAAAACAGTATTGCAGAAGCCGAAGGAGACGAAGACATTCGCGGAGGCGGTGGATGCTGCTGAAGCGGATTTTGTAAATTGGTTACGTCATACATTGGCTGTCCCGAAAGACTTATTGAAAGGAAGAGAGTTAGCGGCTTATATTACATGGTCTTGTATGGTAGAAGCGGAAGGGTATTTACCGAGAAAAGCGATGTATATGTCAAAAAACTGGATGACAAATATATGGAGTTGGGATCATTGTTTTAATGCGATGGCATTAGCGATACATCAGCCGACAGTGGCGTGGGATCAATTTATGATTTTCTTTGATAAGCAAGATGAGTGCGGTGTATTACCGGATTATATTAACGATAAAAGTGGGCTATGGAATTGCTGTAAACCACCTATTCATGGGTGGACGCTGAAATGGATGATGGAACATACAGATTTTATAACAGAAGGGCATTTACAAGAAGTGTATGAACCGTTATGCAAATGGACGGATTGGTGGTTTACATATCGAGATGATGATGGGGATGGGGTTCCTCAATATAATCATGGGAATGATAGCGGTTGGGATAATAGTACGATTTTTCACCGTGGTGCCCCTATTGAGAGTCCGGACTTAAGCTCATTTCTTATTTTACAAATGGAGGTATTATCGGAGGTCGCAGAGAAGCTTGGATTTGAAGAAGAAGCAAAGCGATGGGAAGCGCGAGCAAATACAACGCTCAATCGTATGATTCAACATTGTTGGAGAGAAAAGCGTTTTATTGCCCCGCAATCTGGGAATCATTCATATGAAGTATCAGATAGTCTTGTGTTATATATTCCTCTCATTTTAGGAAAAAGGTTACCTGAAGAAATCATTGAAAGCTTACTTGTAGAATTGAAAAAAGAAAATCACTTTTTGACAAAGTATGGTTTTGCAACAGAGAGTATAAGGAGTCCATATTATCGTGATGATGGATATTGGCGCGGACCAATTTGGGCACCGACAACATTTATTATGACTGAGGCTTTACAAGCAGTTGGCAAAAATGAATTTGCAAAGGATATTGCTGTTCGTTTTTGTAGGATGGCAAATAAAAGTGGGATGGCTGAAAATTTTCATGCACAAACCGGGCAAGGATTGCGTGATTTAGCGTTTACATGGACTTCTAGTGTGTTTCTTATTTTAGCAAATAAGTATTTGTTAACACAAAAAGAAAGTATGCTCTATCAAAAAGTGACAAGATGAAAGAAAGGCACCGATTGGGCACCGGTGCCTTTTTAGTAAGAACGTGGCATAAGCAACAAACAAACAAGATAGACTAAAAAACCTGTTCCGAAGCATAGAATCGCAATAACCCAAAGTATGCGAATCATACTAACGCTTATATCAAAATATTCTCCTAAACCACCGCATACACCAAATAAAACTTTATCAGTTTCAGATCTACGTAACTTTTTTTCCATTATAAACCCCTCTCTTTTTTAATCACCATTTTGTTTCTTTTATGTATTGGTGATTCTTTATACTTTTATCTTACATGGAAAAGAATATGTAAACTATCGAATTATATTACATTTTTCTGAAAGAAGATTACAGTTTTGTAAGGCAGTTGTACACATAAAAGAAAGGAGAGGATAGCCTCCTTTCTTTTATGTGTATATTGCTTTTATTTTCGGAAACGGTAAGGAACTGTTGTGACTATAACATTTTTCTTATATAGAAGATAGACACGTAGTAATACACTCGATTGGTTGTGTAAAAAGTTATGCCAGTTCTTTTTTGTAATAAATTGCGGAATTAAAACGGTAACGAAACGATTCTTTTCTTGCGCCTTATGCTGAATAATTGTAATTAATTTTGCGATAGGACGCATTAAGCTTCGGTAAGATGAGATAAAGGTAACGAGACGAATATTCGGTTGCCATTCTTTCCATTTTTCCTGCATACGTAGTTCGCTTTCTTTATCAAAAGCTACATACACAGCGATAACTTGATCGCTAATTGTTTCTGCGTAATTGATGGATTGTTCGACTACTTTTGTAATACCAGCGACGGGAACAATTACGACGTTACCAGTTACTTTTTCAGGAATTTCATTAAAATTGATGCGCAACTGTTCTCCTACTGCAACATAGTGATTGTGGATGCGATGAAAGATGAAAACAATGATAGGTAAAAAGATAAGAATGGACCATACTTGCGCAAATTTTGTAATGAAAAAAATGAGAAGCACAGTTAATGAAATAAGAGCGCCTAATAAGTTTGTTAGTAACTTAGGCATCCATCCTTTTGGCTTTTCTCGTAACCATTTTATAATCATACCTGTTTGTGACAATGTAAAAGGAATGAATACCCCGACAGCATACAACGGGATTAATTGTTCGGTTTTACCTTGGAATGCAACGATTAAAAGCATAGAACTAATACCTAACGTAATGATTCCATTTGAATACCCTAAGCGATCTCCACGCATTAAATACATACGCGGCATATATTTATCTGATGCTAAATTAAATGCTAAAAGTGGAAATGCTGAAAAACCTGTGTTTGCAGCTAGTACTAAAATAAGCGCAGTTGTTCCTTGAATAAAGTAGTATACAAAATTCCTTCCAAATATATTTGAAGCAATTTGGGACACGACAGTGTCATTATGTTTCGGAGCAATTCCATACCAATAGGCTAAAAATGTAATACCCGTAAATAAAATAGCAAGAATCGTCCCCATGATAACTAATGTTTTTGCTGCATTTTTTGCAGCCGGTTCTTTAAAATTTGGAATTGCATTGGAAATTGCTTCTACCCCTGTTAAAGCGGAACAACCAGATGAAAAAGCCTTCAACAAGAAGAAGAGTGTAATGCCAGGCACGACTGTTCCAATCGGTGTATGTAAATGAGCGGGAGCTTGCCCAGAAAAAATTTTAAAAACACCAGCAATAATTAAAATAACAAGTGCAAAGGCAAAGAGATAGACAGGATAAGCTAGAATCGATGCTGACTCCGTTACGCCTCTTAGATTCAAAATTGTAATAAATAAAACAAGTATGACCGCGATTGGAACGGTGTATGTGTGCAAAGCCGGAAAAGCAGATGTAATAGCATCGGTTCCAGCTGAAACACTTACAGCTACAGTAAGAATATAATCAACAAGTAATGATCCTCCTGCAATAAGCCCAGCATTTGTGCCTAAGTTTGTTTTGGAAACAACATAAGCACCTCCGCCATGCGGATAAGAAAAAATAATTTGTCGGTATGATAAAATGAGCGCTGTCAATAAGATTAAAACGCCAATTGCGATCGGGATGGAATACCAGAAAGCAATCGCTCCAAATGCAGCTAATACAATTAAAATTTGTTCTGTTCCGTAAGCGACAGAAGAAAGGGCGTCAGAAGAAAGGATCGCGAGTGCCTTTAGTTTATTTAATTTTTGTTCCCCGAGTGCTGTTGACTTAAGTGGTCTACCGATTAAAAATCGTTTGAAGGCCGAAAACATAATGACACCACCAATACATAAAATTTTGCGTGCAAAGCGGATTGGTATGAACACATACATCCCTGTTTGGTAGTATTGGCTGTTTATTGATGAATCTTTCTGAAAAGAAAGAGGTAATAAATGGAGTTTGGGGATTTTCGCGCTTATTATTTGAAAAAGATTTTTTGGAAGTTCTTACATATATATAAATCATAAATAACGTGCCGAAATTAGCCCATTTTCATTCACCACCTGCACATTTTGTTCATACAATATCTTGACTAAATAAACACCCAACTTACACATATACAGCTCTGGCTTAAGCAAGGAGGGTTATACCAGTTGAAGGAAAAAGCATATCAATCTAAACCGTTACTCACAAAGAGAGAGAGAGAAGTCTTTGAATTATTGGTTCAAGATAAAACGACGAAAGAAATTGCAAGTGAACTATTTATTAGTGAAAAAACTGTACGCAACCACATATCAAATGCAATGCAAAAGCTAGGGGTTAAAGGACGTTCGCAAGCGGTTGTTGAGCTTCTTCGTATGGGGGAACTCGAATTATAATAGGTGAAGCCGACTTTTTATAAAAGGTCGGCTATTTTTCTGTCTTGCAAATTGCGAAGAAAAGGAGCAAAATAAAAAAGTCCTGGTCTATACAGGTACATATTTGGAAATCTATTAACAGGTATATTTTGGATCTGTAAAGATCTAAAGTATGTAAGATATAATGATATGCAAAAAAATAAGATGATGAATGAGAAAACGGGTGATTATGTTGAATAGAGCAATTGGTGTCATTGATTCGGGAGTAGGGGGATTAACGGTAGCGAAAGAGTTAATTCGTCAGCTGCCAAAAGAGCGTATTATATATTTAGGAGATACAGCACGTTGTCCTTATGGCCCGCGTTCTCGCGAGGAAGTGCGTCAATTCACATGGGAAATGACAGAGTATTTATTAGCACTTGATATTAAAATGCTAGTTATTGCTTGTAATACTGCAACTGCGGTCGTACTTGAAGAGATGCAAAAACAATTAAAAATTCCAGTAGTGGGTGTGATTCATCCTGGTTCGCGTACAGCTTTAAAAGTGACGAATACGTACCATGTTGGTATTATTGGAACAATTGGAACGGTGAAAAGTGGTGCGTATGAAGATGCGTTAAAGTCCATTAATAACCGCGTTATGGTAGAAAGCTTAGCGTGTCCGCCATTTGTTGAACTTGTTGAAAGTGGAAACTTTGAGAGTGAGATGGCGTATGAGGTTGTTAGAGAAACGTTGCAACCACTGAAAAATACTGAAATTGATACGCTGATTTTAGGATGTACACATTATCCGATTCTAGGCCCAGTTATTAAGCGGGTAATGGGAGATAAGGTGCAGTTAATTAGTTCTGGAGATGAAACAGCTCGTGAAGTAAGTACGATACTATATCATAGTAAAATGTTAAATGAAGGGGAAGAACAAAGCGACCATCTTTTCTTAACCACAGGAAAAATAGATTTATTCAAAGAAATTGCTTCTAAATGGTTTGGACAGCCGATTGAAAATGTAAAACATATTAATTTGTAAACAAGTTAATAATAGATTTGTATAAAAAACTTCTGAGAAATCAGGAGTTTTTTTGTTTAGTAAATTGTAAGATAAGTTGTTATTGCTTGTTCTAAAATGATAAAGAGCTCGTATACATATAGTACAAACTTAGATTTTAGGGGGAAATGGTATGCCTAAATCCACTTTTAAATGGCTTGTTTGTGTTACAGTAAGCGCAGCTTTATTATCAGGATGCGGTTTGTTAAATCAGGAGAAAGAAACAGAACAAATTGATCCACCGAAAAAAGTTGCGTATACAGATGGTGAGAAGAAAGAGACTGCTACAAAAGAAAAACAAGGGCAAACGAAGAAATATGATTTATACCTCGTTGATAAAAATGGTTATGTTGTACCGCAAACATTTGATTTACCTGCGCCCAAAGGGAATGCAGTTGTGAAGCAAACATTGGAATATCTTGTGAAGGATGGTCCTGTAACAAATATGTTGCCAAATGGATTTCAAGCGGTTCTTCCAGCGAATACAACGCTGTCAGTTGATGTGAAAAAAGATGGGACAGCAGTTGTTGATTTCTCAAAGGAAATAAAAAATTATAAAAAAGAAGAAGAGCGTCAAATCGTGGAATCTGTAGCATGGACATTGACGCAATTTAAAGAAATTAAGCAAGTCAAATTTCAGATGAACGGTAAAAATTTAGAAACGATGCCGGTTGCTGGTACACCGATTGGTGAAGGGGTTAGCCGTGCGGATGGAATTAACTTTGATGATGAGC
The DNA here is from genome assembly GCF_038005885.1 of Bacillus sp. FSL H8-0534. NCBI lineage: Bacteria > Bacillati > Bacillota > Bacilli > Caryophanales > Bacillaceae > Bacillus > Bacillus sp. FSL H8-0534. Next base: position 4,159,750 of record NZ_JBBOUC010000001.1, read on the forward strand.
AAGTGGCGGATGTAACGAATACGAAGCCGGTTACACTTTATTTCCTAGCGCGAAATAATAAAAAACAGTACTATGTGCCAGTAACACGCCGCGTGGCAGAAGGAAAGGAACATGAAGTAGCAACGGTTGTGAATGAGCTTGTTAAAGGACCGTCGGGTTCAGCTTTACTTAATGATTTTAATCCAGATGTAAAGCTCGTTAGTGAACCGAAAGTGCAAGATGGAAAGGTTACATTGAATTTCAATGAAAATATATATGTGAACAAAGGAAAAAGTATGATTTCAAATTATGTACTGCAATCACTCGTTCTATCTTTAACGGAAAAACAAGGTGTGAAAAATGTTTCTGTTGAAGTAAATGGAAAAGCAAATCTTGTTAACGAGAAGGGTGAGAAATTAACAAAACCTGTTGATCGTCCGCAAAACGTGAATACAGGTAGTTTTTAATCGTAAATAATTTGATATACTTATGTAGGAAAGGGGAATTTCTTTTTGAGTTCCCCTTCTTCTGTTGATATACATAATCATAAATTTAAAACGGGCTATACTAACAAGTAGCAGTTACTAGGTAGGGGGTTATTTTATGCGAGTAGATGGTAGACAAGCGGCAGAACTGCGCAATATACATCTTCATACAAATTATTTAAAACATCCAGAAGGGTCTGTACTAATTGAAGTTGGAGATACAAAGGTTATTTGTTCGGCAACGATTGAAGAACGTGTGCCACCATTTATGAGAGGCGAAGGAAAAGGGTGGGTAACAGCTGAATACGCCATGATTCCACGCGCAACAGAACAACGTACAATTCGTGAGTCCAGTAAAGGGAAAGTAACTGGTCGCACAATGGAAATTCAACGTTTAATTGGACGAGCATTACGTGCGGTTGTTGATTTGGAAGCACTTGGGGAAAGAACGGTTTGGATTGATTGTGATGTAATCCAGGCAGATGGAGGAACACGAACAGCGTCTATTACGGGTGCTTATGTCGCGATGGTGTTAGCATTTGAAAAGTTATTACAAGCAGAAAAAGTATCTAAAATTCCAGTAAAAGATTATTTAGCTGCAACATCCGTTGGAATTGTTGAAGACCAAGGTGTAGTTTTAGATCTAAACTATGCAGAAGATTCTCAAGCTGATGTTGATATGAACGTTATTATGACGGGGAAAGGCCATTTTGTTGAAGTGCAAGGAACTGGAGAAGAAGCAACATTTAGCCGTGCGGAGTTAAATGAATTACTTGATGCAGCTGAAAATGGGATTTTACAACTCATTGAAAAACAAAAAGAAGCATTAGGTGACATCGTATCTCATATAGAGTAGAGGTGGGAAATATGAAACATGTTGTTGTAGCAACGAAAAATATAGGGAAAGTACGTGAATTTGCCGAGCTATTTGAGAGATTTGACTTAGAAGTAAAATCTCTTCATGACTTCCCTAATATTGAAGAAGTCGAGGAAACTGGTGAAACATTTGAAGAAAATGCACTTTTGAAAGCGGACAGTTTATGTAAACAGTTAAATTCAATTGTTATTGCGGATGATTCAGGGCTAATTGTTGATGCGTTGAATGGAAATCCTGGTGTGCGCTCTGCTCGCTATGCTGGTGAGCAAAAAGATGATCAGGCAAATATCGATAAAGTTTTAACAGGATTAGATGGCGTTTCGATGGAAAAGCGTACAGCGCGTTTTTATTGTGCGTTAGCGGTTGCTTTTCCAGAAGAAAATAAAGAGTCGGTTATTGTAAATGGAACATGCGAAGGGAAAATTCTAGAGCAACGTCGTGGTGAAAATGGTTTCGGATATGATCCAATCTTTTATGTAGAAGAATACAAACGAGCAATGGCAGAGTTAACTTCAGATGAGAAAAATGAAATCAGTCACCGCGGGCGTGCTCTTCGAAAGTTGGAAGAAAAAATTTCAGCGTGGTTTTTAGAAGAAGAATAAGGGAGAGAGACCGATGAGAGCTTTAATTGTAAGCGATAGTCACGGTTCTACGAAAGAATTACAGCAATTAAAAGATACATATGAGGGAAATGTAGATGTTATGATTCATTGCGGTGATTCAGAACTAACGCCAGATCATCCAGATTTACGAGGGTTCCAAGTAGTAAAAGGGAATTGCGATCTATATAATGGTTTTGAAGAAGAAATCATTACTGATGTAGATGAAATGCGCTTTTTTGCTACACACGGTCATCGATACAATATTAAAATGACTTTGCAAACACTTTTATATCGTGCAAAAGAAGTGGGAGCGAATATTGTATGTTTTGGACATTCTCATATGTTGGGAGCGGAATTTATTGATGGTATTTTATTCATCAATCCAGGAAGCATTTTACTGCCACGTTCCCGTAAAGAAAAAACATTTACTTTGTTAGAAGTAAATGAAAAGGACATTGAAATTCGATTTGAAACATTAGCTGGAAAAGTTGTCGCACATAAAACTTTTCAAAGAGGATAAGAAAAATTATCCTCTTTGAAAAAAGGTGTTGACTTTATCTGCGTGTGCAAATATAATAAACCTTGTCGATAAGATATCAGACGGAAATGAAAACAAAATATGCGGGTGTAGTTTAGTGGTAAAACAAGAGCCTTCCAAGCTCTGGTCGAGAGTTCGATTCTCTTCACCCGCTCCATGTCCCAGTAGCTCAGCAGGATAGAGCAACGGCCTTCTAAGCCGTCGGTCGGGAGTTCGAATCTCTCCTGGGACGCTAAAAAAACCTTGTTATCTTTTGATGACAAGGTTTTTTGTTTATTCAAAAATTAATCGTTAATAAATTTTTCAAAAACAAACCCATAATCTTTCACGTTATATTGCTTCTTCGTATCCACAAGCCAATTAAACGCAATTTGATTCATTTCTTTAAATTGCTCTGCTAAATTAACTTGTGCATTCGTAATACGACTAAATGTGTTAGAAGCCATATCTAAACTTTTATGAGCATATTGTAATGTAATATCATTTTCGTATGAAATTTCCTCAATTTTGAGAAGAGCTTTATATAAGTCTTTTAATTCCTCGATATGTTTTTTATGAACGTCAATTGAGTAATATTCATCTCCCATATGGAATTTAATTTCTACATCTAAATCGATTGTACCAGCAGTTTCTAACGCTACATTTTTAATTTGATGTTTGCTGTAGCTGAAGCGGCGTAATGTACGTTTTTTACTTGCTGCACTCGTACCATCTAAGTGAATTAACCCTTTGTTTGTAAAACAATATTCATCTGATTTTGATTTAATTAGAAAATAAATTTTTTCTCCATCTTCATGCATCACATAATCATCAGCATCCACTTTATCATAATCTTTCGGTGTGATTACAGAACCTACATCGCTTAGCCCGAGAACATCAGCAGCTACTTTTTTGAACATATGGATCATCCCCTTTAATTTCTGGATTTTGAATTACATAAAAATATTTTAACATTTTTCAACAAGGGAATTAGGCTGTATTTAAAAATTTATAAGAAGGTGAAGGAGAGAAATATCTCGAATGTGATGTAATAAATAATTACAAAAGTGTTTCGTAAATCAATTAGTTTAAGAATAAATTCACCAAATAAGTACTAAGAAAAGAATGTTAATTTTGCAGACGATTATAGAGAACTCCCGTAAAACCACTTTCAATTATGTTAGGTGGTTTTTTTCTTTTGAAATCTTACAATTCTGTAAGGTAAGTGTAAGAAAGTTCGATGGTAACAAAATGCCAGTTCTTTATAATTAAGGTAACGAAGATGACACGAGGAGGAAGAAAAACATGAAAGGATTAGTCGTAACGGCTTTAACAGTAGCTTTCGGGTTTGTTGCATATGAGAAATTAACAGATGTAATTGAGGTTGTAAAACATTTAGTAGCATAGAGAGAATTGTTATGAGAGGGAAAGGGTAAATGAATGGAATGGTTACTCGGAATTATAGGTGTTTGTAGTGTTATATTATTGTCATTTGTCCCTAGCGGAATACTAAGTCCTACTACAAGTTTATTTTTTATGTGTTTACTTGCCTGCATTATGCTTATTATTATGTTTTTGATGAAACGAAGTAAGCCAATCTTCTTTTTTAGCATGGTTGTTGTTACAATTATTGTTCTCCAAATGATTACTCTTTTCGTATATCCTACAATTATAAAAGCTGCCCATTAATGAGGAAATCCTCTGCGTTATTTGCTGAGGGTTTTTTATATGTATAAAGAGGATTTTCTGATATGATTTTTTCGTTTTAATTATAAAAGTCGAATATTTTCATATTTCAAATAAATGTATTTGGAATGTTGTTTTCTTAACAGCCATTTGTTATATTTACTTTGAAGATATTTAAAATCTAAAAAAAGAGGCGGACGTATGGATAAAAAAGAAAATACGGTCGTATTGTTTCCGCAGTTGTCAGAGCGTTATATTGATCAAGGGTTTATGGCGCTGCGGGAGCGGAAGTTCGAAGATGCATTGCGCTGTTTTGAAATATTACGCCAGTATAATGGAGAAACAGAGCAAACAGAATTAGCTTCAGTTATTTGTTTATTAGAATTAAAGCGAATGGAAGAATCAAAAGACCGATGTGAGAAGTTGCTTGAAACAGGAACAGTCTTGTTTGGGGATATTCTTGAAACATACGTGACTATTTTAGTTCAAACAAATGATTATGTAGGTGTAATTGAGACTGTTGAAGAGGTTTTGCAGAAGAAAGAATTGACTGTAGAGCAAAGAGAAAAGTTAGCGCAGCTTGCCCAATTTGCGGAGAATATGCTAAATGGTGAGGGAACGACGCTAGTAGAATCAGATTTTGATCTGGAAGAATTTTCGAAAAAACTATTTGTAGAAAATTTTGGGCAGCAGCTACAGGTAATTCATGCTCTTTTAATTAAAAACCTCGAAAAAGCTTTGCCAGCTTTACGGAAATTTCTCGTTGATAGCACGCGACATCCATATTTAAAAACTTCTATTATATACAAAATGGTAGAGAAGCGTATGAAAGAAGAAATAGAAGTAGAGAAATTTGGCGAAAGAATAATGATTATTCCAGCTCATTTGGATCATAATGATGAGTACTCGAAGAAAGTTATACATATATTATCTAATCGTTTAGAAAGTGATAATCCAAATATGTTTGAGGCGATTATTACATATTGGAGAGAAATGCAAGCAAGTATTTTCCCGTTCCCATTACTAATAGATAAAGTAGAAGTATGGGCAGCGGTTTTAGAGCGAATCGGGAGAAAGCGTTTCGGATTGATCATCGATGAAGAGGAACTTATGGAGGCGTATAATATTACCGTTGAAGAGTTTCATATTGCCTATCAATGGTTTTTACGCGTGGAGAGAGAAGGGCATTTACCTGTATAATTATGAAAAAGAATCGTTCAGTTATTGAAACGAGAATATTCTATGTTATAATGTAAGGGTTGCAAAAGGCTGAATTATGCCTGCTTGTAAGAGGAGAGAAGTATAATTCTCTTACTTAATATGTTTCATATTATTCTCGAACAAAATATACCGTGTTTGTCTTATAGACAAATAATAGATTGAGAATCGCGTGTCTTAAGGCTTATTGCTAGAAGATTAGAAAGCTTAAATAAATTGGCTTTCATGCTTTTGTTGTTTCTAAAAAAGAAATAATGAAAATCTCAATCTGTAGAGGTATGTGCATACATTATTATAGTTGGAGGGAAAGAATAAATGGCTGCAAAATGGGAAAAATTAGAAGGTAACGTTGGCGTTTTAACAATCGAAGTTGATGCTAAAGAAGTAAACAACTCTATCGACGCTGCGTTCAAAAAAGTAGTAAAAACAATTAACGTACCTGGTTTCCGTAAAGGAAAAATGCCTCGTCCGTTATTCGAACAACGCTTTGGTATTGAATCTTTATACCAAGATGCTTTAGATATTATCTTACCAAAAGCATACGGTGAAGCAATCGATGAAACTGGTATCTTCCCAGTTGCTCATCCTGAAATCGACATCGAGAAGTTCGAGAAAAATGAAAACTTAATCTTCACTGCAAAAGTTACTGTAAAACCTGAAGTTAAATTAGGTGAATACAAAGGACTAGCAGTAGAAAAAGTTGAAACAACTGTAACTGACGAAGATGTAGAGAACGAATTACAATCTTTACAAGAGCGTCAAGCTGAACTAGTTGTTAAAGAAGAAGGTACTGCTGAAAACGGCGATACAGCTGTAATCGACTTTGAAGGTTTCGTTGATGGCGAAGCATTCGAAGGCGGAAAAGGCGAGAACTACTCTCTAGCAATCGGTTCTGGTACATTCATCCCAGGTTTTGAAGAGCAATTAATTGGTCTAAAAGCTGGCGAGTCAAAAGACGTTGAAGTATCATTCCCAGAAGAGTACCATGCAGAAGAACTTGCTGGTAAACCAGCAACATTTAAAGTGACAGTTCATGAAATTAAAGCAAAAGAACTTCCAGCTTTAGATGACGAGTTCGCTAAAGATGCAGACGAAGAAGTTGCAACTCTTGAAGAGTTAAAAGCAAAACTTCGTACAAACTTAGAAGAAGGCAAAAAGCACGAAGCTGAGCACAAAGTTCGTGACGAAGTAGTAGAAAAAGCTGCTGATAACGCTGAAATCGAAATTCCAGAAGCTATGATCGAAACTGAGTTAGATCGTATGATTCGTGAATTCGAACAACGCTTAAGCCAACAAGGTATGAACCTTGAGCTTTACTACCAATTCACAGGTACTGACGCTGACAAGTTAAAAGAACAAATGAAAGAAGATGCACAAAAACGTGTAAGAATCAACCTTGTTCTTGAAGCGATCATTGAAGCTGAAAACATCGAAGTTACTGAAGAAGAAGTAACTGCAGAAGTTGAAAAAATGGCTGCAATGTACAATATGCCAGTTGACGCTATCACACAAGCTCTTGGAAGCTTAGATGCTTTATCTGAAGACATTAAAGTTCGTAAAGCTGTAGACTTCTTAGTAGACAACAGCAAAGCTGCATAATAAAATAACAAGGCGCGATTTTGGATCGTGCCTTGTTTTATAAATATAGATATAAATATATTTATAAAACTTTTCGATGAAGAAGGAAATGATCCTTCTAAAGTCGAATATACATATTTCAAAAGTTTTAAAAATTTTTTATTTGTACATAACTAGTCATATTATTTGTATTTCTCGCCACGTAGTGACATAATATGTATTTACATACGATACATTTATCGTGTACATACGAAGGCAAGATATTAGCACTTTGTAAGGGGTGTGAAAATATGTTTAAATTTAATGATGAAAAAGGGCAATTAAAATGTTCTTTCTGTGGTAAAACACAAACGCAAGTCCGAAAGCTTGTTGCTGGTCCTGGTGTTTACATTTGTGATGAGTGCATTGAGCTTTGTACAGAGATTGTGCAAGAGGAGCTTGCGAAGGACGAAGAAGTAGAATTCAAAGATGTACCGAAACCGGTAGAAATTCGTGAAATCTTAGATGAGTATGTAATCGGACAAGATAATGCGAAGAAAGCATTAGCGGTAGCGGTATATAATCATTACAAACGCATCAATTCTAACAGCAAAATTGATGATGTAGAATTGGCGAAAAGTAATATCGCACTTATCGGGCCAACAGGTAGTGGTAAAACATTATTGGCACAAACATTAGCGCGTATTTTAAATGTTCCATTTGCAATCGCGGACGCAACATCTTTAACAGAAGCTGGATATGTAGGGGAAGATGTAGAAAACATCTTACTAAAACTTATTCAAGCAGCTGATTATGATGTAGAGAAAGCTGAAAAAGGAATCATTTATATTGATGAGATTGATAAAGTGGCGCGTAAGTCAGAAAATCCATCAATTACACGTGATGTATCTGGTGAGGGTGTACAGCAGGCCCTTCTGAAAATTTTAGAGGGTACTGTAGCAAGCGTTCCGCCTCAAGGTGGTCGTAAACATCCGCATCAAGAGTTTATTCAAATTGATACAACGAACATCTTATTCATTTGTGGTGGTGCGTTTGATGGTATTGAGCCAATTATTAAACGTCGCCTTGGTGAAAAAGTAATTGGATTTGGTTCAGAGAAGAAAAATGCTGATGTAAATGAAAAGCATGTTTTATCTCACGTATTACCAGAAGACCTTTTACGATTTGGTTTAATTCCAGAGTTTATTGGTCGTCTTCCGGTTATTGCGAACCTAGAACCACTTGATGAAGGTGCTCTTGTTGATATTTTAACAAAACCGAAAAATGCGCTTGTAAAACAGTTCCAAAAATTATTGGAGCTTGACGATGTTGAGTTGGAATTTGAAGAAGGAGCACTGATTGAAATTGCGAAAAAAGCAATTGAACGTAAAACAGGTGCTCGTGGACTTCGCTCTATTATTGAAGGCTTAATGCTAGATGTAATGTTCGAGCTTCCATCTCGTAAAGATATCGAGAAGTGTATTCTTTCAAAAGAAACAGTAGCAGACAATGCACCGCCAAAATTGGTGTTACAAGACGGTACTGTACTCGATACAAAAACATCTGCATAGTGTAAAAATGAAACAGCAATTTTTATAATTGCTGTTTCTTATTATGTTTAGCACTATTCCTCCCAGGAAATACTAAATGGTAAAACATAGCGGGAGGAAATGAATTATGAGCTGGACAAACATATTCTTACTTGTTCAACTTGTTTTTGGTGTAATTGTCGGATTGTATTTTTGGCATTTGCTCCGAAACCAGCGAACACAAAAAGTTTCAATTGATCGAGAATCGAAAAAAGAATTAGAACAACTTCGCAAAATGCGCGAGATTTCTTTGACAGAACCACTTGCCGAGAAGGTACGTCCTACATCTTTTTTAGATATTGTTGGCCAAGAGGACGGAATTAGATCATTAAAGGCAGCACTGTGTGGACCGAACCCGCAGCATGTCATTATATATGGACCTCCTGGGGTAGGGAAAACAGCGGCAGCACGTCTTGTGTTAGAAGAAGCGAAGAAAAATCAAAAATCACCATTTCGTATGAATGCAACATTTATTGAACTAGATGCAACAACTGCCCGCTTTGATGAGCGTGGCATTGCTGATCCTTTAATTGGCTCGGTACATGATCCGATTTATCAAGGTGCAGGTGCAATGGGGCAAGCAGGAATTCCACAACCGAAAAAAGGTGCCGTAACGGATGCACATGGTGGCATTTTATTTATTGATGAAATTGGTGAATTGCATCCAATCCAGATGAATAAAATGTTAAAAGTATTAGAAGATCGCAAAGTATTTTTGGAAAGTGCATACTACAGTGAAGAAAATTCAATGATTCCAACATACATACATGATATTTTTCAAAAAGGCTTACCAGCAGATTTCCGCTTAGTCGGAGCGACAACTCGTTCTCCAGATGAAATTCCTCCTGCTATTCGTTCTCGTTGTTTAGAAGTTTTCTTCCGTGAACTTGATACAGAAGAAATTCAAAAAGTAGCGAAGAATGCAGCTGAAAAAGTGAAAATGGAAATTGGAAAACAAGGTGTTGAAATGATCGGCATGTATGCAAGAAATGGAAGAGAAGCCATTAATCTTGTGCAAATTTCTGCAGGAATGGCGATTAATGAGGGACGTTCTTTTATTAAAGATGAGGATATTGAATGGGTTGTACATTCTAGTCAGCTTACTCCAAAATATGAAAAGCGTATTTATCCAATTCCGAAGATCGGTCTTGTAAACGGTCTTGCAGTATATGGACCGAATACAGGGGCGCTATTAGAAATTGAAGTAATGGCAATCCCAGCTGCGGAAAAAGGTACGATAAATGTTACAGGAATTGTGGAAGAAGAGAGTATTGGTAGTCAAACAAAATCGATTCGCCGTAAAAGTATGGCAAAAGGATCCGTTGATAATGTATTAACCGTGCTCCGCTCCCTAGACTTGTTACCAGAAGGATATGATATACATATTAATTTCCCAGGTGGTATTCCAATTGATGGTCCTTCAGCAGGCATTGCAATGGCAACAGGTGTATATTCAGCGCTTCACCAAGTGTATGTGAATAACGAAATAGCGATGACCGGAGAAATAAGTATTCATGGAGAAGTAAAACCAGTAGGCGGCGTATATGCAAAAGTAAAAGCAGCAAAAAAGGCAGGAGCGAAAAAGGTTATTATTCCTGCTGAAAACATGCAGCCATTTTTATATACGATAAAGGGTATCGAGATTATTCCCGTTCGAAAATTAAAAGAAGTTTTTGCGTTAACATTCGTCCAGGAAAAATTGCATCGTGAAATTGATGTGCATCGCGAGCTAGATGAAGGCGATGTACAATCGATGTAAATTAAATCGGGTTCTAAGAAGTGATTTCCTTTTAGGTAAATGGGAAATAGAACATGTAATATTTGCCAGACTTCGTTTAAGTTTGTATGCTTAAGCGAGGTCCCTTTTTCTTTTATCCCGCTATTCGTGGGCAATAAGCCCCTACTTCAAAGCCCAGAGAGAAGAGGAGGAAATAGGTAGGGCAACTTACCTGTAAAAGCCCGATTGGTGATGGTTAACTAAGGCCCCTACGGCTGGAAGTTTCACTTTATAGAGAAAGAAAAAGTAGGAGATTTGCAATTGCAAGGAATCTCTGCAATTGCATCCAAGTGTATTGTAATATAAAATAGTTGAACAGGAGTTTAATTTATTATGGAGGTGCTATGTCTAGTATGAATACGAACGAAAGAATTGTGCCCCTCCTACCATTAAGAGGCGTTCTCGTATATCCAACGATGGTTCTGCATCTTGATGTAGGACGTGATAAATCAATACAAGCACTAGAGCAGGCAGCAATGGATGAAAATATCATCTTTTTAGCGATGCAAAAAGAAATGAATATCGATGATCCAAAAGAAGATGACATATATAGTGTGGGTACAGTAGCGAAAGTAAAGCAGATGTTAAAACTGCCGAACGGTACGCTTCGTGTCCTTGTAGAAGGTTTACATAGAGCAGAAATTGTAGAATTTATTGAAGAAGAAAATGTAATACAGGTTTCTATTCAAACAGTAACAGAGGAAGAAGAAGGCGATCTAGAAGAAAAGGCTCTAATGCGCACGTTACTTGAACATTTCGAGCAATATATTAAAGTTTCGAAAAAAATATCGAATGAAACGTTTGCGACAGTAGTAGATGTTGAAGAACCTGGCCGCCTAGCTGATTTAATTTCTTCTCATCTACCAATTAAAACAAAACAAAAGCAAGAAATTTTGGAGATTAGATCAGCGAAAGAAAGATTACATACGCTCATTTCCATTATTCAAGATGAACAGGAACTACTTAGTTTAGAAAAGAAAATTGGACAAAAGGTGAAACGTTCGATGGAACGTACGCAAAAAGAATATTTCTTGCGTGAACAAATGAAGGCGATTCAAACAGAACTTGGTGATAAAGAAGGTAAAGGCGGCGAAGTAGAGGAACTTCGCGAAAAAATCGAAGAGGCTGGAATGCCAGAAGAAACGAAGAAAGCTGCCCTAAAAGAATTAGATCGTTATGAAAAGTTGCCAGTAAGTTCTGCAGAGAGTGGTGTCATTCGCAATTATCTGGATTGGTTATTAGCACTTCCGTGGACAGAAGCGACAGAGGATATGATCGATTTAGCACATTCTGAAACGATTTTAAATAGAGATCATTATGGTCTTGAGAAAGTGAAAGAACGTGTACTGGAATATTTAGCTGTACAAAAGCTAACAAATTCTTTAAAAGGACCAATTCTTTGTCTAGTAGGCCCTCCGGGTGTTGGGAAAACATCTTTAGCTCGTTCGATTGCCACATCGTTAAATCGTAATTTTGTCCGTGTTTCCCTTGGTGGTGTTCGTGATGAATCTGAAATTCGTGGTCACCGTCGTACATATGTGGGAGCAATGCCAGGGCGTATTATTCAAGGGATGAAGAAGGCAAAAACAATCAACCCAGTCTTTTTATTAGATGAGATTGATAAGATGTCCAATGATTTCCGCGGCGATCCGTCTGCTGCATTATTAGAAGTATTAGACCCGGAGCAAAACCATAATTTTAGCGATCATTATATTGAAGAGCCGTACGACCTATCAAAAGTAATGTTTGTTGCAACTGCAAATACGCTTGCGAGCATTCCAGGTCCGCTCCTTGATCGTATGGAAATTATTTCGATTGCTGGTTATACAGAGATTGAAAAGGTACATATTGCTCGTGAACATTTATTGCCGAAGCAATTAAAAGAACATGGCTTGCGAAAAGGGAATTTACAAATTCGTGATGAAGCCCTGCTTGAAATTATTCGCTACTATACGCGCGAGGCTGGTGTTCGAACGTTAGAACGTCAAATTGCAAAGATTTGTCGTAAAGCAGCAAAGATTATTGTAACAGAAGAGCGTAAACGTATTATTGTAACGGAAAAAAATATTACAGACCTACTTGGTAAACATATATTCCGTTATGGGCAAGCTGAAACGAAAGATCAAGTTGGAATGGCAACTGGTTTAGCGTATACAGCTGCTGGCGGTGATACACTCGCAATTGAAGTATCTGTATCACCAGGAAAAGGAAAATTAATTTTAACAGGGAAACTTGGGGATGTTATGAAAGAATCCGCACAAGCTGCATTTAGTTATATTCGCTCTCGTGCAGAAGAACTTCATATCGATTCAAATTTCCATGAAAAGAATGACATCCATATTCATGTTCCAGAAGGAGCAGTGCCAAAGGATGGTCCATCAGCTGGTATTACGATGGCAACGGCGCTTATTTCCGCATTGACAGGTGTACCTGTCAGTAAAGAAGTAGGGATGACAGGTGAAATTACCCTTCGTGGTCGTGTATTACCAATCGGTGGTTTAAAAGAAAAAACATTAAGTGCTCATCGCGCAGGCTTAACAAAAATTATTTTGCCAGCCGAAAATGAAAAGGATTTAGATGATATTCCAGAAAGCGTAAAAGAAAACCTTACGTTTGTGCTTGTGTCTCATTTAGACGAAGTATTGGAGCACGCATTAGTAGGAGTGAAACAATGAAAGTAACAAAAGCAGATATTGTCATTAGTGCTGTTAAACCAGAACAATATCCAGATGGTGACTTACCAGAAATTGCATTAGCAGGTCGTTCTAATGTTGGGAAGTCTTCCTTTATTAATAAAATTTTAAATCGTAAAAAGTTAGTGCGTATTTCTTCTAAACCAGGAAAAACGCAGACACTCAACTTTTTCTTAATTAATGAAATGATGCATTTTGTCGATGTTCCAGGTTATGGATATGCGAAAGTATCGAAAACAGAGCGAGCGGCATGGGGCAGAATGATTGAAACCTATTTTACAACGCGTGAGCAATTAGATGCGGCTGTATTAGTAGTTGATCTACGTCACCCGCCGACAAACGATGATGTTATGATGTATGATTTCTTAAAGCATTATGAAATTCCAACAATCATCATTGCAACAAAAGCCGATAAAATTCCGAAAGGGAAATGGCAAAAGCATTTGAAGGTTGTGAAAGAAACGCTTGATATTGAACAAGGTGATGAAGTTGTTCTATTTTCATCGGAAACAGGGCTTGGAAAAGAAGAAGCGTGGAAAGCCATTCATAAGTTTACAAAAACAAAAAACGTGTGACGATTCGTCGCACGTTTTTTTGTTTACTTATAGTACGTTTAATGTAACTTCAATATTTCCTCTAGTCGCTTTTGAATATGGACATACGCCATGTGCAGCTTCTACAAGCTCTCGTGCTTCAGCATGAGAAACGCCAGCTACACGTACATCAAGTACAGCAGATAATCCAAAACCACCGTCCGTATCTTTCCCAATTGAAATATGAGCTGTCACTTCTGTACTTTCTACTTTTACACGTTTTGTACGAATAACAAGTTGTAATGCACTATCAAAGCATGCTGCATAACCAGCTGCAAATAATTGTTCTGGGTTCGTTGCTTCGCCGCCCATACCGCCTAATGCTTTTGGCATCTTCACATCAAGGTTTAGAATGCCGTCTTCAGAAACAACTTTCCCGTTTCTTCCACCTGTTGCAGTTACAGTTGCTGTGTATAATTTTTCCATCCTTATTCCCCTTTTCTATCATTTATTGGTTTCATGGTTTCAATTAATTTATTTAATTGAACTAATAATGATCGGTATTCTTGCTCTGTAATTCCTAAATTGATAGCAATGGTTTTTGGCAATGAACATGCTTTTTCTTTTAAAGCGTGTCCTTGTTCTGTTAGTTCAATGCACACCTTGCGTTCATCTTCCTTAGAACGAACACGTTTAACTAATCCTAATGTTTCCATGCGTTTTAACATAGGGGTTAAAGTGCCGGAATCTAAAAATAGACGTTCACCAATTTCTTTTACAGTTAATCCATCTTGCTCCCAAAGTACTAATAATGTAATGTACTGTGGATACGTAATACCCATTTCTTCTAAATAAGGTCGATAAAAGCGTGTTACTTCCCTAGAGCAAGCATAAATAGAAAAGCAAAGCTGATTATCGAGATGCAAAGGATTATCTTTCATGAGCATCCCTCCTTTTTAATTGTGCACAATTAAATTTTGTAAAATAAATATAACGAAAAAGAAATGAGATGTCAAATACATTGCAACGAAAAAATTTTGAGTAATGTGTCACATGAAAGAAGTTGTTACATTTTGGAACAATCATACATATTTTTCTGTATGATGAAAGAAGATAGAGAAAGAGAGTATTTCAATTCGTATGGAATAGTTTCCATCACTTGATTCTGATAGATTTTTTTGGTAACGTACAAATAGAGTTATTATTTTATAATGATTATAAAGTAAGGTATATATACATTTTGATTTTCTAACATATAAGTCGCTGTTATGAAGAACAAAAGGTGACATGTACTCGTTTTCTCTCTTTGTTTTAACTTGGCATGGGGCAGGGAGAGGATCTGACCGCTTCTATGCGTGGCTGGATGCTCTCTCCCACCTAAAGATTAGGTTTTATGTCGTTTTTTCAATTTGCATTTATATAGTCAGATGAGTAATGTATTTCCTGCTAGGTGTGAAAAGCAGAAAAAATAATTTGTTGATGTTCACACGATTGTCAGATTCATAACAGGAAAGTTGTATTATGATAGTAGATAAGGTGATAAAACGGTTGAAGGGGGACATGCTGCGTGCATATTCTTGTTGTTGGTGTAAATTATCGAACAGCCCCTGTAGAATTTCGTGAGAAACTAACATTTCAGGCAGCGGAGTTAGAGCAGGCAATGACAACGTTACAAAATCAAAAGAGCGTGTTAGAAAATGTCATTGTATCAACGTGTAACCGCACAGAAATCTATGCTGTCGTCGATCAATTACACACGGGACGATATTACATTAAGAAATTTTTAGCTGATTGGTTTCAGCTTGGTATAGAAGAGGTTTCACCATATTTGTCTATTTTTGAACAAGATGGTGCCGTGGAACATTTATTCCGTGTAACGTGCGGATTAGATTCTATGGTAGTGGGTGAAACACAAATCTTAGGACAAATTCGAAATAGCTTCTTAGAGGCGCAAAAAGTGAAAGCAACAGGGACAATTTTTAATGAATTGTTCAAACAAGTCATTACGTTAGCAAAGCGTGCGCATTCAGAAACAGCAATTGGTGAAAGTGCCATGTCTGTTAGCTATGCTGCTGTTGAACTTGGAAAGAAAATTTTCGGCGATTTAACAGACTGTCATGTTTTGATTCTTGGCGCTGGAAAGATGGGTGAACTTGCCCTGCAAAACTTATATGGAAGCGGAGCTCGTAAAGTGACCGTTATGAACCGTACGTTTACGAAAGCGGAAACAATGGCCGAGAAATATATGGGGCATGCAAAACCGTTAAGTGAATTGCAGTGTGCGCTTTTAGAAGCGGATATTTTAATTAGTTCAACTGGTGCTTCAGATTACGTGATTACGAAAGAAATGATGACAAGAGTGGAGCGTATACGCTGTGGTCGTCCATTATTTATGGTAGATATTGCAGTGCCGCGTGATATTGATCCGACAATCGATGAGCTAGAAGGTTCTTTCTTGTACGATATTGATGATTTACAAGGTGTAGTAGAAGCCAATCGTTCTGAACGTTTGAAAGAGGCGGAAAAAATTCAGCTTATGATCGAAGAGGAAATCGTTATATTTAAAGCTTGGTTAAATACGCTTGGCGTTGTTCCTTTAATATCAGCTTTACGTGATAAAGCATTAGCGATTCAAAGTGATACGATGCAAAGTCTTGAACGAAAAATTCCAACGCTTAGTGATCGTGAAAGAAAAGTGATTAGTAAGCATACGAAAAGTATTATCAATCAACTGCTAAAGGATCCAATTTTAGTAGCGAAAGAGTTAGCGGCCGAAGAGGGAGCTACGGAAAAGCTCGCTTTATTTGCGAAAATTTTTGATTTAGAAGTGCAAGAAGCGGCCATGGAACATATTGAAGAACCAGAGCATAAACGAGTGTGGACAGCATCCGTTCCATCTTTATAACTGGAAGGATGATCGGATGGGTTTTTTAAATAATAGTATTATTTATCATATCGCAATTATTTTATATGCTTGTAGCATTAGTTTATATTTTATAGATTATTTCCAAAGTAACCGAAAGGCGAATCGAATTGCTTTTTGGTTACTTGCGATTGTATGGGTATTACAGTCTATTTTTATGTTACTTCGAGCTATGGAATCAGAGACGAATCCGATTTTGACATTATTGTCAGGGATTTATTTTTATGTGTGGCTATTAATTACAATGTCACTCGTAATCAATCGATTTATGCGCATTGACTTTTTAGTCTTTTTTACAAATGTCATTGCTTTTGGCGTAAGCGCTTTTTCTATTTTCACTCCGCTCGGAAAAATGTCGCCTGTACTCGCACATCAATTAGTTTCAGAGCTTGTATACGTGCATGTAGGAATGGCGATTATTTCCTATGC
Organism: Bacillus sp. FSL H8-0534; assembly: GCF_038005885.1. Classification (NCBI taxonomy): domain Bacteria; kingdom Bacillati; phylum Bacillota; class Bacilli; order Caryophanales; family Bacillaceae; genus Bacillus; species Bacillus sp. FSL H8-0534. The sequence continues at coordinate 4,176,615 of NZ_JBBOUC010000001.1, forward strand.
GGCGTTTACAGTATCGTTTATTTTTTCCATTATGTACTTGTTGCAATATCGATTATTAAAACAAAAAAAATGGAATGCAAGATTAAGAAGGTTAGGAAACTTACCGAAGCTTGAGTCGATGTCATATGGATTAAATTTATTTTCTGTTCCGTTTTTCCTATTAGCTATTTTGCTTGGATGTATATGGGGATATACAAAACTAGATAATTTCCATTGGTATGACACGAAAGTAATCGGGTCTTTTGTTGTTTTGTTTGTCTATTGCATGGGTCTATATTTACGAGGGTCAGATATATTGCAAGGTAAGAAAATTATAAACTGGAACATTGGAGCCTTTCTCGTTATGTTAATCAATATTTTTCTATTAAGCAGTTTATCCAACTTCCACTTTTGGTATTTATAATGAGGAGAGAACATTATGCGCAAAATTATTGTAGGTTCAAGAAAGAGTAAGCTAGCATTAACACAAACAAATTGGTTTATTGATCAATTAAAAGCGCTTGGTTTACCATATGAATTTGAAGTGAAAGAAATTGTTACAAAAGGTGATGTTATTTTAGATGTGACGCTTTCTAAAGTAGGTGGGAAAGGCTTGTTTGTAAAAGAAATTGAACACGCACTACTTATGAAAGAAATCGATATGGCTGTACATAGTATGAAGGATATGCCAGCTGTACTTCCAGATGGATTAACAATTGGGTGTATACCAAAGCGTGTCGATCCGCGTGATGCGTTCATCTCAAAAAACGGGGAATCATTTGAGGACTTAGCAGAAGGTGCAATTCTTGGTACGAGTAGTTTACGACGTAGTGCGCAGTTACTCGCTGCTAGACCAGATTTACAAGTGAAGTGGATTCGTGGAAATATTGATACGAGATTACGTAAATTAAAAGAAGAAGATTATGATGCAATCATTTTAGCAACGGCTGGATTGCAGAGAATGGGCTGGGATGATGATGTAATTACAGAACACTTAGATGAAACATTATGTGTACCAGCTGTAGGACAAGGTGCCTTAGCGATTGAATGTCGTGAGGATGATGCAGATCTATTGCAATTATTATCACATATGAATGATGCTGTAACAGAACGAACAGTAGCGGCTGAACGAGTATTCCTTCATAAACTTGAAGGTGGTTGCCAAGTACCGATCGCTGGTTATGCAACGCTTCAGAAGAATGATGAAATTGAATTAACAGCTCTTGTCGGTTCTATGGATGGTTCAGTCTTGTTAAAAGAAATTGTCACAGGTGTGAATCCAGAGCAAGTTGGCTTAGAGGCAGCGGATCGTTTAATTAAGCAAGGAGCAAAAGAGCTCATTCTTGCTGCGAATAAGGAGCAACATTAATCATGGATGCTCTTGCTGGCAAAACAGTACTGATTACGCGTGCCCAGCATCAAGCAAAACAAATGAGTGTAGCGGTGAAAAAACAGGGCGGAATTCCATTGGAAATTCCGCTTTTGCATATAGAAGGTGTATCTCAGCAGGAATTTCAAGGTATATCTCAGCAGCTTCATACATATGACTGGGTTATTTTTACGAGTAAAAATGGTGTGAGTTTTTTTTTAGATGGTTTGTGTCAGGAAATACCCCCTACTGTTCGCATTGCTGCAGTAGGGGTGAAAACAGGACAAGAATTAGAAAAGCGGGGTTATGAGGTTCATTTTGTCCCAAAGACTTTTGTCGCGGAAGCTTTCGTTTTAGAATTTGTAAGAGAGTTAAACGGGACAGAACGCATTTTATTTCCAAAAGGGAATTTAGCTAGAGATATTATTCCAAATAAACTCCGCGATCTTGATGTGTTTTTAGAAGAATTTGTCGTGTATGAAACGAAAACAAATCATGAGAAGCAGCTAGACCTTATCGCAGCTCTAGAGTTAGGTAAGGTAGATGTTGTTACATTTACGAGTCCCTCTACTGTTACAAGCTTTGTGAAATTACTTGAGGGCACAAACTGGAGAGAATGGACAAAAAAATGTACAATTGCTTGTATAGGACCGATAACAGAGCAAGAGGCAAGGCGTTATTTTGCTGGTGTAATCGTTCCAAAAGAATATACAGTAGAAGCATTAATACAGTGCATTTCAAAATATAATCAAAATGCATAGTCTAAATAAAAAGAATGGGAGATAGAAATCTATGAATTCTTTACAATTTAATCGTCATCGTCGTTTAAGACAAAGCAAAAATATGCGTGCGCTTGTACGTGAAACATTTTTACATACAGAAGATTTTATTTATCCTATTTTTGTATTAGAAGGAGAGAATGTTCGTAACGAAGTTCCTTCTATGCCGGATGTATATCAAATTTCTTTAGATCTTCTGCAAGCTGAAATGCAAGAAGTGGTAGATTTAGGTATTCGTTCTGTTATCGTATTTGGTTTGCCTGCTGAAAAAGATGAAGTTGGATCTTCTGCATTTTGTGAACACGGCATTGTACAACGTGCGATCAAACAAATTAAAGAGCAGTTTCCAGAGTTAGTAGTAGTGGCGGATACATGTTTATGCCAATATACAAGCCATGGGCATTGCGGGGTTATTGAGGATGGAATCATTTTAAATGATGAATCACTTGAAGTTCTTGCAAAAACAGCAGTGAGCCAAGCAAAAGCAGGAGCAGATATTATCGCACCATCTAACATGATGGATGGATTTGTAACGGCGATTCGCCATGCGTTAGATGAGAACGGTTTTGCACACGTACCGGTTATGTCATACGCTGTGAAATACTCGTCTGCATTTTACGGTCCATTCCGCGATGCTGCGCACGGTGCACCGCAATTTGGTGATCGTAAAACGTATCAAATGGATCCAGCAAACCGTATGGAAGCATTCCGTGAGGCTGAATCAGATGTAATGGAAGGAGCGGATTTCTTAATTGTAAAACCGGCCCTTTCTTACTTAGATATCATTCGCGATGTGAAAAACAATTTCAATTTACCAATCGTGGCTTATAATGTGAGCGGAGAATACTCAATGATTAAAGCGGCAGCGCAAAATGGTTGGATTAATGAAAAAGAGATTGTACTTGAGAAACTATTGAGCATGAAACGTGCAGGAGCAGATTTAATTATTACGTATCATGCGAAAGACGCAGCACGATGGTTACAAGAAGGAGGAATACAATAATGAAAAAGTTTGATAAATCGATTGAAGCGTTTGAAACAGCGCAAGATTTAATGCCTGGCGGCGTAAATAGCCCAGTTCGTGCATTTAAGTCCGTTGGTATGAATCCGCTTTTTATGGAGCGCGGAAAAGGCTCTAAAGTGTATGATATTGACGGGAACGAATATATCGACTACGTATTATCATGGGGACCGCTTATTCACGGACATGCAAATGAACGTGTTGTGGAATCATTAAAAGCTGTTGCTGAAAAAGGAACGAGCTTTGGTGCGCCAACAGAGATTGAAAATAAATTAGCGCAGCTTGTAATTGAGCGTGTGCCATCGATTGAAATTGTACGTATGGTAAATTCAGGAACAGAAGCGACGATGAGTGCCCTTCGTCTAGCACGTGGTTATACAGGTCGTAATAAAATTTTGAAATTTATTGGTTGTTACCATGGTCATGGTGATTCGCTATTAATTAAAGCAGGTTCAGGTGTTGCGACGCTTGGTTTACCAGATAGCCCAGGTGTACCTGAAGGTGTAGCGAAAAATACGATTACAGTAGCGTATAACGATTTGGAGAGTGTAAAATATGCGTTCGAGCAATTCGGTGACGATATTGCTTGTGTTATCGTAGAGCCAGTGGCAGGGAATATGGGAGTAGTTCCACCACAACAAGGATTTTTAGAAGGACTTCGTGAAGTGACAAAGCAAAATGGTGCATTGCTTATTTTTGATGAAGTGATGACAGGATTCCGCGTTGCTTACAACTGTGGACAAGGTTATTACGGTGTAACACCTGATTTAACTTGTTTAGGAAAAGTAATCGGTGGCGGCCTACCAGTAGGAGCATACGGTGGTAAAGCGGAAATTATGCGCCAAGTTGCACCGAGCGGACCGATTTACCAAGCAGGTACATTATCTGGTAATCCTTTAGCAATGACTGCAGGTTATGAAACATTAGTACAATTAACGCCAGAGTGTTATCAAGAGTTTGAGCGTAAAGCTGAAATGTTAGAAAATGGCCTGCGTAAAGCGGCTGAAAAACACGGTATTCCGCATCATATAAACCGCGCAGGTTCAATGATAGGTATATTCTTCACGAATGAACCAGTTATTAACTACGATGCAGCAAAAACGTCTAACTTAGAGTTCTTCGCAGCTTACTATCGTGAAATGGTAGAGCAAGGTGTATTCTTACCACCTTCTCAATTTGAAGGATTATTCTTATCAACAGCACATAGTGATGCAGATATTGAAGCGACAATTGCAGCGGCAGAAATTGCGATGTCGAAATTAAAAGCGTAAATAAAAAGGTTGCCGGGATCGTCCTGGCAACCTTTTTATTAATGACTAGAGATCATGTCGCATATTGTCGGAATGCCGATATATTTTAAAAAGCGTCGATATATGAAAAATGAATAGGAAGATCACATGTGCAGTTCGATTTTTTACTCATAAAATGATTCCGAGACACATAAACCTGTAATGACATACAGTTTGGGAGGGGGAAAAGAAGTGGCAACAGATCATTCATTACGTTTTTCATTAAAAGAATCGGTTTGGTTCCAAAAAGGACAGGAAGTCGAAGAACTTTTGTCAATTTCGTTAGATCCAGACGTTGAGATAGAAGAGCTTGAATACGAAGTAATTGTGAGAGGTCAATTGGATTTAACGGGAGAATATGTTGCAAGGCAAGATGATTCTGCGTTTTCATTACGAGATTTATCTCCAGCGAAATCCATTGATTATGTAGAAACGCGAGAAGATGGTGTAAACGAACTTGTGCACTCTTTTCCGTTAGAAATTTCGATTCCACGAAACCGAGTGAAACAAGTTGAAGAATTGTATGTTTCCATTGAGGAATTCGATTATGAATTAAAGGAAAATGGTTGTTTACAGCTATTAGCGGACATATCGATATCTGGATTATGTGAGGATGAGAGAATACAGAATGAAGTGCAAGAGGAAGAGATAGAGAATGTGGAAGTTGATAGAACCGAGGAAATAAAACTGGTGGATGAGGATACATTGCCGGTAGAAGTGGAAGAAGTAACAGTTCATACAGAATCAAACGGATGGGAAGATTATGCATTTGAGCCTTTCCAATTAGAGGAGCGCAAAGAACAAGAATTAGAAGAAGAGGTAGAAGATCTAGAAGAACATGAAGAGGAAGAACGAGAAGAGGAAGCAAAAGAAACTACACCACAGTTTGAATTCTTTGGCCGGAAGGATTTTCAGAAAAAGAAGGAAAAGGAATTACAGGAAGAAGCAGAAACGGCATACTCACAACGGGATGAAAATGCATTATATTTAACAAAATTGTTTACGAAAGAGCCGGAAGAAGAATTTACGAAATTACGTATGTATTTTGTGCAAGAAGGGGATACAATTGAATCGGTTGCGGATCGATATGAAACGTCGGTCCAGCATTTACATCGTGTGAATCAAACAGATGATGTATATTTAACTGCAGGGCAAATTATATATATACCTGTGTCAAAAGCAAAGACAAAGTGAGTGGAGAATTTTCTCCACTCATCTCTTTTCTTTTACCATAGTTCATCTTACGTTTTTGAATGAGAAAGGATCATTCGTATGGATATAGAATTGCGAGATCGTTATGCGCCGATCGTACAGCGGTATCAATTGGATGCCCACCATATGGAAGAGCATGGGAGTGTAATAAAAATTTATACGAATCAAGGTCCATATGCATTGAAAAAATTACCATCTCATCGATTGAAGCGAAATAATTTAATGTATCATGTTCAATTTTTACGTGAAAAGGGATTTACACATTATGTACCGATTTACCATGCGACAGATGGAAATCATATTTTGAGTGACGAAACATATAGTTATTATTTAATGCCTTGGCTTGAGCGAGCAGAAGGGAACGGAGAGGACAATGATCAATATCATAAAATGTTTCAGACGCTAGCGCTGCTTCATCAAAGGACGGTAAAAGAAGAAACGTATACTGAAGAAGCGTTAGAGGAGCATTATACAAATGTCTCTGATCGTTGGGAGAAAGATGGAGAATTCTTAGAGCAATTCCTCGTAGAGTCTGAGGCGAAATGGTATATGTCGCCGTTTGAATTGCAGTATTGTACGTATTTTCATCATGTGATGAGGGCGCGTGAATTTGCAACGAAACAGCTTTCGGAGTGGAATGAAGCGATGAAAGAAAAAGAAAAAACACGAGTTTCTTTTATTCATGGCAATGTATCGATGAATCATTTTTTATTCGATTATGAACGAAATGGTTATTTTATTAGTTTAGAAAGGTCTCAATTTGCAACACCAGTTCAAGATCTTGTTCGCTTTTATTCCCGCTCATTGAACACATATCCAATTACGAGAAGCGATCGCTTTGAATGGTATCAGGTGTATCAAAAGAATTTTCCGTTTACGAAAGAAGAACAACTCCTTATGTTTGCGTATCTAACATATCCGTCCCCATTTATTCGACAAATCCAATCTTATACAAGCAAACAGCAGAGCCGTAGTGAAAAGCAAGAACTTCAAGGTGTGAAAATGTTACAACAAGCGCATTGGCTTGTAAGTAATATAGAGTATTTTATTTCACAATTTCAAGCAGCGCAGCAAGGGAATGAGTAACAGCCGTAGTCTCAAGTGTCCTTGAGGCTACGGCTGAAAATGCAAGCGAATCGTTGCTACAACAAAGATGATAAGGATGATGAAATCTAAGAAAGTTGGAAGTAGTAATGTACGAATCCCTTGGAAAATCGTAAGGGGAATTGCAAAATCAGCAAACATCGTTTGTAAATTTCTAACCCATGAAGGGGCCGAAAAATTGTAGGTGCGTCGGTATCGTCGCATAATCATTCCTCCGTATAGAAAGGCTATTGCTGCACATGAACCTTAAAAGATGAAAGGGTAATATTACAGTATGCGGGGTAAGTACCTAAGGTGCTTGTGCTGCATACCTTCATTTTCCGTGTATATATTACAGGGAATTTAGTTAAGCTGATTGGTAATTGTATGTTGTTTTTATCAAAATAGAATTTATTAATTGTAGAAACTTGCTGAAAAATATTTTTATCTTGACGAATATGGTTTCGTTTTTTACACTATTGTATATAATAAATAACAATTATATAAATGCGTTGAAGGGGAAGAGTATAACATTAAACGTCTGCAGAGAGGAGAATTATTAGCTGTGAGATTCTCTAGATAGTCATGTTAGAAGGTAGCTCTGGAGCATCTTTTCTGAACGGAGTCATTCTCATTAGGAAAAGACGGATCTGTCCGTTATCAAATTAAGAGTATAAGCAAATTTTGAATTTGTTTGTAAATAAAGGTGGTACCACGATGTCCCTCGTCCTTTTTGGATGAGGGGCATTTTTTATTTTAAGGAGGGAAAATAATGTCAAATACGGAAAAGAATTTACCGACTAAATATGATCATATGTCCGTTGAAGAAGGCCTTTATAAATGGTGGCTAGACGGCAAATATTTCGAAGCAAAAGGAGATGCGGAAAAACAGCCGTATACAATTGTAATCCCGCCTCCAAACGTAACAGGTAAACTGCACTTAGGGCACGCTTGGGATACGACGCTTCAAGATATTTTGACGCGTACAAAGCGTATGCAAGGTTACGATGTATTATGGCTTCCAGGAATGGACCATGCTGGTATCGCAACACAGGCAAAAGTAGAAGGAAAACTTCGTGAAGAAGGTATTTCACGTTACGATCTTGGCCGTGAGAAATTCCTTGAGAAAGCATGGGAATGGAAAGAAGAATATGCTTCTCACATTCGTCAGCAATGGGGAAAAGTTGGTTTAGGATTAGATTACTCTCGTGAGCGCTTTACATTAGACGAAGGTTTATCTGATGCGGTTAATAAAGTATTCGTTCAATTATACGAAAAAGGTTTAATTTACCGCGGTGAATATATTATTAACTGGGATCCAGCAACACGCACAGCTCTTTCTGATATTGAAGTAATTCATAAAGAGATTCAAGGTGCATTCTACCATATGAACTACCCATTGACAGATGGATCTGGTCACATTCGACTTGCGACAACTCGTCCAGAAACAATGCTTGGCGATACAGCAGTAGCAGTTCATCCAGAAGATGATCGTTACAAGCATTTAATCGGAAAAACAGTTACACTTCCAATCGTAGGCCGTGAAATTCCGATTATTGCTGATGAGTACGTAGAAAAAGATTTCGGAACAGGCGTTGTGAAAATTACACCAGCTCATGATCCGAATGACTTTGAAGTAGGTAACCGACATGACTTACCTCGTATTTTAGTAATGAACGAAGATGGAACGATGAACGAAAAAGCTGGTAAGTATAACGGTATGGATCGTTTCGAATGCCGTAAAGAGTTAGTAAAAGACTTACAAGATGCTGGCGTATTAGTAGAAATCGAGCCTCATATGCATTCAGTAGGACATAGTGAGCGTAGCGGTGCAGTTGTTGAGCCTTACTTATCAACACAATGGTTCGTAAAAATGGGACCACTTGCAGAAAAGGCAGTAGAACTTCAACAAAAAGAAGAAGAAAAAGTAACGTTCGTACCAGAGCGTTTCGAGAACACATACTTACGCTGGATGGAAAACATTCACGACTGGTGTATTTCTCGTCAATTATGGTGGGGACACCGCATTCCAGCTTGGTATCATAAAGAAACTGGTGAAGTATACGTAGGTACGGAAGCACCAGCAGATATTGAAAACTGGAATCAAGATAACGACGTACTTGATACATGGTTTAGCTCAGCGTTATGGCCATTCTCAACACTTGGTTGGCCGAATGAAGATGCAGAAGACTTCAAACGTTACTATTCAACAGATGCTCTAGTAACTGGTTATGATATCATCTTCTTCTGGGTATCTCGTATGATTTTCCAAGGTTTAGAGTTTACAGGAGAGCGCCCATTTAAAGACGTATTAATTCACGGTTTAGTTCGTGATGAGCAAGGACGTAAAATGAGTAAATCTCTTGGTAACGGTATTGATCCAATGGATGTTATTGATAAGTACGGTGCAGATGCAATGCGCTTCTTCTTATCAACAGGAAGTGCACCAGGACAAGATTTACGCTTCAGCATGGAGAAAGTAGAATCTACTTGGAACTTCATTAATAAAATTTGGAATGCATCCCGTTTCGTATTAATGAACATGGATGACATGAAATATGAAGATATCGATTTAACTGGTGAAAAATCAGTTGCAGATAAGTGGATTTTAACCCGCTTAAATGAAACGATTGAAAGTGTAACACGTAACATGGATAAATATGAGTTCGGTGAAGCTGGCCGTTCATTATACAACTTCATTTGGGATGATTTCTGTGATTGGTATATTGAAATGGCGAAACTTCCATTATATGGTGAAGATGAAGTGGCTAAGAAAACAACTCGTTCAATTCTAGCATACGTACTAGACCAAACGATGCGTCTACTACACCCATTCATGCCATTCGTAACAGAGAAGATTTGGCAACACTTACCGCATGAAGGTGAATCTATTACAGTAGCAGCATGGCCGACAGTTCGCGAAGATTTACAAGATAAAGAAGCGGCAGCAGAAATGCACCTTCTAGTTGATATCATTCGCTCTGTTCGAAACATTCGTGCTGAAGTAAATACGCCAATGAGCAAAAAAGTTCAAATGCAAATTAAAGCAAAAGACGAAGCAGTACTAGCACAGCTTATGAAAAATAGCTCTTACATTGAGCGTTTCTGTAATCCAAGTGAATTAACAATTAAGACTGATTTACAAGCGCCAGAAAAAGCGATGACTGCAATCGTATCAGGTGCAGAGTTATTCTTACCGTTAGCTGATCTTATCAATCTTGATGAAGAGAAAGCGCGTCTTGAAAAAGAACTTGAGAAGTTCGATAAAGAAGTAGAACGTGTACAGAAGAAACTTGCAAACCAAGGTTTCGTAGCAAAAGCACCAGCGGCAGTTATTGAAGGAGAGCGTGCAAAAGAGCAAGATTATCTAGAAAAACGCGAAGCAGTTCGTCAACGTCTAGCTGATCTTCAAAAATAAAGTCATTCGAAAGAGACTCGCCATATTGGTGAGTCTCTTTTATTTGCGTATAATAGAGCTAGAATAATTCTTTGTTTTAGTTCTTTTTTATTGATTTGAAAGGGGAATGGCAAGCGTGGTACATACATACGAAGAAGCGATAGATTGGATTCATAGCCGATTAAAGTTTGGAATTAAACCAGGATTAGAGAGAATGCAGTGGATGCTAGGGGAGCTTGGAAATCCTGAACGTCACATAAAATGCGTTCATCTTGCAGGAACAAATGGAAAAGGTTCAACTTTAACATATATGCGTTATATGCTAGAGGCGGGAAAATATAAAGTTGGTACATTTACGTCTCCATACATTGAAACATTTAATGAGCGAATTAGTGTTAACGGTACACCGATTGCAGATAAAGAAATTACTGAGCTTGTAAATATGGTAAAACCGGTTGTTGAAAAATTAGATGAAACAGATTTAGGAGAAGCAACGGAGTTTGAAATTATTACAGTAATGGCAATCTGCTATTTTGGTAAAATAAACTTCTGTGACATCGTCTTGTTTGAAACAGGGCTTGGTGGTCGTTTTGATTCTACAAATGTAGTTCATCCAGTTCTTACAATGATTACAAATATCGGCCATGATCATATGCATATTTTAGGGAATACATTAGCTGAAATTGCGTACGAAAAAGCAGGAATTATTAAATCAGGAGTTCCCGTTATTACTGGTGTGCAGGATGAAGAAGCACTTGAGGTTATCCAAAAGATTGCTCAGGAAAAGAATGCAAATCTATATGAGTTTGGAAAGCAATTTACAGCTGTTCATCGGCGTTCCGATGAAGATGGAGAGCATTTTGATTTTTCTTGCCCGTTTGCTTCATTTGAGGAAGTTCAGATTTCGATGAAAGGAAGTCATCAAGTCGGAAATGCAGCATTGGCGTTGATGGGGATTATGTATCTTAAAACATACCTATCATTCTTAATGGAGGAAGAGCATATTGGCGTAGGATTAAGTGAAGCATATTGGATTGGCCGATTTGAACGACTGCAAAGCAATCCGGACGTAATTATAGATGGAGCTCATAATCCAGAAGGAATTGCAAGCCTTGTGAAAACAGTAAAGGCTCATTATAACGATAAAAACATCCTTGTTTTATTTACCGCTTTAGGTGATAAACAGCTAGACAATATGGTAGGGCAATTAGAAACAATTGCAGATGAAATGACTTTTACAACATTCACATTTGATCGTGCGATTTCTGCTGAGGAGCTTGCAGCTTACTCACGTAAGGAAACAAAACAAGTTTTTGAGAATTGGAAAGAAGCTATTGATGCGAAAATGAACAACCTCCAAGAAAATGATGTTTTCATCATAACAGGCTCTCTTTACTTTATTTCAGAAGTTAGAAAATACATTCGTGAAAAAAACTAGGACAGCAACTTGCTGCCCTAGTTTTTTGTTCTACAAATGCAGTCAAATACATACATATAAAGTGAAACTTCCATCAGTGGAGGTTTTTTTATTTCCCACTGATGGTTAGCCTTCACCAATCGGGCTTTTAGGGGCAGTTTATCCCCTAGCAACCTTCATAATTTTTATCCGCAATTTTGAGGTGGGGGATATTACTGCCTATTAATGCGGGATAAGATAACTATATGGGAAAATTTGACGAATCCCTCCGACAGATATCTCGTTTTTTTGTGAAGTGAATATGATATGATGCGGACAATGATAAGAGGTGAGGTGTGAGGGTATGGACAAGCAATCACGAACAATCTCGGTTAAAGTAAACGGAACGGAAGCAAAGTATGAAGAAAAGCAGAAAGAAAAGGAAGAATTTGATTGGATGGTAGTTGATAGTGAAACGTCGCAAAATGTAGTGCCCTTTCAAAAAAACAAGTTACCATCTATCCGGCAGCACCGAAAGAAATGGAATAATGTGCTTATTTTTACAGTTGCTACTGCGGTTATCATTGGCACAGTATTAGGGATGGGAATGCTTCACTTGTTAACGGGACAAGGTACAGTTCGGGAAGCTACGATAACAAGTGGAGAAAAGAATAATGGAGCAGAGCAAAAAGAAGTAACAGCTGGGGAGAAAAAAGAAGAAAAACAAAAGGTGGGGAATGCAGCTGCTTTAGAACCAATCACTTTATATTTCGTTCAGGGAGGTCTCTATTCTTCTGAAGAAAAAGGACAGGCAGCTACTCAGGAATGGAAAGACAATGGGGGCATAGCAGCGATTAAACCGACTGATGATAAGTATTCACTTGTAGTTGGAATTGCTAGTGATGAGCAATCGTTAGATAAATTAATCGGACAATATAAGAAAGATGGCGTATCAGTTTTGAAAAAGAAATGGGAAATTACAGATCGGGCATTGCTGAAAAGCGATAAAGAATCTGGTCCATTGTTAAGTAAGTTACAACTCTTATACGTCCATTTTGTAAAATACGCGACTAGTATACAACCTGGAAGTAAAAGTAATTCAAAAGAAATAGAAGCGATTGAAAAGGAATGGAAGGCAATTGAAAAAGAGGGGAAATCAATTAAGCGTGAGGATGTAAAAAAAATATATACGTATGCATCAGTAGCTGTGCAAACAATAAAAGAAGGAAAGACTGATAAAGAAGCAGTAGCTAAATTGAATCAAGTTATCATTGATGGTTTGCTTTCTTATGAAAAAGTGGTTTCGCAAAAAGCCAAAGAGTAGGATAATGGAATAAGAGGAAAGAAGTATGCATACTTCTTTCTTTTCTTTTGAATTATATAGCTATAGAAATGTTTTCACCTTATAGTGATAAAACATCATTTCTTAAAAAGAAAATGATGTTTTTGCAATTTGTAGGAAAGGTATTTGTTTGATACGATCAAGCTATATTTTTCTGCTTTATGTAAGAAAGGAGCATATATGAAAAAACTTATTTTAGCATCTGGGTCACCGCGCCGGAAGGAATTACTTGAACTAGCGGGTGTACCATTTGAAATTGTTGTGAGTGAAATAGAAGAAACAATCGGTGCGTATTCATCGCCCGCTGATATTGTGATGTCACTTGCTTTGCAAAAAGCGTCTGCTGTAGTAGAAAATCAAGAAGATAGTGTGGTATTAGGTGCAGATACAATTGTTACATATGAATCGCGTATTCTTGGAAAGCCTAAAGATGAAGCGGAAGCGAAAGAAATACTGCAACTATTATCAGGAAAAACACATGAAGTATATACAGGCGTTGCGCTCATTTCAAAAGAAAAAACAGTAACTTTCTACGAACGTACAGAAGTTACGTTTTGGGAGTTAACAGAAGAAGAGGTTGATGCGTATATTGCGACGAAAGAACCACTTGATAAGGCTGGAAGTTACGGTATTCAAGGAAAAGGTTCTATCTTTGTTCAACATATTCAGGGAGATTACTACAGTGTAGTGGGATTACCAATTGCACGACTTGTTCGTGAATTAAAACAGTTCGATAATGATGCATCCCATGCGTAAAATTGCATGGGGTTTTCTTTGCGAAAAATTGAAAAAGGAGTGAAAATATGAACGGTATTCGTGATGTTTTGAAAGAAGAACAACCACGGGAGCGTTTATTAGTAGAAGGAGCAAGCAGTTTATCGAATCGGGAACTTCTCGCAGTGCTACTTAGAACTGGTTCTAAAGAAGAATCAGTTCTAACATTAGCGGATCAAATTTTATATCATTTTGACGGATTACGAATGTTAAAAGATGCTACAATAGAAGAGATGACGAGTATTCATGGTGTAGGAATAGCAAAGGCCTCTCAGTTAATCGCTGCTTTTGAACTAGGGAGAAGGATGGTGCGTTTAGAGTACCAAAATCGATATAGTATTCGGAGTCCAGAAGATTGTGCTAGTTATATGATGGAAGAGATGCGTTTTTTACAACAAGAGCACTTTGTCTGTTTATACTTGAATACGAAAAATCAAGTTATGCATCGGCAGACTGTGTTTATTGGGAGTTTAAATGCCTCAATTGTGCATCCTCGCGAGGTTTTCAAAGAAGCTTTTCGTCGCGCAGCAGCCTCTATTATATGTCTGCATAACCACCCTTCAGGAGATCCTACGCCGAGTCGGGAAGATATTGAAGTGACAAAACGATTGGTAGAATGTGGAAGGATCATTGGAATTGAAGTCCTTGATCACATTATTATAGGCGACCATAAATTCGTGAGTTTAAAAGAAAAAGGTCATATTTAAGACTATTCTTTTTACCTATTTTGTTTTATAATGTGATTTATGAGTTTTTTGTAGGCATTCGCTTACAATAAAGGATAGAAAATATAAAAACGTACTGTTTTATTATAAATATAAAGTAAGAAAATGAGTCCGTGAAAATGAGAAAGGAAGATAGATGATATGTTTGGATTTGGTGGTTTTACTCGTGATCTTGGAATTGATTTAGGAACAGCAAACACGCTTGTATACGTGAAAGGAAAAGGTGTAGTTTTACGTGAACCTTCAGTTGTAGCATTGCAAACTGATTCGAAACAAATCGTTGCAGTTGGTAGCGATGCAAAACAAATGATTGGTCGTACACCAGGAAACGTAGTGGCTCTTCGCCCTATGAAAGATGGTGTAATCGCTGATTATGAAACAACAGCGACAATGATGAAATACTATATTCAACAAGCGCAAAAATCAAATGGATTTTTCTCTCGTAAGCCATATGTAATGGTATGTGTGCCATCTGGTATTACTGCTGTAGAAAGACGTGCAGTAATCGATGCAACTCGTCAAGCAGGTGCGCGTGATGCATATCCAATTGAAGAACCGTTTGCAGCAGCAATCGGTGCAAACTTACCTGTTTGGGAACCAACTGGTAGTATGGTTGTTGATATTGGCGGCGGAACAACAGAAGTTGCGATCATTTCTTTAGGCGGGATTGTAACAAGTCAATCTGTTCGTGTTGCTGGTGATGATATGGACGATTCAATCATTCAATACATTAAGAAAAGCTACAACTTAATGATCGGTGAAAGAACAGCAGAAGCATTAAAATTAGAAATCGGTTCTGCAGGCGAGCCAGAAGGTATTGAGCCAATGGAAATTCGTGGCCGTGATTTAGTAAGTGGTTTACCAAAAACAGTATTAATCAAGCCAGAAGAGATTGCAGATGCGTTAAAAGATACAGTAGATGCAATTGTAGAATCAGTGAAAAACACATTAGAAAAAACGCCACCTGAATTAGCAGCGGATATTATGGACCGTGGAATTGTATTAACAGGAGGCGGTGCATTACTTCGCAACTTGGACAAAGTAATTAGTGAAGAAACGAAAATGCCAGTTCTTGTTGCAGAAAATCCACTTGACTGTGTAGCAATTGGAACAGGTAAAGCTTTAGATAATATCGACCTTTTCAAAACTGCTCGATAATATTCCAAAATAAAAATCAATGAAATTAAGAGGGTGTGAACGTGCCACAGTTTTTCTTAAACAAAAGATTAATTGTTTTGCTAGTTAGTATTATTCTTCTCGTGGCATTGATTGGAATCTCACTGAAAGAACGGAAAAATCTAACATGGCCAGAGCAGTTTGTAAAAGATACTGTCGGTGTTGTAGAACGTGTATTCCAAAAGCCAGCGAATTATGTTGCCGGGTTCTTTGAGAACGTAGAAGATGTAAAGCGCACGTATGAAGAAAATAAAACATTAAAAGAAAAATTAGATAAGTATGCGGAATTATCCGTGAAAGTAAAAGATTTGGAAAAAGATAATGCGAAGCTTCGTGAAACGATTGATAAAAAAGATTCTCTTCGTGACTATAAGCCAATCCAAGCTACAGTGATTGCACGCAATCCGGACAAGTGGTATGACTTAATCGGAATTGATAGAGGTGCACAGCAAGGAATCCAGAAGGATATGGCTGTTATGACTTCAAAAGGGTTAGTCGGACGAGTGAAAAGTGTGTCTCAATTTACATCAACTGTAGAATTATTGAGTTCACTGAATCGAACAAATCGTATTTCTGCTGTAGTAGAAGGGCAAGAGCGTATTTTTGGATTGATTGAAGGATACGACAAGGAAAAACAATCTCTTGTTTTCACAAAGATTCCATCTGATGTAAAAGTAGAAAAAGATCAAACGGTTGTAACATCAGGATTAAGTGATATTTTCCCGAAAGGGTTAGTAATTGGGAAAATTGTAGATGTTGCACCAGATGAATATGGATTAACACAAACAGCTTACGTAAAACCTGCTGCGGATTTAAATGATGTAGACCATATTATGGTTACAAAAAGAGTTATGCCCTCAGCAGCGTTAGAACAGTAAGGGGGAGAAGATATGGCTATTTTGAAAAGAGCAATTCTTCCTCTGCTGCTTCTTTTTGTGTTTTTATTCGAAAATATGTTTTCTACTGTAGTTCCAACAGCATTGTTTTGGAAAGACAGTATTGCAGCTCCGCATTTCTTTATGATTGTGCTATGTTTTATTACCGTTTATTTTAGTCCTTTACAAGGTATTTACTATGGGCTATTATTTGGTTTTTTATTTGATACTGTATATACAGAACTTGTTGGTGTATATATATTTGCTTATCCAATTTTGGCGTATCTTGTGTATAGTACGATGAGAGTATTGCAATTGAATTTATTTATTGTTTCTTTTATCGTATTAACGGGAATTGCAGCATTAGAGTATTATGTATATGGATTTTTAACGCTACTAGGACGTATTCATGTACCGGCGCATATCTTTTTCTCAGATCGTCTCCTTGCTACTTTATTGTTAAATGGAATTTTCTTATTACTAGTTTGTTTCCCACTGAGACGATATCTTGTGCGTCTTTCAAAAGCGATGGAAGAAAAAGAAAAAAGGATTTTCTAATTTTATGTCGAATTGAATCGTTGGGGTGAACTTTAGTGGAAGAAAAAAAGCAACAAAATATAACGATAAAAGGGACAAAAGATGGACTGACATTACATTTAGATGATTGCTGTTCATTCTCTGAATTACTGCAAGAACTGGACGAAAAGCTTTCCACTCACTATTACGATGGTGATGGACGTTCATTAATCGAAGTACATGTTAAAGTTGGTAATCGCTATTTGACAGATGTACAGCAAGAAGAAATTCGCACTTTGATTCGTAATAAAAAAAATCTTGTTGTGGATTCCATTGAGAGTGATGTCATAACAAAAGCTGAAGCAATAGCGTGGAAAGAAGAAACAGAAATTGTCCCTGTTTCCAAAATTGTTCGCTCAGGTCAAGTATTGCATGTAAAAGGAAATCTATTGTTAATTGGAGATGTCAATCCAGGCGGAACGGTTATCGCTGGGGGAAATATTTTTGTCGTTGGATCATTACGAGGAATTGCGCATGCTGGATATTATGGGGATACAGATGCTGTCATTGCAGCATCTGTTATGAATCCAATGCAACTTCGAATTAGTGATGTGACAATGCGGGCTCCGGAAGAGAAAGAAGACGGAGCAGAGGCGGCGGAATGTGCGTATATTGATGAGAACAATCACATTGTTGTCGATCGCCTGCAACTTCTCACTCATCTTAGACCTAATTTAACAAAGTTAGAAAGGGGAATTGTATAGCTGTGGGAGAGGCAATAGTAATTACATCTGGAAAAGGCGGGGTAGGAAAGACTACAACGTCTGCAAACATTGGTACAGCCTTAGCATTATCCGGGAAAAAAGTATGTTTAATTGATACGGATATTGGTCTAAGAAACTTAGACGTAGTAATGGGGCTAGAAAATCGTATTGTATTTGATCTTGTTGATGTCGTCGAAGGTCGTTGTCGTTTACCTCAGGCTCTTATAAAAGATAAGCGCTTTGATGAACTTTATTTATTACCTGCAGCACAAACGAGCGATAAGTCAGCGGTAACACCTGAACAAATGGATGAGTTAATACAACTATTACGTCAAGATTATGATTATGATTACATATTAATTGATTGTCCTGCTGGTATTGAGCAGGGATTCAAAAACGCGGTGGCAGGTGCGGACAAAGCGATTGTTGTAACGACGCCTGAAGTATCTTCTATGCGTGATGCAGACCGTATTATTGGGCTTTTAGAAAAAGAAGATATCGAACCACCAAAACTTGTTATTAACCGTGTGCGTAGCCATATGCTACATGAGCAAGATATGCTAGATGTAGATGAAATTGTACGTACACTTTCGATTGAGTTGCTCGGAGTTGTCGAGGATGATGATGAAGTTATTCGTGCTACAAATACAGGTGAACCTGTAGCATTGCAGCCGAATGGAAAAGCATCATTAGCTTATCGGAATATTGCAAGACGTTTGCTAGGTGAATCTGTCCCTTTACAAGCGTTTGGGCAAGAAAAAGTATCTGTTTTTACAAAGATGAAAAATTTCTTTGGAATTCGTTAAAAGCACTTCGCATGTATGCGAGGTGCTTTCTTTTTTATTCTCATGAATATCTTCCTCTTAGGGTTCATACATATGTACAAACTGTATAAAGTTTGGAAAATAGAGAACTTTTATTTTCCCTGCTATTTGCGGGGGAAATAATCAGTAGGGAAGATAGTTTCACTTTACTTGCCTCTTGCAAGAAGAGGTGGCAAAAGGAAGGGGACAGGATGAAGAATAGACGTGTAGAAGAGATTAAAAAACGGATTGCAAAGAGAAAAGAAGAACAAGAGAGACTCGAGGAAGAACAGTATTTTTCTGAAGGAAACTTTGATGGAGAAACGATGTTCATTGAAGAAGGTGAAAAAGAGGTGCATCCTCTTTTTCGAAAGGAAGTATTTTTATTTAAATTTTTATTAGCGGCGATTCTCGTTCTCTCGGTAGCCATTTTATTTAAAAATGCACCAGCTTCTTTTGATGGAGCAAGAACGGTTGTAAAACAAGTTATGCAAGAGGAATTTCAGTTTGCTACTGTATCCAAGTGGTACGAAAATCAATTTGGAAAACCGCTCGCTTTTCTACCTGCAAATGAAAAGAAACAAGGCATACAGCAAAAAGATTATGCAGTTCCGGCTTCAGGGAAAGTTATGCAAAGTTTTCAAAAAGATGGCCAAGGTGTATTTGTACAAACAGCCGCGAATACAACTGTTGAATCGGTAAATGAAGGGGTTGTTATTTTCGCTGGTAAGAAAGAGGGGTTTGGGAATATAGTTGAGATCCAGCATGCAGATGGTACGGAATCATGGTATGGAAATTTAGGTGAGGCATCTGTAAAATTATATGATTATGTTGAAAAGAAACAAAAGGTTGGAACAGTTGGGACCAATGCGGATAACAAGAATGGCAAGTTCTATTTTGCAATTAAAAAGAATGAAAAATTTATCGATCCGATTCAGGTGATTTCATTTGAATAAATATAGTGAAGTATTGTCAAAAATTACAGTGCATCCACTGTTTTGGGGAATTATAGCTATTGGGATTTTTACGGCGCGTTTTAAAGAATTACTACTTTTATTTTGTATCGTTTTGATTCATGAGCTTGGGCACGCCTTCGCAGCTGCTCATTATAAATGGAGAATCAAGCAAATACAACTTTTGCCGTTTGGCGGGGTGGCAGAGCTTGAGGAACATGGGAATAAGCCGTTAAAGGAAGAATTAATCGTTGTAATAGCAGGACCTATTCAACATGTATGGATGATTGGGCTAGCTTATGCTTTGGCTAGGGCAGGATGGTTTAGTGAGGAACTTTATCATTTCTTTGTATGGAACAATTTAATGATTCTAGGGTTTAATTTACTACCAATTTGGCCACTAGATGGTGGAAAAGTATTGTTTAATGTTTTATCACATCAATTTCCTTATTTACAAGCGCATGAGAAAATGATGAAAATATCATGTGTTTTTTTTAGTGTAATATTAGGTTGGCAACTGTTTTGGAATAGTAATAGTATTATGATGTGGGTGCTGCTTCTGTTTTTAGCTATTTCTTTATATCAAGAATGGAAGCAACGGCGCTATGCGTTTATGCGTTTTTTACTAGAACGTTATTATGGAAACAAGCGAGATATTGAAAAGATTGCTCCAATTGAAGTGCGAACTGAGGATCGATTATACACGATTTTCACAAAGTTTCGGAGAGGGTATAAGCACTCGATTATCGTTCATGGTAAATATAAAGAGCATTATACATTAGACGAAAACGAATTGCTTTATGCTTATTTTACCGAAAAACGAACTACTTCATCTGTGGAAGAGTTAATCGGTTAGTGTTGACGAGGACACTAACCTTTTATATTGTAAGAGGAAAAGAAAATGAAAAAGTGAGGAAAGTATTTTGAAGACGTTATACATCAACTATACTGGTTCGGAAAAACGGGTTGCTGTAGAAGAAAAACAAAAGATTGTTGAGCTTTTATGGCAACGAAATCAAGAGCAAGAGATTGTTGGGCATATTTATGTGGGACGTGTCGTACGAACGATTGCTGGGATGAATGCAGCGTTTGTAAATATCGGTTTAGAAAAACATGCCTATCTTTCATATGACGATGTTCCATCATCATATCGAGTGCACGAAGGACAAGCATTGCTCGTGCAAGTGGTAAAAGAAGCGATTGATACAAAAGGGCCAAAATTAACAGCGAATGTAGAATTTACCGGGAAATATGTCGTTTATATGCCTTATGATGAAATGCGCGCTGTTTCCCGGAAAATAAAAAATAATAAAAAACGGCAACAATTGCTTGAAATTCAAGTAGAGGGAACCGGAGGCTATATTTTCCGTTCAGCTTGTGACAAAGGTGCAATTGATGAAGTGCAGATTGAAATGCAACATTTTCAAGATCTGTATAAAGAATTAAAAAGAAAAGAAGAGCATGGAAAGGCACCGTTATTACTCCATCGTCCAGCAACCTTTTTAGATCGTGTATTTAAAGAAAATCCGATTGAAACAATTGAAAAAGTAATTGTAGATACACGCAGTATAGTACCGGAATTGCAAGATAAAGTAGGAAAAGAAAAGGTTTCGTTTTACAATGAAACAACTTCTATGTTCATTCACTATGGTGTGGAGCGTGAGATTGAAAAAGCACTGCAAAAAATAGTGTGGTTATCAAACGGTTCTTATTTAATTATTGAGCAAATGGAGACAATGACGGTAATTGATGTGAACACCGGTAAATTTACTGGAAAGCAGAACTTGCAAGATACGGTATTACGGACGAATGAAATAGCTGCGGAAGAAATTGCTCGTCAATTAAGACTGCGTGATATTGGTGGTATGATTTTAATTGACTTCATTAATATGAAAAAAGAAGAAAATAAAGAAAAAGTAAGAGAGAGGCTCATTTCCTCATTACAAAGGGATCGTACATATACACGTGTTCTTAGATTTACAGAGCTCGGTATTTTAGAAATGACACGTAAGCGAAAAAAACACTCGCTCCGTGATGTATTATTAGACGATTGCTCAGCGTGCCAGGCGACAGGATATGTAATGTCTCATGAATCAATTGCATACGAGCTAGAAAGAGAACTTGTTACATATAGTAGTTCGGAGGACGAGGCGGTATTAATTGCAGCTTCAAAAGAAGTACAAAAAATATTTTTACAAAAAGAATTGCAAAAAAATATACCGTTCCAAGTTTATTTCACAGATGAAGAAGCTGAGAAATATGCAATTATTCGATTTGGAACGAGGCAAGAAATGATGCTGCGTAAAAATAGTTAGCAGAACATTTATTGACAATAGTCAACGTTTCGTGATAACATCTTTATGTTATAGTTTATAGCACCTAAACTGCTATATGCTACAACCGCACAAGACAGGTTCCAAAAAGGCATTTTATGTCTACCTCGTTTTGGCGAGTCTTAGTAATTATGAGGAGGTGCAAGTATGTACGCAATTATCGAAACAGGTGGAAAACAAATTAAAGTTGAAGCTGGTCAAGAAATCTACATTGAAAAATTAGATGCTGAAGCTGGTGAAACTGTTACTTTTGACAAAGTTCTTTTCGTTGGTGGCGAAAACGTGAAAGTTGGTAGCCCAGTTGTAGAAGGTGCAACAGTTACTGCGAAAGTTGAAAAACAAGGTCGCGCTAAGAAAATCATCGTTTTCAAATACAAAGCGAAAAAGAACAATCGTAAGAAACAAGGTCATCGTCAACCTTACACTAAGCTAGTGATTGAAGCAATCAACGCTTAATTCTGGTTAAGATGATTAAAATTACGATAAGTCGCACGAAATTAGGAAGTATCCAATCATTTAAAATGACTGGGCATGCCGATTATGCACCACATGGACAAGACCTTGTCTGTGCTGGAACAACTGCGGTCGTGTTTGGATCTATAAATGCAGTGGAAGTACTTTGTAATGTGCAAGCAACTATTGAGCTCGGAAGTGATGGTGGATTCTTAACGTATGAGTTGCCTAATGATTTAGATGCTCATACAGCAGAGAAAGCTCAAACGCTTTTAGAAGGATTGGTTGTTTCGCTTAAGACGATTGAACTTGATTACGGAAAGTATATCCGTTTAATAGAAAAAATGCAGGAGGTGTAACGTATGTTAAGATTAGATCTTCAGTTTTTCGCATCTAAGAAAGGTGTAGGTAGTACAAAGAACGGTCGTGACTCTCAGTCAAAACGTCTTGGTGCTAAACGCGCAGATGGTCAAACGGTTTCAGGTGGTTCAATTCTTTACCGTCAACGCGGTACAAAAATTTATCCAGGTGTTAACGTTGGTCGTGGTGGCGATGACACTTTATACGCGAAAGTTGACGGCGTAGTACGCTTCGAGCGTCTTGGCCGTGACCGCAAACAAGTGAGCGTATATCCTGTTGCTCAAGAAGCATAAGAAACTCACGGAAAACTCTAACCTGAGTGCAGGTTAGAGTTTTTCTATATTAAGGGGTATCTGGATGAATAAAAAATGGACAATTATAGATGCGTTGAGCCATTCTAGGCATGATTGGCTCAATCGTATGCAGATGATTAAAGGAAACCTCTCCCTTGGAAGAGTGGAAGAGATTCATGGGCTCATCGATCGTTTTGTCCAAGAAGCGAGACAAGAATCCAATCTGATGGGGCTATCGATGCCTTTATTTTCAGAATGGATTTTAACATATAATTGGAAACAGCAGCCGTGCTTATTGGAGTACGAAGTATTAGGGAAATTACATAACTTATCTCATTACGATGAAGAAGTGTGTACGTGGACGAATGAATTTTTCTCAATGCTTCAGCATAGTTTAGACGTTTATGTTGAAAATTATGTTTGTATCACAATTGAATGTGACGCGGAGAATGCTCGTTTCTTTTTTGATTTTCGTGGCAAGCTAACGAATGTAGAAGAACTACAAACGTGGCTTACAAACCAAAACAATGAATCGTATTTCATTTCTTATACAGTGCGAGATGATGAAATCTCGGTTATATTACAACCAATCGAAAAAAGTGTGGTGAAATAATGTTTGTAGATCAGGTCAAGATATATGTAAAAGGCGGCGACGGTGGAAACGGAATGGTTGCGTATCGTCGTGAGAAGTATGTTCCAAAGGGTGGCCCAGCAGGTGGCGATGGCGGTAAAGGTGCAGATGTTGTTTTCGTTGTTGACGAAGGCTTACGTACATTAATGGACTTCCGCTACCAACGTCATTTCAAAGCTGATCGCGGTCAACACGGGATGAGCAAAGGGCAACATGGCCGTAAAGCTGACGATTTAATCGTAAAGGTTCCACCAGGAACAGTTGTAAAAGATGAGGAAACTGGTCAAATTCTTGCGGATTTAGTAACGCATGAGCAATCAGCTGTTATTGCAAGAGGTGGTCGTGGTGGCCGTGGTAACTCACGTTTTGCAACACCGACGAACCCAGCACCAGAAATCGCTGAGAACGGGGAACCAGGTCAAGAACGTGATGTAATCTTAGAATTAAAAGTATTAGCGGATGTTGGACTTGTTGGATTCCCAAGCGTAGGTAAATCAACATTATTATCCGTTGTATCATCAGCACGTCCGAAAATTGCAGAATATCACTTTACAACAATTGTTCCAAACCTTGGTGTTGTTGAAACTGGTGATAACCGCAGCTTCGTTATGGCTGACCTTCCTGGATTAATCGAAGGAGCACATGCGGGCGTTGGACTTGGACACCAATTCTTACGTCATATCGAACGTACACGTGTTATCGTGCATGTTATTGATATGTCTGGTTTAGAAGGCCGTGATCCATATGAGGATTATGTTACAATCAATGCTGAATTAAAAGAGTACAATCTGCGTTTAACAGAGCGTCCACAAGTTGTTGTTGCAAACAAAATGGATATGCCAGATGCAGAGGAAAACTTACAAGCATTTAAAGAGAAAGTAGGAGACGAAGTTCAAATCTTCCCAATCTCTGCCGTAACAAAACAAGGTGTTCGTGATCTATTATTTGAAGTAGCAAACTTAGTGGAAACAACACCAGAATTCCCAGTACATGATGTTGTAGACGAATCTGAAGCAAGTGTAATGTACAAATTTGAATCTGAAGGATCTAAGTTTGAAATTACACGCGAAAGTGACGGTACATTTGTCATTTCTGGTTATGATATTGAGAAAACATTCAAGATGACAGACTTCTCACGTGATGAATCTGTACGTCGTTTCGCTCGTCAAATGCGCGGAATGGGTATTGATGAAGCTCTTCGTGCACGCGGTGCAAAAGATGGTGACATTGTAAAAATTCTTGAATATCAATTCGAATTTATCGATTAAGACTGCCAAAATACGGCAGTCTTTTTTATAATCGAGAAAGGAGTGTAAATAAAGCGATAGAAATACAGATTGGAAAACCGATAGAAAGCTTAATTTTTAGGTGGGAGAGAGGATCTGGTCGAGCGTAGAAGCGGTCAGTGCCTTTTTGAGCCCCATGCCATGTGAGAACAGAGGGAGAAAAAGAGTGGGGATTTCCTCTTGTTTTCAAGGCCGCAATTTGTATGTTAGAAGTCAAAGCGATAGAAATACAGATTGAAAAACCGTTAGAAAGCCTAATCTTTAGGTGGGAGAGAGGATCTGGTCGAGCGTAGAAACGGTCAGATCCTTTTTCTGCCCCATGCCAAGTTAAAACAAAAGGAGAAAGCAAGTAGAGGTCATCTTTTGTTTTTCATAGCCATGACTTATACGTTGGAAAATCAAAATAGATATTCATTTTTAAATTCAGAAGAATGAAAGAAATAGTCACTCCGTAGTAAGAAACAAGGGAGAGGGAGTATATGTATAAAATATTAATTGTAGAAGATGACGAAAAGATTGCTGGGATATTAGAAGAACATTTAGAGAAGTATGGCTATCAATCATTTCGAGTGGCAGATTTACGCCATATAAAAGATGAATTTGTGAAAGTGAATCCACATTTAGTTTTACTCGATATTAATCTCCCGTACTTTGATGGTTTTTACTGGTGTCGTCAAATTCGAACTGTATCTAATGCACCAATCATTTTTGTCTCTGCACGAACCGGAGAAATGGATCAGGTCATGGCAATTGAAAACGGTGGTGACGATTATATTGCAAAGCCATTCCATTTAGATATTGTTATGGCGAAAGTAAAAAGCGCCTTGCGTCGTGGATACGGTGAGTATGCTTCATCGGCAGAAAGCGATTGCTTTGGTGTGAGGGGATTGCTGCTATTTCCATCACAACATACAGTTGAGTGGCAAGGGAAACAAATAGAGCTCACAAAAAATGAATTTTATTTATTAGAGTGTTTAATGAAGCAGGCAAATCAATATGTAACGCGTGAGGAGCTCTTAGAGGCATTATGGGATGAACTAGCATTCGTTGATGATAATACATTAACAGTGAACGTAAAGCGTGTCCGAAAGAAGCTAGAGGAGCTTGGGATTGTAAATGCAATCGTAACAAAGCGGGGATACGGTTACGCACTTCTTACAGAGTGGGGAGATGGGCATGAAGCTTAAGGGTTACCTCATTGATCGTTTTCCTTTAATTGTTTCATATATTGTGAGCCTTTGCTTATTTGGACTTGTATTACAACTACAAGGACTTTTAGAGAAACGATCGATACAGTGGAGTACATGGTTGTATGGCCTTTTACTAGCGACTATCGTATTTATTATATACCTGATTTATGATTATCGAAAACGCAGCGTGTTTTTAAACAGAATCGAACAATACATTGCTGGAGGACATACGTTACATGACTCTTTATTAATTGATGCTTCCTATACGGCTGAACAAGAAATGATTGTAGAAGCATTCATTTTGCTTAGACAGCAATATATGAATGAGGTTCACCAGAAGCATGCGAAAGATCAACAGCAAATGATCTTTATGAACCAATGGATTCACCAAATGAAAACACCAGTTTCAGTGATTGAATTACTGTTGCAGAAATTTGGTAAAGCGCATCGCGAAGCAAGAGAAACGGTTGAAAGTATTCGTGAAGAAAATAATCGTATTTTACATGGTTTAGATTTAGCGTTACATATGGCAAGGTTAGAACAGTTTGCAAAAGATTACAAAGTGGAGGTAGTAAATGTACTAGAGGTTGTTCGAGAGGTTATTAACCAAAATCGAAAATCTTTCATTCAATCTTCTGTATATCCGAAAGTAATGTTTGAAGAAGAAACGTGTACGATCGCTTCCGATCGAAAATGGATTAGTATTGCAATCAATCAAATTGTTATGAATGCAATTAAATACACAAAAATCTCGCAAGTGGATAAGAAAGAAATTCAGTTTCAAATAGAGGAGAAGGAACAGACAGTTTTATTACATATTTGTGATACTGGAATTGGTATTCCAAAGCAAGACATCAAACGAGTTTTTGAACCATTCTTTACAGGAACAAATGGAAGAAAAACAAGAGAAGCAACAGGAATGGGATTATATATTACAAAGGAAATTTGTGATAATCTTCATCACGGAATTTACGTGCAATCAACCGAAGGAGAAAGTACAACATTTACATTCCAATTTGCAAAAGATGAAGAATATCATGCATTGATGAGAAAAATGACAAAATTGTAAGATAACAAACGGTTTTGTAAGGAAAATCACTCGTTTCTTTTTCTTATTTTTCTTATAGTAAATGTAAGAAGAAAGCACATAGGGGGATTTAGAAATGAGTGTTCTTGAAGTAAAAGGTTTAACGAAGGTGTATCAATCAAAAGGATCAGTGGCAACGACTGCTTTACACGATATAAATTTTAAAATTGAAGAAGGCGAATTTGTAGGTATTATGGGTCCTTCAGGAAGTGGGAAAACAACACTTCTAAATTTATTAGCAACAATTGATAAGCAAACTTCAGGCCATGTTTATGTGAATGGTGAAGAGATTAGTCAAATGCGTGCTACAAAACTAGCGGAATTTCGCCGTACACATTTAGGGTTCATCTTCCAAGACTTTAACTTACTTGATACGTTATCGATTAAAGAAAATATTATTTTGCCATTAGTTATGGCGAAGCGCCCTGTAAAAGAAATTGATACGAAAGTACTTGAAATTGCGAAGTTTTTAAATATCGAAGGAATTTTAAATAAAAAAGTATATGAAGTATCGGGTGGACAACAACAACGTGCGGCAGCTGCACGAGCAATTATTCATGAACCGACATTAATTTTAGCAGATGAGCCAACTGGGAATTTAGATTCTAAGTCTGCGAAATCTTTAATGGGCGCACTGCAAGATTTACATGAACAGAAAAAAGTAACAATTGCCATGGTAACACATGATCCAGTAGCAGCTAGTTATTGCGAACGTATTCTCTTTATACGCGATGGAGAAATTTTCTCAGAAATTCATAAAGGAAAAACAAAGCAAGCCTTTTTCCAAGAAATTTTAGATGTACTTGCGATGCTAGGGGGGGAATATCATGAACTTTCGCCAGCTCGCGCTTAATAATGTAAAAGGAAATTGGCGTAATTATAAAGCTTTTCTTATTAGTAGTTGTTTATCAATCTTAGTATTTTTCATGTACGCTTCCTTCATTTATCATCCAGATGTAGTGAGCGGAAACATTAGCATGAAGACGATGGTTACAAAAGGGCTAGAATCAATGAACTATATCATTGTCATCTTTTCAGCACTATTTATTTTATATGCTAACTCAACGTTTTTACGAGCGAGAAAAAAGGAGTTTGGTTTATTAACATTAATAGGTGGAACAAAAGCGCAGCTTGGTCGTATGATTATACTAGAGCAAATGATTTTAGGTGTAATCGCAATTGTAGTAGGGATCGCTCTTGGTATGCTTTGTTCAAAGCTCTTCTTTCAAGCTTTAAGTGTATTACTTGGTGTAGATAAAACACTTCCACTTGTATGGAATGGAAAAGCAGTTCTGATTACAGCTAGTGTATACTTCGTTCTCTTTTTCATCCTATCATTATTCGGTCTTTGGACGGTCGGTCGTTTGCAAATTATTGATTTATTAAGAGAAGCAAGAAAACAAAAAGTAGAGCCTTTCGCATTTACATGGCTATGTGTAGTCGGGATATTATGTATTATTGTCGCGTATGTACTTTGTTTCCAAGTTACGCTTATGAATTTCGTTATGCTATTTTTACCGATTGTAGGACTGACAATTGGAGGAACGTACTTACTATTTACGCAAGGTAGCACTGTTGTATTAAAGGTGTTACAAAAACGAAAAAAATCTTTTTATACATATCCCAATATGTTTGTACTTAGTAATCTTATTTATAAAATGAAAGATAATGCTCGTTTTCTCTTTGTTATATCCATTATTACAGCTGTTGTTTCTTCCGCGGTTGGTACACTGTATGTATTCTTTGAAGATATGAGTTATAAAACAGTAGCTAGTACGCCGCATGCTATTTCATATGAGGAAAAGGGAGTAAATACACATAACATCATTAGTGAAGAGAAAATGCAAGAGTTATTGAAAAATCATGGGTTTGAAGATGCACGAAAAGTAACATATGTAAAACTTCCAGCAACACAGAAAATAGAGGGGTTGAATGGCAATCATGAGATGCCGTTAGGTATTATCTCAGAAAAAGAATATAATGCAGAAGCACGTAAGCAAAAGAAAGAGGAAGTTCATAATGAACCAGGAAGCGCAACGATGGTTTTAATTGATATGATGAATGACTTTGTGAAGTTAGATCGTACAAAACCATTTGAGTTCACGCTGAACGGACAAAAACAGTCTATTAAGCTAAATGATCCAATTGCACAATCTGTTTTTAACGATGAAGGGTACCTTATTGTTAATGATCAAGACTTTGTGAAATATGCAAAGGTTGTATCAGATGAAGAAAAGACAAAATATTACGGATATTATATTGGAGACTGGAAAGGAACAGAGAATCTTGTAGTAGACCTGAAAAAAGAAATTGCACAAGAACAACAACAGAATTTCCATAATTCAGTTCTTACTTATAAAGCAATAAAGGAACAAGGGGCAATTACAATGTTCATCGGTTTCTTTGTAGCAGTACTATTTTTCTTCTTTGCTTGCAGCATGACATACTTTAAATGGTTTAATGATAAAGAACAAGATCGTGTTCAATTTAAGTCATTAAAGAGAATCGGTATGACAGATAAAGAAATTCATAAAATTGCTATTCGCCAAATGGGAGTCATTTTCTTTATTCCAATTCTCATTGGTACATTGCATAGCGGATTTGCTCTTCATACATTAGGGAAAATGCTTTATTTAGATTTATGGAAATCAGGTGCGATTGTTATTGGAGCATATATTGTAGCTTCGGCAATTTACTTTATGATTGCACAAAGAGGATATTTAAAACACGTAAAAAGCTAGGGAAACCTCTAGCTTTTTACGTGTGTAACAGGTTACAGGGGGAATGCAGATGAATGTCAGGCAGCTAGCGATACAAAATATAAGGGGGAATTGGCGGAGTTATAAAGCATTTGTATTAAGTAGCTCTTTTTCTGTAGCAGTTTTTTATATGTATACATCTTTTGTTCATCATCCGGAAGTTGTACACAGTAATGTCCACATTGGAATTCGATCAGGTTTACAAGGGTGTAGTTATCTTATTCTTATGTTCTCGGCACTGTTTATGTTAGGTTCTAATGCTACTTTTCTTGATGCGAGAAAGAAAGAATTAGGATTGCTTAAATTAATGGGATCTACAAATGCTAGAATCTCAATTCTACTATTCTTAGAACAGGCTGTAGTGGGCTTGGTATCAACTTGTATTGGGATTGGGGTTGGGATGTTATTTTCAAATTTATTTTTAATGACATTAAGTGTACTCTTAGATTTAGAGAATAGGATTTATTTCATCTTTCAAATAAAACCATTCTTGATTACCGTTGTTGTATATGCAATTCTGTTTTTTTCTTTAGCACTATTTGGTTTGTGGAATGTGCGGAGGTTAGAAATTGTTGATTTATTATTGGATAAGAGGAAAGGACGTAGAGTTTTTAAAGTAGGGAAATGGCGATTTGGTTTAGGGATTATTTTACTTTTATGTGGATATACCTTTGCGGTAAAAGTAACGCTAGGAGAGTTATTTCTCTACTTTTATCCAATCCTTAGTACTGTAATTATAGGAACTTATTTTTTATTTACTCAAGGCAGTTTATTTGTTTTGAAAGGACTTCAAAAACAGAAGAATATCTATTATACATATCCAAATCTATTTGTGCTTCGCAGCCTTGAGCATAAATTGAAAGATCATGCGAAGTTTTTATTTTCCATTTCTATTTTGACAGCAACAGTTATTACAGCAACAGGAACTGCATATGCATATTTTTCTGACCTTCCCAAAAGCGCTATGTTTTCATTTCCTCATGAAATTTCCTATACAGAAAAAGGAATAGAATCTCATGAAGTGATTTCTCCCGATGAGCTCTTAGTACTATTTGAAAAATATGGTTATGAAAATGTAGAGAAAGTACAGTTTATCGGATTACCAGGAAAGTTTATTACAACACATGACGGACGTCTGTTTCCGATTACAGTTATTTCACAAACGGATTATAACAAAGAAGCAAAGAAGCAAGGAAAAAGCATGGTAAACAATAAAAAAGGTTATGGCACATTTATAAACCCAATGGCTTTTGATGGTCAGGATGTGTATAACAAGGAAATATTCTATTTTCAAATGTTAGGAGTACCATATCAAATTAAATTGCATGAATCTAAATCAGATATGGTTTTTAATGGAGATGGCGCTGGGCACCATAATCAATTATTAGTTGTACGGGATGAACAGTTTAAACAATGGGAAAGTGTCATTCCTAATCATGAAAAATATGTATATTATGGTTATAATATTCCAAATTGGCAGGAGCAAAAAAAATTCGCGTTAGAAGTGAGGGGAAAAGTGTCTCCAGATTATTCTTCTTCGATGAGAAATAAGATCAGTATATATATCCAATTTAAGGAAGGGGGAGCAGTGTTATTATTTATCGGATCATTTATTAGTATTCTCTTTTTCTTAGCAACTTGCAGTATGACATATTTTAAATGGTTTTCAGATATTGAGCAGGATCGTAAAGAGTATCAGTCTTTAATGAAAATAGGGATGGAGAAAGGAGAAATAAAACGGATTGTTAGACGGCAAATGGGGAGTTTATTTTTTATTCCTATTGTGGTCGGTATAGTGCATAGTATATTTGCTTTCTATGCATTGAGTAATTTAATGGAAATGAATGTGTTATTTACAAGTATAAAGATCATCGGTATATATTGTGCAGCAACAGCTATCTATTTCTTCTTCGCTCAAAAAGAATATATGAAACATATAGACTAGCAAACGCTAGTCTTTTTAAAATATTCAAAATTCACATAGAAAAATAAAAATATTCATGGTATAACAGTAAGAAAACGAAAAAGAGGGGAAAAGACGATGATTCGAGTTGGCTATTTAGGACCAGAAGCAACATTTACAAATATGGCGGTGAGTCGTTTTTTTCCGGAGGCAGAGCATGTGCCATATCGCACGATTCCTGATTGTATGGATGCTGCAGCAAATGGAAATGTAGACTTTGCAGTTGTACCGTTAGAGAATGCGATTGAAGGTTCTGTTAATATTACTGTTGATTATCTTGTGCATGAGCAGCCGCTCTTCATTGTAGGAGAAATTACAGTGCCTATTCAGCAACATTTACTTGTGCATCCAGATTATGAAGAGGTGTGGAAAGAAGTATATGCAGTTCATTCTCATCCGCATGCGATTGCGCAATGTCATAGGTTTTTAAATGAAGAATTAAAAGGTGTAACGGTTCGGGATATGACTTCCACAAGTGCAGCGGCGCAATATGTGAAAGAACATCCGGAAGAACGGATCGCTGCAATTGCAAATGAAGCGGCAGCAGAGAAGTATGATTTAGCAATTGTGCAGCGTAATATTCATACGCATAAAAATAACCATACACGTTTCCTCGTGTTACATAAAAAACAGCGGGCACTACTACCGAAAAACGGTGAGAACCGCGGGGAGAAAACGACACTTATGATAACGTTACCTGCTGATTATGCAGGAGCACTTTATCAAGTATTATCAGCTTTCGCATGGAGAAAATTAAATTTATCGAAAATCGAATCTCGTCCAATGAAAACGGGACTTGGTAATTACTTTTTCTTAATTGATGTGGATAAGGCATATGATGATGTGTTGTTGCCAGGAGTAACCATGGAGCTTGAGGCACTTGGTTTTTCTGTGACGGTGCTGGGGAGTTATTCGTCTTATTGGTTGTAAACAAAAATAAACCTCATTGCATATGCAGTGAGGTTTATTTCAATTTTGCTAAGCGATCTACTAATTGCTCGCGCCAAGCTTCTGCTAGTTCTGGAACAGCAATAATTTTCTCCATTGCCTCTGTATCTTTCCGTCTATGAAAATATACTTCGTTAGAAAACAGAATAGAAACTTGATTTGGATGGCGCTCTAGTAGTTTCATTTGTGAGTCTTTGCGAACAACGCCTTCTTGAAGAACACGGCATAAATAGCCGGTATAACCGGTTTCTACAATGCGCGGTAAAATACCGGGGATGCCAACTCTTTTTGAGATGGTACTACACGGTATCCGGCCTTGTGTAATTTGAATGACAGCCTCACCTAATTGATATGTATCGCCGATGAAAATATCATGTTCTAACATATTTGTTACGGTAATATTTTCGCCAAATGCAGAGGGTGGGAGTGTTGTTTGAAATTCTTGTTCCCATAGCGCGTAATGTTCATACGGATAGATACAAACAGCGCGATCAGGTCCGCCGTGAAACCTTAGGTCAGCTACACCATCTCCAAGAAATCCGTCTTTTGATAGAAAGGCTTCTTCTGTAAGCTCTTTACAGATGCCTGTTGTCATTTCTTTATTTTCTCCATATTGCATTTGTTTTGGTTTGCCAATGCTAAAGTGAACGAGTTTGATTCCCATATCATCTCTCCTTTACCAATTGATTTCAATATTATATCATTTCATAAATAAAAGCACAGAGAAGAATGAAACTCTCTGTGCTTTTATTTTAATAAACAAGAAATCCAGCGCGATCTAGCGCATCACAAGCAGCGTTTAATTTTTCTGTGGAATCTGCTTCAATTGTATGTAAGTGGATGCCATCTGTTAATTGAGATAGATAGGAAGCATTTGTATCTTCAATTTTTTGCAAATATTGTTCAACATCAAAACGATTGCTCACCATAATAGAAGCTGTTATGTCGCCGTATACAGGATGTTCTACTTTTACATCTTTAATTGTAACACCGTGGTCGACTAGCAATGTTAATTCTTGGCGTACTTCATCTGGTTTATGCTGGCAGACGATAACACGTTCAAATGTATTTTTCTTTGCTTGTGGTTTTAAATATAAATATCCTTGTGCAGTTGCGATAATTGGTTCGTTTCGCGCTTTTAGTAAGGAAATATCTTGTACGATGACTTGCCTGCTGACATTTGTTTTCTTAGATAATTCACTCCCGGATAACGGTTCGTTAGCAGCAAGGAGCCATTGTAAGATGAACTGTCTTCTTTCTTCTCCTAAAATCTTTTTCTGGTCATTTTGTTTCATTATAATTTAACACCTCTATAAAATTGATTTCCAATTGTGCATAGTGCATGAATGGTTGTATCAATATGTTCTTCCGTTGTATGACGTCCAAATGAAAAGCGGACATACTGTTTTGCCTCTTCATACGTTTTTCCAATTGCAAGCATTGTTTTTGAAGGTTCTTGTTTGCCGACTTGACATGCGCTTCCTGTTGAAATGGCAATGCCATGGCGATTGCATTCTAACATCGTGTACTGACCTTCTATTCCCTTTATTGTAACCCCAATAATATGAGGTAAACAAGAAGTAGAATGTCCTTCTACTTGAATTTCAAGGGGAATTGCTTGTAATTGTTCTGTAAAATAGGATCGTAATTGCTCAAAACGAGCGCGTTCTTCTTCACGATCGTCCAATATATGCTCTGCTGCTGTCAGAAACGAAGCGATACCGGGAGCGTTAACTGTACCAGGGCGAAATCCTTTTTCGTGAGATGTCCCTGGGAAGACTGGTTCCCAGCGAACTTTTGGGTTTATATAGCAAGCTCCGACACCCTTTGGTCCGTAAATTTTATGTGCGGAAACAGAAAGGCTATCAATTTGCATCGTTGTGACATCAATTGGGAGTTTACCAAATGTTTGTACACAATCTGTATGAAATAAAATATGGTGTTTTTTTAGTAGTGCTCCAATTTCTGAGATAGGTTGAACGGTTCCAATTTCAGAATTACCGTGCTGAATACTTGCTAAAACTGTATCGTCTGTAATTGCTGCTTCTAAAGCCTTAAGGTTAATAAGCCCGCATGAATCCACAGGAATTTCCGTGATTGTATATCCTTGCTTTGTTAATGACTGAAAGTAGCTGCGAATCGATGCGTGCTCCATCGGTGTTGTAAGTATGTGCTTGCCGCTTTTTGCATTTAAGAGCGACTGGATTGCAAGATAATTAGATTCAGAACCACCGCTTGTGAAAAATACGCCTTGTTCTTTTCCTCTAATCATTTGTGCAAATGCTCCCCTGCAAACTTGTAGTAAAGAAGAAGCTGTCCCTCCGATATCGTGTAAACTTTGTTCATTACCGAAGTATTGCTGTGCTGCTTTCGTATATGTGTCAATCGCTTCTTTGCTCATTGGTGTTGTAGCTGCATAGTCAAGATATATCATAATGTATAGTCCTCTCTATAGTAGAGTTACATTCGTTTTTTTATTTTAAAGTATATAAATTCAAATTAAAAAACCGACATAAACCCTTTCTTTTTAGGTGGGAGAGAGCATCCGGCCATGCGTAGAAGCGGTCAGATCCTCTTCCTGCCCCAAGTAAAAACAGAGAGAGAAAATGAGTGTAAGTCCCCTTTTCTCCTTCATAGCAGCGATTTATATGTCGAAAAAATAAAATGGATTTATATAGTATGAGAATTTCGTTAAACTCCTTGGTGAAAATATTACTTTCTAAAAAACTCTTGTCATTATTTTAAAACTATGTAAATATAGGTGTCAAGACAGTTGAAAAGTGTAAACTAGGAGGCAATGATCATGCCAAGTGCAGATGTCTTAATTATCGGAAGTGGTGTTGCAGCACTTAGTGTTGCGAAAGAGATTTGTCACGAAAAGAATGTGATGATTATCACAAAGAAAACAGGCCGCAATAACAATACGCATTTAGCGCAGGGCGGAATTGCAGCAGCTGTAGCTACATATGACAATGCGAATGATCATTACGAAGATACAATAGCGGCCGGCTGTGGCTATAACAATGAAGAAGCAGTTCGATATTTAGTGGAAGAAGGGCCGAAAGAGATTCGTAAGCTCATTGCAAATGGGATGGAATTTGATGGAGATGAAAACAGACCCCATCTTGGAAAAGAAGGTGCGCATCGAAAACGACGTATTTTACATGCTGGTGGAGATGCAACAGGACGAATTTTATTAGAGCATTTGGTTCAGGAAGTCGCTCCGTACGTTACAGTAGTGGAGCGAGAAATGGTGCTCGATTTAATTATAGAAAATGATACATGTAAGGGCGTTTTGACCCGTGATAGTGAAGGAAATATACATCGTTACTATGCTGAACATATTGTATTAGCTACAGGCGGTGTTGGAGGGGTGTATGCATTTACGTCTAACGACGAGACGATTACAGGTGACGGACTCGCGATGGTATACAGAGCTGGTGGCGAACTTGTTGATTTAGAATTTGTGCAATTTCATCCAACGATGCTATATGTAGGCGGACGTTGCTGTGGACTTGTTTCAGAAGCGGTACGGGGTGAAGGAGCTGTTCTGTTAAATGAAAAAGGACAGCGTTTTATGCTGGATGTACATCCGCAACATGATCTTGCACCGCGTGACGTAGTGGCACGTGCGATTCATGAACAGCTTCTTGCAGGTGAAAGTGTATACTTGGATATTTCTTCTATTCAAAACTTTGAAGAACGTTTTCCTACTGTATCGGCATTATGCAAAAAGAATGGTATAGATGTAAAAAAAAATAGAATTCCAGTTGTTCCTGGTGCTCATTTTCATATGGGTGGCATTAAAACGAATTGTGATGGAGAAACATCTATTCCGCATTTATATGCTATAGGTGAAGTAGCTTGTAACGGTGTGCATGGTGCAAACCGATTAGCGAGCAACTCATTGTTAGAAGGGCTTGTGTTTGGAAAACGAATGGGAACACATATTTTAGCTCATCCGGTACAAGAAAAGATAAATAATAGCGAAGAAATACATGGAATATCAAAAGTTCCTCAGTTACCTACGAAAAAAGAAATACAAAAACATATGATGACGTACGTAGGAATTGTACGAACAGAAAAGAGTTTATTATATGCGAAGCAATGGTTTGAACATTATCGTATACAAAGTGTTCGAATGCAATATGAAGCTTTTACAAATGAAGATATAACAATTATAAATATGCTAACAGTTTGTCAGCTCATTACAGAAGCGGCACTGCAAAGAAAAGAGAGCATAGGTGGTCATTATCGTGGTGATTATCCAAGACGAAATCAAGTAACGAAAAAAATTATTCTTGCTAATAGAAATTTACAACTTGTGTAATGAGGGGAAGAGGGATTGTATGAACGCGTTAAAGGTAAGAAAAGCATTAGAAAGATTTATTCTGGAAGATATTGGAGAAAAAGATGTAACATCTCAGCTTATTTTTCCTGATAATTTAAGGGCAAAGGGAACGTTCCTTGCGAAAGAAACGGGGGTATTCGTAGGGACAGCAGTAATTGAACAAGGATTTCGATTATTAGATGACGGCATTCAAATTACACTTTATAAAAAAGACGGAGATTTCGTAGAAAAAGGTGAGATTTTAGCAAGTGTCGAAGGACCAATTGCATCTTTATTAACAGCGGAGCGTGTAATTTTAAATATTATTCAACGCATGAGTGGTATAGCAACGATGACGCGCAAAGCTGTTCTGGCGCTAGAAAGTGATCATACACGTATTTGTGATACGAGAAAAACGATGCCAGGGCTTCGCATGTTTGATAAATATGCGGTTGTTTGCGGAGGCGGATATAACCATCGCTTCGGATTATACGATGGTGTCATGATTAAAGATAACCATATTGCTTTTGTAGGGTCTATTACAAAAGCTGTTACATCTGTGAAAGAAAAGCTTGGGCATATGGTGAAAGTTGAAGTGGAAACGGAGACAGAAGAACAAGTGCGCGAAGCGATTGCCGCAGGAGCGGATATTATTATGTTTGATAACCGTACACCAGAAGAAGTTCGTGAGTTTTCTAAAATTGTTCCAAGTACAATTGTGACAGAAGCATCCGGCGGCATTACAATTGAAAATTTATCGAACTATGGTGGAACAGGGGTAGATTACATTTCACTTGGATTATTAACACATTCTGTAAAGGCGTTAGATATTAGCTTTAATATTGAAGTTTAAGGTGAGAGGGTTAGAGGGGGAGATTACAAATGAGTATTTTAGAGAAAGTTCAGCTAATTGAAACGATGTTACCAGAGCGTTATCAAACGATGTCAGTACAAGAAATGGAAGAGCGCGTTCGTGAAATTAAAGAAAAATTAGGGGAAGCATTATTTATTCCAGGGCATCATTATCAAAAGGATGAAGTTGTTCAATTTTCAGATGCTGCGGGAGATTCATTGCAACTTGCGCAAGTAGCGGCTAGCAATAAAGCAGCGAAATATATTGTCTTTTGCGGTGTGCATTTTATGGCTGAAACAGCAGATATGTTAACGGCCGATGAACAGGTCGTTATTTTACCAGATATGCGTGCTGGCTGTTCCATGGCGGATATGGCAGATATCGAACAAACAGAACGAGCTTGGAACGAACTTACGCAGTTATTTGGGGATACGATGATTCCATTAACATATGTCAATTCTACGGCAGCTATTAAGGCATTTTGTGGACGAAATGGCGGGGCGACAGTAACATCTTCAAATGCAAAAAAAATGGTATCTTGGGCATTTACGCAAAAAGAGCGTCTTGTTTTTTTACCAGATCAACATTTAGGAAGAAATACAGCGTATGACCTAGGTATTTCATTAGATAAAATGGCGGTTTGGGATCCGCATACAGATTCATTAGAATATGATGGGAATATAGAAGATGTGAAGGTGATTTTATGGAAAGGTCATTGTTCGGTTCATCAAAATTTTACTGTGAAAAATATTGAAAGCGTACGAAAAAATCATCCTGATATGAATATTATTGTTCATCCAGAATGCTGTTATGAAGTGGTAACAGCTTCTGACTATGCAGGGTCAACAAAGTATATTATTGATATGATCGAACAAGCACCATCTGGAAGCAAATGGGCAATTGGTACAGAGATGAACTTAGTAAACCGGATTATTCATCAACACCCGGATAAAGAAATTATTTCATTAAACCCTTTTATGTGTCCTTGTTTAACGATGAATCGTATTGATTTACCACATTTATTGTGGGTGTTAGAAACGATAGAGCGTGGAGAAGAAGTCAATGTTATTCAAGTAGATAAGCAGGTGACAAAAGAAGCAGTTCTTGCCTTAAATCGTATGTTAGAGCGTGTGTAAAAGCGACGGATTTCCGTCGCTTTTTTATTAAACATAATTAGCTAATTGCAGTCATACATTGTGTTGAGGGAATCATTGTATTTTTTCATATTCGTGCAATATTGTGTATGACTAAATGGTAAGAGCAAGAGTGTTAAATTATAGAGGACAGTTTCACTTTACATTATTTTGGCTTATAGATAAGTAATACAGGAGGGGGAAAATTTGAAAATTCATATCGTGCAAAAAGGGGATACCCTTTGGAAAATTGCGAAAAAGTACGGAGTAGATTTTGAAACGTTAAAAAAGGCGAATACGCAGCTTACTAATCCCGATCTGATTATGCCAGGTATGAAAATAAAAGTGCCATCTAGCAGTGTGCATGTGAAAAAAAATATGGGTGCTGGTTCAGCTCCTCCAAAAGAATATGTAAAAGAGGTACAACAAAAAGAATTTGCAGCGACACCTACGCCGCTTGGAATAGAAGATGAAGAAGAAGCACCATATCAATCTGCGCCGATTACGCAGCAACCGGCTATGCAGCAAACGCAAAAAGAAATGCAAATGAAGCCGCAAAAAGAAATGCCCATTCAAAAAGAAAAGCCGATTCAGAAAGAAGTACCAATCCAAAAAGAAAAACCGATTCAGAAAGAAATACCTATTCAAAAAGAAGTACCTATTCAAAAGCCGCCTGTCGTTGAAAAACCAGCTGTAATTGAAAAGCCACCAGTTGTAGAAAAGGTAGAGAAACCTGTGGGAAAAGAAAGCACAAAGTTTTCAGTGAATATATTACCACAGCCACCACAACCACCGATTAAGCCTGCAAAAGACTATAAAATTTCAGATGTAATAAAAAAAGGAAGCGAGTTAATTGCCCCGCAAATTATTAATAAGATGAAACCGAACAATATAGTGTCACCACAAACGAAAAAAGAAAATGTAAGTAATATAGTTGCGCCGCAAATAAAAAAAGAAAATGTAAGTAATATAGTTGCGCCGCAAACGAAAAAAGAAAACGTCAGTAATGTTGTTTGGCCACAAGTGCAAAAAGAAAATGTGGGCAATATAGTGTCACCACAGACGAAGAAGGAAAATGTGGGTAATATAGTTGCACCGGATGTGACAAAAGAAAGTCTTATTATTCCACAAGTAACACCACCGAATATCATGCCAATGATGGATAATAACCAAATGCCGAATATCATGCCAATGATGGATAGTAACCAAATGCCGAATATCATGCCGATGATGGATAATAATCAAATGCCGAATATCATGCCAATGATGGATAGTAACCAAATGCCGAATATCATGCCGATGATGGATAATAACCAAATGCCGAATATCATGCCAATGATGGATAATAACCAAATGCCGAATATCATGCCGATGATGGATAATAATCAAATGCCGAATATCATGCCGATGATGGATAATAATCAAATGCCGAATATCATGCCAATGATGGATAGTAACCAAATGCCGAATATCATGCCGATGATGGATAATAATCAAATGCCGAATATCATGCCGATGATGGATAATAATCAAATGCCGAATATCATGCCAATGATGGATAGTAACCAAATGCCGAATATCATGCCAATGATGGATAGTAACCAAATGCCGAATATCATGCCAATGATGGATAATAATCAAATGCCGAATATCATGCCAATGATGGATAGTAACCAAATGCCGAATATCATGCCGATGATGGATAGTAACCAAATGCCGAATATCATGCCAATGATGGATAGTAACCAAATGCCGAATATCATGCCAATGATGGATAGTAACCAAATGCCGAATATCATGCCAATGATGGATAATAATCAACCACCGCCAATGATGCCGCAGCAAATACCGATGCCATATCAATCGCAAATGATGCCACAACAGTATCCATATTATCAAATGCCATATCAACAACAGCAAAATCCGTATTATCAAATGCCACATACACAAGGTATGCCAATAATGCCGCACCAAATGCCAGTGCAACATACTTCAATGCCATACCAACCGCAAGCTGGTAATAATGTTCCACAAATGATGCCAGCAGAAGAAGATTGTGGATGTGGTGAGGAAAGAAATTTATATAGTCCACAGCCAGGTGGGCCATATTATCCTAATTCTCCATATTATCCAACAGCTCAAGTCGCATATGCACCGCAGCCAGGTGCGATGAATTATCAGCAAGATCCACCAGAGATTTTTGGAGAACCACTTGCAGAAGATGAGGAGTAGAGAGAGTTGCGTTAACAATAAAGAGGTCGTGTTAGAAAATTCCTAGTGAAATATTAACAAGTGTAAAAATCTCCTTTGTTACTCACTATAAGAAGGAGCTTTTCGAGAGAGAAGTTCAACCTAACAAGGGGGGTTTTTATATTGAGTAAAAAAATTAAAATTATTGCCGCTTCTTTGTTAGTTACCAGTGCATTAGCTGCATGTGGTACACCTAAGAATAAAAGTGCGATGGATGGGCGCAATGCGAACTACAATTATGAACGTACATCTTATTATGATACACAACCATACAGAAATAATGTAGCACGTACAGATCGATATACAGATTATGTAACATATCGAAATGGAAATAGAGTTACAGATAATGTATATGATCGTCGTAATGATGTTGGATATAACTACTACCGTGATGTAAATTACCACGGTCAAATGGCAAATCCATATCCAACTCGTAACGTTACAATGAATAATTCATACATTAATAATGATGGTAAAACTGCAGAAAGAATTACAAATCGTGTTAA
Source organism: Bacillus sp. FSL H8-0534 (assembly GCF_038005885.1). Lineage (NCBI taxonomy): Bacteria > Bacillati > Bacillota > Bacilli > Caryophanales > Bacillaceae > Bacillus > Bacillus sp. FSL H8-0534. The sequence goes on from NZ_JBBOUC010000001.1 coordinate 4,218,443, forward strand.
GGGTATGAATAATGTGGATCGTGTTTCTACAGTTGTGCGTGGAAATGATGTAGTTATTGCAGTGAAACCACGCAATCCAGTGACAGATGAAAAGGCAATGGCAAATGAAATCCGTCAAGCAGTTGCGAATGAAGTGAAAAACCGAAATGTATATGTAACAGTAAAAAATGATATGTTTGAACGTGTAGATGCGATGAATACGCGTCTGCGCAGCGGAACAGTTACAAACAATTTAAATCGTGACATATCAGATTTATTCCGAGACGTTCGTGCTGGTCTTACTGGTACAGTGCGATAACAAAAAAAGGGAAAGGTTTACGGCCTTTCCCTTTTCACTTTCATAAATATTAAAATAGCGATGCAGAAAGTCATTCATCAATATCCTGCATACGTTTTTTTTTAATAAAGTAACCAACAGAATAAGAAGCTAAAAAGCATAAGAAGAGAATACTTCCCATAAGAATGCCTTCCCATAGCGGTCTTTCAGGGCTGAAAATAACATAAATAATAGCAAAAATGATTCCTACGATAGCAGAGCGTAAAACAAGTTTGTAATAAAGCGTTAGTTTCATTTCTTTTTCATTTTCTTCTGCATCAATAGAGATTCCCATTTGTAAATAGGCTAGAAGTATACTTGTTAGTATGAATAATAACCATAGTGGAGATTTTGTAATTTGATCTATACCTTCATTGAAGCCAATATACCCTAAGATGCCCATTATACCAATTGATTGAAAGAGAAAGGCAATTCGAACGTTCTTTAAATTTTGAAGGATTAAACGTTCATCTTTTATTCTTTTCAATATACTCACTCCTGTTTACCAGATTTTTCATTGTATCTACATTTATTGTAACATATATGTTGCAATAATCAATTTATATTTTACTTTAATGGTTATAGGAATAAATACTGTTATAAAAAGTTAATAAAATTTTTCTATGTTTAGCTTGCGTTCTTTTTACATTAATGTTATATTAGCAAAGCGATGAGCTAATTTACGTAAGACGAGAGATATGCTTAAGTGCTAAACACGCGGATGTGGCCGCCTGGTCTCTCGCCGTAAACGCATCAAGACGCCTGCTATGTGCAGGCGTCTTTCTTATTATATAAAAGTAAATGACTCATGTAGGTAGGGATTACACCTTACCTGCATTTTTTATTTTCATTAAAAATAACCACCGCTGTTACTATGGATAAAACTTCTATTTCCGGAAAAACTACAAACGGAAGTTTTATTTTGCTTAGAAGAGGTGAGCGGAAATGAAATTCATGATGGTTGCAGTTCAAGTTGTAATCGCTATGTTTTGTTTATATCATGAATCAAGTGTGATAGCTGCGGCTTCTGCATTAGAGGTTACGCAAAAAGAACCTCAAGTTACGATTCTATTAGAGCGTATGTATGTAGATGGAGAGGTAAGTGAGGAAATTTTCACTGAAAAAGTAGCAAATTTAGAACATTTTCTTCAGCAGTATAAAGAATGGCAGCTTGTCGATCGTGATGATACGCAAATTGTACTGCAAAAAAAGGTGGATGATATTTCACCACTACTTAAAACGAGTGGGTATTTTGGTGTTTCCAATGAGGGGATACTGCAAATTTTTAACGGTGTACCAAAAAGTGATAATGCGATTCACTCATTCTTCCAAATTGATATGAAAAAGCTAGAAAGTTATGATCGTGCAAAGCTAAAACGTGGTATTCGTATCAAGTCAAAAGAGCGTTTTGTGAAGACGATTGAGAAAATGAAGCAGTATGCAGTGCAAAATAAGAAAACCAGCAGCTGATGTGAGCTGCTGGTTTTCTTATTTGTTTTTATCTAAAATTTGTTTTGCAATTTCATCAATTAGCATATCTTTGCCGATAGGGTTGAATGCTTTTGTGTTAAAGACTTCATTGCTTACTTCGTAAACATGATTATTTTTTACAGCTTTGTTATCTTTCCAAACAGCACTATTTTTGTAGTCATCGAACACTTTATCTGCTTCGCCACCAAAGTTTACGATAAACATTTGATCAGGCTGGAATGCAACAAGGCCTTCTAATGATACTTGTGCCATCGTCTGTTTTAAATCTGTTCCTTTCGTTGCAGGTAGTTTTAAGTCATTAAAGAGAATATCACCATATCCGAAGCTACCATATACACGGAAGTTTTGCGGTGTTACAGCAAGGAACATAAAGTTTTCATCTTTTGTTTTCTCTTTAATTTTTTTAGATAAGGAATCTGCTTTTTTATCGTAGTCTGCAATCCATTTATCTGCTTTTTTCTCTTCGTCAAATAGCTTGCCTACTTCCTTAAATTTGTCGCGCCAGTTTTCTAAGTTTGTTTCTAGAACAACTGTTGGAGCAACTTTTGCTAATTGATCATAAATTTTCAATTGACGGTTGTTTAAAATAATTAAGTCTGGTTTTAAAGCAGTAACCGCTTCTAAATCAACTTTAGGTGCCCAGTACCAACCAACTGCTTTTACATCTTTCAGCTTTTCTTGCAAATGATCTTGGATTTTATCTTTATACGTGTTAGCTGTACCAACAGGTTTATGACCAAGAAGTAATAGTTCTTCAGATGATCCAGATAAGTCGACAATTCTTTTTGGGTTTGTCGGAATTTTAGCTTCACCTTTTGCATGTTTTACAACTTTTGTTTTCGGTTGTTCTTTTGGCTGTGCTTCTTCTTGTTTAGAAGAGCAACCAACAATGGTAAAAATAACAAGAATGAGAGTAAATAGAATAGATAGATTGCGTTTCACCTTTATGTAACCCCTTTAATTAATATTGATAATCATTATCGTCTTTGTAATATTAATTTGCTTTATGTTGTTCTGTCAATATGAAAAAAATGAAAAAGCTAAATAGAGAACATTTGTTGGGGTAGTCTCGCTTTTCTATCATTAAATATGTTAAAATGGAATACATGATTTGAGAGGGAGAGATCGTATTTTGTTTGAATATGTTACAGGCTATGTGGAATATGTAGGGCCAGAATATGTCGTTCTTGATCATAATGGAATCGGCTATCAAATTTTCACGCCAAATCCATATGTATTTCAAAGAAGTAAGCAAGAAATTCGTGTATATACATATCATTATGTGAGAGAAGATATTATGGCGCTCTATGGATTTAAGACACGTGAAGAGCGTTTGTTATTTACAAAACTTTTAGGTGTATCAGGAATCGGACCAAAAGGTGCACTTGCTATTTTAGCTTCTGGTCAAACGGGGCAGGTCGTGCAAGCAATTGAACATGAGGATGAAAAATTCTTAGTGAAATTCCCGGGAGTCGGAAAGAAAACTGCACGTCAAATGATTTTAGACTTAAAAGGAAAATTAGCTGATGTTGTACCAGATGCGTTTGTTGATTTATTCTCAGATGTAGAACGTTTCGACGAGAAGAAGGGTTCATCAGCTGAGCTTGATGAAGCGCTTGAGGCACTTCGTGCACTTGGCTATGCAGAACGAGAAGTTTCTCGTGTTGTACCGGAGTTATTAAAAGAATCACTTACGACGGATCAGTATATTAAAAAGGCACTTAGTCTTTTACTAAATGGTAAGAGGTGAGTAGAATGGACGAACGTCTTCTCTCAGGAGAATCGGCATATGAAGATGCGGACTTAGAATATTCGTTACGGCCACAGACGCTCCGTCAATATATTGGCCAAGATAAGGCGAAACATAATTTAGAAGTGTTTATTGAAGCAGCGAAAATGCGTGAGGAAACATTGGATCACGTACTATTATACGGGCCACCAGGACTTGGGAAAACGACGCTTGCGAATATTATTGCCAATGAAATGGGCGTTAATATTCGAACGACGTCAGGTCCAGCAATTGAACGCCCAGGAGATTTAGCGGCAGTATTAACGGCGCTTCAACCTGGTGATGTATTATTTATTGATGAAATTCATCGTTTGCATAGGTCAATTGAAGAGGTACTATACCCAGCAATGGAGGACTTTTGTCTTGATATTGTGATTGGGAAAGGCCCATCAGCACGTTCAGTAAGGCTTGATTTACCGCCGTTTACGCTGGTTGGCGCAACAACGCGCGCTGGTGCATTATCAGCACCGCTTCGTGACCGCTTTGGTGTGTTATCACGGTTAGAGTATTATACAGTAGATCAACTATCAGCGATTGTAGAGCGTACAGCAGAAGTGTTTGAAGTTGAAATTGACTCATTAGCTGCTTTAGAAATTGCAAGGCGTGCACGAGGTACGCCGCGTATCGCAAACCGATTACTAAGACGTGTTCGTGACTTTGCACAAGTTCGAAGCGATGGAACGATTGCGATGGAAATTACACAAATGGCATTAGAACTATTGCAAGTCGATAAACTAGGGCTTGATCATATCGATCATAAATTATTGCTTGGTATTATTGAAAAGTTCCGTGGTGGTCCAGTGGGATTAGAAACGGTCTCAGCGACAATTGGGGAAGAGTCTACGACGATTGAAGATGTGTATGAACCATATTTACTACAAATTGGGTTTTTACAACGAACGCCAAGAGGACGAATTGTAACGCCACTCGCTTATGAACATTTCGGAATGGATATGCCAGGGGTATGACGGATATGCCAAAGCTGCTTATTACAGCTGGTATTCTTCTCATTGTCGTTGGAGTAGCTTGGAAGTTCATCGGAAGGCTTCCAGGCGATATTTTTGTGAAAAAAGGAAACGTTACCTTTTATTTTCCGATCATTACATGTATTGTGTTAAGTATTGTATTATCTTTTGTTATGTATATCATAAATCGATTTAAATAGAAATAGGTGGATATAGTTATGGATATTAATCTGTTTGATTTTCATTTACCAGAAGAACTCATTGCCCAAACGCCGCTTGAACAGCGCGAAACATCAAGATTAATGGTGTTAGACCGTGAAACAGGTGATATAGAGCATAAGCATTTTACTGACATTCTTTCTTATTTACATGAGGGTGATTGTTTAGTTTTAAATGAAACGAAAGTTATGCCTGCTCGTTTGCATGGTGTGAAAGAAGATACAGGTGCACATATTGAAGTGCTTCTTTTAAAGCAAGAAGATGGAGATAAGTGGGAAACGCTTGTAAAGCCAGCTAAACGTGTAAAAGAAGGAACTATCATTTCTTTTGGTGAAGGAAAGTTAAAAGCAACTTGCATTGGAACAGCTGATCAAGGTGGCCGCCAGCTTGAGTTTTCATATGACGGTATCTTTTATGAAATTTTAGATGAACTTGGAGAAATGCCGCTTCCTCCATACATTAAAGAAACACTGGAAGACCGTGATCGTTATCAAACGGTATATGCGAAGGAAATTGGTTCTGCAGCAGCGCCGACAGCTGGGCTTCATTTTACAGAAGAATTATTAGAGAAATTGAAGAAAAAAGGCGTTCATTTAGCATTCATTACGCTTCATGTTGGCCTTGGTACATTTAGACCAGTGTCTGCGGATACAATTGAAGAACACCATATGCATGCTGAGTATTATCATATGTCAGAAGAAACAGCAGATTTGTTAAATCGTGTGAAAGAGAACGGCGGTCGTATTATTACTGTTGGTACAACGTCAACACGTACACTAGAAACAATTGCTACAGATCACGATGGTAAGCTTTGTGCGACATCGGGATGGACGGATATTTTTATGTATCCAGGATATGAATTTAAAGCAATTGACGGTTTAATTACAAACTTCCATTTGCCAAAATCAACATTAATTATGCTTGTAAGTGCATTTGCAAGTAGAGAAAATGTCCTTCATGCTTATAATGAAGCAGTAAAAGAAAAATACCGTTTCTTTAGCTTCGGTGATGCGATGTTCGTTGCATCTCATGCTAAAGAAAGAAGTAAATAAAAAGGAGTAAATCTATGACAGCAATTCGTTATGAATTTATTAAAACATGTAAACAAACGGGTGCCCGTTTAGGTCGCGTTCATACACCGCACGGCTCATTTGATACACCAACATTTATGCCAGTTGGTACACTTGCGACAGTTAAAACAATGTCACCAGAAGAGTTAAAGGCGATGGATTCTGGCATTATTTTAAGTAATACGTATCATTTATGGCTTCGTCCAGGTCATGAAATTGTACGTGAGGCAGGTGGATTACATAAATTTATGAACTGGGACCGTGCAATCTTAACGGATTCTGGTGGTTTCCAAGTGTTTAGTTTAAGTGATTTCCGTCGTATTGAAGAAGAGGGGGTTCACTTCCGTAATCACTTAAATGGAGACAAGTTATTCTTATCACCAGAAAAAGCGATGGAGATTCAGAATGCATTAGGTTCAGATATTATGATGGCATTTGATGAATGCCCACCGTTTCCTGCTACTTTTGAATATATGAAAAAATCTGTAGAACGTACGAGCCGCTGGGCAGAGCGTTGTTTAAAAGCTCACGAACGTCCACAAGATCAAGGGTTATTTGGGATTGTACAGGGCGGAGAGTTTGAAGAACTTCGTCGCCAAAGTGCGAAAGATCTTGTTTCAATGGACTTCCCTGGTTATGCAGTAGGTGGATTATCAGTTGGGGAACCAAAGGATATTATGAACCGCGTACTGGAATTTACAACACCGCTTCTTCCAGACAATAAACCACGTTATTTAATGGGGGTAGGTTCTCCTGACTCATTAATTGATGGTGCAATTCGTGGTATTGATATGTTTGACTGCGTACTTCCAACTCGTATTGCTCGAAACGGTACATGTATGACAAGTCAAGGACGTCTTGTTGTGAAAAATGCGAAGTTTGCAAGAGACTTTGGCCCACTTGATCCAAATTGTGATTGCTACACATGTAAAAATTATTCTCGTGCGTACATTCGTCACTTAATGAAGTGTGATGAAACATTCGGAATTCGGTTAACGTCTTATCACAACCTTCATTTTCTGTTAAACTTAATGGAGCAGGTGAGACAAGCCATTCGTGAAGACCGTCTTGGCGATTTTCGTGAAGAGTTCTTTGAACAATATGGCTTTAATAAACCGAATGCTAAAAACTTCTAATACATAATTTAAAAGGAGGAACAAAAGATGAATCCAGGTATGATGAATATTGTCATGATTGTTGCGATGTTTGCGATTTTCTATTTCTTATTAATTCGCCCGCAGCAAAAGCGTCAAAAGGCAGTAGCACAAATGCAAAGTGAAATCCAAAAAGGTGATGCTATCGTAACAATCGGTGGCTTACACGGCACAATTGAATCGGTAGATGACACTACGATTGTTATTAAATCTGGTGGTTCACACTTAACATTCGATCGCAATGCGATTCGTGAAGTTGTGAAGAAGTAATAGTAAAAAGCCCTGCGAATGCAGGGCTTTTTCAATCTGTACGCTTTGACATATTAACGCCGAATATGCCTCCGAGTGTACTTACCCCCATTAACCCAAGTTGATAAAGAAGCTGTGAATTAGATAATGCGTGAGAGAAACCTAAGTAATTAACGAGAAAAACAAGAATGGCAAAGATAAGTCCGGTTGTGAATCCGACGAACCATCCTTTTCCTTGCGCTTTTTTGCCAGCGATAAACCCGGATATGAGCATGGAAAGAAGAGCGAGTATAAAAATGGTTATAGCCAATGTTCCTTCACTTATATCTGTAAACTTTAATAAAAGAGCAATCAACATACTTGTAATAGAAGCCAATATTAATAAAGTGATAATCCCAAATCCGATTGCTGTAGATAATTTTTTCGTTCCATCCATTATGATTCCCCCTTTTTAATACAAGCATATTTTCATTTTTGATAAGTTAGACTAGTTTCTTTTTTATAGGGAAACCTATGAGTAGAAAATGTTTAAAAAAGGAGAAAAAAGTAATGGAATGGCTATCGATAATTGGACGGACGATGCTTTTATATGTTGTGATTTTAATTATCTTTCGCCTTATGGGAAAACGCGAAATTGGAGAACTTAGTGTATTAGATTTAGTGGTTTTTATTATGCTTGGTGAGATGGCTGTGGTCGCAATTGAAAATACAGATAAGTCTCTTTGGCATCAACTTGTTCCTATGGTATTGCTCATGGCTGTACAAATAACTTTATCGATGGTTTCTTTAAAAAATCAGCGTATTCGTCATTTAATAGAAGGTGAGCCAGCTATTATTGTGAATGCAGGAAAAATTGATGAGAAACAGATGCGGAAGCAACGCTATAATATAGACGACTTAATGATGCAATTACGTGAGCAGGGAGTTGGAGATATAAGAGATGTAGAGTATGCTATTTTAGAGCCATCTGGAAAATTATCTGTCTTTCAAAAACAAAAAAGTAAGAAGAGTAAAAATGATACACCGCTGTTTTCGCTTCCTTTAATTATTGATGGGGAAATTCAATATAAACATTTACAGATGATTGAGCATTCGGATGGCTGGCTAGTAGAGAAATTAAAAAACTTAGGGCATAACGATGTGAAAAAAATTTTGTATTGTAGTTTTCAAAATGGACAGTTTTTTGTCGATGTGAAAGAGAAGTAAAGGCTTGCCAGACTAGAGGCAAGCCTATTTACCCAGCTATTTGCGGATAGTGGGGATGGAGAATCCTCTACTGAGTAAAGTTTCACTTTATTTTGAAATCAAAAGTTTACGAACAATAGGAATACGTCGTAATTCTTCTTTACGAATCAGTTTAAAAATAAGAAGAAGCAGAATATAAAGGATAGTGGTTAGTGTAATTTCCCATAATGTTTGTATGCCAAGTGAATGTGAAAAAACAATATATTTATGAAGATAGAATCCGAAAGCTCCTGCAATGGCAATCGTAATTCCCCCGAAAATATAATCTCTCATGTAAATTGTAAATGTAATTTTTTTTAAGACGGTAGCGTAGTGAAGGAATGTTACCGTCACAATGTTAGCGGCAATTGCAAGTGCGACCCCCATCATTTGAAATTCTGGACGTGAAGCGAGTAAGAAAATAACGAGCAGTTTTACAATGGCTCCGATAAACGTGTTCATCATCGCGGCGCGTGCTAAGTTTAAAGCTTGCAAAACAGATGTAAGGGGGCTTTGAAAATAGTGAAATAAAAAGCATGGTGCAAGTAATTGAATGAATGCAGTTGCGCTGTCTGAACCGTACATGAGAGTTAAAACAGGTGAAGCAAATACATAAAGAATAACGACTGACCACCCTCCAGTAATTAAAGAAATGCGGAGCGCTTGTTGCAGACGGTGTTCTACTAATCGATGTTGTTTTTTTGCCATTGCTTCACTAATGGATGGTACGAGTGCTGTAGAAAGCGCATATGTAATAAAGGCTGGCAATGATAAGAGAGGAAATGCATAGCCGTTTAATATGCCGTATTGCTGTGTAGCAACTGAAGCCGCAACACCAGCTAGCGCTAAGCTTTGCATAACGATAATTGGTTCGAAAAAATAAGAGACTGATCCAATTAAGCGACTTCCTGTAGTTGGAAGTGCAATTTCCATAAGTGAATGAAAAGTATGTTTACTTTCTTTGACAGTGTTTAGAAAACCAGTTCGTATAGAAAGATGTTTTTCACGCTGAAATAAAGTAAGTAAGAATAATAAAGAAGCAACTTCCCCAAGAACAGCTGATAACATTGCACCTGCAGCGGCGTATTCAACACCGTAAGGTAAAAATAACCGAATACATACGGCAATAATGGTAATACGGACAACTTGTTCTAACACTTGTGCATATGCGCTTGGTTTCATATTTTGTTTTCCTTGGAAATAGCCGCGCAAAACAGAGGAAACCGCAATAACAGGAACGACAGGTAAAATTGCCATTAGTGGATAGTACGTTCTTTTATCCGTTAATAAAGTTTCAGCTAAGATGGGCGTTAGAAGCATGATGCCGATTGTTAAGATAATACTAATAACGGATGTAACAGCTAATGATACTGTTAATATTCTCTTTACTTTTTGTTTGTCATTTACTGCTTCCGCCTCTGCAACGAATTTTGCAATGGCAACAGGAAGTCCGATTTGTGTTAATGTAATTGCTAAAATAAAGGTGGGGACAGCCATCATGTAAAGACCGACGCCTTCTTCTCCTAAAATACGCGCCATTACAATTCGGTTTATGAACCCGAGAATTTTTGTAATAAAACCAGCTAGCATTAAAATAAATGCACCTCGTAAAAAGCTTTGTCTCGTCATGATCTTCTCCTACCTTCTCAAAATCAATGGAATGATTTACAATAATTTATATGCACGTATGAGACAAGAATGACAAGCATTTAAGAGGATGCGCTTATAAAGTAAGACTTTCATGGGAAAGAGCAGAGCGATAAAACCCTTAAAGACAGTTATTGCTGTCCATTAGAGCGGGATGAAAAGCGACTTTTCGTGCTGAAATCAGAAGGAGATGTGATGGAATGATTGAAAAAGAAGATTTGGTAGAAGCTTACCGCGGACAGTTACAAGTCGTTTTAGAGAGCAAATTAGAAGAATTCCAAATGTTTGGCTATGATCGAGTGACTGTTAATGATATTTGGAAATGTTTAAAAAGTAAAAAGTGGAAAAAAGTAAAAAGTGAAGTTAGATTGTATGAGCTTGTGAATGATGTGCTAACATTAACAGCAAATGAGTACATGACATATTTAACAGTAGAAGCGTATCAAGCGCCACTTTGGTCATTTGAAGAATATGAAAATAAATAACCGACTGTAATTGGTTTGTTCTTCCTTTTGCAGTATAATGATAGGTATTGATAAAGAGGAATGTATATGTCAGAGATTTTAAGTAAAGGAGGTAGGAAGCAGAAGTCATAAAAATTTGTAGTAAGATATAGGTTGCAGCCCAGCGTCTAAAATGTAGAACTGAGGTTTTGCCTATATGGCTAGTATGAAAGTTGAAAATTCACAGAAAGGAAGCCTACTAACTAGACAAGTGCAGAAGTGTAAAGGAATGCCTGTGAATAAACAGAAATAGTTGTTACAGGAAATTGTCTAGCGTAAATGAATGATATGATTTGTTTATGGTTTTAGTAGCAGAAAGAAGGTACATATGGCAAAGCGTGGTACTAGAATCGTCGCCTTTTTTCTCATCGTTTTATTAATCGGTGGAATTATTGGCGCGACAGGAAAAAACATAACAAAAGGAATTAGTCTTGGACTAGACCTTCGCGGTGGCTTTGAGATTTTATATGAAGTAAAGCCAGCGAAAAAAGGTGATAAAATTGATCGAGACGTACTTGTAAGTACAGTAGGTGCTCTTGAAAACCGTGTCAATGTTCTCGGTGTTAGTGAGCCGAACATTCAAATTGAAGGGGAAGATCGAATTCGTGTACAGCTTGCTGGCGTACAAGATCAGCAAAAAGCACGTGAAATTTTATCTACGCAAGCGAAATTAACATTTCGTGATGTGAATGATAACCTTCTCATGGATGGAGCAGATTTAAAAGGCGGAGGAGCGAAGCAAACGTTTGATGAACAAGGGCGACCAAGCGTTGGGCTTACACTGAAAAGTGCTGATAAATTCCGCGAAGTAACTGAAAAAATATCTAAAATGCCTCCACCAACAAACTTAATGGTGATTTGGCTTGATTTTGAAGAAGGTAAAGATTCGTATAAAGCAGAAGCTGCAAAACCAAATCCGAAATTCTTATCAGCAGCAACAGTAAACCAAGTGTTTAATCAAGCTGAAGTTTCAATCGTAGGTGGAAACTTTACGGTTGAAAGTGCGAAACAACTTTCATCTTTATTAAATGCAGGTGCACTTCCTGTTGATTTAAAAGAAATGTATTCAACATCTGTTGGAGCGAAATTTGGTGAACAAGCATTGCAGGAAACAATTTTTGCTAGTGCAATCGGGATTGCTCTTATCTTCCTATTTATGCTTGTATTCTACCGCTTACCAGGTTTAGTAGCGGTCATTATGTTAGGTTTATATATTTTCGTAACATTGCTTGTCTTTAATTGGATGCATGCAGTCCTTACACTGCCAGGTATTGCAGCACTGGTGCTCGGGGTTGGTATTGCGGTTGACGCGAATATCATTACGTACGAGCGGCTGAAGGAAGAGTTACGAATTGGTAAATCGATGATGTCTGCATATCGCGCGGGTAACCACCGTTCGTTAGCAACGATTTTAGATGCGAACATTACAACAATTGCAGCAGCTGGGGTGTTATTCGTTTATGGTAATAGCTCTGTAAAAGGGTTCGCAACGAGTTTAATTGTAAGTATTTTAGTTGGTTTCATTACGAACGTATTCGGTACTCGTTTCTTACTTGGATTACTTGTGAAAAGCCGTTACTTCGATAAGAAAATGTCTTATTTCGGTGTGAAACAGAGGGAAATTATTCCATTGTCAAAAGGTGTAGAACATGCGCCAACAAGATTTGACCGTATTAACTTTGTAAATATCGGTCACAAGTTCTTCTTATTCTCAGTTGTAGTTGTTATTGCTGGAGCAATTATACTACCAATTTTCAAAATGAACCTTGGAATTGACTTTGCAAGTGGTACACGTATGGACTTGCAGTCAAAACAAGCGATTAGTGTAGATCAAGTTCAAAAAGATTTACATGAGTTAAAAATTGATGTAAAAAAAGAGGATATTGTACCAACAGGTGATGACAATAAAGGATTTGCGGTTCGTACAATTGGTGTTTTATCGAAAGATGAAATTGCAAAAGCAAAAACATTCTTCCATGATAAATATGGGACAGATCCGAATGTAAGTACAGTTTCGCCGACAATCGGGAAAGAGATTGCACGAAATGCATTTATCGCGGTTCTGATTGCTTCAGCGGTTATCATTTTATATGTGAGTATTCGTTTCCGTTTCACATATGCGTTATCTGCCGTATTAGCATTGTTACATGATGCGTTCGTTATGATTGTTGTGTTTAGCGTATTCCGATTGGAAGTAGATTTAACGTTTATCGCTGCGGTATTAACAATTATTGGTTATTCTATCAATGACTCGATTGTTACCTTTGACCGAAACCGTGAGTTATACAAACAGAAAAAACGAATTCGTGATTTGAAAGATTTAGAAGAAATCGTAAACTCAAGTATTCGTCAAACAATTGGTCGTTCCATTAATACAGTTTTAACTGTATTGTTCCCAGTTATTGCACTGCTGATCTTCGGTAGTGAATCACTGCGAAACTTCTCACTTGCATTAATGGTTGGATTAGTTGTAGGTACGTATTCTTCTGTTTTCGTTGCTTCTCAAATCTGGCTAATGCTTGAAAATCGCCGATTGAAAAAAGGAAAAGGCAAGAAAAAAGTAGAAACTGAAGTATCTGAACCACAAGTATAAAGGTTAGAACAGAACATATAAAAAGATGATGCCTCTTTACATTAGAGGCATCTCTTTTTTCGTTTGTGGATACAATAAAGCGATACTTCCTTTAGCGTTTTTTGCTAAAGGTTAGTGGAACTAATCGGGGTGTTAGGGACAGTGAAACTTCCTTTAGCGGTTTTGTTAAAGGTTAGTAGAGCCAGTTACGGAGACTAGTGGGAAGTGATGCTTCTTTCATTATTTTTTGTAATAATAAAAAAGGTAGTTTGAGAAAAGAAGGGATTTCAGTTATGGAAAAAGATGAACGTTTTAAACAGGCCGAGTTTGGTGCCATTGTTGGAATCGTTGGAAATATTGTCTTAGCGATTGTAAAAGCGGTAATCGGCTATATTGGGAATAGTAAGGCGCTTTTAGCGGACGCAGTTCATTCAGCGTCAGATGTAGTTGGTTCGTTAGCTGTGTTTTTTGGATTGCGTGCAGCGAAGCAACCCCCCGATGAAGATCATCCGTATGGGCACGGAAAAGCGGAATCGATTTCAGCGATTATTGTTGCAGTGTTATTATTTATTGTTGGGATTGAAATTGCGATTTCTTCTATAAAGGCTTTTACGCAGTACCTTGAACCACCGAAGGGAATTACAATTTTTGCGGTTATTCTTTCTATCGTGGTAAAAGAAGGGATGTTTCAGTATAAGTATCGATTAGGGAAACGGATAAATAGTGATGCAATTATTGCAAATGCATATGAGCACCGTTCAGATGTGTTTTCTTCAATTGCAGCTTTAATCGGGATTTGTGCAGCTATTATCGGCAATAAACTAGGTTTAGATTGGCTTGTGTATGCCGATCCTGTTGCGGGATTATTTGTTTCTCTACTTGTTGTAAAGATGGCATGGAGTATTGGAAGAGAAGCGATTCATACAACGCTTGATCATGTACTTCATGAAGAAGATGTTATTCCGCTAAGAGAATCAGTTCTTCAAGTGGAAGGTGTGAAAAAAATTGGTTCTTTGTATGCAAGAGAGCATGGACATTATGTCATTGTTGATATTAAAGTGTCTGTTGATCCATATATCACAGTGGAAGAGGGACATCGCATCGGGAAACATGTAAAAGAGGTATTGATGAAACAAGATAATGTACAAAATGTTTTTGTACATATTAATCCGTATTCTCCTGATTGATACGAAATAAGTAAATATTCATCTGTTTATGGAGATATTCAATCATAACTAATAGAGTTTGTATCATATTGTCACCCCTTAATCTGTCTTGTATAATGGACAGGTTAAGGGGTGATTTCGTGTTACAACCGAAGACGCGTTGGAAAGAAAAGTCATTTAATGAGGAACTGGTGAGTGAATTAGCAAGTAAATTGCAATTATCACCGCTTGTTACTTCGTTATTCCTCAGTAGAGGTTTAGATACAGAAGATAAGATTGTGGATTTTTTAAATACAGGACAGCAAGAATTTCACGATCCATTTTTGCTTGAAGGAATGGACCTTACGGTAGAACGTATAGGGCAAGCCATTCAAAATGGAGAACAAATTTTAATATTCGGAGACTATGATGCGGACGGTGTAAGTAGTACAACCGTTTTATTTCTTGCTCTTCAAGAATTAGGTGCGGATGTTGAGTTCTATATTCCAAACCGATTTACTGAAGGGTATGGACCGAATGAAGAGGCGTTCCGCTGGGCACACCGTGCGGGATTTTCTCTTATCATTACTGTTGATACAGGTATCGCAGCAGTCCATGAGGCGCAAGTAGCAAAAGAGCTTGGTATAGATCTTATTATTACAGATCATCATGAGCCGCCGCCAGAACTGCCAGAAGCACTTGCGATTATTCACCCGAAGCTAAAGGGTGGTGTTTACCCGTTTCATTATTTAGCGGGCGTTGGTGTTGCGTTTAAAGTAGCGCATGCACTACTTGGGCGTGTACCGGAGCATTTATTAGAAATTGCAGTGATTGGTACGGTAGCCGATTTAGTATCACTTCATGGTGAAAATAGATTGCTTGTGCAGCGTGGATTGAAACAAATGCGAATGACAAAAAATATTGGTTTAAAAGCATTATTTAAAGTAGCAAATGTTTCACAAAGTGAGATTACGGAAGAGAGCATTGGTTTCTCAATCGCACCGCGTATTAATGCAATTGGTCGTTTAGAAGATGCGGCTCCGGCAGTTCACCTCCTTTTATCAGAAGATCCAGAAGAAGCGAAAGAGCTTGCTGAAGAAATTGATGAACTGAACAAGCTTCGAAAAGATATTGTAAAGCAAATTACAGAAGAGGCGATTGCAGAGGTAGAAAACAATTATCTGCCAGAGGACAATAAAGTGTTAGTGCTCGCGAAAGAAGGATGGAATCCAGGAGTAATAGGGATTGTTGCTTCTAAATTAGTAGAACGCTTTTATCGTCCAACAATTGTATTGTGTATTGATCCCGAGAAGCAAACAGCAAAAGGGTCTGCTCGTAGTATTGCAGGATTTGACTTATTTGCAAACTTATCAGATTGTAGGGAATTGTTACCGCACTTTGGGGGACATCCGATGGCGGCGGGAATGACGCTTCATATGAATGATGTGGATGAATTGCGCCGCCGCTTAAATGAACAAGCAGATGCGATTTTAACGTCTGAAGATTTTACTCCGATTACAACAGTTGATGCGATTTGCAAAGTGGAGGATGTGACGCTCTCAGCGATTGAGGAAATGCAGAAGCTCGCACCGTTTGGTGTTGGAAATCCGAAGCCGCGAATCGCAATTAGAGATGCGGAGTTAGAAAGTATTCGTGCCATTGGATCTGATGGTTCTCATTTGAAAATGGCACTTCGTGACGGACAGGCGACGTTAGATACGATTGGATTTGGTTTTGGAGCCTATGCGAAAGAAATTTCTCCAGTTGCTCACGTTTCTGTCGTTGGTGAGGCATCAATTAATGAATGGAATAATTTCAAAAAACCGCAACTTATGATTCAAGATATTGCGGTAGATGCATGGCAATTATTTGATTGGCGTAGTATGCGTAATGTGGAATCGAACTTAGCAGAACTTTCACGAGAAAAAATAACAATGGTGTATTTTTCTGAAGAGGTATTAAATAAATTTTCTTTAGAAGAATATAAAGAACAACTTATACATGCTTCAGAAGTGACTGACCTAGATGGTCGTTATATTGTGTTGCTAGATTTACCAAAGTCAACGGATGAATTACGAGGTTTATTTGAGGCAGGATTCCCAGCGCGAATTTATACGCTGTTTTACCAAGAGAATAATCATTTATTTAGTACAGTTCCAACAAGGGAACACTTTAAATGGTACTATTCCTTTTTACACCAAAAAGCACCATTTTCTTTAAGACAACATGGAGAACAGCTATGTCGTCATAAAGGTTGGTCAAAAGATACAGTAAATTTCATGACACAGGTGTTTTTTGAGTTAGAATTTGTTACAATAAAAGACGGTGTCATTTTTATGGCAGAAGAAATGAAAAAGCGTGATTTAATTGAATCGAACACATATCGTGAGAAAATGAACCATTTACAACTAGAAAAAGAGTTGATTTATAGCACATATCAACAATTATATACATGGTTTGAAACGATTCGTAATCATAAAGAAGTAGAACAGTTAGGGTAAAGGCCTTGTATTTACAGACCTTTTATATCTGAGGAGGATTCAGAAATATGGACTTCAAGCAACATATCGCAATTGTACCGGATTATCCGAAAGAAGGTATCGTTTTTAAAGACATCACACCTTTAATGAACGATGGGCAAGCATACAAAGCAGCAACAGATGAAATCGTTGCTTACGCAAAACAAAGAGACATCGACCTTGTAGTAGGACCAGAAGCGCGTGGTTTTATTATCGGTTGCCCAGTTTCTTACGCATTAGAAGTAGGATTTGCACCAGTTCGTAAATTAGGGAAATTACCTCGTGAAGTAATTACAGTTGACTACGGTAAAGAGTATGGAAAAGATGTTTTAACAATCCATAAAGATGCAATTAAACCAGGTCAACGCGTATTAATTACAGATGACCTATTAGCTACAGGTGGAACAATCGAAGCGACAATTAAGCTAGTTGAAGAGCTTGGTGGAATTGTAGCAGGGATTGCATTCTTAGTAGAACTTACTTACTTAGATGGCCGCAAAATGTTAGACGGTTATGATGTATTAGTGTTAGAAAAATACTAATTATTATATAGATAAAACTACGGCGATAGAAAAAAAGTACCCGTGAATCTCTTGGAGAGGAGCGGGTACTTTTGTATAATTGTACAAAAAAGTATGATGAAATATCAGTAAAATCTTTTCCTTTTCACAATTCACAATCATTAGGTTATAATGATAGAATAAAATTTATTCTAATGAGTAAGGGAAAAGTCAATTTTCAATAAAAGGTGATTCGATGGCAAATGAGCAAGTACTAACAGCTGAACAGGTACTCGAGAAGGCAAGTCAATATTTAGCGGACGATGATATTGAGCTGGTGGCACGTGCCTATGAATATGCACGTGACGCACATAGCGAACAGTATAGAAAATCGGGCGAACCATATATTATTCACCCGATTCAAGTAGCAGGTATTTTAGTCGATTTACACATGGATCCATCTACAGTGTCGGCAGGTTTTTTGCATGATGTAGTAGAAGATACCGAGGTTACACTAGAAGATATTGAACGGGAATTTAATAAAGAAATTGCCATGCTTGTTGATGGTGTTACAAAGCTTGGGAAAATTAAATACAAATCTCATGAACAACAGCAAGCAGAGAACCATCGCAAAATGTTTATTGCAATGGCCCAAGATATTCGTGTTATTTTAATCAAATTAGCTGACCGTCTTCATAACATGCGTACACTTAAGCATTTGCCTCAAGAAAAGCAGCGTCGTATCGCAAATGAAACGTTAGAAATTTTTGCACCTTTAGCTCATAGACTCGGAATTAATACTATTAAATGGGAGCTAGAGGATACATCGCTTCGCTATTTGAATCCGCAGCAATACTATCGCATTGTAAACTTAATGAAGCGGAAACGTGCAGAACGTGAAGAATATTTAGATGAAGTCATGACGGGTATTCGTGACAAGCTGAAAGAAGTAGCGATTCAACCTGATATTTCAGGTCGCCCAAAGCATATTTATAGTATTTATCGTAAAATGGCACTTCAAAATAAACAATTTAATGAAATTTATGATTTGCTAGCTGTGCGCGTTGTTGTAAATAGTATTAAAGACTGCTATGCAGTGTTAGGAATTATTCATACGTGCTGGAAACCAATGCCAGGTCGTTTTAAAGATTATATTGCAATGCCGAAAGCGAACCTATATCAATCCCTCCATACAACTGTGATTGGTCCAAAAGGTGACCCGCTTGAAGTGCAAATTCGTACGAAAGAAATGCATGAAATTGCAGAATACGGAATTGCGGCACACTGGGCATATAAAGAAGGAAAAGCGGCAGAAGCAACAGGTACACTTGAGAAAAAATTAACGTGGTTCCGTCAAATATTAGAATGGCAAAATGAAGCTTCTAATGCGGAAGAATTTATGGAGTCATTAAAAATTGATTTATTTTCTGATATGGTATTCGTCTTTACACCAAAAGGAGACGTCATGGAATTACCACTAGGTTCTGTTCCAATTGATTTTGCTTACCGTGTCCATTCAGAAATAGGGAATAAAACAATTGGTGCAAAAGTAAACGGGAAAATGGTAACACTTGATTATAAATTAAAAACAGGTGATATCATTGAAATTTTAACATCTAAACATTCATATGGACCAAGTCAGGACTGGGTAAAACTTGCGCAAACATCTCATGCGAAAAATAAAATCCGCCAATTCTTCAAAAAGCAGCGCCGAGATGAGAATATCGAAAAAGGTCGCGAGCTTGTTGAAAAAGAAGTGCGTAGCTTAGAGTATGAAATGAAAGAAATATTAGCACCTGACAATTTAAAGCGAGTGGCTGAGAAATACAACTTTGCAAATGAAGAGGATATGTTTGCGGCAGTTGGGTATAACGGCATTACGGCTGCACAAATTGCAACGCGTCTAACGGACAAGTTCCGCAAACAACGTGACGAAGAACAAGATATTGTGGAAGTAAAAGAAGTTCGTAAACCGATGAAAATCAGAAAATGGGATTCAGGTGTAAAAGTAAGTGGAGCTGACAATTTATTAATTCGCTTATCGAAATGCTGTAACCCAGTTCCAGGTGACGATATTGTCGGATACATTACGAAAGGACGCGGTGTCTCTATTCACCGTCGTGATTGCGTCAATGTGCATACAGAAGAAGCTAAGGAGCGTTTACTAGAAGTAGAGTGGGAAGGTAGTCCAGAAAAAGAGATTGAGTATAACGTTGATATTGAAATTTCTGGTTATGATCGCCGCGGCTTACTAAATGAAGTTCTGCAAGCTGTAACAGAGACGAAAACATATATTTCAGCTGTTTCAGGTAGAAGCGACCGCAATAAAATGGCAACGATCAATATGTCCATTTCTATTCGTAATTTACATCATTTGAAAAAGGTAGTAGAGCGTATTAAAAGAGTTCCAGAAATTTATGCAGTACGCCGCATGATGCATTAATAGGGAGTGTATAAAATATGAGAGTTGTCTTGCAACGATCAAAAGAAGCGTCTGTTACAGTAGATGGTGAGATTGTAGGGCAAATTCCGTTCGGTTTAACATTGCTAGTTGGCATTACACATGAAGATACAGAAAAAGATGCAACATATATTGCCGAGAAGGTTGCGAATTTACGTATTTTTGAGGATGGGAACGGGAAGATGAACCATTCTGTCCTTGATATGGAGGGACAAGTGCTATCCATTTCACAATTTACATTGTACGGAGATTGCCGTAAAGGAAGACGCCCAAACTTTATGGATGCTGCGAAACCAGACTACGCAGAGAACTTGTATGATTTCTTCAATGAAGAACTGCGCAAACAAGGACTGCGCGTAGAAACGGGCAGGTTCGGAGCAATGATGGATGTTTCTTTAATTAATGATGGTCCGGTGACCTTAATTTTAGAAAGTAAATAATGATGCTGGAAGAGAGGATGCATGTCATCCTCTCTTTTTTTATCCCGCTATTCACGGGCGATAATACCTACACTGTTTAAAGTTTCATCTTATAAGTCTTACGAAAGGAATATTTTGTTAATTTGTAATATGATTATTTGGAAAATAACAAAAATAGTAACAAGGGAAATTACAGGGAGGTACATGTTATGGCAACGTTTGTATTTGTTCATGGAGCATGGGATGGAGGATATGTTTGGAAAGAAGTCGCTACATGTTTAAGAAAAGAGGGGCATGAGGTATATACACCTACATTAACAGGACTTGGGGAGAGAACGCATCTCGCACAACCAAGTGTAGGATTGAAAACATATATTCAAGATATTGCTAATGTTATTCAATATGAACAGTTACACGATGTAATTTTAGTGGGACATAGTTATTCAGGTATGGTGATAACGGGGGTAGCTGAAGTTATTCCTGAATCTATTAAAAACCTTGTGTATATAGATGCTATGCTTCCAAATGATGACGATTCTGTTATGGATATTTCTGGACCTAAAATGGCTACTCATTTTATAGAAGAAGTAAAATTATCTGGGGAGGGATGGCGTATTCTCCCTAGAAATGCATCAGATAAAAGAAAATCGGCTATGCCTTTATTAGCTTTTACACAAGCGATTGAAATGAAAAATCCGAAAGTTGACGAGATACCACATACATATGTAGAAATATTAGATCATCCAGAACATTGGCCAATGACGCCTATTTTCCAAAAATCTGCTGAAATAGCGAGAGAAAGAGATTGGGATGTTTTTTCAGTACAAACAGGTGGGCACTGGGTGATGCAAACAAATCCAGAAGTGTTAGTTCGTATATTAAGTCAATATACGAACTAATTTTGAAACGATGAGATATAAGGTGCTCAACTCACCGCGGAAGAAGGGGAATCTGAAGTGGGGAGCTGGTATACGATGCTTCAAGAAATGAATATAGCTTTACGTTTTGTATTAGAGTTATGTACCCTTGGAGTTATAGGGTATTGGGGGTTTCAGGTGGGGAAAGGACCTGTTATAAAAGGAACATTTGCCGTTGTACTTCCTCTTATCATAGCTGTTATATGGGGATTATTTGGAGCACCAGAAGCAACATGGAAATTACAGGGCGCGTTACATCTGATGTTAGAAATAATAATTTTAGGGTTAGGTATTGTAGCACTCTATCATTTAAGATATGTTGCGTTAGCGACTATATTTATGATTGTCATTTTTACCAATAGCGTCCTTATGTACATATGGAAGCAGTAGTAGATTCCCTTTCTTATTCGTGTATAACTAACTCATTGATATGGAACAATAAAAGTAAAAACATCCATATTGATTGTGAGGGATACGCGTATGCGCATGAATGAAAAAGGACACTCTGTTACAAACGGTGCAAACCAATTATTTAACGTGAATTTTCATGAGTTTATTGCAAGAGAACAAAATAATACCTCTATGGAGCTTGCATCTGAATTTGGTATTTCATTGCAGGATGTAAAACGGTTAAAGAAGCAGATTGAACGCTCCTAGTGCACTTGACAATCGCCCTGAACAAACGTATAGTAATTTTATATTTACATATGAAGAGAACCGATGATAGAGAAGAGTAGATGAGATACACATGAAAAGAGAGGAAATGTCCTAGGCTGAAAACATTTCTACATGATGACTAATCGAATGACACTCTGTAGGTTTCAACTTGAACGGCACAAATGCTTAGTAGGGGTTGAACGCAAGTTTAAGCGTTATTAAAAAAGTGGAAGCATACGTGCTTCAATTAGGGTGGCACCACGGGTAATAATACTCTCGTCCCTACTGGATAATCAGTAGAGGCGGGAGTTTTTTTATTTTTAATAAGATTAAAACAATTTGAGGAGGAACTGAATATGTCTATTCAAATCCCACGCGGAACGCAAGATATTCTTCCAGGAACCGTTGAGTTATGGCAGTATATCGAAGGGCAAGCACGCGAAATTTGCCGTCGTTACAACTATAAAGAGATTCGTACACCAATTTTTGAGCACACAGAATTATTTTTACGCGGTGTTGGTGATACAACAGATATCGTACAAAAAGAAATGTACTCATTCCAAGATCGTGGCGAACGTAGCTTAACATTACGTCCAGAAGGAACTGCACCTGTTGTACGTTCTTATGTTGAAAATAAAATGTATGGTGATGCAACACAGCCAACGAAATTATATTACATCGGTCAAATGTTCCGTTATGAAAGACCACAAGCGGGTCGCTATCGTCAATTCGTACAATTTGGTATCGAGGCAATCGGTAGTAATGATCCAGCAATTGATGCGGAAGTGATTGCACTTGCTGTAGAATTCTACCGCGGCATGGGATTAAAAAACATTAAAGTTGTCCTAAATAGCTTAGGTGATGCAGCGAGCCGTCAAGCGCACCGTGAGGCGTTAATCGCTCACTTTGAGCCTCGCATCGGCGAATTCTGTTCAGATTGCCAATCTCGTTTAGAGAAAAATCCACTTCGTATTTTAGACTGTAAAAAGGACCGTGATCATGAATTAATGAGCACAGCACCGTCTATTACAGAATACTTAAACGAAGAATCAACAACGTACTATGAAAAAGTACAAGAGTTATTAACAATGATGGGTGTCCCATTTGAAAAAGATCCAAACCTAGTGCGCGGTTTAGATTACTATCAGCACACTGTATTTGAGATTATGAGTGAAGCAGACGGTTTCGGTGCAATCACGACATTAAGTGGCGGTGGTCGCTATAACGGTCTTGTACAAGAAATCGGTGGTCCAGAAATGCCTGGTATTGGTTTTGCGATGAGTATTGAACGTTTAATTATGGCGCTGAAAGCTGAAAATATTGAATTACCAATTGAACATAACATTGATTGCTACGTTGTAGCACTTGGAGATAAAGCGAAAGATCACGCAGCAAAAATTGCATTTGATCTTCGTAAAGCTGGATTATCAGTTGAAAAAGATTATTTAGATCGCAAAATGAAAGCACAATTTAAATCAGCAGATCGTCTAAATGCGAAATATGTAGCTGTATTAGGAGAAGATGAGCTAGATAAAGGCATCATCAACTTAAAAGATATGGCAACAGGTGGACAAGAAGAAGTGGCTTTAGATGTATTTGCTTCATATGTAGCAGAGAAATTAATATAGGGGGAACGAACAATGGCTGAAAGAACACATGCATGTGGAAAAGTAACAGTAGAAGCAGTTGGACAAACCGTTCAATTAAAAGGTTGGGTACAAAAACGCCGTGACTTAGGCGGACTCATTTTCATCGACTTACGTGACCGTACAGGTATCGTGCAAGTTGTATTTAACCCAGAAACATCAAAAGAAGCACTAGAAGTAGCAGAAACAATTCGTAGCGAATACGTATTACACGTAGAAGGAACAGTTGTTGAACGTGGTCAAGGTGCAATTAATGAAAATATGGCAACAGGGCGCATTGAAGTACAAGCAACGAAAGTAAATGTATTAAATGCAGCAAAAACAACGCCGATTATTATTGCAGACGATACAGATGCATCAGAAGATGTTCGTTTAAAATATCGTTATTTAGATTTACGTCGCCCTGTTATGTATAACACATTCAAAATGCGTCACGACGTGACAAAAACAATTCGTAACTTCTTAGATTCAGAAGAGTTTTTAGAAGTTGAAACACCAATTTTAACAAAGAGTACACCAGAAGGAGCACGTGACTATTTAGTACCAAGCCGTGTGCATGAAGGTGAATTTTACGCGTTACCTCAATCTCCACAGCTATTTAAACAGCTTCTAATGGTCGGCGGATTTGAGCGTTATTATCAAGTAGCACGTTGTTTCCGCGATGAAGATTTACGTGCCGATCGTCAACCAGAATTCACACAAATTGACATCGAGGCATCATTCTTAACACAAGATGAAATTCTAGAAATGATGGAACGTATGATGACAAAAGTGATGAAAGATGCAAAAGGCGTAGAGGTTCGTGCACCATTCCCTCGTATGAAGTATGCTGATGCAATGGCTCGCTACGGTTCTGATAAACCAGATACACGCTTTGCAATGGAGCTTACTGACTTATCTGAGTTTGCAGCAGATTGCGGCTTCAAAGTGTTCACAAGTGCTGTAGAAAGCGGCGGGCAAGTAAAAGCAATTAATGCAAAAGGTGCAGCAGGTAAATATTCTCGTAAAGACATTGATGCATTAACTGAATTCGTAAAAGTATACGGAGCAAAAGGTTTAGCTTGGTTAAAAGTTGAAGAAGATGGCTTAAAAGGACCAATTGCGAAATTCTTCGGTGAAGAAGATGCAAACGTACTAATGAGCACATTAGATGGGGCTGCGGGTGACTTATTATTATTCGTTGCTGATAAAAAGAGCGTTGTTGCAGATAGCTTAGGTGCACTTCGTTTACGCTTAGGTAAAGAACTTGAGTTAATTGACGAAAGCAAATTTAACTTCCTATGGGTAACAGATTGGCCGCTTCTTGAGTATGATGAAGATGCTGATCGCTACTTCGCAGCGCATCATCCATTCACAATGCCATTCCGTGAAGATGTTGAGTTATTAGAAACAGCACCAGAAAAAGCGCGTGCACAAGCATATGACCTTGTATTAAACGGTTATGAGCTTGGTGGTGGTTCACTTCGTATTTATGAGCGTGATGTACAAGAAAAAATGTTCAAAGCTCTTGGATTCTCTCAAGAAGAAGCACAAGAACAATTCGGATTCTTATTAGAAGCGTTCGAATATGGTACACCACCACATGGCGGAATCGCATTAGGTTTAGACCGTCTCGTAATGTTACTTGCAGGCCGTACAAACCTTCGTGATACAATTGCATTCCCGAAAACAGCAAGCGCAAGCTGCTTATTAACAGATGCTCCAAGTCCTGTTGCAGAAGCGCAGCTTGAAGAGCTATACTTACAATTAAACGTAAAAGAAGAGAAGTAAGAAGGAGTCCTAGATGGTTATACTAAACCCATCTAGGATTTTTTTTAGTGGAAGTTTAAAAAATCTGGTTCAGATAGCAGTCGCATTTCTTCGTTGCTTCGCCAGTCCGGTGCTCGAGTAAGTAATCCTACACTCCGCATCTCCTGGCGTCAGCGCCTCGAACAGCTCGGCTCTCTGAATCCTCCTTTTTAAACGTGGATTGGAAGAGGAAGTTTAAAAAATCTGGTTCAGATAGCAGTCGCATTTCTTCGTTGCTTCGCCAGTCCGGTGCTCGAGTAAGTAATCCTACACTCCGCACCTCCTGGCGTCAGCGCCTCGAACAGCTCGGCTCTCTGGATCCTCCTTTTTAAACGTGGATTGGAAGAGGAAGTTTAAAAAATCTGGTTCAGATAGCAGTCACATTTCTTCGTTGCTTCGCCAGTCCGGTGCTCGAGTAAGTAATCCTACACTCCGCACCTCCTGGCGTCAGCGCCTCGAACAGCTCGGCTCTCTGAATCCTCCTTTTTAAACATAGATTGGAAGGGAAATTTAAAAAGTCCGGTTTAGCTAGTAATCCTTTTTTTGAATATGTATTTTTAGGAATTCTATAACTTTTTCTATACAAATAGTCGGAAAAACGCTAGAATACATGGTAGACCATTTTTGTAATAGGAGTGTAGAGCTGAATGTTACATCAATTTTCACGTAATGAATTAGCCTTCGGAAAAGAAGGTCTTGAAATATTAAAAAATAGTACAGTTGGTATTCTAGGAATTGGCGGTGTAGGTTCATTCGCAGCAGAAGCGTTAGCGCGTTCTGGCGTAGGACGTCTTGTATTAGTTGATAAAGACGTTGTAGATATTACAAATGTAAACCGTCAAATTCATGCTTTAGTATCTACTGTAGGACGTTCAAAAGTAGAATTAATGAAAGAGCGCATTGCAGACATTAATCCGGAATGTGAAGTAATTGGACTAGAAATGTTTTATACAGATGAAACATATGAAGAGTTCTTTAAACACGGCTTAGATTTCGTAGTGGATGCATCTGATACAATTACGTTCAAAATTCATTTAATTAAACAATGTTTACGTCGTAAAATTAAAATTATCTCAAGTATGGGCGCAGCAAATAAAATGGACCCAACTCGTTTCCGTATTGCGGACATTTCTAAAACACATACAGATCCAATTGCGAAAGTAATTCGTACGAAGCTTCGTAAAGAGGGTATTAAAAAAGGTGTAAAAGTTGTCTTCTCTGACGAAAACCCAATCGTAATTCGTGAAGAAGTACGTAAAGAAATCGTACCAGACGAAAATGCGAAAATTCGTAAAGCGAAATTACCACCTTCCTCAAATGCCTTCGTACCATCTGTGGCTGGTTTAATTATGGCGAGTCACGTTGTACGTGAACGTATTAAAAACGTAGAAGTGAAGCGTGTAGGGCAAGAATAAAAAATAAAAAAGCGTATATTCCATGAGGAGTATACGCTTTTTTATTTGTATGAAAAGATGTTAAAGAAATATCCATATCGGTAAAACGATAGATTCAAAAGCGATTAAAAATAATAAATAATTCTCGTATTTGTCCGATTTGTATGCAGAAGTCTTTTTTAAACCTCTAATTGTGAAGAATCCTAAAAGTAACACAAGAATCCCAAGTGTAATTTTGAAAATTGTTAATGAAATAGATAACCTCTCCTTTCAGTAACAAGTCTTGTTATGTTTATAATAGCATAAAAGTAATATATTTCCTGTTGCTTTAGAGTATTTTAATTTTCTGCCGAATATATAATATCTAAATTCCCGTTTTGATCCGTTTTAAAAATAGGTGCAATTTGATCTTGCTGTTCATCTACTAACACAAGCTTCCGGGCACGGTCCATAATTCTAACAAGCATCGCATAATCTTCTTCGATTGCTTGTTGTTTTTTCGTTAAAGATGCTAGTTTGACTTCTAGTTCATCGTTTGTTTTTTGTAAGGAGGCAAGCTTTGTATGCAAGTCTTCATTTTCAATTTGTATCTTTTCTAAGTGAGGATTATTATGCCCTAGGTTTTGCAAGAATGAGATTACATCTTGCATTGTAAGAGAATGTTTATTAGAAACGATTGCTTCGGAAAAATCAGCATCAATTACGACTTTTTGTTTTGGTTTTAGCTTTAATAGTTGCTCTTTTTCTACATTTGCTTCCGAACGCTTTAACTCTTTTCTTTGCTTCTTAGCGAGCTGTGCAGCATCCTCATAATTTTGTCTGACTTCAGCATTCCAGCGAAAACCACAAGCAGCTGAAGTCCGGTTTAATTTGTCTCCAACTTCATCGAACGCTTTCAGCTGAGTACTTCCACTGCGAATATGTCGTAAAACGGTTTCTGCTAAAAGGAGATCGTCTTCTCTTGTCCATGCATCTTGGCGCGTTTTCATAAGCGAAACCTCCATTATCATGTCGTTTTCGCTTAGATTACCCTTTTGGTTTGCTTTTATGCGAACTTTGCAATCTTTCATATACGCCTAAAAGTGCTTGTTCGAATTTCCCCGTTGTTTTCGGCTTATAATATTGCTTGTTTTTTATTTTATCTGGTAAGTATTGCTGCTGTACCCATCCATTTGGATAATCATGTGGATATAAGTATCCAATACCTCTACCTAATGATTCAGCACCTCTATAGTGACTATCTTTTAAATGACTTGGGATATCGCCAGTTTGTCCGTTTCGCAAGTCGTGAAGTGCTGCATCAAGTGCCTTGTATGCTGAATTTGATTTTGGAGAAAGACAAAGTTCGATAACTGCATTGGCAAGCGGA
Organism: Bacillus sp. FSL H8-0534; assembly: GCF_038005885.1. Taxonomy (NCBI): domain Bacteria; kingdom Bacillati; phylum Bacillota; class Bacilli; order Caryophanales; family Bacillaceae; genus Bacillus; species Bacillus sp. FSL H8-0534. The sequence continues at coordinate 4,246,457 of NZ_JBBOUC010000001.1, forward strand.
ATGCGAGCTTCTGGAAAACCAACACGTTCTGCCGACTCAATCGCAGCAAGTGTACGGGGACCTGCTTGCGGGCTAGCCAGTCCAATGTCTTCATATGCCATAATAAGAAGACGTCTCCCGATACTTTGTAAGTCACCAGCTTCAATAAGGCGCGCTAAATAATGAAGTGCAGCGTTCACATCGCTTCCGCGAACTGATTTTTGAAAGGCAGATAGGACATCATAATGAGCATCTCCGCCTTTGTCGTGAACAAAACTCTTTTTCTGTAAACATTCTTCAGCAATTTCTAATGTGATTTCGGTTGATTGATCGTCTGTTGTAAAGCTAGATAAAACAGCAAGTTCAAGTGCGTTATAAGCCGATCGCATATCTCCGCCAGAGGCATTTGCAAAGTGACACATTGCTTCATCTGTAACTGTTACATGATATTCACCTAAACCTTTTTCTTTATCTTCAAGCGCTCGTTTTAAGCCGATTAAAATATCATTTTCTGTTAGTGCGTGTAGTTCAAAGATTTGACATCGGCTACGAATGGCAGAGTTAATCGCATGGAATGGATTACTTGTTGTTGCGCCAATTAAGGTCAGAAGCCCGCTTTCTAAGTGAGGTAATAAGAAGTCTTGTTTTGCTTTATCTAAGCGGTGAACTTCATCTAAAATTAAAACAAGGTGGCGGTGCATCTTTGCTTCTTGCACGACAACTTCCATGTCTTTTTTATTATGAGTAACAGCATTTAATAGGCGAAAGGGCGTCCCTGTACTGCCGGCAATTGCACTAGCAATCGATGTTTTTCCAGTTCCAGGTGGACCGTATAAAATCATCGATTGGAAATGGTTTGCCTGAACCATTCGCCATAAAATTTTCCCTTCACCAACTAAATGCTCTTGACCAATTATTTCTTTAATATTTGTCGGACGCATTCGGTGTGCGAGTGGTTGTTTCATTATGACCGTCTCCCTTAATATGTAATCATATTCTATGGTATCATCTTTTTTATGGAAAATTGAAATATACTACTGTATTTATAAGTAATTCTGCTTAATTTTTTCATTCTTCTCTTTATTGTAATAATTACCGAGTTTTTCAATGTGATTTTATGTTATCATTTTGATACATAAGTTGAAATTTCTTATAATACTATATTATGCTATAATTTCATAGGATTTTGATTTTAAAATTGTGTTCTTCTTACGAATAAAGATTTAACTAATAGAAGTGAAATTTTGAAAAGAGGTGCGAAATAGATGAAAATTTCAACGAAAGGCCGTTACGGCTTAACAATTATGATTGATCTTGCGAAGAAGTTTGGTGAGGGTCCAATTTCTTTAAAATCAATTGCGCAAGCGCATGACCTATCTGAACATTACTTAGAGCAATTAATCTCTCCACTTCGTAACGCTCGTCTTGTAAAAAGTACGCGTGGTGCATATGGTGGTTATGTATTATCTGACCAACCAGCTAATATTACGGCTGGCGATGTAATTCGTGTTTTAGAAGGCCCAATTAGCGTTGTTGAAATGATAGAAGAGGAAGAACCAGCACAGCGCCAGTTGTGGATGCGTGTTCGTGATGCAGTACAAGAAGTATTAGATAGTACAACTCTAGAAGATTTAGTACGTTATGAGGAAGAGAATCATGGGGGTTATATGTTTTACATTTAATTCCTTGTGAAACGATTTGGAAAGAAGGAGATCTGATGGAACGCATTTACTTAGATCATGCTGCGACATCTCCGGCTCACCCAGAAGTAGTCGAAAAGATGATTCCATATATGACAGAAATATTTGGTAATCCGTCTAGTATTCATTTTTATGGACGCCAAACGCGCCATGCTGTAGATGAAGCAAGACGTGTTTGTGCACGTAGCATTCATGCAAATCCAAATGAAATTATTTTTACAAGCGGTGGTACGGAGGCTGATAATTTAGCACTTTTAGGTGTGGCACGTGCAAACCGCAATAAAGGAAATCATATTATTACGACGCAGATTGAACATCACGCTATTTTGCATACATGTGAAGCATTAGAGCGAGAAGGCTTTGAGGTGACGTATTTACCGGTTGATGAAACGGGTCGTGTTCAAGTTTCTGATGTAAAAGAGGCGTTAACAGATGAAACGATTCTCGTATCTGTTATGTTTGGAAATAATGAAGTTGGAACGGTTCAACCGATTGCAGAAATTGGAGAACTGTTAAAAGAACATCACGCTTATTTTCACACGGATGCTGTACAAGCCTACGGTTTAACAGCAATTGATGTGAAAGAGTTAGGCATTGATTTATTATCAATCTCAGCTCATAAAATTAATGGTCCAAAAGGTGTAGGTTATTTATATGCTAGCGCGCAAGTGAAGTTTGAACCGTTATTAACGGGCGGGGAGCAAGAGCGAAAACGTCGTGCAGGTACTGAGAATGTACCTAGCATCGTTGGGCTAGAGCAAGCTGTTAAGTTGGCAGAATCAACGCGTGAGCAAAAAATTGCCCAATATGAAGGATTTAAAGATATAATGGTATCTGTCTTTCAAAAAGAAGACATTACTTTCGAGGTAAACGGAAACTTAGAATATCGCTTACCACATGTGTTTAATGTAAGTTTCACAGGAATGGATATTGAGCCGTTTCTTGTAAACTTAGACTTAGCAGGTATTGCAGTATCAAGTGGTTCTGCATGTACAGCTGGTTCTATTGACCCATCGCATGTGTTAGTGGCGATGTTTGGAAAAGATTCCGATCAAATACGTTCATCTGTACGTTTTAGCTTTGGTCTTGGTAATACGAAAGAACAAGTGGAAAAAGCAGCGTACGAAACAGTGAAAATCGTGAAGCGATTAACACAAAAATAGCATGGGAGGTGACATGATGAACAAACTACCTCACGAAACGCGCGTTGTCATTGGGATGTCCGGTGGCGTCGATTCATCTGTAGCAGCTCTTTTATTAAAAGAGCAAGGTTATGATGTAATCGGGATTTTTATGAAAAACTGGGATGATACAGACGAGAATGGTTTCTGTACAGCAACGGAAGATTACAATGATGTAATCGAAGTGTGCAATCAAATCGGTATCCCCTATTATGCAGTAAACTTTGAAAAACAATATTGGGATAAAGTATTTACGTACTTTTTAGATGAGTACCGAGCTGGTCGTACGCCAAACCCAGATGTAATGTGTAACAAAGAAATTAAATTTAAAGCCTTTTTAGAACATGCGATTGCGCTTGGTGCCGATTATGTAGCGACAGGTCATTATGCACGTGTTGCTTATATCGATGGCGAATATAAAATGCTACGCGGTGTTGATGATAATAAGGATCAAACATATTTCTTGAATCAATTAAGCCAAGAGCAACTATCAAAAACAATGTTCCCGTTAGGCGAATTAAAGAAACCACAAATTCGTGAAATGGCAAAAGAAGCTGGTTTAGCAACAGCGACGAAAAAAGATAGTACAGGTATCTGCTTTATTGGTGAGCGTAACTTTAAAGATTTCTTAAGTAACTACTTACCAGCTCAGCCAGGTGTGATGCAAACACTATCTGGCGAAGTGAAAGGGAAACATGACGGTTTAATGTACTATACAATTGGACAACGTCATGGTCTTGGTATTGGTGGTAATGGTGATCCTTGGTTCGCTGTTGGGAAAAACTTGAAAGAAAATATTTTATATGTTGATCAAGGATTCCACAATGAGCTTTTATATGGTGATGAAGTCATTGCTACGAATATAGGTTGGGTAAGTAACAGAGCGAAAGAAAAGGAATTTAAGTGCACAGCGAAATTCCGTTATCGTCAAGAGGATAACAAGGTAACGGTTCAAATCGTTGATGATAATACAGTTCGTATTCTTTGCGATGAACCAATTCGTGCGATTACGCCAGGACAAGCAGTTGTTTTCTATGATGGAGATGAATGCTTAGGCGGTGCTACAATTGATGAAGTATACCGTAGTGGTAAGAAACTAGACTATTTAGGATGAAAAACGAGAAGCCTCTGCCGATTAGCGGTTAGAGGTTTCTTTTTCATAACAGCGAATTTTTGTTCGCTTGGAAAATAGATTATTTGTTATAATTTGTTGTAGAGGTGAAGAACATGTCAAATAAGCTTGAAGCAGGCATTCAATATATGCAAGAAGGAAACTGGGAAGAAGCAGCTAAAAATTTTACAGAGGCAATTGAAGAAAATCCGAAAGATGCACTTGGATACATTAACTTTGCGAATTTATTAGATGTGTTAGGAGATAGCGAACGTGCGATTTTATTTTATAAACGCGCATTAGAACTAGATGGGAAATTAGCTACTGCCTATTATGGACTTGGAAGCATATATTATGGACAAGAGCAATTTACAGAAGCAAAAGCTGCATTTGAGCAAGCAATGCAAGCTGGATTACAATCAGCTGATGTGACATTTATGCTAGGGATTACGTATGTACAGCTTGGAAATGATCGTCTTGCACTGCCATTTTTACAAAGAGCAACTGAATTAGATAGGGCAGATGTAGAAGCGGTATTCCAATGCGGATTATGCTTTGCGCGACTAGAACATATTCAGGAAGCGAAACCTTATTTTGAAAAGGTTTTACAAATGGATGAAGAACATGCAGATGCGTACTATAATTTAGGTGTTGCGTACGTGTTTGAGGAAAATAATGAGAAAGCACTTGCTTTATTTAAGAAGGCGACTGAAATTCAACCAGATCACTTTTTAGCAGGGAATGGCATTCGTTTATTAGAGCAAGAAGCCGAATAGAAATCGTACCTTAACGCGCAGTTACCCCTCATCTAATGATAAGTAGAGAGGTGGGGGCTTTACTGCTCGTTAGAGTGAGAGAAATCGGAAAGGAGAGGAAACATGGGAAATCAACATGCAATGGATTTGTTTGAGGAAGAGCAAAAATTTATAAAAGCACAAGTTCTTCATACCATTTTCCACAACGAAGAAAACCTCTATTCCGTTGTCAGTATGAAAATCATTGAAACAAATGAAACATACGACGAAAAAAAAGTGATGATCAACGGTCACTTTCCCCGTATGCATGAAGATGAAGTATTTACATTGACAGGTCACTTTAAAGACCACCCAAAGTACGGAAAGCAATACTTAGTTGAAACATTTAAAAAAGAATTACCTCAAACAAAAACAGGTATGGTGCAATATTTAGCGAGTGATTTATTTAAAGGAATTGGGAAGCGAACAGCAGAAAAGATTGTTGATCATCTCGGAGAACATGCGATTTCTAAAATTATGGACGACCCTGCTGCATTAGAAGGTGTTGTAAACAAGCAGAAAGCGCAAGAAATTTATGACACAATTATTGAACACCAAGGGCTTGAAAAGGTCATGAGCTTTTTAAATGGTTATGGTTTTGGAACGAAGCTCTCGATTAAGATTTATCAGCAGTATAAAGAAATGACGCTTGAAGTGATTCGAAATAATCCATATCAGTTGATTGAAGAAGTCGATGGCATCGGTTTTGGAAGAGCTGACGATATAGGACGAGCGCTAGGGATATCTGGTAACCATAATGATCGTGTGAGAGCAGGATGTTTCTATACGTTAGAAAATGTTTCGCTCCAAGAAGGTCATGTGTTTATGGAAAAGGGTCAACTAGTTCGAGAAACCGTATCGCTTTTAAATAATCAAGAGGGTAATGTGACGGAAGAAGATATTTTGCAATGCGTTGAAATGATGCAAGGTGAAGGGAAAATCATTATAGAAGAAGACCGCATTTATTTAGCTTCGTTATTCTATTCCGAAAAGGGCGTTGTCAAATCAATCCGCCGTCTCATGAACCAAGAAGAGACGCCTTCGTTTCCTGAAGCGGAAGTATTATTAACGTTAGGGAAAATTGAAGAGCAGCTAAAAGTACAGTATGCGCCGCTTCAACAAGAGGCAATTCAAACTGCGCTTCATAAGCCGATGATGTTATTAACCGGCGGACCTGGTACAGGGAAGACGACCGTTATTAAAGGAATTGTCGAAATGTATGCTTCCTTGCATGGTTTATCATTAAGCCCGCAAGATTACAGTGATGATAATCCGTTTCCGATTCTGTTAACAGCTCCGACAGGCCGCGCTGCGAAGCGGATGAGTGAGTCAACAGGGCTTCCTGCTTGTACGATTCACCGCTTACTTGGTTGGACGCCAGAAGGATCTTTCCAGCGTAATGAAACGGACCCTGTACAAGGAAAGTTACTTATCATTGATGAGTTTTCAATGGTTGATATTTGGCTCGCGAATCAATTGTTTAAATCATTACCAACAAACATTCAAGTAATTGTTGTAGGTGATGAAGATCAATTACCTTCTGTAGGGCCTGGACAAGTGTTGAAAGATTTATTAGATGCTGGTGCAATTCCGACAGTGAAGTTAACAGAGATTTACCGTCAAGCAGAAGGGTCATCCGTTATTCAGCTTGCCCATGCGATAAAAAATGGTACGCTGCCACCAGACTTAGCACAAAATAAAAAAGATCGTTCGTTTATTGGTTGCTCAGGTGCTCAAATTGTTGAGGTTGTAAAACAAGTATGTGAAAACGCGAAGACGAAAGGGTTTAATGCAAGAGATGTCCAAGTGTTAGCGCCTATGTATCGCGGTCCGGCAGGTATTAATGTGCTAAATGAGGCACTCCAAGAAGTATTTAATCCGAAGAAAGAAAAGAGTAGAGAAATTGCCTACGGTGATGTTGTGTATCGAACGGGTGATAAAGTATTGCAGCTCGTAAATCAACCAGAAAGCCAAGTGTTTAATGGTGACATTGGAGAAATTGTTTCTGTATTTTATGCAAAGGAAAATGTGGAGAAACAAGATATGGTTGTTGTTTCGTTCGATGGGATTGAAGTAACGTATATAAAGCCAGATTTAAATCAAATTACACATGCGTATTGTTGTTCAATTCATAAGTCACAAGGAAGTGAATTTCCAATTGTAATTATGCCGATTGTAAAGAGTTATTACCGCATGTTACGCCGTAATTTAATTTATACAGGTATTACGAGAAGTAAAAAGTTTCTAATTATTTGCGGAGAAGAATCAGCCTTTCAATCTGGTGTGAATCGTCTTGATGATTCCATGCGGCAAACAACGTTAGCTGGTCGCTTGCAGGAATCAAAAGGGGAAGTGCAAATGGTTACGATTGATGGCCAGGAGATGGATGTGGAAAACATTTCACCGTATGATTTTATGTAGCAAGGTGAAATTATATAGTGAAACTTTCAATATAGAGAGCGTTATTTTGAAAGTGTAAGGCAGTTCTAGTATGTATAAATGAGTGCAGTTTGGACATAATGGCGAATAGAATCTGGGAGACTGTAAGGAGATGAAAGCCATATGTTCAGTTGTCCAAATTGCAAAGGGAAAGACATTGGAAAAATAGGTGTCAACCAATTTTATTGCTGGAATTGTTATATTGAATTATCGGTTTCAAAGGGGAAAATCCATACGCATCAAGTAGAAGAAGATGGATCGCTTAGTTCTCTTGATGATTTATTTGATGAGAATGAACGAACCATCGGATAGTCAAAAAGGGGGATTTACTTTGAACGTACGCAATTCATTAATCGCATTAGGTATTGGAGCTGCGGCATATCAATATGCACGTAAACAAGATGTGTTTTCCAAACGTAATATGAAAAGAGCACGCAAAATGATTAAGTCTTATTTATAATCATTTCTATAAAGTGAAAAACTCCCTTCATTCTCAGGGAGTTTTTTCATGTGCTCGTATATAAATAAAAAAGTCCAATTTTAGAAAAAAGATAAGAAAGTCCGTAACATCCAATACCAAGAACTCCGTAATACCACAGCTGTTTCGCACGTTCTTTTCGTGTTGAACGCGTGAAGAGTCCCTTCCAAATACCAAAGCCAATGCAGATCCATTCTAGTATCATGAAAAGTGTTGAAAGAATTAACATAAGCCAAACCATTTTATTCCTCCTCACATATTTGCGAGCTGACCTAAGTGCTTGTCCGTATGATGTTAAATATATGTAAGTTTTTTTAAAAACAGTATGGTCTGTATGGAAATATTTTAGTCCAGTAATTTTTTAAAAGTTTTACACATAACCTTCTCTATTTCTTTTCAAAATAAGGATGGAGGAGGTTTTTCGCTTGAAGAATCTTAAAATTATTTGGATCTATCGATTAGGGTTATTGTTATTAGTGTTTTTATGTTTGCTCGTCTTTTTAAAAATTAAACCACTATGGGCGCCAATCATATTCGTGTTTAAAGTAGCAATTACACCATTTTTAATTGCTTGTTTCATCGCGTATTTACTGCATCCTTTAATTGAAAAATTATATAAAGAGGGAATGCCACGTACACTTGCGATTTTGCTTATTTATATTCTCTTTTTTGGTGGTCTCGGTTATGGAATTTATAAAGGGACACCGGTTGTGATTGCGCAGCTACAAGAAATCAATAAGCAATTCCCGCAGTTTATGAAAATGTATGATTCTTGGATGGACGGTGTGACAGAACAGACAGACAATTTCCCATCGTTTATTCATGAGAAAGTAAAGCAAATATTTGTCGGCATTGAGATGAAGATACAAGCACTTTTAAATAAGGTGATGAGTACAGCACGTGGTGTACTGGATTCATTACTCATCATTTTCTTGATTCCTTTCATTGTATTTTACATATTAAAAGACTATGGAGAGTTTTATCACGTTTTTTGGAAGCTTGTTCCGAGTAAATGGCGTAGTACAGGACAAGTATTGGCGAAGGAGATCGATAAGTCACTTGGAAGTTATATTCGAGGGCAATTATTTGTTTGTTTAGTTTTAGGAGGAGTGTCCGCTCTTTCATTTTGGTTTATTGCGATGAAGTACCCACTGTTATTAGGCATTATTGTTGGAGTTACCGATATTATTCCTTACTTTGGACCAATTTTAGGAGCGATTCCGACGTTGATGATTGCGGCAACCGTATCCACGAACCTTTTTATTAAAGCGGGCATTGCACTTGCCATTTTACAATTTGTTGAAAGTAACATTCTCTCCCCATATATTGTTGGGAAGTCGTTACGTATGCATCCTGTTATTATTATGCTTGCTCTTCTGATTGGGGGAGAAATAGGTGGAATCGTCGGTCTTTTAATAGCAGTTCCTATTTTGGCGGTGATTCGAACCGTCATTGTTCATATAAAGCCACTCTGGAAACATTGACAAATGGAAACGGATTCGCTACAATTTTGGCATATAGCATATGATTTTAAATTGATGACGGAACGAGTATGTCACAGTCCATTTTTAGAGAGAAACTTCCATCGGCTGAAAGAAGTTTTAAATGAAGGGTGACAGAACGCTAATCCTGAGAGCAGCTAATCCCTGCCGTCTTGCCACGTTACGGCACCATGAGGTGATGAATCGAGAATGTATAAATCGGTTCATAATTAGGGTGGTATCGCGAGTTAACTCTCGTCCCTTTTATAGGGACGGGAGTTTTTTGTTTTTATGAAATTTCTTAAAGGAGGAAATATAGATGAAACAGTTAACAGGAGCACAAATTCGTCAAATGTTTTTAGACTTTTTCGAGGAAAAAGGGCATGCAATTGAACCAAGTGCATCATTAGTTCCGCATGAGGATCCATCTCTTTTATGGATCAACAGTGGTGTAGCGACATTAAAGAAATACTTTGATGGTCGTGTAATCCCGCAAAACCCACGTATTACAAATGCGCAAAAATCAATTCGTACAAACGATATTGAAAACGTTGGGAAAACAGCTCGTCACCATACATTCTTTGAAATGTTAGGAAACTTCTCAATTGGTGACTACTTTAAAGAAGAAGCAATTACATGGGCTTGGGAATTTTTAACGAGCGACAAATGGATTGGATTCGATAAAGAGTTACTATCTGTAACAATCCATCCAGAAGATGAAGAAGCATTTACAATTTGGAATGAGAAAATGGGTGTTCCGAAAGAGCGCATCATTCGTTTAGAAGAAAACTTCTGGGATATTGGTGAAGGACCAAGTGGACCGAACACAGAAATTTTCTATGACCGCGGTGAAGCTTACGGTAACGATTTTAGCGATCCTGAGTTGTATCCGGGTGGAGAAAACGAACGTTACTTAGAAGTATGGAACCTTGTATTCTCTCAATTTAACCATAATCCGGATGGCTCATATACGCCACTTCCAAAGAAAAACATCGATACAGGGATGGGTCTAGAGCGTATGACATCTATCGTTCAAGATGTACCTACAAACTTTGATACAGACCTATTTATGCCAATGATTGGTGCAACAGAATCAATTTCTGGTGAGAAATATCGCGGTGGCGATGTAGAAAAAGATATGGCGTTTAAAGTAATTGCAGACCATATCCGTACAGTAACATTTGCTGTTGGTGATGGAGCTCTTCCTTCTAACGAAGGCCGTGGCTATGTATTACGTCGTTTATTACGCCGTGCTGTACGTTATGCGAAGAAATTAAACATTAACCGTCCATTCATGTTTGAATTAGTACCGGTTGTTGGCGAAGTAATGAAAGACTTCTATCCAGAAGTTCTTGAAAAGAAAGACTTTATTGCAAAAGTTGTGAAAAATGAAGAAGAGCGTTTCCATGAAACACTTCATGATGGAGAAGCAATTTTAGCAGAGGTTATTGCAAAAGCAAAAGAAGAAAAAACGACTGCTATTTCTGGAGTAGATGCGTTCCGTCTATATGACACATATGGTTTCCCAATTGAATTAACAGAAGAATATGCAGAAGAAGCTGGTATGACGGTTGATCATACAGGTTTTGAAGCAGAGATGGAAAAACAACGTGAACGTGCACGTGCAGCTCGTCAAGACGTTGATTCTATGCAAGTTCAAGGCGGCGTACTTGGAGAAATTAAAGTAGCGAGTGAATTCGTTGGTTATGGTACAGTTGCGACAGAAAGTAATGTTGTTGCACTTGTGAAAAATGGCGAGTACACAGATAGCTTACAAGCAGGCGAAGAAGGACAATTAATGCTTGATGTAACACCATTCTATGCTGAGAGTGGCGGACAAATCGCAGACCGCGGTTACCTTCTTGCTGACGGTGTGAAAGTTCTTGTAAAAGACGTACAAAAAGCACCAAATGGTCAAAGCTTACACAAAATAGTTGTGGAAGAAGGAACGTTAACAAAAGAATCAGCTGTAAAAGCTATTATTGATACGAAGAACCGTAGCAGTGTTGTGAAAAACCATACAGCAACGCATATTTTACACCAAGCATTAAAAGATGTACTTGGAACACATGTTAACCAAGCTGGTTCTCTTGTAACATCAGAACGTCTACGCTTTGACTTCTCTCACTTCGGTCAAGTACAAGCTGACGAATTAGAAAAAATTGAGCGTATTGTAAACGAAAAAATTTGGGAAAGTATTGATGTTGAGATTTCTCAAAAAGCAATTGAAGAAGCAAAAGAAATGGGTGCAATGGCATTATTCGGTGAAAAATACGGAGATGTTGTACGCGTTGTCCAAGTAGGCGATTATAGCTTAGAACTTTGCGGTGGTTGTCACGTTGATAACACAGCATCTATCGGTATTTTCAAAATTGTTGCTGAGTCTGGTATCGGTGCTGGAACTCGTCGTATTGAGGCAGTGACTGGTAAATCTGCATACGAATTAATGAACGATCAAGTAAGTTTATTAAAAGAAGCTGCAGGCAAAATGAAAACAAATCCGAAAGATATTTTAACAAGAGTAGACGGTCTATTTACTGAAGTGAAACAACTTCAAAAAGAGAATGAATCTCTTGCTGCAAAATTAAGTAACATTGAAGCTGGAAACTTAACAGATTCAGTTGTTACAGTGGATGGAGTAAATGTATTAGCAACAAAAGTAAATGTTGCAGATATGAATAACTTACGTACAATGATGGATGACCTGAAAAATAAATTAGAGTCTGCAGTCGTTGTATTAGCAGCTGTAAATGAGGATAAAGTAAATATTCTAGCAGGTGTAACGAAAGATTTAATCAATCAAGGTTACCATGCAGGTAAACTTGTGAAAGAAGTTGCTTCTCGCTGCGGCGGTGGCGGTGGCGGCCGTCCTGACATGGCTCAAGCAGGTGGTAAAAACCCAGCGCAAGTGGATGATGCACTTGCATTTGTAGAAGAGTACGTTAAATCTGTTTCAAAATAAAGAGATAGTAGTGTACAATAGTAGGGAGAGGAGAGATTCTTCTCCCTATACTTACTACTTATAAGTGAGGTGCTTAAAATGGACGGTTTTGATAAAACAATGAAGTTTAACTTTCAAGATGAAAAACAGAGTGTCCATGTAAACGATGTACTTTTAACTGTGTATGATGCACTTCAAGAAAAAGGCTATAATCCGATTAACCAAATCGTCGGTTATTTATTAAGTGGAGACCCAGCATACATACCTCGTCATAAAGATGCACGAAGCATTATTCGCAAGTTAGAACGTGATGAATTGATTGAAGAGCTTGTGAAGTCTTATTTGAAACAACATCGTGAGGAGTAGTTTATGCGGATATTAGGTTTAGATGTTGGTACAAAAACAGTCGGCGTTGCGATTAGTGACGAAATGGGCTGGACAGCACAAGGTTTAGAAACGATTAAAATTAACGAAGAACGAGGTCAATTTGGTTTTGATCGTATTTCTGAGTTAGTAAAACAGTACAATGTGGACAAGATAATAGTAGGATTGCCAAAGAACATGAATGGTACAATCGGACCACGTGGTGAGGCTTGCCAGCAATTTGCACAATCCTTACGTGAACTGTTACAATTAGACGTCATGATGTGGGACGAGCGTCTGTCAACGATGGCAGCGGAACGTCTTCTTATTTCGGCTGATGTAAGTCGAAAGAAGCGAAAGCAAGTGATCGATAAGATGGCTGCAGTCGTGATTTTGCAAGGATATTTAGATAGTAAATAAGAGGTGACCAGAATGGAAGAAAATCAAATTACAATTGTAGACGAAAAAGGTAACGAGCATTTATGTGAAATTATTTTCACTTTCGATGCTGAAAAATTTGGGAAAAAATCTTATGTAGTCTTTTCTCCGATTGGTGAAGTTGACGAAGATGGCGAACAAATTTATGATGCAATGGCTTTCGAACAAAACGAAGAAGAGTCAGGTGGAACATTACTTCCAATCGAATCTGAAGAAGAGTGGGAAATGGTACAAGAAATGTTTAACACACTTGCTGAAGAAGAAGAGGGCGAAGCGTAATTCAGGTGAAGAAGATGGGCTGTACATGCAGTCCATCTTTTTTTGTATTCTCGTGCAAAATGACAGATTTTTTGTCGAAACTACATAATTGTTTGTAGTATAATGAGACGGATTGTATAAAATAAAAAACTATCTGCAAATGAATGAGCTTTGCTTTGGGTTTGTAGGGCATTGTATAGAGGATGTACATATGGTCTACAATGGAATAAGGAGGAAGAACTTTGATAGAGAATCAAGTGAAGAAGAAGCGTAGACACACACTTTTAATAGTGGTTATTGCACTACTTGTGGTCTGCGTGTCAGTCTATGCGTATATTTCATCTGCGTTAAAACCAGTTGATAGCGGGAATAAAAAAGAAATTGAAGTAGAGATTCCAAAAGGTTCATCTACAAGTAAAATCGGAGAGATTTTAGAAGAAAAAGGCGCTATTAAAAACGGTACAGTATTTAGCTTCTATGCAAAAGCTAAATCTAAAAATTTGCAGGCAGGTACATATTTGTTAAATTCGTCAATGAATGTAGATGATGTAATGGAACAAATGTCATCGGGTAATGTCCATCGTCCAGTTGCTTATAAATTGACGATTAAAGAAGGTGCACAAGTTGTTGAAATCGCAGATATAATTGCAAAGGAACTGAAATGGAATAAAGATGATGTTGTGCGCCAATTAAACGATAAGGCTTTTATTCAAAAAATGCAGCAAAAATATCCGATATTATTAACAAATAAAATTTTTGATGCCAATATTAAATATCCGTTAGAAGGCTACTTATACCCAGCGACATATTCTTTCTATAAAAAAGATACAACATTGGAAGAAATTGTGACGTCAATGCTTGAAAAAACGAATGCATTAATTGTTCAAAATGAGGCGAAAATGAAAGAAAAGCAGCTGGACGTTCACCAGCTTTTAACATTATCTTCTTTAATTGAGGAAGAGGCGACAGGGTTTACAGATCGTCAAAAGATCTCTAGCGTCTTTTATAATCGTTTAGCAAAAGGGATGCCGTTACAAACAGATCCGACAGTATTATATGCGCTTGGAAAGCATAAAGAACGTGTATTATATGAGGATTTAAAAGTAAATTCACCGTATAATACGTATGTTATAAAAGGATTACCTGTTGGACCAATTGCGAATTCTGGCAAGCATTCAGTACAAGCAGCGTTAGAACCTGCACAAACAGATTATTACTATTTCTTAGCAGCACCAAGTGGTGAAGTGTATTATGCAAAAACGTTAGAAGAACATAATGCATTAAAACAAAAATATATTACACAAAAGAAATGAAAATAGGAGGGAGAGCGAAAAGGGTCGCATATCCCTCTTTTTTATGATAAAATATATCGGGTTAAAAACTGGCAGAAGAATCGTTTTTAATATCAAAACGGGACGTACAAGCTAAGGGTGAAGCTGGCTTGTATTTTTATTGCATTCTATGTGTGAAAAGATAGAAACTGACACGTCATAGAGGCACTTCTCCATGTAAATAAGGAGGACCATTTATGGAGGATGCAGTTAACGAGTACCTATTATCATTTATTGATCCAAAAGATAAACTTATTCTTGAAATGGAACAGTACGCAGGTGAACATCATGTGCCAATTATGGATCGTCTTGGAATGGAGTTTATGTTGCAATTTTTACGTTTAATTGGGCCAAAAAGCATCTTAGAGCTCGGAACAGCAATTGGTTACTCCAGTATTCGTATGATGCAAGCTATCCCTAATTCTCGCATTGTGACAGTAGAACGAAATAGCGATCGATATGAAAAAGCACTTGAATATATAGAGCGTTCTTCTGTAAAAGAGCGTATTTCCGTTATTTATGGTGATGCATTAGAAACAGGTGAACAAGTGAATGAACATGGAACATTTGATGTTATTTTTATTGATGCCGCAAAAGGACAATATCGTCGCTTTTTTGACTTATATGAACCGTTATTAAATCCGGGGGGTGTCATTATTTCAGATAATGTTATGTACCATGGACTTGTAACGACAAAAGAAAAAATTGAAAATAGACGTACGCGTGGTTTGATTCGTCGTATTAAGACGTACAATGAATGGCTAATGAACCATGAAGGATATGATACAACTATTTTTCCGATTGGTGATGGAGTAGCCGTGAGTAAAAAGAGAGGGTGACAACAGTATGAAAAAACCTGAATTGTTAGTAACGCCAAGAGCGGTGGCGGACATTGAACCTCTTGCAAAAGCAGGGGCAAGTGCAGTAATGATCGGTGAGCAAAAGTTTGGCTTACGTTTAGCAGGGGAGTTCGCGCGTGATGATGTGAAACAAGCTGTAAACATTGCACATGAAAATGGTATGAAAGTATACGTAGCGATGAACGCTATGTTCCATAACGACAAAGTAGAAGAATTAAAAGGCTACGTTGCATTCCTGCAAGAAGTACAGGTAGATGCAATCGTCTTTGGAGATCCTGCAGTATTAATGACTGTGCGTGAAGTAGCACCAAACATGCAAATGCATTGGAATACAGAAACGACAGCAACGAACTGGTTCACATGTAACTATTGGGGCCGTAAAGGTGCAAAACGTGCTGTGCTTGCACGTGAATTGAGCTTAGATGAAATTGTTGAATTAAAAGAAAACGCTGAAGTTGAAGTAGAAGTACAAATTCACGGTATGACATGCATGTTCCAATCAAAGCGTTCATTAGTTGGAAACTATTTTGAATATCAAGATCGTAATCTGGAGATTGAAAAGAAAAAGTATGAAGAAAATATGTTTTTACATGATCCAGAGCGTAATAACAAGTATCCGATTTATGAGGACGAAAATGGTACTCATATTATGAGTCCGAATGATATTTGTTTCATTGATGAGTTAGATGAACTTATCGATGCTGAAATCGATAGCTTGAAAATTGATGGTGTGTTAAAAAGCTCTGAATACATTATCCAAGTGACAAAGAAATATCGTAAAGCTATTGATTTATGTGTAGAAGATCGCGATGCGTATTATGACATGAAAGACGATTTATATAAAGAGATAGAAGAAATTCAACCAGTAAATCGTCCGTTAGATACAGGATTCTTCTTTAAAGAAACGGTTTACTAAACGAGGAGGGTGTAGGATATGACTGTACAAGAAATTTCACGAGTAATCGATGGAAAACGCGTTATTGTGAAAAAACCTGAATTGTTAATCCCTGCAGGTAATTTAGAGAAATTAAAAGTAGCTATTCATTACGGTGCAGATGCTGTATATTTAGGTGGACAGGAATTTGGTCTGCGTTCAAATGCAGGGAACTTTACGCTAGAAGAAATGGCAGAAGGCGTAGAATTTGCAAAGAAATATGGCGCAAAAATATATGTAACAACAAATATCTTTGCACATAATGAAAATATGGATGGATTAGAAGATTATTTAAGAGGGATTGAAAAAGCTGGTGTAACAGGTATTATTGTTGCAGACCCGCTTATTATCGAGACGTGTAAACGTGTAGCTCCTTCTGTTGAAGTACATTTAAGTACACAACAGTCTCTATCCAACTGGAAAGCAGCGCAGTATTGGAAAGAAGAAGGCTTGCATCGTCTTGTATTAGCTCGTGAAGTCGGCTATGAAGAAATGAAGGAAATTAAAGAAAACGTTGATATTGAAATTGAAGCGTTCGTCCATGGGGCAATGTGCATTGCATACTCTGGAAGATGTACATTAAGTAACCATATGACAGCACGTGACTCAAACCGTGGCGGTTGTTGTCAATCATGTCGTTGGGATTATGACCTAGTTCAAGCAGTATCACAACATAAAGAAGCAGAAGAGCTTCCTTTATTCCAAGAAGGCGATGCACACTTTGCAATGAGTCCAAAAGACTTAAACTTGATCCTTTCAATTCCGAAAATGATTGAAATTGGAATTGACAGCTTGAAGATTGAAGGACGCATGAAATCTATTCACTACGTAGCAACAGTAGCAACTGTGTATCGCAAAGTAATTGATGCATATTGCGCGGATCCTGATAACTTTGAGTTTAAACAAGAATGGTTAGATGAGCTCGATAAATGTGCAAATCGTGATACAGCGCCTGCATTCTTTGAAGGAGTTCCAGGATACCAAGAACAAATGTATGGAAATCATAGTAAGAAAACAACGTATGATTTTGCTGGTTTAGTGTTAGATTATAATGAAGAAACAGGCATTGTCACAATCGAACAACGTAACTACTTCAAACCAGGGCATGAGGTTGAGTTCTTTGGGCCAGAAATAGAAAACTTTACACAAACGGTGGAGAAAATTTGGGATGAGGATGGAAACGAATTAGATGCAGCGAGACATCCGTTGCAAATCGTGAAATTCAAAGTGGATCAACCAGTGTATGTGAATAATATGATGCGAAAAAGCATACATCAATAAGAAAGAGTGGTAGTTGAATGGGGACGAATAAGCCGGTTGTAATTGGAATCGCTGGTGGTTCAGGATCAGGTAAAACAAGTGTAACAAAAGCAATTTTTGATCAATTTCAAGGTCATTCCATTTTAATTTTGGAGCAAGATTATTATTACAAAGACCAAAGTCATCTGCCAATGGAAGAGCGTTTAAAAACAAATTACGATCATCCATTAGCGTTTGATAATGACTTATTAATTGAGCACTTACATCAGTTGCTTGCATATAAGCCGGTTGAGAAACCCGTATATGATTATACATTGCATACACGCTCAGAAGAAATTATTCCAGTAGAACCGAAAGATGTAATTATTTTAGAAGGGATTCTTATCTTAGAAGACCCGCGTCTTTGTGATTTAATGGATATTAAGGTGTTTGTTGATACGGATGCTGACCTTCGTATTTTACGTCGCATGCAACGTGATATTAAAGAGCGTGGCCGTACAATGGACTCTGTTGTTGAGCAGTATGTAAATGTTGTACGTCCAATGCACAACCAATTTATTGAGCCTTCTAAGAAATTTGCGGATATAATTATTCCAGAAGGTGGACAAAATCATGTTGCAATCGATATTATGGTCACAAAAATTGCAACAATTCTTGAACAAAAAGTGAATTTGTAATAGCATAGTAAAAGATATACGATAGGAAGGGATTTTTTCCCTTCCTATCGAATACAATGAAACATGCCAACCTCATCTATCTATAGGTGAGGGCATATTTATATGAACTTTCCATACATATCTTCTTTATATGAGGAAGAATTGGAAAATACGGGGTTGTATGTGACAACTCCGCTAGTACATGTGTACTAGAAACCTCCGCTATAGGATAAAGCGGAGGAGTTTTCATATTGAACTCCTCTTTTTTTCGGGGGATTGGTATATAAAAGGAGTGGAAAACATGGCAACAGAAAAAACATACCCTATGACGCAAGAGGGTAAACAAAAATTAGAAAACGAAATTGAGCAATTAAAAACAGTAAGACGTAAAGAAGTTGTAGAGCGTATTAAAATCGCACGTAGCTTCGGTGATCTTTCTGAGAACTCGGAGTACGATGCAGCGAAAGATGAGCAAGCATTCGTAGAAGGACGTATTACACAACTAGAAAATATGATTCGTAACGCAGTTATCATTGAAGATAATGGCGAAGAGTCTACAGTTGTAACATTAGGTAAAACTGTAGTATTCAAAGAATTACCAGATGGAGATGAAGAAGCTTACACAATCGTTGGTAGCGCAGAAGCTGATCCATTTGAAGGAAGAATTTCTAACGATTCTCCAATCGCAAAAAGCTTATTAGGTAAGCAAATTGGTGAAAAGGTAGCAATCCAAACGCCAGGCGGAGAAATGCAAGTAGAGATTATCTCTGTAAAATAATAAAAAAGGTTCACTCATATGGGTGAACCTTTTTTATTTTTTCTCTTTTATTATCCCATTGCTCTCAAGATTCTGAGTGAAAAGTGCTATATAATCGTCCATGATAGTTTGGTTTGAGCGATAAAAGAGAAAGGATCCTTAAGGGAGTTTTCACTTTATTCGACATAATATGACGATGTAAGAGCTTTAATTCTGATATTATAAGTGAGGAATTTTATACTTTTATGTTTTGAAGTGTGAAGAGAGTTTAAAAGGGATAAGGAAGAGGGACAGTTCATGAAAAAGAAATTATTTGCAGCACTCACTTGTGGCGTTATGATGACAGGATTAGCGGCATGTGGATCTAGTGAGAAAACAAGTGCATCAAACGAATCGAAACCGAAACAAGAAGAAAAAAAGGATGATGCAGCAACTTCGTCTTCAAACAGCACACCGAATACAAAGGGGAACACGGAATTAGATAAGGATAAAAAGGAACAGAAATTCGAAGACTTTGCTCTAGAGTATCAGTTAGCTATTGTAATGAGAATGTTTCAGGATGTGACGATTAAGTATGATTATGCGATTGGTAATCCAGAATATTTGTTACAGGATACAATGGATCAGAAGACAATAGATGATATGAAGAATATGTTACAAGAACAGGCAAAGAATAATGATAAACTTTTTAAAGATGAAGTGAATCAAGCGTATACTTACTTAAATCAATCTAAAGTAAGTAATAAAGATGAAATTCAAAAGTTAATTAACGCAGAAAATGAATATTTAAAGATCGTAGACAAGATGATCGCATGTATTGATTCTGTAACGGTTGAGAATGCAAAAGAAAAAAGAAGTGAAATGCAAGCTTTACAACCGGATTATTTAAAAGCAGCAGCTCAAGTAACAACTACTACAATTGAGGTTGCAAAAAATTCAGGAATAGATGAAGAGAGTTTTAGGTCAATTCTTATGAAATTTCTAAAGCAGCCAAAAGATTTATAAAAATCATTCAATCATACAAGAAAAATACAAACTCTAATAATATTTCGTTCTGTATAAAAGGAATGACACCTCGTCTAAACTGAAAAGACGAGGTGTTTTTTATGAAAATCAAACGGAGAATTATCATCACCTTATTATGCTTTACATGCATCATGTTGCTATTGCTTGGAAGATTGGTACAAATACAGCTTATATCTACTGAATCATTTACAGATAAACATATAAATTTAATTGAAAAGAGTGTTACCCAGCGTACACAAGCAGTTACAGTGGATGATGGTAGGGGACGTTTTATTGATCGAAATGGAGTAGAACTTGGTGAAGAAAAGTATTCAGTGTTAATTATTTTTCCATTTCTACAAATAAAAAATGACATGTTAGAGAAAATTGCGCATATCATTAGTGTGCCGGGACAAGACATAAATCTGCAAATGAAAGACAAACGAAAACCATTTATATTTCAAAGAGGTGATAAACCGTTTCAATTAACGAAAGAACAGGTGGAAAAGATTAATCGTGCGGATATGTTAGGCATGGTTGCAACTGAAGTAAGGGTGAAACAAATACCAGAAGCAGAACATTTAATTGGTGCAGTAGGAGAAAACGAGAATGAATTTCAAAAGCGATACGGGGAAATGAAGAGGTTCCCTATTCAAACACCGATTGGTATTTCAGGACTTCAACAATCATTTGATGAATTTTTAATGACTGATGGTGAAACGAAAGTGTTGTATCAAGTAGACAGACAGGGCGAACCGATTTTTGGGAAACGTGCAAAATATACATCTCCTGGAAATCCTTTTTATCCAGTTACGATTCAAACAACGATAGAAAAGTCTTTGCAACAAAAAGCAGAAGAGCTTGTGCAAATGCATGGAATAAAAAACGGTGGATTAGTACTACTTGATGTGAAGAAGAGTGAAATTTTAGCAATGGTGAGTAAACTATCTTTACAGACGAATGATAAGCGTACGTATCAAAAAACGATGGAAAACCAAATGCTAACGCCTCATTTTCCTGGTTCTATTTTTAAAACAGTTGTAGCGGCCGCGGCAATTGATAATGATATAATTCAATCTCATCGTATGTTTAACTGTGATACAGATCCGTATGGCGAAAATACTCCGCAGGTTATGATGGGGAAATTAAGCTTCACAGAGAGCTTTGCTAGGAGTTGTAACAGGACATTTGCTGTGCTTGGTGATGAATTGATGCAAAAGGATAAACATGTAATGGAAACGTATTTAGAAGCGCTAGGAGCGAGTGAGAAGGTAGGATGGAAAGGGCAAGTGTTTCATACGTCTGGGTTTAAACAGTTGATAGAAGAGAAAAAAGCAATTGTTTGGAATGAAGAAGAAACTAAGATGAGTCACAAAGCAATCGCCCAAACGGCGATTGGGCAAAAGGATGTAAGAATATCCCCTTTAGCTGTTGCAAATATGATGGCGACGATTGCAAGAAATGGAGAGAAGAAAGAAGTAAAAGCTGTAAAAGAAATACGGTACAAAAATGGCACAAGATTTTTTCATTTTGAAGATCATAAATTGGAGGGGCGACAACTCTCTTATCATACAGTGAAACAAGTGCAATCACTATTAAGAAAAGTAGTAACGATGGAGAAAGGAACAGGTACTACTTTTCAGTCATTACCGCTATCTGTTGCCGGAAAATCTGGGACGGCACAAACAGGAAAAGGAAATAGTGTAAATCGTTGGTTTGCGGGTTACTTCCCGTATGAAAACCCAAGATATGCGTTAGTAGTTGTTGACTTAGAAACGAATAATGAACAAAATACTGTAACACCGATTTTTAAAGAATTTGTAGAAGAGATTGCTCACTTGGAAAGTAGAAGGTAATCTTGCAATTTATTATCAAATGTTTTCATTTCGTGAAAAAATTACTGTAGTTATTCAACCTTTTAAGATTTAGTGTTACAATAGCAAGTAGGAAAAACTGCATGGAGGTTTGAAGAATGGCAGGAGGATCTAGATTCCAACAGAAACAACAAAAACGTCGTCAAAACGGTGTTTTAAATATTGCAATTGCTATTGTGTTATTAGCAGTACTTGTTGTAGCGTATCAAGTATTCTTTACTTCTGATACAACAGAGCAAGCATCTTCTCCAGACAAGAAAGTATCTCAGCAAACAACGAAAGATAATAAAGCTGAGAAAACGAAAGAGAAAGAAGAAGCTAAGAAACAAGAGCAAGCAGCAGCGAAGAAAAAAGAGGACGAAGAGAAACAAAAAGCTGAGGAAGAAGCAAAAGCAAATGAAAAGACCCCAGCTGAAAAAACACAGCCTAAAGCAACAGATGCTTATACGAAACCTTCTTGGAAGCCAGTTGGTACAACGCAAGGTGCAACACCGGCAATGACATTTCAACAAGGATCAGCAGATTGGAATGAGATGAAACAAGCAATTTCCGCTGCAATCGAAGTTCCAGTGGAACAATTGGTTATTCACCGCATTGGGAATAACGGTAAGCAAAAAGCGTACGGTAATGTTCAAGATAAACAAACTGGTAAAAGATATTATGTAAATATTGATTGGGTAGAAAATGAGGGTTGGAAACCAGCACTTGTTCAAACTCTAAACTAAAAAAGAGAGAGGTTCTTAGAACCGCTCTCTTTTTTAGTTAGCGTAATTTTTTTAATTTAAAATGAACAACTGCGCTGTAATAAGGTCTTTTGCTCTCGGGATCCATAACCATTTGATGAGAAATATGATGAACTTCCAGCATAAGTGCTTTGTTATTGTCAATTTGTTCGTTAATTTTCTTTTCTAAGGAAACTAAGTTTGGTGCTTCAAAAAATTCTACTTTATCTTCCAGCATTTCAAACGTAAATGACACAAAAAACGCTCCTCTCCATATAATCAAGTTAAGTGTAACAAAGAAAAGAAGGAAATACCATTTCCGTTTCAATTGACATTTTCGTAAAGAAAGCATATCATACTGATAAAACCGATAAGAAAAAGGGGAATTTTATATGGGTACAGAATTTAACGGTTTATTTGATGAGTGGGCTCATACGTACGATTCATTCGTACAAGGCGAAGATATACAATATAAAGAAGTTTTCGCTCGTTATGAGGAGATTTTAGAGGATGTAGTAAATAAATCATTTGGAAATGTATTAGAATTTGGTGTTGGCACTGGTAATTTAACAAATAAATTATTACTTGTTGGCCATACTGTTTACGGGATAGAGCCGTCACGTGAAATGCGTACAATCGCAAAGAAAAAGCTACCAGAAGGATTTTCAATTACAGAGGGAGATTTTCTTTCTTTTGATGTTCCCGATTCTATTGATACAATTGTAAGCACTTATGCGTTTCATCATCTAACAGATGAAGAAAAAGATGTAGCAATTGCGAAGTATAGTCAATTGCTTCATAAAGGTGGTAAAATAGTGTTTGCTGATACGATATTTGCAGATCAAGAAGCGTATGATAAAACTGTTGAAACTGCAAAACAAAGAGGTTTTCATCAGTTAGCAAACGATTTGCAAACAGAATACTATACACGTATTCCGATCATGCAATCTATTTTTGAAAACAATGGCTTCCATGTAACATTTACGAGATTAAATCAT
This sequence comes from Bacillus sp. FSL H8-0534, assembly GCF_038005885.1. Taxonomy (NCBI): domain Bacteria; kingdom Bacillati; phylum Bacillota; class Bacilli; order Caryophanales; family Bacillaceae; genus Bacillus; species Bacillus sp. FSL H8-0534. Next base: position 4,270,017 of record NZ_JBBOUC010000001.1, read on the forward strand.
TTCGTTTGGGTAATGGAGGCAACTAAGCAATAGAAAGAGGGATTAGATTGAGAATTGCTGTAATTGGAGCAATGGAAGAAGAAGTACGTATTTTACGTGACAAATTAGAACAAGCAGAAACAGAAACCGTTGCAGGTTGTGAATTTACGAAAGGAACATTAGCAGGACATGAAGTAATCTTGTTAAAGTCTGGTATTGGTAAAGTAAATGCGGCTATGTCGACGACAATTTTATTAGAGAGATACCAACCTGAAAAAGTAATTAATACAGGCTCAGCTGGTGGATTCCATCAATCTTTAAATGTTGGGGATGTTGTCATCTCAACAGAAGTTCGCCATCATGACGTGGATGTAACTGCATTTGATTACGAATATGGTCAAGTGCCAGGGATGCCACCAGGATTTAAAGCGGATGAAGCACTAATAGCATTAGCTGAGAAATGTATGAAATCCGAAGAGAACATTCAAGTTGTGAAAGGAATGATTGCAACAGGGGATTCATTTATGAGTGATCCAAACCGAGTTGCAGCAATCCGTGATAAATTTGAAAATCTTTACGCAGTAGAAATGGAAGCAGCAGCGGTTGCGCAAGTATGTCATCAATACAAAGTACCATTTGTAATTATTCGTGCACTTTCTGATATTGCTGGTAAAGAATCAAACGTTTCATTTGATCAATTTTTAGATCAAGCAGCTCTCCATTCTACAAACTTTATTGTAAAAGTGTTAGAAGAGTTAAAGTAATGTAACAAAAAGGCAACTGTCTCATATAAAGAAGATACATACAGTTGCCTTTTCTTTATTGGCAAATAAGGAGGAGAACACGATGAAGGTGTATCGTGGAGTTCATGAATTAATCGGTCATACACCGATTGTAGAAATTACTCGTTTTTCACTTCCAGAGGGCGTTCGTTTATTTGCAAAGCTTGAATTTTATAATCCAGGTGGAAGCGTGAAAGATCGCTTAGGAAGAGAATTGATTGAAGATGCACTAGCAAAAGGACTTGTAAAGCCAGGGGGAACAATTATTGAACCGACGGCAGGGAATACTGGCATTGGACTGGCACTCGCAGCACTAGAGCATGATTTACATGTAATTGTTTGTGTTCCAGAAAAATTCAGTATTGAAAAGCAAGAGCTGATGAAAGCACTTGGTGCAACAGTTGTGCATACGCCAACTGAACAAGGAATGACAGGCGCAATTGCGAAGGCGAAAGAATTAGTAAAAGAAATTCCAAATTCATACTCTCCAAGTCAATTTGCAAATGATGCAAATCCACGTGCCTATTTCAAAACATTAGGCCCAGAGCTGTGGGAAGCGTTGGATGGAGAGATTAACATATTCGTAGCAGGTGCAGGTACTGGCGGTACATTTATGGGAACTGCCTCCTATTTAAAAGAACAAAATTGTGAAATTAAAACGGTGATTGTAGAACCAGAAGGATCTATTTTAAATGGTGGTGAAGCAGGTTCACATGAAACAGAAGGAATCGGTCTTGAATTTATTCCGCCATTTTTAAAATTATCATATTTCGATAAAATTCATACCATTTCTGATCGAAATGCATTCAGACGTGTGAAAGAATTAGCGCAGAAAGAAGGTCTTCTTGTTGGTAGTTCTTCAGGAGCAGCATTTCATGCGAGCCTATTAGAGGCTGAAAAGGCAAAACCAGGTACAAATATTATAACGATTTTTCCAGATAGCAGTGAGCGTTATTTAAGTAAAGATATATACAAAGGGTGGGAATAAAAAATGAGAGCAAAAACAAAGTTAATTCATGGTATTCGCATAGGAGAACCTTCAACTGGATCTGTAAACGTACCGATTTATCAAACAAGTACGTACAAACAAGAAGCAGTTGGTAAACATCAAGGATACGAATATTCACGTACAGGTAATCCAACGCGTTCAGCATTAGAAGAAATGATTGCCGTATTAGAAAACGGTCATGCAGGATTTGCATTTGGTTCAGGAATGGCTGCTATTACAGCAACTATTATGTTATTCTCAAAAGGAGATCATGTCATTTTAACAGATGACGTATATGGCGGAACATATCGTGTGATTACAAAAGTATTGAATCGTTTCGGTATTGAACATACATTTGTAGATACAACAAATTTAGATGAAGTAGCAGAAGCAGTACGTCCAAATACAAAGGCAATTTATGTAGAAACACCAACAAATCCATTATTAAAAATTACAGATATTAAGCAAATTTCTACATTTGCAAAGGAAAAAGGTCTATTAACAATTATTGATAATACATTCATGACGCCATACTGGCAGTCACCAATTTCTTTAGGAGCAGATATTGTACTTCACAGTGCAACGAAATATTTAGGTGGACATAGCGATGTTGTTGCCGGATTAGTTGTTGTTAATAGCGCGCAATTAGCAGAAGACCTTCATTTCGTTCAAAACTCAACAGGTGGTATTCTTGGACCACAAGATAGCTTCTTGTTACTTCGTGGTTTAAAAACATTAGGAATTCGTATGGAAGAACATGAAATAAATTCACGCGCGATTGCTGAGTTTTTAAATAATCATCCAAAAGTTAATAAAGTATACTATCCAGGCCTTGAATCACATCCGAATCATGCATTAGCAACTGAACAAGCGAATGGATACGGTGCAATTATTTCATTCGATGTAGATAGTGCAAAAACGCTAAATAAAGTACTTGAGAAACTGCAGTATTTTACGCTTGCTGAAAGTTTAGGAGCAGTAGAAAGCTTAATTTCTATTCCAGCTCAAATGACACATGCATCTATTCCAGCAGATCGTCGTAAAGAGCTAGGAATTACAGATACATTAATTCGTATTTCTGTCGGTATTGAAGATGGCGAAGATTTAATTGAAGATTTAGCCCAAGCATTAGCATAATAAAAAAGCACTGCTAAAAAGGCAGTGTTTTTTTTAAATACAATTTGTGAAACTTTTCACAAATTAGACACACACAATTAAAAATATTTCGTGTATAGTAAAATCATGAAATAATACTTCACACATAAATATGTGAAACATTTCACAAATAATAGGATTCATGTAGGAAAAGTAACTCTATTTTTTTACGCTAATAGGGACGCATTAAGACCCTTAGGGTCTATTTAAGTCCATATAGCAGAATAGGAGGAAATTACATGGTAGTCAAAGAGAAAGTTGTAAATGAAACGCAAGAAGTGGTAGAAATGATTGAGGCGTTAGTAAAGAATGGTAAAAAAGCTTTACAAGCATTAGAAGGTTTTACACAGGAACAAATTGATAAAATTGTACATGAAATGGCACTTGCGGGCGTGGATCAACATATGCCGCTTGCAAAAATGGCTGTTGAAGAAACGGGACGCGGTGTGTATGAGGATAAATGCATTAAAAATATTTTTGCAACTGAATATATTTGGAATAGCATAAAAAATGACAAAACAGTGGGGATTATTCGTGAGGATCCACATGAGGAAGTAATAGAAATTGCAGAGCCGGTCGGTGTGGTTGCTGGGGTAACGCCAGTAACAAATCCAACGTCAACAACGATGTTTAAAGCGATCATTGCGATAAAAACGAGAAACCCAATTATTTTTGCATTCCACCCTTCAGCGCAGCAATGTTCTATCGCAGCTGCAAAAACAGTGCGCGATGCTGCAGTGAAAGCTGGTGCACCAGAGAACTGTATTCAATGGATTGAAAAGCCTTCTGTTGAGGCAACAAAACAATTAATGAATCATGAAGGTGTAGCGCTTGTTCTGGCAACAGGAGGAGCAGGAATGGTAAAATCAGCATATTCAACTGGTAAACCAGCTTTAGGAGTAGGACCAGGTAACGTTCCATGTTATATGGAAAAATCAGCGAATGTGAAACGTGCTGTGAATGATGTAATCTTATCAAAAACATTTGATAACGGTATGATTTGTGCTTCTGAACAAGCAATTATTGTAGACAAAGAGATCTATAATGATGTGAAACAAGAAATGATAGCAAACAATTGTTATTTTGTAACAGAAGATGAACGGAAGAAATTAGAGAAACTTGTCATTAATGAAAATACATGTGCAGTAAATAGCGATATTGTTGGGAAATCTGCTCACTACATTGCATCACTAGTAGGAATTGCAGTACCAGAAGATACAAAAATGCTGGTTGCAGAAATTAAAGGAGTCGGCGCAAATTATCCGCTATCCCGCGAAAAATTAAGCCCAGTATTAGCTTGTATAAAAGCAAATTCATTAGAAGAAGGATTGCAGCATTGTGAAAACATGTTAGAGCTTGGCGGTTTAGGACATTCTGCAGTTATTCATTCTACAAATACAGAAGTACAAAAACAGTTTGGTTTACGTATGAAAGCATGTCGTCTTATTGTGAATGCTCCGTCAGCACAAGGCGGAATTGGTGATATATATAATGCTTTCATTCCATCGCTTACACTTGGATGCGGATCATACGGAAAGAACTCTGTATCTCAAAACGTAACGGCAACTCATTTAATGAACGTAAAGAGACTTGCAAATAGAAAAAAGAATATGCAGTGGTTCAAGCTGCCACCAAAAATTTATTTTGAAAAACACGCTACGCAATATTTAGCAAGTATGCCAAACATTTCACGAGCATTCATTGTAACAGATCCTGGAATGGTTCAACATGGATATATTGATGTAGTAACGCATTATTTAGGTCAACATAGAAATGATGTAAAAGTAGAAATATTCTCTGAAGTAGAACCAGATCCATCAGATGAAACTGTATTTAAAGGTGCAGAAATGATGAGAAGCTTCAAGCCAGACGTGATTATTGCTCTTGGCGGCGGATCAGCGATGGATGCAGCAAAAGGAATGTGGCTATTTTATGAGCATCCAGAAACAGAATTCTTTGGTATCAAACAAAAGTTTTTAGATATTAGAAAACGTACATGCAAATATCCAAAACTAGGAACTAAAGCGCAGTTTGTTGCGATTCCTACAACATCTGGAACAGGATCAGAAGTGACACCATTTGCGGTTATTACAGATAAAAAGAATAATATCAAATACCCGCTTGCTGATTATGAATTAACACCAGACGTTGCAATCGTTGACCCGCAGTTCGTTAAGACAGTACCACCACATGTAACTGCTGATACAGGAATGGATGTATTAACACATGCGATTGAAGCGTACGTATCTATTATGGCAAACGATTATACAGATGGATTAGCTTTAAAAGCAATTGATCTTGTCTTTAAATATTTACCACGTGCATATAAAGATGGAAATGACGAAGAAGCTCGTGAAAAAATGCATAATGCTTCAGCAATTGCTGGGATGGCATTTGCCAATGCGTTTCTTGGTATTAACCATAGCTTAGCGCATAAAATTGGACCGGAGTTTCATATTCCGCATGGACGTGCTAATGCAATCTTAATGCCGCATGTTATTCGCTATAATGCAATTAAACCAAGAAAACATGCACTATTCCCTAAATATGAGCACTTTGTTGCGGATGAGCGTTATGCACATATCGCAAGAATGCTTGGTCTTAAAGCACGTACAGTAGAAGAAGGCGTGGAATCATTAGTACAAGCTATTATCGCCCTTGGAAAAGAATTAAATATTAATATGAGTGTTGCTGGCCAAGGTATTGAAAAAGAAGCATTTGAAGCGGTTGTTGATATACTTTCTGAACGAGCATTTGAAGATCAATGTACAACGGCAAATCCGAAATTACCGCTTATTTCAGAGTTGAAAGAAGTGTATATGCAAGCTTATAAAGGTGTATAGAAAATTTGAAAGAGCCGTTTAGCAGCGGCTCTTTTTACTTTGGAAAACATCTCCCTCATTGGCTGTATTTACTTGCCTCAGAAACGATTAGAATATGATAGAGTGAGAGGGAGGAGTGGTAGAAGTATGAAAGAATTACAACAGAAAATAGCAGATTATATTCGCTTCGGTCAAGTTCTTCTTGCGCTAGCCACATTTTTAATGATTGGTTTATTAATCCCAAATGGAGGGAGAGAAACTGTACAATCCTTTGCGATGATGGGTGTTATTGTTTTATTTTTAGGGATGTCATTTTTCTTTTTCAAGCGTGTTAAAGTATTGCGTGACAGGTTAGAGGAGAACGAGTATGAATAAGATTGATAGATGAAACGCTACGAAAAGAGTGTATCTTTTTGTAGCGTTTTTTCGTATAAGTAAAATTTGTAGAAAATGTATGTGTTTTATATTGACAATGATAATCTTTATCAATTAAAATATAATAGAACTAAGTTCTAATTCAAGGTCATTTGTGAACGGAAGTTCTTGTCCGTTGTTAGAACAAGATAAATATCTAGTATATAACTGAAAATCCTACCCCCCCTCAACTGTAGTTTTCTTTATACTAGTTATGATATGGATGCAGTAGACAAGCTTTGTCTACTGTCTTTTTTTTGTTAAAACTTGTATATCATTGTAATCGGTAATAATAAAATCTGCATAAGGTGTTAGTTCTTTTATAGCATGTTCATGATTAGCAATGCCTACAGCAATACTTCCGGCCTCTTTAGCCATTTTTACATCTACAACAGTATCTCCAATCATTACTAGCTCATTTGGTCTAATATCAAGCTGTTCACATGCTTTTGTAATCATTTCTGGATGAGGCTTTCCGTTTTCTACATCTTCTGGCGTAAAGAGAAATTGAAGAGATGGTATGTTAAGTAAATCAATACATTTTTTTGTTCTCACCTTATTGTCCGAGGTAAGAATACCTGTGTATATTTCTTCTTTTTGCAAAGAAATAATGCATTCAGTTATCCCTTGAATAGGATGAAAAGCTTGTTCAATGGATAATTGCTCATTACTTTCTTCAAATATGGTAGTAGCGAGCTCTTTGCAACGGTGCCATGGATATTTTTTGATTTGATATAAAAGGCTGGCGACAACAATAATTTCTTCTTCTTCAGATGCGACCGCTAACAGGCCTTTAAAATCAACTTTGTTTGGAGGTACAAATCCAACTGCTTTTTCCCACAGAGGTTCATACTTTTTACCAACAATTTGTGAAAATTTGTATTTTCGCATTCTATCAATTTCCTGCCAAAATGGAATCGCGTGAAATAATGTACCATCTTTATCAAAGGCAATTGCTTTCGTTTCAATAACCTCTCCAGAAATTTGAATTTTTCCCATATTTCATGTCACCTCGTTTATAATAGTTACCATATACTGTACATTCTGAAATGCATTACAGGTCAAGGGGGGAGTTAAGATTTCTACAATTGAAGATATCGCTAAATTAGCCGGAGTGTCTAAAGCAACCGTTTCCCGTGTGATCAATCATCATCCGTATGTACGTCCAGAATTAAGGGCGAGAGTGCAAGCGATTATTGATGAAAAAAATTATGTACCTGTGGCGACAGCGAAAGATCTACGTCGTCTACAAACAAAATTAATCGGTGTAGTCGTACCAAATTTACATCATCCCTTTTTTAGTCAGTTAATTCAAGAGTTAAGTGGTATTTTAAAAATAGATCGTTATGATGTCGTGATATTACAATCAAATTATGAAATTGAGAGAGAAAGAGAATTTTTACAATATATTAGGACGAAAAAGTTAGATGGGCTTATTTTTACTACACTTTCTTTGCCAATAGAGGAAATAGAGCGTGCGATAACTTCAGGAGCTATTGTTATTTGTAATGAACATGTAGAAACAGAACTCGTATCTACAGTTCAATTTGATGAAGAGCTAGCTGGTTACATTGGAACGAGGCATCTTTTGGAAAATGGATATACACGTATAGGATTTTGTTACGATACATTAAAAAGTAAAGCGCAGAGAAAAAGATATCAAGGGTATAAAAGAGCTTTAAAGGAGTATGGTCTACAGTTACAGCAAGAATGGGTATTTCCAAATTGCTATGGGCTGAAGGATGGGAAGAGGGTAATAGATAGCATTCACTCCATGCAAAATGCCCCAGATTCCATCTTTACAGGCAGTGATGAAATAGCTGCTGGAATTATTATGGAGGCTCAAAAGTTGAAAATTGCGATCCCACAAGATTTTGGTGTTATAGGATTTGATAATCAAGAACTTTCGATGATAATGCATCCTAATATAACAACGATTAATACCTCCATTACAAGTATGGCAAAGAATTCTATCGTATTATTACATAAACAATTGCGAGGAGAGCCTGTACAACGTATACAATTACCTATTTCAATTATAGAAAGAGAATCTACAAGAAGGGAGTAGGATATGTTCCATACAGATCGTTTACAATTTCGAAAATATACAATGGATGACTTAGATTTCTATGCTTCCTTATGGGGAAATGTGAAAGTAATGCGCTACATTGGGAACGGAACGCCAAAAACATATGTGCAGTGTAAGAAAAGTCTGGAAAGCTGGGTTCTTCCTAGTTATAAAAACGGTTTAGGATTATTTCTAATGATTGAAAAGGAAACAGATACTCCAATTGGTCACGCAGGACTCGTTAGGCAACAAGTAGATGGAAGAGAAGAAATTGAAATTGGGTACTGGTTACTTCCAGAGTATTGGGGAAAGGGATATGCAAAGGAAGCAGCAACAGCTTTTCGAGATTATGGTTTTCAAGTGTTAAGTTTGAATAAGCTCATTTCTCTTATTAATCCAGATCATCCTGCTTCTATCTTTGTTGCCCGAAAAACAGGAATGAGTTATGAGAAGACAGCATCATTTCATGGAATAGATGTTCTTGTATATGCAATTAAAAGAACAGGATAAATCCTGCTCTTTTAAAGAATGAGACTACTAAATACCATTAATATGTTTAAAATTACATGCCATATAATAGCTGGAATGATACGATTTGATTTCACAACTATTCCTCCATAAAATATACCAGCTATAATAAAAGCGGTGGAAACACTCCAAGAAAAACCTAAGGAGTAATGCTGTAAACCAAAACCAATGCTTGTAAGCAAAATAGCCTATTTTTCATCAAACTGATTTGTAAACTGATGTAGTAGGATTCCCTGCCAAATACATTCTTCTAATACGCCATTGATAATAGAAAACAATACAGCAAATAGCATGATATGTTGTATATAAGATATTTCTTTTTGTAGTAGAAAAGGTGTAAAGGTGACGATGTTAATAGAAATCGCGATGATAAGAAATATATAAATTTTAACTTGATGAGGACCACTCCAAATAAAAGGCACGTGCAAAGTATTGTTCCATTTTGGTTGATTCTAATTTAGAGATATTCGCTGTTTGCGTATAAGAGCATCTATGAGAAATGGCACAAAAACAAGAAGTAGGCAAAGACGTTTCACAATAATTGTTAGTTCTCTTGAAGAAAAGGAAATTTGATCCATAGTAAATAAATAGAGAAAGAATCCACTCCCAAATAATAGAGTAATCCATATGAAATGATGATAGTTTTTCTTTTTTAGTAGTAGAAGTAGTAATGTAAGGATCCATAAACAAAAGAATGCTATATTAGTAGTTTGTATAGTAATCATAAGAAGTGTAAAAGAATAATAAAAATCCCTTCATCTTTTTCTCCTTTTAAAAAGGTAATATTCAACTTTTAAAGAATAGTATATAACAATAAAAGGGGGAATGGGATTGTATATTTATCATAATGGACTCATTATTCGAGAAGGAACGACAGGTGTGCCAGCTTATGCAATTAAAAGTTTATTTGAAGATGCGGGCTGGAGTAACAATAGCATTCCATCATGGCAAATTGAAAAATTTACGATAGCATTTGAAAATTCTACGTGGGCTTTTACGATTTGGGATGAGGAAGAAATGATTGCGATGGTTCGTGTTATTTCTGATCAGATAATGGCTGCAAATATTATGGATTTAGTTGTGAAGTATGAATATAGAGGAAAAGGATTAGGAAAGAAGCTCGTTTCCCTTTGTATGCAGAAACTCCCTCATGGAGATTGGTTTGCTCATACTTCTGCGAATAATTTTGATTTTTATCGTAGTTGTGGTTTTGAGGTGCGGGATTTATCTCAAAATGGGACGTGTGCTTATTATGGTTATAATGAAGCGAAAAAAGCAGGACATCGATAATCCCATTAGATAATAGAAAGCGTGTAAAAAGGATTGCTAGACGATAGCGATCCTTTTGTATTTACACAGATAAACTATTTTATTGTACAAAAAAGAAGTAGTGAATTGCGAATGAGAGAGTAAACAAGGGGAGTAGGAATATCATTTTCTTTTTGAAACCTTTAAAGAAGGAGTTATTATTGGGAGCAAGCCAAACTTCTAATGTGGAATAGAAGAGTAATGAAACTGCCAATAATATGCCACTAACTAATTCAAATGTCATTGTTAAGACCTCCAATTTCACCAAAGATACTTAAATAATAACATGAAAATGTTAATTATTTACAGTTTGTAACGATACTTTTAGTGATTAAAATGAAGGTCTATTCATTTTGTGGTAAAATAATAAAGAAAATTCAGAAATTTAAAAAGGAGGATAAAATGAATATTAAAGTAGGAGATACGTTTCGGTACGAAAGAACATTTACAGAAGAAGAGGTTTTGGAATTTGCTCATCTTACAGGTGATAAAGGGAGACATCATATGGAACATGATGAGCAGGGACGTTTAATGGTGCATGGGTTATTAACTGCAAGTATTGGAACGAAAATTGGTGGAGAGGTACATTACATAGCACGGGAATTAGTAAGTGAATTCATCAGGCCTGTTTTTACTGGAGATACAATTACTTGTGATGTAACTCTTACAAGTGTGGAACAATTGGAAGGGTACAAAAAGGTATCGATAGAGTCGATTTATCGTAATCAAAAAGGGAAAGAAGTATTAGTAGGATCAAGCTATGGAATTATACGAGAATAATGCAAAAAGCCTGTTTTTCATTTTTGAAAACAGGCTTTTTGCATTGCATTTTAATATACACGTTTTCGATTTTCAGCATGGCTCGAGATGAGTAATAATGCGGAGTCTTCGCCAATATTACGCACAATATGTGGCACACATGCACTCCAGGAGAAAGAATCTCCTTCTTCCACAATCGCGATATCTTCTCCGTGCTGTACTTCTAATTTACCGCGCAAAACAAGATGGCATTCTTCACCTTCATGAGCATTTGGTATATTTTCTTTTGGGAATCCAGCTGGGATTTCTACTAAAGATAAACGAAGGCCTCCTTGCTCAGCGACATGTTCAATCCTTTGTTCATCTTTTCCATACACACTGTATTTTCGTTCTTCCTTTTTTACAATTTTCATGTGATCTTTTTGCTCAAGTAATAAATAAGGGAGAGGAACGTTTAAAAATTTGGAAATTGTTTCTAAAGTTGAGATAGATGGAGAAGTTTTATTATTCTCGACCTGGCTCATAAAACCTTTAGAAAGTCCTGTTCCTTCACAAATTTGGGCGATAGTGACGCCTCTGCGCTGACGAATTTCACGTATTGCAGAACCGATATTCATAATAATCAAGCTCCTTTTTGTAGACAACTATTTGTATCATAGCAAAAAAAAACATTTTTTTCTCAAGAAAAATAAATTGACGGATAAAAAAAATTATTGTATGTTTTGTAATGTGAACAAAAGTTTTATATTATAAAACTCAAAAGGAGAGAACAAAATGAATCAACATATTGGTAATTTAATTATTCGTATCGTATTAGGAGTAACGTTTTTTATGCATGGTTTGGCAAAGTTCCAATCAGGCATTGATAATATTGCAGGATGGTTTACAAGCATTGGTTTACCAGGTGCTCTTGCATACGGCGTAGCGACAGTAGAATTAGTTGGTGGTCTGTTATTGATTATCGGTTTAGGTGTACGGTATATTGGATTATTATTCGCACTTATTTTAGTTGGAGCAATTGTAAAAGTAAAATGGTCTGCTGGTTTATTAGGAGATGGAAAGAATCCAGGATACGAATTAGACCTTGCATTGTTGGCAATGGGTCTTTACTTATTCGTTGTTAAAGCTGAAGGTTTTGTAGATAACTTCTTAAAAGCAACTGTATTCAAAAAACATTAATCGAAATGGGGGCATAACAATATGGACTTTCGACTTCATCCCAGTACAACACTCGGTGCAGTTCATTTATATGTATCGAACTTACAACAGTCTCTAGCATTCTATACAGATGTGTTACGATTGAAAGTGGTAAGAGAAGAGGAGCATATCGCTACACTTGGTAATGAAAGTAATGAACCACTTCTTATAATAGAAGAGAAAGAAAATGCTCTTCCAAAACAAAGAAGTCGCACTGGTTTATATCACTTTGCAATCTTACTACCAAGTAGACAAGATTTAGCAAATATTCTTCTTCATCTTGTGCAGAAAGTGTATCCGTTACATGGCGGGGCAGATCATTACTTTAGCGAAGCAATTTATTTAGCTGACCCAGATGGAAATGGAATCGAAATTTATCATGATCGTCAAAGAGAAGTATGGCGTGATGAAAAGGGAGAGCTTCCGTTTGTTAGCAACCCATTAGATGGAGACGGATTATTACAACAAGGAAATGAGTGGAATGGATTTCCAAGCGGAACTGTAATGGGACATATCCATTTACATGTTGCTGATTTAGAAGAAGCAAAACGTTTTTATGTAGATGGGCTTGGATTTGAAGTGACGATTCCAGTCCGAAATGGTGCATTATTTGTTTCAGCAGGTGGCTATCATCACCATGTTGGTTTAAATACATGGCAAGGTGAAGGTGTGCCGCCGCAAATGCCAAATTCCGTTGGCTTGAAATATTTCACAATTGTACTAGTAGATGAAAAAGAAAAAGAGCAAGTGTGTGAAAGCTTAAAATATATTGGCGCGATTGCTATGTATAAAGATGGAATAATGCAAGTAGAAGATCCGTTTGGTCACTGTATTCAATTGATTGTAAAAGGAGAAGCCTAAATAAAGGCTTCTCCTTTTTTTACTTTCTTATAATTGCTTTTTCATTTTGTAAAAAGAGTTCATTAAACTGTCTTGCTAGCTCGAAATCAAGTTTTGTTAAACCTTTTGCATTCCAGGATGACAAAGTAATAATGACTGCTTTATACTGGATAAGGATAAATGGATGGTGATTGTGTTCTTCTGATAGTTTGGCGGCTTCAGAGACAAATTCGACACCTTTTAAGTAGTCGGAAAACATATATTTTCTTTCAATCCATTTTTCATCTTTCACTGTCCATTTATCTAGCTTTGCTAATTCCTCTTGCACTTCTTCATCTGTTAGTCGTTGCATTATTGTTCACATCCTTTATTGAGAGTAGGGCAAGACCATTGCTAATCAAACGTTTTACAGATTCATTTTCTGTAAAAGTAGAGAGTTGTTGTAATAGAGCAGTAGATGCGTCGTGCCCTTTGTTATGCTCTAAAAGTAATTCTAAAATTTCAAGACGAAGTAACCATTCTTTCGTATAGAACTTATTTAGTACCTCTTGAATTGCTACTAATTGTTCCACATGTGAATCTTGTAACACACCTTCATTTCGAATATCACGAACGGTTTGATACATACGATCAAGCTCAGTTAATGTAAGTGGTTCTGGTGTTTCTTCTACTTCTTCAGTCACTTCGAAGAATGCGGCTGCATCGGCTGCGCCTGGGAATACAGAAGTGATTTTTGAACCAACTGCCATGTCAAAAGCTCCCCATGAAGCATCAAATAATAGACGATCTTTGTAAACCACTGTGCAATCTGTAAATGAAATAAGAGCGATTTTTTCATCGTTTTTCATAATATCGGTTACTGTTCCTTTTACATGAACACCGCTTGCAAAGTATAGTTCCGTACGATTACCAATGATAATGCCTAATGCTTGTAACTCCTCATCTGTGCAATCTTCGAGTGAAACATTGCCTTCTAATAAACCAACTGGTGTACCAAATCCCTCTTGATGTACAGCTGTAGAATGATTCGGTAGTTGTTTATTGTTTAGTGCTAATGCAGTCGGTGTATTTGTTTTCATGTAAATCACTCTACCTGCATCATTTTGAATCTTTTCTGCAAATGTACCTGTAATTTGTAACCCACTACTTAATTGAGCAGTTGCATTGTTTTCAGAACGAATTGCTTTTTCTAATCCTTCTGCGTCACCTGTTTTAAAAGCCATTGTTTCAGAGAAGTTCTCAAGTGCCTCTGTTAATTCTTCAAATGACTTGCATACAAATAGCTGTGGTTGCATTTTTGTAACATCATAGGTCGTTTTTGTACAAGCTTCAATTGAGAATGGGACTTTTTCTACAGCATCTGTTAAACAATGTTTGCTCTCACCGACAGAGGAGAGAAGACCGGCACCGTAAATTTTCGGGTTATTTATATCTCCAATTAAGCCGTACTCGACTGTCCACCAGAAAAGGCGAGAAATTTGTTCCGCTTCTGATAAGCCAGAAACAAGCTTTTGCTTTTCGACAACTTCTTTTTCAGCTGCTGCAACTTCTTCTGGTGTAGAAGTTGGACTTTCTTTCACAATTGTCAAAGTACGCACAGCTTCAAAAGCATCGTGTTCTTCTTTAGTTGAAAATGCTTTTGCTCCAATTTGGCCAAATCGTTTTACATATTTTGCATATGTAGGATCAAGTAAAATCGGTGCATGTCCAGCTGCTTCGTGAACGATATCAGGAGCTGGAGTATATTCAATGTTTTCCACTTTACGAATATCTGTTGCGATTGGTAATAAACCATGTCCTTGGAAATCAAAGAACGCTACACCGGGAATAAGGCCGTCAATCGTTACTGCACCCCAACCACTTGGTGCTAAGCATTCATTCATTTCTTCAACCTTTGGAATTGCATCTATATTAATACCAGATGATTGTAGTCCGTTAACATAGGCTGGATGAGCAACATCTTTTAAAAAGTTATGGTTTTGTCTCATAATGTAACGCCACACAGCGTGATTAACCGGTGTGTACTGATCGTAATGCTGCGTGGATACAAATGGTTTTAAATGTGATGGAATTTCTGTTTTCTTTGTCATTAATACATCCTCCTTTTTTATCTGTAAAAACTGCTGTGATTACTTTTGGGTATATCACCCCCTTTCAATTATTGTAAGCGCTTATAAAATTTTATCATAAGATTCGGAATTATTTAACATTTGTTTTTGTGAGAAATAGAAAAAGCCCCTATCGGAAAATCCGATAGGGGCGAAGAAATCGCGGTACCACCCTATTTGTAAGTGAAAATCCACCTACTTCTCAGTTACTGATAACGGAAAAATCCGTCTTTTCCTTCATGCAAAAATAGCACTACGAAAAAGAAACTCCAGAATTGTAATTCGCACTTGTATATGTACTGATTCGCACCAAACATCAGCTCTCTGAAACAGGGATATAAGTTACTACTGCGATTCTTTCAACGCGTAATATATGAAATTGTTTAAAAGGGGAAGACGCAAAAAAGCCCCTATCGGAAAATCCGATAGGGACGATAGAAATCGCGGTACCACCCTACTTGTAAACAAAAAATTGTTTACCACTTACTTTAAGATAACGGAAAGATCCGTCTTTCTCTTCATGCATAATCGCACTACGGGAAAGAAGCTCCAGAATTGTAATTCACGCTTGTATATGTACTGATTTGCACCAACCATCAGTTCTCTGAGTCAGGGATATAAGTCGCTACTAGGTTTCCTTCAAAGCCGATATATAATTCGTTCAACTAAACTATGTTTTGTATTATAAAACTACATTTGAATAGTTGTCAACAATAATTTTATTTAAATATAGTAGATAAGGGGAACGATAAGTGGGAATTATCTATAGGAGGATAGGAAAAGATGTGGAGAAAAATAATTGTTTTGATTGTCTGTGTTTGCTGCTTATGTGAAGCTGTGCCTACTGTTCAAGCTGAAACAAAAAATATACAAGTAGCTTTTATTCGTAACCATAATCTCTGGATAAAAATCGATGGGAACGAAAAACAAATAACAAAAGGAGAGTACATAACAAAGCCAAAATGGTCACATGATGGAAAATGGATCGCATACGCAAAGGGAGAGGAACAAAATCAGCTTGAATTGTACCGTGTTGCGGATGGGAAAAAAGTTGTTCCGTCTCAGACAGAAGCAACGAATTATCAATGGTCACCGGCAGAGAATATAATTGCATTTGAATTTACAAGCACGTTAAATACATTTGATGCAGAGAAGAAGAATGCAACGTTTGAAAATGTATCATCGGGTGTAGGAGACTATGCATGGTATCCAGACGGAAAGAAATTTCTTGTTTCGTCTGAGGCTCAGTTGCTTCCAACAGGTTGGACAGGAGCGCAGTTATATGAAGTACAAAAGGATGCAGGAATGAATCCGAATAAAATGAAACACCTGTATACATTACCGAGTATGCAGGAAGATTTCTTAGCCTATATTGCAAGTGATTTCAAATGGTCTCCAAATCAAAAGTGGATTGCTTTTTTAGCTGTACCAACTGCTTCGTGGTCAGCTGATAGTAATACACTTTGTCTTTTGAAAGCGGACGGAAGTTATTTTGAAAAAGTAGATCAAATGTTATTAAACAGCCAATGGATACAATGGTCTCCATCGAAAAATATATTAGCTTATATTGAAGGAAGTGGAAGATTTGCGTTAGAGAATAAACATTTAAAAATAAAGGAATTACCCGCTCTCCAGCAAGAAAAATTCACTCCAAAAGGATATGTTGATTGGGATTTTACATGGCAGGATAATGAACTTATTACTCTTTCAAGAGCGAAGGAAATGGAATGGTCGAACGAAGAAGAAAAAAGATCATTGCCTTCTTTATACCAAGTAAATATTCAATCAAATCGACAGCGTCAAATTACAACTCCTTCAAAAAAATATGGAGATTACAATCCACTTTATATAAAAAGTGAAAATCAGCTGACATGGATGCGCTCTGACCGTAAAAAGGCAGATATGTGGTTGGCGAATGGAGAGGGATCGAAAGCGAAGAAATGGATTGAAAATATTGATGTCCCCCAGTGGTATTATGAAAAATGGAATTGGGAGGAAGTTATTTCTGTAAAAGAAGGTTAAAAAAGGCTGCCTAGAATATTTTTTAGGCAGCTTTTTTATAGTTATTTGTGCGTTTTATTCGGCTTCTTTTTCCCAGGATTTCCATTCCCTTGGCGTTTTCTATTTTGCTCGTCTTTCGCTTGTTTTTCGTGTATTGTGTCTAAAAAATCATTTGAGTTACTCATTGATATATCCTCCTCAGAATTTCGTTTTATCTCTGTTACTATAACCATTTGAGAGGAGAATCATGAATTGGTATTCGGATTAAAAAATGTATAACTCTGTATAGATTTTTCAGCTTTCAAACATTTGTGAATTCCTCCCTAAATATATAAGAATTATAAAGTGAAACTTTAATCAGTGGGGGTTTTCTTCATCCCCCACTGATGATTATTAGCCCTCACCAATCGGGCTTTTACGGGCAGTTGATCCCCACCTAACTTATTTGCTTTCACTGAATTTTGAGGTGGAGGTCTTACTGCCCGTTAATGCGGGATAAAAATGGTTTACATATTTTATTGTAATAATTGCTAATATGGGTGTCGGATATTTTTACAGCATCATTTATAATTGTGATTAAAAATAATGCAAAAGGAATATAGAAGAGAAAGGAGAAAAGATAGAAAGATATATTTATTTTCATAGAAAGGACTAAAACTATGAAACTTATTTTCATAAGGCATGGCGAGGGAACACATACAAAAGATTTACCTATGAGCTTGCAATTAGAGAATTCAGCTTTGACAAAAGAAGGCGAAAAACAAGCATTGTTACTTCAAAGTAGTTTACCACTACAAGAAATCGATGTATTAATAGCGAGTCCTACGCTTCGAACATTACAAACTGCTGCGATATGGAGCTCACAAGTAGTTTGCCGCAAAATAACACATCCTTATATTTCTCCACGTATTTTCTCTTATCGTGAAGGAGCGAGAACATTACCGTGTGACAGGTTGTTAGATACAAAGGTAATTCAAGAGTTATTTCCTAGTTTTTCTTTAAGAGAAAATACAAACGATATGTTATGGAATCAGGGGATAAATACGATTTCAGAGAAGGAATTTCAGAATATAGCAGATGAATTCATCGATTGGTGTTATACATTACATACAGAAAGAATTTGTATCGTTTCACACGATGGAACGATTACAGCATATAGGCAGTATTTACAAAATTTAGTTCTAACCAGAGAGGATTTTTTAGAAGAAACAGGTGTGTATGAAATAAACTTATGAATGGAGGTTTTTTATTTGAATATTGCGTTAGTAGTTGGCGATAATTCAGATTTAGAAGCACAATCGCTTCGAGCGACGCTTGAGTATTTTGGAGCAAGAGTTATTACATATTGGATTGGTCGACCGCGGGATTTGATGGATGTTCTTTCAGGGAAAAGTTTGTATGAAGATATAGATTATATTATCTTTTGCTTTCATGGTGAAGAAGGGGAATTTGTAATGGAAGAATTAGGGGAAGATGTGTATGAGAAAGATGAGCTGAGAGGAAACTTTGGTGTAACTGAAATTAAACAATATGCAAAATTGCATAACAAGTATATTATCAATAGCGGGTGTACTTTAGGAGATCCAAAACTTGCGACAGCATTTTTAAATAGTGGTGTAAAAGCTTATATAGGCTCAACAGATTATGTGGATGGAAATGCAGCACTTATGTTTACAATGCGTTTATTTTACGGGCTTATTAATCATCAAAAAACAATAGATGATGCATTTCAGGATGCAAAATCATTAGATAACGGGACTCTTACATTTGAATTATATAGAGAATGAAACGTGCTTATCCGAATATAGGATAAGCACGTTTCACATTTACCGCATAATTTTTTTGCGAAAAATAATGAAAATCATTATCAATTATGGTATGATATTTTCAAGTTTTTTGCAAGGAAATAAAAGCAACTATATAAATGTTAGTTTTTAACATTCTATATAATTGTCACAATTTATTCATAATTAACATTTAAAAAATAAGTAACTAATGTTAAGATATTACCTGCAACTAACTTAATTACATCTTTAGGAGGAAGATATGGTTATTCAATTTTTAAGAGAAAACAAAGCAGTTTCTTTTGTGTTAGCGATTATCCGTGTTTATCTGGGATACACATGGTTGATGGCTGGAATCGGAAAGTTACAAGGAAAGGGATTTGATGCGACAGGTTATTTGCAGGGGGCTATTGAAAAGTCAAAAGGAGCACAACCAGCCGTTCAATCTTGGTGGGCAGCATTCTTACAAGACTTTGCAATTCCGAATGTTGATCTATTTAACACGCTTGTAACATGGGGAGAAATTCTAGTTGGAATAGGTTTAATTGTAGGTTGTTTAACGAAAACAGCTGTCTTTTTTGGTCTTGTAATGAACTTTTCCTATATGTTTAGTGGGTCTCTAGGTGTGAATCCACAAATGGTTATTTTATCTATGTTTGTTTTAGTTGCTGGCATGAATGCTGGAAAACTTGGAATTGATGGTTGGATTGGACCTAAATTACTAGGTTCAAAAACGCAAAAAAGACAGAGGCAAGCTGCTTAATATATGAAACGGGTATCTCAAAGGTGAGATACCCGTTTTTATTACTTTGTCGTTTCGGTTGGATTCTTTTCAAAGAATTCTTTTACATAGCCCATAAATTCTTTCGGTTCTTGGCGGAATGGGGCATGATAACCTTTTTCAATAATATGAAAGGCGCTGTTTTTTAAAAACTGATGATAAGATTCGCCTTCTTTCCATGATACACTACTATCATTTCTGCCCCAAATAATTAAAGTCGGAAGCTTGATTTCACTAGCATTAATCTTAAGGCGTCTAGGCCACATTTTCATTTGGTTATAATGTTCTGTATCATCACGTTTAAATTTCACTTTACTTTCATCATAATTTGTAATTGAAGAAACAGTATTTAAATCAGTTGATAACTGTGGCTTAGGTGAAGCATTTCTGTTCGTTAATGATACAGCTCCTGTAGCGTCCGTTAAAATGAGATGGGTAACTGCATTTGGATATAAGTATGTTAAATTAAGAGAAATTTCTCCACCCATAGAATGACCAAGCACTGCAAATGTATCATATCCTAATTTTTTCATTAACTTATAATAAAGATTGGCATGGTTAGGGAAAGAATATGGAAAATCCATCGGCTTGGAAGAATGGCCAAATCCTAAAACATCAACGGAGATAATCGTATGATCTTTTGCTAAGTCTGCATAAATATCGCTAAATCCGTTGGATGATCCACCAAATCCATGAAGCATAAGTAATGGTGGTTTCTTTTTCCCAATTTGTTTAAAGTAAATAGTTTGTCCATCTATGTCGACCATTTTTTCATCTGTTGTTAACTTTGTTTCAATTGTATTTTTTACCTGTTTTACTGTTTCTACGGGTTTTTCTGCCGCATTACAACCCACTAGCAATGTAAGAGTAAGACAGCTTACTATATAAGATTTCATTCGTTTCAAGCATTTGACCCCTTTCTAACATAACGCTGCATCCATCATAGCAAATAAATGGTCACGATTTCCAGACAGGTGACTTCCATTTTTTATCATAAGGGGTGAAAGCAGTGTTTCTTGAAATCCTTTCGATTCCAAGTGTGCTCGAAATGTACATTGTGAGTGTGGAACATCTATACGTACAGTTCCATTCCAACCTTTGCAAATGGATTGTAATAATTGGATTGCATCTCCCTCATTTTTTGCGATAAGAGGGGTAATGCACAGTACATCCCCTTTTTGGATACATAATGAAAAAGACTCTATCCTGTGGTTTCTTTCAATTTTAAATGTGAGTGCTGCTCTAGCTAGTAATATTGAATAATGGTTTGGACGATGCGTACCTGTTGCGGTTTTATCAAGCTTACTGAGAGAACTAAGATCATCTTGTATAATTTGCTTTAAATGAGAGAGATTCGTAGATGTATTTGTAACAAATTTTTCAAAGCGATGGATTGTTGTAATTGTCGTAAAGCCGTATTTTTGGTACAAGGGCACACCAGCATCTGTTGCGATGAGTATAACTGGGAGAGAAGTAGGCGCTTGTTGCACACAAAAATCGAGTAAAGAATGGCCAAGTCCTTGTTTTTGAAAGTTGGGGTGAACCATTAACATACCGATAGAAGAAAATCCAGATTTGGAAGGGAATACCCCACCAGTAGCAATCAGTTTTTCGTTCTGTGTATAGCCAAATAGACTTCCGATTGACAGGTACATTTCAAATTGATTTCGCATAAATAATTGAGGCTGTAACCATCCAACAGCCTCGCAAAGAGAAATGAGCTGTGAAATACTAGAATTATTTAGTTTTTGTATTTGCATATTGAATCACCACATTTCTAATCTAGTAGAAATATTTTACCATGAAAAAAATGAATACATAGTCATAAACAGAGAGAATGTAAAGCAGTAATTTTTAATTTTGAAAAATCTATACTAGTTTCTTTTCATTTTGTAAAGGTGATAAAGCTTAATGATATAAGACAAAGATATACAAATTATAACTAAAATTTACATTACTTAACAAAATATTTACATATAACTAACTTTTCCTTAATAGTCTTCCTTTAAATTGGGTATAGGGAACTTAATAACGTATTAGGGGGACAAAAAAAGTGAAAAAGTTTATGAAGAAAGCATGGCCATTTGCAGTTGTCACATCGTTAGCACTTACTTCCGTAGTAACGTGGGGCGTAACACGTTCAGATGTAATTAAAGCGGATGGAAAAGCAAGTGATCCAAAAATTAAGAATGTAATTGTTTTAATTGGGGATGGCATGGGACCTTCGTATATGACTGCTCATCGTTATATGAAAGACAATCCAAAGACGTTTGAAATGGAATCGACAGAATTTGATAATCATCTTGTAGGAACACAAAAGACATATCCAGAAGATGAGCATCAAAATATTACAGATTCTGCATCAGCGGCAACAGCGATGTCAGCAGGTGTGAAAACATACAATGCAGCAATCGCGGTTGATAATGATCAAGCAGAAGTGAAAACAGTACTTGAACAAGCAAAAGAGCAAGGGAAATCAACAGGTTTAGTTGCAACTTCTGAAATTACACATGCAACGCCAGCTGCTTTTGGAGCGCATGATATAAGCCGTAAAAATATGGATGCAATTGCAAATGATTACTTTGATGAGAAAATTAATGGGAAACATAAAGTAGATGTTCTTCTTGGTGGTGGCGTGAATAACTTTGTAAGAAAAGATCGGAATCTTACAGAAGAATTTAAGAAGTCTGGTTATAGCTATGTAACAGATCGTGAGCAATTATTAAATGATAAAAGTGATCAAATTCTTGGTTTATTTGCACCAGGTGGCTTAGATAAAATGATCGATCGTAATGAAAAAACACCTTCGTTAGAAGAAATGACAAATGCAGCAATCAATCGTTTAAATAAAAACGATAAAGGTTTCTTCTTAATGGTAGAAGGTAGTCAAATTGACTGGGCTGGCCATGATAATGATGTAGTTGGTGCGATGAGTGAAATGGAAGACTTTGAGAAAGCATTTAAAGCAGCAATTGAATTTGCGAAAAAAGATAAACATACATTAGTGATTGCAACAGCTGACCATTCTACTGGTGGATTCTCTCTTGGTGTAAACGGTGAATATAACTTTAATGCAAATGCAATTAAAGCTGCGAAACGTACACCAGACTTTATGGCAAATGAAATTGCAAAAGGTGCAAATGTAGAAGAAACGTTGAAAAAATACATTGATTTACAATTAACAACAGAAGAAATTAAATCCGTGAATGACATTGCTCCATCAAAAGATGTAACGAAAATTGATAATGCGATTGAAGAAATCTTCAATAAACGTTCATTTACAGGCTGGACAACAGGTGGACATACGGGTGAAGATGTGAACGTATATGCATTTGGACCAGGTAAATATCTATTCTCTGGCGTTCAAGAAAATACAAATTTAGCAAAACGTGTCTTCGATATTGTTGGTGGCGGTGACCCTAATAAAGGCAGACGCTAATTGTGAAGGAAAGCGAGGTATTTCGCCTCGTTTTTTCTTTTTTGGAGGAATAAAGGATGCAAAACTTTGTTAAGAAAATAGGGGCTTCTGCTCTAGCTGGGTTATTATTAATGGGTTGTCAATTTCAGCAAGAAACGAAGCAAAAAGATATAGAAAAAAAAGAGGTAACGGTAAAACAAGAAACGAAGGTACATGTAACACCAGAAGAAGAGAAAGAAATTCGGAATGTAATAGAGACGTTTGTGCAGACGACAAACGAAAAAAATTTCGATCAACATATGGCTTTGTTTTCGGGAAAAATTGTTGGCGCCGAAGACTTACGAACACAAAAAGAAGCGGCGTTTCAACGAGAAAATAAGAGAATTGAGTTGAATCGTGTTCAAGTGAAAAGTTCAAAAGGCAATTTTGTCATTGTTGAAACAGAAGAAAAAGAAATAGATGGTGGAAGCTCTCTTCAGAAAAAGATCCGGTATGCGCTAGGAAAAGAAGATGAGCATTGGAAAATTGAAGAAGTCCGGACGGTAGAAAAGAAATAAAAAGGTTCTCTTATTAGGAGAACCTTTTTATAATGGTAGTAAAATTTGATTTGAACATGCTTCAATCTCATCAATATCTTGGCGGATGGTTGCCATTTTATTATCAAGCTCTTCAGCTTTCATGGCAGCATCGTGGAGTTCATCTTTTAAATAATCGGGGATATTCCCCTCATATTTATAGTAGAGTTTATGCTCTAAACTTGCCCAGAAGTCCATAGCGAGTGTACGTAATTGAATTTCTGCAAAAACTTCTTTTGTACCAGAATTTAGCGCTAGTGGATACTTAATAATCATATGCAAACTTTTATAGCCGTTTTGCTTTGGATTAGCAATGTAATCTTTTACTTCTACAATTTCCATGTCTTCACGATTTTCAATGACTTGTTTTAAGTGATAAATATCTTCCACAAAGCAACATGTAATCCGGATGCCGATAATATCTTGCAAATGTGTTTGCGCATTTGCAATCGTTGGTGCTAAATTTTTGCGTTCGAGTTTTTTTACGATGCTTTCAGGCTGTTTCAATCTTGTTTTTATATGTTCAAACGGGTTGTAGTCCTCTAAGAATTGAGCTTCCCGGTTCATAATTTCGAATTTTGTTTTTAACTCTTCTAAAGCGAATGTATAAGGTAATACAAATGCTTTCCAATAGTTAACAGTTGATTGATTATATTTCATTTATATACACACCTTTTCATATTTGCAAATAAGGTTGCTTATTATACTAAATACCAAATCATATAAGCGCATGCTGCAAATGATGAGATCATAAAACGGTATTTTGCTTTCATTTGTTTTTAACTCCTTTCTAATTAGCTTTCATATATCAATAAATTGGATTGTTAATAAATTGATTATGTACAATTCTAATAGTAATGGATTGATGTGAATTTCGTATGAACTAATTGTTTCAGTTTTTTGTCTTTTTAGAATGATTGTTAAAAGGGTGAATTGACAAAAAGAATAATAGCATTTATTTTATAAATCATAATCATTACGTTTTAGTTGCGATCTTTGGAGAAAAGGAGGTCTACATATGCGTGTAAACATTACATTAGCTTGTACAGAATGCGGTGATCGTAATTATATTACGAAGAAGAATAAGCGAAATAATCCGGAGCGTATTGAACTGAAAAAATATTGTCCACGATTAAAGCGAGTAACATTGCATCGTGAAACGAAGTAAAACAGCTAGAGAAATCTTGCTGTTTTTTTATGCATTTCTATTCTTAAGTAGGTACAGACACAAACAATCCCCCGCCCACATACATATAGTAAAGACCACTATTTTGGCGGAGGTGAAGGGTTTGAGTCTATTCGCCGCAATTGGATACATGATTCGCGAAGTGTTTGTATTTGTTTCTTATGTTAAAAACAATGCGTTCCCACAGCCATTGTCATCAGACGATGAAAAGAAGTACTTAGAGCTGATGGAGCAAGGTGATGCTCATGCGAGAAATCTTTTAATTGAACATAATTTACGGCTTGTGGCTCATATTGTTAAGAAATTTGAAAACACAGGTGAGGATTCGGAAGATTTAATTTCTATCGGAACGATTGGGCTCATTAAGGCAATTGAGAGTTATTCAGCGGGGAAAGGAACGAAGCTGGCGACATATGCAGCTCGTTGTATTGAAAATGAAATTTTAATGCATTTGCGTGTACTGAAGAAAACAAAGAAAGATGTTTCACTTCATGACCCGATTGGACAGGACAAGGAAGGAAATGAAATATCACTTATCGATATTTTAAAATCCGAATCCGAAGATGTAATTGATATGATCCAGCTTAGCATGGAATTAGAAAAAATTAAGGAATATATCGATATTTTAGATGAACGAGAGAAAGAAGTGATTGTAAAAAGGTTTGGACTTGGTCTTGATAAAGAAAAAACGCAGCGGGAAATTGCGAAAGCGCTAGGCATTTCAAGAAGTTACGTGTCCCGGATTGAGAAGCGAGCGCTGATGAAAATGTTTCATGAATTTGTTCGTGCGGAGAAGGAAAAGAAGGGAAAAGCGTAAAGGTGTGTGGTACGGTTGCAGCTCGAGTGCAGCCGTTTTTTCTTTTGATGAAAAGGGAATAAAACAAGAAACTCTAAGAAGAAATATACGTTCACTGTTGAAAATGACGGGTTCTATCTGTAATATTAGAAGGTGCTAACGAATTTAAGAATGAAATAGTATTTGTTTTTTCTTTTTATATGACTGGCTCGATGTATGATAAGTGAATATAAAAACCACTTTCTGATATAGAAAGAAAAGAAGGGAAAGCTAAACTTAATTGTTACATTAAGACTTATTAGGAGGTTTCGCGGTTTGCGACGTACATTATATCGACTCATGATCGAACTTACAAACGGGCGTTTTACTTCTTATATATTACGTAAATTTGCACAGTCTCGCTTAAGTTCCATTATTATTTCATCTTATGCAAAAGCATTTCAATTGAATCAGGATGAGATGGAGAAGGACTTAAAGGAATACCAGACGCTGCATGAATTATTTACACGTAAGTTGAAAGAAGGAAAACGAGAAATAGATGCAGCGGCATCAAGTATTGTTAGTCCTGTTGATGGGGTATCTGCTGATCATGGCCCTATTGAAGAAACGAAAACATTTGATATTAAAGGCAAGCGGTATTCGCTTGTGGATATGCTAGGTAATGAAGAGCGAGCAAGACGCTATGCCGGCGGTACATATATGGTTATTTATTTAAGTCCAAGTCATTATCATCGCATTCATAGCCCGCTCTCAGGTGCTGTGACAGAGAGAGTTGTACTTGGAAGAAAATCATATCCAGTAAACGCAGCAGGAATGAAATATGGAAAAGAACCATTGTCAAAGAACTATCGTTCTGTCACAGAGGTCGATAGTGAAGGACAACATATGGCGCTTGTAAAAGTAGGAGCTATGTTTGTAAATAGTATTGAGCTTCTTCATGAAAGAAATACTGTTCAAAAAGGTGAAGAGATGGCATACTTTACATTTGGTTCAACAGTCGTGTTACTGTTTGAAAAAGGAATGGTTGAAGTTGTTTCAACATTAACGAGTGGCCAAGAACTTCACGTTGGTGAAAAAATCGCAACGCGCTTATCTAATGGTAACGGGCAGTAAAAGTTTTATCACAAACTTGTGAGGACACCAAGAAGTTAGATGGACTTATGTGATGAGTGAAAAGTTCCCACGGATGGAAGTTTCATTTTATAAAAGAGCCATCTTGAGGATGGCTCTTTTTACAGGCGAAGCAGTAATCTATATGTACTCAAGACGATTTGACAAGCTTGTCCTCTAATGATCGCCGGATGATTTCTTGTTTTATAAGTAAAATGAAGTCAGGATTTAATTTTAGTTCTTTTGCTTTATAATAAGACTCAGTGAGTAACTCAGTAGATAACTGTTCCATATGTTTCGTTTTCAAGGTGAGTCACCTCCGATAATAAGGATAGGTTCTTTGTTGCATCTACTGTATCAAAAAAATATGATAGTCACAAACAACTGGTTATCCACATATCACCGTGGATAAGGTGTGTATGAGTTGTTGATAAATTTTGAATTAACTGAAATATCGATGTGGAAAATGTGTACAATGTTATCCACAAGCTCGCTATCGAAAAATGTTGTCGAAAAATTTTAAGAAAACTCCTCAAAGAGGTGAAAGAAATTGAAATTATTTTTACCTAATGAATACGTAAAAAACGTATATCATGTTCAACCGGAAGATTTAAAAAAACGCGGGATCAAAGGTATTATTACTGATTTAGATAATACTTTAATTGAATGGGATCGCCCGAATGCAACGCCTAAGCTTGAGCAATGGTTTTTAAAAATGAAAGAGCAAGGCATTCAAGTAACGGTCGTTTCAAATAATAATGAGCAACGTGTAAAGGATTTTGCAGATCCACTTGGCATTCCTTTTATCCATAGCGCACGTAAACCATTTGTTCGTGCTTTTAAACGTGCGATACAAGAAATGAATTTAAAAGCGGATGAAGTAGTTGTTATTGGGGACCAATTGTTAACGGATGTATTAGGCGGGAATCGCGTTGGTTTATATACAATTTTAGTCGTGCCAGTGGCACAAACAGATGGACTAGTAACGCGCTTTAATCGAAAAATTGAACGAAGAATTATGAGCAATATGAAGAAAAAAGGTTTAATTAACTGGGAGGAATAAAGTTTGACTGAAACAATTAAATGTATTGGTTGCGGTGTAGAAATTCAAACAGAAAATAAAAATGGGGTTGGATATGCACCAACTTCATCTTTAGAAAAAGAACAGGTGATTTGTCAACGTTGTTTCCGTTTAAAGAACTATAATGAAATTCAAGATGTGTCTTTAACAGATGATGATTTCTTGCGCATTTTAAATGGAATTGGACAATCAGACGCGCTTGTTGTCAAAATTGTAGATATTTTTGACTTCAATGGTAGTTGGTTACCAGGCTTACATCGTTTTGTAGGGAACAACAAAGTATTGCTTGTTGGAAACAAATCGGATTTAATTCCAAAGTCAGTAAAGCATGATAAAGTAAAACATTGGATGCGTTATAGTGCAAAGCAACTGGGCTTAAAACCAGAAGATGTCTTTTTAATTAGTGCAGCAAAAGGACAAGGTATTCGCGAGCTTGCTGAGGCGATTGAACAGTACCGCGGTGGTAAGGATGTATACGTTGTAGGGTGTACAAATGTTGGGAAATCTACATTTATTAATCGCATGATTAAAGAATTTAGTGAAGAAACTGAGAATGTGATTACAACGTCTCATTTTCCAGGAACAACACTTGATTTAATTGACATTCCATTAGATGAAACATCTTCTTTATATGATACACCAGGTATTATTAATCACCACCAAATGGCACATTACGTTGGAAAGCAAAGCTTAAAGCTTATTACACCAACGAAGGAAATTAAGCCAATGGTATTCCAATTAAACGAAGAACAAACATTATTCTTCGGGGGATTAGCACGTTTTGATTATATTAGTGGTGGTCGTCGTGCGTTCACTTGTCATTTATCAAATCGTCTACCAATTCATCGTACAAAACTTGAAAAAGCAGATGAATTGTATGAAAAACATGCTGGGGAGTTATTAAATCCACCAACTCCAGAAGAACTAGAAAATATGCCTGGGCTTGTGAAATATGAATTTAATATTCGTGAGCCCAAAACAGATGTTGTATTCTCTGGATTAGGATGGGTGACTGTAAATGAGCCAGGTGCAAAAATCGTTGCTCATGTACCAAAAGGAGTTAGTGTTTCATTACGTAAATCTTTAATTTAATATGGAGAGGGATTTATGAAACAATTATATGGTGTAATCGGGAATCCAATTGGACATTCATTGTCACCGCTCATGCATAACGATGCATTTGAACACTTGAATATAGATGCTCATTATCATGCGTTTCTTGTAGAAGAAGAAACATTAGGGGAAGCAGTGAAAGGGTTAAAGGCGTTAGGAGTTTCAGGATTTAATGTCACGACTCCACATAAAGTTTCAATTATGAAATACTTGGATGAAATTGATCCGTTAGCAAAGCAAATTGGTGCTGTGAATACGGTAGTTCATAGAGATGGAAAACTAATTGGTTATAATACAGATGGAATTGGTTATGTTCGTTCATTACAATCGATTAGTAAAGAGCCGCTTTATCAAAAGCGTATTTTATTACTCGGTGCAGGTGGAGCGTGCCGTGCTATCTATTTTTCGCTTGCAGACGCAGGTGTAAAGGAAATTGATATTGCCAATCGAACAGTGGAAAAGGCAAATCATCTTCTCTCTGGATGCCAAGCAAAGATTACATCGCAAGCTCTTTCATTAGAGCAAGCAACTGAAGAACAAGGGAATTATGATATTATCATTCATACAACAACGATAGGAATGCATCCGCATATCCAAAATACACCGTTGCAAATTCGATCTTTGAAACAAGGGACGATTGTCTCGGATATTATTTATAATCCATTTGAGACAAAGCTTCTGCAAGATGCGAAAGCTAA
The DNA here is from genome assembly GCF_038005885.1 of Bacillus sp. FSL H8-0534. Classification (NCBI taxonomy): domain Bacteria; kingdom Bacillati; phylum Bacillota; class Bacilli; order Caryophanales; family Bacillaceae; genus Bacillus; species Bacillus sp. FSL H8-0534. The sequence goes on from NZ_JBBOUC010000001.1 coordinate 4,299,508, forward strand.
AGGAGCGATCGTACAGAATGGAATAGATATGTTTGTTTATCAAGGAGCACTTGCATTTGAATTGTGGACAGGACGTATGCCGAATATCGAAAAAATGAAACAATTAGTAATGAGAAAGCTTGGAGGCTAACTATATGTTAACAGGAAAACAAAAAAGATTTTTACGTGCAAAAGCACATCACTTAACACCGATTTTTCAAGTTGGAAAAGGTGGCGTAAATGAAAATATGGTAAAACAAATTGCAGAGGCGTTAGAAGCTCGTGAGTTATTCAAAGTGAGCGTACTACAAAACTGTGAATTTGATCGTCGTGAAGTTGCAGAAGAATTGGCTAAAGGTGCGAGAGCTGAAATTGTCCAAGTAATTGGAAGCACAATTGTTTTATATAAAGAATCAAGAGAAAATAAACAAATCAAACTTCCATAATAGCAAGTTTACTGTGCTCAGGATGTGTATATGTCGTTTCCATAGCATATGCTTGCTATGTTCGGGATAATAGGGTTTAGACCAATTGAGCTTTTACAAGCAGTAATCTCTCCGCATGCTGTTTCGGAAAGATTACTGCTTGTGAATTAAAGGGGGCGTTTCATTTGAAAAAAATCGGAATCATTGGCGGCACGTTTGATCCGCCTCATTATGGACATTTGCTGATTGCAAATGAGGTATATGATGCACTCGCGCTTGATGAAATATGGTTTTTGCCGAATCAAATTCCACCTCATAAACAAGATCGTAGTATTACAAGTGTAGAAAATCGATTGAACATGCTAGAGTTAGCAATTGAGCAAGAGGAGTATTTCTCGGTTTGTTTAGAAGAGTTAAGAAGAGAAGGTCCATCCTATACATATGACACTATGTTACAATTAACTAAGAAGCATCCGGATGCGCAGTTTCATTTTATTATTGGCGGAGATATGGTGGAGTATTTACCAAAATGGTATAACATCGAGAAATTACTTCAACTTGTAACTTTTGTTGGGGTTGCAAGACCGGGGTATACATTAAATACACCTTATGAAATCGTCACAGTAGAAATTCCGGAATTTGCTGTTTCGTCTTCCTTGTTACGTGAGAGATATAAAGAGAAGAAAACGTGCAAATATTTGCTTCCAGAACAAGTACAGGTATATATCGAGAGGAATGGGTTGTATGAATCGTGAGAAAGCACTTGAGATTGTAAAACAACAAATGCATGAAAAACGTTATATACATACAATTGGTGTAATGGAAACGGCAATTGAACTTGCTAAGCTATATGGCGTGGATGAGAAGAAAGCAGAAATGGCTGCTATATTTCATGATTATGCAAAATGTAGACCGATTCAAGAGATGGAAGACATTATTAAGCAGGAAGAGTTGCCAAAAGATTTACTTCACTACAACAAAGAGTTATGGCATGCACCAGTTGGGGCATACTTAGTAGAAAAAGAAGTCGGCATTACGGACTCTGAAATTCTGCAAGCTATTACATATCATACAAGCGGTCATGAAGAGATGACAATGCTTGATAAAGTTATTTATGTGGCAGATTATATTGAACCTGGACGCAAATTTCCAGGTGTGGAAGAAGCACGGAAATTAGCACAGGAAGATATAAATAAAGCTTTATTATTTGCATTAAAACGTACGATTCAATTTTTAATGGAAAAGGATCAAACGATCTATCCGTTAACATTTCAAACATACAATGCGGTACTGAAGGAGGAAATTACTGAATGAAAGATAAAGAGTTATTAGTAATAGCAGCAAAAGCAGCTGATGATAAAAGAGCAGAAGATATGGTTGTACTAAACATGCAAGGAATTTCACCAATTGCAGATTATTTTATTATTTGTCACGGGAATTCTGATAAGCAAGTACAAGCAATTGCACGTGAAATTAAAGCGAAGGCACATGAATTCCAAATCGACGTACAACGTATGGAAGGCTTCGATGAAGCGCGTTGGGTTCTAGTGGACCTTGGTGATGTAGTTGCGCATGTATTCCATAAAGATGAGCGTGATCATTATAATTTAGAGCGTCTATGGGGCGATGTGCCACGTGAAGATATTACAGAAGAGTTAAGCTAATGAGATATGAGCAATTTGCATTGTTGTATGATGAACTCATGAATGATGTCCCATATGATAAATGGGTAGAATTCACAGAGGAAAGCTTACAGCAGGCAGGCATGAAAGAGGCGAAGATTCTTGATGTAGCGTGCGGGACTGGGAATGTAACACTTCCGCTTGTGCGAAAAGGTTATGACATGATTGGTGTCGATCTTTCAGAAGAAATGCTAACAGTTGCCCAGCAAAAGCTAGGGGGAGAAGGGTATTTTATTCCTTTTTATCAACAGGATATGAGAGAACTGGATGTTCCTGGTGAATTTGATTGTGTGACAATCTTTTGTGATTCATTAAATTATGTATTGCAAGAAGAGGGGATACAAGAAACATTCAGACGAGTATTTCACCATTTGTGTCAAGATGGTCTGTTCTTATTTGATGTACACTCTTTATATAAAATTTATCATGTCTTTCAAAATGAAACGTACACAGTCAATGGGGAAGAGATAGCTCTCATTTGGAACTGCTTCCCTGGCGAAGAATCAGATAGTGTAGAACATGACTTGTCATTCTTTGTACAGGATCCAGAGGAAGGTGTATATCATCGCTTTGATGAAAGTCATATGCAACGTGCCTATTCAGTTGAATTGTTAACAAAATGGCTTGAAGAAGCTGGATTTACAGTACTTCGTGTAACGGGTGATTTTGAACGAATGGAAGTAACTGAACAAACGGAACGTATCTTTTTTATGGCGAAAAAGAATGGATAAAAAAAGCAACCGATTAGGTTGCTTTTTTTTGTTTAGAATACAGTATTTTATTTATAGAAAAGTAGAAAAGTAATACCTATAAAATCTAAAAATAAGGGTTTGATAAAAAATAGGATGAGAAAAAGAGAAGGGTTTTTAAGAGGATTCTGTATCATTGTGGCGTATTATTTACGTGTGCTTATTAAATTGTTGTTCAACGCCTTCTAAATCTTCATCGTATTTTTCATGTGTCCGCTCGAATAATTTATGGAACATATCTCCGACGTGATCCTCTAAAATACGAATACCCTCTCCTGTAACACCGCCTTTTACACATACTTTCTCTTGTAGAGTTGGTAATGTGAAAATTTCTTTTTCTAGTAATTTCCCCATCCCAATAATCATTTCACTTGCTAAAGTAGTTGCTTCTTCATGAGTAATATTTGTTTTATCCACAGCAGCATCAATGAAACATTGTAGTAAGTAGCTGAAGAATGCGGGTCCGCAGCTTGCAATGTCAGATGAAACTCGTGTAATATCTTCTCCGATCACAATAGGTGTAGAAATATTTTTAAACAAACGAAGTAACTTTTGTTCCCATTCTTTCGAACAGTTTTTCCCGAATGTGAATAGTGAGGCGCCAGAGAATGCGCGGTTTGTAATGCTCGGAATAATACGTGCGACGTGACAAGATACAACCTGTTCTAATTGAGCTGCTGATATGGGGCTTGTAATAGAAATTAAACATTTTTCATCAGTAAAGTGGGCAGTGTGTTTTTTTAAAATTGGATAGATGTCTAAAGGTTTAACGCAAATAAAAATAAGCTCTGAACGTTCAATTACCTCTTGCACTGTCTTTGCTATATGAACAGAAGGATACTTCTCTTTTATATGATATGCTTTGGCAGGCGTACGATTAATAATAGTAAGGCACGAAGGTTTGACAGCACGGGTTTCTAAAAATGCATCGATTAGTATATTCCCCATGTTTCCTGTCCCTATAATTCCTATGTTCAATGTTTCATCCCTCCTTCGTAACATCTTTCTCCTAAACAATATGAACCATGTTGTGAATTTATGAATTGGAGGTATTAAAATTATGCGGAATTTTCAAAAGAAGTGGCTTGCTTTATTAGGGGCTATTGGCGTCGTATTTATACTGTTTATGTGGCAGACGAAGCAACAAGCTGTGCAACCGACCGTGAAACTTGATACAAATGTGAAGAGCGAAGAGAGAAAAGGTAAATTGAAAGTAGCAGAATCAAATGGACAGAAAAAAACAATTATGATTGATATAAAAGGTGCTGTGTATCGCGAAGGTGTATATGAGGTAGGAGCGGGTGCACGCGTGAAAGACGGGATTGAAAAAGCGGGTGGTTTTTTACCTGAAGCGGATATGGGAAAAGTGAACTTAGCGCAGCTTATGCAAGATCAAATGTTACTCTATGTCCCGAGAAAAGGAGAGCAAGTTCAAGGAGCCAATCTACCTTCAGGGCGGCAGGAGGAGAAAATTCAAATTAATGTTGCTTCAAAAGAGCAGCTCGAAAAAATAACGGGAATTGGGCCTCGGAAAGCAGAAAATATTTTGAAATATCGAGAAGGACATGGGCCGTTTCAAAAAATGGAAGATTTATTGGAGGTAGATGGCATTGGAGAGAAATCGCTTGAAAAAATAAAAGATAAAATAATTATTCCATAAAGGATTGACGAACTTTTTCTTCTTTCGCTACACTACAAGTAGATGAAAAAGTAGGTGAAAAGATATGGAACGAATTTCTTGGGATCAATATTTTATGACGCAAAGTCACTTATTATCGCTACGTAGTACGTGTACAAGGCTTGCAGTAGGAGCGACAATTGTCCGCGATAAGCGAATTATTGCGGGTGGATATAACGGTTCAATCACAGGTGGTGTGCATTGTATAGATGATGGGTGTTATATCATTGATAATCATTGTGTTCGTACAATTCATGCTGAAATGAATGCACTGTTGCAATGTGCAAAATTTGGTGCGAAAACAGAAGGTGCGGAAATTTATGTTACACACTTTCCTTGTTTACAATGTTGTAAAGCCATTATTCAAAGTGGTATTACAGCTGTTTATTACGCACAAGACTATAAAAATCACCCGTATGCTGTGGAACTATTCGAACAAGCAAATGTCACTGTGAAACATGTTCCGTTAGAATATGATATTACAACGTTAGAGCAACAAGAACGTCATTTGCAATTAAAAGAACTGTTTTCATCTTTAGAAAAAGATGAGTTAACAATGAATGAATTACAACAAGTATTCGCTAGAGCAAAAGAGATACTATAAGTGCGTGTTCAAAAGGAGGATAAAGAGAGTCTGGCAGTTCGAGACGCGGAAGTCAGGAGAGTGCGGAGTGTAGATGGAACTACATGAGTGCCGGATTGGCGAAGTAGACGAAGAAATGTGAAAGATATCTTTCCTGGATTTTTTGAACATCCGCTATAAGGGGTGAGTATAAGTTGCGTGGACAATGGGGCTATATTGCAATCTCGTTTGTTATTGGGATTGCGATTGCCTGTTCCTCCTTTAAATTGTTGTATATTGGTTTATTTTGTTGTTATATTCTATTTTGTATATATCGTACTTCACGTCGAATCCTCTTTTTTTGCATACTGGCATGTTCCGGTAGCTTCCTTTATACCTCATATGTTGAATGGAAAAATCAGCATTCAAAAGGGTTAGACTTTGAAATAACAGAAGGTGTGATTCAAACTACACCCCTTATAAATGGTGATCGACTCTCTTTTCAAATGGAGGTCAATGATAGAGATACGTTGCAATTGATGTACAAAATTCAATCAGTTGAACAAAAAGAACAGTTGCAGAAATTACATGCTGGTATGAGTTGTACATTTCAAGGAGAAATGAAAGTGCCGTCAGAAGCACGGAATTTCCACGGGTTCGACTATCGTGACTACTTACATAAGCAAAAGATTCACTTTTTATTCGAAGCAAAAGAGATTTCAAATTGTATCCAAAAATCTTTGACGTTTACACAGTGGGTCTTTTTATTACGCCAAAATGCGATGTCGATAGTCGCAGAAATGTTTCCTGGGCAATCCGGAGCGTTTATGAATGCGTTGTTGTTTGGAGATCGGCAACTGATGACATTTGAAGTAGAAGAACAATACCAACAGTTTGGTCTTATCCACTTATTAGCCATTTCAGGATCACATATTGTATTATTAATGGCGATTGGCTACTTTGTTCTACTACGGATTGGTGTAACGAGGGAAATGGCGACAATCTGCCTCATTATTTGCATTCCGCTGTATATGTTTTTAGCAGGGGCGTCTCCATCTGTCATGAGGGCTTCTGTAACGGGTGTTATGTTGTTGCTAGCACTAATGCATTCTATCCGTGTTTCGAGTTTAGATGCGCTTAGTATGACGGCTGTATTAATGCTTTTATATAACCCTTATATGGCTTTTGATATTGGATTTCAATTTTCGTTTGTTGGTAGTTTTGCGTTATTGCTGTCAGCAAGTAGGCTATTACGGCATGATAATGGTCTGATTCAAAATACAATCTATCTTTCTGTTATTTCACAACTTGCTAGTACTCCTATTTTGTTATATCATTTTGGTTATTTTTCTCCATATAGTATTTTCCTCAACCTTCTATATGTCCCGCTTCTATCTTGTGTTGTGTTACCGTGTAGTATTGTAATTTTTGCGTGTATACTATTTGTACCTTTCGTAGCGAAATGGCTCGCACAAATGTTATCAGTATGTTTAACAATTTCTAATGATATTCTTCAGTACTGTGAAAATCTCCCGTTTCTTCGCTTTACCTTTGGCCAAACGCCTTTATTTCTTATAGTTTTATATTGTTTTAGTATCGTTAGTATATTTATTGTGTGGGAAAGAGTGGTTAGAAAAAAGTTTTTATTCCTGACTGTTGGGTTTTTCCTCTTTATATGTATTTTTCATTATATTTCGCCTTATTTCCGTACTAGCGGAAGTGTGACTTTTATTGATGTTGGACAAGGGGATGCGATCTTGATTCGTCTTCCGTATGAAAAGGGGGTCTATCTCATTGATACAGGAGGAACGATTCCTGTAAAAAAAGAAGCATGGCAGAAGAAAAAACATGAATTTTCTGTTGGACACGATATTCTCCTTCCATTTTTGCAAAAAGAGGGTATTCGGAAAATTGATAAGTTGATTGTAACGCATGGAGATACAGATCATATGGGAGCGGCTAAAGAATTGTTATCCGCTATTACTGTAGGGGAAATCGTATTTGGGAAGAAGCGAGAAGATGCTGTGGTCGAAAAAGAATTGAAAAAAATTGCAAAGGAAAAAAATATAAGGATAAACATTGTAGGAGAAGGGGATGGATGGCAAGTAGACGAAGCGATATTTACTGTACTATCACCAGAGGGAGGAGAGAAAGAGGATAACGATTCGTCTATTGTGTTATGGGTAAAGCTAGGTGGATTTATATGGCTGTTTACTGGAGATCTAGAAGAGAAAGGCGAGCGACGAATTGTAGAGCAGTATCCAGAGTTGCGAGCGGATATTTTAAAGGTTGGGCATCATGGTAGTAAGACGTCGTCCTCATCTTCTTTTTTACACCTGATTCAGCCTAAAAAGGCAATTATTTCAGCTGGAGAGCATAATCGATATGGTCATCCGCATCGGCAAGTGCTAGAGCGTTTGTTAGAACTTGATATTGAAATATGGCGAACAGACAAGCAAGGAGCTATTTCCTATGTTTTTGAAGGCGAAAGAGGAACGTTTCAAAGTAAACTAACATATGATGAAGCACAGAAAAGGTGAAGTGAAAAAAAGAAGGCCGCAAGCAGCAGCCTTTAAGAACCAATAAATTTAATAATTGTTGCAATAATGAAAAGTGTTGCGAAAAAACCAAATGAGACGATAAAACCTACCCCTGAATCAATAGCGTCATTGCGTTTACTTTGAACGTTTTGCTCAAATTCATTCATTTAGAATCCCTCCCCAACATTCCATTTTAGTATAAGATATTGTCAGAAAAAAATCTACAATTTCCATATGAAGATAAAGGGAGACTTTAATCAGTGGGTTTGCTCTTCCGCTGATGATTACCCCCCACCAATCGGGTTTTTACGGGCAATTGATCCCATATCTGACTTTTTTGCTTTCGCTGAATTTTGAGATGAGAGTCTTACTGCACGTGAGTAGCGGGGGAGATAGAGAATATGTGTGTAGAAGTAGGCGGTAAATCTTATGTGAAAAGAAGATGGAAATTTGATTTCCATGCATGTTAACAGTTAACAATTATACTTATCCGGCAGTTGCGAATAATAACAGTAAAGTGGTTACCGCACACCAATAAGAATCCCGGGACTTATTGCGTGGCGTTTTATATAGATAAAGGGACGGGTTAGTTTAAACCTGTTCCTTTGTACTTGTAAAACAAAAGATACCACATTAGTATAGAGATATATTGCCAAATTAGGGAGTAGGAAAAAGCATGAGTGATATACATAAGAAGATTAAAAAGAAACAGTTTGCACCACTTTATTTAATATATGGAACGGAAGTTTATTTTATAAATGAAACAATAAAGCTTATAACAACGGAAGCGCTAGCTGAAGAAGATCGTGAGTTTAATGTTGTAACATATGACTTAGAAGAAGCGTATTTGGAAGATGTAATAGAAGATGCACGGACGCTTCCTTTTTTTGGAGAACGTAAAATACTACTAGTTAAATCCCCATTGTTTTTAACATCACAAAAAGAAAAACTAGAACAAAATCTAAAGATTTTGGAGGAGTATGTTGCAGAACCATCTCCATTTTCGATTGTTGTATTTGTAGCTCCTTATGAAAAATTAGATGAGCGGAAAAAAATCACAAAATTATTAAAGAAAACGGCAGATGTAGTAGAAGCAAGTACGATGCAAGTACAGGACGTTCGTAAATGGATTGTGGCCCGTGTAGATGAAGTGCATGTACATATTGAGGAAGCAGCTGTTAGTTTACTATTGGAGCTTGTAGGAAGCAATGTAACGATGCTAGCAAAGGAAATGGACAAGTTGACCCTTTATGTTGGTATAGGTGGAGAAATTACAACAGGGCTTGTAGCGGAACTGGTACCAAAATCGGTTGAACAAAATGTGTTTGCGTTAACAGAAAAGGTAGTAAAAAAAGATATTGCTGGGGCTATGCTAATTCTAGATGGACTATTTACGCAGCAAGAGGAACCAATTAAATTATTGGCGTTATTAGTGAGTCAATTTCGTTTACTGTACCAAGTGAAGGAATTACAGCAACGTGGATATGGACAAAATCAAATTGCTTCGCATATTGGTGTTCACCCGTACCGAGTAAAGTTGGCGATGAATCAAACGAAATTTTTCTCGTTTGAAGAATTGAAAAAAGTTATTTTAGAGCTAGCTGAAGCTGATTATAGTATGAAAACAGGGAAAATGGATAAAAAGCTTGTCTTGGAGTTTTTCTTAATGCGTTTAAATCATATTGGGTAAAATAAAAGCGGAGGCAGTTCGCTCAGAATCACAGGTCATTGGAGCCCCCCACCGAGAAGTGTTTTTGGCTTCAATCGAGAGGGTGAAATGGCCGGAGATTCTAGTTGCTATAGCTGGATAAAATAAAAAAGTTCATGTCATCTGCTGCATGGACTTTTTTGTATATAAAAAAACGATCCAAATGGATCGTTTTTTAAACGCCTTACGCGTTTACTTGTTTCGCTAAGCGAGATTTTTGACGAGCTGCAGCGTTTTGGTGGATAAGACCTTTACGAGCTGCTTTGTCAAGTTTTTTAGAAGCAGTTTTGAAAGCTTCTTTAGCATTTTCAAGATCGTTATTAGTAACTAAAGCTTCTACAGTTTTAACAGCTGAACGCATGTCAGACTTGATAGAAGCGTTATGTGCACGACGCTCTTCGCTAAGTTTAGCGCGTTTGATAGCAGATTTAATGTTTGCCATACTTTTCACCTCCCTGGTGCGATCGAGTGACTCGATACTTACATAGAACAAGTGATATTCTATCAAACGGAGAAGAGAATTGCAATAGCGAGATCAATGAAATTTCATGTAAGGGAAAGAATGGCCTTATATAATTTTGGGAAATCTAACGATATTTACTATTAAAAGCGGAGGAGATACGATGAAAGAACCATTAGATTTAAGTAAATATAGCGTTAGGACAGACCTTGCAGTAGAAGCGCATCAAATGTTACAAGAACGTCAACAAAAACAAACGGGAATCGAAGGTGTTGTTGTAAAAGAGCGTGAAGAAGAAGGGATTACGATTACGAAAGTGATAATCGATGAAAGTGCTTCTGAATCGATGGGTAAAAAAGCCGGGAATTATTTAACGCTTGAAGTGCAAGGGATCCGCCAGCAAGATACGGAACTTCAGCAAAAAGTGGAACGTATTTTTGCAAAAGAATTCTCTTACTTATTAGGAGAAATTGGAATAACCAAAGAAGCAAGCTGCTTAATTGTAGGGCTAGGGAATTGGAATGTCACACCAGATGCACTTGGTCCGATTGTTGTAGAGAATGTGCTTGTGACACGCCATCTTTTTAAATTACAACCTGAAAGTGTAGAGGAAGGGTATCGCCCAGTTAGTGCAATTCGTCCAGGTGTAATGGGGATTACAGGGATTGAAACAAGTGACGTCATTTACGGTATCATTGAAAAAACAAAGCCGGATTTTGTTATCGCTATCGATGCGCTTGCTGCAAGGTCTATTGAACGAGTAAACAGTACGATACAGATTTCAGATACGGGAATTCATCCTGGATCTGGTGTAGGAAATAAACGAAAAGAACTAAGTAAAGAAACGCTAGGAATTCCTGTGATTGCTATCGGCGTTCCGACGGTTGTAGATGCTGTTTCCATTACGAGCGATACAATTGATTTTATCCTAAAACATTTTGGACGTGAAATGAGAGAAGGAGATAAGCCGTCTCGATCTTTATTGCCAGCAGGTTTTACATTTGGAGAAAAGAAGAAACTAACAGAGGAAGATATGCCGGATGAAAAAAGCCGTAATATGTTTTTAGGGGCAGTGGGCACATTGGAAGATGAAGAAAAACGAAAATTAATTTACGAAGTATTAGCTCCTCTTGGTCATAATTTAATGGTGACGCCGAAAGAAGTAGATGCATTTATTGAAGATATGGCAAATGTAATAGCGAGTGGTTTAAATGCTGCACTTCATCATCAAATTGACCAAGATAATACAGGTGCATATACGCATTGATGAGAAGAGGCGAAAGTAGTTGAGTAGATTTACGCTTCAATGTGTGTGCTGCGTTATTCTGTTTTTGTTTGTGATGCTAATCGGAATTGGAATCGTTAATCATGGCTTAAAAAGCATGAAAGGCTATCGGCAGCCAACATATGAACAAGTTGCACGAATGACGGGAACTGGAAGTGAAAATGTTGATTTAGAAATTTTAGGAGGTACATTTTCAGCAAGTGAAAAACAAAAACAGTTAGAAAGTCTCAGAAGTTTTAATGTTGTAGAAGGACTGGGAATGGGAATCGCAGAATTTGTTCGAAGTATCGCTAAGTTTAGTACAGATATAGTAATTGGGAAAATAAAAGATATTTTTAGCCAATTGGGAGAATAAACAGAGGTTGTCTTATCATTTTGTAAGACAACCATTTTTTTGTTATAAAAAGGTTTGTCTCGTTTGATCTGCTCGCATAAGATAAAGAGAGGAAGATTTGTCTTATAAGCAGCACGAGTTTTCATTGAATCTTTGCTGCTCTATTGATATAATCAGTGCTAGTGTATATTGGCGAGACTATTAGGAGTTGAGAACATAGATGAATAAAGAAGAAAGAGCAAAAAGACAGTCCAACATTCGTAACTTCTCCATCATTGCTCATATTGACCACGGAAAGTCAACGTTGGCAGATCGTATTTTGGAGAAAACAAATGCGTTAACACAGCGCGAAATGAAAGCTCAATTACTTGACTCTATGGATTTAGAGCGTGAGCGTGGTATTACAATTAAATTAAATGCAGTTCAATTAACGTATACGGCAAAAAACGGTGAAGAATATACTCTTCACTTAATCGATACACCAGGGCACGTCGACTTTACGTACGAAGTATCTCGTAGTTTAGCGGCTTGTGAAGGTGCTATCCTTGTTGTCGATGCAGCGCAAGGTATTGAAGCGCAAACGTTAGCGAACGTGTATTTAGCGCTTGATAATAATTTAGAAATTTTACCGGTTATTAATAAAATCGATTTGCCAAGTGCTGACCCAGAGCGTGTTCGTCAAGAAGTAGAAGATGTAATTGGTTTAGATGCATCAGAAGCTGTACTTGCTTCCGCAAAGGCTGGAATTGGGATTGAAGATATTTTAGAACAAATCGTTGAAAAAGTACCAGCTCCAGAAGGTGACCCGGAAGAGCCACTTCAATGTATGATTTTTGACTCTTTATATGACCCATATCGCGGTGTAATTGCGTATATCCGTGTTGTGAACGGTACAGTAAAAGTTGGCGATAAAGTACGTATGATGGCAACTGGTAAAGAATTTGAGGTAACAGAAGTAGGTGTATTTACACCGAAAACAACGCAGCGTGAAGAGTTAACAGTAGGTGATGTAGGATTCCTAGCAGCATCTATTAAAAATGTAGGAGACACACGCGTTGGTGATACAATCACACATGCGAAACGTCCAGCAGCAGAACCATTACCAGGTTATCGTAAATTAAACCCAATGGTATTCTGTGGTTTATATCCAATCGATTCGGCGCGTTATAACGATTTACGTGATGCATTAGAAAAACTTGAATTGAATGATTCTGCTCTTGAATTTGAGCCAGAAACATCTCAAGCATTAGGATTCGGTTTCCGTTGTGGCTTCTTAGGGTTACTTCACATGGAAATCATTCAAGAACGTATTGAACGTGAATTTAAGATTGATTTAATTACAACGGCGCCAAGTGTTATTTATAAAGTATATTTAACGAGCGGTGAAGATCTTATTGTTGATAACCCATCTAACATGCCAGATCCGCAATCTATTGACCGTGTGGAAGAACCGTTTGTAAAAGCGACGATTATGGTTCCAAATGATTACGTTGGTGCTGTAATGGAAATTTGCCAAGGGAAACGTGGTACATTCCTTGATATGCAATATTTAGATGAAACACGTGTTACGTTAACATATGAGATCCCACTTTCTGAAATCGTATACGACTTCTTTGATCAATTGAAGTCTAATACGAAAGGGTATGCATCATTTGATTACGAGTTAATCGGTTACAAACCGTCTAGACTTGTGAAGATGGATATTTTATTAAATAATGAACAAGTCGATGCTTTATCATTCATTGTACATCGCGATTCAGCCTATGATCGTGGTAAAGTAATTGTAGAAAAATTAAAAGAATTAATTCCAAGACAACAGTTTGAAGTACCAATTCAAGCGACAATTGGGAACAAAGTTGTAGCGCGTTCTACAATTAAAGCGATGCGTAAAAACGTACTTGCAAAATGTTATGGTGGTGACATTTCTCGTAAACGTAAACTTCTTGATAAACAAAAAGAAGGTAAAAAACGTATGAAGTCTGTTGGTTCTGTAGAAGTGCCACAAGAAGCATTCATGGCTGTATTAAAAATGGACGATAACTAATAAAAAAGAAGCCGTTTGTGCGGCTTCTTTTTGTACGTAGGATTACTTTTTTAGACATCTTTTCATCTCTCCTTTACAATGGTGAGGATGCTTTTTATTGTAAGAAACAACAGTGATATAGAGTTAGGAGACTATTGATGTCTGAAAATATTCGAAAAGATATTCAAGAAAAAATACAAAACGGTGATTTTAATTGTGAAAAAGAATTGACGCTTTCTATTATTAGCGGAAAGTGGAAAGTTGTAATCTTGTGGCATCTAGGTGTAGAAGGGTCGCATCGCTTTAGTGAGTTACAACGACTATTCCCAAACATTTCTCATAAGGTTTTATCTAATCAATTAAAAGAATTAATGGAAGATGGAATCATTGATCGGACAGTATATCCAGAAGTACCTCCGCGGGTAGAGTACTTTATGACTGATTTAGGTATGACGCTTTTACCAATCGTCGAAATGATGTATGATTGGGGAAAAATGCGAATGGAACAAATTCGTAACACGTTACAGAAGTAAAGGAGCCTCCGAAGTGCGGAGGTTTTCTTTTTAGAAAGGTAGGAGTCTAGTTTAATGCAAGCTGCATATATTCATATTCCGTTTTGTCAGCATATTTGTCACTATTGTGATTTTAATAAAGTATTTATTGAACGTCAGCCTGTTGATCAATATTTAGAGTATTTAGAGAAAGAAATTATAAATACGGTTCAAAAGGTGCCGTTTGAAAATATGAAAACGATTTTTGTTGGGGGCGGGACACCAACGGCATTAAATGTGGAGCAGACAAAAAAGCTGTTAGATATTATTAATCGCCGTTTACGTCCGTTCGCTCCAAACTGTGAATTGACGTTTGAAGCAAATCCTGGAGATTTGCCAAAAGAAAAGTTGAACCTGCTATTAGATGGTGGTGTCAATCGAATTAGCTTTGGTGTGCAAACATTTCGAGATGAATTACTTCAGAAAATTGGACGTAAGCATACGAGGGAAGATGCATTTGTAGCGATTCGTGAAGCGCAGGAAGTAGGCTTTACGAATATTAATGTGGATTTAATTTATGCATTACCAGGGCAAACGATAGAAGATGTGAAAGAAACGTTGGACATTGCTTTTACGTTAGGAGTTCAGCATTTTTCTGCATATTCCTTAATTGTTGAACCGAAAACGATTTTTTATAATTTAATGAACAAAGGAAAATTAAGACTTCCAGGGGAAGAGCATGAAGCAAGAATGTATGAAATAGTAATGGATGAAATGGAAAATCATGGCTATAAACAGTATGAAATCAGTAATTTTTCAAAAGAAGGCTATGAAAGTAGACATAATCTCACATACTGGAATAATGAACAGTATTATGGTTTTGGAGCTGGTGCTCACAGTTATGTAAACGGAGAACGAATTCAAAATGTTGGCCCGTTAAAGCAATATTTCTCTAAAATTGATGAGACAGGCTTCCCTTATTTAGACGTCCACGAAGTAACAAGAAAAGAAAGAATGGAAGAAGAACTATTTTTAGGGCTTCGGAAAACAAAGGGCGTTTCTAAGCTTACATTCCAAAAGAAATTTGGTGTCGAAATGGATGAGATTTTTGCAAAGCAGTTATTATCCAACAAGGAATATGGATTGCTTCAGGATAAAGGTAACCATGTTTGTTTGACGAGACAAGGTAAGTTATTAGGGAATGAAGTATTTCAGTCGTTTTTAATTGATTAATTAAATGTTCAGTAGGTATGAAAAAGTTTCTCTATTTTGTGACGTTTCCGTTGACAATTGAATGTCAATTTTGGTAAGTTATTAATAGATTTAGCACTCGAAGACAAAGAGTGCTAACAGAGGTGATGATGAGATGCTTACGGAACGTCAGCTCTTGATTTTACAAACAATTATTGATGACTTTATTGGATCAGCGCAACCTGTTGGGTCAAGAACGTTGGCTAAAAAAGATGAAATTACATTTAGTTCAGCTACGATTCGAAATGAAATGGCTGATTTAGAGGAACTGGGATTTATCGAAAAGACACACAGTTCTTCTGGACGTGTTCCTTCAGAAAAAGGATATCGATTTTATGTAGACCATCTTTTAGCACCACAACATTTATCGAATGAGGATGTTGTACAGATTAAGGATTTATTTGCTGAAAGAATTTTTGAAGCGGAAAAAATTGCACAGCAATCCGCTCAAATTTTATCAGAGCTCACAAATTATACGGCAATTGTTCTTGGACCGAAAGTGAGTGCAAATAAATTAAAGAATGTACAAATTGTTCCGCTGGATCATCAAACAGCAGTCGCCATTATTGTAACAGATACAGGTCATGTACAAAGCAAAACGATTACCGTTCCGGAATCTGTTGATTTATCAGATTTAGAAAAAATGGTTAATATTTTAAACGAAAAGCTATCTGGTGTGCCGATGGCGGAGTTGCATAATAAAATTTTAAAAGAGATTGTGACGGTTCTACGTGGGTATGTCCACAACTATGATAGTGCAATAAAAATGTTAGATGGTACATTTCAAGTTCCCTTGTCGGAAAAGATATACTTTGGGGGGAAAGCGAATATGCTTTCGCAGCCGGAGTTTCACGACATTCAAAAGGTACGCTCCTTGCTGACTATGATTGATAATGAAGCTGAATTTTACGATATTTTGCGTAATAAACAAGTCGGGATTCAAGTGAAAATCGGTCGAGAAAATTCTTCGACGGCTATGGAAGATTGTAGTTTAATTTCTGCAACCTATTCCATTGGCGAAGAACAGATTGGAACAATCGCGATCCTAGGTCCAACGAGAATGCAGTATTCTCGCGTAATTAGTCTGTTACAATTGTTTTCAAGACAATTTACAGATGGGCTAAATGGATTGTATAAATCAAAATAATAAATTCACTCGAGCGATGAACATTGTCATTGCTGGTGTGTAACATAAAAACTATGCTTGGACGCTCATGTTAAGCATGAGCTCTGGTGCCTTTTAAGGAGGTGAAAGTTGTGGAAGAGCGTAACGAACAAGTAGTTGAAGAAGCGAAAGAAACGCAAACTGAGGAATCTATTACAGCAGAAAACAGTGAAGAAACTGTAGTAGAAGAAAAAAGTGAAGCGGCTCTTTTACAAGAAAAAGTAGATGGATTGCAAGCGAAATTGACGGAAACGGAAGGTCGCACACTACGTCTACAAGCTGATTTTGAAAACTATAAGCGCCGTGTTCAACTGGATAAGCAAGCGGCTGAAAAATATAGATCGCAAAGCCTTGTGTCAGATATTTTGCCAGCTCTTGATAACTTTGAAAGAGCGATGCAAGTGGAAGCGAGCGACGAGCAGATGAAGTCCTTATTA
Source organism: Bacillus sp. FSL H8-0534 (assembly GCF_038005885.1). Classification (NCBI taxonomy): domain Bacteria; kingdom Bacillati; phylum Bacillota; class Bacilli; order Caryophanales; family Bacillaceae; genus Bacillus; species Bacillus sp. FSL H8-0534. Next base: position 4,316,277 of record NZ_JBBOUC010000001.1, read on the forward strand.
CAAGGGATGGAAATGGTATATCGTCAATTGCTAGAAGCGCTGACTAAAGAAGGTGTTGAAGCGATTGAAGCTGTTGGTAAACAGTTTGATCCGCATGAACATCAAGCTGTTATGCAAGTAGAAGACAGCGAGTTTGAATCAAACGCGGTTGTGGAAGAATTCCAAAAAGGTTATAAACTGAAAGACCGTGTGATTCGCCCATCAATGGTAAAAGTAAATCAATAATTTACATAAATGTAGGAGGTTTCGCCATGAGTAAAATTATCGGTATTGACTTAGGTACAACAAACTCTTGTGTAGCTGTTATGGAAGGTGGAGAACCAAAGGTTATTCCAAATCCAGAAGGGAACCGTACAACACCTTCTGTTGTGGCTTTCAAAAATGAAGAGCGTCAAGTTGGGGAAGTAGCGAAGCGTCAAGCGATTACAAACCCAAATACAATCATGTCTGTTAAACGTCATATGGGTACAGACTACAAAGTAGAAGTTGAAGGTAAAAACTACACACCTCAAGAAATTTCTGCAATCATTTTACAAAACTTAAAAGCTTCTGCTGAAGCGTACTTAGGTGAAACAGTAACGAAAGCTGTTATCACAGTGCCAGCATACTTCAACGATGCAGAACGCCAAGCAACAAAAGACGCTGGCCGTATTGCTGGTTTAGAAGTAGAACGTATTATTAATGAACCAACAGCAGCTGCGCTTGCTTACGGTTTAGAAAAACAAGACGAAGAACAAAAAGTTCTAGTATATGACTTAGGTGGCGGTACATTCGACGTATCTATTCTTGAGTTAGCAGATGGAACATTTGAAGTTATTTCAACTGCGGGTGACAACCGTCTTGGTGGTGACGACTTTGACCAAGTTATCATCGATCATTTAGTAGCTGAATTCAAAAAAGAAAATAACATTGATTTAAGTCAAGATAAAATGGCACTTCAACGTTTGAAAGATGCAGCTGAAAAAGCGAAAAAAGATCTTTCAGGTGTAACACAAACACAAATTTCATTACCATTCATTAGTGCTGGGGCTGCTGGTCCATTACACTTAGAATTAAACTTAACAAGAGCGAAATTCGAAGAACTTTCAGCTAACCTTGTTGAAAGAACATTAGAGCCAACTCGTCGTGCATTAAAAGATGCTGGTCTTTCTCCAAGTGAATTAGATAAAGTTATTCTTGTTGGTGGTTCTACTCGTATCCCAGCTGTACAAGAAGCAATTAAACGTGAAACTGGTAAAGAACCATATAAAGGCGTTAACCCTGATGAAGTTGTAGCGTTAGGTGCTGCAGTTCAGGGCGGTGTACTTACTGGTGATGTAAAAGGCGTTCTATTATTAGACGTAACTCCACTTTCTTTAGGTATCGAAACTATGGGTGGCGTATTCACGAAGTTAATCGAGCGTAACACAACAATTCCAACAAGTAAGTCACAAGTGTTCTCAACTGCTGCTGATAACCAGCCTGCAGTAGACATTCACGTATTGCAAGGTGAGCGTCCAATGTCAGCTGACAACAAAACACTAGGTCGCTTCCAATTAACAGATATCCCACCAGCACCACGTGGTATTCCGCAAATCGAAGTAACATTCGATATTGATGCGAACGGTATCGTAAATGTACGTGCAAAAGACTTAGGAACAAGTAAAGAACAAACAATTACAATCCAATCTTCTTCAGGTCTTTCTGATGAAGAAGTAGATCGTATGGTAAAAGAAGCTGAAGCAAATGCTGATGCTGACCAAAAGCGTAAGGAAGAAGTTGAACTTCGTAATGAAGCTGACCAACTTGTATTCCAAACAGATAAAGTTGTAAAAGATTTAGAAGGTAAAGTAGATGCAGCTGAGGTAGCGAAAGCAACAGAAGCAAAAGAAGCATTACAAGCGGCAATCGAGAAAAATGATCTTGATGAAATTCGTGCGAAAAAAGATGCACTTCAAGAAATCGTACAACAACTTACTGTAAAATTATATGAACAAGCTCAAGCAGCTGCTGGTGCTCAGCAAGCAGAAGGTACACAAGGTAACGCTAGTGCAAAAAATGACAACGTAGTTGACGCTGAGTTTGAAGAAGTAAAAGAAGATAAGTAATAAAGTAAAAAAACATAAGTAAGATGACAAAAAGTCAAAGTCAAGCGTGCCTTGGCTTTGGCTTTTTTCATGAATGAAGAAAGTGCTTCGGGCAGGTTAGCTCTTTCATATGAGAGTCTTAAGTTTTTCTTTTTGCATACTGTAAGTGAGGAAACTTTGTTGCAAAGCACTTTCTTTCGGTGTTAAAATTACGTTTATGTGAAAGATTCGGGGGTTACAAATTTATGAATAAAAGAGATTATTATGAGGTGCTCGGCCTTAGCAAGGGCGCTTCAAAAGATGAAATCAAAAAAGCATACCGTCGTTTGGCTAAAAAATACCATCCAGACGTAAGCAAAGAAGAAAATGCAATTGAAAAGTTTAAAGAAGTACAAGAAGCGTATGAAGTTTTAAGTGACGATCAGAAACGTGCGCAGTACGATCAATTTGGTCATGCTGATCCAAATCAGGGCTTCGGCGGTGGAGACTTTGGTGGTGGATTCGGATTTGAAGACATTTTCAGCTCATTCTTTGGCGGAGGTGGCGGCAGACGCCGTGATCCAAATGCACCGCGTCAAGGTGCTGACTTGCAATATCAAGTTACTTTAAACTTTGAAGAAGCGATTTTTGGTAAGGAATTAAATGTTGAAATTCCAGTTGAAGACCCATGTGACACATGTCAAGGCGCTGGGGCGAAACCAGGAACTTCAAAAGAAACATGTAAACATTGTTCAGGAACAGGTCAAGTGAGCGTAGAACAAAATACACCATTTGGTCGTATTGTAAATCGTCAAGCGTGTAAACATTGTTCAGGAACAGGCCAAATGATTAAAGAGAAATGTACAACATGTCATGGCTCTGGAAAAGTACGTAAACGTAAAAAAATTAACGTTAAAATTCCAGCGGGTATTGATAATGGTCAACAAATCCGTGTGTCTGGTAAAGGTGAAGCAGGTGTAAACGGTGGGCCGGCTGGTGATTTATATGTTGTTGTTCATGTAAGAGACCATGAGTTCTTCGAGCGTGATGGCGATCATATTATTTGTGAAATGCCATTAACATTCACGCAAGTAGCGCTTGGTGCTGAAGTGGAAGTTCCAACTGTTCATGGAAAAGTGAAATTGAAAATACCAGCAGGAACGCAAACAGGAACGGAATTCCGCCTAAAAGGAAAAGGCGCTCCAAATGTACGTGGATATGGCCAAGGTGATCAATATGTAGTTGTTCGTGTTGTTGTACCAACGAAATTAACATCACATCAAAAAGAATTATTACGTGAATTTGCAGGACAAGAAGATCAAGATGATAGCCTATTTGGAAAGCTTAAACGAGCTTTTAAAGGGGAATAATGGAAATAAAAAATGGAGTTGGTAAATTGTGAAATGGTCAGAAATTAGTATTCATACAACAGAGGAAGCAGTAGAAGCTGTTTCTCATATTTTACACGAAGCAGGTGCTAGCGGTGTAGCGATTGAAGACCCGGCAGAGTTAACAAAAGAGCGTGAGCAACAGTATGGTGAAATTTATGCGCTCAATCCATCTGAATATCCAGAAGATGGTGTGTTAATAAAAGCATATTTTCCACAAACGGATTCTTTACATGAAACAGTTGCGAGTGTAAAATCATCTATTGATGTACTTCCATCTTTCGACATCGAAATTGGTACAGGAAATATTACGATTAATGAAGTCGATGAGGAAGACTGGGCTACTGCTTGGAAAAAATATTATCATCCAGTTCAAATTTCTGATACATTCACAATTGTGCCAACTTGGGAAGAATATATACCTTCTTCTCCAGATGAAAAAATTATTGAATTAGATCCAGGGATGGCATTTGGTACAGGGACACATCCAACAACAACGATGTGTATTCGTGCGTTAGAGAAAACAGTGCAGCCAGGTAATACCGTAATTGATGTTGGAACAGGTTCTGGTGTATTAAGTATTGCTGCAGCAAAATTAGGTGCAGCATCTGTTCAAGCGTATGATTTAGATCCAGTTGCAGTTGAAAGTGCGGAGATGAATGTTCGTTTAAATAAAACGGACGGTATCGTATCTGTCGGACAAAATAGTTTATTAGAAGGTATTGAAGGACCAGTAGATTTGATTGTAGCAAATTTACTTGCAGAAATTATTCTTCTATTCCCTGAAGACGCAGCGAGAGTTGTAAAACAGGGTGGACTATTTATTACATCTGGTATTATTGGAGCAAAAGAAAAAGTAATCTCTGAGGCGTTAGAAAAAGCTGGATTTACAATTGAAGAAGTGTTAAGAATGGAAGATTGGGTAGCAATCATTGCACGAAATGCGTAATATATAATTTATGTTAATAATGAACGAAAGAGTCTCTCGCTATATGAAGTGAGAGACTTGCCGTTTGTTATATTAAAATGATAACGTTTCGTTCTTTTCGTAAGGGAGGACTTACGAAAGGAACGAAACTTTACTAAGGTGATGAGATGCAACGTTATTTTGTAGAAGAGAAGTATGTAAATGATGCAAGTATTCGTATTGTAGGTGATGATGTACATCATATCGTAAGAGTGATGCGCATGTCAGTTGGTGATCACATTTATTGCTGTGTAAACGGTAAAACAGCAATGTGTACAATTGCTGAAATTACCAGTGAATTTGTGGATAGTGCTATTGTAGAATGGGGAGAGGCGTCAAGTGAACTGCCAGTGTTCGTGACGATTGCAAGTGGACTGCCAAAAGGAGACAAGCTAGAGTTAATTTTTCAAAAAGGAACTGAGCTTGGGGCGGCCGCATTTTTACCATTTCAAGCATCCCGTTCTATTGTAAAATGGGATGCAAAAAAAGCAGATAAAAAAGTTGAGCGCTTGAAAAAAATTGTGAAAGAAGCTGCAGAGCAATCGCATAGAAGTGAAATTCCAGCTGTACATGCTCCGGCATCATTTAAACAATTGCTTGCGATGAGCAGTGATTATGATGTTTGTCTGGTTGCGTATGAAGAGGAAGCAAAGCAAGGCGAAAAAGCTAATTTTGCGAAGGCTTTAACGGCACTTGAACGTGGTCAAAAACTGTTGGTTGTATTTGGCCCAGAAGGTGGTTTATCTGAGGAAGAAATTTCTGCGCTTCGTGAACATAAATTTATACCATGTAGTTTAGGGCCGAGGATTTTACGAACAGAAACGGCGCCGCTTTATGCGTTAAGTGCCGCTTCTTATCATTTTGAATTGATGGGGTGATGATCAATGGCAACTGTTGCGTTTCACACGTTAGGTTGTAAAGTAAACCACTATGAAACAGAAGCAATTTGGCAATTGTTTAAACAAGGTGGTTATGAAAGAACTGAATATGAAAAGAAAGCTGATGTGTATGTAATCAATACATGTACAGTAACAAATACTGGAGACAAAAAAAGCCGTCAAGTTATTCGACGTGCTGTACGTCAAAATCCAGACGCTGTTATTTGTGTAACAGGATGTTACGCACAAACATCTCCAGCGGAAATTATGGCGATTCCAGGCGTAGATATCGTTGTTGGTACGCAAGATCGTGAGAAAATGCTAGGGTATATTGAAGAGTTCCGTAAAGAACGTCAACCAATCAATGCTGTCCGTAACATTATGAAAACACGTGTATATGAAGAGCTTGATGTACCGTATTTCACTGACCGTACACGTGCATCTTTAAAAATACAAGAAGGTTGTAATAATTTCTGTACGTTCTGTATTATTCCTTGGGCACGTGGTTTAATGCGTTCTCGTGATGGAAAAGAAGTTATTCACCAAGCGCAGCAATTAGTGGATGCAGGTTATAAAGAAATCGTCTTAACTGGTATTCACACAGGTGGATATGGGGAAGACATGAAAAACTACAATTTAGCTGGATTGCTTCGCGATATGGAAGCAGAGGTAAATGGCTTGAAACGTCTTCGTATTTCTTCAATTGAAGCGAGTCAAATTTCAGATGAAGTAATTGAAGTATTAGATAAATCTGAAGTAGTTGTCCGTCATTTGCACATTCCACTACAATCAGGTTCTAACACTGTACTAAAACGTATGCGCCGTAAGTATACGATGGAATTTTTCCAAGAGCGTTTAGATCGCTTGAAAGAAGCGTTACCAGGCCTTGCAATTACATCCGATGTAATTGTTGGCTTCCCTGGTGAAACGGAAGAAGAATTTATGGAAACATACAATTTCATTAAAGAAAACCGTTTCTCTGAATTGCACGTGTTCCCTTATTCAAAACGTACAGGAACACCTGCGGCTCGTATGGATGACCAAATTCCTGAAGAAGTAAAAAATGATCGTGTTCATCGTTTAATTGAATTATCGAATCAGTTAGCGAAAGAATACGCATCTCAATTTGAAGGGGAAGTTCTTGAGATTATTCCAGAAGAGCCTTTCAAAGACGGCGATCGTGAAGGATTATATGTAGGTTATACAGATAACTATTTAAAAGTTGTGTTTGAAGGATCTGAAGAATTAATCGGCAAACTAGTAAAAGTGAAAATTACAAAAGCTGGTTACCCATATAACGAAGCGCAATTTGTTCGTGTTCTTGAAGATGATGTAAAAAAAGAATCAGCAAGTGCGTAAGAGAAAAGCATGCAAACGAAAAGGGTTTGCATGCTTTTTTCTTTGCTGGAGAAGTTAAGATATGAAGTTGTAATATTCCATGCTATAATGCTAACCGTTATGGTTGTCAGACAACCGTGTAGTGAAGAAAGGGGCATATGAAAAATGAACTATGCAAAGTTAATTGACCACACATTATTAAAACCGGATACAAAAAAAGAAGCGATTGTTACATTATGTGAGGAAGCAAAAAAACATGACTTCGCGTCTGTATGTGTAAACCCTACTTGGGTTGAAACTGCAGCAGAATTATTAAAAGATACAGATGTAAAAGTTTGTACAGTAATCGGTTTCCCTCTTGGAGTAAATACACCAGAAACAAAAGCGTTTGAAACGCAAGATGCAATTGCAAAAGGTGCAACAGAAGTTGATATGGTAATTAATATTGGTGCATTAAAAGATAAAAATGATGAATTAGTAGAGCGCGACGTTCGTGCGGTTGTAGAAGCTGCAAAAGGAAAAGCGCTTGTAAAAATTATTATTGAAACATGCTTATTAACAGAAGAAGAAAAAGTTCGTGCTTGTGAATTATCTGTAAAAGCAGGTGTAGATTTTGTAAAAACATCGACTGGCTTCTCAACGGGCGGGGCAACAGTAGAAGATGTAGCACTAATGAGAAAAACAGTTGGGCCAGAAATCGGTGTGAAAGCTTCTGGTGGTGTTCGTAACGGAGAAGATATGGACGCGATGGTAGAAGCGGGAGCAACACGTATTGGTACAAGTGCTGGTGTTGCACTAGTAAGTGGGAAAACAGCAACAACGGATTATTAATTTAAAAGCGGAGCCGACTGTTTAGTCCTATCTGATAAGCTTGTTATCTTCTTGTATGGAAGGTAAAAGAAACGAATCCATCTAGCTATTATAGCTAGATGGATTGAATTGTTCAAAAAATAAAATATACATTAGCTGTAATGTATGATTTGAACAAATTTAGATAGAAGAAGGGCATCTACTCTTCTTTTATTCTGTCAAATAGTTGACCTGAAGTAACAAAATGTATTATAATCGTAAAAGACATGCTGAAGAAGTGTTTCTTTTTGCATGCTGAAGTTAGTATGTAAGTGTGATGTTTCGGAGGGAGGGAAAGAGAATGTCAAAAACAGTCGTTCGTAAAAACGAGTCTTTGGAGGATGCACTTCGCCGTTTTAAAAGATCGGTTTCTAAAACTGGTACACTTGCTGAAGCAAGAAAGCGCGAGTTTTATGAAAAACCAAGTGTAAAACGTAAGAAGAAGTCTGAAGCGGCAAGAAAGCGTAAATTCTAAGAGAGGGTGTAAGTTATGAGTCTTCTCGGTCGTTTAAACGATGATATGAAACAAGCGATGAAGAATAAACAAAAAGAAAAATTAACCGTTATTCGTATGGTTAAGGCTGCTTTGCAAAATGAAGGAATTAAACTGCAACATACTCTTACTGAAGAAGAGGAATTAACAGTTTTAACTCGTGAAGTAAAACAGCATAAGGACTCCCTCCTTGAATTTAAAAAAGCGGGTCGTGATGACCTTGTTGATAAACTGCAAAATGAAATTCAGATTTTAAATACGTATTTACCTGAACAACTAACAGAAGAAGAGCTAGTGAATGTAGTTAAGCAAGTTATTTCTGAAGTTGGTGCTGCTTCTAAGGCAGATATGGGTAAAGTGATGAGTGCTGTTATGCCGAAAGTAAAAGGTAAAGCAGACGGATCACAAGTGAATAAGCTGGTTGCACAGCTATTAGCATAAAAAAGCGTCTCATGAGAAATGAGACGTTTTTTTATGCTTTTTTCTTTTTGGACGTGATATTACAAGCTCTTTTTTCATACATATGGGATGAGAGGGGGGTCTTGGAGATGAAGAAATTAGTGCAAATGAAAAATTGGCTAACAAAGCAAATAGACCTACCAGTGGATGTACTAATGGATCTACCTCGTATTACCCTTGTCGGGCAAGTACATATTTATATAGAAAATCATCGAGGGTTATTAGTATTTACAGATAAAGAAGTGCGGTTGTTATTAAAACATGGTCAACTATTAATAAAAGGGCAATCGTTTGTTATTAAAACAATTCTTCCAGAAGAGCTTTTGCTTGAAGGGATTATTGAACAAGTAACGTTTTTAGAAAATGAGAAGAAAGATAAATTATAATGAAACTTCCATTAGTGAAGTTTTTCTTCTTATTTCGTTTCGTACGAGCTATTTGAATGTTAAAAGCTGAAGAAAGCACTACGAAAATAGTGGCGTAACATTTGTGCTTTTGAGAAAGGTAGTGGAACGGACGATGAAAAATCAATGGTTCACACGATGGCTTGGGTATGTGAAGGTTCGAATTGAAGGTAGAGGAGCGGAGCGTTTTATTAATGAATGTGTGCGCAGAAATTTAGTCGTATGGGATGTAAAGAAGATTGCAGAAGATACATTAGTATTTTGTATGTTGCTTCGTGATGTGAAGCGACTGAGACCGATCTATCGAAAAAATGAATGTAAGCTATACTTTATTGGACGTTTCGGTTTTCCGTTTTGGAATAAGCGTTTGCTTAAGAATAGTGGTTTTTTAATCGGTTTTCTTATCTTTTTTTTCGGTATGATTGCTTTATCAAATATGGTCTGGAAAATCGAGATTACAGGGGCAAAACCGGAAACGGAATATATTCTTATAAAAGAATTGGATAAAATGGGCATTAAAAAAGGAAGACTGCAATTTCAAATGCCGAATGTAGAAGATGTTCAGCGTCATTTGACAGATAATATTAATGCGATTACATGGGCTGGCCTAGAGATAAAGGGGACAACATATCATTTTAAAATTGTTGAAAAAAATGAGCCGGAGAAGGAGAAAGAGCAAAAACCACAAAATTTAGTTGCCAAAAAAGAGGCAATCATTACAAAAACATTTGTGGAAACTGGAAAACCAGTTGTAATGAAAAATGATTATGTGCAAAAGGGACAACTTCTTGTGTCAGGGATGTTTGGAAAAGAGGATAATCCAACGATTGTTTCTGCTAAAGGAATTGTATATGGAGAAACGTGGTATGAATCTGAAGTGACAGTTCCTTTAAAAACAACATTTCAAGTGTATACAGGAAATTCATATAATGAGCATTATCTTCGTCTTGGAAGTGTTAAAATAAAAATATGGGGATTTCAGCATGATAAGTATAAGCGGTCTCGTACTGAAAATGTCAAACATGATGTGAAACTGTTTGGTTTTATATTGCCTATTTCCTATGAAAGGGAAATTGTGCGTGAAGAGGAAGAAGCGAATCGTGAATATACAGAAAAACAAGCACTGCGAGTAGCGAAAGAAATGGCTGAAAAAGAACTAAAGAAAAAATTGGATGAACATGCTATGATTGTAAGTGATAAGATTTTGCACAACGAGGTTGAGGCGAATCATCTAAGAGTAACATTACATTATACAGTGATTGAAAATATTGCAGAGCCACAACCGATATCTGAATCCGATATTCAAGGAGACTGAGTAATGGCAGAACAATTAATAGAAATGAATCAACAAGTGGAAAATCCTAATGAAGCAATTGCTCTATTTGGAGTGAATGATGCACATTTAAAAGTAATTGAACGAGAACTTGCCGTATCTATCGTAACGCGAGGTGAATCTGTTCGTGTATCTGGAACAGATGAAACCGTGGCGCTTGTTGAAAAAATTTTACAGCAATTACTTGCTGTTATTCGTAAAGGTGTATCAATCTCGGAACGAGATGTTGCATATGCAATTCAGCTTGGCCGTCAAGGGAAAATAACTCATTTTGAAGAGCTATATGAAGAGGAGATCTTTAAAACAGCAAAAGGTAAATCCATCCGTGTGAAAACAATGGGTCAAAGACAGTACATTCATGCGATGAAGAAGAATGATATTGTATTTGGAATAGGGCCTGCTGGTACAGGGAAGACATATTTAGCTGTGGTAATGGCTGTACGAGCATTAAAGCAAGGGTATGTAAAAAAGATTATTTTAACAAGACCAGCTGTAGAAGCAGGGGAAAGCTTAGGTTTTTTACCAGGTGATTTAAAAGAAAAGGTAGACCCTTATTTACGTCCTTTATACGATGCGCTTCATGATATTCTTGGGCAAGAATATACACAGCGTATGCTAGAGAGAGGAACGATTGAAATTGCACCTCTTGCATATATGAGGGGACGTACGCTGGATGATTCTTTCGTTATTTTAGATGAAGCTCAAAATACAACTGGTGCTCAAATTAAAATGTTTTTAACTCGCCTAGGTTTTAGTTCGAAAATGGTTGTTACTGGCGATCCGTCGCAGGTTGATTTACCGAAGGGGGTAAAGTCGGGGCTTTCAATTGCTGCGAATGTTCTATCAGGTGTATCAGGGATTTCATTTGTTAAATTAGAGCAATCGGACGTTGTAAGACATCCCCTTGTGCAGCGGATTATCGAGGCATATGATAAAATGGAATGATCCTATTTGTAAGGATCATTTCTTTTTGTATGGTAGAGATAGATGAAAGGGTTGGCGAATAGCCTATTTTTTACTATCATTAAAGGGTGGACAAGTAGATTCATTTACTTGTGAATGTGCAGTGCAATGTAGAAGCCTGCTTATAAAAAGCCCGATTGGTGGGGGTTAATCATTGGTGGGGATAAAAAACTCCCGTTGATTAAAGATTCACTTTATGTCTGGAGAGGAGAAGGTATTGAAATCATGTCAAGATCTCAAGAAATTTCTAGGTGGTTTCGTAACATACAACATTCGAAAAAATTAAGTTGGATTTCTTATATTTTATTAGGAGCGGTACTGTTTTTTGCACTCATGAACAATGTGAAACCAGAGCAACTAGATGTTAAAATGCTATCTATTTCGAAACAAACAATCCACTCTCCTATCAAAATCGAAGATAAAGTAACGACGGATAGAAAGAAGAGAGAAGCTGCTCAAAAGGTAGAGGACCAATATACATATCGAAGTGAATACAAGCAAAATAAAGTAGATATTGTAAACTCTGTCTTTTTAGCGATAGAAGAAGTGGAAGCTGACACGAAGGCTGCTGGTCCTGATGAACAGAAAAGGATTTCTGCTGCAGAACGATTGGAGAAATTAAAGAAGAAATTGCCTACAGATTTAACAAAAAGTTTATCTGATTCTGTGTTGTTACAGTTTGTAAATGCTGAACCAGGTCAATTGTCATTAGCAAGAGATGCTATGGTAACAGCGATTAATAATATTATGAGTACTCACATTAAAATGAATGAAGAAAATGATGCGAGAGAACGATTTGTCAATGAAATACGCAATGTTAATGTGAATAGCGATTTAAAAGACGCACTTAACGTACTTGGAAAATATGCAATTGAAGCAAATTATTTCTATGATTCAACTGCTACAAAAGACCGGAAAAAAGTAGCGGAAGATGCAGTTGCGCCAGTTTATATTCTTCAAGGGCAAATTCTTGTGAAGGAAGGCGACACGATTACAAGAGAAGTATATGATCAATTGAAATTAGTTGGGCTTCTTGAACAAGGAAATACATTTCAGCCATTTGTAGGATTAGCAATCATTATTGGTGTACTCCTATTCTTTATGCATAAGCAATTTGAATCGTTTTTAAAATTGAAAAGAGAAGAAAAACCATATATTTTAGCTTATACAACAATTGTAGCGATTACAGTCGTTTTGATGAAAATCATTAGTTTGTTTCAAAAGTTGGAATATGCCGGTATCGCATATGTTGTTCCGGTCGCGATGGGAACAATACTAGTAAAATTAATGATTGGTGATCGTTTTGTTTTTATAACAAGTATGATCTTCTCTGTATGTGGGAGTATTATGTTTAATGAAGGTGTAACGAGTACACTGAATTATAGTGTAGGTATTTATGTTTTATTAAGCTCGTTATCGGTTAGTATCTTTTTGAGAGAGAAAAATCGCCGTTCGATGATCTTACAAGCGGGCATCCTTGTTTCTGTTCTAAATGTAGTTGTATTAGCTGCGCTATTACTTTTGCGTAATGGAAACTTCTCGCCGCTTGAAATTGGTTCACAATTATTAATGGCTGCTGCTTCTGGTATCATCTCATCCATTTTAGCTATGGGGATTTTACCGTATTTAGAAAGTGGTCTTGGAATTGTATCAAGTATGAAGCTTATGGAGCTTTCAAGCCCGAATCATCCGCTCCTTCGTAAAATTTTACTAGAAGCACCGGGAACATATCATCATAGCGTTATGGTTGCTAACCTTTCTGAGGCAGCTTGTGAGGCTGTTGGAGCAAATGGAGTTTTAGCACGTGTTGGTGCGTATTATCACGATATTGGGAAAACAGTGCAGCCTCATTTCTTTATAGAAAACCAAATGGGGATTGAAAACCCGCATGATAAATTAGATCCTGAAATGAGCAGAGATATTATTATTGCTCATGTGACAAATGGAGTAAAAATGTTAGAAGAACACCATATTCCGCAAGAAATTATTGATATTGCAGGACAGCATCATGGAACGACATTACTTAAATATTTTTACTATAAAGCGATTAAAGAAGATAAAGAGAGATATACAGAAAAAATGTTCCGTTATCCAGGATCAAAAGCGACGTCAAAAGAGTCTGCAATTGTTGGGATTGCGGATAGCGTCGAAGCAGCAGTGCGTTCTATGAACCATCCGACACCAGAACAAATTAATAATTTAGTACAAAGTATTATAAAAGATCGTTTGCAGGATGGACAATTTAGTGAATGTAATTTGACATTTAAAGAATTACAAATTGTTGGGAAAACTTTATGTGAAACGTTAAATGGTATTTTTCATTCTCGTATTAAATATCCGGAACCGCCGGAAGAAAAGGGGACAGAATGAGTTTATTAATAGATTTTTTTGATGAAACAGAAGAAGTGAAAGAAGAATATGTGAATATGATTTGCGATTTGCTAGAGCAAGCTGCACGAATGGAGAACGTAGAAGATGGAACAGAGCTTTCTGTTACATTTGTTGATAATGAACGTATTCAAGAAATTAATCGTGATTATCGCGACAAAGATCAACCGACAGACGTTATTTCTTTTGCAATGGAGGATATGGGAGAAGGAGAGATGGAGATCGTTGGCGCGGAAATGCCGCGTATGCTAGGAGATCTTATTATTTCTATTCCAAGAGCGAAAGAACAGGCTGAAGAATATGGGCATTCCTTTGATCGTGAATTAGGATTTTTAGCGTTGCATGGATTCTTGCATTTACTTGGTTATGATCATATGACAGATGAAGACGAACAAGAAATGTTTGGAAAGCAAAAAGAAATTTTAGAGGCGTTCGGATTAGGTAGATGAAAAAGGGAAAACTTATAAATAGTTTTGGATATGCTATAGCTGGTATATACTTTTGTCTTCGTCACGAACGAAATATGAAAATTCATTTTTTGGCCGCAGTTATTGTTATATGCTGCGGCTTTTATTTCCGTGTAACGAGAACGGAATGGCTCATATTACTCATTACAATTGGAATTGTCATGGGTTTGGAAATGGTCAATACGGCAATTGAAAAAACAGTTGATTTAGTCACAGCGGATTTTAAACCATTTGCGAAAATTGCAAAGGATGTTGCTGCTGGTGCAGTGCTATTATTTACTGTTATAGCTGTTATAATTGGTGCTATTATCTTTTTACCTTATATGGTATAGTTGCATTCCAAAGCTTTTGTTATGCTTTGGTAGCGTTAAGAACGCCGTTAATGAAAGTTTCATTTTATCTTTTCACAATTGTGAATGGAAAGGATGCGAGAGCATGAACAGCAAAGAATTAATTCAAGAAGCAATCGAAGCGCGTAAACAAGCGTATGTACCATATTCTAAGTTTCAAGTAGGTGCAGCATTATTAACGGAAGATGGAAAAGTATACCGAGGATGTAATGTTGAAAATGCATCATATGGATTATGTAATTGTGCAGAAAGAACAGCTTTATTCAAAGCAGTTTCTGAAGGAGATAAAGAATTTGTAGCCATTGCGGTAGTAGCGGATACGAAGCGTCCAGTACCTCCTTGTGGAGCGTGCCGTCAAGTTATGATAGAATTATGTAAACAGGATACGAAAGTATACTTATCAAATTTACATGGTGACGTTCAGGAGACAACAGTTGGAGAATTGTTACCAGGAGCATTTTTAGCGGAGGATTTACATGAATAGAAAAGGTTATAAATCAGGTTTTGTCTCTATAATTGGAAGACCGAATGTTGGAAAGTCTACATTTTTAAATCGAATTATCGGTCAAAAAATTGCAATTATGAGCGATAAACCACAAACAACTCGTAATAAAATTCAAGGTGTATACACAGAAAATGACTCACAAGTTATCTTTATTGATACGCCAGGAATACATAAGCCGAAGCATAAATTAGGCGATTTTATGGTGAAGATGGCACAAACGACATTAAAAGAAGTTGACATTGTATTATTTATGGTCAATGCTGCTGAAGGTTTTGGTCGTGGTGAAGAGTTTATTATCGAAAAATTACAAGAAACAAAGCAACCGGTATTTCTAGTAATCAATAAAATTGACCAAGTTCATCCGGAACAATTGCTGGAATTAATTGATCAATATCGTAAGTTACATGAATTTGCAGAAATTGTTCCGATTTCTGCATTGGATGGTAATAATGTTGAGGCGTTAATCGGTGCGATTAAAAAATATTTACCTGAAGGACCACAATACTATCCAGACAACCAAGTAACGGATCATCCAGAGCGATTTATTATTGCTGAGCTTATTCGTGAAAAGGTACTTCATTTAACACGTGAGGAAGTACCACATTCGGTAGCGGTTGTGATTGATGCGATTCAAAAGCGTGAAGGTGGAGCGGTCTATGTGAATGCGACAATTATTGTAGAGCGTCCATCGCAAAAAGGAATTATTATCGGAAAACAAGGGAAGATGCTGAAAGAAGTTGGAAAACGAGCTCGCTTTGATATTGAAGCACTTCTTGGTTCAAAAGTATTCTTAGAAGTGTGGGTAAAAGTACAAAAAGATTGGCGTAATAAAATGTCACAACTTCGCGATCTTGGCTTCCGTGAAGATGAGTATTAATAGAAATTAGGAAAATTTTTCTCACATGAAAATGGACAAAATGGGTCATTTTAATAACAACAAAAGAAATTGGTTTATATGCTACGCTTACTGAGAAAGGTGGATTCTTATGCTAGATTTTACCTGGAAGTTTTTCTCCAAAACAGGAAGCATTGAAACGTATTTGCTTTTGAAGGAAATGGAAAAAGACGTAAACGATGAGATGGATCAACATGAAGAGGAGCTAGCGCATCTAGATTCTCCAATTTCTTGACCCGTTTTGTTCAAACCTTGGATGGTGACAAACATGTTTCAAAAAGTTGAGGGAATTGTCATCCGGACAACAGATTACGGAGAAACGAATAAAATTGTTACGATATTTTCCCGTGAGCTTGGAAAGGTAAGTGCAATGGCAAGAGGGGCGAAAAAACCGAAAAGTAGGTTAGCATCTATTTCGCAACTTATGATGCACGGTCACTTTCTGATTCAAATGGGGTCTGGACTTGGGACTTTGCAGCAAGGTGAAATAATTTCATCTATGAAAGAAATTCGTGAAGATATATTTTTAACTGCTTATGCATCATTTATCGTGGAATTGACCGATAAAGCAACTGAAGATAAGAAACATAATCCGTATTTATTTGAAATGTTACATCAAACGTTGCACTATATGTGTGAGGGTGTTGATGCTGAAGTATTGTCTTTAATTTATCAAACGAAAATGCTCCCAGTACTAGGGATGCATCCATACTTTGATACATGTGCAATTTGTCACCAAGAAGCAGATTTTGTCGCCTTCTCTGTCCGAGAAGGCGGTTTTCTGTGCTCGCGTCATGCGCAGCAAGATCCATACCGTATTCCGGTGGGAGAGGCTGTTCATAAATTGCTACGTCTCTTTTATCATTTTGATTTAGCTCGCCTTGGTAATGTATCTGTTAAGGATGGAACGAAGCGGCAAATACGTACAGTATTAAATACATATTATGATGAATATTGCGGAATCTATTTGAAATCAAGGCGTTTTCTTGAACAACTTGATAAATTTCAAATATAATGAGGACCATATATAGGTCCTTTTTACATACTTTCTTTTTCAAAAAGCATATTTAGTATATAATATTTAAGAGATAGTATAACTTTTTTCGTTTTGCATTGAAGGTGGTGATTATCATAGAACTGAATAAACGGCAAGAACATATCATTCAGATTGTAAAAGATCACGGTCCTATTACAGGGGAATCAATTGCGGCACAATTAAATTTAACACGTGCAACATTAAGACCTGACTTAGCGATTTTAACGATGGCAGGTTATTTAGAAGCACGTCCACGTGTCGGTTATTTTTATACAGGGAAAACTGGGGGACAGTTATTATCAGAAGCTGTTAAGAAAGTTAAGGTACAAGATTATCAATCTAGACCGGTTGTAATTGATAAAAATATTTCCGTATACGATGCGATTTGTACCATGTTTTTAGAAGATGTTGGTACTTTATTTGTTGTAGATCAAGCGACGCTTCTAGTTGGGGTAGTTTCTCGTAAAGATTTATTACGTGCAAGCTTAGGAAAGCAGGATTTAACATCGCTTCCGGTTAATATTATCATGACAAGGATGCCAAACATCGCAATGTGCCGTAGAGAGGATTCTCTATATGATGTTGCGATGGAATTAATAGAAAGACAGATTGATGCTGTACCAGTGGTAAAAGACACGAAACAAGGGTTAGAAGTTGTTGGTCGAATTACAAAAACAAATATTACGCGTGCGTTTGTAAATTTAGTAAACAATGAATAAGTGTAATTTGTTTAAAGTGAGGTAATGTAATGGATAATAAAATCGTATATGTCGTATCTGACTCTGTTGGAGAGACGGCTGATTTAGTTGTTCGAGCTGCAATGGGACAGTTTCCATTTGCTCCTGATATTAGACGTGTACCGTATGTGGAAGATACAGGGACATTAAAAGAGGTAATTTCAATTGCGAAAAGTAATCGAGCGCTTATTTGCTTTACGTTAGTAAAACCAGAAATGCGTCAGTATTTGTTAGCAGAAGCGGCAAAAGAGGGTGTAGAGGCATATGACATTATCGGGCCTCTTATCGATCAAATCGAAGAGATTACAGGACAAGTTCCAAGGTATGAACCTGGTGTTGTTCGTAGATTAGATGAAGAATATTTTAAAAAGATTGAAGCAATTGAGTTTGCTGTTAAATATGATGATGGTAGAGATGCACGTGGGATTTTAAAAGCTGATATCGTTTTAATTGGGATATCACGTACATCAAAGACGCCACTTTCACAATATTTAGCTCATAATAAACGATTGAAGGTTGCGAACGTACCACTTGTACCAGAAGTGGATCCGCCTGAAGAATTATATCAAGTTGCAAAAGAGAAATGTTTCGGTTTGAAAATTACACCGGATAAGTTAAATCACATTCGAAAAGAACGATTAAAATCACTTGGGTTAAGTGATGGAGCAACATATGCGAACATCAATCGTATTAAAGAAGAAATTGATCATTTTGAGAAGGTAGTAAGTAAAATAAACTGTCAAGTTATTGATGTGTCAAATAAGGCAATTGAGGAAACAGCGAATATTATTGTGAATGCAGTGCAAAACCAAAAAATGTTTTAGCACATTTACCAAGGGTGAATGTGCTTTTTTCGCTCAAGATAAAGAAAAACTTTAATCAGTGGAGTTCTTCATCTTTTACTATTTGGGCTTTTACGGGTAGGTTGTCCCCCGCTTAACCTTTTACTTTAATCGGGAGTATTACTGCCCGTGAATAGCCGGATAAAATTTTAAAGGATATGTAGCGAAGTTAGAGAAAATATATTATAATAAAAAATTGTGATAAAAAGGTACATTTTACGTTTAGACTTTAATTTTTCAGAATAAACTAGGGATAGGATTTACGGAAAAGGTATGCATTTACGTAAAATCGACAAAAATCTGGACAAGAAAACGCACATTATGGAAGGATTCACAGAAGGGATGTAGAATACAGAAATATGCAAAACATCAGTAAGATTCTAGTTGATGCAGATGCATGTCCTGTGAAGGATGAAATTGTGCAAGCTGGAACAAAATTCCATGTCGAAATTTTGTTTGTCGCATCCTACGCCCATCGTTCGAAAAAACAGCAAGGGAATTGGATATATGTGGATTCTGAGCAAGATGAGGTGGATTTTTATATCTATAAACACGCCAAAGCTTCAGATCACGTAATCACACAGGATATGGGACTTGCTGGTCTTCTTGTAAAAAAGGGAGTATATGTATTATCTCCACGAGGTACATTTGTGACTGATGAGCAAATGGATACAATTTTATATAGTAGGTATGTATCTGCGAAGTTACGCAGACAAGGGACCTACACAAAAGGTCCAAAAGCATTTTCAACCCATGATCGACAATGCTTTTTAATAAATTTAGAAAAAATATTGTCGAATTATAAAGGAATCCTTTAATTTGTATCGAATACAAAATACGACACGGAGATGGAGTTATGGGGAACAGAATTCCCGAAGAAGTTGTTGAACAGATTCGGACATCATCTGATATTGTAGAAGTGATTGGTGAGTATGTTCAGCTCAGAAAGCAAGGGCGCAATTATTTTGGGCTTTGTCCATTCCACGGTGAGAATTCACCTTCATTTTCTGTTTCATTAGACAAGCAAATTTTTCATTGCTTCGGATGTGGAGAGGGAGGAAATGTTTTTTCATTTCTCATGAAGATGGAAGGGCTCTCTTTCATAGAAGCTGTGCAAAAGCTAGGAGAAAGAAATAATATTTCGGTTGTAGATTATACATCAGGACAAGATCAACAAGAGGACATATCTGATGACAGTGTCATTATGTTACAGGCTCACGAACTTTTGAAAAAATACTATCACCATCTTTTAGTAAATACTGAAGAGGGAAATGTAGCTCTTTCTTATTTACTAAATCGAGGTATTACAAAAGAGATGATTGCAAAGTTTGAAATTGGTTATGCATCTCCAGGTTGGGATGCAGCAGCAAAAATATTACAAAAAAGAGGTTTTTCGTTATCGACCATGGAGCAAGCTGGCTTGCTTGTGCGGAGTGAAAGGGATGGCAGTCACCATGACCGTTTTCGCGGAAGGGTTATGTTTCCCATTCACACACTACAAGGAAAAGTCGCAGCGTTTAGTGGAAGGGCGTTGGGGGATGATACTCCGAAATACTTAAACAGCCCAGAAACACCTATTTTTTACAAAAGCAAATTGCTGTATAACTTCCATCAAGCAAGACCGTTTATCAGAAAACGAGGGCAAGTTGTTCTATTTGAAGGATATGCTGATGTATTAGCTGCTGTAAAAAGCGGGATTGAAGAATCAGTTGCGACGATGGGAACAGCTTTAACAGAAGAACAGGCAAAACTTCTGCGGCGTAATGTTGAAACTGTTGTTCTTTGCTATGATGGTGATAAAGCAGGACGAGAAGCGACGATGAAAGCAGGACAATTGTTATCGCAAGTTGGTTGTCATGTGAAGGTTACTTCATTGCCAGATAAGCTTGATCCTGATGAATATGTGCAACAATATGGAACAGCGGCGTTTGAAAATCTTGTAAAGGCTAGTATAAGTTTTGTTGGATTCAAAATAAATTACTTGCGTTTAGGGAAAAATTTGCAAGATGAGTCTGGTAAAGAAGAATATGTGAAAAGTGTTTTAAAAGAGCTAGCATTATTGCAAGATGCAATGCAAGCGGAGTCGTATTTAAAATCATTATCGCAAGAATTTTCTTACTCAATGGAAACACTTTTAGGTCAATTGCACCAATATCGCAAAGAACAAAAGATACAGCAAAAACAAACGAAACAAATTTCTAAGCCGCCTCAAATTGTTCAGGCAAAACCGAAATTTTCAGGTTTTGAAAGGGCAGAAAGAGAGCTCATTTACCATATGTTACAAAGTGCCGAAGTTGCTTTCCGTATTGAACCTCATATAGAAGATTTTCATACGGAAGAACATAAAGGGATTTTATATGAACTATATGCATATTATGAAAAGGGAAATGAACCTTCAGTCGGGAATTTCTTGAGCTGGCTCTCTGATGAGAAATTGAAAAATATTATCACCAATATTTCAACGGATGAATTCATTAATCCAGAATACAGTGATGAAATATTGCAAGGTCACTTAGAGGCGCTAAGCCGCCACAAGCAAAAGCTTAAAAAGATGGAAACCATTTTTGCATTAAAGCAAATGGAAAAAACAGATCCAGTAGAAGCTGCAAAATTTTATGTAGCATATTTACAAAATCAGAAAGCAAGAAGATAGCTTTTTGTATAAAATTTTATTATAATGAATGTTTGTATCTCGCGTAAGGAGGGGAACAGATGGCTGATAAACCAGCTCGTTCTAAACAAATTGAAACTGATATGACTCTTGAGCAAGTGAAAGAACAACTCACTGAGCTTGGAAAAAAACGTGGCGTTCTTACATATGAAGAGATTGCAGAACGCATGAATGGATTTGAAATTGAATCTGATCAAATGGATGAATATTATGAATATTTAGGTGAACAAGGAATTGATTTAGTTGGCGACAACGATGAAGGTCCGAATAATCACCAAATCACAAAGACAGAAGAAGAATTCGATTTAAATGATTTAAGTGTGCCACCAGGTGTGAAAATCAATGACCCTGTTCGCATGTATTTAAAAGAAATCGGCCGTGTGGATCTACTATCTGCTGAAGAAGAAATTCGACTTGCAACCCGCATTGAAGAAGGTGATGAAGAAGCGAAGCGCCGTCTTGCGGAAGCGAATTTACGTCTTGTTGTAAGTATTGCAAAACGATATGTAGGCCGTGGTATGCTCTTCTTAGACTTAATCCAAGAAGGAAACATGGGTTTAATTAAAGCTGTTGAAAAGTTCGATTATCGTAAAGGTTTTAAATTCAGTACGTATGCAACTTGGTGGATTCGTCAAGCGATTACACGTGCCATTGCAGACCAAGCGAGAACAATTCGTATTCCCGTTCATATGGTTGAAACAATTAATAAATTAATCCGTGTACAGCGTCAATTATTACAAGATTTAGGACGTGAACCATCTCCAGAAGAAATTGGAGAAGAAATGGATCTTGCTCCAGAAAAAGTACGCGAAATCTTAAAGATTGCACAGGAGCCAGTTTCTCTTGAAACACCAATTGGTGAAGAGGATGACTCACATTTAGGCGATTTTATTGAAGACCAAGAAGCAACATCACCTGCGGACCATGCAGCGTATGAATTGCTAAAAGAACAATTAGAAGATGTGTTAGATACACTAACAGATCGTGAAGAAAATGTTCTACGTCTTCGTTTCGGTTTAGATGATGGACGAACTCGTACGCTTGAAGAAGTTGGGAAAGTATTCGGCGTAACGAGAGAGCGTATTCGTCAAATTGAAGCAAAAGCGCTTCGTAAATTAAGACATCCAAGCCGTAGCAAACGTTTAAAAGATTTCTTAGAATAGGGTTCTTTTTAAGTTTACTTCACATTTGTGAAGTAAACTTTTTTATTTTGTTAATTTTTGTTAAAATTTAGCTGCCAGTAACGATTACAATTCTTGTAATTTATTTTACAGAATTGTCTTTTGATTTGCAAATGCTCATTTTTCGATTTTTCGATTAATTTCGTTTATTCTATACAAAAATATATGTAGAAAAACAAAAAATATGATGAGAAGCGTTGATATTTATCAAAATAATATGGGATAAAAGGAAGAGAATCAATAAACTGAATTTATGGAATATTTTTAACAACTGATAGTTTTGTCTTTTCTGATAGAACGTTTTCAAGTACAATAGAAGTGACTGAATCATCTAACTATTCGGGGGTGTAGAGGGGGGAGAAGAGATATGAAACGTAATCCGTTGATTCCATTCGCTCTTATTGCAGCACTGGGCATTATCATTATGTTTGTATTTTCGTTTCAGGGGTTACATAAATCTAAAGAGCTTGCTGATGCAAAAAATGGTGGGAAACCTGCACAAACGGCATCGAAACCAGAAGATATTGTGAAACAAAGTTGTACGAGCTGTCATGGTGATCAGTTGCAAGGTGCAGTAGGTCCTAACTTACAAAAAGTTGGTGGGAAACTTTCCAAAGATGAAATTAAGGAAGTGCTTACAAAAGGGAAAGGAAATATGCCAGCGAATATAATCCCAGCAGATCAGGCTTCTAAAGTAGCTGATTGGTTATCAAAGAAAAAATAAAGTGAACCTTTAATCCGTGAGAATTGTATGATTCGCATGTAGTGGAATACGACCGATAAAACAAGTTCTTTGCTTATAGCAGGGAGCTTGTTTTTTCTTTCAATCTAAAATACGATGAAATAAATGAATTGTTTTGTTTCTTTACTTGCAACAACTACTGTAAATTCATTATCATGGAGACAGACTGACAAGAGAAGGAGTAATGGAAATAAATGAATGAAGTGAAGCTTTCAAAAAGATTAGAAGAAGTAGTGCGGGAGATTCCAGTAGGATCTACAGTTGCAGATATTGGTTCCGACCATGCGTATTTACCGTGCTATACAATCATAAATAATATTGCTACAAAGGCAGTAGCGGGAGAAGTGGTAGATGGGCCATTCCGTTCTGCACAGGCTACAGTAGCTGAGAGTGGCCTACAAGAAAAGGTAGATGTTCGTAAAGGAAATGGCTTAGCTGTTATTACACCAGGAGAAGTCGATGTTATTACAATTGCTGGTATGGGTGGAGCGCTAATTCGTGATATTTTAGAGAATGGAAAAGAAAAGCTAAATGGTGTAATACGTTTAATTTTACAGCCTAATATTGCTGCACATCATATTCGTGAATGGTTTATTGAAAATGGTTGGGAGCTTATTCATGAAAAAATTATAAAAGAAGACGGAAAGATTTATGAGATTTTAGTTGGGGAAAAAGGAGAACCGCTAACTCCTTATCATGAAAACAAACAAGCAGAGTTATTTATTGGACCATTTTTGATGAAGGAAAAAAGTGATGCGTTTGTAGAGAAATGGGAAAATGAACTGAAAAACTTTCAAAATATCCTGAAGCAAATAGAGCGTGCGACAGAATCAGAAGATACAAAGGCAAAACGAATTGAAGTAGTCGAGAAAATGAAAATGATAGAGGAGGTTTTATCATGAGTAAAATTCCAAATGGGCATGAAGTGATTTCTTTATTTGAAAGTATGTATCCGAAGCATTTAGCGATGGAAGGCGATAAAATTGGTTTGCAGATTGGTGCACTCAATAAGCCAGTCCAGCATGTATTGATTGCACTAGATGTTACAGAAGCGGTTGTAGAAGAAGCGATTCAAATAGGTGCGAATGTAATTATTGCCCATCACCCGCTTATTTTTAATCCGCTAAAAGCAATCCATACAGATAAGGCGTATGGTCGAATTATTGAAACGTGTATCAAAAACGATATCGCTGTTTATGCAGCGCATACAAATGTCGATGTAGCAAAAGGCGGAGTGAACGACTTGCTTGCTGAGGCGCTGGGATTACAAAATACAGAAGTGCTTGTTCCGACATACTCGGAAGAAATGAAAAAGATTGTTGTATGTGTGCCTGCAACGCATGCTGAAGAAGTTCGTAAAGCTCTTGGGGATGCTGGCGCTGGTTATATCGGCAACTATAGCCATTGTACGTTTAATAGTGAAGGAATAGGTACATTTATGCCTGGGGAGGGGACAAACCCTTATATAGGCGAAACTGGGCAGTTAGAGCGTGTAGAAGAGGTAAAGATTGAAACGATTATCCCAGCCCCACTAGAGCGAAAAGTAGTAAAAGCAATGTTAACAGCACATCCATATGAAGAAGTTGCCTACGATGTATACCCCCTTGATAATAAGGGAGAAACGTTAGGACTTGGTAAAATTGGATATTTGCAAGAAGAAATGACATTAGGCCAGTTTGCTGAACATGTGAAATCGGCATTAGATGTAAAAGGTGCGCGAGTTGTTGGGAATTTAGACGATAAAGTGCGGAAAGTAGCAGTGCTTGGCGGTGATGGGAATAAATATATTACGCAAGCGAAATTTAAAGGGGCAGATGTGTATGTGACGGGCGATATGTATTATCATGTTGCACATGATGCGATGATGCTCGGATTAAATATTGTGGATCCAGGACATAATGTTGAAAAAGTGATGAAACAAGGTGTGCAAAAGCAATTACAGCAAAAAGTAGATGAGAAAAAATTTGCTGTGCAAATTCATGCTTCTCAGTTACATACAGATCCGTTTACTTTTGTATAAGATCTAAAAAGAAAAATTATAAAATCTTTCTTTTTAGATGGAAGAGAGCATCCGGCTATGCATAGAAGTGGTCAGAGCCTTTTTTTGCCCCATGCCAAGTGAAAACAAAGAGAAAAAAGAATATAGGTAATTTTTTTGTTCTTCGTAGCAGCGACTTATATGTGAAAAAAATCAAAATAGATTTATATTGAATAAAAAAATCCGCTGCTAGTGAGTTAGCAACGGATTTTTTTTATTGTTGTTTTTTTACTTTTACACGTGGCAAGATTTTTTGAAGTGGTACGTTTCGTTTACGTTCCCAAGTTGCTGGGTTCATTGGGTCGTACTGTTCTAAAAAGGCGATTACTTCTTTTGTAATTGGCGTTGGTGTAGAGGCCCCTGCGGTAACAGCGACATTTTCGATCCCTTGCAGCCACTCTAATTGAATTTCGCTTACATCTGCAACGCGGTATGCTTTTGTACCAGCAATCTCTTGTGATACTTGGGCTAAACGGTTTGAGTTATTACTTTTTGGATCACCGACAACAATCGTTAAATCAGCCACATCTGCTTGCTTAGCAACTGCTTCTTGACGTACTTGTGTTGCTAAACAAATTTCTTTGTGAAATTCAGCTGTTGGGAATTTTTTCTGAATGTCTTCCATCAGGTGCTGAACGTCCCATTGACTCATTGTTGTTTGATTTGTTACTAAAATTTTCTCTGTTGGGATTTCTAGTGTCTCCAAATCATTTGCCTTTTCAATAAGATGAACGATGTCAGGTGCAATACCAACGGCACCTTCTGGTTCTGGATGTCCCTTTTTACCAATGTAAATCACATGGTATCCTTCCGATTTTTTTGTTTCGATAAGGTCGTGTGTTTTCGTAACATCTGGACATGTTGCATCGATTGTCGTTAACCCTTTTTCTTTTGCACGTTGTTTAACTTCTGGAGAAACACCGTGTGCTGTGAAAATAACAGTACCAGAATCAATTTTGTCTAAAATCTCTAATCGACTTGGACCATCTAATGTAATAATGCCATCTTCTTCGAAAGCGTCGGTTACATGTTTATTGTGAACAATCATACCTAAAATATAAATCGGTCTCGGTAATGTTTTATCTAGTGCAGCATTGCGTGCAATGACCATTGCATCAACAACACCGTAGCAATAACCACGAGGGGAAATTTTAACAATTTTCATGTGAGTAATCCTCTCCTTCTAAACAAGGAATCCTTTTTGTACATAGTCTTTTCCATTATAAAGGAGGAGCGGACAGAAAACAAAGGATTGTTAGACATATAGTTTCGGTTTTGGTGCCATACGCGGGATATTCTCCTCTTTCGGTAAGGCTCTTTCAATAACTGGTTCTAAAATTATTTTCTTCTTTTTTTTCTTTTTTGAAGGTGGTGGAGGTGTAGTAATTACTTCCACCTCTTCTGCGGATTCTTCAGCAGCACCTTTTCCAGAAGTGAGAATTTTTACGATGCTTGGTATGCTACGCACAATGGGTCCATACTGCTCGACGACAGGTCCAACAGATTGAGCGACTTGAGCAACTTTTTCAATGTTATTTAACATACCTGTTGGATTGGAGATTAAGTTGGAAAAAAAGCTGCCAATGCCACCGCCACCGCTAGCGCTAGGTATAATCGGTGCTGAGCTACGGATTTCATTCGGATTGTTCATTTGAGGTGGCATCATTTGTTGTGACTGCTGCATATAGGGCTGCTGATGTTGATGCATCATCGGTTGCCCCTCCATTTGTCGATAGGGAGGAACCATTTGCATAAAGGGCTGAGTCGGATCGTGTTTTTTGAATAGCTTCGAGAGAAATCCTTTCTTTTTTTGCATCATAGGAGGTAAATTAGGTATAGGATACGGGGTGTACGGTTGCTGTCCTGTATACATTTGTCCCATAGGAGAGTTCGGATACATAAGAGAACTCCTCCTTTCTTCAGTTAGGTATATACACATACAATATGCAATGAAAAGAAAGAAGGTTAGTTTTTGGAGTGAAAACCTAAACTAAAGATGGATTTTACTATTAGAGTTCGATATAATGTAGACTTGACTGATTTGTGCGCGCAG
This sequence comes from Bacillus sp. FSL H8-0534, assembly GCF_038005885.1. NCBI lineage: Bacteria > Bacillati > Bacillota > Bacilli > Caryophanales > Bacillaceae > Bacillus > Bacillus sp. FSL H8-0534. The sequence continues at coordinate 4,343,299 of NZ_JBBOUC010000001.1, forward strand.
TAGAAATTTTAGAAAGAAGGTGTAACTTATGACACTACAAACATTTACACAATATAATTTTCAACCGTTTTTAATAGATGCAGTTCGTGAACTACGCTTTTCAGAGCCGACAGAAATTCAAAAGAAAATTTTTCCTGTTGTGAAAAAAGGTGTGAGTGTAATTGGACAGTCCCAAACGGGTTCTGGTAAAACACACGCATATTTACTTCCAACATTAAACCGAATTGATGCGAAACGAGAAGAGGTCCAACTTGTCATTACAGCGCCTACTCGTGAGTTAGCACAACAAATTTATCAAGAGATTGTAAAGTTAACAAAGTTTTGTGAAGAAGATCAAATGATTACAGCACGCTGCTTAATCGGAGGAACAGATAAGCAAAGATCCATTGAAAAATTGAAAAAACAACCTCATGTTGTTATTGGGACACCCGGGCGTATTAAAGATCTAGTAGAAGAAAAAGCGCTATTCGTTCATAAAGCTACTACGATTATTGTTGATGAAGCAGACTTGATGCTTGATATGGGATTCATTCAAGATGTAGATAAAATTGCAGCGCGTATGCCTAAAAACTTGCAAATGCTTGTTTTCTCTGCAACGATTCCTCAAAAATTAAAACCGTTTATGAAGAAGTATATGGAGAATCCAGAGCATATTCATATTAATCCAAAACAAGTTGCAGCAGGGAATATTGAGCATTATTTAGTTCCTTCTAGGCATCGTAATAAAATTGAATTAGTGAAAAATATGTTACTTCAATTTAAGCCGTATTTAGCAATCGTTTTTACAAATACAAAGAAAAAAGCGGATGAAGTTGCGGACGGATTAGCAGAGCGTGGATTAAAAGTAGGAAGAATTCATGGTGATTTATCACCACGTGATCGTAAAAAAATGATGAAACAAGTTCGTGACTTAGAGTTTCAATACATTGTCGCTACAGATTTAGCCGCACGTGGTATTGATATTGAAGGGATTAGCCATGTTATTAACTATGAACTTCCATCTGATTTAGATTTTTTTGTTCACCGCGTAGGAAGAACAGCTCGTGCTGGATATTCAGGAATTGCAGTGACGATTTATGATCCAGCAAATGAAGAAGCGTTAGATAGCTTAGAAAAACAACGTAATATCATATTTAACCATGTAGACTTACGTGGAGATGAATGGGCTGATTTAGGTGACCGCCGTCGTCGTAAAAGTCGTAAAAAGCCAAATGATGAACTTGATATTATGGCAACGAAAGTTGTTAAGAAGCCGAAAAAAGTAAAACCTAATTATAAGAGAAAACTGGCAACAGAACGTGCAAAAGTGAAGAATAAATACAGTAATAAAAAAAGATAAGGGGCGATCCCTTATCTTTTTTTATCCTTTTATTTGCGAATGTGAATCTTTCCTGTAGCAAAAATAAAGGCGTTAGGTGAGGACTAATAACCAGCAGGAATTAAGAAAAACGCTACTAATCTTGATATGCTAAGAAGAGTTCCATGTTTTAGAAGCAGGGGGCGTAACTTGTGAATCTGTTTTAGCAGTATGTTTATTGTTTTGTGAACAAACAATTCACTACATATTTCTACAAATTATGCTATCATTATAGCTATTGTATATTGAAGAGGTGATTATATGTTAAAGATTGGATCTCATGTTTCTATGAGTGGTAAGAAAATGTTATTAGCAGCAAGTGAAGAGGCTGCTTCATACGGTGCGACAACCTTTATGATCTATACAGGTGCACCGCAAAATACGAGAAGAAAACCAATTGAAGAGTTAAATATAGAAGCAGGGCGTAAACATATGGAGCTCAATGGTATTGAAGAAATTATTGTCCATGCACCTTATATTATTAATGTTGGTAATACGACAAAACCGGAAACGTTTCAATTAGGTGTTGATTTCCTGCGCATGGAAATTGAAAGAACGTCAGCGTTAGGTGTAGCGAAGCAAATTGTACTTCATCCAGGAGCTCATGTTGGCGCGGGAGCTGAAGCTGGTATTCAGCAAATCATTAAAGGCCTAAATGAGGTATTGACGCCAGAACAGACAGTGAATATTGCACTAGAGACGATGGCTGGAAAAGGAACAGAGTGCGGACGCAGCTTTGACGAAATTGCAAAAATTATTGATGGTGTAAAATATAACGAAAAGTTATTTGTATGTTTCGATACGTGCCACACGCATGATGCAGGTTATGACATTGTGAATGACTTTGACGGTGTATTAAATGAATTTGATAAAATTGTTGGGATTGATCGTTTGCAAGTATTGCATATTAACGATAGTAAAAATATACGCGGAGCTGGAAAAGACCGTCATGAAAATATTGGTTTCGGTCATATTGGTTATAAAGCGTTACACCACATCGTACACCATCCGCAATTACAGCATGTACCAAAAATTCTTGAAACACCGTATGTAGGTGAGGATAAGAAAGATAAAAAACCACCATATAAGTTTGAAATTGAAATGTTGAAGAGTGGCTCATTTGATGAAGGTCTTCTTGAGAAGATTAAAGAACAATAAGGAGGGGGATTTCCACCTCCTTATTTTAATAGTTTCTGAAATAGCGTATTTATTTGTTGAGCGGTAGATGGGGAAGTGACTTTTGCAATCTTTTTTAAAAGTTCTAGTCTTTCTCCTGTATCATAAATGTTGATGTTTTTCCCTTTTATTAAAGGGACAATTTGCTCAGCCTGTTCAGTTGTGATGGGAACTTCATATTCTTTACTATATTTCAATAATTCTTTTGTTGTCATATGATTTAATTTTTTGTTTACAATGTGCTTGATGAGGTTCATGATGTAGTCCTCCTTCAGTTGTTCTTATATCGAAATATATGTGCGGGATGCTTGTATATATTCGCATAGTAGATGCTTTTTTCTATAAGTAAAAGAAGACTATGTTATAATAAAAGAACAAAACTATATAAAAAGTATATAAGGAGGGTTTATGGAAAAAAAGCAACATAGAAAAGAAAGTATTATTCACCTATTGTATCGTTTAGTTATGATTGTCTTTGGTGCAACGTGTGCGGCAGTAGCTATTGAACTGTTTTTAATGCCAAATAAAATTATTGACGGTGGTATTATCGGTATTTCCCTCATACTAGATTATCTTACTCCAAACATTTGGTGGTTAAGTTTCTCTACTTTAGTTGTCATCCTCAATTTACCGTTTATGTATTCTGGGTATAAACAAATCGGGAAAACTTTTATGTTATCTTCTGCTTTTGCAATCGTCGCTTTAGCATTTATTGAGTCAACATTACATTCTTTCAAGCCTTTTACGACGGAACCGATTTTGGCAACCGTTTTTGGTGGTCTTATTTTAGGGATTGGTGTAGGGATTGTTATTAGGCATGGTGGTTCATTAGATGGAACGGAAATTATGGGAATTTTATTAACGAAAAAATTACCGTTTTCTGTTGGTGAATTTGTTATGTTTGTGAACTTATTTGTTTTTGCTTGGGCAGCATTTGTGTTTGGTGTCGAACAGGCGATGTATTCTGTTATGACATACTATATCGCATTTAAAACAATTGATACGGTTATTCAAGGATTGGATGAGACAAAAGCAGTACTGATTGTATCAGATCAGTATGAAGAAGTATCAAATGCCATCTTACACCGCCTTGGTCGTGGAACAACGAAACTCGTTGCTAAAGGTGGTTATACAGATAAAGAGAAAGAAGTAATTTATGCAGTTGTTACACGTCTTGAGGTAACAAAATTAAAATCAATTGTTCATGAAATTGATGAAAATGCCTTTATTACAATTATGAGTACGCAAGAGACAAATGGTGGTAAATTTAAATCCGCTATTCATTAAAAGTACATGTTCAAAAAAAGAAGATAAAGAAGGCCAATCAGTTCCAAAGTATGAGGAAATGTAAAAGCAATCTTTGCCGTAATTTTTGAATATCCTTAAAAAGCAGAGAGATTTTCTCTGCTTTTTTGTTATAATAATAAGGTTGTCCGAAATAAAGAATATATTTTTGGGCAGATTGGTTTACAACTATAATAAGTTATACTATAATTCAAATAGAGGTAAATCGGAATCATTCTGAATTAAAATAGGTGAGATGCTATGAAGAATATGTTGGAAATAGAAGGACTGGCATTTCGGTATGAAGATCGAAATGTGTTAGAAGATATTAATTTGCAAGTTCCTAAGGGAGCTTTTTTAGGTTTGGTTGGACCGAATGGATCTGGTAAATCGACCCTATTAAAGTGTATATTAGGTGTTTTGAAGCCGAAGAAAGGGAGTATTCGGTTATTTGGTATTGATAGCAAGAAGTTTAAAGAGTGGAATAAAATTGGCTATGTTTCACAAAAGGCTAACAGCTTTAACTCTGGTTTTCCAGCAACTGTCTTTGAAGTTGTTTCAATGGGGCTTGTTTCAAAAAAAGGCCTATTTCGTTTCTTGAAGAAAGAAGATAAAGAAAAGGTTACAAAGGCAATCGCAGATGTAGGAATGAGTGAATTTCAAAATCGTAACATCGGAGAGCTTTCCGGTGGACAACAGCAACGTGTGTTTATTGCACGCGCGCTTGTAAGTAATCCAGAATTACTAATTTTGGACGAGCCTACAGTGGGGATTGATGTAAAGAGTGTAGAGAGCTTTTATGAGATACTAGAAGATTTAAATAAAAAACTAGGTATCACATTGATTCTGGTTACACACGATATGGGAGCTGTAACAGAGAAGGTGACACATGTTGCATGTTTAAATCAGCATTTGCATTTCCATGGAAATGTTGAGAAATTCCGAGAGTTAGAAGATGCAGAAATGTCGATTTTATATGGACATCATGTTCATCGTTTAGAACATGATCATGAGCATCACGGGAGGATATAATGATACAGGATTTTTTACAATATGATTTTTTACGCAATTCTTTATACGCTGGTATTTTAATAGGGCTTGTTGCCCCGTTAATCGGTGTATTTGTTGTCATTCGTCGCATGTCACTGATTGCAGATGCTTTAAGTCATGTGACATTATCAGGGATTGCCGCAAGTTTGTTACTAGAAAAAACGATTTTTACAGGTGGTTTTTTAAATCCGTTATATATGGGAATGATTTTTTCGATAGGCGGAGCACTATTAATTGAAAAATTACGTACTGTATATAAACATTACCAAGAATTAGCGATTCCAATTATTCTTTCAGCAGGGATGGGACTCGGAGTTGTTTTTATTTCACTTGCGAATGGATTTAATACGGATTTATTTAGTTACTTATTTGGTAGCGTGAGTGCTGTAACAAGCACGGATTTAATTCTTATTGGTATTGTAGCAATCGTAGTTATTGCAACAATTATTTTATTATATAAAGAGTTATTTTTATTATCATTTGACGAGGAATATGCTGTATCAACAGGTCTTCGTGCTAAATGGATTCATTTTATTTTTATTATTTTAGTTGCGCTTGTCATTGCAGTATCAATGCGTGTTGTTGGGGTTCTTCTCGTATCATCCCTAATGACGTTACCAGTTGCCGCAAGTATCCGCATCGCAAAAGGATTTAAACAAACAATTTTCTTTTCCATTTTATTTGGTGAAATTTCCGTGATAGGTGGGCTGTTTGCTTCTTATCAGCTTGATTTAGCTCCAGGTGGTACAATTGTTATGCTAGCGGTTCTTATTTTAATCGGTGCAATCTTATGGAAGAAGAAAAAAACTGCATAAAGTAGGGATAGTTATGAATCTGACTGAAGCTTTACGTCTTATGAAAGAAAAAGGCTATAAACACACTGGAAAAAGGGAAGAAATGTTACGTTTATTTGCGGTTCATAATCGTTATTTAACCGCAAAAGACGTTTTAGAGCATATGAAGAATGATTACCCAGGACTAAGTTTTGATACAATCTATCGTAATTTAACGGTATTTGCTGAAATTGGTGTTTTAGAGCAAACAGAATTAAATGGAGAAAAGCATTTTCGTTTTACATGTTCAATTATGGAACATCATCATCACTTCATTTGCTTGGATTGTGGTGGTACGAAAGAAATTACTTCCTGTCCAATGGATTTTATGAATAAAGATTTTAAAGGATACGAAGTAACAGGGCATAAGTTTGAAATATACGGGCGTTGCCCGAAGTGTGCAAAGTAAAAGCTTGTCAGCGTAAAGACTGACAAGCTTTTATTTGTAGTTATAAAACGGCTGCTGGTGACATCCAGGCAGCCGTTTTTATTATTGCTCTTGTTTTTCTTTTTCTTGATTTGCAGCCATTTCAGCAGCAATTACATCAATTTCTTTTTTGAGTTCTTCTACCATTGTTTCTTCCGGTACTTTGCGAACGACTTTTCCTTTACGGAATAATAAGCCTTCTCCACGTGCACCGGCAATACCGATATCAGCTTCACGAGCTTCACCAGGTCCGTTTACAGCACATCCAAGTACAGCAACTTTGATTGGTACTTTCAGCGTAGAGATATATTCTTCTACTTCATTTGCAATACTGATAAGGTCAATTTCAATACGACCGCAAGTTGGACAAGAAATAAGTGTTGCAGCATTCGATGCAAGACCGAATGATTTTAAAAGTTCACGAGCAACTTTTACTTCTTCAACAGGATCAGCACTTAATGAAATACGAAGTGTATTTCCGAGACCTTTACTTAAGATTGCTCCAAGACCAGCAGCACTTTTTACCGTTCCAGCAAATAGTGTTCCAGATTCTGTAATGCCTAAATGTAATGGATAATCAAAGGCACGAGCTGCTTTCTCATAAGCTTCGATTGCTAAGTTAACATCAGAGGCTTTCATGGATACGATGATATCGTGGAAATCTAAGTCCTCTAAAATTTTAATATGATGCAGTGCGCTTTCAACCATACCATCTGCAGTAGGATAGCCGTACTTTTCTAAAATATGGCGCTCTAATGAACCAGCATTTACACCAATACGAATTGGAATACCGCGTTCTTTTGCAGCATTTACAACAGCTTCTACTTTATGGCGACGCCCAATGTTTCCTGGATTGATACGTACTTTATCAATGCCGCCTTCAATTGCTTTTAAAGCAAGACGATAATCAAAGTGAATATCAGCAACAAGTGGGATGTTAATTTGTTTTTTAATATCAGCAATAGCATTTGCTGCGCGTTCGTCTGGAACAGCAACGCGGACAATTTGACAACCCGCTTCTTCTAAACGTTTAATTTCAGCAACTGTAGCTTCTACATCATGCGTTTTTGTTGTTGTCATACTTTGTATAATTAATTCATTATTACCGCCAATTGTTAAATTACCGACTTTAACAGGACGTGTTTTTGTACGATGAGTCATTTCATTCACGAATAGATCGCTCTCCTTATAAAAGAAGTTTCTTATTTTGTTGCCTCATATCAAATATAGTATATGTGATATGGAGCGATAGAAACCTATATGCTCGGTTTCACTTTTACTATTGTATCAGCGCCTTTATGTAATTGACAAGGATTAAGTGATGGTTCATTGATATAATGGAAATTTGTAAGATTTTCCAATTTGAATTTTTGTAGAAGATGTATTTTTATTTAATTGTTTAAAATCATCGATTACTTTTTCAATAGAAGGAACTTTTTTCTTGTTAATCGCTTCTGTAATGGATAAAACAGTATCTCCTGTTTTTACTTCAATCGCTTTATATTGTGCATCCGTTTCTTTTTTGGATTTTGTATCAACATTTTCTTTTTTTACAGTTTGGGCAGCTGTTGGTTTTTTGTATGAACTTAACATTGGTAAAGTACCAATTTTTATATCGTAATAAAACACGTAACCGAGAACAAGCACAAGTAAGAGTGTACCAAGTCTTTTCATATTCCTCACTCCTTTGTTAGGAAATATATGCTTGTCCAAAAAAAAAATGCCAAAATGGCATTTTTTATAGTTCGTGTTTTTCTTTAGGTTTTGGTATTTCTTTAATGGTTAAGTACAGAACAATTAAAATGATTGCAGTGTACAGAAGGAATGACCAGGGTACATTTATTTTTAATAAATCCATAATCATAAAGAAAATTGTTGGAATTGTATAGCTGTAGGCCGTTAATGTCCAAACTTGTTTGTAAGATAACTTCCGCTGACCGCCCATTGCAGAACCAATAAAGGCTAAAATTGTTACCCCTAGGAATGAAATGAATAATTGGAACAAATAAATGACTATTCCTACAACAAGCATGAGAATAGGATAAATGCTATCAATGGCTGATATGATATCTTTAATATCTTTTTTCTCAAATGTACCATTCCCAAAATCGCTATAAGACTGACTTTGTGTTTGATTGTTATTAATAGATACAACTTTATCCTTTAAAACGAATACACCTTGTTTATTTGCATATGCAGTCGTATCCGTTGCATTAGGGTCAAATACGAAAACAAAGTTCCCATCTTCTTTTATAATGGGTTCTTTAACGTCGGCATGAAGTTCGCCGTTCTCAATTTTAAAATCTGGGAGATCTTTTTCAATTGATTGATGTACAGTAGAAACGATATCTTGGGTGAAATTCCCAAATGTGAAGGTTTTTGGGATTGTTGCAATTAAACACAATAACATGATATACAGAATCGTTTTCCCGATTTTTTGAAAACGAAAAAGTGCCATGTCTTTTGGCGAATATAAACTTTTTACTAGCTGCGTAAATACGGACATATATTCACTTCCTTTGCTATATGTATGATAGATTGATGCATAAAATCATTGTAACGTACGAATCTAGAGAACTACAAGTTATATCGTGTGAAGTAAGATTGATACCCCAGTAAGTGATAGCTATAAAGGACTTTTTGCTATATCAATATAAATTGAAACCCTGACATAAAACCTTTCTTTTAGGTAGGAGAGGGCAACTGGCTATGCATAGAAGCAGTCAGATCCTTTTTCCTGCCCCGTCCGATGGTAAAACAAAGAGAGAAAACAAGTGCAGGTCACTTTTTGTTTTGCGTAGTGGGGGATTATTATATATCGAAAAAACAAAATGGATTTATATAATTATTCGCTTGCAGTAAGGTGTTTTTTTAAGATTTGAAAATAAAAAAGATAGACTTCAGTAAATGTAAAATAGACGAGAGCTCACCATCATTGAGAAATGAGGAAAGGTTTACTGATGGAAGTTTGACTTTAAGAAAAGTAAAAATACAATTGACACTTTTCTTTTTTATATGGTAAATTTATCTTACATTTCTTAACCGATATATCTCGCAGTGACTCAACCATGCAATCATACAGTTTTTATCTTGTATGAAAGTTCTGTGGAGACTTGGTGGTGTGATTTAAATTTCAGCCACCGATATATACATAATTCTGGACCCTTAGCTCAGCTGGTTAGAGCAGACGGCTCATAACCGTCCGGTCGTAGGTTCGAGTCCTACAGGGTCCATATCCATTTCAAATGTTCATCATGTAGACGAGAAGCTTCCTTGTAGAAGGAAGCTTTTTTTACGAAATATATGAGCATTTTATTTGAAAAGAAATGGGAATTTTGCTACGTTAATGATAGCAAGACAATGTGATTTAATTTGTTTTCACCCTATGGCAATTAGGGTAAAATGAAGTTGTATGCCAAGTCATTTTGGCAATACATAAACTGGGAGGAATGTAACAATGGCAAAACATGAATTACCAAATTTACCTTATGCGTATGATGCTTTAGAACCTCACTTTGATAAAGAAACAATGAACATCCATCATACAAAACACCACAACACTTACGTAACAAATTTAAACGCTGCGCTAGAAGGTCATGCAGAACTAGCTGACAAAAGTGTTGAAGAATTAGTTGCAAACTTAAATGAAGTACCAGAAGCAATTCGTACTGCAGTACGCAATAACGGTGGCGGACATGCGAATCATACTTTCTTCTGGACAATTCTATCTTCAAATGGTGGTGGACAACCAGTAGGTGAACTTGCAGCTGCAATTGAAGCGAAATTCGGTAGCTTTGATGCATTCAAAACAGAATTCGCAAAAGCTGGTGCAACTCGCTTCGGTTCTGGTTGGGCTTGGTTAGTAGTAAACAATGGTGAGCTAGAAGTAACAAGCACTCCAAACCAAGATTCACCTTTAACAGAAGGTAAAACTCCAGTTATCGGTTTAGATGTTTGGGAGCATGCTTACTACTTACATTACCAAAACCGTCGTCCTGACTACATCGGTGCATTCTGGAACGTTGTAGACTGGAACGCAGCTGAAAAACGTTACCAAGAAGCTAAATAATATCGCTTGTTCCGTTTTAGGTAAGGCGATATTGAAGAAGCTAGGGGAATATTCTCCTAGCTTTTTTGTATGCTTTCTTTTACATAATTGTGCTCGTCTTTGGAAGACTAGAACATGAAGTAAAGGAGAGTTATGTATGAAGTGGAAACATGTAATTGGCGATGTCGAGGTGAATCGTGATTTAATATTGTTACTTGTTATGGGGGGATTATACACGCTCGCAATTTCTTTATCCAACACGTTTGTTAACATTTATTTATGGAAACAAACACAAAACTATGTGAACCTTGGTTTGTATAATTTAGCAAGCGTTGTATTGCAGCCACTAACATTTCTTTTTGCAGGAAAATTGGCAAAACGGATAGATCGTGCTATTTTACTGCGAATCGGTGTGGGAACATTAGCTGCTTTTTTTATTGTTGTTTTACTCGCAGGAACGCATGCTTCACATTACATTTTATTACTTGGCGGTCTTCTTGGAATTGGATACGGTTTTTATTGGCTTGCATTTAATCTGTTGACATTTGAGATTACGGAACCGGAAACACGTGATTTTTTTAACGGTTTTCTTGGTCTTTTAACATCCTTTTCTGGAATGATTGGGCCAATAACAGCAGGATATACGATTTCACGTATGGAGAAATGGAGCGGTTATACAGTTATCTTTTTTCTTTCATTAACTTTATTTGCAATTGCTGTTGTCATAAGCTTCTTTTTATCGAAAAGAGAATGTGAGGGGCGCTATGAAATTGTTCAAGTTTTGAAAGAACGTAAGGTTGATAAAAACTGGGGAAGGATTACACGCGCACACTTTTTTCAAGGATTAAGGGAAGGGACGTTTATTTTTGTTATTTCTGTATATGTCTATTTGGCATCAGGGAGCGAATTTGCATTAGGAAAGTATAGTTTAGTCAATTCCGCTGTTTCATTTGTATGCTATTACTTGGTTGCGCGTATGTTAAAAAAGGAGTGGAGAAAAAAGGCGATTTTACTTGGTGGAATTATTTTGTATGTCGTTGTATTTTTAGTTATTTTTCATGTTACATATGTAAAATTACTCATTTATGCAGCATGTATTGCAATAGCTTATCCGATTTTACTTGTTCCGTACGGATCGATGACATACGATGTAATCGGAAGAGCAAAGCAGGCGAAAGAATGGCGGGTCGAGTATATTGTTGTTCGAGAATTATGGTTAAACAGCGGAAGAATCTGTTCGATTTTAAGTTTTTTATGTGCAGTATCATTTTTCCAGCCAGAAAAAAGCTTACCTGTTCTATTATGTATTCTTGGAGCTGGACATTTACTTATTTATTTTGCTGTTAGAAATGTCAAATACGGGGAAGGGAATCCAAATAAACCAAGGATTCCAGCACCTGAAACAACACAAAATCATACTGAACGAGAAGGTTAACTTCTTCTGGATTTTATGCTAGAATAAAAAGACATGTAAAACAGCAGTGAGGACACCTATAATAAGGTGTCCCTTTCCTATTACATAGCTGTTGGTAGAGGGGGTTCGTATGAGTAAAAAGAAGAAAAAAAAGAAAACCCACGTTCCGTTTCGGCTTAACGTGTTGTTTTTTTGTGTGTTTTTAATGTTTTCAGCGATCATTGTAAAGCTTGGAATGGTACAAATTGTACATGGTGAGGACTATAAAAATGAAGTTGAAAAAAAGGAAAACTCAACAGTAAGTAATCCAGTTCCACGCGGAAAGATCTTTGATAGATATGGTCGTGCGGTTGTGGATAATAACCCAGTTCGTACCATTACGTTTACAAGACTGAAGGGTTCAACTTCGGAAGAACGTTTAGAAACAGCGAAAAAACTGGCGAAGCTAATTGAAGTATCACCAGATAAATTAACAGAACGTGATAAAAAAGATTATTGGCTTTCTTTACATGAAAAAGAGGCAAAGGAAAAGATTACAAAGAAAGACCAAGCTGAATTTAAAGCAAAGAAAATTGATGATAAAGAAATGGCAGAGCGTCAGCGTAATCGCGTGACAGAGGCAGAAATAAATCAATTAACACCCGAAGATTTAGAAATACTTGCAATTAAGAGTAAAATGGATGGCGGATATGCAATGACACCGCAAATCATAAAAAAAGATGTAACAACAGAAGAATATGCAATCATTAGTGAAAATTTAGCATTGTTGCCAGGTGTAGATACGACAGTTGATTGGGATCGTAAATACACTTATGATGATATGTTCCGTAGTGTACTTGGTGGTGTAACAAGCTCAGATGAAGGGTTGCCAAGAGAACGACTAGATTATTTTCTTGTTCGAGATTATAACCGTAACGACCGCGTTGGTAAAAGTTATATTGAACAGCAATATGAGGATACGCTTCATGGTACAAAAGCAGAAGTGAGAAATGTTACAGACAAAGACGGAAATATTTTAGAAACAATAAACGTTTCTAAAGGTCAACGAGGCAATGATCTGAATTTAACAATTGATATGGAACTGCAAAAGCGTGTAGAAGAAATCCTTACGAAGTATTTAAAGCAATATGCAGGTGCAGAACCACTTTTAGACCGTGCATTTGTTGTGATGATGAATCCGAAAAATGGTGAAGTTTTATCTATGGCTGGGAAACAAATCGTAGACGAAAATGGAACGAAAGAGATAAAAGATTACGCATTAGGAACAATGACAAGTGCGTATCCGATGGGCTCAACTGTGAAAGGTGCTACGGTGCTAACGGGATATCAAACAGGAGCAATTACGCCTGGAACAGTACTAGTGGATGAACCAATTCAGCTAAAAGGTACACCAGTAAAAGCTTCTTGGAAAACGATGGGCAGCATTAACGACCTTACCGCTTTGAAAATGTCTTCTAACGTATATATGTTTAAAACAGCTATGAATATTGCTGGAGTGCCATATGTTAGAGGTGGTACATTAGATATTAAGAAAAAGGCATTCGATGATATGCGTTATTATTTTGGACAGTTTGGGCTTGGCGTGAAAACAGGAATTGACTTACCAAACGAAATAGCTGGTCAGAGAGGTTCTGGATTCCAACCAGGTTTCTTATTAGACTTAGCAATCGGGCAGTATGATACGTATACACCGCTTCAACTTGTACAATATGTTTCTACAATTGCCAATGGTGGCTATCGTATGCAACCGCAAGTCGTAAAAGAAATTCGTCAACCATCATCTAAACCAGATGAAGTCGGAAAAGTGATTCAATCAATGGAACCAAAAGTATTAAATCGTATTGATATGCCTGAAGATCAAATCCAGCGTGTGCAAGAAGGATTTAGACAAGTATTTAATGATTCAGGTGGTACAGGTGCAAAATACTTTACAGGTGCAAAATATACAGCTGCTGGAAAAACAGGAACAGCACAAACGTTTTATGGTGGTAACAAAGATATCGGAAGAAATGCAAAAGGCGAGCCTGTATCAACTTATAACTTAACATTAGTAGGTTATGCGCCGCTTGATAATCCTGAAGTTGCATTCTCCGTTGTTGTTCCATGGGTACACGATGATAAGTCTGGAATTAACGGAAATATCGGTCGTGAAATTATGGATGCTTACTTTGACTTGAAAAAACAAGAAGTAACAGGTGAAGCACCAAAAGATGAAAAAGGTAAAAAAGAATAAAAATATGTGAATTTGGCACACTATCTTAAAAGATAGTGTGCTTTTTTTTGTATTTTATGCATAGGTTTTAGTAATTGTGGACGAGCATATCCTATACGCGAAATAGGGGGTTGAAAAAAATGAACTCTCTCATAGTATGACCGGTCATATATTTACTTTTGAGAAAAGAAGTGAAAATGAGAAAGAAGTATCGTATTCCTCCACATTATGTTGAACTTTACAAAACTTTTACAAATTATTAAAACCGAATTAATAGTTGGGCATTATTCTTATATCTGTAATCCTGTTACTCCAGGATACTTCTAGGAGGAGCTACACGTGAAATGGACAAAAAAATCTATCAAGATTTTAGCAATATCGACATGTTTCATTTTTTTATATGTGTCTACTCCATCCGCTGCTAATGATGTGAGGGAAGTGAGAGTTGATGGATCCTCAACCGTTTTTCCAATTATGGAAGCTATAGCGGAAGAGTACACAAAAAAAGAACCACGTGTGAAAATTTCTATTAGTATATCTGGGACAGGAGGAGGGTTTCATCGTTTTGGCAAAGGCGAAGTAGATATAAATAATGCATCGCGCCAGGTAAAACAAGTAGAAGAAAATTTTATGAAGGAAAATTCCATCCAGTTTACACCATTTGAAATTGCTTATGATGGCCTCACAATCATTGTGAATCGTCAAAATACATGGGCTGATAATATGACAATAGAAGAATTACGTCTATTATGGAGCGAAGATGGTAGAACGAAACGATGGTCACATATTCATCCGAAATGGCCGCACGAAAAGGTGCAATTTTATGCGCCAGGTGTTGATTCCGGTACGTATGATTATTTTCAAAGTGTTGTCCTGCGAAACAATCGTCTTGCAAAAACAGTTGCTTTATCTGAAGATGATCAAGTCATTATGCAAGGGGTAATGAATGATAAAAATGCAATTGCATTTGTGGGATATGCGTACTATATGGCGAATCGAGATAAGGTAAAAGCCGTAAAAGTAAATGGTGTACCACCAACGAAAGCAAACATTCAATCTGGTGTTTATAAGCCATTGTCTAGGCCGCTATTTGCTTATGTAAACCATGCTTCGATTCGAAATAAAAGCAGTGTGGCAGAGTATGTGGTGTTTATGATGCAACATGCGGGCGGACTTGCTGAAGAAGTCGGATATGTTAAATTACCACAAAAGAAATATAGTGAACAGCTGCGAATGTTAACAGAAATAAAAAGATAATGTCAGGATGGAAAGGGGTTTTCATCTTTGGCTCGAAATGACAAAAGTCAATTTGCATTTTCTGTGCAACATTTGATTGAAAGAAATACAATCAAAAGAAAAAAAACGCAGCGAATCAATCGAATGGTTCCGTTACTATTAAAGGCAATTGCTAGCGTATCTATTATAACAACAATCGGTATTGTTATTACGCTAGCGAATGAAACAATTATGTTTTTTCGTGAAATATCAATGTATTCTTTTTTTACTGAGAAAGAATGGTTACCATTTTTTGAAGAGCCTAAGTTTGGGATACTTCCTCTTATATGTGGGACCTTACTTGTAACAACAATCGCTATGATAGTAGCTATTCCAATTGGACTAGGATGTGCCGTGTTTTTAAATGAATATGCTTCACACTTTGTTAGAAAAGTGTTAAAGCCCATTTTAGAACTACTAGCAGGTATTCCTACAATTGTATATGGATTTTTTGCTTTAACGATTGTCACACCGGCCTTGCAGCGTGTCATTCCGGATTTACAGTTCTTTAATGCAATTAGTCCAGGCATTGTTATAGGAATTATGATGGTTCCAACAATCGCTTCTCTTTCTGAAGATGCAATGGGAGCTGTATCTAAAGGAATAAAAGAGGCTTCACTTGGGCTAGGTGCAACGCGTTTTGAAACTGTACGAAAGGTTGTGTTTCCAGCTGCATTTACCGGTATTATGGCTGCAATCCTATTAGCGGCTTCACGTGCGATTGGTGAAACGATGATTGTTGTCATTGCTGGAGGTTCAACGCCCAATGTATCTATAGATCCGACGCACTCCATTCAAACGTTAACGGCTTATATTGTGCAAGTAAGCTTAGGTGATGCCCCCCATGGAACGATCGCATACTATAGTATGTACGCTGTAGGCGCGACGTTACTTATGTTTACATTCATGATGAATATGATTTCGCAGCAGATTATGCACCGTTTTAGAAAGGCGATATAAGATGCGAATGCTGAACCATAAGAGAATAAAAGAAAATATGGCAACGCGTTTTTGGAAGGATCAAATATATAAGTCAATTTCTTATATGACAATGCTATTTTCTATTTGCATACTAATTTTATTACTTTATCAAATCTTTGAAAAAGGTATAAGTTATCTTTCGATAGATTTTTTTATGAACTTTGCTTCGCGTAATCCAAAGCAAGCTGGTATTGCAGCTGCATTGTCAGGAACAATTGTATTTATGAGTATAGTAGTACCAGTTTCCTTTATATTTGGAGTAGGTACAGCTCTTTATTTAGAGCATTATGCAAGACAATCTGTATTCACAAGAATCGTAGAATTAAATATTCAAACATTAGCGGGGGTGCCATCTGTTGTGTTTGGATTGCTTGGTTTAACAATTTTTGTATATGGTCTTCAGTTAGGTGAGAGTATAGTAACAGCAGCGTTTACGATGAGTCTTCTTGTGTTACCAACTGTTGTTGTGTCGAGTCAAGAAGCAATTCGTATGGTGCCAAGCTCTTTGTTAGAAGCCTCATATGGTGTCGGTGCTACAAAATGGCAAACAATGTATCAAATTGTAGTGCCAACTGCCTTGCCAGGAATTTTAACGGGATGTGTTTTGGCTTTATCGAGGGCAATCGGAGAAGCGGCACCATTATTAGTCATTGGGGCGCTTGCTTTTGCTAATTATATTCCGCTTAACATGTTTGATAGATTTACAGTTTTACCGATTCAAATTTTTAATTGGATGAGTAGACCGCAAGAGGAGTTTCAGCATGTAGCAGCAGCCGGTATGATCGTTTTATTAGGATTGTTGCTCATTATAAATGTGGTTGTCTTATGGTTGAGAAATCGTAAGTAGTGGATGAAAGGGGAATTCAAAATGGTAGCAACAGTAGTAAATGTACAGGTGAAAAATGAAGAGAAAATTGAGTCAGCAACGAAGAAGGTTGTATTCGATACAAAAAATTTAAATTTATGGTATGGAGAAGATCATGCATTAAAAGATGTTAATTTAAGTATTCATGAGAATGAAGTAACAGCAATTATTGGACCGAGTGGTTGCGGAAAATCAACATATTTAAAAACGTTAAACCGTATGGTAGAGCTAGTACCTATCGTTCGCACAACGGGAGTAATTGAATATCGAGATCGAAATATTTTTGATAAGTCATATCCTGTTGAAGAATTACGTACGCATGTTGGAATGGTGTTCCAAAAGCCAAATCCATTTCCGAAATCTATTTATGAGAATGTTGCCTATGGTCCAAAGATTCATGGTATTCGTGATAAGAAGACACTTGATGCAATTGTTGAAAAAAGTTTACGTGGTGCAGCGATTTGGGATGAATTAAAAGATCGATTACACGATAATGCATATGGTTTATCTGGTGGACAACAACAGCGTTTATGTATCGCGCGTTGTTTAGCGATTGAACCGGATGTAATCTTAATGGATGAACCGACATCAGCATTGGATCCGATTTCTACATTGAAAGTTGAAGAATTGATTCAAGAGCTAAAGAAAGATTTTAGTATTGTAATTGTGACGCATAATATGCAACAAGCGGCACGTATCTCTGATAAAACAGCGTTCTTCCTAAGCGGTGAAGTTGTTGAATATACAGATACAAACAAATTATTCACTACTCCTACAGATAAACGAACAGAAGATTATATCACGGGACGATTTGGTTAATGTTTTTGGGAGTAAAAGCCCCTTTATAAGGGGCTTTTATCATTTTATCAAAAATCAAGTAAGAAAACTCCCCGCTCAAGGACTATGCTCAGCACAGTCCTTGAGCGGGGAGCTGAATTGCTAGTAACCGCATTCTTGTACGCTTTGTACAATATATTAAAAAAGTGGTTCCAAAGGCGTTTGCCAATGAAATAGAGGGGTTGTGCTATCAGGTAACTGTGTCAGCTCCACTCGTGTTACGCATCTGTTAGAGGAGACACACGAGAAACTCCCACTTCAAGATCCAAAGGAGCTAAGTGGCGGGAGTTTTCATATATGTAACAGCTAAAGGGGGAAACAACATGGTAAGGGAGCAATTTCATTATGATTTACACACATTGCAGCAAAAGGTAATTGAACTTGGAGAATTGGCAAGAGAAGCCCTTTCTTGTTCTATGGAAGGGCTTCAGAAGAAAGATGTAGAAAAAGCGCTAGAAGTCATTGATGGTGATTACCGTATGGATAATTTAGAAGAAGAAATTAATGACCTTGCACTTATGCTAATTACAAAACAGCAACCTGTTGCAAGCGATCTGCGAAGAATTTTTGTTTCGATTAAGACAGCAACAGATTTAGAACGTATTGCAGATCATGCCGTAAATATTGCTAAATCAACAATTCGGCTCGGAGAAAAAGATGTATCTGTTAGCTTGCATAGTCTAGAACAAATGTTTACGATTGCCATGGATATGTTAAATTTATCGTTAGAAGCATATCAAGAAGAAAATTTAACTTCTGCAAAACAAATTGCGGAAATGGATGATTCTGTTGACGAAATATACGGGAGAGCGATTCGTGAATTTATTTCCTCTATCCCTGAACATCCTGAAGCGATTACGCAAATTACACAATTATCTTTTATTGCACGTTACATTGAGCGTGTAGCAGATCACATTACGAATATTGCCGAGAATGTTTTTTACTTGGTGAAAGGAAAACATTATTTATTAAATGAATAGGAAAAAATGTTAGCAAGTGATGGAATATCACTTGCTTTTTTAGTCAAAACATGACAAAAAAAGCTCGTTGTCTTGTCCTCTCTATGATGATAAGATGTATCATAATATGATATGGAATAATATAGGAAGCGATTGTTTATCCTGTAAAAAACTCGATTGGTGAAGGTAGACACTCAGTGAAAGACAAGGAAAAACGCCACTGATTAAAATTTCACAGTATTAAGCTATAAAGTAAGCGCTTACCAATGTGGTTCAGTGAAGTGAAAAGGTTAATTTCTACATAAGTGACATACATATGATATACAAGGTCGTTCAACATTATAAACGTGGAGGATGAATGTATATGAAGGGGGTTATTTTAGCTGGAGGAAAAGGAAGGCGTCTTAGACCGTTAACATGTAATCTTCCAAAGCCAATGTTACCATTACTTGAAAAACCAGTGATAGAATACAATATTGAGTTACTAAGGCAGCATGGTATTCATGAGATTGCAATTACAGTTCAATATATGAGTACGGCAATTAGGCGGTATTTTGGTGATGGAAGTAAATGGGGAGTGAAGTTGCAATATTTCGAAGATTCGCCGCCGCTTGGTACGGCAGGAAGCATTAAACAAGCAGAAGCGTTTTTAGATGAGCCATTTGTTGTAATTAGTGGAGATGCATTGACGGATTTTAATTTATCGAAAGGAATTGAATTCCATCAATGCAGGAATAGACTGGTCACAATGTTTGTAAAGGAAGTGGAAAACCCACTATCATTTGGTTCAGTCGTTATGAATAGAGAGCATGAAATTATACGTTACATGGAAAAACCGAGTTGGAACGAAGTGATTTCAAATATTGTAAATACAGGCATTTATATTATGGACCCCGAAATTTTTTCTTATATTTCATCAGCGCAGTTTTTTGATTTTAGTCACCATGTCTTTCCTTTGCTGGAAAATAAAAAAGCACTCTTTGGATATGTAGCGCAAGGCTACTGGTTAGATATTGGTACATTAGATCAATATCGGCAGGCTCATTTTGACTTACTTACAAAGAAAGTACAGGTACCCATTTCTTATACGGAAGTACTACCGATGGTTTGGATGGGAGAAGGGGTAACTATTGAAAAGGGAACAAAAATTCACGGTCCATCTTTTATCGGAGAAGGAGTGTCCATCGGAGCGGGGGTAATAATTGAGCCATATTCAATTATCGGTAAGTGCAGCACAATATTAGATCATACGCATGTCCAAAAAAGTATTGTTCTTGCCCATACGTATGTAGGAAAACGCTGTGAGCTATTAGAAGCGACCGTTGGAGAAAATGCGATGATTAAAGATGATGTAACTTTATTTGAGAAAAGTGTGGTAGCAGACCGTTGCCAGATTGGAAAAAATACAGTGATACAACACAATGGGAAAATATGGCCTAATAAAGTTGTTGATAGTCATTCTATTATTGCCTCGTCAGGAATTACTGAAAATGAAAAAAACTCAGGTTGGCTGCAAAAAAGCCGGGTAGTAGGTAGGGGTAATATAGAAATGACACCTCAAGTTGTTGTAAAAATAGCAATGGCATATGGCTCTCTTTTTTCAAAAGGGGAGCGTATATTGATAGGGGGATATGATGATGTAAAAGTTGATATTTTTAAAAAGTTATTTCTACATGCAATTCATAGTGTTGGCTTGTATACGATGGAATGTCAAGAAATGAACGATTCGGCCTTTCGGTATGCGATCAATGAACTCGAATGTGCAGGGGGCATTTTTATTCGCTTTGAACAAGAAGAAGGAATTGTCATTCAACTGTATGGTAAGGAAGGCATAAGGTTATCGTATAAACAGCAAAAAGAAATGGAACACTTGTATATGTCAGAAGCATTTCATTATGTATATGATAAAGACATAGGACGAAATGAAACGGTACATGTTTGTTTAGAGAAATATGTTGAATCTGTATTAGTGTATTTGGATATCGAAACGATACAAAAGCAAACATTTCACCTTCTTATTAATAAAAGAGATGAAATGTTTCAGTCCCTACTCATATCCTTCTTGCGAAAACTAGGTTGCACAATTACATGGGTT
Source organism: Bacillus sp. FSL H8-0534 (assembly GCF_038005885.1). Lineage (NCBI taxonomy): Bacteria > Bacillati > Bacillota > Bacilli > Caryophanales > Bacillaceae > Bacillus > Bacillus sp. FSL H8-0534. Next base: position 4,364,112 of record NZ_JBBOUC010000001.1, read on the forward strand.
TATGCTAGTGAGCAAAAAGAACATGTTAAATTGTTAATGAAATCCAGTAGAGCTCATATGGCTCTTATGTTGTATGAACAAGGAAATAAATTTGAATTATATGATAATCATGGTGGGATTTACCAAAGTGCAAATTGTGAAGAAATCGATGTGCCTGATTTATTACTTGAGACGACAGAAAGTGTTTATCCATTATCGTTAAAATTAGGAGAGTGCTATCTTCTTTTTTATATGTATGGTGAACAAAGTAAGTTTCAGATGAGATGGCAGCAAGATATTTTATATCGGATTGGAAAATTATTCGAACTAATTGCTCGGCAAGGAAATACTTTGTCGACGATGTTAGAGCAATCACCACCCCTTTACTTATTATGTGATGAAGTTGTTTGCTCGTGGAAAGAGAAAGGGAAAGTAATGGGAATGTTATTGCAAGATATGGAAAAAAGAGAAGTCGAAGTATTAGAGGGAATCCAATTTAAATATACAGAAAAAGAGTGGTCATATATTGTTTCTGATGCAAAACATCCTAAATTTCTTGTATATTCACACGCGAGAAACCCAGTAATAGCAAAGGAAAATATGAAAACTCTTATAGAAAAAATTAGACAATATCAAAAGGTGTAGAATTTTTATTTTAAAAGTGGTATTATAGTATAGTCTGATTTAAGTTATTAGTGACTGGAGGGAAATAAGAATGCGTGTGAATATTACTCTAGCATGTACAGAATGCGGAGATCGTAACTATATCTCAAAGAAAAATAAACGTAACAACACGGAGCGCCTTGAGCTTAAAAAGTATTGCAAGCGTGACAAGAAGTCTACGTTACACCGTGAAACAAAGTAAGCAGTAGGAAATTTCCTACTGTTTCTTTTTTTTTTACTATGGTTATAACCCTTATTGAAAAGTGATGATACATGAAAAAAATGATAGACTGTTTACAAGAACATAATTCATTTTTGCGATTAATAATTATAAAGTAAGTAAAGGATCACTTTATAGGGGGAAAAGCGTGTGAAAGAGGAGAAGGTACGTTTACGTAAGAAAATAGTAGAGCAAATGAATTTTTTATCGAAAGAACAGCACAAAACTTTATCAGAACAAATTGTATTTTCTTTATATGAACAAAAAGAGTGGAGAGAAGCGGAAACAATCGGAATTACTCTTTCGATGGAACATGAAGTGAATACATATGTAATTATTGAACAAGCATGGCGAGAAGGAAAAAAAGTTGTTGTACCAAAGTGTAATAGAGAGACAAGAACAATGATCTTTCGTCAAATTACAAATTTTGATCAATTAGAAACAGTATATATGAGCTTGCGTGAACCAATTCCTGCGCTAACAGTAGAAACAGAAGCAAATGAAATTGATCTTCTGTTTGTACCTGGAGTTGCGTATACAAGACGAGGGGAACGTATTGGGTACGGCGGTGGTTATTATGATCGTTATCTGCTGCAGTATGAAGGGAAAACGTTATCATTAGCTTTTGATTTTCAAATTGTAAGTTATATTCCAACAGAGTCGTTTGATCAAAATGTACAAAAAATTATTACAGAAAAAGAAACAATTCTTCAAAATGGACTTGTATAGACAAATAAAAATTGACGAGACTTTTTCTTGTTGATTATAATAAAATATGTGAACGTTTTCTTATTATATTTCCATAATAAGTGGACATAGAGGGTGATGAAATGATATCAATTTATGATATTCAGCAATTGCTAAAAAAATTTGGAACAATCATTTATACAGGTGATCGAATCGCTGATTTACAATTAATGCAAGATGAATTGCGTGAATTAAATCAATCACAGTTGATTGAGCCAAAAGACTATCAAACAGCTTTATTTTTATTGAAACAAGAGATTCAAAAAGAGATGAGCAAGAATTAGATAAAGGTAGGTTAGCAAAAATGGAAGAAAAGTGGTTAGTTGGTGTTGACCTTGGCGGGACAACGATTAAATTAGCATTTATCAATGTTTATGGTGAAATTTTACATAAGTGGGAAATCCCAACGAATACAAGTGAGCAAGGCAAACATATTACATTAGATGTAGCGAAAGCAATTGATAAAAAGTTAGAAGAACTAGGAGAATTAAAGAGCAAGCTAATTGGTATTGGTATGGGCGCTCCTGGACCTGTGCATGTCGCTTCTGGTCTGATTTATGAAGCTGTTAATTTAGGGTGGAAAAACTATCCATTAAAAGATTTATTAGAAGTAGAAACAGGCTTACCTGTTGTGGTTGATAATGATGCAAACTTAGCAGCGCTTGGTGAAATGTGGAAAGGTGCTGGTGAAGGAGCAAAAGATCTAGTTTGTATGACGCTTGGAACTGGTGTTGGCGGCGGTGTAATTGCAAATGGTGAGATCGTGCACGGTGTAAGTGGTGCTGCTGGTGAAATCGGACATATTACAGTCGTAACAAAAAATGGATTTCCTTGTAACTGCGGGAAATCTGGCTGTCTAGAAACAGTAGCTTCAGCAACAGGTATTGTACGTGTTGCTATGCAAAAATTACAAGGTACAGATGAACCAAGCATACTTCACTCTATGTTAGAAGAAGAGGGACGTATTACATCTAAAGATGTATTTGAAGCGCTTGAACAAGGTGACGCTTTAGCGGAACAAGTTGTAGAAAAAGTAGCTTCTTATTTAGGGTTAGCTGTAGCAAATCTTTCTAGTACGTTAAATCCAGAAAAGATTGTAATTGGCGGTGGTGTATCTAAAGCTGGTGATGCATTGTTACAACCAATTCAGCGCTATTTTGCACAATATGCATTTTCTCGTGCTGTTAAGAGCACGAAGTTAGCAATTGCAACGCTTGGGAATGATGCTGGTGTAATTGGTGGAGCTTGGCTTGTGAAGAAGCATAAATATGAAGTTATGAAGTAAAAAGAATAGAATCAGTCAGGGCGAATCGGAATTAAGATGAGACTACTGGTATTTGCAAAATAATGAGAAGAGGAAGGGAGATCCCTTCCTCTTTTTTTATGCAAAATCTTGATGGGAAATAGAACTGTAAGTGAATTAATGAGCTGGTGGGTACCCGCTATAAAGGACAGTCATGACTGTAAACCAACCAAAAACAAGTACAGTTGCAACAGCAAAACCGCCTGCTAGTAAATTTTTTTCACGTAACGTTCTAAGGGTTGCGAATACAGCTAACAGAGTGACTAGCGCAAAAATGATAACAAGACCCATATATGATCCCCCTCTGCTCTCTCATTCTTTCGTTTGAGTTTTTGCAATATTTCTTCTTTTTTATTGTACATGTTTTAGAAATGATTGTCGAGATACCATCGTTTCTTTTCCTAAGGGGAAGAAATGTTGTATCATAAAAGTAAGTTCAATAACTGGAGGAGATTTAAAAATGAAATGGATACAAATGCCATTAGGGCCATTACAAACAAATGCATATATTTTAAGTAATGATCAAAAAGAATGTATTATTTTTGATCCAGGTAGTGAAGGAGAGAAGCTTGTAACGTATTTACAAGAAGAACAATTAAAGCCGCTGGCTGTTTTATTAACACATGCTCATTTCGATCATATTGGTGCAGTTGATGCTGTGAGAGATGCTTTTCATATCCCAGTATATGTACATAAAGAAGAAGTGGATTGGTTAGGAGATGCGACTGTAAATGGTTCGCAAATTTTTATGATGAATCGAAGTATTACAGCGAAACCAGCTGATCAAATTATTGAAGGCGAAGGAATGTTAACGATTGGATCTTTTACATTTGAAATGTTTGAGACGCCAGGGCATTCTCCAGGCAGTATTTCATATTATTGCAAAGAGGCAAATGCTGTATTTTCAGGAGATGTATTATTCCAAATGAGTATTGGTCGAACAGATTTACCGGGTGGAAGTTTTGCAGAATTAATTGGAAGCATTGAAGAAAAATTATTTGTACTGCCAGATGACACAGCAGTATTATGTGGACATGGTCCAGAAACAAATATTGGTTTCGAAAAAGAAAATAATCCGTTTTTACAATAAGGAGCTATATGGGGATGGAGCTCGTTTTAAGAAAATGGATGGAAAAAGAAAAGGATTATTCGATTTCATATAGTACATATATGAACCTTGCACTGTATGATGAGGAGTACGGATATTATATGAAAGAACGTGAGAAAATCGGAAGAAATGGTGACTTTTTTACGAGTAGTAATATTTCTTCGGTATTTGCAAGGACGTTCGCTCGTTTTTTTATTCGACTTGTCCAAAATGGAGAGATCCCCCCGAATGTTTGTGAAATTGGAGGGGGAACAGGGAGATTTGCTTATGATGTTTTACAGGAATGGAAACAGTTATCTCCAGTAACCTATGCAGAGTTACGATATTCTATTATTGAAGTGAGTCCTTTTCATAGAAGGTTGCAAAAACGTCAACTTGGTTCATTTCAAAATATTTCGCAGTACAAGTCCTATAAGGAATTAGGGGAGTCTTTTACAGGAATCGTTTTTTCAAACGAATTGTTTGATGCGTTTCCTGTTGAAGTGATAGAGAAGCGAGCTGGTATTTTGTATGAAGTTCGTATTACGTATACGGAGCAGCGGGAACTTACAGAAGTATTGCGGCCGTTAGAACAAGAAGTAATACGATGCTATTTACGAAGACATAAGATTGAGCTTTATGAAGGACAGCGCTTTGAAGTACCAATAGCAATGGAAACCTATTTACAAGAGATTATAGGATGGCTCAAGGAAGGCTTATTCATCACGGTTGATTATGGATATACAAAGGCGGAGTGGATGCATCCTGCGCATCATGAAGGGAGTCTAAGGGGATATTATGACCATAGACTCATTCAGAACCCTCTGCATTATCCAGGTGAAATGGATATTACAGCGCATATTCATTGGGATGAATTGAAGAAAATAGGAGAAGAAAGCAGTCTTCATACAGTGTGGCATACAAAACAAAGGGGGTTTTTACTTGCGGCAGGTATATTAGAACAACTTGTTAGTCATCAAGATTCCGATCCTTTTTCTGAGAAACAGAAACAAAATCGAGCGGTTCGTTCTATGATTTTACATGGGGGAATAAGCGATGCTTTTGATGTTGTTATGCAAAAAAAAGGAATGCCACATTTTGATTTAAAGCATTATTTACATATATAGAAAAAAACAAGACACAGAATGATTCTGCGTCTTGTTTTTTGATACGACTTTAGGATATGTAGTATTGTATATTTTCTCTCATGATATATATTTATATTAAAGATATGAGATGGAAAATATAGAATACGTCCTTTTTGTTTGGTTACCCCTAACCTAGTAATACACGAACAAGTTGGATAATTGTTTCATTTTCTACTTTGTAGTAAATTTCCAATCCTTTTCTTTCACTAGAAACGATTTTAGCGCTTTTTAATTTCGCTAAATGTTGTGAAATTGTGGATTGTGGCATATTTAATCCTGTGTACATTGTCGAAACATTGCTTGGACCGCGTTCGATCAATCCTTTTACAATACATAAACGAACAGGGTGAGCAAGAACTTTCAGTAATTCTGCATTATTTTCGTATAGTTCTAATTCCTTTTGAAAGGTTTCTAACATGTTTTTTCCACCTCCATGCGAGCTGTTATACCCATACTATACATACCAAAAATCTAAAGAAAAGAAAATAGTTGTTGCAGAAAAAATGTTCTAAAGTAAAGAAATTGTAAGAAAAGAGAACATGATGTAAATAACTTTGCAAAATTTGTACGTTTTGTAACACAGTATTTTTTGTTAAAAATCGTGAATATACAGATACATTTGTAACACAATTTTATCACGATTTTGTTATTCTTTCAATTAATATACAAAATTTTTAAAATAATAAGAAAAAGAGATTTTATATGTTTCTATAGAATATAATTTTGGATGAAAAGAAGGCATATCATAACATACATTTCCTAAAACACTTTCACTTTCCTGAAGGTTTACTGAAAAAAGATAAGTGGTGATGATGTGATACGATTAGCAAAAGAATCTGATGCTGAATCATTTATTGCTATTAGAAAGGAAATCATTTTATCAGCAGCTACGACAAAGTTTTTTATATCTTCTCCAAATAAAATACCTGATAATGTGAATAAAGAAAGAGAAAAAATATTGAAAAGTGTTGAGGATGGAAATCTTTATATAGTAAGTGAGATGGAAGGTGCAGTAGTCGGCTTTTTGATTTTCAATCGTTACAAACAAGAACACTTAAAACATGTAGGAACAATGGGAATGGGTATCAGAGAGGAATGTTGCAATCAAGGTATCGGTACCAAATTAATAAAATTTCTTGTTAATTGGGCTAAAAAGCAGAAAGGTTTAGAAAAAATTTGCTTAGGGATCGTTTCTGTTAATGATAGGGCTATTAAAGTATACAAACGTACTGGTTTTATAGAAGAAGGTAGACAACGGGAGCAAATTAAATATGAAGATGGTTCTTATGGAGAGGATACATTAATGGCTTATTATCTTCAATAGAGGGACTTTACCTAAGTGCATATGATGAGTTTATGGTGGTAAATCCTGAGTACCGTAATAAAAAAGGATAGACCAAGCGAATGTAATTTGCTTGGTCTATCCTTTTTTATAATGTGAAACATTTTATTTCTATATCAGATGGGAATTTTCTCATGCATTCACAGGTTCCTCTACAAAAGAAAGTGCATTTTCAAAATCGGTAATTAAATCATCTACATTTTCAAGGCCAACTGATAAACGGAGCAATGAATTAGAAATACCTCTTTCATCGCGTGCTTTTTGTGATAATGCTGCATGTGACATTTTTGCAGGATAGGAGAGGATGGATTCCACAGCTCCTAAACTTACTGCAAATACAGGAAGCTTGACTTGTGATAAAAATTTTCGCAAAGCATCTTCAGATTGTAACGTGAAAGATAAAACAGCACCGGCAGATTGTGCTTGTGAGTGCTGTATGTCATAGCCAAGGTGTGATTCTAATCCAGGGTAATACACATTCTGAATTTTCGAGTGTTTTTGTAAATAAAGAGCAATTTTATTCGCGTTTGTTGCTGAGTGTTCGAGACGTACGTGTAATGTTTTCAGACCGCGAAGAACGAGAGAGCAATCTTGTGGGCCTAATATAGCGCCAAATGCATTTTGCAGGAAGCCGAGTTTTTTAGCGAGTTCATCATCTTTTACAACTGCTAATCCAGCTGTAACATCACTATGACCGGCAATAAACTTTGTCGCACTATGGAGAACCACATCTGCTCCAAGTTCGAGTGGTTTTTGGAATAGTGGTGTTAAAAATGTGTTATCAACAAAAGTAAGAGCTCCGGTAGATTTCGCTAATTCGCAAACAGTACGAATGTCGGTTACTTTTAATAATGGATTGGATGGTGTTTCAATGTAAAAGACTTTTGTATTTGGTCTAATGTTTTGTTTTACTGCCTCTACATTTGTCATATCAACAAATGTATGTGAAACACCGTAACGAGACAGAACCTCTGTTACAATGCGATATGTTCCCCCGTATACATCTTCTGAAATGAGAACATGATCGCCTTGCGAGAGAAGGAGGAAGGCAGTAGAAATCGCTGCAATTCCAGATGCGAAGGCAAATCCTTTTGTTCCCCCTTCTAATAAAGCGATTATGTCTTCAAGTGCTTCACGTGTTGGATTCCCAGAGCGACTGTAGTCGTATTTTCCAAAGGTATCTACATCAAATTGATGAAATGTCGATGTATTATAAATGGGAACGTTAACAGCTCCTGTTTGTGAATCATGTTTATATTGGTTATGAAGTAAGAGTGTATCTAACGAATAACTCATATTCTTACACCTTCTTTTACATGTTTAATAGCTTGCTTTAAGTCTTGAATTAAATCATCCCCGTTTTCAATGCCAACGGAAAAACGGAGAAGACGATTACATACCCCGCGTGCTATACGCACTGCTTCTGGGATATCTGCATGTGTTTGTGTTGCTGGATATGTCATTAAACTTTCAACCCCGCCAAGACTTTCTGCAAATGTAATTAACGATAAAGATTGTAAGAAAGGATTTATCCATTTTTCATCGCGAAGACGAAATGAAATCATACCGCCCCTTCCTGGATAAAAAACATCGGTTACACCATTCTCCCCATTTAAATAAGAAACGATTTTTTTTGCGTTTTCTTCATGTTGTTTCATACGAAGAGCCAATGTTTTCATACCACGAATTAATAACCACGAATCAAATGGACTTAATACAGCACCAGAAGCGTTATGATAGTGGGCAAGTGCTTCGCAAAGTGTCTGACCTTTTGCAACGACAAGGCCGCTTAGTACATCGTTATGTCCACCTAAATACTTTGTTGCGCTGTGAAGGACAATATCTGCGCCTTCTGTTAATGGTTGTTGTATATAAGGAGTGTAGAAAGTATTATCGACAATTAGAAGTAGGCCGTGCCGTTTTGCGACAGTTGCGACAGCTGCAATATCAGTGACTTGCATTAATGGATTGGTCGGTGTTTCGATAAAAATAGCCTTTGTTTGAGAAGTGACAGCTTGTTCTATTTGTTTAATAGATTGTGTATCTACGTATCTACATCGAATATTCCACTTTTCCTCATGTTCCGAAAATAAGCGGTAGGTCCCTCCGTATAAATCTTCTGATACGATAAGTTCATCTCCAGAACGGAATAAGGAAAGAATAAGAAGAACAGCTGCCATTCCAGAACTACAGGCATAGCCTTGTTCACCTTCTTCTAAATCAGCAATTGCGCGTTCTAAAAGACCACGTGTTGGATTTCCTGTTCGTGAATAATCAAAGCCTGTTGACTTTCCAATTCCTTCATGACGATAAGCTGTTGAAAAGTAAACAGGGGGATTAACTGTTCCTGTTGTAGTTTCGCTTCGATTTCCGATTTGTGCTAGTTTTGTTTCGATTGTTGACATGTGAAATTCCTCCTTTATAAAAATAAAAAAAGCCTTCTAAGAAGAAGGCTTTCATGCGAATATAGTCTTCTTCTTATCTGTCAAATCTTTTCACAATTTGCTGGAATTAGCACCTTATTAACGAACGTGTTAATGGTTGCTGAGGTGTCATAGGGCCAGTCCCTCTACCTCTCTAGATAAGAATATTTTGTATGAAATTTTATTATGGTTTTAACTTTACAACAAAAGATAATTGAATTGCAACTTTATTTTAAACAATTTTCATTTTTCTGCTAATTCAATTGACTTTTAGTCTATCCCATGCTAAATTTATGAGAAAATTAACAAAGATTGTTAAAAGGTACACGTATTTCCTTTTAAAACATAGATGAATAATAAAGACAAACTCTTATTGAGAGCGGTGGAGGGAAAGGCCCTGTGAAACCCGGCAACCTTCAAACGAAATGTTTGAAACGGTGCTAATACCTGCAAAACAATTTGTTTTGCATGATAAGAGGAGGATTGATGATGTCCCCCTCTTCAAGATGAAGAGGGGGTTTTTATATTGATAGAAAAGAGGGAGACAAGTGAAAATTCTAGATTTAGTATCAAAAGGAATTGTTATCGGTGATGGCGCAATTGGTACGTTATTACATTCTCATGGTTTGCAAAGTAGTTTTGAAGAATTAAACTTATCTGATCCAGATCTTATTATATCTATTCATAAACAATATGTAGCTGCTGGGGCAGATATTATTCAAACAAATACATATGGTGCAAATGAAGCAAAATTACGCATGTATGGTTTGGAAAATCAGGTCACCCAAATTAATAAAGCAGCGGTTAAACTTGCAAAAGCAGCCGTAACAGATAAGAACGCCATTTTAGGGACCATCGGTGGGATGAAGCATATCGGGGCCGTTACAACGACTGATATGGAACGAGAGTTTATGCTACTTGAGCAAGCGGGAGCATTATTAGAAGAAAAGGTTGACGGATTATTATTAGAAACATTTTATGATGAGTTCGAATTGTTACATGCAGTGAAAGTATTGCGAAAACAAACAGATATTCCAATTATTGCACAGCTAGCGCTTCATGAAGCGGGCGCAACGCAAAATGGAAATGATGTAAATGGAATATTAACGCAGCTTTTAGATTACGGTGCAAATGTAGTCGGTTTAAACTGTCAGTTAGGACCGCTTCATATGACGGAAGCTTTTAAAATGATATCGATTCCTAAAAATGGTTATTTGTCGGCTTATCCAAATGCAGGCCTTCCAAACTATGTAGAAGGACGTTACGTATATGAAGGAAGCCCTGCTTATTTTGAAGAGATGACACCGAAATTTATTGAACAAGGTATTCGTTTGTTAGGGGGCTGTTGTGGTACAACGCCAGCACATATTGAAGGGATGAAGCGTGTAATTGCGAATGTAACGCCTGTTACAGAAAAACAAATTGTTCAAAGACAACAAGTAGTTCATATCCAAACAAAACGTGCTAGCACTCATGTTACCCTTGCAGAAAAAGCGAAGAAGCAAACAACGGTGGTTGTTGAACTAGATCCCCCAAAAACATTAGATACGCAGCGTTTTTTTGAAGGGGCAAGGGCATTGAAAAGAGCGGGAGCAGATGCCATTACGTTAGCAGATAATTCGTTAGCATCCCCGCGCATTTCAAACATGGCAATGGGGGCATTATTAACGAAGCATGATATTCCAGTACTGACGCATTTAACGTGCCGTGATCATAATGTCATTGGTTTGCAATCTCATTTACTAGGTTTATCGGCTTTAGGAATGGAAGAAGTGTTAGCTTTAACAGGTGATCCAGCGCGAGTGGGGGATTTTCCTGGAGCGACTTCTGTATATGATTTGTCTTCTATTGAATTAATTAAAATGATTAAAGAAATGAATGATGGTCGATCTATTTTAGGAAAATCCATTGGTCCAGCGACAAGGTTTTCTGTTGGAGGAGCTTTTAATCCGCACGTGAGACATTTAAAAGCAGCGGTGAAGCGAATGGAGAGGAAAATTGCAGCTGGTGCAGAGTATTTCTTAACACAGCCAATTTACGATGTAGCCTTAATTGAAGAAATATACGAGGCGACAAAACATTTAGAAAAACCAATTTTTATTGGAATTATGCCTTTAGTAAGTAAACGTAATGCTGATTTTCTTCATTTTGAGGTGCCAGGCATTACATTGCCTGAGGAAGTAAGACAGAGAATGGATGGGCATGAAACGCAGGAGTCTGCAATTGAAGAAGGAATTCGTATTTCTCAGGAATTAATTAATGCCGCAATGAAATACTTTAACGGTATTTATCTCATTACGCCGTTTTTGAAATATGAAATTACAGAAAATCTCGTTAAGTATGTGAAAGAAAAGCAAGACGTGAAAGAGGGAATCAACTGATGAGACCGATAGAAGAGAGATTACAACATGATATTTTAATATTAGATGGCGCGATGGGAACGATGATTCAGCAGGCAGATTTAACTGCAGAAGATTTTGGAGGTGAAGAATACGAAGGTTGTAATGAATACTTAGTAAAAACAAGGCCAGATGTTATTTTAGGTATCCATAAAGCTTACATTGAAGCGGGTGCGGATATTATCGAAACAAATACGTTTGGTGCTACGAATATCGTATTGCATGATTATGAGCTATCTCATTTAGATGAAGAGTTAAATGAAAGAGCGGCGTTTTTAGCAAAGCAAGCGGTAAAGGAGAGTGATAAAGAAGTATATGTAGCAGGTGCGATGGGGCCAACAACAAAAGCAATTAGTGTAACAGGCGGTGTAACGTTTGAAGAACTAATTGAAGCTTATACGAGACAAGCTCGGGGCTTATTACGAGGTGGCGTTGACGTATTGCTTGTAGAGACAAGCCAAGATATGCGTAACGTGAAAGCGGCGTATTTAGGGATTCAGGAAGCGTTTACGGAAGCAAATCATACGGTTCCGCTTATGATTTCAGGAACCATTGAACCGATGGGAACAACGTTAGCGGGGCAAACAATCGAGGCATTTTATTTATCAATTGAGCATATGAAACCATTATCTGTCGGATTAAACTGTGCTACAGGACCAGAATTTATGCGCGAACACATTCGTTCTCTTTCTGACTTATCAGAGTGTTATATTTCTTGTTATCCAAATGCTGGTCTTCCAGACGAGGATGGACATTATCATGAGTCACCGACTTCACTTGCAGAAAAGGTGAAACAATTTGCTAAAGAAGGGTGGATCAATATTATCGGTGGTTGTTGCGGTACAACGCCTGATCATATACGAGCGATAAAAGTTTCGCTTGAGTCCCTTGAACCACGTGAGAATCATGAACGAGAAGGTCACGGTATTAGTGGTTTAGAAGCGTTGCAATATGATGATTCTATGAGGCCATTATTTGTGGGAGAGAGAACAAATGTTATTGGATCAAGAAAATTTAAGCGATTAGTAGCTGAAGGGAATTTTGCAGAAGCTGCTGAAATTGCGAGGGCGCAAGTGAAGGAAAATGCCCATATTATTGATATTTGTATGGCGGATCCAGATCGTGATGAAGTAGAAGATATGGAGAACTTTTTGGCAGAAGTAACGAAAGTATTAAAAGTTCCGATTATGATAGATTCAACGGATGATAATGTTATGGCAAAAGCTCTCACGTATATACAAGGAAAAGGGGTTATTAACTCTATTAATTTAGAAAATGGAGAAGAGCGTTTTGAGAAAGTAACACCTCTTCTTCATAAATATGGTGCGGCAATTGTAGTAGGAACGATTGATGAAGAGGGCATGGCAGTTAGTGCAGAAAGAAAGTTAGAAATTGCAAAGAGAAGTTACGAGTTATTAACGAAGAAATATGGTATACGTCCATCCGATATTATTTTTGATGCACTCGTTTTCCCGGTAGGAACTGGTGATGAAGAATATATTGGTTCGGCAGCAGCGACGATAGAAGGGATTCGTCTTATTAAAGAATCACTGCCAGAATGTTTAACAATTTTAGGAGTAAGTAATATATCGTTTGGTTTACCGCCAGCTGGTCGCGAAGTGCTAAACTCGGTCTTTTTATATCATGCAACAAAGGCTGGGCTTGACTACGCAATTGTGAATACTGAAAAGCTAGAGCGCTATGCATCCATTCCAGAAGAGGAAAAGGAACTCGCAGATGCACTATTATTCGAAACAACGAAAGAAACACTAGAAGAATTTACGAACTTTTACCGGGTTGCTAAGAAAAAAGAAGCGGTCATACAAGAAACATTAACACTTGATGAAAGGTTAGCAAATTATATTGTAGAAGGAACGAAGCAGGGTTTACATGAAGATTTAAGTTTCGCACTAACAGAAGGAAGAAAGCCCCTTGATATTATTAACGGTCCGCTTATGATGGGGATGGACGAAGTAGGTCGTTTGTTTAATAACAATGAGCTTATCGTTGCTGAAGTATTGCAAAGTGCAGAAAGTATGAAAGCTGCTGTTGCGTATTTGGAGCCTTATATGGAATCTAGCGATAGTGCGAAAAAAGGAAAGGTATTATTAGCAACTGTAAAAGGTGATGTACATGATATTGGCAAAAACCTTGTAGAGATTATTTTATCAAATAACGGCTATGATATTCTTAATTTAGGAATTAATGTGCGCTCTGATCGCATTGTGCAAGAGGTAAAAGAAAAGAAACCAGACATTATCGGACTTTCTGGATTATTAGTAAAATCGGCGCAGCAAATGGTAGCAACTGCCGAAGATTTACAAGCGGCAAATATTGATATTCCCATTGTTGTAGGTGGTGCGGCATTGACAAGAAAGTTTACAGATAACCGTATTTCACCTTCCTATAATGGACTCGTATTATATGCAAGTGATGCGATGACAGGACTCGATCTTATCAATCAATTGCAAAAAGAAGAAGAACGAGAAAAAATGAAGCAGGATAAAAAAAATCGCCACATTCATGTCGTGAAACAAGAGGAGAAAAAAGTGGAGAAACCAGCCGTCATTGAACCGTTGCCGAAAGCAAAAGTTATGGTGCCGGACTCAACAAAAAGGGTTGTACTTCGTGATATTCCAGTTTCACATCTTGCACCATTTTTAAACAGGCAAATGCTAATTAGTCATCACCTTGGTTTAAAAGGAAATGTGAAAAAATTATTAAAAGAAGGTGATAAGAGAGCGCATGAGTTAAACAATTTAATTGATGAATTATTACAAGGAGGACAATCTTGGCTATGTCCAAAAGCTGTTTATCAATTTTTCCCTGCCCAAAGTGATGGACAAACTATTATTATTTATGATCCAGAAGATCGTACACGTGTGCTAGAGCGTTTTTCATTCCCAAGACAAGGGAAAGCTCCGTACCGTACATTAGGGGATTACTTACGTCCTGTCGGTGATGAAATGGATTATGTCGCCTTTTTATCTGTTACAGTGGGGCAAGGTGTGCGTGATATTGCGGAAGAATGGAAAGAGAAAGGGGATTATTTACGTAGCCATGCGATTCAATCGTTAGCGCTAGAGCTAGCAGAGGGACTCGCTGAAAAAACACATATGTTGATTCGTGATCGTTTTGGAATTCCGGATTCACCGGAGATGACGATGGAAGAGCGATTCCGTACAAAATATCAGGGAATTCGTGTTTCTTTTGGTTATCCAGCTTGCCCAGAACTTGCTGATCAAGAAAAACTATTTCGCTTAATTCAGCCAGAGGAGATTGGAATCTCACTAACAGAAGGATTTATGATGGAGCCGGAAGCATCTGTAACGGCAATGGTATTTGCTCACCCCGAAGCACGATATTTTAGTGTACTATAGTGTAGAAGGGGGAGAGGTATGAAAAGAATAGTCTTTACAGGCGGTGGTTCGGCTGGACATGTGACACCTAATTTAGCAATTATTCCACATTTGCAAAAAAAGGGCTGGGATATTTCTTATATAGGTTCTCATCAAGGGATTGAAAAAACGATTATAGAGAACGAAGGAATTCCATACTATGGTATAGCGAGCGGAAAGTTACGCCGTTATTTTGATTTGAAAAATATAAAAGATCCTTTTCTCGTTATGAAGGGTGTTATGGATGCTTATGTACGAATAAGAAAATTAAAACCTGATGTTATTTTTTCAAAGGGCGGTTTTGTATCTGTACCAGTAGTAATTGGCGGATGGTTAAATCGTGTTCCAGTCTTGTTACATGAATCGGATATGACACCAGGACTAGCGAATAAAATTGCACTCCGTTTTGCTTCAAAAATATTTGTTACGTTTGAAGAAGCAGCACAACATTTGCCAACAGAAAAGGTGGTTTATACAGGTTCGCCTGTGAGGGAAGAAGTGCTACGTGGAAATCGTGAAAAAGGATTACACTTTCTTCGGTTCCATACTAGAAAACCAGTTATCACGGTTATGGGAGGAAGTCTAGGGGCAAAGAAAATCAATGAAACAGTACGAGAAGCATTGCCACAGCTCCTTAAAAATTATCAAGTTGTTCACCTATGCGGAAAAGGAAATCTAGACGAGACGTTACAAGGTATAGAAGGGTATAGGCAATTTGAATATGTGCACGGAGAATTGCCAGATGTGTTAGGGGCAACTGATTTTGTCATCTCACGAGCTGGATCGAATGCGATTTTTGAATTTTTAACATTGCAAAAACCGATGCTTTTAATTCCATTACCGAAAGCTTCAAGCCGCGGAGATCAAATTTTAAATGCACAATCGTTTGAAAGACAAGGGTATGCAGCGGTTTTATATGAAGAAACTGTAACAGTGACATCCCTTATGAAGCATATAGAAGAGTTAAATCATAATTGTGAGAAGTATAAAAAAGAATTAAAAAAGTATAGTGGAAAAGAAGCAGTACAGACCATTATGAAATATATTACGGAGGCGTGATTTCTAAAAAATCATGTCTTTTTTAGTAGAATGAAAGGTTCGAAGAATTACTTTATTTATGTTACAATAACAGAGATTTAATAGGGGAATTCCAGTTCTTTGAGCGTGAAAATACGAATGGATTAGGAGTGACTGTGTTGGAGCTGAGTCTCTATGAAAATACTGCTCTGATTATATGTTTTGTGCTATACGTTGGTAGTGTTATTATTTACATTTCAAGAAAATTTTCACAAGAACGAAACTTAGAAAAATCGGAAATAACAGCTGAGTTAGAGATGTTAGCCGATGAAAGTGATAAAAAGCAAAAAATAAGAGAAAAGCATGAGGCGCCCCACCATTTAAACGCAAAATAAGTTTTGAAGGTGGGGATTTCTTTTGGCGAAATCCTTCGCTATTATTATCATTAACGCTAAAAAAAGGAGTTTCCCTTTGGTTTTATAAATAAGGAGCTAATTCATATGAATTTCTATATTGCATCAAGTTTTCAAAACAAACATCTTGTTCAATTTGTAGCGAGTCAATTGAAAGAAGCGGGATGGCATCATACATATAATTGGACTCAAAATGAAAGAGCGACAAATAGAGAACAATTACAGAAGATTGGTCAAGCAGAAAAGCAGGCGATACAAAACGCTGATGTTTTTCTACTTTTATTAGATGGCGGAAATGGGAGTCACACGGAGCTTGGTATGGCTATTGCGCTAGAGAAGAAAATCTATATGTATCATAAAAACAATCCGCTTCAAACAACGTTTTACCATTTACCAGAAGTGGATATTTTTCAAGGGGAAGTGGAGGAGTTTGTTTCATACGTCATGAATAAAGGAGACGCATAGATCATGCAGGTTTATGATACGATATACGGTAATTTTGAAATAGACGGTGTATTAGAAGAACTATTACAAACAGAAGCTATGCAAAGGCTGAAGAAAATTCATCAAGTTGGAGCGAGCTTTCTTGTAAAACCAGAGTGGAATATAACTCGTTATGAGCATTCAATTGGAGTTATGCTTCTTGTGAAAATGCTGGGCGGGGGTGAAGCGGAACAAATTGCAGCATTGCTTCACGATGTATCACATACTGCTTTTTCACACGTTGTAGATCGTGTATTACATAAAAAAGATGAAGACTATCATGAACATATTTTTGATACAGTCATTGAAAACTCGGATATCCCGCTCATTTTGAAAAAGTATGGATATGATTCTAAAATGCTTCAAAACTGGGAACAATGGATGCTGTTGGAACAACCACTACCAGCTCTATGCGCAGATCGTATAGATTATACACTTCGCGATTTATATACATATGGAATGATTTCAAAACAAGAAGTTCTTACATTTTTAAATCAATTAATTGTCCATGAAAAACAAATCTGTCTTAGTACGCTAGAGGCGGCAGAGTGGTTTACAACAGTCTATTACAAAGAAACAATTGATTTCTTTCTACATCCATTAGGCTCATATAGTTATCATGTATTAACAAAAGTTTTGCAACTAGCGTTAGAAAAGCATCTGATACATACTGAAGATTTCTTGTGCGATGATGAGGTAGTGCTTCAAAAATTGAAATGTTGTCGTGATGAAGAGATAACGAGTGTATTGGCTACTTTACATCCAAATGTAATAGTAGAAGAGAATAATCAAGAGTATGATATTTGTTACTCGGGTGGGAAGGAACGCTTAATTGATCCACATGTCTATATGAATGGTAAAATATATAAAGCGTCTCGTTTATCTGAACATGTAAGGTTATGCAATCAAAATGCGAAAGAGAACTTCAATCAAAATATATATTTAAAAATAAAGAAAGCATAAAGGAGTTATAAATATGAAATTAGAACAAGGATGGGAAACAAGCTTTTTAGAAGTTATACAAAAAAGTGAATTCAAAAAAGGTGCACTGCGTAGTCAGCTACTTTGTGCAGACGGAGAAGAAGTAGAAGAACTTGCAGACGATTATGGATATGATGAAATTGTAAATCGTGAACATGATGAAGAACTCGCAGAAATTTTAGGTGAAGAACTCTTTAGTGAAATGGAACGTTATGTATTTCTATCTTCACAACCTGAAGAAAAACTTATTTCATTTGTAAATGGGTTAGGATTTCATATTTTAGATTGGATTGTTCTACTTGAAACAGAATTCGGTATAGATAGTGCAGTATTTTCATCGGATGCAGTAAAAATGTTAGAAAAACGTTTTAGACAGTTTCCGTATATAGAAGATAAGACAATTTTTGATATGACAATTGGAGAAGCGATGAATGTATTAGAGTCTGTTACAGGGTTACAATTGAAAGAGAAGATGAGTATATAATAGTGAAAATGAAAAAGAACGTGATAATCTCACGTTCTTTTTTTACATAATAATAATTTTGTCAGTTAATTTTTTTTGTCCTGTAAGAAGTGCATTTAAATACTCGACTTTTCGTATACAAGATTGAATGTGTTTTTCAACTTCTTGTAACTCTGCCTGATGATGGGTTTCAATCGGATGAATTTGCACGTTAAACTTTTCAAATTGGCTGCTGTATGTTATTTCTGCATAGCCACTCATAATATCGGTTTGGTTATGAAATAAGAATTGTTTTGTTTCCTCACAGTATGTTACATCTTGAAATCCATATGATTTTAATGCTTCGATTACTTTTGTAATAATTGTTATATCCATTTTTCTCCCTCTTTACGAAGTTCTGCTTTTCCATTATAACATGAAATAAATTTAAGAAAGCGTTTCCAAGTGCGGTTTTTCCTAATTTTCACGTATAATTTATAAAAATGACACAAAGAAAAAATAATTGTAATAAAGGAAGGACTCTTTTGCTGTTTCATCATATATATACAGAAATAGTGTGATGAAAGGAAACTTTCCGAGGAGAAGGTAGTATGCCAAAGTTGAGCGCAGTAAAAGGGGTGAGAATTTTGAATTTTGATATTACAGGACAAAAAGCGTATGTAAAAGATGGACCGTATCGGAATCGCATTGGAATTGTAAAGCAAAAAGAAAAGCAGGAAGGATCAAGTTTTTTCCTTGTTATTGACGATCAAGTCGTTGATGTGGAACTAAAAGATATCGTTTTAGTAGGGGTAGATGTGCGGCAGTTTCATGAATGGTGCGAACACAATGGCTATTTGTAAAAGGGACGGGCTGTGAAGAGGAACTTTTATTTTTATTATGTGCTTGAAAAGGTTATATCAATAGATAATGATGATGGGGATATTATGCTCAATATAGGAGCATATATCCTTTTTCTGTTTATACACTTGGTAACGAAGAAAATTTTTATATGTAATATTCAGAAATAAAAGAAAATCATTTGATATAGTAATAAATTTCCATTAAGCTATAAATAGAAACAGTGTAATAACGCTGCAATAAAATGTTCAAATGGATAATCAAACATGGGGGAAATCAAATGAACTTAATGCAAAAAGCAATAGATATGGCAAAAATATATAAACAAAACCAAAAAGTAGAAGCGATTCTTTTAGCAGGATCCGTATCAAGAAACTGGCAAGATGAAAATTCAGATATAGAGTTACATATTTTATGGTCAGCACCGCCAGAAGATGAAGATCGTGAAGGGCCTATTAAACGTATTGATGGGACAGTTTTATCGTATCATCCGTATGAAGAGGAAGAGTGGTCTGAATCTTATGTAACGAAAGATGGGATTAAATTAGAAATAAGTAACTTTTTATCCGTAACGGTTGAACGTTTTATTTCTGATGTGGTGGAAAAGTATGAAACTGATTATGAGAAACAATGTATTGTAGCCTCAATTCATGATGGTGTGAGTTTGTATGGTGAAGACAAAATTAGGGGGCTAAAAGATAGAGTCGCAGATTATCCATTGGAACTTTCTAGACAAATGATTGCAGAGAATCTTTTGCTAAGTAATCGCTGGCATAACCGTGAAGCACTTTTAAAACGAAAAGATTGGCTTATGCTATACGATGTAATTTGTGATGTACAGAAGAATGTATTTGGTGTTTTGTTCGGCCTTAATAAAATGTATGTGCATCACCCTGCATTTAAATGGATGCCTTTTAATATCAAACGAATGACAATAAAACCGGAAAACCTTTATGAGCGAATGACGAATATCTTGATGGGAAATCCGGAAAACAGTGTGAAGGATTTGGAATTATTAATCGAAGAAGTATTGATTTCGGCGGAGAAACAAATTCCAGAATTGGATCTTTGGGAGCAAAAGAAACAGATTTGTTATGTGAAGTAATGATGATAGAGTGGTGGTGTTATGGAGTATACCATGGATAGAGCATATGCACGTGAGTTACTTGAACGTGCATATAAACAAAATCCTGGACCTTGGTATAAACATTCGATAAATGTTGCCCAAGCTACTGAAAACATAATCTTGGAATTTATGAAACAAGGATATGATGTGAATGATAATTTGGCTTATAATGCAGGGTTGCTTCATGACATTGGTAGGTATAAAGGTTTTACAAAATCTGTTATACATTCTTATGATGGATACATGTACTTAGAACAATTAGGATTTAGAGGGAATGCGATTAAATGTGTAACACATTCAGTTCCTTGTAGGAATAAAGACATAGAAATCGCGGCTGATTGGAGTCTTGTTCCTCCAGATATGAAAATGAAGCTTGTAGTGATATTAAATGAAAACAGCAACTATGATTTATACGATAAAGTTATTACTCTTTGTGATGCTTTAGCCGATGATAAAGGATTTACTACACTTGAAAAAAGATTGATCTCAGTTGGATTGAGACACGGCACCAATGCTCACACTTCTTCTCATTGGAAAGGATTTTATAAAATAAAAAAAGAAATAGAATCTTTGATTGGAATGAGTGTATACAGACTTCTTCCGGGAGTTGAGGAATCGATTTATACTGATATTCAGTATTAAAAATTGTATTGTATGAAGGGGTGAGTGAAATGAGAAAAAATATGTGCTTGTTTATGATAATTCTAGTGTTTTTGAACTTAATTGGATGTTCCAATATTACAAGTTCTTCAAAAACTTCTTCATCAACTAAACAAAAAGAGGAAAAAGAAACATCAATAGTATTTGAGAAAAAACAAATAAAAGAAATGAATTTAGTGAGGATAGATCAAGATAATATTTCTAAAGCAGGAACGGATAATGAAGATCTAGTAAATCAGATTGTTACAGCAATCAAAGCTGGTACATCTAAAAAAATATCTTTAGATAAAAAAGCAAGGGATGCGGTACATGCTAATATGGAAGTTATTTTTAAGGATGATTCTAAGGAAAGTTTGTTAGTCTGGGTAGATGATAAAAATAACATTATAATCGCAAAAGATGTAGATAAAGGTTCTGTTCAAGGAATTCAAATAAATGAGGATGTTCCTAAAATAGTATTAAATTTTTTAAAACAGGTATAAGGAATAAAAAAAGGAATGCTATATCAATTAGCATTCCTTTTTATGAAAGTTTCTCTTTCTTATGAAGCAACTTCTTCGCTTTTCACATCATCTTGATTATACGTATCGTGATCTAATTCACCAAGCCATTTGCTAGAAATAAGACCTGCTGTCATTGATCCGCTTACGTTAAGAGCTGTACGACCCATATCGATTAATGGCTCAACAGAGATAAGAAGAGCAACAATCCCGATTGGTAAGTTCATTGTTGAAAGGACGATTAATGCTGCGAATGTTGCTCCGCCGCCTACACCAGCAACACCGAATGAGCTAATAGCGACAACTGCGATTAAAGTTAAAATAAATTGTGGTTGTAATGGATCAATTCCTACAGTTGGAGCGACCATCATCGCCAGCATAGCTGGATAAATACCTGCGCAACCATTTTGACCGATAGATACCCCGAAGGAAGCAGCAAAGTTTGCAATTCCTTCTGAAACACCAAGTTTTTCTTTTTGTGCTTCAATATTTAGTGGCATTGTACCTGCACTAGAACGAGAAGTGAAGGCGAATGTTAATACTGGGAATACCTTTTTCAAATATTGAATTGGATTTAAACCAGAAAGAGCAATTAATAATAAGTGAATAACAAACATAACGATAAGTGCTACGTAAGATGCTAAAACAAAGTTACCGAGTTTTAAAATGGCACTTACATCACTACCAGCGACTGTTTTTGTCATAAGAGCTAATACGCCATATGGAGTAAGGCGTAAAATTAATGTTACCATACGCATTACAATTGCATAGACAGCATCAAGCATTTTCTTAAATAACTCTGCTTGTTCTGGATATTTTCTTTTCACACCGATAAAGGCGATTCCAATGAACGCTGCAAAGATTACAACAGAAATTGTCGAAGTTGGACGTGCACCAGTTAAATCAAGAAATGGATTTGTAGGTAATAACTCCAATAATTTTTGTGGAATTGGTGTTTGTTCAATTGAACTGAATTTTTCTTCCACTAATTTTAAGCGAGCCGTTTCTGCATCACCTTGTTGTAAGCCAGTTGCTTGAACGTCAAACCCTGCGCTTGCTGCGATACCAACAGCTGCAGCGATTCCAGTTGTAAGAATTAAAATTCCAATAATAAGTCCGCTAATTTTACCAAGGTTACTTGTTAATTTTAATTTTGTAAATGCCGAGATAATAGAAACTAGAATAAGTGGCATAACGATCATTTGTAGTAATTTCACATACCCACTACCAATTAAGCTAAACCAGTTATTCGAATCCACGATAATTTTAGAAGTAGGTTCATAGATAAATTGTAAGATAAGGCCAAATACAATTCCGACCCCTAAAGCAGTAAATACGCGTTTATTAAATGATACATGCTTGCGCTGCATATAATACAATATGCCAACTAATACGAGCATGACCGCTATGTTAATACCGACTAGCAGTGTATTCATGATGATTCCCCCTAATTCCAATCTGTTATATAGAATATATTTCAATAAAACCTATAAGTCAACTAGGTAATTAGAGAAAATAAAAAAAGATGGCAATTTGCCATCTTTTTAATGCCCAGCGCCAGGGACAAGTAGAAATGTTGTATAGTATGTAAACCCAATGAAGAAAACAGTTAAATATGCCCCGAATACGTATATATACATACGCTCTGTTAATTTTAAATAGCTTAAAAGTACGAAGAATCCTGTTTGTCCTAAAAATAATAGTGCAGTTGCGTGCATATCCCCTAAGTAAAACATAACCGAGAAAATTCCAGTCCAAAAGCCGAGAACGCGAAACATGCGCTCCATGCAATCTCCCTCCTTTTCTAAAAAAGTAAACCTCTCTTCATTATAGTTTATTTTTCTTACTATTGTAAATATTTGCGAAAAAAGAAAAGAAGCCAAATCAAATTGACTTCTTTTTGACACAATTTCATATGAAAACAAGTTATAGCTGAACTTTGTAGTTACAAGATTTACATCCGTCTAATAAATTATCATGTCGTGTTAATTCCATGCCCGGAAATAGGATTTCAAAAATTCCCTTCATCATATCGCTATGCATATGGCAAACTTCTTCAGGATGATGGACAGCAACTTCTTTGAATGGGCAATTGTACACGTCATAGAAAATTTGTGTACCATCTGTGCTTAATTCAAATGAAGGGGATAGGCCAGCAGTTGATAATGCTTCTTTTGCAATTTGAACTTTGTGTTCTAATGTTAATGAATCTTCATTAATGTTTAAATGCTGCATATGTTGTTCCATTAATTCTTTACCAAATTGTTTGCCTGTTTCATATAGTGCTTTTTCACCGGCTGCACCGAGGCTAAGCAATGAATTAAAAGCGATTTTTGCTAATAATTGATAATCGCGAAATGGGAATTGTAGCTGAATTAAGTCTTCAGACAATACATATAATCTGCTTGGTCTGCCGCCTTTTCCCGTTTTCTTTGTTTCAGATCGCAACATATTGACATCTTCTAATTTTGATAAATGTAGACGTGCTACGTTTGGATGGATATTAAATTCATCTGCGATTTCTTGTACAGTTACGTAACTATGTTTTTGAGAAATATATTTATAAATATAATAACGAGTTGGATCAGATAGTACACCTGTAATTTTTAAAGCTTGTTCCATGAGGATCTCCACCTTTATCACTTTATCCAAGATAATAACATTATAATACAGATAAAGTTGCTTATAGGTAATTTTAGTCAATAATTCAGAAATTGTTCATAATTTCACAAACATATTTTCCCTCTTTTCTCTGTTGAAAATACGAAAGTCGCTATTTTTCTTTTATATTTCCGCATGATATATACATAGTGAGGAGGAGATCATTATGAATGGTGTTGAACATTTTGCCAATACAATTATGAAGGAAGCATGTGCATTACAGGCATCCGATTTACATATCGTGCCGCGACAAGCAGATGCAGTCATACAATTGCGCATTGGAAAAGATTTAGTAACGAAGCATTGTATTGGAAAGGAATTTGGAGAAAGACTTGTTTCGCATTTTAAATTTTTAGCATCTATGGATATAGGGGAGAGACGTAAGCCACAAAATGGATCATTGTATTTACAAATTGAGGGGCAAGAAGTGCACTTACGTCTTTCTACACTACCAACTGTGTATTTAGAAAGCCTCGTCATTCGTTTACACTTGCAAGCGTCGGTTCAACCACTTTCCCATCTTTCTTTATTTCCAAGCTCGGCAAAAACACTTCTCTCTTTTGTACATCATTCTCATGGATTACTCGTGTTTACTGGGCCGACAGGATCTGGGAAAACAACGACAATGTATGCTTTGCTAGAGGTAGCCAAAAAGGGACAAACACGTCGTATTGTTACACTTGAGGATCCGATCGAAAAGAGAAAGGATGGCTTGTTACAAATTCAGATTAATGAAAAAGCAGGTATCACGTACACAACTGGTTTAAAAGCGATTTTGCGCCATGATCCTGATATTATTTTAGTTGGTGAAATTCGTGATGAAGAAACAGCAAAAGTAGCTGTGCGTGCGAGTTTAACAGGCCATTTAGTAATGACAACATTGCATACAAACGATGCAAAAGGAGCTGTGCTACGTTTGATGGACTATGGGATTACGCGGCAAGAAATTGAGCAATCATTGCTTGCTGTGGCAGCACAGCGTCTTGTTGAATTGAAGTGTCCATTTTGCAAAGGGAAATGTTCGCCGTTATGTAAAGCAATGAGGCAAGTGCGGCAAGCAAGCGTTTATGAGTTGTTATATGGCCATGAATTGAAAAAAGCTATTTGTGAAGCGAATGGAGAGCGTGTAACCTATCATTATGAAACGTTGCAATCATGTATAAGAAAAGGATATGCCTTAGGCTTTTTAGAAGAGGATGTTTATGTTTGAACGAAAAGGGTGGCGATTACATGAGCAAGTCTTGTTATTAAGAAGACTTGGGGAATTGTTAGAAAAGGGCTATTCACTTTTGCAAGCATTAGAGTTTCTGCAGTTTCAGTTATCTTCTCAAAAACAAATTCAATTGCAACATATTGCAGAAGAATTAAAAAATGGTCGAAGCATTCATGATGCTTTTCACCAACTTATGTTTCATCCAGACATATTAAGTTATTTATTCTATGCACAGCGGCATGGGGATATTTCTTTTGCGTTGCAACAAGGAAGTGTACTACTGCATAGAAAAGATAAACATCAAAAAGATATGATGAAAGTGCTTCGTTACCCGATATTTTTATCTTTTTTTCTATTAGGGATACTTGCTGTATTCAATTTCGTTTTGCTTCCACAATTTGAAACATTATATAGTTCCTTGCGCGCTTCTTCTGTTTCATTTACCGATCATATTATGCTCCTTATTCGAATGCTTCCGTACATGATTGGAGGATTTTTTCTCTGCCTCGTTTTAGGAACATGTATATATGTATTTTATATACAAAAACTTCCCCCAGTTCAAAGAATGAATATTATGATTTGTATTCCTCTTATAAAAACATTTCTTATTTTAACAAATTCTCATTATTTCTCTGTTCAATTAAGCGGCTTATTACAAGGAGGACTATCGGTACTAGAAGCCTTAACGTTAATGGTTGAACAAAAACATCACCCGTTTTTTCAATGTGAAGCCACTCGAATTGAAGAATTATTAATCGCGGGAGAACAGTTGGATTCTATTATTATGAAGAGTGGTTATTACGAGAGGGAACTGTCTTACGTGATTGCGCATGGACAAGCAAACGGAAACTTAGCGACAGAATTAGGAGACTATAGTGAATTAACGATTGAAAAAATGGAAGGAAAGATTCAACGTATTTTAGTCATTATTCAACCACTTTTGTTTACATGTATTGGCATAATTGTTGTTCTTATGTATTTAGCGATGATTATGCCGATGTTTCAAATGATGAATTCTATTTAGGAGGTAGTTTAAATGAAAAATGAAAAAGGATTTACTCTTTTAGAAATGTTATTAGTGATGGTCGTTATTTCAGTATTACTTTTATTAATTATTCCAAATGTAATTAAACAGCGCTCTTCCGTACAAGGAAAAGGTTGCGATGCATACGTGAAGTCTGTCGAAGCGCAAGTGCAAGCTTATCAATTAGAAAAGAATAAGATACCAACAGTAGATGAATTAGTGAAAGAAAAGTATATTACTTCTACAACGTGTCCAAAAGGGGAACCGATTAGTATTTCAAGTGAGGACGGCACAGTATCTGTTGGTAAATCGTGAAACAAAAAGGATTTACATTTTTAGAGATGCTTCTTGTCTTATTCATCATTTCTATATTAAGCGTCGTCACTTACTTTAATGTTGCTCCGTTATATGAAAAGCAAAAGGTAGAGCAGTTTTTGAAGCAATTTTCACAAGATATTTTGTATATGCAGCAGTTAGCTATAAACCGCCGGAATCTTCATATGCTGCGATGGAGTCCTGAGAAACATATGTACAGTATTTGGGAATCTGGGGATGAGCGTTCCCTTTTTATCCGGGAATATGAACGAGATATAAAAATTGATTTGAATACTTTTCCAAATCCAATGACCTATAATGCAAATGGAAATATAAACAAAGCTGGTACAATTCTACTTTCTTATCGCTCACGCACCTATGAAATTGTATTTCAACTTGGGAGAGGAAGATTTACGTATCGTGAAGTGTCAAAAAGGGTCGGTTATGCTGGAAATGCTTGTATCGTTAAGTTTATTAATGATGGCTGTGTCGCTATTACTTCCGCAAACACTCCTCATCATGCAAGAAAGAAAAAATATTCAATTTCGGTATAAAGCACATTCATTGTTGAAGAGGGAAGCAGCACTATATATGTATCAAAATCAGCTAAAGCAGCAAAAAGAGGAGGCGATAGATGGCGTTGTGTACTGGATACATTGGCGGGAAGAAGAAGTTTGTACAATTTGGAAAGATACCAAACAAAGAAGGATGGAACAATGTCGTCATGTCAAAAAGTAAAGAGGTAGAAGCAGGATTTACGTTATTAGAAATGATGTTATGTTTATTGTTTTTATCTATTTTCTTTCTTCTTGTGCCGCGCCTCCATAGTTTATTTATCGAGAAACCATATTCAAAGCAAATAAACAGTTGGGAATGGAATGTGTTCCTGGAACAAGTACAATTAGAGTTTCGAGAGAGTGAAACCGGGAAAGGTGTCGAGTTAGAGAATAAAGAAGCTCTAATACTTTTTCAAATGAGTAACGGTGCGAATGTAACATATGAAATGTTAGGAAATAATATCGTGAGAAAAGTAAATACGTTAGGAATGGAAATTCTATTACAAAAGGTAAATTCGGTTTCTTATGACTTAACACCTTATATGTTAATTATACATGTGCAAGATATAAGCGGCAAAATGTATCACGGTGTAGCAACGCGCTACACACCCATTGAGTTGAAGACATGAGAAAACAAGATGGTTTTGCGATGCCGGGAACGTTAATTCTTCTCTTCTTACTATTTTCATTCTTTATATATGAAATAAATATGTTGAAATCTGATCAAAGATTTTATAAGGAGGCGCAGCAAAAATTTTTGTTAGAAGAGATTGCTGATCAAGCAGTCTCCTCTATAAAGGATGATTTGCAGGAAAAAGAACAAAATGCTGTATTTTCGTTTCGATACGAAAATGGTGAAGCGAGCGGGAATTATGTATTTGAAAATGAAATTATATTTGTCGCATTGCAGTGTATGACGAAACAAAATCGCTCTTATAAAGTGAACTTTCAGTACGATAAAATAAATAAAAGAGTTATGAATTGGGTGGAAGAGAGATGAGGAAGAAGTTACATGACCATTACGTTTTGTTCTTGATAACAAATTAAGGACAAAACATTTTTTATTAATTTGTGCAAGTAGTATATAAAATAAACCACGTTAGCTTATCTTTCGTTATAATACAAATAATTAAACAGACAGAAAAGAGGTAACAAAATGAAATCCATTTACATAACAGGCTTTATGGGAGCCGGAAAAACAACAATTGGGAGGATGCTAAGTGAGCAACTCCATATTCCAGTTGTAGATACAGATCAAAAAATTGAAGAGAAGCAAAGGAAGGAAATTCGTGCTATTTTTGCAGAAGAAGGGGAAAATGCATTTCGTCAATATGAAAGTGAAATGCTGCGTTCGTTATTAACGAGTAATGTAATTATTACAACGGGTGGTGGCATCGTGGAACGCGCAGAGAATCGTCAGTGGATGAAAGAGAATGGAACCGTCGTGTATTTATATTGTGATCCATATGTTATTGCAGAGCGCCTTCGTGAAGATACGACACGTCCATTATTTCAAAAAGAAAATATTGAGGCGTTTGTGGAGAAGTTTGAGAACCGCCGGGCATATTATGAAGAAGCGGATATATATATTGATACGACAAATAAAAGTGTGGAAGAGATTATGGGGGAGCTACTGCGTAAGATTAATGCGTAAAAAAGTGGACATACTAATCAAGTAGAGGTGATGATATGTCTACTAATGATTATGTGCGTTTTATGACGCAACAATTTGTATCGTATATGGATGCTCCAAAAGAGGATCGAAAGCAAAAGAAAGAGCAGCGCCGTGCTGAAAAAGCGCCGTTTTTAAATAGATG
Source organism: Bacillus sp. FSL H8-0534 (assembly GCF_038005885.1). Classification (NCBI taxonomy): domain Bacteria; kingdom Bacillati; phylum Bacillota; class Bacilli; order Caryophanales; family Bacillaceae; genus Bacillus; species Bacillus sp. FSL H8-0534. The sequence continues at coordinate 4,392,891 of NZ_JBBOUC010000001.1, forward strand.
GTTCGGTATGATGCCGCTTAGCGCTGCTTTGTTTTATCAAAACGTTAAGAAGAAACGAAAAAAATCAAGTTAATAAAAATTGGAATGATTTACCGCTAGTAATGATGCTGGGCGGTATAGTACAATTTTTGCGATGAGTGTATACTTGTCATCGATTCGACAGATAAACCTATAAAAATCCCCCTGTACATATATTGTACAGGGGGATTTTTATTATGATAGTTTTTAACTTATTGTGTAGATTCTTTCTGTTCAGTTACTGAGTGTATTTTATTATTAACCCATACAAATCCTATCCCAATACATATGGAAATTCCCCAGCCAACAGCGGTCATGATTGCTCTCATTTCACCATATCCTTCTACACCAAAAACAGAAATGAAATAGATTTTTAAAAAGCTTTTTAAAATGAATTGGAGACCAAAAAATAGTGTTAAATATTGCAAGGCTGGATATATGCGTTTGTCACGGTAAAGAGTGCGGCTCTTATCTCGGTCATGTCCTTGCAAGGCTGCGATATCAGCTGCGAAATATAACATGAGTGGTTTTTTAATAAAGATTGTACAGATGACAATGCATCCGAGTACGATATGATAATATGCATCATTCCATAGCATTCTCTCAGCAGAACCAGATAGTAAGTCTACTGTCGTGTTAGCAATAAGGGTAATAAGAATAAAGAACCCTGTAACGTTGAACTGCTTTTCTTTCTTAAAGCAGTACAGTGTATAAAGAATTCCCGGTACTGAGGAAATAAGCATTGCATAATAAGGATCAATATGCGTTTTTGCAAATTTCCAAATGAGAAAAGGGAAGACGAGATAAAATACAATATCGAATATAGCTTTCTTATTTTGATTCATTTTGTGCCTCCTTAGTTATAGATATATTTTACAATACAATTTCTGAATATTGTACAAGATTAATTGATAATTGTAATCAAATTAAAATTATTTTAATTTAGTGTTGACTTTAATTTGATAACTTGTATATAATACAAATTGTAATCATTACAAATTAGAAATTAATCTCAATTAGCTTCAGGAGGATGAATATAGATATGACAAAACGTTTAGTAGGGAAACAAGCACCACGTTTCGAAATGAGTGCAGTAATGCCAAATAAAGAATTTAAAAATGTTAGTTTAGAAGAAAACATGAAAAATGATAAATGGACAGTATTATATTTCTATCCAATGGACTTCACCTTCGTTTGTCCAACAGAAATCATTGCACTATCTGATCGCTACGATGAGTTCGAAGATTTAGATGCGGAAGTAATCGGTGTTTCTACAGATACAGTACACACACATTTAGCATGGATTAACACAGATCGTACAAAGAATGGTTTAGGCGACTTACGTTACCCATTAGCAGCTGATACAAACCATGTTGTATCAAGCGAATACGGCGTGTTATTAGAAGATGAAGGAATCGCACTACGTGGATTATTCATCATTAGTCCAGAAGGCGAATTAATGTACCAAGTTGTACACCATAACAATATTGGACGTGAAGTAGACGAAGTATTACGTGTATTACAAGCATTGCAAACAGGCGGCCTTTGCCCAGCAAATTGGAAACCAGGACAAGAAACTCTATAATTTATAAGTCGTAGGAGGAATAGATAGAATGAAATTACGTGAACAAATGCCATCATTAGAAGGTGCAACAGAAATTTTAAACGACGCAGTAACGCGTGAAGATTTAATTGGAGATAAGCCAACATTAATTCACTTTTGGTCTGTAAGCTGTTACTTATGTAAAGAAGCAATGCCAGAAGTAAATGAATTACGTGATGAGTATGATGATCGCTTAAACGTTGTAGCAGTTCATATGCCTCGCTCAGAAGAAGATTTAGACTTAGCAGTAATTGAAAAAATGGCAGAAAGCCACGATATCATTCAACCAATTTTAGTTGATAGTAAACATGCGATCACAGATACATTTGAAAATAAATATGTTCCTGCTTACTACGTATTTGATAAAGAAGGAAAACTTCGTCATTTCCAAGCAGGCGGCAGCGGTATGCCAATGCTTCGCAAACGTCTTGAGCGTGTACTAAACGAAGCAAACGAAGCGTAAGTTATAGTTTAGTAGAAATAAAAAAGATTGCCCCTAGCGTGGTAATCTTTTTTATTATATAATAATTAAAACGCTTTCATTTTTTAAAAATTTGTTCACAAAATTGACGAAAAAATACATTATTCCTATCGTCATGTTGTTTTATAATGAAACTAATCATCTATACATGCATACAATATTGTGAAATAAATAACATAAATAATCTATATAAATGTAAACGTTATCAAAAAAGAGAGGTGGAGACAATGAGTAAATTTTTCTTCAATCATAATCCAGCAACATTAGAGGACGGAAGGCTTGTAGAATATGCTGAAATTATTTATGGAGCAGGTGGCCGTTCTGTATTAGAAAATTTAATGGTGAAAGCATCTATCAGGTTGCGTGATCGTTATCCACATAAATCTGACGAACAGATCTCTCATCTTGTAAATCAAGGCTTACACGATATGTTTCAGAAATATGTGAAGGAATAAGAGGAGCGAAAAGCTTCTCTTATTTTAATGAATAAGGAATGCTTCTATAGCTGAAAATAAGGAGGAATTTAAAAGAGCAAGGAGTGAAAAAGATGAGTAATGGTGTAGGGCGTTCGAAGAAAAATCTTCCAACAGATGCAAACCATGTGAGTGCAAAAGATAGAGAATATCAAAAGCGAATGACAGAAAAGAAACAACAAGAACATAACGATGGTCGAAAGTATAATGGAAAAATATAAGAAAAGCTCCTTCTCATATGAAGGGGCTTTTCTTATGAAAAAAAATGGTTAGCGGTTACATAAAAGAGCCCACCATTTATAATTTGCATTGTAATACGCGGTTCATATTGCTCTTGTAATGCTTGTTTTTCTATGTCGTAGCTTTCGGGAAGTTCCTCGCTTTCTTCGTAAAATCGATTTAGAAGCGCTAAATCATGATTCCAGCGTACACGTGCTTCTTCAGCCCATGTATGATCATCTGCTGCAATGAGATTTTTTAATGCATCTTCTATCCGCTGTAATCCACTTTGCGGCTTAATAATGGGAGTAAGTGTAAAACTGAAATCTGGTATTTTTGGCGTGAGCCGAATTTTCGCTAGTGTTTCATGAAAATTTGTAATCATTGTTCCAGAAATAAGATGAATCCCGATGGAATGAAGCATATCTTTCTTTCGATCACATTGATAACATACTTTTACATTGACGCCAAGCCATGGATGAAGTGGTATATGAGTTGTACCACTTGAATTTACTTCTTCGAATAAACGTATGTAGGATCCCAGTTCTTTTGTTGTTTGGAAGATTTGATGCAGACGAGGAGAGCCATAGTGAATAAGCTCACCTTCTTCTTCATCATTCTCTGGATCCGTAATGAGAGTAAGTTGCATCGGATTTGGGATGCCACCCGTTTTCTCAAGGTAGTGCCAATAAAAAGGGCGATTCATCAATAGTTTATCCATTTCAATTGTTAATTGTACATCTAGTAGATGCGGGGAACGCCCCAAAATTTCACAGTCATTTGCTTGGAAAAAATTCCATAAGTAATTATGAATTTCATGTTGCTGCATAGCCTTGCACCTCAGCTTCGTTTCTCTTCGCAAAGTCGATGATAGATGTTAAATTTTCCATCTTAATTCGAATCTCTCCTTCGCTCTTTGATCCTGCGAAAATCTCTTGAATATGTGCATCGATATTTTTCATATTAATTCTTGTTAAAATCTCATCAAGTTCACCGATGACTCGCTCAAATAAATTGATTTTTTCATATAGAAGTTTCAAAATATGTTCTTCAACTGTATGTTTCGTTGCTAAGTTATAAATATGAACATCATTTTTTTGGCCAAGCCTATGGATACGTCCAATTCGCTGTTCAAGCCGCATTGGATTCCATGGTAAATCATAGTTAATCATATGGCTACAAAATTGTAAGTTAATCCCTTCACCGCCAGCTTCGGTTGCAATTAACACTTGCGCATGATTTTGGAAGAGCTCTTTCATCCAATCTTTTTTCCCTCGTTTAAACCCACCACGAAAAGGGACTGATGAAATACCGTGCTGTTTTAAAAACCATTGTAAATACATTTGCGTGGCTCTATATTCTGTAAAAATGACGACTTTATCATCAATTTCTTTTATAAGCTCCAGTGCTTGGTTTGCTTTTGTATTAAAAGGAATATGATTGATTTTATCCATTAAAACATCGATATATGGGTCTGGTATATAATTCTCATTTTCTTTTTGTCTTTTTTCTACATGCTTTTTGAGTGAATAATAAACTGCTTCACGGCTGCTACATACTTCTCGTTTCAAAGTTAATGATGAAAAGGCAGAGGTAAAAGCGTCTTGTCCTTTCCAATTTTCAATCGCATTGTATAGAGCCTGCTCTTCCTCATTAAAATCAACAAATATTGTCCGAACGTGCCTTTTCGGCCATTCGATACCTGTACCATTTCGCCGATTTCTTACCATCACTTTATTAATGAGTGCTTTTAAATCTTCATCTGACTCTGCTGAGCGATTTTTCGATGCATAATATTCTTCGAAGTTAGACTGATTGCCTAAATGTCCTGGTTTTAATAAGGAAACGAGATTAAAGATTTCATCAATTTTGTTTTGGACAGGTGTTGCAGTTAGTAATAAACAAAACTTCTTTTTAAGACGTTGTGCAAATTCATAGTTTTTTGTTTTATTATTTTTAAGTTTGTGTGCCTCATCAATAATGATGAGATCGTATTCCAAGTTTAAAACGATGTCACGATGCGGTGAACGCTTCGCTGTATCAATGGATGAAACGATAACGTCAGCTTGTTCCCACGAATAGCTTTTTCTCTGGGCAACAGCAGGAATAAAAAACTTTGTGTTCAGTTCATATGCCCACTGTGAAACGAGGGAGGCTGGAACGAGTATAAGTACTTTTTTTACAAGACCGCGCACCATGTACTCTTTTAAAATAAGACCTGCTTCAATGGTTTTTCCAAGTCCAACTTCATCTGCCAGTATCGCTTTTCCATTCATTTGTTCAATAACAGTTTGTGCTACTTCTAATTGATGAGGAAGCGGTGTGAAATGGGATAAATGTTTAGGGGCTTGCAAACCATCAAATGTAGGGACAAGCAATGATTCTTCTGTTTTATAGGCTAAATCATATAGTTCCCAATTTGTCCAAGGGCCATCTTCATCAATTCGTTTTAAGAAATTATTTTGCCATGTCCGATCTACGGAAATATCGACATTCATTGAAACTCTCCCACCTTCTGTAAACTAAAACGCTTATTGTTACATCCCTCACCAAAAATCCTAATTTCTAACATTTTAAGGTGAAGTTGTTTTTGTAAGTATAAGAATAAAAAATTCTAAATTATTTTTTATGCTAGAATATTGATGAAATAGATCGAAAAATGTTAGGATAATGGTGTGAAATGTGTGGAATCTTTCGTATTTTATCCAAGAAAGTACTTTTTTATTTACGCTTTCATAAAAAAATACATTGAGATTCCGTATATCCCATCTTTTCTGAATGAAAAATGTTTAGATACGGGAAGCCAACTTTTATTGATTTGTCATAGACAGCATAAGGGGGAAAGAACATGATTACATTACAACGTACACCGCTATTTGATGTATACGCGAAGTATGGTGGAAAAACAATCGACTTTGGTGGTTGGGAATTACCAGTTCAATTTTCAAGCATTAAAGAAGAACATGAAGCTGTTCGTACAGCTGCAGGCCTGTTTGATGTGTCTCACATGGGGGAAGTAGAAGTAACAGGTACAGATAGTTTGGCATTTTTACAACGTGTTGTTACAAATGACGTTTCTACCTTAAAGGTAGGAGGCGCACAATATACAGCAATGTGTTACGAAAATGGTGGTACAGTAGATGATTTATTAATCTACAAACGTGGTGAAGAAGACTACTTATTAGTAATCAACGCATCGAATATCGAAAAAGATTACGAGTGGTTAGCAAGTCATGTCATTGGCAATACGAAAGTAGTCAATGTTTCTAGTGAAATTGCACAACTTGCAATTCAAGGTCCAAAAGCAGAAGGCATTTTACAAAAAGTTGTGTCAGAAGATTTAAAAGAAATTAAGTTCTTTAAATTTAAAAATGATGTTCTTGTAGATGGAACTCCTGCACTTGTATCTCGTACAGGTTACACAGGTGAAGACGGATTTGAAATTTACTGCAAGAGTGAAGATGCTCCAAAACTTTGGGAGAAACTTCTTGAAGCTGGAGCAGAAGACGGCTTAAAACCATGTGGTTTGGGAGCACGTGACACACTTCGTTTTGAAGCGACACTTCCACTTTATGGTCAAGAACTATCAAAAGATATTACACCAATTGAAGCTGGAATTGGTTTTGCAGTAAAAACAAATAAAGAGGCAGATTTCTTTGGAAAAGAAACATTAAAAGAATACAAAGAAAACGGTGCACCTCGTAAATTAGTCGGCATCGAAGTAATTGAACGCGGTATTCCTCGTACGCATTATCCTGTATATGTAGGCGAAGAAAAAATCGGGGAAGTTACAAGTGGTACACAATCTCCAACGTTAAAGAAAAGCATTGGTTTAGCATTAGTTGATGTAAAATACGCAGCAGTTGATACAGAAGTAGAAATTGAGATTCGTAATAAACGCGTTAAAGCAGTAGTCGTTCCAACACCATTTTACAAACGTTCAAAGTAACGGGGAGAGGGGTAGATTTCATGTTGCATCGTTATCTTCCAATGACAGAAGAAGACAAAAAAGAAATGTTACAAACGATCGGCGTTCAAACGATCGATGAATTATTTTCTGATATTCCAGAAAGTGTTCGTTTCAAAGGGGATTTAAAGATTAAACAAGCAAAGTCAGAACCAGAGCTTTTAAAAGAACTGTCTGATATGGCTCGTAAAAATGCTAACTTAAAAGAATACGCTTCTTTCTTAGGAGCAGGTGTATACGATCATCACGCTCCAGTAATTGTTGATCATGTTATTTCTCGTTCAGAATTTTATACAGCTTATACGCCATACCAACCAGAAATTTCACAAGGGGAATTACAAGCGATTTTTGAATTCCAAACAATGATTTGTGAATTAACTGGAATGGATGTAGCAAACTCCTCTATGTATGACGGAGGTACAGCGTTAGCAGAAGCGGCAATGTTAGCAGCTGGTCATACGCGCAAAAAGAAAATTCTTGTTTCTAAAGCAGTTCATCCAGAATCAAGAGCAGTACTTGAAACATATGCAAAAGGTCAACATCTTGAAGTTGTTGAAATTGATCATAAAGATGGTGTAACAGATTTAGATGTATTACAAAGTGAAGTAGATGATACAGTCGCTTGCGTAATCGTTCAATATCCAAACTTCTTTGGACAGGTGGAAAGATTAGCTGATATTGAGAAAATTGTTCATCAGCAAAAGTCATTATTTATCGTTTCTTCAAACCCATTATCATTAGGCGCTTTAACACCACCAGGTAAATTTGGTGCTGATATTGTAATTGGTGATGCACAACCATTTGGTATCCCAACACAGTTTGGTGGACCACACTGCGGTTATTTTGCAACAACGAAAGCATTTATGCGTAAAATCCCAGGACGTCTTGTCGGACAAACTGTGGATTCAGACGGCAAACGTGGCTTCGTATTAACATTGCAAGCTCGTGAACAACATATTCGTCGTGACAAAGCGACATCTAACATTTGTTCAAACCAAGCGTTAAATGCATTAGCAGCGTCTGTTGCAATGACAGCACTTGGAAGACAAGGTGTGAAAGAAATGGCACGTCAAAACATTTCTAAAGCGCAATATGCAAAACGCCAATTTGAGGAAAAAGGATTTACAGTAACATTTGCTGGACCATTCTTCAATGAATTTGTTGTAGATTGCAAACGTCCAGTACAAGAAGTAAATGATGCATTAGTACAAAAGAATATTATCGGTGGTTACGACTTAGGCCGTGATTATAAAGAATTAACAAATCATATGCTTCTAGCGGTAACAGAACTTCGTACAAAAGAAGAAATTGACACACTTGTAAAAGAAATGGGGGCTATCCAATGAAGAACCAAGATCAAGCACTTATTTTTGAAATGAGTAGAGAAGGACGCGTAGGATATAGCTTACCCCAATTAGATGTAGAAGAAGTGAAATTAGAAGATGTGTTTGAGAGCGATTATATCCGTACTGAAGATGCAGAGCTTCCAGAAGTATCTGAACTTGATATTATGCGCCATTACACAGCACTTTCAAACCGTAACCACGGCGTTGATTCTGGATTTTATCCATTAGGATCTTGTACGATGAAGTACAATCCAAAAATCAACGAAAACGTGGCTCGTTTCCCAGGCTTTGCACACATTCATCCGCTTCAAGATGAAAAAACAGTGCAAGGTGCAATGGAATTAATGTACGACTTACAAGAACATTTAATCGAAATTACAGGTATGGATACTGTAACACTTCAACCAGCAGCTGGTGCACATGGGGAATGGACAGGATTAATGTTAATCCGTGCATATCATGAAGCAAACGGTGATTATAACCGTACAAAAGTTATCGTTCCTGACTCTGCGCACGGAACAAACCCAGCATCTGCAACAGTAGCAGGTTTTGAAACAATTACAGTAAAATCAAATGAACACGGTCTTGTTGACTTAGAAGATTTAAAACGTGTTGTGAACGAAGAAACAGCAGCACTTATGTTAACAAATCCAAATACACTTGGTTTATTTGAAGAGAATATTTTAGAGATGGCAGAAATCGTTCATAATGCAGGCGGTAAATTGTATTATGATGGTGCAAACTTAAATGCGGTATTAAGTCAAGCACGTCCTGGAGATATGGGATTTGATGTTGTGCATTTAAATCTTCATAAAACATTTACAGGTCCGCATGGCGGCGGTGGCCCAGGTTCTGGTCCAGTAGGTGTAAAAGCTGATTTAATTCCATTTTTACCAAAACCAATTTTAGAGAAAACAGAAAATGGTTATCACTTTAACTACGATCGTCCACAAGCAATTGGACGCGTGAAACCATTCTATGGAAACTTTGGTATCAACGTTCGTGCTTATACGTATATTCGTTCTATGGGGCCAGATGGACTACGTGCAGTAACAGAATATGCTGTATTAAATGCAAACTATATGATGAGAAGATTAGCGCCGTTCTATGATCTTCCATTTGATAGACATTGTAAGCATGAATTTGTATTATCAGGTCGCCGTCAAAAGAAACTTGGTGTACGTACACTAGACATCGCAAAACGTCTGCTTGATTTTGGTTACCATCCACCAACAATTTACTTCCCATTAAATGTGGAAGAATGTATTATGATTGAACCAACAGAAACAGAGTCAAAAGAAACATTAGACGGTTTCATCGATAAGATGATTCAAATCGCAAAAGAAGCAGAAGAAAATCCAGAAGTTGTACAAGAAGCACCACATACGACGGTAATTAAACGTCTAGACGAAACAATGGCTGCACGTAAACCGATTTTACGTTATCAAAAGCCAGCTCCTGTACAAGTTTGAGTAAATGTAAAATGAAAAGAACTCGCTATATGCGGGTTCTTTTTTTGTGGAGAAATTGTGCAGAAATTATGAAAATAATGTAAAGAATTTTTGTATTTTATGTAACAGTGTGGAAGAAAGTTGTTTTTTAAGCTTTTTTGTTGAAAAAGTCGGTTTGATAAAATTGTGTATTTTTGTTAGAATTTTATTGAAATTAAGAAGGTGTAATGAGGAGAATAACTCATTTTTACGTATATGTGAAAAAACGAACAATTTGGGGTGAAGGAATGGGCTATAAGTGTTATAGGATGGTGTATCATTTAGAAAACGGTAAAAAAATTAAAGATATAAAGGAATTTTGTTATCGAGATTATGGAAAAATGTTAGAGCGTGTAGCACATCGTGTAATGGATAACGCAGAAGTGACAGCGATTGATAAACAAGGAACAATTATTTCAATAGCTTGTGATGACATTGTAAAGGTAGAACTTGATTACATAAAAGAAAGTTAGCCTTGAGTCATATCGAATTATTCGATAAAATATACTGTTGAATGGTGAAGTGAGAAGAGAGGAGTTTATCATGGGTAGTACAAGACACTTTTATATGTTTATTTTGGCATTTGTACTTGTTGTAGCATTAACGGTATATTTAATTGTTGATAGCAGCTGGTACAACGCAGTGCATCCAGCATTTCTTATTTTTATGTATGTAGGAATTGCGGTTGTTAGTTTTGGGATGAGAGATGAAATGTTAGATCGCTTTGAGAAGTGATACATATATGGGAGACCAACAGGAAAATGTTGGTCTTTTTTTCTTGCTAAAAATAGGGAACTGTGTATATACACAGTGGAGGAAAACATGAATATTATTATTTCAAATTCTTCCCCAGACCCTATTTATGAGCAGATTAGTAAGAAATTGAGGCAGCTTATTTTAAATGGAGGTCTTAAGGGGGGAGATCAATTGCCGTCTATCCGTAGTTTAGCGAAAGAACTGCAGATTAGTGCGATTACGACGAAACGTGCGTACGAGGAGCTTGAAAAGGAAAGGTACATTGAAACGGTTGCAGGGAAAGTAACATATGTCTCCGTACAAAATAATGAGCTTATAAAGGAACAACGATTGCGTTTACTAGAAAGTAAAGCAGAAGAGATTGTCCAGGAAAGTAAATTTTTGCAGCTTTCACTGGAAGAGTTGCAACAGATGATTACGTTTCTATATAAGGGGGAATAAGTGACATGTTAGAGTTAAAAAACGTTTGTAAAAATTATAAAGATTTTTCAGTGAAAAATATAAGTTTTACATTGCAGCGTGGATATATTATGGGATTTGTTGGGCCAAATGGTGCAGGAAAAAGTACGACCATTAAAATGATTATGAATTTAGTAAAGAAAAATAGTGGGGATATTACGATCTTCAGTAAGGATAATGCAAAAGCAGAAAAAGGCATTAAGCAATATATTGGATTTGTGTATGATGAAAATCATTACTACGAAGAGTTAACATGTGAACAAATGAAGAAGATTATTGCACCTTTATATATAAACTGGGATGAAGCGCAATATCAATCGTATATGGAGAGATTACAAGTTCCGAAAAACAAAAAGATTAAGCAGTTATCAAAAGGGATGAAAATGAAATTTGCGATTGCGATGGCGTTATCGCATCATGCAGAACGCATCATTATGGATGAACCAACATCAGGTTTAGATCCGGTTGTCCGTAGTGAACTACTTGATATATTGCAAGAAATTGTGATGGAAGAAGAAGTATCGGTATTATTCTCGACACATATTACAACAGACTTAGAGCGCATTGCTGATTATTTTAATGACCAGTGTTATCATTGCTTACTTTACAGTAGGTATTCAGTTAAGAAATGAGACAGTGGATTTTGTAGAAACAACGGTTGTAACTAGTATGAGCCTCGGTTTTATTGTTTTTAGTTTAATTTTATCAATTTACTTTCTGCTAGGTTATCAGAAAACGTTTATGATAGCTTGTTTTCTATTAATCGCACCTATATTTATTTTAGAAGTTTTCTTTAAAGTAAATATAGAGCAATTGAATTTACATAGTGGGTTCTTATGCATGGGGGCAACTTGCATGTTGGTTTTCTCAATGTTGGCTTGTGTGAAATTATATGAGCGAATGGACATATAACAGGGAAAAAGGTGCCTCATCACAAGACACCTTTTTCAATAGGGAAAATAACACAGGAGTAACTTATAAACAGAAACGGTGCTCGGCATCTCTTTTGGTGCATGTAATATAAGGCTGAAACATATAACAAAGAAAAGAAATAAGAAAAATAACAATAGGATATGTTTATGTATGGAATTTTGCATATAATCAGCTCCTTGTTGATATTATGTCCGGTTGGATTGGAAATATTATTAGATTTTAAAGAAATTAGGGGGAGATGTAATGATGAGAAAACGGACGCCAATAGGAAGAATATTAATTGGAATTGGATTGATTTTGTTCTCTTTAGGTCTTATGATGCTTAATTTTTACTCGGATATTAACTTATTTAAAAACTCGAATAAGGGTATTGGGACTGGCGTTTTTATTCTTGGAATACTATGTCTTATTGCATCCAATTTCTTTAGGTTGCCAAGCAACGCGAATCATTAAGTATAAAAAAGACAGTTACTTCTTTTCAGAAGAACTGTCTTTTTTGGTTATTTTATTCCAAAGTTTAGCGATACTCCAAATGATAATAATCATGATGGAAGCGATAATTGACCAAACAATGGATACAACTTCAAGTGCCATGTTGGGAAGGAATGTAAGAATAGAAATTCCTTTATGGAATAACCATTCGATAAAATGAAAGCTCATTTGTAGTAGGAGCACAATTCCAATTATAATTCCAGTTACAATTTGTTTCCCTTTTTCTTTCCACATGACATTCACCTCATGTTAACTCATTAATTTTAAGCCAACTGCACCGCATAAAATGCAGCTTAAAAAGGCAAGGCGACGCCAATCAGCTGATTCACGGAAGATAAGAATACCTAGAAGCGCACTTCCAGCAGTTCCAATTCCAGTCCAAATTGCATAAGCTGTTCCCATTGGTAATGAGTTCATTGCAAGTGATAAGAAGAAGAAGCTTACGGCAAAGTTAGCGATTAAAATAAGCTTAGGTGCCCAGCCTTTCTTTTCAGTGGCTACTTTCATAAACAGTACACCAACAATTTCACAAATACCAGCAATAATTAAAAATACCCATGCCATTTTATGCAGCCTCCTTCTCTTCTTGTTTACCTGTTACTCGTTTTAATCCAATAACGCCAAAGAAGATTAAACCAATAAATAAGATTTTTACAATTGAAAATGGTTCTCCGAAAATAAAGATTTCTGTAAGAACGATTCCACCGGCTCCGATTCCTGTAAAGACTGCATATACAGTTCCAACAGGTAGATCCTTATAAGCTTTAAATAATAGGACGAAACTAATTGCGATTATAAGAGCAACACCAACCCATTCAAGTGGAGTAGTTGCGTGCTTTAGTCCAATCACCCAAAAAATTTCAATGATGCCAGCTAAAATTACATAAATCCATGCCATATATTATTTCTCCTTCCTACCAGTCGTTAGGTGAAGGGCTGAAAAACGACGCATTGCTATTTGCAATCCGTCATTGTGAAAGCCCTCGCCAAAACACTTTCCAAGAAGCACTTAAACGGGTCTCAAAGCGATTTAAGCCTGCGTACAATAGTTCAACCATTAGACCGTCAAGTAAGCATAAATAAGCCTCTAAAGCGTCTTGTATTTCAAGGTTATGCAGTTCACCTTGTTCATTTGCTCGTTTGAATACAGGAAATAAAAGTTCTCTGATGTTTTCAATGTGAGCATTTGATTTTTCAATAATTTGTTCGCGAAATGCATCAGGCGGAAAATAGGAAGTGCGTAACCAAAACATCGATTCTTCACTTTCACCAAATCGCTTTGCGTAACCTTTTAACAAGTTTACAAGTAATGCTTCAGTAGATGACTTTGAAAATTTTTTTATATCGTCTGTAAAGCATTGTAAATCTTTTTGAAGTGCAGCTTCTAAGCAGATGAAGTATAATTCTTCTTTTCCCTTAAAGTGTGCGTAAATCGATGGTTTTTTAATCCCGACTTCCTGTGCAATATTTGCTAACGAAGTCCCTTCGTAGCCATAGCGTGCGAAATGAGAAAGTGCTACAGCTTTAATGCGGTTTGCTGTCATTTTCATCCCCTACCTACCGTTCGTTAGGTTCATTATAAAAGAGAATAAACATAAAGTCAATGAGTCAAATGATTTAAAAAGAGTACCTGAATTGGCACTCTTTACACAGTTTTTCGTTCAATTAAATGGAAAGGGAGTTCCTCTGAGCTACCTATAATTTGTTCGGCCTGTATTTGCTTATGAAATAAAGAAAAGGCTCGAGTACCCATTGTTAAACCAGGATGTTCAATTGTTGTAATCTCTAATGCTGTTGAAATTTCATGGTTATCAAAGCCAAGAATGGCGAGATCTTCTGGTACACGTAGGCCGTGTTTTCTTGCTTCAGTTGTTAAACCAGCGGCCACTTGATCATTAGCAGCAAAAATAGCAGTTGGGCGCTCTTTCATGTTTAAAATACTGTGCAGAACTTTTGCACCATCTTGCATATTGTAACATTGGTAAAACATCCAATCTGGTTGTACTCTTTTTTGGGCAGTATGAAGAGCATCGGAAAAGGCTTTTTCACGCTGCTTTGTATTTATGCTATTTTGCCTTGCTAAACAAAAACCAATCTTCTCATGACCTTTACGCAATAAATATTCTGTACCAATGCGAAACCCTTCATAATGATTAACATAAACAGATGAAACGAGGGGATGCTCCATCTTTTCACATGAGATGATAGGAGCGAATTTTGCAAATGGTTCAATTTGTTCCCACGAGCTTGCACGTGAGCAAATAATCATGCCATCAAATTGTTTCATTTTCATCATCTCTAGAACACGAATTTCTTCTTTACTATCATAGTTCGTTTGGCATAGGTTAATCTGATAGCCAGCAGCTAATGCTTCATTTCCAATCCCTTCAATAATTGTACTAAAGTAGGGTAAATTAATAAAAGGAAGCATAACACCGACCGTCAATGTTTTTCCTGTTATTAAATGAATTGCATTTATATTTTTTGCATAATTTAGTTCTTCAACCGCATCTAAAACGCGTTTTCGTTTTTCATCGCTGACGTAGGGATGGTCATTTAGCACGCGTGAAACCGTCGTTATAGATACCCCAGCGGTTTTCGCAATTTGTTTTATATTCGCCATATGTATCACCTCTTCGTTCATTATATAGGCAAATAGATAAGAATGGAAAAAATACTGAAAAATGCTTGACCTGAAAAGCTTTTCACAATCTATGTTATAAAAGGACCTTCTGTTATTCGCGTAACCTTTTTATTTTGGGCGTAAGAGTAGCAGAAAGTCTTTTTTTGTCTAAATAGAAATGCTGTGTCAAAATGTGTGAGATAAACGAGGAAAGTTTCCAAAGGGAGAATGAACAAGCGAAGCGAATATGAACAACATACTAACGCTTTGTTCGTAAAGGGAGCGGTATGAAAGGGCGGAAACAAATTGAAAAAAGGGCTCATTTGTTTCGTGTTTTCTAGTGTGTTACTTAGCTCATGTTCGTTTCAACAAACGATAAATGAAGAGAAAAATTTTGTGGAAAGCACAGGAGGGGCTACAGATCGCGTATCTGGTCCTATCTTATTAAAAGATGTTTCTAATTATTTTCCAAAATCAGTTAAAGTTCCAACGTTTTTACCGTATGACATTACGAATGATATAAAAGGGGAAGTAAGAGCAATTGGGAAGAAGAACGCTGTCTTAACGATTAAATATAAGCAAAAGGAAACAGAAAAAAAAGATTATGTAGAATTAACAGTTGCTAATTTTTCTTACAGTTTTCCTTATATTGTAGAACAAAATCGATTTCATGAAAAAATGAGATTGGATAATGGTTCAGCTGCCTATTTTAAAAATAGGGATGAGGGCGAGCATGGGGAAGAATTTGCAACGCTTATATGGAAAGAGAAAGGGCTGGAATATCAGTTGTTGTATCGAAATACAGAAGTACAAGATGGAGAAGTAGTAAAAAAGAACTTACTATATATTGCGAACAACATGGAAGAAAAGAACTAGCGGATGAATCATGCTAGTTCTTTAAAATATTATTTCTTTTTAATTTTGCCTGTCCAAGATTTAAATCCACCTTGTAGTTGGTAGAAATCTTTGTAACCTTGTTTTTTTAGATATTGAGCTGCACGTCCTGTACGGAATCCGCTTTGGCAGTATAAATAGACAGGTTGGTCTTTACGTAGCTCTTTGTAACGCATACGGATTTGTGATAATGGAATGTTACGAGCACCTAAAATATGCCCCGCGTTAAATTCATCTGCTTCACGAATATCGATAAGCTGTGCCTTACGGTAGCCAGCGCGAAATTCTTCTTCTGAAAGTGTTTTAATTAATTTTTTCTGATAGAAAAACATCCATACAGAGTAGCCGATGATTCCTACGATTACGGCTAGTATAATAATCAAGTTTGTTGACACGATTCTATCGCTCCCTTTTTTCTTATCCTACTTTCAATATTATAATGCCCATATGTATTTATGCAACAGGTTCGTTCGGTGAGGAGGAGAAATTTCGTATTCTTTCACAAATTTTGTCGAATTTGTTAGACTAGAGATTGTGAAAAATAATTGGTTATATGAGGTGCAGGATGGGAAAAGAAAAATGGTGTTATATTAACTCTGGTCAATGTTCACCAGCATTTAATATGGCGTTAGATGAATGTTTATTAAATTGGCAAAGTGAAAAGAAAATGCCGCCGACGATTCGTTTTTATGAATGGGAAGTGCCAACATTAACAGTAGGGTATTTTCAACGTGTAGAAAAAGATATCAATATGGATGTAGTAAATGAAAAGAAATATGGTTTTGTTCGCCGTCAAACAGGTGGTAGGGGTGTATTGCATGATAAGGAATTAACGTACAGTGTTATCGTTTCTGAGGATCATCCGAATATGCCGAAAACAGTTACGGAAGCATACCGAGTAATTTCGCAAGGGTTATTAGACGGGTTTAAGGCGTTAGGATTAGAAGCTTACTATGCGGTTCCAAAAACGGAAGCAGACCGTGAGAATTTAAAAAATCCACGCTCAGGCGTATGTTTCGATGCTCCATCTTGGTATGAAATTGTTGTAGAAGGCCGAAAGATTGCTGGAAGTGCACAGACACGACAAAAAGGTGTTATCCTGCAGCATGGATCTATTCCGCTAGAAATCGATTTAGATGAGCTGTATGATTTATTCTTATTCCCAAATGAGCGAGTGAAAGAGCGTATGAAGAGCATGTTTTCTTCTAAGGCCGTTGCAATCAATGAATTAACAGATCGAACGTTTACAATCGAACAGTTGATTGAAGCCTTCCAAGTTGGATTTGAAAAAGGCTTAGATGTGGAGCTAGTTCCGTATGAACTAACGGAAGAACAGCTTAAGGAAGTGCAAACATTGGCAAAAGAAAAGTACGAAAGTGATGAGTGGAATTATAAAAAATAAGGAGAGGGCATTTGCCCTCTCCTTATTTTTATAGTAAATTCAGTACTTTTTCTACTTTGATTCCTTTGTCTTGTAAAGAACGAAGACGATTTACAACATCCATAATCTCTTTATCAAAAGTAACGCTAATTCCTTGGCTTTGTAATTCTTCTTTTAAGTTTTCAATGGAATCATCTATATCGATGCCAAGCTCATAATCTTGACATACTTCAATTGTTTTCTTCACAAGCTTCACATAATTTTCTTGTAGTTTTGAATTCGCTTCGGCTGGAGCCGCTTGTTTTGGTTTTGTAGGCATAGCCGAAACCGTTTCTTGCTTTGCAACCGGAGTGGGTACTTCTTTCTTTACAGGTGCTGAAGTAGGTGCCGCTACAACTGTCTCTGAACGTATTGGCTTTGGCGCTGGTGCTGGAGTAGGTTTAGGGATTACAACGGGTTCTTCAGCACGTGTAACAGGCTTTGGAGCAGCTGTGACTACTTTAGGTACTTTTTCTACCACTACTTCTTTTTTGGGAGCAGTTTCTACAGGTGCCACTTCCTGTTCAGCTGCTTCTTTATTCTCTTTGCTCCACATAACGCGTTCGATTTCTAGGGAAACATTGTTTTTGTTCATTGCGGTTAATGTAACTTTACCAACTTCAGCGTTTCCAGTGAAATCGACAATTTTATAAATCACACTTTTGTTCCAATCTACGTTCCCGCTCAAAAATAATTCTTCGTTACATTTTGGCGTTAAGCCCTCGATTTTAATTTCTGCATTTACACCGTTTTCACTATATACCATAATTAGCGAAGCATTTACATCTTCGTCTGCTAACATTAGTTCACGTACCATTTTGCCGGTGCGTACTTGCGTTTTTTTCTTAAGTGACATCAAATTTCCCCTCTCAAAAATTCATTAATAATAAAAAAATCGTATAACGAAAAATAATTGCTCACGAAGAAATATGATACCGATAATAAAAGCATCACGTCAACAATTAACTTTAATTATTTTGCATTTTTCTTTTTTTCTTTATGAAATTTTTCAATTTGTAAAATTAGACAGAAGAAAAACAGCCTTTTTGAAGGCTGTTAAAATCTAGAGGTTTTATATAAAATTTTGTATAAAATGTAAAAGGAAATTGTAATAAGAGCACCTTGCCAAACTGTTAAGTTATAGGATAAATAAGGTTTTGTTTTAAAATAAATATCTGAAAACACTGATAATCCAAATGGTATGCAAGCTGATAATATGAGCATAATTTTTTGCTTCCAAGACGCTAACATTGTGAAAGAATATCGTCTTAATACGGAAAAAGTTAAAAAAGTACCAGTGGTTAAAATAATAGCTGACAATATTGTTCCTAGGATACTAAATGGAATCCCTGGTTTATTTGCATGATTAAAAAATACATGCGTAAATGTATCATATCCAAATTGGATAGCTAACAATAAACTAACTGCAAAGCCAATAACTGCACCTTTTTCGAAAGTAGTTTGGTGCTCAGAGGAATTAATTAATTCATCGCAATATGCTTTTAAATCCTCTCCAAAAATATCATAGGCATTTTTACTATTTTTTTGAGCTTCTAAAAGGTGATCTAGTATTTCTAATAATAGCTCCTCCATTTGCTCCTGTGGAATACTAGTAAACCGCAAATATATGAGCATATCTCCATAGATAGCTTCATTTTCGGGGGTTAGAAGTTTGCGTTTTTTATTATTCAGCTCAATTAAATCTTTCGCTTTCATCAATCTCACTCTCCCTGCAATAAATTATTTACCGTTGTCGAAACCATCCCCCAGCTCTTCTTAAACTCTTCTAGCTGTTCGAACCCTTTATCGGTTACATGATAATATTTTCGCTTTGGCCCAAGGCTAGAAGCTTTTAATGTACCAGCAATGAGTTTTTCTTTTTGCATTCGTAGCAAAAGAGGATAGATACTACCTTCACTTACGAATGTAAAGCCATGTTGGTTTAATTTCGTACTCAGTTCATATCCATACACTTCTTCTTGCGAAATGATATATAAAATACATCCTTCGAGCACACCTTTTAACATTTGACTATGCAATTGCGTCACCGCCTTCAAGTAACTTGTTGTGCAAGGTAGTTGTTATCTGAATTATAACATTCGGTAACTTGCAACACAAGTTACTAAAGTGGAAAGTTTTAAACAGCGCTGTCAGCGTGCGTTTGCTCATACTAAAATGAGGGAGGGGATCATATGAAGCCATTTATGCCAAAGCTTGTTTATTTTGAACCGGGTACCACACCATTTGAGGATCGAATTGAAGCAGCCCGTAAAGTAGCGGGAGCAAATTTCCCACTTGGTTTTATTGTTGCTCCAATTTATATGCATGAAGGTTGGGAAGACGGGTATCGTGAATTATTTGGACGACTTTTTGATGCGTTAAAAGATTTAACCCTACTAAATTTATCATTCGAATTGATTCAACATCGCTTTACTAAGCCAGCGAAAAAGGTAATACAACAACGTTATCCCAATACGAAACTCGAAATGGATGAGGAGAAACGAAAATATAAATGGGGACGATATGGCATCGGAAAATATGTATATCAGAAAGATGATGCAGTGAGGTTAGAGGAAACGATAAGAAGATATAGTTACGAATATTTTCCGAATGCTGAAATTCAATATTTCACATAAAAGAATCTGTATATACATGCAGATTCTTTTTATGTTTCATAGCTTTTGGTCTGTTTCCACCCTTGTCATGATAACCTTTCTGGTGTATCATTTTATTGATTGCTTAGTGCGGAAAACACAAAATAAAATTGGATGGAGGAAGCCGATGCCTACCCCTAGTATGGAAGATTATATTGAACAAATTTATTTGTTAATTGATGAAAAGGGATATGCCCGCGTATCTGATATTGCTGAAGCGCTTAGTGTACATCCATCCTCTGTAACGAAAATGGTACAAAAGTTAGATAAAGATGAGTATCTAATTTATGAAAAATATAGAGGGCTTGTATTAACATCAAAAGGGAAAAAAATCGGGGAGCGTCTTGTATATCGTCATGAGTTACTAGAACAATTTATGCGTATCATCGGTGTGGATGAAAGTAAGATTTATAATGATGTAGAAGGAATTGAGCATCATTTAAGTTGGGAAGCTATTGACCGCATTGGTGATTTAGTACAATATTTTGAGCAAGATGAACTTCGAATTGAAACACTTCGCGGTGTTCAAAAAGCAAATGAAGAGCAGGGGAAGTAAAGGGAACGAGAGGCGTTTCCTTTTTTGTTTAGAAGAGGAATTTACTTTATTTAAGTTGAATGTATAGAGATGTGAAAAATTGTTTTGTAAAAGGCGGGATCGGAATGAAAGCAATTATTTTTGACTTTGATGGATTAATTGTAGATACAGAAACAATTTGGTTCCAAGCTTTTCAGGAAGTAATTCGCGAATATGGTGGAGATTTATCTCTAGAAGAGTTTGCAAAATGTATTGGAACAACAGATGAAGTGCTTTATACATATATTGAACAACAATTGAAAGAGCAATTTAATAAGAACTTGCTAAAAGAAAAAGTTTCGGCTTTACATCAAGAGAAAATGAAAATACCAGTAGCTCGTGATGGTGTGAAAGAATACTTAGAAGAAGCAAAAGGTCTTGGAGTAAAAATTGGTTTAGCTTCTAGTTCTTCAAGAGAATGGGTTATTGGGTTTTTAGAAGATTTAGGGATTCGGGAGTATTTTGAAGTAATTAAAACGAAAGAAGATGTGGAGAAAGTAAAACCAGATCCAGCACTGTATAAAGCGGCTATTGAAGAACTGAAAATTGATTCTTCAGAAGCTGTTGTGTTTGAGGATTCAGTAAATGGATTGAAAGCAGCGATTGCGGCAGGATTAAAATGTGTCGTTGTTCCAAATGAAGTTACAAAGGCTTTGCAGTTTGAAAATCACCATCTTCGCTTAGGAAGTATGAAAGAAAAAAGCTTAACAGAAGTACTTCAATATGTGAGGGAGCATAAATAAAAGAAAGACCGCATTTCCTAAAAGGAAGCGCGGTCTTTCTTTTTATTTTTTTTACCTTCAATCACGGTTAAATGAGATTGTTTTCGTTTCCTTTTTAACAATGATGAATTGCCTTTCTTAACTTTGTCATCAGAAGCATTTCGTTTTAATAAAGAATTGCTTAGGGGTGCTACGTTTTGTTTTCCGTATTTTCGGTTCGATTGTTTCGCAGCACGCTTATAAGAGTTTTGCGAATTGGCGGAACCGCTGGAACTTGTAAACATTTTATATAATAAATAAAAGACACCAACAACAAGTAACATGATGACAATGTTTTTAACCATTCCGTATGGATCTGTAATTGCAGATGATACGAGACCGAATATTGCTAACCCAATAATAAGCACGAATAAAGCGAACGTAAACGAACGACCGTTCATAGGGAACACCTCCTAAATAACATATATTAAAATTAGTATATTAGCGACAAGGAAAGGAGTTGAGTACCATTTTTAAAAAATTATTAGTGTTTTTCTTCTAAACGTAATAATTCTTCAAAGGATGCAATTGCAACTTCAACTTGATCATCTTCTGGTTCTTTTGTTGTTAATAGTTGAAGCCATAACCCTGGGTATCCTAATGCGCGCAAGACCGGAATATCTCGTAATCGATTCGTAAATTGCAAGACTTCAAAAGAAATCCCTAGAACAACTGGAATTAATAAAATTCGATTTACCACTCTGACCCAAAGGGGATCAGTTGGAACAAGAAAGTAGACAAACATTCCGATAATGACTGTAAATATAATAAAACTACTACCGCAACGATAATGGAGACGAGTTTGTTTTTGTACATTTGCTACTGTCAGCGGAAGATTGTTTTCGTAAGCATTAATGACCTTATGTTCCGCACCGTGATATTGAAACACACGCTTAATGAGCGGAGTTAGTGACACAATATATATATAGCTCAGTAAAAGGATGAGCTTAATGATGCTTTCGACAATAATTTGCCCAGTGTGAGATGGGAAAATCGGTCGTGTCAATTCCGCTAAAAGTGCGGGGACTGCTGTGAAAATGACTTTGCCGAATATGAACGATAAGACTCCGACTGCGGCTACTCCTAATACCATCGTTAAT
This sequence comes from Bacillus sp. FSL H8-0534, assembly GCF_038005885.1. Taxonomy (NCBI): domain Bacteria; kingdom Bacillati; phylum Bacillota; class Bacilli; order Caryophanales; family Bacillaceae; genus Bacillus; species Bacillus sp. FSL H8-0534. The sequence continues at coordinate 4,415,154 of NZ_JBBOUC010000001.1, forward strand.
TTTGACTGCTCTTCTTTCTTGTGTGTAAGTTGTTCATCGTCTTCAGGATGAACGTCAAATCGTTCCGAAGCAAAGTTTAAATGTTTTGCTCCATTGGCACTTGCGTCAACGATAGCGGCGATACCACGTAGAAATGGAACTTTCTTTAGCATAGATAATACTTTATTCCGCACGCGTGGTAATCGATAAAATTCGATTGATTTATCTTTGCGACGAACCGCTGTAACAGTATATTCTCTACCACCAAACATAACTCCTTCTATGACCGCTTGCCCACCGTATATTTGTTTTGTCTCCTCTGCCATGTTAACACCAACCTGTATTTGTTTCTCTCTTATGTAGAAAAGAGGCAATTGTCACACTTGGTTCTGTCATTGTGAGATTTGACAATCACCGAGTTTCCTTTATTTTATCGACAAACACAAGCTGCTGACAAGGAAAATTGTTACGGAAGCCAGACATTTCTTATTCTTTTTATAGACAAATTTCGCATGATTTAAACATGCTTCAAAATAGTTTCGGACATACTAGTAAGCGGAGGTGTCGATGTGAAGCAAGAACAATCAATAACAAAAAACATTGTACAGATTGGTTTATTTGGTGGTGTTTTTTGGGGATGTATATGGTATTTTCTTCATATTTTTTCATTTACAGAAGCCGGACCAAACTATTTGCTTTTACCATTTGCGTTTGGATCGTGGAAAGAAGGAGTTTGGGGAAATGTATTGGGTATTATTTGTATAGGGCTTCTTTCTATTTTAGTGGCATTTCTCTATAGGGCTCTTTTCAAAAGATTTGAAGGGATACTACCGGGAATACTCTATGGACTGTTTTGGTGGGGCATTTTATTTTTCGGACTGGGTTCTATTGCACCTGTTATAAAAAATGCACTTCATTTACCGAAAGAAACAATTGTCACAACAATATGTATTTTTATTTTATACGGTGTGTTTATCACATATTCTGTTTCATTTGAAGCGAACAATGCGAATCAAGGGGAAGGGTTGGAGTAGACAAACTATTCAAATAAGTGGCTCCTGTGTTAGAATGTTGTATAGACATTTTTTATATTAAGGAGTTTAAAGTATATGAAAAAAGTACTCCTCGTTAACGGTCCTAACTTAAATCGTCTCGGTGTTCGAGAAGTGAATGTATACGGGAAAGGAACGTTGGCATCATTAGAAGAAGAGATGAAGCAAGAAGCAGAGAAATTGGGAGTGGAGTTAGAATGTTTTCAATCGAATCATGAAGGTGCTCTTATTGACATCATTCATGAGGCTGATGACATATATGAAGGAATCATTCTAAATCCAGGAGCATTTACGCATTATAGCTATGCGATTCGAGATGCGATAGCGAGCATTTCGATTCCAGTTATTGAGGTACATATTTCTAACATCCACCAGCGGGAATCGTTTCGTCATGAATCTGTGACAGCAACAGTCGCGGCGGGCCAAATTGTTGGGTTTGGTTTTTATGGCTATAAGTTAGCGTTATTTGCATTATTGGAGAAACTTAGGGAGGCATAAATTGATGGAAAAGATCACGAAGTTAAGAAATGCATTTGGTGAAGCTGGTATTGATGGTATTTTATTAACGAATGAATATAGCCGTAGATATATGACGAACTTTACAGGGACAGCTGGTGTTGTACTTATTTCTAATGATCGTGCTCTGTTTATTACAGATTTCCGCTATGTAGAGCAAGCTGGTAAACAAGCTGTTGGTTATGAAATTGTGCAACATACAGGACCAATTCTGGATGAAGTTGCGAAACAAGTGAAAGAATTAGGAATTCAAAAGCTTGGCTTTGAGCAAGATACTCTTACATATAGCTCTTATACAGCACATAAAGAAGCGGTAGAAGCGGAATTTGTTCCAACTTCTGGGCTTGTAGAAAAGTTACGCTTGATTAAGACGGATTCAGAGATTAAGATATTAAAGGAAGCTGCACAGATTGCAGATGCTGCCTTTGAACATATTCTATCATTCATTCGCCCAGGCGTATCTGAAATTGAAGTGTCAAATGAACTTGAATTTTTCATGAGAAAACAAGGAGCAACATCTTCTTCGTTTGATATTATCGTTGCTTCAGGACTTCGTTCAGCATTGCCGCATGGTGTGGCATCTGAAAAAGTGATAGAAAAAGGAGATTTCGTAACATTAGACTTCGGTGCTTATTATAAAGGATATTGCTCTGATATTACGCGTACGATTGCAGTCGGCGAACCATCTGATAAATTAAAAGAAATTTATAATGTCGTTTTAGAAGCACAGCTTCGTGGTGTGAACGGCATTAAAGCTGGTTTAACTGGTCGTGAAGCTGATGCATTAACACGTGACTACATAACGGAAAAAGGATACGGTGAATATTTCGGACATTCTACTGGTCATGGAGTGGGCCTTGAAATCCATGAAGCACCAGGCTTAGCATTCCGTTCTGAAACGGTACTTGAGCCAGGAATGGCTGTGACAGTAGAACCGGGCATTTATATTCCTGGTGTTGGCGGTGTGCGTATCGAGGACGATATTATTGTAACAAGTGAAGGTAATGAAGTAATCACGAAATCTCCAAAAGAACTTATTATTTTGTAATACACAGGAGGATTTTTTGCATGATTTCAGTAAATGATTTTCGTACAGGTTTAACAATTTCAGTGGACAATGCCCTTTGGCAAGTGCTTGATTTCCAACATGTAAAGCCAGGTAAAGGTGCTGCGTTCGTTCGCTCTAAATTACGTAACCTTCGCACAGGTTCTGTTCAAGAAAAAACATTCCGTGCTGGTGAAAAAGTAGAAAAAGCACACATCGAAAACCGTCGTATGCAATACTTATACGCGAGCGGTGAGTCTCACGTATTTATGGATAACGGAACTTATGAGCAAATCGAACTTGGCGAAAACCAAATCGAGCGCGAACTTAAATTCCTAAAAGAAAACATGGAAGTAGCAATTATGACATACCAAGGCGAAGTACTTGGTGTTGAACTTCCAAACACAGTTGAGTTAAAAGTTGTAGAAACAGAGCCTGGTATTAAAGGTGACACAGCTTCTAACGTAACAAAACCAGCTACATTAGAAACTGGCCTTGTTGTACAAGTACCAATCTTCATTAACGAAGACGAAATGCTTATCATCAACACAGGTGAAGGTAAATACGTTTCTCGTGCATAGTTAGAAAAAGCACTCGTGATGATCACGAGTGCTTTTTTTATGTGAAATAAGGTATATAATAAATGATGCTTGTAATAAGACTGATAGCTATAAGACTGATTGTTCCCATTATGTAAGGACTCCAAATGAATTGGAATGGTTTTACTATCCCTGTTTTGTATATAGTGTGATCCATATTGGCATTAAGATTGATATTTAACGCAAGCAACCAAATAACACCGAATATCGCTAAACTCCCTAGAAAGAAGGCCTCCATAAATGACCAACCAACCATTTTTGAAAAAAGGTAGATACCAACAAATTCTAATGTGATTGTGACAAAAAATTTAATTGCTTTCAATTTGATGCCTCCTTGTTTTTTAATTCCATCCAATTTAAAAAATTCTCACGAGATATAACATGTAGCACACAAGGGGATTTTGTCTCTTTTTCTAGTGCTATATGTTCATCTGGAAACTGTTTTTCTACATGTAGAGAAATATAAGGTAATTTCTCCTGCGCTTTTTGCGAACGGATATTAGTTGTTTTTGCGCCCGCGAATACATATGTAAGATCTAATTCTTCAAATGCCATTTTAAAAATTTCCTTTTTAGCAGCTTCATTGTATCCTTGGCCCCAATATGGATAGCCGAGCCAACTACCGATATGAGATTTCTTTTTTTTGTGATCGATATGTTTGAGAGAGGTGATACCAATTATCTCCTTGTTTTCATTTACAATCACTCTTGATAGAGATTGTTTTATTCGTTCTTCTTCCATTGCAAAACGAATAAATGCTTTTGTATCTTCGATAGTTTCTACTTTTAGCCCTAGGGCGTCTTTCACATGTGGATCGCTAGATAATGTGAAAATGATGTCTGCATATTGTAAATCGAGTGGTAATAATGTTACGTGATTCATAGAAAATCCCCTTTCGTACACTAAATATAACATAAACTAATGGGAATATTCAGATTTTTACGGTAATTGATGTGAAAAATTATGTTTTTACTTCTGAAATAGACAACCTCTGCATATGGTTGTACAAATATATTCTTTTTGGAATAAGAGTTTTGTTAGTGAACTGAAAAGTAATTAGTAGGAGAGAAGGTGGGAGAATGAAACAATGGCTGGCGGCAATGGAAACATCCGTGCTTGTCATGGGATTGCTTCGGTTGTTTTCAGGTAGTGCGGAGATATTCGCCGCTTTGCTTATGCTTTATGTGAATGATGCAAAAAAAGCATTGTTTATAAATGGTATGTTGGCATTTGTTGGACCGACTGTATTAATTTTAACGATGTCGATCGGCATTGCGAGCGTTGCAAATGAAATTTCTTTTTTGAAGCTCTTTTTTCTAACTCTCGGAATTGGCTGTATTTTTATTGCAGTGCTGAAATAGTAAGTCAAGTATGGTGGGGAGAAGCAGATGAAAGAAGTATTAGAGGTTTTACCAAAAGCGATGAAACAGTTTATTGAAGGCTGTGAACAATATAGCGCGTTAGAAGAAATTAGGGTTCGGATAGGAAGGCAACTTGAATGTATTGCTCGTGGAGAAGTGTTCTTTTATGACTATGTCGTTACAGCAGAGGATGCAATCTACTTATTAAATAAGCTTAGTCAATATTCTATTTATACGATGGAAGAAGAGTTAAAGCGTGGGTATGTTACTTTGCGCGGTGGTCACAGGATTGGCTTAGCTGGAAAAGTAATTACAGAGAAAAGTGCAGTGAAGATGATTCGAGATGTGTCATCATTTAATATTCGAATTGCCCGTCAAAAAATCGGGATAGCTGAGCCACTCTTATCTTATTTGTATGACTCACGTTGGTTAAACACAATGGTAATTGGCCCTCCGCAAACAGGGAAAACAACACTTCTCAGGGATGTGGCACGTTGTATGAGTCAAGGGGTTCGTTCTCATGAAATTCCTTCTTGTAAAGTGGGGATTGTTGATGAACGTTCAGAAATCGCTGGATGTGTAAAAGGGATTCCGCAATATGAATTTGGCCAGCGTGTTGATGTGTTGGATGCATGTCCAAAAGCAGAAGGAATGATGATGATGATTCGTTCCATGAGTCCGGACGTATTAATTGTTGATGAAATTGGGCGTGTGGAAGATAGTGAAGCGATTATGGAGGCGGTACATGCGGGGGTTCAGCTTTTTATAAGTGCTCACGGATTTTCTTTTGATGATGTAATGAAACGACCATCTTTAAAGGCTGTGATGGAGCTTGGTGTGTTTGATCGCTTTATTGAACTATCAAAAGCAAAGGGACCTGGAACCGTTGTTCAAGTCAAGGATGGAGATGGAAAGCCTGTTCAAAGGCGAGGGAAGGTTCAAAGCGTATGGTGAAAATATTTGGTGCGGTGTTAATTGTAGCGGTGAGCACTCTCTTTGGTTTTTCGTATGCCAAAAGATATAGTGAACGCCCGCGTCAACTTAGGCTTTTAAAAGCAGCGCTGCAATCGTTAGAAGCTGAAATCATGTATGGGCATACGCCTTTATCAGAAGCAGCAGAGCGCTTAGTAAAACAAATGCCAAAGCCTTTAAACTGGATATTTCAAAGTTTTTCAAAGCGACTAGAAAGCGGCGAACAAACAGTTAGAGAGGCTTGGCTTGAAAGTTTACAAGAAAATTGGAAACTCACTGCATTTAAACAAACTGAATATGAGATTTTGCAGCAATTTGGTGAAACGTTAGGGCAGCATGACCGTGAATCGCAGCAAAAGCATATTCGCTTATGTATTACGCACCTAGAAAGAGAAGAGGGTGAAGCGAAAGCACTTCAACTTCAATATGAAAAGATGATAAAGAGTTTGGGTGTACTAGCAGGACTACTTATCGTAATTTTACTGCTATAGGGGGGGAGAAAGGCGATGTCCATCGATGTTGGATTAATATTTCAAATCGCCGGAATCGGCATTGTTTTAGCTTTCATTCATACAGTACTAAAAGAGTTAAAGCGGGAGGATATTGCAAACTGGGTTATTCTTGTCGGTTTTGTTGTTATTTTATTTCATGTTGCATTTTTGATTAATACTTTGTTTGACAAGATTAAAAGTGTCTTTCTCTTCCAGTAAAGGAGGCGGTTCGAATCGAGATTTTACAAATTGTCGGATTGGGCCTCGTCGCGACATTTTTAGCAGCTGTGCTAAATCAACATAAATCTAGTATCACTTCTTTGTTTATTGTGTTCATCGCGAGTGTCATGTTTCTGCTGCTAATCGATCAAATTCATTCTATTTTAAGAATGATTGAGCGAGTTGCCAGTGAGGCGAAAGTAAGCAATGTCTATGTAGAGACACTGCTGAAAATTATTGGAATTGCTTACATTGCTGAGTTTGGGGCACAAATTACAAAAGATGCTGGTCAAGGTGCAATTGCTTCAAAAATTGAATTAGCAGGGAAAATTTTAATTCTTGTTATGGCTATTCCTATTTTAACGGTTGTAATTGAAACAATTCTTGGTTTTTTACCTACGGGATAAGGGGGAGTGAATGTTGCAAAGGTTTGGAGCTAAGCTGCTGTTTGCTTGCTTCCTTTTCTTTTCTTTACCAATTGTCGTACAAGCTTCTCCTGTAGAAAAAAACGTCGTAGATCAACAATTGGATAAACTCGGAATCGAAGATGTGAAGCAGTTTTGGGACGGGCTTGTCACAAAATACGGAGGTTATTTACCAGAGAGTCAAAAGGGAAGTTTTATGGAATTTGTAAAGGGCGAAAAGGAATTTTCTATAAAAGAATGGATGATAGGGCTATTAAAATATTTATTTCATGAGCTTGTTGCAAATGGAAAGCTACTTGGAACGCTCATTATGCTCACAATTTTCAGTGCATTATTACAATCACTACAATCTGCCTTTTCGAAGAGTAGCATAAGTAAAATTGCAGATGCCGTTGTATATATGGTGTTAATTATTTTTGCTTTAAATAGTTTTTATGTGGTCATGACGTATGCACGAGAAACGATTCAAACGATGGTAGATTTTATATTAGCTTTGCTTCCTATTCTCCTAGCACTCATAGCGACCGGAGGCGGGGTTGTATCAGTATCCTTCTTCCATCCGATTATCATTTTTTTAATGAATACAAGTGGGCTGCTTATGAACTATATTGTTCTTCCGCTCTTATTACTTGCGACCATCTTAAGCATTGTAAGTACAATGAGTGATCAATATAAAGTTACGAAATTGTCCAAGCTCCTGCAAAATGTAAGTGTTGGGATTATTGGTATCTTTCTAACAGTTTTTCTAGGCGTATTATCTGTGCAAGGGACAGCAACAGCAGTTGCTGATGGTATAGCTGTTAAAACAGCGAAGTTTGTAACGGGAAATTTTATTCCTGTGGTAGGGCGGATGTTTACAGAAGCGGCGGATACTGTTATTAGCGCCTCTGGGTTATTAAAGAATACGGTCGGGATTATCGGGCTTGTTATCTTATGTTTAATCGTTGCTTTTCCAGCGATTCAAATCTTTTGTATCGCGTTTATTTATAAATTCGCAGCGGCAGTACTACAGCCAGTTGGCGGAGGAGCTATTATTAAATGTTTAGATATTATAGGAAGAAGTATCATTTATGTATTTGCCTGCTTAGCTATCGTATCCTTTATGTTTTTTTTAAGCATTACCATTATTATTGCCGCGGGGAACATTACCCTCATGATGCGATAGGAGGTGACGAGTATGCAATTTGTTACAGAGTGGATTAGAAATATTATCGTCTTTTTGCTCTTAGCGACGATGCTGCATCTTATCCTTCCTAATTCAAATTTACAAAAGTATGTCAAATTTGTTGTGAGCTTATTGTTAGTCGTTTTAATCTTAACGCCGCTATTTAAGTTATTACAAATGGATGTAAATGAAGTGATTGCGAATTTTAATCAAGAAAAATACGTAGCGGACGGATCGATAAAAAATTCAATTGATACAAAGAAAAAAGAAATACAAGCCCTAACACGTGCATATAGTTTAGAAGAGATGGCTGTCAAAATGAAAAAAGAAGTTGGAAAAGAATTTGAGAAAAAGTATGGCGTGACAGTGTCTGAAATAAAAATAATTGCAGCAGAAACTAAGGAAGAAGTAAAAGCGGCAAAAGATATTCAATCTGTTATTGTGACGCTAAAAGAAGCTGAAGTGAAGAAAAACGATGCAATTGAAACAGTAAAGCCAGTTGAAATTAATACGAGAGCGCCTCGGAAAACTTCGGAAGAAACAAATGTAGAAATGAAACAGTTCTTTTCAAGCAGGTGGCAGCTAGAGGATAAACAAATCCAAGTTCAAATGGAAGGGGGGACAGGTAGAGTAAATGGACAATAAAGATAAAAACTCGAAATTCTCATTTTTTCGCAACTTATTGAAAGGGGACGAAAAAGATGATAGGGAGAAAGGAAAAAAAGTAACACCTAAGTTTTTGCTTGTCCTACTCATACTTGGAATGTTGCTTATGTTTTTTAGTAATTTCTTTCAACCGAAAAAAGAAGAAGTGCCTGTGTTTAAAGAAAAGACAAGTCAAGATTCAGAAAAAGATGTGCCGACTTTTGGACAAAAAAAGAGCGAGAACATGTCAGCTATAGAAAAATACGAAAAAGCATATGAACAAGAATTGAAAGCAGCATTAGAAGATATAACAGGGGTTAAAGATGTGTCTATTGAAGTGAATTTGGACTCATCAGAAGAAAAAATACTTGAAAAAAATATTGTGAAACGATCGCAAACAACAGGTGAAACAGATAAAACTGGAGGAAAAAGACAAGTTGAAGATGAATCAACTGATGAAAAAACGGTGATTATACGCGAAGGTGATAAAGAAACTCCGATTGTATTGCGAACAGAGAAACCAAAAGTGAGAGGTGTCCTTGTCGTAGCAAAAGGGGTGGATAATATACAAATAAAAGCAATGGTAAAGGAAGCGGTGACACGTATGCTTGATGTACCATCACACCGCGTAGCAGTACTACCAAAAAAGGGTTAGGGAGGAAATAAAGTGTTGAAAAAACAAACAGTTTGGTTACTAACAATGCTAAGTTTAGTTGTTGTGTTATCTGTCTATTATGTAACAACGCCTGACAAAATGAATACTGCAACACCAACAGCGAGTGAAAAGGTTGGACAAGAAAAGCAAGGTGTTGAAAAAGAAGTGACAAAAGAAACGACAAAAGAAACATCTAATAAAGAAGCTACTCCAAAAGAAACAACGAAAGAAACATCGGGCAAAGAAACAGAGAAAAAAGATGATAGTAAAAAAGAGACAAGCAAAAAAGAAGGCAATGTAACAGTTCAATCAAGTGATGAAAACTTTACAGCACTTCGTTTGAAAATGGAAGATCAACGCAGTGCAGAGAAAGAAAAATTACAAGATGTTATGAAATCAACGAAATCTTCCGCTGAAGAAATAAGTAAAGCGAAAGATGAATTAAATGCAATCGATCAGATGGAAACAAAGGAAGGGTTGCTTGAAACAGTTATTAAATCACAAGGTGGCTATAAAGATGCGCTTGTAAGAGCTGATGGAACTGATATTAAAGTAACAGTAAAAGCTACGAAGCATTCTCAAAAAGAAGCAAATAAAATTATCCAACTTGTTCGTGCTGAGGCAGGATCCAAGGATGTAGGCGTCAAGTTTGATCCAGTAAAATAAATTTTAAATATGTATTACGAGCTATGATAAGCTGGAGGATTACTACTCGCGAACAGCCGGATAGAAAAAAGCTATCGTTTTCGATAGCTTTTTTCTATTTCATCTTTTTGTGCTATTTCAATGTTTTCTCCTCGGAAAGGAGAAATGCGCTGAGAGTAAAAAATTAAAGGTTCGTGGTAATGGTGGTTGCTTTTTCCGTATTTTATATGAGTGAAGACAACGATGAGCCAGATTAATACAGCTGGTAAGAACAAGATGAGCCATATCATGTTTCTGCACCTCACTATTAAGATATTTTACTTTACTTTGAACATACTATTCGTATGTGAAGGAAGGATGAACGGCTTGTAAATAAAAAAATAATATTTTGTAAAATATGTTGTTGTACATAGTTAAAATAAGATGAGAATAATAAATCAAGAGCTCTAAATTTTAAATGAAAAAAGAGAAAAAACATGTTTTTTATGAAGTGGTCTTGCCAATTTTGAGTGAAACTTGGTATTATTACTAGGTAATAAATTATTTAGTGAAATAATATTTTTTACAGGAGTTTCGATTTATCGTAAAGAAATATAAATTGGAATGTTGAAAATATTTATCGTAAGATGAGAGTAGCAAAAGTTTCTATTAGTAAATGTTATAGGAATGATTTCTCTAGGAGAATGAATCGTATCTTTACAGACAACATAGTTTGCTTTTATATGTTCAGTATCTGTAAGAACGGGACAAACAAGTGTATGGGAGTGGATTTTATATGTTTAAAATTCAAGAAGTTCGTGAATTAATTAAGTTAATTGATAGCTCTAACATTGATGAATTTGAATACAAAAAAGATGGCACGACAATTAAAATGAAAAAGCGTGGGAATGAAGTTGTGTCTGTACAGACAACGCCAGTAGTGAAACAAGCATTACAAACGCAAGCGGTAGAAATGGAAACAGCCGTAGCAGCGGCGCAGGTAGAAGTACCGAAGCAGGAAGAGAAGAAAGCTGTTCAAGATGAGAATTTACATACAATCACATCACCGATGGTTGGAACATTCTATGCATCTTCTTCACCAGATACGCCTGCATATGTAAGTGTCGGGGATCGCGTTTCAGAAGGTACAGTCGTTTGCATCGTTGAAGCGATGAAGCTCTTTAATGAAATTGAAGCAGAAGTAAATGGAGAGATTGTTGAAATTCTTGTGAACAACGGACAACTTGTTGAGTATGGACAACCGCTATTTCTTGTAAAAGCGTAATAAGGGAGTCTTTGTGATGATAAAAAAAGTATTGATAGCCAATCGTGGGGAAATTGCTGTGCGAATTATTCGTGCTTGCAAAGAGATGAATATTGAAACAGTAGCTATTTATTCAGAAGCGGATAAAGAATCACTTCATGTGCAAATCGCAGATGAAGCGTATTGCGTTGGGCCAACAATGTCGAAAGAAAGCTATTTAAATTTGACGAATATTATAAGCGTTGCAAAATTAACAGGTTGTGATGCAATTCACCCTGGTTATGGATTTTTAGCCGAAAATGCTGATTTTGCAGAACTATGTCGTGAATGTAACTTGATTTTTATCGGACCTAGCCCAGAAGCAATTTCAAAAATGGGTACAAAAGACGTTGCGCGTGATACAATGAAAGAAGCAGGGGTTCCGATTGTACCAGGTTCACAAGGGATTATAAAAAACACAGAAGAAGCAATGGAACTTGCAAATCAAATTGGATATCCCGTTATTATTAAAGCAACTGCAGGTGGCGGCGGAAAAGGTATTCGTGTTGCACGTCATGAAGAGGAGCTTATAAAGGGAATTCAAATTACACAGCAAGAAGCTAGTACCGCTTTTGGAAACCCTGGTGTATACTTAGAAAAGTACGTTGAAGATTTCCGCCATGTTGAGATTCAGATAATGGCAGATGCACATGGCAATGCGATTCATTTAGGAGAGCGTGATTGTACAATTCAGCGCCGTTTGCAAAAACTATTAGAAGAAAGTCCTTCTCCTGCTCTTGATGCAAATATTCGTGAGAAAATGGGTGAAGCGGCAGTAAAAGCAGCGGTAGCGGTTGATTATACAGGTGCTGGTACGGTTGAGTTTATTTATGAATATAAAACGAAAAGCTTTTACTTTATGGAAATGAACACGCGAATTCAAGTAGAACACCCGGTTACAGAGATGGTAACAGGGATGGACTTAATTAAAGAGCAAATTCGTGTTGCTTCAGGAGAAAAGCTATCGCTACAGCAAGAAGAAGTACAATTTAAAGGTTGGGCAATCGAATGTCGAATTAATGCGGAAAACCCTGCCAAAAACTTTATGCCATCTCCAGGGAAAGTGGAAATGTACTTACCACCAGGAGGATTTGGTATTCGCGTCGATTCAGCTGTTTATCCTGGTTATTCAATTCCACCTTTTTATGATTCGATGATTGCGAAATTAATTGTTCACGGAAAAACACGTGAAGAAGCAATTGCAAAAATGAAGCGAGCACTTAGTGAATTTGTCATTGAAGGCGTACATACGACAATCCCGTTCCATTTACAATTGCTAGATCATCCTGATTTTATAAAAGGGGAATTTAATACTAAATTTTTGGAAGAGCATGAACTTGTGACGCAGTGATACATTTAAAGGAGGTTTTTTTCATGGCTGAACATATGTTAGATATGGGTCAAGATACAACCCTTGGAAAAGTAGAAATTGCACCAGAAGTAATTGAGGTAATTGCAGGTATCGCAACTGCTGAAGTAGATGGCGTAGCGGCAATGCGCGGCAACTTTGCTACAGATGTTGTTGAGAAGTTAGGAAAGAAAAATCACGGTAAAGGCGTGAAGGTTGAATTAGTAAACGACGATATTATCGTTGACGTTTATGTTGTCATGTATTTTGGTGTAGCAATACCAGTTGTTGCACAAAAAATTCAAGATAATATTCGCCAAGCACTCTTTACAATGACGGGTCTTGAGCCGAAAGAAGTAAATATTCACATCGTTGGCGTAACATTCGAAACGCAAAAAACAGAAATCGAGCCAGTATAAGAATGAGAAGGTGCCTTGTCAAATAGGCACCTTTTTTCTCGTTTCATCTCTTCATGCACGAAACCTTTAAATTATTATACTATTTTAAAAAATACAAAATATAAAAAGGGAATGATACGTTTTTTCAAAAAACGTACATTGTGATAAGGTATGGAACTTGAAGTTAATCTTTTTATTATTTTTCAGCCTTGTAACTCGTGTATGAAACGATAAATTGTGTTATTATCATTGTATTATAAGGTTGAAAAATCAATGAAAACTGTAAGAGTAAGTAAATTGACGGCTTATAAATTATAATAATATAACAAAACATAAGGAAAGACTTGAAGTATAAAGGAGAGTTACAATGAAACGTAGGACGGCTAGAGAAAGAGCCATGCAAGCATTATACCAAATGGATATTACTGGAGAATTAGAGCCGAAAGTAGCGGTGGAAAATACGCTAGAAGAAGGCGAAGAAACAAATGAGTTTTTAGAATCACTTGTTGTTGGTTGTGTAGAACATAAAGAAGCAATTGATGAAGCAATTCGTCAAAATTTAAAGAAGTGGAAATTAGAACGTATTAGTATTGTAGATCGCAGTATTTTACGTCTAGCTGTGTATGAAATGAAGTACATGGAAGAAATTCCACACAATGTAACAATTAACGAAGCAATTGAAATTGCAAAAACATTTGGGGATGAGGAATCTCGTCGTTTTATAAACGGCGTTTTATCTAATATAAAAGACACACTGTAATTTCTTTAAGGGGGAATCTTAAATGGTAGCAGTAATCATCAAAGGAAATGAAGTTGCGGAGAAAAAACGAGCACAATTGAAAGAAGAAGTTGTGAAGTTGAAAGAGCAAGGGATTGTACCAGGATTAGCCGTTATTTTAGTTGGAGAAGACCCAGCATCTCGTTCTTATGTAAAAGGAAAAGAAAAGGGCTGTGAACAAGTTGGAATTTATTCAGAGTTAATTGAGTTTCCAGATACAATTACAGAAGAACGTTTGTTAGCTGAAATTGATCGCTTAAATGAAGATGACCGTATTAATGGTATATTAGTACAATTGCCTTTACCGAAACATATTGAAGAGAAAGCTATCATTGAAAGAATTTCACCTGAAAAGGATGTAGATGGGTTCCATCCAATCAGCGTTGGCCGTATGATGACAGGTCAAGATACATTTCTTCCATGTACACCACATGGCATTGTAGAATTAGTAAAAGAAACAAATCTTGATATTTCAGGAAAACACGTTGTTGTAATCGGAAGAAGTAATATCGTTGGAAAACCAGTGGGACAGCTGTTTTTAAATGAAAATGCGACTGTAACATATTGCCATTCCAAAACGAAAAATATAAAAGAATTATCAAAGTTAGCTGATATTTTAATTGTAGCTGTTGGAAGACCAAAAATGGTAACAGCTGACTATATAAAAGAAGGTGCAGTTGTAATTGATGTTGGTGTCAACCGTTTAGAGACAGGTAAGCTGTGCGGTGATGTTGACTTTGAAAATGTACTTGATATTGCGGGTTACATTACACCAGTACCAAAAGGTGTCGGCCCAATGACAATTACAATGCTCCTTCATAATACAGTAGAATCTGCAAAACGCGCAGGAGTTGTTTGTAAATAATTTGAATCGGCTATGAGGAGAGAAAGATGGAAAAGCAATATTTAACCGTTACAGCATTAACACGCTATATAAAAACAAAAATAGAGTATGACCCGCATTTGCAGTCTGTTTGGTTAAAAGGAGAAATTTCAAACTTTAAATGTCATAGCCGTGGCCATATGTATTTTACATTAAAGGATGAAAATGCAAGAATAGCAGCGGTTATGTTTGCGGGTCATAATCGCAATATAAAATTCAGACCAGAAGATGGAATGAAAGTACTTGTAAAAGGAAAAATCTCTGTCTATGAAGCAAGTGGTTCATACCAAATTTATGTTCATGATATGCAGCCTGATGGAATTGGTAATCTTCATTTAGCTTATGAGCAATTAAAGGTTCGATTAGAGGAAGAAGGGCTGTTTTCTCAAGTTTATAAACAGCCAATCCCTGCCTATGCGAAAACAATTGGTGTCATTACATCTCCAACAGGAGCTGCGATTCGGGATATTATAACGACGATTAAACGTCGTTATCCAATTGGGAATGTGATTGTATTTCCGGTACTTGTACAAGGGGAGTCTGCGGCTCCCTCAATTGTACAAGCGATTCAAACAGCGAATGAGATGAAGGATATAGATGCTTTAATTGTCGGTCGTGGGGGCGGTTCCATTGAAGAACTATGGGCCTTTAATGAAGAAATGGTTGCACGTGCGATTTTTGCAAGTGAAATTCCAATCATCTCGGCAGTTGGACATGAAACAGACTTTACAATTGCTGATTTTGTAGCAGATTTACGTGCACCAACTCCAACGGCAGCAGCAGAACTTGCAGCACCAAATATAATTGAATTACAAGAGAAAGTGTTACAACGAACCCTTCGCCTGCAAAGGGCAATGCGAGAGATGTTACATAAAAAGCAAGAACAACTGCAAACACTTCAAAAATCGTATGCGTTTCGTTATCCAAAGCAAGTGTATGAGCAAAAAGAAGAACAGTTAGATCGTACTCTTGAACAGCTTATTTTGGTGAAAGAACGCTATGTAGAGAAAAAGGTAAATCAGTTAAAACAGCTCTCATTTTATTTGGAGAAGCATCATCCCTCTCAAAAGATTGTACAAACAAAAACAAGGGTAGAAACGTTGCAAAAGCAATTGCAACGTGAAATGCAAACATTACTGCAAACGAAAGAGTTTGCGTTTATGAGGGCGGCTCAAAAATTAGAGGCACTAAGTCCACTTAAAGTAATGATGAGAGGATATGGGCTCGTATATAGTGAAAAAAAGCAAGTGTTAAAAAGTGTGAAAGATGTCGGCCTTGGTGATGTTGTTTCAGTACAATTACAAGATGGAGTGTTAGATTGTAGCGTATCGGGCATAGAGGAGCGTGAATTGAACAATGGAAAATAAATTAAGCTTTGAAGAAGCAATTTCTCAGCTTGAACATCTTGTTTCTAAGCTCGAACAAGGCGATGTTCCTTTAGAAGAGGCGATTTCATATTTTAAAGAAGGTATGGAGTTGTCTAAGCTATGTGATGAGAAATTGAAAGATGTACAAGAACAAATGGCAGTTATCCTTGGAGAAGATGGAGAACTTAAACCATTTACTGCTGTAGGAGATGAAGCATAGTGGCATATGTAGCTTTTGATGCTTTTGTGAAAGAGAGTAAAACTTTCGTCGAGGAGCAGCTTGTACGCTATGCAAATCAATTACAATGTCCAAATGTACTTCGCGAAGCGATGACATACTCATTGGAAGCAGGCGGAAAGCGTCTCCGTCCGTTACTTTTATTTGCAACGTTGCAAGCGTTTGAAAAGGAAAGAGAACTGGGTATAGGAGCAGCTTGTGCTCTTGAAATGATTCATACCTATTCGTTAATTCATGATGATTTACCATGTATGGATGACGATGATTTAAGACGGGGAAAACCAACAAACCATAAAGTGTTTGGTGAAGCGATGGCCGTTTTAGCGGGAGATGGCTTGTTAACACATGCTTTCCAAGTAGTGACAGCGTATCATCATCAAGACATTTCTACAGAAACAAAGCTAAGACTTGCGCTTGAACTTGCAAAAGCAGCTGGACCAGAAGGAATGGTTGCTGGACAGGTAGCGGATATGGAAGCGGAAGGAAAGCGGCTTGAGCTTAGTGAATTAGAATATATTCATAAGCATAAAACAGGGCGGTTATTAGAATATGCCGTGCTTGCAGGAGCGGTACTTGCAGGAGCAACACCAGAACAAGAGAAGAAACTACTTGCATTTGCAAAATATATTGGTCTGGCTTTCCAGATTCGAGATGATATTTTAGATGTAGAAGGTACGGAAGAAGAAATTGGAAAACCGATTGGTAGTGATGCTTCCAATGAAAAAAGTACATATACGACGTTATTTACTATAGATGAGGCAAAATGTATCTTAGAAGAAACAATTGTTAAAGCGAAAGATGCGATAGCATCTTTACAATTACAAGATGAGTATTTATTATCTATTTGTGATTTGATCGCAAAGCGTAATAACTAATGTAAGAACGTTTTCATTTGTTGAGTCATTTATTATTTTGTGGTATAAATGTAGAAAAAGGTTTTTCTTTTCTTGTTATTGGCAAAAATATATCTAGATTACGTTGCCGTTATCACTTTGTGTTAGCGGCTCTTTTTTCATCGGATAGAGGAGCTATGATTCATGTAGGCTTCTTACTTGAAAGGGATACTTCGTTTTCTAAGAATGTAGAGAAAGATGACGAATTGTCTGTTCAAGCAGGATAGAAAATAGGAATGATATTGAAGAATTTCTTGTGTTGTGCAAATATTTTTTTGTAATATTTGCCATATTGACAGATTATGAAACGAAAGTGAGTGATCCATGTGGATCTAACGCAAATTCAAAACCCTAGTTTTTTGAAAGATATGTCTATCAGCGAACTAGAGGCATTGAGTGAGGATATTCGGAAGTTTTTAATTGAAGAGCTCTCTCAAACAGGTGGACATATTGCTCCTAACTTAGGTGTAGTAGAACTCACAATTGCTCTGCATAAATTATTTGACAGTCCAAAAGATAAATTTTTATGGGATGTAGGACATCAATCCTATGTGCATAAGATTTTAACAGGGCGTGCAAAAGAGTTTGGCACATTAAGACAATATAAAGGTCTATGTGGTTTCCCAAAACGTTGCGAGAGTGAGCATGATGTATGGGAAACAGGTCATAGTTCGACTTCATTATCTGCTGCAATGGGAATGGCTTTAGCACGTGATTTAAAGAAAACGAAAGAGTGTATTATACCAATTATTGGGGATGGTGCTTTGACTGGTGGAATGGCTTTAGAAGCATTAAACCATATCGGGCATGAAAAAACAGATATGATTGTTATCTTAAATGATAATGAAATGTCAATTGCTCCGAATGTTGGAGCTCTTCATAACGTTCTTGGTCGCCTGCGTACGGCTGGAAAATATCAATGGGTGAAGGATGAACTAGAGTATTTACTCAAGAAAATTCCAGCAGTTGGTGGGAAAGTTGCAGCAACCGCAGAAAAAGTAAAAGATAGTTTAAAATATTTACTTGTATCAGGTGTCTTCTTTGAAGAGTTAGGGTTTACATATTTAGGTCCTGTTGATGGGCATAGTTATGAAAACTTATTTGAAACGCTTCAATATGCAAAGAAAACAAAAGGCCCGGTACTTGTTCATGTGATTACGAAAAAAGGAAAAGGCTATAAACCAGCAGAGAGCGATGTGATTGGAACTTGGCATGGAACAGGACCATATAAAATCGAATCTGGTGATTTTGTAAAGCCAAAAGAAGTTGCACCGGCGTGGAGTGCGGTTGTAAGTGAGACAGTTCGTAAGCTTGCAAGAACTGATGAGCGTATCGTTGCGATTACACCAGCAATGCCAGTTGGTTCTAAGCTTGAAAAGTTTCATCAAGAATTTCCAGATCGTATGATTGATGTGGGAATTGCTGAGCAACATGCCACAACGATGGCAGCTGGGATGGCAACGCAGGGAATGAAGCCGTTCTTAGCGATTTATTCAACATTCTTACAACGTGCATATGACCAAGTTGTTCATGATATATGCCGTCAAAATTTAAATGTCTTCATTGGAATTGACCGTGCTGGATTGGTTGGAGCAGATGGTGAAACGCATCAAGGTGTATTTGATATCGCGTTTTTACGCCACTTGCCAAATATGGTGCTCATGATGCCGAAAGATGAAAATGAAGGGCAGCATTTAGTATATACGGCAATGCAATATGAAGATGGTCCAATTGCTCTGCGTTATGCGCGCGGAAATGGACTTGGAGTTAAAATGGATGAAGAACTCAAAGCTATTCCAATTGGTACATGGGAAACCTTAAAAGAAGGTACGCAAGCAGCAATCTTGACATTTGGTACAACGATTCCGATGGCGCTGGAAGCGGCGGAGCGTCTCGAAAAAGCTGGAGTTTCAGTGAAAGTCGTGAATGCTCGTTTTATTAAGCCGATGGATGAATCATATTTACATGAACTCCTAGGTAAGAATATGCCGATTTTAACAATTGAAGAAGCTTGTTTAATCGGTGGATTTGGTACAGGTGTAGTAGAATTTGCTACTGAGCATGGGTATCATAGTGCTTTAATCGAACGAATGGGAATTCCAGATCATTTCATTGAACACGGTAGTGTTACAAAGTTGTTAGAAGAAATTGGTTTAACGACAGATGCTGTTGTGGACCGCATTCATACAATGATTCCATCAAAACAAAAAAGGGCGTAACAAATGAGTGTAAAAAAAGAAAGAGTAGATGTACTATTAGTAGAACGAGGACTTATAGAAACGCGTGAAAAGGCAAAACGCGCTGTTATGGCGGGTCTTGTATATGCAAATGAAATGAGACTCGATAAACCAGGGGAAAAAATTCCACAAGATACACCGATTACGGTAAAAGGACAAGTTATGCCATATGTGAGCCGTGGCGGTTATAAGTTAGAGAAGGCATTAGAGACTTTTCATCTTGATTTACAAGATAAAATTATGTTAGATATTGGTTCATCAACTGGTGGCTTTACAGATTGTGCGCTGCAAAATGGTGCGAAGTTATCTTACGCTTTAGATGTAGGGTACAATCAACTTGCTTGGAAGCTTCGTCAAGATGAGCGCGTTGTTGTTATGGAACGGACGAATTTTCGTTATGTAACACCGACTGATTTAGAGCGTGGCTTGCCGCAGTTTGCTAGCATTGATGTTTCGTTTATATCGTTAAAATTAATTCTTCCAGTCTTAAAAACGATATTGACTCCAAATGGTGATGTTGCGGCTTTAATTAAACCACAATTTGAAGCTGGAAGAGAGCAGGTCGGGAAGAAGGGCATCGTTCGTGATCGTAAAGTTCATGAAGCTGTCGTAGAAATGATTGTTGATTTCGCAATAAAAGAAGGGTATGATGTTGAAAACTTAACATTTTCTCCAATTACAGGTGGGGACGGAAATATTGAGTTTTTAGTTCATTTAAAGTGGCATGGTGAACGTGAGATTGGCGAAAAGCATTCTCTGGTTTCTGTAGAGCAAGTTGTAACAGAAGCTCATGAGGTCTTAAAACAAAAAGGGAAAGAGGAATAACGGTTGTTGTTCCTCTTTTTGTTGGAATTGTATAATGATTGTAAAAACAATTATGTACAAGTAAACGATTATAAGTTAACATAAATAAGTGAAGTATACCAATGTTTAAACTATGGTAAGAGATAGTGTGAGGTGCAAATGTATGAATAAGGGTCAGCGCCATATTAAAATCAGAGAAATTATCGCGAATAAAGAAATTGAAACGCAAGATGAACTAGTTGATATTTTACGTAATGAAGGCTTTAATGTAACGCAAGCAACTGTATCGCGTGACATTAAAGAGTTGCACTTAGTAAAAGTGCCATTGCATGATGGTCGCTATAAATATAGCTTACCAGCAGATCAACGATTTAACCCGTTGCAAAAATTAAAACGTAATCTAGTCGATTCGTTTGTAAAGTTAGACACAGCAGGACATATGCTTGTGTTAAAAACATTACCTGGTAACGCGCACGCGCTTGGAGCACTTATTGATCATTTAGAATGGGATGAGATTATTGGAACCATTTGTGGTGATGATACTTGCTTAATTATTTGCCGTACGCCTGAGGATACAGGTGTTGTATCAGATCGTTTCTTAAATATGTTGTAACAAAAGAATCTTGTTTACTCTTTTGCTAAAAGCAGAAAGTAAACAAGATATTTTTTATTCTAGGAAAAATAGATGAATGTGAAGTGAAATATGGTGTTTTTCTAGAATGAAGTTAGGAAATCGATGGATTGACCCGTAAAACGAATGTTTGGTACAATGGAGCGGGCTAGAAGAGTAATTTATACATACAATATATATGATAAACGCAGAGTGAAAAGCGCTTAGCGAAA
This sequence comes from Bacillus sp. FSL H8-0534, assembly GCF_038005885.1. NCBI lineage: Bacteria > Bacillati > Bacillota > Bacilli > Caryophanales > Bacillaceae > Bacillus > Bacillus sp. FSL H8-0534. The sequence continues at coordinate 4,435,994 of NZ_JBBOUC010000001.1, forward strand.
GCCCTTTTTAGGGGATTAGTTTATAACGAGGTGAATGGGGCATTGTTATCGGAATTATCGATTAGAAACTTTGCTATTATTGAGTCATTAAATATTTCTTTTCAAAAAGGTTTAACAGTTTTAAGTGGTGAAACAGGTGCCGGAAAATCAATTATTATTGATGCAATCAGCTTACTTGTTGGTGGCCGCGGTTCAGCAGAATTTGTTAGATATGGAACAGAAAAAGCTGAAATTGAAGGTTTATTTTATATAGAGGATGATAAACATCCATGTATTACGAAAGCTGAAGAGCTGGACATTGAAATTGAAGATGGGATGATCATTTTAAAACGTGACATCGCTGCGAATGGAAAAAGTGTATGTCGTGTAAATGGTAAACTTGTTACATTGAGTATATTAAAAGAAATTGGGAAAACACTTGTTGATATTCATGGACAACATGAAACGCAAGATTTGATGAATGAGGAACGCCATTTGTTTATGCTCGATCATTTTGATGGGGATCGTATCGTGAACCAATTAGAAATATATCAGGGCGTATACGGTGAGTATGAGCAGTTAAAAAAACAACTGAAATCCTTAACAGAGAATGAACAGCAGATGGCACATCGCTTAGATTTAATTCAATTCCAGCACGAAGAAATTCGTAAAGCGGATTTGAAAGTCGATGAAGAAAATGAATTGACGGAAGAGAGATTAAAAATCTCTAATTTCGAAAAGATTTATAAAGCGCTTGGTGATGCATACCGTTCGTTAAGCGAAGATGGTAGTGGACTTGATCATGTGCGAAATGCGATGGGACAAATGGAGAGTATTACACACCTAGATGAGGCGTATCAAGAGAACCATGATTCGATTGCAAATAGCTACTACTTATTAGAAGAGGTTGCCTATCAGCTCCGTGAAAGATTAGATATAATGGAATATGACCCGAATCGTTTAGATGAAATTGAAACGCGTTTAAATGAAATTCGTATGCTAAAGAGAAAGTATGGAAATACTGTAGAAGAGATTTTAGCGTATGCTGATAAAATAGAGCAAGAAATTTTTACAATCGAAAATAAAGATGTACATATTGAAACGACGAAAAAGAAATTAAAAGAATTAGAAAGTGTAATTTTGAAGGAAGCAACAATATTGAGCAATATGCGTCATCAACTTGCAGATCGTCTTACGAACGCAATCCACCAAGAATTAAAAGAATTGTATATGGAAAAAACGAAATTTGAAGTGAGGATTAAGAAAAGAGAAGGAAGCCATGATGATCCATTTCTAGAAGGGACACCAGTGAAACTTACGGCAGATGGATACGATCATGTGGAATTTTATATTTCAACAAATCCAGGTGAACCATTAAAACAACTTTCAAAAGTAGCTTCTGGTGGAGAGTTATCTCGTATTATTTTAGCTCTGAAAAGTATCTTTTCTAAGCATCAAGGTGTTGCATCGGTCATTTTTGATGAAGTAGATACGGGAGTGAGTGGCCGAGTGGCACAAGCGATTGCGGAAAAAATTTATCGTGTATCTGTAAACTCACAAGTACTTTGTATTACGCACTTACCTCAAGTAGCATCAATGGCGGATTCACATTTATTTATCCGTAAACAAGTTGCGAATGATCGGACGATTACATCAGTTACTGTATTAAGTACAGAGGATAAGGTAACGGAGATTGCTCGAATGATTTCTGGCGTGGAAATTACCGATTTAACGACGGAACATGCGAAAGAGTTACTTACGCAAGCACATCGTTTTAAACAGACAGCAGAGGCTATCCAATAATGGATAGCTTTTTTGCTCAAATGACGATTTCTTGATTCTTCCGGTTATAAACAAAGCGTTGCAAGGAGAAATTAAAAGATGAAGTCGTTAGGCTGAATGTGGGGTAGGAGCGAGGAGAGTGAATGAATTGAAATTAGAGCAATTCCGAAAAATAATAGGTCTTTGCCTCCTTGTTTCATTAATTTTTATTGGATGTTTTAAACCGCTTCGTACGTTTATTTCATCCCCGAAGCAACTCGTTATTTTTGAGGGTCAACAATCCGAAATAGCATCATTTCCAGTTTTCCAGGCTTCATCGACAAATCATCATGTTTTTACAGTGAGTTCAAATAAAGAACAGAAATCTGGACTTGTAGTAAATTCGCATCAAAATGGTGAAGCGGATATGGTTTTTCAACTTGCTGGATTTCCAGTAAAAAAGGTAAATGTGAAAGTATTAAAAGATTTTAAAGTGATTCCAGGCGGGCAATCAATTGGAGTGAAATTGAATACAAAAGGTGTACTTGTTGTTGGACATCATTTAATTCAAACAGAGAGAGGGAAAGTATCGCCTGGAGAAGTGGCTGGTGTACAAGTTGGGGATATGATTACCGAAATTAATGGAAAAATAATTGAAAGAATGAGCGATGTGGCACCTTTTATTCATGATAGCGGAAAAACAGGTGAACCGCTTAACCTCGTCTTATTACGAGATGGTAAGTATATTCATACGAAACTAACACCAGAAAAAGATAATGGTGAATCGTCTTATCGGATTGGCTTATATATTCGTGATTCAGCTGCTGGTATTGGAACGATGACTTTTGTTCATCCGGATTCGATGAAATATGGAGCGCTTGGTCATGTTATTTCTGATAATGATACGAAAAAACCAATTCAAGTAGAAGATGGACAGATTGTTCGTTCGACAGTTACTTCTATCGAACGCGGTAGTCATGGAAATCCAGGAGAAAAATTAGCAAGATTTTCACCGGATCGTGAAGTGATTGGTAATATTACAACAAATAGTCCTTTTGGTATTTTTGGTAAATTAAATACAGGTATAAAAAATGGCATAATGGATGAAGCAATGCCGATTGCATTATCTCATCAAGTGAAAGAAGGGCCAGCGAAAATATTAACAGTTATCGATCAAGATAAAGTAGAGGCATTTGATATTGAAATCGTAAGCACGGTACCACAAAAGTTCCCAGCTACAAAAGGAATGGTTGTAAAAGTTACAGACAAACGTTTGTTGGCTAAAACAGGTGGTATTGTTCAGGGGATGAGTGGTAGTCCGATTGTTCAAAATGGAAAAATGATTGGTGCTGTTACACATGTATTTGTGAATGACCCAACTTCAGGGTATGGTGTCCATATTGAATGGATGTTACATGAAGCTGGAATTAATATTTATGAGCAAGAGAAAAAAGCAAGCTGATTAACATCAGCTTGCTTTTTTCTTGAGAAATTCGTTGAAATTTTGTAAAAGTTCCGCAAGAGCTGTTTTTTGTTGTAAAATAAAAGAAAAGAGTGAACGTTTCGTTGTAAACCTATGATGGAATGTGTAAAGAAAGAAAATAAATGAACGATAAACATATTTTTTTGTGATTTTATCGGAAATTAAGAAACTTTAAAAGGGAAATTTCACACAATTGTCGAACAATTCATGTAGCCTAGAAGCTTACACATGTCGGGAGAATCGATTCGGTAAGGGAGGAAAAGCTGTGGAGAAAATTAAAGTGTGTCTTGTGGATGATAATAAGGAACTAGTATCAATGCTAGAAAGTTATGTTGCTGCTCAAGATGATATGGAAGTAATCGGAATTGCTTATAATGGTCAAGAGTGTTTGAATTTACTGAAGGAGAAACAACCTGATGTACTTGTTTTAGATATTATTATGCCACATTTAGATGGTTTAGCGGTGCTGGAAAAAATGCGTCATATTGAACGACTAAGACAGCCGAATGTGATTATGTTAACGGCATTTGGACAAGAAGATGTGACGAAAAAAGCAGTTGATTTAGGTGCTTCTTATTTCATTTTAAAGCCATTTGATATGGAAAATTTAACGGGTCATATTCGTCAAGTAAGCGGTAAAACGAATACTACAATTAAACGTCCACTACCATCTTTCCGATCTGCAACAACAGTAGATGGAAAACCGAAGAATCTAGATGCGAGTATTACAAGCATTATTCACGAAATTGGTGTACCAGCTCATATTAAAGGATATATGTATTTGCGAGAGGCAATTTCTATGGTATATAACGATATCGAGCTTCTTGGTTCTATTACGAAAGTCTTATACCCGGATATTGCGAAAAAATATAATACGACAGCAAGCCGTGTGGAACGCGCAATCCGTCATGCGATTGAAGTAGCGTGGAGTCGTGGGAATATTGATTCAATCTCGTCCTTATTTGGCTATACTGTATCGATGTCAAAAGCAAAACCTACGAATTCCGAATTCATCGCAATGGTTGCAGATAAGTTGAGGCTTGAACATAAGGCTTCGTAAGTGTTGTTGTATCAAGATGTTAAGTGTATTTCATAACAAAATTTAATAGCCGATGAATTACGTATGTAAGCAATAAAGTACGTAGATAATTGGCGGTTAATTTAAAAACCTTCTATTTATTGGATTGAAATTTTTATTCTAATAGCTAGGAGGTTTTTTGTTGTATGAACAACTTTCAGATGAATGTTGAAAACTTTTTACTTCATTGTAATGCAAAGTATCTAAGTAGGAAAATAATTCGGTCATATGACCAAACGTTGAAGTTATTTGCTTCATATTTAGAAAGAGAATTAAAGATTATGGATGTTGATAAGGTAAAACCTCTTCATATTCGGACGTATATTAAATATTTAAAATAATTATTTCTGCAATGGTAGGGATGTGCGAGAGTAGAGGCGTTAATGTTTCCGATATTATGATAGATGTCCAAGAAGTATTTCAAGAAGCCGCGATTTAATTCGTGGTTTTTATTTTTACAATAAAAAAGAACGCCTAGTGTGAGGGTTTTGGCGTTCCTTTTCTTTATTTGATAATTTGATTACAAATCCGCGTGAGTATCTTGTGCTACAATACCACCGTGGTCTCCAATACTTGCACCAGTGTTTCCATCAGCTAAGCCCCAAGGTTGTCCATGGTCATAAGCAGGTGCGGGTGTATCGCCTCCATTATCGGCAGGTGCAGGTGTATCACCTATATTTAATGCTAAATCAGGTCTTTGAGGTGCAGGTGTGTCACCTTTGTTCAATGACGAAAATCCTGGGTTGTTGCTAACACCAAAAGTCATAATTCCAGCTAATGCTAATCCTGTTATTGTTAATCCAATCTTTTTCATTACTTTAACGCCCCTTTAGCTAATAATTTTTTTCTCGCTTCATTACTCATGTAGAAATATTTGCTTGATTTTAAATGGTTTTCCTCAGCATAAAATTTATTTGCTAGTCGTTCGGTGTATTCCTCAATACAATCCCATAGTTCTTCTTTCCTAAAGTATGAAAATCTTGCCAATATAGCAGTTTCTAATTCTAGAGTATCGGATGAATTGTTTGATTTTTCTGAAATCTTAAAGCGATATTGATACTCTTTGTTTTCTAACTCGTTACAGATATTTAAGCCTTTTTCGATTAATTGAGATGCGATTTCCGTTTCACCTAATTTTATATTTTCATCAGCTTGTAAATATAAAGCTTTAAAATGGTTTGGCATATTTTCCGTAACTTCTGATAAGTGACGAATTGCTAAAGATGAAAGATTTTGATTCGCATACATTAATCCGATGTTATTTCTAACACGTAGTAGTAATGTTTTTTCATTTTTCTTGTTTAGGCTATCTATAGCAGTGTTAAATCTTTCTTCGGCTTGTTCAAATTGTCTTAAATCTATACAAGATAGCCCGAAAATGTTATCACATAAAGCTACATTGATTTCGTAGCCCACATGTTTAGAAAATATATCTTTTGCCATTCGTATGTGGTCAATTACTAAAAGTGGTTTGTAAACTTGATAATAGAACGAAGCCAAACGATAATTAAACTCCGCTTCCTCTAATTCGTTGGATACAACATACATTAATAGCTTTTCTGCTTTTTCAAAATGTTCTCTCGCTTCATTGTAGTCTGCAAGAATTGTGCTGTGAACTGCTTTGAAGAAGTGGTAATAATAAGAAAGAAAGCTGTTATTAGGTATTTTGAAGGAATTAATTTTATCGAAGCTATCTTTTGTGATGTTAAGTCCATCTGTTAATACTTTATATCTAAAATCTAGTAACGAATAATATAATGATAAATGTTCATCTTCCTTGATATTGGAAAGTCTATCTTCTATTTCTTGTTTTAACTTTGTTGCCTGTATATTTTGTTGTGACAACATAGATTGATACCAGTCATTTAGCAACTTTGTAACCTGTTCATTCCCCTTCATTTGAACGTTCATGAAATCCCCTCTACTTTTTGAATATTCTTATAAATAATAATAGCAAGAATAAGATGTAAAGAAATTAAGTTTACATATTTCTCGATATTTGTGTAACAATTTTATGTTCAATTAGATAACTGACCATATTCATTCCACCTGTTTAGTAAATTCAAATATTTGGCACAGTAAAATAACTCAACACAGTATAATTTTCTTATAAAATACTGTATAAAGAAGGAAGGTCAATAAATTTTGAGGTGGGGGTCTTACTGCCCGTGAATAGCGGGATAAATATGTTCCTGAAGTTTATGTAAGAATCTGCTTATGATATTATGATATATATGGGTGGAAATATGGTGAATAGAGAAAATAAACAGTCCTGCAAAACAGGACTGGATTATTCTTCATCTTTATTTTGTTTTTCTAGCTCAACTAACTTTTGAACTAAAATGTGCTGCGGCATATGCATAATTTGCTCAAGTGGAACACCTAGAGCTTTTGATAAACGAATTGCAGTATCCGGAGAAATTTGTAATGGTTTCATAGAAGTACCTCCTTTTTCGTATAGTATAGCATAAGATTGGGGGAGTGAGGATGACTCTTATATTCGCGCACCGCGGTGCGGCGGGGGCGTATCCAGAAAATACAATGATTTCATTTAAAGCTGCGGAATCGTTTCAGGCAGACGGGATAGAATTAGATGTTCAATTTACGAAGGATAAAAAAGTTGTTGTGATTCATGATGAAACTGTCAATCGTACAACGAATGGAAAAGGTGCCGTTCGTAATTACTTATATGAAGATTTGCGAAAATTGGATGCGAGTCACCAGTTTTCGGAAAAGGTAGGTTTTTGCAAAATTCCTTTATTAGAAGAAGTGCTAGAATGGCTAAAATCGAATTGTTTGTTGCTCAATATTGAATTTAAAAATAATAAAATTCCATATTGTGGTTTAGAAGAAGAAGTTATAACACTTATACGAAAGTTTGGTCTAGAAGATCGTGTTATTTTTTCTTCTTTTAATCATTACAGTATGAAAAGATGTCATATGATGGCTCCGGATATTCAAACGGCCATTTTGTATCGAGAAGGTTTACATAGCCCGTGGGCGTATGCGCGAAAAATGGGGGCTACTGCGATTCATCCGAACTATCGTTATCTTCAGGATGCAATAGCTGAATTAACAATGGAGAGCGGAGTTGAAGTGCGGCCTTATACAATTAATGATGAAACTGTTATGCGTAAGTATTTTGATATGAACATATCGGCGATTATTACTGATTATCCAGAAGCAGCGAGAGTGTTATTACAAGCGAAAAAATGAGACCTTTCATTAGAAGGGTCTCATTTTTATGTTCTTTTATCTTCTGAAACGAGCTTGTACTTTGTTTCGTTTACGATCACGATGTACAACAAAGCCTCCAAAGATATAAAAACCGATTGCAAAGCAGAATACACCTATTAAAAATTGTAACCATAATACAGGGATTGGAGATAAAAGAATACCAAATACAGTATCTCTCATCAATTTTATACCTAGCACTGCTAATGAGATGGGGATGAGTGCTAATAGAAGAGCAAGGTAACGCTGCATAGATAATGCTCCTTTTCAGATAATTTTGTATATATCAAATGATGTTATATAGAAAGGGGATTTGTCAAGTGATTGCTGAACGAGTAAGATAAAGGTGTGAAAAATCTTGCAGAGATACTTCGAGAGGAAGTGGGATGTGTGAAACAAAAAGTATTAATTATTGGAGCGGGCGAAGGTGGAAGTACGATTCTTGGTTTGCTGCAAAATTCGAATATATTTAAAGTCGTTGGGGTTATCGATATAAATCCGAATGCAAAAGGATTACAGATTGCGCAAGAACAAGGTATTGCGGTTGGAGAAGATTTAGATTCTTTTCTTACAGTGGATGTGGATGTAATTTTTGATATGAGTGGTGATTACCATTTACATAAGGTTTTATTCGCAAAAAAGCAAGAAAATACACTCCTTATACCAGGGGATGTTGCGAAGATTGTTACGAAGTTGGCACATGAGAAAGAGAATTTAATTGAAAAACTGAAAGGCCAAACGCAGCAAGGAAATTTGATTTTAAATTCTACTCATGATGGAATGATTGTCATTGATTCAGAAGGTTATGTGAAATTATTTAACAAAAGTGCAGAACGTATAACGGGTTATAAAGCGAAAGAAGCGACTGGGAAATATATTTTAGAAGTAATTCCGACTAGTAAGTTACTTCGTATTATACGAACGAAACAAATAGAAGTAAATCATGAATTGACGTTAGGAAATGAAAAGAAGATTATTACAACGCGTATTCCTATTTTAAAAGAAGATGGAGAGGTGCAAGGGGCATTTGCAATTTTTAAAGATATTACGGAAGTTGTAGATTTAGCGGAAGAAGTTACAGATTTAAAAGAAATTCAAACCTTATTGGAAGCGATTATTTATTCATCTGAGGAAGCGATTTCTGTTGTAGATGAGAAAGGAAGAGGTCTTGTCATCAACCCTGCTTATACAAAGTTAACAGGCCTTACAGAGGATGACATAATTGGAAAACCTGCAACGACTGATATTGTAGAGGGGGAAAGTATGCATATGAAAGTACTTCGGACGCGTAGGGCGGTACGAGGGATTCATATGAAAATTGGTCAGAAAAAACGAGATGTCATTGTAAATGTCGCACCGGTTATTGTTGATGGTATATTGAAAGGTAGCGTTGGTGTTATTCGTGACGTATCCGAAATTCAAAAATTAACGCATGAATTAAACCGGGCAAGACAAATTATTCGGACGCTAGAAGCGAAATATTCTTTTGAGGATATTGTAGGAACGTCTGATGAAACGATGGCTGCAATAGAGCAAGCAAAGCTGGGAGCAAACACACCAGCAACCGTATTACTTCGCGGGGAGTCAGGGACTGGTAAAGAGTTATTTGCGCACGCTATTCATAACGGGAGTAATCGGAAATACAATAAGTTTGTTCGTGTAAACTGTGCTGCTATCTCGGAAACTTTATTGGAAAGTGAATTGTTTGGTTACGAAGAAGGAGCTTTTTCTGGTGCGAAAAGAGGTGGTAAAAGAGGTTTCTTTGAAGAAGCAAATAATGGGAGTGTTTTTTTAGATGAGATTGGGGAACTGTCTGCGAATACGCAAGCGAAATTATTGCGCGTTTTGCAGGAAAAAGAAATTGTAAAAGTTGGAGGAACAAAACCAATTCCTATTAATGTTCGGGTGATTGCAGCGACGCATGTAAATTTAGAAAAAGCAATTTTGGAAGGTGAATTCAGAGAAGATTTATATTATCGCCTAAATAAAATTCCAATTCAAATTCCGTCTCTTCGTCAGCGAAAGGCAGATATTCCAGCTATATCAGAACGATTGATTCAAAAAATTAATCAAGATTATGGCCGGAATGTAGAAGGGTTAACAGAATCGGCTATTGAATATTTGCGATCGTATGATTGGCCGGGGAATGTCAGGGAGCTTGAGAATATTTTGGGACGGGCGATTATTTTTATGAACTATAATGAGATGTATATTGATGTACATCATTTGCCTTCTTTGCATAAGGAAGACCAAGTGGAATTAAAAGGAAATAATTTATTGCCGGAATTAGAAGAAAAGCCCCTTGAACATTTGGTTACGGAGTTTGAAGGGAACATCATACATGAATATTTAGAGAAGTTTGGTGGGAATAAAACAAAGACAGCGAAAGTGTTAGGAATCTCAGTTCGAAATTTATATTACAAGTTAGAAAAGTATGACCATGCAAAAAATAGCATGCAATAAATTGCGTACCATGCAATTTATTGCATGGTACGCAAAAAACAACGATTTAAGACAGAATATTATGTAATTTTCCAAAGTACTGATTTCACTGTATTTTGTATGCGTTTTCATAATTGGTATGACCAATTTGAAAAGTTGGCACGATATTTGCTTATTAAATAGACGAGGGACGACGGAAAGGGTTGATTACAAGATATGAAGTTAAAACACTTAATTGATCAAGCAGCAGGGCAGCCTAAAAAAACTGTGGCTGTAGCAGTGGCTGAAGATCATGAAGTAATTGAAGCAGTAGCTAAGGCAATTCAATTACAGTTAGCTCAATTTCGTCTATATGGAAATCAAGAAAAAATTATGGGTATGCTACAAGAGCATGACTTACAAGTTTCAGAACACGTTCAAGTGATTGCGACATCATCAAGTGCTGAGGCCTCGGAACTTTCTGTTAAAGCTGTAAGAAATGGTGAAGCAGACGTACTTATGAAGGGGAACATCCCAACAGCAAGTATTTTAAAAGCAGTATTAAATAAAGAGTGGGGACTTCGCAAGGGTAGTGTGTTATCACATGTTGCAGCGTTTGAAGTTCCAAATTACGATCGCTTTATCTTTGTTACAGATGCAGCGATGAACATTGCACCTGATGTAGGGCAAAAAGCTGCTATTATACAAAATACTGTTGAAGTTGCCCGGGCAATAGGAATCGAATTGCCAAAAGTGGCTCCGATTGCAGCGGTGGAAGTTATTAATCCAGCGATGCAGGCGACAATCGATGCAGCGATGTTAACCCAAATGAATCGTCGTGGACAAATTAAAGATTGTATCGTTGATGGACCGCTTGCTTTAGATAATGCTGTATCACAAATTGCAGCAGAGCACAAAGGCATAGTAAGTGATGTAGCAGGTAAGGCAGACATTTTACTCGTCCCAACGATTGAAGCTGGAAACGTGCTATATAAATCGCTTGTCTATTTTGCAAATGCAAATGTAGGAGCGATGATTGCTGGCGCAAAAGCACCGATTGTTTTAACATCTCGTGCAGATTCAGCAGAAACAAAAGTATATTCATTAGCTTTAGCAGTTGCGACTGCTTCTAAATAAACCAAAAGGGTAAAACAATTAGGGGGAAATGACAATGACATTAGAAATCTTCGAATACTTAGAAAAATATGATTATGAGCAAGTAGTATTTTGTCAAGATAAAGAATCTGGATTAAAAGCAATCATTGCAATTCATGATACAACACTTGGACCGGCCCTTGGTGGAACAAGAATGTGGACATATGATTCTGAAGAAGCGGCGATTGAAGATGCATTGCGTCTTGCAAAAGGGATGACATATAAAAACGCAGCAGCTGGTTTAAACCTAGGTGGTGCAAAAACAGTTATCATCGGCGATCCACGTAAAGATAAAAGTGAAGCAATGTTCCGTGCATTAGGACGTTACATCCAAGGTTTAAACGGGCGTTATATTACTGCAGAAGATGTTGGTACAACTGTTGATGATATGGATATTATCCACGAAGAAACTGATTTTGTGACAGGTATTTCACCTTCATTCGGTTCTTCTGGTAACCCATCTCCAGTAACTGCTTATGGTGTTTACCGCGGTATGAAAGCAGCAGCGAAAGAGGCGTTTGGTACAGACAGCCTAGAAGGTAAAGTAATTGCTGTTCAAGGTGTTGGTAACGTAGCATATCACCTATGCAAACATTTACACGCTGAAGGTGCACAACTAATCGTTACAGATATTAATAAAGAAGCGGTACAACGTGCAGTAGAAGAATTTGGTGCAACAGCAGTTGAACCAAATGAAATTTACGGTGTAGAATGTGACATTTATGCACCATGCGCATTAGGTGCAACAGTAAATGACGAAACAATTCCACAACTTAAAGCAAAAGTAATTGCAGGTTCTGCAAATAACCAATTAAAAGAAGATCGTCACGGTGACGCAATCCATGAAATGGGAATTGTATACGCACCAGACTATGTAATTAATGCAGGCGGTGTAATTAACGTAGCAGATGAATTATATGGATACAATAGAGAACGTGCATTAAAACGTGTAGAGTCTATTTATGACACAATTGCAAAAGTAATTGAGATTTCAAAACGTGATGGTGTACCAACTTATGTTGCAGCAGATCGTCTAGCTGAAGAGCGTATTGCAAGCTTGAAAAATACTCGTAGCACGTTCTTACGCAACGGCCATGACATTATTAGCCGTCGCTAATCTATCATATACAACTTCTACAAAAGCTGTGGTTACCTCTTACGAGGTTTCCACTTCCTTTTGAATTTATAGGTGGAGGTAGCAACATTGTCCTTAAATCGAATCCTTGTTATTAATCCGGGTAGTACATCCACAAAAATAGGTGTTTTTGATAATGAAAGACCCGTTTTAGAAGAAACCATTCGTCATGATGTGGATAAAATCGGTAAATATAAACGAATTATTGATCAATATGAATTTCGAAAAGAAACAATTTTAGAGGTTTTACATTCTCACGGTATTAATATTTCGAAATTAAACGCTGTTTGCGGCCGCGGGGGATTACTTCGTCCCATTGAAGGTGGTACGTATACAGTGAACGAAGCAATGTTAGAAGATTTGAAAAATGGATATAGCGGTCATCACGCTTCAAATCTTGGAGGTATTTTGGCGTATGAAATCGCTTCAGGATTAAATATTCCAGCATTTATTGTCGATCCAGTTGTTGTTGATGAAATGGATCCAATTGCTCGTATTAGTGGTATTTCTGGCATGGAGCGAAAAAGTATTTTTCATGCGTTAAACCAAAAAGCTGTGGCGCGTAAAGTTGCAGAGGAACTTGGTCGTAAATATGAAGATTTAAACCTATTAATTGCGCACATGGGTGGCGGGATAACGGTTGGTGCTCATAAGCAAGGAAAAGTTATTGATGTAAATAATGGTTTGAATGGTGAAGGTCCATTTAGTCCAGAACGTGCTGGAACAGTGCCGGTTGGACAGTTAATAGAAATGTGTTTCTCAGGTGAGTATTACCGCGATGAAATGATGAAAAAGATTGTTGGACAAGGCGGATTAGTAAGCCTTATTGGTACAAACGATGCAATTAAAGTTGAGAACATGGTTGAGAAAGGTGATCCTGAGGCAACACTTATTTATAAAGCGATGGCATATCAAGTTGCAAAAGAAATCGGCGGAGCTAGCGCGGTTCTTCATGGGAAAATAGATGCAATCGTTTTAACAGGAGGACTCGCATATAGCAAAATTCTTGTTGATGAGATCAAGGAGCGCGTTCATTGGATTGCTGATGTGATTGTGCATCCAGGTGAAGATGAATTACAAGCATTAGCAGAAGGGGCACTTCGTGTATTACGTGAGGAAGAAGCTTCAAAAGAGTATGTTGTACGAGAAAAAGAAACGGTAGCTAGGGGTTGAGATAATGGCAAAAGAATATGATTTAGTCATCGTTGGCGGCGGTACTGGCGGATATGTTGCTGCTATTCGTGCATCACAATTAGGGCTAAAAACAGCGCTTGTTGAAAAAGATAATCTTGGTGGCACTTGTTTACACAAAGGTTGTATTCCTAGTAAAGCATTGCTGCGCAGTGCTGAAGTATATGCAACGGCGAAAAAGAGTGAAGAGTTTGGCGTTGTAACGAGCAATGTAGAGTTGAACTTTGCTAAAGTGCAAGAGCGTAAAGAAAAGATTGTAACGCAGCTTCATAAAGGCGTTCAGCATTTAATGAAGCAAGGTAAAATTGATGTGTTTGAAGGTATCGGCCGCATTCTTGGACCTTCTATCTTCTCTCCAATGCCGGGAACAATTTCGGTTGAATTTGCAAGTGGAGAAGAGAATGAAATGTTGATTCCTAAAAATGTGCTTATTGCAACAGGTTCTCGTCCAAACTCTTTACCAGGGTTAGAACTAGATGGAGAATACGTAATGTCATCGGATCATGCCCTAAAAATGGAAACGCTTCCGGAATCAATTATCATTGTTGGTGGTGGCGTAATTGGAATTGAGTGGGCATCTATGCTTGCTGATTTCGGTGTTGAAGTTACCGTATTAGAATATGCAAAACATGTCTTACCGCTTGAAGATCAAGATGTTTCGAAAGAAATGCAACGTCTCTTGAAGAAAAAGGGAATTAAAGTGGTAACAGGTGCAAAAGTATTACCAGAAACATTGGTAAAAGATAATGGAGTAGCAATTCAAGCCGAACACAATGGTGAAAATAAAGAATTCAAGGCAGAAAAAATGCTTGTATCTGTAGGAAGACAAGCCAATACGCAAAATATCGGCTTAGAGAATACAGATATCATTGTGGAAAAAGGATACATTCAAACAAATGAGTTTTATCAAACGAAAGAATCACATATTTATGCAATTGGTGATGTAATTGGCGGTTTACAACTTGCACACGTTGCTTCTCATGAAGGTATTGTTGCTGTAGAACATATTGCTGATAAAGAAGTTATGCCAATCGATTACTCTATGGTATCGAAATGTGTATACAGTAGTCCAGAAGTAGCTTCTGTTGGTTTAACAGAACAGGAAGCAAAAGAAAAAGGCTATAAGTTAAAAGTAGGTAAGTTCTCATTCCGTGCAATCGGAAAAGCACTTGTATATGGAGAATCAGATGGTTTTGTGAAACTTGTAGTTGATGAAGAAACAAATGATATTCTCGGTGTTCATATGATTGGCCCACATGTAACGGATATGATTTCTGAAGCGGGTCTTGCAAGAGTACTTGATGCAACACCTTGGGAAGTTGCACATACAATTCATCCGCATCCATCATTATCAGAAGCAATTGGTGAAGCTGCATTAGCAGTAGATGGAAAAGCGTTACACGCATAAAAATGTGGATTTAGGAGGTTATGAAAATGGCAGAAGTAAAAGAAAAGCGCCATGAAGAGCTTGGCTTAAGTGATGAGCAAGTAGTAGAAATGTATCGTACGATGTTGCTTGCACGTAAAATTGACGAACGTATGTGGCTGTTAAACCGTGCAGGGAAAATTCCATTCGTAATTTCTTGTCAAGGACAGGAAGCTGCACAAGTAGGCGCAGCATTTGCACTTGATCGTGAAAAAGATTATGCATTACCATACTACCGTGATATGGGTGTAGTACTAGCGTTTGGTATGACAGCAAAAGAGCTTATGTTGTCTGGCTTTGCAAAAGCAGGAGATCCAAACTCTGGTGGCCGTCAAATGCCTGGTCACTTCGGTCAGAAGAAAAACCGTATTGTGACAGGTTCATCACCAGTTACAACACAAGTGCCTCATGCAGTAGGCATTGCACTAGCAGGGAAGATGGAAAAGAAAGATTTAGTAACGTTTGTTACCTTCGGTGAAGGCTCTTCTAACCAAGGTGACTTCCACGAAGGTGCTAACTTTGCTGGCGTACACAAATTGCCTGTTATTTTCATGTGTGAGAATAACAAATATGCAATTTCTATCCCTGTTGAAAAGCAATTAGCATGTAAAAATGTATCAGATCGTGCAATTGGTTACGGTATGCCAGGATACACAGTGGACGGAAATGACCCACTTGCAGTATATAAAGCTGTAAAAGAAGCAGCGGATTGTGGCCGCCGCGGCGAAGGTCCAACTTTAATTGAAACAGTATCATATCGTTTAACAGCACACTCTAGTGATGACGATGATCGTGTATATCGTGATAAAGAAGAAGTAGAAGAAGCGAAGAAAAAAGATTCCATCTTTACATTTGCTGCTTACTTAAAAGAGGTTGGCGTGTTAACAGAGGAATCTGAAAAACAAATGTTAGATGAAATTATGCATATCGTAAACGAAGCAACAGAATATGCAGAAAATGCTCCGTATGCAGCACCTGAAGATGCATTGAAGCACGTATACGCAGAATAGGGGGGAACGTTTCATGGCTGTAATGTCTTATATTGACGCGATTACATTAGCAATGCGCGAGGAAATGGAACGCGATGAGAAAGTATTTGTATTAGGAGAAGACGTTGGTAAAAAAGGTGGCGTATTTAAAGCGACAAATGGATTATATGATCAATTTGGTGAAGATCGTGCGCTTGATACACCGCTTGCAGAATCTGCAATTGCAGGGGTAGCAATCGGGGCAGCGATGTACGGAATGCGTCCAATTGCTGAAATGCAATTCGCTGATTTTATTATGCCAGCAGTAAACCAAATTGTTTCTGAGGCAGCAAAAATTCGTTACCGTTCTAATAATGACTGGACTTGTCCGATCACTGTGCGTGCACCATTTGGTGGCGGCGTTCACGGTGCATTGTATCACTCGCAGTCTGTAGAAGCAATGTTTGCAAACCAACCAGGTTTAAAAATTGTTATTCCTTCTACACCATATGATGCAAAAGGATTATTAAAAGCGGCAATTCGTGATGAAGATCCAGTACTATTCTTTGAACATAAACGTGCATATCGTTTAATTAAAGGCGAAGTACCAGAAGATGATTATGTATTACCAATCGGAAAAGCAGATGTAAAACGTGAAGGTGATGATATTACTGTCATCACATATGGATTATGTGTTCACTTTGCTCTTCAAGCTGCTGAAAAATTAGCGAAAGATGGCATTTCTGCTCACATTCTTGATTTACGTACTGTATATCCATTAGATAAAGAAGCGATTATTGAAGCAGCTTCTAAAACAGGTAAAGTTCTTCTTGTAACGGAAGATAACAAAGAAGGAAGCATTATAAGTGAAGTAGCAGCAATTATTGCAGAAAATTGCTTATTTGACCTTGATGCACCAATTGCACGTCTTGCAGGTCCAGACGTTCCAGCAATGCCATATGCACCAACAATGGAAAAATTCTTTATGGTAAATCCAGATAAAGTTGAAAAAGCAATGCGTGAACTTGCGGAATTTTAATCGGGGGGACTATACATGGCTGTAGAAAATATCACAATGCCTCAGCTTGGGGAAAGTGTAACGGAAGGTACAATTAGTAAATGGCTCGTAAATGTTGGCGATCACGTAAATAAATATGATCCGCTTGCAGAAGTAATGACAGATAAAGTAAACGCAGAAGTACCATCTTCTTTCACAGGAATTGTGAAGGAGTTAGTCGCTGCTGAAGGTGATACACTTGCTGTAGGTGAAGTCGTTTGTGTGATCCAAGTAGAGGGCGCGGATGAGGTAGCTGCGACAGCTGTAGAAGAGAAAACAAAAGAGGAACCAAAAACAGAAGTGGCTTCAACTGAAAAAGCACCAAAAGTGAAGCAACCAACTGATGGCAAACCTCGTTTCTCACCAGCTGTATTAAAACTTGCAGGTGAGCATAATATTGATTTAGATGCAGTAGAAGGTACGGGTGCAAATGGTCGTATTACACGTAAAGATATTCTGAAGCTTGTGGAATCTGGAAACATTCCGGTAGTTGGTGCGAAGAAAGAAGCAGCACCTGTATCTATGCAGGCATCACAAGAAGCACCAAAAGTGACTGCACCATCAGCTCCAAAAACAGAAGCGGCAAAACCTGTATCTGTACCGACAGTACCTGGCGATATTGAGATTCCGGTAACAGGTGTACGTAAAGCAATTGCTGCGAACATGCTGCGTAGTAAGCACGAAGCACCTCACGCTTGGATGATGATTGAAGTAGATGTAACAAATCTTGTATCATACCGTAATTCAATTAAAGGCGAATTTAAAAAGCGTGAAGGCTTCAACTTAACATTCTTTGCATTTTTCGTTAAAGCAGTTGCACAAGCATTGAAAGAATACCCACAAATTAACTCAATGTGGGCTGGTGACAAGATTGTTCAAAAGAAAGATATTAACCTTTCTATCGCTGTTGCAACAGAAGATGAATTATTTGTACCAGTTATTAAACAAGCAGATGAGAAAACAATTAAAGGTATTGCTCGTGAAATTACTGAACTTGCAGGAAAAGTTCGTACAAAATCATTGAAAGCAGACGAAATGCAAGGCGGTACATTTACAATTAATAACACAGGATCATTTGGTTCTGTTCAATCTATGGGTATTATTAACCATCCACAAGCTGCTATTTTACAAGTAGAATCTATTGTAAAGCGTCCAGTTATTATGGATAATGGTATGTTCGGTGCACGCGACATGGTTAACCTATGTTTATCCCTTGATCATCGTGTACTGGATGGCTTAATTTGTGGTAAATTCTTAGGACGTGTAAAAGAAATTCTTGAAAATGTATCAGAGAATAATACGTCTGTATATTAATAAAAAGCTCGCGTCTGCGAGCTTTTTACTTTAGAAAAAATATATTTCTTCACTTTTTATCCCACAATAAAAAATGCCTTCCATTAATGTGACAATGAATAATAATGTATTATGAATTTACGAAAATACATTGCTGATATCCAGTATATAGATATACAATAAGAAAAGAATATTTTTTTGGAAAATCTTACTGATGAAACTGTAGTATAATGTATTGTATTGTTTAAAAAAGAAAGTTATTCTATATAAGTATTTTATAGATTAATGTGCAATCAGTCGTCAAAATATAAAGAATGTTGACTCCTGGTTTTTTATTTTGCCTTAACAATGTTTCAGGAGGATGTCATGAAGAGAAGTACCGAATTTCTAAAAAGTTTAGATGTAAAATTAATTTTAATTTTGTGTATATTATGCGTCACGAGTATAGCTGCCATATATAGCAGTCAACAAACAGGACAATATGGAAATTCAAATTTTGCAATGAAACAAGGGATTAACTATGTAATCGGTATTGTTTTATTACTACTTGTTGCAAGTATTGATTTAGATCAACTGCAAAAATTAGCGTGGCCATTTTATATTGTTGGGTTTGCTTCGATTATTATACTTAAGATTTCACCATTTAAAGCTTTAACCCCTGAAATATTAGGGGCAAAAAGATGGTTTAAAGTCCCAGTTCTTGGGGCGATCCAGCCATCAGAGTTTTTCAAAATTGCGTTGCTTATTTTAGTTGCTAGTTTAGCAGTCAAGCATAATGAAAAATATATGGTACGGACTTTTCAAACGGACTTAAGATTAATAGGTAAAATTATTTTAGTATCGATTCCACCTGCTCTACTTGTATATAGTCAGCCTGATACAGGGATGGTTTTCCTATATGCTGCAGGGATTGCATGTATTTTGTTTATGTCAGGTATTCAAAAGAAATTAATTGCAATATGTACAGTTATTCCACTGACCATATTGTCCACGTTAGTATTTATATTTTTGAAATACCCAGATATTTTTTTCAACAAATTGGTTACTTTACTAAAGCCGCATCAACAGTCACGAATTTTGGGTTGGTTGGATCCATTTGAGCACGTGGATCAAGGTTATCAAACACAACAATCGATTTTAGCGGTTGGTAGTGGGGGAATGGATGGAAAAGGATTTGGATATGGAAGTGTATATATTCCTGAAAAGCATACCGATTTCATTTTTGCTACAATTGCTGAAGAAGGTGGATTTTTAATTGCAGCTTTTGTTGTATTTATGTTCCTGCTTCTTTTATATCGAACAATTATAATTGGGTATTCAGCAGATAATTTGTTCGGTACATTATTATGTGCTGGAGTAATTGGTGTTTTAACATTACAAATTTTCCAAAACGTTGGTATGATTGTTGGATTAATGCCGGTAAAAGGAATTGCGCTTCCGTTTTTATCATATGGAGGAAGTTCCTTATTCTCGAATATGATGATGATGGGGCTCGTCTTATCGGTACGGAAAACATACAAAAAGTATATGTTTTCAGTTAGTTAATTTTTATGTGAAAAGGCTGATTCGTTTTCATGCGAATCGGTCTTTTTTGTATAGATGATCTTAATCATCACAAACTAAAGGGAGTGTGAAAGTTTGTGATGATTAAGGAGTGCAAATTCATGCATATGCATATTTTTGAGGGAGCACATCATCTTTCTCATATAGAATGGATGATTCGAGCTATAATAGCATATATCTTTCTAATTATTGTTGCCAAAGCAATGGGACAACGCTCCATTGCACAACTCCGCTTCTTAGATGTGGTATTAGTTTTATTGTTAGGTGGAAATATTTCCAATGCACTATCCGATGAAAAAGTGGGTTTAACAGGCTCGATGATTACAACTTTTATGCTCGTTGTTCTTCATATCATAAGTTCGATTTTAATGTTGAAATGGGATCGGTGGAGACGTTTTTTAGAACCAGCTCCGGTTATTCTCATACATAATGGTTCAATCGATTTTAGCAATTTGAAAAAAGCAAGAATTACGGTAGAGTATTTATTTTCTGAACTACGCTTACAAAATATTAGTGATATTAAAACAATAAAATTAGCATTATGGGAAGCAAGTGGTGTTGTTTCGGTATTTCAGTATCCAGAATATGAAACGGTATCTCGGCTGGATATGAAAGTAGCTGGTAAAAAATCACCTATTTCATTTATTCTTGTAAAAGACGGGAAAATTCAAAAGGATGTGCTTACTTTATTGGGGAAAACGGAAACATGGGCAAAGGAGGAATTATCAAAAAAAGTATCAATTGAATTGATTCAATTAGCAACGATAGATGAAATGGAAAAAATAAATATTTTGTTAAAAAAATGAAATGAATACGCATTTTACCATCTTATGCATATGATACAATAGTGTGGACAACGAAATAAAAAAAGAAGGGTTTGTTTCGATGGGATATGTAGAGGAGTTACGAAAAGTAGTTGGTCATCGCCCTTTAATTTTAGTTGGTGCTGTTGTTCTCGTATTAAATGAAGGTGGACATGTTTTATTACAACAACGAACAGAACCGTATGGAAAATGGGGATTGCTTGGTGGTTTAATGGAGCTTGGAGAATCCACAGAAGAGACAGCTTGCCGTGAAGTATATGAAGAAGCAGGAATTTATGTGAAAAATTTAAAACTCATTAATGTGTTCTCTGGAGCTAATTACTTTATAAAATTAGCGAATGGTGATGAATTTCAATCTGTAACGACTGCTTATTATACAAATGAATATGAAGGTTTGCTAGCTGTCAATAAAGAGGAAGCGGTTCAGCTTAAATTCTTTCCCGTTACAGAATTGCCTGAGTATATTGTAGGATCACATAAAAAAATGATTGAAGCATATGAGAAGATAGAAAAAGAAAGTAGAAATAATATATAATAGCTATAGAAATACAAAAACACAGTTCTGGTTGGTAGTCCAGACGCATACTAGTATGTCAGTAACCTTCCCCTCCGGGATGTCCAGTATTTCTAATTTTTTTCTAAGGAGGGGCTGTCGATGAAATTGACAGTATATCATGATGGTCAGTTTTTTGTAGGAATGATTGAGGATACACATAAAGGGATTTTGTATGCAGCGAGGTATATTTTTGGTGCTGAGCCATCAGACGAAGAGATACTTGTATTTGTAAATAATACGTTGCTAACGTATTTTAATCACTTTGCCAAATGCGGTGTTAAAGTGGAAGAGAAAAAGCGTCCGAAAAGTATAAAACGTATCATAAGAGAAGCTGCAAAAGAAATGCATACAAAAAGCTTTACGAAGGCACAAGAGGCAATTAGTTTATCTTATGAATTGCATAAGCAAGAAAAGCGAGTGCAATCTAAGGAACAGCGTGAAGCAGAAAAGCAGAAAAAACGCCTTATCAAAGTGCAAAAAGCAAAACAAAAGCATCGCGGACATTAAGAAAAAACGTCTTAGGACACTTGTTCTAGGACGTTTTTTCTATACGCATAAGAAGAATACAAGTAAGTTTACTTGTATTTCTAAAACGGTAACTGGTAAGATACAGAGAGAGAGATCTAGAGGAGGGAAAACATTGATTAACTTTAACTTTTTTATGAATGATGTTGTCCGTCAAGCGCGTGAAGAAATTGTTTCCGCTGGATATACAGAATTAACAACACCATCCGCAGTTGATGAGGCATTTCAGCAAACAGGTACGACACTTGTAATGGTAAACTCAGTATGCGGTTGTGCAGGTGGTATTGCTCGCCCTGCTGCTGCGCATTCCGTACATTATGATAAACGTCCAGATCACCTTGTAACAGTATTTGCGGGGCAGGACAAAGAGGCAACAGCACGTGCACGTGAATATTTTGAAGGATATCCACCATCTTCTCCGTCTTTCGCATTATTAAAAGATGGAAAGATTGTAACGATGGTTGAACGCCATGAAATCGAAGGCCATGAGCCAATGCAAGTCATTGCAAAATTACAATCGTACTTTGAAGAGAATTGTAAAGAGGTTTAATAGAAAATAAAAAAACGGTACATACACTTATAAGTGTATGTACCGTTTTTTTATTTTGTTCCATTTATTAGGATGTTTGTGAGCAGTAAAATCCTGATTGGTGAGGGCTAATAATCAATAGAAGTTAAAGAAAGTCCCCCTCTGATTAAAGTTGCACTTTATTAGGAGGTGAAGTTAATAACATTTGTTTATAATCATTTGTAATGAGAGGGAATATACATGAAATGTATATTTTATACACTAATCTATACATTAATTAACCTAGAAAAACCGTTTTAATAGAATTTGTATTTTAATTTTATTTTAATTGTTGCATAAAAATAAAATTACTGCTACAATACAAACATCGAATAAAAATTCTATAAAACTTTTAAATATACATTATTAGGGGGAGAAATATGAAGAAGTTATTATCAATTTCATTTGCACTTATTTTAATAATAAGTATGTTTAGTGCTTGTAGTAAGGGAGAAACAAAGGAATCGAATACGAAGAAAGATAAGAAAGTACTCGTTATGGGTACTTCAGCAGACTATAAACCTTATGAATATGTGGAAGCTTCAAAGAGTGATGAAATTATCGGTTTTGATGTTGATATTGCAAAGTATATTGGGAAAGAACTTGGTTATGAAGTGAAAGTGAAAGATATGGATTTTGGAGGATTATTAGCATCGCTTAGCTCGGGGAAAGTTGACTTTGTTATGGCTGGTATGACACCAACTCCAGAACGTAAGGGAAATGCGGATTTTACAGATATTTATTTTGTTGCTAAAAACATGATTGTTTCGAAAAAGGATTCAGGTATTAAGTCATTACAAGATTTGGAAGGTAAAAAAGTAGGGGTACAAACAGGTTCTATTCAAGAAGAAAAAGCGAATGAATTTAACAAGCAAGTGAACTTCCAGGCGGAGGGGCGTGACCGTATACCAGAAATCGTACAAGAAATTCAGGCTGGACGTTTTGATGCTGCTATTTTAGAAGATACAGTTGCTAAAAATTATTTAGAAAAAATCAAAGGTTTACAAGGAATTGAAATTCAGGAAGCTCCAGAAGAAGTAGGAGCAGCAATTGCCCTTCCGAAAAATAGTGACAAAACAGCAGAATTTAATAAAGTGATTAAGAAGATGCAAGAAAATGGTGAAATGGACAAATTAGTGAAGAAATGGTTTGGCAGCAAAAAATAAGCTGCCTTTCTCTTTTCTGTGAGAGGAATGACAAAAGATGAACTTAGATTTTTCGGCAATTACTCCGTCGATACCATATATATTAAAGGGACTAGAAGTTACACTGAAAATTGTAGCAGTATCTGCTTTAGTTGGTTTTATACTTGGAACGTTATTAGCACTTTGTAAAATTGCTAGAGTAAGAGTGTTAAATATCGCTGCTGATTTATATACATCGATATTTCGTGGTACACCACTTGTCTTGCAATTAATGATTATTTATTTCGGTGTTCCGCAAATGATTGGATATGATATACCAGCATTTTTAGCAGCAGTACTTGCATTTAGTTTAAATTCGGGTGCATATATGTCAGAGGTAATTCGTGCAGGAATTCAGGCTGTTGATAAAGGACAGACAGAAGCTGCGATGGCTCTCGGTGTTCCATATAGAAAAATGATGAAAAATATTATTTTACCACAAGCATTAAAAAATATATTACCAGCGCTTGTGAACGAATTTGCAACACTTACGAAAGAGTCGGCAGTAGTGACAGTAATTGGTGCGACTGATTTAATGCGCCGTGCATATATTGTAGGCGGTGAAACGTTTAAATATCTTGAACCGTTACTATTTGTCGGACTTGTTTACTATATTCTAGTAATTATTCTTACATTAGTCGGGAAAGCAATTGAAGGGAGAATGAAGAAAAGTGATTAAAATTGAAAACCTTCATAAATCATTTGGACAAAATGAAGTACTAAAAGGAATTACGACAACAATCGAAAAGGGCGAAATTGTTGCGATTGTTGGACCGTCTGGGTCAGGAAAATCAACATTTTTACGTTGTATGAACGTACTAGAAACACCTACAAATGGTCACATTTGGATTGGGAATAAAGAAGTGACCAATCCAAAAACAAATATTATGAGTGTTCGTGAAAATGTTGGAATGGTGTTTCAACATTTTCACTTATTCCCTCATATGACAGTATTAGAAAATATTATGTACGCACCAGTAAATGTAAAAGGTGTGGCAAAACCAGAAGCAGAGAAAAAGGCGAAGGAACTTCTTGAAAAGGTAGGATTGCTCGATAAAAAGGATGCATATCCAAACCGTCTTTCAGGTGGACAAAAGCAGCGTGTAGCTATTGCTAGAGCATTGGCAATGGAACCGGAAGTTATGCTTTTTGATGAACCAACATCGGCACTAGATCCTGAAATGGTAAAAGAAGTATTAGAAGTAATGAAATCTTTAGTGACTACAGGAATGACAATGGCAATTGTGACACATGAGATGGGATTTGCAAAAGAAGTAGCTGATCGTGTGCTCTTTTTAGATGGTGGAAAGCTTGTTGAAGATACAAGTCCAGAACAGTTTTTTACAGAACCAAAAAGCAAACGCGCACAAGAATTTTTACAAAAAATATTGTAACATGTAAAAGTTACGTGAATAATAAGGAGAAAAGGATGACAGCTTGTCATCCTTTTTTTATACTTACTGTAAATACGTTTATACATATAGGAGCAATGATATGTTTAGAATTGGATATCGTACAGTGAAAACAGCAGTTGGAACAGGTGCGGCAGTTTTTATTGCGCAGCTATTCGGTTTGGAATTTTATAGTTCTGCGGGCATTTTGGTTATTTTGTGTGTGCAAAATACGAAACGAAAATCACTCCAAGCATCTTTGCATCGGTTTTTAGCTTGCTTATTATCGATGGTATTCTCGTTTTGTATTTTTGAAACAATTGGTTATACACCACTTGCTATTAGTTTGTTACTTCTTACTTTTATCCCAACAGCTGTTATGCTTAAAATTCAAGAAGGAATTGTTACAAGTTCAGTTATTGTCATGCATTTGTATTCATTAAAACATATCACATGGTTAGCGATTGGAAATGAAATTGCAATTTTAACAATTGGAATTAGTGTGGCTTTATTGGTAAATATGTATATGCCAAGTGCAGAAAAAAAATTAAAAAGGTATCAGGAAAAAGTAGAATGGAATTTTAAAACGATTTTATTTGAGATGGCTGTATATTTACGAAATCGAGATAGTACATGGGCTGGAAAAGAATTAATTGAAACAGAGGACATTTTAAAGCAAGCAAAAGAGTTATCCTTCAAAAAACTTGAAAATCAATTTATGCGAGAAGATGATTATTATTATCGGTATTTTGATATGCGTATGCAACAATTTGAAATTTTAGAGCGGATTATGCCGCTTGCAGCTTCCTTATCGTGGTCATATGAGCAATCAGATATGATTGCGGAAGTGATTGGAAACGTGGGGAATTCTATTCGTCCTGAAAGCACAGGTCTTATTTCACTTAGACAATTACAAGAAATGCGAGAGATTTTTAGAGAAATGCCACTTCCTAAGACACGTGAAGAATTTGAAATGCGTGCGAAGCTTGTTCAACTTGTTTATGAAATGGAGCAATATTTACTTATTAAAAGTAGGTTTAAAGGGAAGGATAATGTGAAAGAACTTATATAAATCCAAATTAAAAAGCCAACATCAAACCATTCTTTTTAGGTAGGCAAGAGCATCCGGCCATGCATAGAAGCGGTCAGTGCCCTTTTTCGCCCCATGCCGTGTGAAAATAAAAGAGAAAATAAGTGGAGAGTAGTTTTTGTTTTCATAGCCGCAGCTAATATGTCGAAAAATCAAAATGGATTTATATATATAGGGAAGGAATGAATCATGTCGTATTTTCTGTCCTTACTATTATGTTTTTCTCTTTCACCGATATGGCCTCTTGGAGATAATCCGCGTGCTGGAGATCCATTTATTATTGTAAATAAGCAGACGAACAAGCTTGCTTATATTGATGATGGTAAAATACAAAAGGTCTTTCCTGTAGCGACGGGAAAAACAAACGAGTTAACGCCAGAGGGAAGTTTTGATATTGTAATGAAGGCAAAAAATCCTTATTATATTGCGAAGGATATCCCTGGTGGTTCACCAAAAAATCCACTTGGCTCTAGGTGGATGGGGTTTAATGCACGAGATACTGACGGGAGTAAATATGGTATTCACGGTACAAATCAGCCAAGCTCAATTGGAAAATATATTTCACAAGGATGCATTAGAATGAAAAAAAATGATGTGGAATATTTATTTGATCGCATTCCAATTGGAACAAAGGTATGGATTGTAAAATCGAAAAGAACATTTCAGCAGCTTGCAAAAGAAAAAGGAGCTCTGGTTTACGAAAAGGTCAACCGAACAAGTTGGCTTTTTCTTTCCACGAACTTGTCTTGACATGTGTACATATCCATGTATTAATGAGGATATACGAAGATTATTGGAAAAGGAGTTGCTCGTATGTATTTGAATCCAAGGCTTTCTTATATGCAGTTTTTTATTGGCTTTCTATTCATTGTGACTTTCATATTGGCAACTTTTAATGTATGTTCTTTTCTGGTGTCAATTGTGTTCATGGCACTTTTAAATGTAACTTTTGTTATAGGAGCGTTTCAGCAAAAACATTATACCAGCTTTGTTATGGCCCTTGTTATGGCTTTTTCATTTAGTATTGTAGCGCTTGTACTAATAATAAAATAAAATATAAATCATTTATTAAAATGATTGTGATTGAACAGGCTGTTTATTTTCTATCCAGGAGAATAAACAGCCTGTTTGTGCTAAAAAAGGACGACATTATATATCGTCCTCCTTACCAAAACATACTTGCTCCAGTGAGTAATGTTGTTACAAGCATTGAAATTAGCATAACGTATATCATAACTTTTTGTGCTTTCTTATTCATGTTAAACCTCCTTACAATCATTCCAACTCTCCCTCGCTATTTGCGGACAGTAACACTCCCACTTTAAAATTCAGCAAAAGCAAAGAAGTTAGGTGGGAGATGAACTGTCCGTAAAAGCCCAATTGGTGAGGATTAATAATTATTGGGGGAATGGAGACTCCCCAATAATTAAAGTTTCACTTTATTGTATCGAGAAATGGAAATATGGACAAGGGTATAGAGAAGACAAAATTCGAGAAGTGTATCTAAAATATAACAGGAAAATTTGAAATACACAGAGAATATAAACAGCATAGGACACAGTTTTTTCGGTGCCTTTTAAAAAAGTTTTGCAAGCTGAAGAATGGAGATACGATAATGAAAATATATGAAACAGAACGTTTGCAATTAAGAGAAATCGATGAGTCGTATGCAGAGCAAGTTCTTCAATATTACGACAAAAATCGTGAGTTTTTAAAGGCGTGGGAAGAATATCGACCAGATGATTTTTTTACATTGGATTATCAAAGAAAACGGTTGCAAAAAGATGAGAAAGAATTTGTAGAAGGGAAAATTATTCGATTATGGATTTTTAAAAAAGGTGATGATACGAATATTATCGGTTGTATTTCTTTCAATTTAATTGTGCGTGGAATTTATCAGTCCTGTGTTCTTGGTTATAAACTAGATAAAGATGAATTAAACAAAGGTTATACGACAGAAGCGCTTAGAAAAGCAATTGAAGTGGCTTTTCAAGAATTCCAATTACATCGTATAGAAGCCCCGATTATGCCCCGTAACTTAGCATCTATTCAAGTTGTAACGAAGATTGGCTTTCAATATGAAGGGGTGTCCCGGAAGATGTTAATGGTAAATGGGGTTTGGGAAGATCATATGCGGTGGGTCCTTTTAAATGAGTAGAAGAAAGCAGATGGTTATCTAGATGTGTGAACCATCTGTTTTTTTAGCTTGTCTTTCGAAACTTTTGCGAAATTCTGTTATAATTAACGATGTTACATACTTAATGCAATGCAGGAGGCGCATTCTCATGATTAATCAAGAACGTTTAGTAAATGAATTTATGGAACTTGTGCAAGTAGATTCTGAAACAAAATATGAAGCAGAAATTTGCAAAGTGTTAACAGAGAAATTTACTGCTTTAGGTGTTGAAGTATTTGAAGATGACACGATGGGTGTAACTGGACATGGTGCAGGTAACTTAATTTGTACTTTGCCAGCGACGAAAGAAGGAGTAGATACAATTTACTTCACTTCTCATATGGATACAGTAGTTCCTGGTAAAGGAATTAAGCCTTCTATTAAAGATGGTTATATTGTATCAGATGGTACTACAATTTTAGGGTCAGACGATAAAGCTGGATTAGCATCCATGTTTGAAGCAATCCGCGTTTTAAAAGAAGAAAATATTCCTCATGGAAAAATCGAGTTTATTATTACAGTTGGTGAAGAATCAGGTCTTGTTGGGGCGAAAGCATTAGATCGTGAACGTATTACAGCAAAATATGGCTATGCATTAGATAGCAATGGAAAAGTGGGCGAAATCGTAGTTGCAGCGCCAACGCAAGCAAAAGTAAATGCGATTATTCGCGGGAAAACAGCTCACGCCGGTGTAGCACCTGAAAAAGGTGTATCTGCAATTACAATCGCAGCAAAAGCAATTGCAAAAATGCCACTTGGTCGTATTGATTCTGAAACAACTGCAAATATCGGTCGTTTCGAAGGTGGCACACAAACAAACATCGTTTGTGACCATGTGCAAATTTTCGCAGAAGCTCGCTCTTTAGTAGATGAAAAAATGCAAGAGCAAGTTGCAAAAATGAAAGAAGTATTTGAAACAACTGCAAAAGAAATGGGCGGTCAAGCAGATGTTGAAGTAAAAGTTATGTACCCAGGATTTAAATT
Source organism: Bacillus sp. FSL H8-0534 (assembly GCF_038005885.1). Lineage (NCBI taxonomy): Bacteria > Bacillati > Bacillota > Bacilli > Caryophanales > Bacillaceae > Bacillus > Bacillus sp. FSL H8-0534. The sequence goes on from NZ_JBBOUC010000001.1 coordinate 4,465,036, forward strand.
TGCTGATGGCGATCATGTTGTAGAAGTTGCAAAACGTGCTGCTGAAAAGATTGGTCGTACACCTTCTCTTCACCAAAGTGGTGGCGGAAGTGACGCAAACGTAATTGCAGGGCATGGTATTCCAACAGTAAACTTAGCAGTTGGTTATGAAGAGATTCATACAACAAACGAGAAAATTCCTGTTGAAGAATTAGTAAAAACAGCTGAACTAGTTGTTGCAATTATTGAAGAAATAGCGAAATAATTGTAAGCATACGAAAAAAATGGCGTGTAAACCATCATAGGTTTACACGCCATTTTCATTTGGATTCGATTGCTTTTACAAGGCGAATGAGCCAATATAAAAAAATCCAGGGGAGTATATACGTTGTTGCAACACGTACTAAGTGAGGTAGCAGTGCGAAGGTATTCACATTAATATTAAAAATCGGCAGTAGTAAATAATTAATAGCAATAATTAATATAATAACGAGGAACGTGTAATTGAGTTTACTATGGTTTTTCATACCACCCTCTCCTTTTACATAATTATCCATTTATGATTTCAGTATATCAAAAAATAGTCGGAAAGAACGTGTTTTTGTGATTGAAAAGCTCCACTGTTTTTGAGGAATTTGATATAATAAATTCAGGAACAAACGTTCTTTTTTGGGGGTGAGAAACATGAGAGAAATGTATCCAAAAAACGGTCGTGTCATTCTACATGTTGATATGAATTGTTTTTTCGCGTCAGTTGAAATTGCCCATGATCCATCATTAAAAGGAAAACCATTAGCGGTTGCAGGGAATGAAAAAGAACGAAAAGGGGTTATTGTAACATGTAGTTATGAAGCAAGGGAATACGGAGTACGTACAACAATGCTCCTTTGGGAAGCGAAGCGGTTATGTCCAGAGTTAGTTGTGAAGCACCCGAATTTTAAATTATATCGCGAGGCGTCATTTGAGATGTTTCAAATTCTTTCACGCTTTACTGAAAAGATTCAGCCAGTTTCTATAGATGAAGGTTACTTAGATATAACAGATTGTTATGGATTAGGTTCACCTCTTGAGATTGCTAAGATGATTCAACAAGCATTATTAACAGAATTAGAGTTGCCATGTAGCATTGGAATAGCCCCAAATCTTTTTCTAGCGAAGACTGCGTCAGATATGAAAAAGCCGCTTGGTATTACTGTGTTTCGGAAACGAGATATTCAGGAATTACTTTGGCCACGTCCTGTTGAAGCAATGCATGGAATTGGTGAGAAAACAGCAGAAAAGCTAAAAGAAATCCATATACATACAATTGAACAGTTGGCAAAGGGAGAAGCGCATGTGATTCGTGCAAAAATAGGAAAGCACGGCGTTGATTTACAAAAACGGGCAAAAGGTATGGATGATAGAGAAGTCGATCCAAATCAAATGGGACAACATAAAAGTATCGGAAATTCAACAACATTTTCGAAGGATATGGATGAAGAGAAGGAATTGCTTGATATGTTAGAGCGCTTATCGAAATCAGTTAGCAAAAGGCTACAAAAACGGACTCTTGTCAGCTATAACATTCAAATTATGATGAAATACTATGATCGGCGTACAGTAACGCGGAGTAAACAATTAAAAAATGCAATTTGGGAAGAATGTGATATTTTTCAAGCTGCTTCACGTTTATGGAAGCAACATTGGGATGGCGATCCGATTCGATTGCTTGGTGTCACAGCTACGGAATTAGAATGGAAAACAGAATCAATTAAACAACTGGATTTATTTTCATTTGAAGAAGATGCGAAAGAAGAGCCACTATTAGCTGTAATTGACCAGATTAATGATAAATATGGAACTCCTGTTTTACAAAGAGGGAGTCAGTTATTTCGAAAGCAGGAGAAATCTTTTCGGCAGAAATTGGAAAATAAATTTATGTAAAAAAGTGTCATGGTAATTTAGTACTCATGACACTTTTTATATTTAACTCGCTTCTAAATCTAATGAAGTTTTCCATCCTGTAGTCGTTACTCCAGATTCCAAAAGCATTTGATTTACTACTTTCTCGATTAAGGCTACTTGATTTGTTACCGAGAATTAGGAAATACTCTTCGAACGGTTTCGGTAAATTCTTCAAATAACCCTGTTACTGGTTTGCCTTGGTTAATTTTGTCCGCATAGTCTCTCATTCGATCTACAAAATCAGGATTTGAAGATACAAATACATGACGAATATCTGGGTCGGTAGCTCTAACTTGATCTGCAACTTTCTTTTCTAATTGTTTTGTGATTTGTCCTTTTACATTTTCACGTAAAACAACTGCAACATAGGCATTTCTATTTGTGACGATTACATTTGCCTTGTCTATTTCTTCTAGTTCAACGATTCGATCTGCCGCTTTATTTGCTATATGCAGTCGTGTTTCATTGTTCGTGACACCGTTCGTATTATTTTTTACTCTTTGAAGGTTAGTGTTGTTTCCTTCGTATGTAACATTTCGTACGCCATTGTTTTCGCGATTATCCAATGCTTTCTCCTTTTGCTTTCCTGCACATCCAAGCAATGAAATAATTGCCAAAAAAATGATTGAAAACATCTTTAATTTTTTCAATGATATCTCTCCTTTACAATACTATGTTTTTAAAATGACCAGTTGGCCATTTATTATTCATAGTAAAAAGCGGATGATATTTTGTATATTTTATAAAAACAAAAAAAGCATCGATTTTCGATGCTTTTTTATTTTTATCCCGCTATTTGCGGGCAGTAAGACCCCCATCTCAAATTTCAGTGAAAGCAAAGAAGTTAGATTGGGGATCAACTGTCCGTAAAAGCCCGGTTGGTGAGGGCTAATAATCAGTGGGGGATGAAGCGACACTGATTAAAGTTTCACTTTATAGATTATGAGATGGAAGGATTTTCATAAATCACAATCTCTGAATTGTTTGTTGTTGAAATACGTTGTGCATAATATGTGATAGATGAAGAAATGTATTCAGGTAACGTTCGATTTGTATGCGATGTGGTGTATTCATGAATTAACTCTTTTAAAGTCGTCCATTCTAGTGGTGCTGGGTGATCAGACACGAAAGAACTTACCCAGCGATCAAATGAAGATGAAAAATCAGTTTGTAAACGAAATACTTCTTTCATAGTTAAACGCTCCCTTTATTTGTAATACAATTATTTTACTATAAAACACGAACGATTGCTATTTTTTTATCGTTAACGTTCGTTTAATATAGTTGTCTAGATGAGTAGTTCATAGAAATTCATTTGCCATTTGAAATAACATTCCGTAAGATGAAAGATAGATTCTATAAAGAGCTGGAGGAAAGAAAGTGGAATTTGTATTTTTAGGAACTGGTGCAGGCGTCCCTTCAAAAGGGAGAAATGTTTCGGCAATCGCTTTGCAGTTGTTAGAAGAACGAGGTGAAACGTGGTTATTTGACTGTGGTGAAGCAACACAACATCAAATTTTACATACATCAGTGCGTCCACGTCGCATTGAAAAAATATTTATTACACATTTGCATGGAGATCATATTTTTGGGTTACCTGGTTTATTAGGAAGTCGTTCCTTTCAAGGAGGAACAACTCCATTAACAGTATACGGACCAAAAGGGATTAAGCAATTCATTGAAGTCGCATTATCGGTGAGTACAACACATGTTAAATATCCACTTGAAATTGTAGAAATTACTGAGGAGGGTATTGTTTTTGAAGACAAGCAATTTCATGTAGAAACGAAGAGGTTGTCACATGGAATTGAATGTTTTGGATACCGAATCGTTGAGAAAGACATACAAGGACATCTCCTTGTTGAGAAGCTGCTAGAAGCTGGCGTAAAGCCAGGGCCAATCTTTAAACGTTTAAAAGACGGTGAAGTAGTTGAATTAGAGGATGGAAGGGTTTTACACGGAAAAGACTTTATTGGTCCACCTCAAAAAGGAAGAATCATTACGATTTTAGGGGATACACGTTATTGTGAAGCAAGTAAAATCCTTGCGCAAGATGCAGATATACTTGTACATGAAGCGACATTTGCAGCAGCAGATGAAATCCAGGCACATGATTATTTTCACTCAACAACAGAACAGGCGGCAAGTATTGCATTGCAAGCGAATGTGAAACGGTTAATATTGACTCACATTAGTTCGCGTTATCAAGCGGATACATATAAGGAATTGTTACAAGAAGCTCAGTTGTTGTTTGCAAATACAGAAATAGCTATGGATTTGAAATGTTTTCCAGTAGAACGATAACATTTTACAAACAATGGCAACATAAGTTTGCCATTGTTTTATTTTTTATAAAAAATTTTTTCTCTACAAGATAGTTGAAACTGTTATCATTTGATATCTATATGAACTAATACAGGGATTTTAAGATTTTTAGATGAATATGAGAAAAACACATAACATCGGTCATTTTGAAAAACTGTTATATAGATAGTTTGTCTTATTGTTACTACAAGAGAAGTAAAAAAAAATTAATTCTGAAACTTTGAAATTCAACAAAAGTAAGCGTTTCATAAAAAACAAGCTATAATGAGGGCAAATTACAATTCGTCGGGAGTTACAGCGTGCATTTTAGCCATTTTTCGTAACGAAACGAAATTGACTAAAAGAGAGAGGGCATCATGGAGATTATTAAGGGAACCGTATTATTATTATTTGTACTCAGTCTTTTTTCACTCTTTAGTTTCTTGGAGAATCAGCAGGTAGTCTAGGCGGAGTAGCTGGTGCAACTCTTGTTGCGTTAGCAATGGGGGTATCACCTGTTTATGCTATGCTTGTAGGGGCTTCTGTGTTAAAATTTGGATTGCTACCAGGATTTATTGCTGGTGCGATTGCCGGACTTATGGTTATGTATGGTTTTAATGATCCGATGAAAGTAACGCTATGTTTCTTATGTATTATGGTGTCTGGTATTATTGCAGGATATATTGGCTCACTTCTATTCAAAAACTATCCAATTCGTACAGCGGAGCAAATTCGTGGTACGGGAGGAAAGGCAACAGAATCGGCAGCTTAATAGAATAGTAGTAGCAATTTTTTATAAAAGATTTAGGGGGAATCATGATGAAATATCGCTCAGTATTTGATATTATCGGTCCAGTTATGATTGGGCCGTCCAGTTCACATACAGCAGGTGCAGCAAGAATGGGGCAAGTTGCTCGTCAACTTTTCCGTCATGAACCAAAAAGAGTTACGATTTCGTTATATGGCTCGTTTGCAAAAACATATCGTGGTCATGGAACGGATGTAGCATTGATTGGTGGTATACTAGGATTTGAAACAGATGATACACGTATCCCAAGTGCGCTAGAAATTGCAAAAGAGCGTGGGATTGAAGTGGACTTTATTGAAGAAGAAGCGAATGCACCACATCCGAATACAGCGAGAATTCGTTTGTATAAAGGAGAAGAGGAGATTGAAGTGGTCGCTTGTTCAATTGGTGGTGGAAAGATTGAAGTGGTGGAATTAAATGGGTTTGATTTACAACTATCAGGAACAAGTCCGGCACTTCTTATTGTAAATAATGATCGCTTTGGAGCGATTGCATCTGTAGCTTCTATACTAGCCAAACATGAAATTAATATTAGTACGATGAGTGTCTCACGTAAGGAAAAAGGAAGAAGAGCGCTTATGGTCATTGAAACAGATGAATTGTTGGCAGATGAAGTTATCGAAGAAATTAAAGGACAATCTAATATTTGTCAAGTAACTATTATGGATTAATTGCAGGGGGGACACACCATGTTTCGGAACGCAGCGGAACTAGTGGCGCAAGCTAAAGAACAGAATGTAAAAATTGCAGAAATTATGATTCAATGTGAAATGGAGACAAGAAGTATCTCTCGTGAAGAAGTACTTGCAGGCATGGAGAAAAACTTAGTCGTGATGGAACAAGCGGTAGAGCGTGGTATTAAAGGTGTGAAATCACCGACTGGTTTAACTGGCGGAGATGCGGTGAAAGTACAAGAGTATATGAAGAGCGGAAAAGGTTTATCTGGTCATACGATGTTGGATGCAGTGAGCAAAGCGGTTGCAACAAACGAAGTAAATGCAGCAATGGGAATCATTTGTGCAACACCAACAGCTGGATCAGCTGGGACTGTACCAGGCGTACTATTTGCGCTCAAAGAAAAATTACAGCCAACACGTGAAGAAATGATTGAATTTCTATTTACAGCAGGAGCATTTGGGATGGTTGTTGCCAATAATGCTTGCATTTCAGGTGCAGCTGGAGGTTGTCAAGCTGAGGTTGGTTCAGCAAGTGGAATGGCAGCAGCGGCAGCTGTTGAAATGGCTGGAGGAACACAAGAGCAAGCAGCTACAGCGATGGCGATTGCTTTAAAAAATATGCTAGGGTTAGTATGTGATCCAGTTGCTGGACTTGTAGAAGTACCTTGTGTAAAACGTAATGCAGCAGGTGCATCAAATGCTATGATTGCAGCGGATTTATCACTAGCTGGTGTAACAAGTACAATTCCATGCGATGAAGTTATTGAAGCGATGTTTAGAATTGGGCAAACAATGCCAGTTGCACTTCGTGAGACAGCTGAAGGTGGACTAGCAGCAACACCAACAGGGCGTCGCCTTCAAGAAGAGATTTTTGGAAAGAGTAGCAAATAAGAGAATACAATCGTGATAAAAGAACGGAGCTCAGATCTATTTTCTGAGCTCCGTTTATTATTTTTCGTTTGTTAATTGTTCTAATGTTTTTCCAAGTTCATGTGATCGTTTTGTAGCTTGTGTAATACATGCGACGAGTGCTTGTTGAAAATTAAAACTTTGAAGAACCTCGATCCCAGCTTCTGTCGTTCCACCAGGAGAGGTGATTTCTTTTCGTAAGATAGAAGGGTGCTTAGTATTAGCTTTAAGCATTTCAGCGGCACCGATCATTGTTTGTAAAATAAGTGATTTAGCCACAGACTCTTCTAAGCCGATCTGTTTTGCGGCTTCTTCCATTGCTTCAACTACGTAATACACGTACGCAGGGCCACTCCCAGATAGTGCAGTAACAGCATGCATATGTTCTTCTTCCACCACTGAAACAAGGCCAATTGTTTCAAATAAAGATTTAGCAATGTAAATGTGCTGCTCTGTTGTATGCAAGGATGGAGAAATAGCTGTGGCTGATTTTAAAATAGCGGCTGATGTATTTGGCATTGCTCGGATAATCGGAACATTTTTTTGAAGCAGGCTTGTAATAGAACTTGTAGAAACACCTGCTAATAATGAAATAACGAGTTGATTATTCGTTATATATTTTTTTATAGGTTGAAGTGCTTCTGCGACGTCTTTTGGCTTCATTGCAAGGAAAATAATATCCGCATGAGCAAGTAGTTCTTCTTTGTTATGTGTTCCTTTGACACCGTATTTTGTATGTAATTCCTGTAATCTTGTTTCATTTGAGCGGTTACTTACTGTAATTTGTTCACCCGTTACAACCTTCGCATCTAATAAACCGGCGATGATTGCTTCAGCTATAGATCCGGCACCTAGAAAGGAAATATTTTGAATAGACATGATGAAGCCTCCTTAATTTTTGTAAGAAAAACTTATAAATTTACATACATTCGTTTTATTATAGAAAACACCTTCTTTTTATCTGAAAATAATGACAAATTTTTAAAGAAGTTGTAAACTGAAGAGGGATTCATTTTTGAACCGGAGAGAGACGGGGGGCATAAACATGGTAGCAATTCATCGAATGGAGATTCCTGTTCCATTTGCAGTTGAGACAGTTAATGTGTTTTTAGTAAAGGGAGAATCATTAACATTAATTGATACAGGGACAAATACAAAAGAGGCCAGGGCAGCATTAGAAAAACAATTAAGGACTTTAGGATATAGGATAGAAGACATTGAAACAGTAGTGATTACACACCATCATGCTGATCATTGTGGACTTTTAAATACATTTTCTGAGAAGACAAATATTGTGGGCCATCCTTGGAATGAGCCGTGGATTACGCAGGATTCTCAATTTTTGAAACATTATCAACAATTTTTTAAAGAAGCCGCATTACAGTTCGGAGTTCCAGAAGCATTTTTGAAGAATGAAGCATTACTTACGACGAAAACACTTAAATATTCTTGTAATAGATCGTTAACACATACTGTACGAGAGGGAGACAGTATTGAATCGTTACCGGAGTTTACAGTTATTGAAACACCTGGGCATGCTTCGACTCATATTTCGTTATACAGGGAGCGTGATGGACTATTAATTGGTGGGGATGCTTTAATCAGTCATATTTCCTCCAATCCGATACTAGAACCGCCATATGAAGGACAGACAGAGCGAGCGCAACCTTTACTACAATATAATCAAACATTAAAACGTTTAAGTAACATGAAGATTTCACGCATTTTATCAGGTCATGGAGAAGACATTGTGAATGTGAAAGAGCTGATAGAGGGAAGATTGCAAAAACAAGAAACACGTGCTTTCAAAGTGTTAGAATTATTAAAAGAAAAACCGATGACAGCCTTCGAAGTATGTGTGAAATTATTTCCTGTATTATATAAAGAACAATTGCCACTTACGATTTCGGAAACAGTTGGACAATTGGACTTTTTAGCATATAATCAACAAGTGATGATTGATGAATCGTCGCCACAATTGATTTATTATGCAAAGTAGGTGACAGCGATGACGGGACGTTTACAAGAAAAAGTAATCGTCATTACAGGAGCTTCTAGTGGAATTGGAGAACAAGTTGCGATGCAAGTTGCAGCGCAAGGCGCGATTCCTGTATTAATAGCGCGGACAGAAGAAAAACTACGAGTATTAGCTGGAAAGATTAAAGCGACTTACAATACGCCTTGCTATTATTACGTATTAGATGTAAGTGAAGAAGCAGAGATCGATACTGTTTTTGCAAGAATATTAAAGGATGCAGGGCAGATTGATATATTGGTAAACAATGCTGGTTTTGGTATTTTCAAAACGTTTGAAGAAGCGTCCATGACTGAAGTGAAAGATATGTTTCAGGTCAATGTATTTGGATTAGTAGCTTGTACGAAAGCAGTATTACCTCATATGTTAGAGAGAAATAGTGGACAAATCATTAATATTGCTTCGTTAGCAGGGAAAATTGCAACGCCAAAATCTAGTGCGTATGCAGCAAGCAAACATGCGGTATTAGGATTTACGAATAGCTTACGCATGGAGCTCTCAAATACAAATATTCATGTAACAGCGATTAATCCAGGGCCAATTGACACAAACTTTTTTGATATTGCTGATCAATCAGGTACATATGTAAAAAATATGGGACGTTACATGTTAAAGCCAACATACGTAGCAGAGCAAATTGTAAAAGTGATGCAAACGAAAAAGCGTGAAGTGAATTTGCCAAAATGGATGAGTGTTGGGCCAAAACTTTTTGCGTTATTTCCAGGTTTTTTTGAACGTATAGCAGGTAAATCATTAAGTAAAAAATAGGAGATTTCCATTTGGAAATCTCCTATTTTTTATTTTCCCGTAATATATTCATAAACAATATCCTCAATTGCTTCATATACATCGATATTAGGTTCCGAACCAATGGTTGTTTGGACACTTTGAATTAAAGTTTCCCGATCCTCTTTTGAAATAGGTTTACATTGATATTGCCGAAAACTTTTTATCAACATCTTTTCAATTAATTTTTCATTCATGTTTTTCCCCGCTTGCATGTATAAATGTATTGTTTTTATTGTACTTGAAGTATAGAAAAAATACTAGCGTACATCAAAGGTGTATAAAAATTCATGTATAATTATTGTTTTTCTAGAAAAATTACGTTTTTAAAACTTTTAAAATTAATAAATATTTAATTGACTCTATAAATATACAATATTATAATCATATTTAATTTAAAGAATCGATATAAGGAGGAGCATATGAAAGTCGCGATTATTGGAGCAACTGGATATGGAGGAATTGAGTTAATAAGGTTGTTACATCATCATCCATATTTTTCGATTACATCTGTCCATTCTTTTTCACAAGTAGGGGAACGAATAACAAATGTATATCCGCACTTACAAAATTTTATTGTCCATACGTTACAAGAAATCGACGTGGATGTAATAGCGAAGGAGGCTAGTATTGTATTTTTAGCGACACCAGCAGGGGTTTCGGCGGAGCTGACGCCACGCTTGCTAGCGTCTGGTTTAAAAGTTATTGATTTATCAGGTGATTTCCGTATGTTGAATCCTTGTACATATGAAACATGGTATAAAAGGCCTGCTGCAAAGGAAGAAATTCTTCAAAAGGCAGTGTATGGATTAAGTGAATGGAAAAAGTTAGCTATTAAAGAAACGGAATTGGTTGCAAATCCAGGATGTTTTGCAACAGCGGCACTGCTAGCAGCTGCGCCATTAATGCGGGGCGGGATGATAGAGGAAGACTCACTTATTATCGATGCGAAATCAGGGGTGTCAGGAGCGGGAAAAACACCGGCAACAATGACCCATTTTCCAGAGCTGTATGATAATTTCCATATTTATAAAGTGAATGAGCACCAGCATGTTCCAGAGATTGAACAAATGCTTGGTGAGTGGAATAAACAGGCGAAACCAATTACATTTAGTACACATTTAATTCCGATATCGAGAGGGATTATGGTTACTCTCTATGCAAAAGCAAAACGAGATATCCATGCACAGATATTAGAGAAGCTATATGAAGAAACGTATTGTCATGCTCCTTTTGTTCGTATCCGTTCTAAAGGAGAGTTTCCAAGTCCAAAAGAAGTAAGGGGTTCAAATTATTGTGACATTGGAGCGGCTTATGATGAACGAACAGGACGTATTACAGTAGTTTCCGTTATCGACAATATGATGAAAGGAGCGGCTGGGCAAGCAATTCAAAATGCAAACTTATTAGTAGGTCTGGAGGAAACGGCGGGATTACAATATATGCCGCTCTATCCATAAGGGGGAAGAATGATGATTGGAACAGATTCTATTATAAAAGTTGCAAGTGGATCAATTGTAACGCCAAAAGGTTTTGCAGCGATTGGTACCCAGGTTGGGTTGAAAAAAGGGAAAAAAGATATGGGAGCAATTGTTTGTGATGTTCCTGCTAATTGCGGAGCTGTTTATACAACAAATCAATTTCAAGCTGCGCCAGTACAAGTTACAAAAGAAAGTATAGCTGTGGAAGGAAAGCTACAAGCAATTGTTGTAAATAGCGGAAATGCAAATGCATGTACAGGTGTACAGGGGTTACAAGATGCGTATGAAATGAAAACGTTGGCTGCGAAACAATTCCAGCTAAAAGAAAATCATGTAGCAGTTGCTTCAACAGGTGTCATTGGAGTTTCTTTACCAATGGAAGCAATTCGTACTGGTATTTCCTATCTCGTACCATCGAAAGAAAAAGAGAAGGCAGCTTCCTTTTATGAAGCGATATTAACAACGGATCTTGTTATAAAGCAATCATGTTATCAGTTTATGATTGAAGGAAAAGAAGTGACGATTGCAGGGGCAGCAAAAGGTTCTGGTATGATTCATCCGAATATGGCAACGATGCTTAGCTTTATTACAACAGATGTAAATATAGAACAAGAAGCACTCCAGCTAGCATTATCACAAGTTACGAATCATACATTTAATCAAATTACTGTGGACGGTGATACATCTACAAATGATATGGTCGTTGTAATGGCAAGTGGGTTATCAGGAACAACTGCTATTTATACGAATCATACGGAGTGGGAGAAGTTTATGTTTGCTTTGCAAAAGGTATGTGAGGACTTAGCGAAGCAAATTGCTAAAGATGGTGAAGGTGCTACTAAGTTAGTTGAAGTAAATGTATACGGAGCACGAACAGTAGAAGAAGGGAATAAGATTGCGAAACAAATTGTTGGCTCAAGTCTTGTGAAAACTGCAATGTATGGTGAAGATGCAAATTGGGGCCGCATTATTAGTGCGATTGGTCAAAGTGGAGTTGTTATTGATCCTATCGCTGTTGATATTGCTGTTCAGTCTATTCCTGTTTTACAAAGCAGCGAGCCACAAGCGTTTTCTCAAGAGGAAATGAAACAAAAATTAAAGGAATCTGAAATTGTTATTGATGCTCATTTGCACCTTGGAGGAGAGAAAGGAAGAGCTTGGGGCTGCGACTTAAGCTATGACTATGTGAAAATAAATGCTTGTTATCGTACGTAAGGAGAGAGAAGATGAGCGAGTATATCGTAGTAAAATGCGGTGGTAGTATGCTAGAACGTTTAGAACATGTGTTTTTTGAATGTATAGAGCAGCTGAAGAAAAAATATCAAGTTATTGTTGTTCATGGCGGTGGAGCAGAAATTGATGCAAAGCTAAAGCGATTTAATATTCCAATTGAAAAGAAGAATGGATTACGTGTGACGACAAAAGAAGTGATGAATGTTGTTCAAATGGTTTTATGCGGAAGCACGAATAAAAAAATGGTGATGAATTTTCAAAAGCATGGCTTGCATGCAATCGGAATCTCTGGTTGTGATGGGAAATTACTTCAAGTTCAGCCTTTTGATGAGGATATTGGATATGTTGGTGAAGTTAGCGGTGTAGAGACTTCACTATTAAAAGGGTTACTAGATTTGAATTATATTCCGGTTATTGCTCCAATTGGGGTAAGAGGAAACCAGGTTTATAACATAAATGCAGATACAGCCGCAGCCGGAATTGCAGCTGCGCTGGGGGCGAAAGAACTTATTTTTATTACGGATGTAGATGGGATATTGTTCGAAGGGAAGTTGTTAACGAAAGCGGATGAAGCTGAGATCCTACGTCTGATAGAAAAAGAAATTATTACAGGGGGGATGATTCCGAAAGTGCAGGCTGCTCTCACCTCAATACAGATGGGAGTCGAGCATGTCAGCATTGTAAATGGTACAAAACATTTTGTAGGAACATCAGGGGAGTGGGTTGGAACGACGGTAACAAAAGGGGTGAATATCGTATGAGTAGTCATATATTTCCGACATATGGGAGACGCAGTGTTGAAATTGTTCAAGGAACCGGAACAAAAGTGATAGATGAAAGTGGGGAAAAGTATTTAGATTTTACTTCTGGAATTGCTGTATGTAATTTAGGACATTGTCATCCTGTACTTGTAGAAGCAGTAAAAAAGCAATTACAGGAAATTTGGCATATATCAAATCTTTTTCCGCACAAGGCACAAGAAAAGGTAGCTGAATTGCTAACAGAGGGGCGTGAGTTAGATTACGTGTTTTTTTGTAATAGCGGGGCAGAAGCCAATGAAGCAGCGCTTAAACTAGCGCGGAAGCATACGGGGAAATCTCTTGTTTTAACATTTCAGCAATCTTTCCATGGAAGAACATTTGGAACGATGAGCGCAACGGGGCAAGAGAAAGTAAAAAAGGGATTTGGTCCACTTCTTCCATCTTTTTCACATATTCTCTTTAATGATATAGCCGCGCTCAGGGAGACAATGAATGAAGAAGTAGCTGCAGTTATGGTGGAAGTTGTTCAAGGTGAGGGTGGCGTCTTACCTGCTGATATTTCCTTTTTGCAAGAGATTGAGAAGTTATGTAGACAATATGGTGCTCTTTATATAATCGACGAGGTGCAAACGGGTATGGGAAGAACGGGAACGTTGTTTGCTTATGAACAGACCGGAACATCCCCAGATATCGTTACAGCGGCAAAGGCGCTTGGAAATGGGATCCCGGTTGGGGCAATGCTTGGAAAGAAAGAGCTTATGACTGCTTTTTCAGCGGGGACTCATGGTTCAACATTTGGCGGAAATTACATTGCAATGACAGCAGCAAAAGAAGTACTACAAATTATAAAACAACCTTCATTTTTACAAGAAGTAAAAGAAAAGGGAGAATACTTCCTGCAAAAATTAAAGAAAGAATTACTTGATGTTGAATGGATTACTAATATTCGAGGGAGAGGACTTATGATTGGAGTCGTTTGTAAGTGTGACGTCACATTCATTATAGAACAGTTAGAAAAAGAGGGGCTTCTTGTATTGCAAGCTGGAACAAATGTTTTGCGACTTTTACCACCACTCATTGTAACGAATGAAGAAATAGACGAAGCAGTAAATATGATAAAAAGAGTGATTTGTACACAAAAATCACCAATATTATAAGGGGGGAATTCTATGTCAACTATACAAGTACCGAAATTACAAACGAAAGATCTTTTAACATTAGAAGAACTGACGCAAGAGGAGATAATTGCGCTAATTGAATTTGCAATGTATTTAAAAAAAGAGAAGCATGAACCTTTATTAGAAGGGAAAATATTAGGGTTAATTTTTGATAAACATTCAACTCGTACGCGTGTTTCTTTCGAAGCAGGAATGGTACAACTCGGTGGACATGGAATGTTTCTAAGTGGAAAAGAAATGCAACTTGGCAGAGGAGAAAGTGTTTCAGACACAGCAAAAGTATTATCTCATTATATTGATGGAATTATGATTCGTACATTCTCGCACGCAGATGTAGAGGAGCTTGCGAAAGAAGCAAGTATTCCTGTTATTAATGGATTGACAGATGATCATCATCCGTGTCAGGCATTAGCTGATTTGATGACAATTTATGAAGAAGTTCATACATTTAAAGGGATTAAACTTGCTTACCTAGGGGATGGAAATAATGTATGTCACTCTTTACTGCTAGCAAGTGCAAAAGTCGGTATGCATATGACAGTGGCGACTCCCCCGGGGTATGAACCGAATGAACAAATTGTAAAGCGTGCACTAGAAATTGCAAATGAGACGGGAGCAAATATTGAAGTTTTGAATGATCCGGAGTTGGCAGTGAAAGGTGCTGACTTTATCTATACCGATGTTTGGATGAGCATGGGGCAAGAAGATACGGAAGGGAAATACCAATTATTTCAACCGTTTCAAGTGAACGAAAAACTTGTTCAGCATGCGAAAGCAACGTATCGCTTCTTACATTGTTTACCCGCTCATCGTGAAGAGGAAGTAACAGGAGAAATTATAGATGGATCGCATTCTGTTGTCTTTGCGCAAGCAGGGAATCGATTGCACGCTCAAAAAGCATTATTGGTAAGTCTACTTCAAAACATCAAAAAACCTTCCTAATCGGGGAGGTTTTTTTGTTACGAAATGTCTGATGTATATTTGGTGAATGTTCTTTGTATCATTTATAATAAGATGAAGTTAGTATAAGTGAAGTTAAATAGGGTTGTTTGTGTCGTAGTATTAAGTTCATACTACGAAGAGAAAAAACTATTAAAGAGATGATAATTGTGCAAATAGGTAAAAAAACATATTCATTTTTTCAACGTATTTGGAGAGTGCTTAAATTTCATTATTATAAGTTGCTCCGGTCGCCAGAAGGAGCGAAGAAAGTGTCACGTGGATTTGCGATTGGATTTGCTTTGGAAATGTTGGTGATTTATACAGCGTCACTTGTTTATCTTATTTTTTATCCAATTGTACGCTTAGCAAAGGGATCTTTTCCAGCAGCGGTTATTGGTAATATTATCGGAAAAATATCATTTCTTCCGGTAATTTTGTTTCCGTTTGCGTATGCATTAGGGAAAACTTTATATCCATTTGAAATAAAGGTAATTCAGCATAAACCATATACAATATCTGATCTTTTCTCGAGTAATATTTTTATTATGTTAAAGAGCTTATTACAGAGTGAAGTATATGTATTAATTGGGATGACAATTTTCGGGGGTGTATTTGGAGTAATATCTTATTTTGTTGTGCATTATTTATATGAAAAGAACCGTAAGTTACGTTTGAAAAAAAGAAAAAAACGCGCGAGAGAACCACTTGTACAAATATAAAGAATGTCACATTCATTTTCCGCCTTGAATATGCTTAAAAAAGGAGGGTGAATGAATGTATTATTACTATGTACCTCAAGCATACTCATATGTGCATTATTATCCTGTTCCTTATACAAGGCAACAGTTTGAAACATATCAGCAAGCGCAGCCTTCTCCGGAGCAAAAACCATACTTAACAACATGGCCGTATTCAAATGTATATTATGGAAACTATTATGAATCATAAAGCTGCTTCCTTTGGAAGCAGCTTTATACGTTTGTTTTCAAAATTAAATTTTGAATTGTTTGAAGCGAGTGAATGAGTTGTTCACGATCGCTTTCCGATAATGTTTGAAAGTTTTCTTTTAGTTTGTCTAAAATGAATTGTTGATATTGACTTACTGACGATTTCCCTTCTAGTGTTAGAGAAATTAAAATGACTCGTCGATCTTTTTCGCTGTAATGACGCTCTATAAGTTCTTCTTGAATCAATTTATTTAATAGAGGTGTCATGTTGGGCCTTGAAATCGCTAATCGCCTTCCGATTTCTGACACTGCTAATGTGCCACGTTCATGCAATAGCAGTAACACCTGTGTATGTGACGGTGGCATGTGCCTTTGTGAAGAAAACTCTCCAGGAAGCATAAATTTGCGATAAAAAAGAGGCACTAACGAAAGAAGATGATCAACAATACGTTCCCATTCGCGTGATTCCATATAAAGGCCCCCTTCCATTATCATTGTAACAAAAAAAGGTACCGTATAAAAATAGAATTGTTCGTTTTTGTTTTAATATTTGTAGGATAGAACTTGTTTAGTAAACGCGTTGGCAATAATTTCATAACCTTTATCATTTGGATGTACTTGATCGTACAGTAATTCTTTTTTATCATTTGGTATTAATTTTCGAATTGGTAAAACAATGGACGGTTGATTCGCTTTTGAAATTGAGTAAACCGCATCATTCCAGCCATCTAAAAACATATCTGCATAAGAAGCAATTGAATCATCGAGTTGTAGAGGGTTATAGAGCTCAGATAGAATGAGTAAAGCATTTGGGTTGAGAGTTCGAACTGTCTTTACAATGTTTTTTACGTCTTCTTCAAAATGAGTTTTTTCTTTATTTAACATTTTAATACCATCTATAACACCTACATCACGATTTAAACGGAATAAATTATTTCCTCCAATATTAATGGTAATTATATTTGCTTCTTTAATTTTTTGCTGCACTTCTTCTGCCTGAATTTTTTGAACGAGACGATCTGTTGTAAGTCCGTTCACTCCAAGGTTTTCTACTCTAATCGGTTTGTGAATTTGTTCCTCTATTTGCTTGGAAGCTAATTCGGAAAACCCTCCTTGTGTCGAGCCATATCCCTTTGCAAGCGAATCTCCTAACACAAGATGATAAAAAGAGTCATTTGTTTGTTTATCAATCCAATGAGGAGTAGATGATGCTGATTTTTCTTTTTGTTTTGTTGTCTCATCGTTCTTTTCAAAATGCGAATAAGAAATGATTAGAAGGAGGAGACAAACAATAATTAAGATGACTTTTTTCATAAAATTATCCTCCTTGTAATTGGTTATTGTATCATATTTAGCTGTATAAGTAATGGAAGGTTATATTATATCTTTATGTAAAGTTTACAATAAATTTACATAAAATTTGTAGAAGTATGTCAAAAATTATTGACGATATGAAAGTATGTTCGATATGATAATGTCAGATAAGGTGAAACTTCCATCAGTGGGGGATTTTCTTCATCCCTTCACCTGATGGTTAGTTGAACCAATCGGGCTTTTACGGGCAGTTGATCCCCCATCTAACTTTTTTGCTTCTGCTAAATTTTGAGGTGAGGATCTTACTGTCCGCAAATAGCGGGATAAGTGAATAGGCGTCACTCTAATATTCTAATATGAGGAAATAAGAGAATGAAGGTAGAGAATACTTTATTAGAGTTTGATGAAAAGTTCATTTTATTTGTTTTTAAAGGGACAATTTAATAAGGGGGATTTTTTGTGAAGAAATCAAAGAAAGCGCTAGCAGGAGCGACGCTTGCATTAGGTGTTATCGCACCTCAAGTAATGCCAACTATTGCTCATGCAGAGGAACAAGCAGGAGAAAGTACAGTTAATTTACGAATATTGGAAACTTCGGATATTCATGTTAACTTAATGAACTACGACTATTATCAAACGAAAACAGATAATAAAGTTGGTTTAGTTCAGACAGCAACTCTTGTAAATGAGGAACGTGCAAAAGCGAAAAACTCTGTACTATTTGATGATGGGGATGCTCTACAAGGGACGCCGCTTGGGGATTATGTGGCGCAAAAAGGTTTGGATGGAAACTATGTTCACCCTTTATATCGTGTAATGAATTTAATGAAGTATGACGTCATTTCTCTTGGAAACCATGAATTTAACTACGGTTTGGACTATTTAAAGAAGGCGATTAGTAAAACACAGTTCCCAGTAATTAATTCAAATGTATACAAAGACGATGGCGATAATAATGAAGAGAATGATGAAAACTACTTTAAACCGTATCATGTTTTTGAAAAAGAAGTAACAGATGAAAACGGTAAAATACAAACAGTAAAAATAGGTGTAATGGGCTTTGTACCCCCGCAAGTTATGGGATGGGATAAAGCGAATTTAGAAGGAAAAGTAAAAGCAAAAGACATTGTAGAAACTGCAAAGAAAATGGTTAAAAAAATGCAAGCAGAAGGTGCAGATATCATTGTTGCATTAGCTCACTCTGGTGTCGATAAAAGTGATTATAAACCTGGTATGAAGAATGAGAATGCATCCTATTATTTAGCAACAGAAGTTCCTGGTGTTGATGCAGTGTTAATGGGACATTCTCATACGGTAATAACGGACAAGTTTAACGGTGTTCCAGTTGTGATGCCAGGTGTTTTTGGAAGTAATTTAGGTATCATTGATATGGAGCTGAAAAAGGTAAACGGCAAGTGGGAAGTACAAAAAGATAAATCAGTTCCAAGTGTTCGTCCGATTTCTGATAGTAAAGGAAATGCATTAGTAGAATCTGATAAGAAATTAGTTGATGAAATTAAAGATGATCATGAAGCGACAATTAAATATGTAAATACACCTGTCGGTAAAACAACAGCACCAATTAATAGTTATTTTTCACTTGTACAAGATGATCCATCTGTACAGCTTGTTACGAATGCCCAAAAATGGTATGTAGAAAAGCTATTTGCAGAAAATGGACAATACAGTCAATATAAAGGAATCCCAGTTTTATCAGCAGGTGCACCTTTTAAAGCAGGCGGCCGAAATGGTGCAACTTATTATACTGATATTCCAGCAGGAACTTTAGCGATTAAAAACGTTGCTGATTTATATGTATATCCAAATACACTGTATGCTGTAAAAGTAAATGGTGCGCAAGTAAAAGAATGGCTTGAAATGTCTGCAGGTCAGTTCAATCAAATTGATCCAAATAAAGCGGAGGAACAGTCATTAGTAAATGTAAACTATCCTACATATAACTTTGATATTTTAGATGGCGTAAAATACGAAATTGATGTGACACAACCAGCAAAGTATGATAAAGATGGAAAAGTAGTAAACCAAAATGCAAATCGTATTGTGAATATAACATATGCTGGAAAACCAATCGCTGATGATCAAGAATTTATTGTTGCTACAAATAACTATCGTGGCAGCAGTCAAACATTCCCTGGTGTAAGTAAAGGTGAAGTTGTATATCAATCTCAAGATGAAACGCGTCAAATCATTACGAAATATATGAAAGAAACACCTGTTATTAATCCAGCAGCAGATCAAAACTGGGCGTTTAAACCAATTGCTGCTGAAAAATTAAATACTACATTTGACTCTTCACCAAATGCGCAGAAGTACATTACAAAGGATGGGAAAATCTCTTATGTTGGTCCATCTGAAAATGAGTTTGCGAAATATGCAATTGATTTAACGAAAAAGAACGATGGAGATAAGCCGACACCGCCAACACCGCCAACACCAGGTGAAGGAAATGATGGAGATAAGCCAACAACACCGCCAACACCAGGTGAGGAGAACAACGGTGGTAATCCAACAACACCAGGCGGGGAAAACAACGGTGGTAACCCAACAACACCAGGCGGAGAAAACAATGGAGATCCCCAAACAAATCCTGACAATGGAAATAAAGATACGAAAGAACATACAAATGTAAGTGAAGATAAAGAAACAAACGAAGTAGAGCGTGATTTACCAAAAACGGGAGCGAGTGTCTTCTCTACAATTGGAGCGGGACTTGCGTTTGTTGGAGCAGGCGTGTTTATGTTATTTAGACGAAAAAAAGCAAATAGATAATAACGTTCGCAAATAGAGGAATAAAGAAAAAAGGGATTACCACTGTCGGTAATCCCTTTTTCTTTATATTTCATTTAAGAAACTGAAACAGTTTTTTCTTTTTTCCATGAAAGCCCGAATCCTGTGAATCCAACGATAATTGTAACGATTGGGCAAGCTAAGCAGAAGATTGAGTATGGAACATAATCAATTGTTGGAACGCTTAGTACGTTTGCTAAGAAGACGCCGCTTACGCCCCATGGTACAAGAGGATTAACAACTGTGCCTGCATCTTCTAGTACGCGTGATAAATTACGGCGTTCTAAACCGACTTCATCGTATTTGTTAGCAAATGCTTGTCCTGTTAAAACGATAGATAAGTATTGCTCACCAAGCAAGAAGTTAACTCCAATTGCTGTTGAAGCGGTAGAAATAATTAAACGAGTGCTTGTCTTAACGAAATTAGAAATAATGTTCATAAGCTGAGTAATAATGCCAATTCCTTGTAGTAACCCACCCATAGAAAGAGCAAGGAAAATAAGTGCAATTGACATAAGCATACTTTGTAATCCACCGCGTGATAATAAACTATCAATATCTTTTATGCCTGTCTTAGCAACATAGCCATCTTGCATAATTTTCATCAAATCAGCAAGTGATGTACCCGGCTTGAAAATAAAGAGAATGATAATACCAGCTACAATGCCAGCAAGTAAAGTTGGAACAGCCGGTACTTTTTTAAATGCGCATACGAATAGTAATAGAATCGGAATAAGTGTGACAATTGAAATGATTGTATTCTTTTCTAACGCATTTGTAAAAGTAGAGAAATCAACATTTCCTGAAGAACCACTTCCTAAAATGAAGAAAGCGATAAAGGCAATAATGAAAGCAGGAATTGTTGTCCAAAGCATGTTACGAATATGTTCAAATAGATCCACTCCTGTTACAGCAGGAGCTAAGTTTGTTGTATCCGATAAAGGAGACATCTTATCCCCGAAGAAAGCTCCAGAAACAATTGCACCAGCAATAAGTGCTGGATCGTATCCAAGAGCAGTACCCATTCCCATAAAAGCAAGTCCTACTGTCGCTGCTGTTGTAAAGGCGCTGCCGATACTTGTTCCGACAATTGCACAAACAACAAAGACTGTCGGGATGAAAATCTTTGGTGCTACAAGCCCGAATCCGTATACCATTAATGTTGGAATTGTCCCAGCAGCGATCCAAACGCTAATTAATACACCGACAAGTAAGAAGATGAAAATGGATGGAATACCAGCTGAAATACTACTTATCATTCCTTTTTCCATAGTAGACCAAGGGATTTTTTTAATAAATCCAAATGCTAATAATACAATAATGCCAAATAAAATTGGGATGTGTGGTGATGTTCCTAATTGAATAACGCTAAAGCCAATACAGAAAAAGATGAAAAATGTTAAAAGAATAGATTCAATTTTTGAAACCATTGTTTGCCCCTCCTAATAATCTAAAATAGTTCTTTTTTATATAAAATTCGCCAATATTGTATATTTCCTTCTAAAATTTAGAATTTTGCGACAAATTACCGGTAATTGTTTAGCATCATAAAAAAACGTCCCTGCATATAAATATGCAGGGACGAAAAGAATCGCGGTACCACCCTAGCTTGTGAAATGAACGTAGCACAAAATAAAGGGTCGTATAATATGCACCAACAGAAAATAAAAAACGCCCCTGCAGTATATGCAGGGACGAAAAAAATCGCGGTACCACCCTAAATTGTGAAACAGTTTCATTTCACCACTCTGTAGAAATAACGGTCCATAACCGTCTTTCACTACTCCAAACGTTTCGTAAAAGAAGCTCCAGGGGGTAATTCATAATTCGCTCTGTACTGGTTCGCACCGACCACCAGCTCTCTGAAATCAGAAAACGAAATACTACTAAATCCTATCATCGCCGATTCATATGATGTTAGTTAAATTTTTATCACATATCTATCACATATGTCAACATATATACTTATTATTTTTTTTAAGAAAATAACGAGAGAATGTTTTTTTTAGTTCTTATTTGTGCGTTATAATGAAAATAGAAAGGAGGGGAGTGAATGAAGAAAAAATTATTTCTTTTGACAACCTTACTTGTTCTTGGTGGAGGTGCTGGAATTTATACAGTATTTGCGGCATCACCAGATCAACCGAAATTAAAGGTTGAGCAAAAAGTAGAAACAAAGGAATTAGAGAAAGTCAAAGAAGAAAAGAATAGAGAGAAAACAGCTGCTAAATTAGGTGTTCCTCTTGAAGGAAAAACAGAAAAAGAAATTCAAAAAGAGTTAAATACAGCAAGGTTTGAAAAGCGTCATGAGCTGCTTATAGAACATGCAAAACAACTTGGAATTGATACTGAAGGGAAAAAAGACGAAGAGATTATTTTGGAAATCGGAAAGATTCAGCATGGAAAATAAAACGACTTATCTTATGATAAGTCGTTCTTTTTTAAGAACATTTACCTTTTAAAATAATTGACAGTATTTTAATTTTAATGTTAACTATATTTATATAAAAGTTAACATTAGGGGTGACAATTGTGACTGTTAGTAGCAATACAAGTAAAAGAACAACCTATACATATGAAGAGTTGGCTGAGAAAAATAAAGCATACGTATGGCATCCATTTACGCAAATGAAGGACTATTTAGCGGAAGATCCAGTTATTATTGAGCGAGGAGAAGGCCGTAAATTATATGACGTAAATGGAAATGGTTATTGGGATGGCGTTTCATCCATTTGGCTTAATGTTCATGGACATCATGTTCCTGAATTAGATAATGCAATTCGTGAACAATTAAATAAAGTCGCGCATTCGACTATGCTAGGACTTGCAAATGTGCCATCGATTTTACTTGCAGAAAAGATCATTGAAGTTGTTCCGGAAGGTTTGAAAAAAGTATTCTATTCAGATTCTGGTTCTACAGCTGTTGAAATTGCAATTAAGATGGCTTTTCAATATTGGCAGCATAAAGGAAAACCTAAAAAACAAAAGTTTATTACATTAAAAGAAGCATATCATGGAGATACAATTGGAGCTGTTTCAGTAGGAGCGATTGACTTGTTTCACCAAGTGTACAGTTCGCTCTTATTTGAAGCAATAAAAATGCCATATCCATATACATATCGTTCTCCTTATGGGGATGACAAAGAACAAATTGTTCAAAAACATTTGGAAGAAATGGAAAAGTTATTAAAAGAAAAACATGATGAGATTGCAGCTATTATTGTAGAGCCGTTAATGCAAGGTGCAGGCGGTATGATTACAATGCCGAAAGGATATTTAAAAGGTCTTCGAGATCTTTGTACAACATATAATGTTTTATTTATTACAGATGAGGTGGCAACGGGATTTGGTCGTACTGGAAAAATGTTTGCTTGTGAACATGAAAATGTTACACCGGATATTTTAACAGCTGGAAAAGGCTTAACCGGTGGGTATTTACCGGTAGCTATTACTGTGACAACAGATGAAATTTATGATGCTTTTTTAGGTAGCTATGAAGAGCAGAAAACATTTTTCCATGGTCATAGTTATACCGGCAATCCATTAGGTTGCGCAGTTGCAATTGCTAATTTAGAACTTTATGAAAAAACAAATCTAGTAAAAGATGTTGCATACAAAGCAGAATATGTAGGGAAACAATTGGAAGCACTTTATGAATACAAACATGTTGGAGATATTCGTCAGTGTGGATTGATGGTAGGAATTGAACTTGTGAAAAATAAAGAAACGAAAGAGCCGTTTGAATGGACGGAGCGAGTAGGCGTGGAAGTGTGTAAGCGATCAAGAGAACTAGGAATGATTTTACGTCCGCTTGGTAATACCATTGTATTTATGCCACCGTTAGCATCTCAAGTAGATGAGATTGATGAAATGCTGCACATTTTATATCAAGCAATTGCAGATGTTACGGAGGGAGAATAATGGGTGGCTTTTTTATAACGGCAACGGATACGGAAGTGGGAAAAACAGTTGTTACAGGTGCATTAGCAGGAGTATTTAGAAATCGCGGGTATAACGTAGGGATATATAAACCATTGCAAAGCGGGCACATCGCTTCGAATCCAGAAGGGGATGCAGTTAGATTGAAAATGGCATCAGGAGTAATGACAGAGGCTGATCGCATTAGTCCTTATTCTATTGAAGAACCTCTCGCGCCAAGATTGGCAATGCGGCGAGCAGGAAGAACTGTGACACTAGCACAAATTACGGCTCATTATAATGAGTTAATGACAGAATTTGATAGTTTGCTTGTAGAAGGTGCAGGTGGTCTTGCAGTCCCATATACAGAAGATGCTTTAGTGGTTGATTTTGCAAAGGAATTGAAATTACCACTTATTATTGTCGCACGTCCGGCGTTAGGTACTGTGAATCATACCGTTTTAACGATTTCGTATGCGAAAGCCCATGGTTTAACAGTTGCGGGTGTTATTTTATCCGGCTGTAAGGAATGTGAGAAGGAACGTGTGCAAGAGAATAAAGAAATGATTGAGGAGTTAAGTGGTATTCCGGTTTTGGGTTTACTACCAGAGCTTCAAGAAGGGTTTACGCGTGAAGAACTATTGAAAGCAGCAGAAGAGAATATTACGATTTCAAATTTAGAGGAGTTCGTCAAACATGGATCAAACGTGGAATTTACACTTTCACTCTAGTTTAAATCGTTTGAAAGAGAAATCACAATATCGACATGTAGTTATGACTGAGCAAGCTGAAGAACCATGGCTTATTAGGAATGGAAAACGTATGTTAAATTTAGCTTCGAATAACTATCTAGGCTTGGCGGGAGATAGACGATTAAAAGAAGCGTCTATTGTAGCGACAAAGGAATATGGAGTAGGAGCGACAGCATCACGACTTGTTGTAGGAAATTATGCACTATATGAAGAGGTCGAACAGAGTGTTTGTGATTGGAAAGAAACTGAAAAAGCAATCATTGTGAACAGTGGATATTCAGCAAATGTCGGGGCAATCTCTTCTTTAGTTGGGCGTCACGACATTGTTTTTAGCGATAAGTTAAATCATGCCAGCATTGTTGATGGGATTATGCTTAGCGGTGCAGAACATAAAAGATATCGACATAATGATTTAGAATATTTGGAAAGATTGTTGCGGATGGCACCTGTCGCAAAGCGAAAGTTAATCGTAACAGACACGGTTTTCAGCATGGATGGAGATGTTGCGCATCTAAAAGAGTTGATTATGCTGAAAGAAAAATATGGAGCATTATTGATGGTTGATGAGGCGCATGCAGGTGGAATATATGGAAAGCATGGTGCTGGTTTAGCGCATGTAGAGCAGGGACTTTCTGAAGGAATCGACATTCATATGGGAACGTTTAGTAAAGCGCTAGGGTGTTATGGAGCTTATTTAGCAGGTGATGCAATTTGTATCGATTATATGAAAAACACGATGAGAAGCTTCATTTTCACAACAGCATTACCGCCAGGGACACTTGGCGCAATGAAACGTGCAATTGAAATTGTGAAGGAAGATGAGGGAAGACGGCAGCGGCTCTTAGAAAATGGAGCTTATTTCCGCAATGCTTTAGAAGAAGTTGGTTTCAATATTGGTGATAGTTCAACACATATAGTACCAATTATTGTGGCGTCGAATGAAGCTACGCTACATTTTAGTGAAAAACTGCAGGAGGCAGGAATTGCTGCAATTGCTATCAGGCCACCAACTGTTCCATATAATAGTTCGCGAATCCGATTCGCAGTTACATCTGAACATACAAAAGCTGACTTGCAATGGGCTATTGAGCAAATCATTCGAATTGGTAAAGAAGAGGGGGAATGAGATGAAACAGCCCGAGCTTATTTTCATTCCTGGATGGGGGATGGAAAAACAAGTATGGGATCCATTACTTCCATATTTTCAGGAATATTCTGTCTGGCATGTTGAATGGCGTGGTGTAAAAGAACTTAGTGAGTTTGCAGAACGAGTAGCAGAAGCTGCAAGAGGGCAGGATGTGATTTTGATTGGATGGTCACTTGGTGCATTAGCTGCCCTTCAAGCATGTGATAGAGTGCGGGTAAAAGGGATGATTTTAATAGGTGGTACAGCAAAGTTTACAGTGGATGAAAATTACGAGAGTGGATGGAAACTTCCTTTTGTAGAGCGGATTAAAAGAAGTTTAGTGAAGGGAAAGGACCACACATTGGAGCGTTTCTATAAAAGTATGTTTACAAAACAAGAGATAAAAGATAGTGAACAATTTGAAGACATTGCAGAACGTTTTCAAGGTGATTCCATTGAATCTTTACAGCTGGGACTTGATTATTTAATAGAGATGGATATGAGAAGTCAGTTAAAGCATGTAAAGATGCCGGTATTACTTCTTCATGGAGAACAGGATGCGATATGTCCACTATCTGCTGCTCGCTATATACAAGAAAATACGAATGGGGCGCTTAAAGTAATAAATGGAGCTGGGCATGCACTTTGTGTAACTGATTCCGAATATTGCGCAAATGAAATCATCCAGTTTGTAGAGGGGATACAAAATGATCAACAAAACGTTATTACAAAAACGATTTAATGGGGCAGCTGTATCCTATGATCAATATGCAAGTGTACAAAAAAAGATGGCGCAACAATTAATTTCTATAATGAAAAAACACTATCACAAGATGTCGTCCATCCGTATTTTAGAACTCGGATGTGGCACAGGCTATTTGACTGAGCAATTAGCTGTTTCCTTTCCAAATGCAGCAATTACTGCAATTGATTTTGCTGAAAGTATGATTGCTGTTGCGAAAACGAGAAATCACGTGGAATCTGTGACATTTCGGTGTGAAGATATTGAACATCTTACATTAAGTGAGTCATTTGATGTCATTATTTCAAGTGCAACATTTCAATGGCTAAACGATTTGCAAACAACGGTGAAACGTTTATATCATCATCATTTATTTGAGGATGGCTTGTTGTTATTTTCAACATTTGGAGAGCAAACATTTCAAGAACTTCATACGGCATTTCAAAGTGCTAAAGAAGAAAGAAATATGCAAAATGATGCATCTGTTGGACAACATTTTTTAACGAGAGAACAGCTGCAAGATGTATGTGAAAGTGTAACAGGGGATGTTCATGTTTCTGAAACATGTTACATAGAGAAGTTTGCTACAGTTCGTGAGTTTCTGCAATCGATTCGGAAAGTAGGCGCGACGAATAGCAATGCAGAATCTTACTGTCAAAGCCCATCTATCTTTCGAACTATGCTCCGCATATACGAAAAAGATTTCACGGAAGAAGGGGAAATTGTAGCAACGTACCATGCTTTATTTGCGTATATTGAAAAAGAGGGGAAGAGAAGAAATGAAACAAGTACAAACAAAAGTAGATTGGAAGCAAATTGCATCTGAAGTAGTAGAGGGCAGAAGTATAACGAAAGAAGAAGCGATAGCTATTTTAGAAGCAGATGATACAGAAGTATTAGAGATTATGAATGCAGCTTATATCATACGTCATCATCATTTTGGTAAAAAAGTAAAATTAAATATGATTATTAATACGAAATCTGGATTATGCCCAGAAGATTGTGGGTATTGCTCACAGTCTATCGTTTCAGAGGCACCAATCGATAAGTATGCATGGTTAACACAGGAAAAAATTATTGAAGGTGCACACGAAGCAATTCGCCGTAAAGCGGGTACATACTGTATTGTTGCATCTGGTCGTCGTCCAACTGATAAAGAAGTAAATCATGTTATCGGTGCAGTGAAAGAAATCCGTGAAACAACGGATTTGAAAATTTGCTGCTGCTTAGGTTTTTTAAATGAGGATCAAGCAGGACGCTTAGCAGAAGCAGGTGTTCACCGTTATAACCATAACTTAAATACACATGCAAACAATTATGATAGCATTTGCTCAACACATACGTATGATGATCGTGTAGATACAGTAGAAAAAGCAAAGCAAGCGGGTATTTCCCCATGTTCTGGTGCGATTTTTGGAATGGGGGAAACGAAAGAGCAGCGCGTTGAAATTGCGCTTGAATTACAACGTATAGATGCGGATTCTATTCCATGTAACTTCCTTGTTGCTGTAAAAGGAACACCGCTTGAAGGACAGAAAGAATTAACACCAGTAGAATGTTTAAAAGTACTAGCGATGATGCGATTTGTCAATCCATCAAAAGAAATTCGAATTTCCGGTGGCCGCGAAATTAATTTGCGCTCTGTGCAGCCGCTTGGCTTATTCGCAGCAAATTCAATCTTTGTTGGTGATTATTTAACAACAGAGGGGCAAGAGCCAACAGCAGATTGGAATATGATTGAAGATTTAGGGTTTGAGATTGAGGAATGTGCGCTGTAAAAATGAGGGGGAAAGCCCCTTTGTAGATTAGAATAATCGAATAAAGTTTATACAAAACAGCCATTTTTTCATGGAATATTTATGAAAGGATGGCTGTTTTATGGTTTCCATTACAAAGGAAAATATTTTCTTTTGTGTACAAACACCTTTTTCCACTAACAAATAACACATATGGAAAATAAAGGAGGGGTGATTGAAATAAAAAGGTAAATAAAAAAATATTTCGATTATATTGTGATTGGTGCTGGAACTACCGGAGGGGTAATCGCTAAAGAATTGACAGATGATAAATGTACTTCCGTGCTAGTTCTTGAAGCAGGGACAAATATGACGAATCAATTAAGTAATCCTTCTGTGGTGAATGCACTTACCTTAGCTACTGATAATAAGTTTTTATTTAATATTTTGTCTAAAATAGAGCAAGTAATTGGGCGGCAACTTAGATTGCCAGATGGTAATCCTTCTATGCCTGCACAGATAATCGCTTTAAATGCAGTGCGATTTATTCAAGAAGATTTTTGCCCATATAGTATGGATGACAGTGATCTTGAATGTTAGGAAGATTAATAATTAAATGTTAAAAAAGTCGTTTTTTCTTGTGAACGTTTTCTATTACTTCGTCTTAATTAAGCAATAATTGTGAAATATTAACATTAGCTTTCTTAGAAATTTAGCTTATTTCAACACCGTTCAAGTTTTGAACGATGTTACTTAATTAAGAGATGAATAAAAATTGATTGTAGCTTTATGAATGTAGTCTTTCGTGAAATTTTATTGTAAATAAAATGTAATAAAGTACCTCTAGTCCTTCAGATAAGTAGCTTTTTAGTAAAAAATTTAATTGTGTGGGCGAATTTTCCACCCTGTAATTGTACATAGTAAAGGTGTAATTTATTTCGGGTTGGAGGATTTCAAATGCACAAATATATACTAGCTATTATGACCTTTCTTATTTTATTAAAGGCAATAAGCACCGATCCTGTTAAGGCAGCTGAAAATCCGGAACAGAAAGAAATGCAGCAAAGAATCGAACAGCATTTTCGAACAAAAGCTGAGCATTTTGGTATTGAAACTGAAGGGAAGGATCTAAAAGAAGTAAGAAAAGAGCTACATATTGTAGAGGAAGAAAAGAAGCGAGAAAATGTCTGGAAAACAGCTCAAAATCTTCGTATTAAGACAGAAGGAAAAACGATGGCTGAATTGATAAAAGATGTGCGGAAAAAAGTGGGAAAATAAATAGAAGAAAAAAGAGGCGAAAGCCTCTTTTTTTATGCCCATTGTTTTGATAAATGAGCCATTTCAATCGCAGCAACTGCAGATTCATATCCTTTGTTGCCAGCTTTTGTACCAGCACGTTCAATTGCTTGTTCAATTGTTTCAGTCGTTAATACGCCGAAAATAACTGGGATGTCTGCTTGTAATGATAAAGAGGCAACACCTTTTGCAACTTCATTACAAACATAATCATAATGAGTTGTAGCACCGCGAATGACTGTACCTAGTGTAATGACAGCATCGTATTTGCCGCTGTTTGCCATTTTCTTTGCGATTAATGGGATTTCAAATGCGCCTGGAACCCATGCAACATCAATATCATTTTCTTCTACACCATGTCGTTTTAAACCGTCTAGTGCACCGCCTAGTAGTTTGCTCGTAATAAATTCATTGAAACGTCCAACAACAATCCCTACTTTTAATCCTGTACCAACTAAATGACCTTCGAATACCATAATATATCTCTCCTTTAATTATAATTAATAGATTATAAGTTTAATAGGTGACCTAATTTTTCTACCTTTGTTTGTAAATATGTTTTGTTTTCTTCTTTTGTTGGCATTTGCAATGGTACGCGTTCGACAACTTCTAAATCATAACCTTGCAAACCTGCGATTTTTCTTGGATTATTCGTTAATAAACGCAATTGCTGTAACCCTAGATCTTTTAAGATTTGGGCACCAATACCGTAATCGCGAAGATCGGCAGGAAATCCTAGTTTTTCATTTGCCTCAACAGTATCTAATCCTTCTTCTTGTAATTTGTATGCACGGAGCTTATTCAGCAAGCCAATCCCGCGGCCTTCTTGGCGCATATAAAGAAGAATACCTTTTCCTTCGCGTTCAATTTGAGAAAGAGCAGCATGAAGCTGTGGACCACAGTCACAGCGGCATGAACCGAAAACATCGCCAGTTAAACATTCAGAATGCAAACGAACGAGAACAGGTTCACCAGTAGAAATGTCTCCTTTTACGAGAGCGATATGTTCTTTCTGATCCAATGAGTTGGAATAACCGATTGCATGAAATGTACCGAAATCTGTCGGTAATGTAATTTCAATCTCCCTTGTCACGAGCGTTTCATGATGGCGGCGATAGGCGATTAAATCTTCAATCGTAATCATTTTTATATTAAATTGTTTTGCAACTTGTACTAAATCAGGAACACGTGCCATCGTGCCGTCTTCATTTATAATTTCACAAATAACTCCGGCTGGTTCTGCGCCACATAATTTTGCTAAATCAACAGCTGCCTCTGTATGCCCAGCGCGGCGCAGGACTCCACCTTCTTTGGCGATTAAAGGAAAGATATGACCCGGACGATTAAAATCTGTTCCTTTTGAATCCGGATTTAATAATTCGCGCACAGTCGTTGCACGTTCGTAAGCACTAATACCTGTTGTTGTAGAAATATGGTCAACGCTTACTGTAAACGCAGTATGATGAGAATCTGTATTATGAGAAACCATAGGCTCTAACTGTAAGCGTTCCGCATATTGTTCTGTAATCGGTACACAGACAAGGCCACGGCCATGTGTAATCATAAAATTAATTGTTTCTGGTGTAATGTTCTCTGCTAAAGCGATGAAATCTCCTTCGTTTTCACGGCTTTCATCATCACATACGATGACGACTTTTCCTTGTTTTAAATCTTCTAGTGCTTCTTCAATACGATGAAACATTGTGCTTCCTCCTTATAGAAATCCGTTTTCTTGTAAAAAGCTTTCTGTAACTGAAGTGCTTCGCTTTGTTGGCTTTGAAATAAAACGTTCGATATATTTTCCAATCATGTCACATTCAATATTCACAATATCTCCCGCCGCTTTTTTACCAATGATAGATTCGCTTACGGTATGTGGAATGAGCGAGATTGTAATGGAAGATTCATCTATATCAAATATTGTTAAACTTGTGCCATCAACAGCAATGGACCCTTTTTGTAAACAATAACGGAGTAAATCATCTGGAATTCCAATTTTGTAATATATAGCATTGTAGTGCTGTTTTTTATTTAAAATGGTTCCAATTCCATCGATATGCCCTGTGACGAAATGTCCACCAAAGCGTCCGTTTGCAGCCATTGCTCGTTCTAAATTTACTTTAGAACTGGTGCCGAGCATACGTAATGATGTCGCTCGCACCGTTTCAGGCATCGCATCAACAGTAAAAGAAGACGCTGTAAAAGAAGTGACGGTTAAACAGATCCCATTTACAGCAATACTGTCTCCTAGTTTTACGTCTGACAAGATTGTGTTTGCTGTAATTGTTAGCTTCATCGCTTCTCCGCTTTGCCTGATATTCGAAACAGTTCCAAGTTCTTCTACAATTCCTGTAAACATGCAGGCACCTCATTTCGCACACTAGCAACGATTTTTATATCATCACCAATTTGTTTCATCTCTTGAATTTGCAAGGAAATTGCATCTTGCAGTTTTATAAAGCCGGTGCCACCAAACATAGTTGGAGCATCTTTTCCGCCGATTAATTTTGGACTTATATAGGTCACAATTTCATTGAAACACTTTGTTTCTAAAAAGCTCGCGTGTACCGATTGTCCACCTTCAACAAAGAGTGAAAGGATTTGTTTCTCACCGAGAAGGAGGAGAAGGTCGCGTATTTCAATTTGGCTCGTCTTCATTTGAAGTACAGATACCGCCTGAGATTCGTAGCCCGCTATTTTTTCTTTATTTACATCTTTTCCAACAATAATCCATGTTGGTGCCATCTCGTCTGTAATGACATGAGAGGATAGCGGAGTTCGTAAATGTGTATCTAAAATAATACGAATCGGATGCTTGCCGCCGTTTGGAAGGCGTGTTGTTAAAGATGGATTATCAGCTATGACAGTATTCACTCCGATAAGGATGGCATCGTGCGTATGACGATATTGATGGACATCTGTACGAGCAACTTCACCTGTAATCCATTTGCTTTCCCCGGTAGTAGTTGCTATTTTTCCATCTAAACTCATCGCTGTTTTTATTGTTACAAACGGCAGTTTCGTTTTCATATAGTGGAAAAAGTACCGGTTTAATGCGGTGGCCTCTTCTTCGAGAACACCAGTAGTTACGCTAATACCAGCTTTTTGCAAACGTTTTGCACCGCTACCTGAAACGAGCGGATTGCAATCAAGTGTGGCAATTACAACACGTTTCACCTTTTTTTCAATAAGTAGATCGCAGCACGGTGGAGTTTTTCCAAAGTGACTACACGGCTCTAACGTTACATATACAGTGGAGCCGTTTGCTTTATCACCGGCCATGCGAAGAGCGTGAACTTCAGCGTGTTCTTCGCCTGCAAGCAGATGCGCTCCCATTCCAACGATGTTTCCATCTTTTACAACAACAGCACCGACCATTGGATTTGGACTTGTTTGACCTGCAGTACTTTGTGCTAATTGCAAGGCAATCCTCATATATTCTTGGTCTGTCATTCTTTTCACCTCTCCTAAGAAAAATCAAAAAACCCCAAGGATAATAGTATCCTTGGGGTTTGGGAGACGTGATTTCTAGTAATATAGTTCGAATACGAGAGTATAGGAAAGAAGCCTAACGATAATTGATATTTTTGCACGAGAAAAAAGCCTAGCAAACTATCAATTTTTTATACGCTAGTCGTATCTTTTTATTTCAGCATAGAAAAATAGGTATATGAAATAAAACATATACAGTGATTCAAAACGAATCAGTAAAAATGTGTACGCCAAAATAAAAGTGTATTCGCTATATAAGCACTAGAAAACATATCCTTCTCCCATCCAGACTATACTGTCGGCCCTAGAATTTCACTAGATCCACCGTTTCCGAGTTGGAAACGGGTCACGGACTTAGAAGTGTGCACTTCATCACCGCCGGTTGGGAATTTCACCCGACCCCGAAGGATGCTGTTTGCTCACATTATAGCACAAAAAAGAAAAAGGGATAGTAAAAAATATTCGAATGTGAAGAATTGTATGAAAATGAAGGGGGAAATTAATTTTGTTATACTATATAAATACAAATTGAAAACTTGATAGAAAACCTTTTCTTTTTAGGGGAGGAGAGAGAGTCCGAGGCGGTTCACCCCATGCCATGTTAAACAAAAGGAGAAAATAAATGGAGGTCTGCTTTTGTTTTCATAGCCGCGACTTAAATGTTGGAGAATCAAAATGTATATATAGTATGGGAAAGATTTCAGTATATGTAAACGAGGTGGAAATATGAAATATATTGCAGTAGGAATCGGTGGTATTGTTGGAGCTTTAGCACGATACGAATTAGGACAATGGGCTGGTATTCATTCAGTCGATTCTTTTCCGCTGGCAACATGGTCAGCGAATATGATTGGTAGTTTTTTATTGGCATTTTTAACGATGTATTTGTTTCGTATGAAACATGTTTCACAAGTGATAATGAGTAGCATTGGAACAGGAATGATTGGTTCTTTTACCACTTTTTCAACATTTAACGTAGAGACGTTGAAATTCATGCAGCATGAAGCGTTTCTTATGGCATTTTATTATGTAAGTACAAGTGTAGTTGGAGGATTGCTCTTTTCTTTATTTGGATTTTATCTTGGAAATGCATTATATGAAAAAAGCATGAAGAAAGAAGGAGCACTATGAATATATTGCTTGTAGGAATCGGTGGTTTTTTTGGAGCAATTGCTAGATTTTCTATTAGTAATGCAATGAAAGAAAAGTACGGAAGCTTGTTTCCATATGGAACACTATTTGTAAATATATTAGGCTCATTTTTACTAGGTCTATTGTATGGAGCTGAGGTGAGTAGTACATGGCTATTATTATGCGGAACAGGATTTATGGGAGCATTTACTACTTTTTCAACATTTAAACTTGAAATTGTTCAATTGATACATAAGCGAGAAGGACAAAAGGCTGTATTGTATTTAATAATGAGTTATATGCTAGGCATTTTTTCAGCATTTTTAGGTTTTTATATAGGGCATATATAAGAAGCGCGCGCAAGTCATTGCGCGTGCTTCTTATATCATTATTCTCCCTTTGGTGCTCGAACAACAGATTCAAATATGCCTTTATGCGAAGCGTCGCAATAAGGCATATTTTTTGATAAGCCGCAGCGACATAAAGAAAATGCAGGTTTTGCCGGGAAAGCATTCCCTTGTGAGTCGATTAATTCCACATCCCCTGTAATGCGAAATGAACCATTATCATTTACTTTAATTTGAACTTTTGCCAACGTTATTCCCCTCCTCTCAAACGCTTATGTTCATCATATAATTGTAGGAAGCACTTGACAATAAGAAAACAGTTCTTTGTGTGTAGGGGCAGAGAATGTTATAATAACGTTTATAACTGAAATACAGTAAGGTGACGAAACATGAATAAACAATTACGTACATTACAAAATATTGCAAATGAGCGCACTTGGGCATCGTTTTTAAATGATAATCATCCATATAGCTTACTTCATTGGTCGATTGCAGGTGTGGGACAAGAAGCAAAAGATGTGTGGCTTTTGCAAGATGAGGTAACATTTCAAACGACAGAATTTCAAACGCTTGATGAAGCGGTAAAATGGATTTCTGAAAATATGGAACAAGTTACAGATGTTTTAGCGCAGTAATATGAAAAAACAGGCTTATGCAAGCCTGTTTTTTGTTTCTTTTACATATGTTTCTAAGAATTGATCAACGGCATCCTCATACTCTTGTCTATTTTCGTTATAAGAGCAAGCGTGTGCACCGTGTTCTGCAATAAAGAGCTGTTTATTATTTTCTTTTGCTTCATAAAGGGCTTTTGTCATATCACATAAAATATAGTCATCGTCTTTACTATGAATAAAAAGGACTGGATTATTTATGTTTTTTACACAATCGATAGGAGAAACTTCACGTATTGTATAACCGTCTCGTACTTTTAAAACGGCATTTGCCAATGGTAGTAGTGGCCATTTTGGTAAATGAAACTCGACTTTTAAGCGATGGTGTAATTGTTCGTAGAAGTCAGAAAATGGACAATCTGCAATGTAAAAATCAGCACCGTCTTCCACCATACCTGCGTATTGTAGCAATGTCGCTGCTCCCATTGATTCTCCATGAACACCAAGTATAATATTTGTACCAAAACGGTCTTTGAGCCAGTCAACTACCGTCTTTAAATCATATTTTTCGTAATAGCCATAACTTGTCGTTTTACCACCTGTTTTACCATGGCGACGATGATCATAAATAAATACATTGTAGCCTCTGTTTAAAAATAAATTTGCATATTTGACAGAGTTTATTTTATTTACGGTTACACCGTGGCAAAAAATCATAAATTTATTAGAATTGCCTGCAGAAATGTAGTAGCCGTGAAGGTCGTATTTAAATTGAGACGGGATACGAACCTCTTCTTTTGGAATGGCGTTAAAATCCTCTAAGCGAAAGTGTTTTTTTGTTTCACGTTCTAAAATTTCTTCCTCTGTTTTTTTCTTTAAATACATTACTTTATTGGTAAAGAAAATACCGATACCAATTAATGCTCCTATTATGGTTAGCAATGCTGTAAAAAAACGTTTCATATCTTCCCTCATCCTCCAAATATCTCTGCATATGATACACTTATATTGTATCATAATGATGTAAAAGGGGGAGAGAGTGGGACATGATTCGAATACAAAAAATCACAGTGGAAATGAGAAAAACAATTGAACTTTTTATGCATGAAAATTGGGGAAGCACGTTGATGGTTTCACGTGAAAGAGCACATCAGTTAGATCAATTGCCTGGTTTTATTGCAACTGAAGATAACAGAATAATAGGAATTATTACATATGAAATAAAAGAAAATGATTGTGAGATTGTTTCTTTAGATAGCTTTAAGGAGAACAAGGGAATTGGAACTAAGCTTGTAGAGTACGTAATTGATATTGCAAAAAAACAATGTTGTAAAAAGGTGTGGCTTATTACAACAAATGATAATACAAACGCACTTCGTTTTTATCAGAAACGTGGTTTTATGATGACGAATTTATATATTGATGCGGTCAAGGAAGCAAGGAAGATAAAGCGAGAAATTCCGCTTATTGGCTATGATAACATCGCGATTTTACATGAAATTCAACTAGAAAAAATGAATTTATAAAATCCATCTTTATATATGTTGAAGATGGAAAATGTAAGAAGTATTTTATGTAACAATTTTCAGAAATATAAAATAATAACCTTGACGAATAGCCTACTTTGTTTTAGGTTTAAATTGTAAGCTATTACCATATTAAGGGGTGACGATGTGGCAACCATACGTGATGTTGCAAAATTGGCCGGTGTTTCAGTCGCAACCGTTTCACGAGTCATTAATGAAAAAGGGTATGTTCATGAGGATACAGTAAAACAAGTAAAACAAGCAATTGAAGAACTACAGTATAAACCAAATGCTGTAGCGAAGGCGTTATTTAAAAAATCTTCGACAATGATTGCTATATTAGTATCAAATTTAGAAGATCCATCCTATATAACATTACTTCGTTCAGTAGAAGAGGCTGCATATAAAGAAGGATATCAAATTGTTATTTGTAATACAGAAAATAAAACAGGATATATAGATATATTAATGCAAAATAATATTGCTGGCGTTATTATGACGAAAGATGTATTTGAGCATGTGAAGCAACTTTCCCTTCCATTTGTTGTACTTGAGGGCGGAACAGAGGCAGCATCTATTTCTACATATTATGAAAGTGGTAGAAAGGCCGTTACTGTATTGAAAGAAAAAGGTTGTCATTTTCTTGCTTATATTGGGGATAAGATAGAAGACGAAGCAATGGAAGAGCACACTGCTGGTTTTTTAGATGCTGTTTGGGATGAAGGAATTGCTTATCGAGAAGAAAAAATAAAGGGACAAGATGAGGAAAGTCAAATTGCTGAATTATTACGGAAGCATCCTTATATAGATGGTATAGTAGCTGCTAGCGATGCGATTGCAATTGCTACAATTCGCGCGGCGAATGCTCTTGATCTCCATATACCGAATCATTTGCAAGTCATTGGTTTTAAGGGAAGTTTACAAGGTGAATGGGTTACGCCGTCTTTGACAACAATTGGAAGTTGTTTTGAAAGGCAAGGAGTATTAGCTGTACAAAGATTGGTAGGGAAAATGAAAAAGGAACAAGTAAAACTTGAGGAAGTGAAGCAAGAGTTTATATTAATCGAACGAGAATCTACAAAGTAAAAGGTGCGTCTAGTAAACGCACCTTTTTTATAATGTTATAGCAGCAATAAAGCCGAATATAAGTAACGGAATATTGTAGTGAAGAAAAGTTGGGACACACGTATCCCATATATGATGATGCCTGCCATCAGCATTTAAACCTGAGGTAGGTCCTAGTGTACTATCAGATGCTGGAGAACCAGCATCACCTAATGCACCAGCTGTACCGATAATCGCGATGGTTGCCATCGGGCTAAACCCAAGTTGGATACATAGCGGGACGAAGATGGTTGTTAAAATCGGAATGGTAGAAAAGGAAGAACCGATTCCCATCGTAACGAGCAGACCGATAACAAGCATAAGAAAGGCAGCGAGCGGTTTGCTGTTTCCAATTAAATTGACGCTTGTCTGAACAAGTGATTCAACATGCCCTGTTTTCCGAAGAACTGCTCCGAATCCAGCGGCAGAAATCATGACGAAACCGATAAATGACATCATTCGCATACCACTTGTTAAAATAGCGTCAGCTTCTTTTAAAGGAAGGCTACCACTAACGGATAATACAATGATTCCAGCTAGTGCGCCAAAAATCATGGATTCTGTTGCTAGCTGCACACTTAGTGTTGCGATAATAGACAATAACCCAAAGGAAATGCTTCTTTTTGTATAAGGAGCGGCTTCATCAGATGCGGCATGAATAGGTTCGGTGTGATAAGTACGTGGTTTACGATATGTAATGAAAACAGCGATACATAGACCGATAATCATTCCTATTGCTGGAATTGTCATTGCTTTTGGGATAAGCGCTACATCAAATGTAAGTCCGCTTTGCTGTGCATTTGTTTGTAGTACATCGTGATAAATTTTTCCAAATCCAGCTGGAACCCACATGTAAGGAGTGATTAATCCGAATGTAATAATACATGTAACAAGCCGGCGGTCCACTTTCAGTTCATTTAGTACTTTTAAAAGCGCTGGAATTAGAATAGGGATAAAAGCAATATGAACCGGAATAACATTTTGTGAAAAACAAGCCATTGCCAAAATAATAAATAAAATGAGTATTTTTGAATATGTTTGCTTTTGTGTGTCTTTTTCATTACCAACTAAGTTCAGTGCAGTATGAATCATAGCGTCGGGCAGACCTGTTTTGGAAAGAGAAATAGCAAATCCTCCGAGCATGGCGTAACTTAAAGCGATTGGAGCACTGTTTCCAAGACCCGTAGTAAAAGTATTGATTGTTTCTGAAATTCCAAGTCCACCAATTAGTCCACCTGTTAAGGCACCGACGATAATAGCGACAATGACTTGGACACGTAATAAACTAAGCAGTAGCATCACTGCTACTGCGATGAGTACAGCGTTCATAATAAATGTAATCTCCCTGATCTTTTTCTGTTTGTGCAGCTTATTCTGGATAGAAATGCTTACTAACTTGAGTAAAGTTGCAACATGTAATTATAAAATGTTTTCTGTGAAATGTAAAAGGTATAACGATTACTAGTGTAGAAAAGATAGCTCTTGTTTAATAGAGCATAAAGACTTTGCAAACAGTTTAGGTTCTTCTAAATTTGGTGAATGAGCAGAGTTTGGGAACCAAATCATTTTTTTGATGGGTGCTTGAATTGTATCGCAATATTGTTGAACGAGTGCATAAGGTGTTTGATAGTCGAAACGACCAGAACAAAAATAAACAGGTACGGAAAGTTTTGAGATTGAAGAAAAGAAATCTACTGTCAGCATTTCTTCCCATAATGCCCCAGATTTCATATTTCCTGCGAGAAATCTCACCCAATCTAGCAATGTATATTCTGAAGAAAATAGCCCTTTACGAATGAAAGAAAACGAAGTCCCGTTTTGAACTGCTCCTCCAAATGTACCGAGCCACTTCCTTTGAATGATAAGACGCCGCATATCTAGAAAAGGAGGTTTTCCTAGTTTTGTTAGAGAGGTCAATGCCCGCTCGTGTCCATGTTTTTTTGCAGAATGAATTAAATGCTGATAGAGCAATTCTTCGTTTTGCTTCATATGTACAATCTGACCGATGCCAATGTAGGCTTCGATGTATTCTGGATATTGATTTGCAATTTGTAGACCGATAATACTTCCCCAAGAATGTCCAGCGAGAAATAGTTTTTGTTTTTTGAAGCGAGAAAGAAGGTATTTTATTACTTCAAGTGCATCTAAAACAAATTGTTCAATTGTGAAAGGTGCTTTTATATCCCGCCAAGAAAAAGATTTTCCTGCTCCACGTTGATCCCAATTGACAACAATAAAGTGCTTTTCTAAATCTTTTTGAAAATGGCGAATGAATCCAATTTGTGCCGTGCCAGGACCGCCATGACAGCATAATAAAATAGGTTGATTTACGTCTTGACCACGAATGAGTAGAGATTGCTGATGCTTGTTAATCGTCACGCTTTCTATCGTAGCGACGCTATTTGAAGTTGGATTCTTAAATTCGTTGTAAAACTGTGGAGTGTGGCTACGAAACAGCATATAAAAAACCTCCTTTTCTCTAATGGTATGTATCGCAAGGGTGTACGATTTTGCATATACTATTAAGAAATTATTGTATCATAACATGCCGACTGTATTTCAACTATGAGAGCTCAGGGAGAGGGGGAAGAAAGTGACGGTTGGAGAAATTATAGATTGCTTAAACAAACGTGAACCACTTGCTATTATTGCGAAACGCCTCGACATGAGCCCATATGCATTGTCGAAAAAGTTAAGAGTGCTTGGATATGAATATGATGGTGAACAGAAGAAACGAATATTCATTGGAGAGGGAGAAGAGCCCCGCCATTTATATCTTCAAGAAGCTACTGCGCTTCAATATGTCAAAACAGATTATCAGGTTTTGATTTATGAACAATTGCAAAAAATTTATGAATTACTGCGAAAACGAGAGGAACTTATTATCCCCAAAATAGTCAAAAGTAATGAGAAGAAAAAACGTACTTTTTCTATATATACGGAAATTTTAGAGAAACTAGACGTTGTATCGGATGCAACAGGTATTCATAAATCTAGAATTGTAGAAGAAGCGTTGATAGAATTTTTGCGGAAATATGAAGAAGCTGATGAAATGTATCAGGATAAATGAAAGAAAGGATACTATGTTCAATGTAAGAGCATGTATCCTCTGTGTTTTTATCTAGCTATTTGTAGATAGTTAGAGTTTTTAGTGAAAGTAAAGGAGTTGGGTGGGGATGAGAAAATCTTCATGGATCAGGCATTTGCTTTGTATAAAACAATTATTATTTTTTAGCTTTTAAAAAATAATATAGGAACCAAACGGCGTGATTTTGTTCATCTGCTGCTGTTCTACGAAATGTCTCTTTAATATATTGATCTGTAGTATCATCTGCAATTTTCAAGTAAAAATCGACTGTTCGTTGCTCATCTTGTAGCGCGTATTCTAATCCATTCACATAAGAATCTGGACATTGTTCAATAATTTTTGGCTGAGGTTGTTTACCGGTTAAATGAATATAAATTTGTACAAATTGCTGGAAATGTTTTATTTCGTCTTGTCGGATTTCGAGTATTTGATTGCGTTCATTATCTTGTGGAGCTAAATTAGCTAATTTAGCATAGCAATTTATTGCACTATACTCTCCGTTAATTGCATTTTCAATGTCATGAATTAGCTTGTCGTTTTGTCTGTATATCAAATTGCAATCATTTGAATAAGAATACATATGTTCACCTCCCAGTGTCTGCTCATATATCCTACGAGAAATCAATATACTGAGTGCATATCCTTTAAAAGGTTATTTAGGGGAAAGTGAATTTTTATTGCATGTCCTTTCTCCATAGAGATCAATAAAAAGCCCTGTATTCTAATGGAATACAGGGTTCTTATCATAAAGATTAATTTTTGAAAAATCATAATTTAATAATATAGTTTCTCTCTTTTTTATAAATTTATCTAAAAGAAAAGTTAATTAACTTTTTGAATTCTCCCATCAATAATAGGTTGAATCGGTTCTTTTACTTGTTTTACATAATCCACTAACGCTTCGAAATCAGTTGGTCCTGTTTCGGCATCTTTTCCATTTTTAAAGGATACAAATCCATCACCGCCTGAAGCTAGAAAAGCATTTGCAACAACGCTGTAAGTTTTAGAGGCAACTAGCTCTTCTCCATTTGTTAAATGGATATTGGTAACTTTTTCACCGTCTGGTTTATTCGCATCCCAAGTGTACTGAATACCTGAAATTTGAAGCATTCTTGTTACACTTTTTTGCCACTGTTGATTCAAAATATCTCGAATGTCTTGACCAGTTAAATTAACTTTTATCAATTGATTCCCAAATGGTTGAATGCCATATAATTCTCCCCATGTAATATCGCCAGCATCTAGATCATTGCGAATACCACCAGGATTCATGAGGGCAATTTGAGTATTCATGGTCGAGCGCTGAACATCAGCAATTAAATTTCCAAGAGTGGATTCACCCGCGGCATTTTGTTTACGATCCATTGGAGCGGTAGATTTTCCAACAACCTGATTTACAAGAGGAGCAATTTTTTCTTGATACTGATCCATTTTCTTTTTCACTTGTTGGTCAGGTTTTATTCCTTCATGGTAGGTTGTAACAACTTCTGCTTTTTTCTCAATAATATCTTTTGTTTTACGATCAATTTTTACATCGACATCAGCGAAAGCCATTCCATAAGAATTTGCTTGTACGACAAGTTTGTTATTAACGGTTCCATTTACATAAGTGTGACTATGACCGCCGAAAATGACATCGACTTCTGGATCAGTCTCATTTGCTAAGCGAACGATATCGCCATTTGTTACGCCGTTATCATCCGTTGTACCTCCATTATGTGCAAGAACAACGATCGATTTAACACCTAGTTTTTTCAGTTGTTTTACGGATGTGTTAATTGCTTCAACTTCATCTGTAATTTGTACATTTTTTAGCATAGTAGGCATAACAACGTTAGGAACATCCGTTGTTACAACCCCGATAAAGCCGACAGGAACTCCTTGTACCATTTTTACAG
Source organism: Bacillus sp. FSL H8-0534 (assembly GCF_038005885.1). Classification (NCBI taxonomy): domain Bacteria; kingdom Bacillati; phylum Bacillota; class Bacilli; order Caryophanales; family Bacillaceae; genus Bacillus; species Bacillus sp. FSL H8-0534. The sequence continues at coordinate 4,507,909 of NZ_JBBOUC010000001.1, forward strand.
TAAATGGTGGTAGAAATAAGCGTCCAGTTGATTTATTGTAGAAATTTGCAGCAACATAAGGGAAGTTTGCTCCTTTAAAATTCCCTGTTTTTTCGTGATACCCACCGTAAATAAGGCGATTCATTTCGTTAATACCTTCGTCAAATTCATGATTTCCAATAGTTCCAACATCAAAACCTAAATCATTTAAAAATTCGATTGTAGGTTCATCTTGCAATAATGCAGAAACTGGAGGACTTGCTCCGACAATATCGCCAGCATGAACCATAAGTGTATTTGGGTTTTGTTTTTCACGATCACGTAAATAAGCAGCTAAGTATTCAGCTCCCCCGGCTTCTTTGTTGTTAATTTTCTTTACAGTGTCTAGTTGACCGTGAAGGTCGTTAATACCAAGCATTTGTACGTCTATGTAGCGATTTTGTTCTGCTGGTACTTGAGATGGAGGTGCAGCAAATACACTTGAAAAAGTAATTGTACTTAATACTAAAGCTGCAGGAATGACTTTTTTCCACATGAGTTTTCTCTCCCTTTTTTATAATCTGACATCATACGACATAATTTTAATAGATTAAGAGAGTTATTGCTATAAAAATTCTTTTTATTATAAAAATTAATGAAATTTTATTTTTCTCTTTACATCTTTACAAAATAAAAATAATAGGGAAATCGAAAGTGAATGGTCTTTTTTATTGTCGAGAGTAAGGTATTTCCCCTATAATGGAGAAAAAAGTAAAAGGTGAGCAGTATGAAGAAAAAGAAACAGAGACAAATGCAAAGACAAACGCAAATGAATCAGCCAGAGAAAGATTCCATTACAATTGGTGATCAATTGAATAAATCGTTAATGAATCAATTGAAAAGTAAGAAGAAAGAATTACAAGTAAGAGCGGAGCAAAAAGAAATAGAAGAACAAGAAAGAAAGCGTAAAGAGCAAAAGGAACGTGAAAAGAATAAATCGTTTGAAGAATTATTAAGTGAAAGTAATCTCACTTGGAAAGACTTTAAATAATGTAAAAAATCATTAGTACAATTGTCCTGATGATTTTTTAGCGATTTGATAAGAAAAGGGGAATTGGGATGAGAAAGATTGTAGTCGTTCCTTATGAAAACCATTGGGGTGAGAAATTTCAAATAGAATCACAGAGGTTAAAAGCAGCGATGCCAGAACATGTGAAAGTACATCACATTGGTAGCACATCAGTACCGGGACTCGCAGCAAAGCCAATTGTTGATATGATTATGGAAGTAGAGAACATTGAGAGCGTAGATCATTGGAATGAATGTTTTCAACAACTTGGTTACATTGTAAAAGGTGAGAATGGTATCCCGGGTCGCCGCTTTTTTATTCATGGAACAGAAGAAAAACGATCGTATCATTTACATGTTTTCGGAACAGGAAATCCGGAAATTACACGTCATTTAGCATTTCGCGATTATATGATGGCACACTGTGAAGAGGCAGAGGTATATGCGGCATTGAAAAAAGATTTAGCAGAAAAATTCACATATGATGGAGATCAATATACAGAAGGAAAGAATGACTTCGTGCGTAACATTGATGAGAAAGCACTTGAGTGGAGAAAAAATAACGGAAGCGAGTAAGCTTGCGTTATTTTTTGCAAGGGGAGAGAAGAGATGAGAAAGATTATGATTATTGGTTCTGGGGGAGCTGGAAAATCAACTTTTTCACGGCGATTAGGGGAGATACTACAACTTCCAGTATTTCATCTTGATGCACTCTATTGGAAAAAAGATTGGGTGCTAGCAAGTCGCGAAGAACAAATACAGGTACAAAAAGAATTAGTAACGCAGGAAGCTTGGATTATCGATGGAAACTATGGATTTACAATGGATATACGATTAGAGGCAGCTGATACCATTATCTTTATTGATTTGCCAAGAATACAATGTTTATATCGCGTAATAAAAAGAAGGATACAATATCATAATAAAACGCGCCCTGATATGGGAGAAGGGTGTGAAGAACAATTAGATTTTGAGTTCTTGAAGTGGGTATGGACGTATCCAAAAGTGAAACGACCTGCTATTTTTGGGAAAATACAAGCTGTATCTGCTGAGAAAAATATTGTTATTTTCAAATCTTCAGCTGAAATAGAGGAGTTTTTACAAAAGCTATAAGATGAAACAGTCTTATTTAATAAAATTATTATGTTAACTGTATATATTTTTTGACTTTTTTCAAGAATCTTGTTCAAATAAAGTGACGGTTATAAAATTTAGCGGTATCCTGTCTATAGAATTCGCAGGAGAGAAGAAGGAGGAACGGCCCATGTATATTCCAACAACTACACTTCATAATGGCGTGAAAATGCCGATGCTTGGTTTAGGTGTATATAAAGCAAAAGAGGGAGAAGAAGTAAAGCAAGCGGTAAAAACAGCTTTAGAAGTTGGATATCGCTCTATTGATACAGCGACTGTATATGAAAATGAAAGCGGTGTCGGAGAAGCGATTCGTGAATCAGGAATCGCACGTGAAGAATTGTTTATTACGACAAAAGTATGGAATGACGATCAAGGCTATGAAGCAACACTTCAAGCATTTGACAAAAGTTTGAAGGAATTACAAATGGATTATGTGGATTTATATTTGATTCACTGGCCAATAAGAGGGAAATACATAGATACATATCGTGCCCTTGAGAAATTATATGAAGAAGGAAAAGTACGTGCAATTGGTGTTTCAAATTTTCATCAGCACCATTTAGAACAGTTGTTGCCAAATTGTAATGTGAAGCCGATGGTGAACCAAGTAGAGCTTCATCCGATGCTTGCACAGTTTGAATTACGTGATTTTTGTCAAAATGAACAAATTCAAATGGAAGCATGGAGCCCGTTAATGAGAGGCGGCGAAGTATTTCAACATCCGATTATTCAAGAAATTGCTAAAAAGTATGAAAAAACGCCTGCTCAAATTATTTTACGCTGGGATATTCAAAGTGGCATTGTAACAATCCCTAAATCTGTTACACCATCGCGTATTCAAGAGAACTTTACTATTTTTGATTTTTCATTAACAGAAGAAGAAATCAAACAAATTGATACGCTTGATCGCAATTTACATGTTGGAACAAATCCTGATAAATACGATACGATGTAAAAAAAACGCTACCGATTACGGTAGCATTTTTTATCGGTGTAATGTGTATGTATCGCATTTAACAGCTGCTTGAATTTGTTTATATTCTTCAGTTGTTAATGGAGATTGATTGTTAGCTTGTACATTTTCTTGTAGTTGCTGGATGGAGCTAGCGCCAGGAATAACAGCTGCCACAATCGGGTCATGTAAACAATATTGAAGAGCTGTTTCAGTTAACGAACGTTCCTTTGTAATTTCTTTTACAGTAGTTAATGTTTTTATTAACTCATCATAAGAATAAGAAAGATAATCTTTTTCTTTCACTTTTTCTATCTTTCTTTCATTGTTATCAGTTAACAATCCTTTCGCAAGTGGTCCTCGTGCAATGATGCTAATTTGATGCTCCTGAAGTAGTGGAAACCATTCTTCAGGCTGGCGATTTAAAAGACTATATTCCATCAATACACTAACGATATTAGAACGTTTTGCATATTCACGAATGACGTTTGGACGGATAGAAGAAATTCCGTAATGACGAATCACACCTTCTTGTTTTAATTCTTCAAATGCTTCTATTGTTTCATCGATAGGATCTTCGATTGTACCGCCGTGAAGTTGATATAAATCAATATAATCCGTTTGCAGGCGGCGTAAACTTTCTTTTACCTCTGCTTTTATATAAGCTTTAGAAGGGTCCCAAGACCAGCCGTTTTTCTCCTCAATCCAGCGGTTTCCTACTTTCGTTGTAAGAACAATTTGATCGCGTTTTCCCTTAAGAGCTTTTCCAACAAATTCTTCATTTAATCCATAATTGTATAAGTCTGCTGTATCAAAAAAATTAATTCCTAAATCCATTGCTTCATGGATGATGCGGATCGCTTCATGTTCATTGGTGCCAAGGGACATACAACCGAGTCCCATTTCAGTAACATATAAATCTGAGTTTCCTAATTGACGTTTTTTCATAGGCCAACCTCCTTACTTGTATTGTACGAAAGCAGAAGAAGGTTGACAAATGTTTACTTTTCGTTTGCTGTAATCCATTCTTTTACAGTTTCATACTCTTTTCCGTATTGCTTTAGCTGATGCCGAATTTGCCAAGCCTTTCCGACCAACGTGATACGATTTGGTAAAATATATACTTTCATTTTTATCACGCTCCTTTCAGTGTGGTAAAATGTATGAAGAACAAGTAGGAAATAGAATAGGGAGATGAAATATTGTGAGTAATCTTGCAGAGAGAACGATTGCAACCGAACCAATTTTTGATGGGAAAGTTATTAAAGTTCGTGTTGATGATGTAGTATTGCCAAATGGAGAAGTGAGTAAACGTGAGATTGTCAATCATCCTGGTGCGGTTGCTATAATTGCTGTGACAGATGAAAAGAAAATCGTGCTTGTTGAGCAGTACCGTAAAGCATTAGAAAAAGAGATTGTAGAAATTCCTGCTGGAAAATTAGAGCCTGGAGAAAAGCCAGAGGTAACAGCGGCTCGTGAATTAGAAGAAGAGACAGGGTATGTATGTGACAAAATGGAATTTGTTACATCTTTCTATACATCACCTGGTTTTGCGGATGAAATTCTATATGTATACAAAGCAACTGGATTGAAGAAAAAGGAAAATAAAGCAGCTTTAGATGAAGATGAGTTTGTGGAATTAATGGAAGTTTCATTAGAAGAAGCAGTTGAACTTATGAAAAATCAACGTATCCATGATGCAAAGACTATGTTCGCTGTGCAATACTTGCAATTACAAAAATAAACACTCGCCCAAGGCGAGTGTTTTAATTAATTTTGGCGTATACGCGTGTGTCACGTAAGCTACCGTCTGGAGCAAGAAAGTCGTTTTCTAGTGTACCTTCTAAAATAAATTCAAGACGTTCTGCTAAGGCACATGCATTTACATTTGTAGCATCACAGCGAATTTCAAGTCGTCTCGCACCAAGTTTATCAAAAGCAAACTGGACAGCGCCTTTTACTGCTTCTGTCATATAACCTTGTTTTGTATAAGTGCTATGTAACCAGAAACGAAGTGAAAATTTTGGAATATCCCAGTTTTCTGGATGAAGGGTAAGAGCTCCAATAAACGTACCAGATACTTTATCATATAAGTGAAAAGCTAATGTTTCACGAAGTAAAAATTGTCCATGAGCTTCCCGAACTATTTCCTCAGCACTTTCTTCTGTTTCAGATGTAATGGACATCCAAGGTTGTAAGTCTTCTACAGAAGCTTGAATTGCTTCATACACCTCTGTTCCATCACCTGGGAATGGTTTGCGTACTTGTAGGCGCTCAGTTTGAAATAATGTTGGAAAATCTAATAATAATGGTTTCAAGCAAAATCCCTCCTATTCTCTACTTTTAAGTTTAGCAAAGTAGAGCGGAATTTCAATGTTAATTCGTCATACTTTTTTCTTTCTTTCATACATTTTAGTAAGAGTGTGAACGGAGGGAAGAAAAATGTTACGAAAAACTTGGCAAAATCGTGTAATTTCTCATATCCAAGAGAATTCTTCGCTTTACATATTTGTTTCCGTTTTATTATTGATGGGAGTAGTATTTGGGGCAATTCTTGTAAATAGTTTGCAGGTGAATCAAAAGCAAGATTTATCTTTTTATTTGAACCGATTTTTTGGACAAGTTTCCAAAGGTGAATTTGCAATTGCGAGTGAAATGTTTCGAGAAAGTTACTTTTCACAATTAAAATATATTGGATTTATTTGGCTGTTAGGTATTTCAATTATTGGATTACCACTGATCTTTATTTTATTATTTTTAAAAGGGGTAGTTGTTGGGTTTACAGTAGGTTTTTTAGTGAGTCAGCACGGTTGGAATGGATTGTTATTAGCATTTGTATCCGTGTTGCCACAAAATTTAATTATCATTCCAGCGTTTCTTGTAATGACGACAGTTGCTGCAAGTTTTTCTTTACGTATGATTAGGCATCAATTTATTCGAAAAATCAACGAGCCGCTATTGCCGATGTTAATACGTTACACTTGCTTTTTTCTAATCATTGGAGTGATATTAGCAATTGCCTCTAGTATTGAAGCGTATGCTTCACCAGTTTTAATGAAAGAAGTCGTGGAGTCTATTAATAAAAAATAAATACTACTTGAGAATAATTATCAAGTTATTTTGATTGTTTTTTCTTTTGACAGAAGCCCTTCTTCTGATATAATGGTGTAAGAGTGGCGAGGAGGGAGTAGTACCGAATGGAAGAGAGAATTGAACGAATTAAGAAGCAATTGCATGCAGCGAGCTATAAGTTAACACCACAACGTGAAGCAACGGTTCGTGTGCTGCTAGAAAATGAAGAAGATCATTTAAGCGCAGAAGATGTTTACCTCCTTGTAAAAGAAAAGTCGCCAGAGATCGGACTAGCAACCGTCTATCGAACTTTAGAGTTATTATCTGAGTTAAAAGTTGTTGATAAAATTAACTTCGGAGACGGTGTTTCACGCTATGACTTACGTCAAGAAGGTGCACAGCGTTTCCATCATCATTTAATTTGTACACAATGCGGTGCTGTACAAGAAATTCAAGAGGATTTACTTGGTGAAGTGGAGAAAAAAGTAGAACGAGACTGGAGCTTTAAGGTAAAAGACCATCGTTTAACTTTCCATGGGATTTGTAAAAATTGTCAAGAAAATGAAACGGATGAAAAATAACCTTTTCCTATTTAGCTAGGAAGAGGTTTTTTTATTTGAATTTAGGTATAAATCGCAGAAAGCTTGGCATATGTTGTAATAACATATATTTTGGAGGAGTTTACAATGCGCCGAGCTTTAAAATTAACTTTTGATGGGATGAAAGTATTTTTATTATTTACAGGTTGTACGATTTTGTTTTATTTCGCTATACTATGGATAAATGAAGAATATGAAAGTTATCATCGTTATGAAAAACCAAAAGAAGAGACAGTAGAAAAAGTATCAGGGAATGAGGAACCAGCAAAAGATGCTTTCGTAAATAGAATGATTTTTTTCTATGAAAATGGGGAGTAGTGCAGATTGGAAGATCAATTAAAAGATTTTATTCATTATATGATTGTTGAAAAAGGGTTAGCTAAAAATACAGTTGTATCCTATGAGCGTGATTTGAAAAGTTATGTGAAGTATTTACAACATGTCGAGCAAATCAAAACATTTCACGAAGTGACAAGGATACACATTGTGAATTTTTTGCAGTATTTAAAAGAGAACGGAAAATCATCAAAAACGTTGGCACGCCACATTGCCTCTATTCGTTCGTTTCATCAGTTTTTACTTCGTGAACGAGTGGTAGAACATGATCCATCTGTACATATTGAAACACCTCAAGGTGAGCGGAAATTACCGAAAGTATTGTCAGTGAGTGAGGTAGAGGCATTGCTTCAAACGCCAAAAGAGACAAGTGCATTCGGTATTCGCGATAAGGCTATGCTAGAGTTATTGTATGCAACAGGACTACGTGTTTCCGAATTAATTGCACTAAATTTAGAGGATGTTCATTTGACAATGGGATTTGTTCGCTGCGTCGGAAAAGGGAATAAAGAAAGAATCATTCCGCTTGGAAGCTTAGCAACGGAAGCAATTCAGCGCTATATTGAAAAGGGAAGAAAAGAATTGATGGGCAAAAAAACAGTAGATGCACTTTTTTTGAACCATCATGGCAACCGCTTATCACGCCAAGGTTTTTGGAAAATTTTAAAACGACTAGCAAAAGAGGCGAATATAGAAAAAGAGCTTACGCCGCATACTTTGCGTCATTCGTTTGCGACACACTTATTGGAAAATGGAGCGGATTTGCGTGCTGTACAAGAAATGCTGGGACATGCAGATATTTCAACAACACAAATTTATACGCATGTTTCAAAAGCTAGATTAAAAGATGTATATAAACAGTTTCACCCGAGAGCATAATGATTATGCTCTTTTTTTATTGTAATGTAAGGCGGGAGTGTAAGAGTTAGGTAGTTTTGACGATTCGCATTCTAGTAATTATAGAATGCATTTTGAAAATGGAAAATAAGTAGAAAAAAGCACTTCACAAAAACTTCACAAACATTTCTTATATTGTTTTCAGCAGGAGGCTAGAATACGACTAGTCTTTTCCTCTATACTAAGTAGAGTATGAAGGAGGAAATGATAATGAAAAAACTGATAATTACGTTATTTATTGCGATGCTAGCATTAGCTGGTTGTAATACAAAGAAAGAAGAAGCGCCGAAAAAAGAGAAACTTGAAGAAGTTAAAGTAGCAGTTCAAACAAACCCGAAAGAAATTAAGCCAAATGAAAAAACAGAAGTACAGGCACTTGTTACGCAAGGGAAAGAAAAAGTAACGGATGCTGACGATGTGAAGTTTGAAATTTGGAAAGATGGCGAAGAAAAACATGAAATGTTAAACGGTAAGCATAAAGGGAAAGGTGTTTATGCGGTAGAGAAGACATTCCCATCTGACGGCGTGTATCATGTTATTGCACATACAAATGCACGTGAAATGCATGTTATGCCAGAAGAAAAAATTGCTGTAGGAAATGCAAAAGTTGAGGATACGAAGAAAGAAAATGGTGGTCATGAGGCAGGACATGGCAATCATAAGAGTGATACGATGATTCACCTTATGGCTGGCGATGTAAAAGCAAATGCTGAATCAACAATGAAAGTTCATTTGAAACAAAAGGAAGAAGCATTAACTGGAGCTGAAGTACAACTTGAAATTTGGAAAGACGGCGTGGAAAAACATGAGTTTATTCCAGCAAAAGAAGGTAATAAAGGCGAGTATGAAAGCAAACATACGTTTAAAGACGCAGGTGCTTATAAAGTGAAGGTTCATGTGAGAAAAGGTGAACTTCACGAACATAAGGAAGAAACAGTAGAGGTAAAATAAGGAGCGGCTCTTTAGAGCTGCTTTTTTCTTTAGGTTAATGAAATATATCATAATTTCATTAGCACTTCTGTGCAGAATGGATTACAATAGAAAGTGTGACAAAAATAAGAATTTCTACGAAAATGTATTAAAAAGAAAGCGTAAACATGTTATGATATCAGTATGAGATGTCTGACATCTGACTTAGAAAAAACAGGAAAGTTTTTTGCTTCGTTTGAAAATAGAGCGAAGCGGGTTGGAGAATGGCTTGAACAAGTGTTTTAGTTAGTGGGGAAACGAGAGAATTCTTACTGATAACAGTTTCACTTTACAACGTTTTGAACATACTACAAGAAGTAGAACTGAACATATAGGAGGTTGCAGTTATGAATAAATATAAACGTATTTTCCTAGTCGTAATGGACTCTGTAGGAATCGGAGAAGCTCCAGATGCTGAAAAGTTTGGTGATGTAGGTTCTGATACAATCGGTCATATTGCTGAACATATGAATGGATTACAAATGCCAAACATGGTGAAATTAGGCCTTGGTAATATTCGTGAAATGAAAGGGATTTCTAAAGTAGAGAAGCCACTTGGTTACTATACAAAAATGCAAGAAAAATCTACTGGTAAAGATACAATGACAGGCCACTGGGAAATCATGGGTCTTTACATCGATAAACCATTCCAAGTGTTCCCGGAAGGATTCCCAAAAGAGTTACTTGATGAGTTAGAAGCAAAAACAGGGCGCAAAATCATCGGTAATAAACCTGCTTCTGGAACAGAGATTCTTGATGAACTTGGTCAAGAGCAAATGGAGACAGGTTCTTTGATCGTGTATACTTCTGCTGATAGCGTATTACAAATCGCAGCTCATGAAGAAGTAGTACCACTTGAAGAGCTATATAACATTTGTAAAATTGCACGTGAGTTAACACTGGACGAAAAATATATGGTGGGCCGCGTTATTGCTCGTCCATTCGTTGGAGAACCAGGAAACTTCACACGTACACCAAACCGTCATGACTATGCATTAAAACCATTTGGTCGTACAGTAATGAACGAACTAAAAGATAGCAATTATGACGTAATTGCAATTGGTAAAATTTCTGATATTTACGATGGGGAAGGCGTAACTGAATCTCTTCGTACAAAATCTAATATGGATGGAATGGATAAGCTTGTAGATACATTGAATATGGACTTTACAGGTCTTAGCTTCTTGAATTTAGTTGATTTTGATGCGATGTTCGGTCATCGTCGTGATCCTCAAGGATACGGAGAAGCATTGCAAGAATATGATGCACGTCTTCCAGAAGTATTTGAAAAACTAAAAGAAGATGATTTATTAATCATTACAGCAGATCATGGTAATGATCCAATTCATCATGGTACTGACCATACACGTGAATACGTACCATTACTAGCATATAGCCCAAGCATGAAAGACGGCGGACAAGAATTAACACTTCGCCAAACATTTGCTGATATTGGTGCGACTGTAGCAGAAAACTTCGGTGTGAAAATGCCAGAATACGGAACAAGTTTCTTAAACAACTTAAAGAAATAAGGGGGACAACATAATGAATCGTGAACTTATTACAAAATCAGCTTCATACTTAAAAGAGAAATTCCAAGAAACACCACAAGTAGGACTTATCCTTGGATCTGGACTAGGTGTCTTAGCAGATGAAATCGAAAATGCTGTAACAGTACCATACAGCGAAATTCCTGAATTTCCAGTATCAACTGTAGAAGGTCATGCAGGGCAGCTTGTATTTGGTACACTTCAAGGTGTTACTGTAGTTGCGATGCAAGGACGTTTCCATTTCTACGAAGGATATGACATGCAAAAAGTAACATTCCCAGTTCGTGTTATGAAGGAACTAGGTGTAGAAACAGTTGTTGTAACAAACGCAGCTGGTGGTGTAAATACATCATTTGAACCAGGCGATCTTATGTTAATTTCAGACCATATTAACTTCATGGGTACGAATCCATTAATCGGACCAAATGATGCTGAAATGGGCGTACGTTTCCCTGATATGTCTACATCGTATACGGAAGAGCTTCGCGAAATGGCAAAACAAGTTGCGGAAGACTTAAATATTAAAGTGCAAGAAGGTGTATACGTTGGAATGACAGGTCCTGTATACGAAACACCTGCTGAAATTCGTATGCTTCGTACACTTGGCGGAGATGCAGTTGGTATGTCTACTGTACCGGAAGTTATTGTAGCGCGCCATGCTGGTATGAAAGTACTTGGAATTTCTTGTATTTCAAACATGGCAGCTGGTATTTTAGATCAGCCACTTCATCATGATGAAGTAATTGAAACGACAGAACGTGTGAAATCTAATTTCTTAGCATTAGTAAAAGCAATTGTAAAACAAATGAAGGGGTGAGTTTACAATGAGAATGGTGGACCTAATTGCCAAAAAACGTGATGGACATGCATTAACAACAGAAGAAGTGAAATTTATTGTAGAAGGCTATACAAATGGTGACATTCCAGATTATCAAATGAGCTCATTCGCAATGGTAATTTTCTTCCAAGATATGGATGATCAAGAGCGTGCCGATTTAACGATGGCAATGGTGAATAGCGGCGATACAATTGACTTATCAGCGATTGAAGGAGTAAAAGTAGATAAGCATTCAACGGGCGGTGTTGGTGATACAACTACGCTTGTATTAGGTCCATTAGTGGCTGCTTTAGATGTACCAGTTGCTAAAATGTCTGGTCGAGGATTAGGGCATACAGGTGGTACAATCGATAAATTAGAAGCAGTACCAGGATTCCATGTGGAAATTGAAAATGATGAATTTATTCGTCTTGTAAATGAAAATAAAATTGCAGTTATCGGACAAAGTGGAAACTTAACACCTGCTGATAAAAAGTTATATGCACTTCGTGATGTAACAGCGACAGTAAACTCGATCCCTCTTATTGCGAGCTCTATTATGAGTAAAAAAATTGCTGCTGGTGCAGATGCAATTGTACTTGATGTAAAAACAGGTGCAGGTGCATTTATGAAAACGGATGAAGATGCAAAACGTTTAGCAGAAGCAATGGTACGTATTGGTAATAATGTTGGTCGTAAAACGATGGCAGTTATTTCTGATATGAGCCAACCGCTTGGCGAGGCAATTGGTAATGCATTAGAAGTACAAGAGGCAATTGATACATTACAAGGTAAAGGACCAAAAGACTTAGAAGAGTTATGTTTAACACTTGGAAGTCAAATGGTATACCTTGCTGGAAAAGCTTCTTCTTTAGAAGATGCGCGTGAAAAACTAATCGAAGTAATGAACAATGGAAAAGCGTTAGAAGCGTTTAAAACGTTCCTGGCAGCGCAAGGCGGGGATGCTTCTGTTGTTGATGATCCTTCTAAACTGCCACAAGCACAATTTAAAATTGAAGTAGAGGCAAAAGAAGATGGATACGTATCTGAAATTGTTGCAGATGAAATTGGAACAGCAGCAATGCTTTTAGGGGCAGGCCGTGCAACGAAAGAATCTGAGATTGATTTAGCTGTTGGACTTATGCTTCGCAAAAAAGTGGGCGATAGCGTGAAAAAAGGTGACTCACTTGTTACGATTTACGCGAATCGCGAAAATGTAGAAGATGTAAAAGCGAAAATTTATGAGAACATGAAAATTGCGAAAGACCATGTTGATGCACCGAAACTCGTGCATGGCATTGTAACGAAATAAGCTAAAAAGCTAAGGAGCCTTCTCCTTGGCTTTTTTTACTGTTTTTTGTTTATAATAATAATGGGTGAAATTATGATTAAAATTTGTGCAGTAACGAAAGAAGATGAAGTATTATACGATGTTTCGTTAGAAGAAACAGGACGAGAAGATATCGCATGGTATTGGCTTGATTTATATAAGCCAACAAAAGAAGAGTATACATACATTTTACAAAAACATTTTAAGTTCCATCCCCTTGCGATTGAAGATTGTGTAGAATATGTACAGAGACCAAAAGTGGATTTCTATGATGGATATAACTTTTTAGTTCTCCATGCATTTGGAGAAGATGGATTAGAGCCACATGAGATCGATCTATTTGTTAGTGATCGTTATATTGTCTCTTTCCATTTTTCACATAATAATGCGATTGAAAGAGTGTGGACAACACTTGGCGAGAGGAAACGTATCAAGAAGAGTCCCCTCCATGTAGCACATACAATCATTGACCAAATTGTGGATGACTACTTTGCACCTGTTTATTATATTGAAGATCATTTAAATGCGATTGATGATAATTTAACAGGGGATACAGCAGGGCGTGTACTAGAAGAAGTATTCGATATTCGTACGGACTTATCTAAGCTTAGACGTACAATTATACCGATGCGTGACCTCTTGTATCGTATTTTAAATTCAACTCGGTTTTACGGTGTAAGTGATCATGAAATTTACTTTAAGGATATACATGATCATTTACTAAAGCTTTCTGAAATGATTGAAGCAAGCCGAGAATTAACAGCTGATATTAGAGATAGCTATTTTTCATTGAATTCGCATCATATGAACAATATTATGAAAACATTAACGGTTTTCTCGACCATCTTCATGCCATTAACATTTATTGCAGGGGTGTATGGGATGAACTTCGCGCATATGCCAGAGTTAGCAGGGAAATATAGCTATTTTATTTGTTTAGTTATTATGGCGTTAATTGGTGGAGGAATGATGGCCTGGTTCTATAAAAAAGGATGGTTTAAGTGAAAAAACGCCGAGGGGATTCCCCGGCGTTTTTTCTAGCCAATAGCATGTAACACAAACATGGCTAAGAATAGGCATGTAATGATATACATAGACGGTGCGACTTCTTTATGCTTTCCAAGAGCAATCTTCAAAATAGGATAAGCAATAAATCCGAACGCAATGCCATCAGCGATACTATATGTGAGCGGAATCATAACGATAATTAAGAACGCTGGAAATCCTTCTGAAAAGTCGTTTAGAGGGATTGCCTGAATGTTTGTAATCATTAGACCGCCAATAATAATTAAGATTGGTGCAATGGCACTATCAGGAATTAATTTTACAAACGGAAGAGCAAACAGTGATGCAAAGAATAACATCCCTGTAACGATAGACGTCAGACCTGTTTTACCGCCTGCTGTAATACCTGCGGCACTTTCTACTGTTGAAACGGTAGGACTTGTGCCAAATAGACCACATGTCATTGCTGAAATTGCATTTGCTTGATAAGCACGTGGAAATTTACGGTCATCTTCTAATAATCCGTGTAAAAGTCCCATGTTCTCAAAAATAAGCACCATGCTTAAGGAAAATGTTGCAATCCAAAACGGTAAGGAAGAAAGTTTCCCAAATGACATAGCACCAAACACATCCCCGTAGTTAGCGAATGAAAATGAGCTATTTCCTACTTGGCTTGTATCAACAAGACCAAATAGCCATGCAATACCGGTTCCAATTGCAATCGTCCATAAAAAGTTCCCACGTACGTTACGAATAAATAACACAAGTGCCACAATAAGAGTAAGCAGTGTTGCCAAAACAACAGGACTACTTAATTTTCCTAATGCAACAGCAGTGTTCGGATGCGAAACGACAAGACCGCCTTTTTGCAAACCAATGAAAGCTAAGAATAAACCGATGCCGACAGTAATCGCTTCTTTTAATGACTTTGGAATTGATAATGAAAGCGTACGAGCAATCGGTGTAAACGCGGCGATTGCAAAAATAATACCGGCGATAAAGACAGCTGCTAATGCTTCTTGCCAACTTAATCCAAGCGTATGCACAGCTGTGTACGTGAAGAATGCATTTACACCCATACCTGGTACAAGAATAGCAGGTGCATTTGCCCAAAATGCCATCATTAGACATCCGACAAATGAACTAAAAACAGTTGCCAAAATTCCTGCTTCAAGTGGAATGCCGGCATCTGATAAAATGGAAGCATTGACAATCATAATATAAACAATTGTGAAAAATGATGTTGCTCCAGCTAATATTTCTTGCTTTGGTGATGTATGGTGTAGGTCTAATTTAAATGTTCTTTCAAGTATTCCTTTCATGTTAAACCTTCTTTTTCATATCCCTCTCCCACCCGTGATATCTCTTTTGTAAAGAGCTCACCGTCCTTTATTATATCAGAACATAATCTTTTTACAATAAATAAAATGAGAACGTTTACTTAAAAGGTAACTGGTGCTATAAATATGTGAAAATGGCACGGACATTAGAGATGATTTCTAGTTCTCCAGATTGAATTGGAGGAGCAGCTTGTGCGTGTAAAGTAGCTTGAGACATAAATTCACGCGGTGTTTGTGCTGATTCTTCAACGAGTGAAAGTGGGACGGGATTAATATTTAAATTATACGAACTCGCAATTGTACGAGCTTTTTCTTGAGCGTGCTGGACTGCTTGTAATAGTGCTTGTTGATAGTAAGCGTTTGGATGGGAAATGCGGAAGCGTAATCCTCTTGCTACATTTGCTCCATTTGTAACGGCTATATCATATACTTCCCCAGCTTTTTGTACATTTAAAACGGTAATTTCATACAAATGCTCTACTCGGTACCCTTGTAACAATGCTTTTTCGTTTACGTATTCATATTGAGGAGTAATTGTATAGGAAATGGTTTCTATATCCTTATCAGCGATACCGATTTGTTTAAGTGCAGCAAGTAATTGTTTAGATTGGATTGCATTTTCCTCCTGTGCTTGTTTCACATCTTTATTATCTGTTCTAATACCAATTGTTAATACAACGACATTTGGTTTCGCTTTTATAACTCCTTCTCCTTGTACAGTAATAGTTGCTTGTTTTCCATTGCGGATATCGGGTGAATAGGGATTCATGCCAACTTGCATTTTTGCTCACCATCCTTTCTATATGTATATGAACAAAAGAGAGAGAAAATTGTATGTAAAAAGTTACATAATTGAGAATCAAAAGGAAAGAAAGCATATACAATGTAGGTATTTATAGATTATAATATGTGTAAATATGATAAAAAAGGGTCGAGGCTAGTGAGCGAAAAAAGAGAAGCACTGATTTTAGATTTATCTACATCATTTCGAAAGATGATACGTTTATTACAAAATGATATTAATACACGTTTTTCAGAGCATATGCCATATAATGAATTTTCTGTATTGCGTGCATTATTTTTGAAAAGCCCACAAATGGCTTCGCAAATAGCTAGTGAAGTGAACGTAACATCCAGTCATATTACAGCAGTAACAGATCGTTTAGTTAGAAAAGGTTTTGTAACAAGAAAACGTTCTGATTCAGACCGTCGTATTGTGTATTTGGAGATTACAGAACATGGAAAAGAAGTTACACAAGAACTTGAAGCTGTACGTAAAGAATACTATAAAGAAAAATTTAAAGGGTGGAGCGATCAAGAGATTGAGATGGTATTAGAACTATTTGGTCGCGTACTATAATTACAATAAATGAGGGTAGGGGGGCAAAGTGCTTTCCTATCCTTTTTCTTTTGAATAAAAATATTTTGAAACTCCAATACTTTAAGTAAAAAGTATCGGAGGGAAAATAATGAAATACATCGTTTCATTCGTAATTATTATTGGAAGTTTTATATGCTCTAGCACATTAATTTATGCA
Organism: Bacillus sp. FSL H8-0534; assembly: GCF_038005885.1. NCBI lineage: Bacteria > Bacillati > Bacillota > Bacilli > Caryophanales > Bacillaceae > Bacillus > Bacillus sp. FSL H8-0534. Next base: position 4,524,477 of record NZ_JBBOUC010000001.1, read on the forward strand.
AAAACACCAATCCAAGTTGTTCAAAAAGAACTGCACTATATTGCGAGTGATCAGCCCGTTTTATATTCGAAATTATGGGTTCGTTCTATGCAGAATACTATTCTTTTTCACCATAGTAATAATATTCGTGAGCAAGATACACTGCGCAATGTCACAAATTCTTCTCTCGTAAAAGTAAAACAACTTTCACTTGAAAAGGCTTCGCATTACATCCCGAGGTTATCTCAATACGTCTCTAAATTTGAAAATAAAAATGTTCAAGTGTATTACGTTGCTGTTCGTTATGAAGTGAAAAAAGAAAATCCATATCAATTAAATGGAATGAATTATTTTCTTCAAGTGTTTGTGCAGGAACAAGGAGATTGGAAAGTTGCTGAAAGTATTATAGCACCGACAGATCAAATGATAGAGAATGGCGATGGATTTGGAATGAAAGAAGAGAAGGGATATGGGAAAAGAAGAGAGAGTGTGAAATAACCTCCTCGGGTGAGGAGGTTATTTTGCATATAAAGAGAGCTTCTGTTTTAACAGTCGGTACAAGGTAACATATGTTAGTAGGCCAGAGCCTATAAAGTAGATATAGTAAAGAGGCAAAGAATTACTGCCATCAGTAAAAACAACGCCGCCAAGAAGTGCGAAGCAAATAGAAGTACAGATTAAGAAATACTTATGAAGTTTTGGGTATAACAATATTTTTCCGTTATGCTCATTAGGCGCACGCGTATATAAATAAGATCCTAACGGAAGACAAATTAGTATATAGATAGCGGGACTTAACAATGTCCAAACAGATGGGATGTGATGATAAGTTGGTCCCGTCTGTAGGTCTCCAAATTCATCTTTAAAAGGTCCATTTTGTGGGTCATAGTTATAATGAATATGAAAATAATTAAGAGGAGCTACAACACTTACATTTTCTGTATAATGGGCATATTTATTGTAATTATAATTGTACTCTTCTTGTGATAAATCTACATGTAATGCGAAAAAAGGGAACGTAAGCCTAAAGATGTATAAAGGTAAAATGATCATAATATAACTTAAAGCGCCTTGTGAGATTACGTTCCCTGTAATTGTTCCAATAAAGAGTGTGAACGTATAGACTGCAATAAGCGTAATGATTGTATATACAAAGTACAAATGAAAAGGTGAAAAGGATTGATACTGAGCATGTATCGTATTCCTATAGATGATATACATAAAAAGCCAACTGAGGCTCAGTGCGCCCACAATATGAACGATACCTAGTAACCATTTCGACAAAAATAGATGTGAACGTTTAAATGGCATAGACCATAAGAAGTCAATGCTTTGATTATTGCGTTCCCGTCCTATTAATAGAATAGCTAATCCCATTAATAGAAGAGCTGGGAATAGTATGCCAGCTCCTTGTAAAAAATACCCGTAATAAGTATCTGTTGTTTTGCGTAAATATTCAGCCATATGCTGAGCGTCCGTGTAATATTTATATGGTAAGACGTATAAAGTGCTTAGCCAAAAGAGCCAAATTACATATTTTCCTTGTTTATAATTCTGTATCCATAAAGCTTTATGAAACATATATTTACCTCAATTCATACTTATTTTCCTCCAAAAGAAAACTTCAATTTTAATAGACGTGTAAACACAAAGTAACTAATGATAGCAGCTAGGAAAAATCCAATATAATAAGAAAGGAGTGCATCTCGTCCTCCTAATATTCTACCGCCAAGCAGTCCGAAGCATAGAACAGTGCAAAGCATGAACCACTTTTGTAACTTAGGGAACAATAGTATTTTTCCGTTTTGTTCGTTAGGTGTACGTGTGTACAGAAAAGTTGCGATCGGTAACAAGGTAATAATGTAAGTAAATGGCGTTAATAGTGTCCAAGGAGAAGGGATAGAAGTATGTTCCATTGGATCGTCCTGTGGGACACTAGAAAGTTTATTTCCTTGGTCATCAAATGTTTCTATCGGGTGGTAATCAAAAGTAATTGAAAAAGATTCTAATGGTGAAATGATGCCTACATGTTGTAAGTACTCATGAGTATGTCGCTCTATTTCTCCCATTGCCTCTAAAGACCATTGTGTATGGGTATAAATGAATCCAGAAATTAATAATACGGAACCGTATGGTAAAAATAATAAAATTGCTGTTAAGCTACTTTGCGAGAAAATATGTCCAGTAATGGTTCCGATAAATAAGGTGAATGTATAAATAGCAATGAGTACAACCGTAGCATATAAAAAGTAACTATGGAACGGAGTAAAGATTTGATACTCATTGTGAAACGACATGTTTTTTATTCCGTACATGCTAATCCAGCAAACAATTTGCACTGTAATAATATTCAAAACGCCAAGCAACCATTTTGTTAAAAAAATATCTTTTCGTTTAAAAGGCATCGAGAATAGAAAATCGGTTGATTGATTGTTACGTTCCCACCCAATTAAAAGACAAGCAAGTGCAATAAGAGCAGCTCCTTGAAAGAGGACGGCACCATCAGATGTCTGAAAATAGTAGGAGTAGTAATACGTATAGTCATCAAGCTTCATTTTTGATTGGTTTATCTCCATTTGTGCTGCTTGATAATATTTATAAGGTAGCTGATACAAACTAATTAACCAAAACAATAAAACAATATATTTCCCCTGTTTCCATTGTCGTATCCATAAAGCTTTATGAAACATGCGAATCCTCCTCAAATGTTGTGACAAATATATCTTCGAGTGACATTTGTAATTCTTCTAGTAACAGAGGTTGCTCTTTATGGAATTTTTCTAACGTAATTGCTACATTGCTTTCAATTAAAATGGTATATACTTTTCCTGTTTGATTTAATATTTTTATATTATTTAAATTTTCTAGTTTTTGCGGCAATGAACGTTCGTAGGCAACTTGTATTTTTGCGTAGCGAGATTTTGTATCTTCTAACGCTGTAATCGAAGCAATCGTATGATTTTTTAAAATAATAACCGTGTCTGCAATTTTTTCCACTTCATCTAAATGATGAGTAGAAATGAGAATGGTAATCTCCCGTTCTGCCACTTCTTCAATTAAAAATTGCAAAAATTGTCTTTTTACAATTGGATCAAGTCCATTGGTTGGTTCATCTAAAATAATGTATTCTACACCTGTACAAAAAGCTAAAATAATAGCAAGAAGTGCTTTCATACCGCGTGAGTAGCTACGAATGCGTTTTTCAGGTAGATTGAAGCGCCCTAGCAGCTGATAAAAATATTCTTCATTAAAGTTTGTATAAACAGTCTTATAAAACTTCGCAATTTCTTTTACTGTATATCCACTTAATATATTAGTAGAATCCGGTACATAAGCTACCTTCTGCTTAATTTCTGGATGTTTATGAACATCCATATCATCATATGTAACAGTTCCGTCATCCGGATCTAAAATCCCAACAAGCGTCCGAAGTAAAGTGGTTTTCCCCGCACCGTTCCTTCCGAGTAATCCAACAATACTTCCTTTTTGTAATGTGAAAGAAATATTGTCTAAAATGACTTGGTTATCAATTGTTTTTTTGATGTTCGTCACTTTTAGCATCTGTATTCCCTCCCAGTTCTTTATAGTATGAGTCTATCCAGTCGTGAATTTTTTCTTTCGTAATTCCAAGATAAGAAGCTTCTAGTAATAGTTGGTGAAATTGTTTTTGGACCATAGCAATTTTCCTTTCATCCCATGTCGGTGTAATCGATTGAGAGACAAATGTACCTTTTCCTCGCAGTGTTTCAATAATTCCTTGTCGTTCTAATTCTTGGTACGCTTTGCTTACTGTATTCGGATTAATGACAAGAAGTGAAGCAAGTTCACGTACAGATGGTAGTTTATCGTTTGGTGCTAACATGCTTTTTAGTACGAGTTCTTTTATACTTTGAACAATTTGTTCCCATATCGGAGTGCTGCTTCTTGGATCAAGTTGAATGTGCAAGAGCAATGTCTCCTTCCTGATGAAATTTAAGTGTACTACTAGATGTAATACACTTAATACAATATATATGATAGATTTGTTTGTCAACACAAATTTATAGAAAAATATGGTATAAAAACATATTGTTTGGAAAAAATAGGTTTGATATAGAATGGAGGGTTAGTCATGAAGCGAGTTTTTGGAATACTTGTTTGTTTCATGTTGCTATTTTCTAGTGTTTCAGTTGGCTTTGCACAATCTGAGAAAGCGCAGTCTGAGAAAACAGAAGTAGAAAAGACACCGAAGTTAGCGGAGGAAGCATCGTCAGCAATTGTTATTGAGCAAGATACAGGTAAAGTCTTATTTGAGAAAAGTCCAAATGAAAAACTGCCGCCTGCTAGTATGACAAAGATTATGACAATGTTGCTTATCATGGAACAAGTTGAAAAGGGAAAACTAAAACTAGAGGATAAAGTCAGAGCAAGTGAACATGCAGCTTCAATGGGTGGTTCACAAATCTTTCTTGAGCCGGGTGAAGAGATGACAGTGAATGAAATGCTAAAAGGGATTGCAATTGCATCGGGAAATGATGCATCTGTTGCGGTTGCTGAGCATATCGCTGGTTCAGAAGAAGGCTTTGTAAACATGATGAATAAAAAAGCAAAGGATTTAGGATTGAAAAATACACATTTTCAAAATCCAACGGGTCTTCCAGCGAAAGACCATTATTCAACAGCATATGATATGTCAATTATGGCGAAAGAGTTGATGAAATATCCACTCATTCGAAAATATACAGGAAAGTATGAAGATTACTTACGTGAAAATACAGAGAAAAAGTTTTGGCTTGTGAATACGAATAAATTAGTTCGTTTTTATCCTGGGGTGGATGGGGTGAAAACAGGTTTTACAACAGAAGCAAAATATTGTTTAACAGCATCAGCTGAAAAAAATGGCATGCGTGTCATTTCTGTTGTCATGGGAGCGCCAACATCAAAAGAACGTAACAACCAGGTAACAAAGCTCCTTGATTATGCATTTGGACAATATACAACGAAAAAATTGTATAAACGTGGTGAAAAAATTCAAACAGTAAAAGTAGGAAAAGGGAAGAAAGAAAAGGTAGATTTAGTTTCATCGGATAACGTATCTCTTCTGATGAAAAAAGGCGAGAATATGGACAAGGTAAAACAGGAAGTTATCGCTGAAAAGAAAGTAAAAGCACCAATTAAAAAAGGTGATGCACTCGGTACACTTGTTATAAAAAAAGATAAAAATGTTTTATTAAAGCAAACGATTGTAGCGAAAGAAGATGTTGCTGCAGCGAGCTGGTGGGAACTATTTAAAAGAAGTTTAGGGATGTTTTCAACATCGAAATAGAAGCAAAGGTATTACTACTTTCTTACCCTCATGCATGAAAAAGGTAGAATAATTGCTGAAAGATTCACATTATGACGAAATAGTACTTCTTTTGTCAGTAGGAAGGATTCTTATTTTATGTTCACGAAAACCTTATGTAAATGAGTCAAGTTTAAGCATAAGGAGGAAATCGTGTGAGTCTTTCCATGCATTTAGAAGTAAAGCGTGATGTCTTATGTGTTCGGCTAGCGGGTGAATTAGATCATCATACTGCTGAAGAGTTGCGAGCAAAAGTAACGGATATGATTGAGACGCATCGCGTTCATCATATTGTACTAAGTTTAGAAAAACTAACATTTATGGACAGTTCTGGTCTTGGTGTTATATTAGGCAGATATAAGCATGTTAAAGGTTTAGGAGGGGAGATGGTCGTTTGTGCAATCTCACCTCCTGTAAAGCGTTTATTTGAAATGTCAGGTCTGTTTAAAATCATTCGCTTAGAAGAAAGTGAAGCGCATGCGCTCGCGACATTGGGGGTGGCATAAATGAGAAATAAAATGAACCTTCAATTTTCAGCATTAAGTCAAAATGAATCGTTCGCTCGCGTCACAGTTGCTGCTTTTATTGCACAATTGGATCCAACGATGGAGGAATTGACAGAGATAAAAACAGTTGTGTCTGAAGCAGTCACAAATGCAATTATTCATGGGTATGAAGGGAATGCAGAAGGTGTTGTTTACATTTCAGTGATTTTGGAAGAAGCAATGGTGAAACTCACGATTCGAGATGAAGGGGTTGGCATTTTTAATTTAGATGAGGCAAGGCAACCTCTTTTTACAACTAAACCTGAATTAGAGCGTTCCGGAATGGGATTTACTATCATGGAAAATTTTATGGATGAAGTAGAAGTTATTTCAAATGAATCTTTCGGGACAACAATCCATTTGACAAAATACTTATCAAATAGTAACGCTCTATGCAATTAAGGAGAATTGCCTATGGACATTGAGGTCAGAAATGAGAAGAAGAAACCTCAGTTAAAGGACCACGAGTTAAAAGCGTTAATTCAAAAAAGTCAAGATGGAGACCAACAAGCAAGAGATACAATAGTCCAAAGTAATATGCGTCTTGTATGGTCAGTTGTGCAACGTTTCCTCAATCGAGGATATGAACCAGATGATTTATTTCAAATTGGCTGTATTGGACTCTTGAAATCGGTAGACAAATTTGATTTGTCATTCGACGTGAAATTCTCAACCTATGCAGTTCCAATGATTATTGGAGAAATACAGCGATTTTTGCGTGATGATGGATCCGTGAAAGTAAGTCGTTCTTTAAAGGAGACTGGAAATAAGATTCGAAAGATGAAAGATGAGCTTTCTAAAGAATATGGAAGAGCTCCAACGATTAATGAGGTAGCAGAAGCGCTTGAGTTGACACCAGAAGAAGTTGTTCTTGCGCAAGAAGCGAGTCGCACACCATCATCCATACATGAAACAGTTTATGAAAATGATGGAGATCCTATTACGATACTAGATCAAATCGCGGATCAAACAGAAACGAAATGGTTTGATAAAATCGCTTTAAAAGAGGCAATTAGAGAACTGGATGAGCGTGAACGCTTAATTGTATATTTGCGCTATTATAAAGATCAAACTCAATCAGAAGTAGCAGAGCGAATTGGAATTTCACAAGTCCAAGTATCAAGGCTTGAAAAGAAAATATTAAAACAGATGAAAGATCGAATAGATGAATAGCCATCTATTCGATTTTTTTGCTTTGAACTAGAAACCAGTGATAGTTCAAATAAGATTGAGAAGAAGAAAAAATCGCATCTTATGTTACTGTTGTTATCCTTTCCAAAATCAAGAAATTTCATTCACCCAGAAGTATTTATGTAATTTATTGATAATTATGTAAATTAGGAATGTAATTCAAGTATAAACTTGTCATAGAGGGGAAAGGAAACCTTAATAAACCTCACTTGAAAGTTCAAAATATGAAAATAACGCTTCTAAAAAAATACAGTTACTTTATTCACCGAGTGATTATTCATTAAAAATCCAACGTGCAAAGTTCCATTTTATAAAAAAAGTTGTATTAGAAAATTTTCCAGAAACCATACTACAACTACGAGGAATAGTAAAGAGGTGAATGGAGTGGAGCGAACAATCTATCTCAAAATGCGAAATCGTCTGCAAGTATCCCCTTCATATGAGGTGAAGATTGAAGATATTGCACAAGTAATTGGGGATTCTGGCTTAGTAGAAAAAATAAAAAAGCAACTTGTCTATAAAATCACAAAACGTGATAAAACACATGTTGTAATTGATGCGATGAAAATCATTCAAGTGATTCAACAAACTACGCAGCATATACAAATTAATTTATTTGGTCCTGGGCAAACACTTGTAGAAATCGTCTATGAAAAAAAGAAAGTACACCCCATTTTCTTTGGATTGGTTTGGATGTTACTTTTTGTCGGTGCGGCTCTTGCGATTATTTATTTTCATGAAGATGTAAGTATGCAGCAAGTACACTGGCGCTTATATTACATGATTACGGGAGAAATCAACTATAAACCGCTCCTGTTTCAAATTCCGTATTCTTTAGGACTGGGATTAGGGATGGTCTTATTTTTTAATCATGTGTTTCAAAAACGAATTAATGAAGAGCCAAGTCCGTTAGAAGTGGAAATGTTCCAGTATCAACAGTCACTCGATCAATATGTCATGATCAATGAAAATAAAGAGAGTGCAAAACAAATCGCAGATGATTGAGTATGGAGTAGTCATAGTAATTGGGCTTGCTGGTGGGATCGCAGTTGGAGGGGGATATGTGGCATTTTTAGCTGTGCTTGGTGTAATCCCACGTTTAGCCCAGTTAACAAGGAGTGGCCATCGGGTTCAATTTTTTGAGTGGGCCGTAATTGGTGGTTCTTTGGCCGGAGCATGGTGCAGTTTAAGAGATATAACCTTTCAAACATCTCAGTATTGGCTCGTTTTACTTGGCTTATTTTGTGGAACATTTATTGGTATGCTTGCTGCGGCTTTGACAGAGGTATTGAATGTTTTACCTATATTAGCAAAACGAGTAGGCGTAGATGGGAAAATTGTCATTCTACTCGTTGCACTTGTACTTGGAAAGGTAATGGGCTCTTTATTTCATTGGATTTATTTTGCAAGATAGGAGGTATCAAGATGGCCCAAAATAAATTAAAAGATGATTACATAAATAAAGTAAAAAATTATCATCCAAAGCCAAATTATGTGATGAATTGTGTAAAAGCTTTTGTTGTAGGTGGACTGATTTGTACAGTAGGTGAATGCTTGATGAAATTTTATATGTATTATTTTCACTTTAATGAGCAAAATGCGGGAAATCCTACGATAGCAACACTTGTATTATTATCAGTCATATTAACTGGATTTGGTGTATATGATAAAATCGGTCAATTCGGAGGGGCTGGTTCAGCAGTTCCTGTTACTGGATTTGCAAATTCAATGGCAAGTGCGGCAATGGAGCACCGTAGTGAGGGAATTGTACTCGGAGTTGCTACAAATATGTTTAAGCTTGCTGGAAGTGTAATTGTATTTGGAGTTGTTGGAGCATACATTGTTGGTCTAATTCGATATACGTTTAAACTTTGGTTGTCTTAAAGGAGATTAGATATGAGATTGACAGGGAAGCAAACATGGGTATTTCAAAATAATATATTTGTGAATGCAACAGGTACTGCTGTCGGTCCAAAAGAAGCGGAAGGTCCTCTTGGAAAGTGTTTTGATATTTCATATGATGATTTGCATTGTGAGGAAGAAAATTGGGAGCTTGCTGAAAGAAGATTGATGAATGATTCAATTCAGCAGGTCATACAAAAGGGGGATATAAAGCCTTCGCAAATTGATTTTTTTTTAGCGGGAGATTTATTAAACCAAACCGTTACAGCAAATTATGTGGCGAGGGAGCTTGGGATTCCTTTTTTAGGAATGTTCAGCGCTTGTGCAACATCAATGGAGACACTAGCGATTGGATCGGCCTTTATTGATGGAGGTTTTGCTAATCGTGTGATAGCTACGGTTAGTAGTCATAATGCAACTGCAGAACGGCAGTTTCGTTATCCGACAGAATACGGGGGGCAAAGACCTGGTTCAGCAACTTCAACTGTTACAGGGGCAGGGACGGCTTTAATTAGTAAAGAACAGAGCAATATTAAAATAACGGCTGCAACCATTGGAAAAGTGCAAGATTTAGGAATTACAGATCCTTTTGATATGGGATCAGCAATGGCACCTGCTGCTGCCCATACGATTCAACAGCACTTTGAAGATTTAGGGAGAAGTGCAGCTGATTATGATCTTATCGTTACAGGGGATTTATCAGGTGTTGGGGCACCAATTACGAAGCAACTTTTACTTGAGGAAGGGTATGACTTAGGAAATGTATATAATGACTGCGGATTAATGATTTATAACAAGGATCAAGAAGAGGTTTTTGCAGGTGGAAGCGGTTGTGCCTGTTCGGCAGTTGTAACATACGGTCATTTACTACAAGAAATGAAAAAAGGAAACTTACAGCGTATTTTTGTAGTTGCAACAGGAGCGTTGTTAAGCCCGATTATGATACAACAAAAAGAAACGATTCCGACAATTGCACACGGCGTTGTATTTGAAAGGATAAAAGGGGTGTGAATTGTGGATTTTGTATACGCGTTCATCGTTGGGGGAGCTATCTGTGTAGTAGGACAGCTTTTATTGGATTTTGCTAAATTAACTCCTGCACATTTGATGGCAACTTTTGTAGTAATTGGAGCGGTTTTAGATAGCTTTGGACTATATGATAAGCTCATAAAATTTGCAGGTGCTGGAGCAACTGTTCCGATAACGAGCTTTGGACATTCCCTTTTGCATGGAGCACTAGAGGCGGCTGAAAAACATGGTTACTTAGGAATTGGAATTGGTATGTTTAGTTTGACTTCTTCAGGTATTTCAGCATCGATATTATTTGCATTTTTTGTAGCACTTATATGTAAACCGAAAGGATAAATCAAATGAGACGAAGGGTTATTTTGGTGACAGATGGAGATGAATATGCAAAGCGAGCAATTGAGCTGTTAACAAAGGAGTTTGGCGGAAGGTGTATTTCAGCATCGCAAAGTAATCCGACGAAATTGACAGGGAAAAAGATTGTGGAGCTAATTATGCAAACGCCATATGACCCTGTATTTGTCATGTTTGATGATAGTGGATTTATAGGAGAAGGTTCAGGTGAAAAAGCGTTAAAATATGTGGCAATGCATAAACAAATTGATGTTCTTGGCATTTTAGCTGTTGCATCTAATACACATCATTGGGAGTGGGCGCGTGTAGATGTCAGCGTAGATCGAGAAGGCAGATTAACAGAATACGGTGTTGATAAATTTGGACTTCCTGATGGTGAAATTGGGAGAATTAATGGGGATACGATTTATTGTTTAGATGCATTAAATGTGCCTGTAATTGTTGGAATTGGTGATATAGGGAAAATGTGTGGAAATGATGAGTGGGAGCGAGGATCACCAATTACCAAAAAAGCAATTCAATTAATTTTAGAAAGAAGTGGGTTTTATGACGAAACAGAAGAAAGTTAATATTCCGATTTCTTCCTTCTTGAGTGATAATGAAAATTATTTAAAACAAACAGTTGGGCTTGGCGTCACATTTGATGTCGGGATTCGTAAGTTTCAAATTCTTGATAAAGAAATCGGTGTATTATTTGTAAATGGATTGTGTGATACAAATTACCTCATTCACATTTTGGAAGAAGCAGTAGATACAAATGAAATAAGAGATGTTGAAGAAGATACAGTTAAGCTTTTAGAAAATCGCCTTATCCATCAACAAGTAAGTAAAGTAAAAACGATGGATGAGGTAATGCTACAAGTATTATCGGGACTTGTTATTATCTTTGTGGAAGGTGAAACAGAGGCCTTTGCAATCGATGTTCGTAGTTATCCAGGACGAACACCAACAGAACCAGATACAGAAAAAGTAGTGCGCGGGGCAAGAGATGGTTTTGTAGAAAATATCATTGTAAATACAGGACTAATAAGAAGGCGTATTCGCGATCCGCGCCTTCGAAACGAAATTATCCGGGTTGGGGATCGGTCACAAACGGATATTTGTATTACCTATGTTCAGGACGTTGCGAATCCAGATTTGGTAAAAATCATTAAGCAAGAACTAGAAAGTATTGAAGTAGATGGAATTACAATGGCTGACAAAACGATTGAAGAATTTTTAGTGAAGCAGGGTTATAACCCTTTCCCTCTTATTCGTTATACAGAAAGACCAGATGTAGCGGCAAATCATTTATTAGAAGGGCATGTATTAATTATTGTTGATACATCTCCAAGTGTAATGATTACACCAACAACTTATTTTCATCATGTGCAGCACGCAGAAGAGTTTAGACAAAACCCGGCAGTGGGTACATTTTTACGATGGGTTCGTTTTGTAGGTATTATATTTTCTGTGTTTTTATTGCCGTTTTGGCTCGTTTTTGTGTTCGATCCAACGTTGTTACCAGAGAAACTTGCTTTCATTGGACCAAATAAAATGACCCATCTCCCTATTATATTACAAATAATTATGGCCGATATTGGACTTGAGTTTTTGCGAATGGCATCGATTCATACACCAACTCCCTTATCATCAGCTACCGGATTAATTTCAGCGATTTTAATTGGGCAAATTGCAATTGACGTTGGGTTATTTGTTCCAGAAGTTATTTTATATACAGCGGTTTCAATGATTGGAATATATGCAACACCAAGTTATGAATTAGGACTTGGAAACAAACTTGGAAAATTATTTGTCATTATTTTAACTGGTTTGTTCCATGAGATAGGATTTATAATTGGCATGACGATGTTAATTTTATTTTTAACGTCTATCAAAAGTTTACAAACACCATATTTATGGCCGTTTTTGCCATTTGACTGGGGGGCATTAAAAACAATATTATTACGCCCGGCCATGTCTAGTTTAAAAGTACGCCCAAGCATTGTACATCCACAAAATATACGTAGACAAAAATAAGCAGGAATCAATCTTCCTGCTTATTTTTTATTAGAAATTTAACGTATTTTAACAAAATCACAACATTTTTTTCGTACACTTAGAGTAGACATTGTGTATGAAAGGGGAAGAGGGCATGATTAAATTATTTGTAAGTGATTTAGATGATACACTTTTTTATAATGTAAGCAATATTCATAAGGAAGATGAAAAAGCACTTTGTTGGTTAGCGGAAAAAGGGACAAATATTTGCTTTGCTTCTGGTCGTTTTACGCATCGAATTCATGATGCAGTTAGGCAATTCTCATTTCCATATTACACGACAGGATTAAATGGTGCTACGATGCTATTACCAAACGGACAAATATTCCATGAATCGAAATTCAATGATGGAGTTGCCCAGGAAATATATCAATATATACATGAAAAAAGGCTAGCTGATATTGTGTGTGCAAAAGAGCAGAGATATACGAAAAAGAAAAATGAACATCATTATGTTTTTGAAGAATATATGGGTGTGCATATTGCTGAAATAGAAACATTAGAGGAGGAATTTGGTAAAACAATCCATCCTGCAAAGTTGTTTGTGTATGGAGAAGCAGAAAAGATTGTGACATTGGATCAAGAGCTAAGAGACACTTTTCATGAGCACGCTGAAATTTTTATTTCTGGAAAAGGATATGTAGATATTATGCCAATGGGGGTTAGTAAAGGAAGTGCTTTAAAACGTTTGATGGAGCATTTGAAAATTGAAGCGCATGAAGTAGCATGTATTGGTGATTCTTTTAATGACATTTCTATGTTTGAAGTAACACCGCATTCTTTTACTCTTCATCATGCACATCCATATGTGAAGGAAAAGGCATGTCATGTTGTTCGTTCTGTAGAGGAAGCGATTATGAAATTACCGTTGCTTATATAATAGATAAATTCATTTTGATTTTTCACATATAAGCTGCTATGAAAAACAAAAGGTGACATGCACTCGTTTTCTCTCTTTGTTTTCACTTGGTATGGGGCAGGAAGAGGATCTGACCGCTTCTATGCACGGCCAGATGCTCTCTTCCACCTAAAAAGAAAGATTTTATGTCGGTTTTTTAATTTGGATTTATATAATAAAAAGCTCGTCAATGACGAGCTTTTTATTACTTAAATAATGATTTAATAAAATCAATGATACTAGAGAAGAAATCTTTTACTTTATCTAGGAAGCCTTGTCCTTCTTCAGATCCTAAAAATGCTGAAACATGTTCTTTCGCTTTATTTAATTGGCTACCAACTTGGTTCCAGTCAATATTTAAATTTTTCATTTTATCAAATAATGAAACTAAGCTATCTAATTGCTCATCTGTTAGTGTAATACCAAGTTGATCAGCAATTTTTTTAATTAGCGCACGTAAATCTTCTGTTGTTTTTGGCTGTTCTTTAGCAATTTCTTCTTTTACTTTCGCAACAAGTTGAACAGCTTTTTCGTCACCAATTTTGTCACCAAGTTTCGCTGTTTGTACCATTTCTTCGTTGGCTACTTTTTTTACTTCTTCAGGAATTTCTTTTTTCGATGTTGTTTCGTAAGCCTTCATTAATCCTGTTAAAGCAGCTGTTCCTGATACTTTAAATGGTGCCGTGATTTGGATCTCTGCATCTTTAACACCTGCTGTGATGAGTGCGTTTGTATACATTGCATCTGTTACCCAATTAATGTTTTTCGCTCGCACAATAAGACCTGATCCTGGTTTTGTATACGTAATTATAGAAGAGGAAATAGCTCTCGTACCAATTTGTGCTTTTGGAACAATACCCTCTAAAAATTTATGTTCTTCCGCATTAGATACAGTAATAATTTGCGCATCTTTTGGCGCTTTCATTTCTTTTAAAAGATCTTGTTTTTGTTGTTCAGATAAATTTTCTCCTAATGTAACGATTGATTCTCCCTCAATCACGTCTGCAAATGAAGCTGTTGGGATCATAAACACCGTAACAGCTAGTAGCAAAGCTAATAGTTTCGTTTTCACGAAAAATCGCTCCCTTTCTCTTTCTGAAATTTGCGGGCAACACAGTAATTATAGTATATTTTTAAAATTTGTCATCCGTCTTCTTGCTGATTTTAAAAAAGAAGTATACAGATTGTCGGATTCTTTTTGTTTCTGAGCACGAATATGGTAATATAGTGCTGAGATAGTTGAAAGGAGACATATACGTATGAAAACTTTAGGATACATATTAATGGAGAATGGTGAAAAAATTGAATTAGAATTTTTCTCAGAAGAAGCACCGAAAACAGTTGAAAATTTCAAAAAATTAGCAGATCAAGGGTTCTATAATGGTGTTACATTCCACCGCGTTATTCCTGGTTTCGTAAGCCAAGGTGGAGACCCAACAGGAACAGGTGCAGGCGGTCCTGGTTACTCTATTCCATGTGAAACTGAAGGGAATCCGCATAGACATGTAGTTGGATCACTTTCTATGGCACATGCTGGCCGTAATACAGGTGGTAGCCAATTCTTCATCGTTCATGAGCCACAACCACATTTAGATGGTGTACATACTGTATTTGGTAAAGCGACAAGCGGTATTGAAACAGTATTAAACATGCGTCAAGGCGATGTAATGAAAGAAGTTAAAGTTTGGGAAGAATAAATTGAAGAGAGCAAAGTGCTCTCTTTTTATTTTTTTACTGTTAAATAATCATCATTCAAAAGCTTTATATGATATTAAGAGAAGATTGAAAACATGTAAGTATAAAATTTTGCTTTGTTCCATATTTGTAGTGGCAATCGGAGAAAAAATTTAAATTAAGAAAAGTTGTAATCTATAAACAGGAATTTGTGGGCAATATGCAGTAAATGATAAGAGAGAGTAAATGATAAAGTTATTATAGCTAACTAAATTGTTAGCGATAGAACTATTTTTGTAAAAATACATAGGATACAGTAAAGTTTTATTTCGTTATTCGTGGTTTATAAGTTTTGTAGTTCAATGCGTTATGCGAGAAGCTAAAAAGTTAGATGGAGTTTATTCATTAGCTTGAGAAAAGTAAATTCTCAATGAGAGAATTTCTTTTATTACTATACATTTGACTTTCCTACATTCTCTTTGTATGATTATCAAGTTGTTTTGGCAGCCCTTCTCACTATAGTGAAAATATTGTAAAATGGAGATGATATAGCAATAGTGGTAGAGGGGATACATGGTTTGTAACTTTTGTAAGAAGGGATAAGGTTTATGTTAATTCGTTTTAAAAAAAGTTATGAAAAGATTGCAATGGGGCTTCTTTCGTTTATGCCGACTGAAAAAGATGTTAAAATTTTACAATTGACAATGAAAGAATATGATAAAAATGATAGTTGGCAACTATATTTGTGGAAACAAAATGATGATTTTGTTGGGATAGTTGGAGTTATCAACGAAGAAAATGTATTACAGATTCAACATCTTAGTGTGAATCCATCTCATCGTCACATGGGGATTGGTACAAAGATGGTACAAGAATTAAAAAATAAGTTTCAAGGTATTACAATTTGTGGAAACGAACAAACAGCTAGTTTTTTTGAAAAGTGTAAGGGAATTGAACAAAATATACATTCATAAAAGCAGAGATGGAATTTGTGTCATCTCTGCTTTCTTTTTTTTAGTTGCTCGTTTCGTTCGGCAATTACATCATTTCTGTCACGCAATTTGTGTTTATGGATAATGTATTCAGTAGGTAGTGAATGAGCATCTTTCCAAGGAATCATTTTTTCTGTACATAATTGTAAGCATGTGTTTTCTAAAGAGGAATCTGAAAAAGGAAAAAATATAGGTGCAAAAGGTTCTTTTGATTGAATGGACTGTAATTGTTTTTGTAATATAGTTAAAAGTTTTGGGTAATCAAGACCTAATCTGTGTACTTGTATACTTTCTTTTTTTAAAATAGCAATGGCGCTTTTCATCATTCGCATTGAACCATTCCAATTTGAGCGTCTGTGATGGTATAAAGCAACTGCTATTTGAATAAAACCAACCCAGTAGTTTTCTCGCTCTCCTCGTGGTTTCAATTTCCAATATTCTTCTAGTACTTCGTGACATTCAAAGTAATCATAATCTCCATGAAAATGAATTAAAAATTGTATGTATGCTGTAGGATACATCCTTTTCGCTCCTGTCTAAACGGTCTTACGTACAGTTTATCATAAAGTGAAACTATGATGTGATCAATGGAGTTTTCTTTATCTACACTGATTATCAGCCCTCACCAATCGGGCTTTTACGGGCAACCCGCCCCATACCTCACTTCTTTACTTTTGCTGAATTTTAAGGTGAGATCTTACTGCACGCGAATAACGGGATAAATAATAAACGACTAGAGAATCTCTAGCCGTTTATTATATTCTGCATTAGCAGAAGCAAGCCGCGCCTACAATGATTAATAAGATAAAGAGCACAACAAGTAAAGCGAAACCGCCGTTAAAACCACAATCAATATGGCCCATAGTTTTTTTACCTCCTACATTGAACTTACTACACTTTTATCATATGAAGAGGTGGGCATTGTTGCATGGGCAGGTGTCTATTTTCAACTAAATTTCTGAAAAAGGTTGGATAGAACATAAGTATGCTCTATACTTATGTTGTTATAGAAAAAATGTGGTGGGATGCTTTGTGCAATATAATTTTAAAGTAGAGGCTTTTGAAGGGCCTTTAGATCTATTGTTACATTTAATTCATCGCTATGAAATTGATATATATAATATTCCTGTAGCGGAAATTACAGAGCAGTATTTATCTTATATTCATACGATGAAAGACTTGCAACTGGATGTTGCAAGTGAGTATTTGGTGATGGCTGCAACGCTATTGCAAATTAAAAGTAAAATGCTGTTACCGAAACAAGAGGAAGATGTACCTGATAATGGTGAAGACTTTATAGATGATCCCCGTCAAGAGTTGATGGAGCGGTTAATTGAATATAAAAAATATAAGCAAGTTGCTGCTGAATTAAAAGAGAGAGAACAAGAAAGAGCACAACTTTATACACGTTCACCAATCGATTTTACATCATTTCAGCAAGAAGAGGAGACAAGTTTACCTCTCGATATAACACTGTATGATATGTTAGCAGCATTTCAAAAACTTATGCGTCGTAAAAAATCAAAACGTCCAGTAACAACGCGAATTGCTCGTCAAGAAATACCGATTGAACAACGTATGAGTGATATTTTACAGCAATTAGAAACAGCGGAAGGACGCCAAAGTTTTTATGATTTATTCGTTGATGAAGAGCGCGAAGTAATGGTTGTAACGTTTTTAGCCATACTCGAACTTATGAAAAACCAACAAATTATTATTGAGCAAGAACACAATTTTGATGAAATCTTTTTGACTCGCTCTAAAGTTTAGTAAAACTCCCATTTCAAAATTGTGAGGAAAACTAGCAGTAAGTATTTGATTAGTCAAAACGAATGATCAGTGGAAATAATCCCCGCTGATCATGGTTTCGCATAAATTTGTTTGGAACGATAAAAGGAATGTTGGACCGGTCGCAATATACTGTGATTCGGTTTTTATTGTGGATATTTTTGTATGGAAAGATATGAGAAAGGAGATTGTATGTTGGATAGAAAAGAACAGATGGCAATTGTTGAGGGGCTTTTATTTGTTGCGGGTGATGAAGGAGTTTATCCGGAACAAATTGCAAAAGTACTTGAAATTGAAGTGAAAGATGTAATTCAGATTATCGAGGAAATGCAAAGGGAATGTGAAGGTGTACAGCGAGGGTTGCAAATTGTACAATTTGCAAAAGTGTATCGCTTTGCCACAAAAAAAGAACATGCGCCTTATTATCAAAAATTAATGGATACACCAACAGCAGCGTCTCTTTCCCAGGCTGCTCTTGAAACATTGGCGATTGTTGCTTATCGCCAGCCAATTACAAGAACGGAAATGGAAGAAATTCGTGGTGTGAAAACAGATCGAGCACTGCAAACATTGGTATCGCACTTACTTATAAAAGAAACGGGCCGGGCAGAAGGACCAGGGCGCCCTATTTTATATGGTACTACGAAAGAGTTCTTAGATACGTTTGGACTGCAAACATTAGATGATTTACCAACCCTTTCTGAAGAAAATGAACAAATGAATGAAGCTGACTTATTCTTTGGATCCTTGCAGGAATTGTCAAAATCGTAGCTTAGCGCATTGCTAAGCTTTTTTGTATATGAAATACGACTCGTGCCATACTAAATGAAAAAAGGAGACGAATTATGAAAGTTGTACGGATTATTCTATTGCTAGTTTCTGTTTTAATATGTTTTTCATTAAACAGCACATCTGTCAAAAGATATATGACGTCTGTTCATACTGTGTCCTCTTTTTCCAAGCAACGTCCACATTTAGGAAGAATGAAAGTGAGTTTTTTTAAGGTAGGACAAGGTGATGCCACACTTATTATTTTACCTAATGGTCAAACAATGTTAATCGATGGAGGACCTTATGAGGCTGGAGAGGTAATTATTCAGAAATTAATTGAAAAAGGAATTAACCATTTAGATGTTGTGGTAGGGACGCATCCAGATATGGATCATATAGGAGGGCTTATACCGATTATAGAACAAATGCCAGTTTCACTTGTATTAGATAGCGGCAAAACCTATAGTTCTTTTACATATCATACGTATAGGAACGATATTAAAAAGAGGGGAATTCCATTTGTTCGTGTAAAACAAGGACAGCATATACCGTTAGATCCCCAAGTTTCAATTCAAGTATTAAATAATGGGAAGTCAAAGGATGAAAATAATGAATCATCAATTGTTTTAAAAGTTCGATATGGTAAAGCTGATTTTTTGCTAATGGGAGATGCGGATATACAAACTGAAAAGAAAATAATAAAGCAATATGATGTACATGCTGATGTTTTAAAGGTAGGTCACCACGGTTCATATACGTCAACTAGTGAACAATTTTTAGAGGAGGCAAACCCTCAATTTGCTATTCTTTCTTATGATAAAAAAAATCCATATGGGCATCCACATCAAAGTGTAGTAAACAGGTTAAAGAGATATGGTGTCATGACATATACAACGGATAAACGAACGGTAGAAATTGAAACGGATGGAGACCATATTGCAATATGGTCAAATACGCCGCTTCCATTGTTAAAGTAAAGAAGTAGTTAAAACTGTATAATAGAATGCTAAGTAGGAAAATGGAAACAAGGAATTGGTATTCGTTTTCATAAAAGATGCATTGTCTCCTTTTGGAAAAAAAGAATAATATATATTATAATTAAAGAAGATAAATTTCCTTTTTTACTAAGAGAAAAGGAAATTTCATTTGAATGTATAGACAACTACTCGTGTATATATTAAGATGGGGTTAGGCAAATAGGTAATAATAACAAGTAGGTATTCCATGGGAAAGGATCGATGAAAATGAAAACGCAAGTTGTCATCAATGCCAAAATTTATACAGGTCACGAAGTAATGGGAAGTGGATTTATTCGTTACGCAGAAAAAATTGAAGAAATTGGTTTGATGGCTCAATATGTATCACAAGAAAATGAAACGGTTTTTGACGCAGAAGGAAAAATTGTGATTCCAGGTATGATCGATGTTCATATTCATGGTGGATACGATATTGATGCGATGGATGCGAATAGCGATGGGTTAGTAACTCTTGGTAAAGAAATGTTAAAAGAAGGGGTTACAACTTATTTCCCAACAACAATGACGCAAGCTCCAGAAGCAATTGAAGCGGCTTTAAGTGCTGCAAAAGAAGCGAAAGAAAAAGGAGCGCATTTTGAATATATTCATTTAGAAGGACCATATGTTTCAAAAAAACGTGCAGGGGCGCAACCTCTTGAACATATCGTTCCGGCGAATATTGAACAATTTAAACAATGGCAAGAAGCAAGTGGCAATCTAATTAAATTAGTAACGTATGCACCAGAAGAAGAAGGCGCAGTAGAATTTGAAAAGTATCTTGCTGAAACGAGTGTTGTTGGTACAATGGGCCATACAGATGCAGTTGATGCACAATTGAAAAGTAGAAACATTACACATGCTACACACTTATACAATCAAATGCGCGGTTTACATCACCGTGAACCAGGTGTTGTCGGTCACGTGTTATTGAACCCAAATGTAATGGTTGAAGTGATTACAGATGGTATTCACATTCACCCAGATATGGTGAAATTAGCATATAAATTAAAAGGTCCTAAAAAAGTAAGTGTCATTACTGATGCGATGCGTGCAAAAGGTTTAGAAGATGGATTGTATGAGCTTGGTGGACAGCCTGTACATGTGAAAGACGGCAGCGCTCGTTTAGAAGACGGAACGTTAGCGGGTAGTATCTTGAAAATGGACCAAGCATTCCGAAATGTAATTGAATTTACAGGATGCTCGATTGAGGACGCTGTACTTATGACATCAGTTAACCAAGCAGAAGAGTTTGGATTAACGAATAAAGGGGCATTAACAGTAGGAAAAGATGCGGACTTTGTTGTCATGACGGAAGATCTACATGTATATGATACGGTTCGATTAGGAATTCATATGAAGGAAGGGAAGTAAATAGATGAATATTCTTGTTGTAAAAACGCCAGAAGAATTAGCAGAAGCAGGTTGTAAATTAATTGAAGAAGTTGTAAAATCAAAGGAAAATCCAACGTTAGGAATGGCTACAGGAAGCTCTCCACTTGGTATTTATGCAGAAATGCGAAAAAATAAACTTGATACAAGCCGTGTAACCACTGTAAACTTAGATGAGTACGTAAATTTACCACACGAAGATAAAAACAGCTATCATTATTTTATGCAAGAACAGTTGTTTAATCATCTTCCCTTTAAAGAAACTTATGTACCAAACGGGATGGCAAGTGATTTAGAAGAAGAGTGCAAGCGTTATGAAGGCATTCTAGCAGCTAACCCAGTTGATCTACAGATTCTTGGAATCGGTGAAAACGGTCACATCGGATTTAACGAACCAGGAACATCTTTTGATTCTCCAACTAACATTGTTGAATTAACAGAGTCTACACGCCAAGCAAACCTTCGTTTCTTTGAAAAAGAAGAAGATGTACCAACTCATGCAATTACAATGGGGATTGGAAGCATCATGAAAGCGAAACAAATTCTACTTGTTGCTATGGGACCGAAAAAAGCAGAAGCAATCAGAGAATTATTGCAAGGTGAGTATAGCGAAGCGTGTCCTGCTACAGTGCTGCAACGTCATCCGAATGTAACCGTAATCGCAGATCCAGAAGCTCTATCTTTATGCAGTGAGGCGATTGCTGATGAACATCGACAAGTATTCACCATTTCCGATCTATTATCAGATTCAAGAGTGGGTGAAACAGCTAATTGAGGACGGTGAATGGACGCCGGGAGATAAAATTCCATCTGAGAATGAACTTTGTGATAAGTTCGAAGTAAGTCGCATGACGATCAGACAGGCAATTAATAATTTAGTGGAACAAGGGTATTTATATCGAAAGCGTGGAATTGGAACGTTTGTTCAGCTTCCAAAAGTGGAGCAAAAACTGCAAGGGATGACGGGATTTACAGAGGATATGCTTTCCCGTGGTATGAAACCGAGCAGTCAGTTATTAAGCTTCCGCCTAGTTTCAGCTACTGCTAAAATAGCAGACCGGCTTAGAATTCAAGAGGGGGAATCGGTGTATGAAGTGAGGCGTATCCGCTTAGCCGATGACGAACCGATTGCTTTTGAGACGACATATTTGTCGCCAACTCTTGTAAAAGATATTAACGAAGAAATTTTGCAACAATCTTTATACGAACATTTAGAGAAAAAGTTAGGCTTTAAACTTGTTCGTGCTACCCAAGCAATTGAAGCTTCAATTGCAACGGATGATGAAGCGGAACATCTGCATATACCTAAAAAAGCACCTGTGCTTGTAATGAGACAATGGTCATATGCAGAAGGTGAATTACCGTTAGAATATGTGAAATGTATTTATCGTGGTGATCGTTATAAGTTCATTACGAGTATTTCACGAAACAAGTAGTGTATTTTATTTTGTGAAATACATTAAACTTTCAATTCATTGGGTATGTAGAGAAACAAAAATACGACTCATCCTTACAGGGAATGAGTCGTATTTTTGTTTTGTTTTGAGTTGTAAGTTACCACGTGTTCTACAGCGTCTTTTACAGAGTCTACGACATAATGTGCATGTTCTTTCACTGCATCGTCAGCTTGTGACATGGCAAAGCTATGAGATGTTAAATTGAACATAGGAATATCATTGTAAGAATCACCGATACAAGCAATTTCTTCAGGTTCTATTTGGAACTCTTGTAATAAAATAGAGATTGCTGATCCTTTGCTAATATTTGGTGGCATGACATCTAAGCATTGTTCAGCGGAGATAAAGGTACTGACTTTGCCGCTAAATTTCTCATTGATTTTTTTCTGAAGTACTTGTAAGTCTTCTTTTGTGCCTCCAACAGAAATTTTATTAGGAAAAATTGTATCATCAATTTTTTGTAATAAGTTTGGTTCTTCAACAGAAGTCATTGTAACTTGTTTCTCAAGTTCATGAATAAATGGTGTTTTTTCCTCAATGTAATAATTATATTCATCACTTACATAACGAAAATACGGTTCTTCTTTCGTCATCGCTAACAAATCTGGCAAAATGCTCGAATCAAATGTTGCAGACAATAATTGTTTATTCTCATGGGTATATACGAATACACCATTTACGCTAATGCGATGGAAGGTGGTACCAACCTCTTTCATTAAACCAGCGATTTCATTATCAAGCCTACCGGAGGCGAAACAAAGAATCACATTTTGTTCTGCAAGATTGCGAAGAGCTGTAACATCTTGCTCATCAATCATGCCGCCATGTTGCATCATTGTGCCGTCAATATCGCTTACAAACATTTTAATCATGTTGCATTCTCCTTTCTATGTACATTTGCTCTTACATTATACGCATCTCGTGCAATCATGTCTAAAAAATGAATTTTTCTAAAATGGTAGATGTTTTGCATTGACGAAAAAGAAGGATGTTCTGTAACATAAAAGTAGGCTATTTAAGTACGAGGGTGGTGTTATATGAATAGTTATCTAGAAATTAAAAAAGTTTTAAATAATAATGTAATCATTGCGAGTCATCAGGAACACGAGGAAGTAGTAGTGATTGGCAAGGGAATTGGATTTGGAAAGAAAACGAAAGATGTATTAAAGGCGGAGCAAATTGAAAAAATGTTTGTTTTAAAAAATGAACGTGACCGTGAACAATATAAGCTTTTAGTGCCACATGTGAGCGAAAAGTTAATTGAACTGATGAACGATATTATGATGTATATTCAAGAAAAGGCGCAGTCACCATTAAACGAGCATATTCATATTGCCTTAACCGATCATATTTCTTTTGCAATTAAAAGACTGAAACAGGGCTTTACAATAGATAATCCTTTTTTAGTTGAAACAAAAATGCTGTATCCAGAAGAGTACAAAATTGCTGAAGGAGTTGTACAACTTTTAAATTCCCGTTTGCAAATTACATTGCCAGAAGGGGAAATTGGCTTTATTGCACTTCATATTTATAGTTCACTCACAAATTCTGATGTATCTGCTGTTAATCAAAACTCCCGTCTTATTGCAAAGCTTGTTTCATTAATTGAAACAAATCTACACCTTACATTAGATCCAGAAAGTATTCATTATTTACGCCTTATTCGTCATTTACAATATGCAATTGAACGAGTGAAAAAGGGAGAGAAGGTAGAAGAAGCACAAGGGTTTGCTGAGTTATTAAAAGCAGAGTATCCAGTTTGTTATAATCTAGCTTGGAAGCTTGTGAAGGTGATGCAGAAAGAATTACAGCTCCCTGTATATGAAGCGGAGAGTATTTATTTAACGATGCATTTGCAAAGATTAGTAAAAGCAGAACATGTGTAAAAGACATATATTTTTGTCTAAAATGAAAACGTTAAAAAAAATGATTGAATCGCTTACAATTGTTTTGTATAATAAGTCATGCAAAGTTATACAAAATTCGACAAACAAGTTAAGGCAAACAACGAAAACGTTTGCTCTAAAGTAGTGAACTTATACGTAAACCTATTTTTGACACGTGTTACTGATTCGATCAGGCATGAGTGGAGAAAAGTCAGGAATGTAAGCTAGAGAAAGGGACATACTACCCTTTGTATAGCTATCGTTCTATCTTTTTTTCCTCATGCCTTTTTGGCGTTTGTCGAAAAGCACAATATAGATAAGAGAGGAAGGGTTTTCATGTTTAAGAATATCTTTGGTGTTCTTCAAAAAGTCGGAAAAGCGCTTATGCTTCCAGTAGCAATTTTACCGGCTGCAGGTATTTTACTTGGATTTGGTAATGCATTTCAAAATCCACAGTTAACAAATCTAGTTCCTGCTTTAAAGGCAGATTGGTTTGTTCTAGTTGCAAAAATTATGGAACAATCTGGTGATATTATTTTCGCAAACCTTGCATTATTATTCGCAGTAGGGGTTGCCATCGGATTAGCAGGTGGAGACGGAGTAGCTGGGTTAGCAGCCTTCGTTGGATACTTAATTATGAACAAAACGATGAGCGTATTCTTAGGAGTAGAAAAATTTGTTACAATTGTAAGTGACAAAGTTCCAGTTAAAACTGGTTTTACAGATCAAGCGTATGCAAATGTATTAGGTATTCCGACACTTCAAACGGGAGTGTTTGGGGGTATTCTTGTCGGGATATTAGCAGCATATTGCTATAATAAATACTTCAATATTGAATTACCATCATACTTAGGATTCTTTGCAGGTAAGCGTTTCGTACCGATCGCAACAGCAACATTCTCTTTACTTTTAGGGATTGTAATGTGCTTTATTTGGCCGACAATTCAAGGCGGTTTGAATGCATTCTCACATCAAATGATCGATGCGAATAAAACGTTAGCGGCATTTGTGTTTGGTTTAATTGAGCGTTCTTTAATTCCATTTGGATTACATCATATTTTCTATGCACCATTCTGGTTTGAGTTTGGTCAATATACAAGTGCGGCGGGTGACATTATACACGGTGACCAAAAGATCTTTATGGCACAATTAAAAGATGGTGTTGAGTTAACAGCTGGTACATTTACAACAGGTAAATATCCGTTCATGATGTTCGGTCTTCCAGCAGCAGCTTTAGCAATGTATCATGAAGCACGTCCAGAAAATAAAAAATTAGCAGCTGGTATTTTAGGATCTGCTGCGTTAACATCTTTCCTAACAGGTATTACAGAACCACTTGAATTTTCATTCTTATTCGTAGCACCAGTATTGTTCGGAATACATGCTATATTTGCTGGTTTATCGTTTATGACAATGCACATTTTAGGTGTTAAAATTGGGATGACATTCTCTGGTGGTTTAATTGACTTTATGCTATTTGGTGTCTTACCAGGCCGTACAGCATGGTGGTGGGTAATTGTTGTTGGTCTTGCACTTGCAGTAATTTACTACTTCGGATTCCGCTTTGCAATCCGCAAATGGGATCTAAAAACACCTGGTCGTGAAGTAACAACAGATACTGATGGCGCAGGGAAAACAGAAGCAGGTGAACTTCCACGTGAAGTATTAGTAGCGCTTGGTGGTAAAGAGAATATTGCTTCTTTAGATGCTTGTATTACACGTTTACGTGTTCAAGTTAACGAACAAAAAAATGTAAACAAAGATCGTTTGAAAGAACTTGGGGCAGCGGGAGTGCTTGAAGTAGGAAATAACATTCAAGCTATTTTTGGACCAAAATCTGACACATTAAAATCACAAATTCATGATATTATGTCGGGTCGTACACCTCATGTTGAAAAAGAAAAACCTGTAAAAGTAGAAGAAACTGTACAAAAAGCGGATACAAATGAAACAATTGTATCTCCGATTGAAGGTAAAATTCTACCGATTACAGAAGTTCCTGATCAAGTATTTTCAGGGAAAATGATGGGGGATGGATTCGCAATTGAGCCAGCAGAAGGAACAGTCGTTTCTCCAGTTGACGGTGAGATTGTCAATGTCTTCCCAACAAAACATGCAATTGGTATTCAATCTGAAGGTGGAAAAGAAATTTTAATTCACTTCGGTATTGATACTGTAAAATTAAATGGTGAAGGTTTTGAAGCACTTGTCACGCAAGGTGATAAAGTGAAACAAGGACAACCATTATTGAAAGTAGATATCGCATTTGTAAAAGAAAATGCACCATCTATTATTACACCAATTATTTTTACGAATTTAGGGCAAGGACAACAAGTTGAATTGAAAAAAGAAGGCAATGTCAAGAAAGGCGAAGCCGATATTATTGACATTCAGTAAGAAATTGACGCAAAATGTCTATAATTATAATGGGCGATGTGGTTGACCGAACATCGCCTATTATATACAATAGATGATGTAGTACTCACGTCTATACAACCGAAAAAATACTGTATTTAAAGGAGATAGATTATTATGGAAAAAATCTTTAAAGTAACTAGCGACTCAGGGATTCATGCTCGTCCAGCAACTCTACTTGTAAACACTGCAAGCAAATTCGGTGCTGATATTAACTTAGAGTATAACGGTAAAAACGTTAACTTAAAATCAATCATGGGTGTTATGTCTTTAGGTATTCAACAAGGCGCAGAAATTAAAATCACTGCAAATGGTGATGATGCAGCTCAAGCACTAGCAGCTATCGAAGAAACTATGAAAAACGAAGGATTAGGAGAATAATGACTCTTAACATTCAAGGGATCGCTGCATCAAGTGGGATTGCTATTGCGAAGGCTTTCAGACTTGAGAATCCTGAATTTAACATTGAAAAGAAAACGATTACGAACGAAGCTGCAGAAATTGTACGCTTAGACGCTGCGCTTGAGAAAGCAAAATCTGAACTAGAAGCAATTAAAGACCATGCTTTTGCTGAGCTTGGTGCTGATAAAGCTGCTATCTTTGAAGCACATTTACTAGTATTGAATGATCCAGAACTAGTAAATCCAGTAAAAGATAAAGTAAATAATGAAAAAGTAAATGCTGAATTTGCAATGGACGAAGTTGCAACAATGTTCATTACTATGTTTGAAAACATGGATAATGAATATATGAAAGAGCGTGCAGCGGATATTCGCGACGTAACAAAACGCGTTCTTGCACATTTACTAGGAATTAACTTCTCAAATCCAAGTACGATTTCTGAAGAAGTAATTATTATTGCTGAAGATTTAACACCATCTGATACAGCACAATTAAACCGTAACTATGCAAAAGGTTTCACGACTGATATTGGTGGACGTACATCTCACTCTGCAATTATGGCTCGTTCTATGGAAATTCCAGCTGTTGTTGGTACGAAAGTTGTTATGGAGAAAATCCAAAACGGCGATATCGTAATTATCGACGGTCTAGATGGAGAAGTAATTGTAAACCCATCTGAAGAAACGCTTCGTACTTTCGAAGAAAAGAAAGCAAAATTCGAAGAACAAAAAGTTGAATGGGCGAAATTAAAAGATCAAGCAACTGTAACAAGTGATGGGCATCATGTTGAGCTTGTTGCAAACATCGGAACACCAAATGATGTACAAGGTATCATCGACAATGGTGGAGAAGGCGTTGGTTTATACCGTACAGAATTCTTATATATGGGTCGTGACAATCTTCCAACAGAAGAAGAGCAGTTCGAAGCATATAAAGCAGTTCTTGAAGGTGTAAAAGCAGATCAACCAGTTGTTGTTCGTACACTTGACATCGGTGGAGATAAAGAGCTTCCATACTTACATTTACCAAAAGAAATGAACCCATTCTTAGGTTACCGTGCGATTCGCTTATGCCTTGAAGAACAAGATGTGTTCCGTACACAACTTCGTGCATTGCTTCGTGCAAGCGTATATGGTAATTTAAAAATTATGTTCCCAATGATTGCAACTCTTGATGAATTCCGTCAAGCAAAAGCAATTTTATTAGAAGAGAAAGAAAGACTTGTTCAAGCTGGTACAACTGTTTCTGATGCTATTGAGGTAGGTATGATGGTAGAAATTCCCGCTTCTGCAGTATTAGCAGATCAGTTTGCAAAAGAAGTTGATTTCTTCTCTATCGGAACAAACGACCTAATCCAATACACAATGGCTGCAGACCGTATGAATGAACGTGTATCTTACTTATACCAACCGTATAATCCATCTATTTTACGCCTTGTAAAAATGGTTATCGATGCTGCTCATAAAGAAGGAAAATGGGCTGGTATGTGTGGTGAGATGGCAGGAGATTCACTTGCAATCCCGTTACTACTTGGATTAGGATTAGATGAATTCAGTATGAGTGCAACATCTATCCTTCCTGCAAGAACACAACTAAGCAAGTTGTCAAAAGCACAAATGGAAGAGTTAGCACAAAAAGCATTAACAATGTCAACTGCTGAAGAAGTTGTTGAATTAGTTAAAAGCATCTAATAATAAAAGAAAACCTGAGCCGATTGAAATCGGTCTCAGGTTTTTTATATACTAAATTTAGATTTGATTTTTATGATTTTGAGGATACGAAGCAGAATTAGATAGCGATTGCTATGATATCCTCTGGGCAAACACGTAAAATACCTGTGAATTTACTTGTGTTCATGTTATTTTTATCATCTTTATTATCTTTGTCATCTCCCGTATTTAAAGCGGAGAAAAGAGCAACGCCGTTAGAAAACCCTTCAAAAATAACATTTCTGAAAGTAACGTTACCTTTAATAGTTAAAAGAGAAATTTCTGTTCCGATTGCAATGTGTCTAAGGACATTACATACATGGTGTCTTTCTTTTTCTTTTTCTTTTTCTCTTTCTCTTTCTCTTTCTCTTTCTCTTTCACGATCACGATCACGATCACGATCACGATCACAGCAATGACCACGATGACATTCTCTAAAATCTTCACGACATCCAAAAGATCCAAACATAATTCTCATCACCCCCTTCACACTTATAATGTATGTAAGTTGTATATGTGGTGATTGGACCGAACGTGGAATTTTTACTGGGATATTTTCTTATTTTAAATAACTAGAGGGGTATTTGTTACTTAATGGTATTTGGATAAGGATAAATGACAGGGGGAGGGAGGTCGAAACTTTTATTATTGTTTTTTTTTCTTTATTCAAGGATCTGAAATTCACGGGTAGTTTTTCCTTATTTATCCCGCTATTTGAGGGCAGTAAGACCCCCACTGGTTATGATCATCTTTGAATCAATAAAAATCTTTAGGTGAGTCTTACTATCCACGCATAACTGGATACATAGAAAAGGATACCTTTATTTATAACGAGGTATCCTTTACACTTTTTTACTTTTATATAAAACGATTGCATATACGGGAAGAGCCAACAGTAATGGTACGATAGACTGTGAGATATGTAATCCTTCTTCTAGCTGGAGTGCTTTTTCTTTTGGGAATTGTAGCATTGTAATATTTGTGGCATCTCCAATAAAGTATAGAAGCAGTACAGTTACGGCATAGCTTAAAAATGCAATAAAGCTTCCATATGAATTCAATGAAAATCCCTCTCTTGTTATCTATTTGTTACTATTGTATCATAATTGTAACAAAAATACATCCTTTATATTTCATTGTATAACAAAATTCGACAAAATACTGTGATTTTAAAGGGGATAGAGAAATAAACTACTGTTTATATATGTTGGAATATTACAAAGAAATAACATAAAAAAACGAAGGGAGATACCCTTCGTTTTTTTATGTTATTGTGGGGCTGTTTACTTTGCCCATTCCGTTACTTGTTCGACATTCATACGTGGTGCTGGATGTCCTTTTAATGTAGATTCACCAATTGTAATTAGCATGATAGGTACATAACGAGAAGAAACATTAAATTCTTCCATTAGTGCTTGTGGGTTAAATCCACCGATTGCACAAGTGTCCCAGCCAGTTGCCTTAGCTGCAAGCATAAGTTGCATTGCGGCTAAGGATGCATTAGAGAAGGCTGCATCTCGTGGATATTGTTCACGCTTATATGCAGATTCAATATTTTGTGCCAAACGTTCTTTAGCTTCTGCTTTCATAAATCCTTGCTCTACGATAGGTCCATATACAGAATCGATGTTTTTATTTGCTTCTAGATCACCTAAAATAGCGACTACTGCAGAAGCATCAAGAATTTGTTGTTGATTATAAGCGATTGGATGTAAACGGCTTTGTACGTCTTTACCTTGGAAAACAAGAAACTTCCAATGTTGTAAGTTCCAAGCTGATGGTGCTTGACCAGCTGCTTTCAAAATTTCTTGTAATTCCTCTTTTGAAATTTCTTTTTCAGAATTGAATGCACGATTAGATGTTCGTTCATATAGAACAGTAAAGAAATCTTGCTGTGTCATAATATGCCTCCTAAGTTTTATGTGGATTTATAAAAAAATACCATATGTAACAATTTTGTACTTACATTTTGTAAGTTATCACTGTAAAAGAATATAATATCTTTATTTTAATTGTCAAGTTGTTGAGAATAGAAGAAAAAGGGGACATTCGTACAATCGCTGTCATTCATGTAGTCATACAATAAAAAGATGATTCGCAGATCAAGAAGAAATATGTAAAGTGAAGCTCCTGTCAGTGGGAGAGTTCTTTGTTCCTGCTGATGCTCAGCCCTCACCAATCGAGTTCTTTTGATAACGGCCCCTTATAGAAAAGGAAAGTGAAGAATTCAGTAGAACAGGATATATGAAGTGAGTGAAGACCAGTGGTGAACATACTACATTTTTTATTAGAGAATACGGTTTTTCAAAATGTATTACAGGATCTCCATGTAAATGTACTTTATATAGAAGAAGGATGTAATCACCAGTATACGATTGATGATATACATCCAAAATGTATGTTTATAGCAAATAGTTTTGAAGAAGGGGAAATGTTATTTGAAAAAGTGCGACCACAAATTGTGATCATTTATGTGTCGAATGGTGCACAAGTAGAGTGTATAAAACACATATATAATTCGAGGAGTTCTTTTATTGTTATCTGGGATCAGCCGGTGACTTCAAAATTTGTAGAGTTGCTTACAATAGGAGTACGAAATATTGTTATAGCTCCTGTTACACCACAGGTTGTGCTGGAAGAGGTAAACAAAAGTCTCTATCAATTATCACTATTGCAACAAGTGACTATTCAACAAGAGCTTCTTCAAATGATGTTTGATTTTCAAAATGATTTATTATTCATTGTAGAAGATGATGAGATCGTCGACTGTAATACGAACTTTTTGAGTTTTTTTGGATATGAAAATTTATTTTCATATCATGAGAATCATATGGTATTTGCGGAACATTTTATTCAAGAACATGGATATTACGCAACAAATCACGATATAACTTGGCTTGATGATTCTTTAGCGCAAGCGAGAAAAATAAAAATGTATAGTCATGAAGGCGAAGCGTTTGTTTTTTTATTACGTGCTACACCTGTACCGGAAGATTTGTCTAGGTTTATTGTTAAGTGTACAGATATTACGGAATTAGATGAATTATATCAAGAGCAAGAACAGCTTGCTGCAATTGATTCTTTAACAGAAATATACAACCGTTTGAAGTTTCAACAATTATTAGAAGAAAAATGGAAAAGTGAGAAACGAGTAAATCAAATGATGGCGCTTATTCTTTTTGATATAGACGATTTTAAAAAAGTGAACGACACATATGGACATGATTTTGGTGATTTAGCATTAATTCAGTTAGCCGAACTGATGAAATCTAAAATAGCATCCCAACATATTTTCGCGCGGTGGGGTGGAGAGAAATTTATTATATTAGTAATAAATACAACGGAAAAAGAGGCTTTCCAAGTTGCTGAATCGCTACGTTTTTTTATTGAAACGAAACAATTCTCTAGCATTTCAAAATTAACCGCAAGTTTTGGAGTTGCTTTATATGAGCAAGGAATGACAAAAGAAGAATTGATACAGCGAGCAGATATTGCTTTATATGAAGCGAAAAAAAATGGCAAAAACCAAGTACGTTTATATAGAAAAGAAAAAATGTGATTTTTTCGCAACAAAGTGTTGCGATTTTTTTCTGTTACCCGATAATAGAAAGAGGGGCCATTTATAAGAAAGTAACTGCGGAGGTTTTTGAATGATAAAAAAATTGATTATTATGGTCTTGATTTGCTTTATAGTATGTGGAAGTGTATATTACTTTTTTTATATACCCAAGAAGCAAGAAGCATTAACTTGGAAGGCAACTCCTTCTGTCGAGTCTGAGTTACAGGATAATTTAGAAGAAAAAAAGGAACCGCCAATTGATTATGCTAGTGTGGCACAAAAGTTAGATCAATATTTAAAAGATAAAGATTTTAATGGAACGGTTCTTGTCACAGATAAAGATCGTGTTGTGCTGAATAAAGGGTATGGATATGCAGATGTTCAAAGTGAAATTGAAAATACACCACAAACAAAATATCGCATTGGTTCCATTACTAAGACAGTTGTGGCAACATCGATTTTACAGTTGCAAGAGCAGGGAAAGTTAAATATTCAGGACAATGTAAATAAATATATACCTTTATTTCCAGCAGATAAAAATATCACATTATACCATCTTCTAACACATACTTCTGGTTTACCAGAGAAGGGAAAGGGAAAAGTGAATGCTGCATCACGTTTGAATTTGGTTACTTGGATTGGAATGCAGCAAGTAGCTTTTCCGCCAGGAACTGGTTGGAAATACAGTGACTATAATTATATGGTGCTTGCTTATATTATAGAAAATATATCTAAAAAGCCTTTAGGAGAATATGTAAAGGAAAATATATTTGCACGAGCGGACATGCATGAATCAGGTATGGGAAATATGGTGCCAGGAGAGCAACATTTCACGCAAGGGTACAAAAAGAAAGACAATGTACTTGTACCAGCACCAAAATTAGCAATGAACTGGCTATATGGCTGTGGTGAGATGTATACTACAGTTGGGGATATGAAGAAGTTAGATGAAGCAATTATAAATGGAAAACTTCTTTCAGAGAAAAGTATACAAGTGATGTTTACACCATCATCCGAAAAGAAATATGCATTTAGTTTCTATATATATCCCGATTATTTTCATAACCATGGTGTAGTTGCTGGGTGGAATACATTTAATAACTTTAATAAAGATAAGGGAACGTTTGTTGTTTTATTTTCAAATGTGCAAAATGGCATAAATGATGATTTTAATAAGGAATTTCGGAAGATGGTCAGCGACTTATTAGAACAAAGGGGATGAGTAGATGAAACAAGTAATTTCATCAATTGGTTTTATCGGTACAGGTGTTATGGGGAAAAGTATGGTACATCATTTATTACAAGGTGGTTATACAGTATATGTGTATAACCGTACGAAAGAAAAAGCAACTTCCTTATTAAAAGAAGGGGCACATTGGTGTGATTCACCAAAAGAATTGGTGGAGAATGTAGATGTTGTTATGACGATGGTAGGATATCCGCATGATGTAGAAGAAATCTATTTTGGAACAGAGGGAATTCTGGAACATGCAAATGAAGGGACAATTGCAATTGATTTTACAACCTCTACACCGACGTTAGCAAAACGTATATATGAAGCTGGAAAGAAAAAGAGTGTACATACGCTAGATGCTCCGGTATCAGGAGGGGATATTGGAGCAAAAGAAGGCAGACTTGCTATTATGATTGGTGGAGAGCAAGAAGTATATGAAGTATGTCTCCCTTTGTTTGAAAAACTAGGAGAGAACGTTCAGTTACAAGGGCCAGCGGGAAGTGGACAGCATACAAAGATGTGTAATCAAATTGCAATTGCATCGAATATGATAGGTGTTTGTGAAGCGGTATCGTATGCAAAGAAAGCAGGTTTAGATCCAGAGAAAGTACTACAAAGTATTTCAACTGGAGCAGCTGGTAGTTGGTCATTAAGTAATTTAGCTCCACGTATGTTAAAAGAGGACTTTGCACCAGGATTTTATGTGAAACATTTTATGAAGGATATAAAA
Source organism: Bacillus sp. FSL H8-0534 (assembly GCF_038005885.1). Lineage (NCBI taxonomy): Bacteria > Bacillati > Bacillota > Bacilli > Caryophanales > Bacillaceae > Bacillus > Bacillus sp. FSL H8-0534. Next base: position 4,558,757 of record NZ_JBBOUC010000001.1, read on the forward strand.
ATTGCGTTAGATGAAGCTGAAAAGTTAAAGTTACCTGTACCTGGATTAGCTCTAGCAAAAGAGCTATATGATGAATTAATAGAAGAGGGAGAAGAGGATAGTGGCACACAGGTGTTGTATAAGAAATATATAAGGGGGTAATGTGATGAATTTAGAAAAGTTTGACGGGATGATTGATGCTGTACAGCGTGCGACTTGTATGTCAATCAATGATAAGCAACAAGCAGCATTTAAACAAAAGTATGATTTTGAGCCAACATTTGAATATGGACGTGATGAAAGCGGCCATTACGTGATTCGAACATCAAAGAAGATGTTAGAAGAAATGGAATTTTATTTAGCTTTAAAGTATGATCGGGAAGGTATTGACCTTTATATGCATGCTGAAATTGATGGAGTATGTTATGTATCTGTTAGCTACGGAGAAGATGCTCTTCACTTACAAGAACTATTTCAGTTTTTGGAAGATAATAAATAAAAAGTCCTCGTTTGAGGACTTTTTATTTTGTTTAATATATTTTTTAGGAAAATTGGAAGCTAATTTTGATAAAGGCAGGTTGTATTAAGGTAGATGTATTGTGAGGATATAAAAATGTGAGATACAATGTAATGGGATTATAAGCTAGAAGCACGACGAGAGCGTTCGATTGGAAATGGAATGATTTTGGCCATATGATTGCGACTAAATTGCTTTGTACGAGCGTGACGTAATATATATAATGCAAAGAGAATAGCGATAGGTATAGCACCGTACAAACCAAAAAGTAAAGCGCTTACAGAGGATGCGACAAAACCTAACATACCGATTTCTAATTCCTCCATAATTGCCCCGAGAATAGCAGGAATAGCTCCACAAGTAACCCCAAGTATAAGTGCTATAATTAAATTCATGTTCTTCCTCCTCTTTTTGCGGTTTTCTGTTCAATTCATTTTCTATTATTTGTATTATATCATAATTTAAACAGAATTTTCAGAAAAAGTTCGAAAAATGTTCAAAATTTATTGAGAAACATACTTGATAAAATGAAAAATATCATGAGGAACCATTCCCCCTTGATGATGAATCCTCATCCATCAGGAGATATTGCAAGGCGAGAGAAAATAAAAAAGCAGGCTTATTTCATATTCGTGAAATAAGCCTGTTCCATAGGAGGATGTATATATGTAGAGTAAATAAAAGGAAGGAAAAGGGGATCCAATCCCTTTTATTCAACTAACTACCTTAATAAATAGGAACCCAGCCTTCTGTTGTAACGAAAATACGAATAGCTACAACTTGGCGATCATCTTGTAATGTGAAATAATGTCTTGCATTTTCAGGTACAGAAATTAGATCACCAGGCTCAAGTTCAACATCGAAGAAGCGACCATCCTTGCCTTGGATAGCAAAGATACCATGCCCACTGACGATAAAGCGAACTTCATCATCAGTATGATGATGCTCTTGTTTAAAGTTAATTAATAACTCATCGAGGTTAGGTATTGCATTTGAAAGGGAAATAACATCATGTGCTTTATAACCTCGACGTTCTGAAACATCGGTGATTTCGTTAGAAAATACTGTTAAAATTTCTTTTTTGTTTTCATCAGTTAAGGAGTAGTTTTCTTTTAAATGAGTAGGAAGTTTTGAAATATCCCATTTTTCATATAAAACGCCTTCTCCATGTAAAAATTGCTTTACTTCCTGTTCATTTTCAATATGGGTTTTTATTTCATGAATACGAATTTGCGCCATATGAAACGCCTCCTTGAATTGATAATAGTTTTATATGAAATTGGAATAAAAACTCATATGCTTCTAATCTTTTCTTTGCATCAAAGCTGTCTTTTCCCCAAACGGTAATGCCATGGTTGCGAATCAATATAGCTCCAGCATCATCATGAATATGTTTTCGGAAATCTTCTCCTAACGTTGGAATATGAGCGTGATTTTCAATAATTGGAATTTTGATAGTGGCTCCTTCTTCCCATATATTAAGAGCTTTAATGATTTCTTGATTAGAAAATGAGATTTCTTTGTCGTATACGTTTGTAATTACATTGTTATCAATTGTATGGACATGTAAGACACATTCAGCTTCTGTATGATTATAAATATGAGTGTGTAGCAATGTTTCTGCTGAAGGGCGTAAATCGGTTTCTAAAACAGCCTTTCCAGTTTGATCAACTAATAGAAAATCATCAGGTGTTGTTTTCGTTTTATCTCTTCCGCTTGCTGTAATAAGAAAGGTCATTGGAGTGTTACTCACTTTTATTGAAATGTTTCCACTTGTAGCAGGAAACCAGTTGCGATCCGTTAATTCTTTCTTTAATTTACTCAATTCTTCCCATTGACGAAAAAGTTGTCTCATTTTATCACCTCCAACAATTGCTGAACTTCTGTCTGTATGTCATAAAACGTTTCAAATGCTGTATAGGAAATTTGATGTTCTTGGCATTTTGTAATGAGAAAATCACGAGCGAATACTTTATCAGCCAGTTTTGCTGCTTGTAAATCTGTAATCGAATCTCCAATTACAATGTTAAAATCACTGTTTGAACTTAATTGCTGAATTAGCGTTGATTTGCAAAGACCGCAGTTGTTTTTACAATGTTCATCGCAAGGGTGAGGCCAGTTTACTTTAATTGTTTCCCCTGAAAAATCAGTCGTATTGCAATAAATATGGTCTGGGCTGATTAGTCCTTTGAGAAGAGGATAGACGAAAAAATCCATTCCTCCTGATATAATATGAAGTGAAATCTGATTTGTTTGGACAAACTGTGCAAACTCTTGGAATCCAGCCCGAATCACCGCTGTTTCTTTTATAAAAGTAGTGATGTCATCTTGTAAACTTGTAGGTAAAAGAGAAAACAATTCCCCTACACCTTCTTGAATAGAAAGTTCTTGTGATAGAATTTTTTGTTTAATCGTTTTGGCTTCTGGTGGAGCGAATTTTTCCATAATCGCAACGATATTATCATTGTTCGTAATCGTACCATCGAAGTCACAAAAAATTTGAAGACTCATAGTTTCACCCCACGTGATGGATTCCCCCATAATTGCAGTGCAGCATGTAAATCAGTGTTATCTACTTCATGCAATGGTGTTCTTTGCAAAGTGGCATCAATTGCTGCTCGAAATGCTTTTCCACCGCCTTGCGCTCCAGCTGGGTGACCATGAATACCACCACCTGCGTTAATGACAACATCCTTGCCAAAATTACGAAGGATAAACGGAACAAAACCAGGGTGAATACCAGCTGATGGAACAGGAAAGCTTCGTTTTAAAGATTGATCTTTTTTAGTTAGTTTACTTGTAATAAGAAGAGCTTCTTTTTTTTCTAATGCAACACTGCCGTATGGTGATGGAAATAAAGAGAAATCTGCACCAGCATAACGAAGTAGCTTTCCAAGTAGCAATGGATAAGAAAGTCCATATAATTCCGATGAAGCGTATGCGCCGCTTACAGCAGGATGTGCCATAATTGGAATCGATATATCATCATCTTCCGCAAGTGATTGCAATACATCTAATCCATACGAGAATACATTGAACAGAAGAATATCTGCACCAGCTGTGGCGGCACGTTTTGCATTTTCTTTAAGATCATATGTACGTCCTGTTAAATTCACTGCATATAAAGTCTTATGACCATATGTTTCGTATACAGACAGTAACACTTCTTTTCCAGAATGAATTCGTTTTGTGAGCGGTGTTAATGGATTTTCAAACAAAATTTCATCATCTTTTACAATATCTACACCACCAATTGCTTGATCACGGAGCTGTGTTTTTAAATATCCTATATTGCGTCCAAGCATTCCTTTGAAGATGCTCATCAGAAGTGGACGGTCGTGAATTTGTAAGAGATTTCGAATGCCCTCAATGCCAAATTTAGGGCCAGGGAAAAGTTCTTTTAAGTCATCTGAAAATGTTAAATCAATCAGTTTAACTTCGCCATCTAGTGATAATTTTCCAAATGTTGTTGTCAAAATAGCTGGTAAATCAGGGCTGAAATTTAGTGATGGATAATGAATTTTAATGAGTCCACGTGTCGCTTTTTTTCCGAGATACGTATTTACATGCTCTTGTTCTTCTAATTGTTCTACATGAATGACATTGCCTTTATGTTGTTTTAATTGTTCTTGTAATAAGTGTGGTAAATGAGTCCATGAACCAATTGTTAAACCGAGAGCAATTTGTTCTGCTTTTTGGTTTAAATTATGAGAATCATCATGGATTAAATAGGTTGCTGTTATTCCACTCATTTTTATAACCTCCTAGTTAAATAAAAAAACCTCTCAGCTAAGGAGAGGTTTTTTTACAACCAGCTCCTTATCTGTCAGCGTAATGCTGCGAGAATTAGCACCGTGCCTACAATTGTAGATCGGTTGCCGGGTTTCGTCGGGCTCGTCCCTCCACCTGCTCTTGATAAGAAGTATTTAGAAATGTTTGAATTTTTACGATATCTGAATTTTGACAGAGTTTTTTTAGAATGTCAATGGTTTTTTGAAAATTTTTAATTTCTGGATTCTTTGAACAGCTTCTTGTAGTCGCTCTTCTGTATGTAGTAATCCAATACGAACGTAGCCTTCGCCATGTTTGCCGAATCCAACTCCAGGTGCAACTGCTACATGTGCTTGTTCTAGTAATACATCGGCAAACTGTTCAGATGAAAAACCATGGGGAACGGGAAGCCAAGCGAAAAAAGAGCCTTTTGGTGCGACTACATTCCAGCCGATTGATTGACAAGCTGAAATAAGGGCATTTCTTCTAGATTCATAGCGATCAACTAGTTCAGTTACACAAGATTGTGAACTTAATAGTGCCTCACGAGCAGCCTCTTGTACAGCGCCAAAAATGCTGACATACATATGATCTTGCAATAAATTGATTGTTTCAATTACACTTTGGTTACCGATAGCAAAGGCGATGCGCCAACCAGCCATATTAAATGTTTTTGATAATGTATAAACTTCAATGCCAACATCTTTCGCGCCATTTGCTTGTAAGAAGCTAGTTGGCTTGTTACCATCAAAACCAATTGCTCCATAAGCAAAGTCATGAACCACTAAAATATCATTTTCATTTGCAAATGTAATTGTTTCCTCAAAGAACTCTTTTGATGCGACAGCACCAGTTGGATTGTTAGGATAATTTAAAAACATCAATTTCGCTTGTTTGGCAATAGTATCATCGATTTTAGTGTAATCTGGTAAGAAATCATTTTCTGCTAATAACGGCATCGTTTCAAATTTTGCTTTTGCTAAAGCGACACCTGATAAATAGTCAGGATATCCTGGATCGGGTACAAGAATTGGATCGCCAGGATTTGTAAAACAAATCGGTAATTCAACCAGCCCTACTTTTCCGCCAAATAAAACAGCAACTTCTGTTTTAGGGTTTACTTTGACTCCATATTCACGTTCATAGAACGTTGCAACGGCTGTTTTTAAGCTTTCATGTCCGCGAAATGGCGGATATTTATGATGAATTGCTTTTTCTGCTGCACGTTGTAAAGCTGTTACGATATGCGGCGGTGTTGGTTGATCTGGATTGCCTTGCCCTAGATTGATAACATCGTGACCTGCTTCAACTACTTTGTTAACTTTTGCAACAAGTGAAGCGAAAAACTGTGTTGGTAAGGATGTTACAATCTCGGAAGGTTGAAAATGTTTCATACTTTCCACCTCTTTTGAAAGTTGTTACAATTCTAGTGACAAATGATATAACCTTTCCAAGTTTTTGTAAAGAAAAAATAATTGAAAATGGGGCGGATAAAATGAAAGTCGCATGTATTCAAATGGATATTGCTTTTGGTGATGTGAACACAAATATTGAAAATGCAAAGAAAAAAATAGGAGAAGCGATGCAAAGAAAACCAGACGTTATTGTATTACCAGAACTTTGGACGACTGGTTATGATTTAAAACGACTTCCTGAAATTGCAGATGAAGGAGGAATACAAACGAAAGAACTTCTATCAGAATGGGCGAAGCAATTTGCGGTGAATATTGTTGGGGGTTCTGTTGCAAAGCAAACAAAACAAGGTGTTACGAATACGATGTATGTTGTGAATCGCGAAGGTGAAGTGCAAAATGAATATAGTAAAGTACATTTGTTCCAGTTAATGGACGAACATAAGTATTTAATAGCTGGTGATGGAACCGGTGAGTTCACGTTAGATGATGTGCAGTGCGGGGGGACAATTTGTTACGATATTCGTTTTCCAGAATGGATGCGTGTTCATACTGTAAGAGGGGCAAATGTATTATTCGTTGTAGCAGAATGGCCGCTTGTTCGCTTAGCACATTGGCGTTTACTTCTTCAAGCGAGAGCGGTAGAAAATCAATGTTATGTGGTTGCATGTAATAGAGCAGGAGAGGATCCGGATAATATGTTTGCTGGACATTCTCTTATTGTTGATCCATGGGGAGAAATTGTAGTAGAAGCAGGAGAAGAAGAATCTATTTTACATGGGAAGCTAAATTTAGAAAAAGTTAAGGAAGTACGTAAGGGAATTCCTGTCTTTACTGATCGACGTCCAGAATTATATAAATAAAAAATATTGACAAATGATTTTTATTCTTGTTATAGTCTGTAGCAGAAAGTTAAAAATTCAAATAAATTATGCAACTCTTATCAAGAGCAGGTGGAGGGATTTGGCCCGATGAAACCCAGCAACCGACCGTAATACCATTGTGAGATGGGGCGTTTATGCGCCAAAAAGGCACGGTGCTAATTCCAGCAGAAAGGATAGCTTTCTGACAGATAAGAGGGGAGAAGCTGAACTTCAAACCTCTTTCTTCATGGAAAGAGGTTTTTCTTATGATGAAAAACCTCTGAATTAAAAAAGGGGGATAAGAAAATGGGATATCGTTCATTAACAGAAGAAACAGCAGTTCAATATGTAAAAGAGCATGGATACTTTGAGAAAAAGGCAAAGGTAACTTGTCATGAAATAGGAGATGGAAATTTAAATTATGTATTTAGGCTCCATGATGGAGAACGCGGTATTATCGTAAAACAGGCTCTTCCATATGCAAAAGTCGTTGGAGAAAGCTGGCCACTTTCGTTAAGTAGAGCCACAATTGAAAGTCAAGCATTACAAGTTTTTGCAAAATATGTACCAGAATACGTTCCGAAAGTATATGGTCATGATGAAGAGTTAGCTGTGACAGTAATGGAAGATTTGTCAACTCTTACAATTACTCGTAAAGGATTGAGTGAAGGGGAAGACTATCCGCTTTTATCTCAGCATATTGGACGTTTTTTAGCACATGTTTTGTTCTATACGTCAGATTTTGGCCTACCAGCAGAAGAGAAAAGGGTGTTAGACGGAAAGTTTGTAAATCCTGATCTTTGTAAAATTACAGAAGATCTTGTGTTTACAGATCCGTTTGGAAACTATGAAACAAACGATTATGAGAAAGAATTGCAACCTGTCTTAGATGAACTTTGGTGTGATAAGAAATTAAAATTACAGGTAGCGCAGTATAAATATAAATTTTTAACTAGAAAAGAAGCGTTAATTCATGGTGATTTACATACAGGTAGTATTTTTTCATCACCTTCTGAAACGAAGGTGATTGATCCGGAGTTTGCAACATTTGGACCGCTTGGATTTGACCTTGGTCAATTTATTGCAAATTTATTGTTGAATGCACTATCAAGAGAAGAAGAGAAACGAAATATTTTATTCTATCATATTGAAAAAACATGGAGTAATTTTGTAGAAGTATTTACAAAGCTATGGGTACTAGAAGGGGTAGAACCATATACAAAGGAGAAACGATGGCTTGCGATTGTACTACAAAATATTTTTGCTGATGCAGTTGGATTTGCTGGTTGTGAAATCATTCGTCGAACAATTGGATTAGCGCATGTAGTAGATTTAGATGGAATTAAGGATAAGAATAGAAGAATTCAAGCTAAAAAGCATGCATTATATTTAGGTCGAGAGTTATTATTACATGAAACGACAGGTGCGAATGCTAGATTGTTCCAAACGTTATTTCAAGATAGTGTTTTGGGAGGGGTAAAAGCATGAACACAACAGTTGCCGTTCCGCGTTCTATAAGTTGGAAAGGAGATTCTATTGCATTATTAAATCAAACGCGGTTACCGCATGTTGTAGAATATAAAACGTTGAACACTATTGAAGATGTGTGGAAAAGTATTGTTATGTTAGAAGTGCGCGGGGCACCTGCAATTGGTATTACAGTTGCTTTTGGATTAGCACTTGCAGTAAAAAAATATAATGTTACGAATATCACTGAATTTGAAAAAAAGTTTAAAAGTGATTGTAATTATTTAGCAACTTCACGTCCGACAGCTGTTAATTTATTTTGGGCAATTGATCGCATGTCAGCTTCTATTAAGCAAGCAACAACAATAAAAGAAGCAAGAAAAATATTAGAAGAGGAAGCACTTAAAATTCAGCAAGAAGATGAAAATATATGTCGTAGTATTGGAGAGCATGCTTTAACTAGGTTTAAAGATGGTGACCATATTTTAACGATTTGTAACGCCGGAAGTATTGCTACTGCTCGTTATGGAACAGCGTTAGCTCCATTTTATATTGGAAAAGAGCGTGGGGTGAATTTACGAGCTTATGCATGTGAAACAAGACCTGTTTTGCAAGGAGCACGTCTTACTACATGGGAATTGCAACAAGCTGGTGTTGATGTAACGCTCATTACGGACAATATGGCGGCACATGCTATTCGAACAAAAAATATTTCTGTTATTATTGTAGGAGCAGATCGAATTGTCGCAAATGGTGATACAGCAAATAAAATAGGAACCTTGAATTTAGCTATACTAGCAAAATATTTTCATATTCCTTTCTACGTTGCTGCTCCACTTTCTACATTTGATATTACGAAAAAAACTGGTGCTGAAATTGTAATTGAAGAACGAGATGAGACTGAAGTTACAAAGATTTTTGGAAAACAAATTTCTCCCGAGGGAGTCGGTGTTTATAATCCTGCATTTGATGTAACTCCTCATGATCTAATTACTGGAATTATTACTGAAAAAGGAATTCTACAAGGAGATTATGCCGTAGAGATTGCTTCATTATTTGAGAAAACAAGCTATATAAATACGCATTGAAAGACCGACATAAAGCCATTCCTTTAAGGTGGAAGAGAGCATCCGCCTATGGGTAGGGCGGTCAATGCCTTTTTTAGCCCCATGCCATATGAAAATAGAAGGAGAAAATGAGTGGAGAACTTCTTTTGTTTTCATAACTGCGACTTATATGTCGGAAAATTAAAAGGGATATATATAATATACAGTAGCTTGTTTTTTTATTGCCCAATTTCCTTTCTTTTGCTTATTTATTTAAAAGAAAGGAGGGGAAATAGATGGGGGAATGGATATCTATGATCGGTAATGTTGGATTTCCAATTGTTGTGACATTATATTTACTGCATCGTATTGAAAGTAAATTAGATGGTGTAATTGTTGCAATTGAGAAATTACCACAACAGATGACAAGGTATGAAGCTCCGCACGAAACAAAATGACAAAAGGCTTTGCTCTCAATGAGCAAAGCCTTTTGTAACAAAGATTATTGCGTCGTATAACCCCCATCAATAACAACTGCTTGGCCGGTTATTCCTTTTGCTTTTTTACTTGCTAAAAATAAAGCATAATCGGCAATTTCCTGAACAGCTAGCAATCGTTTTTGAGGTACGAGGGGATAGATGACATCCTCTAATACTCTTTCTAGTGGAACGTTTCGTGTTGTCGCTAAATCTTGGAGTTGATTCCTGACAAGAGGCGTATCAACATAGCCTGGGCAAAGAGCATTTACAGTAATGCCGTGTACAGCTCCTTCTAAGGCAGCAACTTTTGTTAAACCAATCACACCGTGTTTGGCACTATTATAGGCAGCCTTTCCAGCAAATCCGACAAGACCGTTAATAGATGCAATATTAATAATTCGTCCATACTTTTGTTTTTTCATAATTGGAAACGCATGTTTTATTGCAATGAACGGCGCAATTTGCATGATTTGAATAAGAAGTTCAAACTTATCGGTTGGAAATTCTTCAATTGGTGAGACGTGTTGCATACCAGCATTATTTATTAACACATCAAGTGAGCCGAAATTAGTAATAGTTTCAGAAATAGCTTCTGATATTTCTTGCTCAGATGTAACATCACATCTTAGACCGATTGCCTCATATCCTTCCTTGCGCAACTGTTCGGCAGCTTCCTTTGCACGATCTTCAAGGCGATCACTAATGACCACTTGTGCTCCTTCTTTTGCAAATGCATTTCCCATTTCATAACCAATACCACTTGCAGCACCTGTTAAAAAGACAACACGATTTGTAACCACAATGAAAAACACCCCTTTATATAGAATTTATCTTATTGCTCTATTTAGAGGAGGTGTAACGAAAATCCTGCAAAGATTTTGGGAAAAATGTGGTTATCTATCTTGCATAACAAGATAGAGGGAGGATTTGGATCATGTCGACAAGTCAAATGCTGAAAGGGATTTTAGAAGGAGGTCTTCTTGCCATTATTTCTGAAGGCGAAATATATGGCTATGAAATGAGTGAAAAGCTAGCCAAGTATGGTTTCACAATGACAAGTGAAGGAAGTATTTATCCGTTATTAATATGGATGCAAAAGGCAGGGCTAATAACAAGTACAATGAAGGAATCTCCATCTGGTCCAAAGCGAAAATATTATATATTAACATAAAAAGGTGAAGATACACTGGATGAATTTATGGATCGCTGGGAAGCGATGCAAAGTAGTGTAGGGCGTTTGCTGAAAGGAAAGGGGAGGCGCGGCGGCAAAGGTTATCAAAGAAAGTGATATTGAGAGTTTTTTAGAAGATGCAGAACTACACTTAATTGAAGGTGAGAATGATGGGAAAAGTATAGAGGATATTTTTGGAAGCTCACCGAAAGTATATGTAAATGAGCTTGTTCGGGTAATGGAAAAAGATCGAAGAGAGAGCTGGAAACAAATCGGATATACAGTGATGAATATTGTTGTATTTTGGGTTATTGCTTCCATTTTAATTGTAAATGATAACGGGCCATTACAGATTTCATTCGTTCAATGTATTGGGTATGGCATGAATGATCGCACTTGTAGCACCTAATATAGCTTCCCGTAAAATGGCTTTTCGGATAGGGTTTATAAAATTAGCTATTTTATTTGTTCTTGTAATGATTCATACAAAATTAGAGACAAGAAAAGTGAATATATAGGATCGCCTTTTCTTTGTGGCCGGTATTGGGCATATAGACTGGAATATTTTATTTTAAACAGTAACGAATGGGTTACTGTTTTTCTTTGTGTAATAAAGAACTTTGTAAAGATAATGCTCGCTGTTCTTTTGTTAATAAAGAATCAATGTGTACTTGATCAGGACGAGGTACAATTGGATACATGAGGTTTGTGGAAGAAGGGTGATGTTCAGAGCCGGTTTGCGAGTGAGGGTCAGCATGTGTAAGTTTCCCTTCTATACGTCGTGTGAATAAAATATGACCAATTTCATGAGCAAGCGTATATATATTTTTCATAGGAGAAGCGGCGTTAGTAAGGATGATATAACCTGTGAGGATTTGGTTTATAACGAATGAATAGGCACATGCAATTACGGATTGCTCTTTAAAATAATTGCTTCCAATATAACAAATATAAATGTCACAATTTGGAATTTGTGATGAGCAAGTGTTAAAAAAAGAAGAAACTTTTGGTTGGATTTGGATAGAATCAATATAACTAATTTCACCATCGTGAAATCTAAATGATTCATTTAGTATAATAACGTCTTTAATTTGAAATGAAATTGGCTGCCATATTGATTCGGCGACTGCTAAGTCTTTTGCAATACGGTCGTCTGTAATATCGGAGCCTGGAGTAATGCAAATACATATATTTACGTATGGATCCATTAGAAACACCTCAAATGGAAAACAGTCTATTGCTATACTGTATGTGACGGGAAAGTACTATGTATGGATATAAACCCTATAAAGGGATGTATTTTAATAAATTGAAAAAATCCAATATTTATATAAATTGAGAGAAGGTACATTGGTGTAATTTGTTTATTGATAGCTGTTTTTTTGACTGACAAGCAAAATATAGATTAATGCAGAACGGAATATAAGAATGAGTAAAAGAAGTCGAAAAATATTCATAGTTTAATTACATTATATGTTATTTATTCTGCTATAGTAAAAGAAAAGGGGGAGAATGTATGTATACATTAAAAATTGTATCAGACCGAGAAGCTGTTTACCAGTTTGCAAGTTATGTAAAGGTGGTTCAAGGGGTGAAGGGTGTATATGTGGAAGTTGGAGAGTCTTTATATGAACATCCACTTATGAAATTTTATGTACAGGTAACGATTGAAGAGACATATGAGCAGCAAAAAACATTACAAGAAATCGCTCGGTTAGTAGAATTAGGGCGCTTTACATACGTTCATTATCGAAATGAAGAGATTGAAAAAGCATTTGAAGCAGTTAAATATGAAAGTTTTCGAAAATAAATGTAATGAAAAGGGAGCGAATGCTTCCTTTTTTTGTTAGTAGGAATATTTTTTCACATCACACAAAAAAATAAGGAATTTTGCTATGATAAGGAAGGAGAGGAAAGGAGAGTTTATATAATGGGGTATATTGAAGAATTACGAAAATCAGTCGGTACAAGGCCGCTCATTCTTGTAGGAGCAGCTGTGATTATTTTAAACGAAAAACAAGAGGTATTGCTTCAATATCGTTCGGATACATATGATTGGGGTGTACCAGGTGGCGCGATGGAACTAGGAGAAACGACGGAAGAAACGGCTCGACGAGAGCTATTTGAAGAAACTGGGTTAGAAGCGAAGATGTTGCAGTTTCTTGGTGTTCTTTCTGGGAAAGATGTATATTATCGTTATCCAAATGGGGATGAAATTTATAATGTGATTCATCTATATCAAGCACATTATGTGAGCGGAGAAATAAAGCTTGATGAAGAAGGGTTGGACCTTCGATATTTTCCTGCTGAAAAGTTGCCAAATTTAAATAAAACAACAGAGAAAATTTTACAAAAATTTTTATATGCACTAACAGAATAGGAGGGAATATTCCTCCTATTTTTATTATATTAAATATTTTGATTTTTTCGGTATATTTGTAGTATGATAAATGCAGATATACATCTTATGTTATACCATCCAAAAACTTACTAGGGTACATAAGAGAGGGGCAAGTGCAAGATGCATAATGTTGTCATTACAGCTGCAGTTCGTTCACCAATTGGAACTTTTGGAGGAGCATTAAAAAATGTAACACCAGTGGAATTAGCTGTTCCTGTACTTCAGGAAGCTGTAAAAAGAGGCGGAGTGGAACCACATGAAGTTGATGAAGTGATTTTAGGTCATTGTATTCAAAGAACAGATGAGGCGAATACAGCCCGAACAGCTGCATTAGCAGCAGGATTTCCAGATACAGTTACAGGTTATACGATCCAGCGCCAATGTTCTTCAGGTATGCAAGCGATTATGTCAGCGGCAATGCAAATACAATTAGGCGTAAGTGAAGTTGTTGTTGCAGGTGGAGTAGAAGCGATGAGCTCAAGCCCTTATGCATTGAAACAGCACCGCTGGGGACAACGTCTTCAGCACGGAGAAATTCGTGATACGGTGTGGGAAGTTTTAGAAGATCCGTTGCATCATATTATGATGGGCGAAACAGCGGAAAATTTAGTTGAACAATATGAGATTACAAGGGAGGAACAAGATGAAGTTGCGCTGCGTAGCCATCAATTAGCGCTTCAGGCAATTGAATCAGGCTATTTTGATGAGCAAATTGTTCCTATTACAATAAAAGAGCGTAGAAAAGAAGTAGTATTTTTAAAAGATGAACATCCACGTGCAGATATTACAGCAGAAAAATTGGCGGGGCTAAAGCCAGCATTTCGTAAAGGTGGATCAGTAACTGCAGGGAATTCCTCGGGTATTAATGATGGAAGTGCAGTTTTAGTATTAATGAGTGAAGAAAAGGCTAAGGAGAAAGGCTTACAACCATTAGCTAGAATTGTTGGTTATTCTGTAGCTGGGGTAGATCCGAAGATTATGGGGATTGGTCCAGCACCAGCAATTCGTAAAGGTTTAGAGAAAGTAAATTGGTCATTAGAAGATGCTGATTTATTGGAAATCAATGAAGCCTTTGCTGCACAATACTTAGCGGTTGAGAAGGAACTTGGCTTAAATCGTGAGAAAGTAAATGTCAACGGAAGTGGTGTTGGACTTGGACATCCAATTGGTTGCACAGGTGCACGTATTACGGTAAGTTTAATTCACGAATTAAAAAGACGAGGTTTAGAAAAAGGAATTGCATCTCTTTGTGTCGGTGGTGGCATTGGAGTAGCGTTATTTATAGAAGCACTATAAAAAAGAAGGAGCAGCGAGCTGCTCCTTCTTTTTTTGGGTATCAACGAGTAATATTACCTTTTTCTTTATGATTGGAACAAATGATGAAACAAGCGATCCCGATTCTCGAAAAAGAGTTTCATCGTTTGATAATGCTCAGTTTCCTCTAGGATTGCTTCTGTGATTCCTTCTTGTGAGAAAGAATATATATTGGACTCTGGATAAGCCATCAAAATAGGAGAGTGAGTTGCGATAATGAATTGTGATCCTTGCTCTGCTAATTCACGCATACGAATGAGCATAGAAAGCTGCCTCATTGGAGATAAAGCTGCTTCAGGCTCGTCTAAAATATATAAGCTTTGTCCTGTAAAACGGTTCATAAATAAAGAAAAAAATGATTCACCATGTGATTGATTGTGTAAGGAAATACCACCATATGAATCAATAACCTTACCTCCCAAAAATTGTTCAGAATCAATTTCATCGATATAAGAAGCAACATTATAAAATGATTCTGCTCGCAGAAAGAATCCGTCTTTTGGTGTCGCGACGCTTTTTGCTACGCGAATATATTTGTGTAAAGATGAATGCGAATCATGTGTAGCAAAACGGAAATTTTTTGTTCCACCTTCCGCATTAAATCCTAAAGCGATGGCGAGGGCTTCTAACAATGTAGACTTCCCAGTTCCATTTTCTCCAATTATAAATGTTACATTTGGATGGAAGTCTAGTGATTGTAATGTTCGGATAGCGGGTAAGCAATATGGATACACGGAAAAATTAGGGATATGTTCTTTTTGTAAGGAGACGTTCTTTAGAAAGGCTGTACGCTCATTCAAAATATATACCTCAATTCGTTGAAGATTTTGTTTCTAATATAGCAGCAAGTACAAGGATCAGGCAACTTGCAAAGCCGAGAAACCTAGTCCTTCCCAGCCATAGGTGTGTCTCTTTATAATAAAAATCAGTATAGTAGCTATAAAAACTAGTAGATTTGGAATATACTTTACTATTTTTATATATTTCCATAGAAAAAAGCCTATATACGTGGTTATAAAAAGTTCTAATAGAATAAGGAGAAAGACAAACATTAGGGACAAAATGATATCACTTCCATTTCCTAAATATTACATTTGGATTGTATCATGTAAGTTGTGGATATTCCAATGTCAAAATAAGTGTTGCATATCAAGAATCGATATCGTTATGATAGAGGGTGTCTTACATAGAAATATTTTTTTGGTTTCAGAAGGGAGTAACATATGCCGTTTACATTTGCGCATCCTGCTGCTGTCATTCCTTTTTGCAAGAAACAACGATATGTTTCAGTAACAGCGCTAGTATTAGGAAGTATGGTACCCGATTTTGAATATTTTTTGCATTTTCGACCATATGGTGTCATTGGACATACATTTAGGGTTCTTTTATTTGAACTTACCGCTCGTTTTCAGTCTACTATCGTTATGTAGCATCTATTCCATGGAGGCTTACTTCAGGGAAAGAAATTTTTGTTTTTCTCTATTCTGCATTATTCGGTATGCTTACACATTTCGTTTGGGATGCTTTTACCCATAAGATGGGTTATTTTGTTATGAATTTACCATCTCTACAACAACATATATATTCCATGCCGATATATAAATTCATGCAGCACGGGAGTACATGTCTTGTTTTTTTGCTGCTTATATATGTTCTATAGAAACATCGAGATTTTCAAATAAAAGTAGATATAGTTTCAGCAAGAGAGAAAAGGAAATATTGGGGATGGACGATGATTACGGCGTTAGTAGTGTTTACTATGCACGCGTTGCTAGACCCCTATTTTCAAATTTTACAAATAGGGAGTATAATAGTTTCTGGATTTACAAGTGTTTTTTGTGGTCTATTCATTGTTTCCGCAATATACGAAACAAGAGAAGAATCGAGTTAGTATGAATGAGAGTGTTAGGAGTAAGATGATGAAAGTATGGAAAAGTATTTGTATTTTATGTAGTTCTATCGTTTTGTTTAGCGGTTGTTTTCAAAAGGAAGAAAAAAAAGAAGTAAAGAAAGAATCTATTCCAGAAACAACTGAATACGGTGGCAAGGAATTAAAGAAAGTTGGACAGGTTGTAAAAGAAAAAGGATGGGGAACATTTAAATTAGAGAGGTTAAAACATGTTAATCAAACGTTTGAAGTAGCTCCAATGAAAATTCATGTACAAGATGTAAAGGTTATTGCATTATCACAAATGAGTCAAGATGCAAAAGATACATTGAAAGTATATACAGCATTAAGTCCAGAAGAAGTGCAGCGTAGACTTGGAGACAAAGTCAATCGAGAAGATGCTGAGTTGTACGCTTCGTTAAGTGGAAAAGACATTGGAGATAAAGTGCGTTATGTTGAAATTACATATAAGGTAGAAAATAGTGGAGATAAAGACATGCAGTTTTTCTCTATGAATGATATTACTATTAATGAAACGCAGCACTTTAATGTCCCAAAACAAAACTTTTTATATGAAGAGGATACGCTTGTAGGTACAAAAAGTGTTACAAGAGAAGAGTATAAACCAGGTGAGACGAGGGAAGGGATAATTGGATTAATACTCGAGGATGAGAAAAAAGAGATTACTCAAATCTCATTTACAACAGATGTTCTTGCAACGGGTGATACACATGAAACGGTTACAGAACCGCAAACATTTAACATCTCACTGTCTAAGTGAGATGTTTTTTGTATAGAAAAAGAACAGGAAATTTGTCAAATCAAAGCGAATGTATTATAAAGTGCAAAGGGGGAAGAAAAATGGAAAAAAGATGTTACGAATGCGGTAGTAAGGAGATAGAAAAAGCAACGATAGCACCAGACCAAAAAGGTTATCTTACTTTATTTGCACAAGCAGTCGCAGTGGTAGAAAGTTGTAAAAAATGCGGTACTGTTATCGCGATAACAGGGGAACATCCAAGCTATAAAAATCAGCAAATGGACTGAAAAAAATATACTATTTTTGGTTCTTGAAATAAACAGCCGTTATTAGGCGTTTACTGACCGTTTGTTTTGCTCATTTAAATAGGTTTCTACGGTTTGTAATTGTTCAGAAATTCGAAATGCTTCTTTTTGTTCCTGAAATTGTTTTTCATTATAAGGACCAAAACGACGATTGTTGTTCATATCAATAATCCAGTAATGTTCGCTTCGTTTATTTGTAATACTAGATTCTGGGTTATTGGGATCGGATTTTTCTTCAATTTGTTTTGCAATAATATATATATCGTCCCATGCAATTTCTACAATTTTAGCTGGGACATATTGTGTAGCATATACAGCGTCTGGTTTTGGAAAAAGTTCAAATGCATTTCCGGAAGTATTTATTAGTTCATATTCTTCATTGATGGTGTAAGCTGAATGGCTAGAGTTTGCTGTGCAACCAGTCAAAAGTATAATGGCAATTACGGTCATCAATCGCTTCAATATGAGACCCTCCTTATAAAATGCTTGTGGTAAACATATTGTACAAGAAAAGGAAAAGAAACGCCAATATATGAGTTGTTTACAATGGTTTTTAGAAATGGTACGATGAGACAGGTAAAGAAGGATACAAAGGAGTCGACATAAAATGAAGTTAAAGATGCATCGTCCAGCGGTAGTAATGAATCGCATAGGTGCTTCCATTATCGATATGTTTTTAATCTCGGTTATGTACGGTGCTGTTGTGGCAGTTGTAACGAGGAATTATGGGGCCATTTTCAATCGTTTTAATATAAGCTTAGGTGATTATCGATATGATCTTGCGCTTGTTTTTATATTAATGGCTATCTATTTTATTTTTGTTCCATTTATATGGAATGGCTGTACAATTGGTAAAAAAATAACCCGAACAAGACTTGTATCATTAACAAGTGAAAAGTTAACAATTCAAACGCTAACAGTACGGTTCTTTGTATTGTTATTACCAAACATATTGTTGCTTGGAATTCCATCTATCTGTAACGTATATATGATGTTGTTCCGTCACGATAATTGTGGGTTCCATGACTTAATTATGAAAACGAAAGTGATGAGTCTCGTTTAAAGAATACTAGGATAGAATGATAAAGAGTTATATTTAGGACGTATTAAAAAATATATGTACCCTTAAATTTTTACGAAATTCGATAAATTTAATTCGTATAATGGAGTTCATATAGGGCGGACATCTCCTATAGAGTACCCTTCATATTGATGCAGGATGTGTTAAAAAGCAAGCAATAGTAAACTTTTTAACACATCCTATTTTTTTGTTGTATTAGACTGAAAATTAGGAAAATGATATGATAAATGAAACAGATGTGTTGTATAACAAGGGGGAGATCGAAATGATAGAAAGTAACTTAATTTTTTGGGGTACTTATTTTTATCGGTCTAGCTTTTGATAAATACAATAGTAAGAAAAAAGAGAAAACAGATAAGTGAGCGATTACAAAAAAAGGAATATGGGCTTTTTCTGCTTGTAGAGCTACGGGCGAAAGGGGTATACTGAGTGACGGTAAGACTTACAGAAGGGGTAATGACGATGAAGCTTGCAGGAAAAGTTGCCGTTGTAACTGGCGGTGGCATCGGTATTGGACGTAGTACGGCTCTTTTGTTGGCAGAACAAGGTGCAAAAGTAATTGTGACGGATATTGATCAGGAAAATGGACAAGCAACAGCGGAGGAAATCGTAGATTTAGGTGGTGAAGCCCTTTTTGTTACTCATGATATGGCGAAACAAGGAGATTGGAAACGTGTCATTGGAGTTGCTATTGACGCTTATAATCGTATTGATATGCTCTTTAATAATGCGGGTTTATATAAAATAGATTCTATTTTTTTACGTCAACAAGAGAACGATTCCAATGTACTTTGTATTAATGACGTTTGGATAGAACTAAAACAATTGACGGCATCTTTTATGAAACATCAAGAAGAAGTAATGCTAACTGATTTACCTATTTTCGGTATTATTAGTACAAAAGAACAGTCATTTCATACAGTAGGAACCCTAGTATAATAGTAGAAAACCGCCCGAAATACATATGTGGACGGTTTTTTTGTATCTGTATGACGTAAAGAAAAGTGGTGCTTTATCGAATACGTTTTTCTGTTGTACTATCAAAGAAATGTGCCTTATTCATATCGAATGCAAGTTTGATTTGATCACCATGTGTAAAGGTATGTCTTGCATCCAGACGGGCTGCAAAATCTTGATTTCCAAGTTTCATATATAAAATAGATTCTGCACCTAATAGTTCAGCAACTTCAATTTGAGTTGTAAATGTTGTACCTTGTGAAGCCTCTAAAAATAAAAGTTCGTCATGGATATCTTCTGGACGTATCCCCAATACAATTTCTTGATTCACATAACCTTGTTCGCGTAATAATTTCATTTTGCCTTCAGATACTTTGATTTTTACCTTATCATCTATAACAAAGTATTGTTCTGTTAATTTACCATGGAAGAAATTCATTGCAGGTGAGCCAATAAATCCACCAACAAAAATATTTTCCGGTGTTTCATATACTTCTTTTGGTGAACCGATTTGTTGAATCTTTCCATCTTTCATAACGACAAGGCGTGAAGCCATTGTCATCGCTTCTGTTTGATCATGTGTTACATAAATTGTTGTTGTCCCAAGTCTTTGATGCAGTTTAGAAATTTCTGAGCGCATCGCTACACGTAATTTTGCATCTAAATTTGATAATGGCTCGTCCATTAAGAAAATTTTTGCGTCACGAACGATAGCACGACCTAACGCAACACGTTGGCGTTGTCCACCAGATAATGCTTTTGGTTTTCGATTTAAATATTCCGAAAGTCCTAGAATTTGTGCCGCATCCTGTACGCGGCGGTCAATTTCGTCTTTTGGGATTTTACGAAGTTTTAATCCAAATGCCATGTTGTCATAAACGCTCATATGTGGATAGAGTGCATAGTTTTGAAAAACCATTGCAATATCGCGATCTTTTGGAGGAACATCATTCATTACCTTACCATCAATAGAAAATTCCCCTTTTGAAATGTCTTCAAGTCCAGCTACCATTCGTAATGTTGTCGATTTTCCACAGCCAGATGGACCAACGAAAACGATAAACTCTTTATCTTGAATATGTAAATTGAAGTCTGTTACTGCTGTTACGTTATTATCATAAATTTTATAAATATTTTCTAACTTTAGTTCTGCCATGACTTTTCCTCCTAGAAAAATTATGCAAACGTTTTCTTTGAGTTCATTATAAACGAATGTATTTAAAAAATAAATAAAAATGATACAAAAAAATAAAACGTTTTCATAAAAGGGGGGGATATTTAATAAATAAAGCCTCTTCTCTGTGAAAATTGGTTAAATTAAAATAGAAAAATGTAAGCGCTATTTTCATTTGTTTTAAAATCTGTTATCATTCATTAATGAAAACGTTTGCGCCTGGATTTTTCGATTTAAAAATGAAATGAGGTAGCATGATGGAAAAACAATGGTGGAAAGAAAGTGTTGTATATCAAATTTATCCACGTAGCTTTATGGATAGTAATGGTGATGGAATTGGTGACCTTCGCGGAATCATTTCAAAGCTTGATTATTTACAAAACTTAGGTATAGATGTAATTTGGTTATCACCAGTCTATGAATCTCCCAATGATGATAATGGCTATGATATTAGTGATTATCGTAATATTATGGATGAGTTTGGAACAATGAACGATTGGGACGAATTATTAAGTGAAATGCATCAACGTGATATGAAATTAATGATGGATTTAGTTGTTAACCATACTTCTGATGAACATAATTGGTTCATCGAATCTCGTAAGTCAAAAGATAACCCGTATCGAGATTACTATATTTGGCGTCCTGGGAAAGATGGAAAAGAGCCAAATAACTGGGAAGCGGCTTTTAGTGGACCTGCTTGGCAGTATGATGAAGCGACAGATGAATATTATTTACATTTATTCTCTAAAAAGCAACCAGATTTAAACTGGGATAATGAAATAGTGCGAAAAGATGTTTATGAGATGATGGAGTTTTGGCTTGAAAAAGGAATCGATGGTTTTCGTATGGATGTGATTAATTTTATTTCTAAAACAGAGGGATTACCAACTGTGAAAACGGAGAAAGAAGGTTATGTATCAGGCCATCAATACTTTATGAATGGACCAAATATTCATGCATACTTACATGAAATGAATCAGAAAGTATTGTCGAAATACGATATTATGACTGTTGGTGAAATGCCGGGTGTAACAACAGAGGAGGCTAAACTGTATACAGCTGAAGAACGTCAAGAATTACAAATGGTATTTCAGTTTGAACATATGGATTTAGATTCTGGAAAAGGGGGAAAATGGGACGTAAAGCCATGCTCACTCTTAACGTTAAAGCGTAATTTAACAAAATGGCAGAAAGCGTTGGAACAAACAGGATGGAATAGTTTGTATTGGAACAATCATGACCAGCCCCGTGTTGTCTCACGCTTTGGTAACGATAAAACATACCGCATAGAATCAGCGAAAATGTTAGCGACGGTACTTCATATGATGAAAGGTACTCCTTATATTTACCAAGGAGAAGAAATTGGGATGACAAATGTTCACTTTGATTCGATTGATGAGTACCGAGATATTGAAACGCTGAATATGTACCGTGAAAAAGTAATAGAGCGTGGTGAAGATGAAGAAAAAGTAATGCAATCGATTTATATAAAAGGGCGAGATAATGCTAGAACACCAATGCAATGGGATGATGGAAAGCACGCGGGATTTACAGCTGGAGAACCATGGATTGCATTAAATTCTAATTATAAAGAAATTAATGTGACACAAGCGTTGCAGGATAAAAATTCTATTTTTTATTACTATAAAAAATTAATTGAACTTCGTAAAAAACATGAAATCATTGTGTATGGAACATATGATTTAATTTTTGAAGAACATCCATCTGTTTTTGCCTATATGCGGACATGGAAAGATGAGAAAGTACTTGTCATTGCGAACTTTACTGAGAATGAGTGTGTATTTGAAATACCAGAAGAGGTAAATTATAATAGTTCAGAATTATTGATACACAATTATGATGTGCAAAATGAAACAATTAAGAGTATCGATTTACAGCCATATGAAGCGAGGGTATACAAGTTAAAATAATGAAAAGCCTTGGGTCAGAAATGACACAAGGCTTTTATATTTTACCACTTCAAAATTGAAAATCCATATGGTGGAAGTGTAACCTGTAATGAGTCTGTTTCTGCTGAAAATTCTTCGTTTGTATATAAATTTACAATTTTTTTACCGGCGATATCAAAAGGTATAGGAGCTGAAATTTCTTGGTTTGTTGGATTTAAAACAAAAAATATCGTTTCTTCTCCGTATGTTTTCGTATAAGAAATGTAACCTTGTTCATCGTTTGCTTCAATACATTGGAATAATCCATGTCCACCAAATGCTTTATATTGTCTTCGTAATGAAATTAATCTTTGTATATGCTTAAATAATACTGTATCTTGCTTATCTTCATCCCAGACCATACATTTCCGGCACCCAGGATCCATTCCGCCATCCATACCGATTTCATCACCGTAATAAACGCATGGTGAACCGATGAAAGAAAGGTGGAATACATAAAGTAGTTTTACTTTATTTTTATTTCCTTTACAGGTTGTTAAAATTCTCGGTGTATCATGACTGTCTAATAGATGAAAAGCAGCTTCGTTTACATTCATGGAATAGGAGTGAAGAGAAGCTGTAATTTGTTCCATAAATTCACTTGCCCCAATTGTTTCGTTTGCAAAGTAAGAATGCAGAGCATTTGTAACAGGATAGCTCATGACGGCATCGAATTGATCACCTTGTAACCATGGCTGAGCATCATGCCAAATCTCTCCTAAAATATAGACTTCAGGGTTAATTGCTTTTATTTCACTACGGAATTCTCTCCAAAAGCTATGATCAACTTCGTTTGCTACATCGAGGCGCCAGCCATCAATGTGAAACTCTCGTACCCAATAACGCCCTACTTTGAGTAAGTATTCTTTTACATCTGGATGGGCTGTATTTAATTTAGGCATATATGGTGTAAAGGCGAAGGTATCGTAGTTCGGAAGTGGCTCTGTTACAATTGGAAATTCGTGAATATGAAACCAGTTGGTATAGCGAGATTGCTTTCCTTTTTTGAGAACATCTTGAAATTTATCAAAGAAATATCCGCTATGATTAAAAACGGCATCTAGCATTACTTTTATACCTCGCTTGTGGCAGGCGTTAACAAGTTTTTTAAAAGTTTCCTTCGTCCCAAATTGCGGATCGATTTCCATGTAATCAATTGTGTCATATTTGTGATTAGAGTGTGCTGTAAAGATTGGAGTGAAGTAAATTCCGGAAATACCAAGTTTTACAAGGTAATCAAGGTGCTGGATAACTCCAGCGAAATTTCCGCCAAAAAAGTTAGTAGTTGTTGGATCAGTGCTCCCCCAAGAAAGAGTATCAGCTGGATTACATGAAGGATCTCCATTAGCAAAACGTTCTGGGAAAATTTGATACCACACTGTATCTTTTATCCATGAAGGAGTTCTAAAAACATCCTGTTCATGAATAAATGGAAAGCAAAAAAAGTTGCCAACATCATCATTAGGTGTTTTAGGGAAAAAGCCGCGTTCTGTATAGACGATCGTTTCTGTATTATTTTTTAGTTCAAATCCATATCGTAAGCGCTTAAAGTTCGGTTCGATTGAAATGAACCAATAATCAAATAAATCTGTTGAGCCGCTCTTTTTCATCGGTATGTTTGCTGTGATCCACTTCCCATCTTGCCATTCATAAGGATCGCCATGAATGAGTGAGGCGATATCTACATCATTTTTTTTTGTGCGCAATCGAATATGGAGCGTTTTTTCATCGTAAGCGTATGCGTAATTATCTTTCGGTCTATGGTATATTGCTTCTTTAAACATATAGAAAATCCCCCTTTGATATCTCAATAAATAATAATATATTGCAAACGATTGCTTTTTAATATAACTTCAATATTGCTTATAAGAGTAGTATTCATTTTATATAAAGTCAATGGATATAAAGAAAGACTTCATGAATTTTTTGAAAAATACATAAAGAAAATATTTGCAAAATATATAAAAGAATGTATAATGATAGACAAATAGCGCAAACGTTTTCGTAGATTAGAAGATTGTTTGCGCTTCTATAAAACTTGTAAGTGCAAACGTTTTCATTTTAGTCGATTATTACATATAACTTAGGGAGGTTTTGAGGGTGAAGAAAGCATTATCATTATTAACAGTTTCAGCTTTGACAATTGGTATGTTATCGGCATGTGGTCCGAAAGATTCAGGAAAAAAGGAAGCGAGTAAAGAGAAGAAAGATTATGACCTTCTTGTTTGGGAAGATCTTAAAAAAGGTCCTGCATTAGAACCAGCAGTAAAAAGCTTTGAAAAAAAATATAATGTAAAAGTAAAAGTGGCCGAAATTCAAATGACAGATCAAACAAAAAAACTACGTTTGGATGGTCCAGCAGGTACCGGACCTGATGTTGTAACATTACCGCATGATCATATTGGAAATGTTGTTACTGAAGGGTTAATTGATGAAGTAAAGGTTGATGATGCTGTAAAGAGCAAATTTACCGATTTATCTATAGAAGCTCAAACATATAAAGGGAAATTATATGGTTTGCCAAAGGCGATCGAAACACCTGTATTTATTTATAATAAAAAGCTTATGCCAAAGGCACCAGAAACAATGGATGAATTATATAATTTCTCGAAAGATTTCACAAAAGATGGTAAGTACGGATTTTTAGCACTAGGAGATAATTTATATTTTGCAAATGCATTTATGGCTGGTATGGGAGGGTATGTATTTGGTGAGAAAGATGGAAAACCGAATACAGCCGATATCGGATTAAATAGTAGTGGCGCGGTACAAGGGATGGAATATATTCAAAAATGGTACAAGGAGAACTTGTTCCCAAAAGGTATAATTGGTGAGTCTGGTGGGGCAGCTGCAGATGGATTGTTTAATGAAGGGAAAGCTGCATCCATTATGAATGGTCCATGGGCATTTCAAGCTATGGAGAAAAACGGAATTGATTATGGTGTAGCACCGATGCCAAAATTACCAAATGGTCAACCGATGAAAACTTTTGTTGGTGTAAAAGGATGGCATGTAACAAGCTTTTCAAAAAATAAAGATTTAGCAACGAAATTTGTTGATTGGGTAACAAATGAAGAAAATGCAAAAATTCGTTATGAAAAATCAAAAGAAATTCCGCCTGTAAAATCATTAATGGAAGATCCAATGATTAAAGACAGTGAAGCTGCAAAAGCAATAACGAAACAGGCTGAGACAGGTATTCCAATGCCGAATATTCCAGAAATGCAAGAAGTATGGGAGCCTGCAAGATTTGCATTAGAGTTACTTGCAGCTGGAAAACAAGAACCAAAACCAGCACTTGATGAAGCTGTGAAACAAATTAAAGGAAACATTGAAGCAAACCATAGTAAGCAAAAATAAGACGGAATTCGTATCTCTTATAAAGAAGGGATACGAATTCTCCTCCTTCCAAGGGGAAGAAAAAAGGGGGAAGAAATATGCAAGCATCCATTGAACCAATGCAAGAGGTAAATGGTTCAAAATACCGCAAAACAGCCGCGATGTTGTCAATCATTCCAGGTGTTGGTCAAATATACAATAAACAATATGTAAAAGCTCTTATCTTTCTTGTATTAACAGGTTCATTTATCGTAGCATTTGCGGATTTGTTAAATATGGGATTGTGGGGAATTGTTACACTTGGTACAGAGGTTCCTCGGGATCATTCTATCTTTCTATTAGTAGAAGGGATTTTAGCACTAATTGTTATTGCGTTTGGACTAGGAATATATGCTTTTAATTTATATGATGCCTATCAAAATGGGAAAAAACGTGATATAGGAATACCGTTAAATTCTGTGAAAGAACAATACCGTAATTTATTAGATCAAGGTTTTCCATATTTGATGGTTTCTCCGGGATTTCTGTTATTGATTTTTGTAGTTGTGTTTCCAATTATTTTCGTATTCTTAATTGGATTTACAAACTATGATTTATATCATTCTCCACCAGCGAAATTAGTCGAGTGGGTTAGTTTTAAAAACTTTACTGATATTTTCACATTACCAATGTGGAGGGATACATTCTTAAGTGTATTCTCTTGGACTGTGATTTGGACATTTGTCGCGACTACTTTACAAGTAGCACTTGGAATTTTCTTAGCAATATTAGTGAATCAGCCTGGTATTAAAGGGAAAGCAGTGATTCGTACAATCTTTATTTTACCGTGGGCAGTTCCAGCATTCGTATCCATCCTTGTCTTTGCTGGTATGTTCAATGAATCATTTGGAGCAATTAATAATCAAGTGTTAGCGCTATTTGGAATTGAAAAAATTGCTTGGATGACAGATCCATTTTGGGCAAAAATTGCTTTGATTTTTATTCAAACATGGCTTGGTTTCCCATTTATTTTTGCAATGACAACAGGTATACTGCAATCGATTCCAGGGGAATTGTATGAAGCTGCTACAGTAGATGGAGCAACGGCATGGCAACAATTTCGTAAAATTACATTGCCGCTTGTTCTATATGCAACAGCACCAATCTTAATTACACAATATACATTTAACTTTAATAATTTCAGTATTATTTACCTATTTAATGGCGGGGGGCCTGCTGTTTCGGGACAAAATGCAGGTGGAACAGATATTTTAATTTCCTGGATCTATAAATTAACAATGACATCAGCGCAATACGGAAAAGCAGCGGCACTTACGATGATTTTATCGTTAATTGTTATTTCTGTGGCGTTATGGCAATTTAAAAGAACAAAATCATTCCAAGAAGAGGATATGATGTAAATGAATATAAAACGACAGAAGATGTTACGTCTTTCATTAAGTTATTTCGTCATTTTCATAATGTGTGTCATTATTTTCTATCCATTACTATGGATTGTTGGTTCATCGTTTAATCCAGGAGATAGTTTATCAGGATCAAGTATTATTCCGAAAAATGCAACGCTAGATCATTATCGAGACCTACTTAATCTTGATAAGAGTAATTATTTACTTTGGTACAAAAATACACTGAAAGTTAGTGTATTGACGATGATCTTCTCAGTACTATCCATTAGTTTCACCGCTTATGCTTTTTCAAGATATCGTTTTGTCGGAAGAAAGAATGGATTATTAACGTTTTTAATTCTACAAATGATACCGAATTTTTCAGCGTTAATCGCACTCTATGTATTAGCGCAGTTGACAGGATTAATTGATACGCATCTAGCGTTAATCTTAATTTATGTGGGCGGAGCAATTCCAATGAATACGTGGCTTATGAAGGGTTACTTTGATACGATTCCAAAAGAATTAGATGAGTCGGCTCGTATGGACGGGGCAGGGCACTTCCGGATTTTTTGGCAAATTATTATGCCGCTCGCAAAACCAATTGTGGCAGTTGTAGCTTTATTTACCTTTATTGGTCCGTTTACAGATTTTATTTTAGCAAGTATCATTTTACGGACACCAGAAAACTATACATTAGCTGTTGGATTATATGAAATGGTAGCGAAGAAATTTGGTAATGAATTTACAACATTTGCAGCGGGTTCCGTATTAATTGCTATACCGATTTCAATTTTGTTCTTATCATTGCAAAAATATTTTATTTCTGGTTTAACAGCTGGAGGTACGAAAGGATGAAAATGGGACATTATGTCCCATTTCTCTTTTTTAGGGAGAAGTTCGATTCATATGACATTGTAAGGGGAAAGATGTGAAAAAAATAGTATATTATAGTATAGGAAAATAAGCTTGTATCCCTTACAATACATGAAGAGGGAGAATATTAGTTTACATTAATATAATTTTTTGAGGAATGAAATAAAGTAATGGCGGCTTTCGTTTTCTCCTACTACCTGTAGAACTGCAGGATAAAAATAGATATGAATGAAGAATTAGAAGAGAGGAGGAGATTTTATGACAGTTACAATTAAAGATGTAGCGAAAAAGGCAAATGTTGCGCCTTCCACTGTGTCTCGTGTAATTGCTGATAATCCAAGTATAAGTGAAAAAACAAAGCGCCGTGTCCGTAAAGTAATGAGTGAACTAGGGTATCATCCAAATTTAAATGCGAGAAGCCTTGCGAATCAAACAACAAAAACAATCGGTCTTGTTATGCCGAGTTCTGCAAGTAAAGCATTTCAAAATCCATTTTTCCCAGAAGTAATTCGAGGGATTAGCTCGTTTGCACATGTCGAAGGTTATGCGTTGTATATGTCAACTGGTGAAACAGAAGAGGAGATTTTTAATGGCGTTGTGAAGATGGTACAGGGTCGTCAAATCGGCGGAATTATTCTTCTTTATTCACGTGAGAACGATCGTATTATTCAATATTTACATGAACAAAATTTCCCATTTGTTTTAATTGGAAAACCATACGAAAGAAAAGATGAAATTACATATGTAGATAATGATAACTATACAGCTGCAAGAGAAGTAGCGGAATACTTAATTTCACTTGGACATAAACAGATAGCGTTTATTGGCGGTGGTTCTGATTTACTTGTTACGAAAGATCGTTTAGCTGGAATGAGCGATGCTTTAAAACTAGCTGACATTATGTTGCCAGATGAATATATTTTACATTTTGATTTTTCAAGAGAGGGTGGCCAGCAGGCTGTAGAAGAGTTAATGGGACTTGAAAAGCCGCCGACGGCAATTATGGCAACAGATGATTTAATCGGTCTTGGGGTGTTAAGTGCGCTTGCCAAAAAAGGGCTTGCTGTACCAAAAAATGTTTCAATCGTGAGCTTTAATAATGCTTTATTATCTGAAATTGCGAGCCCGCCGCTTACAACTGTTGATGTGAATATTTATCAATTAGGGTATGAGGCTGCAAAAGCGTTAGTTGATAAGGTGGAGCATTCCGAGTCCACTTCAAAATGCATTATTATTCCGCATAAATTACTGAAGCGCCAAACTTGTGATCATTATGCGTAAAAAGCTAAGAGTGTTATCTCTTAGCTTTTTGTTTTAAAAATTCTTCTAAACGATCGCAGCCTTCTTTTAGTGTTTCCATACTATAAGCGTATGAAAGACGAATATACCCTTCACCATACTCTGAAAATGCTGTTCCTGGAACAACAGCGAGTCTAGCTTCTTTAACAAGATCAATGGCAAAATCAAATGATGAGGATGTAAGATTTCCAACGTATGGGAATAAATAAAAGGCACCAGTTGGTTTCTCAACAGTTAAGCCCATTTGAATCAGTCTGTTGTATACGTAATCACGGCGTTTTTTATATTGATGACGCATCATTCGCGGTGCATCTTTTGCTGCTGTTAACGCTTCGATTGCAGCGTATTGTGCGATTGAAGTTGCACATGTAACGTTGTATTGATGAACTTTCAAAATATGCCCTGCTAAATAGCTTGGAGCAAATAAAAGACCGATGCGCCAGCCTGTCATTGAATGTGATTTTGATAGTCCATTAATGACGATTGTTTTATCACGCATTTCTGGAAAATGAGCGATGGATGTATGACTATCTTCATATACAAGCTCACTATAAATTTCATCAGAAAGAACGAAAATGTTTTTATCTTTTAAAACAGATACAATATCTGTTAGTTCTTCTTTTGACAGTGTAACACCAGTCGGATTAGAAGGATAAGGTAAAACGATGCATCTTGTTTGATCTGTAATTGCATTTTGAATCGCTTCTGCTGTTAATCGAAATCCAGTTTCACGAACATCTACAAACACAGGGATTGCCCCGCACAGTCTAATAATGGGTTCATAGCCTGGATAAATAGGAGCTGGTAAAATAACTTCTGTTCCAGGTTCTAAAATAGTACGAAATGTAACATCGATTGCTTCACTAGCACCGATTGTAACGATGGTTTCGTTTTCAGGTGAATAGTGTAAATCGTAATTTTCCTTTAGAAAATGACAAGCTGCATTGCGTAATTCTAATAGGCCGGCGTTGTGTGTATAGCTCGTATAGTTTTCTGTAATCGCTCGTTTAGCAGCTTCTTTGACTAAAGAAGGAGTTGGAAAATCAGGTTGTCCAATTGTTAAAGAAATGAGATTATCATAGTTTTGAATCATATTAGAGAATTGACGAATACCGGAAATTTGGATATCCTTCACTCTAGGATTAATGAATTGTTCCATTTTGTCTCCCTTTCTTCCGTTTACAAAATTTCTTTTATTTTATCATAAATTTTATATTTTCGCTTTGGAGCGCAAAAAAAAAGCCGCTTAAAGCGACTTTTTAATACCCATATTCCCAATCTATTTCATCTTCATTCCAAAGAACTGAAGAAACTTTTCCAAGGTGTACCACAGATTCATTCACAGCGCATGTGCAATTTTCTTCCCCAGCTTTGTCTTGCAATTCTTCGTATACTGATTTATCCACATTTTCGAGAACGACCAAATTCTCCTCTTTTAAAACAAGCGTAGTTCCTGTCATAGTTATCATCCTCCTACTAAAATAATAATTACTTCTTTGTACACGTAGATAGTATGGATTATATGCTGTATGTTATTATGGTTGTCTGTTTATTGGACTATGTTTTATTTTATTTGTTAACCCGTATTCATTGTATACTGCATCATGGTAGTTTGGTACAGGGTTTACAATCATTTCGGAAAGTTGTAACATTTCTTAACGTTTATTCACAAATAATTTACAAATATGTTAAGAAAAATCTAAATTTTAAAACAAAAGCAACTGTAAAATGATATAATCATATCAAAATACATATAGGGGATGAGAGGCTATGGAGCTAATTCGTGACTTAATGATCCAAGTCGCGATCATTATTTTGCCACTGTTTTTATATGAAGCGATTCGTCTAAACCGTTATCAAGATATGCTTCCAAAGCCCAATCGCTATTTTATTATGTTCTTATCTAGTATTACGCTTGTTCTCTCTATGACGTATCCGATTTATTTTGTCGATGCTTGTAGTTACAATTTCCATGCAATTCCGATTATGAGTGCTTTTTTGTATGGTGGGATTGTAGGGATTATCCCAGCTTGTATTTTTATTGTATACGAATGGTTTTTGAATGGTTTACAGTGGTTTCGGATAATAGAAGTTTTATGTCTTGCAATCATTCCTTTCCTGCTATCAAAAAAGTGGTCTGTTTTTCCGAGAGAAAAAAAACTTATTGTGGCCTTTATTATTTCATCTTTGTATGTTCTTGTCGGTTTAGTGTGTAGTATGTTTGGGATTTTACTGAGAGTAGGCTTTACGCCACCTATGTCGCATTTGTATAGTGGATACATATTTGCTTCCTTTATTATGGTTATGACAATGGTATTTCAAGTGTATTTAACAGAGTATTTAAATGAAAATGCATTGTTACGTACAGAAATGCAAAAATCTGAAAAGTTAAACATTATAAGCGAGCTAGCGGCAAGTGTAGCACATGAGGTGCGAAATCCCCTCACAGTTGTTCGAGGGTTTATTCAGCTATTAGAGAGTACAGAAGATATGAAGAATAAGGACTATATGCGTCTTGTACTAGCTGAGCTTGATCGGGCCGAACAAATTATTTCGGATTACTTAAATTTAGCTAGACCGCAAATTGAAAAAAAGGAACATATATGTTTATCAGCGCAGCTTATAGAAATGACTACTTTAATGTCTTCATTTGCGGCTATGCAAGGCGTTTATTTACAAGTTGAAATTTCTGAGAGCCTTTATACGATTGGTGATAAGACAAAGTTAAAGCAAGCGATTATGAATATCGTTAAAAATGGAATTGAAGCGATTCAAGAAAACAAAGGGTATTTAAAAGTAACCGCCATTCAAAAAGATGATGTGATTATAGTGCGAGTAAAAGATAGTGGCGTTGGAATGACGAAAGAACAGCTAGCAAGGCTTGGACAACCGTATTATTCATTAAAAGAAAAAGGAACGGGTCTAGGGCTTATGGTTACCTTTAGTATTTTACAAGCACATAATGGTACGCTGGAATATAAAAGCGAGAGTGGAAAAGGAACGGAAGCAATTATTACATTACCAGCAGTTAGAAATAAGGAATAAAAGTTACCGATATAAGGTAACTTTTTTATTTATCTATATAAATTCAAGTTGAAAAAACGACATAAACTCCTTCGTTTTAGTTGGGAGAGAGGATCCAGCCATGCATAGAAGCGGTCAGAGCCTTTTCCTGCCCCATGCCAAGTAAAAATAGAAAGAGAAAACAACTAACGGTTACTTTTTCTGCTTCGCGTGAGCGACTAATATGTCGAAAAACTAAAATAGATTTATATACGTGAAAATGAAAGGCTTGTAAAGCTTCTACCTTGGATGATGAAAAGCTAACGATGAAGGTTTTATTCATTTGTTTTTTCTGGTTTGACTCGAATAAATAAATTTTTAAATGATTGAAATAAGCTTTGCTCCTTTGAGGCGGCGATTAGTCGTTTTGTTTCTTGAATTTCACGAATGACTTGCATAAGCTGTGCATCTCGATTGTTGTCTTTATTGTAAACGTGATTGACAAGCTTGTTCATTTTTTCTTCTTGCTTTGATTCACGCTTATACATATGATTCATCAATAAGTCCATTTTTTCTTTTTGTAGGGCATCTGTTTGAGCTGCGTGATCAATAAGCTCTTGCAGCATTTCTTCTTGTGTACCTTCTTTTACATAAACTTGTTGCATTAATTCATCTAGTTTTTCATCTTTTAAGCGGTTTTGTGTAATTAAGGTAGAGTTTTGATGAATAATTGCTTCGTTTAATTGGGCGAGCATCTCAAGTTTTAACATGAATTCTTCAAAGTTTCGGTCTTCTTCTTTCGCATGTACTTCTTGATTTTGTTTTAACATCGGTACAGGTGGACTGTCTTTTTCTTTTAAAATGATAGGAATTGTTTCTGTAATATCTTCTTGCAAAGTGGCTGCTCGTTCGTGAATTGATTTTAAAAGCTTCATATCATCCATTTTATATATACGAGCATC
Organism: Bacillus sp. FSL H8-0534; assembly: GCF_038005885.1. Classification (NCBI taxonomy): domain Bacteria; kingdom Bacillati; phylum Bacillota; class Bacilli; order Caryophanales; family Bacillaceae; genus Bacillus; species Bacillus sp. FSL H8-0534. The sequence goes on from NZ_JBBOUC010000001.1 coordinate 4,592,158, forward strand.
AGCAGTTTTTGCAATCATATAACCATGTTGTTCTAAAAGTTGACTATATTTTCGAACTATATGTTTCGGGATTCCTGTTTTATTTGTAACATCCTTCGTTTTATATGTCGCCTCCATAACATTTCCTCCCCAAAAAGTATCGTATATACAAATTCCATCTTTTATTTAGACTTCCTTTGAAAAAGAATGTCGGAAGTCTAGAAGTTTTCTACATGATTAGCGAAAAGTTGCATAAAAATGAATGTTTTTGGCGTAAAGGGGAGGAAGGGATAAAATAATGTCTGAAAACATATATGGAGGAAGTTTGTTATAATAGCCTAGGAAAAGAAATTGGGTCGAAAAACGGAGGTACATATATGAAACAATTAAAAGGCATTATCATTTCGATTATTGCTATTCTTTCTATTTTAGTTGCTGTCTATGAAGCGTTTATACCAACAGAACCAAAGAGTAAGAAAGAAGTTACATATGATCAAGTTCTAGAATTTCCAAAAGAACGTTATCCAGAGACGGGGAAACATATAGCAGATGCGATTAAAGAAGGGCATTCTAAAGTATGTACGATTGATCGAAGTGGTGCAGCTGATAGAAGAAAGTTGTCTCTAGCTCCATATCCAGCAAAAAAAGGGTACGATCGTGATGAATGGCCAATGGCAATGTGCAAAGAAGGTGGAAAAGATGCGCATATTGAATATATTAACCCTGCTGATAATAGAGGCGCAGGTTCATGGGTGGGAAATAAGCTAGATAAGTACCCAGATGGGACACGTGTGAAGTTTGAGGTTAAGTAGTAGAAGGGAATGGTGCTTGTGGAATTAACAATTTCCTACTCACAATTAATCGTGATGAATTATGAGGGGGAACAGCCTTATGTAGACTGGACGAATGAAGATTTTGAGAGGGGATACGCTGAAGCAGAAGGAGTAATTGTTTTTGAGGCACTTTCTGATTATACGTGTGAAATCAAAGCAACAGTTGGGAAGCGTATTGAGAAAGAAGAGACAATGAGAACGATATCAGTCCCTTTTAGGGTGGGGGACGAAGGAGTTTTTGTAAGGAGTATTCTTTCTGACAAATTTCCCATTTCAATTCCAAAAGGTGATTATCTGTTGGTACTACAAGCAATACCGCTTGAGGAACCAACAGATGATGAATTGTACAAGATACAATATGAATTGTTTTTTGAAAAGAAAGAGTAAAAAAAGGCCACGGTATCGTGGCTTTTTCTTTTAAACTTCGTTACAATGAAGAACGGAAGAAGGTGTAAATATACGCCAAGTTTGCGGCGTAATCTTATCATTTATTGGATCGGCTGCTTTTCAACATCGTGCGGATTAAGTTTGGTTATTCTATTTGTGTTTCTTTATATAGAAGAACTAGGAATTGATGATGTGAATAAATTAGCGTAATTGTCAGGAAGTTCATTTTATTTTTATTTGTACCACCTTGTTATTGGCGATGAACGCTAGTTGAAATATAGAATAAGGGTATCCTTTTAAAGGACACTCTTATTTTCTTATGCGTTTGTTTTTAGAAGAGAGCGGGCCTCTTTAGCAGCTTGAACCATATGCTCTAAAGCAGGTATAACTTCTTCTGTTCTTCTTGTTTTTAAACCACAGTCTGGGTTAATCCAGAAGTATTTTGGATCACATACTTTTAAGGATTGTTCTACAATTGTATACATTTCATTTTTACTTGGAACACGAGGGCTATGAATATCATAAACTCCTAAACCGATCCCTTTTTCATATGTTGTATGTTCTAATGTATGAATGAATTCACCATGACTTCTTGATGTTTCGATAGAAATAACATCGGCATCTAATGCACGAATTGCATCTACGATATCTTCGAAGTTACTGTAACACATATGTGTGTGAATTTGTGTTTCATTCGCTACAGAAGAAGTTGCTAGAAGGAATGATTGAACAGCCCATGTAATATATGTGTTCCAATCTTTTTCTTTTAGCGGCATTCCTTCGCGAAGTGCTGGTTCATCGACTTGAATAACACGGATACCGGAAGATTCAAGCAATTTAATTTCATGACGAAGTGCTAATGCGATTTGGTAAGAAACTTCTTTTCGTGAAATATCATTCCGAACGAATGACCAGTTTAGAATGGTCACAGGACCTGTTAACATGCCTTTTACAACTTTATTTGTAAGGCCCTGGGCATATGCGGTTTCTTTAATTGTCATCCCATTAATAAAGGCAACATCACCATAGATTACAGGTGGTTTTACACAGCGGGAACCGTATGATTGAACCCAACCATTCTTAGTGAAAGAGAAACCAGCAAGTCTTTCGCCAAAGTATTCTACCATATCAGTTCGCTCAAATTCACCATGAACGAGCACATCAAGGCCGATTTCTTCTTGATATCGAATCCATTTTTCAGTTTCTTTTTCAATAAATTGTTCATATTGTTCATTTGTAATGTCACCGCTTCGCCATTGTTTACGCGTTTGACGAACTTCAGTAGTTTGCGGGAAGCTACCGATTGTTGTTGTTGGAAGTAGCGGTAACTGTAATGCTTCTTGTTGCAAAGCATAACGTTGTTCAAATGGAAGAGGACGAGAGAAATCTTCTTCTTTAAGAGTTGCTCTTGCTGTTTGTACATCTTCACGATTACGTGCAGCTGAAGATCGAATTGCTTCATGAGCGCTACGGTAAGTAGCTAATTCCGTACTAACACTTTCTGCACCCTCAGAAAGCGCGCGTTTAATAAGTGTAAGTTCTTCTAATTTTTGATTTGCAAATGCAAGGGCATCAAATAGTTCTGTTGATAAGTGTGTTTCTTCCGTTTTATCAATTGGAGTATGTAATAAGCTACATGAAGGCTGAACGATCCACTCTTTCGGTGTAATGTGATCTTGTAATGTTTTAAATAAAGAAAGGACTTCGTCAAGATCAGCTCTCCAAATGTTACGGCCATCTATACAACCGACTGCTAAAATTTTATCGGATGGGAATCCATACTCTAAAACTGTGTTTACATTACCTTCTTTACCGTGAACAAAGTCCAATCCAATGCCGGATACAGGGAATGTAATAATTTCTTCATAGTTCTCTTCTACACTATCAAAATAAGTTTGTAAGATAAGAATTGCATTTGGAACGCTTTTACGAATTGTCGCGTAAAGTTCTTTCGCCTCTGCTATTTCTTCTTTTGTTAAAGATGCAAAAATTGGTTCATCAATTTGGATGAATTTTGCACCAGCTTCGTGTAATTCAGTTAATAGCTGTACATAAGGAACAACTAGTTGATTTAAAATAGTAGCAAATTGCTCTTGTTTATATCCTTTTGCTAATTTTAAGAATGTATAAGGTCCTAATATAACTGGTTTTCCATCAACGCCTAATTCTTGTTTTGCTTCTTCGTATAAGCGAAGTGGTCGATTGTCTTTTAAAGAAATCTTCAATCCTTCTTCATATTCTGGAACAATATAATGATAGTTTGTGTTAAACCATTTTGTCATTTCGGAAGCAACGTGATCTTTAGAGCCACGTGCCATTGCAAAATATACATCAAGATAAGAAGTGAACTCTGAAAAACGAGATGGAATAAAGCCAAGCATGTAGGCTGTGTCCAGCACATGATCATAATATGTAAAGTCGCCAATTGGAACTAAATTGATTCCTTTTTCTTGCTGAGCTTTCACATGTTGAAGACGAATTTCTTTCATTGTTGTTGAAAAGTGCTGCTCATCAATCTTATTTGACCAAAAAGCTTCCAACGTTTTTTTCCATTCTCTGTGTAACCCAATTCGTGGATACCCTAAATTACTTGTTTGAATTGCCATTTAAAATTCCTCCCTAATTGAAAGTAAGCATTTCCGTTTACTCGGAAATGCATGTAACGAAAAGTATAAAGGTACAGAAAATAGCCCTCTCTTCTCGTTCATAACACCTAATCATCATCCGTGAGTCTATCAGTGTTGTTAAAATAGGCAGGTCTCCTGGCTTATGCTTCATATGACTTCTTTCACCTTCCCGTTTTCACAGTGGTATAGAAAAGAAGTCTCTGCACTTACAGTGGCGGGACCGCGTTGGAATTTCACCAAACTTCCCTTTTCAACACGAACTCAGAAATGTCGTGTACCTATTTTCCTTTTGAAAGGAATTTAACAAGCGAATATGATATTGAAACAAATTCTAACATAATTTTTTGAATTTTGTCTACTGTTTTAAAATAAGAATATTTATAAAATCATAATTTTCACCATTATGAAAATTATGATTTTATAAATGGGATGGAATCAAAGGTTCTATGTTTGTTTTCAACATGAATGATGAGGATTTATGTCTAAATAAGAGAGAAGAAATAATAAAGGGCATAAGGCGGTGGATGGTAGGGAGAATGATCAGTGAGGAAAATCCCCACTGATAAAGTGTCAATTTACATTCATTCCTATTTCTGAAAGGCGACCAGCACTTGCATCTTTATGGAGTTCATTTAACCAACGTAATTCAACAGTAATATGTTCAATAACACTGTTTAAAATATAAAGCTGTGCACGTGGAACATTTTCCTTGCTATGTTCGTATATGGATTGCATCGTATGTAAATATTGAATTGTGTCATCTCTCTTTTTTTCTAAAATAGGAATGATTGTTTTTTCATCACCAAAGTGAGAGAAGGATAGTGCTGAATAGATTGGTTTATATATTTGGTTTTTTGCCTCGAATTGCTTTAAAAGCAGTGTATGGAAAAATTCTCTTCCAGTTTCAGTTATATGGAAAATTGTCTTATCTGGTCGATTGGTATCTCGTACAACATTTGTAACCGCAATTGCCCCTTGTTTCTCCAATTGTTCAAAGGCGTAATAGAGGGATCCTTTTGCGTATTTAATATAACAATTCATTTGTCGTTCTTTCATTATATGCTGCACTTCATATGGATGTTTATCTCCTTCGAGTAGCAAGCCGAGAATGACTAATTTCATGCTCACGCTGTCTCAACTCCTGTAATATAAACTTTATACATATTATAAACGGTATATCTCTTTATCGAAAGAGATATACCGTTTCATTTTGGTGTGTATTAACTTACCTGTTTCTGTTTTTTATTTGTTCCCGTTAAGAGACGTTCTTTACCCATCAGTATAATACAGATAATACTTAGAACAGCTGGGATAAGCGCCCAGCAAAATGTATCGGCAATAGATGTCCCAAGTGCTTGTTTAATTCCATCCAATATTTGAGGTGGAATTTTTTCAGTAGCATGTGGTGACAATAAAAAGCTTGTGTCTCCACCTGTTGGTACCATTTTTTCTAATTCTGGAGGGAAAACAGCTTTTAATTTATCAGTGAAAATCTGATTTTGAATCGTACCGAAAATTGTCACACCAAGAGTCATTCCAAGAGAACGGAAGAAAGAGTTTGTTGATGTAGCAGAGCCGCGATCTCTCATTTCTAAATTGTGAATAGAAGACATACTTAAAATAGAGAATGAGAAGCCAACTCCAAGCCCAGTTAGAATCATAAAGGTTGTTACGAGTGTACGTGATGTTTCTAGTGTTAATGTGCCAAGTGAATAAATCCCAAGTACAAAGAAAATTCCAGATACGATCATAATGTTACGGTAACTTGTTCGAGACGCCAATTGTCCACCTACTTGACTTCCGACTACAGAACCGACCATCATTGGTGTTAAAATTAATCCTGCATTAGATGCTGAACCGCCAAGAACGCCTTGGACAAAGATTGGAATGTAAACTGTACAAATAATAAAAGTTGCTCCATAGAAAAAGGCAACACCTTGGCTCGCTGCAAATAAGCGCTTTTTAAATAAATGGAAAGAAATAATTGGCTCTGTTGCTCGTCTTTCTACGAAGAAGAAGATAATAAGCATAATAGCAAAAGTAGCAAATAAGCCAAGAATCATATTAGAATTCCAAGCATATTCCTTACCACCAAGTTCTAGAGCAAACATTAAGCAAACAATGCTTATTACAAGTGTAATGGCACCAGCCCAATCGATTTTTTGTTTTCTATATTGTAGAGATTCTTTGTAGTACTTCGAGATGAAGAAGAAGGAAATAAGCCCTAATGGAATATTGATATAAAAGACCCAGTGCCAACTTATATAATCAGTAATATAAGCCCCTAATAAAGGACCGAATACGCTTGATGTTCCAAAAACTGCTCCAAATAGTCCAGTCATTTTCCCTCGTTTTTCCGGCGGGAATATATCATACATGATTGTGAATGCAATTGGCATTAAAGCGCCGCCACCAATTCCTTGAATCGCTCTATAGATACTTAACTGTTCAATACTTGCTGCTGTACCGCAAAGAATAGAACCAAGCAAAAAGAGAAGCAATCCACCGATATAAAAACGTTTACGTCCATACATATCAGATAATTTCCCGAAAATCGGCATCCCTGCCATTGTTGCTACCATATAAGCTGATGTGACCCAAACAAATTTATCAAATCCTCCTAGGTCTCCAACAATTGTCGCCATGGCAGTGGCAACGATTGTATTATCCATTGCTGCCATTAAAATACCAAGTAACAATCCAGCAACAACAAACTTTGTTTTACTTCCTTTGTTTTGAGATGCTTGTTCTTGCAAACATACCCCTCCTTTTATATAAGATCAACTGTTCTGTAGGAAAATCTTATTAGTAGTTCGTACTTTAGCATGTCTTTATGTAGGACTATAATTTCACTATTCCTTTTATAAGAGAAGATAGTGCCATAAAGAATAGAAAGCATAAATCATATTATAGTCAAATTTGACTAAAAGGCAAATTTTTTTATTTTATCCCGCTATTTTGGGGCAGTAATATTCCCACCTCAAGATTTAGCGAAAGCTCAGAGGTTAGGTGAGAGCTAATAATCAGTGGGGATGAAGAAAATCTCTACTGAATTAAAGTTTCACTTTATAGCTTTTAATATTGAAGAAACAAAAGGAATCTAGCGAATGAAGGAGTGTATAGCTATTTAAAATGGTTTTTTAATCACGTCGTCGAATAAGATAAAGAAGAAAGATAAAAATGTTGAAGACGTGTATTTTTATTGGAATAAATAGGGGAATGTTTTAAGGTGAACGAATTGGAGAAGGGTAGTTTATTATTTAGGAGAGCAGAATAAATTTGTACAGATAATACCATCTGGAATGAGGTGAATTGTGATTGTGAAAATGTGGGAAATAAGTCTAGATAAAGAATTGTTTCCGTTATCTTTACAACCTGTTATGTGGATGGAAGGTGGTTCTAAAGAAGTTACGAGCAAACAGTCCAATCCAAATGTAGCGGTAACATTACAAATTCGCAGTAAAAAAGAAAAGTGTTTTTCACAAGAAGTTGTTTATGATGTACATGAAATTCTTTTTATTCAATTAGAAGTTGAAAACATAGGAAGCGAAGAAATTTCTCGCGTAATCGTTAGTCATATGATTCGTGATCATTTTGCATATATCCCTAATACATTACAAACGAGTAAAGGGACGGGAGAGTTTTTATTCCAACTTGTAAGGTGGAGGATTGATGAATTACTACCAGGTGAAAAAGCTCAATTAATCTGTCAGGTGAAAGCATCACGTATACAAATCCCGTCTCATATTTCGTTACGTGCTACATACACATTTCAGCAGAAGGGCCGATTATATGGACCACTTCAAACAAAAGAAGCAATATTGATACAACAATAAAAAGGAGCCCCGGGAAGTGGGTTCCTTTTTTAATGCAAATTATGCTTCTTTAGTAATTCTTTTTGTTCCAGGCCTTTTTTTCCTACATAGTTATTTTTATATCCGAAGTATAAAATAAATAAGAAAGAAGCAACATTTATGATAGCATCAATTTGGTCATTTGTAATAAAAGAAAGCCCGAATGATTCAAATAATAGTTTTAATGATAAGAGAAATCCGGCTAAAAAACGAATGACGTCTGAAATATTTTCTCTTTGTAACATCTTTTTCTCCTTTCGGTAATGGATATATATTATATAAATACAAATTGAAAGACCGACATAAAACCTTTTTTTAGGTGGTAGAGAGCATCTGGCCATGCAGACCCTTTTCCTGCCCCATGCCAATTTAAAACAAAGAGAGAAAACAAGTAGCGGTCACTTTTCGTTCTTCATAGCATCGATTTATATGTTGGAAAATCAAAATAGATATATACTATATATATGAAATAGAAAAGAAAATGAATACAAGTTTAAGAGAGAAAATGTACGAAAAATACGTACATTTTTGTTTTGTAAAAAAATATTATTGATATAGAAGCATACAGTATGATTAGTAATGCAAGATGTATAGATGCTCAATCCTTTTTGCTTTACTTATAATTTATATTATATAAAAGGTATTCAGTTATTATTTTAGACGGTAACTTATCCAGGAGAGCGAAAATCATTAGAAGAGCTATGAAATAAAGTGAGAACTCAATCGTATAACATAGAGATTTAAAAAATAGAGAATTATAAAAGTTTCTTCGTAACAATTTCATCTCTTTTGTTACAAAAAAATGATATTTTGTAACAAAAGTCTTTAAAAATAGATTTAAACATCATATAATTGTAATGGATGTGTCAATACATTTTGCACAATGTCTTTTTATTTAAAAGTGTAGGGAAAACAATCTCTACACTTTTCCTTTTGAGGGAACAAAAAGAATATTTGTAAATTGTTGCAAGTAAACCTTTACACTGTGTAAAATGAACAAGAAAAGATTGATAGAAAGAGAGAAGGGGAATGGTAGAATGATAGACGTGAGGAGCCGACGATCACCTTTGATCAGGTGGCTAGTTATAATTGCTATTGCAATTAGTGCTATCGCGGCGGGGTTTTTCATATTTCAATCCTTTACATCACCTGCAAGAGCTGTAGCCACTCAGGTAAACCCAATCCAGCTTGCTAGTGAACAGGTAAAAGTTGAGTTGGATAAAAAAGCACCGGTGAAATTTAATGGGGAAGTACGCAAAGTTGCATACTTAACTTTTGATGATGGGCCGAGTGAATTTCAAAAAGAAATTTTAGATATCTTAAAGAAAAATGAAATAAAAGGAACATTTTTTATGATTGGTGGAAACATCCCTTCTCATACAGAGAGTGTGAAACGTTTAGTAAAGGAAGGACATTATCCAGGTGTTCATAGCATGACACATGATTATGCCAAACTGTATAAACAAGGACAGTTTGTAGAAGAGATGAAACAAGCGCAGAAAATTGTGAAAGATGTTACAGGGATGGAACCTAAGCTTGTTCGTTGCCCGTACGGAAGTATGCCAGGGCTTAATCAAGCATTGCGGGACCAAATGGCAACAGTAAATATGAAAGAATGGGACTGGACTATTGATTCTTTAGATTGGAAATTACCAGGGAATCCGAATGGTGTAGTACAAAATGTCATTTCAGGGGCTAAACAAGAACGTGAAGTCATTTTAATGCATGAAAAAAAACAAACTGTACAAGCATTGCAAACAATTATTGATGATCTTCGTAAAAAAGGGTATGAGTTTGAAGTGTATGAAGAAGCTGCTCATTTTCCATTAAATTTTTGGCATGATGATCGTATATAAGTAGGAGGAAAAAAAGTTGAAATATAATAAAATAGCAATTGTAGCGGCTTTATCTATGACATTATTAGCTGGTTGTTTCGGACCAAAACCAGAAGAGGAATTATATGTAGCATTTGAAAATGCTGCGAAGCAAGAAAAGCCAATGTTTGAAGACGCGAAAAAATTAGAGGCATTAGAAAAAGAAGGCCAAACATTATACGGTCAAATCGTGCAAGAAGGAAAAGATAATAATCAAGCTGCGAAAGAAAAATTAGATCAAGCAATGAAAAATACAGCAGAACGTGGAAAAGTAATTGATAAAGAAAAAGAAGCATTAAACAAAGCACAAGAAGAAGTGAAATCGGTTGATAAATATGTGAAAAAAATCGAGAATGGTAAGTTAAAAGAACAAGCAGACAAAGTAAAGAATACTTACGAAAAACGATATGAGTCTTTTAAGAAGATGTATGACAACTATAGTAAATCATTAAAGTTAGAAAAAGAATTATTCACAATGCTTCAAGATAAAGGAGCAAAATTAAAAGATATTAGTGAGAAAGTAAAAACGGTGAACCAATCTTATAAAGATATTGATGCTGAAAAAGATAAGTTCAACGAATATACAAAATCATATAATACAGAAAAAGTAGCATTTTATAAACAAGCGAACATTAAAATAAAAGAAGAGAAGAAATAAAGCAGGTTGGCCATTATGGCCAAGCCTGCTTTATTTCTTTGTATACGTACGCCGATACCAAGGAATTGGTTCGCTTAATTTTTTTTCCTGTTTTAGCGCTTCCGGCCCAATAAAATCTTGAAGCGTTTTTTTTGCTACTACTAAAGAAAGAGTTGTTTTGGGGTTTCTATAGGAAGATTCAAGGCTACCGAGATGTGGGAGAGTACTGAAATCATCTTTTGTAGGAGGGATATGGAAAAAATAGTCACCTAACCGAACGAGAACATCTGATTGTTGCTGACTAAAACGTGGATTCCTAGAGAAATGTAATCCTTCTTTTATTGCTTTCTTTTCACTAATTAAACGTTCTAAAGCAATCTTTTTCAACCAATATAAATATTTAGGATTTGTAGCAGCTTTGGCATGCCGGTTCACAATGAAAATAGATTGAGCTAATTGATCAATAGAATATTGTTTGTGTGATTGAGACTGTGGTTGTGAAGGTTTCATAGTGGGACCCCTTTCTAGTTTTTCAATATTATAGCATAAATAAAAGTAGTTTTTATTATATACAAAAAATGATTGTATACATTTTCAATATTAAAGCAATATTGTTACAAAAAACAACTATTTTGTATAATAGTGATAGGAATGATTTCTAGAAATTTGATAATGAAAGAGTGAGAAGTGTGAAAGATATATTGAAACAGCAATATGCCATTATTGATATTGGTTCAAATACAATGCGATTGGTGATTTATGAAAAACAAAATGGAGGCTTTTATAAGGAAGTTGAAAATACAAAGGTTGTTGCACGATTAAGAAATTATCTAATAGATGGTGTGTTAATACAAGAAGGGATGGATATACTGCTGCAAACATTACTTCAATTTCAAGAAAGTACAAGGTTTCACGGATTACATAATGTGCTTTGTGTTGCGACAGCAACAATTAGACAAGCAAAGAATCAAGAAGAAATAAAAAAACTTGTAGAAGGAAAAACTGATTTTGTGCTTAGGGTATTATCTGAATATGAAGAAGCACGCTATGGTTACTTAGCTGTGATGAATTCAACTTCTTTTACAGAAGGAGTTACTGTCGACATAGGTGGGGGAAGTACAGAGGTTACATATTTTCGGGACCGAGAAATTGTAGAATATTATAGCTTTCCTTTTGGAGCGCTTTCTTTAAAACAACAATTTATTCATCGTGAGACACCAACCACAGAAGAATTAGAAGAATTAAGAAGATATCTATGGTATCAATTTCAAACGTTACCTTGGTTAAAGGAAAAAAGACTACCCCTTATTGCTATAGGTGGGAGTGCTCGAAATATGGTGAAAATTCATCAAAATGCAATTTCTTATCCGATAGCAGGTTTGCATTTATATAAAATGAAGGAAGCAGATATAAGGGATGTAAGAGAGGAACTAGAAAGTCTTTCTTTTACAGAATTACAGAAGTTAGATGGGTTAGCAAAAGATCGAGCTGATACAATTATTCCAGCGATAGAAGTATTTTATATGCTAACAAATATTATACAAGCCCCATCATTTGTATTAAGCAGAAAAGGGTTACGAGAAGGTGTTTTCTATGAGGAACTTACAAAAAAATTAGGTATTTCTTATTATCCAAATGTAGTAGAGGAAAGTTTACACTTATTGTCCTATGAATATGAAATGGATATGAAATTTGTCGTTCAACTTATTAAGCAAGGAACGTTAATTTGTACACAACTTGAAGAGTCTGAAATTATTTCTTTTTCAGAAAAAGATTGGGGTATATTTTATCAAGCTGCCAAAGTATTTAATATCGGGAAATACATAGATACAGAAGCAAGCCGTCTGCATACATTCTATTTATTGGCGAATAAAACAATCGACGGCATGATGCATAAAGAACGTATTAGACTTGCACTCATCGCATCTTATAAGTCGAAAATGCTATTTAAACAGCACTTAACACCATTTGAAGGTTGGTTTGATAAGAGTGAACAGAAAAAAATTCGATTGTTAGGGGCAGTTTTACAATTTTCAGCTGCTTTAAATGTGAGACAAAGGGCGCTTATTGAAAAGATTAACGTAGAAAAAAATAAAGAGAAGCTTGTATTCCACATTGTTTGTAAACAATCAGCTTTAGCAGAAAAGGTACAAGCAGAAAAGCAGAAAAAGCAGTTAGAAAAAGCATTGAAGATGAATATTGATTTAATATTTGAAGAGGAATATTAAGTTGTACGGATGTCTTTACAAAAGTTTTACACTTCGATAAATTGGAATTTGTTACAATAAATGTAACTAAATTATATTGAAAAAGTTTCAAGGGAAGTGTGAGGGGAAATGGAATTGGAATTGGAATTGATGAAGGAAAGCTTTGTAAATTTGAATGATACTGCTTACTATAATAACCGTGAATTAAGCTGGCTTGCTTTTAATGAACGTGTGTTACAAGAGGCACAAGATGAAAGTAATCCACTTTTAGAAAGATTAAAGTTTATTAGTATTTTCAGTTCAAATTTGGATGAATTTTTTATGGTACGTGTTGCTGGATTAAAAGATCAAGTAAAAGCGGGCTTCAATCAACCAGAAAATAAGGCTGGATTAACACCAAAACAGCAGCTAAATAAAATTGCTACGAAAGCTCATGAATTGATGACAGTTCAGTATAATACATTTAAAAATACTGTGCTGCCAGCGCTTGGAATGGAAGGTATTGAGCCGTTAACATTTCAAGATTTAACGAAAGAGCAACGTGAGTTTATTGAAGAATATTTTGATGAACAAATTTTTCCAGTCTTAACACCTGTAGCGATAGATGCATATCGTCCGTTTCCGATGCTTTTAAATAAAAGTTTAAACTTAGCTACTATTCTCTATGATGAGAAACAGGTAGAGGAAGAGAACAGAACAAAGCTTGGTATTGTCCAAGTGCCTTCATTACTCGAGCGTTTTATTTTTTTGCCAAGTGAAGATCAAAAACATAAATTTATTTTATTAGAAGACGTAATTAGTAGTTTTACTCATAAATTATTTACAGGATATAAAGTATCCTCGGTCACTCGTTTTCGTATTACGCGTAATGCGGATTTGACAATACATGAAGAGGGTGCACGTGATTTATTGAAAGTAATTGAAAAAGAGTTAAAAAAACGTAAGTGGGGGACGGCTGTTCGTTTGGAAATTGGAAAAGAACACGTAGATGAAAGAGTTTTAGCTTTATTATATGAAGTGTTAGAGGTAAAGGATGAAGATGTATATATGATGGAGGGACCATTAGATTTAACATGTTTATTTTCCTTATACAAAAAATTAGCACCTTTATATGAACATCTTGTTTATCCAGCTCTTATTCCGCAACCGCCTCAAGATTTAGACGATGAAGAAGATGTATTTGAGAAAGCAATTGAGCACGATATTTTATTGCATCATCCATTTGAATCTTTTCAGCCAGTTGTTGATTTTGTGCGTGATGCGGCAGATGACCCGAATGTGCTGGCTATAAAACAAACGTTATATCGTGTAAGTGGAGATTCTCCGATTATTCAGGCATTAAAGACCGCAGCAGAGAAGGGGAAACAAGTAACAGTGCTTGTTGAATTAAAGGCTCGTTTTGATGAAGAAAATAATGTCCATTGGGCAAAGGAACTTGAACAAGCGGGTTGCCACGTTATTTATGGTGTAAGTCATTTGAAAACACATAGTAAAATTACACTTGTTGTACGAAGAAAAAACGGAAAAATCGAAAGATTTGTACATTTAGGGACAGGAAACTATAATGATGCGACTGCAAAGCTATATACGGATTTTGGCTATATTACATCCCGGAAAGATTTTGGAGTAGATGCAACAAATTTCTTTAATTATTTGAGCGGTTATACAACGAAACCTCATTTTCATCATTTGTCAGTGGCACCTTTTGATATACGCCAGCAATTTATGGAGCTAATAGATGAAGAGATTCGCTATCATAAGCAATATGGTAATGGACACATTATTGCTAAGATGAATTCATTAACAGATAAACCGTTGATTCAAAAGTTGTATGAGGCATCGCAGGCTGGAGTGAAGGTGGAACTTATCGTGAGAGGAACATGTTGCTTACGCCCTGGTATTCAAAATGTAAGTGAAAATATTAGGGTGATTAGTCTCGTTGGGCGCTACTTAGAACACAGCCGTATTTATTATTTCCATCATAATGGAGATGAAAAAATTTATTTATCTTCCGCTGACTGGATGACAAGGAATATGGAAAAGCGAGTAGAAATATCTTTTCCAATTCTAGGCCTTGAAATGAAGGCAAGAATAAACGCAATATTACAGCTTGTTTTAGCAGATAATGTAAAAACGCGTGAACAAAACAAAGATGGTGAATACTATTATGTAATCAATAATAGTTCGCAAGAGATTGATAGCCAAGTGAAATTATTTAAGATGGCTTATCAAAATACTGATGTAGAGTGATGTTTTGTATATATGAAATAGTTAATAATAACTTATGAGTAAGTACCTAGTACTAAGATTATAAGGATATTATATATGAATACAAATTGAAAAAAACGACATAACTCCTTTTTTTAGGTGGGAGAGAGCATCCAGCTATGCATAGGAGCGGTCAATCCCACTTCCTGCTCCGTGCAACGGTAAAACAAAGAGAGAAAACGAATGCAGATCACTTTTTGTTCTGTATAGTAGCGGATTATATATTGGAAAATCAAAATGGGTTCATATAGAAAAATGATCAAATAAAATTTCAATTAATAGAAATGAATGAAAAAAGCCTCTTATATAAATAAGGGGCCTTTTCATAGTTTTTGTTTATATCAATAATAATACGGCTGGCATGGCCCTCCGTAACAAGGAAACGGTGTTGGCGGATATGGAGGATAGTAAGATGGTCTAGGGCCGAATGCTAATGCTCCGCCAAGTAAGCCGCCAGCAAGTCCTGCTAAGAATGGAACACCGAAGAAGGGTAAGAAGCGTGAGTCACTTACTGGGCCAATGGGTCCTGAACGAACTAGATAGGGCTGAGGATATGGGTACATGTAAAAACCTCCTTTATTGGACTCATTGTTATCATATGGTGAAAAAGCATGGATGAGCGAGTACAAGAAAGGATATATGAGAAAATAGGCAATTATAGGTTACAGGTGCTGAAGGGTGAATACTGTAATTTCAGGCCTGGACAAAAAACGAAATGGAACACGTGTCCTTCCAAGACCGCGATTTACATAAAGGAGTAATTCTTGAATATGATAAAATCCCTCAATGTAATGTTTTGCTAGTGCTGGGGTAATGATCGCTCCTAAAAAGGGAAGTTGTACTTGTCCACCATGACTATGTCCAGAAAGTTGGAGGTTTACTGGGAAGTTTGCAATTTTAGGTGCTATATCAGGTTCATGTACGAGCACAATTGTATATAGCTCTTTTTGCACATGGTGTAATGTTACCTCGATTTCTGGTTTGCCAAGAAGCATGTCATCGATTCCGAAAATAGAAATTTCACTATTATCGAATAAACGAATACGTTTTTCGGTATTTTGTAATACTTCAAAACCTGCATCACTCATAATTTGACTATAGTATTCGGTTCCATACCCACCATGATCATGGTTTCCATAGATTGCAAATTTACCAAAGGGTGCACGAATATTTCGCAAAATTGAAGAAACAAAAGGAGTTTCGCTATATGTTTGGTAGTCATCGATTAAATCACCAGTAAAAAGGACAATATCAGGCGCAGCACTATTTATTTTTGAAACGATTGTTGAAAGGTGCTGGAGAGAAAAATAGTATCCTAAATGTAAATCACTAAATTGGACGATTTTCATACCGTGAAAGTTTTTGGGAATAAGTGGAGAACGAAGGGTATGATGTGTGAAAGAAAGAAAGTTCGGCTCTATATATTTTGCATAGTAATAGCCGAGACCAGCTGTAATACAAGTATAGAGACAAGTGCGTATTCCTGTTTTTATAAAGTTTCTTCTCGTTATTTGTTTCATAGGAATATGAGCGAACCTATAGTATACAAAAGGAAGTTTATAAGATATACAGGCAAATCATTATAGGTCACTTGGCTCTCCTTTCCATTTATTTCTTGTTCTAGAATTATATTTTGAGATATCGAAAAGTAGTATATATAAATACAAATTGAAAAACCGACAAAAACCTAATCTTTAGGTGGGAGAGAGCATCCGGCCATGCATAGAGGCAGTCAGATTTTTTTCCTGCCCCATGCTAAGTGAAAACAAAGAGAGAAAACAAGTGCGGGTCACTTTTTGTTCTGCATAGCAGTGGATTATATGTCGAAAAACCAAAATGGATTTATATAGATTATAAGAAATATGGCAATGAAAGTGATTTACTTATCTAAAGATATCAGAAAAATTTAAAAATATAAAGATTTCTATGAAATAAAGTGGTAAAATGAATGTGTATTCATTTTTAGGGAGGGGAAATTTTGAAAGAAAAAGTAGCGATTATAACAGGTGGTTCAAGCGGAATGGGAAAAGGGATGGCAGCTCGTTTTGCAAAGGAAGGAGCACGCGTTGTTATTACAGGGCGTACACAAGAAAAGCTGGAAGAAGCGAAAAAGGAGATTGAGCAATTTTCAGGACAAGTATTGACAGTACAAATGGATGTTCGAAATATAGAAGATATAAAAAATATGATTGAATATGTTGATGAAAAATTTGGACGCATTGATATTTTAGTAAATAATGCAGCAGGTAATTTTATTTGTCCTGCGGAAGATTTATCGATTAATGGTTGGAATGCGGTTATTAATATTGTGCTTAACGGAACTTTTTATTGTAGTCAAGCAGTAGGGAAGTATTGGATTGAGAAGGGCATAAAAGGAAATATCATTAATATGGTAGCAACGTATGCATGGGATGCAGGACCGGGTGTCATTCATTCTGCTGCGGCGAAAGCAGGTGTGTTGGCAATGACAAAAACGCTCGCTGTTGAGTGGGGGCGTAAATATGGTATTCGCGTCAATGCAATTGCTCCTGGACCAATTGAACGAACAGGTGGTGCGGATAAATTATGGATTTCAGAAGAGGCAGCCAATCGTACACTGCAAAGCGTCCCGCTTGGTCGGCTTGGTACGCCAGAAGAAATTGCGGGTTTAGCTTTTTATTTATGCTCTGATGAGGCAGCGTACATAAATGGAACGTGTATGACAATGGATGGTGGACAGCATTTGCATCAGTATCCATTTTAAAGGGATTATATAAAGTGAAACGTGGGGATTACTGCCCATGAATGTGAGGTAAAATGTGACGGATTTGTGACATATGAAAGAAAAGTGTTTACAACAGGTGTTTTATAAGGTATATTTAAGACCTCTTTTTTCTTCATAGTAGAATTGCTAATTCCCCTTAGCATTTTACCCCTCTAATCCCTTCAGGAAAACTGAAGGGATTTTTTATTATTTTTCTATACATACCGTGTTATAATTTTTGAAAAGTAAAGGGAGGGAAACATTTTGGTAGATGCATTAGATGTGATGAGTAATTTAGATAAAGTCCTTCCTTATTATCAAGCTATTTTTAGTGCTGATGAGCATACAGTAATTGGATATGAGGTAGTAGGACGTATCCAAACGGAAGAAGGGATACAAAGTCTTTCTTCTTTTTTTCATGATGATTCCATTCCAGGTGAATTTCAACTAGAGGCGGATAATGTCATAGTAGAAAAAGCATTAGAACGTTACTTGGAAACAGATCAAAAATTTTTATTGTTTATACATCGGGGTGCGAACATATTAATGAATGATGAAGATGAAAGTTTACTTCATTTGCTGTTAATGTATGAAAAAAAAGGATTGAACTTAGGGAATATCGTTTTAGAAATAACAGAGCATGATTGTAAGGAAGATATAGAACAATTTAATCACTTACTTATGTATTACCGTACATATGGCATTCAAATTTCAATTAATAAAGTAGGGACAGGTACGAGTAATCTAGAACGAATTAGTGTGCTGGCACCTGATATTTTAAAGGTGGACTTAACGAATTTAAGACAAACTGCACTTTTACAATCTTATCAAGATATTTTATATTCTTTGTCTTTATTAGCAAGAAGAATTGGTGCGACATTATTATATGAAGAAATTGATGCTTTTTACCAACTGCAATACGCTTGGAAAAATGGTGGAAGATATTATCAAGGGGATTATTTAAAAAAATGTTTACCTGATTTTATTGAAGCGGATATTTTAAAAGAACGTCTTGGTAATGAATGTCATCAATTTATTCAACATGAAAAGAAAAAACTACAAAAAATTTATCAATTAACGGAAACATTGCGTAATCAAGTTGGGAATGTTTTATCTAAGCAGAAAAAGAATGAAGACGTTAATGATTGGTTATTGCATTTTAGTCAACATGTATCGCATTATAGTTTTCGAATCTTTATTTGTAATGAAGACGGCTTTCAGCAATCAGGAAACATTATGAAAAAAGATGGTGAATGGATTGTTATGCCAGAGTATTATATGAAAAATTGGAGCTGGCGTCCGTATTTTTTAGAAAATATAATGAAAATGAGATTTGAAAATAAAGCAAGACTCTCTGATTTATATGCAGATATAGAAACAGGAGAGATGGTACGAACGTTTTCCTTTCCAATTGACGATGAACATTTTTTATTTATTGATTTGTCCTATGAATTTTTATACGAAGAAGATGTTTTATTTTAATGCACGAAGCAATTCGTGCATTTTTTTGTTTGTTTTTAGCATAAATTGGTAATAGTGAAAAAGATGGCAAAAATGCTGTCTATCATTGTAAAGATTTTACGAACGAAACCATCCCTTTCTTTACATAATCATTGTTACAATGAATACTACAAAGACAAGCTCTGTTAAAGGAAGGTGAGAAAATGAGAAAATATGGAATTTGGTTTGTTCTATTTTTATGTGTTGCCTTTCTAGTTGGGTATAGTGTTACAACGGTTCTTGGTAAAGAAGAAATAAAAGTGGATCGAAAAGAAGTGTTTACAACCATTCAAAAGGGATATGAGGTACAATTTTCAATTCGTGGGAAGCATTTATCAATGGGGAAGATGTATGATGCACTATCACCTTATTTTACAAATAACTTTCTTCAAGTTTTTACAGATGAAAATAGTAACGGTGACAAACAAAGTGGTGAACATTTACTTCCTACAAAAGAAGCTCCTTTTTCTTTTACTTCTCAAACAAAGTTAGCATTTGACGAAGAACATGGGCTTTTATACGTATATGAATGGGTGAAAAATGAACAATATCAAATTATCACGTTGCAAAAGGAAGAAGGGAAATGGAAATTAGCTGGTTATCATGAGAGTCAGGAGCTTTTAATAGAAATGAAAAAATTACAAGAGTTGAAAGAACAGGAATAGGTGAATCATTGCCTATTCCTGTTCTAGATTTAGTAACTGTTGTAATTTTTCAATTTGAAAACCAGAGACAACTTCCCCATCAATGACAACGGTTGGAGTTGAGTATGAGTTATAGTCATATAAAAGACGGTCGCGAGCAGCGGTATCCTTTTTGACATCAAATTCTTTGTATGTTATGTTGTTGTGTTTTAAGAATTCTTTTACAATGGTACATGGTGGGCAATCTGGTTGTGTATAAACCTCTATTTTTTTCATTATAAATCCTCCTCTTTTTCTGCTTTTTATTATATTCCGCAGCTACAAAAACCGCAATAAAGGAAAAAAAAGATTTCCTTTCCGCTTTTTACTTCTTTTTTCGACAAATTTTAGTTGAGTTTCTCGTCAAGAAGCTTTATCCTAGAGTGTGGAACATTTTTTCTGTTATGACGGATAGAATGAGTATAGCTGTAAAACCTATTGGTAGGAAGATTAGAGAAAGGGGAGATTTCATGTCTCTACTCCAAGGAATTTTAACTCGACTTGTTAGTCTACAAGAACAAGCTGAAAGCGGTGAAGTAGCACAACGCTATTTTGAAGTGAACGGTGAACGCAAATGTAGCGTGAAATTTTTCGATAAAAGTGAAATGTATGAGTTAGAAGTGTATCAGCAAGGCGAAAAGCCACAAGTGTATCAATTCGATAACATTGATATGGTTGCAATTGAGATCTACGATATTATTTCTTGATACATACAAAAAAGGTACCGCGAGAAGCGGTACCTTTTTTGGTGATTTTAATAATAACTTCATTCTTCATTAATGGGTAGTAAGAGGATAAGGAATTAAAGAAGATATGTGGAGATAACGATTTGTAAAAGCTTGATGGAAGTTTCACTTTATATGTATAAGATTTTTTGGTTCTTCCTACACTGGTATTAAAAGTTTGAAGGGAATGTGGAGTGTGGAACGATTACCAATTGTTGTTTGTCCAAAATGTCATATGTCATTTGAAATTGATCATGTGCTAACAGCTCAGTCTAATCAGAATGTAATTTATACTTGTCCAGCATGTAAGTATTCCATCCGAAATATAGAAACAAGTAAAGGATAATAAAGTCATATTTTCCTCTTTTGTCCCATACAATGAGAATGCAAAAAGTCTGTCTAATCGAAGGGACGTGACTATGTGGACGGTGAGCATCCATTTTATAATGTATCAGAGAGAAATATGAATTTTGAAACGGTTTTCTCACGCATCTGTAATTTTATTAAAAGAGATCCACGCAATTTATATCGACTGTCTATTGGAACTGATTCACAAGCACATCAAAAAGATACTCGTTTTATTACGGCAGTGCACATTCATCGTGTTGGGAAAGGAGCATGGGGATGTTTAAAACATAAAGCAGTACATAAAAGACCACCTACCTTACGTGAGAAAATATATTTAGAAACACAGTTTAGTCAAGAAGTCGCCTGTTTGTTTACACCGGAACATATAAGGCGGATATGGGAGATTTTACATCCATACGCTCATGAAGGAGCTGGATTTGTAATGGAAATTCACTTGGATATAGGAAATAATGGATTAACAAAAGAATTTATTTCGGATATGACAATGAAGGTGAAGGCGATGGGGCTGACTGCAAAAATTAAACCTGATGCTTATGCAGCTTTTAGTTATGCAAATCGATATACAAAGTGAAAAACTGAATTTTTTATCTATTAAACTAAGCGAATATTTTATATAATAAATAATAAGAAAAAAGCATAAGGAGAGGAGTATATGCAGACGGAAGTTACTTTAACAAACGAAGAAAAAAGCTTGCTGTTAGATATTTTATTTCGTCAAAACTACGCTACTGAAATTCTAGCTGTTGAGCTTACAGATATTGAAATTGGTTTAAAAAAAGCTGATATTTCCCAATATAGAAGAATTACAAGGTTATTTAATCGATTAAAAAATGAAGGATACTAAGAGCTACCAGAAAGGTAGTCTTTTTTTTGTGTTCTATGGTAAAATGAACTGTGTATCATTATTTTTTGTTGTAATAAATAAGGACAAAATAATAATATGAAAACGCTATCATAAGATATGAGTAGAAATGGGAAATAAAGTGAAACTTTTAGCCGTGGATATGATTAACTTCGAACAGTAAGGTTCTTATGAATAGTCTATTGGAGATCATGTTAGCAGGAAAAAGGGAGAAAAAGTGGGGGATATAAAATGATTAGTATTCCGAAAGATGAGTTTCAACAAGTTCTTGTAAAGGATTTAATGATTTCATCAGAAAAAGTTGCACATGTTCAAATTGGAAATAGCTTAGAACATGCTTTACTTGTTCTTGTAAAGTCTGGATATTCTGCGATTCCTGTTTTAGATCCCATGTATAAATTGCATGGATTAATAAGTACTGCGATGATTTTGGATGGTATTTTAGGGTTAGAACGCATTGAATTTGAAAAGCTTGAGGATATGAAAGTGGAGAATGTAATGAAAAAGGACATTCCGAATCTTGGACTTGAAGATTCATTTGCTAAAGCGTTAGAAATGACAATTGATCATCCATTTATTTGTGCTGTAAACAATGACGGGTACTTTGAAGGAATTTTAACAAGGCGTGCTATTTTAAAATTGTTGAACAAAAAAGTAAGACAGTATAATCGATAAAGAAGGGTAAGCGACTTCGAATAAAAAAGAAGTCGCTTTTTTATCATGCGTCTCTTTTCCATTGTGTATAGGGAACAGCGTCAACAAGTATAAAAGGTTAAGTGAAATGTCAATTTATCCAAGCTTCTTGAAAATAAAAATTAAATATCGCATGTTAGAGAATAGTGCAACATATATATTGAGCTTAGATGTAAGATAAGGAAAGAGGGAGAAAGTTGCAAATTGATGATTTTCAAATGATGGTTGTTTTAGCACAGGAATCCAATATGAGAAAAGCTGCGGAGCGCTTATTCGTTTCACAACCTGCACTCAGTCAACGATTACAATCAATGGAAAAACAGTGGGGAATGAAATTTTTTATCCGTTCTCAAAAAGGCCTGACAATTACACCAGAAGGGGAAAAAGTGGCCAATTATGCGAAAGATATGTTGCAAAGGGAAGAGGCAATTAAAAGTGAATTAGCAATCTATCGTACGGAAACATATGGGACATTAAAGATAGCTGTGGCATCTGTGATTGGACAATATTGGTTACCACCTGTTTTAAAGCGGTTTGTACAAAAATATCCATTTGTTAAAATTTCCCTTTTCACGGGATGGAGTAGTGAAGTACAGAAGCAATTCTATGAAGGGGATGTTCATGTAGCTATACTACGAGGGAAACAAGAATATAAAGGGTATAAACAGCAATTATTTGAGGATGAGCTGTATTTAGTTGACACAGAAATTAAAGATATTTCTATGTTGAAAGATACAAACAGACCGTTTATACAATTTAAAAGCGATTCCACATACTATGGACAAATACAAAATTGGTGGTATAGTTTATTTTCTAATCCTCCTAAACGAACGATTGTAGTTGATCAAATTGAAACATGTAAGCAGCTCGTTTTAAATGGAATTGGTTATGCGCTGTTGCCTTCTACTGTGTTAAAAGAAGTAAGAGAAAAGACATATAAAACGCCTGTTCAATTGACTCGAGAAACGTGGTTATTGACAAGCGATTCTGCAAGGCAACTTAAGCAAGTGCAAGCATTTTTAGATATTATAGAAGAAATTCAAATGGAAAAATAAGATTATTGTCTTGCTAGTAGCTCTTTCGTTTGGTAGAGTAACATTATAAATGGATTTAGGAGGCAACAAGCATGAAAATGATGGATGCAAACGAAATTATTTCGTTTATTCAAAAAAGCGAGAAGAAAACTCCTGTAAAGGTATACATAAAAGGGGATTTAAAAGAAGTAACATTCCCTGAAACAGTACAAGCATTTGTAAATAAAAAATCTGGTGTTTTATTTGGAGAATGGTCTGAGATTAAGACAATTCTTGAAGACAATAAAAAGCACGTTGTAGATTACGTTGTTGAAAACGACCGTCGTAATTCTGCTATTCCAATGCTTGATTTAAAAGGTATTAAAGCTCGTATTGAACCAGGTGCAATTATTCGTGACCATGTTGAAATCGGTGATAATGCAGTTATTATGATGAATGCAACGATTAATATCGGTGCAGTAATCGGTGAAGGTTCAATGATTGATATGAATGCAGTGCTTGGCGGACGTGCTACAGTAGGTAAAAACTGTCACGTTGGTGCTGGGGCAGTACTTGCAGGTGTGATCGAACCACCTTCTGCAAAACCAGTTATCGTTGAAGATGACGTTGTAATTGGTGCAAATGTAGTTGTCCTAGAAGGTGTTACAGTTGGTAAAGGCGCGGTTGTTGCAGCAGGTGCAGTTGTAACGGAAGATGTACCGCCATATACAGTGGTTGCAGGAACACCAGCTCGTGTTATTAAAGAAATTGATGAGAAGACAAAAGCAAAAACAGAAATTAAACAAGAACTTCGTCAATTAAACCCAGAAAAATAAAGTACAAAAGCGTAAGGGCAAATAGGCTCTTACGCTTTTTATAAAGTGAAACTTTTACGGGCAGTTGATCACCCACCTAACTTCTTTGCTTTCGCTGAATTTTGAGTTGGAGGTCTTACTGCCCGCGAATAGCGAGATAAATGGTGGTGGAGACATGACAGTCAGTAAATTTGTACAAATTCGTAGGGATTTACATAAGATTCCGGAGTTAGGGTTTAAGGAATGGAAAACACAACAATATATTTTAGATTATATTTATACTCTTCCTAAGGAATATATTGAAGTTAAAACATGGAAAACGGGCGTAATCGTTAAAGTGAATGGCAGAAATCCAAGGAAAACGATTGGTTATCGTGCAGATATTGATGGTTTACCGATTTCAGAGGAAACTGGGTATGAATTCGCTTCTATTCATGAAGGAATGATGCATGCATGTGGTCATGATGTGCATGCTACAATCGGCTTAGGACTCTTAACAGCGGTTGTAAATGACAGGATAGATGATAACCTTGTAGTTATTTTTCAACCGGCGGAGGAAGGACCAGGTGGCGCTTTACCTATGTTAGGAAGCGAAGAACTACAAGAGTGGAAGCCTGATATCATTCTAGGTCTTCATATCGCACCAGAGTATCCAGTGGGGACAATCGCAACAAAAGAAGGATTACTATTTGCAAATACATCGGAACTATATATTGATTTAAAAGGAAAAGGTGGACATGCAGCATATCCACATACTGCGAACGATATGATCGTTGCGGCAAGTCATCTTGTTACACAGCTTCAATCGGTTGTTAGTCGTAATGTGAATCCACTTGATAGTGCGGTTATTACAATTGGTAAAATTACAGGTGGTACAGTCCAAAACATTATTGCAGAAAAGTCTCGCCTAGAAGGGACAATTCGAACACTATCAGTTGAATCGATGAGACGAGTGAAGAGCAGAATAGAAGCGATTGTCACAGGTATCGAAGCAGCATTTCAATGTGAAGCTGTTATTGATTATGGAGCAATGTATCATCAAGTATATAATCATGAAGAGTTAACGCAAGAGTTTATGATGTTTGCATCTGAGCAAACGAATATGAATGTTGTTACATGTACAGAGGCGATGACAGGAGAAGATTTCGGGTATATGCTTCGTGATATCCCAGGATTTATGTTTTGGCTTGGGGTAGACTCAGAATATGGTTTACATCATGCAAAGCTACAACCGAAAGAAGAGGCAATCGAACAAACCATTTCGTTTTTAAATCAATATGTAAAATGGAAAGGGAACAGGGGTTAAAGCCTGTTCTTTTTATGTGGAAAATTATAATTTATGATGCATTTTTTTTGTAATTCTAACACAATACTTTATAATGGTAGGTGGAGGAACAAGTTGTTAGTAAGTTATTTTATAATAATTATCAAATAAAATTGACTAAAAACTAATTCCTCTTATATAATACAAGAGTAGACAATATATGATAAAAAATTTACGGAGGTTGATACATATGGCAGAACGTATGGTAGCAAAACAAGCGCCACGCTTTGAAATGGACGCTGTTATGCCAAACAAAGAATTTGGTAAAGTAAGTCTTGAAGAGGTTATGAAACAGGACAAATGGACGGTACTTTTCTTCTATCCAATGGACTTCACTTTCGTATGTCCAACAGAAATTATCGCACTTTCTGATCGTTATGATGAGTTCGAAGATTTAGATGCAGAAGTAATTGGTGTATCTACTGATACAATTCACACTCACTTAGCTTGGATTAACACTGACCGTACGAAAAACGGTTTAGGTGAATTAAAATACCCTCTAGCTGCTGATACAAACCATGTAGTATCTCGTGACTACGGTGTATTACTTGAAGAAGAAGGTATCGCACTTCGTGGTTTATTCATCATTAGCCCAGAAGGCGAATTAATGTACCAAGTTGTACATCACAACAACATTGGCCGTGAAGTTGACGAAGTAATTCGTGTTCTTCAAGCTCTTCAAACTGGTGGACTTTGCCCAGCAAACTGGAAACCAGGTCAAGCAACTTTAAACGTTTAATTTTATTGTGAAATATAGCAGGGTCTAACAATATTTTGTTAGGCCTTTCTCTACATTCGTAAGGGGGGAAAATCATGAAATTACGTCAACCAATGCCTTCTTTAGACGGTGCAACAACAGTGTTAAATGGAGAAGTAGTACGTGAATCACTAATTGGCGAAAAGCCAACACTTATTCATTTCTGGTCAGTTAGTTGTCACTTATGTAAAGAAGCAATGCCAGATATTAATAAATTCCGTGATGAATATAAAGAGCAATTAAATGTTGTTGCAGTTCATATGCCACGTTCAGAAGAAGATTTAAATCTTGAGCAAGTGGAAGCAGTTGCAAAAGAGCACGGAATATCCCAACCGATTTTGGTGGATAACCAACACAAGATTGCCGATGCATTTGAAAATCAATATGTACCAGCGTATTATGTATTTGATAAAAATGGTGTGCTTCGTCATTTCCAAGCAGGTGGAAGTGGAATGAAAATGCTAACAAAACGAGTAAATCGTGTGTTAGATGAAGCGAAAAAAGAAGCTGAATAAGATGGGAAGCTTTCTCTTTACATGCTAGATGACTTGGAAGGAGAAGTTTCTTTTGATATGTGCAAAGCCTCCTTTTCATTAGGAGGTTTTTGTTTTATTACGCTATTCATGGGTGGTAAGAGCTCCACCTCAACATGCAGCGAAAGTAAAGAAGGTAGGTGGGGGGGAGAAACCTCCATTGATTAAAATTTCACTTTATAAATAGTAGGATAAATGAGAAATGGGACGTGTACATACTAATTTAGAAATAAAAATCTTACTGAAGGAAATGGAACTGTATGTTTTAGTTTACTTTTTATGCGATAAATGTGTAAAATCAATGTGATATATAGAAAAAAGGGTGGGGAATCAGGTGCAGATTGGCAGTGCAATCTTGTGTTTCTTTTTATACGCATATGTTATTATTGCAGCAGTTTATTTCGGGATAAGTTTTTACGCATATCGCTTAACGAATAAACGAGGATATGAAGAAACATATAAATGGGTGAAAGGTTATTTATCACCAGTATTAGAGATTATGAATGGATTCGTTCTTTTTTTATTTATTGGTCTAATTGCCTTTTCGACAAGTCTAGTTGGAAATAAGACAACATTATTTGTAATTGGCGTCACTATTTTTATGCTTTTAGGAATTCGAATAGGAAATGCTGTGTTTTGGAATGAAAGGAAAATTGACGGATGGACAGGTATGCTGATTCCAAGTATGTTAGCAGCTATTGTTACGAATATAGAACATGAATATAATCAGTTACATTTTTGGTTAATCATCGTATTAACAATTCTTTCTGTCCTGTATATAAGTACAGCATTTTTAACGTATTGCGCAAATGAAAAAGGTGATTTTAATGGGATTCGATTTTTTCGGAGTCGAGCGTTATTTTGGAGTGTTCCCACGATGTTAGTCATTGGAATTATTGCACTTGTTGTAAATGGATATAACTTTGCAGGATGGCAAGTGTTTTTAGAGACCTGGTGGATATTTATTATTTCATTTTGTGCATTTTTAGGAGCAACTCATTATTTATTTCATCAACAGCATTATAAATGGGCGCTCTTATTTGCTTTTACACAGCTCTTATTTGCCTTTTTTGGTCAAGAAACATTATTATTTGTGTTTCAAACGTTTAGTTCGTTTGGAAATATTTTTGTTTTTGGTATGCTCATTTGTATTATTGCATTTTATTTGCAGCAGTATTTCTATATACAAAAGCAAAAATAAGTATACGTTGATTACTAGTCTTTGTGGCGAATATAAAGTATGCTACAATAAAAGTAGACAGGACTTGATGTTATTGGAGGAATTCATGTGAGTGAGAAAGAGAAAGAATTTGCTGTCATCGGACTTGGACGTTTTGGAGGCAGTATTTGTCGTGAATTAGCTCAATTAGGTATGGAAGTAATGGCAATTGATTCTGATGAAGACAAGATAAATGAATTTGCAAATATTGCTTCGCATGCAGTGATTGCAGATTCAACAGATGAAATGGTCTTAAAGAGCCTTGGAATTCGCAATTTCGATCATGTAGTTGTTGCGATTGGTGACAATTTAAATGCGAGTATTTTAACGACTCTTATTTTAAAAGAATTAGGCGTAAAAAATATTACTGTTAAGGCTCAAAATGATTATCATGAAAAAGTGTTAACTAAAATAGGGGCAGATCATATTGTCCATCCTGAACGCGATATGGGAAAACGAATTGCGAATAATATTGCTTCAAGTAACGTATTAGATT
This sequence comes from Bacillus sp. FSL H8-0534, assembly GCF_038005885.1. NCBI lineage: Bacteria > Bacillati > Bacillota > Bacilli > Caryophanales > Bacillaceae > Bacillus > Bacillus sp. FSL H8-0534. Next base: position 4,620,556 of record NZ_JBBOUC010000001.1, read on the forward strand.
ACTTAGAGCTTTCAGATGAGCATAGTATTGTAGAAATTATCGCAAATAAAAAAATTGATGGCCACTCTTTAATTGAACTAGATATTCGTGCGAAGTTTGGATTAAACATTGTGGCAATTAAGCGAGGGAAGGAAGTTATTGTTTCTCCTCGAGCTACAGAAAATATTCAATCAGGAGATATTTTAATTGTAATTGGTCATGATGATGAAGTGAATCGCTTTAAGCACTTCTTACGATAGGATATAATGTGAAATAAAAAAGGACAATGCTCGCAGCAAGCATTGTCCTTTTTTTATATTTCCATAATGATTGGTAAAATCATTGGACGGCGTTTTGTTTTTTCATACAAGAATGGTGCTAATGTATCTGTAATCTCATTTTTAATTTCAGACCATTGTGTTGTCTTTCGCTCCATTACTTTTTCTAAATGAGTAGTAATTAAAGTTTGTGCATCGTTGATTAAATCGCTACTCTCACGCATATAAACGAATCCACGAGAGATAATATCAGGTCCTGCTGCAACTTTAAATTCTTTCATATCAATGCTGACAACTACGATAACAAGTCCTTCTTCAGAAAGAATACGACGGTCGCGTAATACAATGTTACCAATATCACCAATGCCGTTTCCATCAATATAAACAGAGCCGGATGGGATTTTTCCAGCAACGTTTGCTTCATCTGAACGTAAGGCAAGAACATCACCATTGTCCATAATGAAGCAATTTTCTTCTGGAATACCACAATCGTTTGCCAATTTCATATGCATACGTTGCATGCGAAATTCACCATGAATTGGCATAAAGTATTTAGGTTTAATGAGACGTAGCATTAACTTCTGTTCTTCTTGTCCACCATGTCCACTTGTGTGAATGTTTGAAAGTTTACCATGAATAACATCAGCACCAGCACGGTATAACATATTAATTGTACGGCTTACGCTAACTGTATTCCCTGGAATTGGTGAAGAAGAGAAAACAACTGTATCACCAGGGATAATTTGAATTTGACGATGTGTACCGTTAGCAATACGAGAGAGTGCTGCCATTGGTTCCCCTTGACTACCTGTGCATAAAATAACAACTTTATTAGCTGGTAGGCGATTTAGTTGAGACGCTTCTATAAATGTATCTTTTGGACAACGAATATAACCAAGATTATGACCAATCTCAATTGCTGCTTCCATGCTTCGGCCAAATACAGCTACTTTACGATTGTTTTCAACAGCAGCTTCTACAACTTGTTGTAAACGATGAATATTGGACGCGAAGGTTGCAAAGATAATACGTCCTTCCACTTTGCGGAAAATATCTTGAATGCTATCACCGACGCGGCGTTCAGACATTGTAAAGTTAGGTACTTCACTATTGGTACTATCAGATAAGAGACAAAGGACACCGTCTTTACCGATTTCTGCCATTTTCGTTAAATCTGCTGGTTCCCCTACTGGTGTGAAATCAAATTTAAAGTCTCCCGTATGAACAATTTGCCCTTGCGGTGTTTTCACAACAACTCCATATGAATCTGGAATACTGTGCGTCGTACGGAAGAAGGAAACAGATGTCTTTTTGAATTTAATAACATCGTCTTCTTGAATTTCGTAAAGTTTTGCTTTACGAAGTAATCCGTGCTCTTCTAACTTGTTTTTAATTAAGGCGATTGCCAATTTCCCACCATAAATTGGGATGTTCACTTGGCGTAATAAATAAGGGATTCCACCGATATGATCTTCGTGACCATGTGTGATAAATAACCCTTTAATTTTATCTTCGTTTCGTACAAAATAAGTGTAATCAGGAATCACGTAATCGATTCCGAGAAGTTCGTCTTCTGGAAATTTAATTCCAGCATCAATTATAATAATTTCATCTTGAAATTGGACAGCATATGTATTTTTGCCGATTTCACCGAGTCCACCAAGAGCAAAAACGGCCGCCTGATCATTTTTTAGGAATTTCATAAATTATACGATCTCCGTTAATGTTAAATCAGCATTTTGCTTTTCGTATTCAAGATGAGCGCCAGTAACAGATTGGACAAACTCAATATTATATGCGAACTTTTGTAATTTTGTACGAACGTCTCTTTCAGATTCCGCTTCTAAATATAAAACTTTTGTATTTTCACGTACTGGAACCTCAGTCATTTTTTCTTGATAGAATACTTTAAAAATCATTGGGAAAACCTCTCCTTGTCTATGTTTTGCATTATCTGTTACCTATTATAAAGCAAATAGTCATGATTTTCATGTTTTTTCGAATGAGAATGAAGAAAAAGCCCGAAATGGGCACGATTTAAGCCATGGTCTTTTTACGGACTAAATCGTTTAAATATCGTTTTAACTTTTTCTTCAGCTTCTTCAGCATGATTACTCCTTCCTTTCCTTATTTCAAATATGCATACTTATTTTTTGTTTAGTCAGTAGTAACTCTTCATCTCTACATACTAGGAAATCATAGAAGAGAAATGAGGGAAGTGCTGTCCGGATATTCAAGGGTTTTATTGACTCGTGCAGATGTAATCTTATGTTACGTTTTTGGCTCTCACAGGCAGTATGCCCCCCAGTTATGAATATAGTATGAGATAGATTAGAAAAGAAAATTCATTCAAACAAACATCAATGTTCTTTTGATAGTATATGCATATTGTGCGAATAAGGTTAGGAAGTGAACGCTTTCTTCACAGATGTTTAATATGTTATACTTTTTTTTAGGATTTGAAAAGAAATAGTCAAGGTAGGAACATAGAAGGGCTAGAAAGGGTTTTGAAAATGAATGATAAAATCGTCTTTTTTGATATTGATGGAACATTACTAGATCATGATAAAAAAATTCCGCAATCTACAAGAGAAGCCGTGCGTATGTTGCAGGAAAAAGGAGTACATGTGGCAATTGCGACAGGGCGTGCGCCTTTCATGTTTGAAGATATTCGTAATGAACTTAATATTCATAATTATGTTAGTTTTAATGGCCAATATGTTGTATTTGAAGATGAGGTTATATTTAAAAATCCGCTACATTCTAATACGTTACATACATTTACAAGATTTGCAAAGCAAGAGGGATACCCGCTTGTTTATTTAGATCATAAGGATATGAAGGCAACAGTAGAATATCATGATTATGTAAAAGAAAGTTTCGGAAGTTTGGAGTTTGAACATCCAGTATATGAACCGGGTTTTTATGAAAAACGTGATATTTATCAAACGCTTCTTTTTTGCCAAGCAGGTGAAGAAGAAAAGTTTCTTCATGATTATCCAGATTTTCACTTTATTCGTTGGCATGCATATTCGATGGACATTATCCCAAATGGTGGTTCAAAAGCAAAGGGAATTGAAAAGTTTATTGAGAAATTAGGATTTAAACGTGAACAGGTCTATGCTTTTGGAGATGGGTTAAATGATTTAGAGATGATTGAAGCGGTAGGAACAGGTATTGTGATGGGGAATGGTCATGAGGATTTGAAAAAACTTGCTAATTATGTGACGAAAGATGTTAGTGAAGATGGGATTCTTCACGGCTTACAGTGGGCTCATTTATTGTAACAAAAGAGTATGGGAACCATTTCATTATAAAAAAAGCAGGAGCTAAAGCTTCTGCTTTTTTGTTATTTTATCTTTCGAATGGTTTTGCATCATCAGGGGATGCAAAAGGGTTTTCTTGATTAATGTGGTCATAGAACATTACGCCGTTTAAATGATCAATTTCATGTTGAAATACAATCGCTGGTAACCCTTTTAAACGTAATTTTACTTCTTCACCATCGATAGTAGTCGCTTTAACTGTGATTCGTGTGTAACGCGGAACGTAGCCGGGAACTTCACGATCTACAGATAGGCACCCTTCGCCGCCCGATAAGTATGTACGTTCAACGGAGTGACTAATAATTTTTGGATTGAATAAAGCATAGCTGTATAATGTCTCATTTGTATCAGTAACATGAACAGCAATCATTCTTTTTGAAATGCCAATTTGTGGTGCAGCAATCCCGATTCCTGGACGTAAATTATATTTTTCAACCATTTCAGGGTGTTGACTGTTTATTACAAGTTCGATCATTTCTTTAAGAGTACGTATATCTTCTTCACTTGCTGGCAGAGGTACTTCTTCTGCTACTGCTCGTAGAATGGGATTTCCTTCACGAATTACATCATTCATTGTAAGCATTCACAATCTCTCCTTTCTCCTTTAGTCTACCAAAGGAGCTGAAAAAAGTCATGATAAAGTACATAGCCTCTATATATAATTGGAGAGAATTAAGAGTATGCCGGGTGCGGCACTTTCTTCATCAGAGTTCGTTTAGTAAAAAGAAAAGACGGCATAGCCGCCTGTTTCTTTCTATAGTTGTTTTGTTTTACATTAACGAATGCAAGCAGCACCAACGATAATTAAAAGGATAAACAATACAACGATTAAGGCAAAGCCGCGTCCGGATCCTCCTCCGCAAGAACCTCCATAGCCATAGGAAGGATATGAACAAGTTGGATAGCAATATGTGTATCCGTACATGAGATGACCTCCTTTATCATTTCCCGCTAACACTGCGGTTATTATAATGTATGGGAGAGTGATTAGGAGTGTATAGACATTCGCCTAGAAAAGGAAGAAGCGATTGCATATTTTTGTTGTAAAGAGAGAAAAACTAAGAAGAATTAATCGTTTACATATTATTCTACGATGAAAAGATGGTTAAAAAGGGAATAATATAACAGTAGGTTATTGCTTACTAATACAGATGTGAAAATGAAAACACCTATGTACAGTGGAAACCTCAATGTTATTCATAAAAAAAAACGTAACCAAAGTAATTGACATCGTGATTAGAATAGTTGTAAACTAAAAAACGTGATCAAGATTGTATTAATATGTTTCTGAAAAAACATTAGTACAGATTGTTAGGTACACAAAATTATTCTCAACCGGCGAGGTTTCCTGTCGGTTTACATGGTTGCGTTTTCTTTCTAGCTAGTTGCTAGTGAAAGCGTTTCAGAATATGGTTCAAGAGAGGAAGAGGTGAACGGAATGGGTACTAAAACAAAAAAGACCCTATTTAATGTTGATGAGCAAATGAAAGCTATCGCAGCTCAATTTGAAACATTACAAATTTTAAATGAAAAAGGCGAAGTTGTGAATGAAGCAGCAATGCCTGAATTAACTGATGATCAATTAAAAGAATTAATGCGCCGTATGGTGTATACTCGCGTACTAGATCAACGTTCTATTTCTTTAAACCGTCAAGGACGTTTAGGTTTCTACGCACCAACAGCTGGACAAGAAGCTTCTCAATTAGCAAGTCATTTCGCACTTGAAGCAGAAGACTTCATCTTACCAGGATATCGTGACGTTCCACAATTAGTATGGCATGGTTTACCATTATACCAAGCATTCTTATTCTCTCGTGGACACTTCATGGGTAACCAAATGCCTGAAAATGTAAATGCACTTGCTCCACAAATCATCATCGGTGCGCAAATTATCCAAACTGCTGGTGTTGCGTTAGGTATGAAATTACGTGGTAAAAAATCTGTTGCAATTACTTACACAGGTGACGGCGGTGCTTCTCAAGGTGACTTCTACGAAGGTATGAACTTTGCAGGTGCATTCAAAGCTCCAGCAATCTTCGTTGTTCAAAACAACCGTTATGCAATTTCTACTCCAGTAGAAAAACAATCTGCAGCAAAAACTGTAGCGCAAAAAGCAGTAGCAGCAGGTATTTACGGAATTCAAGTAGACGGTATGGACCCATTAGCTGTATACGCAGCAACTGCTTTTGCTCGTGAGCGCGCAGTAAATGGCGAAGGTCCTACTTTAATCGAGACTTTAACATTCCGTTATGGTCCACATACAATGGCTGGTGATGACCCAACTCGTTACCGTACAAAAGATATCGAAAACGAATGGGAACAAAAAGATCCAATCGTACGCTTCCGTGCATTCTTAGAAAACAAAGGCCTATGGTCTCAAGAAGTAGAAGAAAAGGTAATCGAAGAAGCTAAAGAAGATATCAAACAAGCAATTGCTAAGGCTGACCAAGCTCCAAAACAAAAAGTTACTGATTTAATGGAAATCATGTACGAAAAAATGCCTTACAACTTAGCTGAACAGTATGAAATTTACAAAGAAAAGGAGTCGAAGTAAGCCATGGCTCAAATGACAATGATTCAAGCAATCACTGATGCTTTACGCGTTGAAATGAAAAATGACCCTAACGTACTTGTGTTTGGTGAAGACGTTGGTGTAAACGGCGGTGTATTCCGTGCTACTGAAGGTTTACAAGCTGAATTCGGTGAAGACCGTGTAATGGATACTCCACTTGCAGAGTCTGGTATTGGTGGACTTGCAGTTGGACTTGCACTTGAAGGATTCCGTCCAGTTCCAGAAATCCAATTCTTTGGTTTCGTTTATGAAGTAATGGATTCAATTTCTGGTCAATTAGCTCGTATGCGTTACCGTTCTGGTGGACGTTGGACTGCTCCAGTAACAGTTCGTTCTCCATTCGGTGGTGGTGTTCATACTCCTGAACTACATGCTGATAGCTTAGAAGGATTAGTGGCTCAACAACCTGGTCTAAAAGTTGTTATTCCATCTACTCCATACGATGCAAAAGGTCTTTTAATCTCTGCGATTCGTGACAACGATCCAGTTATCTACTTAGAGCATATGAAATTGTACCGTTCATTCCGTCAAGATGTACCAGAAGGCGAATACACAATTGATTTAGGTAAAGCTGATATCAAACGTGAAGGTACAGATGTATCTGTTATCGCTTACGGTGCTATGGTTCACGCTGCATTAAAAGCTGCTGAAGAACTTGAAAAAGAAGGTATCTCTTTAGAGGTTGTTGACTTACGTACAGTTCAACCATTAGATATCGAAACAATCATTGCTTCTGTTGAAAAAACAGGCCGCGTAGTTGTTGTTCAAGAAGCTCAAAAACAAGCTGGTATTGCAGCAAACGTTGTAGCGGAAATTAACGACCGTGCAATCTTAAACTTAGAAGCTCCAGTTGTACGTGTTGCAGCTGCTGATACAGTATTCCCATTCTCTCAAGCTGAGAGCGTATGGTTACCAAACCATAAAGATATTGTTGAAGCTGTTAACAAAGTAATGAACTTCTAATTTTAGTTTTTCATGTGCAAAAGAAATCAGCACATGCTGATTTCTTTTGTGCTTATTCCATAATAATGATATGAATCAGGGGGCTGAATTCCGTGGCATTTGAATTTAAACTACCAGATATCGGTGAAGGTATCCACGAAGGTGAAATCGTAAAATGGTTTATTAAACCAGGCGATGAAGTAAACGAAGACGACGTACTTCTTGAAGTACAAAATGATAAAGCAGTTGTAGAGATCCCTTCTCCAGTTAAAGGTAAAGTACTTGAAGTACTTGTAGAAGAAGGTACAGTTGCAGTGGTAGGAGATACTTTAATTAAGTTTGATGCTCCTGGATACGAAAACCTTAAATTTAAAGGTGACGACCATGACGATGCTCCAAAAGCAGAGGAAGCAAAAGCAGAAGCTCCAGTAGCAGCTACTTCAGCTCCAGCAGAAGCTGAAGAAGTAGTAAACGAGCGCGTAATTGCTATGCCATCTGTACGTAAGTACGCTCGTGAAAAAGGTGTAGACATTCATAAAGTAGCTGGCACTGGTAAAAATGGCCGCGTTGTAAAAGCTGACATCGATGCATTTGCAAATGGTGGACAAGCAGTAGCAGCAACTGAAGCTCCAGTAGCAGAAGCTCCAGCAGCAGCGAAAGAAGAAGCACCAAAAGCACAACCAATCCCAGCTGGTGAATACCCAGAAACTCGTGAGAAAATGAGCGGTATCCGTAAAGCAATTGCGAAAGCAATGGTTAACTCTAAACACACAGCTCCTCACGTAACATTAATGGACGAAGTAGATGTAACAGAACTTGTTGCTCACCGTAAAAAGTTCAAAGCTGTTGCAGCTGACAAAGGTATTAAATTAACTTACCTTCCATACGTTGTAAAAGCTTTAACATCTGCATTACGTGAATACCCAATGTTGAACACTTCTTTAGATGATGCATCTTCAGAAATCGTTCATAAACATTACTTCAACATCGGTATCGCAGCTGATACAGACAAAGGTCTATTGGTACCAGTTGTTAAAGATACAGATCGTAAGTCTATCTTCACAATCTCTAACGAGATCAATGAGCTTGCTGGTAAAGCACGTGACGGTCGTCTAGCTCCAGCAGAAATGAAAGGTGCTTCTTGCACAATCACAAACATTGGTTCTGCAGGTGGACAATGGTTCACTCCAGTTATTAATCACCCGGAGGTAGCAATCCTTGGTATTGGCCGTATCGCTGAGAAACCAGTTGTGAAAAACGGTGAAATCGTTGCAGCTCCAGTATTAGCATTATCTCTAAGCTTTGACCATCGTTTAATTGACGGCGCAACTGCTCAAAAAGCATTAAACCAAATTAAACGTTTATTGAACGACCCACAATTATTAGTAATGGAGGCGTAATAACAATGGTAGTAGGAGATTTCCCAATTGAATTAGATACAGTCGTTGTTGGTGCAGGTCCTGGTGGATATGTTGCAGCAATTCGTGCAGCACAATTAGGTCAAAAGGTAGCAATTATTGAAAAAGCTAACCTTGGTGGCGTATGCTTAAACGTTGGATGTATTCCTTCTAAAGCATTAATCAATGCAGGTCATCGTTATGAGAATGCAAAACATTCTGATGACATGGGTATCATTGCTGAGAACGTAACAGTTGACTTCACAAAAGTTCAAGAATGGAAAAACGGCGTAGTTAAGAAATTAACTGGCGGTGTTGAAGGCCTTCTTAAAGGTAACAAAGTTGAAATCATTCGCGGTGAAGCTTACTTCGTAGATGCTAACACATTACGTGTAATGACTGAAGATGCAGCTCAAACTTATACGTTTAAAAATGCTGTTCTTGCAACTGGTTCTACACCAATCGAAATTCCTGGATTCAAATATTCTAAACGCGTTATCAACTCTACAGGTGCTTTAAGCTTACCTGAAATTCCTAAAAAACTTGTTGTAATCGGCGGCGGTTACATCGGTATGGAATTAGGAACTGCATATGCTAACTTCGGTACTGAAGTTACTGTAGTAGAAGCTGGCGATGAAATTTTAGCTGGTTTTGAAAAAGCAATGAGCACAGTTGTTAAACGTGCTCTTCAGAAAAAAGGTAACGTAAACATCCATACAAAAGCTATGGCTAAAGGCGTTGAAGAAACAGAAACTGGCGTAAAAGTTAGCTTCGAAGTTAAAGGCGAAGTACAAACTGTAGAAGCAGATTATGTATTAGTAACTGTAGGTCGTCGTCCAAACACTCAAGAAATCGGTCTTGAGCAAGTTGGAGTTAAAATGACTGACCGTGGTATCATCGAAATCGATGAGCAATGCCGTACAAACGTACCAAACATCTATGCAATCGGTGATATCGTTCCTGGACCACCATTAGCTCACAAAGCTTCTTACGAAGGTAAAGTAGCTGTGGAAGCAATTAGTGGACATGCATCAGCTATCGATTACATCGGAATTCCTGCAGTATGCTTCACTGATCCAGAATTAGCATCTGTTGGTTACACTAAGAAACAAGCTCAAGAAGCTGGAATGGAAGTAGCGGTTTCTAAATTCCCATTCGCTGCAAACGGCCGTGCATTATCATTAAACAGCACAGACGGTTTCGTACAACTTGTAACTCGTAAAGAAGATGGTCTTCTTGTAGGTGCGCAAGTTGCAGGTGCAGGCGCTTCTGATATTATCTCTGAGATTGGTTTAGCTATCGAAGCTGGAATGACAGCAGAAGATATCGCTCAAACAATCCATGCTCACCCAACATTAGGTGAAATCACAATGGAAGCAGCGGAAGTTGCTCTTGGAATGCCAATTCACATTGTAAAATAATATGAAGTAGATAAAAAACCACTTTCTAGATATTAGAAGGTGGTTTTTTATTTTTTATGTTAGGTAAGCTTTTTTAATCTCCATGCTGGAAGGAAATAAAGTTATTAGGATGAAATAGAGGATTGAATTGGAGGAAAGAATAATATTATTAATAGAAGTTACATTTTATCTTCCCATTCGTAGATAGTAGTGTAGTAACCCACATTTAATGAAAGCAAAGAAGCTGTCAAGATAAGTGATCTATAAAATCTAAGTTCTCGGACTGAATAAAATTTCAGTGTATTATAGAAAAAATAAAAACAACAAATAAGAGGTGATTCTTCGTCACCTCTTATTTGCTATTTTTTATTGTTCATTTTTAAATTGGTACATTTCTGGGCTTATACTAGAGTCATTATACAGGAATAGTATGACATCAGGATTTAATTCTTTTAGATCTTTTATTATATTTTTACTAGCTGCAAATCGTGGATCGATAAATGTTATTTGTTCAAAATGCTGAGCAAATAAGGGATATGTTGCATCAGCATAAGAATCTTTGATAACTATAGCATGTAATTTGTTTTTTGCTTTCGAATTTAGGATATTAATTTGTGCATAGTCTGTTTGATAGACCGCAGCATAATTTGGTGCAGGTTGTTTTTTATCCTTTGCAAAGAACTCTTTCATTGGTACTTTAGTTGCTTGCTCAGATACAGGCCCAATATATACGGTGTAATCATCCCAAGCATTTGGATTTTGCTTTAATTGCACATAAGGGATTTGTTCAGGAGTTTTTATTAAATTATACAGTTGTTTATTCCAACTTCCAATAAAATCTCCATTAGGTTTTTCAGTAATGAATTTATAATTATCTGGATTTACTTTAGCATCTTTATATATCTTTGAGTGATCAGATATATAATTCATTGCATATTCATATCCATAAAAGGCACCTTTCATATTCCAATGATGGTCTGTTTTAAAGTATAAACTTTCTAACTGTTCACGGCTAAACTCTTTTTGGAAGAATGGCAGAACATCGATAACAGGAAAGTTTATATTATTTAATGCTTGTACAAGGTAATCGCGATGTTTTTGGTCATATCCACGATCTACGTAGGGTGGATATCTATATGAAAATGTCGTTAGTTTACTTGGTGCTAACATAAAATAAAACTCAGTTTTTGGAAACTGATTTCTTAAATTATCTAATTCATTTACAGATTGCTTCATTTGTTCACGTTCGTCAGTTTTTGTTGGTTCAGATAAAATAAAACCATCGTTTGCAACATATTTTTGATTTATAAATGTTCGGTTGAAGTGTATTTGTAAATTTGTATATGTTTTAATAAAGAAATCCCGAACTGCAATATGATCTGTAAAGTGTAACTCGGTATCTTTGAAGTATTTTCCTGATTTTAAACCATCTTTAGTTAAGACAGGATCAATAGCTAGATCCCTATTTTCAAAATTAGAAAAGGTTTTTTTATCCAAGTAAATAATTTTTCCAGTCCATATACACATTCCGAAAATAACAATTAAAAATCCTGTAATTAATATACGGTTGTTTAAATTTTTCATAGCTACCCCTCCTTTAAAAGCGGAAGTAAATAAATGGATTATACGTTGCATTTGTTAAATACATCATAACGATTATTAGCACACTTAAATAATAAAGTGGAGATAAAATTACTATCCTTTTTGTTGAAAGCATAGTTTTCAGCCAAGAAAAAATTGGAGCTGAAGTAACAATTGCCAGGAGAAAAATTCCCCAATAGTTCATGACATAGAAGTAACTCTTAATGTCTGTTAATGGTCCATTTATTCCAAACATTGTTTGGAGAAATTCAAAACAGTAAGCAAAATTATCAGCTCGGAAGAAAACCCATCCAATGATTACTAAAAACATAACGTATACATGTTGGACCGGGCGCCACATATTTTGTAACACTTTCTCAAAACCGGCTTTTTCTAAAGCAATGAGACATCCGTAATAAATTCCCCAAATCATAAATGTCCAACTAGCTCCATGCCAAAAACCTGTTAGTGCCCATACGATAAAAAGATTACGATAGACTTTCCAGCTGGATACTCGGTTTCCTCCAAGTGGAATATAGACATAATCGCGGAACCACGAACCAAGTGAAATGTGCCAACGACGCCAAAATTCAGAAATGGATTTTGAAATATATGGATAATTGAAATTCTCTAGAAAATCAAATCCAAACATTTTTCCTAATCCAATTGCCATATCACTATACCCAGAAAAATCAAAATAGATTTGTAGTGTATAAGCGATAGCACCAATCCAAGCGGTAGAAACACTCATGGTTGCTGGATCCATGGCGAAGATTTCATCGGCAATAGCGCCTAATTGATTAGCGATTAACACTTTTTTTCCTAATCCGATGATAAAACGTCGAACTCCTTCAGAGAATTTATCGGCATCAACTGTTCGGGTATGTAGTTGATGAGAAATTGTGTTATAACGAACGATTGGCCCAGCAACTAATTGAGGGAAAACAGTAAAGTACAATGCGAGATCAAAAATATTACGCTGAGCATCTACTTTCTTCTTATATATATCAATGATATAACTCATAGCGTGGAAAGTAAAAAAGGAAATACCAATCGGCAATGGAATCTTTTCTAATACAATGTTTGTATGAAACATTGTATTTATATTATCGATTAAGAAATTAGCATATTTAAAATAACCTAAAATAGCTGTGTTTATAATAATAGCTAAAGTTAAGAGCGTTTTTCTACTAAGTATAGTTGCTCTTTCTTTGGCAAGCCAAATACCAAACCAATAGTTTATAAAAATAGAAAAGAGCATGAGAAATACATATATTGGTTCTCCCCACGCATAAAATAATAAGCTAAATAATAGAAGAACAATATTTTGCAATTCTTTGCGAACAGTGTAATATACAAATAACACTGCAGGTAAAAACAAACATAAGAATAAGAGGTTACTAAATACCATTTATGTTAAGTCCTTTCTGTAAGTTCATAGGCAGTCAGTAAAATATTATATCACAATTATAGAAATATAAAGAGTTTAATCTTGCTATAATTATCTGTTTAATGGAAGTTCTTTGCTCTCATATGTAAAATCTTTTTTAAAAGAAGAAGCATCCTAGCTGTCCTTTAGATTTTGGACAGCTAGGATGCTTCTTACGTATATTATGTAATGATTTTTTTGAAATGCCCATATATATTGTAATAAACTAGGACATATGAAAGGGGGCAACGACTTGAAAATATCACTTGTTTCGATCTTTCATTTTATTATATGGGGCGGGTTTTCATTAGTGTTATTATTATCAAATCGTGATAAAGCACATTACAAAGTATTACTTTTTTTTATATTTTTTTATTTAGCTTATGTTATTGCACATTTTATGTTGCACTCCAGAAAAGAGGCAGTTTGTTGTACCATTGGAAATAGTATGTTCTTTTTTTTTATTAAATATCTCTTTTTCACAGGTTAGCGTTTATAAAAATACATTGTTCTTCCATTAAATAACCTTAATTCACCTTCTAATTTCTTGGCTAAAAAACGGCAGAATTCATTCGCTTTTCCTTTATCTCCAAATGTGGCAGTAGAAGGTAAGGAGATTTGAACGAAAGCTTGCTCGTTTTCTATTCCAACCCCCACATAAATAGAATTATATCGATCATGACTAGATTTTAGCTCAAGTGTAGTATCAGACGTATCAAGTATTTCGTATGGAAATGCAACGTTAGTATATGCATAGCTAACTTGCACACCGGTTTGGGAAGTAATTTCTTTATAATAACGAAAAAGTTGTTTTACATCTTCTAATGAGATAGCTTGTTGTTTAGATTTAGGTACAAGTTTAATAAATGCATGTTGCATAAAGATTTTCCTCCTGACGTAATATATATATTTATTTTAACACTGTTGTAAATTTTTTGACAATTAAAAAGGGATCATTCCTCGTTTTGTTTAATATATACAAGTAGAAAGTGTTGTGAAGAAAGGAGGGAGTAAATGTTTGAAAAATTGTATGATGAGCATGAAAGTGTGAAGGTACGATTTCTAGGATTTATGACACATGAGAACCGTTATGACTTTGGGGTCATTTATACAAATATGTTTTTTGGGAAACCTCTTGTCGTGTGCATGCAAACAGGGAGAGCAACTCTACTAGGACAAGATGATGTAGATAATGTTCAACATTTACAACAGGTCTTTAAATTACAATCGGAGGAGGAGGCGGATGATTTAGCACAGTTCTTTAAGTTTCTTGTACCACCTACTTCTTTACATGCTGAATATGAAGAATAAACAAAAGGGAACAGTCGTACTTATTAAGATATGACTGTTTTTTTGTTATTGTCTCATACTAATGTAAAATAAAATTTTTAATGTGTTATACTAAAAACCTATTGACGTAAAAAGTATAACATATTAAAATGAAGACAGAAAGTTAAGCGGTTACAAAAGTTTTTGGGATTATAAACTTAGGGGGAAATAAAAAATGGGAACAATCGTATGTCAAGATTGTGAAAGTACAATTGCACACTTCGAGGATGAGAAAGTAACGGTACTTTACGGGAAATGTGAATTTTGCGGATGTGATCACAAGGAGCATACAAAAGCCCAATAATATATAGGAATCTTGCAGCTGAAAAAGTTTTTAGGACCATAAACTTAGGGGGAAATGAAAAATGGGAACAATCGTATGTCAAGTTTGTGAAGGAACAATTGCACACTTTGAAGATGAAAAAACAACAGTACTTTATGGGAAATGTGGATCTCATTGTGAATGTGATCATAAAGAACATACAAAAGCCCAGTAATATATAGGAAGTTTATGAATATAAAGATTTGAAACTATAAATGAAACTCAGGGGGAAATAAAAAATGGGAACAATTGTATGTCAAGCCTGTGAAGGAACAATCGCACACTTTGAAGATGAAAAAACAACAGTACTTTACGGGAAATGTGGATCTTGCGGATGTGATCACAAGGAGCATACAAAAGCCCAATAATTAAAAAGGCGCCTGCACATCTGCAGGCGCCTTTTTTAATAGATTGTAGTTGTATGACCAACCGTTGCAACAATTGCATCGTCCCTGATGGGAATAAATTTGAGTGTTGTTTGTAGATTATTAACAGAAGTATGTTGACTCATAAGACGGCTATCTATTCGTGTAATAAAATCTGTTAAATATGCTGAGATAAAAGCATAAGGAATTCTTCGTTCATTTAATAAATAAATGATTTGTTCTTTTGTTTGTACTCCTACACCGTGCCCATAAAAAAAGAAATTGCCTAAATAAATGGCATTCTCTCCTTGCCACTCAACCGAAGCTGGATTTACTTGTGGGTTTTTAAAGTAAACAAGATCGCCAGGAACGATATCCCCACCGGTTTTTGTCACCAGTTTTAAATCTTGATCATAATCCCATGTATATAGTAGAAGGTTTGCGAATAAGTGATTAAAGATTTGGTCATCATATAGAGCTAAAAGTGCTTTGTAAAAAATAATAATCATTGCTGTTGCACATTCTGTTCCGTATTTTTTTCCGTTTTTAAAAATATCTCGTATCGCGACGGAGGGTGGTACATATGGGAGTAGTTGAAACCCTCCCAGTGGTGTCCTTTGCCAAAATTCAGGGTTACAATAGGACTCTTGGAATGTACGGAATTGAAGTCCGCTTTGAAAGAGTTCTAAGGCAGATGTAATAATATGAATTCGTAAATTTAGATCGAAAATGAGTTCATCAGCCGTTCGGAATGCATATATTTCTTGATTTCCAGCCATAATGGCTAATATTTGTTGTTTCTCAGTAGCGAACGGTTCGTTTTCACTCGTGATATAAGGATGTACAATAGAACGACCAATCACAATCATAACTGTATCCCCACCTATACGTTACATTCTTTAGTATGGTATGAGTAAAAGAAAAAATGGTGAAAAAAAAGCCTATCAAATGATAGGCTTATATTCTTTAATAACGCGTAATGTTTGTAATGTCATGTCTTCGGGACCTTGTACTGGCAGACCCGCTTCTAAATTTTTATGAATGTAATCTAAGTTTTCTTGTGTAATAATTTCACCTGGAGTAAAGATTGGAATCCCTGGTGGATAAACCATTACAAAATCAGCTATAATGCGGCCAGCAGCATTTTCAAATGGGATGACCTCTGTCTCTGAATAAAAAGCATCTCGAGGAGAGAGGGCAAGTACAGGGATTTCTGGAATTTCAACTTGTACTTGAACACCTTTGTCCGCTCTATCTTTAAATGTAGTTGCTAGTTTTTGTAAGGCCTGGATGAGAATGTTGGTTTCATCCTCTGTATCCCCTAATGTAACGAGGCATAGAATGTTATATAAGTCCGAAAGCTCGACTTCAATGTTGTAATGTTCTCTTAACCATAATTCTGCCTCATGACCTGTAATACCTAAATTTTTGACAGATACAATCAGTTTTGTTGGATCATAACTAAATGTTGCATCCGTACCTAACATTTCTTTACCAGGGCAGTATAGGTTTTCAATCTTATTTACAGTATTGCGGACATGTTCAGCTAACTGAATTGTTTTTGTGATTAATTCTTGTCCTTCAGTCGCAAGGCGTTTTCTGGCAACATCTAAAGAAGCCAATAGAATATAAGAAGTTGATGTTGTTGTAAGCATGCTAATAATAGATTGGACATGTTTTACATTCACAAGACCTTCTTTTACATTTAAAATAGAACTTTGTGTTAAGGATCCTCCTAATTTATGGACACTTGTTGCTGCCATATCTGCACCAGCTTGCATGGCTGACATCGGTAGTTCCTCATGAAAATGAATATGAACACCGTGAGCTTCATCTACTAATACAGGTATATCGTAGGAATGAGCTAATTTTACAATTTGTTGTAAGTCTGCAGCAAATCCGAAATACGTTGGGTTAATAACAAGTAATCCTTTTGCATCTGAATGCTCCTCAAGTGCTTTTTTTACAGATTGAATCGTAATCCCGTGTGAAATACCGAGCTTCGGATCAATTTCAGGATGAATGAAAATTGGTTTTGCACCTGAGAAAATAATGGCTGACATTACAGATTTATGAACGTTTCGTGGTACAAGGATTTTATCACCTGGGCCACAAACGCTCATCACCATTGTCATAATTGCACCGCTTGTTCCCTGGACGGAAAAGAAAGTATGATCTGCACCGAACGCAGTCGCTGCTAAGTCTTGAGCCTCTTTAATCATACCTTTTGGATGATGTAAATCATCGAGCGGCGCGATATTAATTAAATCAATTGCTAATGCGTTATGCCCAATAAATTCGCGAAACATAGGATCCATTCCTTGTCCTTTTTTATGACCTGGGATATGGAATTGAATTGGATTTCGCTTACTGTGCTCTACTAAAGCGGTAAACAATGGTGTTTTGTATTGGGACAATCTATACACCCCTTCTTCTTTGTAATATTTATTATGAATTGTTTTATGTTTATCTTGTTCAATAAGAAAGTTATTTCCCCTGTATAGTTATATAACCGTCTATAAGAACTTGAATTGTTCTACTTACCATTCAAAAATCTTGTCATGGAAGCTTCACTTTATTTTCAATAAAACAAAAGCATTATATCACCAATGATTATATATGTATAGGTAAAATTATTATTTTTATTATATGCATAATTAGTAGTAAGTTTATTCTTTTATTCGTAGGTAGGAAGCTCTTGGCCCAAGGTTCAGAGAAAACGAAGAGATACGTCGAATCCTACAGATAGAGTTATATTTCATCCTATTAGTTGCAGTCAATAATATCTACCTCTTAAAAATCAGTGAAAGCAAAGAAATTAGGTGGGGGATAGAATGTACGTAAAAGCCCGATTGATCAGGGCTCATAATTAGTGAAGAATGCGAAAGAAATGATTGGAATTTCACTTTATCAGTGGTTCAGTTTCAAACAAGAAAGAAGACATATGTCTTTTATTGCTCTGTTGTCTTCAATATGAAGGGAGACAATTCCATAATAAAAGAGAAATAGTGTATAATGCAAAGTGGCTATAGCAAAGAAGGTTGAAAGTTTTATTTTTAAGGTAGCATAATGGTAGAAAATAAAAATGGATGAGGTGTACATATGGAATATCAATATCCACTTGATTATGATTGGTCAAATGATGAGATGATTGCAATCGTGACATTCTATGAGGCAATTGAAAAGGCATATGAAAAAGGTATCGTTAGAGAAGAATTGATGAGATTATATCGTCGTTTTAAAGAAATTGTACCGTCGAAAGCAGAAGAGAAGAAAATTGATAAAGAGTTTCAAGAGGTAAGTGGTTACTCTATATATCGGGCAATTCAAAAAGCGAAAGAAGTAGAAGAACAAAAGATTGTAAAAGTATAAAATATTTTGAAAATTTAAATTCAAAGTGCTATAATGGGATAACAACTAAAAACGGACAATGTACATTGTCCGTTTTCTACTATCGATTACAAATTTTATATAAAGGAAGGAGTGATTGCATCGTAGCTTCAACCTTTGTAAGAAATTGTTCATCAGTAAGTGTTGAAAATTCTTCTGGTGAGATGTGAATACCTACTAGTAACTCTGCTTTTTTTATAGTGGCTAAGCGTTCAATCATTTTTTGTAATTCATTTGCTTCAAGCATGTTATGCGGTTTTACACCTGGTTTAGTATGGTCAATGGACCAAACGAAGTCATTTGGTATATTTGTTTTTAAATCATTTAAATGTCCTAAGAAGGCATGAGCCGCTTCCACTTTCTGTGGACACTCATAGATTAAACCAAAGTATATGAAAGCGTGGGTTCCCCATAAACCGATTTGAAAATGTGGTAACATTTTATAACCGCGTTTATTTGTTGAAAAAGCAACCCAAGTATCGTTTGGTGGATTGACTTTACGACGTGCGTGTTTCGCTACATGATAGAAGAAAGTTTCACCAGTTTGTTCTGATAAATAATGAGAAAATTGTTCGCCTAGAGCTTCTAATTTAGGATGAATGTTTGTTTTAATAGCATTCATTCGCTCTTCAAGGCCATCAACAGAAAAGACTGCAAAGTCCTTTTCTTTAAATGTTTGTAATGTCATGACTGTTCCTCCAACTCCTAGTTTGTTTTTAATTTTAGCATAGCTTGTACTATTCATAAAAAAATCAGCATAAAAAATTCACGTAAAAAAATATAATTTTGTTGCATAGATGATTTATCCAACATAATATAGTATAAAACAAAAAATCAGAAAATTGAGTTAATTACAGTCCAAGGGCAGACGAATATTGGGAGGAGGCAATAAAAATGAGACAGGTGATTAATGCGTTAAAGAGAACAGATGCTGAAAAAAGAATTCCGGTGCTAAGATTGGAGTTAGATTATGAATTAGCAACGCTATACGATGCAATGATGGAAAATGATAATCAGAAAAAAGAAGAGTGCGTGCAAAAATTAGAAGTACTAAGACTTGAAATGATTCGTTTAGAAGCGTAATAATAGTATATGTATAAAAAATAAGTTGGTGCGAACCTTATAAAGGGTTCGTTTTTTCTGTGAACAGTATAGATCGGAGTGTTTAAACATGCAAGAGGTATGGAAAGAAATCGATACAAATGCAAAGCAGTGGATTCGAGAAGCTGGCGAGCGTTTAATGGCATCATTGCAAAAGACACTTATTGTAGAGACAAAATCAAATGCAGCTGATTTAGTAACAAATATGGATCGAGAAACAGAACAGTTCTTGATTGGAAAAATTAAACAAACATTCCCAGATCATTATATTTTAGGAGAAGAAGGGTATGGAGATGAGGTTGCTTCTTCGGATGGAGTTGTTTGGTTAATTGATCCAATTGATGGTACGATGAATTTTGTTCATCAAAAAAGAAACTTTGCGATTTCAATTGGCATTTATGAGAACGGTATCGGAAAAATCGGTCTTGTCTATGATCCGGTTCATGAAGAACTGTATCATGCTGTAAAAGGTGAAGGAGCTTTTTGTAATGATACATCCATTCCTACTCTTGAGAAAAGTACAGTGGAGCATGGAATAATTGCGTTAAATGCAACTTGGCTCACTGATAATCCATTACTTAATATGGAGAAAATGATGCAGCTTGTGAAAGTGGCAAGAGGGACACGATCATATGGATGTGCAGCGCTAGAAATGGTCTATGTTGCAACCGGAAGATTGGATGCTTACGTGACGCCACGATTATCTCCTTGGGATTTTGGCGGTGGAATGATTATTGTAGAAGAAGTTGGTGGTAAGGTGACGACATTTGCTGGCACTACTCTTTCTATCGTGGAAAAAAGCAGTGTATTAGTTGCGAAGCCGGGAGTATATGAAGAGTTACTACCATTTGTATCACAGTAACAAAAAAAGTAAGAGGCCAAGAAGTAGCTTCTTACTTTTTACTGTTACTGTGATTTGCGCATTTTGCGTTTTGTTATAAATCCATATCCAACTGTAACAAATGTGCCAATAATGCAAATAATAATACCGATGGGACTATTTTCAGCAATCATAATTCCAATGCCAATTAAGAAAATAACACCGATAATAGCCGTTAATAAAAAGCGATATTGAATGTGTTCCATATCTTCACCCTCCAATTTCATTTTACTTTCACAAAAGTAAGAATACAACTATATTTTCATTCTTGATTTTATTTTGATTGCCATTGTATCACCTTCGCTCTTATAATAGAGAAGGATTAAAAAGACACTAGGAGTTGGACATGTTGAAAAAACGACAAGATTTACGCAATATAGCAATTATCGCCCACGTTGACCATGGTAAAACAACACTTGTTGACCAATTATTACGTCAAGCGGGGACGTTCCGTGCAAATGAGCACGTAGAAGAGCGTGCAATGGATTCAAATGATTTAGAAAGAGAACGCGGTATTACCATTTTAGCGAAAAATACAGCGATTCACTATGAAGATAAACGAATTAACATTTTAGATACACCTGGACACGCTGACTTCGGTGGTGAAGTAGAGCGTATTATGAAAATGGTTGATGGTGTTTTACTTGTTGTTGATGCATACGAAGGTTGTATGCCTCAAACACGATTTGTTTTAAAGAAAGCATTAGAACAAAACTTAACTCCGATCGTGGTTGTAAACAAAATTGACCGTGACTTTGCTCGTCCTGATGAAGTGGTTGACGAAGTAATTGACTTATTCATTGAGCTTGGTGCAAACGAAGATCAATTAGAGTTCCCTGTTGTATTCGCGTCAGCAATGAATGGAACAGCAAGCTTAGATTCAAATCCAGCAAATCAAGAAGAGAATATGAAATCATTATTTGACACAATCATTGAACATATTCCAGCACCAATTGATAATAGCGAAGAGCCACTTCAATTCCAAGTAGCACTTCTTGATTACAATGACTATGTTGGCCGTATTGGGGTTGGCCGTGTATTCCGCGGTACAATGAAAGTAGGACAACAAGTAGCATTAATGAAGGTTGACGGAAGTGTAAAACAATTCCGTGTAACTAAATTATTTGGTTACATTGGATTAAAACGCCAAGAAATTGAAGAAGCAAAAGCTGGAGACTTAGTAGCTGTTTCAGGTATGGAAGACATCAACGTTGGTGAAACAGTATGTCCAGTTGAGCATCAAGAGGCATTACCATTACTACGTATCGATGAGCCAACATTACAAATGACATTCCTTGTAAATAACAGTCCATTTGCAGGTCGTGAAGGTAAATATATTACATCTCGTAAAATTGAAGAGCGTCTTCGTGCACAGCTAGAAACAGATGTAAGCTTACGTGTAGATAACACAGATTCTCCTGATGCATGGATTGTATCTGGACGTGGAGAGTTACACTTATCAATCTTAATTGAGAACATGCGTCGTGAAGGATATGAATTACAAGTATCTAAACCAGAAGTAATTATTAAAGATGTTGATGGTGTAAGATGTGAGCCTGTAGAGCGTGTACAAATTGACGTGCCAGAAGAGTATACTGGTTCTATTATGGAGTCAATGGGTGCACGTAAAGGTGAAATGTTAGATATGGTGAATAACGGAAACGGTCAAGTTCGTCTTACGTTTATGGTTCCAGCACGTGGCCTAATTGGTTATACAACAGAGTTCTTAACTTTAACACGTGGTTACGGTATTTTAAACCATACATTCGATAGCTATCAGCCAGTACATGCTGGACAAGTTGGTGGACGTCGCCAAGGTGTTCTAGTTTCACTTGAAACAGGAAAAGCATCACAATACGGTATTATGCAAGTTGAAGATCGTGGTGTAATCTTTGTTGAACCAGGTACAGAAGTATATGCAGGTATGATTGTTGGGGAGCATACACGTGAGAATGATTTAACAGTTAACGTTGTAAAAATGAAACAACAAACTAACATTCGTTCTGCAACAAAAGACCAAACGTCAACAATGAAAAAACCTCGTATCATGACATTAGAAGAGTCATTAGAATACTTAAATGACGATGAGTACTGTGAAGTAACACCAGAATCAATCCGTCTTCGCAAAAAGATTCTTGATAAGAGCGAGCGCGAAAGAGCTGCTAAGAAAAAGAAATCTGTAGAAGCGTAAAAGATAAAGCTGCCTTTTCATTAAAAAGGCAGCTTTTTTAATTTATTTATTTTTCGAAAATTTAATCTTTTGTCTAGACAGTATTTTTTCTACAAGGTAATCTTATAGTAGACAACATAGAATTTAAAAATTAAGAAGTAAGGCGCTGCTAGTTAGTTGAATGAATTTGGCCGATATGGATTATTTTCTATCTTTATTTTAGATAGGGGGATTTATATTCATCTTTGCTAGATGAAGGGGAGAAGTATAATGCTAGAGAGAATGTCATTTTTTGCAAAGTTATACAATGTAGATGTGAATCCAGAAGTAGGGATGTGGCAGCTTTACGGTACAATGATTATACTAAGTGCACTCGTATATAAATTAGGATTTGCTAGGAAGTTACCGTTACTAAAAAACATTGTGATTTATGTATCCTTAGCAATTGGATGTACAGTTTTAACTTTTTTGGGAGTGTTTTTACCAGTAGGAGAAGGACTTGTTGTGACAGCGATTGTATTCGGTATTTATAGATTACGCTTACGCCAAGCAAAGCAACAAAGATTGGGTTAAAGGGGGGATGTTTCATGCGTTCTGTACAAGATGCGTTATATAATTGGCTAACAATTAAAACTGTCGCGGAAGCACGCCCGCATGATGCAGCTGCGCAAGAAACATATTTACTGTTTCATCACATGTTACATGAAGATCATCAATTAAGAGATATAACGGTGGAAAAAAAAGAAGATATGTATTTGGTTACATATGAACAAGAAGGAGAAAAATATTCTACAAGATTTCCGATAGAGCTTATAGATTGTTTCTTAGATCAAATGAAACGAGAGCCGGAGAAATATAAATAAGCCCTCATCTGAATGATTAAGGACTTATTTGACAGTTTACCACTCATCTTCTATTGTTTTATCACGATATAAGTGGAAATTTCCAGTTGCATGGCGTTCCATTGTACGTTCTGCAATACGTTCTGTGCATTCCATGCACATATATGTATGAATAGGACGGTTACGAAGCCTTTTGGCCATAGGATTTTCGTCATCTAACTCTTCTTTTTTATCACAAAGCATGCATTTGACTCTCATTTCGTCACCTCAATACAAATTCTATCGATATAAGTATATCATGTAAATTTGATATTTTTGAACTATAGGGGGAAAAAATAATATTTTCGCAATTCGAAAAATAAGTTATCATTAAGATAAATAAAATTTTGGAGGTGGAAATATGGCAAATGTAGTAGAACCTACATTGACAGATTCTTTAGTTCAATCTTTACGTGAAGGACGTATTATAACAATTGCAACAATTGATTTTGAAAAGGCTGTTCCGAATGTAAGTGCTATTTCATGGGTATATGCAATAAATGAGACAAGTATTCGATTTGCGATTGATCAACGCTCTCGTATTGCGGAAAATTTGCGCCATCATGCAGGGATTGTACTCACTGTAATGGCAAATGAATCTGTATTTTCCATTAGCGGTGAAGCAAAGATTTTAAAGGAGAGATTGGATGGCAGTCCACTCAAATTAACTGTAGTAGAAGTATCTGTTCAAGAAGTACGTGATGTTATGTTTTATGGAGCAAAGCTTGCTTCGGAACCAACATATGAAAAAACATATGATCCTCGTGCTGCTGAAACACTTGATAATCAAGTGTTAACGGCGATGAAAGAATTGTAGAAAAGTGGATGAACACTATGGTTGTTCATCCTTTTCTGCTATTTTAACCTGAGTGAATAAGGAATCTTTGCTGCATGTTAGAATATAAATTTTGACGAATGAATACGATACCTAGTTATGAATGAGAAAAATGATTAAAAAAAGTTTTAATTTATATGAATTTCGATTCTGCCTCGTTAATACATTACATATAATTATAACAATGGTTCGTCCATATCATGATTATGGATGAAACCCTTGTTCTACAAATTTAAAAGTGGAGTCAGGGGGTAACAGGTTGGATAAAATTTATGTGTTAGATACGAATGTACTTTTGCAGGATCCTTTATCTATTTTTTCTTTTGAAACAAATGAGGTAGTGATTCCAGCAGTTGTATTAGAAGAGGTTGATTCGAAAAAACGCTACATGGATGAAGTCGGACGAAATGCTCGTTATGTATCTAAATTGATAGATAAATTTCGCGAATTAGGAAAACTGCATGAGAGTATACCCCTTGAAAATGGAGGGACATTTCGTATTGAATTAAACCATCGCTCATTTGTTCAACTGCAAGATATTTTTGTTGAAAAAACAAACGATAATCGTATTTTAGCTGTTGCGAAAAATTTATTCTTAGAAGAGCAAGAGAAAGAGAATGGAAAGTCTGTCATTTTAGTAAGTAAAGATGTACTTGTGAGAGTAAAAGCAGATGCTCTTGGTTTACAAGCTGAAGATTATTTAAGTGATCGTGTAATTGAAGTAGAAAATATATATTCAGGTTTTTTAGAAGGTTACATATCAAAAGAACAGCTCAATTATTTTTATGAAAAAGGAGAATTTCCTTTATCGGAAATTGCAAATCATCCATTTTATCCAAATCAATTTATCGTGATGAAAGATGCATTAGGTGGTTCTAGCTCTGCACTTGGAATTGTTGATTATTCAGGGAAAAAAGTGAAGAAACTTATTTTTCATAATGAGCAAGTTTGGGGAATACGTCCACGGAATGTGCAGCAAATTATGGGATTAGAATTGTTGCTTCGTGAAGATATTCCACTCGTAACGTTAACAGGGAAAGCAGGAACTGGTAAAACATTACTCGCGTTAGCTGCTGGTCTTATGCAAACGGAGGATTTAGGATTGTACAAAAAACTCCTTGTTGCTCGGCCGATTGTTCCAGTTGGTAAGGATATCGGATATTTACCAGGAGAAAAAGAAGAAAAGTTAAGACCGTGGATGCAACCAATTTTCGATAATCTAGAGTATTTATTTAATACAAAAAAACCAGGCGAATTAGATGCGATTTTAGCGGGTATGGGTTCAATTGAAGTAGAGGCGCTTACTTATATACGAGGACGAAGTATTCCAGATCAATTTATTATTATTGATGAGGCGCAAAATTTAACGAAACATGAAGTGAAAACAATATTAACAAGGGTTGGAGAAAAAAGTAAAATTGTATTAATGGGAGATCCACAACAAATTGATCATCCTTACTTAGATGAATATAATAATGGTTTAACGTATGTTGTAGAGAAATTTAAAGAACAAAAAATTAGCGGACATGTAAAGTTTGTAAAAGGAGAGCGTTCTAATTTAGCACAACTAGCAGCGGACTTATTATAAAGTGAAACTTTAATCAGTGAGGGATTTCATCAACCGAAGTCTAACTGTTTTGCTGTTGTTAAATTTTGAGGTGGGAATACTTCTGACCGCAAAGAGTGGAAAAAAAGGAGTGGCTTTTGCCTACTCCTTTTTTAAATAATTGTAAACTTACGGATATTTCGAATTGGATTGTTTATATTAGAGCCGTCACCAAAGTAAAGGTGGACAGGTCCATCTTCTCGTAATGGTTTTCCATCTTTTGAAAATCCAAGAATAACATTGTTTGCTTCTTCTAATGAAAGTGTGATTGAATCATGCAATGTGTGGATTTCAACATGTGTTGCTTCAGCTGTAATTTCAGCATTTTTGAAAAAGGGATGAAGTGGTATGCCAAACGTTCCTGTAATAAGCTGTTCCTTTTTAAATTTTTTTACGCTTTTTTGAATAGGTGGAAAAGCGGCACCATCACGGATTTCACGATCCCAATGTTCGGAAGTGTGCTTGAGATAGTCTTCTAATTCTGATTTTTCTTCTTTCGTTTCGGTGAAGTAAGTTGTTAAATCTACTTTTCGATCATCAAAAATCCAAACGCTTGGGTCAAGTGTGATCGGAAAGCGTACTTTTCCATTTATAAATAAAATTTCACTCATTGTTGTTCCCCCATTTGTATTATGCTCCCACTTTTCAGTATAATAGCATTAGACACGATTGTCACAAAAAATGTTTCTATTGCAATTTATTAAAACTATCGCTAATATTAATAGATAGGATAGAAGAGTAGGACGGAAACGGAGGGAATCAATTTGGCGTCTGAGACAGTAGCAAATCATCAGGAAAAGGCACTTGCCCTTCTAAAAGCGGATGCGGAGAAGATTTTAAGACTTATTAAGGTGCAAATGGACCACCTTACGATGCCGCAATGTCCATTATATGAAGAAGTGTTGGACACGCAAATGTTTGGACTATCCCGTGAAGTTGACTTTGCGGTTCGTCTTGGTCTTATTACAGAAGAGCAAGGGAAAGAAATGTTAGGAGAGCTCGAACGGGAATTATCAGCACTTCATGAAGCATTTACAAACAAACAATAATAAAGGGTTCAAATAAGGGGGCTCAAACTGACTAAGTTTGAGCTTTTTATTTGTATAATAAAGCAGGAAGAATTCCAATACATATGGAATACAACAATTAAACTGAAAACAGAAAGAGGATATTGAATGAAAAAAGTATGGAAGTCAATGGATTATTCATTATTGCTTCCTCTTGTTATTTTATGTGTACTGGGAGTTATAATGGTATACAGTTCTAGCTCTATTGTAGCAATTACAAGGCATGAAAAACCGGCCGATTTCTTTTTTAATAAGCAATTATTAGCTCTAGCTATTGGAACCGTAGGGTTAGGAATTATCGTTGCTATTCCGTACCACGTTTGGAGAAAACGAATTGTTTTGTTATTAATGATGACAGGTAGTATTGGATTGCTAGCGTTAGCATTATTGATTGGAAAGAAAGTAAATGGTGCGCAAGCATGGGTGCTTGGTATACAGCCCGCTGAATTTGTTAAAATTGCTATCATTATTGTACTCGCGCGTTTCTTTGCGAGAAGGCAAGAAACTGATACTTCAGTTTGGAAGGGATCAGCAGGTACGATTATGTTTATAGGATTAATATTGTTTTTAATTCGTAAACAAAATGATTTAGGAACAGTTTTGTTAATCATAGGTATTGTCGGAATTATGTTTCTTTGTTCAGGGATTCCGATTAACAAGTGGATAAAGCGTCTTGCATTAAGCACAATTGTATGGATTCCGCTTTTATACTTAGTTGGTAATTATGCATTGAAACCTTATCAAAAAGCACGTTTTGCGGTGTTTTTAAATCCATTTGATGATCCACAGGGTGATGGATTTCAGCTGGTGAATTCCTTTATTGGAATTGCTTCAGGTGGACTGAATGGTAGAGGACTTAGTAATAGTATACAAAAATTTGGGTATTTACCTGAGCCGCATACAGACTTTATTATGGCGATCATATCTGAGGAACTTGGTTTTGTCGGTGTAGCGATTGTTTTAATTAGTTTGTTACTTATTATTATTCGTGCATTGCGAATTGCTCAAAAGTGTAAGGATCCATTTGGAAGTTTAATTGCTATAGGTATTGCTAGCCTGTTTGGGGTGCAAACGTTTGTTAACATTGGTGGTATGTCTGGGCTAATGCCTCTTACTGGTGTGCCTTTGCCGTTTGTCAGTTATGGTGGTAGTTCTTTAATGGCGAATCTATTTGCAATGGGTATATTGTTGAACTTAGGGAGTTATGTGAAACGACAAGAGAAGCAACAAAAAGAAATATATGAGAAAAAACAACAAGGTGAGCCACATCTTGTTGTTGTGAAATAAAAAGGTTTTGTGTTTGATGACACAAAACCTTTTTATTATGTTGTTTTTTAATAAGTTATACTTTGTTTGGTTTAAATAACAATAGTGTGTCATAAATATTTTAATGTGTTATACAATAAAACTGTCAGAAAAAGAAGAGTTGTGCTATACTATTTTTGTGAAACAAATTGATCAGAAAACTTATCATTTGTTAAAAAATAAGGTATGATGTATAAAAATAAGGTGAAGCTTTCCGAGTATAGTTTAGAAAAGAAAGTGAAGAACTTCACGCTTTTAGAGCGTGTACCTATTTAATCTCTAAAGTGGTAGGAAAGTAGAGGGGGAAAATCATGACAAAGCTGCAACGTATTCAAAAAGTTTTAGTAGCTAACCGTGGAGAAATTGCAATTCGTGTATTCCGAGCTTGTTCAGAACTTGGATTAAATACAGTTGCAATTTATTCAAAAGAGGATAGCGGTTCTTACCATCGCTATAAAGCGGATGAATCTTATTTAGTGGGAGAAGGCAAAAAACCAATCGATGCTTACCTTGATATTGAAGGTATTATTGAGATTGCAAAAAGCAATCACGTGGAT
The DNA here is from genome assembly GCF_038005885.1 of Bacillus sp. FSL H8-0534. Lineage (NCBI taxonomy): Bacteria > Bacillati > Bacillota > Bacilli > Caryophanales > Bacillaceae > Bacillus > Bacillus sp. FSL H8-0534. The sequence continues at coordinate 4,649,268 of NZ_JBBOUC010000001.1, forward strand.
GCAATTCACCCTGGATATGGTTTCTTGTCAGAAAATATCCAATTTGCTAGACGTTGTGAAGAAGAAGGAATTATCTTTATCGGACCAAAGAGCAAACATTTAGATATGTTTGGAGATAAAGTAAAAGCAAGAACACAAGCGCAATTAGCAAATATTCCAGTTATTCCGGGCAGCGATGGACCTATTAATTCACTAGAAGAAGTTGAAGAGTTTGCTAAGAAGTATGATTACCCGATAATTATTAAAGCATCACTTGGTGGTGGTGGCCGCGGTATGCGTATTGTACGTAGCGGTGATGAATTAAAAGAATCTTATGATCGTGCAAAATCAGAAGCGAAAGCAGCTTTTGGTAATGATGAAGTGTATGTTGAAAAATTCGTTGAAAAACCTAAACATATAGAAGTTCAAATATTAGCAGATGAAGAAGGAAATGTTGTGCATTTATATGAGCGTGATTGCTCTGTACAACGTCGTCATCAAAAAGTAGTTGAAATTGCGCCAAGCGTGTCACTTTCAGATGATCTTCGTCATCGTATTTGTGAAGCAGCGGTACAGTTAACGAAAAATGTAAATTATTTAAATGCTGGTACGGTTGAGTTCCTTGTAAAAGGCGATGACTTTTATTTCATTGAAGTAAATCCACGTGTTCAAGTAGAACATACAATTACAGAGATGATTACAGGCATTGATATTGTTCAGTCACAAATTTTAATTGCAGATGGACACGCTTTACATAGCCCAATCGTAAGTATACCAAAACAAGAAGACGTTATTGTGCATGGTTATGCGATTCAATCTCGTGTAACAACAGAAGATCCGCTTAATAATTTTATGCCTGATACAGGGAAAATTATGGCGTATCGTTCTGGTGGTGGTTTTGGCGTTCGTCTTGACACAGGTAACAGTTTCCAAGGGGCTGTTATTACACCGTACTATGATTCATTACTTGTAAAAGTAACAACTTGGGCGCTTACATTTGAACAAGCAGCTGCGAAAATGGAGCGCAACTTAAAAGAGTTTCGTATTCGTGGGATTAAAACAAACATTCCATTCTTAGAGAATGTAGTAAAACATAAAAACTTCTTGTCAGGGGAATATGATACGTCATTTATTGATGCATCACCTGAACTGTTCGTGTTTCCAAAACGTAAAGATCGTGGAACAAAGATGTTAAGTTATGTTGGTACGGTAACAGTAAATGGTTTCCCAGGAGTAGGGAAGAAAGAGAAGCCAATTTTCCCAGATGCACGTATACCAAATGTAAAACATTATGAATCGATTCAAGATGGAACAAAACAAATTTTAGACGAACGCGGAGCGGATGGATTAGTAAAATGGGTGCAAGATCAAAAACGTGTACTTTTAACAGATACAACATTCCGAGATGCACACCAATCATTACTTGCAACACGGATTCGTACAAAAGATTTAAACCAAATTGCTGAACCGACAGCTAGAATGTTACCGAATTTATTCTCAGCGGAAATGTGGGGCGGTGCAACGTTTGATGTTGCGTATCGTTTCTTAAAAGAAGATCCATGGGAACGATTATTAGAACTTCGTGAAAGAATGCCAAATGTTTTATTCCAAATGCTTCTTCGTTCATCAAATGCGGTTGGTTATAAAAACTATCCAGATAATTTAATTCAAAAATTTGTAGAATGTTCAGCGCAAGCTGGTATCGATGTATTCCGTATTTTTGATAGCTTAAACTGGGTGGAAGGTATGAGAGTTGCAATTGATGCTGTAAGAGAGAGTGGCAAAATTGCAGAGGCAACAATGTGTTATACAGGGGATATCCATGACCCAATGCGCAGTAAATATGACTTAAATTATTATAAAAACTTAGCGAAAGAATTGGAAGCGTCAGGAGCACATATTCTAGGTATTAAAGATATGGCTGGATTATTAAAACCAAATGCAGCCTATGATTTAGTTTCTGCTTTAAAAGAAACGGTATCGATTCCGATTCACCTTCATACGCATGATACAAGTGGAAATGGTGTTTTAACGTATACGAAAGCAATTGAAGCAGGTGTTGATATTGTCGATGTAGCTGTAAGCTCAATGGCAGGTCTAACATCACAACCAAGTGCAAATACGTTATATTATGCGCTAGGTGGAAATGAAAGACAACCAGATGTTAATGTGAATTCATTAGAAAAACTTTCACATTACTGGGAGGATGTTCGTAAATATTATGCACCATTTGAAAGTGGTATGAATGCACCTCATACAGAGGTATATATGCATGAAATGCCAGGTGGCCAATATAGTAACCTTCAACAACAAGCGAAAGCAGTTGGTTTAGGAGACCGATTTGATGAAGTGAAAGTGATGTATCGCCGTGTAAATGATATGTTTGGTGATATTGTAAAAGTAACACCATCATCAAAAGTTGTTGGCGACATGGCGCTATTTATGGTACAAAATCACCTTACAGAACAAGACATTTTTGAGCGTGGACATTCTTTAGATTTCCCAGGTTCTGTTGTGGAAATGTTCTCTGGAGATCTTGGACAACCATATGGTGGCTTCCCGAAAGAATTACAAAAAATCATTTTAAAAGGGAAAGAGCCATTAACAGTAAGACCAGGGGAATTGTTAGAACCAGTGGACTTCGATGCTTTAAAAGAAGAGTTGTTCCATAAACTTGGACGTGAAGTAACGATTTTTGATGTTGTTGCATATGCATTATATCCAAAAGTATTTATGGATTATGAAAAAGTCGCTGGGCTTTATGGAAACGTGTCTGTACTCGATACGCCAACATTCTTCTATGGTATGAGGCTTGGTGAAGAAATTGGTGTGGAAATTGAACGTGGTAAAACATTAATGGTTAAATTAGTATCAATTGGTGAACCACAACCAGATGGGACACGTGTACTTTACTTTGAATTTAACGGGCAACCGCGTGAAATTGTTGTGAAAGATGAAGGTGTTAAATCAACAGTCGCGCAGCGTGTGAAAGGGAATCGTGAGAATCCAAATCATATTAGTGCAACAATGCCGGGAACGGTCATTAAAGTTGTTGTAAATGAAGGTGATGAAGTGAAAAAAGGCGATTCCATGGCAATTACAGAAGCGATGAAGATGGAAACGACGGTTCAGGCGCCATTCAATGGAAAAGTGAAGAAAGTATATGTAAAAGATGGAGATGCGATTCAAACAGGCGATTTACTTATTGAACTAGAACAATAATAATAAAGAAAAGAGTTGCTTGAAGGCAGCTCTTTTCTTTATATAAAAATAATAACTTGCCACAGTGGCAAGTTATTAAAACGATTGTTTATTTTGCGTTGTAGTTGATGGGTGTGCCTCTTTTGCATTTGCTGTGCTTCGTGTACCTAACATGACTAAATAGCATAATACAGCAAAGAGACAAGAAATAAAGAGTGAATGTAACAATGCCATTGATAAACTTGCATTAGTATAAACGACTAAAATACCAACAACTGCTTGAAGTGTAACGAGAATAAATGAGATAATCCATCCCCAATATACAACCTGGTGCTGTTTATAGTGACGAATAGCAACAATCATTGCGTATAGGATCCAAGCAAATATTAATATTGCGGCAACCCTGTGTCCCATTTGAACCCATTCATGCAATTGAGTAGGCCATGGTCTGTTTTTACTACAAAGTGGAAAGTCTGGACAAGCTAAACTTGCACGCTCGTGACGTACTAAAGCTCCTGTATAGACGACAATATAACTGTAAATTGTTACACCGTAAATATGAAATTTCATTTTTTTGTCCATGATGAGAGAACGTGCATCGAATTTTTTGTCGATTTCAAAAATAAGGCACGTTAGTAAAATGACAGAAGCAAACGAAATTAAAGAAATACCAAAATGAATAGCTAATACAGCAGGTACTTGTCCCCAAACAACTGCGGCAGCTCCCATGAGTGCTTGTGCCACTAAAAATACGAAAGATAAAACAGCTAGCGTTTTTGTTTCACGTACATGTTTATAATATTTCCAGGATAGGATACAAAGAAGTGTAACGAGAATCCCTGCCGATCCGGATGTTAAGCGGTGACTTAGTTCAATAATCGTTTCCATTGATAGATTAGAGGGAACGAGTTCACCATTACAAAGTGGCCAGGATTTACCGCATCCTTGACCTGAACCTGTTTTTGTAACTAAAGCCCCTCCTAATAAAACCCCTAGTAAGTCGAGGCTTGTAATGACTGCTAACCATTTAATAAAGCGTTGCAATCTGTTTCACCATCTTTCTGTTATGAAGTTATTGCGAAATATTTTCATTCCATCAATTTTATAGAACAAAACGCGCTACAGTCCTATGATATATAAAAAATAATAAAATAGCAAAGAAATGGAGAGAGGGGATAAAGAGTTTGGAATAAGAAAAAAACGGGATTTTAATTACATATTTTAGGAGAAATCATTTCTGTTATAAAAAGAAATGGGAAGAATATATGCTAAATATGACAAAATAGTTTATTATAGAAGGTAACCTCATGTTATGATTAGGAAGTAATGGGAGAAACTTTTTTGTTATCCGACACAAAAAGTTCACGTTTTCTTCACAAATTGTTAGGGAAATATGATTTAATATACTCGAGTATGAGCGTAGATTAGTAGTAGAGTGAGAAAACAACATTTCTACTGTAATAATATTGCTATATAGAAGCGTAATACTTTTGTAAAGTAAAGACGCGAAAGAAGGATGAAAGTTTTAAGAGGGGGTTGAAATGATGAACCATGCAACAAGTGAGCTGCATGATGAGTCAGCTATAACAAATGTGCCGGAAACAACACGTGTACAAGATTTATTAGCGCTCGTTAAGATGGGGATTGTAAACTCGAATACACTTACGGTATTTACAGGATTTTGGTTGGCTTTACATTTTAATGGATTAAATGCTGTTAACCATTTGGATAAAATGTTCTTTACAATTGTCGGCTCGGCTTTAATTATGGCAGGATCATGTAGCTTGAATAACTATATTGATCGGGATATCGATCACTTAATGGAACGGACAAAAAATCGTCCGACAGTAACAGGAAAATATAAACCTGGTTTTGCGTTAACATTAGGTATGACTTTATTGCTTCTTGGTTTTGTATTCTTGTTATTTACAACACCAATGGCAGCAATTATAGGTTTCATCGGTGCTTTCACATACGTTGTTTTGTATTCATTATGGACAAAACGAGCATATACACTTAATACAGTAGTAGGTAGTGTATCTGGAGCAGTTCCACCTTTAATTGGTTGGGCAGCAGTTGATCCTAGTTTAGATCATCCAATTGCTTGGATGCTATTTTTAATTATGTTTATTTGGCAAATCCCACATTTCCTCGCGTTAGCGATGAAACGTGTTGATGAATATCGAAATGCAGGTATTCCCATGCTTCCTGTTGTACATGGATTTGATATTACAAAACGTCAAATCATGATTTGGACAGTATGTTTATTACCATTACCATTTTATATGAGTGGACTGGGAGTAACATTTATGGTAATTGCAACATTGCTTAACATTGGATGGATCGTATTAGGATTCTATGGATTCCGTAAGAAGGATGACATAAAATGGTCCGTACAAATGTTTGTCTACTCCTTGAATTACTTGACAATCTTATTTGTGTCAATGATTGTAGTTACATTCTTCTAAGACAACGACATGAGGGGATTTCTTTACGTTGAGATTTACTTTACTTACTATAAATAAAGTACAATCTAATTCACAAAGAAAGTGGGGGTTGTTTGTATGAAGAAACAGTGGCGACTGCTTTCATTCGTTTCACTGCTGGCTTTACTGTTAGGGGGATGCGGTAAAGCCTTTCAATCTACTTTAATTCCGCAAGGTGAAGTAGCAAAAATGCAATATGATTTACTCTTGTTAGCAAGTGCAATTATGGTAGGTGTCGTACTTGTAGTTACTATTATTTTCTTGTATGTAATTGTGCGTTTCCGACAAAAGAAGGGTCAAGAAGATTATATCCCAAAGCAAGTTGAAGGAAATCACAAACTAGAAATTATATGGACAGTCATTCCGATTATTCTTTTGCTGATATTGGCTGTTCCAACTGTTACATATACATTCAAACTTGCTGATGTAAGTGCGATGGAGAAAAAGAATATTGATAAAGACACAATCGTTGTTGATGTAACAGCGAATCTTTATTGGTGGGAATTTTCTTATAAATCAGAAAAGATAGTAACTTCGCAAGACCTAGTTATCCCCACAGGTAAAAAAGTATATTTGAATTTGAAAGGTGCTGACATTAAACATTCGTTTTGGGTCCCATCTTTAGCTGGGAAAATGGATACGAATACGGATAATGTCAATAAAATGTGGTTAAAGGCAGATAAATCAGGAACTTATAATGGTTTTTGTACAGAATTTTGTGGCCCATCACATTCTTTAATGCAATTTAAAGTAAAGGCTCTTGATGAAAGCGAGTACAAAGATTGGATTGCTGATATGAAGAAACTTGATGGTAAGAAGGAAGTTTCTTCTCCAAAAGAACAAGAAGGTCAAGAAATATTCAACAAAAGCTGTATTGGTTGTCATGCAACTGGATCAAATGATAGTAGACCACCTTCTGCACGTATCGCACCAAACCTAGCAAACTTTGCTGATCGCGATATGGTTGCCGGCATTGCTGAAAATAATGAAGAAAACGTAAAAAAATGGTTAAAGGATCCTGAAAATATGAAGCCAGGAAATAAAATGACTGGTAAATATGGCAACTTAACGGACGGTCAAGTAGATGCATTAAATGCATATTTGAAAACGTTAAAAGTTGAGAAGTAAAGAGGGATTATTTGCGAAGGGGAGGTTGAAAACGTGAGTTCTGTAGCAAAAAAACAGGGGATGGGTGCTGTTATATGGGATTATTTGACGACAGTAGACCATAAAAAAATTGCCATTCTCTATTTAATTGCAGGTGGATTGTTTTTTATCATTGGCGGAATAGAGGCATTATTTATCCGTCTTCAATTAGCGATTCCAAACAATGCTTTTCTTGTTGGGGATGCTTATAACCAAGTATTAACGATGCACGGTACAACAATGATTTTCCTCGCAGCTATGCCGCTCGTGTTTGCATTTATGAACGCCGCTGTACCACTTCAAATTGGGGCACGGGATGTGGCGTTTCCATTTTTAAATTCACTTGGATTTTGGTTATTTTTCTTCGGTGGAGTATTTTTAAACTTAAGTTGGTTTTTAGGAGGGGCACCTGATGCAGGGTGGACATCTTATGCATCGTTATCTCTTGCTTCTAAAGGACATGGTGTTGATTTTTATGTACTAGGGTTACAAATATCAGGTATAGGTACACTGATTGGTGGTATTAACTTCCTTGTCACAATTATTAATATGCGTGCACCTGGAATGACATATATGCGTATGCCAATGTTTACATGGACAACATTTGTAACTTCTTCACTTATTTTATTTGCTTTCCCACCATTAACAGTGGGATTGGCACTACTTATGTTAGATCGCTTATTTGGCACAAGTTTCTTTAACCCAGCTTTAGGGGGGAACACGATTATATGGGAACATTTATTCTGGATCTTCGGTCACCCAGAAGTGTATATTCTTATCCTTCCAGCTTTCGGAATATTCTCAGAAATTTTCGCTACATTCTCTAAAAAACGACTATTTGGTTACTCATCTATGGTATTTGCAACGGTGTTAATTGGATTTTTAGGATTTATGGTATGGGCGCATCATATGTTTACAGTTGGTCTTGGACCTGTTGCGAACGCTATTTTCTCAGTTGCAACAATGGCAATTGCAGTTCCGACTGGTATTAAAATATTTAACTGGCTCTTTACAATGTGGGGTGGAAGTATCAGGTTTACAACGCCAATGATGTGGGCTGTTGCTTTTATTCCATCATTTGTAATGGGTGGTGTAACAGGGGTCATGCTTGCCTCGGCTCCAGCTGACTATCAATTCCATGATAACTATTTCGTTGTAGCGCATTTTCACTACGTAATCGTTGGTGGAGTTGTATTTGGACTATTAGCAGGTGCACATTATTATTGGCCACTTATGTTTAACAAAGTATTAAATGAAACCTTGGGGAAAATAACATTTTGGTTGTTCTTTATCGGCTTCCATTTAACATTCTTTATCCAGCATTTCCTTGGTTTAATTGGTATGCCACGTCGCTACTTTACGTATTTACCAGGCCAAGGATTAGAAACGGGGAACTTAATTAGTTCGATTGGTGCTGTATTTATGGGGCTAGGAACGATCGTTCTACTATTTAATGTTGTGAAAACATCGTTGTCTAAAGAGAAAGCTGGCCGCGATCCGTGGGATGCTCGTACATTAGAATGGACAATGCCTGCACCTACACCAGAATACAATTTTAAACAATTACCATTCGTTCGCGGATTAGATCCGTTCTGGATTGAAAAACGTGAAGGGAATAAAGAAATAACACCAGCAGAGCCTGTTAGTGATATTCATATGCCAAACCCTTCATTTTCACCATTTGTTATATCTCTTGGATTATTTATAGCAGCATTTGGTGCGATGTACATGCAAGGTGGGAAAGATAAGTTTTGGTTATTGGTTGCAATTATTGGACTTATCATTACATTTGGTGCAATGTTCTTACGTTCAGTAATTGATGATCATGGTTATCATATTCATAAAGAAGATTTAGATGATAAGGGGGGCACAGCGTAATGCATGTAGAGGAAAAATTAACAAATGAAACGTTTCCAGCAGAGCCTGAAAAAGCAACCCTTGAGGGGAAAAATAAGTTTGTTGGATTTTGGCTATTTCTTGGAGGCGAAACTGTATTGTTCGCTTCCTTATTTGGCACATATTTAGCGTTGAAAAATTCTACAAACGGTGGCCCCACTTCTCAAGAAATGTTTCAAATGCCACTTGTCTTTATTATGACGATGCTTTTGTTAACAAGTAGTTTAACAAGCGTGTATGCGATGTATCATATGAAGAACTTTAACTTTAAGCAAATGCAGCTTTGGTTACTTGTTACAGTACTATTAGGATTAGGGTTTTTAGGGTTTGAGATTTATGAATTTTATCATTATACACACGAATTCAAACATACGATGAGAAGTAGTGCATTTGGTTCAGCGTTTTATGCGCTTGTTGGAACTCATGGATTACACGTATTGTTCGGATTATTATGGATCTTAACATTAGTTTTTCGGAATGCGAAGCGCGGGCTGAATTTATATAATGCTCCAAAGTTTTACGTTGCATCTATTTACTGGCACTTTATTGATGTAGTTTGGGTGTTTATTTTCACTGTAGTATACTTGATGGGAATGGTGGGATAAACAATGGCGATAAAGCAAACAAATACAAGTAACTCAAAAGTAGATCTTGTTTATCGTAGAAAAAAAAGTGCTGAGGAAATGAGACATCAAGTGATTACATTTGGTCTAATGATTTTCTTAACGATTGTAGCTTTTGTGGCAGTCGCTTATCCGAAAACATTTAGTCCTCTTTTCTCTGTACCATTTATTTTACTATTAGCTGTTGTTCAAGTAATATTTCAATTGTATTATTTCATGCATATGAGTCATAAGGGACATGAAGCAGCAACCTTTTTCTTATATTCTGGATTATTGATAGGGTTGTTAACCATTTTAGCTTTTATGACAATTGTTTGGGTTTAAAAAGTAAAGGATAGGGAGCTTGAAGTTATCTTCGCTCCCTTTTTCCTATGAGGGTAAGGAGTTCATATTGAAAGGGTGGGTGTAAAATGGGCAACTTATGGATATTTGGTTTTCAAGCTTTATGGAGCCCGATCTTTTTACTTTTTATGGTGTCTATCCTTATCTGTTACTTTCTTATTATCGGGCCGTATAGAAATCGGTTCGATAATGCAGAAAAGGTAAATAAAAAGCAAATGTTTTATTTTACGACTGGGATTATCCTGTTGTATCTTGTAAAAGGTGGGCCTATTGATTTACTTGGACATATTGTATTTAGTGCACATATGTTTGAAATGGCAGTGATGTACATCGCTGTACCACCATTATTGTTATTAGGGATTCCAGTTTGGTTATACACATATATTACCTCTTTCCGTTTTATCCAAGTGATATTGATTATGTTTACAAAACCGCTTATTGCTCTGTTTGTATTTAATGGATTATTTTCTATTTATCATTTGCCTGTTGTTTTTGATGCTGTAAAGCAAAATCAAGTTGCTCATCCTATTTTTCTTGCTGTTTTATTTTTTACAGCAATGATGATGTGGTGGCCTATGCTAAATCCATTACCGGAGTATCAAACATTAAGTGAAATAAAGAAAATTGGTTACATGTTTGCGAACGGTGTATTATTGACACCAGCTTGTGCGCTAATCATATTTGCTAGTGAATCGTTGTTTGCTACGTATACGGATCCGAGTGCGTGGATGAAAGCGATGGAGCTCTGTGTACCTGCAGGAACATTGAGTGATTTAAATATAACCGGACCAGAATTTTTACATTGGATGCCGATTGTGCAAGATCAACAAACAGGCGGTATCATTATGAAAATTGTCCAGGAAATAGTGTATGGTACAATTATTGGCTATGTGTTTTTTAAATGGGCACGTAAAGAACGTAAAAAAGATGAGGAGCAACTACAGAAAGTGCCTCCTTATTTGCAACCAAAATAAAGAAGGTGTATCACATGGATACACCTTCTTTACTATTCTATAACTGCAAATTCCTTTAGCTTTTTTTCAATATTTTGCAAGAGTTGTTCGCTTTTTTGGATTACGTTTGTAGGGAAAACTTCATTTTCACCATATTCAACGCCATGTGGATAGTAATGTTTTCCTAACAATGGTGGAAGTAATTTAACTTGTGCATGGCGTCCTCCGATTTCCCCTTCTACCGCAAAGCCTTGTATCCGTAAATAATATACATCCTTCAATATTTCAAATTTATAGTCATATGTAACTCGCTCATAGTCCCACTGTCCAGCAAGTACAAAACGTTGATTTTGCATAACTTCCGTGAGCAGTGTAAAATCAATGGTCGCTCCTATAAGTTTTGAATTTGTAAATTGCATGGAATACCTCCTTATCTTTATTTGAAAACCTTTAATTTTATAATAGTATGAATAATAAGAAATCGCAATTCATATTGAGAGAAAAGGGAGAATCACGGCTTTTTTTATTTAAATATGATATAGTGAAAATAGTGCGGTACACACAAAAGAGAAGACAGGCATTTGTGTATATCTCAATTTTATGTTTGACCAGGAGGTATATTGTTTGAAGAAATTATTACGTATCGTAATGATTACGGTTTTTATTTTAGCTATTGATTTATACGGGAAATTACTCGTTTCGCAATATATATTACAGCCATCTCATTCTAAGCAGGAACATAAGATTGTTAAGAAAAAGAAACAGATAAATGAAGGATTTCCAGAGACAATCTCCCAATTAATAGGAGGGGATTCGGAAAGTTTATTAGCAAAATGGGGTGAGCCAGCTCGAATCGAACCTTCTGCGTATGGTTACGAATGGTGGATTTATAATCAAGATTTATCACAATATGTGCAGTTTGGTGTTGCAGAACATAAAATTGTAACAGCTTATGTTGCTGGTAATAAAGTGGATGTAGTTCCATTTCGTATGGATGAAAAATATGAAGATGTCTATAAAAAAAATCCATTCTCACATGAAATTTCTTTGAAAAAAGGAAGAAACAGCTATCAATTTGAATTATCTGATACTGAAATTGCAGAACAACCACTTGTTTCGATAGAAGAAGATGGTTGGGCGCAGTTATACTTTGACCGATTCACACATAAACTTGTCGGAATTCGGTATATGGATGATGAGACATTGCTTCGACAAAGGCCGTATCAGCTTGTTTATTCTGGAGAGTTAGGGGCGGAGCAGCCAATTACTCCAGAGAAAATGACACAAATAGAACATGGAAATATGCAACAAATTCTAGATTTGACGAATATTATTCGTAGTCGTCATCAACTACCGTTACTAACATGGGATCAACAAACAGCTGAAGTGGCTTTTGGGCATAGCAAGGATATGAAAGAGAATAATTATTTTTCGCATGATTCGCCGGAATTTGGGACTTTAGGAGATCGATTACAACGTGGTCAAGTCGCATTTCAACTCGCAGGTGAAAATATAGCAGCACAGCATACTGATGGGATCTCTGCAGTACAAGGTTGGTTGAATAGTGAAGGACATCGGAAAAACTTGCTAAATGAACAATTTACTGGACTAGGTGTTGGAGTCTTCGATAAATTTTATACTCAAAATTTCATTAGAAAATAGGAAAAGGTGCATGAATCGTTAAAAAATAGGCGAACCATGCGCCTTTTTTTTCTTACAATATAGTAGATACATCTGAAGAGGTGAGGATTATGACAAAAACAAAAGGACCGTTACATCCTTCTGTTCAACAGTTTAAAGAGTTTGTAAACCATCACCCTAAAATGGTTCATGAAGTTCGAAATGGTCAAAAAACATGGCAACAATTTTATGAGGAATGGTATTTACTTGGAGAACAAGATGAAATGTGGAAGGTGTATAAAGCAGATGGAGAAACGATTTCTTCTCCAGCTCAAGAAAACAATGATGAAAAAGCCGTCGATTTGATGGGACAAATGCTTTCTTTTTTAAAAAAATTAGATGCAGAGCAAATGCAGCAACATCTAGCTAATGTAACGAGTGCCATTGGGAGTGTACAACAGGTTATTCAGCAATTTCAAGGGAATCGTACACAACCTGAGCAAAGAACTTCTGAAAACAATCCATTTTTCTTTCGAAAAGATTAGGAGGAAAGAGGATGAGGGCAGAGCTTATGGAATTTATAAAAGCTGATGAAGATTTAGGGCGTTATATTCGTGAACAACCCCATTGGTATCGAAAATTATCACGTAATCCGGAGGAAAAGGAGGCATTTGAATTAGCTGCTTTACAGTATTATAAAAAGACAATCCCGGACAAAGTTGCAAAATTTCAAAATCAATTGGCGGTTGCTTCTATTATGATTGACATGTTTCAATATATGAAGCAGCAAAATGCAACGTAATTGGAAGGGAAAACTATGTCCGTCATGCGAAACTTTTGTTACAATAGAAAAGGATTATTGAAAAAAGGAGTTATAGCATGACGGAAATTTGTTTAGTACGACATGGACAAACTGATTGGAATTTTCAAGAGATTATTCAAGGGCGTGAAGACATTCCACTTAATGAAGTTGGGAAAAAGCAAGCAAGTCAAAGTGCAGCTGCGTTGCAATTGGACACATGGGATGTGATTATCAGCAGTCCCTTAATTAGAGCGCAGGAAACAGCTCGGATGATTAGTAACGCTGTTGGAATACATTCTATTCTTCTTGATGAGCGGTTTGTTGAACGGAATTTTGGCGAAGCTTCAGGGAAACCCGTTTCCACAGTTAGAGAGCTGATTGCAGAGGGAAATGTAGAAGGTATGGAGACAGATGGAGAGATTGTAAATCGTTGCTTTTCTGCATTGCAAGATGTTGCACAAGTACATGCAGGTAAGCGCGTTATTATCGTTGCACATTCACATGCGATAAAAGCAATTTTAAATGCAATCTCCCCTGATGAAATTACATTTAAAACTCCATTGAAAAATGCTTGCATTAGTTATGTAAAAGAGGAAAATGGAAGCTGGGACGTGCTACGATATAATATCGCGGAGCATATTTGCGTATAAGAAATTATGACGGATGATGGTTTTCGGTAATCGGACTTTTTACTTTATATTCAGATGGGATATTCAAATTAGTAGTTCGGTTTTAAATGTGTTATGATGGATACTCGGAGGTGTCTCTCATGATTGTAGCGACGCTTGAAAGCGTAATGATATTAGACGAGGCAGAACAGCTTGCAAAAGCGATTGTCTGTTCAGATATAGCAAAGGGTTATCGGGAATGTTATAAGGCGTTACAGGAAGATTTGGAAGCTCAAACATTAATTAGTCAATTTACAGCAATGAAAGAGCGATATGAAGAAGTGCAACGCTTTGGAAAATATCATCCTGATTATACTTTCGTTTCGAAAAATATGCGAGAATTAAAACGTTCTGTAGATTTGCATGAAAAGATAGCTGCTTTTAAAAAAGCAGAAAATGCTTTGCAAAAACTATTAGATGAAGTCAGTGTAGCGATTGGTTCCGAAGTATCATCTGCTATTAAAGTTCCTACTGGAAATCCGTTTTTTGATGCAGGTGGATGCGGAGGCGGTTGTGGCTCTGGTGGAAGTTGTGGTTGTAAAAAAACGGGGTGATGTGCCCCGTTTTTTAGAATATGGAAGAAAACGTATACAGAATTCGTTTAACAATGTACTATAATTTCACAAATTTCTGATTGATGTTTATAAGATACAAGAATATGAGTATATAAAAGGAGAAGATGGAGAAGATTATGTTCGGGCAACGACAAAGTATGATTGTTTATTTACATTCATTGAAACATGCCAAGATTTTAAGGAAATATGGTAATATTCATTACATATCAAAGCGTTTGAAATATGCAGTTGTATATTGTGATATGGAACAAATAGAGCATATGATACAAAAGCTAAATAAACTTCCTTTTGTGAAAAAAATTGAGCAGTCATATCGCCCATTTCTTAAAACGGAATTTGAAAATTCACGTCCGGATCGCGCGAAAGAATACGACTATAGTTAAAGAGAAAGACCCCCACTATTTTGGTGGGGGTCTTCTCGGTTTTTTCTTTTTAAAGAAAACGTCTCTTTTCTGCAGAACGTATGTTTGTTTTGGTGCATAATGATCTTATCAAATAAAATGAGGTGAGAACAGGTGAAGAAAGCATATTTTTCGAAACGGATCTATAAGGTAGATTTACCGCATGAAATGGTAGATGCATTGGCAGAGACAATCGAAACATGTAATCAGGCGAAGCGCTTTGCGTTTCAAATGATTGTTCGGGAAAAACGTTGGAACCGTAAGATATATACAGATAGTCTTCATCTCGTTCTCAAGCGGAAATTCGGCATCTTTATTCATTAATCCGCGGCTTTTACGATTGGTCGCCGAGGGTTAGGGTATAAAGAAAAAGTAGCTGGGGTGCTTCAGCCTTATATTCCAAAGAAAGATGCACACCACTGGAGCCATTGGCATCAATTAAACAATCGATTGGATATTGGCACGCATCATTTCTATCAGCTATACGATGTAGATCAACCGAAAGAAGTCTTACAAATCGAACGGTTACACTTGTTTGAAAATGAAAAGAAAAAACTAGCAAAATGATTTGCATGATAAAAAAGAGCAATTTGTCCTAGATTTTTACGCTTATTACCAGAGCAGATAACAAGTCTAGGAACTGGATGCATGACAAAGTGTTCTATCCTCGATATAAGAATAAAGTAGTTGTACCTATTTTGTTTGCCTTTCGTCGGAAGATAGAATGGGTCGTCTTACATTGCATACAGACACTACCGAACTCTATATTGTTGTATCCTCTTTGTTGAACGAGAGGAACTGTTTTTGTGAGGACAGAGACAGGAGAATCCCCCACCTTAAGCTCTTGTAGAGGTAGGTGAGGGTAGTTCAATTTAATAAAAATACAATGAGTATAAATTGCTATTGCATTGGAGGAATGAAATGATTCATTCGTAAAATGCCGATAAGGTGATTAAAATATAATTCTTTTTCTGGGAAAATTGTAGAAGGTTTTACAGTAAAAGAAGTAACGTTTTTTTCGATTTGTTCCGCTGTTTCCTCGAATAAAACGATTCGTTTACTTTTTGTACCTTCAAGTATAGGAATCCCTTCGCGGCATATATATAGCGGTTGGAAATCCCCAACCGTTGTAGGTTTAAGAACAACAACAAGTGAGCATACTTTTTTATCATTTTTTAAGGTTTCAAATTGTAACATATGTGATACACGATCTTTATTTGTCTTTGCAATCTCAAGTAATTCATATAAATCGGAGTAGCCTTCTCCTAGTTCAATAAAACGTTGAATCATATTATTTCCTCCTCTTTCTTTTACTGTATCACTTCGTTTTTAAAATGAAAAGCAGACAAAGAAAAAAAACCCTGCAAAGCAGGGCCCTTCTTACACTAGTATGTACTAGTAAGAAGGCAAAGGGAGAGGAGAAACCGGAGGAAGAACTTATGGGGAAACGTAAGTCTTCTCCGCGGTTGGCAACAACATCGAAGGTGATGTTGTTATATTTATTTATGTCCAATCTAAATGAAGATATACATAATGAATTTAAAATTTATCGTAGGCTTTTTATTTTTCTTTTTTTTATTTTATGATAGGATAAAAAAGATAAAGTGAAACTTGCGTTAGTAGAGAGGGATCTGACTCGCCAATAGCGAGATGAATATACATATGGGATACTGAAAAGTTATCATGTAATGATGACTTTTTTAACGAAATAAATTAGTTTTTCTTTTAATAGATAGCGGATTCGTTTATCCTTTAATGGAAAAACACCCAAAAAACAGTGAGGTTTGATAGCGGTTAACCAAACGAATATGCGTTTGTAATAATCGCTCGATAGATTGAAATAAAGGTAGTGACAGCAAATGAGAGTAGTTTCTGGAAAATGTAAAGGGCATCCGCTTAAGGCTGTGCCAGGTAATACAACGCGACCGACAACAGATAAGGTAAAAGAAGCCATCTTTAATATGATTGGTCCTTATTTCGAAGGAGGAATTGCCCTCGATTTGTTTGGAGGTAGCGGAGGGCTTGGGATTGAAGCGCTTAGCAGAGGGGTTGACAAAGCCATTTTTGTTGATCGGGATAATAAAGCGGTGAAGGTTATTCATCAAAATTTAGAAAGCTGTAGAGTACATGACCAAGCTGAAGTGTATAGAAATGATGCAGAGCGCGCTTTGAAGGCGTTAATTAAACGTGAACTATCATTTGATCTCATACTGCTAGATCCACCATACAAAGATCAAAAAATCATTTCATTAATTAGTGTTATGGACCAACACGGATTATTGAACGAAGATGGATTGATTATGGCAGAACATGGGGATGATGTAGTCTTACCGGAAGCAATAGGGGGACTTGTAAAGGTAAGAGCAGAAAATTATGGTATGACAGCGATTTCCATTTATAAGCATGAAGGTGAGGGGACCGAATGACAAGCATAGCAATTTCTTCAGGGAGTTTTGATCCGATAACTCTTGGGCATTTGGATATTATTAAAAGAGGCGCAAAGGTGTTTGACGAAGTATATGTTGTCGTTTTAAACAATTCTTCCAAGAAACCGTTCTTTTCAGTAGAAGAGCGCCTAGAGCTAATTCGAGAAGCAACAAAAGATATTCCAAACGTAAAAGTTGATTCGCATAGCGGACTGTTAGTTGAATATGCAAAAATGCGTAATGCAAACGCAATTTTACGTGGTTTACGTGCAGTTTCTGATTTTGAATATGAGATGCAAATTACATCGATGAATCGTAAGTTAGACGAAAATATTGAAACCTTTTTTATTATGACAAATAATCAATATTCATTTTTAAGTTCGAGCATTGTGAAGGAAGTGGCTCGTTATGGTGGAAATGTAGCTGGTCTTGTTCCTTCTGTTGTAGAGCACGCTTTAAAAGAAAAGTTTCAAACCCCGTTAAGATGAACGGGGTTTTTCTTTGTTTATTATGCGTAAGAATAATAAAATAACATATAGATATAAACAAAATAGTGTAAAAGTAGGACCGTAGCGAAGCAATATTTCCCAAGTCTTTGCAAGAATAGAAGCATGGTTTGATAAAAAAACAGGGATATCTTGTTGATTTGGTGAAAAAGAATGTAATTTTTCATAAAGTGGTACCCAAAATATAAAAGTGTAAATTGGGGCGAGAATACTTTGGATAATTCTTGCAAAGAAATAGGGTTTAAAGCGAATATCAGTTTCGGCTAAAATACTCGCTACCTGAGCTTGGATAGAAAGGCCGCTAAATGCGAGGATAAAGCTCGTTACCATTGCTTGTTCAAGAATTGTAGTCTGATTGGTTTGGCTGATCATTTGGCTACCTAGTGTCATTTCAAAAAGTCCTGATAGGATGGGAATGCTAAAGTGTGGTGACAGTTGGAAGAATTTTAAAATATGTTGCATAATAAAAGCTAGTGCTGCCGTGAGTTGGAAGACAGTAATCATTTTATTTAAAACGGAGAATAAAATAATAAATCCACCAATCATGAGTAAAGTTTGAATAGAGGAGATAATGGCATCACCAAGTAGTTTTCCAATTGGTCTGTTCTCTTGTAAACGCGTCTCGTGGAGAATTGAAAAAGCGTGTTGTAAGGGACGTTTTTGAATGGATTGTTTTTCTTGTATGTAAGTATTGTTGTTTCCATAAAAACGCATAAGTAATCCGACAGTAAGGTTGCTAACATAATGTGCAGCAGCTAGTATGAAACCTAATTTAGGATTGTTAAAAAAGCCAATAGAAACAGCTCCAAAAATAAATAATGGATTTGAAGAGTTGGTAAATGATACGAGTCGTTCCGCTTCTATTTGCGTTAGCTGATTACTTTTCCGGAGTCTTGCACTTAATTTGGCGCCCGCAGGGAAGCCGGAGGCCATTCCCATTGCCCAAACAAATCCGCCAATACCAGGCACACGAAAGAGCGGGCGCATAAGCGGTTCTAATATAATACCGATAAACTTTACAACACCTATACTAATTAAAAGCTCCGCAACGATAAAAAAAGGTAGTAGTGAAGGAAAGACAACTTCCCACCATATATTTAATCCGCGAATAGAAGATTGCAAAGCGGCTTGGGGGTGAAGTACGAGAGAAAATGTTAGAAATATCATCGTTATGGTGAGAAAAGCTGTTTTCCATTTTTCATACATTTTAACGTAGCCCCCTTTGTCCCAAAAAACGTTCATTTCAGTATACGTGGATACATGGTGAATTTAGACCATAAGTATGAAAAAGAGGATGAAAAAATTTAAAGGGTGAGAGAAATGAATGAACCAAAAATAGGCTTAGCTCTTGGATCTGGAGGTGCAAAAGGCTTTGCGCATGTCGGGGTGATTAAAGTGTTACGAGAGGCGAATATTCCCATTCATATGATTGCTGGAAGTAGTATGGGGGCGTTAATTGGGACATTTTATGCAGCGGGTTGCAACGTGGAGAGACTCTATCGAATGGCCACATTATTTAAACGAAAATACTATTTGGATTTTACTGTACCGAAAATGGGATTTATTTCTGGAAAACGGGTAAAAGATATGATTAAAATGTTTACATATAATAAAAATTTAGAAGAGCTAGATATCCCAACTGCAGTTGTGGCCACTGACATTTTAAAGGGGGAAAAAGTTGTATTTACAAGCGGTTCTATTGCTGATGCGGTGAGGGCGAGTATTTCTGTGCCAGGAGTGTTTGTACCTGAAAAAATAGATGGTCGTTTATTAGTGGATGGCGGAGTGATTGATCGCATCCCTGTATCCGTTGTTAAAGACTTAGGAGCTGATATTGTAATTGCTGTAGATGTATCTCCTATTAAGGTGAACGGAGAAGTTACATCTATTTATGATGTTATCATGCAGAGTATTGAGATTATGCAGCATGAACTTGTTGTTAATCGGCAAATTGCTTCAGACTTAATGATGCGCCCGGCAGTAGAACAGTTTAGTTCTCGTGCTTTTACCAATATCGAAGACATTATTCGAGTTGGAGAAGAAGAGGCCGAAAAACACATTCAGAAAATTTACTTATTAATTGAGCAGTGGAAGGAGAAAAATAATGTTTAAGCGTTTTCGTTTTATATATGCAATTTTAATTGGCGTTATATTAGCAATGTTGCTTGTCTATGTACGTCTACCATATTATGTAACAAAACCAGGTATGGCAGCGAAATTAGAACCATATGTACAAGTTGATGGTGGGAAGAAAGAGTCAGGTGATTTTATGCTCGTGACCGTTTCGATGGGGCCTGCGAATGTTGTAAATCTAATAGCTGCCCAATTTAATAAATATAATCACATTTCTAAAGCAGAGGAGATTTTGCAAAAAGGTGAGAGTGATGAAGAATATCAATTCCGCCAAGCGTATGCAATGAAAGATTCTCAAAACGCAGCCATTTATAATGCGTATAAGCGAGCAAATCGTTCAGTTTCCTTTCAAAACAAAGGGGTTTTAGTTGCTGGGATTGCGAAAAATATGTCCGCTGAAGGGAAATTAAAACTTGGGGATATAATTGTCGCTGTTGACGGTCAGCCTTTTGAAGCGATAGACCAATTTATTGCATATATGTCAGGTAAAAAAGAAGGGGATGTAGTAAATATTGAGTATATTCGTGGGGGGAAACGTTCTACAGAAAAACTAACGCTAAAACAAATTCCTGATGGCAAGGGACGTGTTGGTATTGGAGTTTCCATTGTTACTGAAAGGGACTTAGTAGTAGATCCAAAGGTGAAAATTGATTCACATGAAATTGGGGGACCATCAGCAGGATTAATGTTTACATTGGAAATCTATAATCAATTGACTGAAGAGGATATGACAAAAGGTCATGAGATTGCTGGAACGGGAACCATTAATGAAAAGGGAGAAGTTGGTCCGATTGGTGGTATTCAACAAAAAGTTGTAGCTGCTAGTGATGCGGGTGCAGAAATATTCTTTGCTCCAAATGAAAAAGGGGCACCGAAATCGAATTATAAAGAAGCGCTTGAAGCAGCGAAAGATATAAAAACAAAGATGAAAATTGTACCAGTAGATACATTAGATGATGCGCTAGCATATTTAGAAAAAATGTCAGAAAAAAAGTAAACCTCTCGCCCTAGAGAGGTTTTTTTATAAAAAATTATTCGTTGTTTCATCATACCGAATAGGATGCTGAGTTATATCCTTTTGTATACATTTTGTGCGTAAAGGTTCTTGTAGCACTGAAAAATAAACAGCATTTGCTTTGCGCTCTATATCTAGAACGGGATGTTGAAATGTTTTCGTATGAGTAAGAAGCGGGAGTCCTAGATTTTTTTTTTGTTTCGAAATATAAGTTTGTCCTTTTTGTGACATACCAAGTAAACGGATATATGGTGCATGTTGCTCTATATGTGCCTTTTCCATTTCTTCTTTTGTTGTATTTGTTAAAATATGTGTACATACCCGTTGTAATCTAGTCCATGTATAACGTTTTGTTTTTAATGCTTCCATGAAAGTAAGAAATGAAGAGGTATTATGTATTTTTGATAAAATACGATGCTCCAATCCTTCCTCTACCTCATATATATGTTGTAAATCCTTGGAAGACATTGTCAAAAGTCTATATTTAAAAAATGGGAAATACTCCTCCCAACAATGCAGTGTATGATACGTTTGTTTATAGCTTTCTAAAAAAGATGCGGTACAATTGGGTACAAATGGATAAATGGTTGTGAATGAATCATTTTCACTAAATAATTGTTTGCGAATGCTAGTCGCACTTGCAATATGGTTATCTTGAAAGGTTTCGTCATGGTAATGAGATGCGAACCTTTCAATGGTATGTGCATGAATGGAACTTTTCTGAGAAAGAATCGCTTCAATGTAATGTAAGCCTAATATATTATTTGGCTGGGACATATCAACAGTATTGACGTCCGATAAGATGTGTGAAAAGGCTTGAGAAGTTGCTTTGGCATAGCTGTTTCCAGCATCCATAAATTGCTGCACAAGTTGATTGAAAGTATCTTTTTCCTTTTGGCGTAAAGAAATGGTATTATAGAAGTTTTGAACCTCTCCATCCTCACTGCCGAAGCAAATTTCAGAAACGCCAAGGGCATCTAAAATAGAAATAGCACCGTTAGCAAATGTTTCGGCTTTTTGTGTTGCGAATGTATAAGGGAGTTCAACAACAAGATCTATACCACCGGCTAGAGCCATCTTGGTTCGGAACCATTTTGATAAGAGAGCTGGTTCACCACGTTGTAAAAATGATCCGCTCATGACAGCGATTGTAATGTCGGACTGTGTTAACTTTTTTGTTTGTTGCACATGATAAGCATGACCGTTATGAAAGGGGTTATATTCAACAATAATACCGCTTGCCTTTATGATAATCTCTCCTTTCGATGTAGCATCTTTTCTAAAAACATGATAATCTATATATTATTTCCTATAATGACTTCATTATAGTGTAAAGAAAAAACATTGACAAATATAAAATGGCTAGCTATAATTTTGTTTGTTGCCTTGAGGTGATATGATATGAAATGGTCCATCCATCAATTAAACAAATTGAGACATAAAGGATTGACATTGGATGAGATGGTAGATGTAAGTGAGCTAAAAGAAGTCGAGAAAGAAATTCGAGAAATTAATCCTGTCCATGTAACAGGTAGAGTTGATTTTGGCTCCAGTAAGTTTACGTTTCATCTACATATAACTGGAAGCATGGTTTTACCATGTTCTCGCTCTTTAGTAGATGTAACATTACCATTTGACATTAAAACAACTGAGGTGTTCCAAACTTCAGAAGAAGAGTATGAAACGGAAGCGGAAATCCATTACTTAGAAGGAGAAGTACTTGACTTACTCCCAATAATCAAGGAAAATATACTTTTGGAGATTCCAATGCAAATTTTCAGTGATGATGTTTCCGGTGGAGCACCAACGCAAGGTCAAGACTGGCAAGTGATTTCGGAAGAAAGCAAAGAAAAGCCTGTTGATCCAAGGTTAGCAGGACTTGCGAAGTTTTTTGACAAATAATCGGAAGACTGGTTCAGGCCTTCATATGAAAATAACTATTTCTTTTAAGGAGGTGGGAAGAATGGCTGTACCTTTTAGAAGAACTTCTAAAACAGTAAAAAGAAAGCGTCGTACGCATTTCAAATTATCAGTACCTGGTATGGTAGAGTGCCCAAGCTGTGGTGAAGCGAAATTAGCTCACCGTGTATGTAAAGCATGCGGTACTTACAAAGGTAAAGAAGTAATCAGCAAGTAATTGTGGAAATAAACGCAGAAGATATTCTTCTGCGTTTATTTTTTTTTGTATTATTCTTTATATGTTGGTATTCTATCTTTTCTAGTAACTGCATATGTTTAATAAAAAATGCATAAGGAGGACTAGAGGAATGGCGACAACAAGACAAGATGCATGGACTGATGATGAAGATTTACTTCTGGCAGAAGTGGTACTCCGGCATATTCGTGAAGGAGGAACCCAGCTTTCCGCATTTAAAGAGGTAGGTAGACATTTATCTCGTACACCTGCAGCATGCGGATTTAGGTGGAATTCTTACGTTAGAAAGCAGTATAAAGAACGTATTGAAGAGGCAAAACAAATTCGTAAGGTAGAGAATTATGTAGTAAGGCAACCAAAAGTGGTGGAGTTTTCTCCTACATCAATTACATTAGACGATGTTATTAACTTCTTACAAAAATATAAAGATGAAAAAGAATTAAAAGAATTACACCAAAAAATTGAATTGTTACAAAAGGAAAAGGAATGGCTTCTACAGCGTGTATCTGTATATGAAGAAGAGTATCGTACTTTGCTTGATTATATTGATCGAAAAAGAAGTGTGATGGTACTAGAAACAAAAGAAAGAGATACCATTCATGAGCATGAAACATTAGAAAAGGTGAAAAAATAAAAACAGCTGAATAACAGCTGTTTTTATTTTATGCGGATTCTTCATTTGTAACCGCATTCAAATTAGCTTCTGGATGCCAAATGTAAAATTCGCCATCAGTGGTTGATATTTGCCCGAAGTTTAGTTTCTCCCAAAATGCAGCGGATTGAATACGAGCTGTTGTTTTGATTGGAAATTGTAGTTGTTTTGCATAATTAACAAGCATTTGGCCAAAACCCTGTTTTTGGAAGTTTGGTAACACTTCAAGTTTAGAGAGTTCTACGTAAGATCCAGTAATCTCAAGATTTAATTCACCATGTCTCCTCATGTACAAGCTCATACGTGCGATAAGGGATCCGCCGTAATAAATGCCGTAAAATGGGGACTCGCTATCATTTTCAATAATATTTGCTTGCAATTCTTCGAACATGGAGAGTTCTTGAGCGCCACAGCCCTTAAATTTTTTAAATTCGTCTAACGTTTTATAATTGATGAGCAAGCGCTCAACTTTTGGGAATGTCATTACAACACATCCTTTTCTCGTTTTGTAAAATAAAGAAAAGTATAAATATTTTCAATAATATTATAACTCATTTTTTCATTTTTATGAAGGAAATAGAATATTTCTTTCAGTATTTTTTTTGAGGATTTGCTACACTAGTCGTATGAAGGGAATTTATATATATTTATGAAATGTACTTTTAGTTGTGGAAATATAAATAAGATATACTCAATGTTATGATGAGTTATAGAGGGGAGGTAATCAGGAGGCTTCTAATTGATTACAGGATATCTTTCTTCTTTGTATTCGTTAGGAGATTCTGAGGGGATAGAGATGAAGATTGGGATTGTTGGTCCGGGAGCTATTGGTCTTCTTTTTGCATTTTATTTAAAAAAGAACAAACAGGATGTTACATTATTTACAAGAACGGTAGAACAAACTGAAAAGTTAATGCAGGAGGGGATAAGCTGTATTCGTAAGGGAAGAAAGGAAACGGTATTTCCGAATGTTACGCCATTAGAGAGTATTGTAGGTGAACAAATGGACTATACGTTTATTGCTGTAAAACAATATCATTTAGCGAATATACTTCCTTTCATAAAAGGACAAAGGCAGATTATCTTTTTGCAAAATGGAATGTCTCATCTGGATATATTACACGAAATAAAGTGTGAAAATGTAGCGGTGGGGATTGTGGAGCATGGGGCAAAAAAAGAAAATGAATATACAGTGCGCCATACAGGAGTAGGGGTTACGAAATTTGGAGTAGTAAATGGTGATTGGTCTCAATTTGAGGCACTATTGGATTGTTTTTCCTCAAAGTATTTTTCGGTGCAAGTAGAAGAAGATTGGAAACAAACAATGAGTTATAAACTTGTAATAAATGCCTGCATTAATCCACTAACAGCTTTATTTGGTATACAAAACGGAGAATTGCTATCGAATCCTTTTTTTTATAAAGTGATGGAGCAAATATTTCAGGAGGTCATGTTCCTTGTAGGGGAGGAAAAAAAAGAAGAGATGTGGCAATTGGTTTGTCATGTATGTGAAACAACATCCAGTAATACATCCTCTATGTTAGCTGACGTAAAAGAGAATCGGGAAACGGAAATTGATGCTATTATTGGCTATGCGATAGAAGAAGCGAGGAAACAGCGAAAGCAAGTTCCCACACTGCAATTTTTATACAATTCAATAAAGGGATTAGAAGTATAAGAGATATTCTTTGCTTTTACATCAAACATTGACTACAATTTGGATTGGTGAGAGAACAGGATAGGAAAGGAAGAATTATATGGAGATAAAAGAAATCTCTGTTCCACTACAAGGTGTTGTGGCGGACTATATGAAGGGTAGAAAAGAAGTGCAGGCATTCTTCGATTATCCGTTGACAGAAGATGGATTCGGGCGGCGTCTGTATGATTTGCGTGATAAGAAGTTTTTCCGTCAAGACTTAGTGGCACATTTATTGGAATATAATACTAATTTACATGCTGGAGACCATACTCTTCGGAATATAGAGGCGCTAGCGGATGAAAATACATATGTTGTTGTTGGAGGACAACAAGCAGGACTATTAACAGGACCTCTTTATACTGTGCATAAAATTATTTCGATTTTGCAGCTTGCAAAAGAAAAAGAAGCAAGTTTAGGAGTTCGTGTAGTTCCTGTTTTTTGGATTGCTGGTGAAGATCACGATATCGATGAAATTAATCATGTGTTTGTAACGAAAAATAAAAAAATAAAAAAGACGATTTTCCATGATCGTCATCCAAAAAAGGCAAGTGCATCTGAATCTGATCTTTCAATAGCAGACTGTAGAAAGTGGATTGAAGAAATTTTCAAAACATATCCGGAAACGAATTTTACAAAGGATGTATTACAGTTTGTTGAAGATGCTTTGCAGAATTCTCGTACATATGTAGATTTCTTTGCGCATCTTATTATGAAATTATTTGTAGATTCAGGATTGATTCTCGTTGATTCCCATCATCCAGCGTTAAGAAAGTTAGAAGTTTCTTTTTTTAAACAAATACTAAGTCGATATAAAGAAGTGCAAATGAGTCTTCAAAAACAACAGCAATTAGTAAAGGAACAAGGATATAAACCGATTATTGAAACAAAATCAAATGCAGTGCACATATTTATGCAAATTGATGAAGAGCGTGTGTTGTTAGAAGAAGAGAATGGGAAATTTGTTGGAAAAGATGGTATTTATTCATTTTCGTATGAAGAGTTGATAGCGGAAATGGAAAAAAGTCCGGAACGATTTAGTAATAATGTTGTAACAAGACCACTTATGCAAGAGTATATATTTCCGACATTAGCGTTTATTGGAGGGCCTGGTGAAATTGCTTACTGGAGTGAATTGCAGCAAGTATTTCATGTGTTCGGTTTTCAGATGCCTCCGGTTGTTCCGAGACTCACAATTAGTTATATGGAACGCGATATTATAACAGATTTACATGATTTACAATTACAAGAGAGTGATCCATTTGTAAATGACATAGATATGCTACGTGAAGAGTGGCTTTCTAACCAAATAGAAGAACCAATTGATAATCAGTTTATAGAAGCGACAGAGAAAATCATGGATGTTCATACTTCTTTACAACAGTTTGTAAAAAAAATAGACCCGGGATTGCAGCAATTCGCTGAGAAAAATGAGCGGAAAATTAAAGAGCAAATTGAGTTGCTAGAAAGAATGTTAAAGCGAAATGTTGAGAAAAAACATGAAGTAGAGCTGAATAAATTTCGCCGTTTACAATACGCGCTCCGTCCGCTAGGTGCGCCGCAAGAACGGGTATGGAATATATGTTATTATTTAAATCGGTTTGGATTAGATTTTGTTGAACGAGTAATGAAGCAATCGTACTCTTGGAACGGGAACCATCATATTATAAAACTATAAAATCTTGCTCTTAGGAGCAGGATTTTATTTTTTGTATGTGGAATTAACTGTAAAGTGATTTTTTCTGAATTATCTAACGAAATGTTCGGGAGTATGATATTTATAATAAAGCACATGTATATGACAAAATAGAACAAAATGTAAACGTATTATTGTGTTTTTCGACATGTTTTTATTTAATTTCCCGCAAAAAATGATAAAATTTAGTATATAATAAAGTGAAACTGCGATTTGTGGATATTAGATTTCCACTGACGCCAAGTTGGATGTGACATATTTTCGTAGCATTAATTTCCCGACATATTGGGTGGTTTATTAGGAAGAAAAAGAGACATTCAACGTAATTATTTTGCAAAAAGTAGGTGCAACAATGTTTAAACACGTAACAGTTCTTTTAAAAGAAACAGTAGATGGTTTGGATATAAAACCAGGTGGTACATATGTAGATTGTACGCTAGGTGGTGGAGGACATAGTTCCTATTTATTATCCCAGCTAACGGAAGGGGGAAAATTAATTGCATTTGATCAAGATGAAATTGCGATTCAAAATGCAAAAGAAAGATTTTCTTCTTATGGTGATCAATTTATAACAGTGAAGAGTAATTTTCGCTATTTGTCAGAAAAGCTACATGAATTAGGAATAACAGAAGTAGACGGAATTTTATTTGATTTAGGTGTTTCATCCCCACAATTAGATACACCAGAACGTGGTTTTAGTTATCATCATGATGCGCCCTTAGATATGCGGATGGATCAAGATGCCCCATTAACGGCATATGATGTTGTAAACAACTGGTCATATGAACAACTCGTAAGAATCTTTTTCCAATATGGTGAAGAGAAGTTTTCAAAGCAAATTGCAAGGAAAATCGAAGCGTACCGCGAGAATAAGGCGATTGAAACGACAGGAGAGTTAGTAGAGCTAATTAAAGAAGGAATTCCTGCTCCAGCTCGTAGAACGGGTGGACATCCTGCAAAACGAGTGTTCCAAGCGATTCGAATTGCTGTAAATGATGAGTTGAAAGTATTCGAGGAGGCATTGGAATCTGCGATTGAAATGGTTAAGCCAGGTGGAAGAATCAGTGTTATTACGTTCCATTCATTAGAAGATCGTATTTGTAAAACAACATTTAAACGAAATAGTACAACACCACAGCTTCCTCCAGGATTACCAATTATCCCTGATGAGTTTAAGCCGAAACTAAAGCTCATTACAAGAAAACCGATTTTACCTTCTGATGAAGAGTTAGAAGAAAATAATCGAGCGCGTTCTGCGAAGTTACGAATCGCTGAAAAACGATAAAAAGGAGAGAGAGGTATGACAAATTTAGCTGTAAAGTATAAACAACAACAAGTGCAAGAACAAGTGCAAGTACAATCTCAAGCTCCGCAGCAAAACGTACAACCAAAAGCGAAAACAAAAATTACAAGAATTGAAAAATTGTTGTATGTGGCTTTTATTGGCTTTTTATTATATGCTTGTGTGGCTTTTATTGGAAATAAAGCAGGCCTGTACCAAGTTGATGCGGAAGCAGCAAAAATAGAGAATGAAATTGTGGAAAAACAAAAAACAAACCAAGAATTACAAGCTGAAGTGGAAAAGTTAAGTCGCTATGAGCGTATCGCAGAAATCGCAAAAAAACACGGGCTAGAAATTAATGCGAATAATGTGAAAGGTTTACATTAATATAGTAGGTGTGAAGAAAATATGAAGACGAATATGAACAAAATTCATACCAATAAAGGAGCAGGTTACTTTATGATATTTTTCCTCCTGCTCTTTTTGCTGTTGTTAGCCCGATTCTTTTATATTCAAGCGACAGGAACAGTACATGGTCAAGACTTAAAGAAACTTGCACAAGACAAGCATAATAAAAATGGTGTACTTGAAGCGAATCGTGGAACGATTTATGATCAAAATGGACATGTGTTAGCGCAAGATGCGAACTCATACAAGATTGTTGCGAAACTAAAAGGTGAAAAACCTGTAAAAGATAAAGAGGATGCTGCAAAGAAAATTGCAGGTGTACTTGGGACAGGTGAAGATGAAATTTTAGCCACTTTAAACAAAGATAAGAGTCAGGTAGAGTTCGGAGCGCTGGGAAAGAACTTGACGAAAGAGAAGAAAGAGCAACTAGAAAGTCTTGAAATACCAGGTATTTCATTTGTTACAGAAAAAGCTAGAGTGTATCCAAATGGGGATTTCGCATCTTACGTGTTAGGTTATGCAAAACCTGATGATAAAGGAATTGCGGAGGGGAAATTTGGATTAGAAGAGAGTTTAGATAAGTATTTACGTGCATCTAATGGAAGTGTAGCATATACAGGAGATCGTAATGGTGTTTCTCTCGATGGTGGAAAGCAAAATGTAAAGCCACCGAAAAATGGAGAAAATGTATATTTAACAATTGATCAACGTATCCAAGGTTTTTTAGAAGATGCGATGAAAGCAGCTGATCAGCACTATGAACCTTCTATGCTAATTGGATTGGTTGCAGATCCGAAAACAGGAAAAATACTAGGAATGTCTAGTCGACCTAGCTATGACCCAAATAAGGGTGATATTCAATACTATTTTAATGATCCAATCGCAAATGCGTATGAGCCGGGGTCTACGATGAAAATTTTCACATTAGCTGCGGCGATTAATGAAGGTGTATATAATGGTCAAGAATATTACCAGTCAGGTACGTATCCAGTTGGAAATCGTAAAATAAAAGATCATAACGGTGGTGCAGGCTGGGGATCTATTACATTTGATGAAGGGGTTGAGCGTTCTTCTAACGTTGCATTTGCAATTTTAGGAGATCAAAAACTTGGTCCAGATCGTTTCCGTCAATATATTCATAAATTTGGATTGGATGAAAAGACTGGCATTGATTTACCTAAGGAAGGAAAAAATACAATTGTATTTGACCAGCAGATTCAACAGGTAACAACAGCATTCGGACAAGGCTCTACTGTAACGCCGATGCAACTTGTACAAGCTGCAACCGCAATCGCAAATGGTGGGAAAATGATGAAACCTTATACCATCGAACGAATTGTAGATCCACTAACGAATAAAGTGGAATTAGAGCATAAACCTGAAGAAGTGGGACAACCAGTTACAAAAGAAACAGCAGAACAAGTAAGACAATTATTAGAACGCGTTGTTACCTCACCAAAAGGAACAGGGAATGCGTATAAAATCGATGGATACTCTGTTGGTGGTAAAACAGGAACAGCACAAATTCCGGATGGAAAAGGTGGATATATGACTGGAAAAGAAAACTATATTTTCTCATTCCTTGGTATGGCACCAATGGACGATCCGCAATTAATTGTTTACTTTGCAATTAAGCAGCCGAAATTAAAAGATAATGAATACGGGGCACAACCTCTCGCGGAAATGTTTAAATCTGTAACGAAAAATAGTTTAGAGTATTTGAAAATTAAACCGAATCAAGTGAAAGATTCGAAGAAATATGTGAAAGAGCAACAGGCGGTTGTTCCAGAGGTAACCGGAAAAACAATGGAAGAGGCAAAAGCAACATTAGAAAAAGCCAAATTCCGTCCGATTATAGTAGGTGAAGGAAAAGTAAAACAACAGGTACCAAAAGCGACTGAAAAAACATTGAAGGGCGATCGAGTCTTCTTAGTAGGAGATAAACCGTTGATGCCAAACATACAAGGATGGGCACTTCGGGATGTAATGAATTTAGCGAAAACGTTAAATCTTAATTTGAAGCCATCTGGTACAGGATATGTGACAGAACAAAGTGTGGCGGAAGGAACGCCGTTACAAGCAGGTACGGAATTAGCTGTAACACTTGTACCACCGCTTGAGCCACAGCAAGAGGCAGAAAAGCCATAGAATGTTCTAGGTGCATAATGTAAGAAGTCCAAGAGGTTCTATTCGAATAGGTACAAGCATATATTGGAACAAGCTAGGCGTAAAGGAGGCTTGTTCCAATATGCGTGTATCGAATGTAACAGTTAGAAAGCGACTTATCTTTATACTTATATCAGGTATACTCATTTTTACAATTATTGATATTCGTCTTGGATACGTACAGTTTTTTCTTGGGAATATGTTAACAGATCGTGCAAAGGATTCATGGAGTCGTAATATTACTTTCGAACCTGAACGAGGAAAAATTTTAGATCGAAATGGTGTGGAGCTTGCAACGAATAAAAGTGCACCAACTGTCTTTGTTGTACCAAGGCAAATTGAAAAACCAGCAGAGACTGCAGAGAAGTTAGCTGCAGTTTTAGGTGTGGAAAAAGAGGAAATTTATAAACGGGTTACAAAAAAAGAGTCCATTGTAAGATTGGATAAGGGCGGAAGGAAAATTTCTCATGATAAAGCAAAGGAAGTACGTGCTTTAAGTTTAAAAGGTGTTTATATTGCTGAAGATTCCATTCGGTATTATCCGTTCGGAAAATATTTATCGCATGTACTAGGGTTTGCTGGTAGTGACAATCAGGGGCTTATGGGACTTGAGTCGTATTATGATAAAGAGCTAAATGGTGATAAAGGGCATGTGCGCTTTTTTGCAGATGCGAAAGGGCAAAGGATGCCGAATGTTGGAGATGATTTCAAAAAACCAGAGGCAGGCTTAGATTTAAAATTAACAATCGATTCTCGAATCAATACGATTATAGAGAGAGAAATGAATATCGCAGATTCTACGTATAATCCAGATGGTATGATCGCAATCGCGATGAACCCGAAAAATGGTGAAATTTTAGGAATGTCAAGTCGCCCAAGTTTCGATCCCGCGGATTTTCAGAGTGTTTCACCAGAAGTGTTTAATCGAAACTTGCCTGTATGGAGTACATATGAGCCGGGATCGACTTTTAAAATCATTACACTTGCGGCTGCTTTAAATGAAAAATTAGTAGACTTGGAGAAAGATACGTTTTATGATGATGGAGCAGCTGAAGTTGGAGGCGCTAGGCTACGTTGTTGGAAAGCTGGTGGCCACGGTAGTCAAACGTTTTTAGAAGTTGTTCAAAATTCTTGTAACCCAGGTTTTATTGAGCTTGGGGACCGCCTTGGAAAAGAAAAGTTATTCCAATACATTCGTGATTTTGGTTTTGGACAGAAGACAGGGATTGACTTGCAAGGAGAAGGAAAAGGGATTTTATTCAACCTAGATAAGGTTGGTCCGGTTGAACAGGCGACGACTTCTTTTGGGCAAGGGGTTTCTGTTACACCGATTCAACAAGTTGCTGCGGTAGCGGCAGCTGTAAATGGTGGGACATTATACCAGCCGTATATTGCGAAAGAATTTGTTGATCCATCGAATAATCAAGTTGTAAGAAAGAAAACACCGGTCGAGAAAAGAAAAGTTATTTCCAAGGAAACATCGGAAAAAGTTCGTTATGCGTTAGAAAATGTTGTAGCGAAAGGTTCTGGTAAAGGTGCATATATTGATGGTTATCGTGTTGGTGGAAAAACAGGAACTGCCCAAAAAGTAAAAGACGGAAAATATTTAGATAATAACTATATTGTATCTTTTATTGGGTTTGCTCCAGCAGATGACCCACAAATCGTTGTGTATGTTGCGGTTGATAATCCAAAAGGAGTTACTCAATTTGGTGGTGTTGTTGCTGCGCCAATTGTAGGAAATATTCTTCGTGATGTGCTTCCTGTGATGGGAGTAGAGCCACGCAAGGAGCAGGTTGAAAGGGAATATAAATGGGGCGATACACCTACAATAGAAGTTCCGGATTTAATCGGGATGAAGAAAAAAGATTTGCAAACGCAGCTTGTAGATTTGCAGCTCGATGTAAGTGGTGAGGGAGACAAAGTAATTAAACAATCACCAGAAGCTGGTGCCAAAGTAAAGGAAGGATCAAAAATTAGGATTTACTTTGGTAATTAAAAGTCAGAGATTGTGTTTTGTGATACAATTGGTGGAAGTTGAGTTAATATATAATCTCTGTTTTCATAGAAATTTATTTTCTATGAAAACAGATTATATTGCTCTTGAACATAAAAAATAAAGAGTTTATCAGCTGAGGTATTATATGATGCACTGATAAACGAGTCTGATTTTTCGGGCTCTCAGCAAATGCTTCCTTCTTCAATTTTTAGCGAATGAAGGATAGGAAGAATTACTTATTAAGTAAGAGATAAATAAACAATGTAGAGAGGGTTTAGTGAAATGAAGTTGCACACACTTGTATCATGTTTGCATGATTTTCCAGTTGTTCCAAAAGAAAATCCAGAAATTACATCCATTGAAGCAGATTCACGTAAAGTGACAAATGGAAGCTTATTTGTATGTATGAAAGGGTATACGGTTGATAGCCATGATTTTGCTAAGCAAGCAGCCGCGCAAGGTGCGGCTGCTATTGTTGCGGAAAGACCGATTGATGTTGACGTTCCAGTTGTACTTGTGAAAAATACCTATCGTTCTTTAGCGGTTTTAGCTGATTATTTTTACGGACAGCCAACGCATAAATTACACTTGATTGGGATTACAGGTACAAATGGAAAGACAACAACATCGCATATTATGGATGAAATTATGCGGGCACACGGTCATAAAACAGGGCTAATTGGAACAATTAATATGAAAATCGGTGATGAAACATTCGAGGTGAAAAATACAACGCCAGATGCACTGACACTTCAGCAAACGTTTCGCCGTATGGTTGAGCAAAATGTAAATAGCGCAGTAATGGAAGTTTCTTCACATGCATTAAGTCTTGGCCGTGTACACGGTTGTGATTATGATGTAGCTGTATTTACAAATTTAACACAAGATCATTTAGATTATCATAAAACGATGGAAGAATATAAGCATGCAAAAGGCTTGCTTTTTGCTCAGCTTGGTAATAGCTATCATCATAACCGTGAAAAGTACGCTGTGTTAAACAGTGATGATCCAGTAACAGAAGAGTATATGAGAAGTACTGCGGCTACGGTTATTACGTATGGAATTGATACACATAGTGATATTATGGCAAAAGATATTGTGATGACGAGTGGTGGAACAACATTTACCCTTGTTACGCCAAGTGAAAGTGTAAATATTACGATGAAGTTAATTGGAAAGTTTAACGTATACAATGTTTTAGCAGCAATAGCCGCTACTCTTGTGTCTGGTGTAACTTTGCAAACGATTATTCATGTTGTGACGAATTTAACTGGAGTTCCAGGCCGCTTTGAAGTTGTGGACGGGGGGCAAGATTATACGGTTATTGTCGATTATGCACATACTCCAGATAGTTTAGAAAATGTGTTAACAACAGCGAAACAATTTGCAAAAGGGAATGTGTATTGTATTGTTGGTTGCGGCGGTGATCGTGATCGGACGAAAAGGCCAATTATGGCTGGTGTCGCTACAGAATATGCAACACACGCAATCTTGACTTCAGATAACCCAAGAAGTGAAGATCCACAAGCGATTTTGGATGATATGTTAGCAGGTGCAAAAGGAAATAATTATGAAGTCATTGTTGATCGAAAAGAAGCGATTTTCCATGGGGTTTCAGAAGCGAAGGCAGAAGATATTATTATCATTGCTGGAAAAGGGCATGAAACGTATCAAATTATTGGCAAAGAAGTACATCATTTTGACGATCGTGAAATTGCGAAAGAGGCAATCACTGAGCGTTTAAACAACAAAGAGTAACAACATGAGAGGGGGACTACATGTGCTTGAACAAGGTTTATTAGTAACGGCTGGGGTAGCTTTCTTAATTTCTGTTGCCCTTTCGCCATTGTTTATTCCAATTTTACGTAGGTTAAAGTTTGGGCAAAGTATTCGTGATGAAGGGCCAAAATCACATCAAAAGAAATCGGGAACACCAACGATGGGTGGTATTGTCATTTATGTGTCTATGATGGTGACAACACTTATCATGGCAATTAAATTTAAACATTTAAATGCGGAAGTATCATTATTATTATTAGTTACATTTGGTTATGGATTGATTGGTTTTTTAGATGACTATATAAAAGTTGTTAAAAAAAGAAATCTTGGTTTAACATCAAAACAAAAATTAATCGGTCAGCTAGTTATTGCAATTGCATTCTTTGTAATTGCAAAAGGGCAGGGATTTGATACACATTTAATGATTCCAGGAACCGAAATTAAATTTGATTTACACTGGGCATATTTTATCCTTGTGCTATTTATGCTTATTGGTGGATCAAATGCAGTCAATTTAACAGATGGTTTAGATGGATTGTTATCAGGAACAGCCGCAATTGCATTTGGAGCATTTGGCATTATTGCAGTTGCTCAAGATCAATATGCCGTAGCTATTTTCTGTATGGCAGTTGTAGGAGCGGTACTTGGATTCTTAGTGTTTAATGCAAATCCAGCTAAAGTGTTTATGGGAGATACAGGTTCCCTTGCTTTAGGTGGTGCAATAGCTGCCGTAGCTATTTTATTAAAGCAAGAATTATTACTTGTTGTAATTGGCGGCGTATTTGTAATGGAAACTTTGTCTGTTATTATTCAAGTTATTTCATTTAAAACGACAGGAAAACGTGTTTTTAAAATGAGTCCACTGCATCATCATTACGAATTATGTGGCTGGTCAGAATGGCGTGTTGTTGTAACATTCTGGTCTGTAGGATTTTTATTGGCAGTATTAGGAATTTATATCGGGGTGTGGATGTAATTGAAAACTGTAACTGACTATCAAAATAAAAATATTCTTGTATTAGGTATTGCAAAAAGTGGCTATGCAGCAGCAACTTTATTAAAAAGCTTAGGTGCAAATGTTATTGTAAATGACGGAAAACCGTTAGCAAATAATGTATTAGCTGCAGAATTGCAAGCAAAAGGAATGGACGTTGTATGCGGTGGTCATCCACTAGAGTTGTTAGAAAGAAATATTTCACTTGTTGTAAAAAATCCAGGGATTCCATATTCCAATCCACTACTGGTTGCAGCGAAAGAAAAACAGATTCCAATTGTGACAGAAGTGGAGCTTGCATATCGTATTTCAGAAGCACCGTTTGTTGGAATTACGGGGTCAAATGGAAAAACAACAACGACAACACTAACGTTTGAAATGTTGAAAGAAGGACAAAAACATCCTGTTATTGCTGGAAACATAGGTACCGTAGCATGTGAAGTCGTGCAAGCAGCGAAAGAAAATGAAGTAGTTGTTACAGAACTTTCATCATTCCAGCTAATGGGAGTGGAAACATTCCAGCCTAAAATTGCAGCATTTTTAAATCTGTTCGAGGCTCACTTAGATTATCATGGTACAAAAAAAGAGTATGGTTTAGCAAAAGCGAATATTTTTAAAAGCCAAACTGAAGCTGATTATAGTGTAATTAATGCTGATGATGTAGATGTAATGGCGTTATCAGCAAATAGTAAAGGACAAAAAGTATTATTTTCGACTACTAAGGTAATTGAAGATGGTGCATGTATTAAAGACGGTGCTCTTTATTTTAAAGGTGAGAAAATCGTTGAAGTTCAAGATATCGTTTTACCGGGTAAACATAATTTAGAAAATATTCTAGCTGCTATGAGTATTGCTAAATTGCTAGGGGTAGAAAATGAGGCAATTATTGCCGTATTAAAACGCTTTACAGGTGTAAAACATCGTTTAGAATATGTAACAACAATTAATAATCGTAAGTTTTATAATGATTCAAAAGCAACAAACATGTTAGCAACAGAAAAGGCGCTATCAGCATTTACGCAGCCTGTTATTTTGTTAGCAGGTGGGCTTGATCGAGGAAATGAATTCGATGATTTAATTCCATATTTTGAACATGTAAAAGCGATATTAACATATGGACAAACAGCACCTAAGTTAGTAAGGGCAGCTGAAAAAGCAGGGATAGATATTATTGAAAGTGTCGATAATTTAGAAGAGGCTGTAGAAAGAGCGTATTCTCATTCTACAGATGGAGATGTAATTCTTCTTTCGCCAGCTTGTGCAAGCTGGGATCAATTTAAAACATTTGAAGAAAGAGGAGACATTTTTATACAAGCTGTGCATAAACTTATATAAAGTAAACAAAACATCAGTAGGTTAACACCTACTGATGTTTTGTTACATAGAAGAAAAAAGCTTCTTCAAAAAAGGTGGTGCTCATTGCCAATGAAGAAAACGCCTGATTTTATTTTAATTATCGTAACACTTTTGTTGTTAACAATTGGAATGATTATGGTCTACAGTGCAAGTGCTGTCTGGGCTTCCTATAAGATGGGGGATTCATTCTTTTTTGCAAAACGACAGCTATTATTTGCGGTACTTGGTGTAGCTGCCATGTTTTTTATTATGAAAATTGACTACTGGACATGGCGTACTTATTCGAAAGTGATTTTGCTCATTTGTTTTATCCTTCTCATTCTTGTCTTAATCCCTGGAGTTGGACTTGTTCGAGGGGGAGCGCGAAGCTGGATTGGGATTGGAGCATTTTCGATTCAACCGTCAGAATTTATGAAATTTGCGATGATTATTTTTTTAGCTAAATTTTTAGCGGAAAGACAAAAATTGATTACATCTTTTAAAAAGGGGCTACTTCCAGCACTTGGTTTTGTATTTGTTGCATTTGGAATGATTATGTTACAACCAGATCTTGGAACAGGAACAGTAATGGTTGGGACATGTATCATAATGATTTTTGTTTCAGGAGCACGCATTTTTCATTTTGCAATGCTAGGGCTAATAGGAGTAGCGGGATTTGTTGGATTAATTGCATCGGCACCATATCGAATGAAACGTATTACGTCTTATTTGGATCCGTGGTCAGACCCACTTGGGAGTGGATTTCAGATTATTCAATCGTTACTTGCGATTGGCCCCGGTGGTTTGTTTGGGCTAGGACTTGGACAAAGTAGACAAAAATTTCTTTATTTACCCGAGCCGCAAACAGATTTTATTTTTGCGATTTTATCCGAAGAATTAGGTTTTATTGGTGGGTCGTTTGTGTTATTATTATTTAGTCTGTTATTATGGCGTGGGATTCGTATAGCATTAGGAGCGCCTGATTTATATGGTACGTTTTTGGCAGTAGGTATTGTGGCGATGATTGCGATTCAAGTGATGATTAATGTTGGTGTTGTAACAGGACTAATGCCTGTTACAGGAATTACTTTGCCATTTTTAAGTTATGGTGGGTCGAGTTTGACCTTAATGCTAATGGCAGTTGGCGTATTATTGAATATAAGTCGTCATTCTCGCTACTAAACCCTGTTTATAAGACAGGGTTTTTCGTGTGTAGAAAACGGAAAATATATTATAAATATATGAATATATAAAATTGAATTTAGAACAGAGAAGCGGAGGAATTTGTAGTGCGAGTATTAGTTAGTGGTGGTGGCACGGGAGGTCATATATATCCAGCTCTTGCGTTAATTAGAGAAATAAAAAAACTACATCCTGAAGCAAGATTTCTATACATTGGTACGGAAAATGGATTAGAAAGTACAATTGTTCCAAAAGCAGGGATACCATTTCAATCGATTGTCATTAGTGGATTTAAACGGAAAATATCCCTTGATAATGTAAAAACAGTGATGCGTTTTCTAAAAGGTGTACAAGATAGTAAACGATATATTCGTCGCTTCAATCCAGATGTTGTAATTGGTACAGGAGGCTATGTATGTGGTCCAGTCGTTTATGCGGCGGCGAAATTAGGGATTCCTACAATTGTACATGAACAAAATAGTGTACCTGGTGTAACCAATAAATTTTTAAGTCGCTATGTGGATAAGGTAGCTGTTTGTTTTGAAGCGGCATCTGAACATTTCCCAAAGTCGAAAGTTGTCATGACAGGAAATCCGCGTGCATCAGAAGTAATGAACCAAAATGGCATGAAAGGGAAGCGTTCTGTTGGATTATCTCTTTCTAAAAAATCTGTGCTTATTTTTGGTGGAAGTCGCGGGGCAAGACCGATTAATGATGCGTTTGTGGCAGCAATTGAACAATTTGGTAACAAAAATTATGAAGTATTGTATATCACAGGTGAAGTGCATTATGATAAAGTCATGGAGGCTATAAAACAAAAAGGGAATCCGGATAATGTAATCATTAAACCGTTTATTCATAATATGCCAGAGGTACTTACTGGTGTGGATCTTGTCGTTTCACGTGCTGGTGCTACAACATTAGCAGAGTTAACAGCGTTAGGAAAACCAAGTATTTTAATTCCGAGTCCTTATGTGACAAATAATCATCAAGAGAAAAACGCGAGATCTGTTGTCGATAAGGGAGCAGCAAAAATGCTTCTTGAAAAAGATTTAACTGCTGAAGCTCTTCTTCATGATATTGATGAAATTCTATTAAATACACAAACATTACAAAACATGAAACTAGCTGCTACGCAGTTAGGGATTCCGGATGCAGCAAATAAGTTATTTGAAGTGATGAAAAAACTTGTACAAAATAACGTTAGGTGAATGCCCTGCATACTACTGTAATACGGAGATTTAATATGGGGGAGATCATCATGAAACAATTAGCAAAGGAACTTATCGAAGCAGAAGTTGGTAAAGTGTTAGAAAATGAAGCGTTAGCTCGTTATACAACTATGAAAATAGGTGGGCCAGCTGATATTCTAATCGTGCCAAGTAGTGTTGCTGGTGTGGAGAATACTTTAGATTTAGTAAAGAAATATAACACAAAGTGGACAGCAATTGGACGTGGTTCTAATCTTCTAGTATCTGATAAAGGTATTGAAGGTGTTGTAATTCGTTTAGGAGAAGGATTAGATCACTTAGAAGTAGAAGGAACTACTGTACGAGTTGGAGGAGGATATCCTCTTATTAAGTTGTCAACACTACTTAGTCGCCAAGGTCTAGCTGGATTAGAGTTTGCTAGTGGTATCCCAGGAAGTGTCGGTGGAGCAGTATATATGAATGCCGGTGCACATAAATCAGATATGTCAGAAATTTTGATGAGCGCGCGTATTATGTTTGAAGATGGTACAATGAAGTGGTTAACAAAAGAAGAGATGGGATTTTCTTATCGTACTTCTGTTTTACAAACAAAGCGTCCTGGCATTGTAGTAGAAGCAAAATTGCAGTTGAAAGAAGGAAATCGTGAAGAAATAGTTGGTGTAATGCAAAAGAATAAAGACTATCGTCGTGAAACTCAGCCATGGAATCATCCTTGTGCCGGTAGTATATTTAGAAATCCACTACCAAATTTCGCTGGAGATTTAGTCGAAAGGGCAGGTCTACGTGGTCATCAAATTGGCGGTGCGAAAATTTCCGAAATGCATGGAAACTTTATTGTCAATGCAGGATCTGCATCAGCACAAGATGTGCTGGATTTAATTGCATTTGTCAAAAAAACAATTAAAGAAAAATTTGGTGTAGATATGCATACAGAAGTGGAAATTATTGGAAGGTAGCTGTTATTTGTTCCGCTCATTATCATTTATGGTATAATAAGAAGATAAGAACGGCATGCGTAACATGCCGTTCTTTATGTTACATAGGGGGATCGTACATGAAAAATAGTAAAGTGATTAAACTACAAGATCGTGTACCAAAACTAAAGAATCAAAAAAAGAAGAATAAAAAACCTGTCAATCAGAGATTAATTTTATATGTATCGATTTTATTTTTATTAGTACTTTTTTTAATTTATTTTCGGTCTCCACTTAGTAATATAAAAAAGATAAGTGTTCTAGGAAATCATTATATGACAGATGAACAAGTCATGAAGGAATCTGGAGTTACATATGACACGAGTTATTTTCGAGTGACAGCACATAAGGCTGAAGAGAATTTAACAAAACGAAATGAAATTAAGAAAGTAAATGTCAAAAAACGTTTTCCAAATAAAATTGACATTCACATTGAAGAGTATGTAACGATAGGTTATATAAACAAAGGTGGAAAGTTACAACCACTTCTAGAAAATGGTAAAACACTTGACGTGCTTCCGAACGGGAAATTACCTGTCGCAGCTCCGATTTTTGAACCATTTAAAGAAGAGAAAATGAAAGAGTTAATTGAAGAGCTAGAAAAATTAACTCCGACTATTCTCAGATCTATTTCTGAAATTCATTATGCTCCAACGAATTCAAATGAAGACCATCTTACTTTGTATATGAATGAAGGTTATGAAGTGAGTACAACTATACAAGATTTTGCGAAGCGTATGGAAGCATATCCACTTATTATAAAAAATATAGAGTCGGGTAGAAAAGCCCTAATTGATTTAGAAGTTGGCGCATACTTTAAATATTTAGATAATGAAGAAAAAAAGCAGTAGAGTAGTAGTTTTATTTCTTTTCAAATACAATAACGACAAGTGTGTTTTTCTATGTGTAAATTTCATTACAATTATGATTAATTTGGTGAAAAATAACTAGATTTTCTTCGATTCATGCTAGGATTGGTACAAGTTTAGCTTTTCTATGAGTACATCTTAGTGTAGACTTATATTTGGCGATAATCTTTGCATTTGAAATCGAGTTATTTCAAAGATAAAGCAGTCATTCACAGATTACTGTGATTGCAATAAGTGAATGTTAAATAAAAATAAGAAAAATATAGGGTTAAAAAAGGGAAACGCATAAAGACGTTGAATATTTTTCTTATAAATAGTAAAGCTGCGATTGTTGTTCCATATATTGACCTGTATGGTATAAATAAAGAAGGAGGTGCCAAAGAATGAACAGCAATGAAATATATGTTAGTCTTGACATCGGTACATCCAATGTTAAAGTCATCATTGGTGAAATGGTTAATGATGGTTTAAACATTATTGGTGTTGGAAACGTAAAATCAAATGGTTTGAAAAAGGGCTCCATAGTTGACATAGACGAAACTGTTCGATCAATCAAAAAAGCAATTGAACAAGCTGAGCGTATGGTAGGAATTCACATTGAACAAGTTGTTGTAGGTGTGAATGCAAATCAGGTGCAGCTTCTTCCTTGTCACGGAGTTGTCGCTGTTTCAAATGAAGATCGTGAAATTGGAAATGAAGATGTCTTACGCGTTCTGGATGCAGCACAAGTTGTATCAATTGCTCCTGAACGTGAATTTATTGATGTGGTGCCTCGACAATTCATAGTAGACGGTCTTGATGAGATTAACGATCCACGCGGGATGATTGGTGTAAGATTAGAAATGGAAGGCACGTTAATTACAGGCTCAAGAACGTTATTACATAATTTACTACGTTGTGTGGAAAAAGCGGGCCTTGAAATTGTTGATATTTGTCTGCAACCTTTAGCAGCTGCAACGGTTGCTTTATCTTCTGATGAGAAAAATAGAGGTGTAGCCCTTGTTGATATTGGCGGAGGATCTACAACCTTATCGATTTTTCAAGATGGAGAGTTACAAGCAACAAGTGTATTGCCTTTAGGTGGAGATCATATAACGAAGGATATCGCTATAGGACTTAAAACTTCAACTGAAAGTGCGGATCAAATTAAGCTGAAATATGGACATGCTTTTTATGATACTGCATCTGAAGAAGAAGTGTTTACGGTTCCTATTATGGGAAGCGATCAAACAGAACAATATTCACAACTAGAGTTATCTGATATTATTGAGGCACGTGTAGAGGAAATCTTGATGTTTGTTCAAGAAGAGGTCCGGAAGCTAGGAGTAAAACAAGTAGCGTCTGGTTATGTACTTACTGGTGGGATTGCTTCTATGCCGGGTGTTCTTGATCTTGCATATGATATTTTACATGAAAATGTTCGTATAGCCACTCCAGATTATATTGGCGTTCGTGAACCACAGTATACAATTGGAGTCGGATTAATTAAACATTCTTATCAAAAAGCGAAATTGCGCGGAAAAAATGTTCAGGAAAAGGAAGAGCATTTTGAACCTGTACCAGCACCAATGCCGGTACAGCAGCAACCTGTAAAACAAACAACGCGTAAGCAAAGCAAAAATAATGAAGACAATGAGCGTATGATGTCAAAAGTAAAACGTGTATTCCGCTATTTATGGGATTAAAATTGCACACGAAAAATGAGGTTCTAGGGGGATTTCGACATGTTAGAGTTTGATACTACTCAAGATCAATTAGCGAGCATAAAAGTTATCGGTGTCGGCGGTGGCGGAAATAACGCTGTAAACCGTATGATTGAGCACGGTGTACAAGGTGTGGATTTCATTGCTGTGAACACTGATGCGCAAGCATTAAATTTATCAAAAGCTGAAACGAAAATGCAAATTGGCGGAAAATTAACGCGTGGACTTGGTGCCGGCGCAAATCCTGAGGTAGGGAAAAAAGCCGCTGAAGAAAGTAAAGAACAAATCCAAGAAGCACTTCGTGGT
Source organism: Bacillus sp. FSL H8-0534 (assembly GCF_038005885.1). Classification (NCBI taxonomy): domain Bacteria; kingdom Bacillati; phylum Bacillota; class Bacilli; order Caryophanales; family Bacillaceae; genus Bacillus; species Bacillus sp. FSL H8-0534. The sequence continues at coordinate 4,692,447 of NZ_JBBOUC010000001.1, forward strand.
GCAGATATGGTCTTTGTAACAGCTGGTATGGGCGGTGGAACTGGTACGGGTGCAGCTCCAGTTATTGCACAAATCGCAAAAGAACTAGGCGCGTTAACAGTTGGTGTTGTAACACGTCCATTTACATTCGAAGGTCGCAAACGTGCGACGCAAGCTATATCTGGGATTACAGCATTTAAAGATAATGTAGATACAATCATTGTTATACCGAATGATCGTATTTTAGAAATTGTAGATAAAAATACACCAATGCTTGAAGCGTTCCGCGAAGCGGATAACGTATTACGACAAGGTGTACAAGGTATTTCCGATTTAATTGCTACACCTGGTCTTATTAACTTAGACTTTGCAGACGTAAAAACAATTATGTCTAATAAAGGTTCTGCATTAATGGGTATTGGTGTTGGAACTGGTGAAAACCGTGCAGCAGAAGCAGCAAAACGTGCAATTTCTAGTCCGTTATTAGAAACATCTATCGATGGTGCACAAGGTGTTCTTATGAATATTACTGGGGGCACAAACTTAAGTTTATATGAAGTGCAAGAAGCGGCAGATATCGTTGCTTCAGCTTCAGATCCAGAAGTGAATATGATTTTCGGTTCTGTAATTAATGAGAGTTTAAAAGATGAAATTGTTGTTACTGTAATTGCAACTGGTTTTGATGATAGTGTTACAGTTCAGCCGCCAAAAACATTTGTACGTTCAACGGCGACTACAAATCACGCACAACAGCAACAACCAACAGCACAGCCACAAAAACAACGTGAAGTAAAACGCGAAGTGAAACGTGAAGAGTCTATTGTACATGATCGTAATACAGATTCAGATGATATCGATATTCCAGCATTTTTACGTAACCGTCGTAGACGATAAAAAGAAAGGAGCCTCAGGGCTCCTTTCTTTTTTATTACACAACCTTAAATATTTTAAAATAAAAAAACTTATCTCGCTATTCATAAATATATAAATTTTTTTTGATTTTTCAACGTATAAGTCGCTGTTACGAAGAACAAAAGGTGACCAGCACTCGTTTCGCTCTTTGTTTTAACTTGCATATGGCAGGAAAAGGATTAATCTGACCGCTTCTATGCATGGCCGGATGCACTCTTTCACTTAAAAAGAAAGGTTTTATGTCGTTTTTTTCAATTTGTATTTATATAGTAAGACCATCATCTAAATTATAGAAAGTAAGAAAAATAGATGAAGGGAACCGAAGAATTTATTATTAGAAAGCTCACAATATATACCTCACGACAGATTATGTCTAGAAACCGCAAAATAACAAAAAAACCCCTCCGCAAATTGACACACTTTCCTATTGGATATGCTTTATACTAGTCTCAACTTAAAAAAAGAGGTGAATTGTTTGGTTGTTTACGCCGACGTTGTTTGGTTGTTAAACGCCTGCATTGATTTTCTTTTGCTTTTATTAACAGCAACTGTGTTGAAAAAGAAGATCAAAAGATGGAGGCTTGTGCTAGGGACATTTATTGGTTCTACAATTGTTATTTTTGCCTTTACTCCTTTTGCTTCTATGATGACACACCCAATTATGAAATTATTGTATTCGTTACTTATTGTGTATACAGCATTTGGATTTTCTACTTTTAGAGATTATACACAGACTGTTTTTACCTTTTATTTTGTAACATTTATGGTAGGAGGAGGATTAATTGGAACTCATTTTTTCCTACAAACGAATGACATGGTAGATGGATTAGTTCAGGCGAAAGCAATGTCTTATGGTGATCCAGTAAGTTGGATGTTTGTGATTTTGGGATTTCCGATTATTTATTACTTTTCAAAAAAACGTATTGAAAATGTGGAAGTGACTAAGATTCATTATGACCAAATTGTACAAGTGAATATTAGATTAGTTGAAAATGAAATTAAACTAGATGGCTTGATTGATAGTGGAAATCAGCTTCATGACCCTATAACAAAGACACCGGTAATGATTATGCATATTTCATCATTAGAGCATTGTTTACCAACATGGTTAATAGAACAAATTTATTCCAAAACAGAGATTCCACAAATACCAGAAAATGATTCAGGTTGGGCAACGAGACTACGTTTAATTCCTTTTCGAGCAGTAGGAGTTGATCATCAATTTTTATGGGCAATTAAGCCAGATGTTGTTCAAATTTATCATGAAGGAAGCAATATGGTCGTAAATAAAGTATTAATCGGCTTAAATACACAGCAATTATCTACAAATGGAGAGTATCAATGTATTATACATCCGAAAATGTTGATATCACCAAAAGTGACAATTGCTTAATTATGAGAGGCGGGAGAATATGACGAAAATAAAATTTTATTTCACATATCTTTGGTATAAAGTATTGCTGAAACTTGGAATTAAGACTGATGAAATTTACTATATCGGTGGAAGTGAGGCATTGCCACCGCCTTTAACAAAAGAGGAAGAAGAAGTACTCCTCAATAAATTGCCAAAAGGTGATCAAGCAGCACGGTCATTACTTATTGAGCGTAACTTACGGCTTGTTGTGTATATAGCACGTAAATTTGAAAATACAGGAATTAATATTGAGGATTTGATTAGTATTGGAACAATTGGTCTTATTAAAGCTGTGAATACATTTAACCCTGAAAAGAAAATAAAATTAGCGACTTATGCATCACGTTGTATAGAAAATGAAATTTTAATGCATCTACGTAGAAATAATAAAAATCGTTCAGAAGTGTCATTTGATGAGCCATTAAATATTGATTGGGATGGGAATGAATTGTTACTATCAGATGTTCTTGGTACGGATGATGATATTATTACAAAAGATTTAGAGGCTAATGTAGACAGACATCTTCTTAAGAAAGCACTACACCAACTGAATGATCGTGAAAAACAAATTATGGAACTCCGTTTTGGACTTGCAGGGGGAGAAGAAAAAACACAAAAAGATGTGGCAGATATGCTAGGGATTTCACAGTCTTATATTTCTCGACTTGAAAAGAGAATTATAAAAAGGCTTCGAAAAGAATTTAATAAAATGGTATAAAGTGACGTTGTTAAAAGGTTAGATCATCAAGGAGATTGTACAAAACCAATCGGTATTCCGATTGGTTTTGTTGTATTTCCGAGTAAAGCACGAATGATATTTTTATTAAAAGTGACAGAAAAACGGTATGCATAAAATTCCCTCCAAAGGAGATACTTTACACTGTACAGCAACTCCCGATAGGAGGGAACACTTTGACGAGAAACAAAGTAGAAATTTGCGGTGTTGATACAGCTAAACTTCCAGTACTAAAAAATGAAGAGATGCGTAAATTATTTCGAGAAATGCAAAGTGGAGAGATAAGCGCAAGAGAGAAATTAGTAAATGGAAACTTACGTCTTGTACTGAGCGTCATTCAGCGATTTAACAACAGAGGAGAATTTGTTGATGATTTATTTCAAGTCGGCTGCATTGGACTTATGAAATCCATTGATAACTTTGACTTAAGCCAAAATGTTAAATTTTCAACATATGCTGTGCCAATGATTATTGGAGAAATTCGTAGATATTTGCGTGATAACAATCCAATTCGCGTTTCTCGTTCGTTGCGAGATATTGCGTATAAAGCATTACAGGTAAGAGAAAAGCTAATTGCTGAAAATTCAAAAGAACCAACGGCGATGGATATTGCAAAAGTACTTGAAGTGACACATGAAGAAATCGTTTTTGCACTTGATGCCATTCAAGATCCAGTATCACTATTTGAACCAATCTATAATGATGGGGGCGATCCTATTTTTGTGATGGATCAACTGAGTGATGATAAACAAAGGGACGAGCAATGGGTGGAAGAATTGGCGTTGAAAGAAGGAATGAAACGATTGAATGATCGCGAAAAAATGATTATCCGAAAACGTTTTTTTCAAGGGAAAACACAAATGGAAGTTGCCGAAGAAATTGGGATTTCTCAAGCGCAAGTATCACGCCTTGAAAAATCAGCAATTAAACAAATGAATAAAACAATTCAAGGATAAGGTCTCATCATTTACGATGAGATCTTTTTATGTTGCGTGCCCCGAGATTCTGTTCATAGGAAAGATTGCGTGTTCATATAATGACAGTAAAGTGAAACCGCTGGCAGAAGGAGACTTATCGATTACACAACATAAAAGGGGAGAATGACAATGATACGAATTTCAGAGTTTCAAATTAAGGATGTTGTAAATGTCTCTGACGGAAAAAAACTTGGAAACATTAGCGATATCGATATTGATATGAATACAGGGAAGATTCAAGCTGTCATTATTTCAAAGCAAACACGTATGTTAGGAATATTTGGGAAAGAAGCAGAGTTTGTTATTCCGTGGAAGCAAATTGTAAAAATTGGAGAGGATGTAATATTAGTAAGAGCTGATCATGTCAATTCTGTAACAGAATCAATACAAACACCGACAATTTCTTAAAGAATATTACAAATTCCTCTTTTTTTTATGTTGTCATTATGGAAAAATAAAAGTATGGTAAAATAGACAGGAAGTACCATGCTTTTTATGTTATTTTATTAAAAGGAGCCGCTTTATGAGAGAACCATTTATATATGAGGACGGTATATTGTATTTACAAGCGTGGAAAGAACTTGGAAACATTACTGCAGGATTTACGACAAAAGATGGTGGAGTAAGTACAGGCTCCTTTCATGCGATGAATTTAGGATTACATGTAAATGATATGATGGAAAATGTTCATGAAAATAGACGTATTTTAGCGAACAAGTTACAAAAAACATTAGAAAATTGGATTTGTTCAGAACAAGTTCATGATCATCATGTTGAAAAAGTAGGACAGCAAGAAAAAGGGCGAGGAATCTATTCATATGAAGATGGTATTCCAAACACAGATGGTATTTATACGACTGATAGAGATGTATGTTTAACATCTTGTTATGCTGATTGTGTTCCACTCTATTTCTATGCACCATCACAAGGTATGATAGGACTGGCACATGCTGGATGGAAAGGCACTGTAAAAGAAATTGCAAAAGAAATGATTCAAAAGTGGCGTGCGGAAGGGGTGCCAGCTCATGAGATTTATGTTGCAATTGGACCAGCCATAGGGTCCTGCTGTTATGTAGTTGATGATCGCGTATTATCAGCAGCAAAACAAGCGGTAAACGGACATGTTCCATATAAATTGATTTCAGACGGACAATATGCAATTGATTTAAAAGAAATCAATCGCATATTATGCATACAAGCTGGCATAAAAGAAGAGCATATTATTATGTCGTCTCTTTGTACAAGCTGTGAAGAACAATTGTTTTTCTCACATCGTCGTGATCGGGGAAAAACAGGAAGAATGTTGAGTTTCATAGGCTTTAAGGAGGATTGAAAACAGTGGTAGTGCAAGAGAATTTAGCATTTGTAAATGAGAAAATTAAAATAGCATGTGAACGAGCAGAGCGCTCGGCACAAGAGGTTAAGCTCGTTGCAGTAACAAAAACAGTAGGAATTGAAAAAACAAATGAAGTAATAGAAGCTGGACTTACTGATTTAGGTGAGAATCGTAATGAAGGTTTTTTACAGAAGTATGAGCATTTTGGTTCAAAAGTAAATTGGCATTTCATTGGTTCGTTACAAACGAGAAAAGTAAAAGAAATTATTAATGAGATTGATTATTTGCATTCATTAGATCGCATTTCACTTGCGAAAGAAATTCAAAGGCGTACTACAAAGCAGGTTCGATGTTTTGTACAAGTGAAAACATCGTCTGAAGAATCAAAGCAAGGGATAGCGGCTGAGGAAACGATTGCGTTTATTCGTGCTTTGCAAGAATTTGATAAAATTGAAGTTGTTGGATTGATGACAATGGCACCATTTACTGAGGAAGAAGCCGAAATTCGTCATTGTTTTAAGAAATTGCGTGGTTTGCAAAAACAAGTACAAGAACTAGGATTATCATACGCTCCGTGTAAAGAGTTATCAATGGGAATGTCAAATGATTATACGATTGCAATTGAAGAAGGTGCTACATATATTCGTTTGGGAACGATTTTAGTAGGAAAAGCATAAAAGGAAGGAGAATGTTATTATGAGTTGGTCAAAAGTAAAATACTTCTTTTTTGACACTCCAGAAGAGCGAGAAGCTTACGAAAAGGAAAAGGAGCAAGCTGAAATGAAAAAACAACAAGATCCACCAGAGCAGCAGGATATTCCACTTACGAAAGCACAGCCGAAACAAAATATTGTAAGTATTGAAACAGCAAAGCAATCTTCCAAAGTTGTTTTGTTAGAACCGCGCACATATTCGGAAGCACAAGGGATTGCGGATCATTTAAAGGGAAGAAGAGCGGTTGTCATTAATTTGCAAAGGATGTCAACAGATCAAGCTGTGCGTATCGTTGACTTTTTAAGTGGTACTGTATACGCTATAGGCGGGGATATTCAAAAATTAGGACCGAAAACATTTATTTGTACACCTGAGACTGTGGATATTGTTGGGGCCATTTCTGAGTTGTTCGGTGAAGAGGAAGAGACAAATATAAAGAGGTGGTAATACGCCATGACGATTATTTTACAAGCATTGCTTTGGATCATCCAGATTTATTCCTGGGCGCTTATTATCTATATCCTTCTATCTTGGTTTCCAGGGGCTAGAGAATCAACATTTGGTGATTTTCTATCACGTATTTGTGAACCATATTTAGAACCGTTTCGGAGATTTATCCCACCTTTTGGCATGATTGATATTTCTCCAATTGTTGCAATTATTGCGTTGAGATTGGCTAGTAGTGGTTTAGTAAGTCTGTTTCGTTATTTCTTGTAATAAGAGGTTGAATGAATGAGCATCTATGAGCATTTTAGACCCGAAGAAGTGGTCTTTGTCGATAAAGTGTTAGAGTGGAAACAGGTGGCTGAAGAATATCATCAAGTGAAATTAACGGATTTTCTGGATCCGCGTCAGCAGCAAATTGTTGCTACGATAGTTGGAAATCAAGGGGATGCTACTTTGCGTCTTTATGGTGCTGAGCCAAAAGCGGAAAGGAAAAGAGCTCTTATTTATCCGAGTTATCTTGATTTAAATGAAGAAGATTTCCAAGTTGAAGTATTAGAAATTGACTATCCTTCCAAGTTTTATACGCTTGAACATAGGCAAATATTAGGTGCATTTATGTCTCTTGGTCTTACAAGAGAAAAGTGTGGTGATATTTTGCTTCAAGAAAATCGTGCCCAAATTATAGTTGCAAAAGAAATTGTTTCTTACATTGAAATGAATTTACAATCAATAGGGAAAATGACGGTCTCACTTTCTTCTGTACAAGCAGACAAAGTATTACGATTGCAAGAAGAATGGAAAGAGCAGTCTGGAACTGTTTCATCCCTTCGATTAGATGTCCTGCTAGCTGAAATGCTTCATCTATCACGGCAAAAAGTACAGCCGCTTATAAAAAACGGTCTTGTGAAAGTGAACTGGAAAACTGTTGAACAAACTGCATATGAGTGTTTTCCGGGTGATGTTTTTTCAATTAGGGGATATGGCCGGAGTAAATTATTTTCTGTAGAAGGAAAAACGAAACGCGACAAATGGCGAGTTTTGTATGGTATACTAAAATGATTGGTTTTTTAGAAGGAAAATCCCTTATTTTGTCGAAGAAAAGATATAATTAAAAGAGGAAAATTCAGATAACTACTTGGAGGTGGCGTTTGTGCCGTTAACACCATTAGATATTCATAACAAAGAATTTGGTCGCGGATTCCGTGGCTATGATGAGGATCAAGTAAATGAGTTTCTTGATCAGATCATCAAAGATTATGAATTGGTCATTCGCGAGAAAAAAGCATTAGAAGAAAAAGTTGCTCAACTAGAAGGTAAATTAGATCATTTTTCTAACATTGAAGACACGCTAAATAAGTCTATCGTTGTTGCACAAGAAGCGGCGGAAGAAGTAAAGCGTAATGCACAAAAAGAAGCGAAATTAATTGTACGTGAAGCAGAAAAGAATGCAGATCGTATCATTAATGAAGCTTTAGTAAAATCAAGAAAAGTTGCATTTGATATTGAAGAGCTAAAGAAACAAGCGAAAGTATTCCGTACGCGTTTCCGTATGTTATTAGAAGCACAGCTTGAAATGTTAAACAACGATGATTGGGACAAATTAATTGAGCTAGAAGAAGAAGTGGACGAGCTATTAAAGAAAGAAGAAACAGTGTAAGCTTGACGTTTTTCTCATTATTACATATAATTTTAAACAACATATTTATTAAGAAAAACGAAGATAGGGATAAGTACCTTTTTCATACCTTATATAGCGAACTGAGGACGGTGTAAGCTCAGGATAAGGAGATAAATGGGAATATCACCCTGGAGTTCCGCGCTGAACAAAAAAGTAAGCGTAGGCGTATATTCGCGTTAAGAATATAAAGAGGACTTTGTGCATACGTGTACGGTCTACTAGGGTGGTACCGCGGGAGACTTTCTCGTCCCTTTTTTGGGGATGAGAAAGTCTCTTTTTTATTCCATTTTTTAGGGTCTTTCTTTTATACATTCGAGGAGGAATTAAGCGTGGAGTATAAAAATACATTACTAATGCCGAAAACAGAATTCCCAATGCGTGGGAATTTACCAAAGCGTGAGCCTGCAATGCAAGAAAAATGGGCTGAGATGAACATTTATGAAAAGGTACAAGAACATACAAAAGGTCGTCCTTTATTTGTACTGCATGATGGTCCTCCATATGCGAATGGTGACATTCATATGGGACATGCGTTAAATAAAGTATTAAAAGATTTTATTGTTCGTTACAAATCAATGACTGGATACTGTGCACCATATGTACCAGGATGGGATACACACGGTTTACCAATTGAACAAGCTTTAACAAATAAAGGTGTAAAACGTAAAGAAATGACGGTTGCAGAATTCCGTAAACTATGTGCAGAGTATGCATACGAACAAGTGAATCGCCAACGTGAACAGTTTAAACGTCTTGGTGTGCGTGCTGATTGGGATCGCCCATATATTACTTTAGAGCCAGCTTATGAAGCGCAGCAAATTAAAGTATTTGGTGAAATGGCGAAAAAAGGTTATATCTATAAAGGACAAAAACCAGTTTATTGGTCTCCGACAAGTGAATCCGCTTTAGCTGAAGCTGAAATTGAATACAATGATAAAAAGTCAGCATCTATTTATGTGGCATTCCCTGTAAAAGACGGAAAAGACGTATTAGAGGGCGACGAGAAATTTATCATTTGGACAACAACACCTTGGACATTACCAGCCAACTTAGGTATTTCTGTTCATCCAGAACTTGAATACAGCATTGTGAAAGTAAATGATGAAAAATATATTATTGCTTCTGAACTATTTGACACAGTTTCTAAAACGTTAGAGTGGGAAAATGCTGAAGTTGTGAAAACAGTTAAAGGTAGCGAACTTGAGTATACAGTTGCGAAGCATCCATTCTATGAGCGTGATTCTTTAGTTATGCTTGGTGAGCACGTTACAACAGATGCTGGTACAGGTTGTGTACATACAGCACCTGGACATGGGGAAGACGATTTCCTTGTTGGGAAACAATATGGATTAGAAGTTCTTTGCCCAGTTGATGATAAAGGTGTATTAACAAGTGAAGCACCTGGATTTGAAGGTCTATTCTATGATAAAGCTAATAAGCCAATTACGGAAAAATTAGAAGAAGTTGGAGCGTTATTAAAATTAACATTTATTACGCATTCTTATCCACATGACTGGAGAACGAAAAAACCAATTATCTTCCGTGCGACAGCGCAATGGTTTGCATCTATTGAAGCGTTCCGCAAGGAGTTATTACAAGCTGTTGAAGAAACGAAATGGGTACCAGCATGGGGTGAAACACGTCTTCATAATATGGTTCGTGACCGTGGTGATTGGTGTATTTCTCGTCAACGTGCATGGGGTGTACCGATTCCTGTCTTCTATGCAGAGAATGGCGATCCAATTATTACAGATGAAACAATCAATCACGTAGCAGATCTATTCCGTGAGAACGGTTCTAACGTATGGTTCGAACGTGAAGCGAAAGGTTTATTACCAGAAGGATTTACACATCCATCTAGTCCGAATGGCGAATTCCGTAAAGAAACAGACATTATGGACGTATGGTTTGATTCAGGTTCTTCTCACCAAGCTGTCCTAGAAGAGCGCGAAGACTTACAACGTCCAGCTGATTTATACTTAGAGGGATCTGACCAATACCGTGGCTGGTTTAACTCTTCATTATCAACAGCAGTTGCAGTAACAGGTAAAGCACCATACAAAGGTGTGTTGAGTCATGGATTCGTATTAGACGGTGAAGGTCGTAAAATGAGTAAATCTATCGGGAACATTGTTGTACCGAAGAAAATCATGGATCAATTAGGTGGAGATATTTTACGTTTATGGGTATCTTCTGTTGACTACCAATCTGATGTGCGTATTTCAGATGATATTTTAAAACAAGTTGCAGAAGTATATCGTAAAATCCGTAACACATTCCGTTTCTTATTAGGAAACTTAGCTGACTTTAATCCAAGTCAAGATGCAGTAGCGAAAGCTGAATTACGTGAAGTAGATCGCTACATGCTAGTGAAATTAAATGACTTAATTACAAAAGTAAAAGAAGCATATGAAACATATGACTTTGCGGCAGTATATCATGCAATTCATAACTTCTGCACAATTGATTTAAGCTCATTCTATTTAGACTTTGCAAAAGACATTTTATACATTGAAGCAGAAAATCATCATGACCGTCGTGCGATTCAAACAGTACTTTACGATGTTCTTGTTGCATTAACAAAACTTGTAACACCAATCTTACCTCATACAGCTGATGAAGTATGGCCATATGTTCCTGGTGTTGTAGAGGAAAGCGTTCAGCTAACCGATATGCCAGAAGCTGTAGAAGTAGAGGGTGCGGAAGCGTTAAAAACAAAATGGGATGCATTTATGACACTTCGAGATGACGTATTAAAAGCTTTAGAAGTGGCTCGTAATGAAAAAGTAATCGGTAAATCATTAAATGCGAGTATTACCCTATATCCAACTGCAGAAATGAAACAAATGTTAGAGTCTATTAGTGAAGATTTAAAACAATTATTTATTGTCTCTGAGTATAAACTTGGTGGAACAATGGAAGAAGCTCCAGCGGGTGCACCAAAATATGAGCATACAGCTGTTGTTGTAGCACAGGCAACTGGTGAAACATGTGAACGTTGCTGGGTTGTTTCTGAAACAATTGGTAAAGACGCTGAACATGAAACATTATGTGAGCGTTGTGCAACAGTAGTAAAAGAAAATTATGTAAAATAATGATGTGATAAAAACTGACTGCTATTACGGTAGTCAGTTTTTGTATTTAGTAAGGATTCTTCTTAACATGTGGCAGATGTATGAAAAGTTCGACTGCTTAAAGTTTTTCTGTTGAGCAGGAGGAAGTAACTTTTAAGCACTTTCCTATGAAGGAAAAATGTGTGAGCGGTAAGCGAGAAAATTTCGGACACACTAACGGTACATTGCAGCCGGGAGGGATGTACACGTGAATGAAATCTATATGGAAATCAAAGAAGAATTACAATTGATGAAAAAAGAACTACAGGAACGACTGGCAAAAGAAGCGATAGAAACTTATTATGTAGAATTCGGACTGGAATTAGGCTATGAATCGAAGGAAGATGGAAAAAAGAAATTATTTTTACATGATATAAGAGAAGATTTAAAAGATGTGGAACGAGCATTATTTAAAATGGAAATCGATATGTATGGCATTTGTGAGGAAACTGGGAAATACATTCCTGTAAAGCAAATGAAAATGATGCCAACAGCTCGTACAATTCATGAATTTTTATATGAGAAAGTAAATGTCTAAGAGGCACAACGATATTATATTACCTTTTTTTATTTTATTTTATTCTTCCGTAAAGGTTCATTGTGAAAAGACCGTAGCTATGCTAAAATTTTGAGGTACACTGTCTTTGTGGGGGAAATGAAAATGATATATTATTTAATAGCGTTATTTGTCATTACCATCGATCAAGTATCGAAATGGTTAATTGTAAAAAACATGGAATTAGGTACAAGTATCCCGATTATCGATAATGTATTATACATAACATCACATCGGAATAGAGGAGCTGCCTGGGGCATTTTAGAAAACAAAATGTGGTTCTTCTATATTATTACAGTTGTTTTTGTAGGATTTATCGTATTTTATATGAAAAAGTATGCAAAAACAGATAGGCTCCTAGGGATTTCATTAGGTCTTATTTTAGGCGGAGCAATTGGCAACTTTATTGATCGTGTATTTAGACAAGAAGTGGTGGATTTCATTCACGTGTATATTTTTTCATACAACTATCCGGTATTTAACATAGCTGACTCAGCTTTATGTATTGGGGTTGTATTGATTATTATTCAAACATTATTAGAAGGAAAGAAAATGAAGGAGTAATTGAATGAGCGAAGTAGTACAAGTAACAGTTACAGAAGAACAAAAGAGCGAACGGATTGATAAGTTTCTCGCGGGAGTGAACAATGAATGGTCACGTTCACAAGTACAACAGTGGATTAAAGATGGCGTTGTAACCGTAAATGGAAACGACATTAAAGGAAATTATAAAGTAAAAGTAAATGATGAAATTGCAGTAGCAATTCCAGATCCAGAAGAGCTTGATATTTTGCCAGAAGACATGAATTTAGAAATTTATTATGAAGATGCAGATGTGCTTGTTGTGAATAAGCCACGTGGCATGGTTGTGCATCCAGCTCCTGGACATACAAGTGGTACACTTGTAAATGGGTTAATGCATCATTGTACAGATTTATCAGGTATTAACGGTGTAATGCGTCCAGGGATTGTACATCGTATTGATAAAGATACATCTGGCTTATTGATGGTTGCTAAAAATGATATGGCACATGAATCTCTTGTAAATCAGCTTGTGGCAAAAACAGTAACAAGACGATATAAAGCAATCGTCCATGGTGTAATTCCACATGATAAAGGGACAATTGATGCTCCAATTGGCCGTGATAAAAAGGACCGCCAAAGTATGACGGTTGATGAAAATGGGAAGCATGCTGTTACGCATTTTCAGGTGTTAGAACGATTTAAAGACTTTACACTTGTAGAGTGTCGTTTAGAAACCGGCCGTACGCACCAAATTCGTGTTCATATGAAATATATTGGATACCCGCTTGCGGGAGATCCGAAATATGGTCCGAAAAAAACATTAGATATAAATGGACAAGCGCTTCATGCGGGGATTTTAGGGTTTGATCATCCTCGTACAGGCGAATATATCGAGTTTGAGGCGCCAGTTCCAGCAGTATTTGAAGAAGTTTTAAATGTTTTACGGAAATAGTATTGACAAAACGATTAAAACCTGCGATACTAGCAACAGTTGAATAATGATCCTTTAACACAGCCCCGTGAGGTTGAGAAGGTAACGGTTTGAAATACTTAGGGTGTACTTGTACCCTTTTTTCAAAAGTCCTCTCGCACACGCTGAGAGGACTTTTTTTATACCATTCCTCTCACGCAAGAAAAAAGCTTGGAGGTGTAGAGCATGCAAGAAAAAGCTGTCGTTTTAGATGACCAAATGATTCGCCGCGCTTTAACACGCATCAGTCATGAAATTGTGGAACGTAATAAAGGTGTCGATAATTGTGTTCTTGTCGGAATTAAAACACGTGGGATTTTTATTGCACAGCGTTTAGCAGAACGAATTGGTCAAATTGAAGGAAAAGAAATAGAAGTAGGCGAGTTAGACATTACACTATATCGTGATGATTTAACATTGCAATCAAAAAATAAAGAACCGCTTGTAAAAGGTTCAGATATTCCTGTGGACATTACGAAGAAAAAAGTTATTCTTGTGGATGATGTATTGTATACAGGAAGAACGGTTCGAGCAGCAATGGATGCTCTTATGGATTTAGGTAGACCATCACAAATCCAACTAGCTGTTCTTGTAGACAGAGGTCATCGTGAATTACCAATTCGCGCTGATTATGTAGGGAAGAACATTCCAACATCAAGTGAAGAACGTATTGAAGTTGATTTGCAAGAGACGGATCAGCAAGATCGAGTAAGTATATACGATAAGTAAAGCCCTTTTAAATGTAGTCCTGTGAGGCTGCCAAAGGGTCTTGACTTTCGTATGTCAAATTTGACATATGAAAGTATAGGACTCTTTGTGCATAGGGCGCAAAGAGTTTTTTTATTGCAAAGTTTTAAACTGAAGGAGGATATAACAATGGAGCAAAAGCCAGTGTTAGACATTCATGAAGTACCGAAACCCGGAAAATGGTTATTTTTAAGTATACAACATTTGTTCGCGATGTTTGGATCAACAGTGCTTGTTCCGTTTTTAACAGGACTGAATCCATCAGTAGCTTTAATCTCCAGTGGATTAGGAACACTCGCGTTTATTCTTATAACAAAAGGTCAAGTACCAGCATATCTAGGCTCATCATTCGCGTTTATCGCACCGATTATTACGGCGAAGACAGCAGGAGGGCCAGGAGCAGCAATGCTTGGTGGTTTACTAGCAGGACTTGTATACATCTTAATTTCACTTGGAATTAAGAAATCGGGATCAGCATGGATTATGAAGTTACTCCCACCAATTGTCGTTGGTCCAGTTGTAATGGTTATCGGATTAGCATTAGCACACACAGCAGTGAATATGGCAATGAATGATGCAGGTGGCAAGTATAGTGTTACACACTTCTCAGTAGCATTAGTAACGCTAGCAATTACAATCATTTGCTCTATATTCGGAAGAGGATTTTTCAGCATCATACCAGTTCTATTAGGGATTATCGGAGGATATATCTTCGCTTACTTCCAAGGATTGGTGGACTTAAAGCCAGTAGCTGAGGCGAAATGGTTTGATGTACCAGACTTTGTCGTACCATTTGTAACTTACACGCCAGAGTTTTCATGGAAGATTGTACTCTTAATGGTGCCAGTAGCACTTGTAACAATTTCAGAACATATCGGGCATCAAATCGTACTTGGAAATGTTATTAAGCGAGATTTAATTGAAAAACCAGGTTTACATCGCTCGATTTTTGGAGATGGTGTAGCGACATTAATCGCATCAGTAATTGGTGGACCACCAAATACAACATACGGTGAAAACATAGGTGTGCTGGCAATTACGAGAGCTTACAGTGTATACTTATTCATCGGATCAGCAGTCTTCGCGATTATGTTCGGATTTATTGGTAAGATTTCCGCACTGATTCACTCGATTCCAACACCAGTTATGGGTGGCGTATCAATCTTACTCTTTGGAGTAATCGCATCAAGCGGTTTACGCATGATGGTAGATGATAAAACAGACTTAAGCGACAAACGAAACTTAATGATTGCATCAGTGATTTTGGTAATCGGTATTGGTGGCGCGGTACTTCGTGTCGGAGAATCATTCCAAGTAGAAGGAATGGCGCTTGCAGCAATCGTTGGCGTACTGTTAAATCTACTGTTACCTGAAATGAAACAGAAACAACAATCTAAGCAGATTGCTTCATAAAAACAACCTTTTAATTCAGTCCTGTGAGACCGAAAAGGGTGGCTTTTTTCTCGCACCCTAGTCTCATACGATTAGGGTATTTTTATGCAATAGTTGTTATATAAATACAAAAGTGTTATCATAAAAATCAGAAAGATGAGGGATGACAATGAGCCATTTGTTAACGATGAGTGAATTATCGAAAGAAGAGATTTCAGAAATCCTAAAAGACGCAGAAGATTTCGCAAATGGAAGAAGTAAAAAAACAACAGAGCAAACGTTTGTAGCGAACTTATTTTTCGAAAATAGTACGAGAACAAAGTTTAGCTTCGAAGTTGCCGAGAAGAGATTAGGACTAGACGTATTAAACTTCTCAGCAGATTCTTCTAGCGTACAAAAAGGAGAAACATTATACGATACGATAAGAACACTAGAATCAATCGGAACAAAAGCAGTAGTCATCCGCCATCAGCAAGATCGCTACTTCGATGAGCTAAAAGATAAAGTAAATATTCCAATCCTAAATGCTGGAGATGGATGTGGAAATCATCCAACACAATGCTTGCTAGACCTTTTAACAATTAAACAAGAGTTTGGAAGCTTCGAAGGATTAAAGATTGCAATTGTTGGAGATATCCGCCATAGCCGAGTAGCCCGCTCTAATGCTGAAGCATTAACGAAACTAGGAGCAACAATTTACTTTGCTAGCCCAGAAGAGTGGAAAGATGAAACTAACACATTCGGAACATACAGAAGTTTAGATGAACTTGTTCCAGAAGTTGATGTGATGATGTTACTTCGTGTGCAACATGAGCGTCATGACCATTATGAAACAGACATCATGAAAGAGTATCATGAACAGCACGGATTAACAATTGAACGAGAAAAACGTATGAAACAAGGAAGCATTATTATGCATCCAGCTCCTATAAACCGCGATGTAGAAATTGCGAGCGAACTCGTTGAGTGTGAGCGTTCCCGCATTTTCAAACAGATGGAAAACGGAGTTTACGTAAGAATGGCTGTACTAAAACGCGCATTACCAAATGTATTAGGAGGAATGAAACATGAATTATTTGTTTAAAAATGGACGTTATCTAAATGAAGAAGGAAAAATTGTAGCAACAGATCTTCTTGTACAAGACGGTAAAATTGCGAAAGTAGCAGAAAATATTACGGCAGATAATGTTGAAGTAATCGATGTAAATGGAAAATTAATCGCACCTGGACTAGTAGATGTACACGTTCATCTTCGCGAACCAGGTGGTGAACATAAAGAAACAATTGAAACAGGTACGCTTGCAGCAGCAAAAGGTGGATTTACAACAATTTGCGCAATGCCAAATACACGCCCAGTACCAGACAGCAAAGAACATATGGAAGACTTACAAAAACGAATTAAAGAAAAAGCACATGTAAATGTACTGCCATATGGCGCAATTACAGTACGTCAAGCAGGTTCTGAAATGACAGACTTTGAAACATTAAAAGAACTTGGAGCATTCGCGTTTACTGATGATGGAGTAGGCGTACAAGATGCAAGCATGATGCTAGCTGCTATGAAACGTGCAGCAAAATTAAATATGGCAGTCGTTGCACACTGTGAAGAAAATACACTAATTAATAAAGGTTGTGTACATGAAGGGAAGTTTTCTAAGGAACACGGATTAAACGGTATCCCATCAGTATGTGAATCTGTACATATTGCCCGGGACATATTACTTGCGGAAGCGGCAGATTGCCACTATCACGTATGTCACGTAAGTACAAAAGGATCTGTACGAGTGATTCGTGATGCAAAACGTGCTGGAATTAAAGTGACAGCAGAAGTAACACCGCACCACTTAGTATTATGTGAAGATGATATCCCAGGTGTTGATCCAAACTTTAAAATGAATCCACCGCTTCGAGGAAAAGAAGATCACGAAGCCTTAATTGAAGGATTATTAGATGGAACAATCGATATAATTGCAACAGATCATGCACCGCATGCAGCAGAAGAAAAAGCACAAGGTATTGAAAGAGCACCATTTGGAATTACTGGTTTTGAAACAGCATTCCCATTACTATATACAAACCTTGTGAAAAAGGGGATTATCACATTAGAACAATTGATTCAATTCTTAACAGAAAAACCAGCTGATACATTTGGTTTAGAAGCAGGTCGCTTGCAGGAAGGAAGAGCGGCAGATATTACAATTATCGATTTAGAACAAGAAGAAGAAATTGATCCAACAACATTCTTATCAAAAGGAAAAAATACGCCGTTTGCAGGCTGGAAGTGTCAAGGATGGCCGGTTATGACAATAGTTGGCGGTAAGATCGCATGGCAAAAGGAGAGTGCATTAGTATGAAAAGACAGCTTATCTTAGAAGATGGAACAGTATTAATTGGAAAAGGTTTCGGAGGAGAGATCGAAAAGTCAGGTGAGGTTGTATTTACAACAGGAATGACTGGATATCAAGAAACATTATCTGATCCATCATACTGCGGTCAAATTGTAACATTTACGTACCCATTAATCGGAAACTATGGCATTAACCGTGATGATTTCGAATCAATTCATCCATCTGTAAATGGTTTAATAGTAAACGAAATTTGTGATCACCCATCTAACTTCCGTAATGAAATTTCGTTAGATGATTACTTAAAAGAAAGAAATATTCCCGGACTCGCAGGAATTGATACAAGAAAATTAACGCGGAAAATTCGTCAATATGGAACACTGCGCGGGCGTCTTTGCAACATGGATGCGGATGTAGAGTACATCGTTAGCCAATTAAAAGCGACAGTCTTTACAGATCATGTGAAACGCGTATCAACAAAAGATCCATATCCAAGTCCAGGCCGTGGCCATCGTGTTGTACTTGTAGACTTCGGAATGAAGCACGGTATTTTGCGCGAGCTAAATAAACGTGATTGTGATGTAATCGTTGTACCTTACAATACAACAGCGGAAGAAATTTTACGCCTTAGTCCAGACGGAATTATGTTAAGTAATGGACCTGGTGATCCAAAAGATGTACCAGAAGCAATTGAAATGTTAAAAGAAATCATCGGAAAAGTACCTTTATTCGGGATTTGCCTTGGACATCAATTGTTTGCTCTAGCATCTGGTGCGAATACAAGTAAGTTAAAATTCGGTCACCGTGGTTTAAATCATCCAGTAAAACATCTTGCAACTGGAAAAGTAGCAATTACTTCTCAAAACCATGGTTACGCAGTAGAAGAAGCGTCAGTTGAAAATACAGATCTTGAAATTACGCATGTAGCTTTAAATGATGGAACTGTAGAAGGACTTCGTCATAAGAAGTTCCCAGCATTTACAGTGCAATATCATCCAGAAGCTTCAGCGGGACCAGAAGATGCAAATGATTTATTCGAAGATTTCTTAATAATGATTGAAAACTTCAAGAAAGAAGGGGAAGAGTTATGCCAAAACGCTTAGACATTAACACAATTTTAGTAATCGGATCAGGACCAATTGTAATTGGGCAAGCAGCGGAATTTGACTACTCTGGTACACAAGCTTGTCAATCTCTTAAAGAGGAAGGTTACAAAGTAATCCTTGTTAACTCTAACCCAGCAACAATTATGACAGATACTGCAACAGCAGATAAAGTATATATTGAACCATTAACATTAGAATTCGTAAGCCGTATTATTCGTAAAGAACGTCCAGATGCAATCTTACCAACATTAGGTGGTCAAACGGGCTTAAACATGGCTGTTGAACTTGCGAAATCAGGTGTGCTTGACGAGTGTGGAGTTGAAATTTTAGGAACAAAATTATCAGCAATTGAGCAAGCGGAAGATCGTGATCTATTCCGTACATTAATGCAAGAGTTAAATGAACCAACACCACCAAGTGAAATCATTCATACGCTTGATGAAGCATATGAATTTGTAAAAGAAATTGGGTATCCGGTAATCGTTCGCCCAGCATTTACACTTGGCGGAACAGGCGGCGGTATTTGTCACAATGAAAAAGAATTAATTGAAACCGTAACAAGTGGTTTAAAACATAGCCCGGTAACGCAATGTTTATTAGAAAAGAGTATTGCTGGTTGTAAAGAAATCGAATACGAAGTAATGCGTGATTCAAATGATAACGCAATCGTAGTATGTAACATGGAAAATATCGATCCAGTTGGGGTTCACACAGGTGATTCTATCGTTGTAGCGCCGAGCCAAACATTAAGTGACCGTGAGTATCAAATGTTACGTAACACTTCATTACGAATTATTCGTGCGTTAGGAATTGAAGGTGGATGTAACGTTCAGCTTGCACTTGATCCATATAGCTTCCAATACTATGTAATCGAAGTAAATCCACGTGTAAGTCGTTCATCTGCACTAGCATCTAAAGCAACAGGATATCCAATTGCGAAGTTAGCAGCGAAAATTGCAGTCGGCTTAACATTAGATGAAATTGTAAACCCAGTAACACAAAAAACATACGCTTGCTTCGAGCCAGCATTAGACTACGTTGTTTCAAAAATTCCGCGCTGGCCATTTGATAAGTTTGAATCAGCAAACAGAACACTTGGTACACAGATGAAGGCAACTGGTGAAGTTATGTCAATCGGACGTAACTTAGAGGAATCATTATTAAAAGCGGTTCGTTCTTTAGAGCTTGGCATTTATCACTTAGAGTTAGAGCATCTAAAAGAGCTTGATAAAGAAACAATGAAAAAACGTATTATAAAAGCTGATGATGAGCGTCTGTTTGTTGTAGCAGAAGCGATCCGTCAAGGTGTAACGAAAGAAGAAATCAATGCATGGTGTGAAATGGACTTCTTCTTCTTACAAAAAGTCGAAAACATCGTAAACATGGAACGCGAAGTAAAAGCGAATATAGGAAATATGGAAGTATTACAAGAAGCAAAAGAAATGGGCTTCAGTGATCATTACATCGCAGCTGCTTGGGGTAAAACAGAACGTGAAATTTATGATGTGCGTAAAGAAAATAGCATGACGCCAGTATTCAAAATGGTAGATACTTGTGCGGCAGAATTCGAATCTGCAACACCTTACTACTACAGCACATATGGAGATGAAAATGAATCGATCGTTACAGATCGTAAAAGCGTAGTTGTACTTGGATCTGGTCCAATCCGCATCGGCCAAGGTGTTGAGTTTGACTATGCAACAGTTCACTCTGTATGGGCAATTAAAGAAGCCGGATATGAAGCAATTATTATTAACAATAACCCAGAAACAGTTTCAACAGACTTCAGTATTTCTGACAAATTATACTTTGAACCATTAACAATCGAAGATGTAATGCACATCATTGATTTAGAGAAGCCAGAAGGTGTTATCGTTCAGTTCGGTGGACAAACGGCAATTAACTTAGCTGCTAAATTAGAAGAACACGGTGTGAAAATTTTAGGAACATCACTTGAAGATTTAGACCGTGCAGAAGATCGTGATAAATTTGAAGCAGCATTAACACAGCTTGGTATCCCGCAACCTGTTGGTAAAACAGCAACGACTGTAGAACAAGCGGTAGCAATCGCTGAAGAAATTGGTTACCCAGTATTAGTAAGACCATCTTACGTACTTGGTGGGCGTGCGATGGAAATCGTATATCGTCAAGAAGAACTACTGCATTACATGAAAAATGCGGTTAAAGTTCATGCGGATCATCCAGTATTAATTGACCGCTATATGGTTGGTAAAGAAATTGAAGTAGATGCAATTTCAGACGGTGAAAATGTATTCATTCCAGGTATTATGGAACATATTGAACGCGCTGGAGTTCACTCTGGTGACTCAATTGGAGTATACCCACCGCAAAGCTTATCTGCAAAACTGAAAGAACAAATTATCGAAAATACAATTGCACTTGGAAGAGGATTAAACATTGTTGGATTACTGAATATCCAGTTTGTAGTATTCAAAGACGAAGTGTATGTAATTGAAGTAAACCCACGTGCGAGCCGTACAGTACCATTCTTAAGTAAAATTACAGGCGTACCGATGGCGAATATCGCAACGAAAGTTATTTTAGGTCAAAATCTTGTAGAACAAGGATATGAAACTGGCTATCGCTCAGAAGAGAATGAAGTGTATGTAAAAGCTCCAGTATTCTCATTTGCGAAACTACGTTCAGTTGATACAACATTAGGGCCTGAAATGAAATCAACAGGGGAAGTAATGGGGAAAGACTTAACGCTTGAAAAAGCACTATATAAAGGACTTGTTGCTTCTGGAATTAACATTCCAACGCACGGATCAGTAATCATTACTGTAGCGGATAAAGATAAAGAAGAAGCAATGGAAATTGCAAAACGCTTCCATGAAATCGGCTATAACTTATTAGCAACAGCAGGAACAGCACAATCGTTAACAGAGAAAAGCATTCCGGTGCAAGTTGTAAACAAAATTGATTCTGAAGACTACAACTTACTTGATATTATCCGTCAAGGGAAAGCACAGTTTGTAATCAATACGTTAACAAAAGGAAAACAACCAGCGCGTGATGGTTTCCGCATTCGCCGTGAATCAGTAGAAAATGGTGTGGCTTGCTTAACTTCACTTGATACAACAAGAGCAATTTTAAGAGTACTAGAATCCATGACATTCTCAGCTCACGCAATGAAAGAAATCGCGCCAGCGCAGCGTCACGAGGTGGTACATGCATGATGCAAAAGCAAAATATGATCGTCGTTAACCAAACAGAAATCGCAAAAAATATTTATGAATTAGTGCTTCAAGGTGATCTTGTACAGCAAATGAACGAACCAGGGCAGTTTGTACACATTAAGGTAGCAGAGGGCATTACGCCCCTTCTGCGCCGCCCAATTAGTATTTGTGATGTCGATCAAGACAAGAACGAATTTACAATGCTATATCGTGCAGAAGGACAAGGAACAAAAACACTAGCAAAGAGAAAACAAGGTGAAATTGTAGATGTATTAGGACCATTAGGCCATGGTTTTCCTGTAGAAGAAGCGGAAGCTGGGCAAACAGCTCTATTAGTAGGTGGAGGGATTGGTGTACCACCACTTTATGAGTTATCACAGCGTCTTGTTGCAAAGGGTGTACGTGTCATTCACATCTTAGGTTTCCAAACAAAAGATGTTGTTTTCTACGAAGAGAAATTTGCAGAGCTTGGCGATACGTATGTGGCAACAGTTGATGGTACACATGGTACAAAGGGATTTGTAACAGATGTGATTGATGCTTATGGAATCGACTTTGACATTTTATACTCATGTGGACCTTTGGCAATGTTACGTGCATTAGAAGGTCGTTATAAAGAGAAAAAAGCCTACATTTCACTAGAAGAACGTATGGGCTGTGGTATTGGAGCATGTTTCGCATGTGTATGTCACTTGCAAGAAGATCCAAGCGGACATTCTTACAAGAAGGTGTGTAGCGACGGGCCAGTATTTCCAATCGGGGAGGTTGTACTATGAACAGATTGCAAGTTGAATTACCAGGATTATCGTTGAAAAATCCAATCATCCCAGCTTCTGGTTGCTTCGGGTTTGGTCGTGAGTATGCGCAATTTTATGATTTAAGCGTACTTGGATCAATCATGATTAAAGCAACGACAGAACAACCTCGTTATGGAAATCCAACGCCTCGTGTTGCTGAAACACCAGGCGGAATGCTAAATGCAATCGGACTTCAAAACCCTGGGCTAGAAAAGGTAATGACTTCTGAATTACCATGGCTAGAGCAATTCGATCTTCCGATTATTGCGAACGTTGCAGGTTCACAAGCTGAGGATTATGTAGCAGTTGCAAAGGAAATTTCAAAAGCACCGAATGTTCATGCGCTAGAATTAAATATTTCTTGTCCAAACGTAAAAACGGGTGGTATAGCTTTTGGTACTGTCCCAGAAATTGCTGCTGATTTAACGAAGCGAGTAAAAGAGGTTTCTGAAGTGCCGGTATATGTGAAATTGTCACCGAACGTGGCAAACATTGTAGAGATTGCGAAGGCAATTGAAAATGCAGGTGCAGACGGATTAACGATGATTAATACATTGCTTGGTATGCGTCTAGATTTAAAAACAGCAAAACCCATTTTAGCAAACCGTACAGGCGGACTATCAGGACCTGCAATTAAGCCAGTGGCGATTCGTATGGTACATGAAGTGAGTCAAGCGGTTAACATTCCGATTATCGGAATGGGCGGTATTGAATCAGCAGAAGATGTAATTGAGTTCTTCTACGCTGGTGCAAGCGCAGTTGCAGTTGGTACAGCGAACTTTGTTGATCCGTTCGTATGTCCAACAATTATTGAAGAATTACCAGCGTTATTAGATGAATTAGGATTTGATCACATTTCGGAATGTCAGGGAAGGAGCTGGAAATAAACATGTCACAGTCTTTAATCGTTGCACTGGATTTTCCAGGTAAGGCAGAGGTAGAACAGTTTTTAAGCCACTTTGAAGGGGAACAGTTATTTGTCAAAGTTGGTATGGAGCTATTCTATAAAGAGGGACCTGCTATCATTACGTACTTAAAAGAAAAAGGGCATCAAATTTTTCTAGATTTAAAGCTCCATGATATTCCGAATACAGTAAAAAGCGCTATGCGCAGCCTAGCTAGTCTAGATGTTGATATGGTAAATGTTCATGCTGCTGGGGGAAGTAGCATGATGAAAGCTGCGGTTGAGGGATTAGTGGAAGGTAAGCGAGAAGGAAAAGAGAGACCGATTTGTATTGCAGTTACACAACTAACAAGCACTTCGGAAGCTATGATGAAAAAAGAGATTGGTATTGAGAAAACGTTAGAAGAAGCGGTTGCTCATTATGCAAAATTAACGAAAGAAAGTGGACTTGATGGTGTTGTATGTTCGACACTAGAAGTACCAAAGTTACGTGAAGTATGCGGACCTGCATTTGTAACAGTAACACCGGGGATTCGTCTTGCAAGCGATGATGTTAATGATCAAGTACGCGTAGCAACGCCAAAGCGTGCACGTGAACTTGGTTCAAGTTACATTGTAGTGGGACGTAGTATTACAAAGGCAGAAAATCCGCTTGAAGCGTATAAAACCGTAAAACAACAGTGGGAAGGTGTAACAATATGAAAAAAGAAATCGCATCTCATCTATTAGAAATTGGCGCAGTATTTTTACAACCAAATGATCCATTTACATGGTCTTCTGGTATGAAATCACCAATTTATTGTGATAATCGTTTAACGTTATCATATCCAAAAGTACGCCAAGCGATTGCGGCAGGATTAGAGAAGTTAATCGAAGAACACTTCCCAACTGTAGAAGTTATTGCAGGAACAGCAACTGCTGGTATTGCGCACGCTGCATGGGTAAGTGATCGTATGGATTTACCAATGTGCTATGTACGTAGTAAAGCAAAAGGTCATGGTAAAGGGAACCAGATTGAAGGAAAAGCAGAAAAAGGTCAAAAAGTAGTAGTAGTAGAAGACTTAATTTCAACTGGCGGCAGTGCAATTACTTGTGTAGAAGCACTTCGCGAAGCTGGCTGTGAAGTATTAGGAATCGTATCAATCTTCACGTATGAGCTTGAAGCAGGAAAAGAAAAACTAGCAGCAGCAAACGTAGCATCATATTCTCTAAGCGACTACAGTGCATTAACTGAAGTGGCAGCAGAAAAAGGTATGATCGGACAAGCTGAAACAAAAAAATTACAAGAATGGCGTAAAAATCCAGCTGACGAGGCTTGGATTACAGCCTAATTATAAAAAACACGACCGCGGGGGAAACGCGGTCGTGTTTTTTATAGAAAATATGGTTAGATAAATATCCTCTTATCCTGGTAATTCTAACTATTATTCTAGATGAGGTCCCGACACATCGCTATCAAGCTAAGCATACTAAAAGGTAATATGGTAGTGCATTTTTATTGATTCTCTATGAATACACTAAAAATGGGCATGACAAAAAACTATTTAATGGTTTTTTTTTATTTTTATGTGGATTTTCGTATTTGTAACATCTTACAATACATAACACCCAAAACATACTAAGATTAGTAGTGTAAACCAAGGCATTGGTTTACACTACTATTTTTTTATAGTAGAAGTGAAGAATAGGTCGCTTTGATATTGGGATTTTAAATCCGTACCCAAAACAGACCTTCTTCACTTGCCTTATTTGAATCAGTTTAGTATGTGGATCCTTGAGATCGTGTATAAGAAATGGGAATCGATAAGAGTAAGATGAGGACTTCAATTCTACATAAGGAGGCAAAATATGCAACATGTAATTGCGTTTGATGTTAGTATGGGAAAGAGTTATATGGTTATTTATAATGCTCAAAAACAATGTATTTTTGAAAGTGAAATCAATCATTCTAAGCCCGATTTTGAAGAACTACGAAAACGAATAGATCAACTTATGAATGAAAATAAAAAATCACCTCATATTGTGTTCGAAGCAACTGGTGTCTATTCGAGACAACTGGAGCGTTTTATGCAAGATAACAAGTTTGAATACTTTCTGTTGAACCCTTTAGAAGCGAAATTACAATGCGATTCCTTACGGATTCATAAAACCGATAGAAGCGACGCGCATCAATTAGCTCTCACACATTTCACGGCTTCCCGGAGGGAAAAGACAGGCACAGATAACTTATTTTATCAATTAAAATCACTCTCAAGATTTTATAGTGAACTGGATGACGAATTATCTTTGATTCGTAGCCGGATGCATAAAGTCATTCAGTTGACATTTCCGGAATTGGAACAGATTTTCACAACTAAGTCAGATTTATTTTTAAACTTTGTTCAATTATTCCCTCACCCAGATTTTGTTCAAAATCTTTCCAAAACGGTCATGAAGAATCAGATTCGTAAGAATACCAATAAAAACATCTCAATCAGCATAGCAGAAAAGAAAGCTATGGAAGTACTTGAGGCTGCCAGGTATTCTTATCCAGCCGTACGTCAGGATGACGTTTTATGTGAACAACTCAAATCGTACGCGAAACGCTATCAGGAGCTCCTTTATCAAAAAGAACAGTGTATCACGAAAATGGTACGATTAGCTGAAAGTCGCACAGAATATCCAATTATTCTTAGTTTTCCGGGAATAGGTCCCAATACGGCTATACGTTTGTTAGCTGAAATCGGGGATATTACTCGCTTCGAAAATAACAAACAACTTAATGCATTTGCAGGTATTGATATACGCCGTTTTCAATCAGGAAAAACTTTTTTCAAAGATAAGATCAATAAACGTGGAAATAAGCATCTGCGTAAGCTTCTTTTTCTCATTATCCAGAACATGATAAAGCTACGCCGTTACGGACAGAACCACATTGTTGAGTATTATGATAAATTAAAAACGCAACCTTATAACAAATGTCATAAAGTTGCGTCAATCGCATGTGTAAATAAGTTATTGAAGCTCCTCTTCTACCTTATTACACATAATATACACTATGATTATCGGTTAACCGCCTAAAATCATAGTCTCATTCATCATACTATATTTATTCCCCCTAGTAAAAAAACGAATACATATTAGGGGTATTTAGTTTGCATTAAATTTAACATATATGATATAGGCTTTGCGATATTTAATTGATTAAAAATCTAAAAATAAGGATTGACTAATCGTAAGAAATATCAAAAATCGTTTTCTTTTCGTAACGGTGCGATTTTCGTTCGTTTTTCTTCATTTTTTAACCAAGTTTTAAAATCCATCATCATCCTTCTTTCTTCAATTGTGTTCTGTAAAAAGTATCTATTATATATATTAAGTTTAACAAGTTAACGGAAGACATCTTCTGTTAACTAAAAAAAAATTGCTATATTTATTTAGTTCTTTAATAAAGTGAAACTTTAATCAGTGGGGGTTTTCTCCATCTCCCACTGATTATTAGTTGAACCAATCGGGCTTTTATGGGCAGTGTATCTCCCACTTAACTTCTTTGCTTTCGTAGAATTTTGAGGTGGGAGTATTACTGCCCATTAATGCGGGATAAATGGAGAGATATTCATTTGTTAAAAAAATAAGAATTGAAGATTTTTCTATTTTTTTACAAATAGCACACAAAAAAGACATACTTCTAGGCTATTTTTATATACAGGAATTATTTTTTTGAAATGGTTACTACATATAAAGGAGACTTCAAAATGGATATGGATTCATATTATTGGGAAATGGTTAAGAAGAATATTGGTGTGTATTCTGAACAGGAACAAGAATGTCTTCGAAATAAGAAGGTTATTATTTTTGGATTAGGGGGTGTAGGTGGATATGAAGCAATTCTCTTCTCTCGGATGGGGATTGGGCATATTACAGGCGTTGATCCAGATGAATTTGAAATATCTAATATTAACAGACAAATGTTAGCACTTTCTAGTGTTATAGGTGAACCAAAAGCAAAAGTTGCAGAACAGGTTGTAAAAGATATACATCCCTATATATCAACAAACTTTATACAAACAAGAGTAGATGAAGATAATGTAATCGAACTTATAAAAGGGCACGATATTGTAGTAGAAGCCGTAGATGATATGCCTTCAAGAGTTATTATACATAGAACTGCTAGAGAATTAGGTATACCAAGTGTGGGGATGTCAGGTAGTCCTCCCACAAGAGGATTTGTTTCTACATTTTTTCCAACTGGAATTCCTTATGAGGAAGCATTGAATGTATCTATTGTAGGAGGCAAATTAACAAATCACGAATTAAGACAACAAATTGCGGATATAAAGAAAAGTCGAGCTTGGTATTCTGTAGAAAAAGGGGCACCAAAAGAGTGGGCACAAGATTTTTGTGATGGAAAAGCAGGATGGATTATCACGCCGATGCGTGCCCATCTATTGTCATTATTTAGCTTTCATGAAGCAATCCAAGTGTTAACTGGTCGTGAACCGTTAGCGAGAGCTCCAAAAGGGATTGTTATTGATGTAAATAGCCAGAACCCCGTCCAAGTAAAAAATGCACCAAAAGATGGTTGGGATTATACAACACTGTAAGGAGGAAAATAATTTGTTAACAAAAAATAAAAATACACAAAATATATATGAAGAAAGTTTCACGCGAAATATTGGCGTCATTTCTGTAGAGGAGCAAGAAAAATTAAAAAATGCTCGCGTTACTGTAGTTGGAGCAGGGGGAGTAGGAGGAATTACACTCATTCAATTGGCACGAATGGGTGTAGGTTCTTTACATGTTATTGATCAAGATGTATTTGAAGCAAGCAATATCAATCGACAAATGCTAAGTTCCATCAGTAAATTAGGACAGCAAAAAGCAGAGGTCGCTTTAGAAGTTTTGCAAGACATTAATCCATTATTACAAATAGAGATAACAAAAGAATTTGTTACCGAGGACAATGCATTAGAACTTCTAACGAATGCAGATGCCATTATAGATGCAACTGACAATTTAGTAGCGAGAGTAATTATCCATCGTACAGCTCAGAAACTAGGAATCCCTTCTATTTGGATTGCGGTTACACCCCCCTTTAGAGGTGGCGTGATGTCTTTAACTCCTAACTCTACGCCCTATGAAATTGCGTTAGGATATCCGTCTTATCAACAAGAGCTAACACCAGAAATGCAAAATAAAATTCATGAATTAAAAGATGGACGTGCTCTTCATTCCGTTACATATGGCGCGGATGAGAAATGGGCAAGCAGTTATGTACAAAAAGATCGTCCATGGGCTGTATTGTCTCCCGTTGCGAATATAGTAGGCATTCTAGCAAGCTTTGAAGCATTTAAATTTATGATAAATCGAGAAGAGTTAAGACCTGTAATAAGTCCAAATTTAATTCAAATTAACCTTGCAAACCAGAATATGGTACAAGTCTCTATACCGGAAAATGGTAGTTGGGACTATACCACACTATAGATGAGAGAAAAGATTATGCTTCCTTTTTTGTTACTTGGAATAATTGTAATACTCGCCCTGCTTATAAAGGATTATGCACTAGCTGGTGCGGCTTGCTTATTAGGAATTTTACTTGCTGTTGGACAAAAAACTTTATTACATTTTATTCAACAATACTCTTTTCAAATTGGTATTTTCTTTCTTATGTTATTCTTTTTAATTCCAATTGCATCAGGGAAGATTACAAACGAAAACGTAGTAAAATTAATTGCTTCCCCTATGGGATTAGGGTCCATTCTTGCAGGTTTCACTGTGTCATACATAGGAGGGAAAGGTGTAGGAATTCTATCTATGAATCCTACGATATTGTTAGGTGTCTTAATAGGGACTCTTGTTGCCGTATTATTTACAAAAGGTTTACCAGCCGGATTAATTATTGCGGCTGGAATAATAGCTATTATTTCTATGAAATGAAAGGGACATTCTAAATGAAGATAAAATGGACACATATTAGTTTAGTAGGGATTTTTTTTATAATGCTTATGTCTGGTTGTTCTAATATAAAAGAAACTTCTCAAAATGCTCAGACTCCTAAAGTAGTAAAACAAGAATTAGAAATTCAGCAAGGAGAAGAAAAATTATTTTTGCTTCATAAAAACTTAAATAATAAAAAACAGTATAAATCCGATGAAATTGTCTTATTTTTAGAACCATTTAGTGTACCTACAGCTCAAGCATTTGATGTACCAAAATATTCGTGGATGGATGAGTATGCCAAAAAAGGGTATGATACTTGGGCCATGGATTTTCGAGGGTTTGGTCATTCTTCTCGCCCTAAAGAAATGTCAGATCCTCCTTCCCAAAATCGTCCGGTTATTCATCTGAATGATGCAACTAAGGATCTAGAAACAGTTGTAAAGTGGATCCAAAAGAAAAGAAATGTGAAAAAGATTCATATAATAGGATGGTCATATGGAGGTGTTGTCGCTGGAAATTATGCAATATCCCATCCTCAAGATATTAATAAACTTATTTTATATGGGTATATGCATGGATTCACACTTCCTATGATGACAAAATCTCTTGAAAATCCATTACAACCTAATCAATTTAATCCTGAAGCATCAGCCTATCAAATGGTGGACTTTGATAAAGGAATGCATCATTGGCATATGATGATGGGAAAGAAAACAATCGTTACAAATGAAGCAATGGATGCCGTAAAACAAGTATTTATCAATTCGGATCCTATGAGTAAGAAAAATAATCAAACTATTCGTCGACCAATTGGTCCACTAGAGGATTTGTTTTACATTTGGAAAAATCAGCCTTTATATGATGTATCTAAAATTAACGTTCCAGTACTTGTCATTTATGGAGAAGATGACACGTTTGCAGACCGAAATATGATGTCAAAACTAACAGGTACAAAACAAAAAAAAGAAGTTGTAATCCCCGATGCAACGCACTGGGCTGTTTATGAAAAGAATCGTAATAGCCTATTCGAACAAACGTTAAACTTTATAGAAATGAAAGAAGGAAAAAAGGAATGAATAAGGGTATAACAATATTGGATGCCACCTTACGTGAAGGAGAACAACAATGTGGTATTCGTTTCTCCAAGGAAGATAAAATTACCTTACTCCATATGTTAGAGAATTTTGGAGTAACTCTTATCGAGGTTGGACACCCGGGTATTTCTGAAGAAGAAGAAGAGATTTGCCGAGAAGTTGCAGCCTCTGCAGAGTACGCTGAAATACTTATGCATGCTCGGGCAAAAAAAGAAGAAGTTCATGCGGCTTATCGTGCTGGTGCCGATTGGATAGGAATCTGGGCGTCTATTAACCCCATTTCTTTACAAACAAAGTACACCAATAGATCAAAAGACTACGTTATTAATCAAGTGAAACAAGCTATTGAAGAAGCAAAATCTTTAGGGATGAAAATCCGTTTTACTATTGAAGATGCTTCGCGAACTGAATGGGAAGATATCGCCTACATTGGACAGGTTGCACATGTAGCTGGAGCAGACCGAATCAGTTTAGCAGACACTGTAGGAATTTGGGAACCAAGTCAGTGTGCGACAATCGTGAAGAAATCTGTTGAGACATTCCCTTGTGAGATTGAAGTTCACCTTCATAATGATTTAGGACTAGCCATGGCAAATGCTCTTGCTGCAATCGATTCAGGGGCATCTGTCATTGATACTACATTGTGCGGAATAGGTGAACGTGCTGGGATTGTTGACTTGCTAAATTTATCAGTATTTTTATCTCAAAAGCGTAATCTTCAGTACTTTAAACTACAGATGATTCCTGAATTGACTCAATCTCTTCAATTAGCTACTGGTTGTAAAGTAGATCATTGGAGACCGATTATTGGAAAGAACATATTTACTCATACGGCACCTTATCATAAGAAAGCTGTTCAGCAGAATGACTCAGCATACGAGGGTATTCAGCCTGAAATGATAGGAAGAGTAAGGAACATTCAACAAAAATGCATAGAAAGAAAAGGGCCAAGGCTTTCAAAGTCTCTCCGAGTTAGTAAACCATTTGTAAAGGGAGCATCTGAGCTTTTATATCATCGCGATGGTCCAGGAGAGCGGTGGGTGCAGATGGATTATAGAACGGATGAACGGGCTTCATTTTATGTGATACAGCGTGTATTCTACGGTGCGCATATGGATGATAACTTAGAAGGACATGTAGATATTCACGCACATCATTGTGATAGTGCCTTTATCTTCTGGGGGAATAAAATAGATGGTACAGGCCTCGTATGTGAGGTGGAAATTGAGGGAGAGTCTCAAATCATTGAGAGTCCTGCATCTGTTTTTATTCCAGCGGGTTTCAAGCATAGGTATAAGTACCTTTCGGGTATAGGAACATATACAAATATCGTACTAGCACCTAATTATAATTCTAGTTTGTTAGAGGATAATTTATCAAAAATGCATGTATAATGGGTAATCTAAAATGCCATTAAGTTAAAATACATTTGCATCCCAAAAACGAAAAAAAATTTCGTTTTTGGGATGTTTTTATTTTTTGCTTGATGAAGATAGGGAGCTACTTCAAAAGACGAATAAGAACCTTAATTTTCAAGAGTAGATAATAGAAAGGGTAAATTTTACAGCATTTTTCAATGAACTGAACAACTAAAGAACATGAAAGTTTCCCTACTTAAAAAGGAAGAGAATTATAAAAATTCTCTTCTTTTTTTATGTGTTCATAAACATTACTTATCTATCTGAAAGCACATGTATACGATTATTGGCTCTGGTACAAATGTGTTGCGCCCTTAAATAGTTCATACAGATCCCTAATCAAAGTATTCATAAGTTTGCATAAGATGGAAACAATGGTAAAAAGATAACTTATGAAAATTAAAAGATGGCTTTCCTTGCGTTAAAGGAAAGCCATCTTTTTAAATGCACTTAAAATTCATAAAGAGGCACAGAGTATAGGTTACAATATAAAGGTAGAATTAGCGCAAATTACCAAAAATATTTTGTTTGAATTATAAAATATGAATATACTGTGGTATTGAGGAATGAATCATTTTGAAAGAATACAAAACTCAATTGAATATATTGAAAAGAGCTTACAAGACGAATTGAACGTTATTGAAGTTTCCTCAAAACGAAAATTTTATCTCTTCATAGTTGCATGGGAATACAGCTTTCATTTTTTTCGTTGTGGGGACATTTCAAAATACTAGCTTGATAGCGATGTGGCAGGACCCAGCTTTATAAAATATAATTATTGCGATAAGGAAGAATATTATTAAAAACTTTATCAAATTTTTCTCTGAGCGATAACTTCATCTTTAAATATTTATGAATTATAAAATGTCTTAAGTTGATGGGCATGTTGTGTTACCCCATTGTCATCAAGCTAAGAAAACGAAAACTTATATATCATTATCTTTAGGTGGAGGGGAAAGATTGTTTGATAAATTAAAAAGGCTATTTAAAAAAGATAAAGAGAATGATTTTGAAGATGAGAGGTACATTTTCAAACAGAATCGTTAAATTTCTTAAATAAAAGATATTACTATTTTCCCTCCACAGCTTCATACCCCTTTACAAATAATAAAGTTATATAAGAAACGATAAATGAGAAGATGCTATACATGCCAACCCAAAAGAAAAATGAAGGGGGAAACAATAAAACTCCTAATATAAGAAAAATAGCAAACGTTACAATTGGCATTACGTAATACGTTCTTGTTCTACGTGTCCCAAGTACTGAAACAATAAAAATAAGTAATGGACAAATAAATAAGAAGAAAATCAATTCACTCATGGTTATGTCCCCTTTTCTTAAGAAGTAATATGTTTCTTTTAAACTAATTGTTCTCTTAATATAATTTTGACAGATGGTTTGAAATCCCTTTTGGGAATCAGTATATTTCAACAGTTCGCAAAGGAAAATAGTAAGCAAAGAAAACTTGTCTACGGTTATAAAAGAAACATCGCGACAATTGTAGTGACAATTAACCCGATAACGACCGGTATAAAATTGCGTCTAGCAAGTTCGAATGGATCTACTTTACAAATTGCTAACCATTTTTTTATGCGAGGAGTAATAGAAGTAAGAACTTTAGCTGGTTCAGTTGATTCAACAGGACCAGTATGCACGAGTAAATTGCTCATTGAAATAATAATAGAGATGATTAAAATAGTTGGTAGTAGTTCGGTAATGGCATAGATAAAACTTTGAAAAATGTCGCTAACGGCAAGAGGAATGGAATGTGTTGCGGTTAGAGCTAGTAAAAAGATAAAAAACAATACAAATGATTGTCGTATTTTTTCGAAGAATAAAAAAAGGTGATAATTGTAAGTAAACAAAGAATATAGAGGGCGTGCAGAAGTGTTAATTCTACTCCCATTTTGCTCACATCCTTTAGGCGTTCGGGTAGTTTAGTGTATGAAGAGAGTGGGAGTGTGTGAGTACGTAGAGAAAGAAAATATAACAATTTCATGTACTGCACTTACAAGGTGAAAGTGGATGATATAATACAAATAATCCTGAAAGTGGATAAAATATTATACGGTTTTATTACTAGATAGAGAGATGGAATATATGAAGGAGAAAATAGGTTTTTACGGTCTTATGGGATGCTTTGCTATAGGACTTATTTTAAAGTATTTTATTGAAAGTGATTGGATCGACACTATTTATGCAGCGGGTTTTATTTTTGCTGTATTATATTGTTGGGATGAATTTAGAGCATACACCCGAAAAAAGAAGATCGTTTTAGGAATTGAGTTTGTCATTTTAATAGCTACAGTGCCATTCATATTGTTGGAAGGCGGTAGACAAATGGATATGATGCCAATTTTTCAAGGGTGGCTATCTTTTGCTAGATTAGTATATTTACTTATAATCTTAGGTATTGTGGGAATGATTGTTACAAAAGTGAATAAAAAATTATTATTAGGTGATGACGTATCTAAAACATAAAAAAGTGCTACCTCGCTAAGAGATAGCACTTTTTATTATTTTACAGAATGAGTTTTTTGCATTTTTTTAATTAAACGAATTTGCCCGCGATGACTCAGCTCATCCTCGAATACATAGAACCATTTGAAGTAGTTATTTGCAGGTTTGTCGTGCCAAAACGTTGTGGTTTTATATAGCCATTCATCTGGTAGTGATTGAAACGTTGCAATCGTTTTATCGCGAACTTCTTGTAACGTATCTATGTAGTAGTCTATAGGGTGATTTTTAATCGTTTGACGTCCAAGATCACCCAATTCAACTCCTGGTAACCAGCGTTCTAATTCAGCTTTTGTTGGCTCGCGATCTTCAAAGGTATGAATTTGATAATAAAACTCGACTGCAGCCATATGGTACAAAAGCATACCAATCGAGTTTGCCTAATCATCGTGCAAATAATCGAGTTCTTCAATTGTTAAGTCTTGTACAGCTTGCATAGTTGTATAGCGAGTATAATTCATCATAGAAACAAGTTTTGAGAACTCTGTGTTTAATCCGTCAATCTTATTAATTACGAAATTCAATAGAAATTCCTCCCAATAAATAATTTCTTTATAGAAGGGTTTCTATATGTAGAAAGAAATTCTTTTTTAGGAGCGTATATGAATCAAGTTTGTGGTTATTAACCAATAACAATAAGGTCTCTATTTGCCTTTGTAATTACTTCATGCCCATCTTTTGTAATGACAATATCATCTTCAATCCTACAGCCACCCCAGTTTGGAATATAAATACCTGGTTCGACAGTAACAACCATTCCTTCTTGTAAAGTAGCTTTACTTTCTTGTGATAATCGAAGTGGTTCATGAAGTTCTAATCCAACGCCATGGCCGGTAGAATGGCCAAAGTATTCACCGTAGCCGTTATCTGTAATGTAATTTCTTGTCACATCATCAATCGTTTTTGCGGATTCACCAGGCCGGATTGCTTTGGTTCCTCGTTTTAATGCTTCTAATACAATACTATATATTTTTTCGAATTCTTTGGAGTAACTTCCAATCGCAATAGTACGTGTTAAATCAGAGCAATACCCATTGTAAAGTGCACCAAAATCTAATGTAACCATATCTCCGTTTTCAATCATCTTATTTGTGGCAACGCCGTGGGGAAGAGAAGAACGGACTCCAGAAGCTACGATAATGTTAAATGATGAGGAAGAGGCCCCTTGTTTTCGCATAAAAAACTCTAATTCATCTCGGACATCAAATTCAGATACACCGGGTTTTAGAAATCCTGTTATATGTTGAAATGCTTCATCGGCCATACGTGCTGCAACTTTAATTGTTTCGATTTCAGACTCTTCCTTAATGGAACGGATTGTTTCTACTAGTTCACTTACTTGTACAAGTTTGATGTTTGTATATTTTTTTAACGAACTATACTGTTTTAAGGTCATATTGTTTTCTTCGATGCCTAGTCTTTGGATGTTTAATCTAGTTGTCTGATTTGCAATCTCTTGTTCTATGTTTCCTTTATGCATAATGATTTCAGTTTCTTGTACCTGTGTTTTTGCTTGATCGACATAGCGGAAATCTGTAATGAATACAGCTTCAGTTGCAGATAGTAATACGACTCCAGCACTACCTGTAAATCCAGTTGCATACTGGCGATTTTCCTTTTTCGTAATGAGTAATCCGTCTATTCCATATTCGGTTAGTTGTTCTTGAATTTTTTTGATTCTAGTAGTCATTTTGATTCCTCCTTTTCATTGTCTATATAAAGCAATAATTATGCCAATATTCTCAATCTAGCTGTTCGTGGGCAATAAGACCCCCACTGTAAAATTCAACAAAAGTAAAGAAGATAGGTGGGGGTCGGGCACCTGATTGGTGAGGGCTAATAATCAGTGGGGATGAAGAAAACCTCCTACTGATTAAAGCTTCACTTTATGAGGGAAGATACTTAGTAATGAATACACTGTCAAAAAATGTAGACATATAAAATTATATGTGTCTACATTTTTTTGACATGAAAATCTAGGGTATAAACTTTTTAACACGATATATTTTTAATTGCTCAATAATTTTTTTGTGAAAAATAGTTTTTATTAAGTGATAGGTATAAAAAAAGGTAATAACGATTTAATTAATATCGTTATTACCTCTTTTTGTTTTAAGCTTTTAATTTCATCACCGTATCAGCATCTGGTGTTACATACAATGTTTGTTGATTATCATATGTCACAAACCCAAGTTTAGCACCGCTTGGTTTTTTAACATGGCGAATTTTTGTGAAATCTACAGGAACAGAACTAGAATCTTTTGCTTTACTGTAATAAGCAGCGAGTTTAGCAGCTTCTAATAAAGTCTCTTCAGTTGGTTCTAATGAGCGAATAACAACGTGAGAACCAGGAATATCTTTTGTATGTAACCAAATTTCATCACGACGTGCAAATTTGGTTGTTAAATAGTCATTTTGTTTATTATTTTTACCGACTAAAATTTCTGTTCCATCGGTAGAGATATATTTATCTAATATCGGTTTTGATGTTTTTTTCTTTGTATTCTTCGACTTACGGTTACGCATATAACCTTCTTCAGCTAATTCTTCGCGAATCTCCTCGATATCTTTTGAAGAAGCAGCCTCCATTTGTTGAAGTAGGCTATCAAAGTAAAGGATTTCTTCATTTGTTTTTTCAATTTGTTCTTTTACGATTGCGACAGAATTTTTCGCTTTTTGATACTTTTGGAAATAACGTTGTGCGTTTTCTGACGGTGTTTTCAGTGGATCTAATGTAATTTTTACTGTTCCGCCATTTTCATCGTAGTAGTTGACAACCTCAATTTCTTTGTCACCTTTTTTTAATGCATACATGTTAGCTGTAAGAAGTTCACCGAATAATTGATATTTATCAGCTTTCCCAGCATCTTGTAGTGTTTTTTGTAATTTAATTAATTTCTTTTCATTTTTTGCTTTTTCATTGTGCATAAATCGTTCTAAATCATGTGCTTGTTGTTTTACACGATCGCGTTCAGCCTTTCCAAAGAAGAATCGATCTAATAATTCACTTACAGATAAGAATGTTTTATTATGCCCTTTTAAATGTGTAAGAGGGAAGAGATAAAAGAACTCTTTTCCATTTGCCGTTATCATTGTTGGTTCATATTGATGCGCTTGCATTGGTTTTTGTAATGTGAAAAACGCTTCTGATAATGCATGTTCATTTACCATAACAGCTTTCTTTACAACTTCTTTTGCAAATAGCGGAGAAATCCCCATAAAGGCCCCAACAAGTTGTTTATCCATATTTCCTGCTAAAAAGTCTAGTGGCCTAATAAACTCATCTTGTGTTTCAATCTGCAAGGGATTAATTTTATGCTGTGCTGGTGGTGCAACATATTCAGCGCCAGCATATACAGTACGATGCCGATTTACCGCTAAAGAAACGTGCTTTAAGCTATCTAAAATGATATTTGTTTTCGCGTCTACTAAAATAATATTGCTGTGACGACCCATTATTTCAATCACTAATGTTTTTAACGATTCGTCCCCAATCTCGTTACGGCTTCGAACGGTAATTTGAATGATACGTTCTAAATCGATTTGTTCAATTTTCTCAATAAATCCACCTTCTAAATGTTTGCGAAGAAGCATGCAAAACATTGGTGGTAATGCTGGTGAATCATAACTTTGATTTGTAAGATGCATACGTGCGTATGTAGGGTGTGCGGAAATAAGTAATTTTTGATTTTTTCCGTTTGCTCGAATATGTAACAAAACCTCATATTTTGAGGGTTGATATATTTTTGAAATTCTTCCTGTTTGAAGAGAATTTGCAATTTCATGTGTAATCGCTCTTGTAAATAATCCATCGAATGCCATTATGAACACTCCTTTCTAACTAAATGTTAATTATAGCATTTTTTTGGACGGGGCTGAATAAGCTTTCATTAGAGCATGTCTGCAATCAGGAGGTCGATAGCGAGATGAATTGGTATGAAATGCGTGCACATGAAGTGGAAGAAAGAACGAATACGAATGTGAAGGTAGGACTGTCAGAGCAAGAAGCGGAAGGGCGCTTAAAGAAGCTAGGGCCAAATGAATTACAAGAAGCAAAGCGGCCTTCTGCACTTCTTGTATTTTTGGCGCAGTTTAAAGATTTTATGGTACTTGTTTTGTTTGGTGCGACAATCATTTCAGCTTTTTTAGGAGAGTATATTGATTCGATTGCAATTGTCGCAATTGTTATTATCAATGGTGTTCTTGGTTTTTTTCAAGAAAGAAAAGCAGAAAAATCATTGGAGGCTTTGAAAGAATTAGCTGCCCCGCAAGTAACGGTTTTACGAAATGGAAAATGGATGAAAATACCATCTAAAGCACTTGTCCTTGGGGATATCATTAAATTTTCTAGCGGCGACCGTATTGGTGCTGATATTCGTCTTGTTGAAGCATCGAGTTTATATATCGAGGAATCGGCTTTAACGGGAGAATCTGTACCTGTTCAAAAGAAAGTGGAAGCATTAAGCGGTCAAAATGTTGCGATTGGTGATCAAAAAAATATGGCATTTATGGGGACGATGATAACAAGGGGTTCCGGGGCCGGAGTAGTAGTAGCTACAGGGATGAACACGGCTATGGGGCAGATTGCAAATCTGTTGCAAAATGCAGAGCAAATGGAAACACCGCTGCAAAGAAGATTAGAACAACTTGGGAAGATTCTAATCATTGTTGCCCTTATTTTAACAGCACTTGTTGTACTAGCTGGAGTGTATCAAGGGAATGAAGTGTATCATATGTTCTTAGCGGGTGTGTCACTTGCTGTTGCAGCAATTCCAGAAGGATTACCAGCGATTGTTACGGTCGCATTGTCACTTGGTGTACAGCGCATGATTAAAAAGAGAGCGATTGTTCGAAAATTACCAGCAGTAGAAACTTTAGGATGTGCTTCTGTTATTTGTTCGGACAAAACGGGTACGATGACACAAAATAAAATGATGGTAACACATATGTGGTCAGGTGGCGAAACATGGCATGTAACCGGGCAAGGCTACGAGCCTACTGGATCATTTATGAAAGGTGAGCAGAAGGTTAATCCGGAATCTACAAGGGCGTTATATCAATTATTAACATTTGGGTGTTTATGCAATAACGCGAGCATTGTAAAAAAGAAAAAAACATATGTCCTAGATGGAGATCCGACAGAAGGTGCGCTCGTTGCAGCGGCGATGAAATCAGGAATATCCCGAGAAGCTTTAAAAGAGAAGTTTGAAATTATTCATGAACTCCCTTTCGATTCCACACGAAAAATGATGAGCGTAATCGTTCGTGATCGTGATGGTAAAAAATTTGTAGTCACAAAAGGGGCACCTGATGTTCTTTTGCAAATGAGCCAAACAATTTTATGGGGGGATAAACAGCAACCTTTAAGTGAGTTATATCGTAAAGAAGTGCAAGCGGCAATTCATAACCTTGGGAGTCAAGCGCTTCGAACGATTGCTGTTGCATTTAGGGCTTTAAAAGTAACAGATTCAATTGAACATGAAAGAGAAGTAGAAAAAGATTTCATGCTTGTCGGGATACAAGGAATGATAGACCCGCCAAGACCAGAAGTGAAACAGGCCGTAAAAGAGTGTAAAGAGGCTGGTATTAAAACGGTAATGATTACAGGAGACCATAAAGTAACAGCGATGGCAATTGCGGAGCAGTTAGGGGTTTTACCACCGAATGGCCGCGTTATAGAAGGTGTAGAATTAGCAAATATGTCTGTAGATGAACTAGAGGATATTGTAGAAGATACCTATGTATTTGCACGTGTATCTCCTGAACATAAATTAAAAATTGTAAAAGCTCTTCAAAATAAAGATCATATTGTGGCGATGACAGGTGATGGAGTGAATGACGCTCCTGCTATTAAAACAGCTGATATTGGGATAGCGATGGGAATTACAGGAACGGATGTAGCTAAAGAAGCTTCCTCTCTTGTTTTGCTAGATGATAACTTTGCTACGATTAAATCGGCAATTAAAGAGGGACGAAATATATATGAGAATATTCGGAAGTTCATTCGGTATTTATTAGCATCAAATGTTGGAGAGATTTTAGTTATGTTATTTGCGATGATGCTTGCTTTACCACTTCCGATGGTTCCAATTCAAATTTTATGGGTGAATTTAGTAACAGATGGTTTACCAGCAATGGCACTAGGGTTAGATGCAGCTGAGGGAGATGTGATGAGAAGAAATCCACGGCATCCGAAAGAAGGGGTGTTTGCAAGAGGGTTGGCTTGGAAAATTGTGAGTAGAGGCTTTTTAATTGGTATTGTAACCTTGCTGGCATTTATTATTGCATTTAATCAGCATCCAAATGAATTGAAATATGCGCAAACAGTAGCTTTTGCTACACTAGTTTTAGCACAGCTTATTCATGTATTTGACTGCCGCAGTGAACACTCTATATTCCATCGTAATCCTTTTGGTAATATATATTTGGTTGGAGCAGTTATTATTTCGGTGTTATTAATGCTTGTGGTTATTTATTATCCACCATTGCAACCGATTTTTAGCACAATGCCAATTCAAGCGAGAGATTGGTTATTAATCGTTGGTTTATCGTCCATTCCAACATTTTTATTAGTCGGCTCTTTATTGACAGGGAAAAAGGAGAAGAAGAAGCCGATATTGTATAAGAGAGGCATAAACTTGAAATAGTCAATGATATGAAAATGTGATATAATTTACAAAAGGTAGTAGAGTTGCATCTCTATTACCTTTTTCATTGAGTTATTTCATGGTGTGGATGTGATAAAGATGATTTCTAGTATGACAGGATTTGGAAGAGCGAAAGTGGAAAATGATGCTTTTCAAATTACAGTAGAAATGAAGTCAGTGAACCATCGTTTTTTAGAGATGAACATTCGACTTCCGAAACAAATGATGGTTTTTGAGGACAAAATTCGTAAGTTAATTGCAGAACAAGTTCGCCGCGGGCGTATTGAAGTGTCCATTATTATTACAGGGGAAGGGCTTGTTGAAAGAAAGTTAAGTGTGAATTGGCCGCTTCTCAAGCAGTATAAATCCATTATGGAAGACGTGAAAACGAAATTTCAATTACAAGATTCCATTACACTTCAACAATTAATGGCAATGCCAGAAGTAACGGCGATTGAAGAAATGGAAAATGTAAATGAACAATTTGAACAAAATTTATATGAAGCTGTTCGCCAAGCTGCTCGTACGTTAAAAACGATGAGAGATGGCGAAGGAGAACGATTACATAAAGATATGGCGTATCGTTTACAAGAGATACACGATTGTGTAAATGCGATTATTCCGCATGCACCAATTGTTACTCAAAAATATCGTGAACGATTGGAAAATCGCTTAAAAGAATTACATAATCATGAGTTAGATGAACAAAGGTTGCTGACAGAGGTAGCGATGTTTGCGGAGCGCTCGGATATTCATGAAGAATTGGTTCGCTTGCAAAGTCATTTAGCTCAATTTCATGAAGCCCTTGAGATCGAGGAGCCTGTTGGTAGAAAAATGGATTTCATTGTACAAGAGATGCATCGGGAAATTAACACGATCGGTTCTAAGGCAAACGACTTAACAATTTCAAAATATGTTGTAGAAATGAAAAATAACCTTGAAAAAATTCGTGAACAGGTACAAAATATTGAGTAGCTGTCAAAAAATATATAAAGTTATACGTGGTGGGGAAATCGGATAGACTTACTAGGAGGCGCAAACTATGGCCATGCGGTTTTTAAATATTGGATATGGGAATATTGTATCTGCTCATCGAATTATTGCAATTGTAAGTCCGGAGTCAGCTCCTATTAAACGAACGGTGCAGGAAGCGCGTGAACATAACGTGTTACTAGATGCTACGTATGGGAGAAAAACAAGGGCGGTTATTGTTATGGATGATGGGCATATTGTACTAAGCCCAATTCAGCCAGAGACGATTGCACATCGTTTAAATAATAAAGAAGATTTAAGTGAGGAAGGGTAGGTTTTACATATTTATGAGAAGTAGAAGAGGGTTGCTCATCGTTCTTTCAGGACCTTCTGGCGTTGGGAAAGGGACAGTTCGAAAAGAGTTGTTCAGCCATGAAGATACAAGATTTCAATACTCTATTTCAGTAACGACACGTAAACCGCGTGAAGGTGAAGTAGATGGTGTGGATTATTTCTTTAAAGAGAGAGAAGAGTTTGAAGAAATGATTCGTAACGAAAAGCTGCTTGAGTGGGCAGAGTTCGTTGGGAATTACTATGGAACACCAATCGATTATGTTGAAAAAACATTGCAAGAAGGAAAAGATGTATTCTTAGAAATTGAAGTACAAGGAGCAATTCAAGTAAAGAAAGCTTTCCCAGAAGGGGTATTTATTTTCTTAGCTCCTCCAAGCTTATCAGAGCTTAAGAATCGCATCGTTGGTCGCGGTACAGAGACTGAAGATGTTATTGAAAATCGTTTAACTGTAGCAAAAGAAGAAATCGAGATGATGGACGCTTATGACTATGTAGTAGAAAATGATAAAGTAGAACTTGCTTGTGAACGCATTAAAGCTATTGTGGTTGGTGAACATTGCCGCCGCGACAGAGTAGCGAAATATTATAAAGAAATGACGGAGGGTATATAATATGTTAAATCCATCAATTGATTCATTGCTAAAAAAAATCGACTCTAAATATACATTAGTAACAGTAGCGGCAAAACGCGCTCGTGAAATGCAAATGGCTAACAACTGTGTTGTTGAAAATCCTGTTTCTCATAAATGTGTAGGTAAAGCGTTGGAAGAAATCGATGCGGAAGCATTAAATTATGTACCAAGCGAAGAGAAAGTATCTGAGTAAGGCATTCTCTTCGACAAATGAAAACATAGACTTTATACTTTTCTATGTAACGGTAACAACCTATTTACAAGTAGGTTGTTATTTTTTTACGATAGAGCTAAAAGAAATAGGTTTTTGTTTAATGAAATACTAGCACTGACGAGCTGGAATGAATACATTTCAGCAGAATAAGTTTGAAAAAGAAAGAGGACGAGTCATATGCTAAAAGGGAAAAAGATACTTCTATGTGTAACAGGAGGCATTGCTGTTTTTAAAGCGGCTGCGTTAACGAGTAAATTAACACAAGCAGGAGCACTTGTAAAAGTAATGATGAGTGAATCGGCGATGAAATTTGTTACACCTCTTACATTTCAAGCGCTTTCTCGCCATGATGTATACACGGATACGTTTAATGAAAAAGATTCTGCAGTTATCGCTCATATTGATTTAGCGGATTGGGCGGACGTTGTGCTTATTGCACCAGCAACAGCGAATTGTATCGGAAAATTAGCAAATGGTATTGCTGATGATATGATCACAACAACATTGTTAGCTACTATAGCGCCAGTCTGGATTGCACCTGCTATGAATGTGCATATGTATGAAAATAAAATTGTCCAAAAGAATATGATGACGTTAAAAGCGTTGGGATATACATTTATTGAGCCTGGAGAAGGCTTTTTAGCATGTGGATATGTTGCGAAAGGTCGATTAGAAGAACCAGAAACAATTATCGCTCGATTACAAGAAACGTTTTCAGAACATAAACCATTAAAGGGAAAGAAAATTTTAGTAACTGCTGGCCCAACTCGTGAAAAAATTGATCCAGTACGTTTTATGACGAACTTTTCTTCAGGGAAAATGGGGTATGCGCTAGCGGAAGTTGCTGCTAACTTAGGAGCGGATGTAATACTTGTTTCAGGTCCAACTGCAATAGCATCACCTGTAAATGTAACAACTGTGCAAGTAGAATCTGCACAAGATATGTTAGAAGCTGTAATGCAACATTATGGATCTATGGATGTTGTTATTAAAACAGCTGCAGTAGCAGACTATCGCCCGAAAATTGTGCATAATCAGAAGATGAAAAAGAAAAGTGGCGATGCAGTCATTGAGTTAGAAAGAACAATCGATATTTTGAAAACACTCGGTGAGAAAAAAGAGCATCAAC
Source organism: Bacillus sp. FSL H8-0534 (assembly GCF_038005885.1). Taxonomy (NCBI): domain Bacteria; kingdom Bacillati; phylum Bacillota; class Bacilli; order Caryophanales; family Bacillaceae; genus Bacillus; species Bacillus sp. FSL H8-0534. Next base: position 4,737,192 of record NZ_JBBOUC010000001.1, read on the forward strand.
TCCTAATCGGTTTTGCTGCTGAAACGACAAATATAGAAGAATATGCAACGAAAAAATTGCGTGAAAAAAATGCAAATATGATTGTTGCAAATGATGTGAAAGCACAAGGTGCAGGATTCGGTACGGATACGAATATTGTAACAATGTATAGAAAAGATGGAGAAGTTATTCGATTACCTCTTTTAACAAAGAAAGAAGTTGCACGTGAAATTTTAATGCAAATTAAAGCGATGTTAGAAGAGGATCGTGTATGAAATTTGCAAGTGTAATCGTTGATGTACCGGCACGTCAAACAGATCGCCCGTTTGATTATGTTATCCCTAAGAAATGGGAAGATATTGTACAAACAGGTATGCGTGTAGTCGTTCCGTTTGGTCCACGGAAATTACAAGGCTTTATTATTGAAATAAAAGATTCAGTCGATGTGGAAAGTAAAAAGTTAAAAGCATTGCATGAAATACTAGATATTACGCCAGTTTTAAATGAAGAATTATTACAACTTGGTTTTTGGCTGACGGATGAAACATTATGTTATATGATTTCAGCTTTTCAAGTTATGCTTCCAGCTGCGATAAAAGCGACTTATAAAAAACGGCTACAGCTCCATAAAACAGCTGCAGTGGCGCCGGAAATTCGTGATTTGTTTCAAGGGAAAGAAGCGATAGATTGGGAAGAAATTGCTACGCACTCACATATGTATCGCATGGTTCAAAAAGAGATAACAAACGGCACTATTGAAGTCATCTATAAAGTAAAAGATAAGGTGCAAAAGAAGAAACAAAGGGTGATTCAGCCAGAATTGCCACAGGAACAATTAGAGGCAGCTGCCTTTGAGCTGAAAAGTAAAAAGCAACAAGATGTACTGTATTACTTTGTAGAAAATTATCACAGTGTGCCATTAAAAACATTAACAGAAGAACTACAAATAACAGATGCACCGGTAAAGTCGCTTGTGAAAAAAGGGTTGCTTTTAGAACAGTACATTGAAGTATATCGTAACCCATATGACGATGAGGCTTTTGAACAGACAAAGCCATTTCCGCTCACAGATGAACAAAATCAAGTGATTACGCCCATCTTGTCATCCATTACAAATGAAACATATAATCCATTTTTACTATATGGTGTTACAGGAAGCGGTAAAACAGAAGTGTATTTGCAATCCATTGCTGCGGTGTTGAAAAAGGGAAAAGAGGCGATTGTACTTGTTCCAGAAATTGCGTTAACACCGCAAATGGTAGATCGATTTAAAGGACGTTTTGGTTCGCAAGTTGCGGTTCTTCATAGTGCGCTTTCTGTTGGGGAAAAATATGATGAATGGCGGAAAATTTTACGAAAAGAAGTAAAAGTTGTTGTTGGAGCACGCTCCGCTATTTTTGCTCCATTTGAAAACTTAGGAATTATTATTATTGATGAAGAACATGAGTCAAGTTATAAACAAGAAGATAATCCGAAATATCATGCCAGGGATGTTGCGATTTGGCGAGGGCAATATCATAATTGTCCAATCGTGCTCGGCAGTGCAACGCCGACTCTCGAATCATTTGCTAGAGCGAAAAAAGGTGTTTATGAGCTACTAACCATGCAAAAGCGTATGAATGAACAAGCGTTGCCGACAGTAGAAATTGTTGATATGCGTGAGGAACTGCGTGATGGAAATCGTTCTATGTTTTCAAAATTACTTCATGAGAAAATAGCGGATCGGTTAGAAAAGAAAGAACAAATGGTTCTTTTTTTAAATCGAAGAGGCCATTCAACGTTTGTCATGTGTCGTGATTGTGGTTATGTCGTGCAATGTCCACACTGTGATATATCACTCACCTATCATAAAATGAATCATCGTTTAAAATGTCACTATTGCAGTTATGAGGAAAGTATGCCAACTGCTTGTCCTGCTTGTAATAGTTCGTATATTCGTTTCTTTGGGACAGGAACACAAAAGGTAGAAGAAGAAATTACAAAGTTATTTCCAGAGGCGCGGGTTATCCGTATGGATGTTGATACAACGAGTCGCAAAGGAATGCACGAAAAGTTATTAAAAGCCTTCGGTGAAGAGAAAGCTGATATCTTACTTGGAACACAGATGATCGCTAAAGGGCTTGATTTTCCAAAGGTTACACTTGTTGGTGTCTTAACAGCTGATACGATGCTACATTTACCAGATTTTCGAGCAAGCGAGAAAACGTATCAGTTATTGACGCAGGTGAGTGGACGTGCAGGTCGACATGAATTACCAGGAGAAGTAGTAATTCAAACGTATACGCCAGAACACTATAGCGTAGAACTAGCAAAGAATCAGCAGTACGATGTATTTTTTGAACAAGAAATGCAAATGAGAAAAACGAGGCAATACCCGCCATACTACTATGTCGCACTTGTAACCGTTTCGCATCCAGAGTTATTAAAAGCAGTGCAAGTAACGGAAAAAATTGTCGGTTATTTACGAACGCATTGCTCGCGGCAAACAATGGTGCTAGGACCGGTTGCTTCAGCAATTCCAAGGATAAAAGATAGATATCGATACCAATGCATGATAAAATACAAGCGGGAACCAAACTTAAAGTACGTGCTCAAAATGGTAAATGAACATTATCAAGCAGAAATGCAAAAAGATTTGCAGATCTCAATCGACTTTAATCCAACAATGTTAATGTAGCGGAGGAAAATATGGCAGTTTTAGAAATTGTAAAGCATCCAGATGAAGTGTTAGAAACCCCATGTGAACGGGTAATGAACTTTGATAAAAAGTTAGTGAATTTGTTAAAAGATATGCATGAAACAATGTTAGTTGCAGATGGTGTTGGTTTAGCAGCACCACAAGTCGGCGTAAGTTTGCAAGTGGCAGTTGTTGATATTGGTGATGATACGGGAAAAATCGAACTGATTAATCCAGTTATTTTAGAAAAACGTGGTGAACAAGTAGGTCCCGAAGGCTGCTTAAGCTTTCCGGGACTTTATGGTGAAGTGGAGCGTGCAGAGTATATTAAAGTACGTGCACAAAATCGTCGTGGTAAAATCTTTTTATTAGAGGCAGATGATTTTTTAGCACGCGCAATCCAACATGAAATCGACCATTTACATGGTGTGTTATTTACATCAAAAGTGACGAGATATTATGAGGAAAATGAATTAGAAGAGATGTAAAAGGAGCGGTTTTTGAATGATAAAAGTAGTATTTATGGGAACACCGGACTTTTCTGTACCGGTGCTTCGTCGTCTTATTGAAGATGGATATGATGTAATTGGTGTTGTAACGCAGCCGGATCGTCCAGTGGGGAGAAAAAAGGTTATGACACCAACACCTGTTAAGGTGGAAGCGGAAAAACATGGTATTCCGGTGTTACAGCCGTTAAAAATTCGTGAAAAAGACGAATATGAAAAAGTATTGGCATTAGAGCCGGATTTAATTGTGACAGCTGCGTTCGGACAAATTGTACCAAACGAAATTTTAGAAGCACCAAAGTATGGATGTATTAATGTTCATGCTTCATTACTTCCAGAACTTCGCGGCGGTGCACCAATTCATTACTCCATCATGCAGGGAAAAGAAAAAACAGGTATCACAATTATGTATATGGTGGAAAAATTAGATGCTGGTGATATTTTAACGCAAGTAGAAGTGGAAATCGAAGAACGTGAAACAACTGGTTCATTATTTGATAAATTAAGTGAGGCTGGAGCGCACTTATTATCAAAAACAGTTCCGCTTTTAATACAAGGAAAATTAGAACCGATTAAACAAAATGAGGATGAAGTAACATTCGCTTACAATATTAAACGTGAGCAAGAAAAGATTGATTGGATGAAAACAGGAGAAGAGGTTTACAATCACATTCGTGGTTTAAATCCGTGGCCAGTTGCTTATACAACTTTAGCAGGGCAAGTTGTAAAAATATGGTGGGGCGAAAAAGTTCCTGTAACAGTACAGGCTGAAGCTGGTTCTATTGTAGCAATTGAAGAAGATGGTTTCGTTGTGGCAACAGGAAATGAAACAGGTGTTAAAATTACTGAATTACAACCATCTGGTAAAAAGCGCATGAGTTGTTCACAATTTTTACGTGGAACAAAACCTGAAATTGGTACGAAGTTAGGAGAAGACGCATGAGACAAAATGTTCGTGAGTTAGCTCTTGATGGTCTAATTCAAGTAGAGAAAAGTGGCGCTTATAGCAACTTACTTTTAAATAATTTGATTGAAAAAAGTGCGATTGATAGAAAAGATATTGGTTTGTTAACTGAGATTGTCTATGGAACGATTCAACGTCGTGATACACTTGACTATTATTTACAACCATTTTTAAGAAAAAAAGTTGAAGCGTGGGTAAAAATATTACTTCGCTTATCTTTATATCAAATGCTATATTTAGATCGCGTCCCAGAAAGAGCGGCGATTCATGAGGCTGTTGAGATTGCAAAACGTCGTGGTCATAAAGGAATTGCAGGGATGGTAAACGGGGTACTCCGTTCGATTCAACGTGAAGGTGTGCCATCTTTAGAGGAGATACAAAATCCTGTAGAGCGAGTTTCTGTTGCAACGAGTCATCCAGAGTGGCTTGTACAAGAGTGGGTATCAGCATACGATTTAGAAACAGCGCAAAAAATGTGCGAAGTAAATATGGTTCCGCCGGTACCGACAGCACGTGTGAATGTTGATAAAATAACGGTAGAAGAAGCGATTGCTTTGCTAGAACGTGAGGGTGTACAAGCAAAACGTGGTGATTTATCAGAAGATGCTATCCAAATTGAAAAAGGAAACGTAGCGCATACAGAAGCGTTTAAAAACGGTTTCCTTTCTATTCAAGATGAAAGCTCTATGCTTGTTGCGCGTGCTTTGAAACCCGAAGAAGGAGATATGGTTCTTGATAGCTGCGCGGCGCCTGGTGGGAAAACAACACACATTGCAGAGCGTTTAAAGGGAACTGGTCAGGTAACGTCGCTGGATTTACATCCGCATAAAGTTCGTCTAATTCAGCAACAGGCGAAGCGTCTAGAATTAGAGAACATTGAAACAAAGGCGCTAGATGCCAGAAAAGTTCAAGAACATTTTGCGAACGAAAGCTTTGACAAAATATTAGTAGACGCACCATGTTCTGGATTTGGTGTTATCAGACGTAAGCCTGATATTAAATTAGGTAAAGAAAAAGGCGATAGTGAAAGACTGTCGACAATTCAGCTATCGATACTAGAAAAGGTAGCTCCACTGTTAAAAGCAGGTGGTCGCCTTGTTTATAGTACGTGTACAATTGAAAAAATAGAAAATGAACAAGTGATAGAGCAATTTTTACAAGAGCATCCTGAATTTGAATGGGATACTACTATGAAAGAGCGCATGCCAGAAAAATTACGTCCTTATATAAATGAAGGGCAAGTACAAATTTTACCGCATTATTTTGCAACAGATGGCTTTTATATTGCTTGTTTAAGAAAGAAGGTGTAGCATCATGGAAACGACTGTAAAAAAACAAAAGAAAGATTTAGAAACAAAAAAAACATCTATTTACTCTTTACAACTTCATGAAATGCAAAATTGGTTAAAGGAACAAGGTGAACCGAAATTCCGTGCAGGTCAAATTTTTGATTGGCTATATAAAAAGCGTGTAAAAAATTATGAGGATATGACAAATCTTTCAAAAGGATTGCGTGATAAATTGTCGAATTCCTTTGATATTACTACTTTAAATACATTAGTAAAGCAAACATCTTCTGATGGGACAATTAAGTTTTTATTCCAATTATATGATGGGTATTCTATCGAAACAGTATTAATGCGACATGAATATGGAAATTCCATTTGTGTAACAACACAGGTAGGTTGCCGAATTGGTTGTACATTCTGTGCATCAACACTAGGTGGTTTAAAGCGAAACCTAGAGGCTGGAGAAATCGTAGCGCAAGTAGTAGAGGTTCAACGTGCGCTTGATGAGACAGATGAGCGCGTGAGTTCTCTTGTTGTAATGGGAATTGGAGAGCCGTTTGATAACTACGATAACTTAATGTCGTTTTTACGCATTATTAACCATGAAAAAGGAATTCATATTGGTGCACGTCATATGACGGTTTCAACAAGTGGAATCATCCCGAAAATTTATAAGTTTGCTGAAGAGGATATGCAAATTAACTTTGCGATTTCATTGCACGCTCCAAATACAGAATTACGCTCAAAATTAATGCCGATTAACCGTGCTTATAAGCTGCCTGACTTAATGGAAGCTATTAAATACTATGTGAATAGAACCGGGCGTCGCATTACGTTTGAATATGGCTTATTTGGAGGAGAAAACGACCAAGTTGAGCATGCCGAAGAATTGGCTCAACTTTTAAAAGGTGTAAAATGTCATGTGAACTTAATTCCGGTAAACTATGTACCAGAACGCGATTACGTAAGAACACCACGTGAACAAATTTTCTTATTTGAAAAAACGTTGAAAGACCGTGGAGTGAATGTAACGATTCGCCGTGAACAAGGTCATGATATTGATGCTGCCTGCGGTCAGTTGCGTGCAAAGGAGCGCAAAGAAGAGACGAGGTGACAAGATGAAAGCCGTGTTTCTATCGGATAAAGGGAAAGTTCGTCAACATAATGAAGATAGTGCAGGAGTTTTTCATAATTTAGATGGAGATATTTTAGCTGTTGTAGCTGATGGAATGGGAGGTCATCGAGCAGGCGATGTTGCTAGCTCGATGGCCATTCAACTATTCCATGATTATTGGAAACAAACGTATAATATGGATACACCAAAAAAGGCCGAAGAATGGCTACATACAAACGTTGAGATGATTAACGAGAGGGTATACGAATACTCGAAGAAACATACAGAGTGTAGTGGTATGGGAACTACTGTTATTGTTGCGATTTGTACAGCGGGATTTGTAACAATTGGACACATAGGAGATAGTCGATGTTACATGTTATCAGATGATGAGATTTCACTTATAACTGAAGACCATTCACTTGTAAATGAACTTGTTAGATATGGTGAGATTTCAAAAGAGGATGCAGAGTATCATCCAAAAAAGAATTTGCTTTTACGAGCGCTTGGAACAGAAGAAAAAGTTGGATTAGATGTTAAAACATTAGTGTTAGAAGAAAATGATCAACTGCTTCTTTGCTCTGACGGATTATCAAATAAAGTTGCTATGGATGATATGCGAAAGATTTTGCAATTAAACGAACAACTCGAGACAAAGGGAGAACATCTTGTTCAACTTGCGAATGATCGTGGGGGAGAAGATAATATTACCCTTGTCATTGTTGATTATGCGGATTCGGCAAACGAAAGTAGGTGAATTACAACGTGCTGATTGGAAAACGCCTAAACGACCGTTATAAGCTACTGAAAATGATCGGTGGCGGAGGGATGGCCAATGTATATTTGGCTCATGATGATATACTAGGCCGAGATGTAGCGGTAAAAATATTAAGACTCGATTATGCAAATAATGATGAGTTTATTAAACGTTTCCATCGAGAAGCGCAATCTGTTACAACGTTGTCGCATCCAAATATTGTGAATATGTATGATGTTGGGGAAGAAGATGGAATTTATTATCTTGTTATGGAATATGTACCTGGACAAACATTAAAGCAATACATAACGCAGCGTGGAATGTTACCGATAGGAGAAGCTCTTGATATTATGGAGCAGTTAACATCTGCAATGGCACATGCGCATCATTTTGAAATTGTCCATAGAGATATAAAGCCACATAACATCTTAATTCGGAATGATGGAGTCGTGAAGGTGACAGACTTTGGGATTGCGACTGCTACAAGTGCAACGGCGATAACGCATACGAACTCAGTGCTTGGTTCGGTCCATTACTTGTCACCAGAGCAAGCACGTGGAGGGATAGCGAATAAACAATCGGATATTTATTCGCTTGGTATTGTTATGTTTGAATTACTAACAGGGCGACAACCTTTCTCAGGAGAGTCTGCAGTTGCGATCGCTTTAAAACATTTACAGAATGAAACACCATCTCCAAAACGCTGGAATCCAGATATTCCGCAAAGTGTAGAAAATATTATTTTAAAAGCAACTGCAAAAGATCCATTTCATCGCTATCAGTCTGCTAATGCGATGAAGAGAGATATTGAAACGGCGCTATATCCAGAACGTATTAACGAACAACCATTTTATATACCTGAAGATATGGAAGCGACGAAGGCAATTCCAATTATTCAACAAGAACAATTATTTGGAAATGTAAGCGATGAAACAATTGTATTGAATGGAAGTAAAGCGGATGAACAGATAAAAGATGAAGAAGTGAAACCGAACGAGAAAAAAAAGCGAAGTAACAAATGGCTGAAAGTGTTACTTACAACATTTTTACTTTTAGCAATCGGCACAACGTTAGCGCTGACTGTGATTCCAGGATTCTTTATTCCTAAAGACGTAAAAACTCCTGATGTGTCTGGTATGAAGTATGAGACTGCTGTTAACACTCTTGTTGAGAAAGGATTTGAAGTTGCTGAACCGAACATTGTTTATACAGATGATGTTGAAGCTGGGAAAGTAATTAAAACAAGTCCGGCAGCAGGAAGGGTTGTAAAAGAAAGGTCGAAAATTACTATCTATCAATCCGGTGGAAAAAAGAAGGATAAGATGAGTAATTTAATCGGAAAAGATTTTGATAGTTTGAAGGACGAATTGGAAGGGAAGTATAAAATTGTTGTTCGATACGATATTGAAAGCGAAAAACCAAAAGGTGAAATCGTAGAACAAAGTCCAGCAGCAGACCAAATGGTTGTGGAAGCGGAGCAAGATGTGAAAGTTTGGGTGAGTAAAGGTCCTTACCAAATTCGACCTGTTGATTTTTCTGGATGGACGGAAAATAGTGTGAATAGCTATTTAAATGAAAAGAAACTGGTCCCAAATATAAAAAGAGAATATTCGGATACTGTTGATAAGGGACAAGTAATTTCACAATCACCAAAACCAGGAACGCCGTTAAAAGAAGGGGATAAAGTAACGATTACTGTCTCTGATGGTCCGAAGCCTAAAGTAACGAAAACAGTAAAGGTTGATAACATTTCGATTCCGTATGAGCCTCCTGCGACAGGTGAGAAAAAGCCACAAACAATTGAAATTTATAAAGAAGATATGCAGCAGAAAATGGATAAGCCGATTGAAACGCGAACAATAACAGAATCTGCTACTATTTCTTTGGAATTTGTGATTCAAGAAGGAACAAAAGGTCATTACAAAATTGTTCGAGATGGGACGACAATTATTGATAAAGAAGTGCCATATCCAGCCTAGTAAAGGTGTGTCTCCATTTGGTGGATTCCACCTTCTTTGTATGGAGAGTGGAATTTGTTGCTCTTGCCTGTTATGCTGTTAACGTAGAAGGGTAAGAAATTACGTTTTGAAATAGAAGGACAGCCATAAAAGTGAAGTGGAAATAAAGGAGAATCTGAACTGATAAATAGTCAGTTTTATCCTAGTATTCGCTGGCAGTACCCCGTCTCAATATTTTAAGGAAGGGATAACTGTATGGAGAGGCTGATAACAATTTCACTTTATATAGAATAAAGGAGAATTATATGGCAGAAGGAAAAATTGTAAAAGCTTTAAGTGGTTTTTATTATGTACAGCATGAAGGTGGCATTACACAATGCCGTGGTCGTGGTGTATTCAGAAAAAATAAAATTACACCACTTGTAGGAGATCAAGTAGTTTTTCAAGCGGAGAATCCGAATGAAGGCTATGTTTTAGAGATTTTTGAGCGGAAAAATGAACTTGTTAGGCCGCCAATTGCCAATGTTGATCAAGCAATCCTTGTTTTCTCAGCAGTTGAACCAGATTTTAACCCAGGGTTATTAGATCGATTTTTAGTATTAATTGAATATCATAACATTAAACCAATTATTTGTATCAGTAAAATGGATTTAGTAGATGAAAAAATGCGAGAAACTGTTGAATCTTATGCAAATGATTATCGTGAAATGGGATATGATGTGTTATTTACTTCTATAAATACATCGGAAAGTATTGATATTTTAAAACCATTCTTAGAAGGTTGTGTCTCAGTTGTTGCGGGGCAATCTGGTGTAGGGAAATCTTCCATGTTAAATGTATTACGCCCAGATTTAGCCCTAAAAACAGATGATATTTCATCGCATTTAGGGCGAGGGAAGCATACGACAAGGCATGTAGAATTAATTGCAGTAGGAAGCGGTCTGGTTGCAGATACACCGGGTTTTAGCTCTCTTGATTTTATTGATATCGAAGTAGAAGATCTTACGTATTGTTTTCCAGAGTTGAAAGAAGAGAGTCAATACTGTAAATTTAGAGGGTGTACACACCTTTCAGAACCGAAATGTGCAGTAAAAGCTGCGGTTGAAGAAGGGAAAATTACACAATATCGTTATGAACATTACAAACAATTTGTAGAAGAAATTAGAGAGAGAAAGCCGAGGTATTAATTATGATTAAAATTGCACCATCGATTTTATCAGCAGATTTTTCCAAACTAGGGGAAGAAATTAAAGATGTAGAAAAGGGCGGAGCGGATTATATCCATGTTGACGTAATGGATGGGCATTTTGTTCCGAACATTACAATTGGTCCATTAATTGTAGAAGCGATTCGTCCAATTACATCTTTACCATTAGATGTACACTTAATGATTGAAAACCCGGATAACTATATCCCTACTTTTGCAAAAGCTGGAGCGGATATTATTACTGTTCATGTAGAGGTGTGCCCGCATTTACATCGTACGATTCAATTAATTAAATCACATGGTATTAAAGCTGGAGTTGTATTAAATCCACATACACCAGTTTCAATGATTGAACACGTATTGGGAGATATTGATATGGTATTACTTATGACAGTAAATCCAGGATTTGGTGGACAGAAGTTTATTCACTCTGTATTACCGAAAATTAAACAAGTTGCAGAAATGGTCAAAGAGCGTAATTTACAAGTAGAAATCGAAGTTGATGGTGGTGTGAATGCTGAGACTGCGAGACTTTGTGTAGAAGCTGGAGCAAATGTTCTTGTAGCAGGATCAGCAGTGTACAATCAAAAAGACCGCGGTGAAGCAATTCGAGTAATTCGTGGATAAGGAATATAGATAAGAAAACTTTTAAGACCTGTTAGAACGGGCTAATGTGAAAAAAGCAATCTACCGACTGGCAGATTGCTTTTTTCTATAGAAGGGAAAGAAAAGATGATTATTCATATTTTAGCTGGAGGACCGGCGGAGTACTGTGCTGATTTCTCTCGGTATGAAAATGAGGAAGTAGTATGGGCTGCGGTTGATCGTGGTGTATATCGTTTGTTGCAAAGAGGAATCATACCTACTGTTGCATTGGGTGATTATGACTCAGTTACAGATGAAGAATTAGCGTGGATGCAAAAACAGACAGATGAGTTACATATTGTTCCGCGTGAAAAAGATCAAACGGATTTAGAAATTGCAATTCATTGGGCACTGGAGCAAAAGCCGGATTTGATTCGCATTTTTGGTGCTACAGGCGGAAGGCTTGATCATGGGTTAGCGAACATACAAATGCTTTTAAAAGGGCTGGAAGCACATACTGAAATGTATATCGTTGACAATAAAAATGAAATCTCTGTAAAAAAAGTAGGCACATATATAATTGAAGAAAATGAACAATTTCCATACGTATCCTTTGTGCCTGTTACGGAAATTGTAAAAGGTATTACACTTCGTGGCTTTAAATATCCTCTTACTGATAAAACGATAGAATGGGGATCGACGCTTTGTATTAGTAATGAACTCATTGCGGAAAAAGGTACTTTTTCATTTGCTTCTGGCATATTAATGGTGATAAGAAGCACTGATTGAAGAAACACTTTTGCTACTTGCATCATATAGTAAACAAGTGGAGTAATGGGGATTAGGAGGGAAACCATGAGATTTTATACAATTAAGTTACCTAAATTTCTTGGTGGAATTGTTCGCGCGGTGTTAAATACCTTTAAAAAGGACTAAAAAAGCACCATTAATGGTGCTTTTTTCATGAGGATAATAAAAAAAGAGCCTATTGGCTCTTTTTTTTATTATTAAACACGTTCGATTTTGCCAGATTTTAATGCTCTAGCAGAAACGTAAACACGTTGAACTTTACCGTCGATGCGTACGCGAACTTTTTGAAGGTTAGCGCCCCATTTACGTTTTGTAGCGTTCATTGCGTGAGAACGAGAGTTACCAGAACGAGCTTTTCTTCCAGTAATAGCACAAACACGAGCCATCTATATTTCCCTCCCTTAACTACCTTACCATACGTAATTTTTTCAATGTTAGTCTTTTATGCGATGCTAAAAACACTACTATAATTTAACACAACTAAAAAGAGAATGCAACAGTGTATAAAAAAGAAATCAAGAAAAATTACTTGACACTAAATTTCAGTAAAGAAAAGTAGAAATCAAGAAAAATCACTTGACATATTATAGTGGTACATGTTGTATAATAACAATGGACTATTTTGCTCGTCGTAGAAAAGTGTAATAATAAGTATAAAATATGAGAGCGAAAAGAAAGAACGATGGAATTTTCTTTAAAAAGATTATATGATAGTAATTAAAGTAGTCTAGCTCACTTTCACCATTTATGAAGGGGGAAAAGAGATGTCAATTGAAATTAAAACAAAGTACGGTCAAATTGATATTAGTACAGATGTAATTGCAACGATTGCTGGAGGTGCCGCGGTAGATTGCTACGGTATCGTTGGTATGGCTTCAAAAAACCAATTAAAAGATGGATTAACAGAAATTTTACGAAAAGAAAACTTCACTAGAGGCGTTATTGTTCGTAAAGACGAAGATGAAGTACATATTGATATGTATATTATTGTGAGCTATGGTACAAAAATTTCAGAGGTAGCACACAACGTCCAAACGAAAGTGAAATATACATTAGACCAAACGGTAGGACTAGCAGTAGATTCTGTAAACATCTACGTACAAGGAGTTAAAGTAATAAACTTGTAATGTGCATTAAGGAGGAAAATCTGTGTCAATTCAAAAAATTGATGGGAAACGTTTATCACAAATGATTATTCAAGGAGCGAATAACTTAACAAACAATGTTCAGCTTGTTGATGCATTAAACGTTTTTCCAGTTCCAGATGGCGATACCGGTACAAATATGAATTTATCAATGACTTCAGGCGCGCGTGAAGTGAAAGCAAACCCTTCGCAGCATGCTGGTAAAGTCGGCGTAAGTTTAGCAAAAGGATTATTAATGGGAGCTCGTGGTAACTCAGGTGTTATTTTATCTCAGTTGTTCCGTGGTTTCTCTAAATCCATTGAACAAAAAGAAGTATTAACAACAGTTGATTTTGCGGCAGCTTTAGAAGCTGGTGTAGAAACGGCGTATAAAGCGGTTATGAAGCCGATTGAAGGAACGATTTTAACAGTTGCAAGAGAAACGGGGAAATATGCAGTCACAGTTGCGAAAAAACAGCGCGACTTTGTTTTGTTTATGGAAGACGTTGTCAAAGAAGCAAATGCATCGTTAAATCGTACGCCAGATTTATTGCCTGTATTAAAACAAGTTGGCGTTGTAGATAGCGGTGGTAAAGGTCTTGTTGTTGTATACGAAGGCTTTTTAGCTGATTTAAAAGGGGAAACAATTTCTTCTGATGTACCAGCACAACCATCTATGAATGAAATGGTGCGTGCGGAGCATCACCGTAGTGTACAAAGCCAATTGAGTACAGAAGATATTAAATACGGATATTGTACGGAATTTATGGTGAAATTAGAGTCTGAAAAAATGAAAGAACATAATTTCTCTGAGCAGAAATTCCGTGAAGATATTAGTGTATATGGAGATTCATTGCTTGTTGTCTCGGATGATGAAGTTGTAAAAGTTCATATTCATGCAGAACATCCTGGTGATGCGATGAACTACGGTCAACGTTATGGTAGTTTGATTAAAATTAAAGTAGAAAATATGCGCGAACAGCATACTGCTTTATTAGATGAGCCAACACCGATGCCGGAAAAAGTAATTCCAGTAAAAGAAAAGCAACCATACGGTATTGTAACTGTAGCAATGGGATCAGGTATTAAAAACCTATTCGAGAGCATTGGGGCAACACAAGTTATCGAAGGTGGTCAAACGATGAACCCAAGTACAGAGGATATCGTAAAGGCAATCGAAGAAGCGAATGCTGAAAAAATCATTATATTACCGAATAACGGGAATATTGTGATGGCAGCAGAGCAAGCGGCATCTGTTATTGATCAAGAAGTGATTGTTGTTCGTTCAAAAACTGTTCCTCAAGGAATGGCTGCAATGTTAGCATTTAATCCAGTTGGAACGTTAGAAGAAAACGAAAAGAACATGCAAGAAGCACTAGCACATGTGAAAACAGGTCAAATTACGTATGCAGTTCGTGATACGGAAATTGACGGTGTAGCGATTCAAAAAAATGATTTCATGTGTATTGCAGATGGGAAAATTGTATCTACAAATGCTAAAAAAGTAGATGCAGCGAAGCAATTGCTAGAAAGTATGATTGATGAAGATTCTGAGATTGTAACGATCTTGCAAGGTGAAGATGCAACAGATGAAGAAGTTGCAGAGTTAGTTGCATTTGTAGAAGAGAAGTTTGAAGATGTAGAGGTAGAAGTTCACCAAGGAAATCAACCTGTATATTCTTTCATATTCTCTGTAGAATAAAGGGAATTTCTTTTTTGCATAGAGATGAATGGTTTTACTTGCTAATGAGCAAGAACTAGCGATAATCTATCGTCAGTGGTTCTTTTTCAAAAGGCTAGCATAATGACGATAAAAAAGAGCCTTGCTGCTATAGTAAGGCTCTTTTTTATCGCATATCTTTCTTTGGAATATACATAATTTGATAAAAGATTTCGCAAAGTTTAATCAAGTAGGTATTTAGGTTAATGAAAGGGTCATTATATATGGCTGATAATGTATAAGGGTAGTTTCCTTGAGAATGCCTATGATAGAATAGAAAAGGCAGAAGAGAACGATTACAAGTTAGGATAGTAAATGTATAAGTTATATGGAATTGTATATCCATATATGCATGAAGTATATACGCGAGTAAAAATAAGAAAATGATGTGACGGAGCGTGAAAATCTTGAGTGAAGTTGTGCAAGTTCCTGTTACGGATGTAAAAGGAATCGGGGAAGAGACATCTGAATTATTACATGAGATGGGGATTTATACAGTTTCCCATCTATTAGAGCATTTTCCGTACCGTTATGAAGACTACGCGATGAAAGATTTGGCAGAAGTGAAACATGAAGAGCGTGTAACAGTGGAAGGAAAGGTGCATAGTGCTCCTTTATTACAATATTACGGGAAAAAGAAATCGCGTCTTACTGTTCGCGTACTTGTTGGCCGTTATTTAATTACGGCTGTATGTTTTAATAGACCGTATTATAAGCAAAAGTTAAAGCTTGATGAAACGGTGACGATTACTGGTAAATGGGATCAGCATCGTCAAACGATTTCTATATCCGAGCTTCACTTTGGTCCAGTCGTACGTCAGCAAGAAGTGGAACCTGTGTATTCAGTAAAAGGAAAATTAACAGTAAAACAAATGCGACGTTTTATTGCACAAGCTTTAAAAGAGTATGGTTCCTCTATAGAAGAAATGTTGCCAGATGGTTTGTTAGGGCGTTATAAATTATTACCGCGTTATGAAGCGCTTCGAGCGCTCCATTTTCCAGTTGGTCAAGAAGATTTAAAACAAGCACGTCGTCGATTTGTATATGAAGAATTTTTCTTATTCCAGCTCAAAATGCAAGCGTTGCGTAAAATGGAAAGAGAGAGTTCGAAGGGGACGAAAAAAGATATTTCAATGAAAGAATTAGAAGAGTTCACTGATGCACTTCCGTTCCCGCTTACTGGCGCACAGCGTCGCGTTGTTTCTGAGATTATAAAAGATATGCAGTCTCCGTACCGGATGAATCGGTTATTACAAGGGGATGTTGGATCAGGAAAAACAGTTGTAGCTGCAATTGCTCTTTATGCAGCGAAACTTGCACATTATCAAGGTGCGTTAATGGTCCCTACAGAAATTTTAGCTGAGCAACATTATCAATCGCTAGCAGAGACGTTCTCGCATTTTAATATGAATGTGGAATTGTTAACGAGTTCAGTTAAGGGGGCACGTCGTCGTGAAGTTTTAGCGAAACTTGAACAAGGAGAAATAGATATTCTTGTTGGGACACATGCTTTAATTCAGGATGAGGTCATTTTCCATAGACTTGGACTTGTTATTACTGA
Source organism: Bacillus sp. FSL H8-0534 (assembly GCF_038005885.1). Classification (NCBI taxonomy): domain Bacteria; kingdom Bacillati; phylum Bacillota; class Bacilli; order Caryophanales; family Bacillaceae; genus Bacillus; species Bacillus sp. FSL H8-0534. The sequence goes on from NZ_JBBOUC010000001.1 coordinate 4,753,443, forward strand.
CGAACAACACCGTTTTGGTGTAGCGCAGCGCCGCGTTTTACGAGAGAAAGGTGAAAGTCCAGATGTGTTGTTTATGACAGCAACACCGATTCCTCGTACATTGGCGATTACTGCTTTTGGAGAGATGGATGTTTCTATTATTGATGAAATGCCTGCTGGGCGTAAAGTGATTGAAACGTATTGGGCAAAACATGATATGTTAGAACGTGTCCTTGGTTTCGTGGAAAAGGAAGTGAATAAGGGGAGACAAGCTTATGTAATTTGTCCGCTTATTGAAGAATCTGAGAAGCTTGATGTGCAAAATGCAATTGATTTGCATAGTATGCTGATGCATCACTATCAAGGAAAGTTTCAGGTTGGATTAATGCACGGACGTTTATCTTCTCAAGAAAAAGAAGATGTAATGGAGAAATTTAGTGAAAATAAAGTGCAAATTCTTGTTTCAACAACTGTAGTTGAGGTTGGTGTCAACGTGCCAAATGCAACGGTTATGGTAATTTATGATGCGGAGCGCTTTGGTTTATCGCAATTGCATCAGCTTCGAGGTCGTGTTGGCCGTGGGAGTGAGCAGTCGTATTGTTTGTTAATCGCAGATCCGAAATCGGAAACTGGGAAAGAACGCATGCGCATTATGACAGAAACAAATGATGGATTTGTATTGTCGGAAAAAGATTTAGAGTTACGTGGTCCTGGAGATTTCTTTGGAAGTAAACAAAGTGGTCTACCAGAGTTTAAGGTAGCTGATATGGTACATGATTATCGAGCGTTGGAAACGGCGAGACAAGATGCGGCCGTGCTGGTTGATTCTGAAGCGTTTTGGCACAACGAGCAGTATGCTGCATTACGCGTATATCTTGAAGGAGCAGGTGTGTTTCAAGGAGAAAAGCTCGATTAAAAATGGAATGTGCAAATTTTTTTGTTGCATTCTACTTTTAATGATTATATACTACTGTTAGTACCTAGTCATAAAAAAACGGATGGTGCGGTATGAAAAAAAGAAAAAGTAAGAAAGAAAGACAAGTATTATTACAACAAACAATAGAAACGAATCCTTTCATAACGGATGAAGAGTTAGCAGAGCAGTTTCAAGTAAGTATACAAACTGTTCGCCTTGATCGAATGGAATTATCGATTCCTGAGTTAAGAGAGCGAATTAAACATGTGGCAACGAAACAGCATGAAGAAGATGTAAAATCTTTACCGTTAGAAGAGGTAGTTGGAGAAATTATTGATATAGAATTAGATAGACATGCAATTTCTATTTTTGAAGTGAAGATGGAGCATGTATTTAAAAGAAATCAAATTGCGCGTGGGCACCATTTGTTTGCTCAAGCGAACTCACTAGCTGTTGCAGTTATTGATGAAGAATTAGCTTTAACTGCAAAGTCTACCATTCGATATATTCGTCCTGTAAAATTAGGAGAACGTGTTGTTGCAAAAGCCCGCGTTGAAGATGTGGAGAATGATAAAGGACGGACGGTTGTCAAAGTGCATAGCTTTGTTGGCGAAGAACTTGTTTTTACAGGCACTTTTGAAATGTATCGATCTAGTAATTATAGTGAGGAAGGTAACAATTTATGAAAATCGCAATAGATGCAATGGGTGGCGATCACGCTCCAAAAGCAGCTGTATTAGGAGCAATGAAAGCTATTAAGGAATATTCAGATTTACATATTACTTTGGTAGGAAAAGAAGAGGAGATTCGTCAGTATTTAACAAGCGAAGAGCGTATTACTGTACTTCATACAGATGAAAAGATTGAAGGGACAGATGAACCAGTAAGAGCTGTTCGTCGGAAAAAGCAAGCTTCAATGGTACTTGCAGCGCAGCAAGTAAAAGAAGGTGTAGCCAATGCTTGTATATCAGCAGGTAACACAGGGGCTTTAATGGCAGCTGGATTGTTTGTGGTAGGACGTATGGAAGGGATTGAACGTCCAGCGTTATCTCCTACAATGCCAACAATTGATGGGAAAGGTTTTGTTATGTTAGACGTTGGAGCAAATGTTGACGCGAAGCCAATTCATTTATATCAATATGCGGTAATGGGTTCTATTTACGCTGAGAAAGTAAGAGGAATTAACAATCCGCGTGTTGGTCTTTTGAATGTCGGGACAGAAGATGGCAAAGGAAACGAACTTTCAAAACAAGTATTCGCTATGCTAAAAGATGCGCCAATTAATTTTGTTGGAAACGTTGAGTCAAGAGACCTATTACAAGGTGTGGCAGATGTAGTTGTATGCGATGGTTTTACTGGAAACGTAGCATTAAAATCATTAGAAGGAACTGCACTAGCATTATTTTCTATGTTAAAAGAACAATTAATGAGTTCGTTCACAAGTAAATTAGCAGCGGCAGTATTAAAACCGAAGCTGATGATATTAAAAGATAAAATGGATTATTCGGAGTATGGCGGAGCAGCATTGTTTGGATTAAAAGCTCCTGTCATTAAGGCTCATGGATCTTCTAATGATCAATCGATTTTTAGTGCGATTCGTCAAACGAGAGAAATGGTAGCGAAAGAAGTCATTCCTACAATTTCAAGTGTAATGGAGAAAGAGCCGCTTCAATAAGAGGAGGGTTTGAAATGGGAAAACTAGCATTTCTTTTTCCGGGCCAAGGTTCACAGGCGGTTGGAATGGGACAGCAATTAGCAGGGAATAATAAAGAGGTTGCAAAAATATTTCAAAAAGCGGATGAAGTTTTACAGGAGTCTCTTTCATCATTAATTTTTGAAGGACCTCAGGAGAAGCTAACATTAACGACAAATGCGCAACCAGCACTATTAACGACAAGTATTGCAATCTTAACAGCTTTGAAACAATATGATATTACGCCTGATTATGTTGCTGGCCATAGCTTAGGTGAGTATAGCGCGCTTGTTGCAGCGGGAGCATTAACATTTGAAGATGCTGTTTACGCTGTAAGAAAACGTGGTGAATATATGGAAGAAGCTGTGCCAAGCGGAGAAGGTGCAATGGCCGCTATTTTAGGGGCAGATCCAGATGTTCTGAAACAAGTTACAGAAGAAGTAACGAGTGAAGGTCATGCTGTGCAAATTGCTAATATGAATAGTACGAAGCAAATCGTTATCTCTGGAACGAAACGAGGAGTAGAACTCGCTTCTCAAAAAGTGAAAGAAAATGGTGCAAAACGAGCAATTCCGCTTCGTGTGAGCGGTCCGTTCCATTCTTCATTAATGAAACCAGCAGCTGAGAAGTTTCAAAATGTTTTAAATGAAATTACAATTCAAGATGCAAACATTCCAGTTGTTGCAAACGTTACGGCTAATTGCGTTAATCGCAGTGAAGATATTCAAGAAAAGCTAATTGAACAGCTCTATTCACCTGTTTTATGGTACCCATCTATTGAACAGATGGTAGAACAAGGTGTAGATACATTTATTGAAATTGGTCCCGGGAAAGTTCTTGCTGGTCTTATGAAATCAATTGCTCCATCTGCAAAGGTATATGCGATATATGATGAAGAGACATTGAAAGATACCATTTCAAGTTTGAGAGGAGAAAGCGGATGTTAAAAGGGAAAGTTGCATTAGTAACAGGTGCATCACGTGGAATTGGCCGCGCAATTGCAATTGATTTAGCGAAGCAAGGGGCAACAGTTGTAGTTAACTATGCTGGTAATGAGCAAAAAGCAAATGAAGTAGTTGATGAAATAAAAAAACTTGGTTCAGAAGCAATCGCAGTGAGAGCAGACGTTGCTAATGTTGAAGAAGTTACAAACCTGGTAAAACACACTGTGGATACATTTGGACGAGTTGATATTCTTGTGAATAATGCAGGGGTAACAAGAGATAATTTATTAATGCGTATGAAAGAAGAAGAATGGGATACAGTTATTGATACAAACTTAAAAGGTGTATTCTTATGTACGAAAGCAGTATCTCGTTACATGATGCGTCAGCGTCATGGTCGTATTATTAATATTGCTTCTGTTGTCGGTGTTACAGGGAATCCCGGTCAAGCAAATTACGTTGCAGCAAAAGCTGGGGTAATTGGATTGACAAAGACTTCCGCAAAAGAATTGGCTAGCCGAAATATAACAGTAAATGCAATTGCTCCAGGGTTTATTGCTACTGATATGACAGATGTATTAGGCGAAAACGTAAAAGAGGAAATGTTAAAATTAATCCCTGCTGCTAAGTTTGGAGAAGCGCAAGATATTGCGAATGCTGTAACATTTTTTGCTGCTGATCACAGCAAATATATTACAGGACAAACATTACATGTTGATGGTGGTATGGTAATGTAATAAAAGAAACGATTTCACCTAGTTTTTTTGTGAAATATTTAATATAATATTTGAGGGGAGGTGAATGAATTATGGCAGATGTTTTAGAGCGTGTAACGAAAATTATCGTGGATCGTTTAGGAGTAGAAGAAACAGAAGTAGTACCAGCTGCAAGCTTTAAAGAAGATTTAGGTGCAGACTCCCTAGATGTAGTTGAACTTGTAATGCAATTGGAAGATGAGTTTGAAATGGAAATTTCTGATGAAGATGCAGAAAAAATTGCTACTGTTGGCGATGCTGTGACTTACATAGAGAGTCATCTATAATGTTTGAGTGAAGTCCCGTTTTATAGCGGGGCTTTCTCGGCTTATATCTGGAGGGACCTATGCCGTACCGAAAATATAGAGAAAAAAAATATGAAACAAAATATCGTGAAGCTTTTAAAATGTTTCAACAAAAAATAGGTATTACGTTTACAGATGAAAAATTATTAATTCAAGCATTTACGCATTCATCGTATGTGAATGAGCATCGAAAAAAGCCACATGAAGACAATGAACGTCTAGAATTTCTTGGAGACGCTGTATTAGAATTAACTGTATCACAGTATTTGTTTCAAAAATATCCGACAATGAGCGAAGGAGAGCTAACAAAGTTGCGTGCAGCTGTTGTATGTGAACCATCTCTTGTCCGCTTTGCGAATGAATTGTCATTTGGTAACCTTGTTTTACTAGGAAAAGGTGAAGAAATGACAGGTGGACGTGAACGACCAGCTTTATTAGCGGATGTCTTTGAAGCGTTTATTGGTGCCCTTTATCTTGATCAAGGGTTGGAGACAGTTTGGGAATTCTTAAAAGAAATTGTATATCCAAAAATTAATGAAGGTGCTTTTTCTCATGTGATGGATTATAAGAGTCAACTACAAGAATTAATTCAGCGTGATGGTAGCGGTAATATTGAATATCAAATTTTGCAAGAAAAAGGACCTGCTCACAATCGAGAGTTTGTGTCACGTGTTACATTAAATGGCGTGGCTCTAGGTCTTGGTAGCGGTAAGTCGAAAAAAGAAGCAGAGCAACAAGCTGCTTCAGAGGCGTTGAAAAAGTTAAAAGAACAATCATAAGGAATCCCCCTTTACATGAGGGGGATTCCTTATGCATAGAATGAAACTTTATTTTTATTTGGATATGAAAAGACAAATATGAATCCGTACAGTAGTTTGTTTTTATAGGCAGAGACTATAAAAACGGAGAATAGGGGGAAGGCCTTTCGTGTTTTTAAAGAGATTAGAAATAGTAGGATTTAAATCCTTTGCGGAGCGTGTATCTGTTGATTTTGTTCCAGGTGTAACCTCTGTAGTTGGTCCTAATGGAAGCGGAAAGAGTAATATTACTGACGCGATTCGCTGGGTACTTGGTGAACAATCTGCAAAATCATTACGCGGTGCAAAAATGGAGGATATTATTTTTGCGGGAAGTGATACGCGAAGAGCAGTTAATGTTGCAGAGGTAACATTAACCTTAAATAATGAAGATCAGCGTTTACCTATTGAGTATAATGAGGTGAGTGTTACGCGCCGCGTTTCTCGCTTGGGAGATAGTGACTTTTTTATTAACAAACAATCTTGTCGATTAAAAGATATTGTTGATTTATTTATGGATTCTGGTATGGGACGAGAAGCTTTCTCAATCATTAGCCAAGGAAAAGTAGAAGAAATTTTAAGCAGTAAATCTGAAGAGCGTCGTGGTGTATTTGAAGAAGCAGCAGGCGTATTAAAATATAAGCTTCGCAAAAAGAAAGCTGAAGGAAAATTAGCAGAAACACAAGAAAACTTAAATCGTGTGCAAGATATTATTCACGAATTAAGCACTCAAGTAGAGCCGCTTGAAAGACAAGCTTCTATTGCGAAAGACTATCTTGAGAAAAAAGAAGAACTAGAAAAAGTAGAAGCAGCTCTCATTGTATATGAAATTGAAGAATTACATGAAAAATGGGAAGCGCTTAGAAAGCAGTTTGGACACAATAAAGATGAAGAAGTAAAAATGTCAACGCATTTACAAAAAAATGAAGCAGAGCTCGAAGAATTACGCGGACAATTGCAAGCGATTGATGAATCTGTAGATTCCTTGCAAGAAGTTCTCCTTCTTTCTAGTAAAGAGTTAGAAAAATTAGAAGGGCAGCGTGAATTGCTAAAGGAACGAAAGCAAAATGCAACAACGCACTGCACACAGCTTGAACAGTTAATTATTGAGTTAACAGAAAAAGCCAAGATTTATGATGTGGAAATTGAAACCAGTACAGAAGAACTAATGAAATTTGCAAATCAGGTAAAAGCATTAGAACAAAAGCTACACGAAAATGAGAAACTTCTTTCTACATATGCAGAAAACCTAGAAGAGCAAATTGAGCATTTAAAAGGAGATTATATTGAACTTTTAAATCAACAAGCAAGTAATCGTAATGAATTATCTATGCTTGAGGAACAATTCAAACAACAAAATTCTAAAAATCAACGCCTTGATGAAGAAAATGAAAAGTATGTACAAATGCGTATGCAAATTACAGCTAAAAAGGAAAAATTTGTAGAGAGTTATGAAGAAGTAAAAGAGAAAGTGACAAGCGTTATTACCAATATACAAAAAACAGAAGCGGCGCTTGGAAAATGCAAGGCACAATATAGTGAAAATGAAACAAAATTGTATCAAGCATATCAATTTGTTCAACAAGCTCGCTCTCGAAAAGAAATGCTGGAAGAGATGCAAGAAGACTATTCTGGGTTTTATCAAGGTGTACGTGAAGTATTAAAGGCCCGTGAAAGTAAACTACATGGCATTGAAGGTGCGGTCGCTGAACTACTTACTGTACCGAAGGCATATGAAGTTGCTATGGAGATTGCACTTGGTGCAGCAATGCAACACGTTGTTGTACAAACAGAAGAGCATGCTCGCGAGGCAATTGCCTTTTTGAAACAAAATCGCCATGGACGTGCGACGTTTTTACCACAGGCAGTTATTAAGGGAAGATCGTTATCATTTGAACAGCTACGTATGATAAAGCAACATTCAGCGTTTATAGGTGTGGCAGCAGAACTCGTGCATTACAATAATAAATATGAAAATATAGTTTCAAATTTATTAGGAACGGTCGTCGTTGCAAAAGATTTAAGAGGTGCGAATGAGTTAGCGAAGCAATTACAATATCGCTACCGTATTGTAACGATTGAAGGAGATGTTGTAAATCCTGGCGGTTCTATGACTGGTGGGGCTGTAAAACAAGCGAAATCTTCTCTACTAGGGCGACAACGTGAATTAGAAGAGTGGAGCAAGAAGCTTACTGAAATGGAAGAAAAAACTTCTAAGTTAGAAAACTTTGTTAAAGCGTTAAAACAAGAAATTCAAGAAAAAGAAGTTAAGATAAAAGAATTACGTCACGATGCAGAACAAGAGCGTGTAGATGAACAAAAATTAAAAGAAGAAATTAATCAGCTTGAGCTAGAAGAGCATCGTATTAATGATCGTTTATCTATTTATGATTTGGAAATAGAAGGATTTTTACAAGATCAAGTGAAAATGCAAGGGCGAAAACAAGAGCTGGATAGAATTTTAGTAGAGCTTCAAAAAGATATCACAGAGCTTGATGAAAAAATTGTTGCTTTAACGAAGCAAAAAAGTGACCAGCATTCTTCGAAAGAAAAAGTTCAGGCGGAGATGACGGAGCTGAAAGTACAAGCAGCAGAAAAGCAGCAACGTTTGTCTAATCAAAAAGAGAAAGTAGATCGTTTGACGAAAGAACAAGAGGAAACGCAGCGAACGCTTGTAAAAACAAAAGAAGATTTAGCATTCTTAAAGCAAGAAATGACATCGAATTCAAGCGGTGAAGAGCAAATTACGAATATGATTGAAAAGAAAGCACATGATCGAAATCAAACATCGGAATTAATTAGTTCCCGTCGTGAGCAACGCCTGAGCCTTCAAGAACGGGTAGAACATATAGAGCGTGAAGTGAAAGATACGAAAGGGCGCCATAAATATGTTCTCGAGGTTTTAAAAGATCAAGAAGTGAAAATCAATCGCCTTGATGTTGAATTAGAAAATAGATTGCAACATTTACGCGAAACGTATACGATTTCATTTGAAGCAGCAAAACTGAAGTATACAATGATAATGCCTGCAGAAGATGCGCGTAAAAAGGTGAAATTAATCAAACTATCAATCGAGGAGCTCGGAACAGTAAACTTAGGGGCAATTGAAGAGTATGAACGCGTAGCAGAACGACATACGTTCTTGTTAGAGCAGCGAGATGACTTAGAAGAAGCGAAAGCGACATTGCACCAAGTTATTATGGAAATGGATGAAGAGATGAAAAAACGCTTCTCTACTACATTCCAGGCAATTCGTACAGAATTCCAGACTGTCTTTTGTGAACTATTTGGCGGAGGAAGAGCAGACTTAGTGATGACAAATCCGCAAGATTTATTAAATACAGGCATTGATATTGTTGCGCAGCCACCGGGTAAGAAACTGCAAAATTTAGGTTTACTTTCAGGTGGGGAGCGTGCTTTAACTGCAATTGCACTGCTATTTGGTATTTTAAAAGTAAGACCTGTTCCGTTCTGTGTACTAGATGAGGTTGAAGCGGCGCTTGATGAAGCGAATGTAGCTCGTTTTGCGCAGTATTTGAAAAAGTTTAGTGATGAAACGCAGTTTATTGTTATTACACATCGAAAAGGTACGATGGAAGAATCAGATGTACTGTACGGGGTAACAATGCAAGAATCAGGTGTTTCTAAGCTTGTTTCCGTTCGTTTAGATGACGGAGAAGAGCTTGTTGCAAGCAAATAGGAAGGATGAGAAGAATGAGCTTCTTTAAAAAATTAAAAGAAAAGATTTCGAAACAAACAGATACTGTAACAGAGAAATTTAAGCAAGGGTTAGAAAAAACGAGAAATTCATTTGCGGATAAAGTAAATGATTTAGTGTATCGCTATCGTAAAGTCGATGAGGATTTCTTTGAGGAATTAGAGGAAATTTTAATTGGTGCAGATGTTGGTGTTGCAACAGTAATGGAACTTATCGATCAGTTGAAGGAAGAAGTACAACGCCGCAATATTCAAGATCCGAGAGAAGTGCAAGCTGTTATTTCGGAAAAACTAGTAGGGATTTACAAAGGTGAAGAAGACTTCAGTAATGAACTTAACATACAACAAGATCAATTAACGGTTATTTTATTTGTTGGTGTTAATGGTGTTGGGAAAACGACAACAATTGGTAAAATGGCTCATAAGTTTAAATCCGAAGGTAAGTCTGTCTTATTAGCAGCAGGGGATACGTTCCGTGCAGGAGCAATCGAACAGCTAGAAGTATGGGGCGACCGAGTTGGTGTGGAAGTTATTAAACAAGGATCTGGTTCTGACCCGGCAGCGGTTATGTATGATGCTGTTCAAGCTGCAAAAGCGCGTAAAGTAGATATCTTGCTATGTGATACAGCAGGTCGCTTGCAAAATAAAGTGAATTTAATGAAGGAGTTAGAAAAGGTGAAACGTGTCATTGAACGCGAAGTTCCAGGTGCTCCTCATGAAGTATTGCTTGTTATTGATGCAACGACAGGTCAAAATGGTTTAAGTCAAGCGAAAACATTCCGCGAAGCAACGAATGTTACAGGTATTGTTCTAACGAAATTAGACGGGACTGCTAAAGGTGGTATCGTATTAGCGATTCGTAATGAGATGGACGTACCAGTGAAATTTGTTGGACTTGGAGAACAAATGGACGACTTACAGCAATTTGATCCAGAACAATATGTGTATGGTTTATTTGCAAACTTAGTAGAAAAAGAAGAAGTATAAAGTGAAACTTCCATCCGTGGAGGCATTTTCCATGGATGGTTAGCCCTCACCAATCGGGTATTTATGGGTGGTTATCCTCCACCTATCTTCTTCACTTCTTTTTGAATCTTAAGGTGGAGGTCTTACTGCCCCCAAATAGCGGGGGCAGTGAAAGAAGCGGAAAAACCGCTTCTTTTTTATAAAAAATATATCATGTTAAGAAAAAAACTTGACACTCTTTTATACTCCATGTAAACTAATTCATGTAAAGGGAAATCACTTAACAAAGGATGATCCAACATGCTCGAAAAAACAACGAGAATGAATTATTTATTTGATTTTTATCAATCGTTGTTAACGCAAAAACAAAGAAGTTATATGTCGCTTTATTATTTAGATGATTTATCTCTTGGTGAAATTGCGGAAGAATTTGATGTAAGTCGCCAAGCCGTGTATGATAACATTAAACGGACTGAAGCGATGCTTGAAGAATATGAAGAGAAATTAGTATTACTTCAAAAGTTTCAAGAGCGACAGCGACTTGTTGCAAAGCTAAAACAGCTAATCAGCGAAGAAGAGCATGTGAATGAAGAAATGAAACAAGTTGTTGAAGCTATCGAAAAATTAGATTAGGAGGGCGGCAATATGGCATTTGAAGGATTAGCCGACCGACTTCAACAGACGATGCAAAAAATCCGCGGCAAAGGAAAAGTTTCTGAAGCCGATGTAAAAGAAATGATGAGAGAAGTTCGTCTTGCTCTTTTAGAAGCGGATGTTAACTTTAAAGTAGTAAAAGATTTTGTAAAGCGTGTGTCTGAGCGTGCTGTCGGACAAGATGTAATGAAGAGTTTGACACCTGGCCAACAAGTAATTAAAGTTGTACAGGAAGAACTTACAGAACTTATGGGCGGAGAGCAAAGTAAAATTGCTGTCGCTAATAAGCCGCCAACTGTTATTATGATGGTTGGTCTGCAAGGTGCAGGTAAAACAACGACAACAGGTAAACTTGCGAATTTGCTTCGTAAAAAGCATAATCGTAAACCGATGCTTGTTGCAGCCGATATTTACCGTCCTGCAGCGATTAAACAGCTTGAAACATTAGGGAAGCAATTGGACATGCCTGTTTTCTCATTAGGAGATCAAGTAAGTCCTGTTGAAATTGCAAAACAAGCGATTGCGAAAGCAAAAGAAGATCATCATGATTATGTTTTAATCGATACAGCGGGTCGCCTGCATATTGATGAAGAACTAATGGATGAATTAGCGAAAGTGAAAGAAGTTGCGAAACCGGATGAAATCTTCCTTGTTGTCGATGCGATGACAGGACAAGATGCGGTAAATGTTGCACAAAGTTTCCATGAACAGTTAGGTTTAACAGGTGTTGTTTTAACGAAATTAGACGGTGATACGCGCGGTGGTGCAGCACTATCTATTAAAGCAGTAACAAACACACCAATTAAATTTGCTGGTATGGGTGAAAAGCTAGATGCGATTGAAGCGTTCCATCCAGAACGCATGGCATCCCGTATTTTAGGGATGGGTGACGTTTTAACATTAATTGAAAAAGCGCAAGCTACAGTTGATGAGGAAAAAGCAAAAGAACTTGAGCAAAAAATGCGTACGCTTTCGTTTACGCTAGACGATTTCCTAGAGCAACTTGGACAAGTGCGTCAACTTGGACCACTTGATGAATTGCTAGGAATGCTTCCTGGTGCAAATAAAATTAAAGGGCTGAAAAATGCACAAGTTGATGAAAAACAAATTGGGCATATTGAGGCAATTATTCGTTCTATGACAAAAGTAGAGCGAGAACATCCGGAAATTATCAATGCTAGTCGTAAAAAACGCATTGCCAAAGGTAGTGGTACAACAGTACAAGAAATTAATCGTCTACTGAAGCAGTTTGAAGATATGAAAAAAATGATGAAGACGATGACAGGCATGCAAAAAGGTAAGAAAAAAGGACTAGGTGGATTGAAGTTTCCATTTATGTAAGGAAAAAAAGATGGCTCTGTTAAGAAAAAATACTTTACAAAGCAATAGTCTTTTTGCTAATATAATTATCTGTGTGAAATAAATTCGGAGGTGCTTTATAAATGGCAGTTAAAATTCGTTTAAAACGTATGGGAGCTAAAAAAACTCCTTTCTATCGTGTAGTTGTTGCAGATTCTCGTTCTCCTCGTGACGGACGTTTCATTGAGGAAATCGGTACTTACAATCCGGTTGCTCAACCAGCTGAAGTGAAAATCAACGAAGAAGCAGCATTAAAATGGTTAGGAAATGGTGCGAAACCATCTGATACAGTTCGCAATCTTTTCTCTAACCAAGGTATCATGGAGAAATTCCACTTATCTAAACAAGGTAAGTAATTGAGGCAATGACAATGAAAAAGTTGATCGAAACAATTGTCAAACCTCTTGTAGATCATCCTGAAGATGTAAAAGTTTCACAGGAACTTTGCAACGGAGAGATAAAGTATCGATTGACTGTGCATCCTGAGGATGTTGGAAAAGTCATTGGAAAGCAGGGGCGAGTTGCGAAAGCAATTCGGATGCTCTTGTATTCAGTGGGACATCACAATGATGAGAAAGTCACACTGGAAATTCAATAAACGTTAAAAGGGCGAGGATTTTTCCTCTCCCTTTTTTAACATTTTTAAAGAAATTGCATGTTCCATATATGGAATGGAAATGCTTAACTTATATAGAAAACAGGGGTGACATGCTGTTTATGACAAAATGGTTTAACGTAGGTAAAATTGTAAATACTCATGGTGTTAGAGGGGAAATTCGAGTTATTTCTCGTACCGATTTTCCTGAAGAACGATATAAAGTAGGGAATACATTATACATATGGCATGATAAAGGGACGGAACCACTTTCGGTAAAGGTCGCTTCTCATCGCCAACACAAAACATTTGATTTATTGACATTTGAAGGGTATAACAATGTAGATGAAGTAGAGAAGCTAAAAGGTTCTTCAATCAAAGTACCAGAAGAGCAGTTAGGTGAACTTGCTGAAGGTGAGTACTATTACCATGAAATTATTGGCTGTAAAGTTGTAACAGAAGAGGGAGAGGATTTAGGTACGATAAAAGAGATTCTATCTCCTGGTGCGAATGATGTTTGGGTGATCAAACGCCCGAAAGGTCAAGATCTTTTAATCCCTTACATTGATGATGTTGTACTTCAAGTTAACATTGAAAATAAATTAGTAACCATTCATGTAATGGAAGGATTGCTATAATGAAAATCGATATTTTAACATTATTTCCAGAGATGTTCACCGGTGTTTTTGGATCTTCGATTTTAAAAAAAGCGCAAGAAAAAGAGGCAGTGGAGCTTAGGGTTGTAAATTTTCGTGATTATACAACAAGTAAGCATAACAGTGTAGATGATTATCCGTACGGTGGGGGCGCGGGGATGGTATTAACCCCACAGCCTATCTTTGATGCGGTGGAAGAGTTAACGAAGGAAACTGACCGTAAACCAAGGGTGGTCTTAATGTGTCCACAAGGAGAGCGTTTCACGCAGAAAAAGGCAGAAGAGCTTGCTGGAGAAGAGCATGTTATTTTTGTATGTGGTCATTATGAAGGATATGATGAACGAATTCGTGAACATCTTGTAACAGATGAGATTTCTATTGGTGATTACGTATTAACGGGCGGAGAATTAGCCTCTATGGTTGTTACCGATAGTGTTGTACGTCTTTTGCCAGGAGTACTTGGAAATTATGCTTCTCAGGTGGAAGATTCTTTTAGTACTGGTTTGTTAGAGCATCCGCACTATACACGTCCAGCTGATTTCCGTGGCATGAAGGTACCGGATGTACTTACGTCAGGGAATCATAAAAATATTGATGAATGGCGTCATAAAGAATCCCTGCGCCGTACGTATACACGTCGACCGGATTTACTTGAAGAACGTCGATTATCGAAGCAAGAAGAAAAATGGCTTGAACAAATTAAAAAAGAGCAATAAAAACTTCATATATTTTCTATTGCAACAGGCCTAGCAATATGATATTATAACATTTGTGTTACTGAAAACAGTAGCCGTATTAACGATGTTCCGCTGTAATTTATTAAGACTTTATAAGAGCATCCGTTTAAAGGAGAGAATTGAATATGCAACAATTAATCGCAGAAATTACAAAAGGCCAATTAAAAACTGACCTACCTTCATTCCGTCCTGGTGACACTTTACGTGTACACGTAAAAGTAGTTGAGGGTACTCGTGAGAGAATTCAGCTTTTTGAAGGTGTTGTAATTAAACGTCGTGGTGGCGGAATCAGTGAAACATTCACAGTGCGTAAGATTTCTTACGGTGTAGGTGTTGAGCGTACATTCCCAGTTCACACGCCAAGAATCGCGAAAATCGAAGTACTTCGCCGTGGTAAAGTACGTCGTGCTAAGTTATACTACTTACGTAACCTTCGCGGTAAAAAAGCGCGTATCAAAGAAATTCGATAAGACATGTATGGGAGCTTGTAAATGCACAAGCTCCCTTTTTCCAATCTATATGAAATTTTGATATAATACGAACAGCTTACATAACCGTGGAGGGGAAATACATGAAAAAAGAGAAGAGTTCACTTTGGGAATGGATAAAAGCAATTTTGATTGCTATTGTGTTAGCGGGTGTTATTAGACAATTTTTCTTTGCTCCAATCCTTGTGGATGGTGTATCAATGTCACCGACGCTACATGATCGTGATCGAATGATTGTCAATAAGATCGGCTATCACATTGGTGAACCGAAACGTTTTGACATAATCGTATTCCAAGCAACAGAAGAAAAAGATTATATTAAACGTGTTATCGGCTTGCCAGGCGATGAAATTGAGTATCGAAATGATAAACTCTATATTAACGGAAAACCTTATGAGGAACCGTATTTAGACAAGCAGAAAAAACAACTTGCTGATGGACCACTTACATATGATTTCAAGCTTGAAGAAATTACAGGTAAGAAAACAGTTCCAAAAGGTCAATTATTTGTACTAGGTGACAATCGTCGTTTTAGTAAAGATAGTCGTACTATTGGAACGATTTCGATGGACCAAGTAATTGGAGAAGCGAATATGTTATATTGGCCATTAAAAGACGCACGTATTGTGAAATAAACGAAAAAAGAAGGTGGCAACATGGTAATTCAATGGTTCCCAGGGCATATGGCAAAAGCTAGGCGCCAAGTAACAGAGAAATTAAAGTTAATTGATGTTGTAATCGAACTTGTAGATGCTCGATTACCTTTATCTTCTCGAAACCCGATGATTGATGAAATTATTACACATAAGCCGAGGCTTGTTGTTTTAAATAAAGCGGATATGGCAGATGATCGCTTAACTAAGCAATGGATCGCCTATTTTGAGGAAAAAGGGCATAAAGCAATTTCAATTAATGCGCAGGCTGGACAAGGTATGAAAGAAATTGCAGCTGCATGTAAAGTGCTTGTAAAAGAAAAATTTGACAAAATGGTTGCAAAAGGCATTCGTCCAAGAGCAATTCGCGCTTTAATTGTAGGTATTCCCAATGTCGGTAAATCTACATTGATTAATAAATTAGCAAAGAAAAATATTGCAAAAACAGGCGATCGTCCAGGTGTTACAACAGCCCAACAATGGATTAAGGTTGGTAAGGAAATGGAACTACTGGATACACCAGGTATTTTATGGCCTAAATTTGAAGATGAATTAGTTGGACTTCGCCTTGCGACAACGGGTGCAATTAAAGATTCTATTTTAAATTTACAGGATGTAGCAGTATATGCACTTCGTTTTATGGAAAAGCATTATCCAGAACGTATACAAGAACGTTATAAAATAAGTGAAATTCCAGAAGACATTGTAGAATTCTTTGATGTGATTGGAAGAAATAGAGGTTGCTTAATGGGCGGCGGAATGATTGATTATGATAAAACATCTGAGCTTATTCTTCGCGAGCTTCGCGGTGGTAAACTTGGAAAAATGACATTTGAAACACCGGAAGAATTTGCAGAGGAAGTAGAAGAAGTATAAGACGTGCGTTTGTGCGTCTTTTCTTTTTGGTTATTTTTAAAAGGGAGTGTACATTGATGCAAAAAATCACAATTCAAGAGGCAGAATGTGTATTGCAAGAAATTAAGAATGAAGAAGATGAAAGATTTCAAGTGTTATTGAAGGATGAGCGGAAAGGCGTTCAAAAGCTCATTTTAAAATGGTATAAACAAAAAGAGTTAGCGCAAAAGGAAAAAGAAAAGTTTTTAGAGATGTCAAAATATGAAAAAGCATTACGTGAAAAAGGGCTCACATATATTGCTGGTATCGATGAAGTGGGAAGGGGGCCGCTAGCTGGGCCCGTTGTTACGGCTGCTGTCGTCCTTCCAAAAGATTTCTATATCCCAGGGTTAAATGACTCTAAAAAACTAAGTGAAGCGAAACGTGAGCGTTTTTATGATGAAATTAAAGAACAGGCAATCGCGATTGGGGTTGGAATTGTATCTCCGCAAGTTATTGATGAAATAAATATTTATCAAGCGACGAAGCGAGCAATGTTAGATGCAATTGCGAATTTAGCATGTACACCAGAGCATTTATTAATTGATGCAATGAAGCTTCCTACACCAATTCCGCAAACATCTATTATTAAAGGTGATGCAAAAAGTATTTCTATTTCAGCTGCGTCTATTATTGCGAAAGTAACGAGAGATCGCATGATGAAAGAACTTGGGAAAGAATATCCAGCATATGGATTTGAGCAACATATGGGCTATGGAACGAAACAACATTTACAAGCGATTGAAATGTATGGAGTATTAGAAGAGCATAGAAAAACATTTGCGCCGATTAAGGATATGATTCAAAAATAAGCTGTGACTCACAGCTTATTTTTTTATTTTGGTATATAAACATTACTATTTTCAAAAAAGAATAAAGCGATTTCAGTTTTCTGACACTTTATTGTAGACAGCGTGCCAATCATTTTATACAATGGCAATGTAGTGTTTTTTAAACATTAAAAAACTTTTTGAGTAAAACAGGAAAACAGGGGAGGATGGGACCATGAATATCCATGAGTACCAAGGTAAAGCAGTCCTTAGAAGCTATGGGGTTAGCGTTCCGAACGGGAAGGTTGCATTTACAGTAGAAGAAGCTGTAGAAGCAGCGAAAGAATTAGGAACAGATGTATGTGTAGTGAAAGCACAAATTCACGCTGGTGGACGCGGCAAAGCTGGCGGAGTAAAAGTTGCGAAAAATTTAGATGAAGTTCGTACATATGCGGAAAGTATTTTAGGTACTACGCTTGTTACGCATCAAACAGGTCCTGAAGGTAAGGAAGTAAAACGCTTACTTATCGAAGAAGGTTGCGATATTAAAAAAGAATATTATGTTGGTTTAGTTTTAGACCGTGCGACTTCTCAAGTTGTTTTAATGGCGTCTGAAGAAGGCGGAACAGAAATTGAAGAAGTAGCAGAAAAAACACCAGAAAAAATCTTTAAAGAATATATTGATCCAGCAGTAGGTCTGCAAGGTTTCCAAGCACGCCGCATTGCATTTAACATCAATATTCCAAAAGAGCTTGTAGGACAAGCTGTGAAGTTTATGATGGGCTTATATCGTGCTTATATCGAAAAAGATTGCTCTATTGCAGAAATCAACCCACTTGTTACAACAGGTGATGGAAAAGTTATGGCATTAGATGCAAAATTAAACTTTGATTCTAATGCATTATATCGTCATAAAGACATTCTAGAACTTCGTGATCTTGAAGAAGAAGATCCGAAAGAAATTGAAGCTTCTAAATACGACTTAAACTATATTCCTTTAGATGGAAATATTGGTTGTATGGTAAATGGTGCAGGATTAGCAATGGCAACAATGGATATCATTAAACATTACCATGGCGATCCAGCTAACTTTTTAGATGTTGGTGGCGGTGCTACAGCTGAAAAAGTTACAGAAGCTTTCAAAATTATTCTTTCTGACAAAAATGTAAAAGGTATTTTCGTTAACATTTTTGGTGGCATTATGAAATGTGATGTTATTGCAGAAGGTGTTATTGAAGCGACAAAACAAGTAGGCCTTGAATTACCACTTGTTGTTCGTCTTGAAGGTACAAATGTTGAGCTAGGTAAGAAAATTTTAAATGAATCTGGTTTAAATATTGTTGCAGCAGAATCTATGGCAGACGGTGCACAAAAAATTGTTTCACTAGTGGGCTAATAGAAAGCGGGGGAGAAAAATGAGCGTATTAGTTAATAAAGATACAAAAGTTATTGTACAAGGTATTACTGGTTCACAAGGTTTATTCCATACAAAACAAATGATTGAATATGGTACGAAAATTGTCGGTGGTGTAACACCTGGTAAAGGTGGCACTGAAATTGAAGGTGTACCTGTCTTTGATACGGTAGAAGATGCTGTAAAAGCAACGGGCGCAAATGCTTCAGTTGTGTACGTTCCACCCGCTTTTGCGGCTGATGCGATTATGGAAGCGGTTGATGCAGAGATTGACTTAGTAGTATGTATTACAGAAGGAATCCCTGTATTAGATATGGTTAAAGTTAAGAAGTATATGGCAGGTAAACAGACGCGTTTACTTGGACCAAACTGCCCAGGTGTTATTACACCAGATGAATGTAAGATTGGTATTATGCCAGGATATATTCATAAAAAAGGTCATGTAGGTATTGTATCTCGATCTGGTACATTAACATACGAAGCTGTACATCAATTAACACAAGAAGGCATTGGTCAATCTACTGCTGTAGGTATCGGTGGCGACCCTGTCAATGGTACAGACTTTATTGATGCGTTAAAAGCGTTTAATGAGGACGAAGAAACACATGCTGTTATTATGATTGGTGAAATCGGTGGAACAGCAGAAGAAGAAGCTGCTGAGTGGGTAAAAGCAAATATGACAAAACCTGTTGTTGGATTTATCGGTGGTCAAACAGCGCCTGCAGGAAAACGTATGGGCCATGCTGGTGCGATTATTTCTGGCGGTAAAGGTACAGCTGCTGAAAAAATCAAAACAATGGAAGCTTGTGGTATTAAAGTTGCTGAAACACCAGCTGTTATGGGCGAAACTTTAATCGCTGTTTTAAAAGAAAAAGGATTATTTGAAACTTGTAAAAACTATTAATCTTTTTTGAAAGACACCTTCGTGCTAGAGGGTGTCTTTTTACACTTTTTCCTGTTTACATAATAAAAATTATGGGTAAGGAGAATGATCATGAAAAGGGAACGATTGCTCCATCTTCATTATGTGTTAGCGGATCATTGGAAAGCGTTAACTCGCTTATTGCATATAGATCCAGAGATAAAGAAACTGTATAAATTTAGTTCAGTGGAATTTGAAAAGTATGCTGGGCTGACTCCGAAAAAATCTGCTGAATTAGTTAGCTTCTTACAAACATCTACCCCGGCACAATGTATACATCATTTAGAAGAAAAGCATATTTTTTATGTCACAATATGGGATGATGATTATCCAGAATTATTACGTGAAATATCAGATCCGCCTTTCATTTTATATGGAAAGGGAAAGAGAGAATTATTAGGAGAAATAAATAAATTTGCAGTAGTTGGAACAAGAAAACCTTCTTTATACGGGAAGGAAAGCATACAATCTATTTTACAACCGCTAATAGACAAAGAATGGCTAATTGTAAGTGGTTTTGCAAATGGAATTGATACTATTGCTCACCAAATCGCAGTGCAACAACATAGCCCTACTATTGCTGTCTTAGGGCATGGATTACAGTATATGTATCCAAAAGAGAATTGCTACTTTTATAAAATATGGAAGAATACTGTACTGTTATTAACAGAATATCCGCCACATTACGCGCCTAGAAAATGGTATTTCCCAAAGCGAAATCGAATTATCAGTGGTCTTTGTAAAGGGGTTCTAGTAGTGGAAGCGAAATCGAAAAGTGGCTCGCTTATTACTGCAGATCTCGCTTTAGAACAAAATAGGGAGGTGTTTGCTCTTCCAGGTCCTATTTTTACAGAAAGTGCAGCAGGAACAAATCAACTTATAAAGCAAGGGGCGAAACTTGTTCAAAAAGCAGAGGATATTCTCGAGGAATTTTTAAATTAACCGTATATTTTTATGTTTTTATTAAACAATTATTGACAAATGGTAGAGTGGCACTGTATGTTATACTCATTCTTGATTGACAAAAACAAGAGAAATCAATAAGATTAATGAAGACTTGAATCCACCTCTTAAGGAGGCACTAGCATGTCAGATTACCTCGTAATCGTGGAGTCGCCTTCTAAGGCGAAAACCATTGAGAAATATTTAGGGAAAAAATACAAAGTCGTCGCGTCTATGGGACATGTTCGCGATTTGCCTAAAAGTCAAATGGGGATAGAAGTAAAAAATAATTTCACCCCGAAGTATATTACCATCCGTGGTAAAGGTCCTGTTTTAAAAGATTTAAAATCAGCAGCAAAAAAAGCAAAAAAAGTCTATCTCGCGGCCGATCCAGACCGCGAAGGAGAAGCGATCGCTTGGCATTTAGCGAATACGCTAAATGTGGATGTTGAATCAGATTGCCGGGTTGTATTTAATGAAATTACAAAAGATGCGATTAAAGAGTCATTTAAGCATCCTCGTGCAATTAATATGGATTTAGTAGATGCACAGCAAGCAAGACGGATACTTGATCGCCTTGTTGGTTATAATATTAGTCCTTTATTATGGAAGAAAGTCAAAAAGGGATTAAGTGCAGGACGTGTACAATCTGTAGCGGTTCGCTTAATTATTGATCGTGAAAAAGAAATTCAAAGTTTTATTCCGGAAGAGTTCTGGACAATTAAAACAGAATTTGTCAAAGGAAAAGACACATTTGAAGCATCTTTTTATGGTGTGAATGGAGAAAAGGTTCAATTAACAAATGAAGCGCAAGTAAAAGACATAATTGAAACAATGAAAAACAATGCGTTTTCAGTTGAAAATGTAACGAAAAAAGAGCGGAAACGTAATCCTGCATTACCATTTACAACGTCTTCTTTACAACAAGAAGCTGCACGTAAATTAAATATGCGAGCAAAGAAGACAATGATGCTTGCGCAGCAGCTATACGAAGGGATAGATATTGGTAAACAGGGAACCGTAGGTCTTATTACGTATATGAGAACAGACTCAACGCGTATATCGGAAACTGCTCAAGAGGAAGCTCGCTCTTATATTACTGAGGCGTTTGGTTCAGAATACATAGGGACAGAGAAGAAGAAGGAAACGAAAAAAGCGAATGCACAAGATGCGCATGAAGCAATTCGTCCAACTTCGGTAATGAGGAAGCCAGAGGAACTAAAAAGTTTCTTAAGTCGTGATCAACATCGTTTGTACAAATTGATTTGGGAGCGATTTGTTGCAAGTCAAATGGCATCTGCTGTAATGGATACTGTTACAGCTAGACTCATTAATAATAACGTTCAATTCCGTGCAAGTGGCTCAGTAGTGAAATTTTCAGGGTTTATGAAAGTTTACGTAGAATCGAAAGATGATGGTGCGGAAGAAAAAGATAAAATGTTGCCTCCTTTAGAAATAGGAGAAACTGTATTTTCAAAAGATATGGATCCAAAGCAGCACTTTACGCAGCCCCCACCACGTTATACAGAGGCCCGTTTAGTTAGGATGCTTGAAGAGCTTGGAATCGGGAGACCGTCTACTTACGTACCAACACTTGAAACGATTCAGAAGCGAGGATATGTTGCATTAGACAATAAACGCTTTGTTCCGACTGAACTTGGAGAAATTGTAATTGAACTTATTTTAGAGTTTTTCCCAGAAATTATTAACATTGAATTTACGGCCAATATGGAGCAAAACCTTGATGAAGTAGAAGAGGGGAAAGCAAATTGGGTGAAAATTGTTGATGATTTCTACGTAGGCTTTGAACCCCGCTTAGAAAAAGCGGAAAAGGAGATGCGTGAAGTCGAAATTAAAGATGAACCTGCTGGGGAAGATTGTGAATTATGCGGTCACCCAATGGTCTTTAAAATGGGCAAATACGGGAAGTTTATGGCTTGTTCTAATTTCCCTGATTGTCGCAATACAAAACCGATTGTGAAAGAAATCGGTGTAACTTGTCCGAAATGTGATAAAGGACAAATTATTGAACGCCGAAGTAATAAAAAGAAACGTCTTTTCTATGGATGTGGCACATATCCAGAATGTGACTTTGTATCTTGGGATAAACCGATTGGCCGGAAATGCCCGAAATGTGAAGGTATGCTCGTAGAGAAGAAGCTGAAAAAAGGCGTTCAAGTACAATGTATTTCTTGTGATTATGAAGAAGAACAACAAATGTGAGCGTAACTGCTCACATTTTTTTCGGGATAGAAAAGGAAAGGTGATAAATACATGACAACACAAGTAGTAAACGTCATTGGCGCAGGTCTTGCAGGAAGTGAAGCAGCTTATCAAATTGCAAAACGTGGTGTTCAAGTAAAATTATATGAAATGAGACCAGTAAGACAAACGCCGGCTCATCACACAGATAAATTTGCTGAGTTAGTATGCAGTAACTCACTTCGTGCAAATACATTAACAAATGCTGTTGGGGTCATTAAAGAAGAAATGCGCAAAATGGACTCTGTTATTATCCGTGCGGCAGATGAGTGTTCTGTGCCAGCAGGAGGAGCATTAGCGGTTGATCGGCATGAATTTGCAGCAAAAGTAACGGAGTATGTGAAAAATCATCCAAACGTAACTGTGGTGAACGAAGAAATGACAGAAATTCCAGAAGGACCAACTGTTATTGCGACAGGTCCACTCACATCTCCAGAACTTTCTGCACAGTTAAAAGAGTTAACGGGTGAAGATTATTTTTATTTCTATGATGCAGCTGCACCAATCGTGGAAAAAGAAAGCATTGATATGAACAAAGTATATTTAAAATCTCGTTACGATAAGGGAGAAGCGGCTTATTTAAACTGCCCAATGACAGAAGAAGAGTTCGATCGTTTTTATGATGCTTTAATTGCTGCAGAGACAGTGCCATTAAAAGAATTTGAGAAAGAAGTATTCTTTGAAGGTTGTATGCCTGTAGAAGTAATGGCAAGCCGTGGTAGACAGACATTGTTATTTGGACCGATGAAACCAGTGGGGCTGGAAGATCCGAAAACAGGTAAAACGCCATATGCTGTTGTTCAATTACGTCAAGATGATGCAGCAGGAACGTTATACAATATTGTTGGGTTCCAAACACATTTAAAGTGGGGACCTCAAAAAGAAGTATTACAATTGATTCCTGGACTTGAAAATGCAGAAATTGTACGCTATGGTGTAATGCATCGTAATACGTTTATTAATTCACCAAGATTACTTCGTCCAACATACCAATATAAACATCGTGATGATTTATTCTTTGCTGGACAAATGACAGGTGTAGAAGGATATGTAGAATCGGCTGCTTCAGGGCTGTTAGCAGGTATTAATGCAGCTCGTCTTGTAAAGGGAGAAGAGCCTGTTGTATTACCTCCTGTAACAGCAATGGGCAGTATGGCGAATTATATTACTGCAACTAATGCGAAAAACTTCCAACCGATGAACGCAAACTTTGGTTTATTTGCGCCATTAGAAAAGAAAATTAAAAAGAAACAAGAGCGAAATGAAGCATACGCAACACGCGCTTTAGAGACGATTCAAAATTTTGTAAATATTTAGTTAAATTTCTTGCAAAGGCTACTGAGTTGTGATACGATTTAGTAGCCTTTATTGAGGTGAGTTATGTGAATGTGAAGAAATTGTTACAATTATTCGTTGGATATTTACAAATTGAAAGAAATTATTCAAAATATACAATTGCAAGTTATCAAAATGATTTAGAACATTTTGTGCAATTTATGGAGCGAGAAGGCATATCCTCTTTTTTAGACGTTACATACGTAGATGTTCGTTTGTACTTAACGACATTACACGATGAAAAGCTAGCCCGTAAATCTGTCGCAAGAAAAGTATCGAGCTTACGAAGTTTATATCGTTTTCTGATGCGTGAAGGATATCGAGAAGATAATCCGTTTGCACTTGCGTCACTCCCCAAAAAAGAACTGTCAATCCCCAAGTTTTTGTATGTTGAAGAATTGGAGAAATTGTTTGAAGTTTCTGATGTAAAAACACCACTTGGTCAAAGGGATCAAGCTTTATTAGAGCTTATGTATGCAACGGGAATCCGTGTGAGTGAATGTGTAAGTTTACAACTTACTGATATTGATTTCTCGGTAGGGACAATTCTAGTGACGGGAAAAGGCAAAAAACAAAGGTACGTTCCGTTTGGAAGTTATGCCCAAGATGCTTTAATTACTTATATAGAAAACGGTAGAAAACAGTTAGCTAAAAAAACAGAGGAACATTCTCAAATGGTGTTTTTAAATGCAAAGGGTAAGCCGTTAACGGATCGCGGTGTTCGTTATATTTTAAATGAGCTCATTAAGAAAGCTTCTCTTACAATGCGAATAAGTCCGCATATGTTAAGGCATACATTTGCTACACATATGTTAGATGAAGGTGCAGATTTACGAACTGTGCAGGAGTTATTGGGTCATGAAAATCTATCAACGACACAAATTTATACGCATGTTTCAAAAGAAAGATTGCGTTCTGTTTACATGAAGCATCACCCGCGGGCATAAATTGCTTTTAAAGCTATAAAAACATATAAAGGAGTTTTTTCTATGGGAAATTTCCACGCTACAACGATATTTGCCATTCACCATAATGGAGAGTGTGCTATGGCCGGCGACGGACAAGTGACATTTGGCAATGCTGTTGTGATGAAGCACACAGCACGAAAAGTTCGAAAGCTATTTCAAGGGAAGGTGTTAGCTGGATTTGCAGGTTCCGTTGCGGATGCGTTTACTCTTTTTGAAATGTTTGAGGGGAAATTAGAAGAGTATAATGGAAATTTACAACGTGCTGCAGTTGAAATGGCGAAACAATGGCGTGGTGATAAAATGCTGCGTCAATTGGAAGCGATGTTAATCGTTATGGATCAAACAACGTTACTTCTTGTTTCAGGAACAGGAGAAGTAATTGAACCGGATGATGGCATTTTAGCAATCGGTTCAGGTGGACATTATGCGCTTGCAGCTGGTCGCGCTTTAAAGCAACATGCGAGTGAACATTTAACAGCAAAAGCAATTGCGAAAGCAAGTTTAGAAATTGCTGGTGACATTTGTGTGTATACAAATCACAACATTATTGTGGAAGAATTGTAGAATCGTAAGGGAGGCATTTTATATGCATTTACATTTTACTCCGCGTCAAATTGTAGAAAAATTGGATCAATATATTATTGGTCAAAAAGATGCGAAAAAAGCGGTTGCAGTAGCGCTTAGAAATCGATATCGTCGTAGTAAATTAGCGGAAGATTTACGCGATGAAATTGCTCCGAAGAACATTTTAATGATTGGACCGACAGGGGTCGGAAAGACAGAGGTAGCACGACGAATGGCGAAGCTCGTTGGAGCACCTTTTATTAAGGTTGAAGCGACGAAATTCACAGAAGTTGGATATGTCGGTCGAGATGTAGAATCTATGGTGCGTGACCTTGTAGAAACTTCAGTTCGCATCGTAAAAGAAGAAATGGTCGTCAAGGTTAAAGATAAGGCTGAGGAGCAAGCAAATCAACGGCTTGTTGAAATTTTGGTGCCAAGTCCGCAAAAACAATCCGGATTCAAAAATCCGTTAGAGATGTTATTTGGTGGAAATCAAAATGCGAATCAGACATCTGAAACACAAGATGACACAGAAATTGAAAAGAAGCGCAGAGAAGTTGAAAAGAAACTTGCCGCAGGTTTACTTGAAGATGAAATTGTATCGATTGAAGTGACGGAACAACAGTCTTCTATGTTTGATATGTTGCAAGGTACTGGTATGGAGCAAATGGGGATGAATTTCCAAGATGCATTAGGAAGTTTTATGCCGAAAAAAACGAAAAAACGTAAACTTTCTGTAAAAGAAGCAAGAAAAGTCTTGACAAATGAGGAAGCACAGCGCTTAATTGATATGGATGAAGTTACACAAGAGGCTGTTTATCGTGCTGAACAGCTCGGGATTATTTTTATTGATGAAATTGACAAAATTGCTGGTAAGCAGTCGAATAGCGTGGATGTATCGCGTGAAGGTGTACAGCGTGACATTTTGCCAATTGTAGAAGGATCGAACGTTGCAACGAAATATGGATCGGTGAAAACAGATTATATTTTATTTATTGCGGCTGGTGCCTTCCATATGTCCAAACCGTCTGATTTAATTCCAGAACTGCAAGGAAGATTCCCGATTCGAGTGGAATTAACAAAATTATCGGTAGATGATTTTGTTAAAATTCTTGTAGAACCTGATAATGCTTTAGTGAAGCAATATATAGCATTATTAGCAACTGAGGGTATAGAAATTGAATTTTCTGACGAAGCTATTCGTAAGATTGCTGAGATTGCTTATCAAGTTAATCAAGATACGGATAATATTGGAGCGAGAAGACTTCATACCATTATGGAGAAACTTCTTGAAGATTTATCGTTTGAAGCATCTGAGATTACGTTAGAGAAAATAACGATAACACCTCAATATGTAGAGGAAAAATTAGCAACGATTGCTAAAAATAAAGATGTGAGCCAGTTTATTTTGTAATAGTGTCATCAGGTGACTCGCCCTAGTTTCCAAGTGATGAAAAAATATGTAAGTAACATGTAGGAGGAACTTTTGAAATGGAATTATTAGCAAAAACGAGAAAATTAAATGCGTTATTACAGAGCGCAGCAGGAAAGCCTGTAAACTTTAGAGAAATGTCAGATACAATGTGTGAAGTAATTGAAGCAAACGTATTCGTTGTAAGTCGTCGCGGTAAATTATTAGGATATGCAATTCACCAACAAATCGAGAATGAGCGCATGAAACAAATGCTTGCAGAGCGTCAATTCCCAGAAGAGTATACACAAAGCCTATTCAACGTTACAGAAACATCTTCAAACTTAGATGTAAACAGTCAATTTACAGCATTCCCTGTAGAAAACAAAGAATTATTCGGTCAAGGTTTAACTACAATTGTACCGATCGTTGGTGGCGGTGAGCGTCTAGGTACACTAGTGTTAGCGCGTCTTGGTCAAGAATTTTTAGATGATGATTTAATTCTTGCTGAATACAGCTCAACTGTAGTAGGTATGGAAATCTTACGCGAAAAAGCGGAAGAAATCGAAGAAGAAGCGCGTAGTAAAGCGGTCGTTCAAATGGCAATTAGCTCGTTATCATACAGTGAGTTAGAAGCAATTGAGCACATCTTCGAAGAATTAAATGGAACAGAAGGTTTACTTGTTGCAAGTAAAATTGCTGATCGTGTAGGAATTACTCGTTCTGTAATCGTAAACGCACTTCGTAAATTAGAAAGTGCAGGCGTTATTGAATCTCGTTCTTTAGGTATGAAAGGAACATACATTAAAGTATTGAACGACAAGTTTTTACATGAACTTGCTAAATTAAAAACAAACTAATTGTTAAGGGAAGCTCTCCTCATGTGAGGAGAGCTTTTTTATTTTCTAAAATATTCATTGCGTTCTGATGGGGAAAAAGCCGTAGTTTTGCTTTATTAGGTACGGCTGCTTAAAGTAAAGGAAGAGTGGTAATACTGAAGTTAGAATTGAGAAATAGATGAGTAAAATCATAATTAAAAAGAAAGTTTTACATTGTTCGCATTTTCGACTTGATTGTAATATTTCATTATGATATAGTAAGCAGTGGTGTCAGTACAAAGTACACACGTTTACCGATTTAAGTGTTGGTGCTACGCTTGTAGTTTCGCTTAAAGATGAAGTAAACGGAGGATATCAAAAACCATTTAGGAGGAACTAAATTATGTCAGTAATTTCTATGAAGCAATTGCTTGAAGCTGGTGTTCATTTCGGACATCAAACTCGTCGTTGGAACCCAAAAATGAAACGTTACATTTTCACAGAGCGTAACGGTATCTACATCATCGACTTACAAAAAACTGTGAAAAAAGTTGAAGAAGCTTTCAACGTAATGCGTAACATCGCTGCTGAAGGTGGCGACATTTTATTCGTAGGTACAAAAAAACAAGCACAAGAAGCTATTAAAGAAGAAGCAACTCGTGCAGGTATGTACTTCGTTAACCAACGTTGGTTAGGTGGAACGTTAACAAACTTCCAAACAATCCAAAAGCGTATCAAGCGTCTTAAAGACATCGAAAGAATGCAAGAAGATGGTACATTCGATGTACTTCCTAAGAAAGAAGTTGTTCAACTTAAAAAAGAGTTAGAGCGTCTTGAAAAATTCTTAGGCGGTATTAAAGATATGAAAGGTCTTCCAAGTGCATTATTCGTAGTAGACCCTCGTAAAGAGCGTATCGCAGTTGCTGAAGCACGCAAATTACACATTCCAATCATCGGTATCGTTGATACAAACTGTGATCCAGACGAAATCGATCACGTAATTCCAGCAAACGATGATGCAATTCGTGCTGTAAAACTTCTTACATCTAAAATGGCAGACGCGATCCTTGAAGCAAAACAAGGTGAAGAAACTGTTACTGCGTAACAAATTTGAAAGGTGATAAGGGGTTCGGCCTTTTATCACCTTTTTTAAGGTATAAACACCTTTTCAAAAGGTATAAATACATATTTTAGGAGGATGAAAAATATGGCAATCACTGCACAAATGGTAAAAGAACTTCGTGAAAAAACTGGCGCGGGTATGATGGACTGCAAAAAAGCTTTAACAGAAACTAACGGCGACATGGAGAAAGCAATTGACTTCTTACGTGAAAAAGGTATTGCGAAAGCTGCTAAAAAAGCAGACCGCATCGCTGCTGAAGGTTTAACTTTCATCGAAACAAACGGTAACGAAGGTTTAATCTTAGAATTAAACTCTGAAACTGATTTCGTTGCGAAAAACGAAGGTTTCCAAACATTAATTAAAGAATTAGCTGCTCATTTATTAGCTAACAAACCTGCTAACATTGAAGAAGCTATGGCTCAAACAATTGCAAACGGCAAAACAGTAGAAGAGTACATCAACGAAGCAATCGCTAAAATTGGTGAAAAACTTACACTTCGTCGTTTCGAAATCGTATCAAAAACTGATGCAGATGCATTCGGTGCTTACCTACACATGGGTGGACGCATTGGTGTATTAACAGTTCTTGAAGGTTCTACAGATGAAGCGGCTGCTAAAGATGTAGCAATGCACATTGCAGCAGTTAACCCTAAATACATCGACCGCGATGCTGTAACAGCTGAAGAAGTTGAGCACGAGCGTCAAGTATTAACACAACAAGCTTTAAACGAAGGCAAGCCTGAAAAAATCGTTGCTAAGATGGTTGAAGGCCGTCTAGGTAAATTCTTTGAAGAGATTTGCTTACTTGACCAAGCATTCGTTAAAAACCCTGATATGAAAGTTCGTCAGTTCGTTGAGTCTAAAGGCGGAACATTAAAAGGATTCGTTCGCTACGCTGTTGGTGAAGGTATCGAAAAACGCGAAGACAACTTTGCTGAAGAAGTAATGAACCAAGTAAAAGGTAACAACTAATACAGATTAGGGAACACATTGTGTTCCCTTTTTTAAAATAAAGATGTAAGCAATTGGAGGTTCATTATGAGTAAACCGAAATATGATCGTGTCGTTTTAAAACTAAGCGGAGAAGCTTTAGCTGGTGAACAAGGATTTGGAATTAACCCAGCTGTTATTAAGTCAGTTGCAGAACAAGTGAAAGAAATTGCAGAACTTGATGTAGAGGTTGCTGTTGTTGTTGGCGGCGGTAACATTTGGCGTGGGAAAATTGGAAGTGAAATGGGCATGGACCGTGCAGGAGCGGACTACATGGGCATGTTAGCGACAGTTATGAACTCATTAGCTCTTCAAGATAGCTTGGAGAACATTGGAATTCAAACACGCGTTCAAACTTCTATTGAAATGCGTCAAGTGGCAGAACCTTACATTCGCCGCAAAGCAGTTCGTCACTTAGAGAAGAAGCGTGTTGTTATCTTTGCAGCGGGTACAGGTAACCCGTACTTCTCTACAGATACAACTGCAGCATTACGTGCAGCAGAAATCGAAGCTGATGTTATTTTAATGGCGAAAAACAATGTAGATGGCGTATATAATGCAGATCCATCTATTGACCCAACAGCTACGAAATATGAAACACTTACCTACTTAGATGTATTAAAAGAAGGTTTAGGTGTAATGGATTCTACTGCTTCTTCTTTATGTATGGATAATGATATTCCATTAATTGTATTCTCGGTTATGGAAAAAGGTAATATTAAGCGTGCCGTTTTAGGCGAAAATATTGGAACAATTGTAAGGGGGAAATAAAAATGGGACAACAAGTATTAAAAGCTACAAATGAAAAAATGGAAAAAGCAGTTGCTGCTTATTCTCGCGAATTAGCTTCAGTTCGTGCTGGTCGTGCAAGCGCGTCTGCATTAGATAAAGTACAAGTTGATTATTATGGTGCACCAACACCTGTTGTGCAATTAGCGAACATTACAGTTCCTGAAGCACGTTTGCTTGTTATTCAGCCGTATGATAAAACTTCTATCGGTGATATTGAAAAAGCAATTTTAAAAGCTGATTTAGGTCTAAATCCTTCTAACGACGGATCAGTAATTCGTATTGCATTCCCTGCATTAACAGAAGAACGTCGTAGAGACCTAGTAAAAACTGTTAAGAAATATGCTGAAGAAGCAAAAGTAGCAGTTCGTAACGTACGTCGTGATGCTAATGATGATCTTAAAAAGCTTGAAAAAGCTGGAGATATTACAGAAGACGACTTAAGAGGATATACAGAAGATATCCAAAAAGAAACAGATAAATATATTGCAAAAGTTGACGAAATCACAAAAAACAAAGAAAAAGAAATCATGGAAGTGTAATAGCGATACCTTCGCAAATATGACCCTCTTCTTAAGGGGGTCTTTTTACACTTTTAGGCATACGTCTGCTTGTTGGAGGGTATGAATGATGTTTAAAAAGTTTCCTTTTTTTAAAGGTAAAAAGGTCACATCGTTTGATCATCTCATTGAAAAAGTGAAAAAGGGACATATCCCAGAGCACATTGCGATCATTATGGATGGTAATGGAAGATGGGCAAAGAGAAGAGCAATGCCCCGCATTGCCGGACATCATGAAGGAATGCAAGTAGTAAAAAAAATTACGAAATTTGCTAGTAAACTTGATGTGAAAGTGCTGACTCTTTATGCTTTTTCTACTGAGAATTGGAAAAGACCGAAAAAGGAAGTCGATTATTTAATGAAGCTTCCAGAAGAATTTTTAGGTGCATTTTTACCAGAATTAATTGAAGAAAATGTACAAGTTCGAGTAATTGGACAAAAAGATCGTCTTCCTACGCATACGCGCAGAGCGATGGAAAAAGCCATGGAAGATACAAAAGAGAACACGGGATTAATTCTCAATTTTGCGTTAAACTATGGAAGTCGCGATGAAATCGTTTCTGCTGTGCAACATATGATGAAAGATAGCGAAGAAGGGAAAGTTCGTTCAGAAGATGTAAATGAAGAAATGCTTTCTTCATACTTAATGACAAGCTCTTTACCTGACCCAGACTTGCTTATTCGTACAAGTGGGGAGCTACGTATTAGTAATTTCATGCTATGGCAAATTGCGTATTCGGAGCTTTGGTTTACAGATGTGTATTGGCCAGATTTTACCGAGGAACATTTGCTAAATGCGATTACAGACTTTCAACATAGAGGGCGCAGATTCGGAGGCGTGTAGAAAGAGAGGGTTTGGTAGTGAAACAGAGAATTATTACTGGAGTGATTGCTGCCGCGCTGTTCATTCCCATCGTAATTTACGGTGGCGTGCCTTTTACAGTTTTAGTGTATGCACTTGCTTCTATAGGATTATATGAATTAATTCGTATGAACAAGCTTACACTTATTTCGGTGCCAACAGTTTTAGCCGCATTATTATTGTGGAGTATTTTAGTTCCAAGTAATGCATCAGGAGTGTTCAATTGGATTGGATTAAATAAACTAGAAATCACATTTGTGATTGTTTTATTACTTTTATCATATACAGTCCTTTCAAAGAATACATTTACTTTTGACAATGCTTCTTTTTTACTTATGGCAACAACGTATGTTGCAATGGGATTCTTATATTTAAATGAAACGAGAATAGCGGGAATCCATTTTGTATTTTATGCGTTATTTGTCATTTGGGCAACTGATTCAGGTGCATATTTCATAGGGAAAGCAATCGGAAAAAGAAAATTGTGGCCAGAAATTAGTCCGAATAAAACGATAGAAGGTTCACTAGGTGGTATTGTTTGTGGGATTGTCGTTGCTTTTGTATACAATATGTTTTTCCAAGTTCAAGGGAACGTTGGGATGTTAATAATTGTTACAATTGCAATCTCCATTTTTGGACAACTTGGTGATTTAGTACAATCTGCTTTTAAACGCCATTATGGTGTGAAAGATTCAGGTACAATTTTACCTGGACATGGTGGAATCTTAGATCGAACAGATAGTTGGTTGTTCGTATTACCGATTTTACACTTCTTACATTTCATTTCATAATAAAACGAGGGGTTGGAGTCATGAAAAACATTAGTTTATTAGGGGCAAGCGGATCAATAGGGACGCAAACTTTAGATGTAGTACGCTCGCACCCAGACCAATTCCGTCTCGTTGCTTTTTCTGTAGGGAAAAATATTGACTACGCAGTAAAAGTTATTCAAGAATTTTCTCCTCAGCTTGTTTCTGTACAAAGAGAGGAAGATGTTGTAAGGTTACAATCAGTTTCTGGAAATACAAAAGTAGTATATGGTGACGAAGGACTATTAGAGGTAGCTCTTCACCCAAGTGCAGAAGTTGTAATAAATGCTGTTGTAGGTAGTGTAGGGTTGTTACCAACACTCCGTGCAATTGAGGCGAAAAAAACAATTGGAATTGCAAACAAAGAAACATTAGTAACTGCGGGACATATTGTAATGGAAGCTGCACGCAAACATAATGTGCCGTTACTTCCAGTAGATAGTGAGCATTCGGCTATTTTTCAATGTTTGAATGGAGAAAATGAAAAGCGAATTTCTCGCTTAATTATCACTGCTTCAGGTGGGAGTTTCCGCGATAAAACGAGAGATGAATTACATCATGTGACTGTGGAAGATGCGCTTCGTCATCCAAACTGGTCAATGGGTTCGAAAATTACAATTGATTCTGCTACAATGATGAATAAGGGGCTGGAAGTAATTGAAGCGCATTGGCTTTTCGGCATACCTTATGAGCAAATTGATGTTGTTTTACATAAAGAAAGCATTATTCATTCTATGGTTGAATTTGAAGATCGTAGTGTAATGGCACAGCTCGGCTCACCAGATATGCGTGTACCAATTCAATATGCACTTACATATCCAGATCGATTACCTCTCTCAGATACAAAACAGTTAAATTTATGGGAAATTGGAACACTGCATTTTGAACAAATGAATCCAGATCGTTTCCGTTGCCTACGTTTTGCATATGAAGCTGGAAAGATGGGTGGGAGCATGCCAGCTGTTATGAATGCAGCAAATGAAGTAGCTGTAGCAGCCTTTCTACAAAAGAAAATTAGTTTCTTAACAGTAGAAGACCTCATTGAAAAAGCAATGCACCATCACAATGTCATTGCACGTCCGAGCTTAGAAGAAATTCAGGAAATTGATGCGGCCACAAGACGGTTTGTGATGGAACAAATTTAGCAAAGGTGGTTATGGAATTGAATACAGCGATTGCCTTTATATTAATTTTCGGTGCACTCGTATTTTTCCATGAGCTAGGGCATCTATATTTCGCAAAAAGAGCGGGTATTTTATGTCGCGAGTTTGCAATTGGTTTTGGTCCAAAAATATTTTCATTTGAAAAGAATGAAACAGTTTATACAGTTCGGCTGCTACCTCTTGGAGGCTATGTTAGAATGGCTGGTGAGGATGCAGAAACGGTTGAATTAAAACCAGGAAAAAAAGTTGGACTCGTGTTAAATGAAAACGAAGAAGTTATGAAATTAGTTTTAGACGGGCGCGAAAAGTATCCGAATGTTCGCGTGATTGAAGTAGAGCAAGCTGATTTGGAACACAATCTCACAATTGCTGGTTACGAAGAATACGAGGAGGAATTGCAAACATTCCGTGTGAGTGAAAAAGCTCGTATTGTTTCAGCAGGAGAAGAAATACAAATCGCCCCGTTTAACAGACAATTTGGTTCTAAAACGCTAGGACAGCGAGCATTAACAATCTTTGCAGGTCCTGCTATGAACTTCATTCTTGCATTTGTTATTTTTGTTATCATTGGATTGGTACAAGGTATTCCTGTTGATAAGCCAATGGTTGGGAAAGTAATGAAGGATAGTGTTGCAGAACAAGCAGGATTGAAACAAGATGATACGATTCAAGCAATCGATGGGAAAGACACGAATACATGGAAAGATGTTGTCACGATTGTACGTGAACACCCAAATAAAGAAATTACGCTTCATGTAAAACGTGACAGCGAACAATTGAATGTAAAAGTAACGCCATCAGCTGATAAAGAGGGGAAAGAAGAGGTTGGTAGAATTGGTGTATACTCTCCTGTAGAGAAATCTATTTTTGGTTCTATTAAATCAGGTTTTGAGCAGACGTATACATGGACAAAATTAATTTTTGATTCCCTTGTAAAACTAGTGACGGGTCAGTTTTCTATTAATGATTTATCAGGTCCCGTAGGAATTTATAATTTAACAGACCAAGTAGTAGATTATGGCTTTATTCGTGTTCTTAGTTTGGCGGCTGTTTTAAGCATAAACCTTGGTCTATTCAACCTATTACCGGTTCCTGCTCTTGATGGAGGACGCTTGTTCTTCTTCTTAATTGAAGCTTTGCGTGGGAAACCAATTGATCGCCAAAAAGAAGGAATGGTTCATTTTATTGGCTTTGCGTTATTGATGTTACTTATGTTAGTTGTAACGTGGAATGACATTCGGAGATTTTTCTTGTAAAATAAAGTGAAACTTGTAGTAAGTATAAAATTCACGATGTTTTTTGTGAATAGTGAATGAAATGAATAAAACTCTTAGAGTCGTAATCCCTCACCTAATTTGAGGTGGGGGGTTTTACTGCGTATTAGAGTAAATTAAAGAGGTGCGAATAGATGAAACAAAGTATGGTATTTAGTCCTACATTACGTGAAGTACCAGCCGATGCTGAGATTAAAAGTCATCAATTGCTACTTCGTGCAGGATTCATGCGTCAAAATGCTTCTGGTATTTACAGCTTTTTACCACTGGGGCTAAAAGTATTGCATAAAGTGGAACGTATTGTTCGAGAAGAGATGGAACGAGCAGGAGCTGTAGAATTATTAATGCCAGCATTACAAGCAGCTGAATTGTGGCAAGAATCAGGTCGTTGGTATTCTTACGGTTCTGAGTTAATGCGTATGAAAGATCGTAATGATCGTGAGTTTGCACTAGGAGCAACGCATGAAGAAGTTATTACAGACCTTGTACGTGATGAAATTAAATCTTATAAAAAGCTACCGTTAACATTATATCAAATCCAAACAAAATTCCGTGACGAGCAAAGACCCCGTTTTGGTTTATTACGCGGAAGAGAATTTTTAATGAAAGATGCTTATTCTTTCCATGCGACACAAGAAAGTTTGGATGAAGTTTATAGTGGCCTATACCAAGCATATTCTAATATCTTCGCTCGCTGTGGATTGAATTTCCGTGCGGTTATTGCTGATTCTGGAGCAATGGGTGGTAAAGATACACATGAATTTATGGCATTATCTGATGTAGGAGAAGATACAATTGCGTATTCTGATACATCTGATTATGCAGCAAATATTGAAATGGCACCTGTTGTTGCTTCCTATGCAAAAAGCGATGAAGCAGAAAAAGCACTTGAAAAAGTAGCAACGCCAGATCAAAAAGCAATTGAAGAGGTTTCTGCATTCTTAAATATGGAAGCGTCAAATTGCATCAAATCTATGGTCTTTAAAGTCGATGAAAAGTTTGTTGTTGTACTTGTTCGCGGGGATCATGAAGTAAATGATGTAAAAGTGAAGAATGTCTATGGTGCTTCAGTTGTTGAACTTGCTTCACATGAAGAGGTAAGAGAACTGTTAAATTGCGAAGTTGGTTCTTTAGGACCAATTGGTGTAACAGGAGACATTGAAGTCATTGCTGACCATGCTGTAGCAGCAATTGTAAATGGTTGCTGTGGTGCAAACGAAGAAGGATTCCATTATATAAATGTAAATCCAGAGCGTGATTTCAAAGTGAGTCAATATACAGATTTACGTTTCATTCAAGAAGGAGATCAATCTCCAGATGGAAATGGGACAATCCGTTTTGCTCGTGGTATCGAAGTTGGACATGTGTTTAAATTAGGTACACGTTATAGCGAAGCAATGAATGCAACGTTCTTAGATGAGAATGGAAAAACGAAGCCACTTATCATGGGATGCTATGGTATCGGGGTATCTCGCACAGTTGCGGCAGTCGCTGAGCAATTTAACGATGAAAATGGTTTGGTTTGGCCAAAAGCTGTTGCACCATTCCATGTACATGTAATTCCAGTAAACATGAAGTCTGATGCACAGCGTGAAGTAGGTGAAACGATCTACAATTCATTACAAGAACAAGGTTATGAAGTATTGTTAGATGATCGTGCAGAGCGTGCAGGTGTTAAATTTGCTGATGCAGACTTATTTGGTCTTCCAGTTCGAGTAACAGTTGGTAAAAAAGCTGATGAAGGCATTGTTGAAGTAAAAGTGCGTGCTACAAATGAATCTGCAGAAGTAAAGGTAGAAGAACTTCATGCATACATTGCTAATATTTTGAAATAAGAAGAGGTACCTCCAGGTGAGGTACCTTCTATTTCTATGTAAAATGAAAAATAATTAGTTAAAAGGAAGAAATCTTTCTTTGCGGAACGTTTCAATTTATAATAGCAGATGGAAGGAGGTTGCTTATGTCATTAACAAACGAACAACAAGAGCGATTTCAAATTTTGCTCCAACAGCTGCAAATGCCTGAAGACCTTATCAATCAATATTTACAAGGTGGCGGTATTCAAAGGCTAGTTGTTGATAAAGCAAATAAGAGTTGGCATTTTGATTTACAAGTGCCACGTATTTTGCCAACAGAATTATATGAACTGTTAGAAACACAGCTCAATCAGTCATTTTCACATATTGCAAAAACGTCATTTGCATTAGAAACAGAGAATAAACAATTTACAGAAGAAGAGGTCAAAGCATATTGGCCACTTTGTACAGATCGAATTACTTTTTCACCTATGTTTGCGTATTTAAAAAAGCAACTTCCGCATGTAAACGGAGTGAAGTTGTTACTTGATGTGAATAATGAGTTAGAATCTACTGCGCTAAAGAAAAATCTTGCGAAGTCGGTAGGGGATCAATATGAAGTTTTCGGATTTCCACGTTTTCAGCTTGAAACAAATATAAAGCAAAACGAAGAGGAAGTTCAAAAATTTCGTGAACAAACACAGCAAGAAGATCGTCAGCGTGTTATACAAGCTATGGAAGAAATGGCCAAGAAGCAAGCTGAAGAAAGTGATGTTGTACATGAAGGGCCGATTGTACTCGGTTACCTTATTAAGCCTGATGAAGAGATTACACCGCTACGCGAAATTCAAGATGAAGAAAGAAGAAAAACTGTTCAAGGTTATGTCTTCAATGTGGAAACAAAAGAGCTGCGTAGTGGACGTACGTTATTAACGTTAAAAATAACGGATTATACGGATTCTATTATGATTAAAATGTTCTCACGTGATAAAGAAGATATTCCGATGCTGCAATCCTTAAAAAAAGGAATGTGGGTAAAAGCGCGAGGTTCGGTCCAAAACGATACGTTTGTTCGTGACTTAGTAATGATTGCGAACGATATTAACGAAATAACAGGGCCTTCTCGTAAAGATAAAGCACCTGAAGGAGAAAAACGGGTAGAGCTTCATTTGCATACCCCAATGAGTCAAATGGATGCTGTTACATCGGTATCTAAGCTTGTTTCTCAAGCTGGAAAATGGGGACATGAGGCTATCGCTGTTACAGACCATGCTGTTGCACAGTCTTTCCCAGAAGCGTATTCCGCTGGTAAAAAAGCCGGTGTAAAAGTCATTTATGGTGTAGAAGCCAATTTAGTAAATGACGGTGTTCCTATTGCTTATAATGAGACTCATCGACTACTTGCAGATGAAACATACGTTGTTTTCGACGTTGAAACGACAGGGCTATCAGCTGTATATGATACGGTTATTGAATTAGCCGCTGTAAAAGTGAAAGGCGGCGAAATTATCGATCGCTTTGAATCTTTTGCAAATCCGCATCAACCATTATCAGCAACAATTATTGAATTAACAGGTATCACAGATGATATGTTGACGGATGCACCAGAAGTAGGAGAAGTATTTAAAAAGTTCGAATCATGGATGGGTGACCATACACTTGTTGCCCATAACGCAAGTTTTGATATGGGATTCTTAAATGTTGGGTTTAAGAAATGTGGCTTAGACAAGCCGAAAAATCCAGTTATTGATACATTGGAGTTAGCTAGATTTTTATTCCCAGAGATGAAGAATCATCGTTTAAATACGATGTGTAAAAAGCTTGATATTGAATTAACGCAACATCACCGTGCAATTTATGATACAGAGGCAACAGGTTATTTACTTGTGAAAATGTTAAAAGATGTCATTGAAAAAGGTTTTGAATATCACGATCAATTAAATGACAGCATGGGGCAAGGGGATGCGTATAAACGTGGACGTCCAAGTCATATGACACTACTTGCAACATCAGATGTTGGTTTAAAAAATTTATATAAGCTTGTTTCATATTCTCATTTGAATTACTTTTACCGCGTACCACGGGTACCACGTTCTTTATTAAAAAAATATCGCGAAGGTATATTAGTTGGTACTGCTTGTGATAAGGGTGAAGTATTTGAAGCGATGATGCAAAAGGCTCCTGAAGAGGTAGAAGAGATTGCGCAGTTCTATGATTACATTGAGGTTATGCCTCCGGAAGTGTTGCGTCATTTAGTAGAACGTGAACTCGTTCGAGATGAAGGACAGTTAAAAACAATTATTTCTAACTTAGTAAAACTAGGTGAAACGTTAGATAAACCTGTTGTTGCTACAGGGAATGTGCATTATCTAGATCCAGAAGATGCAATGTATCGCAAAATCTTAGTAAGTTCGCAGGGCGGGGCAAATCCATTAAATCGTCATTCATTACCGCCTGTATATTTCCGTACAACAAATGAAATGTTAGATTGCTTCTCATTCTTAGGAGAAGAGAAAGCAAAAGAAATTGTTGTGACGAATACACAAAAGGTCGCATCGTTAATTGGTGATGTTCATCCAGTAAAAGATGACCTATATACACCGAAAATTGAAGGTGCTGATGATGAAACGCGTGACATGAGTTATACAATGGCACGCAGCATCTACGGTGAAGAATTGCCAGAAATCGTAGAAGCACGTTTGGAAAAAGAATTAAAAAGTATTATTGGGCATGGATTTGCCGTTATTTATTTAATTTCACATAAGCTTGTGAAAAAATCGCTGGTTGACGGCTATCTTGTAGGTTCACGTGGATCGGTAGGGTCATCATTCGTTGCGACGATGATGGAAATTACCGAAGTAAATCCATTGCCGCCACACTATGTATGTCCGAATTGTAAGCAATCAGAGTTCTTTAATGATGGTTCTGTAGGCTCTGGTTTTGACTTACCTGATAAAGAGTGTCCAACATGTAATATCCCGTATGTAAAAGATGGACATGATATTCCGTTCGAAACATTCCTTGGTTTTAAAGGGGATAAGGTTCCCGATATTGACTTGAACTTCTCCGG
Source organism: Bacillus sp. FSL H8-0534 (assembly GCF_038005885.1). NCBI lineage: Bacteria > Bacillati > Bacillota > Bacilli > Caryophanales > Bacillaceae > Bacillus > Bacillus sp. FSL H8-0534. The sequence continues at coordinate 4,793,393 of NZ_JBBOUC010000001.1, forward strand.
AGAGTACCAACCACGTGCCCATAACTATACGAAAGTACTGTTCGGTGAGGACTATGTATACCGTGCTGGAACAATCGGTACAGTTGCGGAGAAAACAGCTTATGGTTATGTAAAAGGGTATGCATCTGATCATAACTTAACCATTCGAAATGCAGAAATTGATCGTCTTGTTGCTGGTTGTACTGGTGTAAAACGCACAACAGGGCAGCATCCAGGCGGAATTATTGTTGTGCCCGATTACATGGATATTTTTGATTTTTCACCAATTCAATTCCCAGCCGATTCAGTAGGGGCAGAATGGAGAACAACACACTTTGACTTCCATTCTATTCATGATAATTTATTAAAACTGGATATTCTGGGACACGATGATCCGACCGTTATTCGTATGCTGCAAGATTTAAGCGGCGTGGATCCAAAAACAATACCAACAGATGATCCAGAAGTAATGAAGATTTTCTCTGGACCAGAATCTTTAGGTGTAACAGAAGAACAAATTAATTGTAAAACCGGTACACTAGGTATACCGGAGTTTGGTACAAAATTCGTAAGGCAGATGTTAGAGGAAACAAAGCCAACAACATTCTCAGAACTTGTCCAAATTTCTGGACTATCCCATGGTACAGACGTATGGCTTGGTAATGCTAACGAACTCATTTATAACGGTACATGTACACTGAGTGAAGTTATCGGTTGTCGTGATGATATTATGGTCTATCTGATTTATCAAGGATTAGATCCATCCTTAGCATTTAAAATCATGGAATCGGTGCGTAAAGGTAAAGGTGTACCAGAAGAGTGGGAAGAGGAAATGCGTAATAACAATGTGCCTAGTTGGTATATTGATTCTTGTAAAAAGATTAAGTACATGTTTCCTAAGGCCCATGCGGCTGCTTATGTACTTATGGCTGTACGTATCGCTTACTTCAAAGTACACTTTGCACTCTTGTTCTACGCAGCATATTTTACAGTACGTGCAGATGATTTTGATGTAGATGCGATGGTCAAAGGTTCGGCATCAATCCGTGCAAGAATTGATGAAATTGCGCAAAAAGGATTGGATGCAGCGCCGAAAGAGAAAAGTTTACTAACAGTGTTAGAAATGACACTTGAAATGTGTGAACGTGGTTATTCATTCCAAAAGGTTGATTTATATCGTTCACATGCAACTGACTTTATTATTGATGGAGATACGTTAATTCCTCCATTTAATGCGATACCTGGTCTTGGTACAAATGCGGCCTTAAGTATTGTGGAAGCACGTGGAAATGGTGAGTTTTTATCAAAAGAAGATTTGCAACAACGTAGTAAGCTTTCTAGAACAATCATTGAGTATTTAGATAGCCAAGGTTGTTTAGGAGATCTACCGGATAAAAACCAATTATCACTGTTCTAACAGGCAGGAAAAATCTTTGCAAATCGTTATTTGCTATGGTATACTATTAACCGAGATAACCATGTCATGTATATTTTGCGAAAAGAAGAGTGGGGAAACCCACTCTTTCGTGTTACTATCTATGTTTTATCTATGGATGTAGGTGAGACATTTCTGTCGTATATACATATTTTGTTACAAGTTTTACTTCTTAAATTTGGTAATACTAAGACAGATATTCCCTGCTTAATGGCAGGGGCTTTTGTTAGCTAACAAGAAAGAATAAGATAGACCGTTTTAAATAGGGCGGATTTTTTCTTTCAAATGGTACATGGCGGCAGAAAGGAGGCTGTTTATGGATAAGAAAGTCACAGAAGTTGTTGAAGCACTTGCGCAGCCGATTGTTGAAGAGTTAAATCTTGAACTTGTAGATGTAGAATATGTGAAAGAAGGAAAAGACTGGTTCCTACGCGTATCCATCGATTCAGAGACAGGAGTAGACATTGAAGAATGCGGAGCGGTAAGTGAACGTTTAAGCGAAGCTTTAGATAAAGAGGATCCAATTCCTCATCTTTACTTTTTGGATGTATCATCTCCTGGAGCGGAACGCCCATTAAAGAAAGAAAAAGACTTCCAGCAAGCGGTAGGAAAGCAAGTGGCAATTAAAACATATGAGCCGATCGATGGTGAAAAGATGTTTGAAGGAAAGCTACTATCCTACGATGGTACAACAATTACACTACTATTAACAATTAAAACACGTAAAAAAGAAATTCAAATTCCAATGGACAAAGTTGCGAATGCGCGACTTGCTGTTACGTTTTAGTAAGAAGGGGGATCTTCATGAGCACTGAGTTGTTAGATGCTTTGCTCGTATTAGAATCAGAAAAAGGTATTAGCAAAGATATTATTATTGATGCGATTGAAGCAGCTTTAATCTCTGCTTATAAACGCAATTTTAACCAAGCACAAAACGTTCGCGTTAGCTTTAATCCAGAAGTGGGAACAATTCAAGTTTTAGCACGTAAAGACGTTGTTGATAATGTGTTTGACCCACGTCTTGAAATTTCTGTAGAAGAAGCAAGACAAATCAATCCGAACTATCAAGATGGCGATGTATTAGAAATTGAAGTAACGCCAAAAGATTTTGGTCGTATTGCAGCACAAACTGCAAAACAAGTTGTAACACAACGTGTGCGTGAAGCGGAACGCGGTGTTATTTATTCAGAATTTAGTGATCGTGAAGAAGACATCATGGTTGGTATTGTACAACGTCAAGATGCTCGTTTTATTTATGTAAGCTTAGGAAAAGTAGAAGCACTACTACCAGTAAGTGAGCAAATGCCTAACGAACAATATAAACCACATGATCGCATTCGCGTGTTCATCACAAAAGTAGAAAAAACGACAAAAGGACCACAAATTTATGTATCACGTACACATCCAGGTCTTTTAAAACGTTTATTTGAAATTGAAGTGCCGGAAATTTACGATGGAACTGTAGAAATTCGTTCGGTAGCACGTGAAGCAGGCGACCGCTCTAAAATTTCTGTATATGCAGAGAATATCGATGTTGATCCAGTAGGTTCTTGCGTAGGTCCAAAAGGTCAACGTGTACAACGCATCGTAGATGAACTAAAAGGTGAAAAGATTGATATTGTTCGCTGGTCGAATGATCCAATTGAATATGTAGCAAATGCTTTAAGCCCATCACAAGTTGTAAAAGTACTTGTGAATGAAGAGGAAAAAGCAACAACTGTTGTTGTTCCAGACCATCAGCTTTCATTAGCAATTGGTAAACGTGGACAAAACGCACGTCTTGCAGCAAAATTAACAGGCTGGAAAATTGATATTAAGAGCGAGTCTGATGCGAAGCAACTTGGCATTGTAACAGAAGAAGACAACATGATCGCATTCGATTCAGTTGAAGATGAAATCGAATAGAGGTGATGAGTATGAGCAATCGAAAAGTTCCGTTACGAAAATGTATTGCAACGCAAGAAATGAAATCAAAACGCGAGCTCGTTCGCATTGTTCGTTCCAAAGAGGGCGAAGTGTCTATTGATTTAACTGGAAAGAAATCAGGACGTGGTGCATATTTGTCAAAAGACAAGGAATGCATCATCCAAGCGCAAAAGAAAAATATTTTGGAACATCATCTAAAAGCGAAGGTCGACAGTTCTCTTTATGAAGAGCTCCTTGAGCTTGTTGAGAAGGAGTCGAAATAAGTGTCCGATTGGAAATCGTTTTTAGGACTAGCAAACCGTGCTCGAAAAATAATTTCGGGTGAAGAACTCGTTTTAAAAGAGGTACGAAGTGGCAAAGCAAAGCTTGTATTGCTTTCTGAAGATGCGTCAGTGAACACAACAAAACGTATTACTGATAAAACAACGTACTACAACGTACCAATGAAAAAAGTCGAAAATCGACAACAATTAGGGCATGCGATTGGGAGAGATGAGCGAGTCGTTGTAGCCGTGTTAGATGAGGGCTTTGCGAAAAAGCTGCGTAGCATGCTCGATACAACTTACCGGGGGTGAAGGTATGAGTAAAATTCGAGTGTATGAATATGCGAAGAAACACAATGTCTCAAGTAAAGATATTATTACAAAACTAAAAGAAATGAATATTGAGGTCTCCAATCATATGACAATGTTAGACGATGAAGTAGTAAATAATTTAGATAATCAATATAATACTGGAGCAGAAAAACCTTCTGTTGCAGATGAGTTTGAAGTAGAAGAAAAAGTTGTTCGCAGCAAAAAGAACAGCAATAAGAAGAAGAAAAAAGGCAAAGGAAATGAAGACAAACGTCAAGAAAACTTTGCTGGAAGACAACCAACACAAACAGTAGAGACACCGGATAAAGTTACTTTCACCGGTTCTCTTACAGTAAGTGAACTTGCAAAAAAACTAGGAAAAGAGCCATCTGAACTTATTAAAAAGCTCTTTATGCTAGGTATTATGGCGACAATTAACCAAGATTTAGATAAAGATACAATTGAGCTAATTGCTAGTGATTACGGTATTGAAGTAGAAGAAGAAGTGATTGTTAGCGAAACAGAATTTGAAACTTTCATGGACGAGCAAGACGATGAAGAAAACTTAAAAGAACGTCCTGCCGTTGTTACAATTATGGGACACGTTGACCATGGTAAAACAACACTGCTTGATTCTATTCGTAATTCAAAAGTAACTGCTGGCGAAGCTGGTGGAATTACACAGCATATTGGTGCATACCAAGTTGAAGTAAATGACAAAAAAATTACGTTCTTAGATACACCAGGTCACGCAGCGTTTACAACAATGCGCGCACGTGGTGCACAAGTAACAGATATTACAATTCTTGTTGTTGCAGCTGATGACGGTGTTATGCCACAAACAGTTGAAGCAATTAACCATGCGAAAGCAGCTGGAGTACCAATTATCGTTGCTGTGAATAAGATGGATAAACCATCAGCAAATCCAGACCGCGTAATGCAAGAGTTAACAGAGTACGAATTAGTTCCAGAAGCTTGGGGCGGAGATACAATTTTCGTACCAATTTCTGCAATTCAAGGCGAAGGAATTGACAACCTGTTAGAAATGATTCTTCTTGTAAGTGAAGTAGAAGAATATAAGGCAAATCCAAATCGCTATGCAGCTGGTACTGTAATCGAAGCACAGCTTGATAAAGGTAAAGGAACAATCGCAACATTACTTGTGCAAAACGGTACACTTCGAGTAGGAGATCCAATTGTTGTTGGTACATCATTCGGACGTGTTCGTGCGATGGTAAATGATATTGGTCGTCGTGTGAAAGTTGCTGGTCCGTCTACTCCTGTTGAAATTACAGGTCTAAATGAAGTACCACAAGCAGGCGATCGCTTTATGGCATTTGCTGACGAGAAGAAAGCACGCCAAATCGGTGAATCACGTGCACAACAAGCATTGCTTGCACAACGTGGTGAAAAATCTAAATTAAGCCTTGAAGATTTATTCCAACAAATTCAAGAAGGCGAAATGAAAGAAATTAACTTAATTGTGAAAGCGGACGTACAAGGTTCTGTAGAAGCAATGGCAGCATCACTTCGCAAAATTGATGTTGAAGGCGTAAAAATAAAAATCATTCACACAGGCGTAGGTGCAATTACAGAATCTGATATTATTTTAGCTTCTGCATCAAATGCAATCGTGATTGGATTTAACGTACGTCCTGATGTAAACGCGAAACGTACAGCTGAATTAGAAAATGTTGATATTCGCTTACACCGCATTATTTACAAAGTAATCGAAGAAATTGAAGCAGCAATGCAAGGTATGCTGGATCCTGAATTCGAAGAAAAAGTAATTGGTCAAGCAGAAGTTCGTCAAACATTCAAAGTTACTAAAGTTGGAACAATTGCAGGCTGTTATGTAACTGATGGTAAAATCACACGTGATAGCGGCGTACGTATCATTCGTGATGGGGTAGTTATTTTCGAAGGACAGCTTGATACGTTAAAACGTTTCAAAGATGACGTAAAAGAAGTTGCACAAAACTATGAGTGTGGTATCACAATTGAAAGATATAATGATCTTAAAGAAGGGGACATCATTGAGGCGTACATTATGGAAGAAGTGAAGCGATGATTATCGCTTCACTCTCATTTGAGTGTATGATTTATGATGTGCATTCTTTAAAAGAGAAACGAGCAATTTTACAGCGTATTTTAACTCGTGTGAAACAAAGGTACAATGTATCTGTTTCAGAAGTTGGACACCAGGATGTATGGCAACGTACAGAAATTGCAATCGTTTCCGTATCCTCAAATCGTGTTGTCTGCGAAAAAGAAATGAATCGTGTACTTGCGTATGTTGACTCGTTTCCTGAGGTTGAACGTACGATAACACAATTGGAATGGTATTGAATGAGGTGATTAGTTATGAAGCTACGTGCAAATCGCGTGGGCGAGCAAATGAAAAAAGAACTAGGCGAAATTATCAGTCGCAAAATTAAAGATCCACGTATTGGTTTTGTGACGGTAACAGATGTGCAAGTAAGTGGGGATTTACAGATTGCCAAAGTATATATTTCTGTTTTAGGAGACGAACAACAGAAAGAAAATACATTAAAAGGCTTAGCGAAGGCAAAAGGATTTATTCGTGCTGAAATTGGGCAGCGTATTCGTCTTCGTAAAACACCTGAAATTACCTTTGAATTTGATGAGTCTATCGCTTATGGACATAGAATTGATACGCTTTTACATGAAATTAATAAAGACGGTAAACGTGAATAATAATGGATAGACATTTGTCTATCCATTTTTTCAATGGAAAGTAAGTTTGTCATACAAGTGCATGTTCAAAAAGGAGGATAAAGAGAGTCCACTATTTTGAGGAACAGAAGCTAGGGGGGCCTACATCAGTACCGGTCTGGCGACGCAGGCGAAGAAATGCGATAGCTACCTTTACCGGATTTTTTGAACATCATCTACAAAAGTATAACGATGAGGTGAACATATGGAAGGTGTATTATTGTTACATAAACCAAAAGGAATGACATCACACGATTGTGTATTTAAGTTAAGAAAGATATTGCGTGAAAAGCGAATTGGCCATACAGGGACATTAGACCCAGATGTAACAGGAGTATTACCAATTTGTGTAGGGCGCGCTACAAAGATTGCGCAATTTTTAACAAGTGAAACAAAAACATATGAAGGTGAAGTTACACTAGGATTTTCGACAACGACTGAAGATGCTTCTGGTGAAGTAGTGGGAAAACAGGATGTAAATCGTGTAATTACACGTGCGGAAGTGGAAACTGTATTAGCGGAACTAACGGGTACAATTGAGCAAGTACCTCCTATGTATTCAGCTGTAAAAGTAAACGGAAAGAAACTATACGAATACGCAAGAGCGGGGCAAGAAGTTGAACGTCCAGTTCGTGTAATAACAATTCATGAATTTGTGTTACTTGATGATCGTGAGGTATTTGAAGGGAAGAATATTTCATTTCGCTTCCGCGTTACATGTAGTAAAGGAACGTATGTGAGAACATTGGCGGTTATGATTGGAGAAAAGTTAGGATTCCCAGCACATATGTCACATCTTGTGAGAACAGCTTCAGGAGAATTTTTGTTAGAAGATTGCATATCATTTGAAGAAATTGAAGAAAACATGCAAAATGGAACAGTAGAGTCTATTTTTATCTCAATCGATGAAGCGTTAAGTAAATTTCCAAAAATGGTTGTAGATGAAAAACAAGCGGAAAAAATAAAAAATGGTATGTTTTTAAAGAATGAACTGCAAGTGACAGCGCCGTTTATTACAGTATTTGATAAAAATGAACGTTGCTTAGCAATTTACGAACATCATCCAAAACACCCTGGCATGTTAAAGCCAATGAAAGTACTTGTGAATAATCAGGAACTAAAGCTATAATGAATTATTGGAAGGATTATTACAGAAAAAGGTGAATTCAAGCGTGAAACTCATTCATTTAACTCATCCACATGAACAAAATAAAATAGAATTACCACCTACTGTAATGGCATTAGGATTTTTTGATGGCATTCATTTAGGGCATCAACGTGTGATTCGCACAGCAAAAAAAATAGCGGATGAAAGAGGATGTAAAAGTGCTGTCATAACGTTTCATCCACATCCATCTGTTGTCTTAGGGAAAAAGGAAGCGCATGTGGAGTATATTACACCGCTACGTATTAAAGAAAAAGTAATTGCAAGCCTAGGGATTGATATGTTATATGTGGTGAAATTCGATGAATCATTTGCTGGATTGTTACCACAACAGTTTGTAGATGAATATATTATTGGGCTAAATGTAAAGCATGTAGTAGCAGGATTTGATTATTCATATGGACGTTTAGGAAAAGGGACGATGGAGACTTTACCATTTCATGCAAGAGGGGAGTTTACACAGACCGTGATTGAAAAAGTTGAATTTCAAGAAGAAAAAGTAAGTTCCACAGCATTACGAAAATTGATTCGAAATGGAGAAATGGAACAAATCCCATCTATTTTAGGTAGAGCTTATACAGTAGAAGGAATGGTTGTTCACGGAGATAAACGTGGACGTCAAATTGGTTTTCCAACAGCTAATGTAGCTTTAAGTGAGGAGTATCTTCTGCCGCCTGTTGGTGTGTATGCAGTAAGATTAAAAGTTCATGGTGAGTGGCATGATGGTGTATGTAATATCGGTTATAAACCAACTTTTAAAGATGATGAGCGTAATCTGTCTATTGAAGTACATCTATTCCATTTTAATGAGGATATATATGATCAGGTTGTTACTGTTGAATGGCACATGCGTATTCGAGAAGAGAAAAAGTTTAATGGCATCGATGAGTTAGTTGCTCAAATTGCCAAAGATAAAAAAACAGCACAAGAATATTTTAGCACAACAAAGAATATACTTGCTTTTTCCAATGAAAAGTAGTATTCTATGTTATGTACTTTATGACAACCATTGCTTGGCATTGCGACTCACCGACGCTTGCTAGGTAATTGGGGGTTTAATTATTAGGAGGTGAAATAGGATGGCTTTAACACAAGAGCGTAAAAATGAAATCATTGCACAATTTAGAACTCATGAGACTGATACAGGTTCTCCAGAGGTTCAAATTGCTGTCCTAACGGAGCAAATTAACACTCTAAACGAGCACTTACGTACTCACAAGAAAGATCATCATTCACGTCGTGGTCTATTAAAGATGGTTGGTAAACGTCGTAACTTACTTACTTACCTTCGTAATAGCGATATCACACGTTACCGTGAATTAATCACAAAGCTTGGCTTACGTCGATAGTCAAAGAAGCGGGAATATTCCCGCTTTTTTGTTAGGTAAAAATATATCTTTTACTCTTAATAGCTTACTTAAATTTCGGTAATACTAGAGGAAGAATATTGTGATATATTATCCATTTACATAGAAGAATTGAATATTTTAAATTGAGAGGGGTACTTAAATGAGTCAAGAAAAGCAAGTCTTCTCGATAGATTTAGCTGGTCGTCAGCTAACAATTGAAACAGGCCAGCTTGCAAAACAAGCAAACGGGGCAGTATTAGTAAGATATGGCGACACAGCGGTTCTATCTACAGCAACTGCATCAAAAGAGCCAAAAAATGTAGATTTCTTCCCACTTACAGTAAACTATGAAGAACGTTTATATGCAGTCGGAAAAATCCCAGGCGGTTTTATTAAACGTGAAGGTCGTCCAAGTGAAAAAGCAATTTTAGCAAGTCGCTTAATTGACCGACCAATTCGTCCACTTTTCGCAGATGGCTTCCGTAATGAAGTGCAAGTTGTCAGCATCGTTATGAGTGTTGACCAAGATTGTTCTTCTGAGATGGCAGCTATGCTTGGTTCTTCATTAGCGTTATCGATTTCAGATGTTCCATTTGAAGGACCAATCGCTGGTGCAACAGTTGGTCGCATCGACGGCGAATTCATTATTAACCCAACGGTAGAACAACAAGAAAAAAGTGATATTCACCTTGTTGTAGCTGGGACAAAAGATGCAATTAACATGGTAGAAGCAGGGGCTGATCAAGTACCTGAAGAAATAATGTTAGAAGCGATTATGTTTGGTCATGATGAGATTAAACGTTTAGTTGCTTTCCAAGAAGAGATTGTACAAGCAGTTGGTAAAGAAAAAACAGAAGTGAAATTATATGAAGTAGATGCTACAATCAATCAAGATGTACGTGAAATGGCAGAGAAAGATATGCATGCTGCGATTCAAGTACATGAAAAACATGCACGTGAAGATGCAATTAACGAAGTGAAAAAGCGTGTGATTGAGCACTATGAAGCAAATGAAGCTGATGGAGAAACATTAGGACAAGTAAATGAGATTTTATATAAAATTGTAAAAGAAGAAGTACGTCGTCTTATTACAGTTGAAAAAATCCGCCCGGATGGACGTAAAGGTGATGAAATCCGTCCTTTAGCATCAGAGGTAGGTATTTTATCTCGTACGCACGGTTCTGGTTTATTTACACGTGGACAAACACAAGCGCTTAGTATTTGTACGTTAGGTGCATTAGGCGATGTGCAAATTTTAGACGGTCTTGGTGTAGAGGAATCAAAACGTTTTATGCATCACTATAACTTCCCATCCTTTAGTGTTGGAGAAACAAGACCAATGCGTGGACCTGGTCGTCGTGAAATCGGTCACGGTGCATTAGGTGAACGTGCGCTTGAACCAGTTATTCCATCTGAGCAAGACTTCCCGTATACAGTTCGTCTTGTATCAGAAGTATTAGAATCAAATGGTTCTACTTCACAGGCAAGTATTTGTGGAAGTACGTTAGCTATGATGGATGCAGGTGTTCCACTTAAAGCACCAGTTGCTGGTATTGCAATGGGACTTGTGAAGTCTGGTGAGCACTACACAATTTTAACTGATATCCAAGGTATGGAAGATCACTTAGGTGATATGGACTTTAAAGTAGCAGGTACAGCTCAAGGTGTAACAGCGCTACAAATGGATATTAAAATTGCTGGTTTATCTCGTGAAATTTTAGAGGAAGCATTACAACAAGCGAAAGTTGGCCGCATGCACATTCTAGATCATATGCTATCTGCTATTGCCGAGCCTCGTAAAGAGTTATCTGCGTATGCTCCGAAAATTATTACAATGACAATTAATCCGGACAAAATCCGTGATGTTATTGGACCGAGCGGTAAGCAAATTAACAAAATTATTGAAGAAACTGGCGTGAAAATTGATATTGAGCAAGATGGTACAGTCTTTATTTCTTCTATTGATCAAGAGATGAATGAAAAGGCGAAGAAAATCATCGAAGATATTGTTCGTGAAGTACAAGTAGGCGAAATTTACTTAGGAAAAGTAAAACGCGTTGAAAAATTCGGTGCTTTCGTTGGATTATTTAGTGGTAAAGATGGACTTGTTCATATTTCTGAGCTTGCACTTGAACGTGTAGGTAAAGTAGAAGACGTTGTGAAAATCGGTGACGAGATTTCAGTAAAAGTTATCGAGATTGACAAACAAGGCCGTGTAAACTTGTCTAGAAAAGTATTGCTAAAAGAAGAGCAAGAAAAAGAAGCGGCAAAAGAAGAAGCTTCAAAACAAGAAAATATACAAGAACAGAAGTAAGTAAAAAAGCCAGGGTTCCTGGCTTTTTTTGTTAAATAAAAATACATTCGATGCATAGATTTTTATTAGTGAAAAGGTATAGTTTTCATAATAACGCTCAAATTAACAAGGATAAGAAGAAAATGGATTTTTCTTATGTGTATAGTTAATGGGAGGGTTTATATGAGAACTCGTATATTTGTATTCATATCTATATTCTTTCTTTGTATGGGTTTATGCTCATATTCAGCGCTAGCAAATGATGATCTTTATGAAGAAATTCAGAAACAAGCGAAGCAATATTCAATTGCACCGCAAAATGCGATAATTGATAAGATTTGGAAAGCGACGCCAGGGTATAATGGTAAAGAGGTTGATATTGAAGCGTCATATAATAACATGAAGAAAATAGGGAGGTTTGATGAGAAGCAACTTGTATATCGGGAAGTGTCACCAAGCACGCATTTAGAAGATTTATCGTATTCTCCCATTTATCGTGGGCATCCACATAAAAAAATGGTAGGATTAACGATAAATGTGGCGTGGGGAAATGAGTATCTTCCGCGTATATTAGAAACATTGAAAAAGCATGATGTAAAGGCAACGTTCTTTTTGGAAGGACGCTGGGTAAAAGAAAATTTAAGATTTGCAAAAATGATTGTAGATGCAAAGCAAGAAGTAGGAAATCATTCTTATACGCATCCGGATATGAAAACGCTGTCTAGAAATCAAATACAAGAACAATTACAAAAAACGAATCAAATTATTGAGGCAGCTACAAGTCAAAAAGTACGATGGTTTGCACCACCAAGTGGAAGTTTCCGCGATGAAGTTGTAGAAGTGGCGGGCGGATTGAAGATGGGGACTATTATGTGGACAGTTGATACAATTGATTGGAAACGTCCAGAGCCTGAAGTGCTTCTTCAGCGTGTGATGCGGAAAGTACACCCAGGTGCAATTGTATTAATGCATCCGACACCTCCAACAGCTGAGGCGTTAGATACGATGATTTCACAGTTGAAAAAACAAGGGTATAAAGTAGGGAATATTACAGAATTATTAGATGAAAAACGCATTGATTAAATACATTTACATGACATTCATGTTCAAACTTGTTATCATTAAATAATAGCAATTATTTAGAGAAACTGGCATTAGGAGGAAAGTTTTTGATTAAAAAATATACTTGTAAAAATGGTGTAAGAATCGTTATGGAGAATATACCAACTGTTCGTTCTGTTGCAATTGGTATATGGATTCATGCAGGTTCAAGAAATGAAAATGAAAAAAACAATGGAGTTTCGCACTTTTTAGAGCACATGTTTTTTAAGGGGACAGAGACGCGTAGTGCGAGAGAAATTGCAGAGTCATTTGATAGTATTGGTGGTCAAGTGAATGCATTTACTTCAAAAGAATACACGTGCTATTATGCAAAGGTACTTGATGAGCATGCAAAATATGCACTAGATGTGTTAGCTGACATGTTCTTCAATTCCACATTTGATGAAGAAGAATTGAAAAAAGAGAAGAACGTTGTATTTGAAGAAATTAAAATGTATGAGGATACGCCAGATGATATTGTGCATGACATGTTAACGAAAGCGACATATGAAACGCATCCGCTTGGATACCCAATTTTAGGTACAGAAGAAACGCTTGAAACATTTACAGGGGATACATTACGTCAATATATAAAAGATCATTATACACCTGAAAATGTTGTAGTTTCGATTGCTGGAAATATTGATGAAACATTTGTTCAAACAGTGGAACAATATTTTGGCAACTACGAGGGAACAACAAATCGTGAACAAGTACATAGTCCGATTTTTCATTTTAATAAAGTGACCCGTAAAAAGGAAACAGAGCAAGCTCATTTATGTTTAGGATTCCAAGGATTACAAATGGGACATGAAGATATTTATAACTTAATTGTATTAAATAATGTATTAGGTGGCAGTATGAGTAGCCGCTTATTCCAAGAAGTACGTGAGCAACGAGGATTAGCATATTCAGTGTTCTCTTATCATTCTTCATATGAAGATACAGGAATGTTAACACTTTACGGTGGTACAGGAAGCCAACAATTAGATACTTTATATGATACAATGCAAGAAACGTTAGAGACATTGAAAAATACAGGTATTACAGAGAAAGAACTTGTTAATAGTAAAGAGCAGCTTAAAGGAAATCTGATGTTAAGTTTAGAAAGTACGAATAGCCGTATGAGTCGCAATGGAAAAAATGAATTGCTCCTTAGAAAACATCGTTCGCTTGATGAAATTATTGAGAGTGTGAACAAGGTTACCAAAACAGATGTGGATCAATTGATTCGCAGTATATTTACAAATGAATTTTCCACAGCGCTAATTAGTCCGAATGGAGAGCTTCCAAAAGGAATGAAATAAGACGAAATAACCGTATCTCGTACGAGGAGATACGGTTATTTTTATGTACTAAGCTTTTTATAAGTATAACAGATTTTGAATGCTAGGGAGAGGAGTTCATTTTCTTGGTATTTTTTAGAGACGTGTAGAATACGTACTTATTATAGGCTAGGATTTGAGGATGTTGTATGGAAGATGTTCGTAAAGGGGAGAATCATATGCGTTTAAGTGAATTAAGTGGAAAAGAGATTGTGGACTTGGAGCGTGCGGAAAAAATGGGAGTTTTAGGTCATGCTGATTTAGAAATAAACGAGAAGGATGGGAAAATTCAAGCTCTCATTATACCGGTGGGAAAATGGGGTGGGTTTAAAAGGGAGCAGCAAGAAGTTCGTGTAGAATGGAACCGTATTAAAAAGGTCGGTCATGATATGATTATCTTTGACCTTGCAAGCCGCCCAAGCTCACAGTAAAAGATAACCATTTTGGTTGTCTTTTTTTTATTCCACTATTCACAGGCAAGTAATACTCCTACCTCAAGATTCAGTAAAACAAAGAAGATAGGTTGGAAGATAAACTGTCGGTAAAGGTCCAAGTGATGAAGCCTAATAATCGGTGGGAGATGTCGTTGATTATAGTTTCGCTTTATTGGAACAGGTGTAGCACGTTCAAATGAAAATGGAGTGAGGGAGTAGTAGTTAAGTAATGAGGAAGAGTGTAACTCTAATGGAAGTTTTATCTTATAGAATTTCACATATTTAGAAATATTGAATGCTTTTTGTTTTTCAATCACCTCTAACTCGTACGGTACATATTATGTGGAGGAAAAAGAAAAAGTAGGCACTTTTCTTATAAATGAAAGAAAAAGAAGGTGAAGTAGGGAATGTTGACTGAGATGCACATTGCTGTCATAGGAGGAGATGCAAGGCAGCTAGAAGTGATTCGTAAGTTGGTTGAACTTGATGCAAAACTTTCATTAGTAGGATTTGATCAACTGGATCATGGTTTTACAGGGGCAGCAAAAGAGAGTATGCAAGATCTAGATTTCACTTCTTTAGATGCAATTATTTTGCCGGTAGCAGGAACAAATGCAAAAGGAGAAGTAGATACTATTTTTTCAAATGAAAAAGTTGCGCTTACGAAAGAACAGATTGAAAAAACACCAGCAAACTTTACTATATATTCAGGAATTGGTACACCGTATTTAGAAAATATTACATCTACAACAAATCGAAAACTTGTGAAACTATTCGATCGTGATGATGTGGCGATCTATAATTCTATTCCAACGGTAGAAGGAACATTAATGATGGTTATTCAACATACAGATTATACAATTCACGGTTCGAATGTAATGGTTTTAGGATTTGGTAGAACTGGAATGAGTGTAGCGAGAGCTTTTCAATCACTAGGAGCTCATGTCAAAGTAGGAGCACGACGTTCAGAACATATCGCTCGTATTTCGGAAATGATGTTTTCTCCTTTTTATATGCAGGATATTGAGAAAGAAGTAAGTGATGTTGATATTGTCATTAATACGATTCCGCACCTCGTTGTAACGGCAAGGGCTATTTCTAGGATGCCAGCTCATACGTTGATTATTGACTTGGCTTCTAAGCCTGGTGGTACGGATTTTCGTTATGCAGAGAAACGAGGGATTAAAGCCTTGTTAGCACCCGGTCTTCCAGGAATTGTTGCACCAAAAACAGCAGGGCAAATTTTAGCGAATGTTCTTTCTCAGTTATTAACGGCAGATATGATGGCAAAGGAGGAGAATGGAAAATGAGTTTAAAAGGAAAACGAATTGGGTTTGGATTTACAGGATCACATTGTACGTATGCGGAAGTTATGCCGCATGTAGAGAAACTAATTGTAGAAGGAGCAGAAGTGCTGCCGGTTGTTTCATATACTGTACAAACAACAAATACTAGATTTGGTGAAGGAGCAGAGTGGATTGAACGGATTGAAGAGATAACAGGAAATAAGGTTATTAATTCTATTGTAGGCGCAGAACCACTCGGTCCTAAAATTCCATTAGACTGCATGGTGATTGCTCCATTAACAGGGAATTCAATGAGTAAATTTGCCAATGCAATGACAGATTCTCCTGTATTAATGGCAGCAAAGGCGACGCTTCGGAATGGAAAACCAGTTGTGTTAGCTGTTTCAACAAATGATGCTCTTGGCCTTAATGGTGTAAACCTAATTACACCAACAAGATGACGACAAAAAGCAAACGTTTATTTGTCGTCATCTTGAGGGAGCTTAGGGTAAAGCACAAGTTTAAAATCGTCGAGTCTTTGCCATTTTTCTTTCGTATAAACAGCCTTTTCTAAAACTGACTTTAGGAGGCTGTTCTTTTTTTGTGGATCATCTGTTTTGAAATATAGATCTAACACATGCTCGACTTGAGGAATTGTATCTTTCTTCACTTTTTCCTTTGTTATTTCTGTTTTAATTTCTTTTCTGAGGTTTTCTATCGTTTCAGTAATCTCATTAATACGATTGGAAACAACATTAGAACGTTCTAAAAACATATCAACAGTATAAACACCACGCTCTAATAAATCGTGTAAATTATTTTTTTGTTTTTGGACATCCACTAACTCTTTTTCAAGTTTTCGTAAAGCAGCCTCGTTCATTTGAATAATTTGTGTTTCTTTTGTGCTTTCATCCTGCTTATTTTTTTCAAAATCAGCTTTATAATTGATGTACCATTCTTTTAATGCTTCGAGTAAACGTTTTTCGATTAGTTCTGTATAACTGGATTTATTTTCACAACCACGATGTTTACAATCCATTGTATGTTTTCGATTTTTTGGATATCGTTGTACCATGCTGTATCCACATTTTCCGCATCTGATAATCCCAGCTAACGGATTCTTTAATCCATTCGTATTATAAGGAACGTGATACCTCGTATTTAATTTCTCCTGTGCTTTTTCGAATAAGCTTTCTGGGATAATCGGATCATGTTTTCCATCCGCAATAATCCATTCTGATTTATCTTGTCTAGTGCAACTACGTTTCGTTGCATCCGGACGTTTCACTTCTTTTCTTTTTTGCCATGTTACCTTTCCAATGTAAACATTATTTTTTAACATGTCTAATATACTGTATGGGTTCCAATCGTTACCTAACTTACTTTTGTAGCCAAGCTGATTTAATTTGTTCGTAATGACGGAGGCTCCCATATCCTCATTTGCATACCATTCAAATATCATTCTCACAACAGAGGCTTCCTCTGAATTAATAGTTAATGTGCGCTCACGTTTATTCAAACGGAGGATATCATATCCGTATGGTGCATGCGTACCAAGGTAATTGCCAGCCTCTACACTTGCAATACGACCACGTTGCATACGGCGAGTAATAATCTTTAACTCTTTACGTGCCATAAACGCCTCAAATTCACTGTATTCTTCGTCCCACTCATCGTTAAGGTCATAAGTCTTTCTAGGTGTCATAATCTTCGTATTGGAGCGTTTAAATGTCTCTAAGATGATTCCTTGCTCTTTCATACCGCCACGTCCTAAACGGTCCATATCCATACATAGAACAACGTCATATTTGTTATCTTCAATTTCTTCGAGTAGTGCCAACATCTCAGGACGTTTCACTAAGCTCTCCCCAGAAACGATTTCCTCACGAACGGATAAAACATCTAAATTTAGCTCTTTAGCTATTTTCAGCAGGGTAGTGCGGTGCTTTGCTAAAGTTTCACCTTCACCACGTGCTTCGGCTTCTAGATCAGCGCGTGATTTACGTAAGTAGATTGCGGTTTTCATGGCAGTACCTCCTATATTTAGTATTAATTATACGAAAAGTAAATAAGATAAATTATAAAAATTCAATGTAGTTAAGTAGAAGTTATAGTTTTTATTATGTAATTAGACATGTTTGTGAAAAAACATTTAGCAAATGACTAGCTAGCAGCTGATTTTCATAATGCAACAAGCGTTGCTCAGCAGTATGAAATGAAACATTGAAAGTTTTTGCAATGAGGTATATCGATTCTTTTCTTGTTTCGGGAAGGTTTAGTGTCCTTAACATAAAAGTAGGAATACAAAAATGTAGCTTGAAATTGTTTGCTTTTGCTTCTTGGTAGTCTAAAAATAATTTCGGTATGTATAGCTGATTTCCTACATGGAATAGAACATGGCAAAGCTCATGACCAAAGTCCTCCCATTGTTGATAAGCCATGTTTCGATTATCAATAATAATACTGGGCAAATTATTTTTACAAATAGCACGACTTCCAAATGGAGCAAAATGTAACCAAATATTTAGTTTTTGGGCAATTGTTATCATATCAATTTGTTCTGGAATAAAGATGGATAAAGAATGATACAAATTTTTAATATAATCTTCGATTTGTGTTGTGTAGTAAGGCTGTGTTTTATGCATATCATTTCACTCCATTGTTAAAAATGCAAACGTATGTTCTTATTTTGCTGTAAAAAGAAAAGCCCGTGAAGGGGGCTTTAAAAATATATAAGAATTATAGGAACAATTAACCATTCCTGTTCAAATAAATACACGCAATACAGCGTGTATTTATTTAGGTTATTTAATTAATTTTGTTTATCCCCAGGTTTACGATTTTTCTCCTTACTTTTAATAAACTCCCAAAACTGTTTAAGTTCTTCTTGTTTATCAGGAGAAGCATCTTTGATGTCTTTAAACCAAAGTCCTAGATCGGGATCTGTTAAAGGATTATAGGTATAAGTGTCTCTAGTTGTATTTTTAGTAATATCTCTACCTAAAAGATAGTCAGTTGAAACCTCAAAGAAATCAGCAAACTTATTTAACGTGTCATAATCAGGTTTTCTGTTTCCATTCTCATAACCTGATATTGTTGATTCAGCCAGATTTAATTTTTGCCCTAACTCTTTCATAGTTAGGTTATTTGTCTTTCTTAATTTTCTTAAATTCTCTCCAATCATAGGAATCCTCCTATTCATCTTCTAAGATTAATTATACTTTGCAAAGTGCAAAATTTGAAATGAATTGACAAAAACTTTGCGAAACGCGTTGATACTTTGCATAATGCGTAGTATATTTTGGATAACAACACATTATGCGTAGTTTTAGGTGGTGATAAAGAAGTGATTGGACCAAAAGAAATGCGTATGAAATTTGGAATAAGTATTGAAGAAGCTGCAAAGAATCTCGGTATTTCTGGTGGCTATTTGTCACAAATTGAAAACGGACAGCGGCAGGTCAGCGCAGAGAGAGCTGATCAAATTGCAAAGTTATATGGAAAGAAAAAAGAAGATATTTTTTTGTCTACGCGCTATTCAGTTTGCAAAGTTTTAGAGTGATAAAAAATAAAGGGGTTTGAATGCTAATGCAAATTTATGTCCGAATAACGAAAGAAGGTGAAAAAATGTCAGCACTTCCAATGGCAGTACCAACAGATCAGCAGCATACAAATGTAAAAAGCACTTCAAGAGGTGACACCATGAGCCAACAAGAAGAATATTCAGCTTCTTATGAGTTTGGAAAAACGAAAGTTTATATTGTGGCTCCTGAACCTAAACCACAAAAGGAAATTGATAAAATCCTTCGAGCATATTACGAGGCTGGTTGGGCCATCATCAAAGAAATGCAAGCAAAAGAAAGTATCGAGGATTAATTCCTCTTTTTTACATAAAAATAGACAAGTTATGTATTCTATAAACTTTATTGTAATCCTTTGACAACTTAATACGGAGGCGAACAAATATGGGAACAAGTATATATTGCAATTCGTCTATAGGTGGATTGCTACGTAATGCTAGAGAATGTTGTGAAAATGCACATTATCGAACAAAGAAAGGTCTAGCAGAGTATCTCGGCATTACTTACGAACGTTTAAAAAATATTGAATCTGGTTTTTCTAAAGTGCCTTTTGAATTAGCAATGGATTGGTGTGATGCAACAGGAGCACCATTAAATAAACAGGCAATTAAACATATTTATGGTGTAGGATTACCACCAACAGATCCTCGTTTAACGAGCGATGTAAATTTACAACTTATGAATTACATCAAGCAAGCCGAAGAGGGGATTGCGGCAACGAAGGAAATCATGAATTTACAAATTACAACACGTTCATGGAAGTTGGGCGAAAAGGAGAAACATGAATACGCAGTTCATGCAAAAGAAATCTTCGATACAATCCAAGCTACTCAATGTGTAGTACAAGCTCTTGAACAAGTACACTTTGGCATTATGGAACAAATACAAAAAAGCTGGTTGCAAAAGGCTATGTCAGAAAACGTTATTATTCAATCGGTGGATAGCTTAATGACTTTAACAAAAGTTTTGTAAAGGAGGAAATGTAAGTGACAGTAGATTACAAGAATCCAAGCTTAAGAGAATATAAGGAACTAATTCGTTATGATGCAAAGTTAACTGGTGAAATAAAAATAGCTAAAACATTTGGTGATGATAAAAAGTTAGGAGAATTACAACAAGAGAAAAAGTTAGTGGGAATTCGAATCAAAATTATTGAGGCATCATTTACTTTAAAACATAAATGGGCAAAAGAAAAAGCTACCGCCTAGACAACAGTAGCTCGCAATAAATTCTACAAAGTAATTATACCATTTTATTTATTATTTGGACAAGCCACTGTGCTTGTCGCTATGACCAGAAAGGATTGTTACCCAACCCCCTTTAAAGATATCCCTTTCTGGTTGTAACGATGCGTACAGCATCCATTTACATAGAAAAGAGGTGAAAACCATGACAACTGAATACTATTGTCTGCATGATCTTGTTCTTCTAGGAGACTTTTCGTTTACAAATGAACTTCATGATTGCATGAATACATGCATTTACAACATGTTCAACGCTAAATCTCATGAGGAAGCGAATTATTGGGAAGAAGAGCTTAATCGATGTGTAAAAGAGTTTAAGATGCTTCGTGAAGAAAAGGAGGAACATGAAGTATCTAAAAGTTATTGTGTGATTATTAAAGGATCTCGTTCTAAAGGTGTTAACGCTTCGCTGGTAAGTCGTAGGAAATAAAAAAATCTATCACTTTGCCGAGTGATAGATAAATAGTGGTTGGTAAATTTTAGTTAAGTTAATTATACCAAATCATAAACGTTATAACAATGGAGTGTATTGTATGCTTTTAGACAAAACATTACATAGAGTGTTGTTAAATCCTAAGATTGTCCAACAGGTAACGTCAGAACAGCACCTTGCTTATTTAGTACAGCAATATCTAAAAAAGGTTATAAAAATTATCGCTTATTACGTATAGAGGACGGGTTTGCGATATGTAAACGGGAGGATGAATAACATGGCAGTTTTTAGACCAGTTCAAGTTTCATTTTGGCAGGATGCAAAAGTTATTGAGGAGATGACTCCGGAAGATAAATTATTTAATCTGTATCTTCTTACAAACCCATGTACTACTCAAATTGGTGTGTACCAAATCACCAAAAAGCAAATGGATTTTGATTTAGGTTACTCCATGGAAAGTGTTAATTCACTCTTAGATCGTTTTGAAAACCATCATAAATTAGTTAAGTATAATCCAGAAACACGCGAACTAGCAATTATCAATTGGGGTAAATATAACCTTAATAGAGGCGGTAAACCAATTGAAGATTGTGTTCGCAAAGAACTTGATGGAGTAACAGATATTAGTCTTATTAGCTTAGTAACTCCAAAAGTTAAAAATGATAAAATTCGTGCTATTTTCGAAGAGTTTCTTGCTGTTCACGATACGTGCCACGATACGTCAACGATAAGTGGGGAAAAAGAAAAAGAAAAAGAAAAAGAAAAAGAAAAACAACAAGAAGAGCGCACGGACGTTGTTGAAGTTAACCCAATTTCTTTTTACGAACAAAACTTTGGATTCATGACACCTTTTATCGCAGAAGGAATTCTTGCGTGGGTAGATGATTTAAATGCAGAGCTAGTTGTTAAAGCAATGGGAATTTCTCTGGAAAAAAATACAAGAAACATGTCTTATGTAAATTCAATTTTAAGAGATTGGCATGTTAAAGGCTTTAAAACAGTAACTGATGTTGAAGTAGCCGACAAAGAGTTTCGTGCTAAACGAACAACACAAGTAAAACAACAGCCAGCATATCAATCTGTTGCTATGTCTGAATCTACTAAACAAGTATTGCAGCAACAAAAAGAGTGGAATCAAAATATCGCCACTGATGAAGAACTTGCAGCACTTAATCAACAGAATGGATGGATGCAATAATGAGTAACGACATCATTCGTAATTTGGAAGCGGAGCAAAGTGTTTTAGGCAGCATCATCATGGAAGGGGATTTGATAAAAGATTGTCAGTTAAAACCAAATCAATTTTCTCTTCCAACACATCAAGCCATTTTTAAGGCAATGAGAGAACTTGAAGACGTTGAAAGCCCTATAGATCTTGTGACTGTAGTTGAAAAATTAGATAGTTTTATAAATCAAATTGGTGACATTCAGTTTTTAGTTAATTTAGCTGAGGGCGTTTCAACAACAAAAAACTTTTCGTATCACGAGGGTCTTGTGATAGAAGCATGGAAAATGCGGCATGCTCAAGAGGTTGCTGGTGATTTATATAAGCGTCTTCAGAAAGACAAAGATATTAGTGCAATCGGCAATACAATCGATGAACTAAATGCGATAGAGGAAACGGGTTATTCAGGTGAGTTTGATTTAAAAGAAACGCTTGTTGGGCTATATAAGAAGATGCAAATCGATGTTGGCGATTTAACAGGTATAAACACTGGATATTACGATTTTAATCGAATGACCTCTGGATTACAGACAGGAGACTTAATCATTGTTGGTGCACGTCCAGCAATGGGGAAAACGGCATTTGTACTAAACGTTGCTTATCATGCAGCAAGTTCAGATACAGCAGTTGGAATCTTTTCACTAGAGATGGGAGAAGAACAATTGCTCAAGAGAATGATTTCTAGTGCCGGCAATGTTGATGCAACCAAAATGAAAAACCCTAAGAAACTTTGCAATATCAAAGACTGGGAAAACATCAGCCAAGCAATGGGATTGATTAACAATCTTCCACTGGAAATATACGATAAGGCAAATGTAACAATGCAAGAGATTTATGCAAAGACCAGAAAACTGAAACGTAAACATCCAGATAAAAAGGTATTAATAGCGATTGATTATTTACAGCTTATTGTTGGTGATCCAAAGCATAGAGGAAATCGTATGCAAGAGATTGGCGAGATTAGCCGGAAGTTGAAACTGATGGCTAGGGAACTGGATGTATGTGTAATTGCTTTATCACAGTTAAGTCGTGCTGTTGAAAGTAGACAAGATAAACGTCCTCTGTTATCTGATTTACGTGAGACAGGACAAATTGAGCAAGATGCTGATTTGATCGCATTTTTATATCGTGAAGATTATTACGATGCAGAAACAGCGAATAAAAACATAACTGAAATTATTCTGGCCAAGCAGAGAAATGGTCCTGTTGGTACAGTTGAACTTGCATTTATTAAAGAGTTTAGCAAATTCATTAATTTAGAGAGAAGATATGATAACCAACGGGAGGTACAGTGATGTTATTAAGACAGGAAGTTGAACGACGGAAATTGCTCATTATTCGTAAATTACTTAGTTTAGGGTTATCTGAAATAAACGAGAAAACATTAGATCAATTAACATTAACTCAACTTGAAGGGATTTTAACAACAGGCTTGCATGTATTGGAGGGACAGAGCGATGCCAAAGCAGCTAACAATATTTGATGTTGAGCCAGTAGTAGCATTTGATCCTAAGAAAGCGCATATTCATCGGTTGAATTCTCAAGTACGTTTTGCTGATGTGGTTGTTCAAATACCAAGCCAAGCAAGGGCAGTTGATGAGCTAAAGCTTACCACAGCTCCTAGTGAGAAATATGAAATGTTTGAGGAATATACAATTGGGATTTGGCGTTATAAGCGAGCGGAGGATAAACAATTTGAATGGGAAAAAGCCGAAGAACTTTGTAAGAAGGCAAGAGATAATAAAGAACCGATATCAATACGACTTCATCTATCCTTGGAACAATCATTTATTCCAGAAAACGTTGTGCAATATTTATAGGCAAATAAAAAAGCCGAGATTGCTCCCGACATAATTATTCGACAAAGTAATTATAACACATATAGGAGTGGTTTCGGTGGCAATTATCAAGGAAAACATTGCAGAAATGAAGGCTGAAATTTCATTAGTAGAAAATATGATTTATGTTGTGAAAGATGGACAAGTTCACCTAATAGAGCCACCCACAAGTGGTCACGGGGAACAGTCCTTTGTATATAAAAGTAGAAAAGTAACTCGTATGGATGAACGGAAGACGCAGTTGATTTAATACCAAATTTGAATTTTGTAGAAAAGCAGAATAAGGAAAGATGAGTAGATTATTAGCGAAATCCAACCCTAATCATTTCTTCATCCTCTATTTCAATTACGAATCTATATTCTTTATCTAATAACCAGTAATAAAAACTGACTGCATCAACGTCAGCTAGTGATTGGAATACATTATCAAGATTTGTACCTACTACAGGGATTTCATAGTTATCCCATAGTATAAAAATCTGTTCATTAAAATCTAGTTTGTGTGCTCTAATAAGGGAAATTAGTCGTTCTTTGTTTGGAACTACTAATTGATTGTCTATCTGTTCCCAATCTATTTTTCCAGAGACAGTTATAGGAAATGATTTTATTAAATTAGTAGCAATCTGCTGGCTTTTTCCCTGAGAGAAAATTAAAGTTTCGTCTCCTAGGGATTCAAGACATTCATTAAACAAAGGATTTGTATTATTCCTGTTTTTTGTTTTCAGTGCTCTTAACTTTTGTTGCATTTGCCATCGTCTTGAGGATCTATCATTCATTTTATCAATCCTTCTACAATTAATTAAGAATCAGTATAGCATATAGAAACAGTACTTAGGAAAGGAATTTTTTAAATTATGAACTAAACAAAAGCGTTATTTTATATTGAAAAATCCCTTGCAATTAAGGGGGATTTGGGTAAACCTTTATGGGGAGCTATTCTTTAGATAATGGGATTCTTACAGCTTCAAGTCTTTCGTATTCGATAGGACAATGAATAGGAAGTATGATGGACTCTAAAGTTTCGTTTGCTAGAGATTGTTTGAAAATTACTTCACCAGAAGGAGAGAAAAATGTAAATTGGATTTTCGTGTCAGGAGGAATTATTAATTTTGGTGATTTATTTTCCATGTTAATCAACTCCTAAAGTATTTGATTTTCTAAGAATTCCAAAGCGCATTCGATAAATATATATATGAATGCCTTTTCGAGAGCATTACTTTAGTAAATTGAGAAACTTAATAAAATAGTTATTTTGTAGCAAATAAAAAAGAGCACACATATAAATGTGCTCTTAGAAAAATAGGTTCTTATGAGAGAGGGTCTCCATACAATATCATATGCTTGTCTTATTTAAAGGTTCAAAAAATCAGCAAAAATGCTATTTGATATCTGACTTGTATATGTAAAAAGGGCATCTTTTTAAGATGCTCCTAGAAAGAGGGTTCTAATGCCTAATAGGTTTTCACTTATTTTTATATGTATACGTTGGTGTCGCTGTAAGCGTGAAAATTAAATAATTGAAATCACAATATGTATACGCAAAAAAGAGCACTGGTATGCAGTGCTCTTCAAAAGATAGGTGTCAAAGAACACTGAGCCAAAGTGCTCTTTGAATCAATGAGTAGTATAAGATATGCTAATCTCAAGAAGGTGTTAACAAAATTATAAAAAAGCCCTCTATAAAAGTAGAGCGTATGAGTGAATATGCCTCATTTCCATAAGTTACAGCTATGGTATAAACGAGATTTGAAATGTTATACAGGGATGAAAAGGATGAATAATAAAAAATTCATTTTGGTATTTAGATTTTTGTATCAGAAAAGAGCACTTTCGAATAGTGCTCTTTAAGGAGCTAGTTAACATTTGTATGTAGATTATTAATATATGTGTGTATCAGTTAAAGGTGAAAATAAAAATTGCATTTTAAATAAAAGAGCAGCTAGCAAAAGCTAACTGTTCGGCTCCAAGGTATCTCCAAAAGGGGGACGGAGAAAGAAATTTAAATGAGTTTTGGCATACAGCCTATCTACATTATTGACGGAATACTCGTTAAATAAACGTGAGGATATTTTTAATAGTAGGATTTTAAAACACTTTTAATTTAGGGCTGATTCCAAAAAAGTGAAACACTAACAAAATATAATGTTATTAAAAGAGCAGTTCCTATAAGAATTCCTATGAGAACACCTATAAAAATCTTTGTCCATAAATTCTTCATCAATAGACCTCCTTTATGAAGAATATTAACATCTATCCAGAAATTGAACAAAATAATCCTTTTAAAAATTACTAAGACGAAAGAAAATGATATAATAATAGAAATTAAATATTTAGTCCTACTGGAAGAACCAGCGGATATCAAACTATTAAGAGTAATAACAATATTGCTCTGTGGTTTGGTGTCCGCTTTTTTTATTTTCATTAATAAAATAGACAAGGAGTGTTTATATATATGACACAATTGACATTCTTACCAAAAATTGACCGTAAAGCAACACAATCTCGATTAGAAGAGGTTCTTGAAAACGTTCGTATTTATAGACAATTTGGGATGATTAGAAATGAAATGAAGGTTACAGCTTCAGGTGAGATAAGATATCATGGACCAACAAATGTAGTAGGGAAACCAGCTGAAGATGTTGCTTTAGCGAATATAGGATTAAGTATAAGAGAAGAAAGGTTAAAACGCCTATCTTTTCAGATCGACAAGGCATTAAGTAGGTTTAGTAAGAATCAAAGAGACATTATTATAAACGTTATTTAGAAGATGAAGAAGTTTTTGATTATATGGTTTATAACGAGATTGGCATGAGTGAGCGCACATATAGACGTAATAAGTCTAATGCTTTTTATAAACTAGCTTTCGCTCTGAGATTAGAAGCATATGAGGTAGAAAAGCATTATGGAGGGGGTGATCTATGAATTTTGTCCAACCTATTCGAGAGCCAGAGCAAATATAACAAATTAAAGAATATCTAAAGGAAAATAATGAACGCAATTATATTTTGTTTGTAATGGGAATTAATACAGGTTTACGTATTAGTGATATTTTAAAGCTACGAGTTGGTGATTTAAAAGGTAGTCATATTTCAATGAGAGAAAAGAAGACGGGAAAACAGAAACGTATTCAATTGACACCAGCATTAAAAAGAGAATTACGTTGGTATATCGAAGAAAGAGATGATAATGAGTACTTGATTAAGAGTCGCGAAGGAAAGAATAAACCAATCGGACGAAGTATGGCATATAAGATACTTAGAAGTACTGCAGCAGAGTTTGGGTTAGACGAAATAGGAACGCATACATTACGTAAGACATTCGGCTATCATATGTATATGCAAACGAAGAATATCGCATTGCTGATGGAGATATTTAACCATTCATCCGAAAGAGTTACATTAAGATACATAGGTGTTAACCAAGATGCAATGGATAAAGCTATGACCAGATTCAAAATATAGCAACATCCTTTTTATTTTTTTGTCTTTTATAGTTACCCATTTTTTATGTGTTGTGTAACTCAAAAAGGAAAGTGTTATGAAGCTATGGATATCAAGGGATTCAGCGATAGGGGCAGTTACACAAAATATAAGATATGGGTAAGTCATAAGGCAAAACAAAAAATACTAAGACATTTTTTTATAAATTAATATCTTCTTATTGAAGTGAATCTAGTCGGTGCTTTTAATAAGAGTATTTCCTATATTTTTAGGGGTGTCTCTCAAAGTGTATAATTTTGGTTATTTATTATGAAATTCAGTATACAATTATATTTTTATATAGTATGATTTAACGGTATTAAATTTATTAGGGAGGAAATAGATTATTATGAAAAAATTTGTAAAAGCAATGATATTATGTTTTGTTATTTTTGCTATTTATCCTACTACAAATGCTTTTGCAGCTAATACATATGTAGCTGGAACTGATGGAGAATGGAAGGAACTAGAAACAGTAGGAACGTGCCCTTCTAAAATATGGGTTTTTAACTTATATGCCGATAATGGAAACTCAATATATAATGGTTGGGTGAAATCTGGACAAGATTGGTATTATATTTCTAGACGTATTATGGTTGATCCAGGCAATAAATGCATTAATTCTACTACAAATGGATGGATGGTGATAGACCGTGGTTCTGCAGGAGAAAGATGGTATTTATTTGCTCCAGGAGGAAAATTAGTTCAAAAGTCAGGTTGGGAACAAAACGCACAAGGAAAATGGATGTATTTTATTCCAGGAGATTATGGACTTGCAACAAATGAATCATTAGTAATTGACGGGACAAAATACTATTTTGATAGCAACGGTTATATGAAATAATAGTGAAAAAGAAGAATACTTGAAGGAGTATTCTTCTTTTTTATTTTCGACAATGTCAGATATGGGTAAGTGAAGCGACGGTATAAAAAAGAAGCGTTGTTCGTTAAATGGACGTACCGCTCTATTACCATCAAGTTAAGAAATTCATTGAATAGTATCCGTTTTTATATAATTATTATTGATTTTGAAAAAATAAAAAATCGCCTTATTAAAGGCGATTCATAGTTTATTCATTTTGCATTTTTTTGATGAATAAGTATCTTTTTAAGTTAAATGCAATGTTCTACATTAACGTCTTTCTGGTTCTTTTTCTTTTCTTCTAAGACCGAATAAACCTACTAGTCCTAATAAACCAAGCCATGCCCAATTATTATTTTTACGATTATTATTCAAATCATTTGTTGTATTCACATTTCGAGTTCTAGTATCATAATTAACTCTATTCATGTTATCGTCATTAACTCGAGTTGTAATATTATTATTGTTAACTCTATCCGTATTATATCCATCGTATTCAGCATGGACGCTTGTACCAAAAACCAAAATAGTTAGTAATAGGGCACCTAAAATAGATGACAGTTTTTTCTTCATGGTTTTCCCTCCTTTCATATTTAGTAATGTCTCCAGTTCCTTTAGACAATATTCGTTTAAGAATATATAAATTCATTTGAGTTAAAATTATGATAAATATCTTTAATTTCTATTATTAAAAGTACTGATAATAATGGATTATGTTAATTGAAATATATGTGTTATTTATATGAATAATTTTTTTGTAGCAGTACATTCTATAAGGTGTAATTACTATATATGGGTAAGGTGTGCCTTATGAGTTATAAGAACTTATTTTCTTTAACCCGGAACATGGTTGGGAAAATTTTTTCTATAGTAAGAGTTGTTATTAAAAGTTTAATTTCTTTAAGGAGGAATATTTTAATGGGTGTTTTAAGTGGAAATCCACAAAATGAACCAATGCACTACGGAGAAGTCTTTGGGATTTGGAGTTATCTTGCAGCGGCACAAGGTGCAATTGCTGGATATCAAGTTCTTATTAACCACACAGGAGACGAGGATTTAAAGAAATTTTTAGAAAATCTTGTAGAGAATGATATCCAATCAGAAGTTGAAGAATTAAAAAATTTATTAAAATTAAATGGTGTTGCATTACCACCAGCACCTCCAGAAAGACCAGTTGCATCTATTGAAACGATTCCTCCAGGTGCTCGTATTAATGATGCAGAAATTGCAGCTAAAGTTTCCATGGATCTTGCTGCTGGATTAGTAGCATGTAGCCAAGCAATGGGACAATCTCTTCGAGAAGATGTAGGAATGATGTTTGGTCAATTCCATATGAAAAAAGCACAAGCTGGAGCTATATTACTTCGTCTGAATAAGAAAAAAGGTTGGATTATTCCGCCTCCATTACATGTTCAACAATCAGAACAAGCATAACACCTTAATAGAAATCCAATTTATTCTTTATGGTTGTTGCAGTGGGCTTGTCTAGGGAAATAAAGGTTATTGGCGAATTAAAATAAGTGGCAGAGTCGTGACCGCTTTTTGGCCGTAAATGTGCCGGTTGTTTTAGAATCACCATGTTATATTTGTATTGTGAGAAGTGGCGGAAAACACTTCTCACAAGGATACCTTTATAATTCTAAACGGCTTCATATTGACGGCATAATTTAAAATCCGTAACCAGCTTTAATGGTATTGATTGAATGATCTCGTTAATATAGGAGGGCTTTTTGCTCTTCTCTCAGGAACTTGATACTGTGTAGATGCAGTTGTGCAAACAACATTGGCTTCTTGAGAAAAGAATAAAACTTCATTTACCGTATTTAAATTACAAATTAATAAGTAGTGATATAGCATCCATTCGGGTGCTTTTCTTTGTTATATAGAAATTACACATTAAACTAGTGAACATTTGAATGAGACAAGCATATACTACTTGTACCTCATTAACTTTAGTAGCCTTGACTTTCGTTAATGGGATTCTCGTAATCCCTTAAAAGGAGCGCTCGCGGAAACGGGTGCTCTTTTTATTATATAAAGCGGATAGTTTTAACAGGAAGGAAGATAAATGATGGACGAAATACAACGATTTATTGCTAACAATACACATCAACTTGGATATATTATGGAAGAAGCTAGCAGGAAGTGGAAAGAGCAAGACCCTAAAGGCGCCTTGACAGTGGGACCATGTAAAGGAGTTATAGATTCTTATGGTAGTTATTATGATCTTTTAGAAAAGTTAGCATGCCTTCAAGAATGAAAGAACATTAAGCATAATGATTAAACCAATATCAATTATCCTAGGCGCTGCCGTTATCGGTTTAGCGTCTTATTTTATTGTGAGGAAGTGATGGGGTGTTTTGGTTAGGAGGTCTTATGGGATACTTCATAGGTACACTTGTTACTTTATTAGTAGTATATTTTGGTTATCGCATTGGTGAGGATAAAGAAGGTTAAGGGGTGAAGGAATGAACATTAATATTGAATCACTTAGAGAAGCCTTTAACAAGTTAGCGTATGAATTATATAAAGTAATCTCTCAGTTGTTTTCTAGCTACTGGGAACAAATTAAAGAACTTTCAGCAAAGTATATGGAGTATAAGTTGGAACGTCCAGAGCGTCCAGTATATGGATACGTTAAACATAAAGTAATAAGATCACAGGTTATGTATCGTAAGCCTATCTGTGTACGAGCAAGGATGGTGTGCTAATGATTGACTATATTAAACTCATAAGAGAAGGAAAACTTATGAAGTTCTACAAGTCTAAAGAGTGGAGAGAGCTAAGGCTTAAAGCTTTAAAGCGAGATAACTATGAATGTCAGATGTGTAAGTCAAAAGGTAAATACAAACCTGCTGAGAATGTGCATCATCTTAAAGAAGTAAAGACGCATCCACATTTAGCATTAGACTTGGATAACTTACAATGTTTATGCATTCGATGTCATAATGAAGTACATGATCGGTTAGATAAGATTGAGAAGAAAAAACCTAAGTTCTTGAATGAGGAACGGTGGTAGCTATGATTATTGTGGATGGTAGTTGGACATTCGATACTGACTTAATGATTCAATATGCTGATACTGATAAGGAAGAACGAACTTCATATGAACGTGACATGTTGAATCAGTTTAGAAAGTATTCTTACTGGCGTTACTGTCAGATAAGAGACTGTGTTAATCCAAGGAAGTGCAAACGACTTAAACTTATTGATGTAAGAGAAAGATCGCAAGATGAAGAGAAATTAAAATTTACTATAGATATTCTAAAGATTTCTAGTGAAGAAGTCTTTTTTATTTTAGATTTTATCGAAACATACTTTGAATTAGTTTCCTAAAACCCCCCCGGTCAAAAATTTTAGCTTTTTTTCTGGGGAACCATTCAACGGGGAGGGGACGTCGGAAAAAATATTTTTTGATTTTCTCACGTGAGGGGGAGGGGTGCACACAAAATACAGGGTGCATCCTTTTTAAATTCGTTTAAAACCGCCTCAAATTCGATGTATGGAAAGAGGTGGTGAATATGGATGAATAATAATGCGACACCTCAAGAAGTCGCTCACAGTGACTATTTAAGCGGTATGAAGTATAAGGACATTGCAGAAAAATATGCTGTTTCTATTAATACCGTAAAGTCATGGAAAAAGAGATATGGGTGGCAAAGAGAGGGTGCACACAAAGTTCAAAAGGTTGCACCTAAAAAAACAAGGGTGCACACAAAACCAAAGCCGAAAATAAACAAGCTAAAAGAGACTATCAAACAGGATTTAATGAACCAATTAGAAGAAAACGGAACATTTGGCGCACATTATACTGATTTAGTATCTGACTATATGGCACTTTGGGACATTAAAAACAATCTCATTCTTGATATAGAAGAAAGGGGTGTTGTTGTTGATTGGTTGAATGGAAAGCAAAGGGGCAAAAAGAAAAATGAAAGTATTAGTGAACTAAATAAAACGAATGCTCAAATGCTTAAACTTTTAGCAGAACTAGGATTGAAAGCAACAGAAGTAGATAAGGATGATGATGATGACGAAGACGAAGACGTATAATTATCACCCCTACATTGATGATTACATGAGAATGGTTGAAAATGGAGAAATTCAAGCTTGTAAAGAACAAAAACAGCTTATGGAATTTCTACGATGGAAATTAGATCAACCAAACGTTGTAATAGATGCAGAAGCAATTGAAAAATCAGTGAGTGTTCCAGCACCTTATTTTCCTTTTCAATTGTTCCCTTGGCAGAAGTTTTGCAATGCATTTATATTTGGCGTTCGTTATGATGATGGTCGATTGATGTTTGATCGCTTTTTTAATTTATTAGGGCGTGGTGCTGGTAAGAATGGTTGGATGGGTTATGATGGTTTTTTTATGCTGACATCACATCATGGAATACCAAACTACGATATTGATATTGTTGCAACATCAGAAGATCAAGCAAAAACCTCATTCGAAGATGTTTACAATGTTTTAGATGATCTAAAACATAAGAAAAAAATGAAGAAGAATTTTTATAAGTCTCAAACATTGATTCAACATAAACGTACAAAATCAAAAATGAACTACAATACATCAAATGCTAGAACAAAAGATGGTAAGCGTTCTGGTATTGTTATTTTCGATGAGATACATGAATATGACAATTACAAGAATATAAAGGTATTTACTTCTGGTCTTGGTAAAAAGAAAGATCCACGTATTTTCTATATTTCTACAGATGGTTATGTTCGTGGTGGTGTTCTTGATGATTTAAAAGAAGAAGCAAGAGCAGTATTAAATAAAGAGTTGCCAGATTCCACATTATTTCCGTTCATTTGTAAATTAGATGATCCGTCAGAAGTAGATAATGAAGAAATGTGGGAAAAAGCGAATCCATCATACCGATATAATCCATCTTTACAACAAAAAATGCGTCAAGAATACTACGATATGCAGAAAAACAGTTCATTACGTATTGAATTTATGACAAAACGAATGAATTCACCAGTTGAAGATTCTAGAAAAGAGGTTGCAACCTATGAAGATAGATTAGCAACAGATCAACCTTTTCCAGAGAATCTAAAGGGTATTGATGCAGTAGGCGGTATTGATTTTGCAGATGTTCGAGACTTTTGTTCTGTTGGTTTGTTATTTAAACATGATGGGAAAAGATATTGGATACAGCACACTTTCATTCATCATATGGCTTTAAAATTGCAAGATATCAACCCCGATATTATTGAAATTGCAAAAGAAAAAGGTTTATGTACGATTGTTTATGATAAATCCATTGATGCAGATCGTGTTGTAAATTGGTATTTAGAACAAGCAAAAATATTTAATATCAAGAAGGTCGCTTGTGATAGTTTCCGTGCTTCCATCTTAGAGGAGAAATTCAAGGAAACGGGGATTCCTTTAGAAGTTGTGAGAAGAGGCCCGATTACACATGCAAAATTAGCACCATTAATTGATGAGATGTTTATTAAACAATTAATTGTGTTTGGTGATGATCCGTTAATGCGTTTGTATGTAGGGAATGTTTATGTAGATGAAAAAGGAAATGGCAACAAAGAGTATTGCAAGATTGATAAAGAGAAACGGAAAACAGATGGTTTCTTTGCTTTTACTCATGCTTTAACACAAGATAGTGAATTAACAGAAGCAAAACCATTTTCTGTTGATGCATTTAAGGTAAGAACTTACTAGAAAGGCAGGTGAGGGAATGGGGTTAATTGATTGGATTGGTGGTTGGTTTGGAAAAAGGAGCAGGGCAGATTTAAAAAGTTGTTTTTATGAAGCTTCCATAGATTACTTCTTTAAAAAACTGGCTGTTAATACTTGTGTAGATTTAATTGCGAATACGCTTGTTCGTTGTGAATTTCAAACATTTGAAAAAGGAATAGAAGTTCGAAAGGGAAATCACTATTTATTTAATGTGCAGCCCAACCAAAACCAAAATGCTTCACAATTTATGCATAGTTTAGTCTCACATTTAATTTATGATAATGAGTGTTTAGTAATTATGCATAACGATCAACTATATATTGCAGATAGTTTTAGCAAAGAAGAATTTGCATTAAAAGAAAATATATATAAAGGCGTTACTGTTAAAAACTTCACTTTTACCGAAAAGGTATTTAAAGAGAGTGAGGTTTTTTATTTTCAATTAAATGATGAAAATATCATGAATGTAATTGATGGTTTATATAGTAGCTGGGGCAAATTAATTACTTCTGCTACAAGTATTTATAAGCGTTCTAATGCAATGCGTGTTGTGGTGAAAGGTGAATTTTTAAGAGCGCAAACACCAGAAATGCAACAACAAATGGATGCAATGTTCAATGAACAGTTTAAAGCGTTTTTTGAAGCGGATAATGCAGGTGCTGTGTTCCAATTACAAGATGGATATACATTAGAGAATTTTAGTAACACTTCCAAAGGAAACAAATTAGATAGTCGAGATATTAAAGCACTTGTTGATGACATTATTGATTTTGTTTCAATGGCTTTTCATGTACCAAAAGGAATGTTAAAAGGTGATGTTGTCGATGTCTCCAAGCAAACAGATAATTTCCTTATGTTCTGTATTAATCCGCTTGTAGAACTTATTGCAGATGAAATAAATCGTAAGTTTTATAAGAAGGAAGAGTACTTAGAACGAACATATTTAAAAGTAGATACGAGTCGTATTAAATATGTAGATATTACACAACTAGCAAGTGCTTGTGATGTGTTCTTTAGAATTGGTGCAAATTCAATTAATGATATTTTACGGATGTTAGGACGTGAACCAATTAATGAGGAATGGGCAAATAAACGGTATGTTACGAAAAACTATGAATCAGTTGAAAATGCAGCAGCATTAGGGGGAGGTGATGAGAATGACAGTAACGGAAATTCCGAAAATCAAAATCGATTTGAGGTACTTAATAGCGCTAATACTGAAGAAGCAGACTTATATATGTATGGAACTATTTCAGCGTATTCTTGGTATGAAGGTATCTCAAGTAGTAAAGTGCGAGAACAGTTAAAGAATATTACAGCCAAAACAATTTATACGTTTGTTTGAGTCAGACATTACCCGTATGTTTTTAGGATATTATATAAATTCAAGAAAAGAAATGCAGCCCACCATCTTTTTAGGTGGAAACGATGATATAACCGCTTCACAAGGGGCAGTAGCAATATATCAACAATCTGACTCATATCCCAAAGCTGGCGGTATTGGTATCACAAGAGGGTATATAAGCGGAAGTAAAACAGATTTGTACTTTCCAGCAAATATTTTCTTTGACCAAAACGGAAAGATGATTATTAAAGCGGAAGATTCTTTAAATATAGATGCATTATACTCATACATGAATTTAACTGCTGCAACAGATTTCGCAGCGAAAAGTAAAAAGAATCTCATGCTTGAAGCGACTGAAGAGAATATGCATTTTACAGCAGGAAAAGGATTCCTGTTTCATCAAAACGGAAAGAGAATCTTTTCGGTAAAAACTTCTTCTAGCGGTGATACAGACTTAGTGCTTCAGTATTCTTTGCTACGAAATTCTAATTCTGCAAATGGATACCTTCAAGTTATGTCTGGCACTGGTTCATTTTATGGTGGGATTTTAGCCGCTGATTTTAAAGTATCATCAAAGAAAAAATACAAGACAAACATTCGTGATATTGGATTTAGTGCATTAGATAAAGTAATGGATTGGGATATTAAACAATACAACCTTAAAACAGATATGGCAAAACTTTATGATATGCGTATGAATCGAAAAGAAGGAGAACCACCAATTACTACTGATGCAATTTCAACACATTATGGTTTAGTTATTCCAAATGAAGAGGAAGAAACAGGTGTAGGTTTATATGGTATGCTCTCACAATTAACAAAAGGGTTTCAAGAATACGTAACAAAAACAGATGCTAGAATTGAAAAAATAGAGCCACAACAGCCTAAAGGAAATGTAAAGCATAGAGGAAGATCAAAACGCACGAGAAGACCACCTAAACGCCTTGAAAAAGGTGCGATTGAAAGGAGCGTAACGAAATGAGAAATGAAGTAATTATAATTGATTTGGCTGATCCAGTATTCACAAAAACCATTCGTTTACGCCAAAATGATAAAAATGGTTTAAAACTAACTGTATATCTAAAAGATAATGGTAGAGTAGTTGATTTAACTGGATATGTAGCAAAGTATGAAGCAACAAATAATAAACAGTTTATTCGGGATGATGCCAAAATTATTGATGTAAATAATGGAATCATTGAATATATATTACCTGCTAAAGCGGTCTCAACTTCTAACGAATGGATGGCTTATTTTGTTATAGAAAAGGGAGATTCAGAACGTACAAGCACACCAGATATCCGAATTGTTTTAAGAAGAGATGTCAAAGAAGGAAATATCAAACTGGAAAGTTATATTTCTGATTTTGAAAAAGCCTTGGAACAAGTAGCAGGATATAGAAAAGAAATTGATGATACAAATAAACTAATCGTAGAGTTAACAAAATTAATTAATGCAAATAATGTTCAAGTGCCAAAAATCACAACAGATGTAGGTGGTGCGTTAATCTCGGTTAGTGATCCTACAAAAAATATTCTTGATGAAATTGTAGCCAGAGGACTAAGGATAAACACAATTTATTGTCATGGCAGTGTGCAAGGAAATACACCTAACGCTAAATCGTGGCGTGGTATCTCATTTATAAATTCCCCTACTTACGGATTTATTTTTGCAAAAGATTATCAAAACAAACTCTGGACTAATTATATTGATGATGCAAAAGGTTGGTTAGGATGGCAGGAACATCCATCATTTGAAGATGTGAAAAAACTGTTCTCATTATGGGGATTTGACGAAAAGAGATTGCTTTTGAATGGTAAATCAATTTTAGAAGAAGAAGCTGATGCTCTAGTCATTAGTAAAGATACGAAATATAAAAAAGTTAAAGTTGAAGCTGATCTCTTAATCCACAATAAACTTCAAGCTCCTTCTAATGCTGCTGTTTGGTTTCATAAAGAAAAACGCTACAATAGCGGAAAGTGGATTGTAGAGTTTAACGATAAACCACGTTGGGGTTTTAATAGAAGTGTAGATCGTTCTGGTGGTCTATTTCACATTAAAGAAAGTGGTATCTATGATATACATGCTTACCTGTCTGCATTAGCCCAAACAGCGGATGCTGAACATATACTTGAAATCCACATATTAGATGCAAGCAGAAAAACAATTGAAGAACATGAAATTGCAGGAGAAATTACGGGCTATGTAAGTAAATGGGTTAGGATGACAGGTAGTTTTCAGTGGTACTTTACAGCAGGGCAAAAATTCAAAGTTGTTTATAACAATAAAGACAAAGATCAGATTTATGTTTGGGAAGCAAGAACTACCGTTACCCAGTTATCAAAAGGTTTAGATGAAAATAATGCGGTTTAATAAGAAAGTGTACAGAAGTAGGCTTTTTTATTTTGGATAAAATACGGCTTTGATACGCAAACATCTGAATTACATTCACAGTGAATAGGGTTGTCTCATAATATATAAAGATTGATTTATTAAGGTGGATGAAAGGTGTGAGCGTATGGAAGACGTATATAAAAAAATTGACAGCCTAAAAACGGAACAAAAAGAAATCATGAGAGATATTCGCAATTTAGAAACTCGTACAACTATTAACGAAAAAGACATTTCTACAATTAATAGGCAGTTAGAAAAAATTAGCATGAATACCACATGGATT
Organism: Bacillus sp. FSL H8-0534; assembly: GCF_038005885.1. Lineage (NCBI taxonomy): Bacteria > Bacillati > Bacillota > Bacilli > Caryophanales > Bacillaceae > Bacillus > Bacillus sp. FSL H8-0534. The sequence goes on from NZ_JBBOUC010000001.1 coordinate 4,831,388, forward strand.
TTGCGAATTGTTATTAGTGCAATAGTTATGGCAGTTTTAGGATTGATAATAAAAGGTGGTATTTAAAGTATATGTTTAAATGTGATTATAAAGGGGGACAATCGTCTCTCTTTTTATTTTGCTCGAAAGGAGGTGATAACGATGTAGAAAAGATAAGACAGAATGCGGTAAAAGTAAGATTCAATTAAAGAGAATCAAAAAATCAAACAACAAAATTCAAGGGAGATGTTCAATAATGACTAACAATGAATTAAAACAAGAGGTAATTAAAGAGATTCAACAACAATTCGGATTAATTCCAGGATTCTTCAGTGAGGATAAGGAAGCACAAGCTATCTTCTTAAATAAAGGTAATTATGAAAGCAGTGTTTGGATGGATGGCGAAGGACTCTTTTATATGGATGATGTAGCTTTCGAGGAGCTTCCTGTCACTAATGCAGTACAAGACGGGGATACACCTCTAACGCTTCGCAAGCATGGGAACTGGGTGCATATCACAGGAGCTGTACGATCAGTTAAAAACCGTCAAGTAATTGCACGTATCACTCCAGATATTGCACCTCATCAGGATTCTTACTTTGCGGCAAGTGCTTTCCTGTCCTCTAACGTTAACTTACCTGTAGCAGTTACAGTGTTAGTAACTAAGGACGGAACTATCTCTATGTATCTCACAGAAGCTACGACTCACTATGTAGCATTCTCGCTATCATATCCAATTAAGTGATAACGAGCAGAAAAATATAATTAGTTAAAAAGGAGATGAGAACATTGGAAGAACAGGTTTTCAATGTAATGCTATCACAGGGCGCTTTTGGCGCTCTTTTTGTTTGGCTTTTATTCTCAACAAGGAAAGAGAGTAAAGAGTTATTAGATTCTACTCGTCAAGAAAATAAAGAGCGAGAAGATAAGTATCAACAAGTCATTGAAAAGAACCAGGAAGTCATTGAAGAACAAGCTAAATCATTTGGTTCTCTATCTAAAGATGTATCAGAAATCAAACAAATTCTTGGTACGAAAGGTGAGAAATAATATGAGAAAATCAACGAAACTAGTTTCCTCTGTATTTATGACTTCATTGCTCCTATTTAGTTTCACTACAGGGGCTTTTGCTGATAGAATGCTTATTATTCCTGATTTACCTAAGCAGCCGTATAGATATGGTGTTGGTGCATATGAGGGTGTTGTGGCACATAGTACAGCAACTTCAGAAGCTCCAGCTATTAATATTCAAAAGTATGAGTCTCGTACTTGGCGTTCGGCTTTCGTGCATTATGCAGTAGATTGGAATGAAACAATTCAAATTGCTGATACAAAGTATATCGCTTATGGGGCTGGTTCAGGTGCTAATAAGCGTTTTGTACATGTTGAACTTTGCGAAACTGCAGACTATGGAAAATTTAAGCGCTCATATGAAAAGTACGTTAAATTATTAGCTGAAATCTTAAAAGATAACAATCTATCTGTAGAAAAAGGATTGTGGACACACTATGATGTAACGAAATACCTTGGCGGCACAGACCATGAAGATCCACTTGATTACTTACGTAGTCATGGTGTATCAGAAGCGCAATTCCGTGCTGATGTAAAACGTGCATATAATAATGGTGACGTTTCTGTTCCCGAGCAACCATCTAAACCAGGCGAACCAGTGGCGAATGTGGAAGGTATTGCATATATTGAAGGTTATAATGTAAATCTTCGTAAAGGGGCAGGTGCAAGTTACTCTGTTATTCGTCAGTTAAATAAACCAGAATCATACCAAGTGTGGGGAGAAAAAGATGGTTGGTTAAATCTTGGAGGAAATCAATGGGTATATAACAATCCTTCTTACATCAAGTTTGAGAAGAAAGAGCCAGTTAATCCGATTGCAGGAAAGCGTATTGTGTCCAAAGTGGACAAACTACGTTTCTATGACTCTCCATCTTGGCAGGATAAAGACGTTGCTGGTACCTTAGATGCAGGACAAGGGTTTACAATCGATGAAAAAGTAACTGTCAATGGATCATCACAGTACAAAGTACACAATAGTAAAGGTAAAACATACTTTATTACAGCAAGTGAAGCCTATGTATATGTAAAGTCACACTAAATCCGGCTCTTATGAGTCGGTTTTTTTATTTTCACTCCCATAGAAGTATTCTGACAATTATTTTTCAAGTAGTTTAAAAGAGGGGATTCTATAAAATATCTATAAATATGTTAATATTTAGTGAATTAAAGATAAAAAAATAAGGGGGATGGCTTGTTATGAGCGCACATATAATAACTAAAGAGCAAATCAAGCAAATATTAGATGCTTGGTATCAATCAATGTTACAACAACAAGTAGAAAAAGCAAAACAATTTAAACAAGAAATTGAAGACAAACTTTCTAGTATAAAAGAAGACGAAAACCTACTACTATATTATTCATTATTAAATTTTAGATATAAAGTACTAACAGGTGGGCTTAACATTACAAAAGATAATTTTAATGAAATTAACTCCTTTGATATACCTGATAACAGCTTTCTATCCTATTATTATCACTTTTTCAAAGCAATTCACAGCACAATTCTTGCGCAATACAATGAAGCTGGGGAACATTTTGAGAAAGCGGAAAAACTATTAATGCATGTGCCGACCGAATTAGAAAAAGCAGAATTTAATTATAGGTTGGCAGCTTTCTATTACCAAATTTATAAACCCCTACCATCTATTTCATATGCTAGTAAAGCAAAAGACTTTTTCAGCAAAACTAACTCCTATGACATTAACATTGCTTTATGCGAGAACGTCCTCGGCTTAACGTGTATACAGATAAGGCAGTTTGAACAAGCTGAAGAACACTTAAATAAAGCTATTGATATTGTTAAAAAGATTGATAACACGGAACTACTGTTACGTATTAGAAATAATTTAGGCTGGTTATATGCAAATCAAAACCTTTCAGATTTAGCTATTCGTCATTTATCAGAGGTTATAGAACACCTTCCAAACCATTATAAAGCTATGTTCTTACAGGCTAGGGAACATTATAAATTGGGTGAACGCAACAAGGCTAATGCACTAATTGAAAAAGGGCTTGCAGCTTGTACTAAGATAGAAAATAAGGAATACGTGCACCGCTTTAATATCCTAAAGGCAATGAATAATGGTTCTGATTCTCTAACGTTGGAAAGTGTTGTTTTAGAAGGGATTTCCTATTTCGAAGCAGAAGGTTTAACACGTTGCGTACAAGAATACACGGAAATATTAGCAACTATGTTTTATAAGAAAGAAAACGAGAAAAAAGCAAGTAAGTATTTTTACATGAGTAATGAAGCAAGAAAGAAATATGAAGAAAAAGGGGCCTTAGTGTAATGAAAAAACTTAAAGCAGTACTACTATTAACGGTTACGTCATTTGGTTTATTATCAATGGCTGAAGGTGACACACCTGCACCACAAAGACCGGATTTGGTTTACAATATAGGGGATACACCTGCACCTGCTTATAATAGAGGTGATGGTGGTTCGCCTTCTAATGCGCATGGAAACGGTGGAGGCATTGTAGCAAAAGAAATTTAAGTGAATTTACAGTAAAAGAAGAACGTTTACCCTCACTACAAGGCGTTCTTCTTTTTTGCCATCCTTCTGTTTTAGGACTTTGTTTTACATGTTCGATTCCGAATCCCATACCTCAACAAATTCAAAACCTGTTAAATCACTTTCTAAAATTGCATTTCTGAACTTATCTGATACAAAAACTGAAATTGAATAAACATGATTATTTAAAAATACTTTGAAAATATCTTCGTTTTCTACAACATTGGATATAAAGGAATATTTTTCACAACCAACTATTAAGCCGCTTCTTAACTTTTTAAAGATTGAATTGGTATTAGCAATTGCATCTAAATGATTTAATACATGAACGGCATAGTAGGGTTCATTAGTAGCATTATGTATTAAAGGAAGAAATTCAACATCATGCCCTATTAAAGCCTCTAAAAGTTTTTTTGCCTTATTACTAATAAGTAATGTACCATTCCTTCCCCAAAAATGTGGACAATCACTTTGTTTACCTTCTTCTACACATTCAATCAGTATATCTCCCCATGAATTAGATAAACTTTTTGCTAAATCAAATTTCCCATCAAAATATTTTTCATGGTCTTGATCAAAATTTAGTAGTTGAAAAGATTCATAATCATTCACAGAGCCTCGTAATTCCCAGATCTTCATTGTATCCTCCTGAAAAGTCATTTGTTTTTTGGTGTATTTAGTTTTAATGTGCCCTTCAATAGTTGTTCTCTTATATCATGTAAGGCATCAACAGCATCAGCTTGAGTACCACCAATATCTTTAATATATTGAAGTGTTCTTTCTACTTCTCTTATATATTCTGGGCCATGGCTACCTATATGTAGCACTTCAGTAGTTACATATTTATGCCCTTCTGCCCCATACCCTGGAAGAAACACTCCATTAGCAGCAGAATCATGATGTATCTTGAAATATTCCAATAATTTTTGAGCTTGCTTCGCCCTTTTATCATTCCAAGGGGCAATATGATGTGCTGCATTAGGATATGGAGGCGGGTCAATCCCTGCGTTCTTAAGTTCTTCACGTAATACTTTAGTATGTTTGTCCTTGTAGAGCAGTATCAATTGCAAAAGCATCAATCGACTGAATGGCTTGTTCCATACCTTGAATGGTAGCGGTACATACAGCATTCATACTTTGTGTTTGGGTATGTACTTCCCCTAAATACATATTTAAACTCAAAAATCTCCCTCCTTAATAAGTGAATAATACCAATTTAAGGAGATAAATGTAAATGTTACATTCTTATAACATTACTTTAGAGGTTTTTAGCTCGTCCAAGTAAATCAATCACTTGTGTATGTTTCTCTTTTAATTCCTCATCATGTTTATATATAATAGAAGAAATTGAAAAAGTAAATATTTTTGTTGTAATCATGTTGGTGTAAACCTTATGCGTTTAATGGCGACAAAACATATTTATTTTGTGCCATTTGGGCAAGATGCACCAGAAAAAAAACCAAATTCAATGGTAGCTCGTATGGAACTTCTTGAAGATACAATTATAGAAGCAATAGAAGGGAAGCAATTACAGCCAGTTGTTGTAGAAAAATTCAGATATATGAATTAAAAAACGAAAAAAAACAGACAATTTTTTACGAAACCATCATTCTTATCGCAGAATATGATAAAATTAATGTTATTAAGATTAGAAGGAGTACTCTATACTCCTTCTAATTCTAAGTATAGAAGGATTGGTATCTAGAAAGGGGCATAGTGATGGAAAAGGAAAAATCTTTTCATGTCGCTGTAGTTGGAGCAACCGGCGCAGTTGGTGAACAAATGTTAAATACTTTAGAGAAACGAGAATTTCCAATTGGGAAGTTAACGTTACTTTCATCTAAACGTTCTGCAGGCAAGAAGCTTGTATTTAAAGGAGAAGAATTCACAGTACAAGAAGCAACTCCTGAAAGCTTTGAAGGAGTCGATATTGCACTCTTTAGTGCAGGTGGATCTGTATCGAAACAACTAGCACCAGAAGCAGCAAAACGTGGTGCAATTGTTGTTGATAATACAAGTGCATTCCGTATGACAGAAAATGTACCACTTGTTGTACCTGAAGTGAATGAAAATGACTTAAAAGAACATAGTGGTATCATTGCAAATCCAAACTGTTCTACAATTCAAATGGTAGTTGCTCTTGAACCAATTCGTCAGCAGTTTGGTTTAAAACGAGTAATCGTTTCCACATATCAAGCGGTGTCAGGTGCAGGTGCTGCTGCAATTGAAGAGCTTCATGAACAATCACAAGCAATCTTAAATGGAGAAGAAGTAAAAGCAAATGTTTTACCTGTATCAGGTGACAAAAAACATTTCCAAATTGCTTTTAATGCCATTCCACAAATTGATAAGTTTCAAGATAATGGATTTACATTTGAAGAAATGAAAATGATTAATGAAACGAAAAAAATTATGCATATGCCCGAGTTAGAAGTAGCAGCGACATGTGTACGTTTGCCAGTTGTATCAGGTCATTCTGAGTCCGTTTACATTGAAGTGGAAAAAGAAGGCGTAACTGTAGAAGAACTGAAAAACTTGCTTGCGGATGCGGAAGGAATTGTACTGCAAGATGATCCAGCAGAACAATTATATCCAATGCCATCTACTGCGGTAGGGAAAAATGAAGTATTTGTTGGGCGTATTCGTAAAGATTTAAATAATGAAAAAGGATTCCATCTTTGGGTCGTATCTGATAACTTATTAAAAGGTGCTGCATGGAACTCTGTTCAAATTGCAGAACGATTAGTAAAATTACAATTAGTGTAAACGGCTAAGAGAAGGTGCAAAAAATGAAAATTATTGTTCAAAAATTTGGTGGTACATCGGTACGTGATGAAAACGGACGTAAGCATGCGCTTCACCATATTAAAAAAGCATTAGATGCTGGTTATAAAGTAGTTACGGTTGTATCAGCTATGGGACGTAAAGGTGAACCATATGCAACGGATACATTATTAAGTCTTGTAAATCAACAGGAATCTAGCATTTCAAAACGTGAGCAAGATTTATTATTATCATGCGGAGAATTAATCTCGGCAATCGTCTTTTCAAATATGCTAAATGAAAATGGTGTGAAAGCAGCAGCACTAAATGGTGCACAAGCTGGTTTTGTAACAAATGATGATTTTACGAATGCAAAGATTATTGAAATGAATTGTGATCGTATACATGGAGAGTTACAAAACGTAGATGCTGTTGTTGTTACTGGATTCCAAGGGCGAACTAAAGAAGGCGATACGACAACACTTGGACGCGGAGGTAGTGATACTTCAGCTTCAGCACTAGGTGTTGCGCTTCAAGCTGAATATATCGATATTTTTACTGATGTAGAAGGTGTGATGACTGCTGATCCAAGGATTGTAAAGGATGCGCGTCATCTTCAAAACGTAACATATAATGAAATTTGCAACATGGCTTATCAAGGTGCAAAAGTTGTTCATCCGCGCGCCGTTGAAATTGCAATGCATGCAAAAGTACCACTTCGTGTGCGCTCCACGTACTCTGATAGTGAAGGGACACTTATTGCTGCATATGATGGTGCTACAAAAGGCCGTGACGTAGAAGAACGACCTGTTACAGGTATCGCTCACGTATCAAACGTGACGCAAATTAAAGTGCTTGCAAAAGACGGATCGTATGATTTACAAAAGCATGTTTTTAAAGAGATGGCAAATGAAGGAATTAGTGTAGACTTAATTAACATTTCGCCTACAGGTGTGGCTTATACAGTAAATGATAATGTATCAAGTCGTGCTGTTGAAGTTCTTCATAAGCTTGGATATGATCCGATCGTGACGGAGCACTGTGCAAAAGTATCTATTGTAGGAGCTGGAATGGCAGGTATTCCAGGGGTTACTGCGAAAATTGTCACAGCATTGGCAGAAAAAGGTGTTCAAATTTTACAATCGGCAGATAGTCATACGACTATTTGGGTGCTTGTAAAAGAAGTAGATTTAGTGGAAGCTGTGAATGCATTGCATAGTGCGTTTGAGCTTTCAAAAGAAAAGCAACTGGAACAATAAGGAGTGAGACCATGATAGATTTTGGGACAATTGCGACAGCGATGGTAACACCGTTTGATAAAAATGGAAACGTCGATTTTGCAAAGACAACTAAATTGGTAAATTATTTAATTGATAACGGTACAACAGCAATCGTGGTAGGAGGAACAACCGGAGAGTCTCCTACATTGTCATCAGAAGAAAAAGTAGCGTTATATCGCCATGTTGTATCTGTTGTCGATAAAAGGGTGCCCGTAATCGCTGGAACAGGTAGTAATAATACACATGCTTCTATCGAATTAACGAAGAAAGCTACAGAAGTTGGTGTCGATGCAATTATGTTAGTGGCGCCGTATTATAATAAACCGAGTCAAGAAGGCATGTATCAGCATTTTAAAACAATTGCTGAAAGTACAGAACTTCCGGTTATGCTATATAATGTTCCAGGACGATCTATTGTACAAATCTCCGTTGATACAGTTGTTCGTTTATCAGAAATACAAAACATTGTTGCAATTAAAGATGCTGGCGGCGATGTATTAACAATGACAGAAATTATTGAAAAAACAGCGGACGACTTTGCTGTATACAGCGGTGATGATGGTTTAACGTTACCAGCTATGGCAGTTGGAGCTAAAGGTATTATTTCTGTTGCATCTCATGTGATTGGAAATGAAATGCAAGAAATGATTGCGGCATTCCAAGCAGGAGATTTCAAAAAAGCACAGAAATTGCATCAGTTACTTGTCAAAGTGACAAATGCATTATTTATGGCGCCGAGCCCAACTCCAGTCAAAACAGCGTTACAAATGGTTGGATTAGACGTAGGATCTGTACGTCTTCCACTTCTTCCATTAACAGAAGAAGAACGATTAACATTACAAGAAGTAATCCAATCGATTCCTCGCTAAATAAAAAATGGCTTAGTAAAAACTAGGCCATTTTTTATTTATCATTTTAACCGAGAAGACCCCCTCCTCTAAACGAAATGAAGGTGGGGGTAGTTCAATTTATATAAAATTTCTATGCTTCTCTTCTCTTTCTCGTAAATTAACTTGTGTTCTATTTCTGGTATCAGTTATAATATGGCTAAGTAGCTTAGTACGGGTATGCTTAGCAAAATTGGAAAAAATTATGGTTTAACGGAATTTTTATATCATATCGCATAAGATATTTGATTTATATAATGAAAGAGAGGTGAAACCTGGTTTAAAAAACGAACAAGAACATGATATCGCATAACGGTAAGGACATTCGTCTTGGACGGTGAATATATGGTGATTGTAGAGCTTCCCTGGTGTCTCTACGATTTTAGTGAAATCAGTGTTTGTAAGATTTTTAAACCAGGCAACAACATGAAGAGAAAAGAGATTGATTCTGTAAAGGTATTTGCTCTTGGTGGAGTAGGTGAAATCGGGAAAAATATGTATTGTGTGGAAATTGATTCCGAAATTTTTATTGTGGATGCAGGATTGATGTTCCCGGGAGACGAAATGTTTGGAATTGATATTGTTATCCCTGACATTACATATTTAGTAGAAAATCAAGAGCGAGTAAAAGGTTTATTTATTACACATGGTCATGAAGATCATATTGGTGGAATTGTTTATGTGCTGCGCAAACTTTCCATCCCGGTGTATGCAACGAAGTTAACGGTAGGTCTTATACAAGAAAAACTCGGTGAAGCGGGGATGCTAGGCCGTGTAGACTTAAAAACAATTGATTCGAATTCGGCTGTAGAATTTAATACGACAACGGTTTCATTCTTTGGAACAACACACAGTATCCCAGATTCTGTTGGTGTGTGCTTCCATACATCACAAGGAGCCATTGTATATACAGGAGATTTTAAATTTGACCAAACACCAATTGGCAACAGTGGGGCAGACCTTGGAAAGATGGCGCAAATTGGAAATGAAGGCGTTCTTTGTCTGTTATCAGATAGTACAAATGCTGAACGTCCTGGTTACACGGGGTCTGAAAAAGAAGTTGGTATAGAAATTTCAAAAGTATTTTATAATGCAGAAGGACGTATCATCGTTGCTTCTTTCGCATCTAATGTACATCGTATTCAACAAGTATTTGATGCAGCTGCTGAAACAGGCCGTAAAGTGGCCGTTGTAGGTCGTAGTATGGTAAAAGTGGTAGATATTGCAAGGCGTCTTGGATATTTAGACGTTCCAGATGGTATGGTTATTTCATTGCAAGAGGTAGATAATTTCCCGGAGAAGAAGGTAGCGATTTTAACAACTGGTAGTCAAGGGGAACCGATGGCAGCTCTTTCAAGAATGGCAAAGCAAGCTCATAAACAAATTTCAATCCGTAAAGGAGACACAGTTATCATTGCAGCTTCTCCAATTCCGGGAAATGAAATATCAGTATCTAAAATTATTGATTTATTATTTAGGGCTGGTGCAGAAGTTGTTTATTATGGAGAAAGAAAAGTTCATGTTTCGGGTCATGGTAGTCAAGAAGAATTGAAATTGATGCTGAATTTAATGAAACCGAAATATTTTATACCCGTACACGGCGAATTTCGTATGCAAAAAGCACATGCGTATTTGGCGGAAGATGTTGGTGTCTTGAAAGAAAACATTTTTATTGTAGAAAAGGGCGATGTAATTGCTTTTGAGGGCGAAGAGGCAAAGCAAGCTGGTAAGGTACAAGCGGGTAATGTTCTTATTGATGGATTAGGTGTAGGCGATGTCGGAAATATTGTCTTGCGTGATCGTAAGATGTTATCACAAGACGGAATTTTAGTCGTTGTTGTAACGCTTGGAAAAGATGAGAAAAAGATCATCTCTGGACCAGAAATTATTTCGCGTGGTTTTGTGTATGTTCGTGAATCTGAAGCGTTAATCGAAAGGTCTACAGATATTGTACGTACAATTGTTGAACAGTCCATTAAAGAGTATTCTATTGAATGGTCCATGCTAAAACAAAATATTCGTGAATTATTAGGACAGTTTCTGTATGAGGAAACGAAGAGAAAACCGATGATTTTACCAATTATCATGGAAGTATAAGAAAAACCACCTTTATCGGTGGTTTTTTCTTTTTTATCCCTATCGCATGAAATTTACAACTTAAGAAATAATAGTTGTATAAGAGTGAAAGGGGATGCGACATGACAGAACGTGATGGTTTAACAAATGAGGAAAAAGAAGCAGAACCGAAAGAGGATTCAAAAGAGGCGTCAGTAATAGAAAAAATCCAACAACTTGGTCAAACGAATGTTCCACAAATGAATGAATCGCGTATTCACTGCTTAACGATTGTTGGACAAGTAGAAGGACATGTACAGCTTCCACCGCAAAATAAAACGACGAAATATGAACATGTAATTCCACAAATTGTGGCAATTGAGCAAAATCCAAAAATTGAAGGGTTACTTTTATTGCTAAATACTGTTGGTGGTGATGTTGAAGCTGGGTTGGCAATCTCTGAAATGGTAGCTTCATTATCGAAGCCAACTGTATCTTTGGTTTTAGGTGGAGGGCACTCGATAGGTGTGCCAATTGCAGTGTCAACAGATTATTCGTTTATTGCTGAAACTGCAACGATGACGATTCATCCAGTTCGTCTGACGGGTCTTGTTATTGGTGTGCCGCAAACATTTGAGTATTTGGATAAAATGCAAGAACGTGTAATTCGATTTGTAACAAAACACTCAAAAGTGACGGAAGATCGTTTTAAAGAGCTTATGTTTGCGAAGGGAAATTTAACACGAGATATTGGAACAAATGTAATTGGAATAGATGCAGTAAAGTATGGCCTTATAGATGATGTCGGTGGTATCGGGGATGCGATTCGAAAGTTGAATGAATTAATAGACATGCGAACAGATGGAAATCAAGACGGGAAGTTGCTGCAATGATTTTGTATACAATTATGCCAGAGCAACTTGTTTATCAGGCTGATTATTCACAGTATGAACAACAAAAAATAGTGAATGTAAATGGAGTAGAGATGATTGTATCTGAAGAGGGTAGTCAATATTATTCCGTTGTTCGTGTGCTAAGTACAAATCCATCCCACTACTTACAGTATGAACCAGGCCAGAAAATAACCTTTTAGCAAAAAGCAGGATTTTGTGTAGAAGCTATGGTATAATATAAAAAACAAGACGGTTGAGCAGCCATGATTAGGCTGCTTTCTTCTGTTTATTTGACATTTTACAAGAAGTGTAAAATGTCAAATGAACAGATCTAGAAGATGTGATGAACAACATGTAGAGAATACTTTCAATGAATGAAAGTCGTACTTAATTTTTGGACTTGGGGTGAAGAAATGGCAAAACAAAAGCAAAGAGGGACGAAATCAAAAGCAAGACGTACGATAAAGCCAACTTTGTATTACGAAATCGTCGGATTGACTCTTTTTGCACTTTCAATCATTACAATTTTACAGCTAGGTATTGTAGGGAAATCGTTTGTTTTCTTCTTTCGCTTTTTCTTTGGTGAATGGTACATAATTGGTGTGCTTGGTGTGATTGCATTATCGATTGCATTTGTTATAAAGCGCGCATGGCCAAACCTTTTAAATAAACGGTTAATCGGTGTCTATTTAATTGTATTAGCAATAGTAATGTTTAGTCATATTACATTATTTAATTTGCTTTCAAAAGAAGGAACCGTAGAAAATACATCTGTGATTGTCAGTACAAAAGATTTATTTTTTTATGAGATGAAGAAAGGTGTAGTAGAGTCCGTTCACTTAGGCGGGGGGATGGTTGGTGCCCTTATGTTTGCTACATGCTACTTTTTGTTTGATGAAGTAGGAGCCTACATTATAGGTATCATTCTTGTTATTCTTGGTATACTTTGCATTACAAACAAACACATTGGGGAAGTGTTAGCCCCGGTTGGACGAATACTCAGAAGTCAATTTCAGGGGATGCAAGGGGATTACAAGGATTGGAGATCGAAACGTACTGCTGAACAAACAGAAAAGAAAAAAACGACAAGGCGTACGCGTAGTGAACGTTTTGATAGCGAAGAAGAAATTACTGAGCCGTTAGAAGAGATAGAAATTGGACCGCCAATTATTTCGAATTTTACAGAGAACTATCCAGTTAGTGAAGAAAAAGATAAGGAAAGTGAAGATGAGATTGCAAATGAGTTGATTGCGCCGCCTTCTATGGCAGAGGAAGAGATTCCATCTGCATCAAAAGAACGAACACAAAAGAAACGAGGAGAAAAAATTGTTGAATCTCTGGAAGGAGAAACAAAAGCTCTTCCAATGCGATTTTCAAATGTGGAAAACAAAGATTACAAGCTTCCTTCTATCGATATATTGAAGTTCCCAAAAAATAAACAGGTTACAAATGAAAATGAGAAAATTTATGAAAATGCTCGTAAGTTGGAACGTACTTTTCAAAGTTTTGGTGTAAAGGCAAAAGTAACGAAAGTGCATAAAGGACCTGCAGTTACGAAATATGAAGTGTATCCTGATATGGGAGTAAAGGTAAGTAAAATTGTTAGTTTGAGTGATGATTTAGCACTCGCATTAGCTGCGAAAGATATTCGTATTGAGGCCCCTATTCCTGGGAAATCCGCGGTAGGGATTGAAGTTCCAAATTCAGAGGTTTCTATGGTAACGCTTAGAGAAGTACTTGATTCGAAAGCGAATAATCATCCGGAAGAAAAGTTATTAATTGGTCTTGGGCGTGATATTACTGGTGAAGCAGTATTAGCACGTTTAAATAAGATGCCCCATCTATTAGTAGCTGGAGCGACTGGTAGTGGAAAGAGTGTATGTATTAATGGTATTATTGTTAGTATTTTAATGCGTGCCAAACCACATGAAGTCAAATTAATGATGATTGATCCGAAAATGGTAGAGTTGAACGTATATAATGGCGTTCCGCACTTATTAACACCTGTTGTAACGGATCCGAAAAAAGCATCACAAGCTTTGAAAAAAGTTGTGAGTGAGATGGAGCGTCGCTATGAATTATTTGCTCATAGCGGAACGCGTAACATTGAAGGATATAATGAATACATTAGACATCATAATGAACAATCAGAAGCAAAACAGCCTGAACTTCCATACATTGTTGTTATCGTGGACGAGTTGGCCGATTTAATGATGGTTGCTTCTTCAGATGTAGAAGATGCAATTATGCGCCTAGCACAGATGGCACGTGCTGCTGGTATTCATTTAATTATCGCGACGCAGCGCCCATCTGTTGATGTTATTACAGGTGTTATCAAAGCAAATATTCCATCACGTATTGCGTTTGCTGTGTCTTCACAAACTGACTCTCGAACGATTCTTGATGGCGGAGGCGCTGAAAAATTATTAGGACGAGGGGATATGCTGTTCATACCAATTGGAGCATCGAAACCAGTTCGTGTACAAGGTGCATTTTTATCAGATGATGAAGTGGAAAGAGTTGTGGAATATGTTGTTGGACAACAAAAAGCGCAATATCAAGAGGACATGATTCCACAGGATGTACCAGAAACAAGACAAGAAGTAGAAGATGAATTATATGATGAAGCGGTTCAGCTTGTTGTAGAAATGCAGACGGCTTCTGTTTCTATGTTACAACGTAGATTCCGAGTGGGATATACACGTGCGGCGCGTTTAATTGATGCGATGGAGATGAATGGTGTAGTTGGACCTTATGAAGGTAGTAAGCCGAGAGAAGTTTTGATTAAAGATATACAAGAAAAAAGTTCTTAATAAAAAAGCCCAATTGTTTACAATTGGGCTTTTTTATATGGAGTTTTTGTTATATACTAGAACTATCACGGAAGAAAGGGCTTTCATTTATGATAGTTCTTTAGAATACGAATGCTTTCAATATTATTTTTGGAAAATGTTCGATATTACTTGCAAAAAAATGTTGAATTGTGTTGACACATATGGGAGCAGGTGGTACGATTACTTCGAAAAGAATCACTGCCTCATATAATCTTGGAGATAAGGTCCATAAGTTTCTACCTGGCAACCATGAATTGCTAGACTATGAGGGGAAAAGTGTGTAACAAAGGATGTAAGGGATCTTTGTATCTAACTTTTTCTCTATATGAGGAATGTTGGGGTGCAAAGTTTTTTTTATGAAATAAAGATAGAAAATTTCATTTTGAAAAATTATTAACATTTATTCGACAAATTTTATTTTATCGTATCGTTATGTAAGGTATGTCATGTATTGGTTGAAAATCGAGAACAGAAGTCTTACATCAGAGGTCGAATAATTGGAATGCGGGGGAGTCTTATGTCAGTTAAATCCGATAGTCGACACTTATATTTACGGGTGATCGATCATATTAAAGAGAAAATCAAAAGCGGGGCATATAAAGAAAAACAAAAATTGCCTTCAGAGTTTGATTTAGCAAAAGAACTTGGCGTAAGTAGAGCGACTTTACGGGAAGCATTACGTATTTTAGAAGAGGAAAATGTTGTTATTCGCAGACATGGCGTTGGTACTTTTGTGAATGCAAAACCGCTGTTTTCTTCTGGAATTGAACAACTTTCTAGTATTACAGATATGATTTCTAGTGTGGGGAAAACACCGGGAACAATCTTTTTATCATCATCTACTACGAGTCTAACAGAAGAGGAAAAAGAAAAGTTTAATAGTGATGAAGGCTTCGAGGCTGTGATGATTGAGCGTGTTCGTACAGCAGATGGGGAACCTGTTGTCTATTGCATTGACAAGTTGGCAAAAGAAGTATTACCAGATTTGTCTGATTATAATGAGGAATCGCTACTTACTGTTATTCATAATAACACGCATAAACGCATTACATACGCGGTTGCTCATATTGAACCAATTGGTTATCATCCAAAAATATCACCAATTTTACAATGCGAACCAGAAACAGCGCTGCTGATTCTAAAGCAAATGCACTATGATCAAAATGATGAGCCGATCTTATATTCTATTAATTATTTTAGAGCAGATAAATTTAGCTTCCACGTATTACGAAAACGTATGTAATTCGTTCCTTTTTAGGGAGGTGACAGCAAGAAGAAGGGGACACTAGCATATTAATAGATACATATATCATTTAGGAGGGGTTTCTAGTATGAAGAAAAAAACAGGTCTTTTATTATCATTAACGTTAGCGGCGAGTACAGTGTTAGGTGCATGTGGTAACTCGGATAAAGCAAGTGGAGATAAAAAAGATGGAAAGAGCATTAAAGTAGGTATGGTTACAGACGTTGGGGGCGTTGATGATAAATCATTTAACCAATCTTCTTGGGAAGGTTTACAAAAATTCGGTAAAGATAATGGGCTAAAAGAGAAGACGAACTATCGTTACCTTCAGTCTGAAAAAGAAGCGGATTATATTCCGAACTTAAAGAAATTTGCAAAAGATAAATATGATTTATCCTTTGGTATTGGTTATAAATTAGAAAAAGCAATTGAAGAAGTTGCGAAAGAAAATCCAAAGCAACAGTTTGCGATTGTAGATACTGTAGTAAAACAACCGAACGTAACAAGTATTACATTTAAGGATCATGAAGGATCATTCCTTGTAGGTGCAGTAGCAGCGATGTCAACAAAAACAAATAAAGTTGGGTTTGTTGGTGGAATGAAGAGTGATTTAATTAGTAAGTTTGAGAATGGATTTAAAGCTGGTGCTAAAGCTGTTAACCCAAATATTGAGATTGTATCTGAATATGCAGAAGCATTTGATAAACCTGAAAAAGGTGCTGCACTTGCATCAGCAATGTACGGACAAGGAGTAGACGTAATTTATCATGCTGCTGGTGGTACTGGTAACGGCGTGTTTACTGAAGCGAAAAACCGTAAGAAGAAAGGTGAAAATGTTTGGGTAATCGGTGTTGACCGTGACCAAAATCAAGAAGGTATGCCTGAAAACGTAACGCTAACTTCTATGGTAAAACGCGTTGATGTTGCGGTTGAAAAAGTAGCACAAGAAGCAAAAGATGGTAAGTTAAAAGGCGGAAAAGTAGAAGCGTTTGGTTTGAAAGATGAAGGTGTTGGCATTGCGAAAACAACTGATAATGTGAAAAAAGTAAATCCAGAAATTTTACCAAAAGTAGAAGAGTTTGAAAAGAAAATTACTGCTGGTGAAATTAAAGTACCTGCTACTGATAAAGAGTACAAAGAATACGAAGCTGCTCTTAAGAAATAATAGAGAAATAGCAAAGGTTAGTTCTTAGAACTAACCTTTGTATATATAAAATTACTTTTAATAGAGTGTAATTGGGGACTGTTCCCTGCTAAAAGGAGGAACAAAATGGAATACGTAATTGAGATGAATAATATTACAAAAGTATTCCCAGGCATTGTAGCGAACGATAATATTACGCTGCAAGTAAAACAGGGAGAAATACATGCTTTACTCGGAGAAAATGGTGCAGGGAAGTCAACGTTAATGAACGTTCTTTTTGGATTATATCAGCCAGAACAAGGAGAAATTAAAATTAAAGGGAATCCTGTAAAGATTACAAACCCTAATATTGCAAATGACTTCGGGATTGGTATGGTTCATCAACATTTTATGCTTGTTCATAATTTTACAGTTACAGAGAATATTATTCTTGGAAATGAACCGAAGAGAAAAGGGAAAATTGCTATTGATGAAGCTGCAAAAGAGATTCAACAATTATCAGAACAATATGGTTTAGCTGTAGATCCGTATGCGAAAATTGAAGATATTTCAGTTGGTATGCAGCAACGTGTTGAAATTTTAAAAACGCTGTATCGCGGAGCAGAGATTTTAATATTTGATGAACCGACGGCAGTATTAACTCCTCAAGAAATTCATGAGCTTATTCAAATTATGAAAAAGCTTGTGCGAGAAGGGAAATCTATCATTCTTATTACACATAAGTTAAAAGAAATTATGGAAGTTTGTGATCGTTGTACGATTATTCGTAAAGGAAAAGGAATCGGAACGGTTGACGTTGCAAATACAGATGAACATAAACTTGCAGAACTAATGGTCGGACGTCAAGTGAATTTTAAAACAGAAAAAATAGATGCCAGACCTAAGGAAGATGTACTTTCTATTGCAAATCTTGTTGTTCATGATGTGCGCCAATTGCCTGCTGTAAAAGGCCTTGACTTAACTGTTCGTGCAGGAGAAATCGTCGGTATTGCAGGGATTGATGGGAATGGACAAAGTGAATTAATAGAGGCAATTACTGGTTTACGAAAAGTTGAGTCAGGTTCTATTGCAATTAATGGAAAAGAAATCACAAACTGGCCTGTTAGACGAATTACGGAAGAAGGAGTCGGTCATATTCCAGAAGACCGTCATAAACATGGACTCGTTCTTGATTTTTCCGTTAGAGATAATATTGTTTTACAAACATATTATAAGAATCCATTTTCAAATAAAGGAATTTTAAATTTTAGTAAAATAACGAAAAAGGCAAAAGAGCTGATTGAGCAGTTTGATGTACGTACACCTAGCGAGCAAACAGTAGCTCGTGCATTATCTGGCGGGAACCAGCAAAAGGCAATTATTGCACGTGAAGTAGATCGTGATCCAGATTTATTAATCGCAGCGCAGCCGACACGTGGTTTAGATGTAGGTGCGATTGAATTTATTCATAAGAAATTAATTGAACAGAGAGATAAAGGAAAAGCGGTGCTTCTTCTTTCTTTAGAACTCGATGAAATTTTAAATGTGAGTGACCGCGTTGCTGTTATTTATGAAGGGAAAATTGTCGCGATTGTTAATGCAAAAGAAACAAATGAAAAACAATTAGGTCTTTTAATGGCTGGTGGAACAGGGGAAGCGAAGGTGAGTACAAATGGCTAAAAAGTTTTTAACGGAGCGAACGATTAATATTTTAGTTCCTGTATTATCCGTTATATTTGGGTTGCTTGTTGGTGCCATTGTTATGTTAGTTAGTGGGTATGATCCAATTGTTGGATATAGTGCACTTTGGACTGGTATGTTCGGAAGTCCCAGTGCAATTGGAGAGACGCTTCGTACAATGATTCCGCTTATTCTTGCGGGGTTATCGGTAGCTTTTGCGTTTCGTACAGGTTTATTTAATATCGGGGTAGAAGGACAATTGCTAGTTGGTTGGCTTGCTGCTGTTTGGTTTGGTTATGCAGTATCATTACCTGCCTTTCTTCATATTCCATTGTCTATTTTAGTGGCAGCTATAGTTGGTGGACTATGGGGATTTATTCCGGGATATTTGAAAGGGAAATTTAAGGTTAATGAAGTTATTGTAACGATTATGATGAACTACATTGCATTATATGTTACATATGACATCATTAAACGCTTTTTACATGAAGGCAATGACAAAACATATGATATTCAGCCGAGTGCGTCATTAGCTTCAGATTGGTTAGCTTCTTTAACAGATGGCTCTCGTCTTCACTGGGGAATTGTTGTCGCAATTCTTGTTACGATTCTTATGTGGTTCTTATTAGATAGAACAACTTTAGGTTATGAATTGAAATCAGTTGGGTTTAACCAACAAGCGTCTCAATATGCTGGTATGAAAGTGTCACGTAATGTTGTGTTATCTATGACAATTGCGGGTGCATTTGCTGGTATTGGTGGCGCGATGGAAGGGCTTGGAACATTCCAAAGTATGACAGCGATGGCTACATTTACCGGAATTGGATTTGACGGGATTGCAGTAGCGCTTCTTGGAGGGAATAATCCATTTGGTATTATACTTGCTGCGTTATTATTTGGAGGTTTAAAAAGTGCAGCGCCGCAAATGAACTTTGAAGCAGATGTACCATCTGAGTTAATTAATGTAATTATTGCATGTATTATTTTCTTTGTTGCTTGTAGTTATATTTTACGCTGGACACTTACGCGCATAAGCAAGGAGGGGAAATAAATGAGCTTTCTAGATGTTTTAGCCATTCTTGTGACGGGTACGTTATACACGGCAGCACCTCTAATCTTTACAGCGTTAGGTGGCGTATTTAGTGAGCGTTCTGGTGTTGTAAATATCGCATTGGAAGGATTAATGTTATTTGGTGCATTTGTTGGTGTTGTTACCACGCTATTAATGGGGGATACTTGGGGGGCTATGACTCCTTGGATTGCACTTATATTTGCAGCAATTGGTAGCGGATTATTTGCACTTCTTCATGCAGTTGCATCGATTACATTCCGTGCGGATCAAGTTGTTAGTGGAGTAGCAATTAACTTTTTATCTCTTGGTTTAACTGTTTTTGCGATTAAGAAAATCTTTGGTAAAGGACAAACTGATTTTATTCACTACCGTATTGAGAAAATTGATGTTCCAGGACTGTCGGATATTCCGGTTATTGGAAAAATCTTTTTCTCAAATGTACCATTAACATCGTATATTGCCATTATTTTAGCATTTGTTGTTTGGTATATTATTTATAAAACACCGTTTGGTCTTCGTCTTCGTGCGGTTGGTGAACATCCGATGGCTGCGGATACAATGGGGATTAATGTATATAAAATGCGTTATATTACTGTTTGTATTTCAGGGATGTTTGCTGGAGTAGGCGGTGCAACCTTTGCACTGTCAATCTCAAACAACTTCTCAGGTGCAACGATTACGGGACAAGGTTTCTTAGCGTTAGCTGCTATGATCTTTGGGAAATGGAACCCAATTGGTGCACTAGGAGCTGCTTTATTCTTTGGATTTGCACAATCACTAGGGGTAACTGGTGGTACAATCCCTGTATTAAAAGAAATTCCGAGTGTTTTCTTAGCGATATTACCATATGTGTTCACAATTTTAGCGCTTGTTGGTTTTGTAGGACGTTCAGAAGCTCCAAAGGCACTTGGAACACCGTATGAAAAAGGAAAAAGATAAGCGTTTTACAAGTATGGAAAAAGCTCGCACATTAGTGCGGGCTTTTTTACATAGAATATGTTTAATACAGAAAATTACTTTCTCTTTTTAATTAGTAAACTGTTTGAGGGAAAAGTATGTAAGGGAGAAAAGTTGATTTTTCGTTTCTAAAAACTGTATATTGAAGAGGAATATTCCTACATACGTAAAGGAGGGCTATAAAATGAAACTGATGGAACAGCAAATGCATGAACTAGGTGGTTTACGTGTACATATGATTCCGACAGATAAATATAAAACAAATACATTTGTATTTCGCTTTAAAGCACCTTTAAATGAAGAAACGGTGACAGAGCGTGCTTTATTACCATATGTATTGCAAAGTGCAACAGAAAAACTGCCATCTGTAATTCGTCTTCGCCAATATTTAGAGGAGTTGTACGGTTCTTCTCTGGCGGTAGATGTAAGTAAAAAAGGGGAAGATCATATCATCTCTATTTATGTGGATATTGCCAACGAAACATATTTACAAGATGCACCGCCGTTGTTTGAAAAAGCACTGTCTATGCTGTCTGATATTGTATTACACCCAGCAACTGAAGGGAGCGGTTTTTTATCATCAATTGTAGAAAGTGAAAAAAGAGCGCTCGTGCAACGAATTGAAGCTACATATGATGATAAAATGCGCTATGCGAATGAACGATTAATAGAAGAAATGTGTAAAGTAGAACCATATCGTTTAAGTGCAAATGGTCAAAAAGAGCGCGTTGCCTCCATTACAAATGAAACTTTATACCGCTATTATCAAAAGGTGTTAGCGGAAGATGAAATGGATCTATATATCATTGGTGACATAGATGAAGATGCGGTTGACTTAGTAGGTAAATACTTTTCAATCACGCCTCGTACAGCAAAAGACAAAAATGTCATTCTTCATAAGCGAAATAATGAAGAACAAGAAATTGTTGAAAAACAAGAATTAAAGCAAAGTAAATTAAATATCGGATATCGCACATATATTACGTACCGTGATGAGGATTATTTTGCGCTACAGCTGTTTAACGGGTTATTTGGTGGATTCTCACATTCGAAATTATTTGTGAATGTACGTGAAAAAAACAGTTTAGCCTATTATGCAGCGTCGCGTTTTGAAAGTCATAAAGGTCTTCTCTTTGTTATGTCGGGAATTGAAGCGAAAAATTATGAAAAAGCAGTCGAGATTATTAAAGAGCAAATGAAAGCAATGCAAAACGGTGACTTTTCTGAAGAAGAAATTCATCAAACAAAGAGTGTAATTCAAAACCAAATTTTAGAGGCAATTGATACACCGCGTGGTTTCGTAGAAATGCTTTATCATGGCGTCATTGCAGAACGTACCCGTCCAGTAGAGGAATGGTTAACTGGAATTGAACGTGTTACAAAAGAGAAAATTGTAAAGGTTGCCAATAATATTGAGCTAGATACGATTTACTTTTTACACGGAACGGAGGGAGAATAGATGGAGAAAATTTCTTATGAACAATTAAAAGAAACACTTTATTATGAAAAGCTTCCAAATGGGTTAGATGTATATATATTGCCGAAGCAAGGATTTAATAAAACTTTTGCGACGTTTACAACAAAATATGGTTCCATTGATAACACGTTTGTTCCACTTGGAAAAGAAGAAATGGTTCGAGTGCCAGATGGGATTGCTCATTTTCTTGAGCACAAATTGTTTGAAAAAGAAGATCATGATGCGTTTCAGTTGTTTAGTAAACAAGGTGCTTCTGCGAATGCGTTTACATCATTTACGAGAACAGCGTACTTGTTTTCATGTACATCAAATGTAGAACAAAATTTAAATACATTATTAAATTTTGTTCAGGAACCTTATTTCTCTGAAAAAACAGTTGAAAAGGAAAAGGGAATTATTGGTCAAGAGATTCAAATGTATCAAGATAACCCGGATTGGCGTTTGTATTTTGGCTTAATCGATAGCTTATTTGTCAAACACCCAATTAAAATTGATATTGCAGGAACAATTGAGTCTATTAGTAAAATTACAAAAGACTTATTGTATGAGTGCTACGAGACATTTTATCATCCTAGCAATATGTTGTTATTTGTTGTAGGAGCAATTGACCCAGAAAAAACAATGAACTTAGTACGTGAAAATCAGGCGAAAAAAGATTATAAAAATCAACCAGAAATCGTACGTTCGTTTGAAGATGAACCAGAATCAGTAAATGAAAAGAAAAAAATTATTTCTATGCCTGTTCAAACACCAAAATGTTTAATAGGCATAAAGGCGACTGGGCTTAAAGAAAAAGGGCAAGAGCTTTTAAAACAAGAGATCGCGCTTACATTACTTTTAGATTATTTATTTGGGAAAGGATCAGTTCATTATGAGTCTTTATATAATGAAGGACTTATTGATGACTCATTCTCTTATGATTATACAGAAGAAGGTAACTTTGGTTTTGCGATGGTTGGTGGTGATACGAAGCAACCTGATGAGCTAGCTGAACGTTTAAAAGGTGTTTTACTACAGACTAATTATAATGAATTAGATGAGAATGCGTTAGAGCGTGTAAAGAAAAAGAAAATTGGCGGCTTTTTACGATCGCTTAACTCACCTGAATATATTGCAAATCAATTCACAAGGTATGCGTTTAATGAATCTAGTTTGTTTGATGCTCTGTCCGTTTTAGAGGGATTAACTGTTCAAGATTTACAAGAAGCAGCCAAAGTATTTTTATCTGAAGAAAGAATGAGTATTTGCCAAGTCTTGCCGAAGAAATAAAATGAAACATGAATAAGTGGGGCTTAAGCCTTACGATTTAGAACTTTACGGACAGTTTATCCCCCACCTAACCTTTTGGCTATTGCTGAATTGTAAGGTGGGGGTATTATTTGTTTGTGAATACATGATAAGACTAGTGTTTTGAAAGAGTTTCTCTGTAGAGGAAAGATAAGAGAGGATACATATGACAAAGTTTGCATTAGTGACTGGAGGAAGCGGAGGAATTGGCTCTGCAATTTCGAAACAATTAGTTGAAGATGGTTATACGGTGTATGTCCATTACAACAAAAGTGAAGAGAAAATAAAAAAATTAGAACAGCAACTTGGTGCAATTATTCCAGTTCAAGCGAATTTAGCAGCGGTAGATGGCGTGCAAAAGCTCTGGGCGCAAATTCATTATCCGATTGATGTTATTGTGTATGCAGCTGGAAAAAGTATATTTGGTTTGGCGACAGATGTGACAAATGAGCAATTGAATGAGATGGTGGAATTGCAGGTGAAGAGTGTTTATAACCTTCTTTCACTTGCGCTTCCATCGATGATCCGCCTGCGAAGTGGAAATATCGTTGTTATTTCATCTATATGGGGACAAGTAGGAGCGTCTTGTGAGGTGCTGTATTCTATGGTAAAAGGTGCACAAAACTCTTATGTAAAGGCGCTCGCAAAAGAGGTTGCGCTAAGTGGTATACGTGTAAATGCAGTGGCACCAGGGGCCATAGAGACGGAAATGTTAAGTGTGTTTTCAGAAGAGGACAAGAAAGAGATCGCAGAAGAGATTCCAGCTGGAAGGATTGGATTTCCAGAGGAAGTCGCCAAAACTGTTTCTTTCCTTGTATCACCAGGGGCTTCCTATATAACAGGGCAAATTATTGGAGTAAACGGTGGCTGGCATTGTTAAAATAAAAATATGTACATAAAAAGTGAGAAATTGTACAAATTAAGTATGATTCTATTACTTAATAGTGAGGTGCTTAAACATGTCAGTATTAGAGAATTTTGACCAGTGGAAAAGCTTTTTAGGAGAACGTTTAGAACAGGCACAAGGAAAAGGGCTTGATGGTGGTGCAGTTTCAGATATGGCATTCCGTGTAGGTGATTATTTGGCAAATGAAGTAGAGGCGCGAAATGATCAAGAAAAATTATTAGCTGAGCTTTGGAAAGTGGCTGATGAACAAGAACAACACATGATTGCTAACTTAATGGTAAAGTTTGTACAACATAAGTAAAAAAGAGAGGAGAAAATCCTCTCTTTTTTTTAGGTATTGAAAATACCGTGATTCATTATACATTTATCTTCCCTATTAACGTAAAATCATATAATATAGTACGTAGGTGTAAAGTAAGCAGGGGGAGTGACATTTGATGATTGAATGGTATTTTGAATATGAAATACATAAAAACCGACCTGGCTTGCTTGGTGACGTTTCTTCGTTAATCGGTATGCTTGGTATTAATATTGTCACAATTAATGGTGTAGACAACGCTCGGCGCGGGTTGTTGCTTATGTGTGATAGCCAAGAGCAAATCTCTAGACTTGAATCAATTTTGAATACGATGGATAATATAACTGTAACGAAATATCGTCCGCCAAAGCTCAGAGATAGGTTGGCAGTTAGGCACGGTAGATACATACAGCGAGACGCAGATGATAAGAAAACATTTCGTTTTGTTCGTGATGAATTGGGTTTACTCGTTGATTTTATGGCGGAACTAATGAAAAAAGAAGGGCATAAACTCATCGGAATAAGAGGAATGCCTCGCGTTGGAAAAACGGAATCTATCGTTGCTGCAAGTGTTTGTGCAAATAAGCGTTGGCTATTTGTTTCGTCTACTCTTATTAAACAAACTGTACGCAGTCAACTGATTGAAGATGAGTATAGTGACGATAATATTTTTATATTAGATGGCATTGTTTCAACAAAGCGTGCGAATGAAAGGCATTGGCAACTCGTTCGTGAAATTATGAGATTACCCGCAACTAAAGTTGTCGAACATCCAGATGTATTTGTGAGTCAATCAGAATATACACTTGATGATTTTGATTATATTATTGAATTGCGTAACGATTATGATGAAGAAATTCAATATAATTTAGTAGATGAAATTGAGCAAGGAGCGCAAAATAATTTCTCTATGTTTGACTTTTAAAGAAATATTGAGGTGTTAGTAGTGACGGAATTAGGACAAAAGCTGAAGGAAGCAAGAGAAGCGAAAGGCTTATCTATTGATCAGCTACATGAGGTAACGAAAATTCAAAAACGGTATTTAGTAACAATTGAAGAGGGCGATTATAGTATATTGCCTGGTGCATTTTATGCACGTGCATTTATTAAACAATATGCGGACGCGGTTGGTCTGAACGGAGAAGAGTTGATTGTAGAGTATCAAAGCGTAGTACCACAATCTGAATCTCATGATGTACCGCAAATATCAAAAGGTCAAAAAACACAAGAAACTATGCAAAAAGCAGCATCGCTTCCAATAGCAGATCATATGTCTAAAATATTGATTGCATTATTGGTAATTGCAGTAGGGGTAGCTGTGTGGTTTGTTTTCCAATGGTTAATTGGAAAAGATGAAGGACAAGTAAAACAAACGAAAAGTGAACAAATAGAAGTACAGAAGGCGAAAAATTCTCCGCTTGATGAAAAGAAAGAAGAAGTAAAAGCAGAAGAACCTAAAAAAGAAGAACCTAAAAAAGAAGAGCCAAAGAAAGAAGAACCACCAGCACAACAGCCACCTGCTGGACAAGAAGAAGTGAAGCTTGTTGGAACAAGTGGTAAGGTATCTACTTTGGAAATTCATAATAATAAAGCACTGGAGTTAGAAATTACAGCGAAGGGTGCAAGTTATGTAGACATTAAAAATGAAGGTGGAAATGTCGTTTTTAATGGTACACTTCAAGAAGGTCAAACAGAAAAACATGATTTAACAACAGCAAAAGAAGTACTTCTCAACATTGGAAGTGCACCGAATGTTGAAATTAAACTGAATGGCCAAGTTGTTGCTTTCCCACTAGATCCAGAAAAGGAATATCACCAAAGATTAGTGATTAAAAATCTAGGGGTAGGACAACCTGCACAATAACAGTCATCGCTTCGATGACTTTTTTCCAATGAACAAATGTTTTTGACATGATGGAGGAATAGCTGTGAATTTACCAAATAAAATTACAATATCTCGAATCTGCTTAATTCCAATTTTTTTAGTAATTATGTTAGCTCCTTTTAACTGGGGAACATATACAGTTGGAAATGTAGAGTTACCAATTCAACATTTAGTAGGAGCGATAGTTTTCATTGTTGCTTCAGCTACAGATTGGATTGATGGACATTATGCAAGAAAGTATAATCTCGTGACGAATCTAGGTAAGTTTCTTGATCCATTAGCTGATAAGTTACTTGTTTCAGCAGCGCTTATTACATTAGTAGAAATGCAATATGTTCCATCTTGGATCGTTATTGTAATCATTAGCCGTGAGTTTGCTGTAACAGGATTACGTCTTATATTGGCTGGAACTGGTGAGGTTGTTGCGGCGAATATGTTAGGGAAAATTAAAACATGGACACAAATTATCGCGATTTCAGCATATTTATTACATGATGTACCGTTAAATTTAATCTATATTCCGGTTGCGGATATTTTCATATGGATTGCACTTATCTTTACGGTTATTTCTGGCTGGGACTATTTCTGGAAAAATAGAGCTGCTTTTGTAAATTCAAAATAACAGCTTATGGGGGAATCGGAATGAATGCCGAAATTATTGCGGTTGGAACAGAATTGTTACTCGGGCAAATTACAAATACAAATGCGAAGTTTTTATCTGAAAAGTTAGCTTCCATCGGAATTAATGTGTATTATCATACAGTTGTAGGTGATAATAATCATCGTTTACAAGAAGCAATTCAAATTGCTGAGAAGCGTGCAGATATACTTATTTTTACTGGTGGATTAGGACCGACAAAAGATGATTTAACGAAAGAAACAATTGCTTCAACCTTACAAGAAGAACTTGTTTATGATGAAGAGGCTTTAACGTCAATTGGCGAGTATTTTAAACGTACAGGACGCGAATTCACAGAAAATAATAAGAAACAAGCACTTGTTTTGAAGGGATCGACTGTATTTGCAAATGATCATGGTATGGCACCGGGTATGGGGCTAGCTAAGAACCAGAAGATTTATATTTTATTACCGGGCCCGCCAAAAGAAATGAAACCGATGTATACAAGCTACGTAGAGCCGTTTTTACGTAACCTTACAACTGAAGAGCATATATATTCCCGTGTTCTTCGTTTTTTCGGCATTGGAGAATCCCAACTGGAAGTGAAAGTTCAAGACTTAATTGATGGTCAAACGAATCCAACAATTGCTCCGCTAGCTTCAGATGGAGAAGTAACGCTTCGTTTGACTGCTAAACACCATGATGTAAAGTATGCGGAAGTGTTAATTCAACATATAGAAGATTTGATTTTAGAACGAGTAGGGGAGTTTTTCTACGGATATAATCAAGATTTTCTTCATAATAAAGCGATTGATTTATTGAAGAAAAAAGCTTTAACTTTAGCGTGTGCAGAAAGTTTAACAGGCGGTCTGTTTGGAAATCAAGTAACAGAAAATGCCGGCGTATCTTCTGTTTTTAAAGGCGGCGTGATTTGCTATCATAACGAAGTGAAACAACATGTTTTACAAGTGCCTGAAGAAACCTTACAAACAGTCGGTGCTGTTAGCGAACAATGTGCTCGTTATCTTGCTGAAAATGTAAAGACACTATTGAAGGCAGATATTGGGATTAGCTTTACTGGAGTGGCAGGACCGGGTGCTTCGGAAAATAAAGAGCCTGGTACTGTTTTTGTAGGTTTAGCGATAAAGAATGAACCAACGTTTGTTTTTCCTCTTAAATTAAGTGGAAGTCGTCAGCAAATTCGGGAACGCTCTGTGAAATATGGATTTTATCATTTATACAAAAAACTAGAAGAGATGTGAGTTTCTTCTAGTTTTTTTGTGATGAAAAATGAAACTTTTTCCATGGAAAACAAAAAAACGAATAAACGTTCGTTTTTTGTTGGCAAATTGATATGAAAATAGGTATAATAAGATTAGCAATTCAGTTAAGGAGGAATTTTGAATGAGTGATCGTCAAGCGGCATTAGATATGGCGTTAAAACAAATAGAGAAGCAATTTGGTAAAGGCTCCATTATGAAATTAGGAGAACAGGCAGAACGTAGAATTTCTACAATTCCAAGTGGTTCATTAGCACTTGATGTAGCTTTAGGTGTTGGTGGTTACCCGCGCGGACGTGTTATCGAAATCTATGGACCTGAAAGCTCAGGTAAAACAACGGTTTCCTTACATGCGATTGCAGAAGTGCAACGTCAAGGTGGACAAGCAGCATTTATTGATGCAGAACATGCGATGGA
Source organism: Bacillus sp. FSL H8-0534 (assembly GCF_038005885.1). Lineage (NCBI taxonomy): Bacteria > Bacillati > Bacillota > Bacilli > Caryophanales > Bacillaceae > Bacillus > Bacillus sp. FSL H8-0534. The sequence continues at coordinate 4,859,911 of NZ_JBBOUC010000001.1, forward strand.
TCCTGTATATGCACAAAAATTGGGTGTTAATATTGATGAGTTACTATTATCACAGCCTGATACAGGAGAACAAGGTTTAGAAATTGCAGAAGCTTTAGTACGAAGCGGTGCAATTGATATTATCGTAATTGACTCTGTAGCGGCTCTTGTACCAAAAGCGGAAATCGAAGGAGAAATGGGTGACTCTCACGTCGGTTTACAAGCACGTCTAATGTCACAAGCACTTCGTAAGCTTTCCGGTGCGATTAACAAATCAAAAACAATTGCAATCTTTATTAACCAAATTCGTGAAAAAGTTGGGGTTATGTTCGGGAACCCAGAAACAACTCCAGGTGGTCGTGCGTTGAAATTCTATTCAACAGTTCGTCTTGAAGTGCGTCGCGCTGAGCAATTAAAGCAAGGTAATGATATTGTTGGTAACAAAACAAAAATAAAAGTAGTGAAAAATAAAGTAGCACCTCCTTTCCGTGTTGCTGAAGTTGATATTATGTACGGAGAAGGGATTTCAAGAGAAGGCGAAATTTTAGATATGGCTTCTGAACTTGATATCGTTCAAAAAAGTGGTGCTTGGTATTCTTATAATGAAGAACGTTTAGGACAAGGGCGCGAAAATGCAAAACAATTCTTAAAAGAAAATCCAGAATTAAGAGATGAAATTGCATTCTTTATTCGTGAACATCATGGTATTGGTGAAGATTCTGGAAACTTAGAAGAAGGTGCTATTCTAGATTAACAAAAGACACGATTTCGTGTCTTTTATTTTTTATTTCACAATAATATGTAGCAAGGCCTTTCATTCAAGCGTTCTCTCTTGTTAAAACTGATTAGGTAAGGGGTGTCATCTTTGGTGAATATAAACTTTTTTCGTTAAAAGGAGATTTATATGACAAAGGTAAAGAAAGTAAAAGTAGACAACGCTTGACAATGAAAATTGCGATAGATACAATGAGAATGTATATTTTTTCTTATATACGATACACTCTTCTCTAGAAGAGAAGTAACATTCGGAGTAGGTTCTATACCTTTTCGAAATAATAATATGACATTTTAATTGTGAAATGAAGAAAGTCCCTTAAAAAGCGGGGCGACGGTCTTTGCTGTACGTTGCAAATTAATGTACATGCCGACAGTCTTTTTTCATTCATGGCAAGGGGAGGTGAAATCATGAGTAGTAGTACATTAATTTGGATACTCATCTCCATTTTGCTTGCAACAGTCGGTGCAGTTGTTGGCTTTTTTGTTCGAAAGTCTATTGCAGAAGCGAAGATTAATGGTGCAGCAAACGAAGCGAGACGCATTTTAGAAGATGCAAATCGTGAAGCAGAGGCACTTAAGAAGGAAGCGCTTTTAGAAGCAAAGGATGAAATTCATACACTTCGTACAGAAGCTGAATTAGAAATTCGTGATCGTAGAAGCGAATTACAAAAACAAGAAAATCGTTTAATGCAAAAAGAAGAGAACCTTGATCGTAAAGACGAGACGCTCGATAAACGTGAGCAGATGTTAGAAAAGAAAGAGGAATCTCTTGTAGCGAGACAACAACAGATTGAAGAGTTGGAAAGCAAAGTGGGAGAGTTAGTTCAAAAGCAACAAACGGAATTAGAGCGCATTTCCAATCTGACACGCGAACAAGCGAAAGCAATCATTTTAGGGAAAGTGGAAAGTGAAATTTCTCATGAAATTGCCGTTATGGTAAAAGAAAGTGAAGTTCGTGCGAAAGAAGAGGCGGATAAGAAAGCAAAAGAGATTTTATCTCTTGCAATGCAAAGATGTGCAGCTGATCATGTTGCTGAAACAACCGTTTCGGTTGTAAATCTTCCAAATGACGAAATGAAGGGACGTATTATCGGGCGTGAAGGTCGTAATATTCGTACGTTAGAAACGTTAACAGGTATTGACCTTATTATTGATGATACGCCAGAAGCGGTAATCCTATCAGGGTTCGATCCAATTCGTCGTGAAACAGCTCGTATCGCTCTTGATAAGCTCGTACAGGATGGACGTATTCACCCAGCACGTATTGAGGAAATGGTCGAAAAATCGAGACGTGAAGTGGATGAGTATATTCGCGAAGTTGGGGAACAAACAACATTTGAAGTAGGTGTCCACGGATTACATCCAGATTTAATTAAAATCTTAGGTCGTTTGAAATACCGTACAAGTTATGGACAAAATGTGTTGAAACACTCTATGGAAGTAGCGTACTTAACAGGACTTATGGCAGCGGAGCTTGGCGAGGATGAAAAACTAGCAAGACGTGCAGGTCTATTGCATGATATCGGAAAAGCAATTGACCATGAAGTAGAAGGTAGTCACGTTGAAATTGGTGTTGAACTCGCAACGAAATATAAAGAGCATCCGGTTGTTATTAATAGTATCGCATCTCACCATGGTGATACAGAACCAACTTCCATCATTGCAGTTTTAGTTGCAGCAGCGGATGCGTTATCAGCTGCAAGACCAGGAGCTCGTAGTGAAACGCTTGAAAACTATATTCGTCGTCTTGAAAAGTTAGAAGAGATTTCAGAATCCTATGAAGGAGTAGAAAAATCTTTTGCAATTCAAGCAGGACGTGAAGTTCGCATCTTGGTAAAACCGGATACAATCGATGATTTAGAAGCCCATCGTTTAGCGCGTGATATTCGAAAACGTATTGAAAATGAACTGGATTATCCAGGACATATTAAAGTAACAGTTATTCGTGAAACACGTGCAGTGGAATACGCAAAATAAAGTGGTGAAACACCACTTTATTTTTTTGTGTTGGGATTGGGAAATATAAAATAAATCGTTTGCAAATCACTTTATTCGATTTCCATTCTAGTTGGCTAGAATGGAAGAAGAGTTTTAATGAGCAGTTTGTTTTTCTTATTAGTGAGTAATAAAATAAGTAGTACATAGAAAGGGTAAGACATATGAGAATTTTATTTGTTGGAGATGTAGTAGGATCCCCTGGAAGAGGTATGATTCAACAATACGTACCGGCGTTAAAGAAAAAATATACGCCTACTGTAACAATTATTAATGGAGAAAATGCTGCAGGTGGCCGTGGTATTACAGAGAAAATTTACCGAAACTTTTTAGAGTGTGGTGCACAAGCAGTTACGCTTGGGAATCATGCTTGGGATAACCGTGAAGTGTTTGAGTTTATTGATGATGCAAAATATCTTGCAAGACCAGCCAATTTCCCAGAGGGAACACCGGGAAAAGGACTTATTTTTGTAAATTGTAACGGTACCGAAGTAGCGGTAATTAATTTACAAGGACGTACGTTCCTTCCGCCAATTGATTGCCCGTTCCGAAAAGTAGATGAATTAATTAACATTGCGAAAAAACGTACAAATATTATCTTTATTGATTTTCATGCTGAGACAACAAGTGAAAAACAGGCGCTTGGTTGGTACGTAGATGGACGTGCTACGGCAGTCGTAGGGACACATACGCATGTTCCAACAGCAGATAATCGTATTTTGCCAAGCGGAACAGCTTATATTACAGATGTTGGAATGACTGGTCCGTATGATGGGATTTTAGGTATGGATCGTGAAGCTGTACTGAAGAAATTTTTAACGAATTTACCTGTACGTTTTGAAGTAACAAATGGAAGAACGCAACTAAGTGCAGTATTAATTGATGTGGATCCAAATACAGGAAAAGCAAAAAAAATTGAACGTATTTTAATCAATGATGATCAGCCATTTTTCGAATAAGATCATTTAAAAGTTAGAAAAAACATTATATTTTAATTTTTTAGAAAAATTACAGAAATTTAGCAGGAATACATGTCTCCCCTCGTGAATATAAGTTAAAGTGAAATCAATCGCTAATACTTTTTAAAGAAACGAGGAGGAAACGAGGAATGGAAATATTAAAAGTTAAAGCAACTTCGGTCCCTAACTCTGTAGCCGGTGCACTTGCTGGAGTTATTCGCGAACGCGGAACAGCAGAAATCCAAGCTATTGGCGCAGGTGCATTAAATCAAGCTGTGAAGGCAGTAGCAATTGCAAGAGGGTTTGTAGCGCCTAGTGGTTTGGATTTGATTTGTATCCCAGCTTTTACAGACATTATGATTGATGGTGAAGAACGTACAGCAATAAAATTAATTGTAGAACCTCGTTAAGTTTGAACAACCTGTTTGCTTTTATGCAAACAGGTTGTTTTTATGGGGAAGGGGAAATGAAAGTGAAAGTGTTTGATGCGCACTGTGATGTACTATGGCAACTATGGAGTGCAAAAGGAAAGAAGAATTTTCAAAATGATCCGTCTTTACATATTACATTTGAACAATTGGAGCAAAGAAAAGGAAGCGTACAATGCTTTGCGATATATGTACCTGAAATCGTACCATATGAACAACGTTTTGAAGCTACGTTAGCTATGATAGATATATTTTATAAGCAGATTTTATCGTTACCAAACATGAAATTGATTCAGACAAAAAAAGATATAACGCAGTTAGAATCAAATGAAATTGGCGCGATTTTAACATTAGAAGGCGGCGAAGCAATTGGAAAAGAAATGATGAAATTGCGCACGCTCTATCGTTTAGGAGTCCGATCTATGGGACTCACGTGGAATCATGCGAATTTATTAGCTGATGGAGCACTGGAAACAAGAGGAGCGGGACTTACTGCGTTTGGTAAGAAGGTTGTAGAAGAGCTGAATTCGTTTCGTTTATGGACAGATGTGTCTCACTTAAATGAAAAAGGTTTTTGGGATGTGATGGAAATTGCTCAATATCCAATTGCATCACATTCAAATTGTTATGGGCTTTGTCAGCACCCGCGTAATCTGAAAGATGAACAAGTACAAGCACTTATTCAAAAAGATGGTGTAATTGGTGTAACGTTCGTTCCAGAGTTTTTAACCAACCATAGGCCTGCTTATATGGATGACATATTACGGCATGTGGAGCGCATTTGTTCGCTCGGAGGAGAGCGCAATATAGGATTTGGTTCGGATTTTGATGGTATCACAGAAATGGTTGTCGGTGTGGAAGCGTATCGGCGTTATGAATATGTAATCAATGAACTGAGTAAGCGATACAGTGAAACAAATGTTCAAAGCTTTTTATATGATAATTTCATTAATCATATTTCTTTCTAGTTTCTTATTTTTTATTGTTTTTTTATTTGAAAATAAAAAGTTAGAAAAATTAAAAAATTCTAATGAAATTCAGGCCAAATTATTGCATTTTTTTCATTGTAAGGCTAGAATTGTAGACGAATTAAGATTATGCAAAACATTCAGGGAAGTCTGAAGAGGTATAATTTGTGTCCATTGTAGTTTCTTTGCATAAAAAGTGCTACACTATTACTGTAAAAAAATACACTACAATGAATGCAGCCAAAAGGGGTGTAGGAGATGATTAGTCAACTTTCATGGAAAGTTGGAGGACAACAAGGTGAAGGAATTGAAAGTACAGGAGAAATCTTCTGTATTGCATTAAACCGCTTAGGGTATTACCTATACGGTTACCGCCACTTTTCATCACGAATTAAGGGTGGTCATACAAATAATAAAATTCGCGTAAGTACAACTGAAGTACGCGCAATATCAGATGATTTAGATATTTTAATTGCTTTTGATCAAGAAACAATTGATTTTAACTTCCACGAACTACGACCAGGTGGAATTGTTGTTGCAGATGCAAAATTTAATCCAACTATACCAGAAAGTTCAGATGTAAATCTATATGCAATACCGTTTACAGATATTGCCTCTGAATTAGGGACATCATTAATGAAAAACATGGTTGCCGTTGGGGCATCTAGTGCAGTATTAGGGTTAGATGAAACTGTATATTTAGAAGTTGTTGAAGAAATTTTCGGTCGCAAGGGAGAGCAAGTCGTTAAAAAGAATATGGAAGCAATCAAACGCGGCTCTCAATATATGAAAGAATTACTTGGTGAGAAAGTGAATATGATGCAGCTTGAAAAAGCTGATGGTCAAAAACGTATGTTTATGATCGGTAACGATGCAATTGCATTTGGCGCAGTAGCTGGTGGAGCGCGCTTTATGTCAGCATATCCAATTACACCTGCCTCTGAAATTATGGAATACTTAATTAAAAAATTGCCAAAAGTAGGCGGAACAGTCATCCAAACAGAGGATGAGATTGCTGCTTGTACAATGGCAATTGGTGCGAACTATGCGGGTGTACGTACCCTAACAGCATCAGCAGGACCTGGTTTATCTTTAATGATGGAATCAATTGGTTTAGCTGGTATTACAGAAACACCACTTGTAATCGTTGATACACAGCGTGGTGGTCCAAGTACTGGTTTACCAACAAAGCAAGAGCAATCTGATTTAATGGCGATGATTTACGGGACACACGGTGAAATTCCAAAAATCGTAATGGCGCCAAGTACTGTTGAAGAAGCGTTCTATGATATCGTAGAAGCATTTAACCTAGCGGAAGAATATCAAGTTCCTGTTATTTTCTTAACAGATTTACAGCTTTCTTTAGGAAAGCAAACAGTAGAACCATTGAAGTTAGACAGAGTAGAAATTCGCCGCGGTAAGCTTGATTTACAGGCAGAGTTACCAGATCGTGAAAATAAAGCTTACTTTAAACGTTATGAAGTGACAGAAGATGGTGTTTCACCACGTGTTTTACCTGGTATGAAAAATGGTGTTCACCATGTGACAGGTGTAGAACATGATGAAACTGGTAAACCATCTGAATCAGCACTGAATCGTAAAGCACAAATGGACAAACGTTTCCGTAAAATGGAGAATTTAAAGTTTAATACCCCTGTTTACAAAAATGCTAAGTATGATGAAGCTGATGTATTGTTAGTTGGCTTTAACTCTACTCGTGGTGCAATTGAAGAAGCAATGGAGCGTTTAGAGCAAGAAGGATTAAAAGTAAATCATGCTCATGTTCGTTTAATTCATCCGTTCCCAACTGATGAAATTCTTCCACTTGTAAAGGATGCAAAACGCGTTGTTGTAGTAGAAAACAATGCAACTGGTCAGCTTGCTAACATTATGAAAATGAATCTTGGGATTGGTGAGAAAATTTCTAGTCTGTTAAAATATGACGGGAATCCATTCCTACCAAAAGAAATTTACAACGAATGCAAAAAAGGGGTTGTATTAAATGGCAACATTTAAGGACTTTCGGAACAGTGTAAAACCAAACTGGTGTCCAGGTTGCGGAGACTTCTCGGTGCAAGCTGCGATTCAACGTGCAGCAGCTAACGTTGGTTTAAACCCAGATGAATTAGCTGTTATTTCTGGAATTGGCTGTTCAGGTCGTATTTCAGGTTATATTAATTCATATGGTGTTCATAGTATTCATGGGCGTGCACTTCCAATTGCACAAGGTGTGAAAATGGCAAACCGTGATTTAACAGTTATCGCATCTGGTGGTGATGGAGATGGCTTTGCAATCGGTATGGGACATACGATTCATTCGATTCGTCGTAACATTGACATTACGTACATCGTTATGGATAACCAAATTTACGGTTTAACAAAAGGTCAAACTTCACCACGTAGCGAAGCGGGATTTAAAACGAAAAGTACACCGCAAGGTTCAATTGAACCAGCGTTATCTGTAATGGAAATGGCGTTAACAGCTGGTGCAACTTTTGTGGCACAAAGCTTCTCTAGTGACTTAAAAGAATTAACGCAGCTTATCGAAGCTGGTATTCAGCATAAAGGATTCTCTTTAATTAATGTATTTAGCCCATGTGTAACTTATAATAAAGTAAATACGTATGACTGGTTTAAAGAGAATTTAACAAAATTAAGCACAGTCGAAGGATACGATCCATCTAATCGTATGATTGCTATGCAAACATTAATGGAAAACAAAGGTTTAGTAACAGGCTTAATTTATCAAAATACAGAGCAGCCTTCTTACCAAGAACTTGTAAAGGGATATAGTGAAAAGCCTTTAGTGCAAGCTGATTTACAAATGGATCAAAAAATGTTTGATGAACTCGTTGCTGAATTTATGTAATCATAATAAAAAAGCTGCTTAATGGCAGCTTTTTTATTTACATGGTGAGTAAACAAAATGAGTTAACTTTTTAATACATTTTGTTTACTCGGAAAATTCAGAATGATAAAATGATAGTGTATTGTCTTGTCAGAAAAAATTGGTTTGTGCGCTGTAGTACGTGGGTATGATACTGTCTCTTTGTTGTTAAATTTGGCTAAACACTTTATACTATGATAGTGTGTATAGGAATAAAATAACATGTTATTTAAAAGGACAAGGTTAAAACAACAAAAAAGGGAATGTCTATTGGTGTCGGGAAGACTCCATTCTTACGGATGGTTAGATCGATTACTCGAGTTTCAAAGGGGCAAGTTATCTCTCAAACTATCCTAATCTTTAAGATGGGTCTGATTGTCATTAGAATGGACTACAGAGTGTGTATAGTTAAGGTTGAAAGGAGATTACCTATGAACGAGCAACAACGATTAGCAAGTCAACAAGCCAATTCTTCTATGAAAAAAGGAGAAAAAGATTACAGTAAATACTTTGAAAGTGTATATCAGCCGCCTTCTTTAAAAGATGCGAAAAAACGCGGAAAAGAAGAAGTTAAAATTGAACGTGATTTTGGTTTGCCAGAAGAGTTTCGTAACTTTGGTGCCGGAAGAAAGTTTTATATCCGTACTTATGGATGTCAAATGAATGAACATGATACAGAAGTAATGGCTGGTATTTTTACAACACTTGGATATGAACCAACATTTTCGACAGAAGATGCAGATGTGATTCTATTAAATACTTGTGCCATTCGTGAAAACGCTGAGAATAAAGTATTTGGTGAACTTGGTCATTTAAAACCATTAAAACAAAGAAACCCAGATCTTTTAATTGGTGTGTGTGGTTGTATGTCTCAAGAAGAATCTGTTGTAAATAAAATTATGCAAAAAAACCAGCATGTAGATATGGTATTTGGTACACATAATATTCATCGTTTGCCGTACATTTTAAAAGATGCGATGTTCTCAAAAGCGACAGTTGTTGAAGTATGGTCTAAAGAAGGAGATGTAATTGAAAACCTTCCGAAAGTACGTCGTGGTGATATTAAAGCATGGGTAAATATTATGTATGGATGCGACAAATTCTGTACATATTGCATAGTACCATATACACGTGGTAAAGAACGTAGTCGCCGCCCAGAAGATATTATTAATGAAATTCGTCATTTAGCGGCAAATGGATATAAAGAAATTACGTTGCTTGGTCAGAACGTAAACGCATACGGTAAAGACTTTGAAGATTTAGAATATGGTCTTGGCGATTTAATGGATGAACTTCGTAAGATTGATATAGCACGTGTTCGCTTTACGACAAGTCACCCACGTGATTTCGATGATCACTTAATTGAAGTACTTGGAAAAGGCGGTAATTTAGTTGAACATATCCACTTACCGGTGCAATCTGGAAGTACAGATATGTTGAAAATTATGGCACGTAAATATTCACGGGAACACTATTTAGAACTTGTACGTAAAATTAAAGAAGCGATTCCGAATGCAGTATTAACAACTGATATTATCGTTGGTTTCCCAAATGAAACAGACGAGCAGTTTGAAGAAACGATGTCGTTATATCGCGAAGTAGGGTTTGATAGTGCATTTACATTTATTTATTCTCCACGTGAAGGTACACCTGCTGCAAAAATGAAGGATAATGTACCGATGGAAGTGAAAAAAGAGCGTTTACAACGGTTAAATGCATTGGTTAATGAATATTCTATGGAAAAGAATAAACGATATAAAGGCCAAATCGTTGAAGTACTAGTTGATGGAGAAAGTAAGAATAATCCCGACGTGCTTGCAGGCTATACGCGTACCAATAAACTTGTAAACTTCGTAGCTCCAAAATATGCAATCGGTCAGCTTGTAAAAGTAAAAGTAACGGAAGCAAAAACTTGGTCTCTAAACGGGGAATTGGTTGAGGAGCCACTCGAGGTGAAATAATAGATGAAAGTTTATACAAAAGATGAAATTGTTGAGCAAGCGAAAGAATTAGCGAAAATGATTTCTGAAACAGAAGAAGTGGATTTCTTTAAACGTGCGGAAGCGCAAATTCATAAAAATGAAAATGTAAAACGTGCAATTGATGAAATTAAAGCGCTGCAAAAACAAGCCGTAAACTTACAGCATTATGGAAAATGGGAAGCATTGAAAAAAGTAGAAGCGGAAATAGATGCTCTGCAAGATAAACTTGATAGCATTCCGGTTGTACAGGAATTTAAATCTTCACAAACATATGTAAATGATTTACTGCAGCTTGTAGCAAGTACCATTTCTAATAACGTAACGGATGAAATTTTAATTTCAACTGGTGGCAATGTGTTAAAAGGTGAAACGGGTGCTGAAGTAGAGAGTAAAAAAGGGAATTGTGATTGTTAAGGGAGATGTCTTATGGACATCTCTTTTTTGTTTTTATTTTGCTCTATAGTCTTTTGTCAAAAAAAGAATGACACATTCCGCTATTGTCACGCATATGATTAAGTGAATATTGATTGAGGAGGGTTCCGAATGTCCGAATTTAGAGAGATTATTACAAAGGCAGTAGTGGGCAAAGGACGTAAGTATACAAAGTCAACGCATACATGTGAATCAAATCATGAGCCGACAAGTATTCTCGGATGTTGGGTAATTAATCACACATATGAAGCAAGAAAGAATGGGAAGGCTGTAGAAATTGAAGGATACTACGATGTGAATACGTGGTACTCATTTGATGAAAACACAAAAACAGAAGTTGTAACAGAACGTGTTAGTTACACGGATGAAATCAATATTGGATATCGTGACAAAAATTTTTCAGGTGAAGATTTAGAAATTATTGCCCGCGTTATTCAACATCCAAATTGTTTAGAAGCAATTGTTTCACCAAATGATAACAAAATTGTTGTAACGGTAGAGCGTGAATTTGTAACAGAAGTTGTCGGTGAAACGAAAATTTGTGTAAATGTAAATCCAGATGGATGTCCAGAGGATGAGGATAGCTTTGAAGTAGATGATGATGAATTTGAAGAGTTAGATCCAAACTTTATTGTAGATGCAGAAGAAGAATAATAGAAAGCTAGGGAGAATTTCTTCCTAGCTTTTTACATAGTATTAGTCATACTGGATGGAACTATTTTGTATTGAAAATGTGCTATAATGAAGAGAGACTCCTATAAGTGGAGAGGAAATTGTCCGTGAAGTGCGGCATATAAATATAGCACATTTTTATGAAGTATGGAGGAAACAAATGGCACAGTACACCCCGATGATACAACAATATTTAAAGGTCAAGGCAGATTATCAAGATGCCTTTTTATTTTTCCGTTTAGGAGATTTTTATGAAATGTTCTTTGAGGATGCTATAAAGGCAGCGCATGAGCTTGAAATTACATTGACAAGCCGAGATGGTGGGAGTAGTGATCGTATACCGATGTGTGGTGTCCCATATCATGCAGCAAAAAACTATATTGAACAGCTTGTTGAAAAAGGATATAAGGTTGCGGTTTGTGAACAAGTAGAAGATCCCAAAACAGCAAAAGGTGTTGTAAGACGTGAAGTTGTTCAATTGATTACGCCAGGAACGATGATGGAAGGGCGCACAATTGATGAGAAAGAAAACAACTTCTTAGCGGCGTTAACTCATTTTGAAGATGGTTCTTATGCACTGGCTTGTAATGATTTAACAACAGGACAAAATACAGTGACACTATTAACGGGTACGGTAGAAGATGTTTTATTAGAGGTGTATGCAACAGGTTCAAAAGAAATTGTTGTAGATTCTACATTTTCAAAAGATGAGCTAAACAAGCTAACAGAAACATTGAAAATGACAATTTCATATGAAGATGCAACGAAGATTCCTGAAGGGTTGGAACACCTTGTTAAAAGTGTGACGCAAACGAAATTAGTTACAGCAGTAGGACGCTTATTGAATTATGTATTAAGAACGCAAAAACGTTCATTGGATCACTTGCAGCCGGTAGATATTTATTATACAAATCAATTTATGAAAATTGATGTACATTCAAAGCGTAATTTAGAGTTAACAGAAACACTTCGAACAAAAGAGAAAACAGGCTCTTTATTATGGCTATTAGATAAAACAAAAACAGCTATGGGTGGCCGTATGTTAAAACAGTGGATGGAACGTCCACTTATACAAAAAGACAACATTGAAGAACGTTTAGAAATGGTTGAAACGTTTGTGAATGACTATTTTTTACGTGAAGATTTAAAAGAAAAATTAAAAGAAGTGTATGATTTAGAGCGTTTAGCAGGAAAAGTCGCATATGGTAACGTAAATGCGCGTGATTTACTGCAATTAAGACGTTCACTTCTGCAAGTGCCAGCTATTTTAGAGGCCATTAGTTTATTAGACAATTCTTATGCAGCAAGGTTAATTCAAGGCGCTGATCCATGTGAAAGTTTAACAGAGTTACTAGGAAGAAGTATTCAAGAAAACCCACCGCTTTCTATAAAAGATGGGGATATTATAAAAGATGGCTATAATGACAAATTAGATCAATATCGCTATGTTAGTAAGAACGGAAAAACGTGGATTGCAGAGCTTGAAAAACGTGAGCGTGATATTACAGGGATTAAATCATTAAAGATTGGTTACAACCGTATTTTTGGCTATTATATTGAAGTGACAAAGGCAAATCTTTCTGCTCTTCCAGAGGGGCGCTATGAGCGTAAGCAGACACTTGCAAACGCAGAACGTTTCGTCACAGATGAATTAAAAGAAAAAGAAACATTGATTTTAGAGGCAGAAGAAAAAATTGTACAGCTAGAATATGATTTATTCACTGTACTTCGTGAAGAAGTAAAGGTGTTTATTCCTAAATTACAGCATCTAGCGAAAGTTATTAGTGAACTAGATGTACTGCAAAGCTTTGCAACAGTAAGTGAAGAAGAGCAATTTGTAAAACCAGTTTTAACAGATAAACGTGAAATCTTTATAAAAGATGGTCGCCATCCTGTTGTAGAAAAAGTATTGAACGGCAAATTGTATGTTCCAAATGACTGCATGATGCCTGAAAATATGGATGTCTTTTTAATTACGGGTCCAAATATGTCTGGTAAGAGTACGTATATGCGTCAATTAGCACTTATTACTGTTATGTCGCAAATCGGTTGTTTTGTACCAGCAACAGAAGCGGTGTTACCTGTCTTTGACCAAATTTTTACGAGAATAGGTGCAGCAGATGATTTAATTTCAGGTCAAAGTACATTTATGGTCGAAATGTTAGAAGCGAAAAATGCAATTGCGAATGCATCGGAAAGAAGTCTAATTCTATTTGATGAAATTGGACGCGGTACATCTACGTATGACGGTATGGCACTCGCACAAGCAATCATAGAACATATTCATGATCAAATTGGAGCGAAAACATTATTCTCAACACATTATCACGAACTAACTGTATTAGAAGAAAGCTTAGAGCAACTGAAAAATGTACACGTTTCAGCTATTGAAGAAAACGGAAAAGTTGTTTTCTTGCATAAGATTCAAGATGGTGCAGCAGATAAAAGTTATGGTATTCACGTTGCCCAGCTTGCTGAACTGCCAGATAGCTTAATTGCTCGTGCGAAAGAAGTGTTAGCGCAGCTAGAAGGACAAGAGGAAATCATCATTCCAAAACGAGTGGAAGTGAAAGTACAAGAAGAAATTGTCCAAGAACCAGTCGTTGTAAAAGAAAAATCAGAACCGCAGCTAGAAGAGAAAGAAGAACCTGCAGAATCACAGCTATCTTTCTTTACTACAGAACAGCCTGTGAAAAAAGAAGACAAGCCTATGTTTGATCAAAAAGAAACAGCTGTATTAACACAAATTAAAAAAATCGATTTACTTGATATGACTCCTCTAGAAGCCCTAAATGAACTGTATCGTTTGCAGAAAAAGTTAAAGAAAGGATGAGTAAGTAGATGGGGAAAATTCGCAAACTCGATGATCAACTCTCTAACTTAATTGCCGCAGGGGAAGTAGTCGAACGACCTGCTTCAGTTGTAAAAGAACTTGTCGAAAATTCCATCGATGCGAATAGTACATCTATTGAAATCCACTTAGAAGAAGCTGGATTATCAAAAATTCGCATCATTGATAATGGAGATGGCATTGCTGAAGAAGATTGTATTGTTGCTTTTGAGCGGCATGCAACAAGTAAAATTAAAGATGAAAATGATTTATTTCGCATCCGCACGCTCGGTTTCCGTGGTGAGGCATTGCCAAGTATCGCATCTGTTAGTGAATTAGAGTTAGTCACAAGTACAGGAGATGCACCAGGTACACATCTTATTATTAAGGGCGGAGACATTATAATGCAGGAAAAAACAGCGAGCCGTAAAGGGACAGATATTACGGTTCAAAATCTGTTTTTTAACACGCCAGCACGCCTTAAATATATGAAAACAATTCATACAGAGCTTGGGAATATTACAGACATTGTATATCGCATTGCTATGTCCCATCCAGAAGTATCTTTGAAATTGTTTCATAATGAGAAAAAACTGCTACACACTTCGGGGAATGGTGATGTGAGGCAAGTACTTGCTGCAATTTACAGCATTCAAGTTGCGAAAAAACTCATTCCGATTGAAGTGGAATCATTGGACTTTACCATTCGTGGATATGTAACGTTACCTGAAGTAACGAGAGCATCTCGTAATTACATATCTACGATTGTAAATGGCCGTTACGTTCGAAACTATGTCTTGATGAAAGCAATTCAGCAAGGGTATCACACATTACTTCCAGTGGGACGTTATCCAATCGGTTTTGTATCAATCGAGATGGATCCAATGTTAGTTGACGTGAACGTTCATCCAGCGAAATTAGAAGTGCGTTTTAGTAAAGAGCAGGAATTACTGCAATTGATTGAAAAAACATTGCAGGACGCGTTTAAAAAAATACAGCTCATTCCGGATGCTGGTGTTACATCAAAGAAAAAAGAAAAAGATGAAAGTGTACAAGAGCAATTTCATTTTGAACATACAAAACCGAAAGAAGTACCACTGCCAAATATCGTCTTACCGACTGGAATGGATGAGAAACAAGAAGAAATCCAAGCCAAACCACAAAACAAAAATTTACTTTGGCAACCACCGAAGCAGGAATGGCAGCCACCAGAATCTTTAGTAAAAGAAGAAAATGGTTGGCAACTTTCTAAATCAATGATTGGAAAATCTGTCCAAGACGGGAATGGATGGGATAACAGCGAGGAAGATTTTGAATTAGAAGAAGTAGCAGAAATCCAAGAAATCGAAATGAATGGAAACGACTTACCACCGCTTTATCCAATCGGGCAAATGCATGGAACCTATATTTTCGCCCAAAATGATAAAGGTTTATATATGATTGACCAGCATGCAGCGCAAGAGCGAATCAATTATGAATATTTCCGTGATAAAGTAGGACAAGTAACGAAAGAAGTACAAGAATTGCTCGTACCATATCGTATTGATTTATCTCTCACTGAATTCTTACGTGTCGAAGAGCAATTAGAGGAATTGAAAAAGGTAGGATTATTCTTAGAACAATTTGGTCATCAATCCTTTATCGTTCGTTCGCATCCAACGTGGTTCCCAAAAGGACAGGAAATAGAAATCATCGATGAAATGATGCAGCAAGTTGTCAAACTAAAAAAAGTCGATATAAAAAAACTGCGTGAAGAAGCAGCTATTATGATGAGCTGTAAAGCATCGATCAAAGCAAATCAATATTTAACGAACGATCAAATATTTGCTTTGCTAGAAGAACTGCGTACAACAACAAATCCTTACACATGTCCGCATGGTAGACCTATACTTGTGCATCATTCGACGTATGAACTGGAGAAGATGTTTAAGCGGGTGATGTAGGAGAGTTGTCCAACGGGAAAAAAGTTCGCTAATGGGAAATGAAAATTGTTTGTACTGTTTAAAGTTAGTATAAAGAATGAAAAATACCACTGAATTAATGAGTTTTTGTGTTAATATACTGAAAAAATAATAATGCACGAAAAGAATTTTTTAATAGGCAAAAAAAGCATGACAATTTTATGTCATGCTTTTTGTTAATTATCCATGTATATATTAACTCAACTTGCATATTTTCTTTGGGCAGGCAGTTTACTTCTTCTTCTCCTTGGGACATAAAAATCAATTAGGTTTTTATTCAATTATAGGGCGCTTTAATGGGGTAACGAAAAAAGCCCAATTTCTTAATATTAATACTAAGAAATTGGGCTTTTTAATATTGGAATTTCTTAACGTTGTAAATCCGTATTTTCCTGACGCTACACTAAATGATTTGATATTTGGATATCATTTTTTGTAAGTCATTTGTCTTGTAAAATGGGGTTTTTCTTCCTTTGAATTTGCAACAATTATGATCGTGTAAATACATTGATAAAAATGAGAAAC
Source organism: Bacillus sp. FSL H8-0534 (assembly GCF_038005885.1). Classification (NCBI taxonomy): domain Bacteria; kingdom Bacillati; phylum Bacillota; class Bacilli; order Caryophanales; family Bacillaceae; genus Bacillus; species Bacillus sp. FSL H8-0534. The sequence goes on from NZ_JBBOUC010000001.1 coordinate 4,876,306, forward strand.
TGTGGTAAATTTATATAGATACATCAGCGGTGGGTTTTTGTGTAAATTATCCCTATTTTAATTATACATCATAAAATCCTTTTCAGTCAACCCCTATTTTTATTTTTTTAAAGGAGTGTTTGATATGAACATGGAACTTCGCGAGGAGCAAGAACGAGTGGACAGCGTAATTGGTTGATCAGATGAACAATTTTTGTCATATGATTCGTCTTAGTATTGAGCGATAAATGGGAGGGAAAGAAATGAAACCATATGTACTAGAGTTTCGTGAGATCGATAAAACGAGACAAATGGTGGTCGGTGGCAAAGGGATGAATTTGGGCGAATGTTCGAGGATTGAAGGAATACTTGTACCAGAGGGATTTTGTGTTACCACTGAGGCATATAAAAGAGTCATTGGGAAAAATGAGGAGCTTCATCAATTACTGGATCAACTAGCAGTTCAAAAAGTGGACGAACGAGAAAGAATTAGTGAAATTAGCAGGAAGATTCGTGAGCTGATTGAGGGGATCGAGATCGAGAAGGGGATCGAAGAAGATATCGATCGATGTCTCTTAACTTTTGGCTTCGAGCATGCATATGCTGTTCGTTCAAGTGCTACAGCCGAGGATCTTCCATTTGCCTCCTTTGCTGGTCAACAGGACACCTATTTAAATATCATCGGAAAAGATGAAATATTGCGATATATCAGTAAATGTTGGGCTTCCCTATTTACTGATCGCGCAATAATTTACCGAATCCAAAACGGATTTGATCACAGCCAAGTTTATCTATCCGTTATCATTCAACGGATGATTTTCCCACAGGCTTCAGGAATTTTATTTACTGCTGATCCGATTACTTCCAATCGAAAGCTACTATCGATCGATGCTAGCTTTGGACTAGGAGAGGCTCTTGTCTCCGGCTTGGTATCTGCGGATTGCTATAAGGTGCAAGAAGATAAAATCGTCGATAAGATGATAGCAACCAAAAAATTGGCCATCTATGGACTAAAAGAAGGCGGAACAGAGACACAGCAGATCGATCCTGATCGGCAAAAGACGCAAACACTTACTGAACATCAAATTTTACAGCTCGCACGCATAGGCAGAGAGATTGAAGCTTATTTTGGTTGCCCACAAGATATCGAATGGTGTTTGGTTGATGATACATTTTATATTGTCCAGAGTCGTCCAATCACTACTTTATACCCCATCCCTGAAGCAAATGATCAGGAAAATCACGTTTATGTATCTGTCGGTCACCAACAAATGATGACCGACCCCATGAAACCATTGGGATTATCTTTATTCCAGTTAACATCTTTTGGACCCAGGTTTAAAGCTGGTGGAAGGTTATTTGTTGATATCACACATAATCTGGCTTCGCCTGTCAGCAGAAAAACGATAATAGATACCTTGGGACAATCAGATCCGCTCATAAAAGACGCACTCATGACTATAATAGAGCGAGAAGATTTTATAAAATCGTCACCAGATGGTAAAAAAGTACCGAGTCCCAGTAAAAGCAATAAAGGTATATCGTCTTCGGGTTTTCAAGCACAAATCGAAAACGATCCGACAATCGTTTCTGATTTGATTAAGAGTAGTCAAACATCGATAGAAGAGTTAAAACAAAACATCCAATCGAAATCAGGATCAGATTTATTTGATTTTATTCTAGAAGATATCCAGAAATTAAAGAAGATTTTATTTGACCCACAAAGTTTGGGTGTGATTATGGCTGCTATGGATGCTTCAACATGGATCAATGAAAAAATGAACAAGTGGTTAGGTGAGAAAAACGTAGCAGACACGCTTTCTCTATCTGTACCAAACAATATTACTTCGGAAATGGGTCTGGCGCTATTAGATGTCGCAGATGTGATTCGTCCTTATCCGGAAGTAATCAATTATTTACAACATGTAAAAGATGATAACTTTTTGGATGAACTGGTTAAGTTTGATGGTGGGCAGGAAACCCAAGGTACTATCTATGATTATCTCAGCAAATACGGAATGCGATGTACCAGAGAAATCGATATTACTAAAACTCGTTGGAGTGAAAAACCAACTACACTTATCCCCATGATTCTTAGTAATATCAAAAACTTTGAGCCTAATGCTAGCAATCAGAAATTTGAGCAAGGGCGACAGGCAGCTTTGAAAAAAGAACAAGAGTTATTAGATCGATTGAAGCAATTACCGGATGGTGAACAAAAAGTCAAAGAAACAAAACGAATGATCGACCTAATCCGGAATTTCATCGGTTATCGGGAATATCCAAAGTACGGCATGGTTAATCGATACTTCGTTTATAAGCAGGCTTTACTGAAAGAAGCCGAACAACTCGTACAAGCCAACGTTATTCATGAAAAAGAAGATATATACTATCTCACTTTTGAAGAACTTCACGAAGTCGTACGCACAAATAAACTAGATTACCAGATCATCAGCAAACGAAAAGACGAGTACAAATTATATGAAAAACTAACTCCCCCACGTGTTATCACGTCTGATGGTGAAATTATTGCGGGTGAATACAAACGAGAAAATCTCCCAGCCGAAGCTATTGTAGGTCTACCGGTTTCTTCCGGAGTTATAGAGGGCAGAGCACGCGTCATCTTAAAAATGGAAGATGCAGATTTAGAAGATGGAGATATACTGGTTACAACCTTCACCGATCCTAGCTGGACACCATTGTTTGTATCCATAAAAGGACTTGTCACCGAAGTTGGCGGACTGATGACCCATGGAGCAGTCATCGCACGTGAATATGGCTTACCTGCCGTTGTCGGTGTTGAAAATGCCACCAAGCTGATAAAAGATGGGCAACGAATTCGAGTAAATGGAACAGAAGGTTATATAGAAATACTATAATCCATTACATTTAAATCATAAAAGAAGAGCATTCGAATTAGGAGAATCATTGACATCATGGTGCTTTGCGGTCTATGGTAAGAACCCTGTCACTAGGACATATAAGGGGACAGTAACTGAAGATCGATATTAATGTCTGTTAAGATTATCTTGAAATCGAGTCTTCTGTTAAAGAGCGCTATTGTTGAATAAGAAAGGACATTACATATTAGTCATATAAAATATGTAATGTCCTTTAATTTATCTATCTTTTTTTATTTTAGGTCTTGATAAAAGATCTTTCAAAATGGTTTCTTTTTGTGTATTGCATAGGGATTTAGTAGGGTCATTTTAATTAAACTTTATTCCAGTGCTATAGATAACGGCGCACCTTGAAATAAAATAGGGTTTGATGTTTTTGTGGTTTTTACATTTTAATAATTGTATATAAATAAAATATGCTATAGAACACCGAGATATAATGGTGTCATATTACTGTAATTCATAATTTATACAGAAAAGAGTTGAAGTAGAATATGTTATATTCCAAAAATTTAGTAGGTATGAGTTTGATAGTATCACTTACAATAGGTGGGCTTCTATGATAAAGATATAGACAAAATGAGTAAATTAACAGGTGAAGATGGAAAATAATTTAATGAAGCGATGGCGGAAAAGGTTAGAAAAGCAGTCCTATATAATTATGAGGGCGTATCTAGTATTACAGAAGAATCAGTAGATAACTATTTTAAAAATTTTAAAGAAGTAATACGGCAAAAAGTGAAATTTGAAACGAATGTTGTATATATAGATGGAGAGGGTATAAAGGATCTCCCAAGGATTTTATGGAAACCATAATATATTATTAAACTCTTTATAAAAAAGATACTATTAATTCGATATACAGGTTTACTCAGGTGATTTTTGAATTTCCTGTATTGTAAAATGAAGGTTTACGAGTTGTTTTTGATCAAAGTTTATTTCAAAGCTACACTAAAAAGGTATGGTGGTTGTGTCCAAAGTGTACTTGAGTTTCGAAAACGTTGCAACAGAACCCTTTTTTCTATGGTCTAAAACATTTTTTTGAGACACCAGGGGTAATAATCCCTGGTTTTTTAATTAACAAATAGGAATCTTGGTGCTTTGTTTAAGAATAAAAAATTGTAGCTGTTTTTATAACTTTTTGATATAATTTCGTTACATTCATTTATAATGAAATTTAAATTTAATAGGTAGGTAATAGAGTTATATGCAAGATATTAAGGTAACAAAGACACATGAACAATTAACAATTGAATGGCAAACTGCAGAAATTAATATTCTGTTAGAGGATATTGTTGAGATTATTGAAGATAATGACTATGTTCCTGAAAAGAAAAAGTTAGTAAAGATAGGAACACAAAGTGGTGAATCAGATTGTATATTAATTAGAACTACAACTTTAGATTATGCATTATTTACACTTAATAAGATTTCATTTTTAAATAAAATTAGATTGTGAGCATCTCGTGAACTACTCACCTGCTATGCTAACGCTTAGAGAATGAACAAAAAAGAGCGGTTTCCGCTTCTTTTTTTGCTATTAGTTATGTTAATTTTTAACGAATGCAGTTCTTATTTAATGCTTGTACCTACACCTCAACCGAACCAGTTAAAAGGATCTAGAAATATATTTATTTTATAAATATTTCATGAAAAAAGTTCTGTATAGATTGATATATAAATATAAGAGGTGAAATTATAGAATTTTTATTTTTTACATGTATTACTGTTTGCTTTTGGAATAATGTCACGTATTTCACTTTGTTTCATCATATGAATAATTAATTTATCTAGATCTTGGCTAAATTTTAGCACCCTAGGATGACAAAAACCATAGTGTTTAACAAGCTCAATTAATTCTTCTTTTCTTTTTTCAATTAAATAATGTAACTTTCTCATCTCCATATTCTTGCATAAACTCCTCTATCCCCATAATATTCCTTAGAAAATTATAGACTAATTTCTTGAATAAGGAAATAGCATAATTAAACATATTAAAACATTTTTATGAACTTTTAAAGGAAAGAGTTTGAAACCTAACCTTTTAACTATAATTTGTAAAAAGAGAAAATATTGTTGGTTTGAAACATAGTTAAATTATTTGTAAAAAAGTTTCACCAAATGGCTACCAAGGGTTCTGTTGCAAAGTTTTCTAAATGAGACTACACTCTAGAAAAAAAGAGTAAGGAGAAACACAGATGCGATATTTTAAAGGAAAACAGTTCAAGAAAGATATTATTTTGGTAGCCGCCCTGTACTACTGTCGTTTTTCTTTAAGTTATCGTGATGTCTCTGAAATTTTAAAAGAACGTGGAATCTCAGTTCACCCAACAACTATCATGCGCTGGGTTCATGAATACGGAAACCTTATCTATCAAATTTGGTCGAAAGAAAATTGAGATTGATAATAGATTTATATCCGTATATCAAGAATGGAAACAGCGTAAGTCAACCATTCCTACAAAAGCATTGGATATTTCACATGTTTGTCCTGGTTGAAGAGAGTTCATTAAAACCTCCATATCTATCTGGATATACTCTGTACCTTTCTTGATTCTGCCATCTTGAAAATAATCAGGGTTAGGATTTTTTTGATAAATACGTGTATTCGATTTGATACCTGAGATATAATAAGCCTTTTTATCTTGTATATGTTGAAGATCTTTCAAGTGAAAATAACCTAAATCCCGGATGCATAAATCTCCTGGGCATAAAGTATCTAAACAATCTGTACCAAAGGTTTTATCATTATTTTCACCTGGATCCATTTGAAAATTGAGGAATTTTCCACTATGTAAATCATACTCTAGCTGAATTTTAATACCGGCTGTTTGTGCACATCCTCCTGAACTAGGATAAATAGCAGCCAAATCTCGTGCGCCATACTTACTCTTTCGTTTTACAAAACCTGTCTCTTGTGCAAGTTGTTGAAGAATATGTGGAGATAGATATCGCTGTAATTCTTTAGCGAACAAATAAAACTCATCTTGAATCGATAGATTCATACAAAAACGCCATCCTTTCTGTATATTTCTACAAAAAGAATAACGCTTTCTATGAATTATGGATACAAATTCCTCTTAGGTTGATAGTAATGTATGGTGACCCCTATAGTCTATATTCCATTTGTTTAAGTGTTCATGCATTCTTGGTCAACAACCTGAGAACCAAATAAATGAGCTCTATATTCAAGTTCACAATAGACTTATTCCTTCTTAATTAGCTCTTTTTAGAGGTAATTTCGCATTTTGCTTCCGAGTTCCAAGCCCTAATGCGATGGCAGCACCAATACAGCTAGAAAAGCAACCAGCAAACAAATACAATGATGGATCTGACTCACCGATTAAAACGGAAGCTATTCCTCCAATTACCGGGAAAAGTGCAACCATATAGCCACTTTGAGCTCCTCCAATTTTTTCTACAAGCTTCAAATAGAATAACCATGCTACAAATGAAGCAACCAGGGTTAAATATAGCAACACAGATAAGTATGAAAATGATGTTGGAAATATAAATTCTTGTCCTTGAAATAATACAATTACTCCCATCAATATACTGCCCACTGTAAATCCAATGGCATTTGCATAGATAGGATTCACCTTGTGACTTGCATTTCGTGCCGAGCTGGCATCACCTACTGCTGTAAGAAGCGTACCTAAGATCGCAACCATAATTCCTTTTATGTCATTGGACCCTTGAAAGTTGTTCAAATTCGGATAGATGAGAATACATACGCCTAATACACCCAAAATCCCCCCAAACAAAACGCGTGAATGTAACTTTTCTTTTAAAAAAATCCGGAGAGTAATCGGGGTCAAAATCACCTTTAATGAAAAAATCAATGTTACGATTGCTGCAGAACTCAAAATTGTGGCGTAATAAAGGCATAAGTAGCTTAATGCAAAGTTACATACACCAAAAACTATTACAAATGGGATATCTTTTCTTGTTGGCCTCCCTCTTGGTCGAAGGGACCAAACAAGAATCAAAAATAAAAAGGCTGTCATAACTAAACGATAAGTTAAGGATAATTCCAAGCTGACAGGAGTTCCTTGAATTTTTACTGCAATAAAGTTGAGTCCCCATACAATCAAACAAAATATGTACATAAATATTGTCATAAGTTATCTCCCAGATCAAAATTTTTTCTAAATTCATTATTCATTTATACTGTCATTTCTAAAAGGTACAGTTTACAATAAACACAAATGACAGATGAGGTATTTCAATGATGAATGAACTAATATTTAATATCAATCGAGAAAGTAACACTCCTATGTACCAACAAGTTTATCAATACATACGTACCCAGATTTTATCTGGTAAATTAGAAAGGAATACAAAGTTGCCATCGATTAGACAACTTGCTCTCCAATTAGAGGTCAGCAGAAACACAACTCAGGTAGCCTATGAACAATTGCAATCGGAAGGATATATTCGAAGTGAGAACAAAAAGGGATTTTTTGTAGAGGCCACTATATCGGATGAGACGCTTAATTATGAACCCATTAGAGAACAGCATCATGAAAAAAATCAAACTGACATGAAAACTATTGACTTTAAGATTGGGACAGTGGATCAAGAGAACTTCCCTTTGAAAAAATGGAGAATGCTTACAAACAAAATCGTTAAAGACTCTAGCATGTTTTCATACGGAGAAAAACAAGGCGATATTAAATTAAGAAAGGTACTAGCAGATTACTTGTTTCAATCAAGAGGGGTTAATACTTCTGCTGAACAGATTATTATTGGCAGTAGCACACAACACTTGTTATTACTTTTGTCGCTGTTGCTAAAGCAAGACTATCATTATCTGGCAGTAGAAGACCCTGGCTATGATGTGGCAAGGGAACTATTTGCTCTTCAGTCATTTATCATTGATCCGATTCCGGTAAAAGAACAAGGCATCCAAGTCGATCGCCTTTTAAAGTCGCCTTCTAGACTTTTATATGTCACTCCTACTCACCACTTTCCATATGGAGTGACTATCCCCGTCAATGAAAGATTAAAGTTAATTCAATGGGCAAAAAGGGTGGAAGGATATATTATTGAGGATGATTACGATAGTGAATTTCGATACATCCATCAACCTGTACCGTCTCTTCAAAGTTTAGATTCTAATGATAGGGTGGTTTATTTAGGAACTTTTTCAAAAGCACTGCTACCTTCTATCCGTGTCAGTTATATGGTTTTACCTAGGAGGCTAGTAAGTGAATATAAAAAGATACTCCCTTTACTTGAGCAAACATCCTCATCTATTCATCAGCGAACACTGGCGACCTTTATGGATGAAGGATATTGGTACTCACACTTAAGGAAGATGAAAGCGTTGTATAAACGTAAAATGAATCTATTGAATAGGGAATTACTAAAACACTTTAAGAATTATGTTGAAATAAAAGGTGGTAGCTCCGGAATTTTCGTTATTATTGAAGTTAAAACAAAAATGAGTGAAAAAATGCTAATTGAAAGGGCATATGAATACGGAATTGCAGTTTATCCTTGCTCGAAATATTTCTCGAAATGTATACCACGATATCCACATATTCAACTTGGATTGGGTAATTTATGTGAAGAAAAGATAATAAAAGGAGTATCTCAACTAGCAAAAATTTGGTTGTAATCTTGATTTTTTCCCTAAAAAAGTTTTTTCGTTTTTCCTATTAGCGGTAGCACCACATCGCTATCAAGCTAAGAAAATACAACTACCCCCAGAACGAGATTTTGTGCTAATTCGTAATAAAAAAGCTCATTTTTTCGTTTTGGGGTGGATTTGTTTTCTTAAGTTGATGGGCATGGGGCGGTACGCCATTATGATGAAGTTGTTCATCCAACTGAACAGTTTGCTCTTTCCCCTGCGCATTGTGTGGGGATTTTTTCATAAAGAAAAGACACTCCAATGAGTGCCTTTTCTTTACTAGTAAGTAAATCAGCAAAAGCAGCTAGCTCCAACTATGATTAATAATATAAAGAGCACAACGACTAAGGCGAATCCACCACCAAAACTACTGCAACTACCTCCAAAGCCCATAACAGTTCCTCCTTTTAGATAAGAGGGGAGAACATTGGGTCATTCTTGTGTTTTAACGGGTTTACATTATTTTATGTTTTATAATGATGAATGAGCAGGTCCTTTAAGAAATAAAGAAAAGACACCATAAGGTGCCTTTCTCCGACTTGAACCACTTTAATTTTAATAATATGTATTGGACTCCCATCCAATTACCATTTTACCATATTTATCTACATTTACTTTTGAGAAATATGATTCAAATCAGTATTTCATTCAAAAAACACTTTTTCGAGTTCTTTTGACTATTCAACTTTTAAATCAATCTCTTTATCCAACATATCACCATTAAATTGTAAAACTAATCCTTTAGCATATTTCGGTACATCGAATACAATTTTTCCTGACGAACTTGAATCTGGATTAAGAGTATCAAATTTAAATGTAGCATTATTCACAGCTTTAAGTGCTAATTGAGCTTCAGTAGAACTGTAATATTCTCTTCCTAGATCATCAATTAATTTAAAGTTTTTGCTATTTAGTGTAATAGGCTCCTTTTGACGATTCATAACGTAGACTTCTAAAGCTTTAAATATGCCCTGTGCTTTTACATCTCCATTACCTATAACATTTAGTGTCGGCTTTTTTTAATTAATGTACAATAATAGTATGAATATTCATTCTATATAAGGTAAGGACAGAATTCTTTTCATATTTATGATGAAATAAAAGTGAAACTATAAATTCTGAAGGGGTGATTGGTATGAAAATTGCAATAATGGCTGATATTCATGGAAATAAAGATGCCTTACAAGCTGTACTAACAGATATTAATAACCGAGGGATTCAATCTATTTATAATTTGGGGGATAGCTTATATGGTCCTTTATTTCCACTGGAAACCTATGATCTTTTAATGAACCAAAATATTCAAAGTATTAAAGGGAATTGCGATCGAATTTTATTAGAGCCTAATACGTCTAATTTAACAGTTCAATATGTACAGAATTTATTAGAGGATGAGCATAAAACGTGGATTTCTAATTTGCCTAATTTCTTACAAACCGATGATTTCTATTTTTGTCATGGAACACCGACAAGTGATGAAATATATTTGTTAGAGGAAATGAACTCTAGTGGATCAGTACTTAAAAAGACAGAAGATATTATGAAATTAGTAAGCGGTATTCCACAAAGGCTTATTTTTTGTGCACATACACATATATCAAGAGTCATTTATCTTCCAAATGATAAAATAATTATTAATCCAGGAAGTGTTGGGCTACCCGCCTATGAAGATGAATTACCAATCTATCATAAAATGGAATCAGGTTCACCATTTGCTAATTATACAATTGTTACAAAACAAGAAAATGATTGGATGATAGAGCAATTACATATTCCTTATAATCAAGATGGAGCAATTAACAAAAGTGAAATAAACGGTCGCTTAGATTGGGCTAGAGCAGTGAAAACAGGAAGAATTTAAAAATAAGAGAACTTTAGCAGAAGATGTGACATGTCGACTTAAAACAAAGTTGTACTGTTTATAAAAAAGTCATGCCATTTTGAAGAAAGTTAAACCGTTTATAAAAAAGATGTACCAAAATTAACTACACTCTGTTATTTCACTAAAGGTGCAGGATAGTTGTGCGAAATGTTTCTAGCTTAAATGGAGAATGGTCACATTACTTTGGTAAAGGCTAGACCGTTTCATCTTGATAAAACGGAAGGATTATATCGAAGAGTCAAATGATAGGATAACGCCTTGAAAGGCTCTCTCTGCGTCGAATAGCACGACATTGAGTAAGAAGTTTCGTGTTATAAGCTCGGCAAATAGGCGTGAGAATTTACCGTAACAGTATCGGCTGACGAAAACCTTACCCGAGGGGGCGGTGTAAATTATGATGCTTGAGTTGAACAAATATGGTGAGAATGCAATGCACCTTACAATAAGAAATGGGGTTTCTGACGAACTTTCGAATGTACGGGTCTAGACCTGCAATACATAGAAATGTGTATCTCACCTTGTGTGAAGTTAGTAGTGGATGAGTAAAACTAGCTAATATGAAAATCTATGATACGTTACAGGCGTATGAAGATTAACAGGCTCACAGGAAGCACCTACGTTTGTTCTATAATAGATATAATTCAACGTTGTAAGCTGATAACGTGGAGGGCTTACTCCCTTTGAATCGTTGAGTTGGAAAGCATTTGTGAGATTAGCGAATGTATAACTTCTCTTTATATCAGTGAAAGTGGTGGCACAGTATCGATGAAATGTCCAATCCACATGAAGGGATAGCCACTAGACTAATGAAGGATTATTTGTTCATGCAAGGCAAATCTTTATCGATTAATAAGGTTTTTGTGAGACTAATAGAGGTTCACCTTTTGCGAAAGGCACCGACTTATTAATACGGAAGAATTGAGGCTCTGAAGATACACAGTATCAGAAGTGTCAATGAGCAAATAAATTTGGATTAGTTGGGGCGCCGTATGTGATGAAAGTTGCACGTACGGTGCTAACGGGGGGAAAGGGAGCGATAACTTCAAACTCTTACCTATTCGTATGAATAAAAAAATAATATTGAAAATTGGTTATAGGGAGGAGAAATATCCGAATGGTTATTTTATGAAATTAGATAGGCAACACAGATACACCTAATTTTTATTAAGCTGCTAATTTAAAATAGAGGTGATTGTCTTGGATATTGATGTAAAAATTGAACAATTATTTTTAATTGAAGAACATCTTAATGAGCTTTCAGAACTTTTAATAAAGGTCGTAGAAGATGGGGCTTCGATTGGATTTTTACCACCAATGGGAAAAGTAGATGCAGAGAAGTACTGGGAAACCGTTCTTAGCCCCGAAGTGATTTTATTTGTTGCTAAATCAAACAATCAAATTGTTGGAAGTGTACAGTTACAATTATCGACGAAGCAGAATGGAAGCCATAGAGCTGAAATCGCAAAATTAATGACACACCCCAATTATCGACGTAATGGTATTGGTCGTTTACTTATGCAAAGGGCTGAAGAAATAGCAAAACAGAAGGATAGGTCATTATTAGTTCTTGATACAAGAGAAGGAGACCCTTCCAATAAACTATATACTTCATTAGGTTATATTCAAGCTGGGCGGATTCCTAACTATGCGAAATCTGAGAATGGTGAATTAGCTGCTACCATCTTCTACTATAAAAATAACAATTAATCTTCTTAAAACAGAGTTCGTTCGTGATCGTCATTTCGCAAGTTTAGAAGAATTGATTTTAGAATTGAACGACTACGTAAACTGGTTTAACAATGTTAGAATCCAGGGCACACTAGGCTATTTGAGCCCTGTTCAGTACAGGCAGGAACACCTTTAAAAAATTGTCTAGTTTCGTGTTGACATACCAACCTAAATTCTGAGAATCCTTGAAAAATAAAGGAGCTTACATATTAGACATATCTAATATGTAAGCTCCTTTGATTTAGAGGTCATCATTCAAAAATGAATCCATTATTTAAAAGAGCCAATTTTGAAGGGAAGCACTGATTGTTTACTTTTTATTCACATGATAGTATAGTTCGAGAAGGTCTTCCACAGGAATGTTATTTATTTTCATACCCGTTATATCACTCTGCTGTATTTCCACGTTCCTAAGGTTACTATTATTTATTTTACTACCTTTAAGGTCACACCTTTCAAATGTGATTGGATTACCTTCATTTCCAAGACTTGTATCAACGAAACGAACCCCATCTAAAGTCACCAAAGCCATTTCACTATTAGAAAAATTTAGATCGGCAAACAATGTATTTCTAAAATTTATATTGTGGAACTTTGAATGACTAAGATTACAATTATTAATGTGGCTGCTCATCAAGTTACTATTGCTAAAAGAACTACCCTCTAAAGTTACTTGATAACACTCCGTTTTAGCCATACTACAGTTTTCATATTGAGTACCTGAAATGTCCTCATTTTCAACTGATTTTTCTATCCCTAATGGGATTTCTATTCTCTTTATATAACAATATTCATCTTCGGTTTTAAAGGTTGCTTGATATCCCATTTTTTCATAAAAGTAGTGATTGTTTAGCTGTCTACTAGATGTTTCAAGATCCCAGGCTCGCACATTCGGAAACTCTTTTTCTATCAAATCTATGACCTTTGAGCCTATGCCTTTACCTTGAGAGTCAGGGTCTACAAAAATACGGTCTATTCTTCCGAAAGATTTACCGGAAATCGTGACAATAATTCCACCCACAATTGTTTTGTTGTATATAACCTTGAAGTAATTTAACTCCTTAATCATATACTTAGTCATTTCAATTGAAGAGTACCCTGGTGGCTGAATATTATAGTCAATTATATTCTCTTGATTTGGAAGCCATTTTTTTGCTTCTTCATCAAAAGTTCTTTTCTTAATTTCTGTTAACTTTTCAGCATCCGTAATAGATGCTTTCTCGATCCTTATCGTTGACATTTAGACGTCCCCTTTAAACTTAGCGTTGGGTACCTTTAACCCTTATATTACCATATCTGAACTGGTTTAATTTTTCAACTGGGCTACTTCAATAGTTTAAGAAGCTATACTAAACTAGCCCCTAAGAGTGAGTTATATATGCTTATAAATATCTGCGTAAGCAGCCTTTAATTGCTTACGTAATTGCTTGTTCCCACCTTCCAACTTCTTGAGACGGCGTTGTAGCTGCATAATAAACGAACTAGACTAAATATGTAAGCTACTGTTTATATTTCTAACATCTATAAAAAGAGAGGATATTCGTCTCTATATTGAACGAACAATCCTCTCTTCATAATACTCTAATTAACGTACAATTTTCCCGAAATGATATAGTGACCCCTGCTAGAAGAATAATGGCTTTTATGTTGATTAATGTTTTCTTCTAAAATTTTAAATTTATTATGTCTATTTTTTTGAAATTACAGTAAACATCCCCGTCATGTTGGGTGAGTAATCTTTAAAATCATATTTTTCATAGAATGATTTTTTACCTTGTGATGCAAACAAACCAATAAACGCTTTATCTGGGGCATTCCGATTTAAGTATTCAACCCAAATATTCATTATTTCCTTTCCAATACCATTCTTTTGATAATCTGGATGAACCACTATATCTTGAATATAGAAATAGATAGCCCCATCGCCAACAATTCTCCCCATACCCACAATTTGATCATTATCATTGACTGTGATGCAGTGAATAGAATTTTGAAGTGATGTTTCCACCACTTCAAAATTCATATAATTAGTCCATCCCACAGAGTCACACAAATATTTGTATTCTTCCAATGTTGGAATGTTATTTTTAATCTCATATTTCTTCAAAATGTATCCTCCAAGACTTCAATTTCACCAAATAAAGTATATTCGACACAGTTTTATCTAATCCTCTTACTTACCAACTTAACCTGCCCCGTTAGGTTTTCCGCTTAACGTTGTAAATCCGCATAAACCTGACGCTACCCCATTCTGTAATTAAGAATTCTAGTTATAACATACACTTAGTGAAATCAGTGTATGTTTTTTGTGTAGTTCAACTATTCAGTTGAAATGTATATGAACTGTATATAATAATTATTAAGTTAAACTGTATAGTTGGACTTAATACTAGGAGGTGAATGAATGAAGCATAGATTACTGCCGTTATCCGAAACGATGCATTATATCTTATTAGCGTTACGAGAGCCGTTACATGGCTATGCAATTATGCAAAAAATAGAACGAATGAGTCAAGGGAATGTAATTTTAGCAGCTGGCACTCTTTATGGTGCAATCGAAAATTTGAGTAAACAAGGTTGGATCGAACCGGTAACAGGTGAAACAGGAAGACGTAAAATATACCAGATTACACATACTGGAGAAGAAATTTTAGGAATCGAAAAAAGAAGGTTGCAACATGTATTATCACTCTATGAAATGAGGTAGTTCGATGAAGAAATTTAAGTTATTTACAAATGTTTTAAACGAACAATTTTGGTTAAACGATATGCTTGCTCAAGGCTATACATGTACCAGTGTCAATCCGTTTGGGGTATATACATTTAAAAAAACAAATATCAAAAAAGTAATGCGCCTTGACTATCAAGATTATATGAGCAAGGAAAAATACGATGAATACGTTGCAATACATGAAGACTTTGGCTGGGAGCATGTTTATGGTAGTCGCTTCGGTAGCATGTACTATTGGCAAAAGGAAGAGGATGGGCGTGATGAAATGTTCTCTGATCAAACGTCTCGAGTCGCTTTTTACAAGCGATTATCGAACTATTCGTTTACGTGTGCGATGATGTCTTTTATGTACACAATTGTGTTATTTAACGGTCCGTCATTTATTCGTTTATTCAATCCTAAAGTGAGCTATTTAACAGAGGGATTATGGGAAAAGGAAGGGACAGCGTTTTGGAGTACTTTTTTATTTGAAACTCCATTTGCTATGCTTCGCTTTTTATCACCTTGGATTTTTATCATTGCATTCCTTTTCTTCTTGTATTCCTATTCACAATATAATAAGAAAAAGAAAGAATTAACTTAAGTTGAAACATATGAATGTTACATAAGGAAGCGTTTATGCAATATCCGGTTTCTGAAATGTTTTTTAACCCAGGCATCACCAAAAGTGTATTGTCCACTTTTAGTGATGCTTTTTCATCTGTACATTTAGAATAAGTTTAAAAACAATGTAACAAAAAAATGAATAAAATTAATATCTAATATATTTTATTTCGACTAGATAAAAAATATTTCATTTTTGTTACAAAAAATATTGATTATATTTAAATATCATAATATAGTTCTGTTTATGGAAATGAAGACTAAAATTATTCATTATTTGGAGGATATGGAAAATGAAGAAAGCTATTTTACCAGTTTTAATGTCTGCAATGCTTGTAGTTCCTGCGGTATCACATGCTGAAAAACAAGATAATGTGAAACAGACCACTGCAAAGGCAGAACAGACAATGCAAAAAAGTGGTTGGGTAAAAGAGGGAGATACATGGTATTTCTATGATCAAAAAGGTATGAAGAAAATAGGTTGGCTACAAGATGGAGGAAAATGGTATTATTTTGATGCAAGCGGAAAAATGCAAACGGGTCCTATTGAAGATGGAAATAATAGATTTTACTTATTAGAAGCAGACGGTGCACTGCATACTAATGAAGGATGGGTTCAATATGAAGGAGGTTGGTATTACGTTCTCCAAGGCGGAAATCTACACACAGGTCATCTTAAATATAATGGTAAGACATATTTTTTAAGTGGATATAGTAATGGGAGAATGCAAACAGGTTGGATAGGAGAATACCGCACTGCTAGCTATTATTTTGAAGATGGATCCATGGCAACTGGGTGGAATTTAATTAAGAATGAGTGGTACTACTTTAATAACGAGGGTATTAGCTATAATGGCTGGTTAAGCTATAACGGAAGCTGGTATTACTTTGTTGCTGGAAAGATGCAAACAGGCTGGGTACAAGATAAAGATAATTGGTACTATCTAAATGAAGATGGCACGATGAAAACTGGCTGGATACAAGATAAAGGGAATTGGTATTACTTAGATGAAGATGGACGGATGTCTTTAAAGTTAAAAACTATTAATGAAAAGACATATTACTTTGGTTATGAAGGGGTTATGTCTACAGGATGGATAAGTTTTGGTAAATCCGATGCTGATGCAGTATGGCGTTATTTCATAGAAGATGGTTCTATGGCTACGGATTGGAGAAAAATTGAAGGTAACTGGTATTACTTTGATAACTATGGATATATGGCTACTGGATGGAAGAATATCAATGGAAAATGGTATCAATTTGCCGATAATGGCGTTATGATATAACAAAAGGCCTTTTAAATTGAATATATGACACCAGATATCTATTTTAAGATATTTCTATAATGAGAAAAGACACCTGAGAGGGTGTCTTTTTAGGTGTTATCCCTTCTTATTAATCTAGAAGGAATAATGTTTTTAACAATAATGGGTAGTAAATCTTCTTAAGTTGATGGATGTGGCGAGACCCCTTTATAAATAAAATTTGGATATAAACGTTGAATTTTAAAATTAACCCCTTTGTTTTATATTTATTTTCCAGAGTGCCCCTCATTCCTTGAATCGTTTCAGTACCCCTTAAAGGCTTGCTTGCAATGCGAATATCTAGGGAAAGAAAAAAATATTAAAAGGGTTCGTTTTTTTGTGTGAGCGCTTACATATTGTGATACTATTAGATTGTGATAATGAATTATAATGATAGTTTATTATTACAATTTAATACAGGAAGTATAGGAGTAATGAAGGATGAAGAACGAAACATTATTACAGCAATACTATCCGTTCGTTACATTTCTATCGAAGGTAATGGGAAGAAATTGTGAAGTCGTATTGCACGATTTATCAAGGCCGGAAAGCTCTGTCATTGCTATTGAGAACGGGCATATAACTGGTCGTAAGATCGGGGACGCACCTACAAACTTAGTGTTAAAGGTACTTCAAGAAAAAACATATTTAACGCGTGATTTTATCGCTAATTACAAAGCAGTAAATAAGGATGGAAAGGTCTTTCGCTCCTCTAGCTTTTTCATTAAGAATGATAAGAAAGAGTTAGTGGGGATTCTATGTGTAAATGCTGATGTGGCGAAAATGTTAAAAACATCTGAGCCAACTATATACCGTTATTTACAGAAGATTAAAGATGAAAACAATTAATTTTTGTGAAAACTTATTCATCATTTCACATGATGGGTGGTTGAAAGATAGGGGGGCAATTTGTGAACAAGAATAGTATATTACGTGTGTTAGAGAAAGAATTAGTCGTTGCTTTAGGGTGTACAGAGCCAGTGTCGATTGCGTTAGCCGCAGCTACTGCAAGAGATTATATGAAGGGCGACATACAGTCAATTGAAGTACTTGCAAGTACAAATGTCATTAAAAATGCAATGGCGGTTGGTATACCAGGAATGAAGGCTACTGGAATTGACTTTGTTGCTGCTTTAGGGGTGTTAGCAGGAGATAGCAAAAAAGATTTAGAAGTGTTAGCCGGAATCTCAGAAGAAGATGAAGAACAAGCAATCTCTTTAGTAGAAGCGGGGAAAGTGTCTGTAGAATTAGCAGATACGTCTAAAAAGCTATACATTGAAGTGAAGTTTACGACAGACGAGGGATATGCAAGGGCTATTATTCAGGATAATCACACATTTATCGCATTAGTAGAAGCGAATGGGGAGCTTGTTTATAAGAATGGATGCGGAAATACACACTTTGCCACTTCTGAAGAAGAACGTGATGAACTAACGATTCCAGAAATATATGAATTTGTTACGACTGTAGATGTAAAGGAATTGGTACTTGTAAAAAAGAGTATTGAACTGAATCGTAATGTGGCATTAGATGGTTTGTCGAATGAATATGGCTTACAAGTTGGAAAAACATTAAAGGCAAATGTATTGAAAGGAATTTTATCAGATGATTTAACAACTCATGCGATGGCATTAGCAGCTGCTGGTTCAGATGCACGTATGGCCGGTTCGACAATGCCAGTAATGGCTAACTCAGGAAGTGGTAATCAAGGGATTGCCGTAACGATGCCTGTGGTAGCCGCAGGTGAGAAATTAAATGCTTCGGAAGAAGAGCTAATTCGTGCTGTTACGTTAAGTCATTTATTAGCGATTTACATTAAAAATCAGTTTGGACGTTTGTCTGCACTTTGTGGTGTAACAGTTGCTGGTGCAAGTGCATCGGCTGCTATTACGTATTTATTAGGTGGAGATATTGAAAAGATAAAGTATGCAATCCAAAATACACTTGGAAATGTGACAGGGATGATTTGTGACGGAGCAAAAGCAGGATGTGCGATGAAGGTAGCAACTTGTTCAAGTGCAGCTGTACAATCTGCACTGCTAGCCTCACAAGGAATGTGTATCTCTGCTACAGATGGATTTATCGAAGCAGATGTTGATAAAACAATTGAGAACTTTTGCCGATTAGGAAATGAAGGTTCATCGAATATGGATAAGATCATGCTAGAGATGATGATTAATAAAAGAAAATAGTAGTGATGTATCACTGTGGATGTTATTAATAATCAGTAGAGTCCATGTACATCCTACTGAATAAACCATAATCATACAGCAAATATTTCATTTGAAATTGTATTATCCGACCAATCCATCGGTGGAGTAGCAGCTGGTATGAGGGGCCACTACGAAAGAATTTTAAATTAATGCAATAAAAACCGTAGAAATTAATCATTTCTACGGTTTTATGTTTATCTACATGTAGCTTTGACATAAAGTTTGAGCAAACAGGATTCCTCTTTAGGGGTCACAATACCATGCCCATCAACTTAAGAATATTCAAGATCCTAAAAAGTAAAAACGTTATTCTTTCTAAGCAAGCTAGATTATTAGACAGGATACCGTTTTTTGTACTTATAGTTATTAAAATCTCTTAAGTTGATAGTGATAAGGTGACCCCTATTATATCTCGCGTATCAAATCGAATACACGTATTGATCTTTCTAAGTTAGAACTTGGACAAGAAGATTTTTATCCAAGTTTCACATATATGGATCGTATTCTATTAGAAGTACTAGATTCACATTCTATTTTATTAGAAGAAAAACAGATCTATTTGCAATTACAAGTTTCTGATACATTGCCTAAGCTCTGGATTATGCCTTGTAAGATAGCACGGGTTATCAGTAATTTGTTACATAATGCAATTCGATATTCTCCAGTGTCTGGAACGATTGAGTTAATTGTAGAGGAAAATAAGTAGAAGCATCACGTTCAATTCATTGTACGTGATGAAGGAGAAGGCATTGCTTATAGTGATCAACTGGGCATATTTGAACGCTTTTTTAGAACAGATTCATCAAGAAGCTCACAATCTGGGGGATCTGGACTTGGATTAGCCATTGCACAATCATTAATTGAAATGCACAAAGGCGAAATTGGTGTACGAGATCGTTCAGGCGCTAAACAGGGGAGTGAATTTTGGTTTACTCTTCCCGTTACATCAGCAAAGAAATAAGATGATTGCAAGACTTTTGTAACATTTATGAAAGCAAATTGAAAGGGATATATAATAAGATGAATAAAGCAAAGTTGATTTTATTTTAACTCAGAAGTAAAAAGTATAAGCAATGTACAGTATAATCTTATGTTTTATAGTTTCATTTACCTCAACAAGTGCAATTAAAACATAGGATTTAAAATTAATTGGCTCAGATGTGCTAGAAAAATAAGCTTGAGCAATCCCTTTCCCCCTTATTTTCGAAATCACTTTGAAAAATGACATGGAATTCATATTCCATGTCATTTTTAGTGTAATGAATAAAATTTTTGTTTTATATATTGTTATGTTATTTTGTTACCTCTTACCTATATAAATCCATTTTCATTTTTTTACAT
Source organism: Bacillus sp. FSL H8-0534 (assembly GCF_038005885.1). Lineage (NCBI taxonomy): Bacteria > Bacillati > Bacillota > Bacilli > Caryophanales > Bacillaceae > Bacillus > Bacillus sp. FSL H8-0534. The sequence goes on from NZ_JBBOUC010000001.1 coordinate 4,896,625, forward strand.
ATAAGTTTTTGATATGCAGAAGAAGAGATGACTTGAACTCAAGTTCTTTCTTTGTTTTAACCCTCGCATGTGGCAGAAAAAGCTCTCAAACGCGCTCAGATGTCCTGATCCTCTTAAAAAAAGCGGGGTATTTATGCTGTTCTTCTCCATAAATACTTCTAATTTATTATATTTTCTCCCACTTATTAATGTTTAATATTTCTATTTATTACAGTTTACGTAATGTAACACAACCGTTGAAAGACTTTTGTAACCTTTATGAAAGGGAGATGAAAGATATTTAAAATAAAATGAATTTCCCGGCACCTATTTTAGATAAGTCGGTAATAAAAGGTATAAACAAAGAGTGAAGAACAACGTGATGAATGAAAAGACAAAAAGAAGTTATGATAATTTCTCGGTGCTTATTATTTTACAGTATTGTGTTTAAGAAATCTAAATCTTACTAAGGAAGGAAAACAAAAATGAAAAAAACATTTAAAATAAGTGGATTTGGAAAAAAGTGATTCCTGCCACAGCGGCATTAGGTATTCTTTTTTCTGTAGCTCCTGTTGCAGAGAACCAGGCAAGCGCAAAAATAAGTGCAGGGTTTATAGCTAAAGTGCTGGACGTGACTATTACTTCATTAGGAGCAGCGAAAGATATTTATGAGGCAGTTGGCGAAGAGGTGGGGGGGTGCTGACCTAACTAATTACGCGGGTCCATATGCAGAGAATGTATCTTACAGAGCTCCTAACTTTAAATCGGGGGAATTTAATATTTCTGTGCATCATACGAAAGATGATGGGAATTTTACTAAATCGATTAAAGTTCTCTATCCAAATGGGAAAAGTGAGATTCACAACTTAAGATCGGGGCAGCAACTTCAGATTACAGAAGCAGGCTGCAATCGTATATTACAGCTTAGAAGAAGGGGATTCCTATTCTGGTTGGAAGGAAATTGACGGAAAAAAATACCGCTTTAAAGATGGCATACACTATACTTTAGATGGTCATGAAACCATTGAAGGAAAAAGATATTATTTTAATAATGACGGACAAGCTATGATGACAGGGTTTGAAAAATCAAATGGTAAGATATACCATTGCGATGATAAAGGCGTAAAGCAGACAGGGTGGCAAGAAATAGATGGTAAATGGTATCGCTTCGATGATTCTGGAGCAGCCAAGATAGGATGGTTCAATGGTGATTATGAAACGCATCATGGTCAATATGGATATTTTAGGTATTATGCTAAAGAGGATGGATCAATTCACCAAAATACCACTGTTCAAATAGATGGTAAAACATGGACGTTTGATGACAAGGGACACAGACGTTAATAATACCAAAAAGTTTATTTTTTACTTATGAAAGAAATCTTACAAAACTGTCATCTTTATGTAAGGTTATTAGATAGTACAACTATTATTTCAATGTAATAATAAAGGTATAAGAAATACATACATAGAAAAAATATAATAGGCAGAGGTAATTATAAGATGATTTTAAAACTAGCATTTATACTTTTTGGAGTACTCTTAGTATTATGGGGTATATATAGTACTAAAAAATATGAAACATTTTTAGACAAAATCACTGGAATAGGACAATTTTTAGCCGGAATTGCATGTATAATTATAGGGATTTTAAACTTTATAATTAAATAATTTATAATAGACAAAAAAAGATCCTTAATTAGGATCTTTTTTAATACCATAAATGAAAGTGAACTTTCGAATATTAGTTTACATTTACATATCATTATAAACTCCGTGATATAGTGACCCCACTTAGAAACAAGTGATTTTAACAACGTTAGGAGTGTTTCATGCAGCACAATGTCATTTATGTTGTATCGCAAGAAGAAAAATTACATTAGAAAAGAGCCGGAATTCACCCTGTTAAGAGTAAACCAAATCTTTAATATTTAAAGGACGAAAAAAAGAAACATAGAAGTGAAAAACTTCTGTGTTTCTTTTTGATTCATATATTTATTGGAAAATACTTTGAACTTTCAGGCACAGATACTCCTTCTACCCTATTATAGAAGCTATTTTGAACGTAAGGGATTTGTAAGGAATAGATAAGGAAAAAGAGATTTTCATTGTGTATGATCAAAATATAAAGAAGCATGAAAGGCGGAACAGATATGACTTATATATGAAAAACAAACCAGTTAACAAGAGTGTTTCAAGGAAAAGAAGTAATTTCTGGGGTTAACATACATGTGAAGAAAGAGGGATTTACCGTTTGTTAGGACAGAATAGCGTTTGTAAAAATAATCATTATGAAGATGATTACGAATTCAATGTTGACCTTTTGTCATTGGTGGAGATGATAGCTGTGTGGTTAGTATGAAACAGCAAGCAACCACCTATACAATATGAATAGAGGAGAGGAATGCCTTATGAAAACACGTAGTCAAATTACATGTGCAAGTCTGGCCCTTTTAATAGCTGGAAGTTCCCTGTTATACACAACACCAACCTCAATTGTAAAAGCAGAGTCCACTCAAAATGTATCTAGTTCGTTACAAACAAGCACTCAACGAGATCGTAATTCCGTCAAACAAGCAATGCGGGATACATTGCAACTTGGATTCCCGGGGATACTTGCTAAAACTTCCGAGGGTGGAAAAACGTGGAGTTATGCCGCTGGGATAGCGGATCTGAGAACCAAGAAACCAATGAAAACAGATTTTCGCTTTCGCATTGGCAGCGTGACGAAGACGTTCATTGCAACAGTTCTACTTCAATTAGCTGAAGAGAACCGCTTGAATCTAGACGACTCCATCGAAAAATGGTTGCCTGGTGTCATTCAAGGAAACGGATATGATGGTAACCAGATTACTATCCGGCAGATATTGAATCATACAAGTGGTATCGCTGACTACATAAAGTCAAAAGACTTTGATATTATGGATACAAAAAAAACGTATACGGCTGAAGAATTCGTAAAGATGGGGATTTCTCTTCCCCCAGACTTTGTCCCAGGAAAGGGCTGGTCTTATTCAAACACAGGATACGTATTACTGGGTATCCTTATTGAAAAAGTAACTGGAAACAGCTATGCGGAAGAGGTTGAAAATCGGATTATTGAACCGCTTGAATTGTTGAATACATTCCTACCGGGCAATTCAAGCGTTATTCCAGGCACCAAGCATGCCCGTGGATATTTACAACCAGACGGAGCAAGTGAGCTAAAAGACGTTACTTATTCTAACCCAGGTAGCTCGGATGGAGATATGATTTCTACTGCTGACGACTTAAACAAATTCTTCTCTTACTTACTCCGTGGTAAATTACTGAAGGAACAGCAACTAAAACAAATGCTTACTACAGTTCCTACAGGAAGAGAAGGAATCGATGGATATGGCCTTGGAATCTATGAAATTAAGCTTCCAAACGGTGTCTCGATATGGGGACACACGGGTGGCGTTCCAGGGTTTTCTACTCTTGCTGGAGGTACAATTGGGGGCAAGCATACGTTGGCCGTCAATTTGAACAGCATGGGTAAAGCTAACAGTCCTGACCCTTTTAAAAATATTTTACTTGCTGAATTTAGCGAGTAGGCAAAAAGGAAAAACGGATAAATTTTGTCATAGTTTTTATAGTAAACATATATCTTTCTGGTTCAAAAACCCCCAACTTACTCTAAAAAATGATTTTTGGGTTTTTGGAATTCCAGCGGCAATCCGACGCTATTAAGCTAATAAAACAAAAAGCTCCCTAAAATGAAAAAATACGTCATCCTTTCCTATTGGAGTGCCCCCTGAGAAAGAGACAATAAAAAACACCTCTCTAAATCGTAAGTATCAGTTATGATTTTAATGGAGGTGTTTTTCGTATTATGGATACAATTTCGCTTTAGTTTGATTGGCATGGGGTACCGCCACATCGCTATCAAGCTAACAAAAAGAAATCTTCTTAAAGTGAAAAAAAATACGTGTTCACGAATAATAAAGTTGTTTGAAAAATAATAGAGTCATTTAAAACTGCAACTTCTATATTGAGTGGTGTTGAAGCCATGCATATGATAAAAAAGGGACAGATTGATTTACGGAATCAGTCTATCCAAAATCAAAAAGAGTTCATCCACCAAGTGTTTGGACTTATAGCATAAAATACGATTTCACTAGGAATATACTATTATCCGCGTTCTTCTTCATATATTTGCACCAGAACCCATAATAACGCCTCCATTTCATTCTATTTTTATGATAATTCACTGGTATTTGTTAGCACAAAATCCCCCAATAATCCCAAAAATAAATATTTTTCAAAAAATTTATAAATAAAAAAAACGACAAAAATTTCTAAAAAAGGGCTCTATACTAGGTTTTTTTAAAAATCTTAATATATAAATTATGATAATAAAAATACCCATAATTATTCCTGGTATTGTTTTATCAGGAAAAATTTTACTTAATTTTCTGAATGAATTTTATCCACAAATATAAATTTTTTATTAATCAGAAAATTCTATTTTTATGGTAGTATTGGTGGTGCAGCTCTGTTGCAAATATTTGAATTACACAATTATCTATATAAGGGGGGAATGTGAAATGGAAAAGGAATATATTCATGAAGAAATGTTAGAGCTTGAAGATCTTGAATTAGATGAAGAGGATTTACTAATTCGTGCAGGCAAGACATTAGGTTAAGTTTTAAAATAAGGAGGTTACATATGCAGTTTAACTGTATATGTAACTTTTTTTAAGGTAGGGTATACAGAATGAAAGAAAATAAGATTATTTTATTATATGAAAGATTTATTGAATTAGACTATGAAGAAGAGTTAGATAAAGTACCAAAATTAAAAAACAGAGGGGTACTTTTGAATTTTTGGAAAAAATGGTATGAAATTAGTGAAAAACAATTCGAATTTATAATTTGGAAGTCCATTAATACTGTAGATACTTTAGATGATCTAGTCAAAATAACTGGGACTTTAAGTTTGGCTTTAAGATTATTAAAAGTATTAAAAGAAAGAAATTTAGTTGAAATTATAGAAAATAAAATAAGGTTTTCACAAGAGTTAACAAGTAGTATTTTATATGAACCAACCCCTCTTCGTAATACAGGATATGAGAATAAAATAAACAAAAAAAAATATGCTCAATTTAAAGCTACTTGGGATAGTTCGTTGAGGAGAGCTGAAATAATAAATCAAGAGTTATCGTCTAATAAAAATATCTTTTTTTGTGGAGATGATGATTATACAAGTTTAGCCCTTAAACAATATAAAAACAGAGAAATAGATGTAGGAGATATTGACGAAGAAATGATTGAATATTTGAAACATACAAACAATGATATTGGGTTTTATAATTTTGATGTTAGAAATGAAGTTATGGAAGATTTAAGGAATAAGTATGATGCAATACATTGTGACCCTATAGATGATGGTAGAGGGTTAGATTTGTGGTTAAATAGAGCTAATGAATTATTAAAAGGTCAAAAGGGTGATTTAATTTTTTTAAATATAAGTGTTAAAAGATTAGGTAATAGGGTGGTTTATTTGCAGAATTTCTTGACATCTTTAGGTTTTTATTTAAAAGAAATTATTCACGATTTAAGTTCTTATAAAGTGGCTGAAGAGCCTTACATTGATGAAGAATTAATAAAAAAGGACTTAGATAGCATTGGTTTTTCTAAAGGTACATATCATAATTTGTATATTCAAACAGACATGTTAGTTTTTGTACGATTAATAGATAAACCAACCCTCTTTCCGCAAGAATATTATGAGATTAGAAGAAAAATATAAAATAACTGCGAGGTAAAATAATGTATGTTTTAGGAGTCAATGGGTGGGACTTTGATATTCATGATGCAAGTGCGTGTTTATTTTATAATGGTAAATTAATAGCTGCAGCTGAAGAAGAAAGATTTATTCGTCAAAAAAAGGCATTAGATAAAATTCCATATAATTCAATAGCTTATTGTTTAAAGGAAGCTGAAATTACTCCAAATGAAGTAGATCATATTGTTATGGGTTGGGATGTAGAGCAATTATATTTTGAGAAGTATTCAAAGAAGCTTAACAAAGAAGATTGTCTTGAAAAGGTTTTTCCGAAGGGAATTTTTAAGAGAGATAAAGATCCCCAAATTCATATGTGTTCTCATCATTTGGCACATGCTTCTGGTGCGTTTTTTAGTTCGGGATTCAATGAAGCTACCCTAATAGTTATTGATGGGAGTGGAGAAGAAGAGTCAATAACGATAGCAAAAGGAAAAGGTAATAAAATAGAAGTACTAGAAAAATACCCGCTGGAACATTCTTTAGGTATTTTTTATGAAGCATTAACTGTATTTTCAGGTTTAGGGAGGCATAATGAAGGGAAGTTAATGGGCCTATCTTCATATGGGGAAGAAATATTTGAATTTCCTGATATACTGGAAAACCCTTTGAAACCAAATAAAAATACAGTTAGTATGAATGGTAAATATTTTTTGGTATTAAAAGATTGGATAAAAGTTATTAATAGTATAACAAAGATTGCTCCTAATTATATTAAGTATGAATATAATCCAATAGATTCAATATTATTAATGGATTCATCGGTAATGGGATATAAAAATATTGCAGCCTCAGGTCAGGCAGCCTTGGAAAGAGCAATTGTTAAGCTTGTAAAAAAAGCTATTAATCTAACTGGAATAGATAATTTGTGTCTTTCGGGAGGAGTAGCATTAAATTGTATAGCGAATAGAATGATAGCTGATTTACCAGAAGTGGATAGTTTGTACATTCAACCAGGTGCTTCAGATAGTGGGGTAAGTATTGGAGCAGCTTCATGGTTTCTTGCCGAAAATGGTATAACGCCTAAGTTCACTGAAGATCATGTATATTCTGGTCCGGAATTTCCTGATTCTAGTATCTTAAATATATTAAAAAAATATAATCTATCATATATAGAATTAGGCTCTAACAAATATGATAAATGCTCCGAGTTATTAATTCAAAATAAGGTAATAGGAAGATTTTATGGAAAGATGGAATTCGGCCCTAGAGCTTTAGGAAATAGAAGCATAATAGCTAGCCCTCAGAGGAGGGATATGTTAAATAAAGTAAATACTATTAAGAAAAGAGAGCAATGGAGACCATTGGCTCCTAGCATCATAGATGAAAACGCTTCTGTAGTATTAGAAGAAAAAATAAATAACCCTTATATGCTGTTAAATTCTACTGTTAAAAAAGAGGTACATCATTTAGTTCCAGCAATTGTTCATGTTGATGGATCAACAAGGGCTCAAGTAGTTACGAGGGATATGAATTCTGATTATTATGAAACAATCCGCAACTTTTACCAGAAAACAGGAATTCCTGCAGTTATGAATACATCGTTTAATGTAGGAAAAGAACCAATTATTTGTAACCCAAGTGATGCTATTAGGTCATTTTATGGATCAGAGGTGGATGCCCTTTTATTAGGTTCATTTTTGATTATTAAATAAAGGAGGAGAGATTTTGAGAAATAGAAATTATTCTAATCTAAAAGATGGAATGATAGAGGGTTTGTTACTTAATAAAAAAAGTTATCCTAACTACCCAGAATATATACTATTAGATTTAATAAAAGAGGAAACAATTTTTAAACGAGGAGCTTGCTCAAAGTATATTCAGCATGAAGAGTTCAATACATGGCAGGAATATTTTTGTGGGGATTATTACGAAAAGCCTCAGGGGAAAAGAATTGCTTTTTTACAAGTTTGTACTTGGGCTAAACCATATGACTTTTCATATATTGGTAAAAAAATTAGACAAGTTACAAATAAATACCCTATGGTTCATCCAATTATTCTATCAAATGCGGGAGTTATACCATATGAATACCAAATGAACCCTACTTTTTGTGCATACGATTGGATGGAAGATATTGAGGATCCAGTAATTTACGAAGAATTGATGAAAGAATATAGGGATGTATTAATACAAAGAATTAGGAGATACCTAGAATCAAATTCATACGATGTAGTAGTACAATATGGTGTACCGGTAAAAAAATATTCAATGGCTCCTGCAATTAAAGATATTTGTAAGGAATTAGGAATTACTTTTCTTTTAACCCCAGATATAGAAACATATAGAAATAATAAAGATAAATTAGTCGAGTTAAAGGATTCAGGGGAATTTTATTGTTTAGATGAAGTTCTGAGTAGTATGGATAATTGTTTAAATAAGGTGAGTAGATATGTTGAATCTATCAATTGTAATACCAGCTTATAACGATATTAGATTAGAAAAGTGTTTAAAGAGTATTGATGAAAATGTAGAGGTTGTCGTTGTTTTAAATGGTGCAACCGAAGAAGTAAAAAAAATCGCCTATTCTAGCGATGCAGTAATTGGCGAATTACCTACACCTAATTTAGCAAAAGCATATAATTATGGAATTGAAATTTCTAGTAAAGATAATGTGTTAATTATGGATTCAGATTGTGTTTTTATGCCAGGTACCATCAATAAGTTATATAAATTATTAGATGCAGGATCTTTAGCTAAAGGAAGAGTGATGTTTTCATTTAACAGCAAAATTGGAAAAATCATTGCACGTGCAAGACATATACATACTTGCAAAAAAAATGCATATTCACCTCCATTGGCATTTAATAAAGGAATCTTAGCGAAGGTAAATGGATATTATTTTGATGAGAATTTATCTTGGACAGAGGATTATGATTTTGATATTAGAGTTAAATCTGCAAGTCTTAAGATTTTATATGATGATAATGCAAGAATTATTCATCCAGAGTTAAGCATTAAGCAAGATTTGAAAAGTTCATTTAATTATGGGATAGGTCATGCACGTGGGGTTTTACAACAAAAAAATGGTTATTATGAACCTAAAAATAAATTAAGGTCGATTATTAACTCATATAAGTATATCAAGAAAAAATACGGTTATTTAACTGCTTTCTATCTCATATTTTGGCAGATTGCCTTTTATAGGGGATATGAAAAAGAAATACATTAAGGAGGAAAACAATGCAGCAACAATACGATGAAATTTCCGAATTATACGACATTATCATCCCAGAACCTGATGGTATTTTTGATTTTTACAGTGGTTTGGTAAAACCAAATGATGAAGTTTTAGATTTGGGGTGCGGTACTGGTAGATTATCTTTTATTCTTGCTGAAAAAGGCGCTAATGTAACTAGTGTTGATATATCAGCAGGAATGATTGAAAAAGCTAGTAAGAAGCTAGATGAGATGCCAAATATTAAGGATAAAATAGAATTTAAGGTTTCTTCTGCTACAGATTTTAAGTCTGAAAGAAAATTTGATTTTATATTTATGTCTGGTGGTGTATTTGAATATTTACTTACATCGTCACAACAAAAATTAGCTCTTAGAAATATTAAATTACTATTAAAAGAAGGCGGGATTTTTGTTTTCGATATTATTACACCTCCAACTATTCTTCCTTATTCTAAGAGAGTGAGTGATGGAGGAAATAGTCCTATTAAAGGGGAGAATTTTAAAAATTATAAAGTTAAATCATGGGATGTCGTAAAAGCAGATCATTATAAGCAAATAATTGAAACCACTTGTTATTTTGAGGTTTATGACATAGCAGATAATTTCTTAAGTAAAAAAGAATTTAGATTTCTTGCAAAATATACTTTACCATCCGAAATGCAGTATCTCTTAGAAATAGAAGGATTCAATATAAAAAATTTTTATGGTGATTACAATAAAAATCCTTTTGGGAGGAATAGTGAATTTATGGTGTATGAATGTAGGAAGTAAGGGGAGAATTTTAATGATATACAGTGCGAATAGACGCTCTTAAAAAAGTATATTTTTCTAGTGGAAATAAAATGTATCCAGTTAGTATAGGGACTCCAGAGTAAATAATTTTTAATTAAAATAATAGGTAAATGATTTACCTGTTCAATAAAGGTGATGCTGAATGAAGGATATAGTAAAAAAACATTTAGTTATAGCGCCACACCATGACGATGAAGTCATTGGCTGTGGTGGAACAATTGCTCAAGCTATTAGTAAGGGTGAACATATAAAAGTAATAATAATTACAAAAGGAGATTTATCTGGAGGTGTAGGGGATTTAAATGAAATTGTTTCAAATAGAGAGAACGAGTGTATAAAAGCTTGTAATACATTAGGGATAGAAAAAGAAAATGTCAAATTTTTAAAGAAACCAGACAGATCACTTGTGTATTCTTTAGATTTTGTGGAAGAAATTATTCACGAAATCTCTCTATATAAGCCTAATTTTATTTATTTCCCCCATGATATGGAAAGTGATAGGGATCATCGAATAGTAAATGAAGTTGTATCAGAAGCAATATTCCTGTGTCAATCAGGGTTCTTAAAAGAGGATTGTGCTCCTTATATAAGGATGTGTTTACAGTATGAAGTATGGACTCCCATGAAAAACTATCAGGTTGTAAAAGATATTACCAGGTTTATTGAACTGAAAAAAGCATCAATTAAAAAATACGAATCACAACTTAAAACATTAAATTTGGTTGATGGAGTTTTGGGGTTAAATTCTTATAGAGGTATGCAGGCAGGAGTGCAATTTGCAGAAGTTTTTAGAGTGGTAAGTAAGTAGTAAGAAGGAGAGAGAAGATGGATATCATTGAAATTGAAAATGTATCAAAAACTTTTGAAAGAGTAAAAATTGAAGAAGGATTAATAAACTCTTTCAAGAGTTTATTTAAAAGAGAAAAGGTCAAGGTTACTGCTTTAAGTGATGTGTCATTCAAAATAAAAGAAGGTAAAATAATAGGGCTTATTGGCGCGAATGGTGCTGGTAAGTCTACCTTAATGAAAGCAATGGTTGGGTTAATTAAACCAACTTCCGGGAGAATTTTGGTAAATGGATTTAACCCCCATAATAAGAAGAAAGATTTTTTAAAGTCAATTGGCGTTGTTTTAGGCCAAAAAAATCAGTTATGGTGGGATCTTTCCCCTTACGAAACATTTTTATTACATAAAGAAATATATGAACTGTCTGATACAGAGTTTAGAAAGAATGTAGATGAATTAGCTGAAAATCTTGGGGTATCAGAAATTCTTAAATCGCCAGTAAGGAATCTATCGTTAGGAGAGAGAATGAAATGTGAGTTAATTGCTTCAATCTTACACTCACCTAAGATATTATTTTTAGATGAACCGACTATTGGATTGGATTTTCTTGCTCAAAAGAATATTAGAAATTTTCTCAAGAATTATTGCAAAGAAAGAAATACAACAGTTATAATAACTAGCCATTATTTCCCAGATATATATGAGTTATGTGAAGAATTAATAATATTGAAGAATGGAGAAGTTGTTTTTAATAACAATTTCAAAAAAATAAAAGAAGAAATTAAGAGTTATAAATATATATATCTTAGCTTTGAGAATGAAATAAATTCTCAAGATCTTAAGAAATATGGAGAAGTTAAAGAATCGGATAAATTTAGTGTAACAATAAAAATTCAAGATAAGCTAGTGAACGAGACCATATCTAGCATATTAAAAGAATTCAATGTTATTGACTACAATTTGACTGAAATGTCATCACAAGACCTCATTGAAGATATTTATTCAATGGAATCGACTGGAGTGAAAATAACAGTATGAAGAAGTATTTAAAACCAATGATGCTTTCATTTCAAGCGGTTTTTCAGTATCGCATGAATGTTGTATTATATATGATTTTTGGTTTAATACCGCTTGTGGCTTTAATACTATTGTGGCATTCTCTCTTTGAAACACAAAACAATATTCAAGGCTATACTCTTGAAATGATGATTACTTATGTAATAATTGCTAAGTTAATTGAACTTTTACTAATTCCTGAAATGCACTGGTCGATAAATGAGGAAATACAATCCGGTGAATTATCAAAATATCTTACAAAACCATTTTCATATTTTGGATATTGGTTTAGTCATAATTTAGGTAACAAAATTATTCAGGTACTGATGTCAGTGATACCGATAATACCGATAATATTCCTGAACAGGGATTATTTCCTTTTGCCTACTTTAAAATATACTTTCCTGTTCATTCTTTCAATAGTAGGAGCATTAATACTATATTATATGATTTATTATTTGATATCACTCTTCTCATTTTACTTTGTAGAGATATCATCCTTTTTCTTTACTGTAGATATAGTATTAGAATTATTATCTGGATCGCTTATTCCGCTTGAATTTTTACCAGCCCCGTTAAATACAATAACTCAGTTTTTACCTTTTTCATACTTGATTCACTTTCCGGTAAATGTATATTTAGGAAATTTAAGTGGCACTGAAATTGTAAATGGATTAATTTTACAAGTGATATGGTCTTTAGTTTTCTATGTCCTTATTAGAGTACTTTGGAAGAAGGGGTTAAATAAATATGAATCTGTTGGTGCATAAATATGATTAGATATTTAAAAATGTTAAAAGCAATTCTTAAAATTAATTTAAGTAATATTATGATGTATAGAGTCAACTTTTTTTTAAATATATTAGATAGCGTTGTTTGGTTCATTGTTACATTAATATTTTTTAATAGTATATTTGATAGTTTTGGTAATATTAATGGTTGGAATACAAATGATATTTATTTGCTAATTGGAACAAGTGAGTTGATAAAATCTTTGATGTTTACTCTTTTTATTAATAATCTACCGTATATACCGAGTTTAGTTAACCAAGGAAGTTTAGATCATATATTGTTTAAACCTATCAATAGTCAGTTTCTAGTTTCATTAAGAAAGCTTGATTTAGGGAATTTAGGGAACTGTTTACCAGCCGTACTGTTAATTAGTTATGCATTATTACAAAAGGGAGAGAGTGTTAGTATTGTAAATGGATTTTCTTTCTTGGGTCTATTGTTTTTAGGGATTTTACTCTCGTATTCTCTGTGGTTTATTTTAATGACTTTATCTATATGGTTAACCAAAGTTGAAGGTATGCATGAGTTATTTCTTGGTACTATGACATTACTTAGATACCCATCTTCCTTATATAAAGGAATAAGTCGATTTGTTTTTTTATTTGTTTTTCCTATTGTTATTGTTAGTAATATTCCAACTTATGCTTTAATTGGTCGATTAGAACTAAACGATGTATTCGTGTTAATGGGTTATTCTATTGGATTTTTTATTATTTCAATTTATTTTTGGAAGTTTGCCTTAAGATATTATAACAGTGCAAGTAGTTAAGGGGAGAATAAAATGTACTCTAATGATAAAGCAATAGTTGTTTTTAGTGGTGGGCAAGATAGCACAACATGTTTATTTTGGGCAATGCAACAGTTTGCGGAGGTGGAAGCTGTAACATTTAACTACAATCAACGTCATAAGTTAGAAATTGATTGTGCAGCGGAAATTGCGAACGAGCTTGGCATTAAACATACAGTGCTAGATATGAGCCTACTAAATCAGCTAGCTCCAAATGCGTTAACAAGAACAGATATGGAGATTACACACGAAGAATGTGAATTACCATCGACATTTGTAGATGGGCGAAATTTACTATTCTTATCATTTGCTGCTGTATTAGCAAAACAAGTTGGGGCACACCATATCGTAACAGGTGTATGTGAAACTGATTTTAGTGGTTATCCAGATTGCCGTGATGTATTTGTGAAATCGTTAAACGTTACATTAAATTTATCAATGGATTATCCGTTTGTCATTCATACACCACTTATGTGGATTGATAAAGCAGAGACATGGAAAATAGCAGATGAACTTGGAGCATTCGAGTTTGTTAGAGAAAAAACTTTAACATGTTATAACGGAATCATTGGTAATGGTTGCGGTGAATGTCCAGCGTGCCAACTTCGTAAAGCAGGTTTAGATACGTATCTACAAGAACGCGAAGGAGGGAATGAATAATGGAAAACTTTTTCGGATTTCGCATTGTAGAAAATTTGCAAAAAATGGACAAGGATATTCAGCGTGAGCAATTAAAATACCATAATAAAAGAGTAATGGTCAGCAAGGAATTTACATTTGATGCAGCACACCATTTACACTGTTATGAAGGGAAATGTAAAAATTTACATGGTCATACATACAAAGTTGTATTTGGTATTAGTGGATATGTAAATGACATTGGACTTGCAATTGACTTTGGAGATATAAAAGAAATTTGGAAAAACGAAATAGAGATTTATTTGGATCATCGCTATTTAAATGAAACATTACCAGTGATGAATACGACTGCGGAAAATATGGTCGTCTGGATTTATGAAAAGATGGCGGAAGCATTAACAAAAGGGAATCGAGCAGAAGAATATAAAGGAGCTCGTGTCGAATTCATACGGCTCTTTGAAACACCAACGAGTTATGCAGAAGTAAGACGGGAGTGGATACTCGATGAGTAAGATTCCTGTTTTGGAGATATTTGGTCCAACCATTCAAGGAGAAGGAATGGTTATCGGGCAAAAAACGATGTTCATTCGCACAGCAGGTTGTGATTATAGCTGTTCTTGGTGCGATTCAGCCTTTACATGGGATGGCTCAACAAAAGAACAAATTAGACAAATGGCGCCAGAAGAAATTTGGAATGAACTTGTTGGAATTGGTGGAGAAAATTTTTCTCACGTTACAATTTCAGGTGGGAATCCCGTTTTGCTGAAAAATATTCAGTTTCTTCTTACTGTATTAAAAGAGAATGGAATTCGTACAGCGATTGAGACGCAAGGGAGTAAGTGGCAAGAATGGTTACTTCAAATTGATGAAGTGACCATTTCGCCTAAACCACCAAGTTCGAAGATGAAAACAGATTTTACGATGCTAGATTCTGTTATTCATAAATTAGAAAGAAAAGATTTTAGTTTAAAAGTAGTCGTATTTGAAGATTATGATTTTGAATATGCAGTAAAGGTGCACAAGCGATATCCGCAAGTACCATTTTTCTTACAAGTTGGGAACGATGATACGAAAACGGTGGATGATGCAGCGCTTATTAAAAACTTATTACAGAAATATGAGCGGTTGATTGAAAAAGCTGTACAGTGTAAAGAAATGAATGATGCGAAAGTATTACCTCAACTTCATGCTTTAGTATGGGGAAATAAACGAGGCGTATAAATAAGAGCATTTTATGAATAAATTAATAAGGTGGAAATAATATATGAGCTTAAAAACAATCCAAAGTGTAGAAATAGATACTGACAAAATTGAAGTAGCAGTAAAAATGATTCTTGAAGCAATTGGAGAAGATATTAATAGGGAAGGTATTTTGGAAACCCCAAAGCGAGTAGCAAAAATGTATAAGGAAGTTTTTCAAGGTTTAGGTCAAAACCCTTCTGAACATTTGTTAAAAATATTTAATGAAAATCATGAAGAATTGGTATTAGTTAAAGATATTCCGTTCTATTCTATGTGTGAACATCATTTGGTACCTTTTTTTGGAAGGGCCCACATAGGTTATATTCCTAATAATGGAAAAGTAACTGGGTTAAGCAAATTAGCTAGAGCTTTAGAAACCATATGTAAAAGACCACAGTTGCAGGAAAGAATAACCAATGAATTAGCAAATGTTATTTTTGAAACTTTAGAGCCAAAAGGAGTAATTGTTGTAATTGAAGCTGAGCATATGTGTATGACAATGAGAGGTGTGAAAAAACCTGGTTCAATGACTATAACTTCGTCATATAAAGGAATATTTAAAGATAATAATACACTTCGAAGTGAAACTTTAAATTTGATAGAGGGATAGAATTACATCGTTATTATGCTAAAAAAGAAATTCTCTTGAAATGAAAAAAGACGTTATTCTTTCTTATCTAATTAAAGAGGAATATGATATCAAAGGGTTTTGGTGCAAATATATAACGGAAAATGAAAGGGAGGGTAAATTCCTAACGGAATCATCCTTTATCCAGCTAATCCAAATAATTGATTGATAAAGATATTCTGATTTTGAACAGACTGGTCCCGTAAAATAAGTTTCTGTTTTTTATCATATGTATCGCTTCAATACCAGAAATCGTGGATTTAGCTGTGTAAAAAGATTTAAATCCTAACATAGGTTGAATCATAGGGTTCTTGCTGTAGATCGAAAAGTAATTATGTATATATGGGGTACGGAAACGATTCTGGGGGTTCTGGTGCAAATACTTAGGAAAGATATAAAGAGGCGAAAAGTTTCCTAGTGGAATCTAGTCTTAAGCAGCAATTCCAAATAGTTGATGGATGAACTTCACTTGATTTTGGACAGACTTGTCCAGTAAAACAAGTTGCCCCATAGGTACCATCTTACTGTTTGCAAAATAATATTATGATGATAATGCTTCCACTTGAATAAATTTCGCTTTTCCATACTGATCACGCACCTTTTTAGAGTAATAGTATCAGTATGCCCAAGATTTAGAGATTACTTGCAATTATCTTGAAGTTTTCGCACCAGAACCCAAAATGATTGAAATCACAAAAAATGTTTATTTTAGAGTGCCTTCCTATGCTCATCAAACTAAGTTTATATAAACTTTGACTTCAAATAAAATTTTTAGATTTTTAAAGATCTATTGTAGGTTTTATAAGTTAAAAAACAAAAAGAACTTGTAGGAATCACTACAAGTTCTTTTTAAGGTAAGGTGACAAAAAGGGTAACACAAACTATCTTAACAGGCATATTAGAAAAACATAGGGATGTTTCTTGATAGGTTTATTATATAACAAATATTAACATTTAAAGATTTTAATTTTGAAAATTTTGTGAATTACGAAAACAAAATCGTTTATTACTCTTGTATCAACCAAAAAATCCCATTTGTTTATTTCGTGTAAAACACTTTAAATCAATGTCGATATCATAATAAATTAGTAAAAATATAGATATAGGTAAATAGAGAAGAATGAGGCATTCATTACTTAATGACCTATATTTATATTTGGGATTAATTAACTATAATAAAATGAAACTCATGTTATTATTACATATAATTCATGAACATATTGAGAGTGCTATGATTCTAGCTGTGTATTTTGAGAAGAAGTAAATTTGTATATTTTTCACAAGAAAGCATAAAAAAGACTTAGTCCTTGTGAGGAAAATAAGCCTTTTTACTATTTAGACTCACACAAATGATCTGTGCATCAATTTAGCTTTGATAAACAGATCATTTGTAAGATAATAATTCATTGTAAAGAAGTAAAGATTACATGAATGCTTTTAATAGAGTTGTTACTAACGGAATTACTCCACCTAAAAATGATAAAACTGCAATTGCGATTGCCATAATAATTCCTCCTCTTTAAATTTCTGAATATTAAGAATTATATAAATTCATTATATTACAGATTTAAGAATATGACAATATCTTTTTTTATTCTCTCTAAGATTTCGAAATACACCCATAACAACATTTTTTACGCCACATTTATTCATGACAATTAAGTTCACTTTTTTCGTTTTGGGGTGGATTTGTTTTCTTAAGTTGATGGATGTGGGGTGGTACCCCATATTGAGCAAAGGGAAATTATTGAGCGGAAGTATTTAAAGAGTGAAGTAATGAGCGATAAGGTGATAAAGGCTCAAATGATGTTAGCTAATGATTGGTATTATTATCAGAAAAAGAATGCGGTTATGGCAATTGCGATAGCATTACGGATTATTGAAAAAATGTATCAGTCATTTCAAAAACAAATGATGATATTAAGGTATGTGTCAAAGTTCTATAATGAAAATAAAAATGAAATCGAACGTTCAAGAGAATCTGTATTAAAATTTACAAAAAGAAATGTAGATTAAGTAAACTTACGGGAGTTTATTAGGCTGACAGGATGCGGATGTCATACAGGTTATCAGTAAATAACAATTTTTAATTTTGATGAGTATGTTGGCTTATCAAAAAGTGATAAAATAGTTACCGCAATGGTAAAATTTTATAATGATAAAAAAGAAAGGGGAATCTCTATGAAATTGCTACGTTCATTTCTCATTCTCACTCTTGTTGTATTGTTAAGCGCATGCAATACAGTAACAAAAGTCACAAAGGTTCAAAAAAATGGCGAAACGACTTTAAAAATTGGCTCCCTGCAAGGGTATCACGATGTGCAAACGATTAAAGCTGAAAAAGGAAATGTGGAAATTCCTTATGAGGCAGCCGTTGAAGAAGGTACGATTTTATTGCAAGTCACAAAAGACGATAAGGTCATTTATGAAGAAGAAGTCACTTCTCCAAAAGAAGGTTTGCTTTCTTTTGAAGCGCCAAAATCCGGATCATATGATTTAATTGTACGCGTGAAGGGTGAAGAAGAGAAAGCGAAAGGAATTCAAATACATACGAAGCTATGAAAAAACGGCAAGCGGAGTGTACCCGCTTGCCGTTTCGCTCGTTCCTTAGGATTTCAAAGTCTTCGTCATGCCTCACGTACGATAAAAGGGATAGAAACGCTTCATGCCATATACGTCAAAAAGACGAAGTCTTCAATCAGACTCCGTCTTTTTGACGTATAACGAATTACAGAATTTATTATCGGTTTCATAAAATTTGACCACAATCTTCCCATATCTCTATGTGTAAAAAAACTTTGCAACAGACCCAATAAAATTATCAAACTTTTTTATAAAGAAATGAATCGAGTACATTAAATAAGAGCATGTTTTGATCAATCTTTTTTCAAAACATGCTCTTTAGATTTGTCTTTATATCAAGGTTATTAGTAATAATTTAATCCAACTTTATTTTAAAGCTACAAGTATATCCAAGTTTAAGAGATTTTTTTGCACCAGATTTTTCTTATATTTTTTTAATAATCCTATTAAGTTTTTTGTAAAATTCACCTTTTGTTTTTACATGATTAAACTGATTCGGATTCATATTAGCTTTTTGAGAGAGTGCTACAATCTCTTCTTTTGTAATTGAATCTTTAGTATTTATAGATGCTATATTTGTATATTTTCCATCTTCTGTTTTTGGAATTTCTAAAATTCCTTTATTTACAAGATCCACTACAGCCTTATGCTCTGAAGAATGTGTATCTACACCGGTAATTTTCCAATTATGCATAACTTTTGGCGTGTATACACCATTCTTTACCTCTTTTAAATATGTAATAGCAAGGTTACGAATGGTTCCACCTGTTTCTCCGAATGCATTCTCTTGTTTAGATGACCAAATTTGTTCAAACTTACGTCCCTCTAAAGCTCCCCCTTTTGCCTGAAGAGCCTCCATTCTATATGCATTCATTCCCAGCGTCATAACATCGCTCATTTTGATTGGTTTATTTGTACGAATAGATCGTAAATTTGTAATTCTACTTCCATATGGTTTTGTTAAGTCAATTTCGTATTTTACGCCTCCAAAGAAATCGTTCGTACTGTATTTAGACGCACGGCGGGTTTTATCAAAGCTAACTGTTACATCTCCGGCACGAGATGAGTTAAAATACCCTGCCGCCCATTCCATGTAGTCTTTTAAATCTTTCCCAGTTATCTTATATACTGTAATTTCTCCCAAAGCATATTGGTAATTATATGCAATATCTTTCTTCTTAATAGGACCTACATCCAAACGGGCATAATCGTTATCAATTTGATGGGCTACTACATCTGCTTTGCTGTAATAGAGCATGACTTCATGAAAAAAATCTGATAAAGATGTCTCTTGAATTTGCACACTTGGAATACCCTTTATTTCATTTTCAGGAACAAGACTTCTACCCTTTAATTGAGCGACTACAACATTTGCATCTCCTCTCGCATACTCGTGAAAAGGTGTTAGTGTTGCTTCAAGTGTAGGATCAGATAATACCGTTGTTCCATCAGCATTTTTTACAGGTAAAGCGGTAGCTGTTTTATCTTTTAAAACCAGCCTCCCATCTTGCTTTGTAAAAGTAAGGTCAATACGTGAGATATGCGTTCCATATTTATCTGGTTCTGTAATAATAACACCATTTACAACTTCTTTTTTAACAAGTTTATGCATATGAGCTGCAAAAATAGCGCTTATTTCCGGACAAGCATTCGCAATATCTTGAACCCCAGTACCAGGGATTCCATTCTCATTTTCTAGTCCCATATGCATAAGCCCTACCATTACATCTACTTTACCTTCTAATTCTTTAATTACCTTTTTTGTCTCTTCTACTGGATTTTTCACTACTAAACCAGCCAAATGATCTGTCCCTTTTTCAAAATCACTAATCATTGGTGTATTCATGCCAATAATCCCAACTTTAATTCCACCTTTTTCAACAATCGTATATGCAGGAAGAAAACGCTCTCCATTCTCCTTATAAATATTTCCTGCTAACGTCTTTCCCTTATATTGCTCACTAACTTTTTTCAATGTATCTAATCCAAAGTTGAATTCATGATTTCCAAATGCCCAAGCATCATATCCCATTGCGTTCATCGCTACCATCATTGGAGATTGTGGCTTATCATTGAATAATTCTACTGAGTTTCCTTGAATTGTATCCCCGGCATCTAATAATATGGTATTTGGATTTTCTTGACGTACCTTCTTTATAACCGTATAAAGCTGCGTTAAACTTCCACTCATATTTGCACCATCAAGCGCATAATCCCAAGGCATAAATCTACCATGAATATCTGCAGTACCCAATAATGTAATATTAACATCAGATTCCTCAGCTTTAGAGATAGCTGGTTTGACTGTTACTGCTGTTCCAAGAAGTATAAGAATAACAAAATAACATACATAGTTCTTCCATTTCATTTTTGGCATAATAACAATATTTCTCCCCTTTTTGTATTGTCATAAAGTTGCTTGAACTTTAAAAATGTAACTTATTATTTGGAAAACTTCAACTATAAAAGATAATTTTGGAGGTTCTGGTGCAAAAAAATCTTTTAAACTTGGATATACTGATATTACTACTCTAGAAAAGGTGTGTGATCAGTATGGAAAAGGAAAATTTGTTCAAATGGAAGCATTATCAGCCGGAACTCATCTTATTAACAGTAAGGTGGTACCTACGGTACAATTTGAGCTTTCGTAACCTGGTGGAAATGATGGAGGAAAGAGGCTTATCAATTGCTCACACAACGATTATGCGCTGGGTTCATCAATATGGGCCTCAATTAGAAGAGAAAGTACGATATCACCTTAAATCAATAAATGACTCATGGAGAGTCGATGAAACCTATATTAAAGTAAAAGGACAATGGTGTTATTTATATCGTGCCATTGACAAAGAGGGGCAAACGCTTGATATTCAACTGCGTAAAAAGAGAGAGACACAAGCGGCATATGCTTTTATGAAAAGACTGGTTCGAACTTATGGAGAACCAACGGTTCTGACTACAGATAAGGCTCCTTCTTTAATTTACGCATTTAAAAAATTACAGAGGATAGACTTTTACAAAAATACCTTTCATCAAAATGAACCATTTTGTTTGAATTTTCGGAAAAAATATCGTAAAAATGTTGATGATGTGGTAAGATTATAGATGAAAAAGAGTATGAATTCACGTTGTAGCGTGAATTCATAAGAAAGAAGCCAATTTGTATAGGAATTGGCTTCTTTCTTAAGTTCGAATAAAAACAGAATTGTCTTTAAATCTTTATTAGGGGAAAGTTTTAAAGAAGAATTCAGCTTGGTTATAGTTTTACATAATTGTTAGATAAAGTAAATTGATATTTTTCGAGCTGAATATTCAGAACATTAATTCGAAGTATATCCATCTACAAATAAGTAATTGATGAGTTTTATAAAAGTCAGGAAAGAGAAAACTGATGCGTTGCAATTTCTTTCATTCATCCATTAATGGAATGAATGAAAGAGCCGAGATTATTTACATTGGATAAGACTTCAGACAACATATGGTTACACTCTTCTTGCACACATTCTCTCTTGAACCATTCCGTTGTCTTCCCCTACTATTTTAACTTCAACACTGCGTTAACCGGGTTATGATCACTGTTTTCAAACTTCAAATCATGCCCTTGTACGCTCACAATCTCCACATTTGGAGACACTAAAAATCCATCGATAATCGTAACAAAGTTCTCATCTTCGACATAGCTCTTTACATTATCACGAACTGTCCAAACAGTATCATCAACAGCCCACTGGAATCCACCATCAGTGAAATCTTCTGGCAGCTGTACTAACCACTCTGGCCATTCTTCTTTAAACTTTGGATCTTTTAACTGCACATCAGATAATAGCTGATTCCAGTCTCCGCCAAGCACGAGATAATCGCCATTTTTATAATGCTTATTCATATACTCTTTCAAAAACTCAACTTGTTGCTTTCGAATGTTTCCGCCCTTATCATATGCAGATAAATGAACATTCACCATTCGTAAATATTTCCCGTTATCAACTGGAACCTTCTGCTCAACAATCGCTCGATCTAATTCGAATAATTGACGAAGCCACATTTCTCTTCCAGGAAGCTGATATCTCGTCACTTCTTCTACTTTATATTTTGAGAACGAACCAAGTCCACTGTTCGTATATCCGTGCGGCTTCTTAATTGGCACCGGCACCCACTGCGCATTAAAGTTATAACCAAACGTAGACGCATGATCTTTCAGCCCATCTTGAAACGCCTTATACTGATTCACATCAAATGAACGAAGTGACTTCTCATCCATCTCTTGCACTAAAATAAAATCAGAATCTTCCTTTTGTAAGAAAGACAGCATATTGCTGATATTCTTTTCTGTTTGCTCTTTACTACTAGAGCGCGAACCCGTCCCTCCGTCTAAGAAGAAATCTTGATCCTTATCTAAACCGCCGTAGCCAATATTAAACGTTGTCGCCTTAAACTCTTCCCCAACCTTAAGAATGCGCTCGTTATTATTTGCCACTTTCAACTTCTCAACATCCTTATGCTTCACATCCGTAATTACCACATACGTAATAAACGCCGCGAAAGCACCAAATATTGAGCCTGTACCCCATAATAAACCTTTCAATACCTTCTTCAAGCTCATGACTCCCTTATTCTCTTTATATAGTTTGCATACGTGGTTATTTTAACATGTTCTAGACGTAAACATAAAGTAACTCTAAAATATACAATAAAAGTGGTTCTGTAGCAAAGTTTTCGAAATTCAAGTACACTTTGGAAAAAGATGACGTCACAATAAAAGGCATTGAAACCATTCATGCCCTATACAAACAAAGGCGAACTCTTCAAATAGGCTCCGCCTTTTCGGTGTATAACGAATTACAGGAATTATTAATGGTTGCATAACCATTTAACAATGCAATCCTAGATTCTCTATGTTTTGGATAACTTTGCAACAGAACCAATTACTTTATATTCGCTTAATTCCTGTTGTTTCTTTTTTATAAAAGAAGGAATTTTATCTTTTTTGTCTAATTATATCTAGGTTTGCAAAAAGGGATTCTACAACTTTGGAGGAATTATCATGGTAAAATATATTTCAATTCTTGGTTCAACTGGCTCAATTGGTACGTCTGCATTAGATGTAGTCACTTCACATCCGGAACATTTTAAAATTATTGGTTTAACAGCAAATCACAATATTGACCTTCTTGAAAAATAAATATATACATTTTACCCTCGAATTGTAAGCGTAAGTACAAAAGAATTAGCAGATGCTCTTCGGAAGCGAATTCCTACAGATACAAAAGTCACATATGGAACAGATGGATTAATTGAAGTTGCAACTCACCCTGATTCTACTCTTGAAGCTCATCATAGCATTGCAAAGCCAGATTTGGAAACAGTATTAGACGCCGATCATTGGGCTCGTGAATATGTAAACGAATTATTAATTAGAAAATGAAAAAAGAGCTAGAACAGAACGCGTCTTTTTTAGCTCTCCATTTTACGTGTTCTTTTGTTTTAATACATTTACGTTCACGGAATTGTAAAGAAATGTATCTAAGATATCGCATACAGAAGGATTTATAGTGAGTATTAGTTATGGTCACTGGGAAAGTTCTTTTTAATTAATATAAGCTATATATGGAATACAGAAACCTAAAAAATTGGAGGTAATTATGAAAACTTTCATATATATGGTGAGACACGGAGATTCACCGAAATCTGGAAAAGAAAGAGCGAGAGGATTAACGGAAAAAGGAAAATTAGAAGTTCAACGAATAACAGATGTATTACAAGGTGAGGGAATTGACGTTGTTATCTCAAGTCCATACAATCGTTCAATTCTAACTGTTCAGCAATTAGCGAAGCAAATAGGACAAGAAGTTTTAGTATTTGAAGACTTAAAAGAGAGAATTTTTATTGCTGAAGAGGAACGAATGTCGGATGAAGAATTATTCCCTTTGATAAAAAAGTCATTCTTAGACCCTGACTTTGCTTTAACGGGAGGAGAGTCTAATGCCGACTGTCAGAAACGTGCTATAAAAGTCTTAAAAGAATTATTAAACACCTATCGAGGGCAGAAAGTAGTATTAGGCACTCATGGAGCTGTTATGACTTTGATGATGGGGTATTATGACAGTAAGTATGATTTGAATTTTTTACTACATACATCAAAACCAGATATATACAGAATGGAATTCAATGGACAGGAATTGGTGGAGGTTAAAAGATTATGGGGAATTTCATAGATTGACTATATTCATCCATAGCGTCTCCCAATGACGTGTATTATAAACAATGGGGTTACTGCGGTAACTCTTTTTCTTATGGTACTAACGGGGGATTAAGTTCAACAATCTAAAAAATTCGGTTCCTTAGCGTACAAAATTCACGGTTTGTTCTTGCTATCCCGAGATGAAATGGGAGGGAATAGTTTTTGGGCAGGATACCTTTAAAGTTATTTTTTAAATCAATCCTATTTTTTTTCTTAAGCGGTATTGTTGTTTATTCTATATTTCAGATTATTTTTG
This sequence comes from Bacillus sp. FSL H8-0534, assembly GCF_038005885.1. Lineage (NCBI taxonomy): Bacteria > Bacillati > Bacillota > Bacilli > Caryophanales > Bacillaceae > Bacillus > Bacillus sp. FSL H8-0534. The sequence goes on from NZ_JBBOUC010000001.1 coordinate 4,921,386, forward strand.
TCTGGAGTGTTTCGACAGGATTAGGGAGGGATGATATAGTCGGATTTTCTGATAATAAGTATGTAATTGGTCGTCCACCTGTTAGCTATAACTTATATAAAAAAGATAGTGGGGAAACTATATTAGATAATGTTATTGGTTATAAAAAGGGAAAAACTAAAAGCTATGTTCGGAATGAAATTGAATTTGTAGTGATAAATGAGATAAAGGGTAGCTATGAACTGTATAAAATAGAAAAGGCTTCAGAAAAGGATATAGAACGGCTGAAAGAAATGAAGAAATTAGAATAAAAGAGACTATCTGAAAGGTAAAAATGCATACTTGTTATTGTTAAATCTAAAAAATGGTTTAGACTGATAACTGAGTTTTATTTCATGAAAAGAGTCATTATTAAAATAAAGTATTAGGGGTTCAGTCCCATGCCCATCAACTTAAGAATTCAGAATTACCCCAAAATGAAAAACTGAGCTTTTTTGTTACAGTTTAGTAGAAAATTTCGTTATGGGGGTACTATCAACCTAACAAGACAAAATACCCCCTAAAATGAAAAAGACGTTATTCTTTCTGAGAAATCATGGGAAAGGATAACGTCTTTTTATCAATATGACGGTATCCTATATGAAAATTAGGGTTCTGTTGCAAAGTTTTCTAAACTAAGCTACACTTTCGAAAAAGAAAACGAGGAGAATCACAGATGGGATATTTTAAAGGGAACCAATTCAAGAAGGATCTTATTTTAATAGCTGTTGGCTACTATTGTCGTTTTTCTTTAAGTTATCGCGATGTGTCTGAAATTCTCAAAGAACGTGGTATTTCTATTCATCCAACAACTATCATGCGCTGGGTTCATGAATATGGAAAGCTTATCTATCACATTTGGAAGAAGAAAAACAAAAACATATTGTTATCTTGGCGTTTGGATGAAACCTATGTCAAGGTGAAAGGGAAATGGTGTTATTTATATCGAGCAATTGATAAAAAGGGACAAACACTTGTTATTCAACTTCGTCAAAAACGGGACACACAAGCAGCATATGCTTTTATGAAAAGACTTGTTCGAACTTTTGGAGAACCAACTGTTCTGACGACAGATAAGGCCCCTTCTTTAGCTTTCGCATTCAAAAAATTAAAGGAGATAGGTCTTTACAAAAATACCTTTCATCGTACAATCAAGTATCTCAATAATATCATTGAGCAAGATCACCGACATGTGAAACGTCGATTCTCCCGTTCTTTAGGATTTCAAAGTCTTCAACCAAACTTCGTTTTTTCGACGTATAACGCATTACATGAATTATTAATAGTTTCATAAAACTGGCCCACAATATTCCCCATCTCTTTGTGTCTTCGGAAACTTTGCAACAGAACCCTTTCTCTTCTAATTGAGATCCATATTGATGAACCCAGCGCATAATCGTTGTGTGAGTAATGGATAAACCTCTTTCTTCCATCATTTCCACTAGGTTTCGAAAGCTCAAATTGTACTGTAGATACCACCTTACTGTTAATAAGATGAGTTCAGGCTGATAATGCTTCCATTTGAACAAATTTTCCTTTTCCATACTGGTTACGCACCTTTTCTAGAGTAGTAATATCAGTATGTCCAAGTTTAAGAGGTTTTTTGCACCAGAATCCGAAAAAGTTAAGATATTGACCAATTATAAAGAAAAAGACTCCTCAATTCGGAGCCTTTTTTAGCTGCTATAAAAGTATGGGTATACTATTTGAAAAGTAATAATTTAGGATTCATGCACATATAGGATAATTTTTTTCGAATTTATAGTAGTTCTAAAAATTATATAGCTTTAATGACAAATTGAGATTGAGGTATATATAATAATTGAGCTGTTAAGGAAGTTGTTGTGTTAGCAAAAGGCAATGATTCCTTATAAGGAAATTTATTATACACTATTTCATTAATCTCAAAAGTCTTATACAATTTTTTAAGGATTTTTTGAGAAATTTTATTTGTACAAGCAGCAATAAAATCAAAATCTCTTGTACTTATTTCTTGAATAGCATGTGAAATAAGAGTAGTGACTACCCCACTGCCCATCCAATCTGGATGACAAGCGCCCATATCTAGATAGACTAATCTTTCTTTATCTAAATTTGAAAACTCAATTGATTCCGTTTCTAAAGTATCTAAGAGTAGAAAAATGGGATCCATTTGTGGACACAGTTCACTCGCTTTATCTTTATCTATTAATGGTTGAGTTACTTTTCTTGTTAAAAGAACACCAACAATTTGAAAGTTTTCTATTGCTACAAATGACATAGATTGAGATACAGCTTGTTTTACCATTTCCTCGCACATTTTGTGAAAAGGAGCAAAAGGAATTTGTAAACTGCTTACAAGAGGTTCGTTATTCACAAAAGAATGTGCAATTAAATGTGCTGCATCTTTCACGTGGTGTGTATCTAGTAGCTCTATATTCATATATTTTTCCTCATTTCTTAATATAGATAGTGGTAAATTGAAATTAGATATTGATTAAAAGGGATTGGAAATTTTATTTAATGTAGTTAAGTTTAAATATTAAAGCGCTAACAAATAAGGTTATTAAACATATGAATAAATCTGTTTAGTAGCAATCGATACATGTTTATGAAGAAATGCTACAATCTCATCTAAACATTCAACATTTGTATATGGCGAGATAGAAAAGAATTTTAATGTAGAAATTGGTTTTCTGTCACAACTGTTTATTACATCTACTACACAAGAACGAGTTGTATCGCCAAAGAATATTTGATCACGATTTTTTCCTAGGTAATTAAATAGTTCTATATTTAACCGATTTGTATCCTCAATCTCTTCTTGTGTTGCGAGACCTGTACGCTCCTTTTCCCAATTTACCTGGCCATCTCCATTCATATAGAAACGAAATGTTGTAATTGGTCCATAAGTAAAATCATTTGTTATTGCTACTTGAGGAAGAGCCTTGCGCAATTTCTCCCTAAATAATAGATTTACACGAACATAATTTGCTAATAATTTTTGATATCCTTCAATTCCAAAGGCTAATAAATTTATATACATCGGAATAGAACTACCAGCTCGTGAACATTCTAAGGTATAGCCTGTATGATAACTGCCATATGATCTATTACCAAGATAAGGTGTGTCATTTTGTTCGATGTCCATAAGTTGTAAGTCAGTATGATTTTTCACGATTAAAATACTTGAAGTATAAGGTGTTTGTCCTAATTTATGAAAATCAAAACATACACTATCTGCAAGAGACATATATTGCATTTTCCCTTGAACGAGTTGTAAGGCATCTTTCACATTAGGTTCAAATGAGAGTGGATTTTCTTCAAAGTTATAATTATTAAAGAAACCATAGAATCCGCCCATTGCAGAATCTGCATGAATATAAATAGGTTTTAATTTATATTTTTTCTGTATTGATTCAGCACTATCTTTAATTTTTTCTATATCATCAATTGTAAATGTATCTGTTGACCCCATAGTAGCTAGAATATAAAGGGGGATACCTCCGTTTTCAATAACATTTATCATTTTATCCTCTAAATCTTCTATATCCATAGAATTTGTATAAGGGTCAGTTTTCACTTTAATTAGGTGATTTGTCCCAATGCCAGTTGCTTCAGCTGACTTTAATAAACTATAGTGTGCATTTTCAGAAGCAAAGCAATATACATTTTGTGGAACACCGTGTTCCTTTGCTAATGGAAATTGTTTAGCAATCGCTAAACGTAAGCTTGAAAATACACATCCTTGTCCACCCCATGTTGTATAACCACCGCTATTATGCGGATTATAACCGATCAGTTTTGAAAGCATGGATACAACTTTTACTTCTGCTTCAGCTGCCCCAGGGCCATATACATCCCAAACGCCATTACCATTTAAAAGCGCCATGGTCATTGTACCTAATAGTGATGGAATACTTGGTAGTGGTACAGCGTTAGACAAATAGTATTTATTGGGATAAGGATGACCATTCATAAATTGGTTTAGTTCTTCCATAACCTCAGACATAGCAATTCCAGCCAGTGGTATATGACTTTGGTGAATTAAGTTATTGTAATATCCGTCTGATTTTTCCTCACAGTTACCTAAAGATGCTCGATCTTCATTTTTTAATCGGCTAAGATTTTCAACTATTTTTTGCATAGATTCTAAAAAAAGCTTTTGTTTTTTTTCATTTCCATCAGCGCTCGGAAATAGATTCAAAATATCTTGCATGTGGTCACTTCTCCTTGTGAAAATATGGATTTTTATTTTACCTAGTTAAATATACGAGTGAAATGATTTGTGTTTATCCTTTAGAATGTGTATGAATCAGGAGCTGTTTAGAAAAAAATGTAATTCCATAGAAAATTATATGAATTCTGGAATTTAAAGTAAAGGAAAAATTTTTTGATTAATTTTAAAAAGTAATTGCGATATAATGAAGTTGCTAAAAATTTTTCTGAATTAATTATTTATTCTTCAGTATTACAAACTTTATTAAATTTAAATTGTGCCCTAGCAGATATTCAAATAACGTAATAGATATTTGAATATAATGAAAAACGCCTTATAATGTAGTTTAAGGTTCTGTTGCAAAGTTTCCGAAGACATAAAGAGATGGGGAATATTGTGGGCCAGTTTTATGAAACTATTAATAATGGTTCTGGTACAAAAAGATAATGAAGAGTAAAAAGAATGATTCATTCCTAACGGAATGACTGCTTATGCGGTAAGGCCAAAGAGAATATTAATCAGTTGTATCTGCTTTTGGACAGACTTTTCCCCATGGAAAGTGTGTCCTTTTCTAATATTTATGAATATTTTCAGTGTACACAATGACAGTATTTTTTGCACCAGAACCCCTGAAGGCATACAACTAAGGCAAGTTAGATATCTCAATAATATAGTGGAACAAGATCATCGTTTTATTAAGAAACGTGTTCGTTCTATGTTAGGGTTCAAGTCTTTTGGCGCAGCTACATCCATTCTTGCAGGAGTGAAAGCTATGCATATGATTAAAAAAGAACAGATTGATTTACGGGAGCAGTCTGTCCAAAACCAGAAAGAATTCATCCATCGATTGTTTGGGCTTACAGCATAAAATAGAATTCCGCTAGAAATATATGAGCTATATTATCTTTTATTTTATCTTTGCACCAGAACCAAATTAAATATACGTGTATATTTGGGCCTCTATCTAATTAACATTTCGTTATATTTATATTAATTATTACAAAACAAAAGAACACTCAACATGAGTGTTCTTTTGTTTTGTTCTCGCGTATTGAGATGACTGTTTCAAAATCTCGTTTGGGGACTTGATTTTGACAAATTGTTACTGCACTTATAGGTTAACATTATAAAAATAGATTGTAAATTAAGAATATTCATACGGAATTTTGTTAATGTTCAGTATAGATATTTATCACTATGGCTACAGGAAATATAATTTTGCTATGTTGAAAGTGGTCATCTAACTAAAGGATACGTTCTTGGTACCTGTACTTTGTGCGGGAATCTTTCATAAAGAAAAAACACCTTTACCAGTACATTTCTTCGACTTTATAGTTGCTTTAATATTTATGGGTGTTGCAACAACCGTAAAAGAACAAAAGAACAAAAGAAAATAAGAGTGTTATTCTTTTTTTGTAAGAATCATTAAAATAATGTTTTTTAAGAGATTTAGGAAGAATATCTAGTTTTTGCAAAGGCAGTTATTTGCTAACCGGAGAATGTGAATAAATAGAAAATGGGATTTGTTTATCGAAAAGTATTTTTATTGTTAAACAGGCATGTCAAAGTGCTCAGGAATATATTTCTCAATAATGAAATGAGCTAATCATATGAAATATTAAAAAATATTTGTTTATAATAGACTTTAAATTAAAAGGTCAATCAAATATTAATTTAACTTTGTTAATGAGTTTGAAAGGAGCGAGTATTATGGCGAATGTACTTGTAATAAATTTTCCTGGAGAGGGGCATATCAACCCGACATTAGCAGTTGTAAGTGAATTAGTACACAGAGGAGAAAAAGTTGTTTCGTATTGTATAGAGGACTATAGAAATAAAATTGAAGCAACCGGTGTGGAATTTCGAGCATATGAAAATTTTCTCCCACAAATCAATATTATGAATCGAATTAATGAAGGAAATAGTCCTGTCGAAATGTTGTCCAATATGATTGCAGCTACAGATCGTATTGTAAACCAGATTCTAGAGGAAATAAAGGAAGAACAATATGATTATATTATATATGATAATCATTTCGCAGTAGGTCGCATTATAGCAACTGTTTTACAGTTACCTAAAATTTCTTCTTGTACAACATTTGCTTTTAATAATTACATCACTTTTAATGAAGAATCTGAATCGAGAAAAGTAGATGAAAATTCTCCATTATATCAATCATGTTTATTAGGAATGGAACGATGGGAAGAGAAGTATGGGATTAAGTGTAATAACTTGTATGATATTATGAATCACCCTGGAGATATTACGATAGTATATACATCTAAGGAATATCAACCGTTTTCTCAAGTATTTAATGATTCTTTTAAATTCGTTGGGCCATCAATTGCAGTACGTAAAGAGGTAGGAAGCTTTCCAGTTGACATTTTAAAAAAGAAAGTTATTTTCGTTTCCATGGGGACAGTCTTTAATGAGCAACCGGATTTATATGAGAACTGTTTTGAAGCATTTAGAAATATGAATGCAATGGTCGTGTTAGTGGTCGGGAAAAGGATAAATATAGACCAATTTGAAAATATTCCAGAGAATTTTAAAGTGTTTAATTATGTACCTCAATTAGAAGTATTACAGCATACAGATGTATTTGTTACACATGGTGGTATGAACAGTTCTAGCGAAGCGTTATATTATGGTGTCCCGTTAGTTGTGATTCCAGTTACAGGGGATCAGCCATTAGTCGCGAAACGAGTCACTGAGGTGGGAGCCGGAGTTCAGCTTGATCGCAGAACATTAACTCCTGAAATGCTGCGTGAAGCAGTAGAAAAGGTAATGAATGATAAGGAATTTAAAGAAAATAGTCGTAAGATTGGAGAGTCTTTACGTGAATCTGGTGGCTATAAACAGGCAGTTGAGGAAATTGTAAAGTTCACTTCCAATTGTCGTGTGTAGACAAATAATGTAACAAGAAACTTAAAATGACAACTAGAAATCTACTCTAATAAAAATATATAGAAATGGAGAGATTTTTTATGTCAAAAGCGTTGATTATAAATTTTCCTGCAGAAGGTCATATCAATCCTACAATTGGTCTTGTTAATGAATTAGTGAATAGGGGAGAAGAAGTTATTTATTATTGCGAGGAAGAATATCGCCATAAATTAAAGAATATAGATGTTGAATTTCGAAACTATGGAGATTACTTAAAAGAAATTAATTTAAAAAATAGAATGAAGGACATGTTTCACCCTTTACAAATGATGTATAGATTTTTAAGGGTAACAGAGAATGCCATCCCTTTTCTTTTAGAAGAAATTACTCGTGAAAAGTATGATTATATGATCTATGATCAGCATTTTCTTTTAGGCAGAATTCTTGCTGAAATGTTACCTATGCCTACAATTGCATCCTGTACAACATTTGCTATGAATAAAGAAATGTTGGAGGAAATTCCACTGGGAAACATCGAATCTAATCCTACTTCACCATTGGTTGAGGAATGTCAAATGATTGTAAATAGAATTAGTGATCGTTATGGGGTGAATGTTGATTCATTAGAGCAACTTTTTCATTATGAAAGTGACATGACATTAGTTTTTACTTCTAAATATTTTCAACCTCATGCTCATTGTTTTAATCATACCTTTAAGTTTATAGGACCTTCTATCACTTCACGGCAGGAAATAGTAGAATTTCCTCTTTATAGGTTAGACGGAAAAGAGGTTATTTACATTTCGATGGGAACAGAGTTAAATAAACAGCCGGAATTTTATGAGAAATGTTTGCATGCATTTAAAGAATTTAATGGAATAGTTGTAATTTCTGTAGGTAAGGAAATAGAGATGCGACGTTTTCTTAATATGCCACCCCATTTCATTATTCGTCCTTATGTTCCACAGTTAGAGGTTTTAAAATATACAGATGTCTTTATTACACATGGTGGTATGAATAGTGTAAGCGAAGGATTATATTATGACACGCCTCTTGTTGTTTTACCAATTACAAATGATCAACCTTTTGTAGCAAAAAGAGTCGAGGATTTAAATGCTGGTTTGACTTTGGATTATACAAAAATTACATCTGATTTATTGAAAGAAACGGTAAGGAATGTACTTAATAACAAAACTTATAGGGAAGGAAGCAAAATAATTGGTCAGAGTTTACGTGAAGCAGGTGGATGTAAGAAAGCAGTTGATGCAATATTTCAGTTTAAAAGAGAATTTTTGTCTAGTTCCCGTGATAAATGAATTGACGATAAGTACTTTGAGCTATACTCATTAATAAGAGTTGCGAAAGACATATATCGATATAACTCTTCGGTGAATAAAGATAATTCGTGTTTTTGATGCAAGTCCATAAAAAGCACGTCACTCTTACTCATTAACATAAGAAGATAGTAACGTGCTTTTAACTTTGAATATATTCTAAATACTTAAGGTGATGGATGTGAGGTAGCACATCATGCCTATCAGCCTATCAGAAAAGTTTGCCACATCGCTATCCAGCTAACAAAACAAAATTCCCCTAAAATGAAAAAATACGCTATTCTTTCTGTAGAATCATAGGAAAGGATGGCGTTTTTGTATGTCAATTTCTGTATCAGATGAATTAGGGGTACGGAAACGATTCAGGGAATGAGGTGCCACTCTGGCATTTACTTACAGAACGATTTGAGGAATGCTCTGACATATCTAAATCTTCCCTATTTAAATTTACAAAAGAAGAGTCCATTTTGGATTTTTCTTTTTATATGTTCGTAAAGGTATACCTTTACAGATATATAGAAAACTAAAAAAACCACGTCTATAAATGTTGATTTTTAATTTTACAGACATCTGTTTATTTTATATACCTTTACAGACATTATTGATGTAATTACCAGTGAGGTGTGGCATATGAAACATAAAAAATTTGGATATGTACGAGTTTCAAGTAAAGATCAAAACGAAGAACGACAAATTCAAAATATGAAGGATCTAGGGATAGAAGATCGAGATATTTTTCATTGATAAAGAATCTGGAAAAAATATGGAGCGAGAGAATTAACAAATGCTAAAGCGTCTTGCTCGTACTGGAGATACCATTGTATTTGATTCCTTAACAAGACTTGGGAGAAATATGAATGATACATTAGAAGAATTTAGGTACTATGAAAAACATAGAGTAAATTTACAATTTATAAAGGAACCATATATTAATGTCAATTACACTGGAGAAAGTACAAATGATGTCATTCAGAGTGCGATTCAAAAAGCAACTCTTACAATATTATCAGCCTTTGCAGAAAAAGAGCGCATTGATATTAAACAACGTCAAGCTGAAGGAATTGCTCTTGCCAGAAAACAAGGTAAACGTTTAGGACGTCCGCCTGTCGAAATAACAGAAGAATTCACGGATGCTTACAAGGAATGGGAATCCGGTTCAATTACAGCAGTAGGAGCCATGAAAAAGTATGGCATCAAACGTTCTTCATTTTATAAACTTGCTAAACAATATGAAGAAAAAATAAAATAATAATCTGTCTTATTAACATTATCTTAAAGTTAAAGGTAAAGGACTGGAATAAGAAAATAGATTAATTCATAGGGAAGATGCAATGATGAACCAAAAAAAGTTAGAAATGGCTTTTAAAAGATATAGCAAAAATTTTGTGGATGGAATCAAATTTGAAGATGTTAAAGATAAATATAATGTCAGTAGAAGAAAGATTGAGAAAATCGTTGAGCAAAATGAAACAGAGAAAGATCACATACTATTAATAAATCTAAGCAAAATTTCCTCATATCACTTGTCACTATGGAAAAACGATGTATTGATCAGCGGTGGAAACAATGTAGAAGGATTAAAGAACATGCAGAAAGTCTTATTTTACCAGTGCATGGGACAGGATCTCTATACAATCAGGTATCCTGGGATGATCTTGGAATATTCGTTTAGCGAAGTCGTCCTCACATTAGTTCATTTTGCAATGTATGGATGGGAGAAAGAAGAAAATATATTATATGATTTTATGGCTCATCACTTCGGTGGACATTTAATAAATGCCAATGAAGAGGATAGACATATTTGGTTTTTGCTAGAGCTGTATTTGCAGTATAAAAATAAAACCATCATGGGAACGAATGAAAAATTGCATCTAGCCGCGAAAAATAAGTTTAAGGAAGCTGAACTGCGATGCGACTTAATCCCTGAAGACCTGAACATTTATGATGAACTGCTGGGACGTTGGTCGACTGGTGATTTAGAAGAAATAGAACATCTAATTTCGATAATGTCTCAGTATCATTCTGCATTAGCTTCTGAAATCGGACAGCTAGGTGAATTTGGCGATTTCAGATACGGATTTTATCCTTTTGAAATCTTATTCTTGATCCATGTAAGGAAACAACTAGGGTTGCCAGTACCTACTCAAATCGATAATTTTCTGATGAATACTCCAGAAGCGAAAATGGTATTTGGAGAACGTGAGCCATACCCTGAATGGGACCCCGTGCTTCAGATGATCGATCAATTTTATCGTAAAAACTACCTGGAATATATTCCTAACAAGCATGGAGAATTATTTCAATAAAAGGGAGGAAGCTAATATGCCTGATCAAGGGATAGCGCAGATTATATTTCCTGATAGCAAGGATTTGGAAACGTTTTTGAAGGAACAAGGAAGTTATGACTTACATGAAGACCTATTAAAATATGGATTGACGACGAAACAGTTTTTATACGTTGACTATAAAGGTGAGCAATACCAAGAAATTGTCAATTTTATTCTTGATTACGAATTTGCCCACCAAATTGAATTAGCAACACAAGAAGAACTCGAGAAATTAGAAGCATTTAATTATGAATTTTTACCTGAAAAGATCAAGGAGGCCAACAAAATACTGTCACCAAAGGGGTATGGACTATTTTCATATCCAAATTCGGGCGACTTCTTCGCACTATTCATTGTAAAAATAGAGAATATAACAAAATTGCTGCAAGAAGAAGTGCTGTTCGATGATAGAATCCCTTTTCAAGAAAGGTGTATCAAGTATTATAGATAGACCTAAGATTGTACGTCTTCAGCCTTGACTCCGGTCAAGGTTTCCTTATAGGGGTCATCATACATTGCTATCAAGCTAAAATTTTATAGAGCCCCCAAACCGAAAAAATGGGAGTATCTCCTTTTTAAATATCGGGTTCTGTGTAGTAATGGGACAAGAACGGCAATAAGGTCTAATTATATTCTCAAAAAAGATAGTTTTTAAGAATTGGAAAAAATTTCAGATGTGGCGGGTTACTCCTTGAATCGTTGCCGTACCCCTTCAAGAGCTAATCTTACTGTTTACAATAAATCACATTGACAAATAAGATTATATTAAATATAGTACTATTTGATAATTATTATAATATTTATAGACTTGACCCGTCGGCACGAGGAGGATATATAAAATGCATGCATTCAAACGGAAGTCCATTAAACTTTCCATTTTAGGTATAGTTATTTTTTTAGTATTAGGGGGACTAGGACTTTTCCTCATCAATAAGGGCTTTATATCAATTTTCCAAGATAAGGTTCATAAACAAGCTGATAAAAATCCAATCCATTTTGAAGAGATTGATACGTTTTTATTTACTACACATATACCAGTGGGGCATGAAGCGATTTGGAACCAACTACAACAATATGAAGAGCAAAAAGATTTACGAATCAGTATGGCAAACTTAGTAGATATAAGATCCCAACAAACACGAGAATTAACCACGAAAGTCTACAGTCCCTTCTTTCATGTATCAAATTATTCAGAAAGTAAGGTGCCCATAAAGGTAACATTATATAAAAATCATGAAGTCGGGTATGAAAAGACATTGCAACCAGGTGATATGTTTGAAAGAAACGAACAACTAGGTCGAGGTAAATATAGTCTAAACCTGGAATGTATAGGTCAAGGTTATTGCAAAGCTAAAGGAGCTATAACTACTGGAGATATTAATTGGGATTAGGAAAAGACTAAGGAAGACTTTCTCATTTTGAAAGTCTTCCTTTTTATATGCACAAATAATGTCCGCTAATACTTATTACGTGATTTGGTTCCATTGCTACACAGACCCCACATAAAGATTAATGTAGCGACATATGAGGTTATCGTTGCGAACCAAGTAGTGAAATTAACACCGAGGGAATTCTTGGTGCTAGAGTTATTAGCTCGAAATCAAGGAATGGTACTGAGCGCTGAACAAATTTATGAAAGAGTGTGGAAAGAACAGTCTTTCCAATCTGATAATACTGTGATGGTACATATTCGGAAAATACGTGAAAAGATAGAAGAGAATCCAAGGAAACCTTGTTATATTAAAACAGTTTGGGGAGTAGGTTATAAAATTGAAAAAGATCTTTAAACCATTCTATTATCTTAATAATAAAATAGTAAGCTTAGTAAAAAAATTAGGCAATCATATTCTAGGAAGTATTAGAATACAGCTTATTACAACATTCTTTCTTTGTGCATTACTTGGTTTCTTCGTATCAAGAGCTGTGGCGCCATTCGCTGAAGATATGAATCAAAGGGCTTATGTTGATTATAGTTTTAGTATGTTACAAATTAATCGTCAAGCGAAGGAAACGGCGGAAAAAGCAGTAAGTGAAAATAAGGTAGCATCTTTGCAAGAGATGATTGAGAGTGAAGATAAAAAAGAGCAAAAGGCTTTAAAAGTATTGGTTACGGATGAAACAGGAAAGGTTTTATATAAAACAAAACAGGCGCCGGAAGTAGAAATTAATTTGCATAGTACCATTAGCAATGTGATGCACTTTGCGATGAATCGACCAATTTACAATAAGGATTCAGAAATAATCATGGGATCACGTAAAGAATTCATTACTTTTTATCCAGTTACAATTGAAGGGAAAAACTTGTATATGTTTGTAAGTGGGATTCCAGAAGGAGATATCACATATGAAACAGAAGAGGGAATTCTCCCTTCCTTTATTGGAATTATCGTGTTTATCTTTTCTTTCTTTTATATTACAAAGAGAAAAATGAAGCAAATTGAAGCGATGGCGCAAGGAGTAAATGAGATAGCAAAAGGAAACTTAGCATATCGAATTGAAGAGAAAGGGCAAGATGAGATGGCTTTACTAACAAAAAATATTAATCAAATGGCAGAAGAGATAATGGTGAATATTGAAAAAGAAAGAGAAATTGAAAGACAGAAAAATGAATTGATTACAAATGTCTCGCATGATTTACGAACACCACTTACATTTATTATGGGATATTTACGTTTATTACGCGATGCGAAATATGATAATAGAGAACAATATGATGAGTATATAAAGGTTGCTTTTTCAAAATCGGAACAGCTTAAAAACTTAATAGAAGATTTATTTGAGTACACAAAATTAACAAACCAAAAGGTTGTGTTAGAAAAACAAGAAGTATGCATCAATGAAATGCTCGATCAATTAATTGAAGAATTAGTACCACAAGCAGAGGAACATGGTCTTTCATTTGTGAAGGAATTTCCTGATGAACGCATATATGCTGAACTTGATTCGGAGAAAATCGTGCGTGTGTTTGATAATTTATTAATGAATGCGATTAAATACAGTAAAGATGAAGGAGAAATTAAAATTTCTCTTCAAAGACAGCAAGATAGCATTCAAATTTCTGTGGCAAATCAAAGCGAAGAATTTACAAGACAAGAATTGAAGAATTTATTTGAACGTTTTTATAAAAAGGATCAATCAAGAAGCAGAGTCTCAGAAGGATCTGGACTTGGACTTGCCATTGCAAAAAGTATTGTTGATTTGCAAAGCGGAGACATTCGGGCAGAATATGAAGACGGTATTGTGCGCTTTATTATTTCACTTCCCATTGAGGCAAAAAAGTAATAATATTATATAAATTGTTTCTAGGTGTAATGAAATGATACAAACTGAAAATGTGCCGTGTGTTAACAGGATAAAAAAGAACTCTTGCAAAAGAGTTCTTTTTTATTAGATTGAAAAATTATTGAATGATTAAAGTTTAAAGCTTTTGTTAAGAAAAAGTTAAGAAACCCCCTCAGTATTTATTAAGAAACACTCTCTATACTTAGAAATGTGTTAGAAAGCATATTCATTCTCATTAAAATCCCAAAGAATGAATGAGATGACATCTAATTAAATAGGAAAAGAAAGGCGGAAAAGATAGATGAAAAAAGCATGGATTGCAGTGTCAGGATTAGTTGTTGTAGGAGGTGGATTATTAACTTATATGGGAGGAGAAACAATAGATAGATTTAATCCATTAGTGAAAGAAAAAGATGTGTACGTCCTTACAAAAGGGGAAGCAAAACCTGATGGTAAGAGATATTTTTACATGTTAAACGGAGTTGATGAATCAGGCGATGAAAATACCATTAAAGTAGGGGTTTCTGGTAAGGATGATTATCCAGATTCTTATTTAAAGGTTCATGTAAAAGGAAAGTATGTTTACGAATTTGAGAAAGTGCAGGAAAAAGAAGTTCCTGAGAAAGCAAAAGAAAAACTAAAAAAATAAATAATGAATTTATCGAGTTAAAAACAAAGGTAGGAGAATATTATGAACAACTCAGTTGTAAATGTAAAAAATGTTCAAAAAGTGTACGGTAAAAAAGGTGAAAATCAGTCACACGCTTTAAGAGATGTATCGTTCTCGATTCAAGAGGGAGAATTTGTTGGAATCATGGGACCGTCTGGTTCAGGAAAAACAACATTATTAAATGTAATTTCAACATTAGATGTAGCAACTGGCGGCATTGTTGAAATTGCTGGTATCGATATCACTAAAATGAAGCAAGGAGAGCTTTCAGATTTTCGCTCTCAAAAATTAGGATTTATCTTTCAAGATTTCAATTTATTAGAGAATCTATCTATTTATGAAAATATTGCACTTCCACTTTCACTTCAAGGAGTCCCATCGCGTAAGATTGGTCCAAAAGTAAAGAAAGTAGCCAATATGTTAGGGATTTCGGAAATACTTCAAAAATATCCATCTGAGGTATCTGGTGGACAAAAACAACGTTCCGCGGCAGCACGCGCGCTTGTACATGAACCAGCAATTATTTTAGGGGACGAGCCAACAGGGGCACTGGATTCAAAAAATGCAACAAGCCTTTTAGAAGCAATGAAAAATTTAAATGAAAAACAAGATGTTTCGATTATGATGGTTACTCATGATCCATATAGTGCAAGTTATTGCCAGCGCATTTTGTTCATTCAAGATGGTGAGTTATATAAAGAAATTCATCGTAGTGGTACGCGTGAAGTGTTCTATAAAGAAATTTTAGATGTACTTGCGGATTTAGGTACACAAAAAGGATAAGAAAGGACACCCACCATGATATTTAAACTTTCTATATCAGGACTAAAAAGTAAGCTAAAAGATTATATTGTCTTACTAGTTGGTCTTGTTATGTCAATTTCAATTTTTTACATGTTTCAAACGCTAGCATTAAATAAAGCATTTGTTGAAGCAAATACTACTATTCGGTCAATTGCGCCTGTTTTTCAAACAGGTTCAGCTCTATTAGCAATCATTACATTCTTCTATGTTCTATATGCAAATTCTTTTTTGATGTCTCTTCGCCAAAAAGAATTTGGGATGTATATGATGTTAGGTGCAAAAAAACATAAGGTTACATTACTTATGTTTCTGGAAACGATTATTATTGGGGCAGTATCCTTAGTAATTGGAATTACAGTAGGAATAGGGCTTTCACAAGGGATGGGTAAACTCCTCATGAAGCAACTGGATTTTACTGCGAGTGGTTACCAAGGGTTTTATGTACCATCTATGTTAGTTACTTGTATGTTCTTCTTGGTATTATTTGTGTTATCTGCCATTATGAATAGTGTGAAATTATCACGCATCTCCGTTCTGCAACTTGTACATGCAGATGCTTCAGCAGAACGTACAATGATTAAAGGTAAGTGGACTGGGATTGTTTCATTTTTAGCCATTATTTTATTAGGAATTGGATATGCTTCGATGATTTATATGAATAAGTTAAAAGAACAGGGGCCTATGATTGCGATGCTTACAACTACAGCAGGAACGTATATGTTATTTACTTCTGTCCTTCCGCTTATTATTAAAAAATTAAAGAGTAATAAAAAGCGTAGTGAGAAAGGTCTTAATGCTTTTACATTTGCTCAATTAAACTTTCGTATTAATAGTTTAACAAAGGTACTCGCAACAGTAGCAATGTTAGTAGCACTTGGTGCGGGGGCGATTTCAGGTGGGATGGCTTTTAAAAATAACGTAATTCAATCGACGGATCAACTTGAAATATACGATACAGTCATTCATAATCCAACAGCAGAAGAAAAGAATATTTTAGATGGTATTACATTTAAAGAAAAGAATGAATATCACTATAAAGTAGATGATAAATATGTTTACTACTTGAAAGAAGATCTAGAGAAAAACCGTCCACTTGTGCAAGCTGGAATAGAAAAAAAGGATAGAGGGAAAGTAAAACGAGTTTCTGAAAATCTTCCTGTAGGAGCAATTTCAAAATATGGTGAGGAGAATATGGAGAATACAAATATTATCCCAGAAGAGTGGGATGACGCTTTACGCTCTCTTCAACCAACCTATTTAAATTACATGGAAAAAGTAAAAAAAATAGTAGATCAAAAAATGTACGATGGCATACAAGAAAAAGAAAACATTGTTGTAATTGGAAAAACTGAGGATTTTGTAACATATTTAGATAAATGGAAAAAAATTGACGGGTTGCAGCTAGTTAAATATAAAAATGTCACAGCTGAAGATATCTTCAGTAAATATCAAATATATACTGGGATTTACGCCAGTGCCAGCGGAACAGTATTTATGGGTTTCTTCTTAGGTATTGCTTTCCTTGCGATGATGGCAAGCTGCTTAATGTTTAAGATTCTTTCTGGTGCATCAAAAGATATTGTACGCTATGAAATGCTTCGTAAAATTGGAGTCCGTCATGAATTATTAGCAAAATCCATTTATAAAGAGTTATTTTTAGTGTTTTTATTTCCAGGGATAGTAGGTATAATTCATGTATTATTGGGTATGAAGATTTTTGGTTTCATCTTAATTGACCCATATTTCCGTATTTGGTTACCAATCTTGATTTTCGTAGTTATCTATTCGATCTATTACCTTATTACAGTTCAATTATATAAAGGAATTGTTCTTCCTGAAAAAAAGTAATAAGAATGTGATGTTTTACTGTATATGCTTTATATTTAATTAGGATATCCAATATTTATTAGCATTATAGTTAGCTTTCTTTTAGTTAACAAGGTAGCTAGGTTGGATTTAATCGAATATTTCCTATATGAATAAGAGAGAAAGAGAATATAATTTAAATTTATGTTCTCTTTCTTTATCTAGATACTTATAAAATGAATGATTTTCTCCTTAACGTAGGAAAGTCGGTTTTTTATCTTCCATAAAATGTCTTAGCGTGGGTTTTATGTCATTTGGTTGGCGGGACCCTGAGTAGTTAAATAACTACTTGAATTCCCTCTTGTTATAAATTTGTGAGTGGCTCCAAAAAGAAGGAATCGTTGCCGTATCCCCTATACTGTCAAAACTAACTATTGGGGATACTTTGGTCGTAACTAGAATGGATCGTTTAGGGCGAAATACCATTCAGCTATTACAGTTAGTAGAACAACTTCAGGAAAAGGATGTTCACTTTGTAACAACTCTATAAATATAACTTAATATCATAATTATAATATATAAACTGAAAATACCTATAAAATCCACCTTAAATTAACCTTAAATAATTAGACCTTTTTTATCATTCATGAAAGTAAACTTTTCAATATTAGTTTACTTTCAAACCCCTTAAAATATCGAATTACAATTAAATTCCAGGTAATTGCTGTGAAATTTTTATTTTAGATCCAATAAAGATACTTTGCTAATTGTTTCATAGCAACTACACCTTAAATTTATTTATTCACTTTCTAATTATATCGTGCCTAAATAAGAAAAATTTAGTAATTATAAATCATAAAATTCATATATTTTTTATAGAAAGAATCCTTTAGGGCTTCCAACATGTTACCTCTAATATTTTATAAAAGAGGAATTATTTAACGATTTTCTCTTTAACTTAAAAAGATAAATTAATATAAATAAATAAATGAATAAATAAAAAGGAATTCCAATGAAAATAAAGAATTTATCAGTAATAAAGTTAATAATTGGTTTTTTGAAGGGGTAATTTGTGAAGCTATGGAGGGAAAAAAACTTTTAAAACAGTGGAAAGCAGATTTACAAACTATTAAAGAAGAGAAAAGAAAAAAGAAAAGGAAAAAGAGAAAAAGCACAAATAAGAAGTTTGCCATTCCTAGTAATACCGCTAATTTTATGAATGAGAATCATGTATATTATAAAAGAAACGGTGTTTGGAAACAAAGAGATAAATAGGTATTTAGAATGGGCGCAATAAATTTTGACTAAATATATAGTCAAAATTTATTGCGCCAGCGTTACTTTATGCATTTAAAAAGTTAAAGGAGAAAGGATTTTACAAAAGCACCGTTAATTGTACCGTTAAACATATGAATAATCGTATAGAACAAGACCACCGACATGTGAAACGTCGTTTTGCTAGGTCATCGGGATTTCAAACTCTCCGGCATGCTTCTCGTACAATAAAAGGCATTGAAACCATTCATGCCCTATACAAACAAAGGCGAAGTCTTCAAATAGGCTCCGCCTTTTCGGTGTATAACGAATTACAGGAATTATTAATGGTTGCATAACCATTTAACGATGCAACTCTAGATTCTCTATGTTTTGGGTAACTTTGCAACAGAACCGTGTGCTCACTTTTTTTCTCCTGTTTTAGACAGGAAGAAAACTGTTTTGCCACATCCATGTATTTGCCTCCTCTCTTGTAAATTATGTTGCATAAACAAATGATCACTTCTTATAAATTGTGTTGTATTAGGTGACCCATGTTTAACTTAAAATTTTCATAATAAAAGCAATCATATCGAAAAAATGATAATCCTCCTCTAAAATCAGTAAGAAAACTTTTAAATTACTATTTTACTGTAGAATGGAAATGATACATTAATAATTAAGGTAATACTGTTCACTATTTAATTTTAAACTATATAGAAAGATATTGAGGTGCAATAGATGATACATAATATTCCAGATGTTTATACAAAAAAAATCCTTATAGTAGATGATGAAAAAGAGATTTTAAATTTGTTAGAAACAGTTTTAAAGAAAGAGGGGTTTCAACATATTTATACTTATACAACAGGAGCAGAAGGAATACGCATGTGTAAGCGAGTACAGCCAGATCTTATCATGTTAGATATTATGCTTCCAGATTTAGATGGATATAGTGTTTGTCAGCAAATTCGACAGTTTACATTCGTTCCAATATTTTTCTTATCGGCGAAAAATGAAGATTTAGATAAAATACTTGGATTAAGTATAGGTGGCGATGATTACATTACAAAGCCTTTTAGTCCGAAAGAAGTAGCATATAAGATAAAAGCATTTTTTCGACGCAATCAATATCAAGAAAAGGCTCGGATTATGTATCAGTTTGGAGACATTACGATAGATGAGGCACAAGGAACAGTGTTAAAGGGTGATACATTACTATCTTTAACAGCAAAAGAATTTAATATATTACTATTTTTAATAAAAAACCCAAATCAAATTTTTAGTAAGGCCCGCTTATATGAAGCTGTCTGGGGAGAAACATATCTGGGTAATGACAATATTATGATGGTGCATATGAGACATTTAAGAGAAAAAATAGAGGATAATCCTTCCAACCCTCATTACCTTGTAACAGTAAGGGGACTCGGATATAAACTTAATACAAAAGGTGATGCAAGATGAAGTGGAAGGTCACGAGACTATATATTACCTCATTAATAGGATTAATTATGTTTATCCTAATCGTTCAATTTTTTGCTTTTAGTTATTTAGTATTTACTTATAACCGTGAGGGAATGGACGATCCAGAGGGCTCAGTATTAGCTTTTCAAAAAGAAATCACAGTAGAAAATGGAAGTATTTCTATAACAAATAAAGGGAAAATTTTTTTGCAAGAACATGGAGCATGGTTACAAGTATTAAATCGTAATAGTGATGAAGTATTTCAAATGTATAAGCCTAAAAATACACCAACTCATTATACCCCTAGTGATTTGATTTTACGCTATAAGTACGATATTGGGGGGTATACAACGTTTGTGGGTAAATTAGATAAAAGTACACAAGTAGAAAGTTATATTGTCGCTTTTCCGTCAAACCAAGCATTGCGAAAATCTGTCTATTTGAACTTCAATAATTTATCTAGCTTCTATCCATATGGAATTTTAATGTTAATAGGAGTAACAGTAGTTTGTATTTTATTATTTGCTTACATTGTGGCAAGGTATATGTCAAAACCTGTTGTCACGATAATTGAACATATTAATAAGTTAAAACAAGGACAATATGAACAAGTACCGGAAGAAAAAGGAATATATGCAGAGGTATATATAACTTTGAATCAGTTATCGCATCAACTAAAGGATATTAATCTCCAAAGAAAAAGGCTAGATACGATGCGAGCAGAATGGATTATAAATATCTCTCATGATTTAAAGACACCACTTTCTTCTATTAAAGGTTATAGTGAAATTATAGGGAATCGCAAGTATAAAATCAATATGCAAGAAATGTACCAATATGCAGAAGTCATTCAAAATAAATCAATTTATATTGAAAAATTGATTAATGATTTAAAACTTACATATCAATTGAAGAATGCGTTGTTACCTATCCATAAAAATACAGTAGATATTGTGAATCTCACCCGAGAAACGATTATTGAATTTATGAATATGCCTCATTATGAGAATCGATTAATTGAGTTTGAATGTCTTAAGAAGGAACTAATTATAAAAGCAGATCAGGGATTAATTCAACGTGTGATAGTAAATTTATTGAATAATGCGCTTATTCATACTGATGTTGAAACATTAATACAAGTTCGCATAAAATAAACATCTGGATATACCGTATTTACGATTGAAGACAATGGTGACGGAATAAATAAAAATGATTTACCACACATTTTTGATCGATATTTCCGTGGTACAAATACAGATCCAAAAAGTGGTTCAGGTTTAGGAATGGCGATTGTAAGAGAAATCATCGTGGCTCACGGTGGAGAAATTATAGTTGAAAGCAGCAAAGGAAACGGTACAAAAATTATATTTCAGCTTCCGTTAGAAAATTAAGCTAAACTTAAGGTCAGCTCAATTCAAGATTAAGCAAGAACTTTCATAATAAATGATAGCTTAATCAAGAAAAAGAGGTGCCAATAATGGGAACATATATCGTTGAGACAGAAGATTTGACAAAGACATATGGAGCTGTAAATAGTGTGAGTCAATTACAAATGAAAGTCGGTAAAGGTGAAATCTATGGATTTCTAGGCCCAAATGGGGCTGGGAAAACAACGACAATTAGAATGTTACTGGGATTAATAAAACCGACTACAGGTAATATTAAAGTATTCAATCGAGATTTAAAAACAAATCGAATAGATATTTTAAGAGAGGTTGGCTCTCTTGTTGAATCGCCATCTTATTATGGACATTTAACAGGTCATGAAAACCTAGAAGTAATTCGGCAAATGTTACAAGTACCAAAAAAGAATATTGATGAGGTATTGTGTATCGTTCGATTAGAGAAACAAAAAGATAAACTAGTTAAACAATACTCACTTGGAATGAAGCAACGCCTTGGCATAGCAATGGCACTACTTGGAAATCCAAAATTGTTAATTTTAGATGAACCCACAAACGGATTAGACCCTGCCGGGATTCAAGAAATTCGTGAACTCATCAAACAACTGCCAAAGCAATATGATATGACAGTTGTTATTTCTAGTCATTTGTTAAATGAGATGGATCAAATTGCAACACAAGTGGGCATTATTAATAGTGGACAGCTTATTTTTCAAGATAAAATTGAAGTGTTACGCAAAAAAAGTCAGGCATCAATGAAAATACGCGTAAATGATGTAGTGAAGGCTCATCAAATTTTAGAACAGCATCAAATTCATCTTAGAATTGAAGGTAATTGTCTAGTTACGCATCAACAAGAAGATCACCTTATTTCTCACATAAATCATTTATTAGTACAGCAGAATTTATCAGTGTATCGAATTGAAGAAGAGAAGCATACGTTGGAAGAAATATTTCTAAGCCTAACAGAAAAAGGTGGTGTTTTATAATGATTGCTGCCTTAAGAAGTGAATTATTGAAATTAAAAAGAAAGAAATTATTTTTAGTAGTATTTTTGATACAGTCTTTAGCATTACTTTGGTTATTTGCTATTGTGTCACAAGACAAAAAGGAATTTCTAAATTGGGAGTCGCTTCTTTCAAGAGTAAGTATGATAAATGCATTATTTTTACCTATAATGATTGCGACAATTACATCTCGAATAATTGATTTTGAAAATAAGGGGAACACCTGGAAGCTATTGTGTGCAATTCCCACATCTAGGAAGCTAGTATATATAACCAAAATTATCTTTAGCCTCTTTTTTCTTGTATACGCAGGTGTAATTTCTATTTCTGTAATTATATTAATGGGAAAAATCTTTAATTTTGATGGTGGAATTCCGGTGATATTATTACTGAAATATGGTTGTTTTACCATTATAGGATGTATTCCTATGGTTATTTTGCAACTCTGGATATCTTTGGTAGTGAAAAATCAAGTATTTTCTTTAACGGCAGGTGTAATCGGCTCATTTCTTGGGTATTGCGGGCAGATGTTTCCTTGGAAAACATGGATAATTTGGACATATTCATCTCTGACAAATCCAATTTCTTGGGCTTTTTCCAATGGGAAAATAGTGTATTTCCCAAATGAAGGAGTCATGATGAATCTTTTGTTAAGTTTAGGAGTTAGTTTATTATTTATCGTTCTTAGCACTGTTCATTTTGCGCACAAAGATATTCATTAGGAGGATGCAGATATGTTATTAAGCTCATTTCGATGCGAATTATTAAAATTAAAACGTTCAAAAATATGGATTGTAATGACATTCATTCCGCTTATTTGTATTGCGCTTGGACTCATAAATTTTCAAGTAAACTATGATGTCTTAATGAAAGTCTCAACAAATGAGTGGGAGAAAGCTTGGACACAAGTTGGATTAATTTATGGATTATTTTTATTTCCTGTCGTAGTAAGTATTTATTGTGCATTTGTATGCCGCTTTGAACATAGCGAGGGAAATTGGAAAAAAATCATCTCTTTACCAATTCCGTTTCAATATGTGTACATGGCAAAGTTATTAGTAATCTTTATGTTAACTTTATTGACACAAGTATTTTTTTTAATTGCTTATATTGTAATTGGTAAGCTACTAGGTATTACAAGTCCTATTCCTTGGATTTCATTATTAAATTGGTCATTCAATGGATGGATTGGTACATTTTCAATTGCTGCAGTACAATTATTTCTCTCATCTTCTATAAAAAGTTTTGCTGTTCCAGTTGGAATGAGTTTTGGTTTTACATGTATAGGAATGATATTTCATTACTTAAATATCGGGTATATATGGCCATTTTCGCAACCAGGATTAGCAATGGACCCTATTCATCTAGAAGGCTTGCAGACTTTCTTTCAATTTAGTAGCTTTTATGTGTTAAGTTGCTTATTTGTTATTATATTTACTTTTGTAGGAGTTCAAAGATTTACAATAAAAGATATTATATGATGTTGATTTGAAATAAAGTCGCGATGTTTATAAAAAAGATGCGAAGCTTTACCCTTTTGGATATTTTTATCTAAAGGGGTGTTTTTATGACTAAAAGAAAAAGAACATCTGAATAAAAGGTGGATTAAGGAATTATTGAGTGACATAGAGTTGTTCTGTTAAAGGGCCATTTAATAGAATAACGACTTTTGAGCTAAATTTATTGGTTTGCGAAGTTCGAATATAACTAAATGTAAAAATATGAAAATAAATTCCTTCATCATATTGACAATGGAAACAAATTACAATAAAATTCGATTGATTAATCAATCATTTATTATGAAAGGAGCATCTAAATGGAACCTAGACTTACTAATGATGAAAAAAAGAAAAGAAAAAGATCTACTATCCTAAACGCCGCAATTAAATTATATAGTGAGAATGGTTTTGCAGAGACAAAAGTTGCCGAAATAGCAAAAGAAGCAGGAGTTAGCTTTGGTACTGTATTTACGTATTTTGATTCAAAAGAAGCACTTTATGAATCAGCGATTTTGGAGCCATTGGAGGAAATCAAACCATATTTTATTGAGATAGAAGAACACTTTAAAGGTGAGCCTCTTGAAGTTGTGAAGGAAATGATAGATTGCCATGTACAACTCTTTTCAATGAAAAGTGAATACCTACGTCTAATTCAGCAGGTTCTTGCGAGACCTGATCGATTTCCAAAGCTTTTTAAAGAACTAAACGATTTTGTAAATGTATTTATAGACTGTATTCATCCGGTTATTGAAGCAGGGCAAAGGCTGGGTTACTTTTATGAAGAATCACCTTCATTAGTTGCCGAGTCGTACTTATCCATCTTAAACGGAATGCGTTTAACGTTTATTGATGAATATACAAACTTGATGTGGAAGGATATAACGATACAAGCCCTGAGATTATTTGGACCTATCTCTAATAAATAAGGAGTGATTTATATGAAATTGAGAGATATACATCCCAACATCAAACTTCGCCTGGCTATGCAATTTCTAGGCAGCCTTATTTCCATGGCTGTTATACCTTTTCTGGCAATCTATTTTTCTCAGAAAATTGGAGCTACTGAAACAGGTATTATTCTTATAATAATTGTGATTAGTGGGGTCATTGGAGGTTTTATCGGGGGGCATGTTTCAGACAAAATAGGTCGGAGAAAAATAATGATTTATTCTGAACTTGGTATATTGCTTTCGTATCTGTTTATAGCACTTTGTAATTCCCCTTGGTTTAACCTTCCTTATATTTCCGTAGCATTCTTTATTATCAATATGTTTTGGGGAGGAATGTTTCAGCCAGCAGCACAAGCTATGATCATTGATGTTACTAATTCCGAATCGAGAAAGCTCGTATTTACAATTAGCTACTGGCTGGGGAATTTATCAACTGCTATTGGAGGAATCATTGGAGCATTTCTTTTTAAAAACCACTTGTTTGAGTTATTTATTGGGATTTCACTCATCTCTTTGTTATCTGTATTCATGACTATATTCTTCATCACAGAAACCTATACACCGGAACCTTCATCTACGTCTTCTAATTATAAGAAAAAATTCTCATCAATAGAGATGTTTCAAACCTATTCAAACGTTTTAAAAGATAAGCTGTTTATGTTTTATATTTTCGGAGCGATCTTGATCTTTTCCTTGGAACAGTCTTTAACAAACTATATTGGGATTCGTCTTGAAAAAGATATACCCCATCATTCAGCTTCATTGTTTGGAATAGATTTCATGCTTGATGGCACAAAGATGCTGGGTTTTCTCCGAACGGAGAATACAATTCTTGTAGTTCTCCTATCAAGTGTTGTATTATTCTTATTTAAAAAGTGGAGTGATCGCTGGACTCTAGTTACAGGAATGATGATCTTTTCTATATGCTTTAGTATTTTTGCCTTTACAAATAGCGTGTTGTTTCTTTTTATTGCCATGTTTATTGGAACAATTGGTGAACTGATGTATGTTCCTATTAAACAGGCGATGATAGGGGAACTTGCACCACCTAACGCTCGTAGCACCTATATGGCTTTTAATGGCTTGACTTTCTACGGAGCAATGATTGTATCTTCGTTGTTGATCATCGTTGGAGAGTGGATTCGTCCCATATATATGGGGGGATTGCTTCTTATTCTAGGATTAACTGGTACATTTTTGTACTACATAATAACAAAAACGCTAGACTCTAAAGTTAGTGAAAAAAATGAAAGAAAAGTACCTGTTTCTTATTAAAGGGTTGTTTTTCCACTAATGCATGAAAAGAAACTAACTGGAAAACAATCTTCCGCAATCGGAGCATTTAATGGAGCATGTTTGTTGAACTAACGAAACATCATAAAGAAAATTATGGAATTTACAAAGGCAATAGGTACATAAAAAGAGAACATATTTATTAATGTTATTTAAGTTACTGAAAGGAGAAAATAGAATGAAAGATAAATTATTGAGGGTTGGAACTATTTATATTCCTGTTACCAATGTAGAACTTTCTTCAAAATGGTATGTAAACAAACTAGGTGCAGAGTTAGGCTATAAAGACGAAGACAAGGCTATTCTTAACTTTGCAAACCAAAGTTTTTTCCTGGTTAAATCCCAAGAAAATCAAAGCTTGAATTTTCACGGTTTTTGCGGTGAAGAGCGCTTCTCTTTAACATTTGAAGTTAATGGTTTAAATGCACTTGAATCAATCCATAGTGATTTTATTAAAAAAGAAATAAAAGTTGGAGAGATTGAAAACAGAGGACACACTGGAAAGAATTTTGTTTTTTATGATTTAGATGGTAATAAATTTGATGTTTGGAGTGAATTAAGTTCCATCTTCAGAGAAAAATACCTAATATCGCAATAAGGGATTTTAATTATTCAATAAACAGTAGATTTACAGAATCAGTCTGTCCAAAATCAAAAAGAGTTCATCCACCAAGTGTTTGGACTTATAGCATAAAATACGATCTCGCTAGAAATATATGCGCTATATTCTCTTTTAGTTTATCTTTGCACCAGAACCTTTATATGTACTATAAGGTAATACAGTAAGAAATACATATCAATTTGCTTAGTGATGATGAATAAGGTGTAAATTTGAATACAATATATAGATGAATAATATATAAAGGAGCTCAACTCTCAATGGCAAGAAAATTATTAACACAAAGGTTTCCTCTTTTAATTCCTATTAGAATCAGACAACGTAGGATGTTTAAAAAAATAAGAGACCGTCTTGAAGGTCATAAGTTTTCAAAAACATTTGAGCAAAATCCATTACCTTACAGGATTTATAAACATAAATCTTTGCTTATTAGAAAGTTAGGTGATACGGATATACAGCTGCAGTATAACAAAATCACCAATTTAAAGCTAGCCATCTGCAAAATAAACCAGGTTGTAATTAAACCGGGAGAAACATTTTCATTTTGGCATCTTGTTGGTAATTCCAGTGAAAAGGCTGGATATAGAGAAGGAATTATTCTAATGAATGGCGAAGCGATAAAGGGAATAGGCGGTGGTCTCTGTCAGTTAGGGAATCTTCTTTACTGGATGTTTCTTCATTCAGAGTTGGAAACAGTGGAAAGATATCGTCATAGTTTCGATCCATTCCCTGACTATGGACGTGTGATTCCATTTGGAACAGGCGCCACTTTGATGAATGGTATTATTGATCTCAAATTGAGAAACAATTCAAATATTTCCTATCAAGTCAATCTACATCTTGACGAAGAATACATCTATGGAGAAATTAGGGCATCCCAGTATCCTCCATATAAGTATTCTATCGTTGAAGAAGATCATCGTTTTGCAAAAAAAGTAGATGGCCAAGTATACAGACAAAATAAAGTTTATAAAAAAATAGTTGATCGTGTCACAGGTAACTTAGTTGACAAAGAACTAGTCATGGAAAATGATTGCTTAGTAAAATATGAAGTAGATGATGAGAAAATTGTGGTTTCTTTATAGACAAGGATTTTCACTTATCTAAAGATATTTGAAAAAACTGCGTAGATAATTTTAAAATAAAAAGAAGACTCAACTAGATTGTTTTCTAGTTCGGTCTCCTTTTATGTATAAATTATTTCATTATAAAGGATAAAATCCCAGCAATTATGCATGTAATTCCGCCTAAAAACTGTCCTATTCCAGTGAGTTTGTCTAAAAATGATTTGTATTTTTTCGTACTATATATACCCCATAATACTAAGATTACTCCAAAAAGTATAAACGCTAGTTTTAAAATAATAATCTAGATATAAATATGAATCAGAAGAATGTCACTATTTAAATCAAAAGCAGAAAATATTAAAGAAAAAACAATTGAATATGCGAAAGAAATTGCGATTTGTTTTGCTCAAGATTTTTCTGTATTACCCAAAAAAATTAGAGTTACAGAGGTGTGTCTCATGACTAGTATCGTTAAAATTAGAGCAAGCGTATTTATTCCAATGTCTTGGACTGAACCTAAGAAGGACATTCAAACGGGCAATGTGATCCAATTTGAAGGTGACTCACGTGAATTTACACCTTATGCTGTAAACGCTATGCGTTCCAGAATTGAACAAGAAGTAGTTGTAGATTTTTACAAAAAAGAAATTTTCACATATGGAAATACAGGTATAACCACAGAAAGGGTTACAACTTCAGATGGTTCCGTTAATAAAAGAACAGGAAAAGCTAGTACAGAAAATATTTTGTGCACTGATATTGTATGGAATTCTGATGACGTCAAATTTCAAATGAGTGCGAGTGCTAGCAATCCATTAAATGTATATGCACCTCCCGTTGACTACCTATTAACCGTACAGGTCAAAAAAGATGGCACTGTCCATATTGAAGGTGCACATGATGGATTCCCTTGTTATGAATTTTATAAACAAGTAAATTTTGAGCCGTTTGAAGAAATTCATACACATGATTTCAGAGAAACTGGTGATACAGCTGAAGCGCTAGGTGGAGAAATGGAGTATAGTTTTAAAAAGATATTGTAAAGGCAATATAACGCGGTTTTTAGTGAATATATAACAACGTAGGAGTAAGTAACAGGAGAAACAGAGAATGACAACAGTTTTATTTGTAAAAGCAAACAATCGCCCGGCAAACCAATCAGTTAGTGTAAAATTATACGAGGCTTTTTTAGCGAGCTACAAAGAATCACATCCAAATGATACAGTAGTAGAGCTTGATTTATACAAGGAAGAATTTCCATATGTAGGAGTAGATATGATTAATGGTACATTTAAGGCTAGTAGGGGACTTGATTTAACAACAGAAGAAGCAAAGGCTGTTAAATTAGCAAGTACGTTCTAATTAATATAACATTTGTTACTCTATGTAGCAGTACCAACATTTTTATAGCGGTGGTACTGCTTTTTTAGTCGCTTATCTCGCTACTTTTTTACATTTTATCCATACAGAACTAAAAAATTGAACAAGAAGTAATAAATATAGCTTTGAAAGAAATTTAAATTAAATTTCTTTCAAAGCTATAATGAATCATTTTGTAAGAGCTAAGAAACAGCATCCAACATTAGAAATGTGCTTTTTCGATTAAAGACTTTTGCCTACAAACTGCATTTCCCGCTGCAATTTCATAAACGAACGGTACATCCCAATTCTCCAAGAGACGATCATCGCAAAAGCGAGTAAGAAGAACATGCCGCTTAATTGTCCTAAATCAATTGATTGACTTAAATATGATTTGAAAGCAATACGGACAACAAGTAAACCGACTAAAATAAATATAAATGCTTTAGAAGGTATTAAATAGATGTCTTTTCCACGTATTTCAAATTTTGACGTTTTAATAAGAAAAATAGAGAAAAATAAACCAACGATAACTGCTTCTAGAATTTCTGTTGTTGTTAATCGAAATTCTGGTAAGAAGTACATGGATGCTCCCGTACTCATAAAAATTGGCGGGAGTATAATTTTTTTAAGTGTTATAGGTTTTTTTGCTGATTTTAAGCGAAGAAACATCATTCCAACAGCCATACAAAGAGCAATAATACTTGATAGAACAGCTAAGTTCATGTTTTACCTCCTTTTATCCTTTGTATGATTTTTTTAATAGAATCATAAACCAAACAAGACCGACACCGATGATAGAATGAGACATTCCTGCCATATGACTTAATCCATTAAAATCGGTTCCATTTATTTGAAGAAGTCCACGGGCCGCCATTGAAGCAACTGTTAAAACCAATCCTATATTATAGACGATGAACCACATGTTAAAACTTTTTGCTTCATGGAATGCAAATGATTTTGATAGGGCTAAGGCAATTAAGAAGAATAAAAATCCAAGAACTAACACATGTGTGTGCAACAGGTTCAGTAGAGTAGTACCTTGAATTCCTTGCGCTTTTGCATATTCTCTCGCGAATATACCTGATAATAAACCGATAATTAAATAAGTGAATGCTGCATTATATAACTTTTTCATCATATACCTCCTAAGGTAGTTTTAGCAATGTTGATTTTTGGTAATGAAACTTTATTTAAAAGCTATTTGTCATTCCGTATATAAGTCCAGAAATATATGGAATTAGCCAAATGAACCATACGATAACGCTTAGTGTGTGGAATGTTGTCATCATTTTTGTATCTTTTTTTATTAACACAATTGTTGCCCAAACAGCATGGAATAGCATAAGTAAAATGGCTGATAAGCCTGTTATTCCATGGAAGCTGAACAGGGATCCTGCTTCTGCCATTTTCTCCATTAATGTGGTCCCGATCGTATCACATACGAGTCCAAGCCAGAAAATAATGACATGCCAAAATTTTAATGTCTTTTGAAATTTTTCACTCCATACTCCGATTGTATAAAAAATGAGTGCAGCTGTAATAAATGTAATAGCAGATGCTAACACGTTCATCATTCCTTTCTAACAGTCAGTTGCTTTATATAAAGCATGTTACATGAGAATTATGAATAGAATATGAACGCAATATTACATATGAATTTCGCTGGATTATTATATTTGAATTCAATTATGCTGTAAACAAAAAATTAAAATGTGCTGTTAATTAAAGAAAACTTTCTTATCCCCTAAATAGGGGATAAGAAAGTTTTTTTAGGTCATCGCTATTGTACAGGTGTTCTTATACTTCGTTTTCTCGTAGTAATTTTCCATCGCGAAGTATTAAAATTCGATCACATACATCAAGCATTTTTTCATCGTGTGTAATCATAATTGCTGCTTTTTTATTTTTCTTAACTTCATGTTTCATTCGTTCAACTACTTCTCTAGCACGTTTTGAGTCAAGACTAGCAGTAGGTTCATCAGCTAAAATTAAGTCTGGATTATTCATAAATGCACGAGCAATGGCTACACGTTGTTTTTCACCACCTGAAAGTTGATTTGGATAATGATTCATTCGATGTGATAATCCAAAAGTTTTCAGTAATTGTTCTGCAAGTTTACCAGCTTCTTTTTTATCTTCTCCCTTTAACTTAGCGATATATAAGAGTTGTTCTTTCACTGTTAAGAAAGGTACGAGGTTTGCAAATTGAAATATAAATCCGATTTTTCTTAAACGAATATCGGTCATCTCTTTTTCTGATAAGCTTGTTATATTTTGACCAGAAATATAAATATTTCCTTTAGAAGGGGATAAAAGTGCACCTGCGATGGAAAGCAATGTACTTTTCCCAGAACCAGACGGACCAACAATGCCTATAAATTCGCCTTCTTTTATATCTAACGTAATTGGGTGCAAAGCTGTTACTTCTGTATCTCCTTCTCCATATACTTTACTTACTTGATCCAACTTTAATAATGACGATGGGGTATCCCATTTTAATTCTGTTACCATTACATGCCACCTCCGATTGCTTCTAATGCATCTACTTTTAATACTTGATATAGAGAAATTAGTGTACCGAATATACTAATTAAGATAAAGATACCTGCATATTGCAAGATTGTTGTTGTTGTTAATAAGAACGGCATACTAGCTGGTAAAACAGCCTGTACTGCAAAGATTAAGCCAATGCCGATTATAAGAGCAACACCAGATAAGAATATAGACTGTACAACTAAACTATTTGCTAAATATGAGTTTTTTGTTCCGATTGCTTTTAATACACCTAATTGATGTGTTTTTTGTAATGTAATGACATAGAAGAAAACGCCAATTAATAATGCTGAAATTACAAGTAAAAACGCAATAATCATCGTTAATGTTCCTTGTTCTTCTTTATAACCTGGAATACTTTGCAGTACTTCTTTTTTATCAACAACTGTTGCATTATCGATTTTTTTATCAGTATTTAGGGCGATTACACTGTAATCTTTTTGATGTGGCAGTGCAATGCTGTCCCATACATTTTCATTCATATGAACAACAGGTGCATGACTAAACATTTGATTTTGTGTAAATCCGACAACTTTGAAAACCTTTTGAGAAACAGGATCTACTAGTTCATCTCCAAGCTTTATCCCTTTTTCCTTGATGGATTCATCAGCAATGATTTCATTGTTTTCTAAAGTACCGTTTTTTCCTTCAATAACTTTTGGGGCAATGAATGAATCTTGTTTACTTGAAAAAATAGCAACATCAACTTTATTTGAACTGCCTTCTTTTTCAAATGTTGCGACCTTAATATGCATTGGAACCGCATCTTTTGCATCAACCTGTGCCAATACTTTATCTACATCCTCTTTCTTAATTTGGGAGCGTAATAATTTACCCTCTGCATCATTTGATAATATAAACTTGTCTGCTTTCATTTCGATAATAGAAGAGGCATTAGCATGAGATAAACCATTTGCTAGACCTGATATAATAAGTACAAGAAATGATAATAACATCATGATTGTGCCGATTAATCCGTACCGTAATTTCGATTGTTTTAATTCTTTAAGTGCTAAAAACATTAGGTTCATTCCTCCTTGTTTCATTCTATGTTCTTATCATAAAGAGGAAATATGAACGGAATATGAACAAAAGGTTACAAAAGACGGGGATACAGTTTATATATAAATATGTTACAGAAAAAGAAGATAACTCCCTATTTTATAAAGGAAGTTATCTTCTTTTTGATCGCTGTATATTAATAAAAATTTTGTTTTTTGTTCAAAGTAGGTATTTTTTCAGTAGGCTTAGTGAATGCAGGTTATTTTTTATTTTGCATATGAATAGTCCCTTCTTGTTGTTTCGGAAGGTAAATAGAAAAAATCGTTCCTTTTCCAAGTTCACTATCCACTGTTATTGCTCCGCTATGAAGGTCAATGATTTTTTTTACAATAGAAAGACCTAATCCACTTCCATTTACATTTCTGTTTCGGGCAGTATCGACTTTATGAAATCGATCAAATATTTTTTTTATTTCATTTTCAGGTATACCAATACCCATATCAGTAATCGAAATGCGCCATTCTGTTTCCAGCTCTTCTGCTTCAAATGCAATCGTTCCGCCGCTTTCTGTAAATTTGATACTATTGGTAAATAAATTCATCCATACTTGATGGAGCAAGTTTTCGTCTCCGTAAATTTGCATGTTGGGAACATCCATTTCAACTGCAAGTTCTTTCGTTCTCCATTCCCATTCAAGCATAAAAATAGTATCTTTTATTTGATTCCCAAGATCAAAAGATTGCTTACGTAAAGTAAGATCTTCTTTATCAAGTGATGCAAGTATTAATAATTGTTTGCATAAACTGGACATGCGTCGACTTTCTGATTCGATGATTTCTAGGTAATGTGTCTGCTCAGATTTCGTTAAATCATTAGTTTGTAATGTTTTTGAAAATCCTTGAATAGATGATAATGGTGACTGAAATTCATGTGAAACATTCGAAACAAATTCTTGTCGCATCTGCTCTGAATTTCGTAATCTTTTGGCCATTTTACGAAAGCTAGTTGCAAGCGTTCCAATCTCATCTCGGCGATTTTCTGGTAGTACTAAATCATAGTTGCCACATGCAACCTCTTTTGTCGCATGTGTAAATCTTTGAATAGGACGAACGACAAAGCGGGTAGCTATCGCGATACAAATTAGACTGATTATGATAATTAATCCTAATAAAACAGCATAGAAAATACGTAATTCTCCAAATTGCTGTTGAATATCCGGACGAATAAATAGCGCATAACCCTTACCATTGTTTTCGATAGGGATCCCAATACTATTCAAAAGTGTATTATCAAAAAAGCCAGTAGCAAATAAACGATTAGGATACGTTGCAATTCCATTGTATATATTTCCTTTTAATACATGTTCAATTGTCTCTTTACTAATATTCATTTTCTTGAAATTATCATCGTACTGCTTGCCTTGTTTTTTATCGTCTACTACGTAAATTTCAAAGCCAAGGTTAGAAATAGACTGTAAATAACCATCTTTATTTTGTTCTGTATTTTTCTCATATAAATATTTTACTTCTTGTGCATATTTTAAAATTTTCTCGCTGTTATATGGTTTTAAATAAACATGATAATATACATTTGTAAGTAAAAATGCCAATATACTACTAACCAGCATAATAAAAACTGATATGATAACAAATCTAGCATATAATGAGCGCATATTTTTTCACCTCTAATTTATCGTTCTATTTTTTGAAAGTAAGACCTCCCGTATCAAGATTTTGAGAAAACACAGAAGATAGGAGGGAGTTGACTGCTGGCATGTGCCTGAGCAGTAGGGCGGAAAGAAAAACTTCCACTGATGGAAGTTTCACTTTATATAAAATGATGATCACAAATGATGTGAGAAATTGGAAAATCCAACGAAGTGAAAAATGTAATAAGCATAAGTGTTCCTTCTTTCACTTTTATAGAATAAGAGATGTTTATGAACAGAAGATGAACATGTTATTACAATTTCTAAGAAAATGAAAAGTGTGCTGTCAATAAAACTGACAGCACACTTCTCGTTTCATTAAAACGATGAACCATTACAAGATAAATATGATTTTTTATATAAAAATACAATTGATTTGTATGAAAAAGTGGAATGATTAGTGAAAAAGGATGCACAAATATATTATTCGTTTTATGAAATAACTCGCCAAAAAAGTAAAAAAAGTGTGCAACTAATTCAAAGAACCCTGTTCTTATGTGATTTGTCAGTAGCGGGCTTTTTTCTTTTTTGACAGGGGAGTTTTATGTCAAATAAAATATACATTACTACATTGTTTATGTATATTTTATTTGACAGTATTAATAAAGAATAGTTGCCTATTCATAAGATACAACATTGGCACAATTTTTGCTTATATTACATTAAAGGAAGGGGGAAGTAAATTCAAGCAATAAGTATGATGTATCATTAGTAGTAAAAAAGTGACTTAGCATTATATCACTAAATTTACTAGTATTAATAGGGAGCTGTTTAATAAAGACAGATTGAACAATTCATTTTTAAAAAGTCTGAATTTTCTATCTATTAAAAAGGGGGCAACAGCATGGTGAAATACTCGAAATTTTATAAATTGATGCTGGGCGTTGGACTTGTTACTGTATCATGTAATGGATTGCAAGTTCAAGCAGAGACAAAAGAAAAATATACGAAGAATACATTACAAATGGAGCCGATAGGGTCAAGGCAATCTCCTGATGAGTTGGCACACTCTTCGAACATACAAGAAAGTACTTCATTTACAAAACGGTTAAAGTTAGCAGACCTATCGCAGCGTCCACCAATGCCAAAAGAGAATACTAAACAGCTAGTTGAAGAAAGAAAATATTCGATGGCTGAATTGAATCAATTAAGCAACAAACAATTAGCCGATCTTCTTGTGACAATTAAATGGAATCAAATTCCGGAATTATTTCAGTTTAATAATGATAGTTTGAAATTCTATCAAGATGATAGCCGTATGCAAGCACTCATTGATAAACTAGCAGAACAAGGTCAAACGTATACGAAAGATGATTCAAAAGGAGTTGAGACATTAGTAGAAGTTATACGCTCGGGTTTTTATTTAGGCTTTTATCATCAAGAATTAAGTAAACTAAGTGAGCGTAGCTATCATGACAAATGTTTACCAGCGTTAAAAACAATTGCGAAGAACCCGAATTTTAAACTTGGTACATCAGAACAAAATAAAGTAATTTCGTCGTATGGAATGTTAATTGGAGGCGCGTCGGCTGATGTTGAAATAATTCAATATGCTGCTGGAATTCTTAAACAATATAATGATAATCTTTCTACGTTTATTGAAGATCGGACAAAAGGTGATGCTATATATAACTTGATGAAAGAAATTGATTATGATGTTCAGTCGTATATGTATACTACGGACAAAGAACCAAAAGATACGATGTGGTATAAGAACATCGATAGCTTTATTAATGAAGTAAGTCGTTTTGCACTAATTGGTACGGTAACGGATAAAAATGGATGGTTAATTAATAATGGCATTTACTATGCTAGCCGATTTGGCAAGTTTCATAGTACACCAACAAAAGGACAGCAAGTTGTTACAGAAGCGATGCGTATTTATCCATATTTAGGACAGCAATATTTTGTTGCGGCAGAACAAATCACTACAAATTATGGCGGAGTAGATGCAAACGGAAAGACAATAAATTTGGATAAAATTAGAGAAGATGGCAAGCAAAAATATTTGCCGAAAACGTATACATTTGATGACGGGGCAATTGTCTTTAAAGCGGGAGATAAGGTTACTGAAGAGAAAATTAAACGTTTGTATTGGGCAGCAAAAGAAGTGAAAGCACAATTTTATCGTACAGTTGGTAGTGATAAGCCACTTGAAAGTGGACATGCTGATGATGTGTTAACAATGGTGATTTACAATAGTCCGGATGAATATCAATTTAATCGTCAATTGTACGGCTATGAAACAAATAATGGTGGAATTTACATTGAAGGAATCGGAACTTTCTTTACATATGAACGTACACCGCAGCAGAGTATTTATAGTTTAGAAGAATTGTTCCGTCATGAATTTACACACTATTTGCAAGGAAGATATGAAGTGCCTGGGTTATGGGGACAAGGAGAACTATATCAAAATGAACGCTTGACTTGGTTTGAAGAAGGAAATGCGGAATTCTTTGCAGGTTCAACTCGAGTAGATAGTGTTGTACCGCGAAAAAGTATAATTGGTGGATTATCCAATGATCCAGCTAAGCGATACACAGCTGAGCAAACATTAAATGCAAAATATGGAGCGTGGGATTTTTATAACTATTCGTTTGCATTGCAATCTTATATGTATAATAACCGTCCTGATATGTTCGATAAAGTACATGATTTAATTCGTGCAAATGATGTCCCAGGTTACGATGCGTATCGCTCTGCATTAAGTAAAGACAATAAATTAAATGAAGATTACCAATCTTATATGCAAATGCTTATTAATAATCGTGATAAGTATACAATTCCGCAAGTATCAGATGATTATTTAGCAGGGCATAAACTGAAAGCGCTTTCGGAAGTTGCGGCGGATATCACAAATGAAGCAAAGTTAAAAAATGTGAAGGTAACAAAGAATAAATCACAATTCTTTAATACATTTACACTACAAGGAACATATACAGGAAGTACGTCAAAAGGAGAAAATGAAGACTGGAAAGCGATGAATCAAGCAACGAATGAGATGCTTAAACATCTTTCGCAAAAAGAGTGGAGCGGATATAAAACATTAACTGCTTATTTCGTAAATTACCGTGTCAATGCAGCTGGGCAATTTGAATATGATATTGTGTTTAACGGAGTGAACACTGAGGAGGATACTAGTGTAGAAAAAGAACCAAATAATTCATTCGATACAGCTAACCCTCTATCTCTGAACACGTTATTACGAGGTAGCCTAAATAATCAAGATCAAATTGATCGCTTTGTAATTGATATAAGGGAAGCGAAGGATTTACAGATTACCGTTACGAATGAGCAAAATCTTGGATTGAATTGGGTATTATATCACGAGTCAGATTTGAATAACTATGTTACTTATGCAACAAAGTACGAAGGAAATAAATTGCTGGGAAGCTATTATGCGAATCCGGGGAAATATTATTTAAGTGTATATAAATATGGCAGTGGAACAGGGAATTATACAATAGAAGTAAAATAATAGAAAGTGGCTGTTTCGAAAGCCTCTTGTTAATTATATAACCACCTGCTGCTAATTTTTTCATAACACAGTACTTGGAAATGATATGTTATTAGCCTTTTGTGGATTTAAAATAAAGTCATGATCTTTAAAACAAAGTCGCGACGTTTGTAAGGAAGTCACACTGTTTTGAAAAAAGTTAAACTGTTTATAAAAAAAATGAAATTCCTTATCTTAAGAAGGGATTTCGTTTTTTTTATTATACTAACGGGACCAACTGTTACTTACTAATTTAGACATTAAATATCTATTTCACAAGTAAAGCTCCGAGGCCACCTTCAATGATTCAATCGTTACCATCCTTTCAGCCTTGGGGAGCTCTCTGATACACTCCTAACCATCTACTCTCCTCTTCATCGCAAATAAAATCATGGCAAATTACAGTTGTTTAAGTTATTATAACGGATTATAAAAAAATACATGCTATTTTGTCAATACATTTTTAATCACGCTATTTACGGACAGTAAGACTCACTTCTTACGACAAAGAAGTTAAATTAGGAATCAACTGCTCGTAAAAGCCTGATTCATGAGGGAGAAAACTCTCAACGATTAAAGTTTCACTCTATTATGTTTTCCTTGTAACTCTACGATTAAAAGGCGAAACACTTTTTTATAAGGTTTCATTTCATGCTGATTATGCTACAAGATAGAAATTAGAGTTCGCTATTTACTCTTAAGCTCGATTATGGGTAACTACTCACCTAGATTTGCTACGATGATGAAGTGTTTTTATAATAATCGGGTAATGGTGTTTATTTCTAATCTAGTTATTATTTTCTAATTAATTTATATATAATAATTTTCTGAAAAAAATAATTGTATTTTTCAGACAGATAAATTATTATAAAATAAGTAATTTTGTAATTTTATGACGAAGGGAAGATAGGGTTAATTTTCTGACTATTGCGAATGGTTAATAGGAAATGGAAAATGATTTTAGGGCAGCTTTTAAAAGAGAGAAAAAAGTGACGCTTGCTTCATCATTTTGATACCTAATAGAAATTGTAGTATAGTGTTCAGCTTGGGATTTAATAGCGCAAGAGGGGGAAATAAAGTGGAAAACAAAGAACTAAAGAGGGGTTTAGAAGCGCGTCATATTCAAATGATTGCTTTAGGCGGTACAATTGGTGTTGGTTTATTTATGGGTTCAGCAAGTACGATTAAATGGACAGGTCCGTCGGTAATGCTTGCTTATGCAATCGCAGGAATTTTTATATTTTTCATTATGCGTGCGATGGGAGAAATGTTGTATGTAGAGCCAGGTACAGGTTCATTTGCGACATTTGGCCATAAGTATATACACCCATTAGCAGGGTATATGACGGCATGGAGTAACTGGTTCCAGTGGGTGATTGTTGGAATGTCAGAAATTATAGCGGTTGGGGCATACATGCAGTACTGGTTCCCGGATCTGCCTGCTTGGGTGCCAGGTATCATCACAATGGTGATTCTTGGTGCGGCGAATTTAATTTCTGTTAAATCATTTGGTGAATTTGAATTTTGGTTTGCGATGATTAAAATCGTTACCATTGTGTTAATGATTATTGCGGGGGTTGG
Source organism: Bacillus sp. FSL H8-0534 (assembly GCF_038005885.1). NCBI lineage: Bacteria > Bacillati > Bacillota > Bacilli > Caryophanales > Bacillaceae > Bacillus > Bacillus sp. FSL H8-0534. The sequence goes on from NZ_JBBOUC010000001.1 coordinate 4,960,972, forward strand.
ACTTATTTTCTTCGGATTTGGTAACGGAGGGAATGCAATCGGTTTATCTAATCTTTGGGAAAATGGCGGCTTCTTTACAGGTGGCTGGTCAGGGTTCTTCTTTGCTCTATCACTAGTTGTTGGGGCTTATCAAGGTGTCGAATTAATTGGGATTACAGCTGGCGAAGCAAAAGATCCGAGAAAAACGTTAACTAAAGCGATTCAAAGTACGATTTGGCGTATTTTAATTTTCTATATTGGGGCAATTTTTGTTATTGTAACTGTTTACCCTTGGGATCAACTAAGCTCAATTGGTAGCCCGTTTGTGGCAACTTTTGCGAAAGTTGGGATTACAGCAGCTGCTGGGCTGATTAACTTTGTCGTAATCACAGCTGCAATGTCTGGCTGTAACAGTGGTATTTACAGTGCAGGACGTATGCTTTATACACTAGGAATGAATGGACAAGCACCAAAATACTTTGCAAAAGTCTCCCGTAATGGTGTGCCTTTATTTGGTACGATTGGCGTGTTAATTGGCTTAGCGATTGGCGTTATTTTAAGTTATATTGCACCAAAAAACTTATTCGTGTATGTATACAGTGCAAGTGTACTTCCTGGTATGATTCCGTGGTTTGTCATTCTGATTAGTCAAATCCGATTCAGAAAAGCAAAAGGAGCTGAAATGGACAATCATCCGTTCAAAATGCCATTTGCGCCTGTTACAAACTATGTAACGATTGCCTTTTTAATCATGGTGCTAATCGGTATGTGGTTCAACGAAGACACACGAATCTCACTTATTGTAGGAGTTATTTTCCTGGCTATCGTTGTCATTAGCTTTTATGCTTTTGGAATAGGTAAGCGTGTTCCAGTAGAGGTTCAAACAGAAAATGAAGTGGCTAACCGATAATTTACTTTGTTTGGTTAACGTTTTTCTAATTGGACAATAATACGAAGAATTTTTGATGAGGTATCAAGACAACCGAATGTTTCATAGTGCTAATAAAAAGCAAACAACCGATGAGAAAGACTCAGTAGGTTGTTTGCTTTTTTTGTATTGTTCTTTTTATTTTTTTAGTGGTAGCAATAACTTAGAAACACTATTTTTCACTCGTAAAGTGGATGAGTAAAAAGTTGTGAAAGTGGATGGTCCTTTTGAAATAAATATCCCTTATTATAAAAGAGAAGGGTAGTATGCTTTAAGTATCTTGATTATGCTCTCATCCAAAAAGTATAAAGTTTTTAAGTCGAACGATTAGATTTTCTGTTCAAATAGACTGGTTTTAGAGAGGAGAAAGCCAATGAAATTTGCAATTTCATTAGTTATTATTATTGTAATTGTATCACTTTTGGGAACGATGTTAGTTGCAAGAAACATGGAGGAAAATTACGGTCAGTCTACGAAGCAGAATGTGACGAACTTGTCTGTTATTTATATCGTCCTTTTATTAAGTCTTCTTATAGGAGTTACGTGGTATGCGGTTGCTGTCTTGTAGTCTTTGTACTTTAGATAAGTAGGTGGCCTAAATGAAATGGAATGTTTATTTTTTAACACTATTCTTTTTTATAAGGATATAGAGACATCACCTTTTAATGTAAAGAAGCTCCATTCCTCAAATATGTGAATGTACAATAGGAGTGGGAATTCAATTCGTATATCTATTTAGTTACTACTATTCACATTGTAGAATGAGTGAATATCTTCATAGTTGGGAATGAATAGGGCAAACTATGCTAAATTCAAACAGCGAAATACTTAGTATATAACAAACAGAGATTAACACCTTAATTTTATTTTAATCAATAAAAAGTCTGCTGATAAGAGGGAGGGAATTAGATGGAATGGAGACCCAATCGTGCAGATAAAACGTCAGTCTACAAACAAATTGCTGACTATATAGAACAGGGGATTTCTTCAGGAGAATTTTCTTCAGATAGTATGTTACCTTCGGAACGTACTTTAGCAAAAGAGTTGCAAGTGAACCGCAGTACGGTAGTAGCGGCATATGAGGAACTGAAATCACTTGGGGTAGTAGAGAGAATAAAAGGAAGTGGAACGCGTGTAAACACAGATATATGGGGGATATCGCGTAAACGTACGCCAAATTGGGGGAGATATGTAGAAGATGGTTCATTCCTCCCGAATCTACCGCTAGTTCAACAAATTCGAACAGAAACTCAGAAGGATGATTTGATTAATTTAGCAAGTGGTGAGTTGTCACGGGATTTGTTTCCTGCTGACCAGTTTCGCAGGATTCTCTCAGAACAAATATTTATGGAGAATCTAGGATATGATCATCCACAAGGAAATGAAAAGTTAAGGGAAACGATTTCTTCACATGTAGATAAATATAAAAATATCGATGTTGATCCACGCTCTATTTTAATTACATCAGGGGCGCAGCAGGCACTTAATCTTATTGTGCAGTGCTTGCTTAAGCCAGGAGATGCCATTGCTATTGAGAATCCATCGTATTGTTTTTCGCTTCCGATGTTTAAATCTGCCGGGTTAAAAATATACCATTTACCTGTGGATCAACATGGCATGAATCCGGATGATTTGATAGATTTACACAGAAAGCACCGAATTCGCATGGTATTTCTAAATCCGGATTATCAAAATCCAACCGGAACGGTCCTTTCATTGTCTCGTCGCAAAAAGATTTTGGGATTGTCATCTGAATTTGGTATACCAATTGTGGAAGATGATCCTTATAGCTTAACTTCTTTCAATGGAGAAGTAAATCCAACCTTAAAGTCTATGGATACGAATGGAAATGTTCTATATATTAGTTCATTATCGAAAATCGTAGCATCTGGATTGCGAATTGGGTGGGTGATTGGTCCACCTCAGGTCATTGAGCGTTTAGCAGATGCAAAGCAGCAAGTAGATTTTGGACATAGTGTCTTTCCTCAATGGATAGCGAATCAATTCTTAGAATCAGAAAATTTTCATGCGCATATTTCTATGCTTCGTAAACAACTGAAACAGAGAAAGGATCAATTAATCACAAGTCTTGGGGAACTTTTAGGGAATCAGGTTGAGTTTCATGTTCCAGAAGGCGGTATCCATTTGTGGTGTCAAGTGCAGGGTTCAATTGATGAATATCATTTATTAGGAAGAGCGATACAAAATGGTGTAGCTTTTGTTCCAGGGAGTGTATTAGGTTCGAAAAAAGAATATGTACGTTTTACTTTTGGAAGAGCGAACACAGATCTTATTCATGTAGGGATTAAAAGATTTGTAGAGACTCTAAATAGTATTCGACGATAATAGGAATCATGTAATAATAAGAATTTAGAATGTAGTGGAGATGATAAAATATGACGACCTGGTTTATAGTTATGTTAGTTCTTTTCGGTGGTCTTAAAATAGTAGTGTCCAGTCTTCCAACCTCTGTTGTGGAGTCTTTTGTCAGTAGATTTGAATTGCATCCACAACTTAATGGTGAGGCTGTTACTGTAACAATTGATGGAAACCGATTAGCAGATGAAGATAAACTTCAAATTATTGATTACTTTAACGAAGCAATATTTTTAGAGAAATATTATTTTCCACCAGAGGGCAGTGAGACTCCATTGATCATTGATACGAAGAGAGGAAAAAACGATGTTAGGTTTTGGGTTTATAGTTACAACGATCATGTTGATGTAGTCAAGCAGTACAAGAGGAAAGTAGTCGCGTATAGTCTGCGTTCCAAAAGCCTTCAAAACCATTCTATGTTAGTAATGGGAGAGGTAGTTTAACAGATTTTTAAAGGGACGGTCTAAAACCCATTACAAAGACAAATCATAGAGAGAAGGAGCAATTGGAATGAGTTGCTCCTTTTTGGAATGCAACAATATTTAGTATAACGAAATTATTCGTATCTTAAACCATTAGAAATACGTTCAATAGATTCCCAATCTTTTACGATAATTTGTTTGTTTTCTTTGCGAATGACATTCGTTATACTTAATTTTTCGATAATGCGATTTAGATGTCGAGTTGTAGTACCGATAAGTGAAGCGATCTCGTGATGATCTGTTGTACGGATTTCTCTCCCGAATAGTTTAGAGGTATTTCGTATTGTGCATAAGTAACTTGCAAATCGTGTTTCCACTGAAGCTAACAAATTAATACGTGAGGCAGTCGTACATGTTTGTAGTTTGTAAGTCACATGGTGTAAAAGTTCTTGTGAAAAAGCAATGTCATGTAAAAGTACATTATTAACATAGTGTTTATTGATAAAAATAAAATCGGTTTTTTCTTCAGCGCTTACATGCGATTGTATATTTACATTTTGAATGAGTTCAATATCACCCATAATGGAAACGGCAGAACAAAATCGAAGTAATAATGCTTTTCCTGTAATTACACTCGTCGTAATTTTTGTACGTCCAGATATTTGAATGTATAGACCGTCAATAGCTTCTCCTTCGTGTAACACAATCTCTTTTACATCATATCGTCGAATTTGAAATGGGTGATGAAGATGTGTAAAAAGTTTCTGTATATGTTCATTTGCTAAGTAAGTTGATAGTAGCAAGTCGTCTTCAATTTTTTTCATGATTTTCCTCCTTTTTCGGACATCTGTCCTGTTCATTATAAAAGAAATTTTTTACATTAAAAAGAAAGGAGTGATGTATATGAAATTTATTTTTGATATTGATGGTACAATTTGTTTTAAAGGAAATCCATTAACGGAAGGTATAATTCAAGCATTAGATACTTGTCATGCTAGAGGACATGAAATCATATTTGCATCTGCTAGACCAATAAGAGATTTATTACCTGTAATACCAAGGCATATGCATCACTATTCAATGATTGGTGGAAATGGGGCATTTGTTGTAAAAGAAGGAAAAGTCATTGAGGTTACACCATTTGATAAATCAACAATGAAGTCTATTCGTTCATTAATAGAGGAGCATCACCTTGCTTATTTGATCGATAGTCAATGGGATTATGCTTATACTGGAAGTGAAAATCATCCAATTTATCGCAACATAGATCCTGATAAATTAGCTACTAATGTATCGATTGATTGCATCGATGAAATGGTGAAAGTTGTGTTGTTCCCTGATGGGAATGAAGAAAAATTAGTGGAAGTGTTAAATGAACTACCTGTGCAAATGTATGCACATCATCAAGAGGACATAATTGATATAAGTCCATTAGGGATTGATAAATGGAAAGGATTACAAAAGTTAGGAGTAGAAGAAGGATCATTCATCGCTTTCGGTAACGACGCAAATGATGTACCAATGTTTTTGCATGCGAAAGAGGGAGTTTGTATTGGTGATCATAAAATGTTGCGCTCCGTTGCATCTATGAGCCTACAGAGTAATGAGCAATGTATTATAGAAAAAATTATTAAGTTATCAGACATAGAATCTAGGAATATATGGGACTTAATGAGAAACCTTTAAAGCAAATTAGAAGTTGGTTTCTAATTTGCTTTTTCTTTATATAGTAACTTTGTTTTTATTAATCTACAACTACTACTTAGTATTGTAGCCACCGATAAATCTTCCACATAAAAAACATGAAAATCATATATCCAAAGAAAGAATAATAATGATGCCAGTTTTCATTGTGAGTAAACAATCCTAAGCTTTCAGCAAATTGTTCGGATATACTTGCACAAATGCCGATTAGCATAATAAATAGAATTCTTGAGAATGTAGATAAAGCTTTGGCAATATGTAAAAAGAAAGCAGTAAAGGTTGGCAATATAAATAATGTAAAAGCGATATTGACCGAAAACATATTTGGAAATGGTCTGACTGGAAAGGCATACATTTGTTTACTAACAAATAGATAGTCTAAATATGTTCCAATGAAACAGGAGAAAATGATGGCGACTATAAATGCTAGGTGATTACTCTTCTGTTTCTTCTTCTCTGAGAAGGATATTTTTTTTCGTAAGAATTGCAAGTTCAATTTTTTCCATCGTTTTACAATAGTCATCCTCAATCTTCCCATTTGTATTTTCTCCTTTATCAATGAAATAGTCTACGATACGCCAGTCTTCAAACCAGTCTCCTTTTTCTGCCTCTTCATGTTTCAAATCTTTCCATGCGTATATTAATTGAGGGCTGTATAAACGATTTGCATCTTTTCTGAGGTGACATTTTTTTATTCTACGTTTATAAAATTCACGAGAAAATGACTCATTTACATCAGAAAACAAATGAGGCCAGTAGTCTTTCCGTGAAGCAGTATGCGAATGATCGTGAGCCCAATTTATTACTTTGGATAACGTATGTTCGTTGCGAAACAATAAAGAGTATAATCGTTTGCCTAGTAGAATTCGTTCATGTAAGGAGGTAAAGTGTTTCATTGTATCACCAAATAACAATGTTTTTTGTTTGGTCTCATCTTCATAGTATGGAAAAAGGATATGATTAAAACGGAAGAAGTCAAAGAGTTTAAATCCAATACTATTTAGTACGGTCTTTTTAAAGTGATCATTTTGAATGACTCTTTTTTCTAAATAGCTTTGTTCATTAATAATCGTTGCTATAGCTAATGTATAGTGATTGCCCGTTTTCCAAAAATGGTTCCACATCGTTTCCATAAACGTTGAGACATTGAGATGGGGTAGGAGGTAAAAGAGAGTTTTAGATCTTTTAAGGCTTTGTTCATATAGTAAAAATTGTGGATACACATCTTGGAAGATTAACCAGTTTCCCCGTTCTAAAAAAGAGTAGTAGGTAAGTTGGTCTTTTTCTGATAACAATCTTGTATATAAATCCCCTTTTAAATCTGTCATATTCCAACCGCCATTACGTGATACCATATGTCCAAGTAGAGCCCAGTGTATTTCAGGATGCTGAAGGTAAAACTGATAATAAGCACGTGTTCTCGTCACGTTATTTTTGTTCAGTTGTTTTGTTTGTTCTGTAATGTTATAAATAAGCATTTTCTCTTCTATTGTTAATGCAGCCTTTTTAAAGGAAGCGGTACTACTTTTGCTTTTTTTCTTTAGTTCATTTTTTACATCTAAAAGAGAAAGCGGGATCGCTTTGGAAGACCCGTTCCATTTTCTTTTTCGATTGTTTTCATACATTTTATTTCCTCCTGTTAACATGAATTTCAACAAATAGTTTAATAGAACGGTTACCATCATTTTATTACACATATTCTGAATAAATGTGGACTGTTTTTGGGGGACATAAACAGTGTAATATTTTTTACTATAAGCACGATAAGTCTTTTGTACTATTTCATCTTCATACGAATGAGGGATTCAATAAACGTGGAACTCGATTATATTAACAGATAGGAGCATAAAAAATATAAGGAGAGAAAAGCATGAAGAATTGGGTTCAAATTAGAATTGCACGCCCGACAGCTAAATTTGAAGAAGTTATCGCATTTTATGAAGAAGGATTATGCTTAAAACGGATAGGGGAGTTTCATAATCATGAAGGTTATGATGGAGTTATGTTTGGATTACCTGATGTAGAATATCATTTAGAGTTTACAAGGCATATCAACGTCAGTCCATGTCCAGCTCCAACAAAAGATAACTTACTGGTGTTTTATATGACTCATAAAGCTGAGATTGAAAAAGTAACTAACAGGTTACATGCGATGGGTTATGATGAAGTTGAACCAGAAAATCCATACTGGAAAGAAAAAGGTATTACAATAGAAGATCCTGACGGGTGGAGAATTGTACTCATGCATATAGAGAAATAAAAGTAGTATATTTATAAAAAAGAGGTCGTTTGTTCTAGTTTCCCGTTAAAAATTTAAATATAAAAAGAGTCTATTTTGATGATACTGTCTTCAAAATAGACTCTTATATTTTTGTTAAGTTTTATATATTTATAAATTCGCACTAATGTGGTCTTTCTTTTTCCTCTCTAAAGTATTTAAAAACATTTGAAATGCTTTAAATGATTGCTGGAATATTGGACTTTGGATAAAAGTGTATAAGAATGTTACGATGAAAACGGGACCTCCTAGAATGTATCCAATTACAAGCACAATACTCTCCACAATGATTCTAGCACGACTTACAGATAATCCAGTTTTATCCGAAATGGCAAGCATAAATCCATCCCGCGGTCCTGCACCAATTCCGGCGGCGACATACATGCCACCTCCAATGCCTGTAATTATGATTCCAGCAAGTAAAATAAGAAGATTTATCCATAAATACTGAGTAGCATGAGGAAGGATATTCAATCTCAAGAAAAAATCCATAATAGGACCGATTAGCAGTGCATTTAAGAATGTCCCTACGTTTATGTATTTTGGATCTACTACTAAAGAAACCAGAACGAGAAATAAACCGCATATAACACTCCATGTGCCGATTGTCCATCCGAATCGCTGAAAGAGTGCCATATTCAGAACTTCCCATGGATGCAGACCAAGGAATTTAACTTTTACCGCAATGGCGTTTCCGAGTCCAAAGAAAGTTAACCCTAAGAAAAAAAGAAAATACCGAAAGAGTGTGAGTCCCATCTTTAATCCCCCTAATATTATATATAATTACGTATATTACATGTGGAAATTTAATTATACAAATATTTCTTCTTTTTAATGAAAATGAATAATTTTAGTTTTTATGTGTGTGTAGTAATCAAAAGGTGAAACTACTTTTAATATAGGGGTTGTTATCAGTGAACAGACGAGTACTATTGATAATATACTTATTTCAAGCTATTTGTTAGTTTGTATATTATGTAAATATCATTCATTAGTAAAATGAATATTTTTGATTTTATAAATAGGGATAATGTATTGGTTTGTACTTACAGTAAAAAAATCTATATAAGATCTGTTACTATTTTAAGAGGAAAGTATATATTTTTATATCTTCAAACAAGGGAGAACATACGCTTTTTAATGGGGGCGAAATACTAAAAGTAATGAAAAAACGACATGGTTACAGTCAAAAACTTTAAAAAATTTCACCATGAGGATTATAATAAAGAGAGGTTCATGAAAAAGGAGTGAAATAATTTGAAACAAGAGCTTATAGAAAGATTTACAAGATATGTGAAGGTAGATACACAATCGAATGAAGAAAGTCATACAGTACCATCAACACCGGGGCAAATTGAGTTTGGAAAATTACTAGTTGAAGAATTAAAGAAAATTGGTTTGACAGAAGTAACGATGGATGAAAATGGATATGTCATGGCAACGCTTCCTGCCAATACGGAAAAGGATGTTCCTGTAATTGGTTTTTTAGCTCATTTAGATACAGCAACTGATTTTACAGGAAAGAATGTGAAACCGCAAATTCATGAGGATTTTGATGGGAAGGCAATTACATTAAATCAGGAATTGAATGTTGTTTTAACACCAGAGCAGTTTCCAGAACTGCCATCATATAAAGGGCATACCCTGATTACGACGGATGGAACAACACTTCTTGGTGCAGATGATAAAGCAGGCCTTACAGAAATTATGACGGCTATGAATTATTTATTACATAACCCACAAATTAAACATGGAAAGATTAGAGTGGCATTTACGCCTGATGAAGAAATCGGTCGGGGACCATCTCACTTTGATGTGAAAGCTTTTGGAGCATCTTTTGCTTATACAATGGACGGAGGTCCGCTTGGAGGATTGGAGTATGAGAGCTTCAATGCTGCAAGTGCAAAACTTACTTTTAAAGGAAATAATACGCATCCTGGAACAGCAAAAAATAAAATGCTAAATGCAAGTAAGTTAGCGATGGAGTTTCATGCGAAGTTACCAGTAGAAGAGGCACCTGAATATACAGAGGGGTATGAAGGTTTCTATCATCTTATTTCTATAAATGGTGATGTTGAGAAAAATAAAGTTCATTACATTATTCGAGATTTTGATCGTGATAACTTCGAGACTCGTAAAAATGCAATCACGAATATTACGAAACAGATGAAAGAAAAATATGGTGAAGAAAATATCATTCTTGAGATGAATGATCAGTATTACAATATGCTTGAGAAAATTGAACCGGTCAGGGAAATTGTTGATATTGCGTATGAAGCGATGAAAACTCTAGATATTGAACCAAATATTCAACCAATCCGCGGGGGGACCGATGGCTCTCAATTATCATATATGGGCTTGCCGACGCCAAACATTTTTACTGGTGGGGAAAACTATCACGGTAAATTTGAATACGTTTCTGTAGATAATATGGAAAAAGCTGTTCAGGTTATTATAGAAATAGCACGATTATTTGAAGAGCAGGCATAAAAAAATCCAGGTAGTGAAAAAAGACTATCTGAATTTCTTTTTAATTGCTCAATGATATACTTACTTGTAATTGCATTTGGCATTCTCACGTTAGTAGATATCAGTAGGGAATATAATTCCTGGTTTCACTTTATAATATGAACAATAGATAGGTTTTATTTATTGAAATGAACCTATCTATTGTTGTGCTGAAGAATTTAATACAGAACTCGCCATAAATAAAAGGTCGCATAGGATTCCCAATTCTTCCATGCTGAAGCATACTCTCTTATTTCTTTTTTTGTTGGTTTATGATCTGATCCTGTTAAAAGTTTGATCACATTATGTAGGCCAACATCATCAATTGGAAAAGCGGAAGGGAATCTTAGACAACGCATTAAAATATAATTTGCTGTCCATGGTCCAATACCACGTATGTCGGTTAATGTTTTCTCAGCATCTTTTAGGTTGCTTTTTATGAACGATTCTTTACTTAAGTTGCCTTGTGTAATGAGTTTTGCGACACCAATAAGATATTCACATTTCCTCGTAGTCATTTTTAATTCTGTTAGATCTTTTACTGTTAGATTTGCGATGACCTCTGGTGATGGGAATATCCAATATTTCTGTCCATTCCATTCGATATGTTCGCCGAAGGATTCAACAAATCGTCTTTTTAACGTATATGCAAATGTGAGATTAATTTGTTGACCAAGAATACCCCAACATAGTGCCTCAAATAAATCAGGGATTCCCATATTACGGAGTCCGTAATATTCGTTGATTGGTGTAGACAGAAGTACATCGTCTTTTGCTAAATCGTAAAATGGAGTTAGATCCGTATCTAAATCAAACCATTCTCTTACATATCTCGCTACTGTAGCGCGAACCCATTTCTCAGGTGGCGTCTCACCACCTAAAAAGCGAACATGGATGTTCCCCTCATCATTTACACTTGTCTCGATTAATGGGTTTTCTCCCTCAATCGGAATGACTCTATAAATTTTATTATTTTCAATGTGAAACATACATTCATTTTTGGAACGTGAAAGATAGTGTGAATTTTGTTTAAAGCTAAATTCTTTCGGAACAATTAATGTTATGCTGTCATTTTCATCTTTCCACGCTGTATATGGAAGCTCAGGACAACAATTTTTACAAGGCTGATAACCAGTTTGTTCCGCTTCTTTTCTAGATTTAAATTTTCGATTGTTTCTTGGAGACTGTTTTTGTTCGCACCAAGGGAAGCAGTAGTTTTTCGTTGTTTTGTTACCTATAAAATAAGGAGCATCCCATTCAAGAGGAATTGTAACATTCTTCATTTTCAACCACCTACAGTAATATTTTTTCTAATGTTAACAATTCTTTTTTCATTGCTAAACCACCTCTAAAACCAGATAATTTCCCATTCTTCCCAATCACACGATGGCAAGGGATTGTAATTAATAGAGGATTGGCTCCAATCGCGGTACCAACAGCACGTGCTGATTTTGGTTTTTGAATAAGCTGTGCAATATCTGAGTAGGAATAGGTTTTTCCATAAGGAATTTCACGTAATGTATTCCAAACAGTTAATTGGAAAGGCGTTCCGTGAACGTCAATAGGACATGTAAATACTTCACGTTGTTTTTTTAGATACTCTACTAGTTCTTGAACATACGGTTCTAGCTTTAAGGGTTCTTGAACGAAAGTATGTTTCGGAAAACGTTTTTTCGTCCAAGTGGCTAATTCTTCAAAAGCTTGATGTTGAGATCCTACAAAGCATAATCCTGTTGATGTTGCGGCAATATACATATGCCAATTTTCATGAACAAATAGCGTCCAATATATAATTTGGTTTGTTTTAGCTTCCATGTTATTATACCTCGTTTATAGGATTCATTTTTCGATATTCAGTAGGGGTATATCCCGTTTTCTTTTTAAATAATGTTGCAAAATGTGCAGTGTTGGGTATACCCACAGTAAAACCAATTTCCATAATTGTTAGATTTGTATCCGCAAGATAGTGCATAGCTTTAGCAACCCTTATTTGTTGTATATATTCTAGTGGAGTGATACCTTTCATTCGCTTAAAAGTACGCTGTAAATGATAAGGACTGCCATGACACATATCTGCAAGTATTTCGAGAGTTAATGCTTCACGATAATGTTTATTGATATACGCTGTAATTTGTGTTACCCAGTCTTCATCAGGTAACTTGATTCCATTTGGCTTACAACGTTTACACGGACGAAACCTTTCGGATAATGCTTGTTTTGCATTGAGGAAAATTCGCACATTATTTTTGTTTGGTGTTCTAGATTTACATGATGGTCGGCAAAAAATACCAGTTGTCTTTACAGCGTAAAAAAATTTGTCATCATAAGAAGAATCGTTGTGTATAATGGCTTGCCAATGTTCATCCGTCAAATTATTTACACTTGTTTCTAATTGTAATTTCTCATTTTGCATATGGATCACCTCCGAAATTAGTATACCCTGAACGAAGTACACATGTACGCATTTACGAATGTAAGAGCAAGATTACAAAGGTGAAAAAATGATAGTCTCTTTATTTTGTGTTAGCATGTAAGCAGAAAATAAAAATATGAGGCGAGTATTAATGCTATGACATCAAGAGGGGGAACAAAAAGTGAAATTTATTTCGTGGAATGTAAATGGTTTACGAGCAGTTATTGCAAAAGGTGGTTTTATAGAATACTTAGAGGAAGCGGATGCGAAAATCAATCGTGAAGTAATGGGGTCAGATCATTGTCCTGTTGAATTACATATGGAATTTTAGAAAAAATAAAAAAGCAGTATCTATCTTGGATGAAGGATAGATACTGTTTTTTTATTTGTTTTGTTAAAATTTTTCAAATCATTCTTGAAATAATTCATTTATAACTATATACTTAATAACGATAATCATTATCAATAGATAGGAAAAAGATAATTTATTATTAGGGGAAGTGAAATAAATGAGTTTTAATTTTAAATAGATGTATTGTAAGGGGATACATGGAAAGAGTATTTCACTAAAATACTATATTTAAAGATTGCAAATTTGGAGAGGAGTATTTATAGACATGAATAAGAAATTATTTACACTAGGAATGGTCACAGTATTAAGCGTAGGTCTTGCAGCATGTAACAGTGCAGATAAAAGTTCAGGAGAACAAAAACAAGAATCAAAAGCAACTGAAACGAAAAAAGATGAGAAACGAAAGATTACATATCTAGGAAAAGAATATACAGTACCCGCGAAAGTAACGAACATTGTAACTGCTAGTTTAGAATCAATGGAGGATGCGGCGGTACTTGGTATTAAACCAGTAGGAGCAATTACTATAGGTGGAAAATTACCAGCGAACGTTGCGAAAGATTTAGAAGGTGCAAAATCTATCGGAGAGAAAATGCAACCGAATTTTGAAACATTACTTCAATTAAAACCAGATGTCATTACATCTAGTACGAAATTCCCACCAGAGGCCAGTGAAAAGTTTACGAAGGTAGCTCCAACGTTCCCAATATCACATGTTTCAACAGATTGGGAAGATAATTTAAAGCTGATGGGAGAACTTTCTGGTAAAAAAGATAAAGCAGAAAAAATTATTAAAGATTATAAAGCTGATGCTGCAAAAGCAAAAGAAAAGATTGGAGATAAGTTAAAAGATAAAAAGGTGCTTGTAATAAGACTAAGAGCGAATAACTTATACCTTTATCCAGAAGGAGTATACTTCAATCCTGTAATTTATAAAGATTTAGGATTAACTGTTCCAGAACAAATTAAAGCTGTAAAAGCACAAGAAAAAATTTCTTTAGAAAAACTGGCTGAAGTCAATCCAGATTATGTATTCTTGCAATATGAGGCAAGCGAAAATGATAAACCAAAAGTGTTAGAAGAATTAGAAAGTAATCCAATTTGGCAAAGTATGAATGCCGTAAAAGATAAAAAAGTATTTGTAAATACTGTTGATCCAATCGCGCAAGGTGGTACTGCTTGGAGTAAAACAGCATTTTTAAAAGAAGTAGTGAAAAATTTATCTAAATAAGTAAGGTGCGTTGAATGATATGCGGAAAATAAATGCAGTACCAATGATAATTTTATGCTTAGCGCCCATATTTATTTTATTTACAGTTATGCTATCTATTTTATATGGGGCAAAAAATATCGATTTTGAAACAGCTTGGAATGCACTGTTTCATTTTGATTCAGGAAATGTAAATCATAATATTATTATTACTTCTCGTTTACCAAGGGTAGTTGCAGCTCTTTTAGTTGGAGCTTTTCTAGCCATATCAGGAGCACTTATGCAGGGGATGACAAGAAACTATCTTGCATCCCCTTCTATTATGGGTGTGACGGATGGCTCAGCTTTTGTGATTACGATGTGTATGGTATTTCTTCCAGGAATGTCTTCAGTAAATATGATTTTATGTTCTATGCTTGGCTCGGCATTAGGGGCAGGAATTGTTTTTGGTTTTGGTTCACTGCTTCGGAATGGATTATCACCAGTTCGAGTGGCGATTATAGGAACTGTTATAGGGACGTTTTTAAGTAGTATTTCTGCAGCTATTGCTTCCTATTTTCAAGTTTCGCAAAATATTAGTTTTTGGTATAACATAAGATTAGATCAAGTGGATTCGAATGTACTTAAGTTAACAATTCCTTTCGGTATAGTTGGCATTATTTTATCCCTTCTAATTTCAAAATCTATTACGATTCTTTCGTTAGGAGAAGAGGTTTCTATTAATTTAGGACAGCGTACAAAGCTTGTAAAAGCTACTGCAATTCTATCCGTTGTGTTTTTAACAGGTACTGCGGTTGCTTTAGTCGGGAAAATTGGTTTTGTAGGACTCATTATTCCTCATATTACTCGCTTTTTAATCGGGGTAGATTATAAATGGATTGTACCTTGTGCCGGTGTAATTGGTGGTATTTTTCTAGCTTTATGTGATGTGTTAAGTAGATTTGTAAATTATCCATTTGAAACGCCAATAGGGGTCGTTACCTCGTTAATTGGAATTCCTTTCTTCCTTTATTTAATTAGAACAAGAGGAGGGGAGAAGCATGCTTAGAGATGCACTGTCGCGTTATGTAATGACAATGAGTATTATCATACTTTTAATTTTGAGTGCAATTTATATTAGTTTAACGAATGGTACGTTTGATATTACGATTACAGATGTATTTCGAACGCTATTTCGAATTGATCCTGTACCTGAACATGATTTAGTTATATTTGATTTCAGGCTTCCGAGAATCGTAATCGCAGGATTAGTAGGATTAGGTCTTGGGATTGCAGGTGCTGTTATTCAAGGGGTTACAAGAAATGGTTTAGCTGATCCTGGCATTTTAGGGATTAATGCGGGAGCGGGTACTGCAATTGTGATCTTTATGTTTTTCTTCCAAGGACAAATGAAAAGCACAGATTGGATTTCTATTATGATGATGCCGTTGTTTGGTCTAGTGGGCGGGCTAGGTGCTGCTATATTAATTTATATGTTTTCTTGGCGAAATGGAAAATTAGATTCACAGCGTCTTTTGTTAACGGGGATTGCGATAGGTTCAGGCTTCGGAGCATTTTCTATGTATTTATCATTGAAGATGAAAGCAACTGACTTTGAAATGGCAGCTGTGTGGGTTTC
Source organism: Bacillus sp. FSL H8-0534 (assembly GCF_038005885.1). Lineage (NCBI taxonomy): Bacteria > Bacillati > Bacillota > Bacilli > Caryophanales > Bacillaceae > Bacillus > Bacillus sp. FSL H8-0534. The sequence goes on from NZ_JBBOUC010000001.1 coordinate 4,976,760, forward strand.
GGGAAGTATATATAATGCAAACTGGAAGTATATTATTGCTATGTTGCCATGGCTCATTATCTTAATTCCAATTATCAAAAGAAAAGCGTATTTACTTGACTTATTTCAATTGGAAGAGACGAGTATAACAAGTTTAGGAGTTTCAGTAGAAAGAGAAAAGTCGATTTTATTATTAAGTAGTATTGGGTTAGTGAGTGCATGTGTTTCTATTTCAGGGAGCATCGGATTTATTGGTCTAATGGCACCACATATTGCGAAACGTCTGGTCGGCATTCATCATAATCATGTAATTCCTGTATGCGGTGCAATTGGAATGTTACTCGTGATTGCTTCGGACTTTATTGCAAAAACTGTTTTTGTACCAGCTGAATTACCAGTTGGGATTGTAATTTCGATTGTTGGTGTACCATATTTCCTATATTTGTTATACAAAGCAAAGGCGTAAGAGGAGTGATAGAAAGTGAAGGTTCTAAGCGCTGAGAATTTAGAAACGAGTTATGAAAAATTTACGGTGTTTCGTGATTTAAATGTAGAAATACAAGAAGGAAAAGTAACGACAATTATTGGACCAAATGGATGCGGGAAATCTACATTGTTAAAAACAATGGGCCGAATTTTAAAACAAAAAAGTGGTAAGGTATATTTACAAGGACAAGATTTACATACAATTCCTACAAAACAAATTGCGAAGCAGCTAGCATTACTTCCGCAAAACCCAATTGCTCCGGGAGAGCTTAAGGTAGAAGAATTGATTTCTTATGGACGCTATCCACATCGAAACAATGTAAATAAATTATCATCTAAAGATAAAGAAATTATTGAATGGGCGATGGATATTACAAAAACGACTGCTTTTCGCAAACGCCAAATTGCAAATTTATCCGGTGGACAAAGACAAAAAGTATGGTTAGCGATGGCATTAGCACAAGAAACGGAAGTTCTATTATTAGATGAACCGACTACATATCTTGATATGTCTCATCAATTAGAAGTATTGCAAATTGTTGAACGATTAAATAGGGAGCATAATTGTACGGTAGTTATGGTACTGCATGATATTAATCATGCAGCAAGATTTTCTGATGAAATTATTGCAATGAAGGAGGGGCAAATTGTTACAATAGGAAACCCAATAGAAATTATTACGAATGAAGTGCTGAAAAATGTATTTCATATTGATGCACGCGTCATGATAGACCCGTATAATGGGGCTCCTGTATGTTTCGGTTATGATAGTGTGTTCCAAGAAGAAAATACTGAAATATATGTAACTAGCTAAAATGATAAAAGGAGGGGAGAATTACATGAATACTAGTATTGAAAAAACGGATGTTACTATTTCGAATATAGAGCAATGGAAGATGTATTCGAGACTAGGGAATCGTGAGTATCAAATTTATATTTCGAAGCCAAAGCAACCTGCTCCAGACTCTGGATATCCCGTGATTTATGTATTAGATGGAAATGCATTTTTTCAAACGTTTCAAGAAGCTATGAACATTCAATCGGTAAGAGTAGAAAAAACAGGGGTTGCGCCATCAATTATTGTTGGTGTTGGTTATCCAATCGAAGGAGTTTTTGCGGCTTCTGAAAGGTGCTACGATTTTACCCCTTCTTCGCCTTCGGTGGATGCACCGCCGAAACCTGATGGGAAACCATGGCCTAAGTCAGGAGGAGCAAGTGAGTTTTTAGCATTTATTCAAGATGAATTGAAGCTGCAAATTGAAAAGAATTTTGAGATTGATAAAGAAAAACAAACAATATTTGGACATTCGCTTGGTGGATTATTCGCTTTACATGTATTGTTTACAAATACAAACGCCTTTCAAAATTATTTCATCAGTAGCCCATCGATTTGGTGGAATAATAAGTCTGTTCTTGAAAAGGAAGCAACGTTTATAAATGAACTGAGTAGAGCGAGTTCTGAAGTCGGAGTCTTTCTGACAGTGGGAGCATTAGAAAGAGATCATATGGTTCAAGATGCAAATGCATTATCTGAGCGTTTAATGAACTTGCAACATAATAAGTTTCGATTTGCATTTTATGAAGCTGAGGGAGAGAATCATGCATCAGTAGTGCCAACTGTTTTAAGTAAGGCACTGCGCTTTGTAAGCAATTTATTCTAATCGTTGTTTTTTTAGTAGAAGTGAATTTGTGTGGGAATTGCTTTCGTAGTTGAGTTTTGTCCTATAAGTAACGAATAAATAGAGGATATAGGTTGTTATTTGATTCTTATATAGGGTATCACCATATGTAAGTTTAATGCTATAATTGGTATACTCATGGGGGCATTGTTCCCTATGGATGGGGATAAACTTTAAGAAGGTGATAAAATGGATTATAATGAAAAAACAGAGGTTACTACCCATAGATCGGATAAAGAAAAAGAACAAATCATGAATAGGTTAAAGAGAATTGAAGGGCAAGTACGTGGTATCCAGAATATGATTGAAAATGATCGCTATTGTGTTGATATTTTAGTGCAGATTTCAGCTATTAATGCTGCAATGAAGAAGGTTGGTATGGGGATACTTAAAAATCATACAAATCATTGTGTTTCTAATGCTATTAAAGATGGTAATGGAGACGAAGCAATTGGAGAATTAATGAAAGTGTTTGAACGATTCTCAAAAGCGTGATAGAACAAGCTAGTATTGGATCTAGCTTGTTTTTTATTTTTTCATGGAAAAGTTTTTTATCTGTGTTGATACTTTTATGCACAGTGTTATTTCTAAATTTAATTTTAGTAAATGTACCTGGAAATGTTGTTTATCCATGGGTAGTTCCAATGTTATTTAGCTCACATGAAGGGGTAGGAAGGGCTTTTATTAATTATCCAATTAGGATTATAAGTTTGACGAGTCTTTTTATGATGGAGTTAATTTCATTAATTAGAGAGCATAAACGAAGAATATAACATTTTAAACATAAAAAATAGCCTTCTCATAAGCGAGAAGGCTATTTTTTATTATTTTACTGCTTCTTTTAGTTCTTTACCAGCTTTAAATGCAGGTACTTTTGAAGCTGCGATTTGCATTTCTTCACCTGTTTGTGGGTTACGGCCTGTACGAGCAGCTCTTTCACGAACTTCAAATGTACCGAATCCGATAAGTTGTACTTTTTCACCAGCTGCTAAAGTATTTGTGATTGATTCTACTACAGATTGTACAACTACAGTAGCTTCTTTTTGAGAAATTTCAGCTGTTTGTGCTACATTTTTAATTAATTCTGTTTTATTCATATCTTCACCTCATATGTAAATAATGCTATTTAAGTTGTTATTATAACGTATAAAAGAGAAGAGAACAAGTGTACTATAGGTTTTCTCTTAAATTCTTTTTGTTAAGCAGTTATAGATTCTTTCTTTAATTCCGTTGTTTTGCTATTAGACTGCTCTCGTTTGTTATAAGCCAAGAAGTAAGGGAGCGCTACAAATAGCATACCGCCGACTAAGTTTCCAAAGAAGACAACAATGAAATTTGGTAAGTATTCCATCCAAGTTAGATGCCCTGCAAAGATGGCGGCTGGAATAACAAACATATTGGCAACAACGTGTTGAAAGCCAATTGCAACAAAGGTCATAACTGGGAACCAAATGCCAATTACTTTTCCAGTGAATTCTTTGCTACCCATACTGAGCCAAACTGCTAAGCAAACAAGCCAGTTACATCCAATAGCAGAGACAAATGCTTGTATGGGTGTGTCATGTAGTTTTGCTTGAGCGATAGATACAGTTTTGGCTAAAAATTGCCCTTCTGTTAATCCGACGATGTGGCCGAAAAAATAGGCCACAAATACAGCGCCAATAAAATTGCTAATCGTAACAATTGTTAAGTTCTTTAATACTTTAAAGAAAGAGATTTTTTTTGAAAACCAAGCGATTGGTACGGTCATCATATTACCGGTCACTAGTTCGCCACCGGCAAGAATAACTAGAATTAAGCCAATAGGGAAAACAGCAGCTCCTAGAAAACTAGTAAAGGATCCCCAAGATTTTGGCATTGTTCCAATGACGTGAATATCGAGTAAATAACCTAGTGCTATGAAAGCCCCGCCAAAAAAACCTAAAATTAACATAGGTAGTAGCGGCAAAAGTGCCTTTTTTTGACCTGAACTTGCGGCCAATTCAGTAATTTCTTGTGGTGCATAGACAGACATGAATAACCCCTCCATATTTTGATAAATGACTCTATTTCCATTAATGAGTTTTTCTGCCTTATTAATGGTTAAATTGATAAATTCGGGGGAACGAGTAAGGTCCCTCGATTAAGCGTTTTCTTTTCTCAGAACATGAAGATGAGATTTTTTCAGAATGAAAACAAAAAACACCAAAAATGCTACTCATCTTGGTAATTAAAAGTAAAAATTACTTAAAGTTGTTCTGTAGAATTTTTCATCAACAATGAAATATGAATAAAAAGTATATACATTGCATATCATGTTGACAAAATTATGTTACATAATTTGAATAATTTTGTCAATTCGTGGTAAAAGCAGGAGGATAGAAGTTAGGATATTCTATGAAAAATGATAGACATATAGTTTTAACGTTTCAATTCATCAGTTAGGAAGTGATTGATGATGAATAAACCGTGGATCGCTAATAAACCGATCGGTAATAAACCAATAGATAAAATTTTTTCTAAGCATAAAATAAGCACTGAGCTGAAGATGGAAAAAAATGCCTCCTCATGGATTGGAATAGAAGAAAATTCATTTTCAGAGAGTGGAGAGGAAAAAAATGCCTCCTCATGGATTGGAATAGAAGAAAATTCATTTTCAGAGAGTGGAGTAGAAAAAAATGCCTCCTCATGGATTGGAATAGAAGAAAATTCATTTTCAGAGAGTGGAGAGGAAAAAAATGCCTCCTCATGGATTGGAATAGAAGAAAATTCATTTTCAGAGAGTGGAGAGGAAAAAAATGCCTCCTCATGGATTGGAATAGAAGAAGATCCATTTTCAGAGAGTGAAGTGGAAAAAAATGCCTCCTCATGGATTGGAATAGAAGAAAATTCATTTTCAGAGAGTGGAGAGGAAAAAAATGCCTCCTCATGGATTGGAATAGAAGAAAATTCATTTTCAGAGAGTGGAGTAGAAAAAAATGCCTCCTCATGGATTGGAATAGAAGAAGATCCATTTTCAGAGAGTGGAGAGGAAAAAAATGCCTCCCCATGGATTGGAATAGAAGAAAATTCATTTTCAGAGAGTGGAGTGGAAAAAAATGCCTCCTCATGGATTGGAATAGAAGAAGATCCATTTTCAGAGAGTGAAGTGGAAGAAAGTTCACCGACAACATCAATTGTAAAAATCCCGGTTGTATTAGCAGAGAGAACAATTCAAGTTGTTGTAGAAGCAAATATTTCATTGGATCCTTTGGCAATCGAAATTAAACGTGTGTTGAAAAATGTATTTTTAACACACTGTAAGTTAGTTCCTGTAGCGTTTACGTCGGTACCAGGTACCAATTATCGCCGAGTCACAAGAGCAAAATTATTTGTAGAGGGCTATATTCGAAATAACATTGAATATGTTGCCGATCAGTATAATGGATTATTGTATAGTCGGATTGTTAATATCTCGTTTTCTAGATTCCTAGATTTGACAGCAGGTGATTTTATAACACAGCCTTTATTGGTAGCTTTTTTAGATACTACATCCCACTTGATTAATCCTAAGGGTGTCTATTTACCCCGGTTAGATACAAATTCTTTTGGAAATTTAGTTTTTTACAATAAACAACCGTATTGTGAATTAGTCAGAGCTAATTTTTATGAGTTTGATTTTTCACCATGTTTAACAAACTTGAACAAGTCATGTAGCGAACTTCGTAAAACAATCGTACTAGATCTTACTTTGAACATCTTACAAGTACAGCAAGTACAAGTTTAAAAAATAGACAGACATCGTCTTTTTTTATAATAAAAGTTGATGTCTTTTTTTTTATTATAAAACATATATAATGTTGAAACGATTATGTGTTTAAAAAATAAATAAGTCTTTCAATTCATCAGTTAGGAAGTGATTGACGATGAATAAGCCATGGATTAGTAATAAAATGATAGATAAAATTTTTTCTGAGCATAAAATAATCTCGGAGCTGGAAGTGGAAGAAAGTTCACCTTCAGAGATCGGGATGGAAGAAAATCTATTTACAGAGAGTGAAGTGGAAGAAAGTTCACCTTCAGAGATCGGGATGGAAGAAAATCTATTTACAGAGAGTGAAGTGGAAGAAAGTTCACCTTCAGAGATCGAGATGGAAGAAAATCTATTTACAGAGATTGGGATGGAAGAAAGTTCACCTCCTGAATTAAAAGAAGGAAGATTGGCAGGTCTCATGACAATTAAAATACCATTTCATACCATATCCGAAGTGGCTGATTTTTTAATCTCGCCTATTGTGAGTAGTACGAATGAAGAAGTATTTGCATTTCAAAACGAAGAGAATGAAATATTTCGTGAGTTAGATACAAAGTTGTTAGCTACGGTACATCATTATAACGAACAGCCATATTGTCGTTTAATTTCTTCAAAGCTTTTTGAAAAGAGGATTTTTCTAGAATTTTCGAGTGAGAATTATATAAAACATAGTGGGGAAAATCAGTTAGAGCAATCTTTATGGGTTCCTATACACAATTTGAATTTAAAACAGAGAAACGAAAAAAAAAGGAGTAACTATGTAACGACGAAACTGCCAGTTGAAATAGGGAAGTATAAAACGGAAATTAGTTTAGAAGAAAGAGTGATGTTTCAAGAAGAAGTAGAAATTAAAGAAGTTTTACAAGAAATTGTTTTGACAGATAGTAAATTTTTTCCTCAAAAAGTTCTAAAATCAAAAGAGAATTCAGTAACAATTGAAAAAGGAAAGTTGTTGGTAGAAGGCTATGTTGTACAGCGAATTGAATATACAATGGGGTGTTCTAATGAGCAAAGTGATGGATTAGTTAGGTATCAGTTACTGCAAAAAATAGTGCTTGAGTTAATCGTTCAAATATTACAAGAGCAAGAAGTGCAAGTGGAAATTATGTAATCACTATTGCCACAGTGTATATAAAACATTTTTCTTGACTTTTTATATGCGGACGAGGAAAATGGTAAAAAAGGAAGGAGGGGTGATAATGGAAGAGTACGTATTGGATCTTTATAATGTATTGTATACAACAGATTGGCAAGATATTGTTTCATTTCTTGGAATTTTATTTTGTTTAAAAATTGTTATTGTGTACATGGAAGAGCAAGGTATGTTCTATTCCTTCTCATCTCCGTCCGATTTAGAGCGGGAACCGTTGCTCAACTATGCCAATATAAAACAGACGGAACTTCCTTTTATCACATTCTTTATGATTCGGTTTATAACAGCCATTGTGAAGAAAAAAGAAGCCGAAGAAGGAGATTGCTATCCGATTTGTAATACAGCGTATTGTTTATAAGCTAAATACAAGGAGGAGAATAATATGTGGTTTCGATTTCTTATGATTGGTTTCTTTTCATTAACAGCAATTTCTTTAATGGGATATCAAGTATCAGAGATTTTTCAAGCATATAGTGACATGTTTTTTAATAAAAACTAAACGAATTGCTATTTCAATAATAAAGCGATAAGATCCTTCTTAAGAAGTATGATTAAGAAGGATTTTTTCTTTGTTTGATTTCAGTGTGTCAAAGTATTGTCACATTTGCACTATGAATAATATGTTAAAATAGTGTGGTTAACTATACATATGTAAAAGAGGAAGAGGGAGTGAACAATTTGATAGATCAATCAACAAATCAGAAAAGCTATGCTCCTATTGTGATAACGCTTTCTGTAGTTGTCAATGCGATTATTTTATTTTTGTTTTTTGGACCTGTTGGCTACAAAGGAGAGGTACATTTTGATGTAACAATCTTGCCGATGTTAAATGCAATTTTTAATAGCTTTACATTTGTATTTTTATTGGCAGCATTGTTTTCTATTATTAAAAAGAATGTAAAGATGCACCGAGGTTTTATTCTTGCGGCATTTACAACAACATTGCTATTTTGTGTTTCATATTTATCGTATCATTATTTAGCACCAGCAACGCATTTTGGTGGGCAAGGTATTATTAAATATGTGTACTTCTTTATTTTAATTACGCATATTTTCCTTGCGGCAATTATTGTACCGCTTGCATTATTCTCGCTTGTATATGGTTTTACAAACCAATTGACTCGTCATCGTAAGATTGTACGTTGGACGATGCCAATTTGGTTATACGTAAGTCTTTCTGGTGTTATTGTTTACTTAATGATTTCACCGTATTATCAATAAAAAATCTCAGCCTTTGGGCTGGGATTTTTTTATTCCGCTATTCATAGGTAGTAATATCCCACAACTCAAGATTTAAAGAGAGGTGAAGAAGATAGGGTGAGGGAAAATCTGATTGGTGAGAGCTAACTTTCACTGATGGAAGATTCACTTTATGAAGCAAATATTTTTGTGAAATGAACAAAATATGTTATACAAAAGTATAGTAACTTTTATATTGGAAGGATGGGTAGGAAATTATGCAAAATTTTATATTTCGTAATCCGACAAAGCTTATTTTTGGGCAAGGGCAATTAGAACAATTAAAAACAGAGATTCCTCAGTATGGTAAAAAGGTTCTTCTCGTATATGGCGGGGGGAGTATTAAACGAAATGGCGTATATGATAATGTAATCTCTATATTAAACGAAATTGATGCAGAAATTTTTGAATTAACAGGCGTTGAACCGAACCCACGTTTATCTACTGTAAATAAAGGAATTCAAATCTGTAAAGAAAATGATATTGAATTTATTTTAGCTGTCGGTGGTGGAAGTGTCATCGATTGTACGAAAGCAATTGCTGCAGGTAGTAAATATGATGGTGATGTATGGGACATTGTGACAAAGAAAGCATTTGCAAATGAAGCTTTACCATTTGGTACAGTACTAACTCTTGCGGCGACAGGTTCTGAGATGAACGCAGGGTCTGTTATTACAAATTGGGAAACGAATGAAAAGTATGGGTGGGGTAGTCCTGTTACGTTCCCACAGTTTTCTATTTTAGATCCAGCCCATACAGCTTCTGTACCAAGAAATCAAACTATTTATGGTATGGTTGATATTATGTCCCATGTATTAGAACAATACTTTCATCAAGGTTCAAATACAGAATTACAAGACCGCTATTGTGAATCTATTTTAAAAACAGTCATTGAAACAGCCCCGAAACTTTTAAATGGTTTAGAGAACTATGAGCATCGAGAAACAATTTTATATTGTGGAACGATGGCGCTAAATGGCATTTTAGCAATGGGTGTCCGCGGTGATTGGGCAACGCATAATATTGAGCATGCCGTTTCAGCTGTGTATGATATTCCACATGGCGGTGGTTTAGCGATTTTATTCCCAAATTGGATGAAGCATGTTTTAGATGAAAATGTAGATCGGTTTAAACAATTTGCGGTGCGTGTGTTTCATATAGAGACGGAAGGGAAAACGGATAAGGAAATTGCGATGGAAGGTATCGAAGCGTTGCGAAGCTTCTGGATATCTATTGAAGCACCATCTCGTTTAGCTGACTATGAAATTGGAGAAGAGAAAATTGATGTAATGGCTGAAAAAGCGATGGTTGATGGTGAATTTGGTCATTTTAAAAAATTAAATAAAAAAGATGTAGTAGAGATTTATAGAGCTTCATTATAAAGGATAAAGATAATTCAAAGAACCTTCTTGATACGTATCAAGAAGGTTCTTTGAATGTTATTGAACGGTTTAGTGGTTTTATTTGAATGAATTTGAATGTTTTTGATTGATTTTTGAATCCGATTTCATTATACTGTAATCAAAGAAGAGGTGAGTGATATGTTAACTCCTGAACGTCATCAGCTAATTTTACAGCTTGTGAAAGAGAAAAAAGTAGTGAAATTACAACAGTTGGTGGAAGAAACAAAAAGTTCAGAATCAACAATCCGTCGTGATTTAGCGCAATTAGAGAAAGGGCGTTTATTAAAAAGAGTCCATGGCGGGGCTGCTGTATTAACTGGAAAAGGTGAAGAGCCTACGATGGTTGAAAAATCAGCCAAAAACATTCAAGTGAAAAAACAAATCGCTAAGCATGCTGCGTCTTTTGTAGCAAAAGGTGATTGTATTTATTTAGATGCGGGAAGTACAACGTTTGAAATGATTCCGTATTTAATAGAGAAAGAAGTTACAGTTGTAACAAATGGACTTATGCATATTGAAGCGCTAGTTGAAAATAATATTCGTGCTTACTTGCTTGGTGGGATGATGAAGAGTCGAACAAAGGCTTTAATTGGTGCGATGGCACAGGAAAGTATGCAGCAGTATCGATTTGATAAGTGTTTCCTAGGGGCGAATGGTGTACATGAACAGCTTGGATATACAACACCTGATCCTGAAGAAGCATTGCTGAAAAAAAGGGCGTTAACATTAGCGAATGAAGGCTATTTTTTAATAGATGAAAGTAAATTTGCCGAAGTTGCATTTGCGAAAATTGCAAGTATTGAAGAAGCGACAATTATTACAAATGCATTAGAAGGAGAGCAAGAAGAATATAAACGAAAAACAAATGTAATTGAGGTTGATAAACGATGATTTATACAGTTACTTTAAATCCATCGATTGATTATGTTGTTCAAGCAGAGTATTTCACACTGGGAACTGTCAATCGAGCGGAAAAAGATATGAAATTTCCTGGTGGGAAAGGGATTAATGTATCCCGTGTGCTTCATCGGATGGGAATAGATAATACAGCGCTCGGTTTTATAGGTGGATTCACAGGTCAATTTATTGAAGATGTTTTGAAAAGTGAAGGTGTTAGGACGAATTTTGTTCATGTAGATGGAGATTCGCGTATTAATGTGAAAATAAAGGGACAGGAAGAAACAGAACTGAACGGGCAAGGGCCTGTTATTACGGATGAGCAGCTCGGGCAGTTGATGAACAAAATTGAAAATATGCAGGCTGGTGATTATCTTGTATTAGCTGGTAGTATTCCAGCATCGATTCCAAAAACATTTTATGAAACGATTGCTGCTTTTGGAGCAGAACGTCACATTAACGTCATTGTTGATGCGAGCGGAAGTGCGCTTCAGTATGTGACTCAAAATAAGCCATTTTTAATCAAGCCGAATCATTATGAGCTTGGAGAATTATTTGGAGAAAAGCTTTCAACAGTAGAAGAAATTATTCCATATGGAAAAAAGTTAATTGAACAAGGTGTACAGAATGTAATTGTTTCTATGGCAGGAGATGGAGCTTTATTATTTACAAGTGAAGGAATATATGAGGCAACCGTACCAAAAGGAACAGTTATCAATTCTGTCGGAGCGGGAGACTCTCTTGTTGCAGGTTTTGTGGGGATATATGAAAAAACGAAAGATATTGAAGAAGCAATTCGTTATGGTGTAGCAACAGGAAGTGCAACAGCTTTTTCAGCTGATTTATGTACGAAAGATAAAGTAGAGGAATTATTATCGCAAGTAATGATTACAAAGCGATAGGGGGAACAGAAGATGAAAATTACAGAACTTTTAAAAAGGGATACCGTTATCATGGATTTGACAGCTTCAGCAAAAGAAGCTGTCATCGATGAATTAGTAGAGAAACTAGAAAAGGCAGGAAGATTGAATAGCCAAGAGGAATTTAAAGAGGCTATTTTACAGCGTGAAATGCAGAGTACAACTGGAATTGGTGAAGGGATTGCTATTCCACATGCCAAAACAAAAGCGGTCAAACAACCAGCTATTTGCTTTGGACGAAGTGTAAGCGGTGTCAATTATGAGTCGCTTGATGGACAACCAGCTCATTTATTCTTTATGATTGCGGCTAGTGAAGGAGCAAACAATACACATTTAGAAACACTATCTCGTCTATCTACGTTATTAATGGATGAAGGGTTTCGCAAACAACTGTTAGAAGCAAAAAGTGAAGAGGAGCTTCTTCATTTGTTCGATGAAAAAGAAAATGAACAAGAAGATGAGCAAAGTGAAGTAACAAAACCGGAGGGAAATGAACCATATGTGTTAGCGGTAACAGCTTGTCCGACTGGTATCGCTCACACATATATGGCTGCGGACAGTCTAAAGGCAAAGGCAGCAGAATTAGGAATTGCGATTAAGGTCGAAACAAATGGTTCTACTGGTGTGAAAAATGGATTAACGAAAGAGGATATTGAGCGTGCAACAGCTATTATCGTTGCGGCGGATAAACAAGTAGAAATGAATCGCTTCGCTGGAAAGCATGTTATTCAAGTACCAGTTGCAGATGGTATTCGGAAATCAGACCAGCTAATTAATCGAGCTGTGAATCAAGAAGCCCCGATTTTTAAAGGAATAAAAGAAAATAGAAAAGTAGAGGAGCCAGAGAAGGAAAAAGGATTTGGTATATATAAGCATTTAATGAATGGTGTTAGTAATATGTTACCTTTCGTTGTTGGTGGAGGTATTTTAATTGCACTAGCCTTTTTCTTTGGTGGTATCGATACGAAAGGGCCGATTGCAGAAACATTAATGTCAATTGGTGGTAAAGGGGCATTCCAATTCCTTGTTCCGATATTAGCTGGATTTATTGCGAGTTCTATTGCGGATCGCCCAGGGTTTATGCCTGGTATTGTCGGTGGATTTTTAGCAGCGCAAGCAAATGCAGGATTTTTAGGTGGATTAATTGCTGGTTTCTTAGCTGGATATATTGTACTTGGTTTAAAGAAAGTATTAGCAGGTTTACCAGCACAATTAGAAGGAATTAAACCTGTTTTATTATATCCGGTACTTGGTTTGTTACTTACAGGGGTATTAATGTTGAAAGTTGTAAATCCTCCTGTTGTTGCTTTAAATGAGGCGTTAACGAGTTGGTTAAATGGTTTAGGTGGTGCGAATGCTATATTATTAGGACTTATTTTAGGTGGAATGATGGCTATTGATATGGGCGGTCCTATTAATAAAGCGGCATTTACATTTGGGATTGCTGCAATTGAGGCTGGAAACTTTGGTGTGCATTCAGCTGTTATGGCTGGTGGAATGGTACCTCCGCTTGCGGTTGCACTTGCAACTACACTTTTTAAAGCGAAATTTACAGAAGCAGAACGTAAATCGGGTTTTACAAACTATATTATGGGGGCATCATTTATTACAGAAGGGGCAATACCATTTGCGGCTGCTGATCCAATCCGTGTAATTGTCAGTTGTGTTGTGGGCTCAAGTCTTGCTGGTGCATTATCGATGTTATTTGGAATTACATTGCCAGCGCCACACGGTGGAATATTTGTTATATTATTAGTGAATAAACCAGTTCTATATATTCTTTCTATATTAATAGGTTCTATTGTATCTGCCCTTATGTTAGGGATATGGAAAAAGAAAATTTCATAAAAAGTTCAAAAGGACAGCGGCCATATTAGGTAGCTGTCCTTTTCGGATTATAGTGTACGTTATATATATGAATGTCAAAATGTATATGATTTATGACATAAAAAGACATAGCGCAACCAAGAATTGTAATGTTTCGGTGTTTTTTTGTAACAAGATGGTAATACTATTACTTTTATTGCAAAAAAAACATATGAGTTTGAAAGAAAAAAATGATTAAAACTCTTAAAAATACGTATAGAACACTATTTTCTTTTATTCTACTTTATATTACAAAGCATTAATGGTTGATTACGAATCGTTTGTAATTGTGTGATATCCTAAATCTCCTGAAAAACTGTTGCTATAATGAGGACACGAAAACAAAGCGAATGGAGGCTATTCATGAAAAAATTAATTGGTATAGCAGCAGCAGCGGTTTTTGGTCTTGGGATTTTCACTACTTCTGCAAAAGCAGAAACTGTTGTAACAACAGAGGTATTAAATGTACGCGAGAACCCAACTACTGAATCACAAGTTGTAGGTAAAGTATTAAATGGTCATAAATTAGATGTTACAAATACAGAAAACGGATGGTCACAAATCAAATTAAATGGTAAAGACGCATTCGTAAGCACAGAATTCACAAAAAGCATCTACTACGTAACAGCAAACGTATTAAACGTACGTGCTGAAGCGAACACAAACTCAGAAATTCTTGGTACGCTTAAGAAAGACGATATGATCGAAACAACGAACCAAGTACAAAATGGATGGTTACAATTCGAATATAACGGGAAAACGGCTTACGTTCATGTTCCTTTCTTAACAGGTACAGCACCTGTTATTGAAAAACAAGAAACGACTGCTCCTGCTCAAGCTGCAGCACCTGCTAAAGCAGAGGCAAAAGCACCAGCAGCACAAGAAAAACCAGCAGCACAAGAAAAGCCAGCTGCTAAACCTGCTGTCAAAGCAGCAGAAACAAACACTCCTTCTGGTGGTCGTGAACTAACAGTTGAAGCTACAGCATATACAGCTCATCCGAGTGAAAATGGCGGCACATATGGTGGTCGTGTATTAACTGCAATGGGTCATGACCTAACAGCGAATCCAAACATGAAAATGATTGCTGTTGACCCGAAAGTGATTCCACTTGGATCAAAAGTATGGGTAGAAGGTTACGGAGAAGCAATTGCTGGTGACACTGGCGGTGCAATTAAAGGTAACCGTATCGATGTTCTAGTTGGCTCAGATAGCGCTGCTAACAAATGGGGACGTAAATCTGTTAAAGTGAAAATTTTAAAATAATGCTATTGTTGTTAAAAAAATAAATCCAGCACTTAAATATCGAGTGCTGGTCTTTCAGGCTGTTGGGAATTTCCTAACAGCCCTTTTTGTGAGTTTAAAATGGATATACAGTGCGGCCTGTGATGATTTTATATGCACTGCAAAATTGGGTTTGTGCATATTGTTTAGTCGGTTCGTCTAAAGTTTGATTGTCCAATAATGTATGAAAGGAACGTAGTAAGCAGCTTAAAGCGAAATATAATTCTTCTTGTGAGCAGTTCTTTTCTTTTAAGGATGTTTCTAAAATGAGTTCTTCCGTTAATGTTGAAAAATTAAGCGTAGCTTGTCCGATTTTCATTATATCCTCTCCGATCCTATTTTTTATCATGTATATGTACCATTGGACAAACTATGTCAAATTTATCTCGCCATTTAGGGAGTAAGGTCCTCATCTCAAGATTTAGAGGGAGGCGAGAAACTTTATAAAAGCCTGTTTGGTTAGGGGGATAATCGGTGAGGGAAGAAGGTGATCTTACTTGGTTAAAGGTTCACTGTATCATTCTTATTTTTTGAATTTCATTTACAGTATTGAAAGAACTTGCATTATGACTATTAAAATTGGTAAGATTGGATATAATGATCAGATGGATAAGATTACATAAAGAGAGTTGAAGTATATGGGAGAACTGCAACGTGAAAAAGTTGCTGTCATCATCGGACCGACTGCGGTGGGAAAGACAAAATTAAGCATTGATCTCGCAAAAGCGTTAAATGGTGAAATCATTAGCGGGGACTCAATGCAAATTTATCGTACGATGGATATCGGGACAGCTAAGGCAACAATGGAAGAAATGGAAGGAATTCCGCATTACATGATCGATATTAAAAATCCAGAAGATTCATTTTCTGTAGCGGAATTTCAAGAGCTTGTTCGAGGTTATATTCGAGAAATTACAGAACGTGGGAAACTACCGATTATTGTTGGTGGTACAGGCCTTTATATACAATCAGTTTTATATGACTATCAGTTTACAGATGAAGCTGGAGACCCTGTATATCGAGAGGAACTAGAAAAACTAGCGACAGAACATGGTGTAGAATATGTACATGAAAAGCTGCGAGAGGTAGATCCAGAAAGTGCAAGTCGCATTCATATGAATAATGTAAGGCGTGTCATTCGTGCTTTGGAAATTTTTCATACAACGGGGCAGAAGATGAGTGATCAACTTGAAAAGCAAGAAAATGAGTTGTTATATGATGTTTCGCTAATCGGCTTGACTATGGATCGCGGAATGTTATATGATCGCATCAACTTGCGTGTTGATCTTATGGTCAAACAAGGATTGCTGCAAGAAGTGAAGGATTTATACGAAAATGGAGTCAGGGACTGTCAATCTATTCAAGCGATTGGTTACAAAGAATTATATAATTATTTTGAAGGGCATGTTTCGCTAGAAGAAGCGATAATGCAATTAAAAACAAATTCGCGTCGCTATGCAAAGCGTCAACTAACATGGTTCCGTAATAAGATGGATGTTACATGGTTTGATGTGACCGATGGTGAAAAAACAGCAGAAATTTTGCGGTACATAGAAGGAAAGCTACAATTAAAGTCGAATAATAAGTAAGTAGAGAAAAAGAGGAGGATTCGACATGAAGCAATCAATCAATATTCAAGATCAGTTTTTAAATCAACTCCGTAAAGAAAATACGTTTGTGACGCTGTACTTATTAAATGGTTTCCAGCTTCGTGGATTAATTAAAGGTTTTGATAACTTTACAGTTTTATTGGAAACAGAAGGTAAGCAACAGCTTATTTATAAACATGCTATTTCTACATTTGTTCCACAAAAAAACGTTTCAATTGAATTAGAGTAGTAAAGAATTGTACATAGCAAAAAAGAGCGAGTGATTCGCTCTTTTTTTATTTATATATTTTAGAGATTCTTTAATGAATGCGGAAAATAGAGAGTCTAACAGTGGTATCACCTGTCTCGGGAATAGTGATTGTATTAGTGGTAGATTGAATAGTAATCGTAGTTCTGGATTTTAAAGTTTCAATTGTTGAAAATGTAATTGAACTTCCAATTGTGTTTGCTGAAAAGTTATCTGAAGGTATGTTGCCATTAATGGAAATTCCAAAGCCGAAGGGAGCTGACCCCGAAAATATTGTTGAAGCTGAAAAGTCAATGACATATACACCATCTTCAAGGATTGTGATTGTATCTGTTGCATCGAAATGTATGTTATTTATGTTTGAGATAAGATTGAACTGGATGTTTTGATTAGGTTTTATAGTTTGTGGAAGTGTATTTTTAAGTACGGCTGTAGTTACTGGAAAACTAAACCCTTGAGGTCCTCGTTCCCCTTGAATACCTTGTTCTCCCTGAGGTCCTCGCTCCCCTTGAATACCTTGTTCTCCCTGAGGTCCTCGCTCCCCTTGAATACCTTGTTCGCCCTGAGGCCCTTGCTCGCCCTGAAGCCCTTGTTCGCCCTGAGGCCCTTGCTCGCCTTGAATACCTTGCTCGCCCTGAAGCCCTTGCTCGCCCTGAGGCCCTTGTTCGCCCTGAGGCCCTTGCTCGCCTTGAATACCTTGTTCGCCCTGAGGCCCTTGCTCGCCTTGAATACCTTGCTCGCCCTGAGGCCCTTGCTCGCCTTGAATACCTTGCTCGCCCTGAGGCCCTTGCTCGCCTTGAATACCTTGCTCGCCCTGAGGCCCTTGCTCGCCTTGAATACCTTGCTCGCCCTGAGGCCCTTGCTCGCCTTGAAGCCCTTGTTCGCCCTGAGGCCCTTGCTCGCCTTGAATACCTTGTTCGCCCTGAGGTCCCTGTTCGCCCTGAGGTCCTTGCTCGCCTTGAGGTCCTTGTTCGCCTTGAAGCCCTTGCTCGCCTTGAGGTCCTTGTTCGCCTTGAGGTCCTTGTTCGCCTTGAGGTCCCTGTTCGCCCTGAAGCCCTTGCTCGCCTTGAGGTCCTTGTTCGCCTTGAGGTCCCTGTTCGCCTTGAGGTCCTTGTTCGCCTTGAGGTCCCTGTTCGCCTTGAGGTCCCTGTTCGCCTTGAGGTCCTTGTTCGCCTTGAGGTCCTTGTTCGCCTTGAGGCCCTTGCTCGCCTTGAAGCCCTTGCTCGCCTTGAGGTCCTTGTTCGCCGTGAAGTCCTTGTTCGCCCTGAGGCCCTTGTTCGCCCTGAGGCCCTTGTTCGCCCTGAGGTCCTGGTTCGCCCTGAGGTCCCTGTTCGCCCTGAGGTCCTGGTTCGCCTTGAGGTCCTTGTTCGCCCTGAGGCCCTTGTTCGCCCTGAGGCCCTTGTTCGCCCTGAGGCCCTTGTTCGCCCTGAGGCCCTTGTTCGCCCTGAGGCCCTTGCTCGCCTTGAATACCTTGTTCGCCCTGAGGTCCCTGTTCGCCCTGAGGTCCTTGCTCGCCTTGAGGTCCTTGTTCGCCGTGAAGTCCTGGTTCGCCTTGAGGTCCTGGTTCGCCCTGAGGTCCTTGTTCGCCCTGAGGTCCTGGTTCGCCCTGAGGTCCTGGTTCGCCGTGAAGTCCTTGTTCGCCCTGAGGTCCTGGTTCGCCCTGAGGTCCTTGTTCGCCTTGAGGCCCTTGCTCGCCTTGAGGCCCTTGCTCGCCTTGAATACCTTGTTCGCCGTGAAGTCCTTGCTCGCCTTGAGGTCCTGGTTCGCCTTGAGGTCCTGGTTCGCCTTGAGGTCCTGGTTCGCCCTGAGGTCCCTGTTCGCCCTGAGGTCCCTGTTCGCCCTGAAACCCTTGTTCACCTTGAGATCCTTGTTCGCCTTGAGGTCCAGTCATTTCAATTGACGCAATTTGTAGTAAAGTAATTTGTAAATTTTCTATTTGCATGATGATTTTTTGGAACACAAGATGATTGATTCTAAATAATTTAGTGATATACAGTGAAAAGTTGAGTAGGTTTTGTAATTCAATATATGTTGCATTTGCTACAAAAGGTTGATTATCCAAAATAGTAATTAAATTTTCGACAATTGCAATGCCAGCTTCTCGCTGTGTAAGCGTTAAGTTTAAACGTTCCAGGAACCCCTTTATTATTTCTAATAAGGTTATAAGTTCTTTTGTGTTAGATTCTGTTGGATTGGAAAATACAGCTGGAATAATATTAGTTAGGTCACTTAAAGTATCGGAAAAAAGATTCGCGTATAATTTAGGAATAGGGGTATAATGGACTGTCGGAATACGATGAGGTTGTGTTGGAAAATACGGTTTTGAAATCTTTTTTTGGTTATCATTAAAATAAGACATTAAAATGCTCCTTTCTAATTGAGATGGTGAAAAACCTATCATAGTAGATGCAAGTTAAAGATAAAAAGGAATAGGGAAACGGGCAGTTTATGTGAAAAATAGTAAAAACGCCCATTTATAAGGCGTTTTCTTTTTGTTTTGCATATTGATAATACCTTTTTAATGAAATTTTTGATTTGAAACCAACGCGTTTCATGATTTCTTGCTCTGGGATGTGCTGTTTAATTAACCGTAAAATAAATGTATTTCGAAAGTGTTGGCCGGAAATGCCTTTCCGTAAATTTGCCCGTGCCACCTCAAGACGAATCATTTTTTGGACGGCTATTTCTGTTAGTGCTTTTGGAGCATCATTTTCGTACACCCACCGATATGTGTTACGGTTGAAATCAAATGCCACAAATAGCGGGTCATCACTATGGTATTTGGGACGAACTGGTTCAGGGATTTTTTTGTAATAGTTATATAGTTGTTGTTTGTCGTCGTGAGTTAAATCAATGGTTCTTTCAACACCTGCTACTGCTGGAATGGAAATTGTATTCGTTTCAAAATGAACGTGATGCATATTTAATGATACAAGTTCTTGTAGGGATAAGCCGTAGTCAATGAGTAAATTTACAATAGAAATATTACGATCCATTAGTAATGGACGGACAGGGCGTTGTTTCTCTGATAATCCTTCTAATGAAGTCAGAGTATGTTTTAAGCGTTTTTCGTCCTCTTTTGAAATGAAATCTTCATCACGTAACGCGCGATTAGGTTGGATGACGAGTTTCATGTCCTTTAATGGGTTTGGGAGGTTTAAAAACTGATATAGTCTATTTAAGACAATAAAAACACGGTGCATTGTTTTTTCAGAGTAATGCCGTTTCTTTTTTAAGTCGGAAAAATAATCTTCATAGTCTTTTGTACAAAGTGTAGCCCATATATTACTAGAGGAAAGTTTTTTATTTCTTTCTAACCAATGCCCAAAATCTTCAATATCATAGACGTAACGTTTAATGGTTGAAGGTTTTCTTCCTTTATTTAATAAAAAGGAAGAAAAAGCTTGTACCGTATCATGAATTTCCTTTGTTTCCATATTCCCACCACCCTGTTTTTTTCTTATATTATAACAAATTTTTCTGAAAACAGTTATTTGTATGGGAAGTGGAAAAATTAATGATATTTTTTGGTGAGTCGATAAAAAGAGGTGATTGTATGGAACAATCGATGCGAAAGAAAAATAATAATCAAATTAATATTGTGTTAAATCACCGAAAAAAAATTTCAGTACCTGCTCCAGAAAAGAAATCGGTAATTTCAAGTGAAACGTCTACGAAGCATGAGATGCTGCAGCGGATTGAGGAAGAAATGGGTAAACTTGTTGGAATGGAAGATATAAAAAAAATCATAAAAGAAATTTATGCATGGATTTATGTAAATAAGAAAAGGCAAGAAATTGGCTTAAAGTCAGAAAAGCAAGTGCTTCATATGTTATTTAAAGGAAATCCAGGAACGGGGAAAACAACTGTCGCAAGAATGATTGGGAAATTATTATTTGAGATGAACATTTTATCAAAAGGGCATTTAGTCGAAGCGGAACGCGCGGATCTTGTGGGAGAATATATTGGGCATACAGCACAAAAAACAAGAGATTTAATTAAAAAAGCCATGGGTGGAATATTGTTCATTGATGAAGCGTATTCGCTAGCGCGTGGTGGAGAGAAAGATTTTGGAAAAGAAGCGATTGATACGCTTGTCAAACATATGGAAGATAAGCAACATGGATTTGTTTTGATTTTAGCGGGATATTCAAGAGAGATGAATCATTTCCTTTCTTTAAATCCAGGTTTGCAATCGCGTTTTCCATTTATTATTGAGTTTGCGGATTATACAGTGAATCAGTTGCTTGAAATTGGAAAGAGAATGTATGATGAACGAGAATATCAATTATCAAAAGAGGCGGAATGGAAATTCCGTGATCATTTACATGCGGTGAAATATTCATCACAAATTACATCATTTAGTAATGGACGCTATGTCCGGAATATTGTTGAGAAATCCATTCGTACACAGGCAATGCGCTTATTGCAAGAGGATGCATACGATAAGTATGATTTAATTGGGATATCAAGTAGTGATTTAACGCTTGAAGAAGAGACGCACAGTTCATAAACTGTGCGTTTACTTTATTATGGAAGAGAAACGTAATGCATCGTATTCTATTTTGTATTTTTTGTTTTTGCTCGTTGTTCTAATTTGCTTTTTGGACTTGTATCAGCTACATCTGATGCAAGTCCTTGTGGATTAACGCTACTACTTTGTCCGCGATTGCGGTTGTTGTTTCCTTTTGCCATTCTTTATCACCTCTATTCTTCTTTAGCTTTTTGTTGATATGCCCTATGATATCGCTCCATCTTTTTGCTTTTTTCATGGGCGGATTTTGGGTCGAAGCTAATTTGGTTAACTGAGCTTTTTTGAGCGCCTTTGTTTACGTGGTTTGTCATTATGTTCACCTCGCTTTAAAGTTTAGTATGGACACTCTGAACAGAAAAAAACGTTGGAAAAGAAAAACCTCTTTACGTCATGTAAAGAGGTGAATTTACTATTTATGCAAGGAACGCTCTTTATTCTCTAAGCGTCTGTGCGGTAAATGCCATTTGTAATGAATGGAAATCATGCGGAAGCAAACAATAAAAATAAATAAGGTGTATAGAGCCCAGTCACTGACAATAATCTTGGCACCAATTAAAAATCCTGCTAAAATCGTCCAAAATGCATATACTTCTGCGCGAAGGACGAGAGGTTTGCGGCGTGCTAATAAATCACGAATGATACCACCGCCAATCCCTGTTAAAACAGCTGCAACAATTGTAGCGCTAATAGGTAAGTTGAGCTTTTGTGCATAAAGTGCTCCTTGTACAGCGAATGCTGATAAGCCGATAGCATCTGTGATGTTCTCCCATCTTTTCCAATGTTTAATTAATTTATTTGGAAATAGAAAGATAATCGTCATTGATAAAAGTGCAATTTGAAATAACATGTCTTGTTGCCAAAAAGCGCCGATTGGATAGCCGATTAATAAATTACGAAGGGCACCTCCTCCAAAGGCAGTTGCCATCCCTAAAATATATACCCCGAAAATATCGTAATCTTCTTCCATTGCGACAATAGCTCCGCTGAGTGCGAAGGCAATTGTACCGATGATGCTAAAAATCTCCCATGCCATGAATTTTCTCCCTCGCTAACTAGATGAAATGTGCTTCCTCTGCTATTATATTAGAAGGTTTAATTTTCGAAAAGGGTGAGTGAACATATTTGATGGAAGAAAAAGAAAAAGTCATATTAGTTGGCTGTCAATTGCCACAAGATGATGATGAACGGTTTATGCATTCCATGAAAGAACTCGCATCGCTAGCGAAGACGGCACGTGCAGAAGTTTTGGTATCTACAACGCAAAAACGTCCGAAATTTCACCCTGCTACTTACATAGGTAAGGGGAAATTAGAAGAACTTGCAGCGCTGACGGAAGAATTAGAACCAGCTGTTATTATATTTAATAATGAATTAACACCGAGCCAAATTCGCAATTTATCAGCTATGTTAGATGCGAGAGTAATCGATCGAACGCAACTAATATTGGATATTTTTGCTCAGCGTGCGAAATCAAGAGAAGGTAAGCTTCAAGTGGAATTAGCTCAGCTACAATACACGATGCCACGTCTTATGGGGCAAGGGCTAGCGCTATCACGTCTTGGAGGCGGGATTGGTACGAGAGGTCCTGGTGAAACGAAGCTAGAAACAGATCGTCGTCACATTCGCTCTCGTATTGATGAGATTAAGAAGCAGTTAGCGATTGTTGTGGAGCACCGGAAAAGATATCGTGAGCGCCGAAAGGATAATCAAGTATTTCAAGTTTCGTTAATTGGGTATACAAATGCTGGGAAATCGACGTTATTTAACAGATTAACAGAAGCAGATACATTTGAAGAAAATTTGCTGTTTGCGACGTTAGATCCAACAACAAGAAAAATGCAATTGCCGTGTGGATATACGGTGCTATTAACTGATACGGTGGGGTTTATTCAAGATTTACCAACATCATTGGTTGCTGCGTTTCGCTCTACACTGGAAGAAGCGAGGGAAGCGGATGTGATTTTACATGTCGTTGATTCTGCAGATCCAAATTATGTAGGTCATGAACAGACGGTGAAAAAATTACTACAAGACCTTGAAATTGACCACATTCCGATTATTACGGTTTACAATAAGAAGGATAGATTACATCAAAATTTTATTCCGTTTCCAAAAAATGATTTTCTTATGACAAGTGCTTTTGAAGAAACGGATCTATTAAGCTTGAAAGAATCGGTAGAAACGAAGATGATGGAAGAGATGGAATCGTATAAGGTCATGATTCCTCCGAGTGAAGGTAGATTATTAACGCTTTTAAAAACAGAAACGGTATTAACTGGGATGGAATTTAAAGAAGATGGATTCTTGTATGAGTGTACAGGTTATATATTTGCTCATTCACCGCTGAATGGACAGTTAAAGAGATTTTTAGTGGAAAAAGGAGAAGAGAATAAAAATGTTTGATCGTTTGAAAAATGGAGAAAGAATTGCTCCTATTGTAAAAGAAGTAGAAGAACAAATTACCGGTGTACATAAACGTATTGATACAATAATTGAAAGTAATCAATTTCGTGTATTAGAAAGTTTTCGTAAACATAAAATTAGTGATTCACACTTTATTCCAACAACAGGTTATGGCTATGATGACATCGGTCGTGACACATTAGAAAAGGTGTATGCTGATGTATTTGGAGCAGAAGCAGGGCTTGTTCGTCCGCAAATTATTTCAGGTACACATGCGATTTCAACAGCTTTATTTGGTATTTTGCGCCCTGGTGACGAATTATTATATATAACAGGGAAGCCATATGACACATTAGAAGAGATTGTTGGTGTGCGCGGGAAAGGTGTTGGTTCTTTTAAAGAATATAACATTGGTTATAATGCTGTACCGTTAACGGCGGAAGGACGCGTTGACTTTAAAGCTGTAGAAGCAGCTATTCAGGAAAATACGAAAATGATTGGTATTCAGCGTTCAAAAGGGTATGCGACTCGTCCGTCATTTACAATTGCAGAAATTAAAGAGATGATTTCTTTTGTAAAAGAGATTAAATCAGATGTTGTTGTATTTGTAGATAACTGCTACGGAGAATTTGTTGAAGAGTTAGAACCGTGCCATGTCGGGGCAGATTTAATGGCAGGGTCTCTAATTAAAAACCCGGGTGGTGGAATTGTAAAAACAGGTGGCTACATTGTTGGGAAAGAACAATATGTAGAAGCTTGTGCATATCGTTTAACATCTCCAGGTATTGGAGCAGAAGCAGGGGCATCTTTATATAGCTTACAAGAAATGTATCAAGGTTTCTTCTTAGCTCCTCATGTTGCTGGTCAAGCGTTAAAAGGGGCGGTCTTTACAGCTGCATTTTTAGAAAAGTTAGGAATGAATACATCACCAACTTGGAATGCTGCAAGAACAGATTTAATTCAGTCTGTTCAATTTGATGACAAAGAGCGTATGATTGCATTTTGCCAAGCAATTCAATACGCATCTCCAATTAATTCTCACTTTACACCGTATCCAAGCTATATGCCAGGTTATGAAGATGATGTCATTATGGCTGCAGGTACGTTTATTCAAGGTGCAAGTATTGAGCTATCAGCAGATGGTCCAATTCGTCCTCCGTATGTTGCCTATGTGCAAGGTGGATTAACTTATTCTCACGTGAAGATTGCGATTTGTTCTGCGATCGATGCGTTAATTGAAAAAAATCTATTAACAATTTCGTAAGGGAAAGCTGTCGATTTCGGCAGCTTTTTTGTATAGAAGAAGGTATTTATGCCATTTTAAAAAAGAATGAAAAAATTTATAAAAAAACCATGTTAGAAAAGCTAACATCTGTTGACATCAAACATAACATGATATAAAATGAGAAACAGTTAAGGCGAAGGAGGAACTGAAACAATGAAAGAAGATAGACGTTCTGCCCCGCTGTTTCCTATTGGTATTGTAATGGATTTAACACAATTATCTGCTCGTCAAATTCGCTACTATGAAGAGCACAATTTAATTTTCCCAACCCGTACAAAGGGAAATCGTAGATTGTTTTCATTTAATGATGTAGATAAGTTGTTAGAAATTAAAGATTTGTTAGATCAAGGCTTAAATATGGCTGGTATTAAACAAGTGTTACAAATGAAAGAAAATCAAACAGAAGCAGTGAAAGTAAAAGAAGAAACGAAAGAAATTTCAAAATCCGAGCTTCGTAAAATTCTTCGAGATGAATTGCAACATACAGGTAGATTCAATCGAACTTCATTACGGCAAGGTGATATTTCAAGGTTTTTTCACTAAAGATTACTGATTCTGAAGGTGTTTAGAGGGACTAAGGAGGAATATATAATGGCAAAGTACACAAAAGAAGATATTTTTCGTTTAGCGAAAGAAGAGAATGTAAAATATATCCGTCTACAATTTACGGATCTTTTAGGGATTATTAAAAACGTAGAGATTCCAGTTAGTCAGTTAACGAAAGCTCTAGATAACAAAATGATGTTTGATGGATCTTCAATTGAAGGATTTGTTCGTATTGAAGAGTCTGACATGTACTTATATCCAGACTTAGATACTTGGGTAGTATTCCCTTGGACTGCTGAAAAAGGTAAAGTAGCTCGTTTAATCTGCGATATCTACAATGCTGATGGCACTCCATTTGAAGGTGACCCACGTAACAATTTAAAACGTATGTTAAAAGAAATGGAAGCACTAGGATTTACAGAATTCAACCTTGGACCGGAACCGGAGTTCTTCTTATTCAAAGTTGATGAAAAAGGAAATCCAACATTAGAACTAAACGATAACGGTGGATACTTCGACCTTGCGCCGATGGATCTAGGGGAAAACTGTCGTCGTGATATCGTTCTTGAACTTGAAGAAATGGGTTTTGAAATTGAAGCATCTCACCATGAAGTTGCACCAGGACAGCACGAAATTGATTTTAAATATGCGAATGCACTTCGTTCATGTGATGACATTCAAACATTCAAACTTGTTGTAAAAACAATCGCTCGTAAACACGGTTTACACGCAACATTTATGCCGAAACCATTATTCGGAGTGAACGGTTCTGGTATGCACTGTAACTTATCTCTATTCAAAAATGGAGAAAACGTATTCTACGATCAAAATGGTGAATTACAATTAAGTGATGATGCGCGTCACTTTATCGCAGGTATTTTAAAACATGCCCCGGCATTTACAGCGGTAGCTAACCCAACTGTAAACTCTTACAAACGTTTAGTACCTGGATATGAAGCGCCTTGTTACGTAGCATGGTCTGCACAAAACCGTAGTCCATTAGTGCGTATTCCAGCATCTCGCGGTATCAGTACACGTGTAGAAGTACGTAGTGTTGACCCAGCTGCAAACCCATATTTAGTAATGGCAACATTATTAGCAGCAGGTCTTGACGGAATTAAAAATAAATTAACTCCGCCAGCTGCAGTGGATCGTAACATCTATGTAATGACTAAAGAAGAACGTGAAGAAGCAGGTATCGTTGACTTACCAGCAACATTAGCACAAGCGTTAGTTACACTACAATCTAACGAAATTGTATGTGGTGCATTAGGTGAACATTTACTTGAGCACTTCATCGAAGCGAAAGAAATTGAGTGGGATATGTTCCGCACGCAAGTTCACCAATGGGAACGCGATCAATATATGTCTCTTTACTAAGAGGCTTAAACCCTTGACACATAACGTGTTGAGGGTTTTTCTTTGTAAAGGGGCAGGTGCAAGTTACTCTGTTATTCGTCAGTTAAATAAACCAGAATCATACCGAGTGTGGGGAGAAAAAGATGGTTGGTTAAATCTTGGAGGAAATCAGTGGGTATATAACAATCCTTCTTACATCAAGTTTGAGAAGAAAGAGCCAGTTAATCCAATTGTAGGAAAACGCGTTGTATCCAAAGTAAATGACCTACGTTTCTATAATTCTCCATCTTGGCATGATAAAGACGTGGCTGGTACTTTAGATGCAGGACTAGGGTTTACAATCGATGAAAAAGTAAATGTCAATGGATCACCACAATACAAAGTACACAATTCGAAAGGGAATACGTACTACATTACAGCTAGTGATGCATACGTAAACGTACGTTAACATAAAAGAAACCGGCTCTTAATTGAGTCGGCTTTTTTACTATGTATTAAACTTTAGCATTCATAAATAACTCTTTTAATTCTTCTGTAGATAATTTGCTTTCTAACGCTTTACTTAAGTCAAGTATAGAAGTTTAATAATCTACTACTACTTTTAAACTATCAGTCTTCTTTTCTTCTACATTGTCTTTACTGCAACCTACCCCTAAAGCTAGAGTAATTGGTAATGCAACTGCTAATATTTTACGTTTCATTGACATAGTCCCCCTTGTTACTACTTTATGTTTTTCATCTTTTTATCTGCTTCTAATAGTAAATCAGATGCTTTCGTAAACGAGTCTGCACCTTGCTGTACGACACCCTTATCTTTCATGATTAAGCCGTTTTTCGTTGAACTTATTCCACCTTTTAACTCATACATAGCG
This sequence comes from Bacillus sp. FSL H8-0534, assembly GCF_038005885.1. Classification (NCBI taxonomy): domain Bacteria; kingdom Bacillati; phylum Bacillota; class Bacilli; order Caryophanales; family Bacillaceae; genus Bacillus; species Bacillus sp. FSL H8-0534. The sequence goes on from NZ_JBBOUC010000001.1 coordinate 5,004,294, forward strand.
TCTTTTACCGTATTTTGTACGTCGTTATACTTCTTACCTGGGTCTAACTCAATTACTTTATCAGTTATTTCCAACAAAGCCTTAGACTTCTCTCTATACTCTTCTTCTTTTTCTTTTATTGATTTATCACTAGTTATGACTTCTTTTAATACTAGTGACTCTTTAGTTATATCTTTCATTAAAGAGTTTAATTTTGACTTGTACTCTTTTTCTGCTTTACTATTTGATACTTCTTGATTATCAGTCTCCGCTACTTCTAGACTGTCAGTTTTACTTTCAGAAGCGTCTTTTGAACAACCTACCCCTGCTACTAACATAATTGGTAATGCTACTGCTAATAGTTTACGTTTCATTGTTATATACCCCTTTGTTTGGTTTCTTATTATTCGTTTTACGATTTTGTTAAGCTTAAAATAACTCCAAGTGACTCCATAAGACCGTCACTACCTTCATCAATCAGTTCACCTGACTTATTAATCTTTGTTTCATCTAATGTTGTAAACCCCTCTACCATTATGTCTAGACCTTTATCAAAAGTATATAGAGATTGAGATAACTCTGATTGCAAGTTATCGTACTCTACTGGTGGTTTAATTTCTCTTAATTTCTTGTTTGCTGACTTCATTTCACTTACTACTTGCTTTAATTCATCGTGTGTGTTAAGGAATGTAGGGTCTTTCTTTTCTAACTCACTGAATTTATTTTGTGCTTGTACCCAAACCATAGATATGTTTTGTACTTTTAAAACGTAATCTGTTTTACTCGTTAGTCTACCTTCTTCGTCTGTCTCAAATACCCTTTCGCTTACTGCAATGTTGTTAGACTTCTTTTTCTTATTCGTGTATCTCTTTATTATCCATGTTAGTAGAAGAATAGGTACTGCTATGGACATTACTCTAGCCACTACCGATGTTTCCCCAGTTCCTAAACTAGCTATTGCCCCTGCAAGAGCGAAAAAGAGAGCAGGAACTATGATTACGAACACTAGTATTTTTCGTCCCATATGTAAAACTCCTTTGTTTGAATACTGTTATTGACTATTACCTACGTTTTACTTGACGCATCACGCTACCATCGTCTCCTACCATCTTGTATCCCGTATCAGTAAAGTTCTCCATTTTATAGGTCATAGATTGTTTCATTTCACCAGGTTCAGCCTTTTTGCCGTCTTTTACATATTCGTCTATTGTCAATGTCATTTCTCTCGTGTCTCCATTGTAAGACCATTTTCCATCCATATGTGAGTTCTCATAAGGTGTGTTGTCTACATCATCAAATATAGTGTATGTACCATCTTGACGGAACTCTGTTCCTTTAGTGAATTTATCACCAACATAACTACCCCATTCACCTACTATTTCTTTACCGTCTTTTGATAAAGGGATAGCGTCAGGTCTTTTGGTATGTTCTACAGCTTCCTCAATTGGTTTCATACCTTTTTCTAAGTAGTCATTACCTTTGTACATTAAGTCTTTTAATTGCTCTGTCTTATTCTTTGTTACAGAACCACTTTTTGCTAGACTTAATTGTGTGTCAATCGCTTCTTTATAACAGTCTATTGCTTTTAAAACAGATTTGTGTTGTTCTTCAAACTCTTTTGGTGGGTCTATCTTGTAAAACTTAACATATATTTCTTGTAACTCATCTGCACTTTTTAAGATTTTCTTGTTTTGCTCTTTTACATCCTTGTCTTTTCCTTTTGATACTTCAGTTAGTTCTTCCATCTTCAACTTTAACTCATAATGTAAGTTTGACATACGAGAAGGGTATGCTTCGTTCGATAACTTTTCCTTGTCTTCTTCTTTTACTTCTATCTTTGCTACCTTTGTGTCTGCTTTCTTCTCTATATTGTCTGTTCCGCAACCCCCTAGTAACATGATTGGAAGTGCTAAACTTACTAGTTTCTTTGCTTTCATTATGTATCCTCCTTTTAGAAAGTATTGTAATTAATTAACATATTGTACCATAGCATAAATTATATAAATAAGATATAAAGATTTTCCATCCTTAAGAGAAATTTTGAGTGTTTTAACAATATGAAAAAATGTATTACGGTTGTAGAGAATCCCTCTCTGCATGTTTTTCTTCCAAATTTACCCTTATTCGCCCCCGAACATTTAGTGTTTGGGGGCTTTTTTTATGCTCCCATAAACTCACTATCAAAGTAGAACTTATCCATTAAGTTATTTACAATACCGTTGAAGTAAGCGAATTTACCCTTATTCATTGTTGCTCCGGATTTAATTTTCATAACAAACTCTTTAATAGCTTTTAAGCCTATAGTAAGCTCCTGGTCTTTAGTAAATGCTTTATCACCTGTAGAGAAGTTAGTAGTTTTATTACACTGTCTTACGACCTTCCACAGTTCTTGAATTGTTTTAGATTCAGAATAGAAAGAGCTAACTAGAGAAATAAAACGTTCTGGTACCCAATGGGCAACAAAATCAGCTTCTTTAATTTTTTCTTCAGGTGTAGTGATATTTTCATTACTATTACGTTTGTTTTTATCTTTTATATTTTGTTTTAAGGAAACAGGGGTTGTTTTAATGGTAGGACACTTTGTAGGACTTTTTACCACTACCTTGTCGGACACTTCTTCCACAATTGGTTGAATGATAATAGCATTAGAAGTTTGAAGCATATCTTTTTTACGCTTCATAGAAACTTGCTTAATCATCTCTAAATCCACAAGTTTCTTCATTAAACGTTGTACAGTTTTATATGAAACTTCCATTTTTTCAGCGATTCTATTTTTACATAGGAAACTAACGCCTACATATTTGCAGCTGTGGCGTTTTAAAATTTCAAGTAATGTAATTAGTTTAGATTGTACGTCAGTACGCTTAATAGACATATGGATATTGTCACGGTATGTACGTACAGTTTTATTTAGTTCTTCCACATCTGTGAATGATGATAAGTTGTGGAAGGATACTTCATTTGCGATAACATCGATACGTTTCTTCATTATATAGGCCCCTTTGTATAAACAAAAAAGCAACAGAATGCCGTGTGTAAGCAAACTGTTGCTAAGGAGCTCTTACGTACTGTAGAATAGTTCGTAAGAGTACAGCAAGTGTTTGCCTAGTGTGATTAGGCGGACGGTATATAGAGTGTTGGTAGCACTTTATATACACGCTGTGCTCTTTTGTTTTTTTGATTAATAGGTGCCCACAAAAGTACCCACAAAATGCCCACGAAATAATGAAACAATATTATTTGTTTTGAGTTTCAAATTTTAAAGATTCCCTATAAATTTAGGTTTCGTGATTATTTTGATTTGTTATTAGGGTGTGAAGCTTGATCCGCACGCAAGTTCACCAATGGGAACGCGATCAATATATGTCTCTTTACTAAGAGGCTTAAACCCTTGACACATAACGTGTTGAGGGTTTTTCTTCGTAAAGGGGCAGGTGCAAGTTACTCTGTTATTCGTCAGTTAAATAAACCAGAATCATACCGAGTGTGGGGAGAAAAAGATGGTTGGTTAAATCTTGGAGGAAATCAATGGGTATATAACAATCCTTCTTACATCAAGTTTGAGAAGAAAGAGCCAGTTAATCCGATTGCAGGAAAGCGTATTGTGTCCAAAGTGGACAAACTACGTTTCTATGACTCTCCATCTTGGCAGGATAAAGACGTTGCTGGTACCTTAGATGCAGGACTAGGGTTTAAAATCGATGAAAAAGTAACTGTCAATGGATCATCACAATACAAAGTACACAATTCGAAAGGCAACACGTTCTACATCACCGCAAGCAATTCCTATGTTAACGTACGCTAACGCAAAAGAAACCGGCTCTGTAATCAGAGTCGGTTTTATTTATTCCTTTCGTGTTAAATAGGGTCAGTAGGAAAAACCACACCGATAAATCCAGGATTTCTAACTTGAGCTCCGATGAATGCCAATCCACCAAACTCACCTACATTTGCCACAACTCGATAACGAACAGGGTCTGTTGGGAGTACTGGATCACTTGGGGAATCTACCCATGTAAACGTAGAGTTAAAGGTATAAAGCGAATTTGGCTCGGAAAGATCACCTACATAGTTTCCAGATACAATCGTATCTGTCAGCAGCACATCATTACGGAATAGCTGATACGTAATGGCATCTATATTTTAAAAAAGATCAACTACTTCTGTCTCAACAAAAACTTCTGTACTGATTGTTGAGTCTAACTGAACTCTTGCTGTTCCTCCTGCTACTGCTTGGGCAGGAACTAAGAACTCCATAATCGGGATATTAAGTGTGTTTTCCGGAAGGGGAATAGGAGGTGGATTTGGTGACAAAGGAGTAAAAAATAAGCGTGGAATTGCAGCTGGCGCTGAACCCGGGAAAGGAGCGGAAATCGAACTAGGAACAGGACAAGGAATTGCAGCAGAGTTACAGTTTTTTCCGTTATTTAGGCTCAAGAATAATCACAATCCTTTACTTATAAATTATATTTAATACAGTAGATGCGAAATGATTTCGTTTTTCTTATATGTTTACCTAGCTAGGCTCTAGCTATAGGGGGAATTCTCCAAAGAAGTTGCCGGTACTTTAGAGTCAGGACTAGGATGTACTATTATTAATAAAGTAACAGCAAACGGATCCGCACAATATAAAGTGAAAAATAGTAGAGGTAATGTGTACTACATTACAGCAAGTCCTTATTATGTAAAAATTAAATAATAAGCATAAAAAGTGCCGGCTCTTAATTGAGTCGTTTTTTTTAGTTTTACCTCCCTAGGAAAATATTTTCTGATAATTATTTTTCAATTAATTTAAACAGGGAGTTTATATATAATGTGTAGAACTATGTTAATATTTTAGGAAAATAGGGGGGGCTTGTTATGAGTGCACATATAGTAACTAAAGAGCAAATCAAACACTTATTAGATACTTGGTATCAATCAATGTTGAAGCAACAAGTGGAGAAAGCAAGGCAACTAAAAGAAGAAATTGACAATAATATTAATCATGTAGAATTGGATGAAGATGTATTACTGTATTTTGCCTTATTAAATTTCAGATATAATGTGCTGACTGACTGGATTTCGATTAAAGAAGATAGCTTTAATAATGTGGAATCTTTTGAAATTCCTAACAAAGGATACTTGGCATATTATTATCACTTTTTCAAAGCCATTTATCTTATGTTTGTTACAAAATATAAAGAAGCAAAAGAACAATTTGAGACAGCTGAAAATCTTTTGAAATATGTTCCAAATAAGTTGGAACAGGCGGAATTTTATTATCGATTAGGCTATTTTTATAATCAGTCTTATCAACATATGTCAGCGATTGATTGCATAAAAAAAGCAAAAGAAGAATTCATAAAGCAACCAGATTGCGAGATTAATGTTGCTTTATGTGAAAATATGTTTGGATTATGTTGTATCGATTTAAGACAATTTGAATTAGCTGAAGAAACATTTAATGCTGCACTAGATGTATTTCAAAAAGCTAATCATAAAAAATATGTGTTGATGGTTCGAAATAACTTAGGATTACTGTATGCAAATCAAAATTTATCAGAATTAGCAATTCGTCATTTATCAGAAGTTACAAATCACTCTCAAAATCATTTTCGTGCAATTTATTTGGAATCGGATGAAAATTTGAAAATAGGTGAATATGAAAAAGCTGAAGGATTAATAGAAAAAGGATTGTACATCTGTGATCAACTGGAAAATCAGGAGTATCAACATCGTTTCATGATTTTAAAAGCAATGAATACAAATACAGCTGCATTGGAAAAGGCTGTTTTTGCAGGAATTTCGTATTTCGAAAAAGAAGAATTATTTGATTGCATTGAAGAATATACAGATCGTTTAGCTGATAAATTTTATAATGACAACAACTATGAAAAAGCAGTCGAGTATTATCGTATGGGTAAAGAAGCCCGAAAAAAACAAATGGAAAAAGGAGCATTAAGATGATAAAAAAAATCCTCTTAACAACAATAGGTTGTGCATTTGCGGTATCTATAACAACTGGATTTTCGACATTAAACAAAGGAGATGGAGGAGCACCTGTAAGGCCAGATTTAGCGTTAAATAAAGTTGATACGATATCTGATAATAAGGGGGATGGTGGCGGAGCTCCTGCAAGACCTGACTATGTTAATATTGGTGACGGTGGTGGTTCGCCTTCTAATGCGCATGGAAACGGTGGAGGCATTGTAGCAAAAGAAATTTAAGTGAATTTGCAGTAAAAGAAGAACATTTACCCTCACTAAAAGATGTTCTTCTTCTTTTTTTACTTCAAATCAGATATCTTTCTAACTTGTTTTTCCTTCGCTTTAAAATCCTTCTTGTATTGCTTAAATTCTTGTTTATCAACATAAAATTTTTCACCAGTAGCTATATTTTTTACTAAGCATGTTTTAGCGAAAAATTCCTTTGTGAAATAATAAATCAATAATGCTACTAAAGAAAAAGTGAAAGTAGGAATGAATAAAATAACTGCAATAACTGCCAACCATGTATCTAAAGTTGTGTTAGCTCTTTTTAGAACTAATCTTTCTCCAGCTGCAGCTTCTGCTTGTTCCAATTGTTGCATACGTTGCAACGATCCGACTGTATCATAACTAATGAAATAACCCCCTTTTTACATAATATTTACTTCTGTCTTTCTGCTTCTATTTTGTTACCTTTACTATCTACCATTCTTAAAGAACCTGCTCTGAAAAACTCAACAGTATAATCTACTACCGCATTCATTTGTCTAGCATCTATCTTCTTACCGTCTTTAACAAATTCAGTAGGAATCATAGTTACTTGCTTCTTGTCTGCATTATATAACCACGTACCTGTCATATGGTTGTCTTCATAAGAAGACTTACCAGTATCATCATAAGCCGTGAATGAATTATCTTCTCTAAAGTCTAAACCTTTATGAAACTCAGAACCTTTGTAACTACCCCACGAACCAAATAATTCTTTACCGTCTGCGGATATTTGCACATTGTCATCATCGGATTTAGAAGTTGAAGGAGTATCAGTTTTTGCTCCTGTATCGAAACCAAGAGCGTTTGCTTGTTTTACTGTAGCGTCTTCAATTGGTTGGAAACCAGTTTTCCAATAACCATTACCTTCTTTTATTAAGTCCATTGACTTTTGAGACTTGTTTCTGTCTTCATCTGTAACTTTTCCTTTGCCTTTTATAATTTCAACTTGTAATGCATAGGCTTTACTATAACAATCTAACGCTTTTAAGACTTCCTTATGAGAGTCCTTAAACCCTTTAGGTGGTTCTATCTTATCGAATTTAGAAATAATCTTTTGTAACTCAGTCTCTTCTTTTACTATCTCTTTTACTAAATCCTTTTCGTCCTTCGTTTTATCCATTGCTATCTCAGTTATAGTAGAGATTTTATTCATTAACTCAGAAGATAAACTCGTCATACGAACTGGATACTGCTCTTTTGATAACTTATCCTTAGTTTCTGACTTAGACTCTATTTTTTCTTTTGGCTTTGCGTCTGTTTTATCGGTACCACAACCTGCCAATAACATAATAGGTATCGCTAAAGTTACTAGTTTCTTTGCTTTCATATTTCTATTACCCCTTATTAGTTGAATGATTGTATGTATAATTACAAGTTACTCTATTACTTTGTATGTTCTTCCATTTTCTTATCAAGTGCTTTGGCGTAGGCATCTTTGGTTTCCTGATTTAACTTATAAATTGCTTCTCTCCACTGTTCTCCATCTACACCTGACATATGTGGAGAACTTTTTAATACAGCTTCTTGAATCTTCAGTCCATCGTCTTTATCAGCGTCTTTTATTAACTTTGTTCCTTTTCTTGCATCTGTTATCCCTTCTTGTACGAGTTTATGAATGTCTTTGTATTTATCAGGTACTATTATGTTCTCCATACGGTCTAAGGCTTCATCCATATTGTTTGCTGTTTTAAATACATCTTTATATTTCTTATTATCTTTTGAAGCTTCTCCTAGTTTTAACAATATTTTATCCTTCTTGAATTGAAACTCTACCAGTTGCTCACAAATATAATACGGATACTGTTTTTCAGATATTACTGTTTTCGACATTGCTTTACTAGTTTCCTCAGTCTTAGGGATAGAATCTTTATCTCCTACCCCACAACCTACTAATAATAGAACAGGTATTGCTAATGATACGAGTTTCGTTGCTTTCATTATGTATACTCCTTCTTAACAGTGTTGTAATTGACTAACATATGGAACTGTAACATAAAATAAATAAATAAATCTAAGTTCATTTTTTTGTCCTTAAAGGAAATTTTAGGAATTTTAATAATATGATAACATGTATTACGGTTGTAGGGAATCCTCCCTCTGCATGCTTTTCTTCCCAATTTACCCTTATTCGACCTCTAACGTTTAGCGATTGGGAGCTTTTTTATACTCCCATAAACTCTTTATAGAAGTAGAACTTGTCCATTAAGTTATTTACAATCCCATTGAAATAAGCAAATTTACCATACTTCATTTTTATTCCAGACTTCACTTTCATAACAAACTCTTTAATAGCTTTTAAGCCAATAGTAAGCTCCTGGTCTTTAGTAAATGCTTTATCACCTGTTGTGTAATTAACAACTCTATTACACTGTCTTACAACCTTCCACAGTTCTTGAATTGTTTTTGATTCAGAATAAAAAGAGCTAGTTAAAGAAACGAAACGTTCTGGAACCCAGTGAGCAACAAAGCAGCTTGTTTAATATTCTCTTCAGTAGTATTACTATTCTCATTACTATTACGTTTGTTTATATCTTTTATATTTTGTTTTAAGGAAACAGGGGGTGTTTTAATGGTAGGACACTTTGTAGGACTTTTAGTAGGTTCCTTGTCGGACACTTCTTCCACAATAGGTCGAATTACTATAGCATTAGCAGTTTGCATCATATCAGAATTACTTTTCATAGATACCTGGCGGATCATGCCGAGGTCCACAAGTTTCTTCATTAATATTTGTCTCCTTTGTGGAAACAAAAAAGCAACATAATGCCAAATTTAAGCAAACTTTTGCTAGGTGTTTTTTACCCACAATTCGCCCACATATCTTTCTTGTCATATCAAAGTTTATCCGTAATAAGAAAATAGAGAAGAAAAGCCCGCAAAAGCAGGCTGTGTTTTGTCGGCCGCTTAATGACCATATTTATTTCAAAAGCAAACGAATATTATCGAAAGTCAATATACAAACAATTGTCGTTAAACATTGGTACTACGACATTTATGCATAGCTTAATAGATACAAATATTTATTGATTTTTGTTCCGCACGCAAGTTCACCAATGGGAACGCGATAAATATATGTCTCTTTATTAATATTTTAAAAATAAAACGCAATAAACATTAATGTGACGCGGTTTCTGAGTAATCAGGAACCGCGCTTTTGTGTGTCTGTAAATGTATTGAGAATATTGATTATTTTTACTAAGAACTGAAATTCTTGATACTACTGATATCAAGGATTTCAAAGTTGAATTAAATTTGAAGTAGGAATCTAATTATTCGTAAGGACTATCTAAAACACATGATCATGAGACTACTATGATTACAAATCTGATAAATTAATAAAAGGTTTTGTTCTAATTATAGAAATCGCCTTACTCAATCAAATGAACGTATCAAATTCATTCGACTTGGGTGGAGAGGATGCTTTTTTCATGAGTTTTTCCCATAATTGTATGAACCTTCTCCATTCCGATGTAGCAGGATGGTTTTGATAAATAACATTTTCATAACTAAGAGTGAGTTTTTGCATATCAGTCGAATTGTAAAGGTTATCTACATGGATTGCATATTCTCTCAATGTTTGGCTTTCGTTGCGTGAGATGCCGGTTCTTTCCAGTTGTTTTAAAAGTGCATCATAAGCTTTTGCATAAACATCATCTCCTTTTCGGTATTTATAGGAGAGAATGATAAAAAATGCGAACCACTTTATTCTAGTAGTAAAGAGGGCATAGCCAGTTATGCTAATTGATATGATACAAAGGAACAAGTATCCCCATGAAAATCCTTTTTTGGAATCCATAATCTTTCCGTTAGAGAGGACTTCGGTATCTTCTATTAAATTTTTTTGTTTTGTTTCTGCATTTCGCTGTGGAGTTTGTTCGTTGCTAGGTATCGTAGTTTCGCTATTTGGTGAAGTGGCAGTTGGAGCAGAAGCGTCATGTGTAAAGTTATATGGATTGCTGAAACCCTTTGTTGGTTCGAACGGGACCCATCCGTATCCTGGAAAATATACTTCAACCCAAGAGTGTGCATTGTTATTATCGATTGTGTAAATGTTCTCATAATCTGAATTCGTTACTTTGTTTTCAAGAGTGCCCCCGGTATAGCCCTTTACCCAGCGTGCCGGAATCCCAATAGAGCGAAGTAAAACAATCATAGACGTGGAAAAATTATTGCAGTATCCACTTTTTGTATCAAATATAAATTGATCTGCATAATCTTGATCCTTTCCAGGAACCTTAACATGTTCTGTTTCATATACAAAAGAATTATTTGCGAAGTAGCTTTCAACAGCTAATACTTGATCGTATCGATTGTTTTTATCTTTTGTAAGATTTATCGCTAAGTCTTTTACCCTCTTTGGTAATGAGTCCGGTAATTGAGTATATTTTTCTATGAAATAAGAGCTTGCCTCTAGACCCTCAGCCGCTTTTACAGCTTTTAAGTTTTCGATAGAAAAATGAGGAGTCTTATAAGTCACCTTATATTTATTTAAGGTAGTAGAAGAGCCTTCTTTCATCATATCGATTTTTTCCGAAAAGGGATCTGCACGGAATGATACATCTGAAGCAGCTTCAACCGATACTAATCCCGCGGGATAAATAAGGTGAGGTGAGTCTTTTTGCATGGTGATAATTGCTTCGGCAGTTTCCGTTTTTGTATTTTGTTCATACCAACTCAATACGTTGTTTTTATTCTTAAAAGAAATTTTTTTCGGGTTATCAGAAATTTCCCAACCCTTTCCGGTATAAAAGTCTTTTGTTTCAACTCTCCAATATTGACTATTTTGCATTTGCGCTGTGAAAACAACTGTGTCGTCCCATTTAAAAGGACCGCCTAATTGAGAGTCATCCATACCGTAACCGACTTTGTTGATTGTTGTCTCTTTATTTGCTGAAGGTGTATCGAATCTGAAGAAAGTATCAATATTGGATAATTGAGGACCGGGTTTGGGAGCGAAATATCCAATAGTTATCGTAAATATAATAGATACCGCAATTGGGATGAGCAATTGCGGTGTGGATTTGGTATGCTTTTGTAAGTTCTCGAACGTTTTTATACGTTCAATCTGGAGAAGGCTGAGCATGAAAAGACCCGTTATAATTGTACGAATAATCGCCTTGTTCATGTCATATAAGCCGAATATATCAAAAATTGTAATATAAATAACGGTTAACGTAAGAAATAAGAGTCCGCGTTTTTGGTGAATCAGCCAATAAAGGGTGAGGAAGCACGAAAACCAAAGAACTAAAAAAAATAAAAAGGTCTGAAAAGATTTGGAAAGATCCCACCAATTTGCTTGAAAGAGAAGGCGGATATTGTGAAAAAAATCAGATAAGAATTCTACCAACCAAGCAGGATGAATAAAAGGTCCCTTATAATCTACCGAATGAATCATAAATAAGATGACTACAATCTTTATCGAAATTTGGAATCGCGTTTGAAAAAAAGAGAGAATGAAGCAAATTCCTATAAATCCTGTAAAGAGGTTCAATCTCACCATGTCTGTAATTTCTATAAGTGGTCGCAACCATTCTAATAAAATGAGAAAACCAAATAAATGCATTAGGAAACTACTGATATCCCATTTATTATTTGAAGGTAATATGGTCATTTGTTCACCTCAAAAAATACATTTGTATAATGATTCTCATAAACTGCTTTCACGAATACTTTTTGTTTTCTTAGCGTTTCGAGTAGGCTTAGTTCCAATTTTGAGAATTGATGTACTTTTTCCTTGACGACAAATATCATTAGCTTACTGCTTTTCAGTGATATACTGTCAGCAACTTTTTGAATATCGGGAGAAAGATTACTTGTTACAAGTATGAATGTTACTGGTTGATAGATTTTCTTTAACTCTATTTCTACAGTTTGAGAGAGCGGAAACATATTGTCTGCTTGTACTTTTGCTAAATGGTGAAAAATTTGTTGTAATTGTGTCTCACCATGACGTAAAGGAAGAACGGTTTGTTCTTTTCCGGCGGATATAAATGATGCTTGTGAATCTTGTTTTAGGATAGACCTCACGAGAGAAGCTGTAAACGTAACAACCAATTCGAACAGGGGAGAGGGGGTTCTGTCCATGAAAATCACGGCATCATGACTTCGTTGTTGTTCAAACTCTTTCGTCATAATCTTGTTTTTTCGAGCAGTTGCCTTCCAATCGATCCATGAAAAACGGTCACCAGGTTTATAGTCTCTGACACCAGATGAGACTGTTGCATCTCTTGCTACATTCACATTTGATGAGAGTGTTCCTTGTTCGAAATCGTTTTCTAATTGTCTATAAGTTATGTCTACATAGTGGGGATAAACTAAAAATCTATTGGGAACTGAAAAGATTGTCTCTTTTTCGATAATCCCGAATACATCACCAGTTTTTACACGCACACTCGAAAAGGTGTGTTCTCCTCTTGGGATTGCGTCGATTACATATTGATATGAAATGTTTCGCTTGAATCCTGGAAATAATAACACTTTTGCATTTTTTGATTGTTTGCGAGTTTTGAACTCCATGGGTAGCACTTCTTCTACAATTAAATAAAGCAAGGGGAAGGGGATTTTTCGTTTTATTGTAATAGTGCATAAGAACTGCTGTCCTGCTGTAAACTCCTTTTGATTTGTTATGCGTTTCACCTCGGCGTTCCACAAGGCACAAAAGGGTAACAATAATGAGTAAAGACCGAAAGGACTAAAGGTGTAAAATAGAAACCAGCTTACAAATTCTCCTTGTAACATGGTGTATACAAATGTTAAAGCGATGAATAAAGCAAGCAACGATAGCTTCCCGGCGTGACGACCATTTCGTAGTAGCTGTTTCATTAGGAGTTTTTCGCCTTTTGAGCCGGTACTGGAGTCCGGGCGATAATTTTTATGATAACGCTTTCTGGTGTTATCCCTTCAAATTTCGTCTCTATTTTTAAAATGAGTCTATGAGCTAAAACATATGGAGCTAAACATTTAACATCATCTGGAATGACAAAATCCCTGCCATTTATGAGCGCATAAGCTTGTGCAGCTTTCATCAAAGCAATGGAGCCACGGGGGCTAGCCCCTAGCTGTACGGAATTATAAGATCGGGTTTGATTAACGATTTTTACGATGTAGTGTTTGATGGCCTTGTCTGTATATATTGCCCGTACGTTTTGTTGTAAGTGTAGTAATTCTTCTATTGTAATAACGGCTTGTAAATGAGAGATAGGCTTTGTTTTTTCTGTCCGATTTAAAATTTCAAATTCTTCTTCCGGTGTGGGATAGCCCATTTTTAGCTTTAGTAAGAAACGGTCGAGCTGAGCCTCTGGTAAAGGATACGTTCCTTCATACTCAATTGGATTTTGTGTAGCTATTACAAAAAATGGCTTTGGTAAAGGTCTTGTTATACCATCTACTGTTAAATTGCCTTCCTCCATACTTTCAAGCAAGGCTGACTGCGTTTTTGGTGATGTACGGTTAATTTCATCAGCTAGCACGATATTTCCCATAATAGGTCCTGCCATAAATTCAAATTGATATTCTTTCGGATTATAAATAGAAACACCTGTTACATCTGATGGCAGTAAATCAGGAGTAAATTGAATCCGTTTGAAATTTGCATCGATGGATTTTGCAAGGGCTTGTACCATCATTGTTTTCCCGACACCTGGTACATCTTCTAATAGTACATGGCCTTCGGTTAAGAGAGCCGCTAAGGTAAGAATGATTTCCTTTCGCTTTCCGACAATCACTTTTTCAATGTTATTGATTATCTTTTCTACAATTGGGTGCAAAGAATCGAGTTGCGTCATCGTACTCCTCCCAATTTCATTTTTTATAGTTGATTCAATTTATTGTGAAAATTATGTTTCGTGTAAAATAAAATTTGCTTTTAGATTTTTGTTGCAAGAAAAAACCAATCTACGGGGAAATTGAAGGGAATTTGCTTGAAATGGTTGGTATTGTTGAGGAAATTACCCCTTTTTGTCACTTTATATAATTTCTATGTCATTTAAGGAAATCCTACTCTACGTTTTTAAATTATTTTGTTTTGACTCTAGTCTTATGTGCATGAAATTTGTTTCCAGTGTAAAAATATTTCACTAGAAACATAGATTAACAATATTCTAGTAACTATGGGATTTAACAACTAATTGACAAGTTCAATAAAATTACACTTATCTCAACGTATTATTCAGAAGTATTTTAGATTTTGAGGTTGAATATTTCATTTGTAAAATAGGGACAAGCAATTGTATGAGCTGTCCCTAACAAACATCACTCTGAGTAGTGTTTGGATTAAAAATTATTGTTTGTTTAATGTTCTATTAAGTTGGATAAAGGAATTTCCTGCTCATTTTGAGGCTCATTAAGGGGGTAAATTCTAGCTGTTTCATTATTTTTATCTACATTTTGAATATAAATCGGAACTCCATTATAGGTTACATTAGCCATAACCGGTGAAGATGCAATCTCTTGTGCTCGTTGTTTGTTCATGATAATGACCTCCTTTTGACTTATAACAGTAATAATATTTACTTTAAACTACTTAATTATTCTTAATACTCAATAGTACGCAAATAGGTATTAATTCTGATTTTAAGCATATAAGTTTATAAAGTTTATCTTGATGGACAAGGAGTGAGCTTTTTTTGGCTACCGATAATGATAGGTTATGTTAATTTCCACATGTATACGAGATTTATCATTATTTATGTTGTGATGAATAGAAAAAATAATCTTATTTTTATAGTCATAATGAACTTTTATTGATGGTATTTTTATCTATATTTATTCATAAGAATAGAACTAGCGTAGTATTTACTGGGGGGGATTGAGAATGAATAGGGATGAAACCTCATTACATCCTGATACGGGTGTTACGTCTGTAATGTTTGTTGAACGATCATTAAATGAAATCCGTTTTTGGTCTAGAATCATGAAAGAGCATTCTCTATTTCTTCGATTGGGGTTTAGATGTGAGGATACTCAATTAATCCAAGAGGCTAATCAATTTTACCGATTGTTTGAACACATCGAACAAATTGCATATTCTTATACAAATCAAACAGATCCTGAGCAAATAAAGAGATTTAATTCAGAAGTACAACAAGCTGCAACTAATATTTTTGGATTTAAACGAAAAATTCTAGGATTAATTCTCACATGTAAATTGCCAGGACAAAATAATTTTCCACTGTTAGTTGACCATACAAGTAGGGAAGCTGATTATTTTAGAAAACGCTTAATTGAATTAAATGAAGGTAGATTGGATGCTCTTCCTGATGCTATTATTAAAGAAAATGTTTTCTTTTTAAGGATTATGGCAGACCATGCTAAATTTATTGGTCATCTTCTTGATCCATCGGAAAGAAAGCTTGTAGATATAGCCCGGAATTTTAGCAATGATTTTGATGAATTGATGTATCAAGCAATTGACTTAGAATCTATGAAACCACAATCTCAAACAGTTCCTCTTTTAGATCAATTTTTGGATCAAAATCGTGTGTCAGTCACATCTCTTCGGGATTTTAAGAAAACGGCACGTGATTTAATTGAGCAATGTAAAATAAAGAGTATCATTCATCCACTATTAGCAGACCATGTTTTCCGTGAAGCTGATAGATTTCTTGAAATAATTGATATGTTTGATGCTCATCTTACAAGCGTTAAATCACAATCTAGATAGTAGGATGTGGGTAAAAACACCATTTTTTCCATGAGTTAAGAAGCTAACAATAAATTGTTAGCTTCTTTTTCTTGTGATTTATCTTCTTGATAATTAAGAATTAGGAAGGTGAATTATATAGTTAATGAATGAGGGCTTAATACAAATTAGTGGAGTTTAATTATCAAAACTAAAAGGGACTCGTAGGTAAGAGTCCCTTTTAGTTTTATATTGCTAGATTTGAAATGTATCAAGTATATTATCTTTCCCTTCTTTATTGATTCCGATATGTTTAAGTGTGATTTATGGTGTACTATGATTGAGTATTCCTTGCAACTGACCTCTTTATTTACAGTATTTTGAATATATACTTTTGTTATGTATTTTGGGATATCGGGGGGGGCGGCATAAAGTTAATGTTTAAGGGGAAATGAATGTAAACTGATGATAAAAAGTTTACATTCAAATCACCGAAAAAGAGTCCTATTAATTTAGGACTCTTTTTCGGTTTGATGTAATTCTGAATTCTTAAGTTGATGGGCGTGGGGCGCTAGGGGGGATTTAATGAATAATGGACAACAACAATCTATTCCTGGTCACTTTGTCATGGATACACAGCGGGCTATGCTGCTTCCACCGGAATTGAAAGCTACGCCTTCTGAATCATTAACTGAACAATTATTTATTGAACGCTCTTTAACTGAAAATCGATTTTGGTTACGGATTATGAAGGAATATGCACTTTTTCTTGGTGAAGGATTTAATCGGAAAGCTAAATAAAGATAGTGAAAATGCCACAGTTGAATTGAGAAATTTCAAAAAGGCGGGATTGGAACTTATTCAAACATGCCAAATTCGAAATGTAATTAATCCATTACTAGCTGATCATGTTACAAGAGAAGCTGAGCATTTTTTATTTATGATTCATGTGTTGGAAGAAAGGTTGAAACAAAAACAAATGCAGCAATCGATGGAATGAGTGCTTTGTTATCGTGATGGATACATACTAGAGTGTTCATTTGTTAAAAAAATCCATTTGATGGTTCGCTTTTTTATCATGCAACAACTCAGGTCATTTTCATCATGAAAAGGTCGGTAATTCTTGTACTAAGGAATTATCGGCCTTTTCTACTCTTACATTACAAACCATGTATGAGAAATATTATTTTTTCTTTCTATATGGGAATTATAGATAAAAAAGGATGGTGAAAATATGACAATTGATCGAATTTGTACAATTGGACCGGCGAGTAATAATAAGGATACTTTGTCGCAGTTAATAAGAAATGGTATGAATATTATCCGCCTTAATTTATCGCATGGTTCCCATGGAAGCCATAAGGAAATAATTCAATTGGTAAAATCTTTAGATGATTCCATCAAAATTTTAGGGGATTTACAAGGACCCAAGATAAGATTGGGAGTTATTGAAGAAAATGGAGTTACTCTTCAAGCAGGAGATACTTTTACTTTATACATTCATTCTATTTCTGGAAACAAAGAAGAAGCAAGTGTTGATTATCCAGGGATTATTAATGACGTGAAAGTTGGAAATAGAATTCTTATTAATGATGGACAAGTTGAGTTAACGGTTGAAAAGATAAGCGAGGATAAAATAGAAACAAAAGTAAAGGTAGGTGGCGATATAGCTTCTCATAAGGGGGTGAATTTACCAGGTACAATCGTTAGCTTACCAGCTATTACAGAGAAGGATAAAAAAGATATTCAGTTTCTTTTAAGTGAGAATGTTGACTTTATTGCATGCTCATTTGTTAGAAAACCTTCTCATATACAGGAAATCCGGAACTTTATCCGCCTAAAAAATGAAACTTCACCAAATCTAATTGCTAAGGTGGAAACGATGGAGGCCATCGAGAATTTTCAGGAGATATGTAAAGAAGTGGAGGGTATTATGATTGCCAGGGGCGATTTAGGCGTAGAATTACCGTACCAATTTATTCCGCTTTTACAAAAAATGATGATTCATGAGTGTAATCGCACAAATACGTATGTGATTACGGCAACGCAAATGCTTCAATCCATGGTGGATTATTCTATTCCTACAAGAGCTGAGGTGACTGATGTATTTCAAGCTGTATTGGATGGAACGAATGCTGTTATGCTTTCTGCTGAAAGTGCATCAGGTGATCATCCGATTGAAAGTATTAAAACATTGCGTCTAGTTTCTGAGTTTGCTGAGCGTGTAAAAAAAGATGCCCCCTTTGTTATGAAAGATGTGCTGGAATTATTACATAAATCCATTTAGTGTATAGAATTGTATGATATTATTTATCACGATTTCTCCATGTTTAGGTAAGGGGAATCGTGATTCTTTAATTTGTTTGGTATAAAGAAAAGAGAGGTGGAAAACGGTATTTTATTAAATAGACAACAAACGGTACCTTGCAATAAACAATAGTTGATGGTATATTATGGATAACGTAAGTACCTTGCATTGAGTGGTACTGATTGGAAAGGAGGATTATCTTTGAACGTCCAGTTTAAAAAAGGTGTGCTAGAACTTTGTGTACTGGCACTTGTCAAACGAAAAGATTGCTACGGTTATGAGCTCGTTCAGCAAATCTCCAATAAATTTTTAATATCGGAAGGGTCTGTATATCCGTTATTACGTCGATTAACAAAAGAGGGCTATTTTCAAACATATTTAAAAGAATCAACAGAAGGGCCACCGCGTAAATATTATCAATTAACAAATCAAGGTGAAGAACAACTCCATTTACTTGTAACGGATTGGCGTGACTTTGCTAGAGGGGTACAAGAAATTATTGAAGAGGTGTAATGAGATGAACAAAGAACAGTTTCTTCGAGATCTATCAGGACATCTTAGAAAGTTATCAGAAGAAGAAAGACAGGATATTTTATACGATTATGAGGAGCATTTTCAGTTTGGATTAGAGGAAGGGAAGACAGAGGTAGAAATTATAAAAGGACTCGGTTCGCCAAAAGCAATTGCGAAAGAGATGTTAGCGTTATATCGTTTTGATGAGATGAAAAAGGATCCATCTGCTTCAAATATAACAAGAGCTGTAATGGCGGCAATTGGTCTTAGTTTATTAAATTTTATTCTTGTATTAGGTCCTTTAGTCGCAATTATAAGTTTTATATTTGCACTTTGGGTTGGTGGAGTTGCTAGCGTTGTGGCACCACTATTTGTAGTAATTAAAATCCTAACTGGTACTTTTTTGTGGCTTGAGGTATTCGTTTCTATTACGTTTGTTGGTGTTGGATTATTGTTATGTATAGGTGCTTACTACTGTACAAAATGGTTTAAAAAATTTTGTGTGCGCTATGTCAATTGGAATCTCAAAATGATTAGAGGGGAATAGCTGAGATGAAAAAGATAGTATTAATAGCTGTCGCTTGTATCATTATTGGTGTTATTGGTATATCGCAAACATATTCAAAAACAGTAGATGCGGCGGAAAAGGGAGAAACTGAAAGAGTTATAAAAAATGAAGTAATTAAAAATCTAGAAATTGATTTGGATGCTGAGGATGTTACAGTTCAAAAAGGGAATGATTCTTCTTTTTATATAAAACAATCAGGAAATACTACGAAGCAAAAAATAAGTATTGATGAAAAAGGAGATATATTAAAAGTTCAAGGTAAGATAAAAAAAGGAATTTCATTAGATTTTTCATTTTTATCATTTGGGTTTAAATCGTCGGGGGTAACAATTGTTGTTCCAGAACGTGCTTATCAAGACATAAAAGTAAGTTCTTCTGCTGGTGAGATAACAGTAAATGATGTGAAGAGTGAACGCATAGAAGCTGCAACGCTTGGTGGAGATGTAGAAATAGAGCGGGTGACAGCGAAGAAAGTAGAAGGATCTTCAAAAGCGGGCGGAATTAAAATGAAAAAAGTAAGTGGAAAAGTTGTTGCGAAAACAACAAGTGGAGATGTGGACGTTATTGATCATGACTCTAAATATGATGTGGAAGCAAGCTCGACTGCAGGAGATGTTGATATTCGTCTACTTGAAAAGCCTCAAGATGCGACTGTAAGTGGGAAAACATTTGCTGGTGAAGTTAAGGTTTTCAAGGAGGAAGAAAGAAATGTAGTAGTAGGGAATGGGAGCGTAAAAATTAGCGGACAAACATCTGCAGGAGACGTGACAATTGAAGCGAATTAAAAAATAGACCAGTTTAACTGGTCTATTTTTTAATGTAAATCGCGATATACCCCGATTACTTTTCCAATAACAGAGACTTTATCTAAAATGATTGGCTCTAAAGAAGAGTTTTCGGGTTGTAAGCGGAAATGATCTTTTTCTTTGTAAAAACGTTTTACAGTTGCTTCATTATCTTCTGTTAAAGCAACAACGATTTCTCCATTGTATGCAGAATGTTGTTGGCGAACAACAACTAAGTCTCCATCCAGAATACCAGCTTCGATCATACTATCTCCAGAGATTCGTAGCATAAACACCTGGTCTGCTCCAGCAACAACGCTTGCAGGAAGTGGGAAGTGTTCTTCTACACTTTCAACTGCTGTAATTGGTAAACCAGCTGTAACTTTTCCGACAATTGGGACTTGAACAACTGATTGTGTGTCTGTTTCGATTCTTACTTCTCCTAAAATTTCAATAGCTCTTGGTTTTGTTGGATCACGTCGAATATAACCTTTTTCTTCTAGACGTGATAAATGTCCGTGCACCGTAGAACTAGAAGCAAGGCCAACCGCTTGACCGATTTCGCGTACGGAAGGTGGATAACCTTTTTCTTGTACTTTTAGTTTAATGAAGTCGAGAATGTCTTGCTGGCGTTTTGTTAACTTTTCCATGTTTTTTTACACCTCGTTTTCTTTCAATTTTCTTACTTATAAGTATAACATGCAAAAAAACATTCTACAAACATAAGTTCGAACAAAAGGACGATTTGTGATACACTAAAGGAAAAATTGAAATGAGGAAGAAGGTTTTAAAATGAATGCAATCATTTATGCCCGTGTAAGCACAACGAAAGAAGCGCAGGAAACTTCATTATCACGCCAAAAAGATGAATTATTGCATTTAGCTGAGCGGTATCAAATGAATGTTATAAAGGTGATTGAGGAGAAGGCAAGCGGCTATACGATTGAACGAGACGGTATATTAGAAGTGTTAGATATGATTCGAGATGAACAGGTCGATGTGCTTCTCATTCAAGATGAAACGCGGCTTGGAAGAGGGAATGCAAAAATTGCTTTAATGCACTGTTTACATAAAGAAGGAATAAAAGTATATACACATACGCATAATGGTGAATTACAGCTTTCTGATTCGGATTCTATGGTACTAGATATTATTGGTATAGTTGAAGAGTATCAGAGAAAGATTCATAATTTGAAGATTAAACGTGGAATGCAGAGAGCGGTAGAAAGAGGGTTTCGTCCAGAAAAAAACTTAAAAAACCGACATTTAAGCACAGGACGTGAAAAGAAAGAAGTGCCGATTGAAGAAATTGTACGTCTGCGTCGCAATGAATTAACATTTGAGGAAATTGCAGCAACGCTTCGAGGTTTTGGACACGATGTATCTAAAGCAACAGTACATCGCAGATACGTGGAATACACGAAGCAATTGCTTGATAAACAAGACTAACTATTGTATGATAATAATCAGTTTTAAGTAGAAAGGGGATTCGAGATGCTAAGTCACGAACTCATTGAACGCATTAACTTCTTAGCGAAAAAAGCGAAAGCTGAAGGATTAACTGAAGAAGAACAACGTGAGCGCCAATCGCTCCGTGAACAATATTTAAAAGGATTTCGTCAAAATATGTTAAACGAATTAAAAGGCATTAAAGTCGTTAACGAAGAAGGTAAAGATATTACACCGACGAAATTAAAAGCATTGAAAAAACAAGATAATACAAAGTTAAATTAAGAGGTGGGCGCAGCCCATCTTTTTTGATTTTAATAGAATGGTTTATTTGGTAACTTTCCAATTACGATTGGTAGTCGCTTCAATTGTCCCCCGCTCTAATATGTAATTTGCGATAAGTTCAGACATATCAATTGGTATGTCTTTTATGATGGGTTTATTTTGGTACATAAAATAATTTCCGCCACCACTTGCACGATAATTATTCATAACTACGTCATATTCTTGATCAAAGTGAATGGGAGATCCGTCATATTGTAAGGAAACTATTCGTTCACCAACTGGTTTTGAAATGTTTAATATGTATGAAACTCCTTCCCACATATCGTAATTGTAATGCTGTGGTTTTGGCGTATTGTAAGCGGGGTTTACAATAATATCTTCTTCGTTATTTAATGTGAAATATTCAGCGGATAATTCAAGAGCATCTTTAATATCTTTTCCTGTAATACGTATGACCTTTAATGTGTTTGGATAAATATAATTTGATACAATATCTCTCATTGTAATTTGATTTGGAAAGCCAGAAGATTCATTATGAAATAGGCTTGTACAAGAAATATGGACTCCAGCTACCTCCATTTGTACTTTGTTTATAAATTCAATAAAAGGATTGTCTTGTAAACGTGTTTGCATCGCAGTGTGAATTTGCATGTCACCGATAATGGTGCCGATTGGTTGATCTAGCCATTGTTGCGTTTGATTTTCGTAGTCAGATACAAGTGAAAGTGCTTTTTCGTCTGTTTGAACGTCTTTGACAGATAACAGTTCCGATTGACACTTTTTAATTATCCTTCGATCTTTATTTTGTTCTAACTCTACTCGAACTTTTCCTAATGAATGGCCATTAGATCCGAGTTGTACAACGGTTACACCATTTACTTTCGTATTTGCAATAGAGCGATGTTGGTGACCTGTTAGTAATATATCAATACCATCTATTTCTTGGCACATCGCATATCCTTGATTCTCACCGGTTGAAATTTCTGTTGGTTCTCCAGATTGTAAATCCCTTTCAAAGCCACCATGATATGCTACGACTAATAAGTCAGGCTGCTCTTGGTTATGAATGAGAGAAACCCATTTTTTGGTTGTTTCTAGTGCATCTTCAAATAGTAAATCTTTAATATGAGGTGGCTGCTCCCAATTTGGGATGTAATGTGTTGTAACTCCCAAGATAGCGACTTTTATATTAGGATGTATGTGTTTAATAATATAGGGTGTCCCAAAGTAAGGATCTTTTGTATGTTTATTTAAAATATTTGCAGATAGATAAGGCATATTCGCGTTTAATATAGCTTTGTTTAATACATCCATTCCATAGTTGAATTCGTGATTTCCGATAACGGCCGCATCATATCCAATGTAATTCGCGATAAGTGACATTGGGTTCTTTTTATGCTGTATATATTTAGCGTAGTAATAGGTGAATGGAGTTCCTTGTATAAAATCGCCGTTATCGATCACAATTACATGTTCATGTTGGTTACGCTCTTGGGTGATACGTGTTGCAAGTTTGGCTAATCCTATTTCTGCTGGCTCGTTATTTCGATAATGAATTGGATAAATCGTACCGTGTATATCGCTTGTTAGTAGAATGTTTATATGAACGATGTTGTTCTTATTCAAGCTTATCAACCTTCTTTTTTTGTTATCTTATGATAAATCATAACAAATAATCTAGGTTTATTTTTTGTCAAATGTTTAGAAAATATAAAAATATATAATGAAGAAAATGAAAATGTTTTTGGAGTATCGTATGATGACAGGAGAAGGAGGAGAATACTATGGCTTTGCAACATGAATTTGTATTTGTTTCAAATGAAAAAGGAGAGCTAAGTTCTGAAGATTTTTCTTGGCATGACAGGGAGTTTTTTTATAAAGATGGAACGGTTGTTGAAGAATGCGTGATATTCAGTGATGAAATTGTTTTGTATGTGTCAGATTTTTTACAGTGGATTCCAACATATAATCCTTTTAAGAAAGAGAAAGGGTTTGGTATCCATTATTATGGTATTACAAAAATCGAGAAAGAGGGAGCAGAAATAGCGATCAACCTATTTCGCTCATTAGTCAATCTCTTTTCATTGGGACCTGAAAAAATAGAACTCACAGGCTCATTTCAATGGACGGTAGAGTGTGATACGGATGGAGAGTATGAACACCTTAGTTTTAATCGAGATATTCTTTGTACAGAGTTAGAGTCTTTAATTAGACTACTCTATAAAGTGGAAGCGGGAGAAGGACACCTTTTGCATTTTGGGATTTAATTTTTTATCGAGCGTAGTGCTCAAACATAACAAATGTTAATTTTTTCTAAATAAAGCTGAAATAAAAGAAATAGCAATTGCTATGAATAAAGAAATACTGGCGATAAGTAACAAGAGGATTGCAATGAGACTATATAAATAACCTAATCCTTCACTAGTTATCATTATACCTCGATCAAAATATAGTATGCTGAACGTGCCAATGGAGAGAATAAGCATGACAACACCTGGGAGGTATTTATAAGGTGACTTTAATTTTACTGAAAGGTAAATAGAACTAATTGTAATAAGGGAAAAAACAATTAAAAAGGTGTAGGAAACCACTTGTTCACTCATCATTTCTCCTCCCGCAGTTTTTATTTGATATATACGACGAAAATTAATATATATTCATTTCTATTATATATGTTGTGAATAAATGGTAAATAGAGGAGTGGAGAATATTTGCTAAAGATTTTTATGAGCCACGTATGAAAATACAGATAATTCCCTTTATTATCAATAAATGAATAATGAAAAAGTATAGCAGATTGAAACCCTATACATTGTGAAATTTAGTATGTTTTTTGAACAAATTCGAAAAAACATCAACATATTTGTCGATACATGTTGTATAATCTTGCGTGGGAAGCTATCATATAAATGTGTAAAACGTTTACTAATATAAGCGAAGGGAAGAATAGCATGTCACATTCAATCGAACAACTTTCTATCAACACGATTCGCACATTATCCATTGATGCGATTGAAAAAGCAAACTCTGGTCACCCAGGAATGCCAATGGGTGCAGCACCAATGGCTTATACATTATGGACGCAATTTATGAAACATAATCCAAATAACCCAACGTGGTTTAACCGCGATCGTTTCGTATTATCTGCAGGCCATGGTTCAATGTTATTATACAGCCTACTTCATCTATCTGGTTACGACGTAACAATGGATGATTTAAAGAATTTCCGTCAATGGGGAAGCAAAACTCCAGGACATCCTGAGTATGGTCACACAGCAGGCGTAGATGCAACAACTGGTCCGCTTGGACAAGGTATTTCGACAGCTGTTGGTATGGCAATGGCTGAGAGACATTTAGCAGCGAAGTATAACCGTGATGCATACAATGTAGTTGACCATTATACATACGCAATTTGCGGTGATGGCGATTTAATGGAAGGCGTTTCTGCTGAAGCATCTTCATTAGCTGCTCACTTAGGATTAGGTCGACTTGTTGTATTATACGATTCTAATGATATTTCATTAGATGGTGATTTAAATCGTTCATTCTCTGAAAGTGTAGAAGATCGTTATAAAGCATATGGTTGGCAAGTAATCCGTGTTGAGGATGGAAACGATGTTGCAGCAATTGCGAAAGCAATTGAGGAAGCGAAAGCTGACGAAAAACGCCCAACGCTAATCGAAGTAAGAACAACAATCGGTTTCGGTTCTCCAAACAAATCAGGAAAATCAGCTTCACACGGTTCTCCACTAGGTGTAGACGAAACAAAATTAACAAAAGAAGCGTATGCTTGGACAGCTGAACAAGACTTCCATGTATCAGAAGAAGTATATGATAACTTCCGTAAAACGGTACAAGATGTTGGCGAAACAGCTCAAGCTGAGTGGAACACAATGCTTGGTGAATACGCACAAACATATCCAGAATTAGCAAATGAATTACAAACAGCGATGAAGGGTCTTCTTCCAGAAGGTTGGGATCAAAACTTACCAACTTATGAATTAGGATCAAAAACAGCAACTCGTTCTTCTTCAGGTACTGTAATTAACGCGATTGCAGAAGCGGTACCATCATTCTTTGGTGGATCTGCAGACCTTGCTGGTTCTAACAAAACATACATGAATAACGAAAAAGACTTTACAAGAGCTGACTACAGCGGTAAAAATATTTGGTACGGTGTACGTGAGTTCGCGATGGGTGCAGCAATGAACGGTATCGCACTTCATGGCGGCTTAAAAACTTACGGTGGTACGTTCTTCGTATTCTCTGATTACTTACGTCCAGCAATCCGTCTTGCAGCATTAATGCAATTGCCTGTAACATATGTGTTTACACATGACAGTATCGCTGTTGGTGAAGATGGTCCAACACATGAACCGGTCGAGCAGTTAGCGGCGCTTCGTGCAATGCCAAATGTATCTGTTATTCGTCCTGCTGACGGTAACGAGTCTGTTGCAGCTTGGAAGTTAGCTTTAGGGTCTACAAACACACCAACTGCATTAATTTTAACTCGTCAAGATCTTCCAACATTAGAAGGTGCAAAAGACGATATCTATGAAAAAGTTGCAAAAGGAGCGTATGTAATTTCTGCAAGCAAGAAAGAAATTGCTGATGTAATCTTACTTGCAACTGGTTCTGAAGTAAGCTTAGCGATTGAAGCGCAAAAAGCATTAGCAGAAGATGGTGTTGATGCAGCTGTTGTCAGCATGCCATCTATGGATCGCTTTGAAGCGCAATCTGCTGAATATAAAGAATCTGTATTACCAAAAGCAGTAACAAAACGTTTCGCAATTGAAATGGGTGCGACTTTCGGATGGCACCGTTACGTTGGTCTTGAAGGAGATGTACTAGGTATCGATACATTCGGTGCTTCTGCTCCTGGTGAAAAGATCATGGAAGAGTATGGATTCACTGTAGAAAATGTTGTTCGTAAAGTAAAAGAAATGCTTTAATGGTTTGTGAAAAATCTCTCCGGCATGGAGAGATTTTTCTATGTAAATGAGTTTATTCGACAGAAAAAGTTTTTTCTTTCTCCGTAGTCAGACAATCATTGCATATTTTCTTCTATATAATGAAGAGAAAAGGTTGTCCAGAGCGGGAGGGAAAGTATGAAAACGTATGAATTGTATTTAATTCAAGAAGATGTTGCGAAGGCATACTTTGGTCGGGAGTATTTGTTTTTCGATTTATTTGCTCGATTTTCAGAATCTGATTCCCTTTCGGAAAAGAAAGTGTTATATAAGCAGATGATGTATATTACGACACCATTACAAGTAATGAGAATTCACCATAAATTAGAACAGGTTTTACGTAGTTTTGGGAAGTATAATAGAACACATCATACGCACATGCTTTATACTGGGGCAGAATACGGCGAAATAACGGTGAAATCACAATATATTCAAATGAGTACATCCGGAAATGTGTCGATGGAAACGACTTTCTTTGAGGTTCTCAGGAAATGCGAATTGACATTTTTAGCAATGGATTATGAAAATAAAAAGTATGGTTGGTTAAATCCTCTGAAACAAGCACGAACATATGTGTAAAAAATGTCGAATACAATCTTGTCTTATTGAAAAGGTTTTAGTACACTGTAAGGTAGACAACATGAAGGAGGAAAATATATGTCAATTTGGGTAGTTGTTCTAGTGGGCGTATTAGCACTAGTAGCAGGCGTGGCGTTAGGATTTTTCATCGCCCGCAAATATATGATGAATTACTTACAAAAAAATCCACCAATCAATGAACAAATGTTAAAAATGATGATGATGCAAATGGGACAAAAACCATCCCAAAAGAAAATCAATCAAATGATGAGCGCAATGAACAAACAACAAATGAAATAAGCGCTAAAGGGGGCACTCGATAAGAGTGTCCTTTTCTTTTGGAAAACTTTAGTGTTTAAAACTTTTAAAAATTCTGTATTTTTGATAAACTGAAAACATCGCTCATTTCAAGGGAGGGGGATATAATGAAGGTATTTTTTAATTTAGCGTGGTTTTTTAAACAAGAAAAACGGGCGTACATAACGGGAATTATTTTGTTATTTGGTGTAGCACTTCTTGAGCTTGTTGCACCAAAAGTAATTGGAGTTGTTGTAGACCAAATTAATAACCAAACGCTAACATCTGAAAAGTTGTTACAATGGGTTGTTCTTTTAGTAGTTGTCGGGATTACAATGTATATATTACGTTACATATGGCGTATTATGATTTTTGGGTCTTCTTTAAAGCTCGCGCGCCAATTACGAAAGAAATTATATGAACATTTTACAAACATGAGTCCATCTTTTTATCAATCACATCGTACAGGGGACTTAATGGCCCATGCAACGAATGATATTCAAGCAATCCAACAGACAGCTGGAGCGGGCGTTTTGACGCTTGTTGATTCGTTAGCCGTAGGTGGATGCGTGCTAGTGGCTATGGGGTTTACGATTAGTTGGAAGTTAACATTGTTAAGTTTAATCCCAATGCCGATTGTAGCGATTTCAACTAATTATTATGGTACTTTATTACACAGACGTTTTCATAAAGCACAGCAAGCGTTTTCTGAGATCAATGATAAAGTACAAGAAAGTATGAGTGGAATGAAGGTGATTCGCTCAATTGGTCAAGAAAAGGAAGATTTGCAAGCATTCCGAAAAAAGTCAGAAGATGTTGTGCATAAAAATATGTTAGTTGCGCGTATCGATTCATTATTTGATCCAACAATTTCTCTTATTGTCGGTTTTTCATTCTTAATCGCTGTGTGCTATGGATCACTATTAGTTGTTCGCGGAGAACTGACAGTTGGTGAGTTAATTACATTTACAACATATTTAGGGACGCTTGTTTGGCCGATGCTCGCATTTGGTTGGCTGTTTAATATTATGGAACGTGGTCGTGCTTCATATGACCGTGTGGAAAAAATATTATCTCAAACTTCAGATGTTGTGAACAAAGATGGAGCGGTACATAAAGAGGCAAGCGGTGATATAACGTTTGCAATTGATACATTTTCCTATAAGAAAAATGAAACTCTCCATTTAGAAGATATTCATTTCACACTGAAAAAGGGTGAAACATTAGGTATTGTTGGCCGCACTGGTGCAGGGAAAACGACATTGTTAAAATGTTTAATCAGGGAATATGATCATTTTAATGGATCGCTGCAAGTTGGTGGGAAAGATATTCGTGATATGACGCTGCATGGCGTTCGATCTGCTATTTCGTATGTTCCTCAAGACCATTTCCTATTTTCAGCAAGTATAGGGGAAAATATTGCATTTGGAAAGGCTGATGCTACATATAAAGAAATTGCATGTGCTGCTGATATTGCTTGTATTCATGATGATATTGTTCAATTTCCAGAAGGATACGATACGGTAGTAGGGGAACGAGGAGTGTCTTTATCAGGTGGGCAAAAACAAAGGATTTCTATTGCACGTGCTTTACTAACGAATGCTGAAATTTTAATTTTAGATGATTGTTTATCAGCAGTTGATGCAAAGACAGAAGAAACAATTTTAACAGCGCTGAAACGAGAAAGAGAGCAAAAAACAACGATTATTACAGCACATCGGTTAAGTGCCATTCAACATGCAAATCTTATTCTTGTTGTTGATGAAGGAAAAATTGTAGAGCGTGGTACACATGAACAACTAATGAGGCAAGAAGGTTGGTATAAAGAGATGTATGAAAGCCAGCAGTTAGAAGCGTTAGTTGAGAAGGGAGGCATATAATGGCTGAGAAAAAAAGAAGCGATTTATGGCGATTACTTTCTTATATGAAACCATATAAAGGCTTATTGTCACTAGCATTTCTATTTCTAGTTGGTGCAACTGTTACAGAAATGATGGGTCCGTTTTTAATTAAACAGTTTCTTGATGAACATTTAGTTCCCCGTAACTTTGAACAATCAGCACTTGTAACCTTATTTGTTGTATATATGATTGCTCATTTATTAAAGGTTTTATTTACGTATTTAAATTTATTATATTTCCAAAATATAGCTTTCAAAATTGTGCAAGATATGCGAGTGGAAGTGTATGAACATGTACAACGGTTGTCATTAAGCTTTTTTGACCGTACACCAATTGGTACTCTCGTATCTCGTATAACAAATGATACAGAAGCAATTAAAGATTTCTATGTGAGTGTGTTATCAACATTTGTAAAAAATGTAGTGTTTTTAATTGGAATTTTAGTGGCTATGTTTTTACTTAATGTGAAACTTACATTGTTTTCTCTTTTATTAATACCAATTATGTTGACGATTATGACCATGTATCGAAGGAAAAGCTCTGTTTTTTATTTAGAACTTCGCAATCAATTAAGTATTTTAAATGCAAGGCTTAATGAATCGATTCAAGGGATGAACATTGTGCAAGTGTTTCGTCAAGAAAAACGGATGCGAAAAGAATTTGAAGAAGTGAATAATAAGCATTACAGTGCTGGGCGCCGTACGTTAAAATTAGATGCATTGTTTTTACGACCGGCAACAGATCTTGTTCATATTGTGGCGATTGCATTGGTGCTCGCATTATTTGGAATTGACGCTTTGAATAGTCCAGTTGAAGTTGGGGTATTATATGCTTTTGTTAACTATATTCATCGTTTTTTCCAACCTGTAAATGAAATGATGATGAAATTATCTTTCTTCCAACAAGCACTTGTTTCTTCATCACGTGTTTTTCATTTGATGGATGAAAAAGATTTAGCGCCTGTTCAACAAGGGAATGGAGAGCCGAAAGTACATGAAGGAGAAATTGAATTTAAAGATGTTACATTTTCATACGACGGAAAACGTGATGTTTTAAAAAATGTATCTTTTCATGTAAAACCTGGGCAAACAGTTGCTTTTGTTGGGCATACCGGAAGTGGGAAAAGTACAATTATGAACTTGTTGATGCGGTTTTATGATATTAAAGCGGGTCATATTTTAATAGACGGTGTAAACTTAGAAAAGTTTGAAGAGAAGGAAATTCGAAAGAGAATTGGGCTCGTATTGCAAGATGCCTTCTTGTTTGCCGGAAATGTGAAACAAAACATTCGCATGTATAATGAAAGTATTACGGATGAAGAAATAAAAGAAGCAGCACGTTTTGTTCAAGCAAATACGTTTATTGAAAAGTTACCAGAACAGTATGATACAGAAGTAGTAGAAAGGGGAGCGGCATTCTCAAGTGGACAAAGGCAACTCATCGCGTTTGCTAGAACGATTGCGACAAATCCGAAAGTATTGGTATTAGATGAAGCAACGGCCAATATTGATACAGAAACGGAAGAGGCCATTCAAACAGCGTTGCAGCGTATGCGAAAAGGTAGAACAACAATTGCGATTGCACATCGCTTATCTACTATTCAAGATTCTGACCAAATCTTTGTTATGCATGATGGAGAAATTATAGAAAGAGGAACACATCAAGAGTTACTGAGTAAGCAAGGGTTATATTACAATATGTATTTACTTCAGAATAAAGGAAGCCTTCAGAAAGCCTTGTAGTATTAAGGTTTTGAAGGCCTCTTTTTTATTCTTTTAAAAATGATCACATTGCTGTAATTTCTGTTACGCCTCACATACTGAATTCGTAATGATATTCTGTTCTTTCAATACATACACCAACTTCTAAATCATCTCCAACTAATATAAAATCTTCATCATACAAATTATAACTTCTTTTTCTAGTGGGTTTTCTTAACTCAGTATTATTACCGATAAAATCTGTAAGTTTGTTGTTGAGAAACATTTGTACTATTGATGAATGAAAGGAATTAAGGAGCGTAGGAAGAATATCGTTTATAAAGAATAAGACGATGCTGTCAAATTATCATACTTATTAATGGAATAAATATGAATCTTAGAAACTTTAGAAGAAAATGAGATTTGGAAATAATAGCAGTTATTGTATTGCAACAGCATAGCAATCTATAAACTCTGCGTCATCTTTCTAAAAAAGGAGGGAGTATTATGCAAGCGTTGTTTAAAAGATGTATGGTGTTGATTGCTGCATTCATTTTACTGGTTACTTCTGTTGGTGGTATTGCAACTGCTGAGACCAATGCTACGCCAATTTATAGGGAGATGCTTCCACCGAAAGAAACATTCAATCCAGGAGATTGGTTTTTAGGTGAGAAGCCTTTAAATTATGATGAAAATAGGCCACCTATTGTTTTTGTGCAAGGGAGAAATGGAAGTGCGGATAGTTGGTATGGAAAAACAGTTTATCACGATGCAAACGATATGTATGATTATGCTTATCGTGCAGGATATCAAACTGTGTTTGTTCAACTATATGATGCAGCTGGGAAGGGATCTGCAAGTCAGTGGGATAATGGCAAATTGTTGGCTGCAAAGCTAGAAGAGATTTATAATCATTTTGGTAAAAAAGTGAATATTGTGGCTCATAGTAAAGGTGGAATTGACACTCAAGCAGCACTCATTCAATATGGTGCGAATCGTTTTGTAGGAAAAGTCATTACACTGGCTTCGCCGCATTATGGATCAAATTTAGCAGACTTATCGTATAGTTGGTGGGCTGGTTGGCTGGCTTCATTACTCGGACAAAGAGACGATGGCACTTATTCTTTACAAACAGGTGAAATGGCACAATTTCGTTCTGTAATAGATAACAATCCAAATGTTAAATTAAATCGTTACTATACAGTTGCAGGTACAAGTTGGGGACCGGCTTTCTCTGCTCTATCTTTAGGTGGGCTATACCTTTCCGCGTATGGCTCCAATGATGGATTAGTGAATGAATGGAGTGCAAAATTACCTTATGGAACACACTTATTTACCGATTCTAGATTTGATCATGATGATATACGAAAAGGTTCGGCGGTGTTTTCTCGAATTGAACCGTATTTACGTACTTCTACCGCCACGTTCGTTCCTTATACTTCAAATAATAATGCTAGAGAACTTGTTAATGATTTAAATACTACTTCTAATCAAACCGTTTTAGGTGGAGAACTAATACAGAATAAATGGATTGATCAAACGTTTGCTGTAGATACAAAAACAGAGGGCGTTGTCTCGGTGTTAACAGCATCTTCAGAAGTGAAAATACAACTTATTTCTCCGTCGGGAAAAGTATATACAAACGAAGATAGTAAGGTCACGATAGGAGATGAAACTTCCTACTTTAAGGGTGCGTCTATTCGGACATTTAAAATAAATCGAATGGAAATAGGGGAATGGCATGTTAAACTAATGACAGCACATGCAAAAGATGCTTATATGATTGTTAGTGATTATAAACAAAAAGCACCGTTTACTTTGAAAATGCCAGGGAAAATCAAAGCTGATAAAGTTGAATTTCAATTGAAACAATCTACTAAAGAACTAGGAAAACAAGAGGATCTTTCTTTCACTGTCCGAGTTGTTGATCGAGAAGGGAATTTAGTATCGCAATCGAATCAGTTGCAAAGGTTAGATGAGGCTGCATTCACAGGCCTTTTGAATCATATTAAAAAGTCAGATGTATATAATGTGACGATTGATATTAAAGGTATTAACTCAGAAGGTAAAGCTTATACTCGTACGATTGTACGTTCGGTGTATATTGAAAAATAAAAAGTATGGAGGTATTACAGTTTAAAGCTTATTTTATGATTCAATTATTGAGTATATTCTTTTCAAAAAGATATAGGAATATGGAAAGAAAATGGATTATAGTAAATAATCAGGTCTAAATGTAGTAAGGCAAAGAATTATAAATTAAAATATATATTTACTTCAAAATATAAGAGGTCTTCAGGAAAAACTGCGAGAACAAGGTTTTCCTGAAGGCTTTTTTATACTATCATATCTGATTATCGATATTTTTACTCTACTTTTAAAAATTCAATATGTATTCTATCAACTTCAATTTCAACATATTTGTTAAACCATTTGCTATATTCCGAGAGATACCCATCGCTATCTGTGAAAAGTATATCCAAATTTTACAGAGAGTTATTTTAATACGTAGTATAATAGAATAAAATTGATTTTAAAAGTTTAGGTAATATTTTACTAAGCCATAAAGGAGAAAAAAGATGGAATATGTACTTATATGTGTAATTTTAGCTTTATTAGCTGGAGTATTTGTATTGTTTTATAAGAATAAACAGTTAGAATCAGAAAACCAACAAGTGGAATTTGAAAAGACAAAGTCAATAGAAAACTATCAGAGTGAGATGGCTGCAGCTGTAGCGGATTATGAAGAAAAGCAGGAGACATTAAAAAACATAGAGCGTAAAAAGTACAATAATTTAAAAGAGAGTGCAGCTAGAGAAGTAGAAAACATGAGAGTGATGAAGAATCAATTAGCGATGCAGCATAGTAAAGAGCGTAGTGAAATGCAACAGAAACACAGTAATGAGATACATATGTTACAAGATCTAATTACAGAATTAAGAGCGTATTCTAGAAATGGTGAAGAAATGAATACGCATGAAATATTACATTATATGAAACGGGGATTTGTT
Source organism: Bacillus sp. FSL H8-0534 (assembly GCF_038005885.1). Taxonomy (NCBI): domain Bacteria; kingdom Bacillati; phylum Bacillota; class Bacilli; order Caryophanales; family Bacillaceae; genus Bacillus; species Bacillus sp. FSL H8-0534. The sequence goes on from NZ_JBBOUC010000001.1 coordinate 5,038,497, forward strand.
CAGGAAGGAATCATAACTGAAGACGAACTACATATTATTCCAAATATATTTCTTCCCAAAGTACATAGTAGAAGAGGAAATAAAATGGGGAATACTCGAGTTGATCATATATTGTTATCGACAACCGGAATATATGTAATTGAGACAACAGAATGGCAAGGAAGAATGATACACGGATTGACGAAAGAAAATGCAGGGGTATATTCATTTATGATTGATGAGATTGGTAAGTATCAAAATGAATATGAGAAGGAAGAGACATTTGTTTTTATGAAAAAGGGAGATTCAATGACTCTAATGGTAGAAAACGTAGGAAACCCCGTTTATAAAGCAAAACATCTTTCAACAATTGTATATGATTACTTGAAAGAGGTTCATTCGCAAGCTCTAAAAGAAGAAGTTAAGCCCACTGTATATTTCGGCAATGAGACAAATGGAAGTGGAAATGAAATGATCGATCTTTCCAATGAAGTACTTCCGAGGTTGAAGGATAGAGAGCAACTTGTTACGTATTTTAGAAAGGAAAGATTGGAAGGGAAAGTACTATATACAGTGCAAGAATTACAAGGGATAAAAGAAATGATTGAATGTATGGGAGAAGTGAAGTTGTAAAAAATCTGATGTGATAAAGGTGATTTTTCATTGGGAGCGTATAGAGATTTTTTATTACGGGCAACATTGTATGTTTATGTTTTTTTATATTTGTTTATATGTATCGCTTTCATATTCATCATTGGCATGACTCATTCGTCTTATAATACTGTGAGTATTTTAGTGGTATCAATTCCGTTTATTCTTTTACTGGCTCTTCAGTGGATCGTTTTTCATTTTTCTGGTGGTAATAATAAGGGCATATTTAAAAGTATTACAATTGTGGGAGCGGTATTATTCAGTATTTGTATCGTACAACTAGGTGTAAATGAGTATAATTCAAAGTTTCAAACAGATAGATGGCTAAAAGATGAACGGAAACGAGTATATATGATAGATGATCTTCTAACGAAACATAAACTAGTGGGAAAACCTAAGAAAGAGATTGTACAATTGTTAGGAAAACCAACTGAGACAAGGCGTTTTGAGGAAATGAATCAAACTGATGAAAGCATCCGTACAGGATGCTTTTTTATTTTTTTTCAATATGCTACAAAAAGGAATCGTATATTCTTTATGGAATAAGGAATGAAAATGGCAGGGGGAGTGTATATATGGATGCATTGGAACAATTTCATAATCTTACATGCCAGATTCATGACAAGATATTACTGATATAAGGTAACAAGAATGAAAAGGAGGTAAGACGGTGAAAAAAATACCAACTGAAGCCTTGAGTAAGGAATTGATGGAAAGAGAAGGGGTTATATCTATTACAGTTAAAGAATTTGAAAAAATTGAAGTCGCTGGAGTGGTAGTATCTGGGCCAGCAGTCATTTTAATTAATCAAGATTAACAGAGTACATATAATGAATATAGAAAAATAGTGAAAAGCATCCTATGTGGATGCTTTTTTATTTGCTAAAAAAGAAATATATAAGATAATAGAGCCATTGGAGGGGAAAGAAAGTGGCTATTATTATTACAATGTTTCTAATGGGGATTTTATTAGGGTTTGTTGGAGCAGGTGGAGCTGGGTTTATTATTGCAGTGCTCACTCTCGTATTTCATGTGCCAATTCACATAGCGCTCGCGACATCATTAACAGCAATGGCATTTACAACACTTTCTGGAGTGATAAGTCATTATCGAGAAAGAAATGTTGTCATGAAAATTGGCTGTGTTGTAGGAGGATTTGGTGCGCTTGGATCATATGTTGGATCTAAAATTGGTGCTGGGATTCCTGCACAGCTCCTTCATTGGTTTACGGCTGGTATGTTATTTTTATCAGCGATATGCATGTTAGTTCGTTTGTTTTTTGTGCAAAATCAAAAAGAGTTGTCTGCTAGTTTATCAGATCAGTTATCTCCATATGTATTAGGAAAAGGAGCTATGTTAGGAATTGCAACTGGGATATTAGCAGGAGCATTTGGAATTGGTTCAGCACCTTTCATTCAACTAGGATTAATGGTATTACTAGGCTTATCAATTCATCAGTCAGTAGGGACTACAATGCTTGTTATTTTACCAATTGCAATTGGTGGAGGAGTTGGATATACTTCAGCAGGATATTTAGATTACATGTTATTAGTACAAGTTTTAATGGGAACAATGCTCGGGGCATATATAGGCGCGAAGTTTACAAATTATGCACCTCGTATTATTTTGAGGTTTTCGATGATCATGACACCTGTTTTAGCTGGATGTATGTTATTAATGGAATAAGAAATAAAGTACTGGGGGGAAGAGGTGTGTCTGCTCATTTTCATAAATTGTTATGTGTAGGTTTTTGGATTGCATTACTTATATCAGGAATATATCCAAAGGATTCTTTTACATGGGTTTTAGAGGTCGCACCTGCAGCTATTTTAGTACTCATTTTAATGATTACATATCGACGTTTTCGATTTACAACGTTCACATACGTATGGATTTGGATTCATATGTTGATATTGCTCATTGGAGGCCATTATACATATGCAGAAGTACCATTATTCAATTGGCTACGCGATGCTTATGATTTAGAAAGAAATTACTATGATCGTGTTGGGCATTTTATGCAAGGCTTTGTTCCAGCATTATTAACACGGGAAGTACTTATAAAGGTAGTTGAGATTCAAAAAAAAGGATGGCTAGAACTACTTGTAATATCAGTTTGTTTAGCATTTAGTGCATTATATGAGTTGTTAGAGTTTGCAGTTGCAAAATTAACGGGGACAGGAGTAGAAGCATTCCTTGGAACACAAGGAGATGTTTGGGACACACAGTGGGATATGACACTTGCATTAATTGGGGCGATGTTGGCAATGCTATTATTTCGTAATGTTAAAAATATAAAATGATGGATTAATATGTTTTACGTATGAATTATGTAAGTAATTCATATTTCCCATATAAAAGGATTTACTATAATATAATGAGTGTAGCGTCCGAGTATTCGACGCATTACTAGTATTATATCCCTATCCCTTTTCTAAAAATGCGAACAAGTTTTGCCCTATTCTATTCAATGTTTGATTGTATAGAAATATATTGTTCGATGCCCATTATGGAGCGTACATAATGGGGAAATCCCGATCCTTAAAGAGGATGCCCCTAATCTTCATGTGAAAATATGATCGGATGAAGAAAGCTGACCAATGTATGGTCAGCTTTCTTTTTTGTGTAAAAATAATTCTTCTGTAATTTCGGTTTGTAATAGCAGTGTTTTTCCAAAGCGGCGTTTGCATTCATCTCTTACTTTTTGAATGGCAAGTGTATGAGAAGTGGCAGACACGGTGACAGTTGCTTGCCGAGATTTTCGGTTTTCTTCACAAAAAACACACTCCACAACATATTTAGAAATCATACTCTCATCCTTCCGCTTGAATTTCTAGGAATAAGTTGTCTTTGAAGTTGATATAACCTTTCGTTACAAATTCAGCATTTTCCTCTATTTTCAAGGAGAAGAACAGGGTAAGAAAGAATATTAGGTATGGGAGAAGAGACACATGAAAAGATGGATTGGAACAGCAGCTATATGTGTGAATGAAAAAAATGAAATTTTGATGGTATTACAGGGTAAGAAAGAGGAACCGAAAAGGTGGTCAGTACCAAGTGGTGGACAAGAAGAAGGAGAAACATTAGAAGAGTGTTGTATCCGAGAAGTTGTTGTTTTTATTTTTAGAAAATTCGATAATTAAATTGATTTCAGTTTGAATTTTTGTTAAATTGATAGTTAATTAAGGCTACTAACATATTACAAGTAAAGTTGAGGCGAGTTATGGTACAATCCATTGATCGAGCAATAAGTATTATTAAGTTATTGAATTCTATAAATGACAAAGAATATTGGGCTATTTCTGATATAGCTGATAGAACACATCTCCCAGTTAGTACAGTACATAGGTTACTTAACTCTCTAATGGAGCATGGATTAGTTACGCAAGTTTCAGAAACAAAACAGTATACAACTGGACCAATGTGGATGGAAATAGGGTTACGTCAATTAGAGAAGGTAGACTACAGATCTGTTGCAAGAGAAGTGATGAAGCGTTTGGCCTTTGAAGTTGAAGAAAGTGTTTACTTGAACATTCCAAATGGAACACATTCTATTATTATTGAAAGAATGGATAGCCCTTTAAAAATTCGAGTTATCGATAACTTAGGGGAACAGATTCCTCTTTCGATTGGCGCCGCAAATAAAACGATGCTTGCCAATATGAAAACAAATGAAATGGAATACATTGTAGAACAGTTACTTTCTTCTTTACCAGAACAAAAGCAAATGCTTTTTGATCAACTCGCAATGATAAGAAATGAAGGATATGCTGTGAGTTATGGTGAGAAAACAGAAGGAACAGCTTCAGTAGCTGCATCTATTATAGGATTTAATCATAAAGTAGTAGGAGCACTAAGTATTGGATTAATTAATCATCGTATTAACGATGATCGACTATCTTTTCTTATTAGTAAGGTCAAACAAGCGGCTAATGAAATATCAATAAAAATCGGCAGAACATCGGAATAATAATTTTGATAGTCTGTCGTCATTTTTTGATTCATATAGTGGAAATGAATTTCATTATGTGGAAAAATAGGGGGATTTATATGTCAAAATGGCAATCAAAAGAACAATTGGTTCAATTATTAAGCGATCTTGTTGAAATTCCTAGTATTACTGGCTCGGAAGCTGAGATTATATTGCCAGATTTTGTTGTTGGCCAACTAACGGATCTAGATTATTTCAAACAAAATTCCAATCATGTGCAAAAAAATCCGACGGGGGATGGACGATATTTTGTTACTGCTCTAGTAAAGAAAAATAATAATACAAAAAATACAGTAATTCTTGTTAGTCACTTTGATGTTGTAGATGTGCAAGATTATGGGGGGTGGAAAGCGGATGCATTTAGCCCTAAAAAATTAACATCTATGTTTTATTCTCATAAAGATGAGCTACCGAATCATGTACGTGAAGATATAGAAAAAGGGGATTGGCTATTTGGTAGAGGAACAATGGATATGAAATGTGGTCTAGCTTTGCAAATCGCAATGGTTGAGCAAGCTTGTGAAGGGAAGTTTGACGGAAATGTCCTTTTATTAGCTGTTCCAGATGAAGAAGTGAACTCTGTAGGAATGAGAGCTGCTGTTCCAAGATTATTAGATTTAGCAAAAGAACATAACCTAGAATATAAAACGGTTTTAAATTCAGAGCCTATGTTTACGCGTCATCCTGGTGATCAAAATAAGTATATTTACACGGGTTCTATTGGTAAGGTGTTACCTGGTTTCTTTTGTTATGGAAAGGAAACACATGTAGGCGAACCTTTTGCGGGATTAAATGCTAATTATATGGCTTCATTATTAACAGCTGAATTAGAATTGAATACGGAACTTTGTGATATTGTAGAAGGCGAAGCGAGCCCTCCACCAACTAATTTGTTTCAAAGAGACTTAAAGGAGGATTATTCTGTACAAATTCCTCATCGTGCAGTCACATTGTTTAATTTATTTTTACTAGAAAAAACGATGACAGATGTAATTTCGTTGTTACATCAAAAAGTAACGAAAGTAGCAGAAAAAATCGAAGACTCGTATGAGAAGCGAGCATATCGTTTTTCTAAGTATAATCCGTTCATACCGCCTAATCTTAAAGTAAATGTATTAACGTATGAAGAGCTTATCGCTTATGCAATTGAACAACATGGGCAAGAAAAAATAGCTGATATTCAATCTACTGTTATAAAAAATAGAGAAGATAAAGATGATCGTGCGGTAACAATTGATTTAGTTGATAAATTAGCTATTTTATGTAAAGAAAAGGCACCAATGATTGTGCTTTTCTTTGCCCCACCGTACTATCCAGCTGTGAGTTCACGTCACAATCCTTTAATTAAAGAAGTAGTTAGGGAAATGGAAAGATATGCTCACTACAATCATGGAATTACATTTAAAAATCAAAATTATTTTGGAGGAATTTCAGATTTAAGCTATGTAGGCTTACAGTATCCAGTTGATTCAATGAGCTCACTTGTAGAAAATATGCCATTATGGGATAAAGGCTATTCAATTCCGCTCCAGGAGTTAGAAGAGTTTGATGTTCCAGTATTAAATATGGGACCAGTAGGAAAAGATGCACATCAATGGACAGAACGTCTGGACATAAATTACGCATTTGAAACGCTATTAGATATGTTGCCTATATGTATTGAAAAATTACTTGTTTCAAATAAAATTACACAGTCATAGTTATGTTTGTGTAGGAGAGAAGGGAATTAAGAAAAGGATAGAAATTGTAGCGTTATACTACAGTTCCTATTCTTTTTCTTGTAATGATTTATTTTTATTCAAAGCCCGATTGATCGGGATAAATAAAATAAGAGTATAGTGTTGTTTAATGTAACCAGGATAAGAAAAGTGGTACAATGACTAAACTTGCGCCAGCTGTTAGAAGCATGGATAAACTTGCAATTGTACCTTCCACTGGTCCGATTTCGAATGCTTTTGAAGTACCGGTACCGTTTGCACTAGTACCTAGCATAATACCTTTCGCGATGGCGGTTTTAATACGGCATATGCGAATAAGAGAAGGGCCTAAGAGTGCTCCAGTTAGTGCTGTAAGTACAACGAATACGGCTGTTAATTGTGACATACCGCCAATCATTTCTGAGATTGCCATGGCAATTGGTGTTGTGACAATGTGCGGTGCTAAGCTATGTTCTAGTGATGAATCAATGTGAAAAGCATCTGCTAGAAGAGCTGAAGTAATAACAGATAATAATGAACCGACAATAACGTTAATTAAAATTGCACTCGCATGTTTTTTTAATAAATCAAAGTATTTATAGATGGGCCATGCAAAAGCTACGGTTGCTGGTTTTAATAGTTCAGTTAACCAATGGCCACCAGAATCGTATGTTTCATAAGATGTATCTAGTCCAAGTAATAACACGATTAAAACAATTGGACAAACGAGAAGCGGTGAAAGTATACTCCAATTCCAGCGTTGATATAGTTTCTTAGAAATCCAATATGTTAATAGTGTTAATAGTAAACAAAAAAAGCCGATCATTGTGCTGATCCTTTCCGCTTTAATAGCAGTTCTGTTAAGATTCCAGTGACGAGTGTTACACAAAGGGTACTAATCATGATAATCAAAATGAGATCGATACCATATTGTGATAATGTATCTTTGTAGCGGATAACAGCGACGGCAGAAGGAATAAAAAATAAAATAAGTTCTTTTAATAAAAAATCCGCTCCGTCTTGAATCCACTCTTTTTTCACCAAGTTAAATTTTAATGACATTAATAATAAAAAAATTCCGATAATACTTCCTGGAATTAGGAGGTGTGCCTGCTTTGTGATCCATTCACCTGTCCAAGCGAAACAAAATAATAGTAAGATTTGTCCGCTTAATTTCCACCATTTCATACAGTAACACCGCTTTCGATTTTTTTCATAAAAATTGTAAAAAGAATTAACAATTTCTACTATACGTCCTTTCAAAATATTTGTCTAATATATAAATTATATGTTATTAATTTATTATACATATTAATCGAAAAGGGGATCTCAAATGGAATTACGGCATTTGCAATATTTTGTTGTTGTAGCAGAAGAGCTACATTTTGGACGAGCAGCTGCTCGCTTACAAATGACACAGCCACCGCTAAGTCAACAAATTCAGCAATTAGAGAAAGAGATGGGAGTTACATTATTTTCAAGAACGAAGCGGAAAGTTGAGATGACAGAAGCAGGAGAGATGTTTTTAAAAGAAGTGAAAAAAGCATTTGATCAAATTGAGAAGGCAGTAGAAGTCGCGCAAAGTGCACAAAGGGGAGAAGTTGGATCACTTTCAATTGGATTTGTAGGGGCAGCGATATATGATATTTTACCGTCTATTGTTAGGGAGTATCGAAAGAAGTTTCCAAGAGTATCTGTTGCACTGCATGAATTATCGACACCGGATCAAGTTCATGCGCTCCATGATAATCGTATTGATGTTGGATTTTTACGTCCACCAATTAATACACAATTACTAGAATTAGAACCAATTCAAAAGCTTTCGTGTACACTATGTTTACCAAAAGCGCATCCATTAGCAGAGAAAGAAGAAATTCATATTGAAGATTTGCAAGATGAACCATTTGTATTTATAACAAGACCCGTTTGGCCTGCGTTATACGATACAATTTTATCGTTATGCAGGAATGCTGGATTTAGTCCACACATTGTGCAAGAGGCAACAGAGTATCAAACCGTTATGGGGCTTGTAGCTGCAGGAATTGGTATAACCGTTATTCCGGTATCGGCAAATAAGTTATATAAAACAGAAGTGGTGTACAAGGCAATATTTGATTCTAAATTTGTAGCTGAAATGTCAGTAGCATATCGGAAAACAAATAGTAATCCTGAGCTGTTAGAGTTTTTAAAAATTGCGAGAGAAAAAAAACGAATTGAAGTTGAAAATGATAAGTAAGGTGACAGAAATGTGATAAAAGAGGAGATGCTATTGTGATGCATCTCCTCTTTTTATTTCAATAATGAATAAGTAGACATGTTCATTTTCTTGAATTAATCGTTGGCGTGAGCTTTCATCTTCTATAGAGAGTGAAGATATATGATTTTTATTTGTTTTTATCCAAGCAGCAAGAACTGTTCTTTTATTATATTCTATTTTTTTAGAGCTGCTAATTTCTTCAAATGCAGACCCATTAATATTAGGTAAGCTATTTTCAGAAACAGTCATTGAACTATCGTCAATACCCATGAACCATTGCCAAGTCTCGTTGTTCGTATGTTGAAACATTTGTTGACCAACGGCTAATCTTATTTTTTTGTCTTTAAAGTCGGAAGAAGAAAACCCACCCATATCTTTTACCTTTTCTCCATTCTGGTAATATTCAATATTTGTAAATATTTCAGCTTGTTTATGAGGAATGGTAACTTCATAAAAAGAGACATGTCCTTGTTGTAAGGGTAATAATTGCAAAAGCGCAGTTTCTTTTTCTGATAAATTATATGGTTTTACAGTTGTGTACGAGTTTATATTTTGTTGGACGCCGCAACTACTAAGAGAAGTACTCAATAAAATGATGCTGAGAAGTAGTGTTTTTTTCATTTAATCCCCCAATATTAATATATTAGATTTTTATGGGAATTCTTCTATTTCAATGTAACCTTAGACATAAAGTCATTTTTCTGCGACTTAAGACCTAGTAGAGACTCCGATTGTAGTTCGATGTTAAAAAAGTCATATTTTTATACACTAGTAGTATGGAATACTGGACGTTAAGAAGTAAGGTAGGGGAATCAATTATGTCTTTATTTCGGTTAGCAAAGAAAAATATACAAAACTATGCTGCCCAACGATTAAAGCAATTTATATGGATTGCAATGAGTACAATGCTATATTTTTTCATTATATCTATCCGATCTAATGAAGCGGTAATAGAAAAAATACAGCATATACCGTTTTTGTTAGCTACACTATATTATGGGGAAGTACTGTTGTTTTTTGTATGCACTGCTGTTGCATACAAAATGACAAAAAGATTTTTAAAAAATAGGAAACAAGAATTACTGTTGTATGAAACTGCCGGTATGAAAAAAAGAAAAATATTTTGTTTGTTATGTCAGGAGCAGTTTTTGATTTACGGTGGAGCGATTCTTTTTGGTTTTATTCATGGGATGCTGTTTTTGAAATTATTTACAGTGATTTTTATAAAGTTAATAGGAGTTCATGGAATAAATAGCGCACCGATTACGTTATACGCAGTATCAGTAACGACAGTGTTGATCGTTATAATCATCTTATTATCAATATGGCAATGTTATAAATTTATTCAAGAATTTAAATATGAACAATTAAATAAAGTCGAGGAAAAGGCATGAGGCATCATGTCTTTTTGTTCGTTTTACAGCAGAAAATAATCATGATACAGTGTAAAGAACTGAAAAAAGTGTTAGAGAGAAAGGTTGTATAAAATGGTAAATAAACAATCTATAGTGAGAGTAGAACAACTAACAAAGCGAATCGGCTCAAAGACATTAGTAGAAAATATAAGTTTTGAAGTAAAGAAAGGCGAAGTTGTTGGTTTATTAGGGCCAAACGGTGCCGGGAAAACAACATTAATGCGAATGATGGTTGGTATGATTCGCATGACGGAAGGTGAAGTCTGGATAGATGGTCAATCTGTAAAACAGCAATTTGAAAGTACAGCTGCAAAAATTGGTGCTGTAATCGAAAATCCAGAATTCTATCCTTTTTTAAGTGGTTATGAAAATTTGACATATTTTGGGCGTATGAATAGTAACGTTACAGAAGACCGTATTGATGAAGTTGTCCAATTACTAGGTATGGGACAGGTTATTGACCGAAAAGTAAAAGCATATTCACTTGGTATGAGGCAACGCTTAGGAATTGCACAAGCACTTATACATAACCCGGATGTACTTATTTTAGATGAACCAACAAATGGGTTAGATCCAAATGGTATCCATGAGATGCGTATGTATATAAAGAAAATTGCACATGAACAAGGAAAGGCCGTTCTTGTATCGAGTCATTTATTATCTGAAGTTGAATTAATGTGTGATCGCGTCATTATCATTCAACATGGAGAATATGTAACGACGCAAAGTATTCAACGAGATGGAAGTTTGGAAATGGAGACGATTCATATACGTGTTGATGATGTGAAGCGGGCAGCGGATCTTTTAACGTATGATGCTGTAATTCAAGATAATGAATTGATTCTTACTGTGGAAAATGAAGAAATTCCAAATGTGATTCGTACATTAACAGAAAAAAGTATTCGTATTTATCGTGTTTATGAAGAAAGAAAAACATTAGAAGAGAAGTTTTTAGAATTAACAGGAGGCAAGGATATTGTTTAATTTAGTTTATAACGAACTGTATAAAATCTTTAAGCGAAAGCGAACAATGATACCGTTTGTTGTTATTGCAATTTTAGTTATTGGTTTAGGATGGGTTTCTGTTAAATACTTTCCGTCTTTATCAGGAGATTGGAAAACAGAGTATACGGAGCGAACGGCAGAAATTGAAAAAAAACTTGGGAGTACAAAACAGGATATTATCAATCAAAAATCAGGAGATGAGCTTGTTAAAGAGTATCAGCTTAAAATGAAGCACTTAGATACGAATACACCACCTGCAGATGCTTCACCTCTAACTTTTATGAGAGATACCGGATTAATTGTTTTTCCGATTTTATTACCATTTATTCTTGTATATGCTAGTACAATTTTTGCAAATGAGTACAACTGGGGAACTTATAAATTCTTAATGATTCGCCCGGCGAATCGATTTAAAATTTTAACAGCGAAATATGTTGCGATTGTTATTTTTTCTGGATTACTATTTATATTTAATATGCTTTTCTCACTGTTATGTGGGTTTGTTATTTATAAGTTTCAACAGCCAGCATGGACGGAATTTATTGTACAAAATGGTAGTATTATTGAGCGGAATATCTTTGGTGATGTGAGCCAGTATTATCTATTAGAATGGCTACCAACTCTTGTGTATGCAGCACTTGCTTTTATGATTTCTGTTCTAACAAGATCAAGTGGGGGTGCAATAGGTATTTCTTTATTTGTGGCATTATCTGGTGGAATCATTTTAATGCCAGCATCTAGATATGAATGGATGAAATTTTTATTACCGGCAAATACAGATTTATATGGAATATTACAACATGGAAGCTTAGTTTCAGGGATAACATTCCCATTTGCCTCTTGTATTCTGATGATTTATTTACTTGTTTTCCTAGGTATTTCCTATACTGTATTTTCAAAGCGCGATTTAACATAATAATAGATGGAAAAACCGTTAAGAAGAATGATCTTAACGGCTTTTTTATCGTAATTTGTTAATAGCTTCTTGAGCTAATAAAGCAAAATATTGTGCGCTTATAGGTAATGCTCCTTCATCTAATGTAAAAGCAGGGTGATGCCATTCTTGTGTCCCAGCTGTTCCCATAAAGACGAATGAACCAGGTATGTTTTGTTGATAAAATGAAAAATCTTCTCCTGCCATAGAAGGTTTTGGTGAAATAATTTGGAGGCCCATTACTTGAGCAATATGGGTAGATAATTCTGTAAGTTTTATATCGTTATGAACGGCAGGAGGACCTGGATACCAATGCAATTTCGTTTCAACACCTAGTGCATCAGAAACCCCTTTAATAATACGTTCCATCAGTTCTGGTATTCTTTGGCGTGTTTCAGGTTGGAATGTACGAACGGTTCCTTCTAAAGTTGCTTTTTCAGGGATAACGTTCCATGTATTTCCTGAATGAATGTTTGTTACACTCACGACAGCGTTATGAAAAGAGCTTACATTTCGGCTTACAATTGTTTGTAGTGCCATAACAATTTGAGAAGAGGCAACAATTGGATCAACACCAGCATCAGGTACAGCTGCATGTGTTCCAACTCCTTGTATTTCAATCTCAAAACGATCAACGCCGGCCATAAGTGGTCCATCTTTTATACCAATTGTACCAACTGGTAAATCGGGCTTATTGTGCATACCAAAAATGGCTTGTACGTTTTCTAAATGACCAGCTTCTATTACTTTGCATGCTCCGTCTCCGCTTTCTTCAGCAGCTTGGAATATGAATCTAACAGTTCCGTTAAGTGAAGATTCATTTTCTTTTAATAAGTAGGCAGCGCCGAGAATAGATGCTGTGTGAAAATCATGTCCACATGCATGCATTTTACCAGGATTTTTAGAAGCATAAGATAAATTAGTTTCTTCATGTATAGGAAGAGCATCAATATCAGCACGGAGCACAATAATTGGTCCATTCTTATCACCGGAAACTTCTGCGATTACGCCAGTTTTTAAATTAGAACTAATAATTGTGATGTTAGCTTCGTTTAACCAGTTCTGTATCGCTTTTGTTGTTTCTGTTTCTTCATAAGATAGTTCTGGATATTGATGTAAATGACGGCGGATGGAGATTAGCTTCTCTGTTAATTGATTTGTGATGGGTTTCATCTATTTTGCCTTCTTTCTCAGGATAAACTTCAATTTATATTTTAAGTATATTAAAATAAAAAATCCATTCATTAGTAATTATATAGGAGTTTAGTGTTTTTAATGAATCTGTAAGAGAAAAATATCCCTTAAATTAATTTTGAAATTTTTCACATGTTATTATTTACAAGGAATTCATAAATACAAGATATACTAAAAAAGAGGTTTCTCAAATGAGAAGCCTCTTTTCGCTTATGCAGCAACTTTCTTATGTGTATGATGTTTTCGATATCGTCCGCGCATTGCATATGCAATTTGTGGAATTGCAATACCAACCAAGATAAGTGATACACCAAGCCATTGAGAAGAGAGTACCGCTTCTTTTAAAACGAATACAGACATAATTGTTGTAACAGGTAATTCGGCTGCACCAAGAATAGTGGCTAGGCCGGAACCGATTTTTGGAATTCCGATTGTAAAGGCGATTGATGGAATAACAATACTGAATGTTCCTAATCCTAAACCGTATTTCCAAAGTCCTTGTGAAATAGCCCCATTAAAAATAAATGTTGGTGGGAATACTACCATTACTAAAGTTAAAGCGCCAGCCATTAAGAGGACGCCTCTTGGTAATGAGGGCACTTCGACAGCGACCTTACCACTTACAAAAATGTAGGTTGCAAATGTAACAGCAGATAGTAAACCTAATATGATTCCAGTTGTATCGAAGTCACCTGCTGATTTTTCTAATAATCCGCTCGATAAGAATGTACCCGCAAGTAAAAAGAGAACAGAAATGACTTTTTCTCTTGACGGTAATGTTTTTGTTGCTACAGCTTCAATGATAATGCCAACCCAAACGAATTGGAATAATAGTATAATGGCAATAGATGCCGGTACAGTTTTCAGTGAAGCATAATAAAAGATACCGGTAAAACTAGCTGATGTTCCAGCGACAAATAAAATAAGCATTTGTTTAAGTGGAACGCGGTGTCTAGAAAAAAGAAGAGTAATTCCAAGTAAAATAAACCAACCGAACAAATATTGACTACCAATTACTTCTCCAAGTGAAAAACCTTCTGCGTATGCAAGTTTAACAAAGATAGCTAAAATTCCATAGCTACATGCTCCTAATAAAACTAAAAGAGAATAACGAAGCATGAAAATTCCTCCCATCCTATATATTAAGTTGTTCCAAAACGGACATATATAACTAGATGGAAGTATACAAAATTAAAAATGAAGGGTCAAATGAAAGAAAAGTGTGACATTTTATAGCGTAATAATAAAAGTATGATATTTATGCATAATCTTGAAATTTATAATTATAGAAGTATTGTAAGATAGGGAACGAGTTGTATAAAGTTATCATTTGAAAAAAAATATTTTTCACAGGAAATACCTAGCGTATAGGGGGAAAGCATACAAATGATTTGTTGTTTAGAAAAAGCTTTGATATGTTAATGAATGACAGAATATATTTATAATAGAAGGAAAATGAAACCGCTTCAGAAAGAATATATAAATCTATTTTGATTTTTCGACATATAAGCCATGGTTATGGATAACAAAAGGTGACTGCTACTTGTTTTCTCTTTTTGTTTTCACTTGGCATGGGGCAGGAAAAGGATCTGACCGCTTCTATGCATGGCGGGATGCTCTCTCCCACCTAAAAAGAAGGATTTTATTTCGGTTTTTTAATTTGTATTTATATAGCAGTGTGCAGCTATTTTTTCTTATTAAAATGTTGTAAATAGTGAATTCATGAATTGTACATAGTATTTTCTTTCATTTTTGCTACAATATTGTAGAAGAGAGGAGTGAAACGATGCAAGATATTAATATTTTTTTAGCGTTTGGTGCGGGATTCTTATCATTTATTTCCCCTTGTTGCTTACCGCTTTATCCAGCATTTTTATCTTACATAACGGGAATGTCAGTTTCTGAATTAAAAGAAGAAAATGCGATGCTTCGTAAAAGAAGTATGATACATACGGCGTTTTTCTTACTTGGATTTTCAATTGTCTTTATCGCAATTGGTTTTGGTACGAGTTTTATCGGATCATTTTTCCAAGATTATAAAGATTTAATCAGACAGTTAGGGGCACTATTCATCATTGTATTTGGACTTGTAATTGTGGGGGTATTTAAACCGAAGTTTTTAATGCAAGATCGAAAATTTACATTTAAAAGTCGTCCTAGTGGTTATATTGGATCTATTTTAATTGGCTTGGCATTTGCTGCTGGCTGGACACCTTGTACAGGACCCATTTTAGTAGCTGTAATTGGACTGGCTACTACGAATCCAGAATCAGCAATGCTATATATGATTGCTTACATACTTGGGTTTGCAATACCATTTTTTATACTTTCATTTTTTATTACGAAAATGTCTTGGATTAAACGACATAGTGGAACGTTTGTGAAAGTAGGCGGATATATCATGATTGTTATGGGTATATTCTTATACTTTAATTGGATGACAAAAATTATAGCGTATTTCTCAAGTTTATTTGGTGGTTTCACCGGTTTTTAGTATTATCCTGTGAAAATGTTGGAAATACTAACAGAAAAGCATATAATGAAACTAGATTTTCATATTGCCACAAAAAAGGATGAGAAAGTATGAACATAGTTCTTTTGTCGAGTATTGTTGCCGTTTGTATGGCTGTTGGTGCGATGTTCATTCGTTTAAAAGCAGCGAAGAAACCTGCAACATTGAAAAAAATCATTCTCCCACCATTTTTTATGAGTACGGGAGCATTGATGTACATTTTTCCGGAATTTCGCCTAACGCCAGCAGAAATGTTAGAAGCAATCGGTGTAGGTTTGTTTTTCTCAATTTTTCTTATTAAAACATCTAAATTTGAAGTGCGTGGACAAGAAATTTATTTAAAACGCTCCAAAGCTTTCGTATTTATTTTAATTGGTTTGCTCGTGGTACGTATTGTCTTTAAAACATATTTAAGTCAATCGCTTGATTTAGGGCAACTAAGTGGTATGTTCTTCTTACTTGCTTTTGCAATGATTGTATCTTGGAGAATCGCAATGTATCGCTCATTCACGAAATTGCAAAAGGAAATGGAAAAAGAAGATGGATTTTATAATGAGAAAGATATGAAATTAACGTAAAAAACCTCAAGATTCCTTGAGGTTTTTTATTATGTTAACCGAGAAGTTCCCCTCCTCTAAGCGAAGTGAAGGTAGGGGGAGGTCAATTAGCCAGCAGTGATTGATAACGGGAATAGTCAATTTGCTTTTCTTGTAATTTTTTAATTAAAAACTTATGATCTCGTTTTGGAGTTGCTACAATATATCCTTTAATAATTAAATCTTCAGTTATTTTTGTGGCTTTTTCTTTTAACGCTAGCTCTCCGATTTTACCAGCAATTTTAGATCTTGCGACATCGCGGAAAAGTTCAGGGACCGGACTTACAAGTTCTTCTAATAATTGTTTTTGCTCATCATCCCATAAATGCCGTGTGTGATCGATATAGTGTTGTTCCCAATCTAAAATAGACATGCCGTCTTCTTTCGGTAGGCGTTTTAAGAATTTTCGGAACATGAAATATCCACCAATAGACATAAGGCCTAGTAAAATAACAGTCCAAGTAACAATAAACCAACTAAACCATCCTTCGAGCAAGTGTATCCCCCCTTTGCGATAGCAGTTTTCCTTTACTAGTATTATAATCGGTGAAATTGATAGAAAGCAAGAACGCTTGGCCATTTTGACCAAGCGTTCTGAATTAAACGAAGTATAGTTGTTCAACACGTAATAGGCCATTATCATCTTCTAAATATTCAATAATAAGTGTGCCGACTTTACGATCTTTATCTTCAGTTGTGAAAATAGAGTAAGAAGTAAAACGTTTTGTTGATAGGCCGCTAATATGTGTAGGAAGAGAAATGTAGTCGTTATCGCGGAAAAACTCCATGAGTTCAACATCTTCAAATTGTTTTCGATCTACTGCTTGATTTGTATAGCGACGTTGTAGTTGTTTTAAAGATTCGTTCCAAGAAATTACTTTTGTATCGTATACCATTTGTTCTATCTCCTTACTATATGTAATTATTCAGAACGTATGTTCCAATCTAGTATACCCTGTTTCTAATAAAAGGGAAAGCAAAAAATAATGTAAGCTTGGATTTCCAAGCTTACATAAAAGGCGTCCATAATCATCTCTGTTTTTTATTATAAGCTAGATAGAAATAGGAAACAAGGTAGGGAGTATTTTGTTGATAGTTTATAAAATTCCGTTTATTGTAAAAAAGAGGTTTATTTTAGTGGGAAAGGGTAAAAGAAATGACGTATATAATTTCACTTCAAGGACCAATGGCAAGCGGAAAAACAACGTTAGCAAGAAGATTAAAAAAGCATGGATTCCCAATATTGTATGAAAACCCTTATGGAATTGTAGAAAAAAGAAAAAATTTAAATTTGGATATTTACACAAAAGAGGGATTTATTACAAATCAAAGGATGTTTATTGAAGCAAAAATAAAAGAAATTCAGAATGCGCGAGGGCGTATTGTGATATTTGATCGTGGTTCAGAAGATATTGAATTTTATACAATATATTTTCCGAAATTGATAGGGATGGATTGGGATATCGAAAACGAACTAAAAGATGAATTGTATAAATTAAGAAGATGCCGTTCAGATGCGATTTTTTATTTGGATGTTTCTAAAAAGATATTGCAAGAGAGAAAGAAGAATGATAATACGAGAAGACGCAGTACGTTTGAAAAACAGCTAGAATTAGTAGAAATAGAAAAACAATGGTATAAACAATTTCCGGTTACATATGTGAATACTGATGAAGTGACAGTAGAGGCAACAGAGGTATATTTCATGAAATGGGTGAAGGAGAAAAGCATATGAAGAAATTGCTCTTAAACAAGGGCTTTAATATAGAGTGAAAGGTCATATTAATTCAACGCTTCTAATGGTATTCTAGTAAATTCATGTGAGGAGATGGAGGCCATTATGATACTAAAAAAGTCAATCTCCTATTGGAGATTGACTTTAAAGCTTTTCTTCAAGAAAAGCACCTGTTTAGCTTAATAACTAAGACTTTATTGCATCTATAATTAACGATGGAAAAACAAGTTTATCCCCTTGATTTCGTGGATCATATTTTTTTGAACGAAAAATAACCCCATCGGCTCCATCCCACTCATTGTAATGAAAATTCCCCTCTTCATCACAATATTCAAGTAATTTCACTTCGAATCCAACAGTTTCAAACATTTTCCTTAAAGTTTCATAATTATGAACTATTTTATGACTAGCTGCGGGATGGTCTTTAGGTCCAGGTCCCCCAACTTGTACACCCTCTTGGTATTCTTCATCTGGGAAAAATGCATCAGGAACGGCGCATCGAATATAACCACCATGCTTTAAAAATTCATAACATACTTTCGCCGCTTCTATGCCTTCTTCATATGATAAATGTTCCCATACATGCTCCGCTAAAATTACCGCTAAAGAATTAGGATCAAACCTTTTTATCCAATCTTCCCTTTTTAATAAATTCAATTCTTCCTCATTCGTATGTAACCAGCCAGGATTATTATTATATTCCCCTGCACCAATTACCAGCTTAATTTTCTTTTGTTTTATAGCCAACAGTTTCACCTCTTGTATTTTTGTCTATTGTTATATTTATAATATGTAATTTTCTTCTTAGGGTATCGCCATATCAACATCAACCTAAGATAAATTTGAAGAATTTGTTATAAAGTAGATTCAAACTTATTTTGTACACCGATAAATAGCAAGTGTTTTTGGATCACGCCATACTCCACCATGAAGAGATAATTCATTTTCTATTTCAATGGTCAGCCATTCTTTCATTTCTGAATGAAGATGAATGTCATCAGGTATGTTTAAAGATGGAAACATACTAGAGATATAGTTAACGATAGGTGTAGCGTGATGAAATAGAAGTGCATTATGAATAACTGTTTCCTCCACAGTTTGAAAAACAGATTGTAATAATTGTTTTCCGTTTTCTAAACAAAATGGAGAAGCTGATGGTGAATTTTCGGGTAAATCGAATGCGACTAACATTTTGTTACAAATCTCATCCATACGGGGTAATGAGATTTTGGAATTTGTCGTGGCTAGGAACCTGCCTTCAGGAAAAATTACTTTATGGAATCTTTGAATTGTTTTTTCAACATCCGTCATGTGATACAGCATATGTCTTGCGATGATCCAATCATAAGAATCAGCTGGGAAAGGAAGTTTGGTAGCGTCTCCAAGTTTCCATTCAATATTTACATGTTGCTGTGCTGCATTCATAGCAGCTTCTCGCAGCATAGCTGTAGATTGATCCAGACCAGTGAGATGTCCCATATGACCGTTTTTTTGTAGCAGTGCAAGGAATTTCCCGTTAGCGCATCCAACCTCTAATATCTTTTCTGTTCCTTGTAATTGTAAATGCTCAATTACAACTGCATCTAAGTCTACTCGTTTTTCTTCATATTTTTTATGGGTATCAATCCGTGTTTGAAGATGATTACTTACAGCGTATTGTCTTTTTACGTCATTCATTTTTTCTGATTCCACCTTTATGCAAAATTGCTGAATAGCATGTGTTAAAACATCTGTTTTATTTAGGCCTTCATAATGAAGTGTTGCTTCAAATCTTTCTAGTAATCTTTCGTCAATTCGAAAGTGAATATCTTTTCTCTTAACCAATTTTTGGTCCCCCTTACAGCTGTTAGTGAGACTATAGCACGCTTTAGAATTTTCTGTAAATAAAGTGTGTACACAATGGTAACAGAGTATTGAAAAAAATCATTCAAATAATCGTTTAAACTATTGACGATTAAACCGTTTTCATATATTCTTAAATTAAGTAATATTCAAACAATTCACAAGAAATGAGAGAGTCACATGCTTCTTCAAGGAACACATCGAATTGGTCGTATGGCCATGTTGTTGGCGCTTGCGGACGAGAATGAAAGCCCTGTATTATCCATTCCAAAAGGTTGGAAATATTGTACTGGGAAAGTTGGTTCTATGAATTCGCAAAAGGTTGTCGCAGCAATGGAAACAGCGGCTAAAAGCAACCAAGTTATTGAAACAGACGTTTACAGAGAAACGCATGCACTTTATCATGCAATCATGGAAGCTTTGTACGGAGTGACGAGAGGTCAAATTCAGTTAGCAGACGTTCTTCGTACGGTAGGTCTTCGGTTTGCAATTGTGCGCGGTACACCATACGACGGGAAAAAAGAAGGCGAATGGCTTGCTGTTGCACTTTATGGAACGATAGGTGCGCCTGTAAAAGGATCTGAGCATGAGGCGATTGGTTTAGGAATTAATCACATATGATTTGCCCATAGTCTATTAGTTAGAAGGGGGCCTTGCTTTTTGGGACAGAAGTCTGTCTTAAAAAGGTAAGGTCCCCTTTTGCTCTTTTAAGGAGGAAAAAGGATGATTACGTTAACAGGACATTCATTGACAGTAGAAGAAATGAAACGTTTGTTGTTTGAAGGGGAAGGGGTAACAGCTTGCTCAAACAGCATGAAAAAAGTGGCTGAGTGCCGTGAAGTTGTAGAAAAAATCGTAGAGGATGGAAAAGTTGTTTACGGTATTACAACTGGGTTTGGAAAGTTTAGTGATGTACTCATTCAGAAAGATGATGTAAAGGCACTTCAACATAACTTAATTCAATCACATGCATGCGGAATTGGCGATCCATTCCCTGAAGAAGTATCGCGAGGAATGTTGATTTTACGCGCTAATACGATGTTAAAAGGTGTATCTGGTGTTCGTCCACTTGTTGTAAATAGGCTGTTAGAGTTTGTAAATCGTAAAATTCATCCAGTTGTCCCGCAGCAAGGTTCATTAGGCGCGAGCGGTGATTTAGCTCCATTATCCCATCTTGCTCTTGTTCTATTGGGAGAAGGTGAAGTGTTCTATAAGGGGAAACGCGTTCATGCGATGGTAGCTCTGACAGAAGAAGGACTAGAGCCAATCGAATTAGAAGCGAAAGAAGGGCTTGCGTTAATCAATGGTACGCAAGCGATGACAGCGCAAGGAATCCTTTCTTATATCGAAGCTGAAGCGATTGCTTATCAATCAGAATTAATTGCTTCAATGACAATTGAAGGATTGCGCGGCATTATCGATGCATTTGATGAAAATGTGCATAAAGCACGTGGCTATAAAGAACAAGTGGAAGTTGCAAAGCGTATTCGCGATGTACTTCAAGATAGTAAACTTGTAACAAAGCAAGGGGAGCTTCGTGTACAAGATGCATACTCACTTCGCTGTATCCCGCAGGTACATGGTGCTTCTTGGCAAGTTTTAAATTATGTTAAAGAAAAATTAGAAATTGAAATGAACGCAGCAACAGATAATCCACTTATTTTTGATGGAGGAGAAAAAGTAATTTCTGGTGGGAACTTCCACGGACAACCAATTGCGTTTGCAATGGACTTTTTGAAGGTCGGGATGGCAGAACTTGCGAATATTTCTGAACGCCGTATTGAACGTCTTGTGAACCCGCAGTTAAATGATTTACCACCATTTTTAAGCCCGGAGCCAGGACTCCAGTCTGGTGCAATGATTATGCAATATGCGGCAGCTTCACTTGTTTCAGAAAATAAAACGCTAGCTCATCCAGCAAGTGTTGATTCGATTCCATCATCAGCTAACCAAGAAGATCATGTGAGTATGGGAACAATTGCTTCACGTCATGCACATCAAATCATTCAAAATGTAAGACGCGTTCTTGCAATTGAAATGATTTGTGCAATGCAAGCGGCGGAATATCGTGGTATTGAAGAGATGAGTACAGTAACGAAAGCGTTTTATCACCAAGGACGTCAGCAAGTACCGTCAATTACAAATGACCGTATTTTCTCAACAGATATTGAAAATATTGCACATTGGTTAAAAACAAGTCGCTTTACATTAGAACGATTGGATGCAAATGCAACACTATAAAAAGGGAAAAGGGAGAGATTAAAATGGAAAACGTAAAACAAACAATTCGCGCGCCAAGAGGAACAGAATTACAAACTAAGGGCTGGATTCAAGAAGCAGCCCTCCGTATGTTAATGAATAATTTAGATCCTGAAGTAGCTGAAAAGCCAGAAGAATTAGTTGTATATGGCGGCATTGGTCGTGCAGCTCGTAACTGGGATAGCTATCATGCAATTGTTGATTCGTTAAAAACATTAGAGAGTGATGAAACATTACTTGTTCAATCTGGTAAACCAGTTGCAATTTTTAAATCACATGAAGATGCACCACGCGTTCTTCTAGCAAATTCAAACTTAGTACCAAAGTGGGCAAATTGGGATCACTTCCGTGAACTTGAGAAAAAGGGTCTTATGATGTATGGACAAATGACAGCTGGTAGCTGGATTTATATTGGCACACAAGGAATTTTACAAGGAACATATGAAACGTTTGGAGAGGCAGCACGCCAACATTTTGGTGGCTCATTAAAAGGTACATTAACACTTACAGCTGGTTTAGGTGGTATGGGTGGTGCACAACCTCTTGCTGTTACGATGAACGGTGGGGTAGTCATTGCTATTGATGTAGATAAGCGCAGCATCGATCGCCGTATTGAAAAAAGGTATTGTGATATGTACACAGAATCTTTAGAAGAGGCACTAGCTGTTGCGAAAGAATATAAAGAGAAGAAAGAACCAATTTCAATTGGACTATTAGGAAATGCCGCAGAAATTTTACCAGAGCTTGTGAAACGTGATATTACACCAGACTTAGTGACAGATCAAACGTCTGCACATGATCCATTAAATGGTTATGTTCCAGTAAGCTATTCATTAGATGAAGCGGCAAAACTTCGTGAAGAAGATCCAGAACGCTACGTACAATTATCAAAAGAAAGCATGAAAAAACATGTAGAAGCAATGCTTGCAATGCAACAAAAAGGTGCAATTACATTTGATTATGGTAATAACATTCGCCAAGTTGCTTTTGATGAAGGGTTAAAAAATGCATTTGATTTCCCAGGATTCGTTCCAGCATTTATTCGTCCATTATTCTGTGAAGGAAAAGGACCATTCCGCTGGGTAGCACTTTCTGGTGATCCAGAAGATATTTATAAAACAGATGAAGTAATTTTACGTGAATTTGCTGATAATGAGCATTTATGTAACTGGATTCGTATGGCACGTCAGCAAGTTGAGTTCCAAGGTCTTCCATCACGTATTTGTTGGCTTGGTTACGGAGAGCGTGCAAAATTCGGGCGTATTATCAATGAAATGGTTGCAAACGGTGAATTATCAGCACCAATCGTTATCGGTCGTGATCATTTAGATTGTGGATCTGTAGCTTCACCGAACCGTGAAACAGAAGCAATGAAAGATGGCAGTGATGCAGTAGCGGATTGGCCAATTTTAAATGCATTAATCAATAGTGTTAATGGTGCAAGCTGGGTATCTGTTCACCACGGTGGTGGCGTTGGTATGGGGTATTCACTTCACGCTGGAATGGTTATTGTTGCAGACGGAACAGAAGCAGCGGGAAAACGCATTGAACGCGTATTAACTTCTGATCCTGGAATGGGAGTTGTTCGCCACGTTGACGCAGGGTATGACTTAGCTGTTGAAACAGCAAAAGAAAAAGACGTTAACATTCCAATGATGAAATAAGGAGGAAGAAACATGCTGGACATTTTACTAACGAATATCGGTCAATTGCTAACAATGGATCAAGAAGATGGCTTGTTAAGACAGGAAGCGATGAACACGCTTCCTGTTATCGAAAATGGTGCAGTGGGTATTGAAAATGGTATTGTTACTTTCATTGGCACAGCGGAAGAAGCAAAAGGGTTGCAAGCAAAAGAAACCATCGATTGCGAAGGGAAAATGGTTTCTCCAGGGCTTGTTGATCCGCATACGCACCTTGTATTTGGTGGATCTCGTGAAAATGAAATTGCTCTTAAATTACAGGGAGTGCCGTATTTAGAAATTTTAGAGCAAGGCGGCGGTATTCTGTCAACTGTGAATGCAACAAAACAAGCGTCGAAAGAAGAGCTCGTACAAAAGGCGAAGTTTCATTTAGATCGCATGTTGTCATTTGGTGTTACGACAGTGGAAGCAAAGAGTGGCTATGGATTGGACGATGAAACAGAGTGGAAACAATTAGAAGCGACGGCACAATTGCAAAAAGAGCATCCAATTGATTTAGTTTCAACATTCTTAGGAGCACATGCAGTTCCAAAAGAGTATAAAGGAAAATCAAAAGAGTTTTTACAATGGATGTTAGAGTTATTACCAGAGATGAAAGAAAAACAATTAGCTGAGTTTGTTGATATTTTCTGTGAAACAGGGGTATTCTCTGTAGAAGAATCGAAAGACTTTTTATTAAAAGCAAAAGAACTTGGATTTGATGTGAAGATTCATGCAGATGAAATTGATCCACTTGGCGGTGCAGAAGCTGCCGCAGAAATTGGTGCGGCATCAGCGGACCATTTAGTTGGAGCATCAGATAAAGGGATTGAAATGCTAGCGAATTCCAATACAGTTGCAACGTTACTCCCAGGAACGACTTTCTACTTAAATAAAGAAAGCTTTGCACGTGGGCGTAAAATGATTGATGAAGGTGTAGCGGTTGCGTTAGCGACAGATTTTAATCCAGGTAGTTGCCCAACTGAAAATATTCAACTTATTATGAGCATTGCGATGTTGAAATTGAAAATGACACCAGAAGAAGTCTGGAATGCTGTAACAGTTAACTCAGCGTATGCGATCAATCGCGGCGATGTTGCTGGGAAAATTCGTGTTGGACGTAAGGCTGACCTAGTTTTATGGGATGCATATAATTATGCGTATGTACCATATCATTATGGTGTGAGTCATGTAAATACAGTATGGAAGAATGGTAATCTTGCATATACAAGAGGTGACAAAACGTGGAGCAAGGCCACTATTTAAAGAAAAATGCAAAGTTTATTGATCGTGAAGTAACGAAATGGAGTGATATGATTAAAGGCTGGGAAGAGGGAGAAGAAATCTTTGGTGCAGCATTAATTGGCGCACCGCTTTCTAAGCCGTCTATTAGTCATTCTGGTGCATGTTTTGCGCCGAAAACCATTCGCGCAATGCTAGATGCATATAGCACATATGCGATTACAGAAGAGCATGATATGAAAGAAAGTGTCTTGTATGATTGTGGTGATATTACCATGCATGTTACAGACATAAAAGAAAGTCATGCTCGTATTGCTAAAACGCTCGGCAGTTTGACGAAATTGAATCCACAAATGGTACCAATTATTCTTGGAGGAGATCATTCCATTAGTTTTCCTAGTATAAGTGGTTTTGCAAGTAGTAAAGGGAAAGTTGGCATTATTCAATTCGATGCACATCATGATTTGCGTAATTTAGAAGACGGAGGACCGTCTAATGGAACACCATTTCGTAGCTTACTAGAGAATGATGTGATTATAGGAAAACAGCTTGTTCAAATTGGTATTCGTAATTTTTCCAATGCTCGTACGTATCATGAGTATGCAAAAGAACATGGTGTCACAGTATATACAATGAAACATGTTCGCGAGGTAGCGATTAAAGATATCATTACAGAAAGCATTGAGAGTTTACGTAGACAAGGAGTTACAGCTATTTATGTTTCTGTCGATATGGACGTATTAGATCAAGCATTTGCCCCAGGTTGTCCAGCAATTGGCCCAGGTGGTATGGATAGTACGACTTTACTCGATGCGATTACGACACTTGGTCAAGAACCACTTGTTCAGGGTATGGACATTGTAGAAATTGACCCAACACTTGATTTTAGGGATATGACGAGTCGTGTAGCTGCACAAGTTATTATGAGTTTCCTATTAGCAAGGGAAGCGGTTAGTAAGCAGGTTAGTATATAGGAAAAAAAGTCTTTCCTAATCTGTAATAGTAAAGATAAGTGATAGCATATGAAGGTTTTTAAAGCTAATATCTTGTCTATCCTGTTGCACATTATATTGAAAATGGTACATCACTCTTATATGTAGTGGTGTACTTTTTGTTTTATAAGATTTCTAAATGACCTCATTTCCTATAATAGTAACACAAACTAGTTAAGTATTTATAAGAACTCTTGCAAGGATGGGAATAAAAGTATGTCAAAAAATAGAAGTACCACACAAGAAAAGATACAAGAGTAAACTGGTTTTGTATAAGGAAAAACGAATCTACGTTTTAACCGAGATTTCAGAATGCAAGTAGACAAAGAACAATGATCACCATATACATCCCCTGATTAATATAATGCATTATTTAGGTGGTGAATTAGAGTTTTGAACCCGAAATGCATAGAGGTTTCTGATAAAGGAATTGTAGAATAAAAAGGATAGTGTTTTTCGCAAATTGAACTTTGTTTTGCTAGTAATGGGAAGTTGTTTTTATTGAATTATTATTATTATTTCTCAATCTTATTTTTCAAGAGGAAATAAGTTGACGCGAAAAATAATTTTGTGATATTATAAAAATTTTGCTAAAAAAATAAATGTATGTTAAGCTTGAGAAGGTTACCATATATGGAGGTGGATTATTTGTTTCAAATTGGCGATAACATTGTTTATCCAATGCAAGGAGCAGGTATAATTAAAGCCATAGAAGAAAAGGAAATCTCAGGAGAAAAACAACAGTATTATGTCATAAAAATGTCGGCCAGTAATATGGAAGTAATGATTCCTACGGGAAAAATATTGAGTTCAAATATACGACCAGTTACGGATATAACGGCATTAACACGCATCATAGATATTTTTCAGCATGGAGAATCAGATAGATTACTTACGTGGAAACAAAGGTATAAAGTGAACACAGATAAAATAAAAACGGGTAAAATACAAGAAGGTGCTGAAGTTGTACGTGATTTAATGCGTATGCAGAAAGAAAAAGCACTTAATGCAAGCGAAAAGAAAATGTTAGATAACGCACATGAATTTTTGATTAGTGAACTGGGATTGATTAAAGGTATCACAGAAAATCAAATGAAAAGCTTTTGTTAAGGTTCATTATAGATAATGTATTACATCCCAAAAAAAGATTTTGAATTTTTTGGGAATATAATTATAAAGAATCAATCATTTCAAAGACATTCAACTCTTTCAAACCACTTTTAGAGCATTAACCTCTTTTGTTATTTCTACAATCTAATCCATTTTTATTTTTTAATTTCTTTTACGAATGTTCGAAATTTTATTAAATGACTCGATAAAATAGTTACTTGATTTTTGTAATCCTGATTCACACTGGCACGGACAAGGAGCCGTAAGGATGAAAGAGAGGTAGGGCTTTCATTGTTTTAGGTATATATAAGTTATTATTTCTAGAAGAATAATTAATCAATCTCACTTCTATCGTTAAGAATTTTTCACATCTGAGGAGATAGTAATTATTTATCTTCTTTGCGTAAAAAAGATAAATAAATTGCTAGCGTCATATGGTCAACTATAAAAATGGTTTCCTAATTAGGAAACCATTTTTAATTTTATCTACATAACAATAATCAATTGAGAAGTAAAAAAGGAGTACAGCTATGGAGAAATGGGTATTATCGATGTTTAATATACGGATATTCTACAATAAGGGCGTGTAAATTGACGTTGTTATATAGGAGGAATTATGATGCGTGTATAGTTAGTTTTTTAATGATTTATTGAAATAATATTGAATTAAGGGGGAAACAGGATGGCAAGTTCAAATAGTAAAGCAGCAAGTATATATGAAGGCACGAATATAAACAATTGGGGATCTTTTCAAAATATTGAAGAGACAAAGCTGTTTGATCCAATTCAAATGGGTGCTTGGTCTCTTCGGAATCGCGTGGCAATGGCACCGATGACGCGTTGTTTTGCTAATGATGAAACAGGAGTAGTTGGAGCTGACGTAGTCCAGTATTACCGTAAACGTGCGGCAGATGGTGTTGGTCTAATTATTACGGAAGGAATTATAATTAGCCCAAGAGCGAAGGGGAATCCAGGTGTCCCAGGTATTTATACCGGGGAGCAAATTGATTCTTGGAAGTTAGTAACAGATGCAGTACATAAAGAAGGTGGAACAATTATTGCGCAAATATGGCATGTAGGACGTATGAGCCATCATGAACTAACAGGTGGATTCTTACCACAAGCACCTTCTGCGATTGCTGCTCAAGGAAATGTCCCACGTTTTCGGAAGCCTTTTGATAAGCCAGAAGCGATGACGATAGAAGAAATTCAAGAGACTATCGAACAGTATGCGCAAGCTGCTAGGAATGCGATAGAAGCAGGCTTCGATGGGGTAGAAATTCATGGGGCACATGGGTATTTAATTGATCAATTCGCTTATGAAATTGCGAATCATCGAAAGGATCAATATGGCGGAGACTTAGAACAAAGGTTAACGTTTATGAAAGAAGTATTACAAGCTGTTATAAGCGCAGTTGGTGCAGATAAAACACTTATTCGTTTTTCTGCATTTAAAGGTGATAATCCAAGCTATATGTGGGAAGATCCTGAAGAGGCAATTCAAACTTTCGTAGAGATGTTCCATGAAGTAGGACTAACGATGATCCACCCTTCCACAATGAATTATATGCAAGTTATAGCTGACGGAAAAAACTTACATCAATTAGTTCGTAAATATTGGAATGGTATAATTGTAGGAGTGGGGAATTTAAATCCAAAAGAGGCAGAAGAAGCACTACAAGAAGGAACAATTGATGTAGCAGCATTTGGTAGACCATTGATTTCTAATCCGGATTTTGTTCATCGTGTTAAACGCGGGGAAAGTTTAGAGGAATACGATGCAAAACAGCATCTTGCTACATTGATATGAATAATAATAAAAGAAGAGCACATAAGGTGTTCTTCTTTTATTATGTAAGCAAAAAATATAAGAGAATGGCATGATAGGGGGGAAGCGAAAATGAATGAAACGCTACTCGTTATTATTAGTATATTATTATTGTTAATCTTGCTGTTCATTATCTTTTTTATGGCTACATTTTTTATTAAGAAACGAACACATCATTCTATATTGAAACTCCATCCGTATCTAGGAAGGATGCGTTTTTTACTGGAGAAGATAGGGCCTGAATTTCGGCAATATTGGTTTGATAATGATACAGATGGAAAACCTTTTTCACGTTATGATTTTCAAAGTGTAATGTTTTTAGCAAAATATCGATCTGAAGTTCTAGGTTTTGGCTCGAAACGGGATTTTGATGCATCTGGATATTATATTGCAAACACTCTATTTCCAGTTCTTACAGAAGAACTCAATGTGGACCTTTCTGAAGAGCGTGCTGCAAAAAAATATGTAATTCATAAAGAAGGTGTGTTTTCTAGAAAAGAAAAATTAACTGCAGATGAAACAAATCTTTGGCTATATGAAGAAGATGATGCAATTGTAGTTGGAGAGAATCGTAAGTTTCCATGGAAAATATATGGAATGTTTGGGGCATCTGCTACTTCTTATGGTGCAATTGGTGAAAATTATATTTTATCTACAGGATATGGATCAAAAATGGCAGGGGGGTCATGGATTAATACAGGTGAGGGTGGTGTAATTCCAGAGCATATACAAACAGGTGCAAATATTATTGCTCAAATCGGTCCAGGTTTATTTGGATACCGTGATGAAGAGGGGAATTTTTCAATGGATGAGTTCGTAGTTAAAGCTAAAGAGCCGAATATTAAAGCATTCGAACTGAAATTTGGGCAAGGTGCAAAAATACGCGGTGGACATTTAGAGGGACAAAAAGTGAATCGGAAAATAGCTGCTGTTCGAAAAGTAAAAGAAGGGGAAACGATAAATTCGCCAAATCGTTTTGCGTTTTTACATTATGCTAAAGACGCCTTACGTTTTATTCATGATTTGCAAGAAAAAGGTGATAAACCAGTTGGAATGAAAATAGTTATCGGGCAACAAAAACCGCTAGAAGAGTTATTACAAACGATGAAGGAATTAAATATTTATCCAGATTTTATTACAATTGATGGCTCGGAAGGAGGTTCTGGTGCCACTTATAAATCGATGGCAGATAGTATGGGGATACCACTTATACCAGCACTCATTACGTTTGTTGATACAGCCTGTCGTTTTAATGTTCGAGATAAGTTGAAAGTTTTTGCATCGGGAAAATTAGTAACACCCGATAAAGTAGCAATAGCCTTAGCAATTGGTGCCGATGCAGTAAATTCTGCGCGCGGATTTATGATGGCAAGTGGATGTATTATGGCACTTCAGTGTCATTCCGGACAATGTCCTTCGGGGGTTGCGACAACGAATCCACATTATCAAAAGGCATTAGACCACAATGAAAAAAAGTGGCGCGTGATGAATTATATTGTGAGCATGAGATATAGTTTGTTTGCGTTATCAGCAGCGGCAGGGGTGAAAAGTCCACGGCATTTAACAAGGGATCACATTGTATTTAAAGATGAAACAGGTAGAGTTATTCCGTTATCGAAATTATTTCCAGTAGTAGGTGAAAAGTGAGAGAAATAGCGCGAAACATTAGATCGTTGGTGTTGTGGCAGTTATTGCTTGGGTATAAATTCCAAGTCTAAAAGAAATGATGTATGAAATGGTACCAGGATTTTCGTCAAGTTTACTAGCTATGATAATAGTCAGCTTGCTAACAAATGAATTTGAAAAAGTTGTACATCACGAATTTGATGAGATGTAAACAATACTGGAGCAAGCGACAGAATAAAATATTAGTAAATTACTATAAAAAGAGTAAATAGAAAGATCTATTTACTCTTTTTCCATTTCGTTATTATTTGGTAGCGGTGAGATGGGTAATCGAATATCTACAGTTGTTCCTTTATTTAACTCACTTGAGATTTGAAGTTTACCGTAATGTTCTTCGATTATTTTGTAGCACATCATTAAGCCTAATCCAGTTCCTTTTTCTTTCAAACTATAAAAAGGTTCTCCTAAACGAGAAATACGATCTTCTGGAATGCCACACCCCTCATCTATAATACGGATTAAAATGAAATTCTCATCTACTTGCTTTGTTTGGATGAAAATATTTCCTCCGCGAGGCATGGCTTCAATCGCATTTTTAAGTACATTAATAAAGACTTGCTTTAGTTGATTACCATCACATTGAATTTCTGGCATAGTCGAAAGATGATCCATAATAATATGTGTACTATGCATGATGGCGGTAGGTAAAATAAAGGTTACTACTTCTTCAATTAATGATTGGATTTGGTGAGAATGAATAGATAACACTTGTGGCTTAGACATTGCCATAAATTGACTTGTAATGGATTCCATTTGTGAAATTTCGCTTAGCATAACATCTATATACCATTTGTTTTGTTCGCTAATATCGGGTTGCAATAATGTTAAGAATCCCTTTAAGGCCGTTAACGGGTTGCGGATTTCATGAGCGATTCCTGCTGTTAGTTGTCCGACTACTGCTAATTTTTCAGATTTTCGTAGTAATTTTTCTGTTTTCTTTAATTCAGTAACATCCCTGCCCATAACAATAAGGCCTTTTCGTGAGCCATCAGGATGGAAGAGTGGAACTTTTGAAAGATCCAAGATAAGGTTGGACGTACTTTTATGAATAATAAATTCTTCGCCATGAATAATTTTTTTTTGTTGCCATGCGAGTTCATCAATTTGTTCACAATGTAAAAATGCTTCGCGGTACGCTTCATTATATTGAACGAGTTCACTATCTTTTTTTCCGTGATAAGGAACATCATGAAAATCAAAGCAAGAAAGTGCGTAATCATTTGCTTCAAGCCAGCGCCCTTCATGATCTTTAAAGATGACAAAGGCAGGCATTGAGTCCATCAATGTGCGCAATCGTTTTTCGCTCTCTTTTAACATTTTTTCGATTCTTTCAGATTTCTCGAGTGGCTTCATAATTGCATATACACCTGAGAGATGCTTTTGAATAAAAATAGGGACTAATTTTGTAACTACATCTATTTGATATCCATCTTTATGGTGGATAGAAAGTATGTATTCCTCTTGATTATCAGCTGTAGTATTTTTTATAAATTGCAGTACTTGATCAGAAATATGTGCTTCTATAATAGAAGTAATTGTTTTTCTTTCTAATTCCTCTGAAGTATATCCCAATATTTTTTCCGCAGAGGGATTAATATGTAATATGATTCCTTGTAAGTTCAATGAAATAATACCATCAGGATTATGTTCAAAAAGAGATGCGTACATTTCTGTTAAAGTACAATTTTGAATATGATTTCGCAAACGGCGGGGTATAGCCGAATGACGATTTTTTTGAATAGATGAGAACTTTTTCCGACTCATAATTTTTCCTCCGTGCACTAGCATCTAAAACAGATTCAATACCTATTATAAATATAATATATGAAAAACATTATATATTTCTATAAAAAACAAATTTACAGAATAATGTGCATTTTAATTCTTTTCGATTAAGTTGTTATTAAAACACCTTCTTCATTATAGAACAAATGATATGCCTGTGGCTGTTAAGTAAATCTTATGGAGTTTTATAAAGTTTATATAAGTTATTTTTAAAGCAGTATACTATAAAATGAAAATATAAAGGAGGAGAGAGATATGGCAGGTTATATTCAAGGGATTGACCATGTACAAGTAGCAGCACCTGTAGGGTGTGAAGAAGAGGCAAGAGACTTTTATGGATATAAAATAGGTTTAGAAGAAATTCCGAAACCAGAAGAATTAAGAAAACGTGGCGGTTGTTGGTTTCGTTGTGGAAATCAAGAAATTCATATAGGAGTTGAACAAACTTTTTCTCCGGCTAAAAAAGCGCATCCAGCTTTTTATGTTCAGGGGATCGATGAATTTAAGGGAAAACTAATCGGGCAAGGGATTCAAGTCATAGATGATTATGCTCGTCCAGATATAATTAGATTTTATGTTTCAGATCCATTTGGGAATAGACTAGAATTTATGGAGAATAAATAAAAAACTAGGTGGAACTTCACCTAGTTTTTTAACCTCTCCTAAATAACCCTAATACTTCAACAGTCTCCGTAATATTAACGAATGCTTGTGGATCAATTTCAGAAATGGCTAGTTTCATATCAGCAAGCTCTTCACGTGAAACAACAGTCATAAGTACACGTTTTTTCTCACTTGAATACGCACCTTCACCATCAAGAAGTGTAATTCCTCGCACAACAGTTGAAAGGAGTTTCTTTTTCATTTCTTCAGCTTGATTTGTTACAATCATAAGTGTAACTTTACGATGTTTCGTATGAATAGCATCAATTACTTTACCTGTTACATAGATTGAAAGTAAACTCGTTAATGCTACATCCCAATCAAAGAAAAATCCAGCAATGACAACAACGACTGTATTTAAAATAATGAGGAGTCCACCAAGTTTAATATCTTTTTTGCGAGATAGTAGCATACCGATAATATCAAATCCACCTGTGGAACCATGACAATTAAAGACAAGGCCAATTCCTGCCCCTGCAATTACGCCGCCAAATATGGAAGAAAGAAGGGGATCTTTTGCGACGATTTGTACTGGAATCCAGTATAATGCTGCAGATAATACTACAACAGAGACAACTGTATTAAAAATTACTTTTTTTCCAAGACCTATGTACCCTAAAATAAGAATAGGTAAGTTTAATGCAAAGTTAATAATTCCTGTGTTTACAGGGGTTACAATTCCTAAGATAATAGCAATTCCACCAATTCCACTACTCAAAATCTTGTGGGGGATAAGGAAAAGATTAAAGGCAACTGCAATAATGATAGAACCAATGATAACTCCAAGAAATCTGACCATCTTTTTCCCGTCCTTCACTAAAAAATCATATTATTTCAAGATTATATATGAAATTGAAAGTATTAGGGGAAAACAGTTTATTTCGGGAAGTTAGACTGATTCGAAAAATCAAATTATTTTTACATATTTCATTAAAGGGGTGTAAAAATATGAAAATTCAAATGTATCAACAGAAAAGTCCTTTGAAGCAGGAGTGTGAGGATTCGTTTTTTTGTAATGAAGGATTGAAAATCTATGGTGTATGCGATGGTGCAACGCCACTTGTCCCGTTTCAAGATGAAGAGGGGCATAATGGAGCATATCTAGCTTCAAACGTGTTTGCAAGTCATTTTACATCGCTAAAAGAAGTGACAAGTTTGCAAAAAGCAATTGCAAGCGCAAACGAAGTGTTACAAGAAAAAATGATAGATTATGAGATTGATATAACAAAGAAAGATCATGTATGGTGTACATGTATTGCTGTAGTTCGTATAAAGGATAGAAGCATTCAATATGCTCAACTTGGTGACTGTATGATTGTTGTTACATTGCGTGATGAAACCATAAAGGTGTTAACAAAAGATACAGTGAAAGGAATTAGTGCACGAGCGAAAAGAAAGCGTGAAGAAGATAGGAAAAAGGGACTTCTTGTACCGGAAGAATATATATTTAATGACATTAGGCAGCAACTAAAATATAATCGTTATCTTGCCAATATGCCAAATGGGTATTCAGTAGCAAATGGGATGTCGGAAGCAATTACTTGGATCCAACAAGGAGAATTTCCACTTTCTGAAATGAAAGGAATATTTATTTGTTCGGATGGATTATTTCACCCAGACTGGTCACTTGAGCAAACAGTACAATATGTAAGCATGCATGGTATAAAAGAATATGTTTCTATAATAGAAGAATTAGAAGAACAAAAACGGATTCGACCAGATGATAAAACGATAATCATGATTGAGTTGTAAAGGAGGATCCTGAATGGAATTTAAGCAAGCAAAACTGACGTTTCAAGATGAATTGCAGCCTTTACAAAACGTAACAAAACTCATCATTCATCACACTGCTGAAGATGGATGGGATGTGTATAAAACACATGAATTCCATCAAAAGGTACGAGGATGGAGTGGCATCGGATATAATTATTTTATTGAAGAAGATGGGACGGTGTTTGAAGGTAGAGGATTATACATTGGAGCCCATGCAAAAGGATATAATAGCAAAACGATAGGGATTTGTATGACAGGTAATTTTGATAAATATGATCCGACTTTAGCGCAAATCGATTCTTTACATTCACTATGTAAGTGGTTTATGAAGAAGTTTTCTATATGTGAAGAACATATACTTGGTCATCGGGAATTAGAAGGTGTCACAAAAACTTGCCCAGGAACACGTTTTTCTATGGTAGAGTTAAGGAAAACATTATCTCAAATATAGAGGAGAAGAGGATTCATGATGAATGTAAAAATACCAAATGAAAAGAAAGATGAGCTTGTAGAACAAATTCAGAGGTTTTTTGAAGAGGAAGACTTAGATACAATCGGACGTTTTCAAGCAGAGCGTTTAATAGAAGAAATGATAAAATTACTTGGACCATATGCATATAACCAAGCGATTGGAGATGCGAGAAAGTTAATTACAGATAAGTTGTCGAACATAGAAGAGGATTTATACGTGCTAGAAAAACAGGATGGTAAATAAAACGGGCCTTAAATAGGCTCGTTTTATTTATGTTCATGTACTTTCTCTGTTACATTACCCACAGTATGCTTCACGGTGCCTTTTATCTTATCCCATTTACCTGTAGCTTGTAATTCCTTATTGTCAGTTACTTTCCCAACAACTTCTTTTACTTCACCTTTTACTGTATTAAAGGAAGGCCCGGAAATAATTTTTGATGAAAATGCAGTCGCATTTTCAAATTGCTTGATATCTACTTGCATTGGATTTTTTTCCATTGTTTGCAAAGCTAATAATCTAGCGGATAACATGTTGATTTCTGCTTGTTCGATTACTTTTGCTGAATGAAGTGTAATAGTAGAGTTCAATATTTTACCTCCAAAAAATAATGTAATATGTATTTACAATGTATGAATACGACCCTAAGGTTATTTTTCCTTTTAAAATTTAGGAGAAGTAGGATTTTTTATGGAAGGAAATTGGAAGATTGCTGTCGAAGGGAGTAGAAACAGAACGAAGGTGGTGCTCTCATGCGAAAGAAAGAGATACATACATGCTCTTATTGTGGCTCTAGCAATATTGGGGAAGGTGAGTTTGTTGGATATGCGCAAATAAGAAAAAAAGAAACGATGTTTACGTCTTCTCCAGTAGATGCTTATATTTGTACGGATTGTGGAAGTATACTTTTGTTGAAAGTGCGAAATTATCAAAAGTTCAAGCAGAAACCAATATAAATAGAAGAAAAGCATTCATATCCAATGCCTTATACAAATCGATTAATATTATGTCTGATACATATACGAGATATTCTTGATATATTCGAATATAATTCAAAAAAATAATTAAAAATGATGTATTTGTAAAAAGAACATGTCGTGATATGAAGAGGTATGCGATTTTGTGTGATACATATGTTCAAAAAGACAGAGAGTGGTTTATAAAGGAGTCACTCTCTGTTTTCTATGAGAGGTGTGTGCTAGAAGAAATATTTCTTCGGAAATAATTCTGAAAATACAGAAAAATAAAACTTATAAGTGCGAAAGTTTGGTATAATGTCTAAAAATGAAAACGCTTTAATAGGAGGTTGGGAGAAATATGATGATGAATGTACCATTAACAATTAGTTCAATGATAGAAAGGGCAGAAAAGTTGTTTCCAAAAAAAGAAATTGTTTCGCGTACACATGATACTATAACAACTTTAACATACAAGCAATTAGGAGAAAGAACAAGGAGACTCTCTAGTGCGTTACAGAAATTAGGGATAAAAGAGGGAGAACGAGTTGGGACTTTAGCGTGGAATCATCATCGTCATGTGGAAGCGTATTTTGCTATTCCGAGTATTGGATCTGTCTTGCACACTATTAATATTCGTTTATCTGCACAGCATATTTCCTATATTATTGGACATGCGGAAGATCGCATTTTACTCGTTGATGAAGATCTCGTACCCCTCGTTGAAAAAATTCAAAGTAAATTATTGACTGTACAAGCATACATCATTATGACCGACAAAAAAGAACTTCCAGAAACTTCACTAGAGCCGGTCTATCACTACGAACAGCTTCTTACAGAAGGGGATCCTGATTTCCAATTCTTAAAAGATATTGATGAAAACACACCGGCAGGTATGTGTTATACGTCAGCGACAACAGGTAACCCAAAAGGTGTTGTATATACACATCGTAGTACGGTACTTCATTGTATGACTCTAGGATTAGCAGATACAGCTGCATTATCTGAAAGTGATGCAGCAATGGCAATTGTTCCAATGTTTCATGTGAATGCTTGGGGATTACCTTTTGCAGCAACGTGGTTTGGATCAAAACAAGTTTTACCTGGTCCGATGTTTACACCGAAAATATTACTTGAAATGATCCAGGATGAAAAAGTGACGTTGGCTGCTGGTGTACCAACGATTTGGCTTGGTGTTTTACAAGAATTAGAAAATAATAACTATGATTTATCAAGTATGAAGCGGATTTTATGTGGGGGTGCTGCTGCACCTAAAAGTGTGATAGCTGCATTCGAACAAAAACATAGTGTTCCTTTTGTGCATGCATACGGTATGACGGAAACAAGTCCACTTGTGACACTTGCACGGTTAAAAAGCTATGAAACAGATTTATCCTATGAAGAGCAACTGGAAATTCGATCAAAGCAAGGATATCTTGTACCAGGCGTTGAAATGAAAGTAGTGGGAGTAAATGGGGAAGTGAAATGGGACGGAGCTGAAATGGGAGAATTATGTTTACGAGCACCATGGATAGCTGCAAGTTACTATAATGACGAACGCACTATAGAAGGTTTCCGTGATGGTTGGTTATATACAGGGGATGTTATTACAGTTGATGAGGAGGGCTGCGTTAAAATTGTTGATCGCGCAAAAGATGTTATTAAAAGTGGGGGTGAGTGGATTTCATCTGTAGATTTAGAAAATGCTTTAATGGCACATGAGGCTGTATTTGAAGCTGCAGTTGTCGCAGTACCTCATCCTCAGTGGCAGGAGAGACCTGTTGCATGTGTTGTGCAAAAACAAAATAGTTCTGTAACGAAAGAAGAATTATATGAATTTTTACGACCGCAGTTTGCGAAGTGGTGGTTGCCGGATGATATCGTTTTTATGGAGGAGATCCCTAAAACATCAGTTGGTAAATTTTTGAAACAAGAGTTACGAAAAGAATTAGAGCATTTGCATAAAGATATCGAAAAGTAATTAAGAAAAGGCTCATAAACCTGGGAACAAACCAATTCTTCGGTTTGTTCATAGTGCTGTTATTGGTGTAAATCAGCATTTACCAGGGGGTGGACCTATATTTGCTGTGCAAAAGTTATTGCAAGATCAGAACTTATCAATAGACGATGTTGATTATATTGAAATGAATGAGGCCTTGCTGCCAGGATCGTGGCCTGTGCGCAAGAATTACAAATTTCCTATGAAAAGTTAAATGTAAACGGTGGAGTAATTGCACTCGGTCATCCTTACGGTGCATCAGGAGCTATGCTTGTGACTCGTTTATTCCATTAGTATGTTTCTTGTTAAAGGCGGACGCATAGAAATCGCTTCTTTCTTCCATAATTTTCTTTAATTATAAAACGTACGTTCCTTTTGTGGAAGGGGTTTAGCTAATAATCTAGAATTATATAGCTTGGAAGTCATATGTATAGAATGAAAAGAGGAGACTATATGAATCATTTATTACAAGTTCGAGTAACTGGAATTTTGATTGAGAAAGAAAACCTTTTAATTGTAAAACAAAAAGTTTCTGATCGAAATTGGTCTTTACCAGGCGGAAGAGTAGAGGGTGGAGAAATGTTAGAAGAAGCTATGATTCGAGAAATGAGAGAAGAGACGGGATTGGAAACTAGAATTAAGAAATTACTATATATTTGTGATAAACCGGATGTTACGCCATCACTAGTACATATTACGTTTTTACTTGAAAGGGTGTCGGGAGAAATAAAGCTACCGTCTAATGAATTCGATCATAATCCAATCCATGATGTGAAGATGGTACCACTAACAGAATTACGAAATTATCATTTTTCTGAGGCATTTATTGAACTTATTGAAAAAGGATTTCCTAATGCAGGAACTTATCAAGGATTGAAACAAAATATTGGCTTGTAAGTAGATAAAAATCTAAAGGATAGCATCAGGCTATCCTTTAGATTGTACTTTAAAATGTTTCTTGTGATAAATGAATAAGATGAGCTAGAAATTCTTCACCTGTAATAATTGCTTTTCCTCCGCCGCGAGCGCTTTTTTGATTACCGCCTCCTTTTCCTTCAATAGTAGGAAGAGCATTTTTCAAAATTGTATTCATGTTTGCTGTTACCGCTTTCCCGCATGCAAGAACGCATTGTAATTTTTCTTCATTTTCGGTAACTAGGTATGTAATAGAGTTTTCATTTTGTTCGGTAATGATAGCTGATAATTTCGTGATTTCCTGCATGGAACGATGTGTAAAGACTTTAGAAATGAGTGTTCCAGCATGTATGTCTATGGATTGTTGCAACAATTTATTTGCTTCTACGAAAAGTAGTTTTTCGTTCATAGTTTGTAGTGCTTTTTCGTTTTCTTCTTGAGAAGTAAGAAGCTGGGTTACTTTATTTGGAATATCATTTTCACTACTATTTAACTGTTTGGAAACGTCTTTAATAATTTGTTGATGACGCTTCATTAACTTGAGTACACGCCATCCTGCAACCAATGTTAAACGGATACCACCTTTATTCCGCTCCCACCCTATTATATGAATTGGCCCCACTTCACCTGTATATTTTGGATGTGTGCCACCACAACCGTTGTAATCGTAGTTTTCAATGATTACAACGCGAATATTTTCTGTAATTGTTGGTTCTTTTCGGAGAGGTAACTGTTTTGCTTCCTCTAAGTTCATCCATTTAATATGGATAGGATGATTTTCAAAGACAATCTGATTTGCAATTTGGAGTGCGCTAGTAGCTGTTTCTATCGAAAGTTCAGGTGTATCTAAATCAATTGTTATCGTTTCTTTTCCAAGATGAAAACCAATTGTGGGAATGTCAAAATGATCCCAAAATGCAGCGGATAGAATATGCTGAGCTGTATGTTGTTGCATATGATCAAAACGACGCTGCCAATTAATTTTACCCGTTACCTCTTTTGTATGTAATTCACTTGATATAAAATGACGGATTTCGCCCTCAACTTCCTCAACATTGACGACGGAAGCTTCATTTAATGTTCCTGTATCATGTGGTTGCCCACCGCCAGTTGGGTAAAATGCTGTTTCTGTCAAAGTAACATATAATTTTTCTTCGCTATCATAGGCCTGTTTAATAATTTGTGCTGTAAATGTTTGCTGATAGGCATCGATGTAATATAATTTTTGGTTCACTTTCGTACTCCTTTCTATCTCACTAGTTTCATTGTAAAACAATCTAAATAAGTTTCCTAATATTTCAGAAGAAAAAATCTCTTTTTTAGAATTTTCTTGCTATAATAAGAAAAAGGGAATATACGGGGGTGGATGAAATGCTGTATGAAAATGGCGTAGACAAATTGATTCGTCTCAATACAAATATTTCTGAACTATATCGAGAATTACATGGAATGACTCGGACTTTAATGGAGTGTAATCGAGAAAGTATAATATTCGATCGGTTATATGTGAAAGAGTTATTATGGAAAAAAGAAGATGTGTCCGCTATGTATGATCAGCTTCTCGTTCAGCTTTGTATCAATGAATGCTTTGATTTAAAAAGTGTCATCACTGGTGAATACAAATATACGTATGAGGAAGTGGAAAATGCGGTTCTTGAATTTAATGAAAAGTATGATGTGAACATCCTAATCAAGGACGTTTGCAAAGAGTTACAGTTTACATATGGTATTGACATGGAATTATCTAGGATAGCCAAGGTGTAATCATATTTACTATAAAAACAGGGAGAAGAAAGCTGTTAGTTTGCTTTCTTTTTCTATGCATATGCATGAAATAGGGTTAGAAGCTTAATTTTACCCCGCATTAACGGACAGTAATCCTCCCTATCTCAAGGTTCAGAGAGAAGAAAGGAAGATAGGTAGGGGATAACTGCTCGTAAAAGCTCGAGTGGTGAAGGCTTTCCATCAGTGGGAGATGAAGAAAACCCACACTGATGGAAGTTTCACTTTATATAAAATAAAGAAAAAACAGGGTAGGAAAAATTAGTAACAAACTTTTTCTACTCTGTTTTTATATAACGTTTTAATTAAAAAAAAGAACTTTTTTCTCATGTTCATTTGCAACTTCAGTTTTTGAAATGTGTATGGCAAGAAAGCCATTTTCTAAACAGGCTAGCATTTTTTTATAGATGATGTTAGCAGGTAAAGAAATTGTTCGTTGCAAGGACGAGTTCTTATGAAATATATGAATTGCTAGGCCTGTCTCCATCTTGTTTATAAGTACATCTTGTTCTGACACATTAAGGATATCAGTTTCTAAAATATACTCTTGCTCC
Organism: Bacillus sp. FSL H8-0534; assembly: GCF_038005885.1. Classification (NCBI taxonomy): domain Bacteria; kingdom Bacillati; phylum Bacillota; class Bacilli; order Caryophanales; family Bacillaceae; genus Bacillus; species Bacillus sp. FSL H8-0534. Next base: position 5,080,003 of record NZ_JBBOUC010000001.1, read on the forward strand.
GTTTCACAAAGATCAATGTGAATGTGATTAGGGAAACTGAAGTTGTCGTATGAATCAGAGCAAAACTGATCCATCCATTCTTCAAAACCATCAACATGAAAAAGACAGTTTTTCTTTTTCTTGCCCATGTAAGACACCCTCCGTAAAGTCTCAATTCATATTATAATATGCATTAAGAAATTAGAGGTGAAAAACAAACTAGAAAATATGTTGAGTGGTTTGTTGTAAATAGCTTAAGTGAGAAGGACAATACATGTGCATTGTCCTTCTTTTACATATCGTGATGCGTGTGATTTTTTTGTCTTGAATGATTTCGGTTTTTTACTTTATGTGACCCACTTAGCGGCTCAGGTTGCCCAGAAGGCTGTCCTTTTTTTGTGTTTTGACGAATAGACTTGCTATTGTTTTTTTCCATGTTGTGTTGCACCTCCTTCTTGTATTTAGAATGAGAGAACTTTGTAAATTTATACGAGAATGTTTTTATGAAAAAAGGTAAAGCTAAGTGAGACTAACTATAACAGAAAGGGGAAAGCGTATGCCGTATCATAAAGATAAACAGCAAGCTTTTCAAGCCGCACAACAAGGAGTCGTACAAGCGGAAAATTTATACAAAAATATTGTGAAAAATGACCCGAATTATGGTCAGGATTTAAAGCATTTACGCCAAGAAGTTCAAGAGGCATATGAACAAATTCAAAATGCATTGGAAGTAGCATCTGAAACACAACGTCCACAACTTGAGCAGTATGAAAGTAATTTGCAAAACATTATACGAGATGTGGATCTGCTAGGCGATTGAACAGGTTGTATGAGTTCAACAACCTGTTCAAGTTTGGAGTCAATATGTTGAAAAGAAAAATTTCTGTAATAATCATTTGTTTGGTTTGTGTTGTACATATATTTCAAGTGGACAAAGTAGAAGCGAAAATGCTGATGAGAAAAGAATTAGAGCCTACGGGTTATGTAACGTGGGAGGTACCAAATAACGAGAAGATAATTGCAATTACATTTGATGATGGTCCGGATCCTACGTATACTCCGCAGGTGTTAAAGCTATTACACCAATATAAAGCTGAGGCAACTTTTTTTATGATTGGTTTTCGGATTCAGCGGAATCCGTATTTAGTTAAGCAGGTGCTAAAGGAAGGACATGAGATTGGAAATCATACGATGAATCATTTATATGCTAGAAGTGCATCTGATGAAAGATTAAAAGATGATATTTTAGCGGGGAAAAAGTATTTACAAAAGTGGGTAAAGGAGCCGCTACTTTTCCGTCCACCAGGTGGATATATTAACTACGCAGTTTTTACGACGGCAAAAGAAGCGGGTTATCAAACCGTTTTATGGTCTTGGCATCAAGATCCAAAAGATTGGGCAAATCCAGGAACTGAGTCCATTGTGAATCATGTTGTGAAAAATGCGAAGAGTGGAGATATAGTGTTATTACATGATGGTGGAAGTGATCGGAGTCAAACTGTAGCTGCATTAGAGAAAATTCTGCCGGCCCTTCAAAAAGAAGGGTATCGATTTGTAAAAGTTTCGGAATTGTTACGTTATAAACATTAAATAAAAATCCCAAAAGGAGTACCTTTTGGGATTTTTCATTACTGATTCTTCTTACGTTTTTTATTATTTTGACGCTGAGCTGGTGTTAGTGGTTCGTTTGCAAACTCCTCATTATAACCAGTTCCTTGTCCTTGTGCTGATGCAGCATTCATTCCTGGAATTACATGATTTGCTTTACGTTTACCCATTTAGTTTCACCCCTATAATGTTTTCTTTATAAACAAATAATGATACATGTATGAACGTAAAGTAATACTCAAAGAGAAAGCTTTACTTTATGGTAATAGTATTCATAAGGAGAGCGAAGACTATTCAAAATTCCAGAGATAAAGAAAACTTATGATAAACTATAAGTTTCTTATTATTTACTTATTTAGAAAGTTGTAATAAGATATTATCGTAAGGTATTGAAAAATTTGTCTACATTTTATATTCAGACAACTCAGTCACGTTTAACAGGGGGGAAACATAATGGTCAAACATAATCCATTTCAATCTCGTGAAACATTTGAAGTAGATGGAAAAACGTATCATTATTATCAATTGAAAGCGCTTGAAAATGCAGGGGTTGGCAACGTATCACAATTACCATATTCAATTAAAGTTTTGCTTGAATCTGTACTTCGTCAAGTTGATGGACGTGTCATTACAGAAGAGCATGTTACAAATTTAGCGAAGTGGGGAACGAAAGATGTTCAAGATATCGATGTTCCATTTAAACCATCTCGCGTAATTTTACAAGACTTCACAGGTGTTCCAGCTGTCGTTGATTTGGCTTCACTTCGAAAAGCAATGGCGGACATGGGTGGAGATCCTGATAAAATTAATCCGGAAATTACTGTAGATCTTGTAATCGATCACTCTGTACAGGTTGATAGAGCGGGTACAGCAGACGCGCTTGAATTCAACATGGACTTAGAGTTTAAACGTAATGAAGAACGTTATAAATTTTTAAGCTGGGCACAAAAATCGTTTGATAACTATCGTGCAGTGCCACCAGCAACAGGTATTGTACACCAAGTAAACCTTGAGTATTTAGCACCAGTTGTTCATGCGGTGAAAAATGCTGAAGGTGAATTAGTTGCATACCCAGATTCATTAGTGGGAACAGACTCTCATACTACAATGATTAATGGTATCGGTGTCCTTGGATGGGGCGTTGGTGGTATTGAGGCAGAAGCAGGGATGCTTGGACAACCTTCATACTTCCCAGTACCAGAAGTAATCGGTGTTAAATTAACTGGTACACTTCCAAGTGGTACAACAGCAACAGACGTTGCGTTAAAAGTAACACAAGTGTTACGTCAGAAAGGTGTAGTTGGTAAATTTGTTGAGTTCTTCGGTAGCGGACTACAAAGCATGCCTTTAGCTGACCGTGCAACAATTTCAAACATGGCACCAGAATACGGTGCAACTTGTGGATTCTTCCCAATTGATGAAATTTCATTAGATTACTTACGTTTAACAGGAAGAGACGAAGAACAAATTCGCATTGTTGAAGAATACTGTAAAGCAAACGGTTTATTCTATACAGCAGACAGTAAAGATCCAATTTATACAGATCTTGTTGAGATTGATTTAAATACAATTGAATCTAACCTTTCAGGACCAAAACGTCCACAAGATTTAATCCCTCTTTCAAACATGAAAGATGAGTTCCATAAAGCGGTTGTGGCACCAGTTGGAACGCAAGGACTTGGGTTCAATGAACAAGAATTTGATAAAGAAGTGAAAGTTGCATTAAAAGATCAAGAAGTAACGATGAAAACAGGTGCAATTGCAATCGCTGCGATTACAAGCTGTACAAATACATCTAATCCATATGTATTAATTGGTGCAGGCTTAGTTGCGAAAAAAGCAATTGAAAAAGGACTTAAAGTACCTGGTTATGTAAAAACATCATTAGCACCAGGATCTAAAGTAGTAACGGAATACTTAGATAAATCAGGCCTAACAACTTATTTAGATCAATTAGGATTCCAAACAGTTGGTTACGGATGTACAACTTGTATCGGTAACTCTGGCCCATTAGAACTAGAATTAGAAGAAGCAATTGCGGCAAATGACCTATTAGTAACATCTGTTTTATCTGGTAACCGTAACTTTGAAGGTCGTATTCATCCGCTTGTAAAAGCGAACTACTTAGCATCACCACCACTTGTTGTGGCGTATGCACTTGCTGGTACAGTGGATATCGACTTGAAAAATGATGCAATCGGTAAAGATGCAAACGGTAACCCGATTTACTTTAACGACATTTGGCCATCAGCTAAAGAAATTGAAGAAGTGGTTCAAAGCGTCGTAACGTCTGAATTGTTCAAAAAAGAATATGCACAAGTATTTAACAGCAATGAACGCTGGAATGAAATTCAAACTTCAAATGAAGCGTTATATACTTGGGATAATGACTCAACATACATTCAAAATCCACCGTTCTTTGAAGGATTATCAAAAGAACCAGGTGAAGTAGAAACACTTTCAGGTTTACGCGTAGTTGGTAAATTTGGTGACTCTGTAACAACAGACCATATTTCACCAGCAGGTTCAATTGGTAAACATACACCAGCAGGCCGCTATTTATTAGAAAATGGTGTACAGCCAGTTGACTTTAACTCTTATGGTTCTCGCCGTGGTAATCATGAAGTTATGATGCGTGGTACATTCGCAAATATCCGTATCAAAAACCAAATCGCACCAGGAACAGAAGGTGGATATACAACTTACTGGCCAACTGGTGAAGTAACATCTATCTATGATGCTGCGATGAAATATAAAGAAGACGGCACTGGACTTCTTGTAGTTGCTGGTAAAGATTACGGTATGGGAAGTTCTCGTGACTGGGCTGCGAAAGGTACAAACCTTTTAGGTATTAAAGCAGTAATCGCAGAAAGCTTCGAGCGTATTCACCGCAGTAACCTTGTATTAATGGGCGTATTACCATTACAATTTAAAGAAGGCGAAAGTACTGAAACATTAGGTCTTGTTGGTAACGAATCATTTGAAATTCAAATTGATAAAACAGTTAAACCACGCGATCTTGTAAAAGTAGTTGCAATTGACCCAGAAGGAAACGAAAAACAATTTGAAGTAGTAGCACGTTTCGATAGTGAAGTAGAAATTGACTACTACCGTCACGGTGGTATCTTACAAATGGTGCTTCGTGAAAAAATTGAAGAGTCTAAGGTGTCAAACTAATTAAGTGTAGTAATAGAGAAAAGTAAATATTTTCAATCGAAATGAGGAAGCTGATTGTGGTTAGCTTCCTCATTTTATGTGCAAGGAAAGTGGTGAAACTATATGGTTTCATCTCTTTCCTTATTCTGCTTTATTAAGTTGATACTCATATGTAGACGAATTTTCCGTATTAAATTCTTTTACCAATGTAATCTTATTTGTATCTGGGTTATACTTGAAAATTTTAATAGTGTGCCGATCACCGCTGTCAGGGTTACTCTCTTGTAAAGCAAATGTATTTTCTGCAATTTGAGTCATATTACTAGTTTGATCATTTTGTACACTTATTGGAGTAGTATCATGGTTTGTAGAAACTTCAATGACGCTTTCTTTGTTAAAAAATATAAGGACTAGAATTAAGATTACAAGACAAATACGCATATAGCGTAGTTCTTTACTAATTGGGTGTTCTCCCATAGGGTTCATCCTTTCAATAATTACTACGAACTAGAGGTTGTTGTAATAGAGTAAAAGCTAATAATGTCAAACGTAGTGAATAAAATAAACGATATCAAAGCTGTATAAAGTGAAACTTTAATCAGTGGAGGCTTTCTTCATCCCCCACTGATTATTAGTTGAACGAATCGGGCTTTTACTGTCCTAAAATAGCGGGATAAAAGCATATGCGGCCAGTTTTTCTTCTTTCAGGATCGTTACTAAATAAGGAGATAACCCATGCGATAATATTAATAGGATAGAATATGAAACTAAAAATATAGAGAATGGCTTTTTAAATGAGTGCATAAGAATCCTTTTTTTAAAAGGAAGGTATTTGCACAAAACAGTACAAGCATCTTCCTTATTGTCACCTCATATGTTTATATTTTTGCGTAAACGTATTTGATGAGAGAGCTTAGTTACAACTAGCCCTGTCATATAAAGAAAAGTTAGAATGAGAACTGTACTAATGATAGGAGACTTTTGAAATGCGTATAACAACCTATCAATATAATAAATTTGATTTACATCTGTAATTGATTTTGGTGAAAAGACTAAATATTTCTCCCAATTCTTTTCCACAGCAATTATCGCACCTGTAGAATGTGTGACAAGTAATGTGTAAATAAAAATAGGAAGAACAATCATGAGTTGTAAACCGATTAATCCTGTTTTATGTTTTCTCCAGTATAACCAGCGAGTTATCATAATTCCTATTAAATAGACAATTGATAATACAAAAATTGTAGTAAAAACTGGATTATACTTAAAGGCATACAACAGTTTGTCAATTTCATAAATTTGATTGGAGTCTTCTGCTGTTTGGGGAGTGAAGACGATATGTTGTTTCCAGTCCTCTGAAATACTTAAGTAGCTAGCAGTCCAGCTTGTAATAAACAATGAGAAAAATAAGATGGGGAGAATGATAACATATTGTAACCAATGCAAAACGGTTTTATTCATAAATAATGACATCCTTTCCAAATTATAACTATTATAATTATATGATAAAATGAAACGGTTTTCATTGTTATTAAGAATATTCTATTTATTTATCAGGAGAATATTTCCAAGGTTGTCTGTATAAGCTAAAATAAAGTATAAATACTATTGTTATTTTTAAGTGATATATAAAATGAGATAAGCGATAAGGATGATGTATATGTGGCGAAAGCTTACCATTGTTGTAGTGTTGCTTTGTTTAGCGAGCTATGCAGTTTATGAACAGCTCGGAAAGAATGAGAAACAAGTAAGGGAAGAACCAGTGAAAAGCGAAGCGGCGATGAAAGAAATCATTGCAAAAAATGGGATTGAGGTAGGCAAGATTGCACCGGATTTTGAGTTATCAAAATTAGATGGCACAAAAGTAAAATTATCGGATTTTAAGGGGAAGAAAGTTATTTTAAATTTCTGGGCAACGTGGTGTGGACCTTGTCAGCAAGAAATGCCGGATATGGAAGCTTTCTATAAGAAGAATAAAGATGATGTAGAAATCCTTGCTGTAAATTATACGGTTTCTGAACGTGCTAACGGAGAAGAAAAAGTGAAAAAGTTTGCAGAAGAGAAGGGATTGACATTCCCTATTTTGCTTGATAAAGATATAAATGTTACAACAATGTATAAAGTAATTACCATTCCAACTTCTTATTTTGTGGATACAAAAGGTGTGATTCAAGATAAATTTATCGGACCGATGACACAAAAAGAAATGGAGAAGAGAATTGCGAAAATAAAATAATGAAAGAGGACAGAATTGGCTATTTGTCATTTCTGTCTTTTCTTTTTCATTAAGCAGCTTGTTCGTGATATGATGAAAGAAATTTCATCGAAAATAATGATTGGGGAGCGTATATTGTGGGGAATTTACCATTGACAGGAGACTATGTTGTTATTGATTTTGAAACGACAGGATTTAATCCTTATAATGATCGAATAATTCAAGTGGCAGCGGTTCGGTATCGTAATCATGAGCTGGCAGATCAATTTGTTTCTTTTGTAAATCCAGAGCGATTTATTCCTAATCGAATTACGAGTTTAACAGGGATTACAAATTATCGCGTTTCGGATGCTCCAACGATTCAGGAAGTTTTGCCGTTATTTTTAGCGTTTTTAGGAGAAGATACCATTGTTGCTCATAATGCTTCGTTTGATATGCGTTTTTTAAAGAGTAATGCAAAAATGCTTAGATTGCCAGAACCTAAAAATATAGTAATTGATACCGTCTTTTTAGCGAAAAGATATATGAAGCATGCCCGGAACCATAAGTTAGAAACTTTAAAAAGAATGCTCGGAATTCGTTTAAGTTCTCATAATGCACTTGACGACTGTATCACATGTGCAGCTGTGTATCAAAAATGTGCTGCTATTCAAGAAGAAGGACAAAAGAAAACAAAAAAAGAAACGGTTGAAGAAGACGAAGTGTACACACTAATAAAAGAAATGCTTGTAAAGCATAATCGCGATATAGAATGGATTCGCAATGTGAGTGTTGGAAGTTATCTAGATATAAAGGCTTTTTATCCGATTATAAGGGTGAAGGTAAAAGGGCGAAAAAAATATGTTTTAACTGAAAAGACAGAACAAGAAATATTAGGGATATATCCTGCTTTAAAATGTGAGCCGGCTTTAAAAAGTGAAATAGGGACAACTAGAATTATGATTGAAAGCATAGAGGACTTTACAAAATTAGAAAATTATATTTTAGAGAGTTATGATGCAGTCATGCAAGCGCTGAATGAGTACAAAGAAATGAAAGATAATGCGGATGAAGAAATTAAAAAGTATTTAAGTATAACGAAATGATAAAGTGAAACTTTAATCAGTGGGGGAATTCTTCATCTCCTACTTAAGTTGTTTCATTTTACTGAATTTTGAGAGGATATTACTTGTTTGTGAATAGCAGGATAAAATGCTTGGAAATCCATTAGTTGTTTAAGAACAGCTAATGGACTTTTTTGTTAACAAAAGACTTTTCTGTGACAAAACATAAAATTTTCTTACAAATCTGATTAAAGAGTTTTTCATTTGCTCATACTAACTATAGTAAGAAAGAGAAGGAGAAAGGATGAGCAGCATGAGAAGAAATCGTCGAAGAACGTTTGAAGAACTTGTGAAGGAAAATAAGCGGCAACTACTAAACGATCGTGATGCAATTGAACGGATTGAGGAACGAATCGAGAAGCGTTATGAAATGCAATTTTTTAAGCAGGCTGAATAATTCTTATCACTAGTATGATACTAGTGATAAGGAGGCGATAAGAATGGGAAATCCAAAGAAGAATTCCAAAGATTTTACACCAGATCATATTGGAACACAGTCGAAAAAAGCCGGTGGAAACAAAGGGAAGCAAATGCAAGACCAAACAGGGAAACAACCGATTGTTGATAACGGTTAAAAAAAGGAGAATGTTTTCATTCTCCTTTTTTTATGTGCATACATAATCTAATTCGTTTTTGGAAAACTAACATGGTATGTATATTTCAACTAGGAGGGAAATCGTATGACAGAGCAATATAAAGCGAATCCAGATGATAGAAGTGATAATGTAGAAAAACTACAAGAAATGGTACAAAATACGATTGATAACTTTAATGAGGCAAAAGAAACTGCAGAGGTTTCGAATGAAAAAGATCGCGCTGCAATTGAAGCGAAAAATCAACGCCGTTTAGAAAGTATTGATTCATTGAAAAGTGAAATAAAAGATGAATCTGAATATGATGCGTAAAAAAGGCTGACAGTTGTCAGCCTTTTTTTGTAATCGAGAAATTTTCCACAAGTAAACGCCAATTTTGCGGGAAAGGAAGCCCGATTTTCCAATAGCTAATCCCGCGAATGCCTTGTTCTTTTACTAAATTAAACTTACTCTGAACAGACCTGGCATCTTCAAACCATACTTCATGCTGTACACCATTTTCATCAAAGTAATTAAAGTGTGGTGCTTGTGCTGTAAAATCATAACGAATTGGAACATTATATTTACGAGCAAGTGCAACGGCTGCGACAGAGCTAATTGCTTTTGCTGGTGGATTTCCTTCTTTAAAGGGAAGCTTCCAGTCGAATCCATATAAATTTTGTCCCATCATAATTTTTCGCGGGGGCATTTGAGATTTTGCATATTGGATTACCTGCTTTACAGGGCCAATAGGAGAAACTGCCATGGGTGGTCCACCTTGCCATCCCCAGTCATATGTCATAATCACGACAAAATCAACAATTTCCCCCTGGGCTTTGTAATCGTGTGCTTCGAAAAATTTTCCTTTTTGCTTCGAACTTGTTTTTGGAACAAGTGTTGTGCTTAACGTATATCCTTCAGGTAGTCGTGTTTTTACATTTCGTAAAAATCGGTTATATGCTTCGCGATCTTCGGGTGCAACATTTTCAAAGTCAAAATGAATATCACGCATATTATATTTTTTAGCTGTTTGGAGGATATTTGTAATGAATTTATTTTGAATAGTAGCGTTTCTTAGAAGAACAGAGGCTAATTCAGCGCTAAAATTTCCATTTTCAATATTTGTAATAACGAGCATTGGGATTGTTTGACCCTGCACTGCAATTTGAGCAATTCTTGCGGTTTCAGTCGGCTCTTTTAACGTTCCATCACGCAATGCTTCAAAGCTAAAGTAAGCTAAATATGTGAGATAAGGATTGATGGCCCGCGTAGCATTCACTAAACTTTCTTTAATTGGAATGGTAGAAGGTTGTAAGTAGGCAATAGATTCTATCGTTCGTTTAGAGCCCTTTGGTACATATAGTTGTTGACCAACATGAAGAATGGATTTTAATGATAGATTGTTAACTTTTGCTAAGCTAGCAAGAGGAACGTTATATGTTTGAGAAATTCGATAAAGACTGTCTCCGGGTTGTACATAATAATTATTACCTCTCGTATTTACAATCAGTGCCTGACCGACAACAAGTGTCTCAGCTGGATTAAGTCCGTTGTCTTTTACAATTTCTTCGGGCGTAGTGCCATATTTTGACGCTAAGCTATATACGCTATCACCACTACGAACGGTTACAATTTGAATCATATATTCGCTCCTTTCAGTTAAAAAGATCCACCGTTTCTATTTTATTTTTGATTTCACTGTATTATGATTAAATGTATGTGAGGAAACAGAAGTGAGAAGGAGATAAAGATATGTTTGTAGCAGAACACGAAATTGAGATCCGCTATGCGGAAACAGATCAAATGGGCGTTGTTTACCATTCAAATTATTTAGTATGGCTTGAATTAGGGCGTACAAAATTGATACAAGAATTAGGATTTTCATATATTGAAATGGAGAAAGAAGGGGTTATTTCTCCCGTATTAGATTTGCAAATTTCATATCGGAAAGCAATGCGTTATGGAGAGAAAGCAATTGTGAAAACATGGATTGATTCAGTTAGTCCCCTTCGCGTTATATATGGATATGAAATTTATAACGGTGATGGAGATCTTTGTATTACAGCTACAACAACAAATATTTGTGCGAAAAAAGAAGGTTTTCGTCCTGTGTCCTTTAAGAAACTATATCCAGAGTGGTATGCGAAATATGAGGAAATTAAGAAAAAATAAAAAAGCGTGGCAAAAGCCACGCTTTTTTATTTTTCGTAATTAAATTGAGGGAAGTCATCACTGTCGTTAAAGGTAACGGATAAGTCATGTCCATCAAAGAACCATTCATCATCACCTTCAACGAAGAAAGTAATGCCGTCTTCTTGAATTTGAACAGCAGGATGTGCAGGATCGTCTTTACGGATTCCTAAAGAAAGTCCTTTTTGAACAGTACTGCAACCGCCATATTGTACGAAAAAGCGAAGTGTATCGCCAGATTGTAAGTTTAATTCATCTTTATACCAATTTACTGCTTCTTTTGTTACGGAAAGATTCATGTATAGTTCCTCCAAGTTATGTTGCCTTTTCTTTAGTATAAAAAATAACGCAAAAAGACGCTATTAATATGCTTCGCGTTTTCTTTTTGCGTTATGTGGGTCACAACCTTACTTTTGTTTCTTTGTCAAATTTGCTTTTGGTTCAGTTTTATTTATAATTCGTCCAATATTTGCACGGTGTCTATAAATAACCATACCAGCTAATAAACACATCGCAACAATGAAGATTTTATCCCCGTCAATAATTGATGCAATAACAGCTACGATAGCTGTTACCATAGAAGAAAGCGATACGTATCTCGTTGTAAATAGAAGGGTGAAAAAGATAACAGCTAATATTGCAAAAATAACTGGCGCATAGCATAAGAGTACTCCAGCAGAAGTTGCAACTGCTTTTCCGCCGCGGAATTTTGCAAAGATTGGGTATACATGTCCAAGAACTGCAGCTAATCCAAACCAAAGGGGATGGATATCTAAGGCGAAAATTAACGGCAGAGCTGTCGCTAACGTTCCCTTTAAAATGTCAGCAATTGTAACGATAAAACCTGCTTTTTTCCCTAGCGTCCGAAATGTATTCGTTCCTCCTAAATTACCGCTACCATGCTCGCGAATGTCGATTCCATAACCAATTTTTCCAACAACAAGTGCAAATGGAATCGAGCCAAGTAAATAGGCAACGATAAATAAAAGATATGTAATAAGCATAAGTTCAGTCTCCTTTATTCAAATGTGTTGATAAAGGGTAAAAAGAGTTTTTCCCATATATTGTACCATACATTTGTAAAGAGCACATTTCTTTTTTGTAAATGAAAAATTCAAAGTTTCTTAAAAAAACTTTCACAAGAATGTTACATTTCTCACAGATCTACTATAACTATATGTTGTATCATTTTGTTAGTGAATTAACAAGATGTTGTTGGAGGTTTGGGAAATGATGAAACAAAGTGCATGTGGAGAAGAGTTAATGAAGATTTTTGAAACAATTGTCCACGGGAATGAGCAAGATTTAATGCAAGAAAATGCAAATGTTGATGGGCGGTCTCCTATGGGGATGATGGGAACATTTGCATCTGAGAGTGCAAAATATTATGCAATGGAACACTTACTTTCTGAACAAGTAAAAAAAGCAATAGATCAAAATATATTATACCCACATGATTTAGATTTTTATGCGACAGGTACAACAACATGTTCGCAGATTCCTTTAGCGCAAATGCTTGAAAAAGGATTTCATACCGGGCATGGGCATATGAGGCAACCACAAGATATTAAAAGTGCATTGGCACTTTCTTCGATTATTTTCCAAGCGAATCAAAACATGCAGCACGGTGGTCAATCAGCTGCGTTATTTGACATTGATTTAGCACCGTATGTGAGAAAAACATTCGAGAAAAATAAGAAAAGATTAGAAACGTATCCGTTAACAAAAGAGCAAGTAGAAGAGTTTGCGTGGAAAGAAACAGAGAATGATACGTATCAAGCTTGTGAAGCTTTTATTCATAATTCCAATAGTATGCATAGCAGAGGTGGTGGGCAAGTTCCGTTTATTTCTATTAACTACGGAACGGACACGTCGAAAGAAGGAAGATTGTTAATTAGACAATTATTACGGGCGACGCAAGCTGGATTAGGAAAAGGTGAAACACCCATTTTCCCTATTCAAATCTTTAAAGTAAAAAAAGGTGTGAATTTTGAAGAAAGTGATCCGAACTATGATTTATTTGAATTGGCGTTAGAGACGACAGCAGAACGATTATTCCCGAACTTTTCATTTTTAGATGCGCCATTTAATGCAGTTCATTATGATGGTCGCCCAGAAAGCGAAGTATGTTATATGGGCTGTCGTACGCGTGTTATGTCTAATATTCATGGGGAAGAGACCGCGATTGGAAGAGGGAATTTATCGTTTACTTCTATTAACTTAGTAAAATTAGCATTGATTAGCGGTTCAAAAGAAGCATTTTTTGAAGCTTTAAATTATTATATAGATCTTGGTATTCGTCAACTATTAGAAAGATTTGCTTACCAATGTAAGAAAAAGGCAAGAGATTTTCACTTTTTATATTCGCAAGGAGTATGGCGGGGCGGAGAAAAACTGCATCCTGAAGATTCTGTTGCTGAGATTTTAAAACAAGGAACATTAAGTATTGGTTTTATTGGCCTTGCAGAATGTTTAGTTGTTTTAACAGGAAAACATCATGGAGAAGATAAAGAATCATGGAATCTTGGATGTGAGATTGTTACCTTTATGAGACAGAAAATGGATGCAGCAACGGAAGAACATCAATTGAATTTCTCTTTAATTGCAACGCCTGCAGAGGGACTATCAGGTAAGTTTGTTAAAAAAGATCGAGAAGAATTTGGAATGATTAGCGGTGTAACAAATCATAATTATTATACAAATTCATTTCATATTCCGGTGTATTATAACATCCAAGCGATAGATAAAATACGTTTAGAAGGGCCATTTCATACGCTTTGTAATGGCGGACATATAACGTATATTGAATTAGATGGAGCGGCGGTTCATAACCAAAAAGCATTAAAACAAATTGTGCAGGCAATGGCAGAGTATGGAGTCGGATATGGCTCCATTAATCACCCTGTGGATCGTTGTAAATGCTGTGGCTATCATGGTGTCATCAAAAATGAATGTCCAAGTTGTGGAAACGAGGATGAGAATGATATCGAAAGAATTCGCCGTATAACAGGATATCTTGTAGGTGATATGTCTAAATGGAATAGTGCAAAGCGCAGTGAAGAAGCGGATCGGGTGAAACATAAATGAGAGTAATGAATATTATTCATGATAGTGTAGTAGATGGTGACGGATTGCGGACAGTCGTGTTTTTTGCGGGCTGTCCGCATCGTTGTTTAGGATGTCATAATCCTAAGTCATGGAATATTTGTAATGGAACTGAAATGACCGTAGAAGAAATTGTGAAAGAGATTGCCAAAAACCCGCTTACTGATGTAACATTTTCAGGTGGAGATCCATTTTTTCAAGCTGCTGAAGTGAAGAAGGTAGCAAATGCGGTGAAGGCTTTGAAAAAAAACTTATGGATTTACACAGGTTATACATTAGAAGAGATACAGAGTTCTCAAAATAATGATATGATAGAGTTGTTACACTATGGGGATGTTCTGGTCGATGGAAGGTTTGAACTTCAAAAAAGAGACTTGACACTTCCGTTTCGCGGAAGCTCCAATCAACGTATTATTCGATTGAAAGAGTAAAAAGGCGGGATAGGTCAGATGAACAAAACAGTATTACTTGTTGAAGACGAAAGAAGGCTACGCGAAATTGTTAGTGATTATTTTCGCAATGAAGGTTTTGAAGTGATAGAAGCTGAAGATGGAAAACAAGCGTTAGAATTATTTGCTGAACATACAATTGATTTAATTATGTTAGATATCATGTTGCCAGAGATAGATGGTTGGTCTGTTTGTCGTCGTATTAGAAAAGAGTCAGCGGTACCAATTATTATGCTTACAGCTCGTTCTGACGAAGATGATACATTGTTAGGTTTTGAACTTGGGGCTGATGAATATGTAACAAAGCCTTTTAGTCCTAAAGTACTAGTAGCTAGGGCGAAAACTTTATTAAAGCGTGCTGATGGGGCAGTAGGCGTTGCAGAAGAGAATGCACTTTCTATGGCTGGAATCGATGTGAATCGTCTTTCGCGTACGGTATCGGTAAACGGAGAAGAAATTATATTAACGCATAAAGAATTTGAACTTCTTGTTTATTTAATGGAGAATAAAGGAATCGTATTATCACGCCAGCATTTATTAGATCAACTTTGGGGATATGATTATTATGGTGATGATCGTACTGTAGATACACATATAAAAAAATTGCGAAATAAGTTAGGGGATAAAGCAAAACATATCGGAACTGTTATTCGAGTTGGATATAAGTTTGAGGAATAGTTTTTAAATACTATGTAATAGAAAAAACGATAGAAAAGCTTTCTTTTTGGTTGGAAGAGAGAATCCGCCCATGGATAGAAGCGGTCAGTACCTTTTTTTGCCCCATGCCGAGTGAAAACAGAGGGAGAAAACGAGTGGAGATCTCTTTTTGTTTTCGTAGCAGCAACTTATAGGTTGAAAATATAGTACATTTACACTCTCTTTTGTAGATGAAAATGTACAAATTACAGATTTTTTGTCTACAATAATGAATAAAAGTATTTTTTTAATTGGATTTCACGATGAGTTCACAAGAAGGACACAAAATGTGACTATACTGAAAATACGAATTCAGCAGAGAGGGGATATCAATTATGGGATATTATGACGGACCAAATATGAATGAAGAGCATAGTGAAACGAGAGAAGTAAAAAAATCAGGTAGTAAAAAAGGTTACTTTTTTACAGGTTTAGTTGGAGCAGTTATCGGAGCTGTTTCCATTAGTTTTGCAGCACCGTATATGCCATGGACAAATGGGAATGGGACGGCGTTAACTTCTAATTCAAAAGTAGAGGGAACTGTGGTTCCTGTTGCAAATAAAGTAAAGGGTGAAACAGATTTACCTGGTATGATTGAAGGGGCGAAAGAAGTAGTTGTAGGTGTTATCAATATGCAACAGAACATAGATCCATTTGCAATGGAGCAAGCAGGGCAGGAACAAACAGCTGGAACAGGATCTGGTGTAATTTATAAAAAAGCTGGGAATAAAGCTCTCATTGTAACAAATAATCACGTAGTAGACGGAGCAAACAAACTGGCAGTGAAACTAAGTAATGGTAAAACAGTAGATGCAAAATTAGTTGGGAAAGATCCATGGTTAGATTTAGCTGTTGTAGAGATTGATGGATCTAATATTAATAAAGTAGCCACACTTGGTGATTCCAGTAAAATTCGCGCTGGTGAATCGGCTATTGCAATTGGGAATCCATTAGGTTTTGATGGTAGTGTAACAGAAGGGATTATTAGTAGTAAAGAACGCGAAATTCCAGTGGATATTAATGGTGACAAACAGCCGGATTGGCAAGCACAAGTGATTCAAACAGATGCAGCAATTAACCCAGGGAACAGTGGTGGCGCATTATTCAATCAAAATGGTCAAGTCATCGGCATTAACTCTAGTAAGATTGCACAGCAAGAAGTAGAGGGTATTGGCTTTGCTATCCCAATTAATGTGGCAAAACCAGTCATTGAATCTCTTGAAAAAGATGGAACAGTAAAACGTCCAGCGATGGGAGTAGGAGTTGCATCTCTTGAGGATTACCCACCGTATGCATTAGGACAATTAAAATTACCAAAAGATGTTACAAAGGGTGTTCTCTTAAGCAAAATTTATCCCGTCTCACCAGCTGAAAAAGCAGGACTTCAGCAGTATGACGTTGTTGTAGCATTAGATGGCCAAACAGTAGAAAACTCACTTCAATTCCGTAAATATTTATATGAAAAGAAAAAAGTTGGCGATAAAATTGAAGTAACATTCTATCGAAATGGTGAAAAAATGACGAAAACAGCTACTTTAGCAGATAACTCTTCTGCTAAGAATTAATAAAGAAAGTCTCTTTCGTATTGAAAGAGACTTTCTTTATCGGCTATACTAAAAGAATAGGAGGGATTTAATATGACAATTGAAAACCCAACTCGTACGGAAATTGGTGAAGTATTGAAAAATAGCAAAACAATTGCGGTTGTTGGATTATCTAACAAACCAGAACGCACGTCCTATATGGTTTCAAAAGCAATGCAGGATGCAGGGTATCGTATTATCCCAGTAAACCCAGTCGTAGATGAGGTACTGGGAGAAAAAGCTGTTCCGTCATTAAAAGACATTAAGGAGCATGTCGATATCGTAAATGTATTCCGTCGTTCTGAATTTTTAATGGACGTCGCAAAGGAATTTGTGGAGATTGATGCGGATGTTTTTTGGGCACAATTAGGAGTACAAGATGAAGATACATATAAATTTTTAAAGGAAAAGGGATATACTGTTATTATGGATCGTTGTATAAAAGTAGAACATGCAATGACGAGGTAGTATAGACATTGTAAACGAAAGATCGATTCAGCTCGGGGGAATACTTGAAGACTGGGTAGATGAACGAGGTGTTCATCATGAGATTTTTTAAAGGCTGTTTTTGGGGATTGCTACTTGTTATCCCATTTTGGATAATTGTCATTTGGTTAATTGCCAAATGGTGGAGTGTGTAATTGGAATACATATCCATTTTTTGTTGACAAACGATTATTTTTCTGAAATAGTAGCCTAGAGGAATCCTTGTGAAAAAACAAGGATTTTTCTATTGAAAATAGTATATAAAAGACATAACATAACTTGCCAAAAGGATGGTTAAGGCGTTATTCTATAATAGAAACGTATGTTCTGATTTGATTAGGAAAGGGGCAAGGAGTTTGGCAAAGCATCAGTTTCAATATAATGAAGATGCCATTCAAGTGCTTGAAGGTCTTGAAGCCGTTCGAAAACGCCCGGGTATGTATATCGGGAGCACGGACAGCCGTGGATTGCATCATTTAGTATACGAAATAGTAGATAACTCAGTTGATGAAGCATTAGCGGGGTTTGGCGACGAAATTTCTGTCGTAATACATAAGAATAATAGTATTAGTGTTATTGATAAAGGGCGCGGAATGCCTACGGGAATGCATAAACTTGGAAAACCTACACCTGAAGTGATTTTAACTGTACTTCATGCAGGGGGGAAGTTTGGACAAGGAGGTTATAAAACGAGTGGCGGTTTACACGGTGTTGGTGCATCTGTTGTAAATGCATTATCAGAATGGCTCGTTGTAACCATTAAACGCGATGGGTATATATATGAACAACGTTTTGAAAATGGTGGTGTTCCTGCAACGACACTAGAGAAAATTGGAAAAACAAAACAATCTGGAACAACGATGCATTTTAAACCAGATCCATCAATTTTCAGTACAACAAATTATAATTATGAAACGTTATGTGAGAGATTACGTGAATCTGCATTTCTGTTAAAAGGTATGAAAATCACTATAAGAGATGAACGAAATGATTTAGAAGATGTTTTTCATTATGAAACAGGAATTGAAGCATTTGTTTCTTACTTAAACGAAGAAAAGGACTCTATACATCCAGTTGTTTACTTCACTGGTGAACAAAATGGGATTGAAGCAGAACTTGCATTTCAATTTAACGATGGCTATTCAGAAAATATTCTTTCATTCGTAAACAATGTACGTACGAAAGATGGGGGGACACATGAGGCAGGATTTAAAACAGCGATGACACGTGTCTTTAATGAATATGCTCGTAAAGTCTCTTTGCTAAAAGAAAAAGATAAAAACCTAGAAGGTACAGATATTCGCGAAGGGTTAGCGGCGATTGTTTCTGTACGTGTACCGGAGGATTTATTGCAATTTGAAGGTCAAACAAAAGGTAAGCTTGGTACAAGTGAAGGACGTTCATCTGTCGATGCAATTGTTTCGGAACATTTAGCATACTTTTTAGAAGAAAATCCAGATGTAGCAACACTTCTTGTGAGAAAAGCAATTAAAGCAGCACAAGCCCGTGAAGCAGCGCGTAAGGCTAGAGAAGAAGCTCGTACTGGTAAGAAGAAAAAACGTTCAGAAGGAACGTTGAGCGGGAAGTTAACACCTGCGCAATCACGTAATCCACAGAAGAACGAACTATATTTAGTAGAGGGTGACTCTGCTGGTGGCTCTGCAAAGCAAGGGCGTGATCGCCGTTTCCAAGCTGTCTTGCCACTGCGAGGTAAAGTCATTAACACGGAAAAAGCAAAGCTTGCTGATATTTTCAAAAATGAAGAAATCAATACAATTATTTATGCAATTGGTGGCGGCGTTGGAAATGAATTTACTGTCGAAGATATCAACTATGATAAAGTCGTAATTATGACCGATGCTGATACGGATGGCGCACATATTCAAGTGTTACTACTTACGTTTTTCTACCGTTATATGAAGCCGTTAATTGAAGCTGGTAAAGTATTTATTGCTCTTCCACCTTTATATAAAGTAAGTAAAGGAAAAGGGAAAAGCGAAGTCATTGAATATGCATGGTCAGATGAAGAATTAGATGGCGTAACGAAAAAGGTCGGTAAAGGATATATGTTGCAGCGCTATAAAGGTCTTGGCGAAATGAACGCGGATCAATTATGGGAAACAACAATGAATCCAGAAACGCGTACGCTAATTCGAGTAAAAATTGACGATGCAGCAAGAGCAGAACGCCGCGTGACGACATTGATGGGTGATAAAGTAGAACCACGTCGGAAATGGATTGAGCGTAATGTACAGTTTGGTATGCAAGAAGAAGGTAATATTTTAGAGAATGAAATGATTATGGAGACGGAGGTGGAATAACATGCAGGCAGAGAAGTTTCATGACCTCCCGCTTGAAGACGTGTTAGGTGACCGCTTTGCACGTTATAGTAAATATATTATTCAAGATCGCGCGCTACCAGATGCTCGTGATGGTTTAAAGCCAGTGCAACGTCGGATTTTATATTCAATGTATGTAGAAGGAAACGTACATGATAAACCATTTCGTAAATCAGCTAAAACAGTTGGTAATGTTATTGGTAACTATCATCCACACGGTGATTCTTCTGTATATGAAGCGATGGTACGTTTAAGCCAAGATTGGAAAGTACGTAACGTATTAGTTGAAATGCACGGAAATAATGGTAGTGTCGACGGTGATCCAGCGGCAGCAATGCGTTATACAGAAGCTCGTTTATCGCCAATTGCATCTGAGTTACTCCGTGATATTGATAAAGAGACAGTAGAATTTGTATCAAACTTTGACGATACAAGTGAAGAACCTGTTGTATTACCAGCAATGTTCCCGAATTTATTGGTAAACGGTTCAACAGGGATTTCAGCTGGATATGCAACAGAAATTCCACCGCATCACCTTGGAGAAGTAATTGATGCAACAATGATGCGTATCGATAAGCCAAATAGTTCCGTAGATGATTTATTAACAGTTATAAAAGGACCTGATTTCCCAACAGGTGGCATTATTCAAGGGCTTGATGGAATTAAAAAAGCATATGAAACAGGAAAAGGGAAAATCATCATTCGTGGAAAAGCGGAAGTTGAAACGATTCGCGGTGGCAAACAGCAAATTGTCATTACAGAAATTCCATACGAAGTCAATAAAGCAAACCTTGTAAAGAAAATGGATGAACTACGTCTAGATAAAAAGCTAGATGGAATTGCGGAAGTACGTGATGAGACAGATCGTACAGGTCTTCGTATTGTTGTGGAACTAAAAAAAGAAGCAAACGCAGAAGGTATTTTAAATTACTTATATAAAAATACTGATTTACAAGTTCCATATAACTTCAATATGGTGGCTATAAATAATCGTCGTCCAACATTAATGACGTTACCCAAGATTTTAGATGCGTACATTGGGCATCAAAAAGAAGTTGTTACACGTCGTTCGGAATATGAGTTGCGAAAAGCTGAAAATCGTCAACATATTGTGGCAGGTTTAATGAAAGCATTATCGATTTTAGATGAGGTAATTGAAACAATTCGAGCATCTAAAGATAAGCGTAATGCAAAAGATAATTTAAGTGCAAAATTTGGATTCACAGAAGCGCAGGCAGAAGCAATTGTATCCTTGCAACTGTATCGTTTAACAAATACAGATATTACAGCACTAGAAAAAGAAGCGGAAGAACTAGAGAAGAAAATTACAGAATTACAAGCGATTTTACAAAGTGAGAAAAAGCTCCTTCAGGTCATTAAAGCAGATCTAAAGAGAGTAAAGAAAACGTATAGCGATAATCGCCGTGCTGTTATTGAAGAGGAAATTGAAGAAATTAAAATTGATGTGGAAGTTATGATTCCACAGGAGGATGTCATCGTTACTGTAACGAAAGAAGGTTATGTGAAGCGAACTGGTTGGCGCTCACATAATGCATCGAACGGGAAAGACTTCGGTATGAAAGAGGGCGACATCTTACTCGAGCGTTTCGATACAAATACAACAGAAATAGTTCTCTTATTTACGAATAAAGGAAATTATATTTATCTTCCAGTATACGAAATGCCGGACATTCGTTGGAAAGATTTAGGTCAGCATGTGGCAAATATCGTTTCACTTGATAGGGACGAGACATTAATTTGGGCAACCGTTGTACCGAATTTCGAGGAAGAAAAGCGATTTATTGTGTTTGTTACACGAAATGGTATGATTAAGAAAACGGAATTAAATCAGTATAAAGTTCAGCGCTATTCAAGAGCGTTTGTAGCCGTAAACTTGAAAAAAGATGATGAAGTTGTCGATATCTTCGCAACAGATGGAACAAGTGATATTGTTCTTGCAACACATGGTGCATATGCACTTATTTTTAATGAAGAAGAAGTAAGCCCAGTTGGTGTAAGAGCAGCTGGGGTAAAAGGGATTAATTTAAAAGAAGATGATTATGTTGCTTCTGGTAGAGCGTTAAATAGTGAAAAAGATCAATTGATTCTCGTAACGCAGCGCGGTGCAGTTAAGCGATTAAAAGCTTCCGAAATTGAGAAATCAACAAGGGCGAAGCGAGGCCTTGTTATCTTCAAAGAGTTAAAACGTAATCCGTACCGTATTGTCGGTATTGAAATTGTTCGTGATGATGAACTTGTTTATATGAAAACAGAAAAACAGATTGTAGAAGAAATAGATCCAAAAGCATTTCGTAATAAAGACCGGTATAGTAACGGTAGTTTAGTACTAGATGTTACTGATACGGGTGAAGTGGTTGAGACGTGGACGAAGAAACGGATATAGTGAATAAACGATAGTAAGTATTTCAATTAAATATACTTATCTTATTAGTGAAACCCATGTTCTATATAGAACATGGGTTTCTTGGAGTAGTAGGGCTTTAAATTCACCACTATTCTAATTTTTTTAGTTTTTTCATGAAAGTAAATCAAAAAGAATTAGGATGAAAAATAAGGGGGATTATGTATTGATAGAAACGGGGAACAGTACGTCATCATCATATTAAGACGATAAGAAACTCTCGAAAATATATTGTTTCAAGTTATAATCCTTTGTTAAAATCTTATACTGTTGCGAGGCACAAAAAAGCACTATTCTTTCTGTGGAAATATACAGTGGTCTGACCCCATTTGGTGAGACAAAGAAAAAACACCTAGACAACATGTTTCCTATAAGCTATAGGTGACATGTTATCTAATTTTCTCTGAATCCGTTCATTATTATAGTAGTGGATGTATTCATCCACAGTTTGTATTATACTAGCATTATTCGATTGTTTTATATTTTGCGCATAGAATCCTTCGGATTTCAAGTGAGAATGAAAGGATTCTATGAGGGCATTATCATGGCAGTTTCCTGTACGAGACATGCTTGTGATAATGCCTTTTTCTTTGGCATATGTTTGAAATTGTTTTGATGTATACACTTTTCCTTGATCCGAATGTAAAATCGTATCAATCACATTTCGCTTTCTTAAAGCTTCTTTTAGAGTATCTAATACAAGAGAAACATCCTGTGTCTCACCTATTTTATAACTTATAATTTCATTGTTAAACCCATCTATAATAGATGAAAAATAAAGAGTCTTATTGCCGAACATCAAATACGTGATATCCGTGAACCATTTTTCATTAGGCTTGGTAGCTTTAAATCTTCGTTGTATTCTATTTTTAGCTACCACTGGTTCATGACCGAGTACAAATGTCTTTTTCTTTTTTCTAACCCGAGATAATACGTTGTATTTTCTCATGATACGTAATACTTTTTTATGATTGATTACGATGTTAAATTGATTACGTAGACAAGCTGTAACCCGACGATATCCATACCGATATTTATGATGTTGACATATTTCTATTACGGTTTTTTCTTCATGATTAGTTACTGTTTTCTCCTGCTTTTTCCAACGATAATAAGTAGCACGTGAAATATCAAATATGGAACACAGTTCTGCAATTGTAAAAATTGATTGCCATTCCTTTATCATTTTCATTATTTCTTCTTTTCCTCCCACCTCCTTAAAATTTCTTGGCACTTTTCCAGCAATATAATCTTTGCCTTTAAATAACGTATTTCTAATTCTTTTTGTTCAAGTTCTGTTAACTTTTTTAAGCCTTTTCCATGTACAGATTGTCTTCCAATAGATTGTTCAAACCGATAGGTTTCGCCTTCACGATACCATTTCATCCAAGTTTTAATTTGAGCCACATGTTTAATTCCTAAGGCATCCATAATTTCTTTATTTTTGAATCCTTGGTGTTTCATTTCAACTACTTTCCACTTTATTTCGGCGGGATAATGCGTCTTTTTCCCCATACGAAAAACACCTCCATTAAAATCATAACTGATACTTACGATTTAGAGAGGTGTTTTTTATCGTCTCATTCTCAGGGTTCACTCCATACAGAAAGAATAGTGCTTTTTTATATTATTTTTAAAATCCCTGTTGCACGCAATAAATATCTTTAATTTTAGCTATAATCTCATCAACAGCGTATAAAATTTCTTCTTCACTTAAATATGGACTAATGGATATACGAATAGAACTATTGGCTTCTTCTTTGGATAATCCAATCTCTTGTAATACATATGACGGTTCTAAACTGTTTGAATTACAAGCAGATCCTGAAGAAATAGAAACAGTTCTCATACCTGCTATAAGTGTTTCTGAACTAATATTTGGGATCATTATATTTATGATATGAGGTATGCTATTTTCCATACATACATTTATGCGAGAAAGGGGTATTTCTTGTTGAATTTGATTTATAACAATTGTTCTTAATTTCAGTGCTTTTTCATAATTCTCTTTTAGTTCTAATATAGCTATATCACTAGCTACGCCCATGCCAGCTATTAGTGAAGTGGGTAATGTTCCACTCCGTAAATATGTTTGTTCACCACCAAACAATAAAGGACGAAAATATTCCTGTTTGTGCTGGTTTACATATAAAATGCCTATACCTTTTGGTCCGTAAATTTTATGTCCAGATAAAGATAAAGCATCTATGTCCAATTTTTTCACATCTATTGGTATTTTTCCAAAAGCTTGAACAGCATCTACATGTATCAATGTTTTATATTTTCTGCATAAAGCAGAAATCTCATTGATTGGTTGAATTGTTCCCACCTCAGAATTAACATATGCAAAACTAACAACTCTTGTATCATCATCTAATAAGCGACTCAATGAATCTAAGCAAATGGTTCCATCACGTTTAATGTCCACATATTTTACGATAATACCTCTTCTTTGTAACTCTTTTCCAACCTCTAAAATCGATTTATGGTCTATAGGTGAGAGAATTACATTTACGGGTTCTTTTTCATGATAATCAATTGCTCCTAACAACGCCAAGTTGTTACTTTCTGTTGCACCCGAAGTAAATATTATTTCTTCTTTATGAGCACCAATAGAAATTGCAATCTTACTTTTCGCTTGATACACCGCATACTGTGCTTTTTTTCCCATCACATGCTGAGATGAAGGGTTTGCAAATTCTGTTTTCATGTACTTTTCTACAACTTCAATCACTTTATTATGACATGGAGTAGTAGCAGCATAATCTAAGTACACCTGTCTCATAAGCATTGCCCTCCTTTATCACGAAGAAAACACAGAGAAATTAACGGTTTTTTCATAGATGTCTTCTTTTGACATTTCGCCACTTCCACCAGGATCCGCAACAATCACTTTCATCCCTGTTAAATTATATAGATTAAGAGCGATTTCAATACCTGTACGTACAGGTTGGTAACACTCTCCAGGTGCGAATAATAACAATGCTCTATAACCTGCCTTATGTACCTCAGCTATCATTTCTGTAATTTCTCCTGCACATCCAGTTACACCACAACTAATTAATGTTTTATAATTTCCATCCTCATCTACAAATGATACTTCGGATTGATTTTCTCGATCGTTTAACATTCTCTTTTCTAATTTTCCTTCTTTTACTAGCTTACTAGCGCTTTTTTGAAATCTATATTTAAGCCAAGTTTCAGGGAAAAAAATCGGATTTTTTCGGTTAGACAAGATACTCTGCTGATTAAAGTATTTACTCTTTTCTAAACTTGTAACGTAAGCTTCTGGAATTTCTGTATATCTCTCATAAAACTCTTTGCGAAGATCACTAACACTTGCATTTGTAGATGGAACGTATTGCCAATCATTAATTAACAATAGGTATTTAATGTCTTTAAATTGTTCATAAAATTGCTCGCCTAATTGAATTCCGATATTCCAAGTGTATAAAGGGAATATACCTACCCTACGTGAAATCCTCTCTTTCATCACATCTGTTTTCTGTTCTTCGATAATTCCAGGAGTTAAGCTATTTGTTTCTTCATTAAAAAAGAGCATAAAATGCCCTGACATAATTACTAATTCTTCTTGAGTAGTATTTTTTAATTCTTCACTGATTAACTTGATCATTTCTTCTTCTGATGCAACTAATTGATGAATTCCTTTCTTTTTTACATTCATTGAATTCGACATAAGTTACCTCCTTAAAATGTATGGAGGCAGTGCTTGGATTTGAACCAAGGAATTAGGTTTTGCAGACCTATGCCTTACCACTTGGCTACACTGCCATCATATAAAGTTTAGATACTAATTTGAAACTTGTTTATCATGTTGTTCATAGTATCATCCTTAAAAAATAACCGTCAATAATATTCTGAATATAATTATTTTTCTCAACATCAAAATGAATCCCAAGAAAATTTATTGAAAATATAAGCATTCAAATAAAATAAAGAGATATACAAGATATTTTAAAATAATAGTGTTTTTGAAGGATAAGAAACATAGCCATAAAAAACTTTTTTTTAGTCTATGGTTGATTATTCGGTATAAATTTCTCAAAAGATAATCAATTTTTTATTTTGCAAATATAAGATGCTACATGCTATTGTTAGTTATGATTTTTAGAAATTCTTATTTTCTAAAAGAGCTGATTCATTATAAACGAGTTTTCGGCCAAAGGGTAATTAACCATGAAATCATCATACATACAAGATCTTTCAACTCATAAAGGTTTAAGAGCTTATGCTATGTAACCAGTTGAATATCAAAATAATAACAAGCAACATGCTAAATAAAGCTATTAATACTAACAATTTAGTGAGAAAGGAATCCAATATGTCCAAACAAACAATTGCTTATATTCAAATGTCATTTGCAATGGTTGCAATTGGAAGCTTCGTTATTGTTAATAAGTACATTATTAAAGAACTTCCTATATTTATTGCTTCTGAGCTTAGATTACTGATTGCTTGCTTAATATTACTTCCTTTATTTTTATATAAAGGTGAAAAAATGCCTAAACTAGTAAAAAAGGATTACATCATATTTTTTCTTCAAAGTTTTATAGGGGTGTTTTTATTTAGTGTTTGCACATTATATGGTTTAAGACAAACAACAGCTTTAGATAGCGGCATTATTATGAGTTGTACGCCTGCAATAATGGCTTTAATCTCTTATTATTTTCTAAAAGAAAGATTAGGAATGAATAAAATAGGAGGGATTCTTTTAACTATTTTAGGTACATTGTCTATCAATGTTTTTGGTCAGGTATTAAATTTTAATGTAGGCTCGCACTCATTAATAGGAAATATGTTAATCTTCTGTGCTGTTATTGGAGAAGCGATTTTCTTTTCCTTTGGAAAATTAATTTCTACCCCTTTAAGACCTTTAACGATGACAACAATTATGAGTTTGACAGGTGCGGTATTATTTTTGCCTTCTGCAATATATCAATCTTTACATTTTAACTTTTTAACTGTATCTCCATTGGCGTGGCTACTCGTATTATATACAGGAGTTGTAATTACTGTATTAGCTGTTCTATTAATGAATCAAGGGTTAGAAGTGGTATCAGCGGGGACAGCGGCAGTATTTACTGCTTTAATGCCTATAAGCACAGTAATTTTATCAGCCTTTATATTACATGAACCTCTCTTCTGGTATCATATTTTTGGAATGACATTGGTTATTTTGGGTATTTTTGTTATTACTAACTCTTCGAGTGAAAGTAAAGAAATGTTTGAAAGAAGCAGGCAAGAAAATATGTAACAATAAATTTTCTCAATATAAGATTGCATATATTGTTGATTTCAATATTCAAAAAAACACATTGTTAATTTACAATAATTTAAGAACTATAGAACAGTAATAAATGTGTTAACTATATTCTGTAATAAAGGAGTCCATAAATGAAAAAAGTATATCCCTTTTTAATGACTGTATCTGTATGTATATTTATATCTGCTTGTTCCAATCAAACAAATTCTGAAAAAGAGGTAGAATCTGATAATAAAAAAGCTCCAATAGCTGAAACTAATGTAAAAGCTAAGCCTTATACAGAACCATTAACACAAGTAGGACAAAAAGCAAAGCATCCACTTGGAACAGTGATTCTAAAGCAATTAAGTGAGCCTAATACAATGATAGAAGCAGGGCCTCTTCATATTCAAGTAGAAAGAATTAAGGTAATTCAGAGTACAGAAGTAAGTGAAATTGGGAAATACAACTTAAAAGAACGAGGACTAGGTACAGAGCAAATGAATGCAATACAATTTACAACCACTTTAGAAAATACTTCAGATCAAGTACTTGATTTGGAACAAGGGCCTTTTAAAACACTTGTTTTAAGTAATGGTGAACAAGTAGATGTATATAAAATGAATGCGGATCCAAAAAGTCGAAGCTTAAATGCGAAGGAAAAAATGAAGTTTACACTTATCTGTTTCTTATCTCAAGCTCCAAATGATGTTAAATTCGTAAAAGTAATTACTGATGCGGTACGAGATCAGCAAACAAAAAATGAAGTGAGCACAGTAACTACTACTGAGATTACTATGTAAAAAAGAAAACAGCCTGATGAGGCTGTTTTCTTGTGTTTTCCAATTAAAAAGCGCAGTATCCAACAACTGGTTTAGAAGAACCAGTTTTAATGAAATAGTCAGGAGCAAAGCCTTGATCTAACTCACCACCATAGCCATTATCATCTACAAAATCCCAAACATTACTTCCCATATAAGATTCGCCATTCACATAGCAAAATAACCAAAGTTGAGTGCCATCTGGAATGTTTGATTCGGTCCGTGTGCCATTTATTGTTGGAGTTGTGCGAAGATCTAGCCCAGAACCTGTTTTTTGTACCGGATAAAAAGCAGCTTCCGTTACCGATTGACTTGCAAATAAAACCGAACCTGCTACCGCTACTGAAGCAATTGATAATGCAACTTTTTTAAACATACGTGTTACCTCCTAATAAATTATATTTTATTGCAGATGGGGAATCCCCCTCATACCTATCAAATAAAAATCATCCTTTATTTAAGATTGGTAAGCATGAGGGAGAGCCCCTTTACTCCCCTATAAATTAATAGAATGTATGGTTAAAAATAAAAAATAAAGCTAATGTTTGTTTCTTTATCAATACTCTAGTTATGAGTTTGAAAAAATAGCGTTTTTGGTAAAATAAAAACTCTTATTTGTTGTTTTTAAACCATGTTTGAAACGTTTGTAAAGACTGTTCGCCTAATATACGATTCATTTCCTTTCCATCTTTGTAAGAAATAATTGTAGGTGTTCCTTTTATTTGAAACATATCCCAACCTTGTTTATATTCTTCTAGATTCAAAACTTGCATATCAATATTCATATTTTTTGTCATAGGAACTACAATTGGTGAAATCCTTTGGCAATGCGGACAGGTTGTTTTGTAGAAATAAACTATTTTTGTTTTGTGATTTGATAGATCTTGTTGCAATTGTTCAGGGGTAATTTGATTTTTATAATAATTTACCTCCTCAGTACTTATGGTTTTTTCACTTTTTGTTCCTTTATTGGTTAGAACAAAAATAAGTGTAAATATTGATAAAATAGTAATAATGAAAAAAAGCATTTTTTTCATATACTGTTTCTCTCCTTGCTTATTTTCATAAGAATAAAGCCACAAATAATAATAAGAAGAAAGGCTAATAGAGCGAGAAATGGGATTGTAATAAATCCGAACCAATCTAAATAATCCCCTGTGCAAGGTATTCTCCCACATGATGTTCCGTTTTCAGATAAAAATGGGATTTTTTGAAGGGAATAGTGATAGGCAGCTATACATGCGCCAATGATAGCGAGAATCAAACTATAAATCCCAATTCTATAATCTTTTCGTATAATAGCTGTTCCTAGTAAAAGAACTAGTGGATACATGAGAATACGTTGATACCAGCATAATGTACAGGGCTCATATTTCATTATTTCAGACAGATATAAACTCCCGAGGGTTGCAATAAAGGAAACCGACCAGCTACTAAACAATATGTATTCTAGTTTTTTTTCTGTATTGTTCATGACTTCACCCTTCCTTTTTTAAAGATGGAAATAATGAAATAAATCCTCCAAGAAAATAGAAGATAAAAAATAAATTTTAAAAATAGTTAGCTCAAGAGTTATTATAAATTATGTTTTTGTTTTGTATATTGAGAAAATTTTGATTTTATAAAATCTTATAGAAGAATAAAGTAAATAAGGTGAGAAGAATTGAAAGTAGGCATATGCTTTTTGGGGAATGCCTATGCCTATCAAGCAAATGTTTTATAGTACTCTCAAAACGAAAATTTCTTCTCTACAGTCATTTATAAGAATTCAGTTTGCCTTGTTATTTAAGTAACGGCTAATAATCAGTGGGGTATGAAGAAATCCCCACTGATTAAAGCTTTACTTTATTTTTACCGATCTAAGAATGAGCAAATGGTTATGTAAATAAAATAAAACTTGATATAATAACTATGAAATCGTTCTCAAATATGGAGGGAATATATGAAAAAAATAGGAGTAGGGATTGTAGGATTTGGATTTTCAAGTACAACATTTCACATCCCTTTATTACAAACGATTGATGAATATGATATTCGCGCTATTGTATCTTCGAAAGAAGAAGTAGTAAAGCAGGCATTACCAACTGTGCAAGTTGTTAACACAATTGAAGAATTGGTAGAACGAGAAGATATTGATCTTGTTGTTATTACGTCACCAAATACAACGCATTTTCCATTTGTAAAAGAAGCTATTGTACATGGAAAACATGTCGTTGTAGAAAAGCCATTTGTTGTTTCAGTTGAAGAGGGTGAAGAACTTATTAGATTGGCGAAAGAGCATAATGTCTTTGTTAGTGTTTATCATAATCGCCGCTTTGATAATGATTTTTTAACAATAAAGAAATTAATTGAGGAAAAACAAATTGGAAATGTGTATACATATGAAGCGCATTTTGATCGCTTCCGTCCTCATGTACGTGAGCGCTGGCGTGAAAAGAACTTACCAGGATCGGGGATTTTATACGATCTAGGATCGCATTTAATTGACCAGGCATTACATTTATTCGGAAAACCAGATGCTGTTAGTGCGGATATAGTAAAGCAACGACCTGGGGCAGAAACGGATGATTATTTCCATATTGTACTTTACTATGGAATCAAGCGTGTCATTTTACATAGTAGTAGTTATGTGAAACATGCAGGCCCTCATTTTAGTGTTCATGGGGATAAAGGCTCAATTGTTAAATATGGTATGGATTCACAAGAAGACCAATTAAAAGCTGGTATGAAGCCAGGTGATATAGGATATGGAGAAGATAGTGAAAGTAATTTTGCTGTTTTAGAAACAGAAGAAGAAGTGAAGCATATTCCAACAGAAGTGGGATGCTATGAAATGTATTATAAAGGAATTCGAGATAGTATAGTAAATGGTATGCAACCTCCTGTAACAGCTGAAGAGGGTTTACAGGTGATTCAACTTATTCAATTGGCAATTGAAAGTAGTGAAACAGGTAGAGTTATCTCACTATAAGTTAAAAAGACACGATTTCGTGTCTTTTTTTATGGGTTTTAGGATTGGAATATATGTTTTTGTTGTGGGATATAATTTTTCTCTTCGAATGAAATATAAACAATTCAAATTATTAATCTAATTTTCCCGAGTGACATTTTCAGGGTTGGAAAGCCCATAAAAAAACATCGTAATGATATCTTTTATATGTTTTTCACGATCGTCCTCCAAGAGTTGTACACCGTAATCTTCGCCGAACTTACTGAACATTTGAATGTATAGTAATATCATTTCTTTTGAAAGATTGGGATTAATTTCATTTTTACGTTGTGCATTTTCTAATATCTCTAAAAACCAAGGCAGGACTGTTTCATTTTGGTAACGATATATAAATTCGCGAAGCTCTGGATCTTTTTGGATTACTTGCAACAGCATATCAGGGTGAAATAAACTACCACTCTCCATTTTACGTCGCATCATCTTATGAAACATCTCTTGAAATGTCATATTTTCAGCTGCTATCTCTTGATAGAATTGAAACTCAGTCGTCGCAAATTCGTGAATAAGCTCCCGGAAAAGCGCATCTTTACTACCAAAATGATTATAAATGGTAACTTGAGATACTTTTGCTTTTTTTGCGATGTCCTCTATTTTTACTTCATTAAATCCACGCTCTGAAAATAATGATAACGCAGCGTCTTTAATGGCGCGTTTTTTCTTTTCTTTTACTTTTTCAAAACCGTTCAATACAATCACCTCATTTAAAATATACAAGAAAATAGAGATGAAAACAATATTTTTGAAATATGAACATAAAAATATTTCAAAAAGTTGTTGCCAATTTAAATAGAGAGGAGTACAATAATTTTGAAATATAAAACACGAAATATTTCAAAAAATGAGGTGGAATAATGATTTCAGTCCAAAATGTCACAAAAAAATTTTCAAATGGAAAAGGATTATTTGATATTACTTTTCAAGTAAAAGAAGGTGAAGTTTTCGGTTACCTAGGGCCAAATGGTGCAGGGAAATCAACAACGATTCGTAATTTAATGGGATTTATAAAGCCAACTGCTGGTCATGCAGAAATTTTCGGTCTAGACTGCTGGAACGAAGCTGCAAAAATTCAAAGGGAAGTTGGTTATTTACCAGGGGAAATTTCCTTTATAGAAGGAATGAATGGATTAGAATTTTTAAAACTTATGCAAGGTATGCGCGGATTGAAAGATGTAAAGAGACGTGATGAGCTTATTGAAAGATTACAATTTGATGTGAAAACACCAATTCGGAAAATGTCTAAAGGGATGAAACAAAAAGTAGGAATTGTAGCTGCATTTATGCATGATCCAGAAGTGTTAATTTTGGATGAACCAACGTCAGGATTAGATCCACTCATGCAGCAAACTTTTATTGATTTAATACTAGAGGAAAAACAAAAAGGAAAGACAATCCTTATGTCATCCCATATTTTCACAGAAATTGAGCGGACATGTGACCGGGTAGCTATTATTAAGGATGGTCGCCTTGTAACGGTGGAAAATATTCATGATTTACAAGGCATGAGAAGACAGGTAATGGATGTAACGGTTTCATCTCAAGTGGAAATGCGTTCTTTACAAAAGGAAAATTTACACTTTGAAGCGGTGAAGGGGAATACAGCGTCCATTATTGTACAGGGGAATTATCAGGAAGTATTACAAACGCTTGCTAGGTATAATGTGAAAGCACTTCAAACGAGGGCGATGGATTTAGAACATTTATTTATGCATTATTATGATGCGAAGGAGGGTGTGAAACATGAATAAACAGCTGTTTTTAGCTAGCTTTAAAGAAAATCAAAAAAGCATATGGAGTTATTCAATTGGTGCGGCTCTTTATTTGTGGTTATTAATTTGGATATTTCCATCGCTCGTATCTGCGAAAGGATTAAATGAAATGATAGATGCTATGCCAGATAGTGTGAAAAAGATTGTTGGCATGGAAAATTCGATTCAAAATGTAAGTGATTTTTTAGCAGGTGAATACTATGGCATGTTGTTTCTAATTATATTGACAATTTTTAGTGTAACGGTTGCTACACATGTAATGGCTTGTTATGTAGATAAAGGGGCGATGGCTTATTTGTTGGCAACACCGGTATCTAGAGTGAAAATTGCAATAACACAAGGGGTAGTTCTTATTCTAGGATTGCTGATTATTATACTTGCGACGTATGGAGCTGGTGTATTAGGAGCAGAGTGGCTCTTGAAAGATAACAATTTAAATCAAGAAGTATTCTTCAAAATGAATTTAGTTGGGGGGCTGTTGTTTTTCGTAGTCAGTGCCTATTCATTTTTATTCTCTTGTATATGTAACGATGAAAGAAAAGCTCTTAGTCTTTCTGCCAGTGTTACAATTTTGTTTTATTTACTAGATATGGTAGGGAAATTAAGTGATAAGCTAGAATGGATGAGAAATATATCATTATTTACGTTGTTCCGTCCAAAAGAAATTGTGGCAGGGACATATAACATATGGCCGGTAAGTATGGGATTAATTTTTGGTGCGATTTGTATCTTTGTAGTAGCGATTGTATTGTTCAAAAAGAGAGATTTACCGCTATAGATAAATAGAGTTGAAAAGATAGTTAGTTCCTTTATAAACTAACTATCTTTTTTTATTTCTGGAAAATTATAAAAAAAGTGAACCTTTTTCCCCACTAAACCATCTAATAAGTGTAAAGTTTTATTGGAAGATATAAAGTGAAACTTTAATTAGTAGGGGATTTCTTCATCCCCAATTGATTATTAGCCCGCCCCACCTAACTTCTTTGCTTTCGCTGGATTTTGAGGTGGTGGGTCTTACTGCCCCGCAAATAGCGGGATAAAACGGGAGGATAGACAGTGAAAGTAATACCTGTATATAAAATAATGGTAAAAGAAGAGGGTAATGTTTCTTTAGCTAAAAACGGTGATCATGAAGCATTTGTCTCTTTAATACATACACATAAAGTTCAGCTCTATCGTATAGCCAAAGCAATGCTATATGATGAGAATGACGTAGAAGATGCGATACAAACAACAATTCTAAAGGCTTATGAAAATATAAAAAAGCTTAAAAATGAAGAGTTTTTCCAAACATGGTGCATTCGAATCCTGATGAATCAGTGTAATGAAATGATACGATCACGAAAAAAGGTAATTGCGATAGAAGGAAATAATGATTATATGATAGCATTTGATTCTTATGAAGATATAGATCTTCATAATGCAATTCAGTCTTTAAATGAAGAATTAAAAGCTGTAACAGTACTCTACTATTATGAAGATATGAATCAAGAAAATATTGCGGCATTATTAGAAATACCAAAAGGAACTGTTAAATCAAGGTTGTCACGGGCAAGAGAACAATTGCAGAAGCAATTACGAATGGAATAGGAGGTGTATATGTTGGATAAGGATGAATTATTTGATGAAAAACTGAAAAAGCGAATAGACCGAGAGAAAACAATGTTACCGGAGCATTTGAATCGGAAAATTAATGATACATTACATAATCTCCCGGTTAAGAAGAAGTCTTATAGAGTTCAAGCTATGGCTGTTAGTGTGGCAATAATGGCATTGTCAATCGTTTCTATGTTTGAATTTTCTGTGCAAAGTTTTGCGCAAAAAGGTGGAGTATTTGAATATGTAACGAAAAAGGCATTTTCAGATTATGAAAATGAGGAAGAAACAAAATCTAATGTAAATTATCCTGAAAAAGAAAAAATTCACAAAAAAATGCTGGATTCAATCGATCATTTTAAAAATGTTAAGGGGCAATTTGAAGAGTACTCTAGTTCATCTCGCCTAATTACTACTTATAAGTACGCAATTGATACAAGGAATCAGAGAGGGATTTCTTCTAAAGAGGATCGTCAGTCAAAAAAAATGACAGTTTTATATAACCAAGGGAAAAAACAAGAATTTAATGATAAAGATTATACATATAAAGAAGTGAGATGGAAGTCAGAACCTAAAAATATAGAGTTACTAAAACTAACACCTACTGAAAGAGCATTTAATAAAGTGGGGGAGAAAAAGCGGTATGATGATGAATATGTCGGACTAGCAAAATATAGTATTCAATCGGAGTTTGCAAATTTGTTAATTCGATATAAAGATTGGAATTTTAAAGAAACAAAGTATCTTGGATTAGACTGTTATAAAATAGAGGGCGTTATAAACATAGAGATGCCTTTAAGTACATCTGAAGACTTAAGAGGAAAATTCGAAATGATTGTAGAAAAAAATACGGGGATTATGTTGAATTTTCTTAGTTTTCATAATGGAATGATCCAGTATTCTATTACTACGGAAAAGATACAAATAAACAAAGGGATTGATGAGAACGTATTTCAAAAAGATGTTTCTTCATACGAAAAATTGAAAAATGTATTGAATAAATAATGATCTTGTTATTTTGATAGTTTTTAATTCGTATAGAATAATAAATATCGGGGGAGCTAATATGGAGAAGAATTTATCTTCACGTGAAAAAAAGAATAAGAAAAAATATAAAAAAGGAAAAGTGATAGGGATATTTGTAGGGGTGTTGTTAGCTGTTGGAATAGGATATGGTGCGTATCTGTATAATAAAACTTCAAATGCGGTACAAAAAGCTTCTCTCAGTCTAGCACGTGGTGAGAAATCTGATTTGCGTGAGGAAGTTGTAAAGCCAATAACAAATAATGTTTCTCTTTTAATTATGGGCATTGATGAAAATCAAGAGCGTCAAAAAGAATATAATGGTGCATTTCATACAGATGCATTATTACTAGCTACTTTTAATAAGGATGATAAGACAGTCAAGTTAATAAGCATACCACGTGATACGTATACATATGTTCCAATCGAAAAGAAAAAGGATAAAATAACACATGCATATGGTAGGGGCTTTGTAAAGAACGGAAAGGATGGAGGACCGCAAGCGTCTGTTGAAGCGGTAGAAAAATTATTACATGTACCAGTTGATTATTTTGTGAAATTCAATTTTAATTCATTTATAAAAATTGTTGATGATTTGGGTGGTATTGAAATAGATGTTCCAATTGAGTTTTCTGAACAAAATAGTAAAGATGAACCGGAGGCTATTCATTTAAAAAAAGGAATGCAAACATTAACTGGTGAACAAGCACTTGCTCTTGCAAGAACACGTCATATCGATAGTGATGCTATGAGAGGACAGCGTCAGCAGCTTGTCATTGAAGCGATCTTAACAAAATTAAAAAGTGCGGGATCTGTTACGAAAATAGGAAAGATGATTGATGCTGTAGATGGTGAGTTTAAGACAAACTTAGCTTTGGCTGATATGCTGTCGTTTTATAAATACGGATTAAATGCTTCAATTGAGAAAATTCAATTAGCTGGAGATGATTTGTATTTACCGAATGGGCCGAAAGGTGAACGAGTCTATTATTATAATCCAGATACAAAGAGTTTGAGAGAACTTAGTAATATACTTCGAATACATCTTGGATTAAGTGAACAGCAAATTAAAAAAGAAGATGGGGAGAGTTAAAGTATATGAAAAACATAATATAAAATATTTTTTAGTAAAGCAGATCATTATAAATATCTGCTTTTTTGTTTGAATGATACAGTGAAGGTTTTTACCTCGATCTTTCGCTTGGTCAACAATTAACAACAATAGCTATTTTGTTAGTTACTTTAAAAGGGGAAGTTGCTGTAACTGGCGAGGGCTTTATGCATTGGCATCAACTTTATCAGCGATGCGTGTTATTCCGTTAGAAGGATTAGCTCGTCTATTAGGGGGGGATCGTTTTATCCCGCATTAATGGGCAGTAAGACCCACACCTCAAAATTTGGCAAAAGCAAAGAAGTTAGGTGGGGGATGAACTGCCCGTAAAAGCCCGATTGGTTCAACTAATAATCAGTGGGGGATGAAGAAAACCCCACTGATTAAAGTTTCACTTTATGTCAGAAACGCGCGCTATCGTAAATTTAATTGGTAATGGTATTGCAACTGTAGTTGTTGCGAAAAGCGAAAATGAATTTAATGAGGGGAAAGATAAACAGATGCTAATAGGTATGCAAAAAGAAAAAATAGCCGGATAAAAAGGTCAGTAAAGCTGACCTTTTTTATTTTGTTAAGAAAGGATTTACTAGAATTATACATTATTTATTAACAATAATTCAGAAGAGTTTTCTTTACAATTGGAATAAATAGAAGAAAAATCAAATGCATATAGTAATACAAGAAAATTCTATATCAACGTAATAGAATGTTTATGAATATTACTGTAATAAAATAATTTTTACAAAATTTTTAATAATAATACTTTACAAAAAACAAAAAATTAGTAGAATAATAGTTAATAGGAATCTTTTGATAAGAATATAAAGAAAAACAGAATTATCAGAAATTTCTTAATCTAGAAACGTACAGGAAATTAGGGAGGGTACAAAAAATGAAAAAGAAAAAGATGAAGAAATTAACAGCAGTCGTAGCACCAGTTTTAGCAATGAGTATGGCATTAACAGCATGTTCTACAGGTGGAGACAAAAAAACAAGTACGAATTCAAGCGGAAGTGATAGCAAATCGGATGCTAAATTAGCGGCAAAGCAAGTGCTGAATCGTACAGAAACAAACGAAATTCCAACAATGGATACTTCGAAATCAACAGATACTCTTGGATCACAAATTTTAGGGAATACAATGGAAGGGTTATATCGCCTTGATAAAGATAATAAGCCAATCCCAGCTGCAGCTGAATCAAGTACGAAAAGTGAGGATGGCAAAAAATATACATTTAAACTTCGTAAAGACGCAAAGTGGTCAAACGGTGACCCAGTAACAGCGAAAGATTTCGTGTTTGCATGGCAACGTTTGTTAGATCCAAAGACAGCTGCTGAGTATTCGTTTATTGCATACTATATTAAAAATGCAGAAGCGATTAATAAGGGGAAAGCGGAAGTATCTACGCTAGGTGCAAAAGCGGTAGATGATTATACACTTGAAGTTGAACTAGAAAACGCAGTTCCGTATTTCTTAAACTTAACAGCATTCCCATCGTACTATCCATTAAATGAAAAGTTCGTAAAAGAAAAAGGAGATAAATTCGGTTTAGAATCTGATACAGTTGTTTACAATGGACCGTTTGTTCTTACAGATTGGAAGCATGAGGAAGGCTGGAAGCTGAAGAAAAATGATAGTTATTGGGATAAAAAGAATGTGAAGTTAGACGAAGTTAACTATAGTGTTGTAAAGGATATGGCAACTCGTGTAAATTTATATGATAGTGGCCAAATTGACTTTACTTTATTAGCTGGAGAGTTTGTTGACAAATATAGAAATAAAAAAGAAGAATATGGAGTATATTCAGAACCAAGTACGTTCTACTTACGTTTAAATCAAAAACGTGCTGGCCAAGATACACCACTAAAGAGCAAAAAATTACGTGAAGCAATTGCGTTGTCAATTAATAAAAAAGATTTAACGAATGTAATCTTAAATGATGGTTCTAAACCTGCTGATTACTTAGTGCCAAAAGGATTAGCGAATGGACCAGACGGTAAAGATTTCCAAGAGACGTTTAAAACTGGCCTGAAAAATGACACTAAAAAAGCAGCGGCAGCTTGGGAAGAAGCGAAAAAAGAGCTTGGTAAAGATCAAGTGACACTTGAGTTCTTGAACTATGATACAAGTAATGCGAAAAAAGTTGGAGAATATGTAAAAGACCAAATTGAGAAAAACTTAAAAGGTGTAACAGTTAATATTAAAATGCAGCCGTTCAAACAAAAGCTGAAATTAGAATCTGAACAAGATTATGATTTCTCATATGGTGGCTGGAACCCAGACTATGCGGATCCAATGACATATTTAGATATGTTCGAATCAACAAATTCTCAAAACCAAATGAGCTACTCAAATCCAAAATATGATGAAATCATCAAAAAAGGAAAAACAGAGTTAATGGCAGATGCGAAGAAACGTTGGGAAGAGTTAGGAAAGGCAGAAAAACTGTTGCTTGAAGAAGATGTAGCGCTTGTACCGTTATACCAAAGTGCTAAATCGTATGTAATGAAACCAAACGTAAAAGGTGTTGTAAAACATAACATCAGTCCAGAATACAGCTTCAAGTGGGCTTACGTAACAGAAGAAAATAGTAAGTAATAGAAAGATAGAAAAGCATTTCTAAAGGTAGGTTGTCTACTTTTGGAGGTGCTTTTTTCTATGTAATGAATCTTGTTTAAAGAGACTTTAGATATTAGAAGTGGTGTTTGATATAAAATTTATATATGAATAATTTTATATTCATTTAAATGAATGATAAGAAGGGTATTGCTGTCATATAGTGAATGGAGAGATTTTGTAAAGTAGTGTGACTAAAATATACTATCATTATAGTAGAAAATATTTTCGAGATTAAAAAAAATAACTTTACAAAACATAAAAAAATAGTAGAATATTAACTAATAAGAATTTTCTGATAATACAAATATATCAGAAATCTAACAAGGTTATCATCGTACATATAATTTAGGGAGGGTACACAAATGAAAAAGATTAAGAAGTTAACAGCGGTTGTAGCACCAGTTTTAGCAATGAGTATGGCATTATCGGCATGCTCGGGATCAGGTGGGGATAAGAAGACAAGTACAACGTCTAATAGTGGTGAAGAGAAAAAATCTGATATTAAATATGCAGCAAAACAAGTATTAAATCGTACAGAAAATCAGGAAATTCCAACAATGGATACTTCTAAAAATACAGATACTCTTGGGTCGCAAATTTTAGGGAATACGATGGAAGGGCTATATCGCCTTGATAAAGATAATAAACCAATCCCAGCTGCAGCTGAATCTAGCACGAAAAGTGAGGATGGTAAAAAATATACATTTAAGCTTCGTAAAGATGCAAAATGGTCAAATGGTGATCCAGTAACAGCGAAAGATTTCGTGTTTGCATGGCAGCGCTTACTTGATAAAAACACAGCTTCTGAATATGCGTTTATTGCTTACTATATTAAAAATGCAGAAGCAATTAATAAAGGAGAAGCAGACATATCTACATTAGGTGCTAAAGCGGTTGATGATTATACCCTTGAAGTGGAATTAGAAAAGCCTGTTCCGTATTTCTTAAATTTAACGGCATTCCCATCATACTATCCATTAAATGAAAAGTTTGTAAAAGAAAAAGGGAATAAATTCGGTTTAGAGGCGGATACAGTTTTATATAATGGACCATTTGTAATGTCTGAGTGGAAGCATGAGCAAGGTTGGAAGTTGAAGAAAAACGATAATTATTGGGATAAAAAGAGTGTGAAACTAGAGGAAATTAACTATAGTGTTGTAAAAGACGTAGCTACAAAAGTGAACTTATATGATACTGACGCAATTGACTTTACATTATTATCAGGAGAGTTTGTTGATAAATATAAACCGAAGAAAGATGAATATGGTGAGTATGCAGAATCAAGCACTTTCTTCTTACGTTTGAATGAAAAACGTGGTGGCCAAGATACGCCGCTGAAAAATAAAAAGTTACGTGAAGCAATTGCATTGTCAATTGATAAAAAAGGTTTAGCAAATGTTATCTTAAACAACGGTTCTAAAGCAACGGATCAATTAGTACCAAAAGGACTAGCAACTGGTTCAGACGGTAAAGATTTCACAGAAACATTTAAAAATGGTTTAAAGCAAGATACGAAAAAAGCAGCTGCAGCATGGGAAGAAGCGAAAAAAGAACTTGGTAAAGACCAAGTGGCAATTGAATTGTTAAGTTATGATGATGGAACAGCGAAAAAGGTTGCTGATTATGTAAAAGACCAAATTGAGAAAAATTTAAAAGGTGTAACAATTAATACGAAAATCCAGCCGTTTAAACAAAAGTTAAAACTAGAGACAGCGCAAGACTATGAAATCTCTTACGCAGGTTGGAGCCCAGACTATGCAGATCCAATGACATTTATCGATATGTTTGAAACAAAGAGCCCTTATAACCAAATGAGCTACTCAAATCCAAAATATGATGAAATGGTTAAAAAAGCAGGAAATGAATTAATGTCTGATCCGAAGAAACGTTGGGAAGAGTTAGGAAAAGCAGAAAAATTATTGCTTGAAGAAGATGTAGCAATGGTGCCACTATATCAAACAGGTAGAGCATATGTAATGAAACCAAATGTAAAAGGAATTGTAAAACATAATATTAGTCCAGAATACAGCTTTAAGTGGGCGTATGTAGAGGAAAAAGGCGGAAAATAATATGAAATTAGAAAAGAGCCTCCGGAAGTAGGTCAACTACTTTTGGAGGTGCTTTTTCATGGAAAGAATCTTGTTTATAATTTGTTTTATTGCTAAAAGGATAAAAATTCATAAATACTACAATAAAAGTAGTATTTATGAATTTTTAAGATAATATAATCTCATCTCATATTGATTAAGAATGGCAGTGAGGGATTAAAAGGCAATAAGACTCCTACCACAAAAGTTAGTGAAGGTGGGGGATGAAGAAAACCCACACTGATTAAAGTTTCACTTTATAGAGAGAAAGGAGGTTATATATAATTCGAAAAAATAGAGATGAATAAGAAAGCTTTAGTGCTCATATAGTAGATGGGGAGAATCTTGTAATTGTGCTATTAAAAAGCGAATCATTATTATAGAAAAACTATTTTCAGAATTTTGAAAAATAACTTTACAAACTTGAAAAAAATAGTAGAATATTAATTAATAAGAATTTTCTGATAATATCATAAGTATTAGAAAATCTCTCAAATGTATCATCGTACATATAATTTAGGGAGGGTACACAAATGAAAAAGATCAAGAAACTAACAGCGGTTGTGGCACCGGTTTTAGCAGTAAGTATGGCGTTATCGGCATGCTCGGGGTCAGGTGGGGATAAGAAGACAAATACAACGTCTAATAGTGGTGAAGAGAAGAAATCGGATATTAAATATGCAGCAAAACAAGTACTAAATCGTACAGAAACAAACGAAATTCCAACGATGGATACTTCTAAAAATACAGATACTCTTGGGTCACAAATTTTAGGGAATACAATGGAAGGGTTATATCGCCTTGATAAAGATAATAAGCCAATCCCAGCTGTGGCAGAATCAAGTACGAAAAGTGAGGATGGAAAAAAGTATACATTTAAACTTCGTAAAGATGCAAAATGGTCTAATGGAGATCCTGTAACAGCAAAAGATTTCGTATTTGCATGGCAACGGTTAGTAGATCCAAAGACAGCTGCTGAATACGCATTTATTGCTTATTATATTAAAAATGCAGAAGCAATTAACAAAGGAAAAGCAGAAGTATCTACTTTAGGTGCAAAAGCAGTAGATGATTATACACTTGAAGTTGAGCTGGAAAGCGCAGTTCCATATTTCTTGAACTTAACGGCATTTGTATCGTATTACCCACTAAATGAAAAGTTCGTAAAAGAAAAAGGAGATAAATACGGTTTAGAATCTGATACGGTAGTTTACAATGGGCCGTTTGTTCTAACTGACTGGAAGCATGAAGATGGTTGGAAGTTAAAGAAAAACGATAATTATTGGGATAAAAAGAATGTGAAACTAGAAGAAATTAACTATAGTGTTGTAAAAGACGCAGCTACTCGTGTGAATCTATATGATAGTGGTCAAATTGACTTTTCTTTATTAACTG
Organism: Bacillus sp. FSL H8-0534; assembly: GCF_038005885.1. NCBI lineage: Bacteria > Bacillati > Bacillota > Bacilli > Caryophanales > Bacillaceae > Bacillus > Bacillus sp. FSL H8-0534. Next base: position 5,122,598 of record NZ_JBBOUC010000001.1, read on the forward strand.
GGGAGTTTGTTGATAAATATAAATCGAAGAAAGATGAATTTGGAACATATCTGGAACCAAGTACATTCTACTTACGCTTGAATCAAAAACGTGCTGGTCAAGATACACCACTAAAGAGCCAAAAATTACGTGAAGCAATTGCGTTGTCAATTAACAAAAAGGATTTAGCAAATGTAATTTTAAATGATGGTTCCAAACCTGCCGATTTCTTAGTTCCAAAAGGATTAGCGAATGGACCGGACGGTAAAGATTTTCAAGAAACGTTTAAAAACGGTTTAAAACAAGATTCTAAAAAAGCAGCGGCGGCTTGGGAAGCAGCGAAGAAAGAGCTTGGTAAAGATCAAGTGACACTTGAATTCTTAAACTATGATACGAGTAATGCAAAAAAAGTTGGTGAGTATGTAAAAGATCAAATTGAGAAAAATTTAAAAGGTGTAACAGTTAACATTAAAATGCAGCCATTTAAACAAAAATTAAAATTAGAATCTGAGCAAGATTATGATTTCTCATATGGTGGTTGGAACCCAGACTATGCAGATCCAATGACATATTTAGACATGTTTGAATCAACAAATTCTCAAAACCAAATGAGTTATTCAAATCCAAAATATGATGAAATGATTAATAAAGGGAAGAAAGAATTAATGGCAGATGCGAAGAAACGCTGGGAAGAATTAGGGAAGGCTGAAAAACTATTGCTTGAAGAAGATGTAGCGCTAGTACCGTTATTCCAATCAGGTAGATCTTATGTATTACAACCAAATGTAAAAGGAATTGTAAAACACAATATCAGCCCAGAGTATAGCTTTAAGTGGGCATATGTAACAGAGAAAGATAGCAAGTAATTAAAAAAGCATTTCCAATGGTAATTACTTTACCTTGGAAATGCTTTTTTATGAGTAATGTGGGAGCTACTTTGAGAAAATAGTACGTTATTTTTGCACAGTACATTACGTTTATGCATATAGGTATTCTAGAAAAAAGAAGGAGAATCTTATGAAACGGAATGTATACATTGACTTTTTAGCTTATTACGGAATTGGAAGCGCACATCCTGGTGGTTTTACATTAACGAAACAGTTATTGGCACAGTTGCCATTATACCGTGAAGCAAATGTGCTTGAAATAGGATGCGGAACAGGGCGTACAGCAGCTTATATGAAAAAACAATATGGTTATAACGTCACAGCAGTTGAAAATAATGAAATTATGATTCGAAAAGCAAAAAATAGATGGACACAAGAACAATTATCGATTGAACTGATTAAAGGAACTGCTGAACAGTTGCCGTTTTTAAATGAGAAGTTTGATCTTGTATTAGGTGAATCTGTACTTGCTTTTACAAACAAAGAACAGGTGATTCCTGAATGTTATCGTGTCTTGCAAAAGAACGGGAAACTTGTTGTCATTGAAATGATAATTGAGAAGCACTTAACAAAAGAAGAAGAGGAGAAAATACTGCAATTTTACGGAATAAAGGAGTTACACACAGAAAAGGAATGGATTGATTTATTTCAAACGACAAACTTCAAAAGGATAACGATTGTAGGTGGAGGAACGATTGCCGAAACGATTGCAGGACAAATGGAACAGCCAGAATGGAACCTGTCAAATTTTATTCCGGCTGAATTGTACGATGCATGGGTGCAGCACGAGCAAGTATTGCAAATGTATCAACATATTTTAGGGCATCGTGTATTTATTTGTGAAAAATAAAAAGCAGATTAAAAAATCTGCTTCATTTATCCTACTATTTGTGGGCAGTAATATTCTCACCTCAAAATTTAGCAAAAGAACAGAAGTTAGGTGAGAGATAACCTACCCGTAAAGGCCCGATTGAGGATGGGTGATTAAAGTTTCACTTTATTCGCGTATGATATGATAACTGTATTTCATTATTTTTGAAAAGGAGTTGACTAAAAAATATAGTCGGCTTCTTTGTATATTAGATGAAAAATAATGCAGCTAAAGCAATACCAAAAATAAATCCGAAAGCTAATTCAACGGCACCACTTCCGCAAAATCCTCCTCCACAGCCTCCATCAAAACCAAAGCCTCCATCAAAACCAAAGCCTCCATCAAAACCAAAGCCGCAATGGTTACATTGACCTAAACCACCACAAAAATCACAGCCACCACCTGCATATGCATCATTGTAACCAAATCCTGTATCAAAAGAGGATCTATAGGGTTCAATCCAAACAGAATCATTTGTCACATCAACAATCTTACCGATATGAACATAACCATCTACATCTTCAATACGTACAACTTTACCAAAATAACGATGACAAGTATTGTAACATTTTTGACAATGCATGTTCTTGCCTCCTTCCATATACAGTAATACGATATGTTATCGGGACAAGTGCGGCTTGTACGATTGACCTAAGTTTCATAATTGTTACGAGAAAGGGGGAATATATGGTGAAAGTGTATGAAAAAGGAGTGGGAAATATGGAATCTAAAGATCAATTCCAAACATATGAAGTTCCTTGGAATGAATTTACGAATGCCCTTCGTAGTGAAATGGAAAAACAAGTAGGAGCAGATATCATTGACCAGGTTGTTTGTGATTTAAAGGATGGGTTTGAAGTGTATACATATATACAAGGAGATTTGGATTTTGAATATAAAGAAGAACTTGAACGAAAATTTGGGAGTGATGGAAAAATTCCTAATTTATTAACTGTTATGTTATTAGCGAGTATTTATCATACAAGTGAAGAGAATATTCGTCTGCATGCGGATCGTAAAGACAATCCTATTGTTGAAGTATATGTGAAACAATAAAACACGCTGTTATAGGCGTGTTTTTATTTGTATGGAAAAATGTAAGGAAATTCACACTTTAAGGAGAGGGGATATTGTGGTTGCTTTTTCAACAGCGCATCGTATTCCTCATACCATTGCTACAGAAACTTTACAATATTCTTTTTTACGTGAAGATGGTAAGGAAGTTTCATATCTGTTTACGATGACTGTAGAAGTGATAGAAGAGGCTATTTAGAAAGCTTTATGCATAGCAAAAATGACAAGTGGAAGTAGGGAATATTTAAAAAAACACCGTATTTAAAGGTGGAAAGTTATTTTTAATAGAAGAGAAAATCAAACTTTTTTATAGGGATTTTTTGTATGAAGAGTCTGTTTTGATTAATTCTCTTTCAAAACAAGATCGTTACTGAAAAGGAGGTTATCATTCCAGTAGTTTAGTTTACATAATGACATTGTAATAATCTACATATCCCAAAATACAAGTCATATATCTTGTTTCTTTTCATAAATTTAAACATAGGAATTTGTCTACAAAGGTGGCGAAGCCTCATCATGAAGATTCGAATTTGTGCCACATTCATCTTTTTTCTATTATTGTGTTTGAATCCTTTTTCAACTTTTGCAAAAGGAGAGGAGGCAAAAGAAAGGGTCGTTTCACTTGTATATGATGATTCTGGCAGCATGAGAAATAACGATCGCTGGAAATATGCCAACTATGCTTTGCAAAGTTTAGTTGCATTATTAGATGAAAGAGATAGATTTTCATATGTTCCAATGAGCCGTCCTACTGAAGCGTTAAATGTCACGCTAACAAATGAGAAAAGACAAATAGAAATTGATCAAATTGGAGCGTGGAAGAATTATTTAAATACGCCGTTTAACGCAGTAGAGACCGCGATGCAATCTATTAAAAAGGAAGCAGACATAAATGGAAAACGTGAATTTTGGCTTATTGTATTAACTGACGGGGCATTTAACGAATTAGAAAAAGAAAAGAATGGTGGTAAAGAACAAATCACGCAGAAACTGGAACAGTTTAAAAAAGAAATGGAAGCGAAAAAAATATCATTGCATCCGGTTTTAATAACAATGGAAGAAAACTTAGGACAGCAAGAGCAACAACAGATGAATACGTTTAAAGAAATTTGGAAGCAAGAGATAAATGGTATCGTCATGCCAACGAGTGGAGAAGATGGAGTTATTCAAAGTGTAAATCAAGCTGCAGCCTTGGTTGCGAATCGAGATCCATTTTCTTCTGTTGAATCTGTCGTGAAAACGACTATATCGGGTAACAAATTAGAGATTACTACACCGTTCCCATTAAAACGAATGACACTGGTACAACAATCTTCTACTGCATCGCAATATCGGATAGAACGATTTTCTAAACCGTTAGCAGTACAATCTTCCTTTTCAATTCACGCACCAGGAGAATCAAAATTATATGGTGGTATTACCCATATCGGCGCTACGAATCATGAAATAATTAAATCAGGGACATACACGTTAGAAATTGATAGTGGTATTGTGAAAGAAGGATTGAAAGTACTTGTTGAACCAGCGCTTGACTATACCGTTTCTACTTATGATAAAGAGGATAAAGCGAAAAAAAACGTTGAGAAAATGTATGAGGGAACGAAAGCAGTGATTGAAGCGAAACCGACGGATTTACCAATACAATCTTCTTATTTCCAAGCAGAAGTAGAACTAGATGGAAAGCTGTATCCGATGAAATGGGATGATAAAGCACATGTGTTTTACTATGAATTACAAATTAAAAACCAATTTGTACGTGGGAAAGTTCATATGAATATAAAAGGGTTTTACAGGCAAACGAGAGAATTTCGAATTGATCCGATACCAAAGGCAAAATTATCTTTGCAAGTCATTACGAAAGATTATGAAGAAAAGGTGACGAATTTAGACAAGAGTAAACCATTTGTCCTGCAGCCATTACTGAATGGTGAACCAATGACAGAAGTGGAGGTAAAAAAGCTACTGCAATCTACTGATGTCACATCGCATCAATCGATTAACTACGAATTGCGGCAACATGACAATCAAATTTATGTGTATCCTCGTCCTTACTACTCCGATACATTCAATTTTACAGATACCGGCACCATAGAAGCTACCATCACTATAAACGATTCAAAGTTACAAGAAGTGAAGAAAACGATTTCGTTTCATATTCAAAATGCACCATTTTGGGAACGGTATGCGCTAATTTTTCAATTTGTAATCCCGGTTGCGTTACTGCTTTTGCTTGTTGCGATTCTTATTTTAGGGTGGATTGTCCGGCCAAGGTTTCATCGTAAAGCAATGTTATATTACGAATGGGATCAAGAAGTAGCAAAAGATTGGCTCTATCAATCTGAACCAGAATTATTAAGAAACAAGTGGTGGAAACATTATTTTGGTATTCCATTTCGAGCAGAACGAAAGACGGTACAATCAGTAACTTTTATAGCAAAAAAAGGTTCGAAGTCTATATTTGTAGCAAAGGAATCACAAGTGATTGGTATGATTATTGACGGTATGTTTATAACAGAGGAAGAGGTCGGAAATGAGCATAAGACATTATATCCGAACGAGATTTTACTAATTGATCGTGGGTATGGAAAAGAAATTTATCGATATGAATGTGAATAATAGGAAGTTCAAATAGGAAGGTGGTTCACATGACATTACAAGTTCCAACAATTTTAATTGGCTTAGGTGGAATCGGGAGTACCGTTACACACCAAATATATGAGAAATTGCCAGAGGAACGACGTAAAAAGGTAGCGATGCATGTCTTTGATACAGATGTGAATACATTAAGTAAATTTGAGCATATTCGTAAGTTCAAGACACAAACGAGCTCTAGTAAAACGCCGCGAGAATATATTGCAGGGGATCCAACGATTCCGGAATGGTTTCCAATGGACCCCACTATTCTAGATAAGCCGTTAACTGAAGGAGCTGGTCAACTGCGTGTGATTTCACGCTTAGCTCTTCGGGCAGCGATGAAAGAAGATAAATTGACTGCTTTTTGGCAAGAAATAGAAAAGATTTTTCCTGTCACAAGTGATCAAACAGAGTATGGTGTTCGAGTTATTATCGTTACATCGTTAGCTGGTGGTACCGGTTCGGGTATGTTCTTACAAATTGCGTTGTACCTACGTGAAATGCTTCGGAAAAAACTGCAGCATCATAACATTTTAATACGCGGTGCGTTTTTAATGCCGGATGCACTTGTTAAGACACGTACCATTAGTGCGAAAGAATTTGAAACTGTTCAGGCAAATGGTTATGCGTCATTAAAAGAACTTCATGCGATTACACTTGGCTCAACGGGTGAATTATCAAAGCGGGGCGGTGTAACAATTGAACTAGAGTATCGTCCAGATCAAGTGGATGAAGACGGAAGAACGAATCATACAATTAAAGAGCATCATTTACCATATAATTATTGTTTCTTATATGATTATGAAAATTTACACGGTCATCATTTACACAATCTGTCAGATTACATGGAACAAATGACAAACACGATTTATTTACAGCTATTTAGTCCGATGTCCACAAGTCATTTTGCACAAGAAGATAATCAGATTCAGCAATTGGCAGAATCGAATGGAAAAGCACGTTATTGTGGTGCTGGAACTGCAAAGCTTATTTATCCATATGAGCATGTGCTAAAATACTGTGCCTTGAAATGGGCTGTGCAAGGATTAGATGAATCCTGGCTACATTTAGATCAATTGTTTCAAGAGAAAAAACAGCGGTATGAACAAGATGTTCGTCGTGGTATGCAGCGTGAGAAGCCAGAGCGGGGAAAGAGTTATTTAGAAGATTTAGAGCATCTTGCCACTCGCCCAGAGCAAGCACATATTTTCTATAGACAAATGTACAATGAAACACGCGAAGGTGCAGAAGGTGGTAAGGTAGGCGTTGCGAAATCCAAGTTATTTTTAGAAGCGGTTGAAAGTTATGTACAGCGTACTGTACAAAAAGATGAAGAATTAAATAGGTTGCAGCATGAGTGTAAAATATCTGCCGCAAAGCTTAAAATGATGGAGCAAATGAAGGGTGAAGTGGCGAGAGTTGATCATGCTGTTAGGTTGTATGCCTATGCGATACCAAGCCGTGTGCATGAGCACGTGACGACACTTTTATATGACATGATAGAATCAGATCGATATACACCGAGTGGATCAGAGGGACAGTCATACCAACTAAATACATGGTTTTTAAAGAAAACAGAAGCTGTTCATCCAGTGGCTGCTCGTTTTATGCTATATGAAATTCGGAAACAATTAGTAGAGAAAATGAATCGTTTACATGAGAATAATGAACAGAAGCGTAATTTAATTCAAAACTATGATAAGAAATTTAATGTAAGCAATATTGATGGTACAGTTACAGCAGTGCGACGTGTTGAGCTGGCGCAACAACAAGGCTGGTTTGGAAAAATGTTCTATAATCAACAGCGTACGTTCCGAAAAGAATTTGAAGATATAGTCACGCAATATGTGCATAAGTTGAATGAATATCGTAAAGAAATGTTACTGGAACTCGTTTATCAATCGCTATATCAGGCAGTAAATAAAATGATCCAACATTGGGAAAGATTCTTTGATAATTTACAAGAAACACGTGAAAATTTGCTGTTTGAAATTCAAAAACGCAGCAAAGAATTTGAAGGGAAAACAAATCCGACGAATGTATATGTGTTAGCAGATGAAAAACTACAAGAAAAAATATGGAAAGATATGCAGCAACATTTAAACTTAGGTGTGCTTCCAAAGGATATATCAGCAGAGATGTATATGAGCTTGTATGCGGAATATTGCCGCGATGCACAAGCAGAGGAAAGTCAATCGAAGAAAGTAGAGGATTTTTATCGAGAGCATATTTTAACATATTGTTATAACGAGCTCCAAGTCCGATATCGTGACAAATTAGAACTCAATATTATTGAAGCATTGCGAAAAGAAGCTGATTTTAAAAAGCGTGATCGTAATGAATATGTGAGAGAAAAAATTGAAGATCTCTTCCATCTAGCAAGCCCATTTATCCCGAAGGTAGCCCATCATCGAGAGTTACAATATTGGGGTATACATCCATCACTAAAACAGGAACTACAGGAAGAACTATTGCAAGAAATGTTTCAAGAAAAAGATACAGTGAATGAAGCATTTTCACCATTTGAAGTAATTTGTTACCGAGCTCATTATGGATTATCATTACAAGATTTTCCTAAGCTTTCATCTGGACATCTTGCAAATGGTTTTATGAATGATAAAGGAGATTATTTTCAGTCTTATTATCGCCGTGTAAATAAATTAAATATCAAAAAATCGAATTTGACACCGCATTTAGATAAATATTGGCACTTACCAGCTTTTATGCCGGACTTAAATGCAACCCAGACGAAGTTAGATTATGATAAATGTAATCGTGCTCTTCTTTATGCATATATGTACCGGTGGATTAGTCTTGTCGCTGTCGATGGTCAGTTTGTCTATCAATATAACGGTGTAGGACGCAGCTTTTTAATTCAGTCCATGGGGAAAAATATTTCAAGTGAAAGTTATAAGTTACATCGGGCATTGCTTCATAATCCGTTTATTTATGAAAATATTCTGTCCCGTTTTGAAGAAGAACAGGAAAAAGCAATGCTTCAAGGTGGACATTTGTATACACAGGCCTTTGTATTAGGGGCTCAAGATGTAAGATGGCTTAGAAAAGAGCACGTTCATAATATTTTAGACATTATTTTAATGTACGACCGGGAGGCAAAATACGATCCAACGTTAGAAGAAACATCAGATGAATTATTGCGATTACTTCTTGATGAAATCGAGTTGTATTTCCAAAATTATTATGGAACAGGTGCAGATATGGTTGCAAAGAAAGAGAAAGAAATGTTTGTAAAACAACTATGGGACCGTTCGTATGCGAAAGGGTATGTTGATCCAAATAGTGCGCCTTATAAAAAATGGCAGCACTTATTACATGTTCAAGATGAAGAACAAGATACAAAAACGAATGTGTAGGGGAAAGATAGGGAACCCTTAAGTATGGAAATACTATTTATGAAAAGAGGGGTTCCAGGTGCCATTTTTAGGAAGTGTGTATCAAATATTTGGATTATATCCGGAGATTTATCATGCGATGATTTCTGTGGAAATGCAGGAAGAAGAATTACGTAATGAGCATGTGGAAAAGAGAAATGAAATAGAAATGGAAGATTAAGAAAAAACCATGCAGATTTTTATCTGCATGGTTTTTAATGATTCGTTTTCGGAGTACCAGTAATGAATTTCATTCGGAATACAAAAATAAAGTAACCAATACACCCTCCAATAAATGCAGGACAGATCCAGCCTAAACCTGCATCGTATAAAGGAAGAATTTTAGAAAAAGTAACATTGATTGCTTGAATAGGTATATTTGCTGCATTTAGTCCATCAAACAAACTAACGACAAAAGTTAGGAGTAAGCTCCATTGATATACCTCTGTTCTACCTTTAAATATAGGGTGTAGAAATGTTAAAACAATTAGCATAATTGCTAGTGGATATATCGCTGTAAGTACTGGAACAGAAACCGCAATTAATTCTGTCAAACCAAGATTTGCAATCAATGCGCTAAAAATAGAAAGCATAACAGCAAATGTTTTATAAGATATTTTCGGGAATACTTTATGGAAGTATGAAGAGCATGCTGTTACAAGTCCAACGCTTGTTGTTAAACATGCAACAGTAATCATTAAGCCTAACAATAAGTTTCCTAAAGAACTAAAATAATAATTAGCTACTTTAGCTAATACTTCTCCTCCATTTGTTAAGTGCCCTAGTTTAGATACGCTAGCGGCTCCCATATAAGAAAGGGAAGTATAGACAATTGTTAATACAATTGCTGCAATACCAGCAGCCTTTGCACAAACGCTCACTATTTCTTTTTTATCATAAGTACCCTTCTCTTTTATAGCATTGATAATAATAATACCGAATACAAAAGATGCAAGTGTATCCATTGTTAAGTAGCCTTCTTGGAAACCTTTAAAAAAAGAATTGTTCACGAATTCTTTTGTAGGTGCCTGAATAGGGCCGATTGGTTGGACAAACGCTGCAACTACTAAAATCCCGATGAATGTAAGTTTGATAGGTGTTAAAAGTTTCCCAACAACATCTACAATTTTCGTTGGATTAAATGAGAACCAACATGTAATACTAAAGAAAATGATTGTGAAAATAAGTAATGCAACCGTTTCTGTTCCGTCAGATAAAAATGGTTTTACACCTATTTCAAAAGAAACACTTCCAGCTCTAGGGAGTGCAAATAACGGACCAATTGCTAAATAAAGAATAAATGTGTACACAGCACTGAACCAAGGATGAACACGATTCGCTAATGTTTGTAAATCATCACTATCAGAAATGCCAAATGCTAGAACGCCTAGTAAAGGAAGACCTACTCCTGTAATTAAAAATCCAGCAGTAGCAATCCACACATTATGCCCAGCTGCTTGTCCTAACATAGCTGGGAAAATTAAATTTCCAGCACCAAAAAACAGTGCAAATAACATAAGGCCGATTACAAGGATACGAGAAAAGGGTACTTTATTTGCCAACTTAAAACCTCCATTGAAATAATTCTTTAAAATACCATAATGCCACATAGAAAATTCTGAATTTTAAAATTGTTATATTCACAACGTTTTTTATTATACTCATATGAAATTTATATAGCAACCAAAAAAAAATTTTTTGAATTAATAATAAAAAGTAAATTTATGATATGAAATTTATATCATGCAAATAATAGAGTTAAGATACAATCAAGTGACTATGGTTTTTATTTCACAAAAATAATTTCAATTATGAAATAGTTGAGCGTACATGTGTCTTGTAGGGGATAATGAATAAAACATTAATATTAGAAAAATGAATCAAGGGATATTCCTGGTAATAATTGAAATTTAATAATTTGGATTTGTAAAACAACACTCTTTATTACATAATTATCCATTCTAGAGTGATTGATCTTATTATTGACAATTGAATTAATTATATGATAAATTCAATTCTGTTTCTTAGTGATGCATCATTTGAAAGAATATCGTATAGATAATTTCAAATGTGCATTTCGAAAAATTCTGTTTTTTCGAAATGCAAAGTTTAGAAATAAGTAAAAATTATAGCTATTGAAAAATAATAATTATAAAAACTTTAAAAAGGAAAAGAAGAAGTTGTACTTAGTAAGGGATTATATTGAAAACGAGGTTTCTATTAATGAGTCTACTAATTAAAAAGGAAATGAATGAAGAAAAGAAAAGGGTATTGAACCAAACGTTAGGAGCATTTGATTTAACTCTTTTAGGAATCGGGGCAATTATTGGAACTGGTATTTTTGTATTAACAGGTATTGTGGCAGCGAAACATGCTGGCCCGGCAATTGTTCTATCTTTTGTATTGGCTGCAATTGTTTGTGCATGTGTGGCATTTTGTTATGCTGAATTTGCTTCTACTGTTCCAGTATCCGGTAGTGTATATTCTTATACATATATTACATTAGGAGAAATTTTTGCTTTTATAGTTGGTTGGTGTGTCATGTTAGAGTATTTATTAGCGACCTCTGCGGTAGCAGCTGGGTGGTCCGCTTATTTTCAATCATTACTTCTAGGATTTCATATTAAAATTCCTACTCTTTTTGCCTCGGCACCGGGCATGGGGAAAGGTGGAATCATTGATTTACCTGCAGTTTTTATTGTTTTAGTTGTTACATTTTTATTAAGTCGTGGTGCGAAAGAAAGTGCGCGTATTAACAATATAATGGTTATTATTAAACTTGCTGTTATTTTAGGATTTATTATTGTAGGTGGACAATATGTGAAACCAGAGAATTGGCAACCATTTCTTCCGTTTGGATTTCACGGTGTTATTGGAGGAGCGGCTACTGTATTTTTTGCCTTTTTAGGTTTTGATGCAGTTGCTACAGCAGCTGAAGAAGTGAAACGCCCACAACGCAATGTTCCAATTGGTCTTCTTGTATCGTTATGTATTTGTACAATTCTTTATATTGGTGTTTCATTTATTTTAACAGGAATGGTACCATTTACTGAATTGAATGTAGCTGATCCAGTTGCATATGCATTGCGTGTTGTAGGAGAGGATAAAATTGCAGGTTTGTTATCAGTAGGAGCCATTGCTGGTTTAACTACAGTTCTTTTGGTAGCCATGTTTGCTTTTGTACGGGTATCTTACTCAATGAGTCGAGATGGATTACTTCCAAAGAAGCTTTCAAGTGTACATAAACGTTTTCAAACACCATTCCTTAATACGTGGATTACAGGAATGCTCGCAGCACTTTTAGCGGGGCTTGTAGATTTGAATTTATTGGCGAATTTAGTGAATGTGGGAACGATAACAGCTTTTATATTTGTATGTATTGCGGTAATTGTACTGCGTAAAACAAACCCAAATATTGAAAGACCATTTCGTGCACCGTTGGTTCCTTTTTTACCGATAATGTCAATAATAAGTTGTATGTATTTAGCTTTAAATCTTTCTAAAGTAACTTTAATCAGTTTTATGGTTTGGGTTATGATAGGTATTTTGGTTTATTTTGTGTATGCTAAAAAGCATAGTAATGTAAGAAAAAGAAATGGCGCATAAAGTGTAATAACCATCCCCTAAGGTGGGGTGTTAGCCCTCATCAATTTAGCTTTACTGCTTGCGAATAGCGGATAAATAATTGAAATAACAGCTGTAGGCTGAAAAGATAGCTTGTTTACAAGTAATTCTTTACTGTCTACAGCGATTTTTATTTGTATATAAATAAAAACCCCATTATTGTAGAAAAAATTAAATTAAAAAAAGAAAGTGATGTGAGAATTAATAATGTTCGTAAAATGTATGTATATATTGTGTATTAGTGTCGTTGCTTTTTCGATGATGGGACTTGATAAACGTAAAGCAGTGAAAAAACAATGGCGTACCCCTGAGAGTACATTGTTTTTAATGTCTGCAGCAGGAGGAGCAATCGGAACGTGGATTGGAATGTATGTTTTTCACCATAAAACTCATAAAAATAAATTTAAAATTGGTATACCGCTTCTTGTTGCTATAACTTCATATGTTTTATGGGTAATTTAGGTTTACTTGGTTAGTTAGAGTTCGTGCAACAAATTAGGTTTCTATGAGGAGTCTAAAAGGAATTTAGCTGTTTTCTGCTAGGTTCTGAAGTATGTCATATTAAAAATAAGTAAGTTTTTTGAAAAAGGAATTTCATTGTCGAAAAAGATAGGGAGAGAATATTTGTAAAGGTTTAAAGATACACCTTATAATGAAGGGAAAAAGAGAAGAGGAGAAAAGGGAAGATGGAGAGTCAAAAAGCACTGCAAAAGCAAGGGGTTTTATACGCAGCTGGTGCTTATATGATGTGGGGAGTTCTTCCGATTTACTGGAAATGGGTGGGGGAAGTTCCTGCAGAAGAGATATTAGCACATCGTATTGTTTGGGCATTTGTTTTTATGTTACTAATTTTGGGAGTATCGAGACGATTGGGGCAATTTCAGAGTGAACTTGTGAGTCTTTTTAAACGACCTAAATTATTAATTTCATTAACGATCGCTTCCGTTTTAATTAGTGGGAATTGGTTTGTGTACATATGGGCTGTGAATCAGAATCATATCATTGAAGCGAGTCTTGGTTATTATATTAATCCTCTTGTAAGTATTTTACTTGGTACAGTTGTTTTGAAAGAAAAACTTAACTTTTGGCAATATGTTGCAGTTGGTTTAGCAGGAATAGGTGTTATTATTTTAGCGTTTCGATACGGTTCAATTCCATGGATTGCTCTTTCACTGGCATTTACATTTGGGTTATATGGGTTAACCAAGAAATTGCTGAATTATGATGCAATGATAGGACTTACGATGGAAACAATGATTGTGACGCCTCTTGCATTCATTTATTTAGTTATGATTGGTGAGCATGGTTTTGGTTCGTTTGGCTCTATTTCGTTTACTTCAACGCTAATTTTAATGGGAGCAGGGACTGTTACTGCATTACCACTTTTTTATTTTGCAAAAGGAGCACAACTTATTCCGCTATATATGATTGGATTTTTACAATATATTTCTCCGACTATTAATCTTATTTTAGGGGTTTTTGTGTTCCATGAGCATTTTACATCGGCTCATATGACAGCATTTTTCTTTATTTGGGTTGCATTATTGATATTTTCGGTGGCAAAAACAAAGTTTTTGCTTCGTAAGCAACCAAAGTTTCTTAAAAATAAATCAGCAAAAGTATCATAAAGCGTAGTATTTTCTACGCTTTTTTCTTTATACTTATAGTATAGAATTTCCATTACTGCAAGTAGGGAGCTGGAAATATGGAAACAATTTTACATAATGATCCGCTTATGGCAGCTGTAATTGCCTGGTTTTTGGCGCAATTAACGAAAGTTATTTTTAAGTTAGTAAAGACAAAAGAGTTCGATTTTGCACAGTTTTTTGCTTCTGGTGGAATGCCAAGCTCTCATTCTTCAACAGTTACAGCGTTAGCAACAGGAGTTGGCATGGTGGAAGGAGTTACGAGTGCAGTGTTTGCTGTAGCAGCCATTTTTGCCATTATTGTCATGTATGATGCTTCAGGGGTAAGGCTTGCAGTAAGTAAACAGGCGAAGATTTTAAATGATTTTTTTCATGGCAGACAAACCGAATATAAAAAGCTGAATGAGCTTGTTGGACACACGCCTTATCAAGTGGTTGTCGGAGCTATTTTAGGAATTGTTGTTGGAATTGGATATTGTTTATGAGCAGAATGTGTATTTACATGTTCTGCTTTTATCATTTTAACCGAGAAGCCCCCCTCCTCTAAACGAAGTGAAGGTGGGGGTAGTTCAATTGTTTTATACATAATTGCGTGCGAAGTGGCATATCGTATACGGATTTAGAAAGGGTAGGTGAAAAGGGTGTTATTATATGAAAAAGTGCGTCAAGAAGTCGAGCGGAAAGTTACTGCACTTCGAACGATGCAATATCAAGATGGGGCTTGGCGTTTTTGTTTTGAAGGTTCTCCATTAACGGATTGTCATATGATTTTTTTACTAAGATTATTAGGACAAAATGGTGAGATGGAGCCATTTGTTACTCGAGTTGCATCTCTTCAAACAAATGAAGGAACCTGGAAGCTATATGAAGATGAATCTGTTGGCAATTTGTCTACTACAATTAATGCATATGTCGCTTTACTTGCTTCTGGAAGGTATACGAAAGAAGATATAAATATGAAGCGTGCAGAAGCGTTTATTCGGAGGCAGGGTGGGATTACAAAGGCTCACTTTATGACGAAGTTTTTATTAGCGCTTCATGGAGGATATGAATATCCTTCTTTATTTCACTTCCCAACACCCATGTTATTTTTACCTGAAGATTCCCCGCTTAGTATATTTGAGCTAAGTAGTTCCGCACGTATTCACCTCATTCCGATGATGATTTGTATGAATAAACGATTTACTGTGTCCAAAACGATTCTTCCTAATTTAGATTATATTTCAGGTGGGAGTAAAAAGCAGTGGTTCCGTGAAGAACGTTCATCATTGTTTCAAAGGCTTCTTGGTGACGTGAAAAAGTTTTTATCTTATCCGTTATCTTTACAACATAAGGGATATAAAGAAGCAGAGCGTTTTATGATTGAGCGGATTGAAACAAATGGAACACTATATAGTTATGCGAGTGCTACATTTTATATGATTTATGCATTGCTTGCACTTGGGCATTCGATTCAGTCACCGCTTATTTCCAATGCAGTATTAGGGTTGAAATCTTATATATGGAATATGAACAAGGGGACACATCTTCAAAATTCACCATCTACAGTGTGGGATACAGCTTTACTAAGTTATTCGTTGCAAGAAGCAGGTGTACCAAATGATAACCAAATGATTCAAAAAGCGACAGATTATTTGTTGCAAAAACAACATAAGGAGAAAAAAGATTGGAGTGTGCATGCTCCATCACTAGACGCTGGAGGTTGGGGCTTTTCTGATGTGAATACAACAATTCCAGATATTGATGATACAACAGCTGCCCTAAGAGCGATAGCACGAAGCCGAGAAGGAAATCAAAGAATAGAAGAAGCTTGGAGAAAAGGCATTGAATGGGTCAAAGGGTTACAAAATATTGATGGAGGCTGGGCAGCTTTTGAAAGAGGTGTAACGAGTCATTTTCTGACTCATTTACCACTTGATAACGCAGGAGACATGACTACGGACCCATCTACGTCAGATATTACAGGTAGGGTGTTGGAGTTTTTTGGAACATATGCTCCGCACCAGCTAAAAGATGACCAAAAGGATCGAGCAATTAAATGGTTAATGCAAGCACAGGAGAAGAATGGATCATGGTATGGAAAATGGGGAGTGTGTTACATATACGGTACTTGGGCAGCCCTCACAGGTTTACGTGCTGTAGGAGTTCCATCTAATCATACAGCTTTACAAAAAGCAGCTACATGGTTAGAGCGTATTCAACATAACGATGGAGGTTGGGGAGAGTCTTGCAGGAGTAGCATAGAAAAGCATTTTATTTCGTTACCGTTTAGTACACCATCACAAACGGCATGGGCACTCGATGCACTTATTACTTTTTATGATACGGAAACACCTGTCATTCGAAAAGGGATTTCTTATTTACTTGCACATCTAAATCAGAATCAGGATTATCCTACAGGCATAGGGCTACCAGATGGTTTTTATATTCGCTACCATAGCTACCATCATATATTTCCAATCCTTACTTTTGCGCATTATATCAAAAAATATATGAAATAAACCGAGAAATGATCTCGGTTTATTTCATTTTGTATGGGTAGTAGTAGGTCCCAATTGCAAAAGGATAAGGGCGAGATAGCGCCTTATTTTTGTTTAGACTGGCGTTTTTGACGTGCATCGGCGGCGTCAGCACGTGCATTTGCTTCTAAGTCATCATGATCAGCAAGTTCACGAGAGAACTCTACATCGATGCCATCAGAAGTTTTGCTATACCCTAGGTTCTTTTTGTTCATTCGACACAATCTCCTTGTGTTTATGCTATGTTGCAAGTTTAGTTTGACACAAATAGACTTTTTTATACAAAAAGGATTTGGAAAGCATAAAGCCGAAATATACAGTATAAGTAATAGAAATGGGGGATAGGGATGGATTTTTTACATGGGAAAACAGCTGTTGTAACAGGAGCAGCGCAAGGGATTGGGAAAGAAATTGCTTGTACTTTTGCAAAGTTAGGTGCAAAGGTGTTAATCAGTGATGTAAATGAGAAGAAATTAAAAGAAACAGCAAGAGAATTTTTAGATCAAGGATATGAAGTAAGTTTATACGCATGTGATGTGAGTAATCAAAGTGAAGCGAAATCGTTAGTCGAATACGCAGTTCAAACATTTGGAGAATTACATGTTTTAGTGAATAATGCAGGGATTACAAGAGATGCGATGTTACATAAAATGGAGAAATCAGCTTGGGAGCAAGTAATGCAAGTAAATTTAACAGGTGTGTTTTATTGTATGCAACCGGCACTTCTTTACATGAGGCAGCAACAATTTGGACGTATCATCAATATTTCTTCGATTAGTAGGGAAGGTAATATTGGGCAAGCAAATTATGCTGCAACGAAAGCGGGCGTCATTGGATTAACAAAAACGGCAGCAAAAGAAGTGGGCGGATTTGGTATTACTTGTAATGCCATTTGTCCCGGTTTTATGGATACAGATATGACAAAAACAATACCAGATAAAGTGAAAGAGAAGATGGTTGGTGCAATCCCAGTTGGAAGAATTGGAATGCCACAAGATATCGCGAATGCAGCGGCCTTTTTCGCTTCAGAGTATGCTTCTTATATTACAGGCGAGGTATTAAATGTGAGTGGTGGCTTGCAAGTGTAAGAGATAGTTCCATATTTTCAAATATGTTACGGAATAAAATAATTGGATTTTCTAAAAAATTTGTTACATAATAAGTAGAGCCTGACCAACCTTGGTCAGGCCCTTTCATTTAGTTTAGGTTCACCCAAACACTCTTCACTTCTGTATAGTTATTTAATGCATAAGAACCCATTTCACGGCCAAGGCCAGATTGCTTAAATCCACCAAATGGAGAAGCTGCATCAAATACGTTGTAACAGTTTACCCATACTGTACCAGCACGAACTTTACTTGCAATGTAATGTGCATTCTTTACATTTTCTGTCCATACACCAGCGGCTAAGCCAAATGATGACTTATTTGCACGTTCAATTACTTCGTCAATATCATTAAACGGCAATGCAGAGATGACAGGACCAAAAATTTCTTCTTTTGCAATTGTCATTTCATCATTTACGTCCGCAAATACAGTTGGAGCGACGAAATAACCTTGCTCGTATGGTTTGTTTCCACCAACAAGTACTTCTGCGCCTTCTTCGATCCCTTTTTCAATGTATCCCATAACGCGTTTTTGTTGTTCTTCAGAAACAAGAGGTCCAATTGTAGTTTGTGGATCTAGACCTGCACCTTGTGTTAATTTTTTTGAATATAGAACAAGGTCAGCCATAACATTATCATACATTTTCTTTGGAATAAATAAACGTGACCCTGCACAGCATACTTGACCTTGGTTAAACATAACACCGGAAAGTGCTGCTGGGATTGCTCGAGATAAATCAGCATCTGGTAAAATAATATTCGGTGATTTACCTCCAAGTTCTAATGTAACTCGTTTTAATGTTTCAGATGCTTGTCTCATAATTTGTTTACCAACCGGAGTAGAACCCGTAAATGCAATTTTATCAACGAGAGGATGATTGACAAGAGCTTGTCCAGCTGTCTCGCCAAATCCTGGTACGATGTTGACAACGCCTTTTGGGAATCCAGCCTCTTCAAATAATTCAGCTAAGTATAGAGCGGAAAGAGGTGTTTGTTCTGCTGGCTTCAATACGATTGTACAACCAGTTGCAAGAGCAGCCCCCATTTTCCACATTGCCATAAGGAGTGGGAAGTTCCACGGAATAATTTGCCCAACAACACCAACAGCTTCATGGCGTGTATAGTTAAAATATTCACCAGAGACTGGGATTGTTTGACCGACAATTTTTGTAGCCCAGCCAGCGTAATAACGCATATGTTCAATTGCAAGCGGAATGTCTGCTGCTAATGTTTCGCGAATTGGTTTCCCATTATCCAATGTTTCAAGTTGTGCAAGTTCCTCTTTGTGTTCCTCCATTAAATCTGCAAGTTTATACATAAGACGGCTGCGTTCAGCGCCGCTCATACGCGACCAAGGTCCTTCATCAAATGCAACTCTAGCAGCTACTACAGCTTTATGAATATCTTCGCGACCAGCTTCGGAAACAATCGCAAGTGTTTCGCCAGTTGCTGGGTTAGGAGTTTTAAATGTCTTTCCGGAAGCGCTTTCGACGAACGCCCCATTCACATATAATTTTTTTGTTCCTTGAAGAAACTTTTCTACTTTTTCATGAAGATTTACAGCTAGTTGACTCATTGTACAACCCCCTTGAAAATATAATGTAAACGCAGTACGAGACGGCGTTTATTCCTGTAACAAAGTTGTAAAGAAACTAGATGGAAGACCTCTAATTTTAATCATAAATAATAAAGACTGAAAATTCAAATTTCATTTACATTACAATTGTAAAAATTATGTAATACAGAGTTGGATTCTATATATTTGCAAAAAATCTTTCTAGTTTTTCTTTTCTAGTAGGAAAAACTAGAAAAACAATGTTACAATTATACATCGTGAGAGGAGGGAGAAAATGAAGGATTATCATGATGATCCACGCTTTCGAATTGCCCATAGAGAGGCGTTAATTGGTCTTGGACTTGCTTTTATCAATTTTATAATATGGTATGGATTTGCCTATGGGCTTGGGAGTAAAGATCCAAGTGAATATACATATGTATTAGGTTTTCCGGCATGGTTTTTTTATAGTTGTATAGTCGGTTTTGGTGTAGTAGTTATACTTCTTATTTTAATCGTGCGTTTTGCATTTCAAGATATTTCGCTCGATGAGGAAGAAAAAAGTGAGGAATGATAAATGAATTGGTACGTAATAATCCCAATGATAATTTCTTTTATCGTTGTATTTTTAATTGGTGTATATGCATCCAGACGTGTACAAGCAACTGCTCATAATAAATTTTTACAAGAATATTTTCTTGGAGGACGTGAGCTTGGCGGTCTATTATTAGCTATGACAATGATTGCTACGTACGGTAGTGCGAGTAGTTTTATCGGTGGACCTGGAATTGCATACAATATGGGGCTTGGATGGGTATTATTATCAGCAATCCAGGTTGTAACGGGTTACATTGTCTTGACGGTAATTGGTAAAAAGTTTGCAATCATTGCAAGAAAGATGGAAGCAATTACGCTTATTGATTATTTAAAAGGAAGATATAATCATAAAGCAGTGGTCATTCTTTCAGCAGTATGTATTAT
Source organism: Bacillus sp. FSL H8-0534 (assembly GCF_038005885.1). Lineage (NCBI taxonomy): Bacteria > Bacillati > Bacillota > Bacilli > Caryophanales > Bacillaceae > Bacillus > Bacillus sp. FSL H8-0534. The sequence goes on from NZ_JBBOUC010000001.1 coordinate 5,142,866, forward strand.
TATCTTTTTATTTTCGGCAACAGTTGCTCAGTGGGTTGGAGGCGGAAGGTTAATTGAATCGTTAACAGGTCTTTCGTATACAACGGCTTTATTTCTTTTTACATTCTCTGTACTTGTATACGTTTTAATTGGTGGATTCCGCGCAGTTGCTTTATCTGATACATTGCTCGGCATTATTATGTTAGCAGGTACGACAATTATTTTAATTGCAACAGTGATTGCTGGTGGCGGGATTGAAAAGATTATGCAAGAACTGGTTCGAATTAATCCCAATTTAATTACACCATTTGGTGCAGATGGCAGTTTAACGAAAACGTATGTGACATCATTTTGGATATTAATTGGTGTTGGTGTTGTTGGATTACCGCAAATTAGCGTGCGTGCGATGTCTTATAAAAATTCAAAAGCGATGCATCAAGCTTTAATTATCGGGACAATTGTTGTTGGTACAATTATGATTGGTATGCACTTAACAGGTGTATTTGCACGCGTGGTGCTTCCAGGCGTAACTGTACCAGACAAAGTAATGCCACTTCTTGCGATGGAAGTATTGCCACCTTGGCTTGCTGGAATCTTTTTGGCTGCCCCAATGGCGGCAATTATGTCAACGGTAAACTCACTTTTACTACTGGTGAGTTCATCCATTATTAAAGATATATATGTGAACTATATAAATGAAAATGCGGCGGATACAACAATAAAAAAAGGAAGTCTATGGATTACGGGTATCATTGGTTTACTTGTATATGCCGCAGCTATTAAACCGCCAGATTTCTTAATATGGTTAAACTTATTTTCCTTTGGTGGCTTAGAAGCAGCATTTATTTGGCCTATTGTTTTAGGGCTATATTGGAAGAGAGGGAATGCAGTTGGCGCGCTTGCATCCATTCTGGTTGGTGTGAGTTCTTATATGCTATTTCACCTTTGTTTTCCAAATCCGTTTGGTATACATACAGTTGTGTTTCCGATTTGTTTTGCTTTCATTGCGTATGTAATAGGTAGTATGTTAACTTCAAATAAAGTGAAACTTTAATTAGTGGGAGGCTTCATTTCCTACCTAACTTCTTTGTTTTGGCTGAATTTTGAGGTGGAAGTGTTACTGTCCGCAAATAGCGGGATAAAGTAGCATAAAGATATAGATTTGAATAAAATATACAAATTGGATAGGTTCTATATTTTTTAATCAATGATAGAAAAAGATGATTAGGTTGGGGCAAAAGAGTTTATGCTTTAACCAAATAAATTTGGTGAAAAAATAGGCAATATAAAAAGTAGGGCTTTTATAGATTCAATAAGAGCTCTACTTTTTATAATTAAAAACGTAATTATGATGCAAATTTATGTGTAGGATAGGTTGGATAGTTATTTTTATGTTTATGGAAAAGTTTTCGAAAAACAAATCCGTCTAGACCAACACGTCCAGCGTTATGTCCTGCAACTAAAACCAGTATAGACAATAGTATCATATTTGGATTTGTACTTATAGTTCCACTTAAAAGAAAAGCAGTGTTCATAATAATCCCGAAAAATACAGCGGTTTTGGTTAGCCCTCCTAAAAGAAGTCCAAGCCCAACTGAAATTTCTCCCCATTGTACGAGAAAGCTAAATAAATCAGCATGTGGAAGAGCAAAATGTTGTAGAAAATCAGCCCACCAGCCTTGTACAGCTGGATGATCTCCACTTGCTTTGGCAATTGCACCTTTTAAAAACCCGCTTGCGTCAAATGACTGACCAAAAAGCTTTCCTAATCCAGCAGATAACCAAGCGTATCCTAAATATAAACGAAGGGGTAATAGAATAAATAAAGCTTTTTTGTTATTACGTAAAAAATCAATAAACATAATAAATTCCTCCGATACATAATAAAATGTATTTACAAGTTTATTATGTATTTTTGTGAATCGAATCACAATGAACGAAATTTGAACAAATGGTTCAATCCAGTGGTTGTTTGAATAATTCATCGTTTGTTCAAAAAGCAGTGTGTGAATACAGTGTGATTTTAATTTATGGCGTATATGGTTTAAAAAATAGTTAACATGTATTTTGGTTTATACCATAATAAGAGGTGCAGGGATGGGGGGGAAGTGCCATGAAAAAGGTGCTTTTTTTGGGAGATCCAGGTATTGATGATTCTTTAGCCATTATGTATGGGCTATTACATCCTGAGATTGAAATCGTTGGGATTGTAACTGGATATGGAAATGTAACACAAGAGCAAGCAACGAGCAATGCTGCGTATTTAATGCAACTAGCAGGCAGAGAGGATATACCGATTATAAATGGAGCAAAAATGCCATTGTCAGGTGAATTTACAACATATTATCCGGAAATTCATGGAGCGGAAGGATTAGGGCCAATTCGCCCTCCAAAAACGATTCAACCAAATATTAAATCGTTTTGTGCAATCTTTGACATAATCCAGCGTTATAAAAAAGAAATTATTATTGTTGATACAGGAAGATCAACAAGTTTAGCAACGGCGTTTATATTAGGTAAAGATATAATGAAAGATGTAAAAGAATATTACTGTATGGGTGGAGCATTTCTTGTTCCAGGGAATGTTACCCCTGTAGCAGAGGCGAATTTTCATGGAGATGCACTTGCTGCAAATTTAGTCATGCAGTATGCAAAAAACGTAACATTAATCCCTCTAAATGTTACAAGTGAATCAATCGTTACACCTGAAACTGTGCATTATATAAAAAAACATTCACAAACTGCATTTAACAAATTAATTGAACCTATATTTCAATATTATTATAAGGCATATAAGAAAATAAATCCGAAAATTACCGGAAGCCCCATTCATGATGTGCTTACGATGATGGCAGTTGTAAATCCTTCTATGGTTGAATATGTATATCGGAAAGTAGAAGTTGATTTAGAAGGTAGTGCAAAGGTGGAAAGTATCGCTGATTTTCGGCCACAACCCGATGCGAAAGCTCTTAAAAATTGGGTGCGAATTGGGTGGAAATTAAATTATAAGAAATTTGTTGAAAATTTTGTTCGAATTATGACGTAGACATAATAGGAGATGACAAGTTAAAATAATAGAGACGATTATTTAGACAATCGTCTCTATTGTTTTGTTTATAACTATATATAACAGATAAAAGATAAAAGATGTAAATTAGGAGAGGGAATTCACTTGAGAAAAGTTATAATATGTGCGGGAATCATTGGTGTATTCGTAGTACTTATATCCGGTAACTTTTTAGTAAAAAAAGTTTGGAGCTCTAATAATGATGATGCTCAATTTATTGCCTCATTTGTTGAAGAACATAAAGATGAAAAAAATAGTGCCCTACTTATAAAGCGAAATGATAAAGTTGTTTATTCTGTGAATCCAGATGTCGTGTTACCAGTTGCGAGCACGATGAAGTTAATTGTTGCACTTGAATTTACGAAACAAGTTGTAGATGGGAGAATTGACCCAAATAGTTATGTGTCAATTGATGATGTAAATCGTTACTATATTCCAAATACAGATGGTGGTGCGCAGGATCGTTGGCAAAAGTATTTAATGAAAACTGGTAAAATGGATGGAAATGCAATTTCTTTAGAAGAAGTTGCGAAAGGGATGATGAAATTTAGTTCAAATGCAAATACAGAATATTTAATGGATCGACTTGGACTAGATTATATTAACCAAAATTTACAAAATCTATCACTTCCTTCACATCAACCGTTATTTCCTATTGTTTCTTCTCTATACATTCCGGGATATTTGCATAAGGAACTGCATATTCCAAAATCTAAATTAGAGAAAAAGTTAAAAGAAATGTCTTCAGAAGAATATCGTCGTTATGCTATGTTAATACATGAACGGTTAAAAGAGAAAGGACCGTTATTACAAAAAGAAATTCCGCTCTATTTAGAAGGGAAATATGAAAAAATATGGTCAGATAAGTTGCCAGCTGCATCCGCAAATGATTATATGGTGCTTCTGGAAAAAGCGAATCATAAAAAAGGATTTACAAAGGCTGGAGAAAATGAGTGGGCAAATCTTGTTGAAACGGACATGAAAGCAAAGAAGTATCGTAAGTCATTCCGGCATGCTGGACAAAAAAATGGGTATACCCCATGGACATTAGCAAAAGCAGCTTATGCCACTGATAAACTTGGGAATTGTACAGAAATTGTATTTTTAGCAAATCAATTGGATGAAGATGATAGTACAGAGCTTCGTAAGCACTTACTGAATTTACAGTTCCAGGTGTTAAAAAGTGAAAAATATGATGCCACTGTTATTAAATAAACCCGATGCGTGAAGCATCGGGTTTATTTTTATCCCGCTATTTGTGGGCAGTAAGACCCCACTGATGGGAGTTTCACTTTATCCCGTAAAGACCCGATTGGTGAGGGCTAATAATTAATGGGGAGATGAAGGGATTCCCCACTAATTATAGTTTCACTTTATACAAGCACCTTTTCAAAAGCTCAGGGTATGATGATTAGTAATAACTGGGCGAAAGGGGAAAAGGTGATGAAACAAAATAAGGAGGAATTTATAAAGAGTGAGGGCGCTGATTTCCCTGGGGAGACCTATGCAAATTGTGTGCTACAGCATGTGTTTCAATTTCAGCGAGATTACTTGTTGCAAGAGATGTTTATGATTCATCGTGCTCATATTATCATGCTTATTGAGCAAAAATTAATGAAACAAAAAGATGCAAAAGTTATTTTAACAGCGTTAGAAAAAGTGGCACAAATTCCAAAGAGTCAATTACTGTATGAGAAGGAGCATGAAGATCTCTTTTTTTTAGTGGAGCATTTAATTGGGCAAGAAGCAAATCATAATTTTGTAAGTAATATGCATATTGGCAGGAGCCGGAATGATATGGGGGTCGCGATGTATCGGATGAGTTTGCGTCGCTATTTACTCCGTTATATAGAGCATTTTCTTCTTTTACAAGAAAGTGTGTTAGAAGTTGCGAATGAACATATGGAAACAATCATGCCTGCTTACACGCACACACAACCTGCCCAGCCGACAACATTCGGTCATTATATGTTAGCAATATATGATACAATGCATCGGGATTTAGAGCGTGTTTGGAAGGTATATCATCTTGTCAATCAATCTCCTTTGGGTGCAGCTGCTCTATCTACTACAAGCTTTCCTATTAATAGACAGCAGGTTGCAAAGTTGCTCGGTTTTTCAAGTGTTATTGAAAATTCATATGACGCTATTGCAAGCGCAGACTATTTATTAGAAACAAGCGCGACACTTATGGTAGCGATGACGAATAGCAGTAGATGGCTCCATGATTTCTTACTACTAGCAACAAAAGAATACAATGGGATTACTGTTGCAAACCCATACGTACAAATCAGCAGTATAATGCCGCAAAAACGGAACCCTGTTTCCATTGAACATGCTCGTGCTCTCGCTAGCAGTGCACTTGGAGAAACTTTCACTGTATTTCAAATGATTCATAATACACCGTTTGGAGATATTGTTGATACAGAAGATGATTTGCAACCTTATTTGTATGAAGGAATCGAAAAGGCAATTCGTGTGTTTTGTATGATGAATGCAGTAATTCGAACGATGAAGGTGGAAGATGAAGTTTTAAGAACTCGCTCGTTTCAACATGCGATTACAATAACCGATTTTGCAGACGCATTAACAAAAAATTATAAGATTCCTTTTCGGCGTGCTCATCGTGCTGCAAGTGATATTGCAACAATGTCTATACAGCAGAAAAAAGAGTTACATGAACTGAATTTCACAGAAGTAAACATATATTTACAAGAAAACTTTCATGTAATACTTTCAGAAAAAGAATGGGATGATATTATATCACCAGAATCATTTGTTGAAAAACGGACTGTATATGGTGGGCCGAGCAAAAAAGAAATGGTACGTATGATTCAAAAGAGGAGAGAGTACTTTAAGAACGAAGAAATTACATTCGAAAGGGAAAAACAACGGATCTCACAAGCTGAAAAAGAAGTAATGACGATAGTCTGGAATATTATTGAATCGTAAAAGCAGGATTTAATGAATGAATCGCCAATATTCTATTTAAATATAAAAATATAAATCCAAATAAACCCCTTCTTTTTAGGTGGGAGAGAGCATACGGCCATGCATAGAAACGGTCAGATCCTTTTCCTGCCTCATGCCAAGGTAAAATAGAGAGAGAAAATGAGTGTAAGTCACCTTTTCTTCTTCGTATCAACGACTTATATGTCGAAAAATCAAAAGGGATTTATATAGAAAGAAGAGATTGTCGATGATTCAATTACAGGTATATAAAGATGTTTCTTACTTTAGGAAGGAAGTCACCTCCATTTTGGAAATGAATGAGCAAGAAAATAATTTATTATTAGGGGTGTTACAGTCTACGGAGAATCCGTTGTTTATGGCAATAGCAAAGCAAAATGAAAAAATTGCTCTTATACTTCTTCAAACTGAGAAAAAGAAAATGATTGTTGCTAAATCCGAGATTTCGCAAGAGGCTATAGAGGGAATAGCGAAACAATTAACAAAGGTGTATCCAGATATACCGGAATTGATTGGTGAAAAGCGAGTGGTGAAACAATTAGCTGAAGAGATTGCAAAATTAGAACAAAAGAAGCTTTCTATTCGTATGAATCAAGGGGTGTATGAATTAAAAAAAGTAAAGAAGAAATGGGGTGAATATGGAGCTTTCCGGCGAGTAAACAGCGTTGAACTACCATTAATTGAAGAGTGGGTGCACCAATTTTGTGAAGATGTTCATTTGCCCACTACGGAAGAAAAAGCAAAACAAACTGCAAACACATTAGTAAGTACAAATCGGTTGTTTGGATGGGAAGTAGATGGGAGATTAGTTTCAGTAGCTGCAATTACAAGGCCTACTAAGAGTAATATTACAATCAATTTTGTATATACACCGAAAGAAGAACGTAAACAAGGGTACGCTTCTAATTGTGTAGCTGCCCTTAGCCAGCTCATGTTAGACCGAGGTTATAAAACAACTACTTTATATACAGACTTAGCAAATCCAACGTCGAATAAGATTTACCAAGAGATAGGATATGAACCAATAATGGAATCTGTATTAATATTTTTAGAACCGATAAGATAAAAGGCTCGCTTATATGCGAGCCTTTTGCTATGAAACTATTTTTCATCAATGCGAATTACGCCGCCAGATTCGAAATGGGGTGTATCTAAAAGATGGATAACCGCTTTAGCGACATATTCAGGGGAGAGTAATTTTCCTTCTTCTTTTAAAGCGATAAATCGATCTAAGTTAGTAAAATCTTCTTTTTCTGTTTGCCGAATTTGTTGCTGCATGTCTGTGTCAACAACACCTGGGGCAAAAGCAATTGTTTTTACTGGATATTCTTTTTCAGCTTCCTCTATAGCGACACATTGTGTAAACATGTTCACGCCAGCTTTCGTTGTACAATATGCTCCCCATCCAAAGTATGGTTTTTGACCGGCTCCTGAAGAAATGTTAATAATACGTTTGTCCACGTTCCAATTTTTCGTATGTTTCATAAACGAAGAAGTAAGGATCATCGGTGCAATTAAATTAATTTGTACATTTGCAATCAAAAGTTCACTTTCTGATTTTTCAATCGGTTTCATTGGTGCGAGGGTACCGGCATTATTAATCAAATGGATAGACGATACGTTTTCTTTTTCAATGGATGAAAAGATTGTTTCAAAATGAGTTTCTAGATTATGTACATCTTGGAGATCGATTGAGTGAAATGTTAAAGGAATATCTTTTTGTTTTGCTTTTTCAATAAGCTTTTCATTTTGTCTTCTAGAAATACAAATGAGTCGTGTATTTTCCTCTAATAATTGTGTAGCGATTGCCTCGCCTAATCCTTGTGAAGTACCTGTTACAATGACGTAGCGCATTTCTTTAAAACTCCTCCCATATTAAATGTAATAAGTGGTGTCGATAAGGTGTTTTATCTACATGTTATAGTATAGAGCATCTTATATAAAGAAATAAATCTCCTCATATGAGGAGATTTATTGTTTATTTTAAGGAAAGTAATCTTTTGAATAAAATGTTGTTTTCAAGATGTACATGCTGGAATAAATCAGATTCAAAATCTTCTAGACGATTATAAACCATACGATATGTGCGGCATGCATGCTCGGGAGGAGTAAAATCATTTGTAATGATTCGTAATTCTTTTATAAGATCGCCAGCTCCATCATGCTCTTGTTCTAATTCTTCAAGCCTTTCAATTGCTAAAATTAAATTTTCTTGAGTTGAATTTTGTTCGTATTTTTTGATAAGCGGGAATACAAGAGTTTCTTCTTTTATTATATGTTGTTCAAGTTCTAATTTTAATTCATGAAAAAGTCGGTGAACGGTACTTAAATGCGACTCTGTTTGACCATGTACGCGAAATACTTTTGTTACATATGGGCTCAGCTGTGGCAATTCTTCTTGAATATATCGATGATGTTTTTGGATAATATGGTCAATTAGTATAGAAAAATTAGCCTCACTCCAGTTTGTAGATTCATTATTTTTTGATTTATATAAAATATATTGTTCATTTAATAGTTTTAAAAGTTCATCAGGAGAAATTTTTTTTGTTTGTGTCGCTATTTCAATTGTTTTGTCCCCGCCACAACAAAAATCAATACGATGTTTTTTAAACAAATCACTTGCTTGTGGAAAAGTGGTAACTATTTCACCAACAATAGATGTTTTAGTAAAAGGTGTAGCCATATGAATCACTCCTCTGTTCATTTGTATGCTTTTAGCATAATGGATAAGAAAAGAGATCGAAGTGATTATAATCACAAATATAATGTAGAATTCATGAATGTTTTGTACATGCGGGGAGCAGTTGTTCAATCTGTTTAAAAAAGTAATGGTGGTGATTCTTCTTTTGAAAATGATATCGAATAAGCCTTGCTGAATTTCTTGCAACAAATGAAAAAAGAGTTGGAAATGCCCATGTATAATAAACTAAGGTGGTGAGGAAATGAAACATAAAATGGGATTATATAATGGGCGATTTCAATCTATTCAATCTGGAAAAAAGGTATTTGAAGTACGCTTATATGATAAAAAGCGTCAGAATATACAAAAAGACGATAAAATCGAATTTACAAATCTAACAACAAAAGAAACAATTTGTGTACAAGTAACTGAGTTAAAATGTTATCAAACATTTCAACAGATGTATGAAGACATTGATAAAGAGTTGCTGGATTGTGCAAACTGGAGTGTAGAAGAAATGCTAGCAAGTACATATGAAATATATACGAAAGAACAAGAGAAAAGGTGGGGAACAATTGCTATTGGGGTTGAAGTAATAGCATGATTCGAAATCGTAGCTCACTCATTTTGATACAAGAAAACACGGTTGCTCTTATAAAACGTGTTCGAAAGAATGAAGTGTATTTTGTCTTTCCAGGTGGAGGGATTGAAGAGTATGAAACACCAAAAGAAGCAACAATACGTGAGGCTTATGAAGAATTAGGCGTGCATGTTGAAGTTCAAAAACTTGTTACGAAGTATGAGTATAAAGGCACTCAGTATTTTTATGAAGCTCGTATCATTGGTGGTGTTTTTGGTACAGGAAAAGGTGAAGAGTTTACAAAGATTGATAGGGGACAATACATTCCAGTTTGGATTCCTGTAAAAGAGCTATTAAATTTAAATATCAAGCCATATGAAGTAGCGAAAATAATATTTCATTGTTACAAAAACGTGAAGTCTGACGACATACAATAAAAACCATTGACATACATACCTGAATTCAGTATTGTATTCAGGTATGTGTTCAAAATCAGGAGGTTTTTATGAGTAATCAAACTACACATCATGTGAAAATGACAACAGCGGATCCATCTGGAATTGGTCTATTTGGATTAGCAATGGTAACACTTGTAGCATCATCACAAAAGCTAGGATTAACTGATGGCGTTTCATTTGTATTACCATGGGCAATCTTTTTAGGAGGATTTGCACAACTTTTTGCTTGCATTCACGATGCAAAGCATAATAATACGTTCGGTACAACTGCTTTTGGTGCGTATGGTCTATTTTGGTTAGGTGTTGGGACATCATGGTTAATTCAACTTGGTGTATTTGGCGAAAAACTGGCACAAGCTGTAGATCCAAAGCAACTTGGTGTTGCATTTATTGGGTACCTAATTTTTACAATTTTCATGACTATTGGAGCAATGGAAACACATAAAGTATTATTTATGATTTTTGTACTTATTGATTTCTTATTTATCGGTCTTTCATTTAGTACTTTAGGTGTTATGCCACATGCTATGCATAATTTAGCGGCGTATTCTGAACTATGTATTTCATTACTATCTTTCTATGGTTCAGCAGCTGCTGTATTAAATACACATTTCGGAAAAGTTGTATTACCAGTAGGAAAGCCATTTGGCATTTTTAAAAAATAAGAGTAGAGGAGCACGAATGACAAGAAGAGTCATTCGTGCTTTTTTTATAGCGTGCCCAGTTAAGCTAAGTATTGCTTACTGGTGAAAGTCTAGGTAAGAACCAACTCGCCTAGTAGCTGATAGGCAACTAGTGGAGAAATTCTAAAGTTGAAGTCCTGGGAGAAAAATGTTGTGTAAAATGTACAAAAAATAGAGAATTCAGCTTTACTTTTATTATATCGATATGATATAGTGATTATAAACCATTTTACTTTTAATAATATAGAGATTTAAATGAGCTGTAACTTCAGAAGAGGATAGCAATGTTAAATCTCCTCTGCGGTTGCAGTTTTTTAATGTCGTTATTATTGTTGTAAAGTGGTCGAAAATGAATATGTACATATAGGTACATTGTAGGAGGATTTTTTCATGCAAAACGGTAAAGTAAAATGGTTTAACTCAGAAAAAGGTTTCGGATTCATCGAAGTTGAAGGCGGAGAAGACGTATTCGTTCATTTCTCAGCTATCCAAGGCGAAGGATTCAAAACTTTAGAAGAAGGTCAAGAAGTTACTTTCGAAGTAGAACAAGGTAACCGTGGACCACAAGCTACTAACGTAGTTAAGAAGTAATTGAATTGAAAAGAGAAGGGCTTGCCCTTCTCTTTTTTTTATTGTGCTTGATTCATTTCATTCTTTCGAATGTATGTTTATCCCGCTATTCGCGTGCAATAATACTCTCACCGCAACATTCGACGAAAGCAAAGAAGCTAGGCGAGAGATAAAGTCAACCTCGCTGATTAAAGCCTTACTCTATATACAAAAAATTTAGTTATTTTTATCTGAATATTCAAAAAATAATCTCGGGATCTTTTTTATAAATTTTGTTTTGTGTATTTGTACAGTGGGGAATATATAATTAAAAATATAATCAGATAAGGAAGAGGGATATGACTTGAATGAACCTAAATATTATATTGTCTTTGATGTTGAACGGAATTTTCGACCTTATAAATCGCAAGATCCCTTGGAAGTGGTTGATATTGGGGCAATCAAGGTAGAAGCAAGTACAGTGCGTATAATAGGACAATTTTCTTCACTTGTTAAACCAACCGCACCTCTAACCCGCCATACAACAAAATTAACAGGCATTACAAAGCAAGATTTAAAAGAGGTAGAAGTGTTTCCAGAGGTAATGGAGCGATTTCTTCAATTTGCTGGGGATGATTATATGTTTATAACATGGGGAAAGGAAGACTATAAATTTCTTGCGCAAGATTGTAAGCTACATCATATAGAATGCCCTAATATAGAGGATGAGAGAAAATTTGATTTGCAAAAATTTGTATTTCAAGCATATGATCAACTATTTATACATACACCAAGTTTAAAATTTGCGGTGGAACAATTTTCTTTAGAATGGGAAGGAAAGCAGCACCGTGCCTTTGCAGACGCTAAGAACACCTTGAATATCTTTCTTAAAGTATTCAAGGAAAAGGATATTTATAAGCGGTATAAACGAAATGAAGAACTCGTACTTGTAAAGAATGGTTTATTAACTGAAAAAGCAAAAAAGAAAATGAAAAGATGGGTATTTAAAGAATTAAAGAAAAAAGAACACAGTCCATTTACTTGGGATGATTTTCAAAATAGCAAGACATGGGGGAATATAACGGAACGATATTATATTGATAATAACACAATACGACTTTTACAAAATTACTTTACTATGGCTGTAAAGAAAGGTGAGCAGCAGTTGCGAGTGTTAGAAGAGATAAATAACAAAATAAATGATGCATAGTCAAAAGTTAAAAGTGTTCGTGTAAATGAATATATAAAGGATTGTTTTTTTTGTTAGGCTTCTTTAATTAGAATAACAATGATTATATACACGTATTTTTTGAGGTGAATAGATGAAAAAATTGTACTTAGTAATAAGTGTGCTTCTAAATTTTATTTTTGGTTTTCTTTTTGGGTATGCTCTTTTAGGGGGGAATAACTGTTTATTCAATCAATTGTCTGTTTAATGGTTGCTCAGATATGGTAGAAGAATGGGTGGGTATTGTTATGGGGTTAGTTATTACTTTGATAATAGGTGGTATTCTTTTTTCGATGATTATATTTACGAACAGAAAGTTTTTACATGCTGTGAAGATGAGAAAAAAACATTATTTTCTTGTCATTTCCCTTTTTTTTATTCTAGGTACTTTTTTTAGTTTTTCTTTAAGATCGAACCATATCGGTCCATTTTAAAGAAAGTGCGGCATTTTCCGTGATTATTCCCCTCTCATCAGTTGTTTCTTACGGACAATTCTCCTTGAGCTGTCTCCCTTAAATTCTGATATATTTTATTTAACTGCTTTTCTTCAGTTCTAGTAGTTATACAAACAATAGCCTGATAGGATATATTGAAGAAATGTCATCTTTTTGAATTCTAATAGTAGGTTTTCGTGTCCGGATATGTATAGTAACCAAGGTAGAGGCAAAGGGATGTGAGTAAAAATAAAAGAGCGCTACAGAATAGCGCTCAATAAAAACTATAATATGGAATAGAGGGTGTAATTGTAAAATAAAACTGGTCTGTGAATGCCCCCTCCTTAACACTCTTACGAGTTGTTTGAAGAAGGGACTTCCTGTTTCATAGAGCGTTGCTGCTTGGGAATCTAAGCAGTCTTACATACTCTCCACAGGCGTCGTTTATACTGTTTGGACACAACCTTGCCCTACAGTTTCATTCTTCGGTCGTTCTCATAAGTAATCGCTCTAATCCTTTTCGCAAAATGTTGAGACTTGCATTATAATCTCTGTCTAACACTGTTCCACACTTTGTACAAATATGTGTCCGAATCGAAAGTGATTTTTCCACACGATTCCCACAGCTAGAACAATCTTGTGATGTGTACGCTGGGTCTACTCTCACAAGTAAACTGCCAAATTTCTCACACTTATACAAAAGCATCTTACGAAAAGTGCCCCAGCCTGCATCAGAGATCGACTTCGAAACTTTTCGATTCCGAACCATCTTTCGAATATCAAGATTTTCTATACAAATCACCGAATACATTTGCGTGAGATGATAACTTAATTTGTGTAAGAAATCTTTTCTTTGATTCGCTACCTTTTCATGAAGGATCTGAATTCGTTCTACTTGCTTCTTATAGTTCGCAGAGTCCTTCTTTTTCTTCGAAAGGTTACGCTGTGCTTTGCGCAGTTGTTTTTCTTTTTGCAGAAGAAATCTTGGATTTTCAAATACCGTTCTATTTGAAAGAACAGCGTATTGATTCAGTCCTACATCTATACCAATTGCATTCTCTATATCAATAGAGGGAGGTACATCCTGTCTTTCGACACTAAAAATAGCGTACCATCTCTTCGATTGGCGTTTCAGAATCAACTGTTTGATCGTTCCTTCTATCGGCCGATGCAGATGAATCTCTATTTCTCCTAACTGTTTTTTTATGAATAGGGTTGTAAATTTTAGTGATTTTTAAAACAGTTTCCTTTTATAGGGACGATTTCTTTTATCAATGAATATACTATTTTAAGAAAATGAAGGGGTGAAGGGAATTGGATTATTTAATTGAACTAAATCAGTGGGGTATAAAAGAAGGATTGCCCACCAAGCCCTATGCAGATGCTGATTATATACAAGCTGATAAGAATATACAGGGAATAAACAGTGCATTACAATTTGCGGCGGTTAACAATTATGCTGAAGTGATTCTTCCAAAGGGGAATTATGCGATCTGTTACCCTCGTGAAATCGCTATGGTTTCTAATATTGACTTTAATTTAAATGGTTCAACATTAAAAGTAATATATGATTCTAACAAAAAATCACCATTCGATAATAGAACAACCACTGATTATTACAACTTTAAAGGAAATAGTGTTGTTTTTAGCAAAACCACTAATTCTCATTTGTTTGGCGGAACCGTCATTGGATGTAGGGATGATAGGAGTTTCTCGAATCCTTTAGAAGCAGCAATGGAGCACACATATGGAGTTCTCTTTCAAAGAAGCTCAAGTTATTGTTCTATGACAAATTGTACAGTTCGCGATTACATGGGTGATAATGTTTCATTTAGCTCAGATTCTATATATAACTATGGTGAATTTGATCAAGGACTTACATTAAGTGCTTTAGATTACACAACTGGACAACCAATCACCTCGGCTAATACACTCATAACAAAACTGTTAAACATACCTCAAGATTTAACACCAAAGATAAATTCTTTCCTTATAGCTGGCGCAGGCTACGCTAGAAAAACTAATTTAAATACTAAAGAATTGGACATCTTCTTTTACGACAATAGCAACAAATTCATAGGGGTTATGAAGAAAAGACGAATTTATACCGATATTTCTATTCCTGTTACTGCAACTAGGTTTAGATTGCAGTATTACAATGAAACCAACCCAAATAAGAATATGCAGATTACTATTATGTTTGGCGGGATTCCCCATCATAATACAGTGAAAAAGTGTGAAATATATAATGGGCATAGGGGCGGTATTACTTTAGGTGGTAGCTATAACAAAATTGTAAACAATAAAATCCGTGATAATGGAAAAGGTTTGGTTAGGTTTTTGGATGGAAAACCGCTTTTCAATGACCCGACTAGATATTCGATAAATATGGAAGATAGTTATGGGGCAAGCTGTACGATAAAAGATAACGAAATTTACGGTAGTTATCATGGTATCTTAGTCGGGTGTTACGATGTTTTAATAGAGCACAATCACATTTACAACATTGATAATATTGCAATCAATTTGTATTCTCTCGTGCATGCAAACATTAAGGATAACTTCTTATACAACTGTCAAAACAACATTGGCCTTATGACTTCTAATTTCAGTGCGGCGTTTGTGAATATCGAAGGCAACAGCTTTACAGGTGGCATCATGAATGTAACTAGTGATTCATACAGGGTTTCATTATCAAACAATCAATACGTAAATCCTGACATGATTGCAATGGGCGATAATTGCACGTTTGATAATAATTACATTATTTTTACAGAAAATCTAGTTACTGCACCGTGGCTAAAGGCAAACAAAATAAGCAGATGTACCTTTAAATCTGTCCCTATACAAAAGGAAATGACGTTTAAAGTGAAAGAGTATGATAATTGTAGATTCGAAAACTTACGAGTCAGATCTGAAAATCCAAATCCTAAGAATGTAGATGTCTGTGAATTCACTAGATCAGAATTTATTAATTGTGAGCTGAGAAATCATATGTTTAACGGATGCCCCATGAACGTTAAGGTTACTAAATCAAAGCTTATAGATACGACCTGTGAATGCGGTATTACAAATGTGGACAACCAAGTATCATACACGTCATTAGAAGAATGCGATATCACTATCAATACCAAAAATAATCTGTTTTTATCAGATACAAACAGACCCTATACAATTTATAAAGCAGCAAATTGTATAGTCACGATAAACAATACATCTTTTGGTGCCTTATTAGCATCTGGCTCAGCTAATGCAGCGAATGAACTAGTTCTGGAAGGAAATGAGTTTGTTTATACAGGCTCCACACCTCTGAATTTAAAATACTATACAAATAAAAATCACATACGTAACTTTGTTGATTCAGACAATATTTTTACAAATATCACTTTACCTACTGTTTCCTAATGAAGACTAAGTGTATGTGAAGCAATAAAAGAAACCGGCTATGTAATAGGAGTCGGTTTTTAATACATAACGTATTTATTCCATGTTAAGCGGGGGCAACCGGTTTAATAGGGTCAGTCGCCCCCGGGAATCGCCTTATCTCTATCAATCTAAAAAATAAACTACCTCAAGATGAGAAAAATGAATTTCGTTGCTATAAAAGGCACAAATTTCTCGTTTTGGGGATATTTGCATTTCTTAGCTTGATGGCAATGGGATGAAGCCCCCACTGATCAAACTTTCACTTTATTGCATTTCAAGGTTTAAAAATAATATCTATTAAAAAACCATATGAATTGAATCAAGTTATAAAAATATATATTAATCTAGGTTACATATGTAAGTGATGAATCATAGAATATGAGGTAATACTAGTGCAAAAACACGAAATACTTATTAAGGAGCGATCAAATGAAGACATACTTTAATAAAAGAAGAATAAGCAGAAGAGACTTGAAGGAATATAAGCTCATTGGGGATGGGAAGGATGGAGAAGTATATCAATTAACTCATGATAAATGTGTGAAAATGTTTTTCCTGGAAGAAACTCGAAAAAAAGAGTTGAAAGCTCTGGTAATTGGACAATCATCACCTATTATTCCACGACTTTATGAATATGGAGAAAATTATATTGTCATGGAGTATATACATGGAATTTCACTTGCACGTCACTTGAAAAAAGAAAAACAGATCACTGAAGAATTAACTGAAAAAATATTAATAATGTTGGATGAATTTAAAAAGATCGGATTTACCAGATGGGACACGGAAGTAAGACACGTTTTAATAAATGAAGAAGGTCAGTTAAAAGTTATTGACCATAAAAGAGCTTTTACCTCAAATAGCAAGGCTCCTATTAAATTATTAAAGGGGTTTAAAAAATTTGGACTGTCACAGGATTTTTTAAACTATGTGAAGAATATACCTTCTTCTGCTTATAATACATGGGTGAAACATAGATAAAAAACCGAACGACCTGGGCCATGCCCTGCACATGCTTAAGGAAGGGGACTTCTGTTGGAATACTGTTAAAAGATGATAAACAATAGAGCAAGCTCTCCGCTAATGACCGTTTCTTTTTGTAGCATCAATCATAAGTTAAGTAGTACAAGGAGTGATAAAAATAATGAGAGAGTGTGTTTTAGTCATTGGTGCTCACCCTGACGATGAGCTATTAGGAGCCGGCGGGACTTTAAAAAGACTAGTAGAAAATGGCTATCGGGTAATTTCAATCATTACCGCTTTAGGAAGAAAAGAGGAAGCACATCACATACAGCAGCTAAGCCGGTGTGCAAATAAGGTAATTGGTATTGAAGAAGTGATATTCCTCGAGCATGCTAATTTAGAGTTAGAATTAATTCCGCTGCATCAGTTAACGAAAGAAATAGAACAATTAATACAGACCTATAAACCGAGTAAAATCTTCACCCACCATTATGGAGATGTCAATATTGATCATTTAATTACTTTTCAAGCGGTTTTGACCGCGACTCGACCTCTGCCGAACCAAAAACCGATAGAATTAATTACATTTGAAACGGTTTCCTCTAGTGAGTGGAATATCCACACGAATGATAAGGCTTTCAAAGCTAATTATTTTGTCGACATTACAGATCAAATGGATTCAAAGATTGCGGCGCTCAAACATTACGATGTAGAAATGAGAGATTTTCCTCATCCTCGTTCATATGAAGGAGTTCAGTATTTAGGAAGAGTTAGAGGAATGACGATTGGCGTACAATACGCTGAAGCGTTCGAAGTGGTAAGGAGGATATGGCGATGAAAAAGAAGCCTATGTTTCCATATCCCTATGTAATTAAAGAAATGGATAAATATTTTGGAATTCATTCGTTCTCATTTCAAAAAAAGAAGAATGAAATGTATGAACGTTATACAAATACAGGGCCAAAGACGGTCCGAAAGAAAAGCCTTTCTATATTAATTGCTACGTTTTGGGACTATCCTCATACTGGAGGTTTATCTAATTATATTACGGCACTTAGTGAAGGGTTAAGACAACAAGGACATCAAGTTGACATTATCTCCCCTAATCAATTTCCTCGGAGTAAAGTAGAGACCCTGCGTGAAGTAATTGTTCCCAGATTAAAAGATTTCTTTAATACACGTTATGGAAGTTATAATAGCATGATTTTGAAAAATCACAGACATATGTATATCTATGAAAGGATGCTTCTTCACAATATCGACTTAAAAAAATATGATATCTTCCATGCGCAAGATTTGTTTACAGCGAATATATTAGGAAGAATCAATGTATATTACGGAAAACCTTTGTTGTTTACACCCCATGGGATGTTTACCTTTAACCGGCTGAAATTTGGTATATTTAAAAAAGGTTCGCTGGAAGAAGTCTATTATAAAACATTAGAAAGAAAGGCCATTGAATTTGCCAATCATCTCATCATTCTCAGTGATTCATTTCGTGATCCGTTAATGCAGCTAGGGACCAAACAAGAGAACATGACAACTGTGCTTACAGGCATTGATTACCCTGAGAAGTATCGCACAAAAAATACATCAGCACACAAGAAGGTCGTTATTACATGTGTGGCAAGATTAGGCCCAAGAAAAGGCCATAATGTATTATTTGACGCACTTTCAAAGCTGAAAAGAAAATATACTGATAACATTAAAGTGCTCATTGTCGGAGATGGTGAGATGAGAGACACTTTAGAAAAGCAAGTCGATTCTTTGGGTCTTTCCATGGTGAAGTTTTTAGGGGCAAGGGATGATGTGCCAAACATTTTAAGCAAAACCGATATTTTTGTACTTCCAACCTTAAACGACAGCCTGCCTATTTCTATCATTGAGGCCATGCATAGTGGAGCTTGTGTCATTTCGACAACATCGGGAGGCATACCTGAATTGGTGAATCACTCCAAGACAGGCATTCTAGTCGCTCCAGGAGATACAGATAAACTGGCACGTGCATTAAAGTTCGTCATTGCAAATCAGCAAGATCGGGAGCAGTTGGGTGAAAATGCAAGAAACTTTGCTAAAAAGCATTTAACTAGAGAGACAATGACAGCTCATATTGAAAAGATCTACAAAAAGTATTTGAGTGAGGAAGAATTCTATGAATCATGAACACGCAGCAGTTGTACTGGACTTAAGTGCCAATGGAATCGGAATCATCAGAAGCTTAGCGAGAAAAGGGATCAACGTTTATGCGTTCGATATAGAGAAACCTTATAAGATAGGAAAATCACGTCTTGCTTCATGTGGAGTATGCCCAAGTCCTTTATCAGAAGAAAAGGAATTACTAACTTTTTTAATCAATTTGGCTAAAGAATTTAAACTGAAACCGATTTTGTATACAGGTGCGGATGATTATGTGGTGTTCATTTCAAAATATCGAATGGAACTGTCTAACTACTATTTATTTTTGTTTCCTGAACATTCGCTGATTGAAGAAATACTGGATAAACACAAAATGTATGAATTAGCAGTGAAGCATAATATTCCATGTCCTAAAACGTATGTGATCGAACATAAAGAACAAATGGAAGAAGCGATATTGGCCCTCGATTTCCCATGTATATTAAAGCCGACTTTGGGCCATGAGTTTCGAAAAAAAATAAATAAAAAGGCCATATTCATAAAAGATCCAGATCAACTAAGAAATGAGTATGAATTGTATCGACAGCATGGAAAGCTCATCATTCAGGAAATCATTCCTGGCGACAATCAGCATTTTTATAAAGTGGCCACTTTTTATGACGACAATATGGAGCTACTAGCGTTATTTTCTTTGCAAAAGAATCATCAATTCCCAGCTGAATTTGGAACGGGAGCTCATATTGTTAGTAAACAAGTTCCAGAATTGGTGGATATGTGTTTACCATTTTTTAAAAAAATGAACCTTAAAGGTATTGGTATGGCAGAGTTTAAAAAGGACCCCCGAGATGGGATTTATAAGTTTATTGAAATAAATCCTCGTTTTTGGTTAACGCATAGCTTGACAGGACCTGCTGGCGTGGATTTTGTTTATATGTATTATTTATATTTAACCAAGCAAAACCCCGGGCCGAGGCTCAAACAAATAGACGGTGTCAAATGGATTTATCTTGTGCGGTATTATTTAACGTTCCGTCACAAGAAAAAAAGAGCTGAAATGACGTGGAAAGATTTTTATGAAGGTTTGCGAGGCAAAAAAGAGTTTGCTTTGTTTGCATGGGATGATCCAATGCCATTCATTAGAAGTGCGTGGTCTCATTTGAAGAACGCCTGGAAACAAAAACGAAAGGAATGAAAACGTTGTACGAGGCAAAAGTATTATTCCATCATTTTGAGAAGTTGAAGATTTCAGAAAAGCTTTCTTATTCAATGGCCGAGAGGGTTGTAATAGACCCTGCTAAAATCGAGTGTCTAAAATCAACAACAAGAATGAGTATCTACAAATTATCTCTTCGAAAGAAAACGAATCATTATCCCATTATTTTAAAAATATATCATTCAACAAACTATAAAAATGAAGTAGAGATTAATGTATATCAGAGAGCTTATCCTATATTGAAAGAGTTTCTTCCTCAAATATACCATGTTGAAAAAAACGGAAATGACACCTGGATATTCATGGAATTTGTTCAGCAAGTACGCGGCCAGATCACCTTCTCCCCGAAACATTTTGACTACATTATCCCCACAGTTGCCAAACTTCACGCACACACATTTGAAGACAATTTTAAAAAGCATAAAGATGTTTGGAAATCTTGGCTTCCTATTTATGAATCAAGCCACATGAGAAGTAATCGAGCCAAATATATTGGAAAGACGATTGCTTTTCTCGATGACGCAGCGAAAGACGACCGGTTAAGGGAGATCATTAAACCCTATCATAAACCGTTAATAAAACTATGTCATAAGGGACCGGATTTTTTCCCGAAACTATTTGAAAATGGTTCATCTATAACGCATGGTGATCTTCATATGCAAAACATATGCAGCAACAATGTGACACCGGGTGCACCATGGAACATCCAGTTTATCGATTGGGAGTCCATTAAATATGCACCCGTCTGGTTTGATATGGTTGTTTTAGTCGAAATATTATTAGGTTTCAGAAAAGATTGGCAGAGCCATGCAGAAGAAATTCGCACGCATTGTGTGAAATTATATACAAAACAAATGCAGAAGAATGGCATTCAATTTAAAACGGCTCCAATTGACCTTTATAAAATGGCGTATTTGCAGAGAACATTAGAAAAGGGATTGCATACCCAGCTACGAAGAATATTTGATAACCGCGGTGGCGAGCTATTAACGTATCATCTTGAAAGAGTTTCAACTTGGGGAAGAGAATTAGGTTTATAAGATAAATAAAATTTTCACATTAGTAGAGTTAGGAGGAGATGCTTCTGAATACAATAAAGGAAGAGCGAAATGAATACATCTGTCCCTTCCATGCGAGCCTGCTAAAAGTCATGGATGAATACTATAAAATAGATAGTAAAAAGAATCATTTAATGGAACCATTTCAGACATTTGGAATCAAAAAGAATCGCATACCAAGTAAAACAAATAAACTAAAGATCCTCTACGTAACGTTTTTGCGATATCCAAATACTGGAGGGTTATCAAATTATATTACTTCCTTAAAAACAGGTTTTGAAAAGTATGGTCATGACGTAGATGTCATCTCACCTACTCAAATGACAGCAGTTCATCTAGAGCAAGATATCCCGCAGGCTGCCGAACATGCAAGGGACTTTCTGCTGCAACGATATGGTACAGTTAATGAAAAAATTATAAAAAACACTAGTTTCATGAACGTGTATAAGTCTTTCTTAAGAGGAAGAGGTCTAGAACAATATGATGTGTTTCATGCACAAGATTTATTTTCTGCCTTTTTATTAGGACAACTAAATCTAGAATATAAGAAACCTCTTTTTTTTACACCGCATGGACATTTTACAAAAAGCCGGTTAAAGTTCGATAAAATAAAAAAAGGATCAATTGAGGAAGTTTATTTTAGTGAAATTGAAAAACAGGGAATAAGAGCATCTGATCAAATCATAACGATCAGTAATTCTTTTCATTCCCCTTTAAAAGAGTATGGCGCAAAGATAGAACAACTGGTTACTGTTCATACAGGCATACATTTTCATCAAGCTTCTATACCTAAACAAGAGTATGATGATAATCTTGTAATTTCCTGTGTTTCCCGCCTTTCTCCCAGAAAGGGTCATGACATTTTTCTCAAAGCGCTCTCGCAAATTCAACAAGATTTATCTAATGTAGAAATATGGATTGTTGGTGATGGTGTCATGAGAGAAAGACTAGAAGACCAAGTACTACAACTTGGTCTCGACAATATCAGGTTCTTTGGCAGAAGAACAGATATACCAGAAATCCTTTCCTCTTCTGCTATCTATGTCTTACCTACCATTAACGATAATTTTCCGATTTCAATTATTGAAGCTATGTTTTCTCGTCAAGCTATTGTTACAACAAATTGCGGTGGTATACCAGAAATGATTCAAAACGGAAAAACAGGGATCATTTGTGAACCGGGAAATGTACAACAACTTTCCGATGCTCTTAAATTGCTTTTAGCAAATAAGAGTCTTCGTGAACGTTTAGGAAGAAATGCTCAGGAATATTCACGACAACATCTAACTCAAGGTGGGATGATTTCAAAGATAGAAAGAATCTATCACTCTTTTATAAGCGATATGTAGAACATGTATGGAACGTCGTAATAAAAGAAATGATGCCTCAATCTATAAAGGAGAAATTCTTCATAGCCAGTTAAATAATAGTAAAGCGATTGAAGTATTAAAATGGAAGCCTGCTTCAGACGTCTCATTTGGTTTAGACCAAACGATTTCTTACTTAAAGAAAGCAAATCAAAGTAAAAGCTGACTTAAAGAAATTTGTATGTATGAAGAATGAATAGATAACTCATATGTGAGGAGCTAGTGTATTTGTCAATTGAAAATCCAGCCATTTTGTCATTAAAAACCCAGCCACTTCTTCGAAGTAATTGAAGAAGAATGGCTGGGTTTTTAACGATTATACGGGCTGACTTTTAGATTACCAAATACAAAAGTCGCTTTAGTGACACTAAAATTTCTTTTATTTTACGTCTTACTCGCAATCCGCTCCATTACTTTCTCTAACTCATCCGGCTTCAAAAACTCAATAGGAGAGAATCCCTTCTCAAACGTAAGTGTATCCGCCTCAATCATTAGTACATATTTATCATTAACCTTGGCAATATGAATCTGTTCCCCAAAATCTGCAAGCAATGCCTTCACAGAAATATGATCTGCCTTTAGCTTTAATTCTATCTCAGGGGTATGCTCCACAATTTGCGCTGTAGCTTCCATTACTTCTTCCGTTGTGAAATGTTCCATAA
Organism: Bacillus sp. FSL H8-0534; assembly: GCF_038005885.1. Taxonomy (NCBI): domain Bacteria; kingdom Bacillati; phylum Bacillota; class Bacilli; order Caryophanales; family Bacillaceae; genus Bacillus; species Bacillus sp. FSL H8-0534. Next base: position 5,166,322 of record NZ_JBBOUC010000001.1, read on the forward strand.
TTTCACGCTTAGGACTGGCGGCCCATACTTCCATCGCTTGGTCGAATTGTTCTCGTTCTTCCGTACCTTCTTCAAATACGTCTTCGATTTGGTCGTATACCATGTCCATAACTTGTGTTTTCATAATTTCTGGCATAGAGCGTTCGTATTCGACGAATTTTAAGAAATCCTCAAAGTAGCGTGCGTGTGATGCTTGGTGGATTTTTAGTTCGCCAGGCTCGACAATGCCTTCTTCTGGCATGTATGGGTATTGAATAGATTTCATATTTTTTGTCGTAATTGCCATTTCAACGTTGCGAATAAGTGTTGTTTCGTCGGAAATGGAAGCAACTTTTGGCTCGAAGTCACACTTCATAACGAATACGAATGGATCGTCAAAGTATTTCCTCAGTTTTGCTTGAGTAACTAAAAATATACCACCGCGTACTGCACTTGTATCGATATATGTATAAACGAGAGGTTCACTCATATCTTTAAAATTCTCTTTCGTTTCTGCAAAACGGATACGATTAAATAAATTATAATGAGGGTTGGAATCGAATTCGTGCCCAGTTTCTACAATAAATCGACCAATCTTTGTTGGGGCTTGTTCGGTTTTTGCATGACGTTCTACTTTTCGTTTAGATATTTTTAATAATTCACCATCTAAGAACTCTTTTAATGGGCTGTCCTCATATTCTTCAGCATCTAACGTTTGAAAATGTTTATATCGCTTATCTGCTTGTTCACCTTTTCCTTCTACTTGTACGACATAGAAGGAGAGGAAGTTTATTTCAAAATCCATATTTATCACCTTGTTTCATTTCATTGACTCTTATCAGTATAGAGATGGAGAAAACTTTCGTCAATTTAATAAAATAAAACGGATAACAGAGGCTTACTATCTGTTAATTTGAAATATAGGAAGGGAGAGTCCCTTCCTATATAGTTCTTTGTTTTACTAATTTAAAATCCATCCTCAAGTGCTGAAAATGGAATGTTTAGTCGATTCTCTACAGTACGTAAACGCTGATTTAATCGATTGAGTCTACGTGTATGACGTTCTACTGTCTGCTGAAGTTGATTTACTCTTTGTTCTAGCTCATTTACTCGTCTTTCTAACTGACGGCCGCCACTACCTGGAAAGGAAATTGGAATTTGAAATTGTCTATTTGGATCATATGGATCAATTTGTTCTGTTTGTTCTATATATGGTTGATATTGCGATTGCCCGTCATATGATGGTTGATAGTTATAAAGGTTGTAGGGGGCATATGAATTATAGGGATACATAAACATCCTCCGTTCTCTAAATTTGCTTGAATTCATCATAATGTATGTGTAAGAGCGGATAGGTGGCACGGCAAATACCTATTTTGAATAGGGTGCTTCATCAAATGTATTTAAGAGAATTTGTGATAAGTTTTTATAAATGAGAATTGCCTATGAAGAATTCCAAAATATTAATGTATTAAAATTGTTTTTGAATAATCATTTGGTATATACTGGTTAAATAAGAGGGGCATTACAAACTTAAGTTTTTTAAGTAAATATGTGTAGACATTTCTTAAAGAAAAGAGTAATTTTAATATAGTGGAAATCAAATTGTAATATTTTGTAGTCATATTGCAAAGTCATGTAATCATACATACATAAAATTGAAAACAAAGAGTAATGGTAGGGAAAAGGAGAGAGTATATTGTTACGTAAGGTACAAAGTATAGTAATAGGGGCACTATGTGTAAGCATAGTGAGTGGATGTGGTACAAAAATAAGTGAAGTTTCATTAGTAAGTGGCATAGGAGAGCATGCAGTAGAAGCTAAGACTGGTGTCAATGAAAGTGTAAGTTTAGTAGATGCTAGAAGTGGTAAAGAAGTAAAAAATGTTAATATAGCAAGCTTAGGTTATTTTGAAGATGAAAATAAGTTTAAAAAAGAAGTAACGAAGGTTGCTAAGGAAGTCGGAAAAACTATTGATCAAAAGATGGTCCCTTCTCGTATGGCAAGTGATGGAACATGGCAAGAAGGTAAGCCTTCTTATGAGTTAATGGAAAAAGAGCTAGTAGATAAACTAATGAACGTAGGAATGTGGGATTCTTCGTACCAACTACCAATTGTTGAGAAAAAACCTGTAGCGAAGCCGGAAGATGCAAGTGGAAATGGTGCAGTTTTAGGAAGGTATGAAACAAACTTAGGTGGTTCTACAGGTGGTAGAATCGAGAATATTCGTTTGTCTGCAAGTAATATTAGTGGTGTCGTATTAGGAAAAGGAGATCGTTTCTCTTTTAACGCATTAATTGGAGATACAACACCAGACAAGGGGTATCAGTTAGGAAAAGAGATTGTTGACGGGAAACTAGTAGATGGTTATGGCGGAGGAGTATGTCAAACATCTTCTACTCTTTTTAATGCTGCAGATCAAGCTGGTTTAAAAATGGTGGAGAGAACTACACACTCCAAAACAGTAGGATACGTTCCACAAGGCCGAGATGCTACAATTGCATATCCATATTTAGATTTAGTGTTTGAAAATACAAATGAAGTGCCTGTGAAGCTTTATATGAGCATAGAGGGTGGAAAACTTGTTGCTGAGGTACGTGCAGCAAGATAAGAATTACCGTACATAAAAGTCTTATAGATTCAACTAACGATTAGTGGAAGATTAGGGGAATCTCCACTGATCGAAGTTTCACTTTATTATGATCTGAGCCATTCTTTCTAGTATTTTTCTAGAAGGGGTGGCTTTTTGTATACGTATAAATCAGTAATGAAAATTTATCCGCTATTCGCGGGCAGTAATACTCCCACCTCAAAAATCAGCAAAAGCAAAGAGATTAGGTGGGAGATAAACTTCCTGTAAAAGCTCGATTCTTGAGGGCTAATAATCAGTGGGGATGAAGCCCCAACCGATTATTAAAGATTTACTTTATCTACTGATTTAAAAAACTTCTTTTGATAAACTAGAATAAATAGGAAATAGGGTGTTTTAAAAGTATATTTACAATTAGACAGCTATAATTTGATATAAAAACGCCAAGTGAACCAAATGAAAGTTTGTCCAAATAGATAACAGTTTTAATAAAGGATAATAGGCAGAACTTTGAGGAGGAGAGAACTATGCAATTCATTTTAGAAATGGTAGCAATTGCTGGAATAATATTTATTATTTTGATTTTAGGATTTAGTAAAACGTTAAAAGATGTCAATAGAAGGAAGAAGAATAAAGAAAACAAATGACTCATCATGCATAATGATAGAGAAAAAAGGTGCTTATGTATAGAAAGCATAAGTTTTTTTATAACAAAAATAAGGAGGAGGTCCGGCTGTGAGCTTTCCTCTTTATTTTTGTTATGTAATCCAAATCGGGAAAGGGTGAAAAGGAATTTAGTTTTTATGTTTTGTAAATATTTGATTAAGATGATGGTTCATATGATCAATATAATCTGTAACAAGCCATTCTAAAGTTACTTCCTGTTGGTCTTCCAACTTACATGTAAGTTGCCAGTGTTCATTCTTTACATTGCTTAGTAATTTTATCATTTGTATGTTAATAGCTTCCCATAATTTTAGAATTTCATTTGCTGAAAAAGATTGTTGATAATTATGTACTTGAACCCACAAATCTTGATCATAGCCAGTGAGTATAATTGTTTCCTTTGAAGTAAGAATATCAACAAAGCGTCTATGGTTTACCGTACCGGAATCGCAAAGATGACCTAATATTTCTTTTTTAGACCATTTTGTTGGGGCGAGTTTTATATCCATGTCAGAAAAAAGTATAATTTTTTGAGATGCAGTATGAATTATATGTTCTAATTGGGTTGCTAATGTAGACATGTGAATCCCTCCATTTTCATTAATAACTGAATGTTTGCAGCTCAATCCAATACCTTTTTACAACATTACCATCTTCTTCGATAAAATCATTATCACGAAGTCCTCTGTTATGCAAAATTGTTTTTTCTGAAGCAGTATTACCTTCATCACAAACGACAAGTACTTTTGTAACACCTAATTCTTTTATTTTTTCTAATGATAAAGCTAATAATTTTGTAGCATATCCTTTTTGTCTTGCTGAAGGACGAATACCATAACCGATATGCCCACCAGCATTGAATAGATGCTCAGTTAAACGATGACGAATATTTACAGCACCAACGATTTTGTTGTCATTTGTGATAAGCCAATAGGTAGAGTCCGGTACCCAACTATCGGGAATGTTTTTACCTTTCGCTGCATCCAGTAACTCTTGAACCATTGCTGGAAAATTAGAAGGATCTTTTGTGATAACCCAAGGAATCATCGTTTCACCACTATTTTTCCATTCTTGATAGAATTCTAAATATTCTTCTTGTAAGTCAATTGTGGGTTGTACTAAGTAGACATCCATTATTATTAGGCTCCTTTTATATATTTTTCGAAATATTAAAATAATCTTAACATAATTTGGATGGTAGAGAAATAAAGTACTTGGAGATATTGATGTTGATGAATTTAAAGGATATAGATTAGGAAAAGATTTCTACTCTAGAATCCCTTTGTTATGAAGTTAAATATTTTGAATTTATGTATGTATATTTATGGGTAATTAGAGAAACATATAAGAAATTAACTGGAGGTGAAGCAATGAATATTCGTGAAAATTACAATACAAATGAAATACTTATAACAGCTTCAGCGAGTGCTATTGAGCAAATGAAATATGAAATTGCTCGTGAACTTGGTGTTACACTTGGACCAGATTCTACAGCGCGTGCAAACGGTTCTGTAGGCGGAGAAATAACGAAGCGTTTAGTTCGTATGGGAGAAGAACAATTATCTGGACAATATAGAATTCATTAAAATATTTCTTTTTGAATATAGGTTATAAGTATTTTTTCTGTCTGGAATGTGTTTTGTTTCTTAGTCTGATGACAATAGAATACTGTCAGTAAATTAGAATAAACAAAAAAGTACTCTCAATGAGTACTTTTTTGTTTTCGCGTATTGAAATGACTTTTCAGAACCTTATTAGCAGGGGAACAAGGTTTTGAAAAGAAACACTCTTCATTATAAACTCCCCCGACTTTACGAATACATTTCGATATAAAAATGAGAAATACCATAATTATACATGTGAAACTTATCCGTAATAAAATGTTGTTCTGATTTTTTATAAGTAAGAAAAGACGGATAAAGTTTTGTTGACTTTCTCTTAAGGGAAGATTAATATGAATTTAAGTAGTATTATAAAATACCACTTAAATTCAATGTGAAATTTATGTGCAAAGTAAGGAGTGTTTCCATGATTGATTTATTAAAAAAGATAGGATTATCAGATCTAGAAGCGCGATGTTATTTGACATTACACGAAGAATCTGATTTGTCTGGCTATGAAGTTGCAAAACGGGTATCTGTTTCAAGAACAAATGTATATGCTGCGTTACGATCATTAACGGATAAAGGAGCTTGTCGAAGCATAGAAGGGGAGACGGTTCTTTATAATGCTGTTCCAATTGAGCAATTAATCCGTCTTTTTCAAACTGAATTTGAACAGACTTCGAAGGCACTTATCAATCAATTAAAAACTCCACCTAGACCTGCACCTGCTTTTTATAATTGGCAAGGAAGTAATGCATTAGATAATGCTGTACGCCGCGTTATTGCAAATGCGGAAACATCTATAGTTGTAGATGTTTGGTCAGAAGACTTGCACTATATAGAGGAGGCACTACTTGTAGCGGAATGCAAAGGAATTAGTGTTATCTTAATTACAATCGGGACAAGTAAAACACCTCTTAAACATGTATTCCAGCATTATAGGGATGAAGAGTGGCCTGCTGATGAAAGGAAATTTTCTATTCTCTGTGATTCTAGTTCAGCTTTAATTGGTAGTTTCGGAGGAGAGATTAAGCCATCTGCATTAGAGACGAATCATCCAGCAGTAATTGAAGTAATAAAAAATGCTTTTTACCATGATATGATGATGCAGCACATCGAAGAGGATTTTGGGAAAGAATTTCAAGAGAAGTATGGGGAGAATTACCGGAAAATGTTAAGCTATTTCAAAGAGAAAGGCTGGCATATTTAATGACGGCAATTGATATTCAATTTTGTAGTGAACTAATAAAACGTGTAGGAACCCGTTTATATGAAATTGCTAAATGAGCGATTTCTTCCCATTCCACATATCCAATAAATGTACAAAAATCATTACAATGACTCAGCCAATACTCCTGTTTCCATCCACCATATCCAGGCGTTCTATGGATAAGTTCTTTTACTTTTTCTTCATCACTTACTTCCTCGCAGGAGTATGGATCTTGAAATTCTCCATCAAATTTTTTAGATGCATTTCCATTAGCAATACACCAAGGACAGATGCTTTCTACCCTTTCTATAGAATAGAAAGGACCACTATAAACATACTCACGTTCGTTTTTGCAAACAGAACAAGTCGTAAATTCTTTAAATATAATCCCTAGTTCTAATGCGTTTGGATTATATTTAAAGGTCGGTAATTGCACGTCTGATTCCCCCATAAATGCTATTTATATTTACATCGTATTTCTATTGCTAAATTGTAATCAGGTTAATTTGAATATAAACAAAATATCTTTATTTTACAAATATTACTGAGGATGATTTGACTGACACATTAACGAGAAAGAAGATTTTTTCTAATTTCATGTTACATATTTTTGTGAGTTGATTAACTTATGGATGTCCAACTTAATAGTAATTGCACGGCATTTTTTATTTAGGACTTGAATTGATAGTTTTTTCAGATTATTATGTATGAAATAGTTCATAAGATGAATCGTTATAAAAAGATCTTAAATTGTATATGAAATCTGTAACAGAATGGTGGGAGAGAATGAAATGAAAGCTGTAACTGCAAATCTGATAATTGCTTTAAAAGAGGTACTTCCTGAAAAACAAGTAGTAGTAAATGAAACGGTGAGAGAACTGCACAGTAAAGATGAATCTTATCATCCTAGCAGTCTGCCTGATGTTGTTGTATTTCCAACAATGACAAAAGAGGTTAGTGAGATAATGAAACTAGCGAACAAGTACCAAACACCAGTTGTACCATTTGGAGTAGGCTCAAGCTTGGAAGGTCATGTAATTCCATATGAAAATGGCATTACAATTGATTTTTCACTGATGAATCAAGTGCTGGAGGTAAGAGAAAAAGATTTTCTAGTTAAAGTGCAACCTGGAGTAACTCGTTCACAGCTTAATAAAGAATTAAAAAAGTATGGATTGTTTTTCAGTGTGGATCCAGGGGCGGATGCAACATTAGGTGGAATGGCTGCTACAAATGCAAGCGGAACGACCTCAGTAAAGTATGGCGTTATGCGTGATCAAGTTCGTGATTTAGAAGTTGTACTTGCAGATGGAACGATTATACATACAGGGAATTTAGCTGCAAAGTCGTCATCTGGTTATCATTTAAATAGTATTTTCGTTGGATCAGAAGGAACACTTGGCTGTTTTACGGAATTAACGCTAAGAGTATATGGAATACCTGAGCATACGATGGCAGCAAGAGCATCTTTTCCGACAGTGAATGATGCGGTAGAAGCTGTAATTGATATTTTACAAGCTGGCATTCCGATTGCGAGAATTGAGCTTGTCGATGAACTTTCAATGAAACAAGTTAACAAATATAGTGAAACAAACTATAGGGAAGAGCCAACGTTATTTTTAGAGTTTCATGGAAATGAAGCGGGATTAAAACAAGATATTGATTTCACAAAAGAAATTGTTAAAGATCACAAGTGTAAGGCTGTTTCATTTGAAACAGAAACAGCAGCAAGAAATAAATTATGGGAAGCAAGACATAATTTAGCATACGCTTATGTTCATAGTTGCCCAGGGAAAAAACTGATGAGTATGGATGTTTGTGTACCAATTTCAGAGTTAGCAAGTGCAATACAGTATGCAAAAGAGACTTTAGATTCTATGGGAATTGTTGGGGGAATACTTGGACATGTCGGAGATGGGAATTTTCACGTTCTATTAATGGTGAATCCAAATGATACAGAGGAAGTGCATAAAACAGAAGCGGCAAATGAAAAAATTGTGATGTATGCTCTTGAGCGCGGTGGAACATGTACAGGTGAACATGGGGTAGGGATTGGTAAACAAAAATATCAAGAAAAAGAGCATGGAGCAGCACTTCTTGTGATGAAAAAAATGAAACAAGCTCTTGATCCGAAAAACATTCTGAATCCAAATAAGATTTTTAAAATTAAAGAATAGGGAATGATTCTGTCAATGACCCACGACTGAAGTCGCGGGTTTGGAAACTTTGCTTCCGTTGGGGAACAAAATTTAAATAAAATTGAGACGATGCTTCACTTGAATATTGAAGCCTTAACCGTTCTGTCCTCTCTTTATGTACGTGACTATACAGATGTTGAAGGAACGCAAATCATCAATATTTCTTCAGGAGGAGGATACTTGATTGTTGCTGATGCTGTGACCTACTGCGCGACAAAGTTCTATGTAAGTGCCTTTACAGAAGGTCTCGCACAAGAATTGAAAGGAAAAGGAGCAGCCATGCAAGCGAAAGTCTTGGCTCCTGCTGCAACAGAGACCGAATTTGCGAAACGATCCTATGATGTTGATAATTTTGAATATAATGGTGTTGTTCCTAAATTCCATACAGCTGAACAAATGGCCGGTTTCTTGCTCGATTTATATGACAGTGGGAAGGTGGTAGGAATTGTGAATGGAGAAACGTATGACTTCGAATTAAGAGATCCGATTTATCCGTATGTGACCAGGACAAGAAACTAGTTTTTGAAAATCCCAACATAACAAAAAGCCGATAGTTCTGAAGTGACCCCAAAAAGTTAGACACATTTTAACAATTGGGGGCAGTTCATTACTACAAGTTCTTTTTTATTTTTCCTATAATAGCAAATGTAATTTCAAGGCTTATAATTTGTTATTTGCAAATATAGAATCTTCTAAGTGAATTACAGGGTATTGTTTAGAATCTAAGTTTTTAGTTATGACTGGATATAGTTCCATTTTTTCAGACAAATCAGTGATTGAAGCGCTCACTGTAAACCCATTTTTCGCATATAGATATATATGGAATTTATCATTCTTAGTTGGCAAAAAATTAATCTCAGATATTATACTTTGTATTTCGCTCGGTAATTTATTTAACTCCGAAATAAGTTTTCTAAGTTGTTTTTCATCATTTCTAGTAAATTGTTTTATTACAGGTACACTTTTGGAGATTTTATCATTTGTAAATTTATCCAACATTGTACCATTTTCAAGTAGAAGATAATACTTATTATCTTTAATCATATATGCAACAGTGCTATTTTCTTTAATATTAATAGTGACTCGACTTGGAAAGTTCTTTGAAATTTCGACTTCTTTAATCAGATTATTTTTCTGTATTCTTTTTTTTATATCTTCTTCATGTAAATTCCAATAATTATCTTTGTCGCTTAAATTGGATAGACTTATAATTTCTGCTTTTGAAATTATTTCATTTCCAGTTACATATATTGTTGAAATTTTTCCAAAGCGATTTAAAAATAATAACAAAATAAAAGTTATTAATACACATATACTTAATGCTTTTTTCCTTCTAGCTGCTTTTAAATTTCTACTTTGTATTAGTTGTTGATGACGAACCTGTTGGTTAAATGGATATACATTATTTTGATTCATAATACCTTCCTCTAGTAGCCTATTATATTCCATTTAAAAAAATGCTCTAACATTTGTTGTTTAGTATGTTAATGGCCATCATGTACATATTTAGACTTTTTTACACTGCAGGGTGTATCCCCTAGCCCTGAAACGGACATAAATTCCTAAAACATTATATACATAATAGAATAATTTCTCAATATAGTTATAATATACAAGTGATATTCTTCGCAATTAAATAAACAGATACAGCATTTTAGATTTCTAATTAAAAAATTAGTAACATTTAGTGATATAGTAAATCATCTCTAAGTGTTCTTAAAAAAATATCACCATTTTGTAAAATAATCAAGGTATCGAAAGAAATTTCATTCTCCCGATATCTAATATAGGGAATAAGGGAAGTAATGCTAAGAAAGATGAATGATTATTTTCGTCGCGGGACTGAGAAGATGCCACCCCTAAGCGAAGGCTAGGTGGCGAGTAGTTCATAAATGCTTCGTAAAAAATTACATAAACAAAGGGAGAAGAGTGATAAACATTCTTCTCCCTTTGTCTGTAATTAGGGTTAGCATTATACTAATAAATATACGCTGTTGTGAACTGCTAGATGAACAATCCACTTCTAAGATTTTAACAGAAATAAATAATAATATGATATGCAATATTGCATATTAAGATATAGGTGTTCGGTATATACCCTAAATTGGAAGACTTGTATTCTTTATTTTTTCCATTCTGTAAGTGTAACATCCCATAGTAATACATCGGTATCAATGAACTTGATACAAAGTTCATTTGCTTTATCCAACTCTATTTCAAAGGAACTTTTTGATGTAGATATGTTTTTTTCAGAGAATTGAACTGTTTGTACATCTTTTCCATCCACAGAAATAATTATCTTTCCAGAACGTTTACTAGCACCATCTGGGATACCAAGATAGCCCGAAATTTTTATATATTTACCCTTTAACAAGTATTTAAATTGCTGAAAATCTGTTCCATTACTACTATACATATTTAATTTAGATTCAATTTTTTTATGAGCAATTTCAAAACTATGGAAATTTTTGTCTTTCGGTGCATATCCATTAGTTTCTGTCAGTTGATTTAGTCCTATAATAGTTCCGTTTTTGAGAGAGTGTGGCTGCTTTTCTAATGATTTGTTAAATTCACCTACAACAACAATCAATCCTAAAGTAAGGATTGATGCTGTTACACAAGTAATAATAAGTTTTTTTAAAAAAGTATTTGAACGAAATCCTATTTTATATGCAGCAAATCCTATTATAGCACCCATTGCATTCACAATTACATCATCAATGTCAAAACCTCCAAGAAAAGTTAGCATTTGTAAAACTTCTAGTATAAGGATTGAAATACAAAATGAGGTAATGAATCGAATGAAGCTACAGCGGTATAACAAAGGAATTAGTACTCCAAAAGGTATGAATGCAGTTAAATTCCCAAAATTAAAAACCCATAGGTTAAAGTCTTCTTCACCTGTCATATTTGGTAATCCTAAAGGAATACTAGTCGGAATTAACTGGTATTGGTATTCATAATTAATATATTTTAATCCCAACCTATCAAAACCAAGAAACATAAAGTAAAGTATTAAAATTGAATAAAAACCTAATATTGTGAGGACAATCTTACGGTGTTTACCTTTGATAATAAAACCTCCTATTACTCAAGAATATTCGTATTGTTTTTATTAAATATGTATTTTTAAAATATAGCAATAAAAACATATTAATATAAGTAATAATGATGTATCAACAAAAAAATAATTTGTCAAAAAGTTAAATTGATAAAGGTGGTGAATAAGTATATCGGAATCAATTTTTGGTGATTTATTTATTTTAAATGTCGTTTAAACGTAATTTATATTTTTGAATAAAACTTATACACTACACAATTTTAAAAAGGTATTTTATACAGTTCATTCATAAAACGATTATTAACAATTCGATAAAATTTGTGAGGATTCAAAAAACATTTTTCAAACAATAACAAAATTATGGAACACGCTTGTTGAGAAGATTGAACATGAAATGTGTATAATCCGTAGGACAGGGTGCTTACAATTTAGATTTTGAATAAATTTATTGTGGAATAAATTTTATAAAACTTATATATAAAGATATTAAATTATTGTCGTTAAAGATATCCCTAAAGACTCTAAATAGAGAAAGTGTTCTTTAATTTTGTTTGACAGGAAAATTTTCATTTGTATAATTAAGAAATGAGTTTATCTAGGTATTGCTATTTTATTTTTCATTTGAAAATGGATCTATCGCTCTCACATTAGTAGTTATGCTAGTAACAGACGGATTGGAAACGTTTAATATAATGTCGTTTTTATTTGATTTATAATAATGTTTATTATTTCCGAAAAGTACAAATACTCCCGTTTAATAACATATTAATAAGTTTACTTGGGTATTTGAAGTTGTATTATCGTTAATCGTAAAATGCAATATACTAAATTAGTTAATGATTTTTTATTAGAAATCTATCAGCTGTAATAAACTTATTATTTTTAATTACATTTAGAACTGTATTATTTTAATATATTGTACTTAAGAGGAGAATGAAATGAAACAAAAACAGAAAAAAAATACTAAAAAAAGTACGATTCCCTTAAGGTTGAATATATTGTTTTTCTGTGTATTTTTACTATTTTCAGCTGTTATTATTCAGCTAGGAAAAGTACAAATCATTGATGGAGAGAGTTATAAGAATATAGCGGAGAAACAAGGGAATTCCACAATCAGCATTCCCGTTCCACGTGGGCAAATTTTTGATCGAGAAGGAGAAAAAGTTGTTAACAACAATGCTATTCGTACTATTACATATACAAGGATGAAGGGTGTAGATTCAGAAGGTATTCTAAAAACAGCTAGAGATCTGGCGAACGTACTTGAAATGCCAGAAGAAGACATAAATAAGTTAACCGAAACAGATAAAAAGGATTTTTGGGTAAAGTTAAATAAGGAAAAGGCTCAAAAAAAGATTACGAAACAAGATGAGGCAAAATTCCGAGCCAAAAATATTGAAGGGAAAGAGCTTGATAAAAAAATAGAGGAATTAAGACGAGAACGTATCACAGATAAAGAACTAGGCGAATTAACACCAAAAGATTTAAAAGTATTAGCTATTAAAAGTAAAATGAGTTCGGGCTACTCAATGACACCTCAAATTATAAAGAAAAATGTGCCTGAGAAAGAATACACCATTATAAGTGAAAATTTAGCTAAATACCCAGGGGTAGATACAACAGTTGAATGGGAACGTAATTATGTAAATGGTGATTTATTTCGTTCGGTATTGGGTAATATAACAAATTCTGAAGAAGGACTGCCTAAAGAACACTTAGACTCTTATATGGTACGTGGTTATAGCCGCAATGATCGCGTAGGAAAAAGTTATATTGAACAACGATATGAAGATGTATTACATGGAACAAAAGCAGAAATTAAAAATATTACTGATAAAGAAGGAAACATTATTCGAACGGAAACCGTTTCTAAAGGGAAAAGCGGAAACAATGTAACGTTAACAATAGACATGAAATTACAGAAACAGGTAGAAGAGATTATTGAAAAGCATTTAAAAGCTTTTAAAGGTTCAGAACGTTTATTAGACCGAGCATTTGTTGTTATGATGAATCCAAAAACGGGGCAACTTTTATCTATGGCAGGGAAAAAATTAGTCAAAAAAGATGGAAATATAGAAGTGGAAGATTATGCTTTAGGCACAATGACAAGCTCCTACGAGCTTGGATCTACTGTAAAGGGAGCAACACTTTTAACAGGATATGAGACAGGTGCCATAACACCAGGAACATATTTTTATGATGCACCAATGAAATTTAAGGGAACAGCAAAAGCTAAGAAATCTTGGAAAGACTTTGGAACTATTGATGATATAAGAGCATTACAAGTTTCATCTAACGTGTATATGTTTAATACAGCTTTAAAAATTGCAGGTATAAATTATGTACCGAACAGTTCTTTAGATATTAAAGCGGCTACATTTGATAGGATGAGATATTATTTTGGGCAATTTGGATTAGGAGTTTCGACTGGAATTGATTTACCAAATGAAACGTTGGGACAACAAAAAAAACAAAATTATCAACCAGGTTTTTTACTAGATTTAGCTATTGGTCAGTTTGATACATATACGCCTTTGCAACTTGCACAGTATGTTTCTACCATTGCAAATGGGGGGTATCGAATGAAGCCGCAGATTGTACAAGAAATTCGGGAGCAAACAACGCAAGAAGAAGATATTGGTAAAGTTGTACAAACTATGCAACCCATTGTGCTGAACCGCGTAGATATGAAAAAGGAATATATCGACCGAGTACAAGAAGGCTTTAGGCAAGTGTTCCAAGAGGGTGATGGAACTGGTGTGAGGTATTTTCAAAAAGCTCCTTATAAACCAGCTGGTAAAACAGGAACAGCGCAAACAGTTTATGGAGGCGAGGATCCTGTTGGTAGAGATTCAGAAGGGAATCGTATTCATTGTTACAATTTAACTTTAGCAGGATATGCCCCATATGATAATCCAGAGGTTGCATTTTCCGTTGTTGTACCATGGGTAAATGATGATAAAGGTGGAATTAATTCAATGATTGGTAAAGATATCTTAGATGCATATTTCGCTTTAAAAAAGAATCAAGGAAGTAACGTTTCTCCATAAACAAACAAGTTGAATGCTTCTAGTAAATATATATAAACGAAACGCCCCTACATTAAAATTTTGTAGAGGCGTTTTTCATGAAAATAATCAATAAGGAATGGAAAAACATGAAGCAAAAGAACCCAAAATATTGGTGTAATATAACATTGTTTTTATTGATTACAGTGATGCTTATGATAATAAGTTTAAACTTTTTATTATGTAAAATAGAAGGGGAATCTATGTATCCTACTTTACAAAATGAAGAGTATATACTAGTTAATAGAGCAGGTGCAGCAATTTTTCCATTACGTCATGGAGAAATTGTTATTATAAAAAAACCCAATGATCCTAAGTATTATGTGAAAAGGATAATTGGATTGCCAAAGGACAAAGTTAAAATAGAAAATGATATTCTGTATATTAATGGAAAGGAAAAAAAAGAAAACTATATTTATAAAGATTTAAGTAATAAATCCCAATATCTTGCTAACTTTGAAGAAAGAGAAGTACCTTCAAATAAATTATTTGTAATGGGGGATAACCGTTACCATAGTAAAGATAGTCGAAATGGTCTGGGATATATTGATAGATCTAGTATTGTAGGAACAATAATATATCAATTTTAATTATTTGAATTTTGATATTTTGTATCTAAATTCAAATGGTAGTATTGCTTCATAAAGTAACTAAATAATGGATTTATGATTTGAAATGATGGAAAACAAGGGAAAACGTGAAACAGAGAAAAGAAATAGTACATTACAATGACAAGATGTTAGAAACCATGAGGAATAGATAAAAATAATTATAGTGAATGTATATCACATAGTACTTGATGAATAGCCAAAAGCCCTAGCTAGGTGCAAAGCTAGGGCCCACAGTTTAATTAGATTGCCGACTACTGACTATCTACCTATCAAGTATAACATATAGTTTCTAAAAGTTTAATAAATGAATTTTGTAAATTAGTGAACAAAGAGGAATGTATAAGGGGCACGGCAACGATTCCTTCTTTTTGTGGCTATTTTTTAAGTGCTTAATTTTTAAAGGTCTTTTTATTAAACTGTCCATTTTATAGGGTACAGGTCAGAGGGAAATAAGCATTTTTGCTATTTAGACTCACACAAATGATTTGTACATCAATTTAGCCTTGATAAACAGATCATTTGTAAGATGATAATTCATTGTAAAGAAGTAAGGATTACATGAACGTTTTTAAAAGAGTTGTTACTAACGGAATTACTCCACCTAAAAATGATAAAATTGCAATTGCGATTGCCATAATAATGCCTCCTTTATAAATTTCTGAATATTAAGAAATTTGTAAGTTTATTATAAGTTTAAGAATATAACAATATATTTTATAAATTTATAAGGGGGGATTTTTAGAATGTTCCTGTATTTTAATGCTGATGTAATTTTGAAATATACTCTGACTAAAATAGACAGAAGAAATAGAACTACAAGACAAAGTATAATAAAAAGAACCGGCCGAAATTAGAGGGATTTTCGGATATGGCGGGTTATTCTGTGAATCGTTTCCGTACCCCATGAATAGAATATTCATAATGTGACATAGCATCATTTTTGATAAAATGGAATTAAAAGGAAGTTGATGCGTCTATGATAATAATAAAGGAGAAGATTATACTGAATATCTTTTTCTATTTCTTACTCATTCTGTTATTTCTTCTTGTTGATTACTATTGTTTAGATATGGATAACAAAAGATGGGGATGGTTTAAAAAAGAAGTAAAAAGCAAAAAACAATCTTTTTTACTCTAGTTCTTCTCTTAACCTTCATAGGATACATACTTATTGATGCTGAATACTTTAAAATCTGATGCCTTTAGTTAGCTAAAGAAGCCAATTTTTCTTAAGAACTCAATAGTTAATATCACTCACTTCCAATAGAGACGATTATGTGAATGGAAAATCCCTTTTCAGGTTACAAATATCTTTTGCAGTCTAAAACATTTTTATGAAATATAATTTAGTTGGTTTAGAAAGAATAACATTTTTTATACTTGAGGATAGAAAAATTCTTAAGTGGATGAGTAGGACGTACCGCCCGCATTTTAACGGAAATATACGCTAAGCAAAATTCGGCATGAAAAAGCGTTGATTTTACTAATCTAAGAAAATCCCCTAATCTCAAAAGCGTCAGTAAGTATTTGAGACAAATGCACTTCAACGTAAAAAACGTAAAATAAGCTAAAAATAGCTTAAACGGTTTCTCAAAACTTATCTTTAAATTAAAATCCCAATTGAAATCATGCTGTTGGTTTTTGAAAATCTCTTAGCGTATAAAAATATTAAAATGTGCGTGCTACACCTTTTTAAATTTCTGTTCAATCTTATCATGTACTGATTCGATTTTTTCAGGCAACACAAATAAATACTGGATAAGGACTTCTAATAATTCTGTTAATAAAGCTACTGTTTCATCATCAATTTCCTGTTTCAATTCAAGCATCTCATAAAGAGGGCTGTCTGGATGAACGAGGTGGCCAACATCTTGAATCGGTTTAGTTAAATCGATATATTTTGGCAATTGCTCAAATTGCTGGGAAAGAGGCTGCCCATTACTTTTCTCTCCAAGAAAATGTTTGAGGACACTTTCAAGAACTCGTTTTGACATTACTGCAGCAGCAGAATTATCTTTTGACTGACTGACATTTAAAGTAGAGCGATACGCCCTGACAAGGTCTATAGGGACATGTTTATTGCGTTCGAGCTGATCTGAAGGATCTTTTAAATCCGAAGGACTATAAATATAAACTTCTACTTCTTCATTTATTCGATCCATATAATCATTAAACATAATCACGAATTCTGATGGCTTTTTACATTCAAAACAAAGCCCTTCTGCGAATAATCCTCTTTTTGTAACTTGGTAAAAATTCGTTTTTAACGTAAATTCACTTGATTTACCGCATTTAGGACACTCGCTTTTGACATTTTTCGGCACCTTTAAATACCCATACTGGGTATGAGATGAAATGGCTCCTGGCAATATTTTTCTCATTTAAACCTCCTAAAAACTCAACCCTTATACGTAACTTATATAAATATTTCTGGTAACTATGCAGTCACCTCATGAAGATATAAGATATTTGGAAAAATTCACCAAAATATATTTGCCTGTTTTATCACAAGATGTAGTGTTATCGCACATGTTTGTGTTGTAGCAAAAAAATAGACCGAATTTTCGCCTATGAAACTCCTAAATTAAAGGTATTGCTGAGTAGTTATTATTTCCGTATAGTGTATAATTGATAATACAAATTTTTAAAGTTATAGAAAAAGTATAACTTTAAAAATTATAATTACAATATGTAATATATGGAAATAAAAGTTTTTTCTAGTAGAGTATCATCATAAATGCCCACATTTTAACACCAAGAAAGAGGAGGAAATATTATGGAAATCACAATGTCAGTTTTAAAATTTGTAGGTGGATTACTTCCATTCGTACAAGAGCTTTTAAAAGCATTTATGTAAGTTCATTATTTAGCAATTATTTATAAAAATTATCATACAAATGATCTGTATATCAAAGATGAATTGATGTGCAGATCATTTGTGTGAGCAAGGTCCCTTTAGACATTATGAATGGACTTATTTAACTTGCTTTATGCTTAGCGTACAGACAGCTACTGTACGTTAAGAGATACTTGTTCAGAAAATCATATGTTTATGAACAAAGGATAAATCGGTATTGGATTCACTATTCTATTATTTAATTTTATAATCTGTTAATTTTTAATACAGAGAACATACAGACTGTAAAACAATCAAGTAAAATTAAGAATTTGTAATTAGATGATGGTAAAGCTCAGGTATGTTTTTCATACAAAAGGATTTTTTCACCCCTCTAAGTAAAATAAAGTTAGGTATTGTATTTTTTAATAATATCCAGCTGGTTTTATGTTGAATTTGATTACCGTAAAAATATAAATAAGTTAATAAAGAAAGAGGTTTATGTAAATATGGTTCATTACAACAATCAAGATAGCTTACATCGAGTATTTACATTAAAAGGAACGATTATAAGGGATATTTCCCCTCAAATTTTATTATATATATGTGTCTCAACAGGTATGGTTATAATTAATCACTGTTATGTAGAAATAAATATAAATCAAACTCCATGGGTTATTGTTGGTGGAGCTTTAGGTTTACTATTAGTATTTCGGACCAATACTGCCTATGATAGGTATTGGGAAGGAAGAAAGTTATTTGGCGCTATTGGTGGCTCTACTAGGAATTTGGCGGTGAGTTTTTTAAGTCATTGGGATTCTAAAGGGGAAAATACGGATCAGGAGAAGCTGAAGTTTTTACATCTATTAATTGCTTTTCCAAAATTGGCTAAACAACATTTGAGAGATGAAAAAGATTTATCTGAAGTAAAAGATTTGTTTAAATTATGTTCTGATAAGGAAAAAAAGCTATTGATTGAGTCAAACTATTTACCGATTACTATTGTGTTTATGTTAAAAACTATCCTATCAAAAGGATTAAGATCTGGTCACCTTCACCCCAATATAATAATTAATATGGAAGCTGATTTGAATAATTTGCTTACTGCTATTGGTGGATGTGACCGTATCAAAGCAACCCCTATTCCTTTTGCATATTTCGCCCATATAAAAAGTTTACTGATTATATTTTGTGGGACTTTACCAATTGGTCTTGTTGATAGTCTCGGATGGTTTACAGTGCTTGCAACTACGTTTATTAGTTTTGCATTTATAGGGATTGAAGCGATAGGAGTTGAAATCGAAGATCCATTCGGTCATGATCCAAATGACCTTCCACTAGAAGGGATTTGTATAGGAGTGGAAACTCATTTATTACACTTATACAATCAAAATAATCTATTAGAGTCGTCAGCTTTAAATTCTCATAAAAAAATCATCTAATTGCATATTTCATGAGACTTTTTAAATTATTTATTCATATCATTAACAAAAAGAGTTCTATTCATTTAGAACTCTTTTTATATTCTCTTCATAAATGAATTCAAAAGTAGAAATACATTTAATAAAACACACATGGACTTTTCTTTATATCATAGCTTCAGTTTAATGATAGATAATTACCATGTAATTAGCAGTACTAAAAAAATACATATGATATTTTTATCTCCAGAGTTATATGATAGTGAACTGTTTTACGTTAATACCACGAAATTTCCTCAATTTCGTTTTTCATACTTCTTCATTATGTTATGTATTTTTGTAAATTTAATTTTGGTATTTATCATTTTTCTCTAAGGTGTTTTGAGGGAAAATAATTCTTCCTTTTTGATATGACTTAATATTAACTACTTGAGATTTATCTAAAGGTCACTATTACGCAATTTACTAATAACAAATAACCAATTACATTCCAAAACACTATTATGAGAGTGTAACTTTTTTATTATGTAATTCATTTTAAAAGTTGAATTTATATGGATGATGGCTTGGTTTTTAAATCTTGTCAAGAGCGAATTTTTCGCTTAACCACGGCTTTATATTTTTTATATAAATATATAATATTTCTCCGTGCTATAATCCACTCATGAAATGTGCACGTTTCTAAAATATAGAATCATAAGAGAATTGAATTGAGGAATAGTTGTATGTATCCAGCTATTTGCGGGCAGTAAGAACCCCATCTCAAAATTCGGCAAAAGCAAAGAAATTAGGTGGGGGGTCGGGCTGCTCGTAAAAGTCAGATTGATGAGAGCTAATAATCATTGAGGGATGAAGCCCCCCACTGATTAAAGTTTCACTTTATCTTGATAATGACTTGTTTCAATCAGTTACTCAATAACCCTTAAAATAGTGAGGTAAACAATATGAATCAAATACACAATGGAATTATTTTTACTGCAATACCAAATAAATCGAATCAATATTATCGACCATTTTATGAAGATCTTATTTATTTTAATGAGAACCTAAATGAAAATAAAGCATTTACCGATCAACTTATATCTTTAACTGTGGAAGAACAAGACTTTGATACAAACTTTTTTGAGTATGACGACATTTGGTTAAGAGACGTTGCACCAGTTGTAACAAATCACCTCGTTAAATTTAAATACCAACCAAATTACTTACCTGAAAGTCAAAGTCGATATTTAAATCAACAATTCAATAAATGGCTGAAGAAAAATGACTTTGAATATATTACTTCCCCATTGATATTAGATGGCGGTAATCTCATTTGGAATAAAAAAGATACAATTATATTAACGGATCGTATACTTGATGATAATTATGATTGGACAGAAAAAGAAATTATAGAGCAACTGGAATGGGATTTAGATGTCAGTCGAGTTATTATCATTCCTTCTGAACCAGGAGATGTGCTTGCACATGTAGACGGTATGATTAAGTTTATTGATGAATATACAATGTTTATCAGTGACTTTCTAGGAGATTACGAATTTAGGCATAGCATTCAAGAGATTATTCGAGAGCAAATGCCTGAAGCGGAGTTTGTAGTTGTTCCTTCTTCATATACAGAAGAAGGGCAATATGATCAAGAGATTGCATCAGCCAAAGGTCTATATATAAACATGTTAGAAACAAAAGATGCTCTCTATGTTCCTAGGTTTGGATTATCTAAAGATCAGGAAGTCTTACAATACATCCAAAAACATACTGATAAACATGCGATTCCAGTTCATGTAGGAGATATATCGACAATGGGAGGCGCAATTAATTGCTTAACGTGGTATTGTCCCATTCATTTGTTACCTCAAAAATTTAAAAGAATGAAAAGTCGGGAGGATGAATTCTCCATTTCGGATTTTTTTAATTGGAAATGATGTCTGTTTGCAAACTCCCTGTAAAAAAATATAATACCTTTCACGTTCATGCTTATTATGAGGGTGAAAGGTTATTATATGAGATCATAAAAGGCGTAGTAAATAAAGTTACTCAAGGAGTATTTAAATGTATAAAATTACTGAATTTTCTCGAATTTGTAAAATGAGTACTCGGATGTTGAGACATTACGACAAAGAGGAAATACTGAAACCAGCATATATTAATCCCATAAATGGATATAGGTATTATGAACAGGGTCAATTGGAAATGGCATTACAAATCAAAAAACTAAGAGAGTACAGATTTCCTCTCTCGAAAATCAAAATAATTCTTCAGTCATCAGACCAAAATTCACTTATCAAACATATGAAATCGCAAATTATGGAGTTATCACATGAAGTAAGAGAACATTTACAGGTTATTTCCGAAATGAGTGAAATGATAAATAGAAGCATAGATCTCATTTCAATCCAACGTAGACACTACGATATATTAATTGGAATGAGAAGTGAAATAACTGTCATAACGCAAAGATTACAAATCGATATTAATGATATAGATGAACATTTTGATTTATTATATGAAAAAGTACAAGTGAATAATTTTCAAATAATAGGTTCTCCATCCGCCATCTTCTATGATGAAGAGTATATTCCGAATCACAGTGATATTGAATTAAGAATTCCAATTATTTATGAGAACACTGGAAATTTATCATGGGATTGGGAGATAAAAAAGCTAGCTCAGCATCAAATTGTTACTACCTTGCATCATGGGAGTTATGACGATATAGGTTACGGTTATATGGCGCTAGAAGAATGGATTAAAAATAATGGATATCTGATAGTTGCTCCACCATGTGAAGTCTATTTAAAGGGTCCTGAATGCGATTGCCCAGTAGAGGATTATGTGACGCAAATTTGTTTTTCAGTTATTAAAAAGTAACAACAATAATGATTTGACCTTGACACTATGTTAACGTTTATTCTATTTTCAAAAGCAATTTATCTTAATAAAAGGAGTAGAAAAATGAAGGAAATTCCAAAGAAAGCACTAATGGTCATTTAATATGGTATTGATTTCAGCATGCGCTCCTGAAGTGGGGGAAGCCAAGCGAAATAGCACTGTTCTGCCTAACCATTTGCCAGACAATGTAGTATTTAAAAATGGGAAAATCTATACTTCTAATGAAAAACAAGATATGGCAGAAGCAGTAGCAATTAAAGATGGTAAAATTATATTTGTTGGTTCCGACAAGGATGTAGAAGAATTTATAAATAAAGATACGAAAGTCATAAATCTACAAGGGCGTTCCGTCCTTCCCGGTTTTGTGGACAATCATAATCATATATTTGAAGCAAAATCACCCGCGGCAGGAAATTGTAGTGTGTCATCAGATGCTTCATTACAAGACCAACGTTCGTATTTAAAGGATTGTCAAAAAGATTTAAAAGAAGGGGAATGGATAAGCGGATCGGGATTTAGTTTGGAAAGTTTGTTAAAAGACATGAGCGAAGAATCGGAAGAGCAGACTCCATTGCAGCTCCTTGATGAGCTGTTCCCCAATAATCCTGTAGTAATTATGGAAAGAACCTCTCATTCTGTATGGGTTAACTCCAAAGCAATGGAGTTGGCTGGAATGAATAAAGAGACGAAAGATCCACAGGGGGGGAAGAATTATTCGGGACCCGGAAACAGGAGAGCCTTTTGGTATTCTTTATGACTCAGCTGGTGATATTGTGATGGAGAAAGCATGGAGTTCACAACCAAATCTGTTTGAAAAAAATTACGAAGGTTTATTGGATGGCTTAGATGAGGTTGCGAAGAATGGTATTACTACAGTTGGTGATGGACGTCTATATTGGAAACGAGGTTGGTTAGATGTCTGGAATAAAGTTAATGATGAGAAAAAGTTAACATCACGAGTAGTACTTCGTCCGTGGGTGTATCCAAATTTAAATGAAGCAGAACAAATTGAGTATTTCAAAAAAATTAGGCGAGACGATTCATCGTCTCGAATGCTTATTAATCAAGTGAAAATGTATAGTGATGGAATTAGTATTAACAGCACAGCTAAAACACTAGAAAAATATAAATTTGAGTGGTTTAAAGGAACTCCATATGGTTTGAACTATATTCCAGAGCAGAAAATGAAATGGTGGTTGACCGAACTCGATAAAATTGGTTATGGTGCATTGATTCATACAATTGGAGACGGTGGAGCAAGAGAGAGTTTAAACGCAATTGAAGCAGCGAAAAAAGAAGGAGCAAAACAACCTTATACGCTCACGCACGTGGAAATGGTAGAAGATAGTGATATTAACCGTTTTGCTGATTTTAGGTGTTAGTGCGGATTTTCAAGTAGGGCATGATTTTGCGGAAGATCCTAAGCAAAGCTGGGCAAGTATGTATTTTTCAGATCAACAGATGAAACGAATTATGCCGCTAGGACGAATTTGGAAAACAGGAGCAAATGTATCGCTTAGTAGTGATTGGGACGTAAATGAACTGAATCCACTTGTCACTATTTCGAATTCACTAAGCATTGGTGAAAAAGGTTTACCTGATGTATACGCAGCTATTGATGCTTATACAATTAAGCCTGCCAAATCATTAGGACTTGATAATATAGCTGGTTCTATTGAAGTAGGTAAATCTGCTGATATGGTAGTACTTGATGAAAATATAACTGAAATGAGTAAGGATAAGATTCCAGATGCTCAAGTTTTAATGACAATTTTACAAGGAGAAGTAGTTTACCAAAAGGAGAAATAGATGAAAGGAAAAGCTTATGAAATTAATGCAAGCGAATCCAGAAATTTTTAAAGATAAAATCATTAAGCCGTCCAACTATTTAATTGAGCATGTCGGAAACAACCAATATCTATTGCATAGAGAAATTGCAGAATATGAAAAAGAAGCATTTAGAACAGAAAAATTATTTCAATATAAAGGAAGGAGTTTTTTACCAAACATTGAACAGTTTACTTCAGAAGAGCAAGCTAAAGCAGCTGTATACTCTTATTGGGAAGCAATTAACCAATTATATTAAAAGTGGATTAAATCACAGCTTGTTATTCACACAAAGAAACGAAAAATAATTTTTTATTAATGAGCTAAAAAAGAGGGCAGAATCAAAGAGGCCACTGAAAAAGTCCATATAGTTTAAACAAGTGAAGGCTTCCTCGATGAAATCGAGGAAGCCTTCACCATTTTTATGCATAATAGTTGTACTAATTCTAGGTGGTGTCTCGGATGATTTCAAACCAACAATCTCTTAACCTTAGTCCTTTCATGGCAATTTACGATATCGTCGTGCCGAAAGATAATATGCTTCGTCAATTTAATGAATTAGTTGAGTTTTCTTTTGTTTTAGAGGAATTACAGAATAAATATTGTCTTGATAATGGCCGCAATGCAGTGCCGCCTGTTCGTATGTTCAAATATTTATTGCTAAAGTCCATTTTTGACTTATCAGATGTAGATGTTGTTGAACGCTCAAAATATGACATGTCCTTTAAATATTTTTTAGACATGGCGCCAGAAGATGCGGTGATTAATCCGAGTTCGTTCTATGTTAGGATTAAAATCATTTAAAACAGCAATCTCTATATTGAGTGGTGTTGAAGCCATGCATATGATGAAAAAAGGACAAGTTGTTTTACCGGACGAATCCGTCCAAAACCAGAAAGAATTTATTCATAAATTGTTTGGCTTAGCTTCATAAGATAGAAATGTAGAGGAAATTGCTATTCTATGATTCTAACTAACATTTTTGCACCAGAACCATATTTAGTCATATACGCTGATCTATGTCTATCTCTTGTGAAACTTTGCAACAGAACCCCAAGAATAATCTACATGAAATGTATAATAATCTGATGAACAATTAGTTTGAAATTAAGTATAAAAGCAATTATCTGGAATCTAATTGTAATTCAGCTTTGTCGCTTGTGAGTGTATTAGAAAAATTACAATTTCCAGAGTAGATGGCTCTTGATTCATCACACGAATCAGATTTTTCACATCCTATAAGTATTCCTAATGTTATAAACAATAATAAAATCTTTTTCATTATAATACACGCTCCATAATAGTTAGAATGTTATGATGTACTTAGACTAAGATAGGACTCACTACACATACCCATCAACTTAAGAAATGGGTTGTTTCCCAAGACGAAAAAAAGAGTTGAATTCTCATAAATAACTGTAAAATAATAAAATTTTCGTTTAGGAGCTACTTTAATATCTTAACTTGATCGGAATGGCATGCTACCCTTATAACCCTAAAATTATATACGAATCAATATGTTTACATGCTATAAAATTAATAAAATGCAAAATTGCATATTTAACCTTCTCAATAGAGTGTACTCTATTGAGAATAGGGGTACCGCCACATCGCTATCAAGCTAATAAAAAGAAATGCCCCCTAAAATGAAAAAATACGCTATTCTTTCTGTAGAATCATAGGAAAGGATAGCGTTTTTTATGTTTGTTTCTGTGTCTGACGAATTACAACTATTTGCTCAAGAGATTCAAAGTTTTTTATCTCCAAATACCTTACGGGATCTTGCTAGAGATGTTGGTTTTGTACAACGAACCAGTAAGTACCAAGCAAAAGATTTAGTCGCTTTATGTGTATGGATGAGCCAAAATGTAGCTATGACTTCTTTAACTCAGTTATCTAGCTGTTTAGAAGCATCAACAGAAGTACCCATCAGTCCTGAGGGACTGAATCAACGATTTAATAAAGCGGCCGTCCAACTTTTACAACACATACTAGCCGAACTACTAAGCAAAAAATTGGCCTCATCTATGCCGATTTCTTCTCCATACACTTCCGTTTTCAAGCGTATTCGTATTTTAGATTCAACTGCATTTCAACTTCCGGATATATTTTCATTCGTTTATCCAGGTGCAGGAGGATGCAGCCATACAGCTGGGATAAAAATTCAACTTGAGTATGATCTGTTAAGTGGACAGTTCCTACATATTCATACAGGTCCAGGTAAACAACATGATCGCACTTACGGCTCTCTGTGTGTCCCAACTGTGAAAGCGAATGATTTATGTATCTGAGACTTAGGTTATTTTCATTTGAAAGACCTTCAATATATACAAGATAAAGAGGCATACTATTTTATAAAATGTTGAAGGTACCCCGTTTTACAGGTATCTCGTCTGAACCCCTGTATCACTTAATCTATGAACACATAAAAAAAGGAAGAGAATTTAAAATGCATCTTAATATGAAATATTGCATATTAAAATGTATTGATAAAAAAGTAAGTGCTTACTATAATAAAAGCATAAAGATGTACTACATCTTAACATCAAAAAAGAGGAGGAAATACTATGGCAATCGCAATGGCCGTTTTAAAATTTATAGGTGGAGTAATTCCATTCGTACAAGAGCTTTTAAAAGCATTTATGTAAGTTCTTTATTCAGCAATTATTTATAAAAATTATCATACAAATGGTCTGTATATCAAAGATGAATTGAGGTGCAGATCATTTGTATGAGCAAACTTTAAACAAGAAAAAGAATCCTAGAAATCATAAGGGATTCTTTTTCTTTATGTGTAATTAGGGCTGTAACCAGATTTATTGACTCTTTCAAGAGAAAGTTCTTCCACATAAGTTTCAAATTAACTTATCATGTTTACAATTCTATTTAATTATATCGAATAGGAGCAGAAATATATGAAGAGAAATATATTAGAATATCAATACCGCTTAAACACATTAAAAAGTTGTGTGTGGATTTTTGGGATCTTATTAATTATTAATTGGTATAATTTATGTGCAAATCTTATACTTAGACATAACTTTTTGTGGGAAAAGGCTTTATTGGTCATAATTTTTACTATCGTATTCATAAATACTTTACATCAAATTAAAACCAAGAACTATAAAATTACATAACATACATTTTTAACACATTGAATTTGATACACAAACTCTAAAATATGGTACTTACGGATTCGTTGCACACAACCTACATCTCTAGATACGCTGAATACTAAAATCCCAGTATTCTTTATTCGTTGTAAACCCAATAACCTTTAGGCTTACGCCTAACCGACATTCATCTCCCACCTACTCATTGGGCTACACCTTTTACATTCTTTGAAGTGGGATTCTTCTGTCGAGGGAATGATAAAATAATATGTAATAGCACATATTAAAATAAAATTTATGCGATACGGAAATTGTGTAAAAACATACCGAAAATATCCCCAAATACATTCCTCACTCATAAAAAAGAGATAAAGCACTTCATAAAATGCTTTATCTCTTTTTTTATGAGTATTTCTTATTTCACGTAAATTTACCATATGTATCACCTCCTACTATAACCATACACACCTTTTACTTTCTCATAACACTGTTGGATGAAGTGTTTCAGCCCTTCACTTTCCTATTGTCTTGGTGCAAGGATTCCTTGTCAGTTTAGCCATTTATAATAGCTGCTTCGAGAAACACTTATCAAACAACAGAGTAGGCTGACGGAGTATTCGGTTGTTAAAATATCGCAATTGAGTCGCTTGTATCACCTCTTTTGAAGATCCCATAACTTTTTTAATGTCATGCTTTATAATAGGAGGGTGTCCTCTATGTCTAATGAACATTAGTTCACTTATTAATAGTCAAATTATCTAGGATCTGCCACAAAAAAGAAGAAAATCACAAAAATTAACTTCTTTTTAAATAGGGAAACTTTTATGTTCATTAACTGTTGAATTCATCAGAAAACACTTTAGATTTGATATATTAAAAAATTAAAAAATCGTATAAATATGAAATATTGCATATTGAAATGCATTGATATCCAAATGAATTCTCGCTATTATAGTAGTATAAAAATTTACCACAATTCAATACTCAAAAAAGAGGAGGAAATCATATGGAAATCGCAATTGCAGTTTTGAAATTCATTGGTGGAGTAATTCCATTAGTAACAGAATTATTAAAAGCAGTGATGTAGTTTAGTTTTTGCAATTATTTATATCATATGAAGCACAAAATAAAGAGGTCAGTTTCTTTAAAATAAAGGATCGACCTCTTTATTTTGTGCT
Organism: Bacillus sp. FSL H8-0534; assembly: GCF_038005885.1. Taxonomy (NCBI): domain Bacteria; kingdom Bacillati; phylum Bacillota; class Bacilli; order Caryophanales; family Bacillaceae; genus Bacillus; species Bacillus sp. FSL H8-0534. Next base: position 5,194,573 of record NZ_JBBOUC010000001.1, read on the forward strand.
TCATATAGCCTAAGGTATTAAAAGGTTTTTAGCTTTTATTTTTTGGTTTATAGCCAGTTACTTTAGGTGGTTGTCCCATATAAATTGTTCAATAAACGTATGTACTAAATTATATCATCATTAAGGGGAAGACATTATGTTACCAACTACAACACATCGACCAACTAAAAAGAAAAAATGGATTATCATTGGGGTTATTGCATTAATTGTCATCGTTGCAGCCGTCAATATTTTTGTTATGCAAGGTAAGAAGAAGGAGACAGCAAAGGGAGACGCTGTTAGCTTTGAGAAAGTAACAGAACGTACACTCAATAATACAAAATTGATTTCTGGACAAGTAAAGCCTGGGAATATTGAGAGCTTCTATGCAGATCCGACAAAAGGAAAAGTGAAGGATATTGCGGTGAAAGAAGGGCAAGAAGTAGAAAAAGGGACGAAGTTATTCTCTTATGATAATGAAGAAATCAATCTACAATTGAAGCAAGCTGAGCTTGATCAAAAAATGGCAACAATGCGCTATGATCAAGGGAAAAAGAAAATAGATTCACTAAATAAAGAGATTAAGAAAGCAAAAGATAGCGGCGCTGGAAAAGAAGTAACAGATCCGTTAGAAGAGCAAGTAAGTGAACTAGAAATACAGCAAAAAACAACTGAACTTGAGAAAGAAAAAGGTCAATTACAATCACAACAATTAAAGAAAAAACAAGATGAACTCACAATTTATAGTAATTTCGCTGGTGTTGTGCAAAAGTTAGATAAAGATGCAGCACAAAGTTCAGCGCAAGCAATGGGTGGACAAGGAAAATCATTTTTACAAATCGCTTCTAAAGATTCATTCCAAATTCAAGGGACATTAACAGAACTTCAAAAATCACAAATTCAAAAGGATCAACCATTTACTGCAACTGCAAAAGCAAATAGTAAGAAGAAATGGACAGGTAAAATTACAGAGGTAAGCGAGTTCCCGACAAGTGCAGAAATGGCGCAAGCAGCTGGTGTTGGTGAGGGAACACAAAATATGTCTCAGTATACATATAAAGCTAGTTTAGATGGACAAGAAGGTTTATCTCCAGGCTATCACGTATCACTGCAAGTAAACTTAGAGAATAAGAAGATGATTGCTGTTCCTAGTAAAAGTATTATTGAAAAAGCTGGTAATCTATTTGTTTATGTAGAAGACAAAGGAAAGCTTCGTAAACAAAATGTGAAAAAAGGTTCTACTGATGGAGATTGGACAGAAATTCTTGAAGGTGTAACAATGGGACAAAAGGTGGTTAAAAATCCTTCCGACAACGTGTATGACGGAATGGAAGTGAAAGAAAAATGATTACGTTAAACAATATTCATAAAACATATTACCAAGGGAAGCTAGCGGTACCGATTTTACATGGTATTAGTTTAACAATTCAAAACGGTGAGTTTGTTTCCATTATGGGACCATCTGGCTCAGGGAAATCAACCCTCATGAATATTATCGGTTGTTTAGATCGTCCGACAGAAGGGGAATATGTGTTGAACGGCGTGAATATTTTAACGGCAGATGAAGCAAAACTTGCCCTTATTCGTAATGAATATATCGGTTTTGTATTCCAGCATTTTAACTTATTGCCACGTCTTTCAGCGGTAGAAAATGTAGAACTTCCGCTTATATATGGCGGCGTGAAGAAAGCGGAGCGCCGTCAGAGAGCTCTTGAAGCACTTGGGAAAGTCGGATTGTCTGACCGCGTGTATCACTTGCCAAGCGAACTTTCAGGTGGGCAAAAGCAGCGTGTAGCCATCGCACGTTCCATTGCAAATGACCCAACGTTCATTATGGCCGATGAACCAACAGGTGCTCTTGATACAAAGTCTGGGGAGCAAGTTATGGACATCTTCACAAAGTTAAATGCAGAAGGTACGACGATTGTCATGGTTACGCATGAAGAGGAAGTCGCTGCTTACTCTTCGCGCCGAATTGTGCTAAGGGACGGGGAAATTACAGAAGATAGAAGGTGTGTGATATGAGTTTACTAGATAGTATAAAGATTGCCCTATCTTCTATTCTAGCTCATAAACTGCGCTCAGCACTTACAATGCTTGGGATTATTATCGGTGTCGGCTCTATTATTACTGTTGTTGCGATTGGGCAGGGCGGGGAAGCAGCGTTAAAATCACAATTTGTTGGTTCTGGGAATAGTGTGATTTCTATTCACTATACTCCTGACATGAATGATTCATTTGGTATGGAATCCATGGGAAAACCGAAATTGACAGAAGAAGATATTTTTGAAATTAAAAAGCTTCCAGAGATTTCACACGTAATTAAGACGAATTCAAACATGGAAACACTTGATGTCAATGATAAAAAAGATATGGTGAATATTAAAGGGCTAGACAGCGAATATTTCGCTGCGAATAAAGTTAAGGTGTTAAAAGGCCGTTCTTTAAATGATACAGATATCGATTATGGAAATAACGTTGTCATGATTAGTTCCGATGTAGAAGAAAAGATATTTGAAAAAGAAAATCCAGTTGGAAAGATTATTGAAATGAAAGGCCAACCGCTGCAAATTATTGGTGTATATAAAGCCGAGGGCGGATTCATGGGAATGGGAGGTTCAGAAGTTCTAATTCCATTAACGTTATGGCCGTCGTTGTATGGAACAGATGAAATTCAAGAGATTTCTGTCCAAGCGAAAAATGTCGATAATTTAGATGACGCTGGAAAGAAAGCAGCTGATGCATTAAATAGTCGTAAGCCAAGTGAGTTTACAGGTAAATATGAGGTAATGAATTTAAAAGAAATTCAAGATGGTATTTCTAAAATGACAAATATCATGACGATGATTATTGGAGGTATTGCTGGTATTTCATTAGTCGTTGGTGGTATAGGGGTTATGAACATTATGCTCGTATCTGTAACAGAGCGTACACGTGAGATTGGGGTACGTAAAGCACTTGGAGCAACGCGTAGTAAAATTTTACTGCAATTCTTAATTGAGGCTGTTATGTTAACGCTTCTTGGTGGATTAATTGGGATTGGTCTTGGTTACGGGGGCGCATATATTGTTTCCACATTTGCGAAATGGCCACCACTCGTTTCATGGCAAGTAGTTGTTGGCGGCGTATTATTCTCGATGACGCTTGGTATTATCTTCGGGTTAATTCCAGCGAATAAGGCGGCGAAATTAGATCCAATTGAAGCACTTCGTTACGAATAGGTTAAATCGGGGCAGCAACTTAAGCTTATAGAAGCGGATACAATTGTAGAGCTAAATAATCTGTTTTAGAGCACAATCTTTTTTCACTTGTTCGCCCAATTATTTTAAAGCGCTAATGATAAAATAGTCATGGTACATTAAACTAATAATGAAAGTAAAAAAGACAGTATAATAACTGTCTTTTTTATTTTCATTATTCAATAAAAGAAACAAAAGGTTCATCTTCATTTTTTTCTCTTACAACAACTGCTTCAACTTTTTGCTCTGACTTTATATTCATTTGAACCTTAACATCTTTAGGGAAAACATCTAATATATTTTGGACTATCATTTGTGTAAAAGCAATCAGTTCTGATTTACCATTAAATTTAACTAAAACATTCATATCTACAGTATCCATATGATCATCTTTATAAAAAATTGTAGCATTAACCGGTATATAATCATCTTTATTGAATTTTTTCACTTTAACAGAAAACTTATCTAACTCTTCATTATCTTTATTATATACTTGTTTAAAATCATCAGAAGGATAAGCAAAGGATTTTTCGTTAATATTAGCCCACTGTCCTATACTATTCTCACCTTTTTGTACTGTTACACTAGAAATAAAAGTACCGGCTTTTAAAGAATCAGAAGCTTCCTGTTTAAAAATAGAAAAAGTAATAGGAACTTTTACAAAGTTCTTATTATCATAAAGAACTTTTAAAAGTTGATTAGCAATTTCACTGCCCTTAACATTTGCTTCTTCATTAGAATGATTTGAAGTCATGGCTAAACCGATAACAACACCAGCTAAACTCAATTCACCTGAATTTTTCTTAGTATAATAATCATATTCTATAATATTAGATACATAAGGTATTTCTTGTTTTGTGAGTAATTCGTCTATTGTTTTTTGAGCAATATATTCACTTCTTTGTAATAAATGATTTTTTGTATCAAATTGCTTAGATGCCATATTCATTAAACCTAATTCTAATTTATCTATATCTAATTTAGAATTAGTTTGTATATTAACTGTATTTATTATTTTATGCTCTTTTAAAGGAATAATAGTTTTATAATAATTATCAGAAATAGAATATTTCGGAATAATGCTATTTCCCTTCGTATTTTTTTCTACAACTTTCTCTTCTTTTTTAATAATATTAGTACCATTACAAGCACTTAATAACAAACTAATAATTATCAAAAATAATGATATCTTTTTCACCTATAATAACCACCTTTAACCATTTCTCTCGCTTTATACAACATATAGTGTATCATTAAATATCTAAAAAAAAAGAGATTAATGAAAATATATATATGCATCTAACAATATTCCCTAACGTTAAAAATAAAAATATGATATTTATATAAAAAAGCTACAAAAAACTCTTGAAACTATCCCTTCTGGATATTCTGTTATGTATTAAATTACTAGTTACGTAGGACCAACATGAATTCAAGCTTAGATTTATTAACATAAAAAAGAAGAGGGTTTTTATAATCCTCTTCTTTTTTATATGTTCATTAGCTGTTTTATTCACTTAAGAGTGCTTTAGAATTTACCTATTCTATTATAACTGTATAAAACACATTTTTAATATGAAATATTGCATATCGGAATGTATCTAAAATGAAGGTATAAGATTTACCACATCTTAATACTCAAACAAGGGGAGGAAATACTATGGCAATCGCAATGGCTGTTTTAAAATTTGTGGGTGGAGTAATTCCATTCGTACAAGAACTTTTAAAATCATTCATGTAAGTTTTTATTTCAAACATGTATGTAAAAATCTCACACAAATGATTTGTATATCTGGGCATAAGTGCTTTGTGAATCAATAGTATGAACAGATTTTAGAAAAGAAAAAGAATTTCATTAGGAATAGCAATCAAAAAGCACTCATTCGAGTGCTTTTTGATTGTACAGTAATACTTTAATACTCTATAATTAACTTTGGGGAAGGTAATCTAAGAGCATTAGACGTAGTCTTAGCATTATCTTTTATTTGATAAACCATAAAATTGAATAATTTTGTGGTTTATTTTTTGTAAATCCACAAGTTTTAAACTACTTTTAATAAACGTAATCATGAAATTAACATCGAATTACAGTTCCGGAATAGAGAGTCAGGAAATGGCCACCAATATCAATTATAGTAGTTGCTTGTATATAACCTTTAAAACCATCTGATGAATAATAAATTTCTTTTGGAATACTTTCTTTAACCTGATAACTAGTTTTTGAGTACTTCACATAATGGTTTGTGATTACTTTTGATTCAGGGACAATATTAGCTCTTTGTTCAAAAGTATTTGTGATAGTAGAAGGTGAATTAAATTCAACATTTTCATGAGAAATACGATCCAAACTTTCAGCTTTTACACCTTCTGTTTGAGAAAAGGCACCTAAGCTACCTATTCCTATTAATGTAGCAAGTGTAAACTTTGAAAATCCTGTAAATTTCCCCATTTTATAAGCCTCCTTTAAGTTTTTTGTAAGATAAGGTCCTTACACTTCACAGTCTATATCTAGCAGATAGGAAGTGTACATACATATCATTAGACAAAAATCTACATTATTCTCTATTTTTTTCTAGGTTATGTATAATAATCCGGTGTTCAACAAGTTGTCACAAATAAAAAATGATAATGATAACAAAAAAATGAATAGTATATTCGTTGCTTGTATTATTATTAATTATTTTAATATTCTAAAATAATTGGATAAAATCGGTTCTGGTGCAAATATATGAAGAATAACACGGAGAATAGTAGACTCCTAACGGAATCGTATTTTATGCTATAAGTCTAAACACTGGGTGGATGAACTCTTTTTGGTTTTGGACAGACTGGTTTTCTAAATCAATCTGTTCCTTTTTTATCATATGCATGGCTTCAACGTCACTCAATATAGAGGTTGCTGTTTTAAATGACTTGAATCCCAACATAGAGCGTACTCGTTTCTTAATAAAACGATGGTCTTGTTCCACATGTTATTCAGATATTTTATCTTCCTGGTTTGGATGCTGGCTGGCCTCTCTTTATCTAATAAAATAGAGATCTAGATTTACCACTAGATATTATGAAAAAACAATCAATTGTATTTAGCGCTGAGAAAAGAGTAGTTGAACAAACTGTGTAGGTTCTATATCTATATTAAATGATTTTGCATCAGAACCGAAAAAATGCCACTCCATTAGGTAAAGGAGTAGCATTATGTTGTAAAAATAGTAAATCATGAGAAGGTGTTAACTTAATTCTTTCTCATGTACCACAAAAAGTTCGATAAGGGCGGGATGATGGCGCCGGTGGTGTACAGTACTCAGACTGTTCAGGAGAGTGAGCATAAGGATTTGAAAGAACAACAAGCAGTTGTTCCATTACGCTGTGGTCCCCTTGTTTGACTGCGGCATCTAATGCTTCTTCCACGCGGTGATTTCGTGGGATTATCGCAGGATTGGTGTCTCGCATCAGCTGATCTGAAGAAGATTTCGACTCCTCCTGTCTGCTTAATCTTGCCTGCCATTTTTCATTCCACTTCGTAAATTCTTGACTTTTAAACAAATCGGTATCTTTATGTGTACCAAAAGTTAAAGCAAGGAAGGTATTAGTATAGTCTGCGCGATATTTCTCCATAATTTTAAGGAGCTCATCAATGAGGGCTTTATCTTCTGCTTCTTCGTTAAATATACCTAGTTTGGTCCGCATCCCAGCGAGCCAATGCTTTTCATACAGTGTGCCGAAATCTGAAATCGCATCTTGGGCTATTTGGGCAGCTTGTTCTAGGTCTGTATGTAGAAGCGGCAATAGAGATTCTGCAAATCGCGCGAGATTCCACACACCAATATACGGCTGGTTACCATAGGCGTATCGGCCTTGCGTGTCAATGGAACTAAATACCATTGCTGGGTCATATTCATCCATGAAGGCGCAAGGACCATAATCGATGGTTTCTCCGCTAATGGTCATGTTATCGGTATTCATTACCCCGTGAATAAAGCCAACGAGTTGCCACTTTGCAATTAAGCTGGCCTGTTGCTTCATCACTTCTTGTAGTAACGCTAGGTATGGATTTTCCTGTGATTGAATAGCTGGAAAATGACGCTTAATCGTATAGTCAGCCAAAATTTTTAGCTCCTCAACTGAACCGCTTGCTGCTGCGTATTGAAATGTGCCAACTCGTATATGACTGCTAGCTACACGTGTCAAAATTGCACCTGGTAAAGCAGTTTCGCGTATGATTGACTCACCTGTTGATACTATAGCTAGACTACGGGTAGTAGGAATACCAAGCGCGTGCATTGCTTCACTGATAATATACTCGCGTAGCATTGGTCCAAGTGCGGCGCGGCCATCCCCTCGGCGGGAGTATGGTGTTCTACCAGAGCCTTTTAATTGAATATCAAATCGTTCACCTGAAGGAGTAATCTGCTCACCGATTAGCAGCGCACGGCCGTCTCCTAGCATGTTGAAATGCCCGAATTGATGCCCTGCATAAGCTTGAGCAAGAGGGATAGAACCTTCGGGAATTCGGTTTCCAGCAAGAACCGCTACTCCATCTTCGCTTTGTAGTTCCTCAATGTTTAGCCCTAGGGATGTTGCCACAGGATGATTGAGAATGATTAACTTTGGTAAGCCTACAGGGGTTGGGCTAAGGGTGGAAAAAAATGATTCCGGTAGACGGGCATAACTATTGTCTAAGTTCCATCCGGTTTCTTTTGTTTCTTTTTTCTTTTTCATTGTATCTCCTTCTTTTACGTTTTTTTCTGTTACATAAAGCATAGATATAAATATTCAATGATATTCTCCATTTTATTGAGAATATAGAAGATTGGAATTTAATATTGATTAGTTAGTGCGCATTGTTTTTATAATTCACTTGTAGTTATGTACATTATATCCTTAATCAATGAAAAAAACGTATTAGTACTTGTTTTTTATAAACTATAATATTTTATCATTTTAACCGAGAAGACCTCCACCTCTAAAAGAAGTGAAGGTGGGGGTATTTCAATTAGCGGCTTATTAGGGTTCTTTGGCATTGGGTGGTTTAGTCTTTTTATGGTTGAAGTTGTTGAAACATCGCGGCAGGATTCAGTAGGAATTACGGTTAGCTTTGCACTTACGCTAAATCAAATTGCTATTATTTTAGCTCCGCCTGTTTTTGGCTTCATAGTGGATATCAAAGGGTATACGTGGGCGTGTGTGTGTATGGCTATATTGCTGTTTGTTTCAGCAATAAGTTTATTGAAAAATTGCAAAAAAAAAGTCATACGAATGACATTTTTTTGCAATATGATGTATAATCAATTTTGGTATGAATTTTAAAATGGTGATATTATGACATATAAATGAATTTGATTCTTATTCTTATTAATATTTGCTTTTCGTTCATTTCCTCTTTTGAAATTCCCTATTATTTTGGCCGTAATGAGCTTCCTCTCTTTTTATTGTTTGCATGATTTATTTTACTTGAAAATTTTTCTGCATCTTTTCTTTTCTTTTGACAATCATAATTTATTTTCCGTAATACTCGATAAATACCATGCTATTTTTGTTTGTTCGATAACTGAACATTTCACTATCTAGTTAATTTTGCTTATCGATGAATGCTAATAGATTACCTTTTTTGGCATTATTGTATATGTTGTTTGCAAGGAATGTTACATAAAAAAACAAAATTATAGTGAGATGAATCGGATTGTTGGGTGGAAATTTTCTAAGAAAGAAATACAATAGTAAGTGATCAAAAATTTGAGTATGGGAAGCTTCTCTTGAATAACTTTCCAATAATACAAACTTTTTAGGAAGATATAGATAATCAAGAGACATGCTAATTTATAGTAGTAGAATTGAGGATGAAATAGTAATATGTAGTTCATTTCTCGAATATAGTTCTTCAATAAATTTAAGCAAAAATTAAAGTCTTCTTTTAAATGAATAGAGATAGAATAAAACAATGAAAAGAGTAACAAGTATAAATTGAATAAAAAGAGGGCTCCTGTATGTTTAAGAGATGTTTAATCGTTTGCTTTATTATCGCGATTTTTTGCTTAAGTGTATATATGTTCATGCAAACAAATAAAGGTAAAACGCAGAATTTAAAGGCATTTTCAGATTCTACTAGTAAACTAGAAACAGATACACCGAAAGTAGATAGAAATCAGCGAAATCGTTATGCTGGGGCAACACAAAAATTAGACCAATATTTAAAAGAAAAGGGATTTAATGGAACGGTACTTGTGACGGATCAAAATAATGTGATTTTGCGAAAAGGGTATGGCTATGCAAATATGCAGGATAAAGTCTTAACAACGCCAAGAACAAAATATCGTATTGGTTCTATCACTAAGACAGTAGTGGCAGTGTCTATATTGCAGTTGCAGGAAAAAGGGGAATTGAATATAGAAGATAATGTAAATAAATATATTCCTTCATTCCCAGCGGATAAAAATATTACTTTAAGACATTTATTGACACATACATCTGGATTACCTGAACAAGGGCAAGGGAAAGTTGATGCGGCATCACGTTTAAAATTAGTGACATGGATTGGTTCACAAAATCTTGAATTCCCTGCTGGAACAGGTTGGAGATATACGGATTATAATTATATGGTACTTGCCTATGTTATAGAAAAAATCTCTAAACAACCATTAGCTGAATATATAAAAGAACATATTTTCACTCCAGTTGGAATGCATGAATCTGGCATGGGGGCAAAATTCCCTGGAGATATATTTTTCGCAGAAGGTTATACAAAGAAAGATAATGAATTCATATCTACTCCTAGGTTAAGAATGAACTGGCTATACGGTTGTGGTGAAATGTATACAACTGTAGAAGATATGAAGAGATTAGATGAGGCGATTATGACTGGCAAACTTCTTTCCAAACACAGTTTATCAGATATGTTTACTGTATCACCTGCAAGAAAATATGGATTTAGTTTTTACATTTATCCAGATTATTATCATAATCACGGTGTATTAGCTGGGTGGAATACATTTAATAATTTCAATTGGGATAAACGAATTTTTGTTATTCTATTCTCTAATGTTCAAAACGGTATGACCGATGAATTTAATCAGGAATTTCGGAAGATGGCAAAAGATTTATTGGAAGGAAAATAAGCGGTCTGTAGTATTCTGATTCATATAAATAAGTTAGATTAAGAAATTCTTTATAAATGATTTTATCCCGTATTAACGGGCAGTAATACTCCCACCTCAAAATTCGGTGAAAGCAAAGAAGTTAGGTGGGGGATCAACTGACCGTAAAAGTCCGATTGGTGTGGGCTAATAATCAGTGGGGGATGAAGAAAACCCCCACTGATTAAAGTTTTACTTTATCTTAATGTTTCTAATCATAAATTCCCCATTCAAACAAAAAGTAATGACTTTCAGACTGCCCAAATATTTGATCGTAAACATGTCCTTTTTTCACTTGTATTGTCTCAATATTATTCAATTTCATTAAAAGTTCTTTAACGATCGATTCAGGTGAGTCTACATCAAATAAATCCACTTTAAATCTATTAATAAAATTTTCACTGTTTACGTATTCTAAACAAATACCCCTATACTTTAAAAAGTACTCATGAATCCATATGTTTTTTAGAGCCTCTATCCATTGTTTATCTGAAGGCGCTGGTTCATCACTAATATCCCATTCTTCTCTTTCAAACAATTCTTTCTTAAATATTGCAGCAAACGCTTCTTGAAGATTTTTAAATTGGCTTTTTTCAGCGAATATTAAATCTACTACCATCTCATATTTTCTAAAGCTATATACATCAAATGATAAATTTGACAATCGGGCTTTTGCGATTAGTTTGGCAAATAAATCTCGTTCATTAAACAATTCTTGAATTTCATTTTTTATTATAAAAACCTCCTATCTGAGAATAAGTAAGAATTAAAGTTTTACTGTCGAAATACTCTTATTTTTTGTGATTAATATTATACCATGCTGATATATGCAGTATTATTTTCAATTAGTTTTTGTTTTTAATTCAAATTTCTATTTTTTGATTATTAAATTTTAAAAATGTAATAATCAAAAGCCAACTTCTTTAATATTGAAGAAGCTGGCTCTTTAAATGACCTAACATAGAATTCTGTCCATAGAATCTTATCATTTTTTGTTAAAGTGACGAAAATTCTTCAATTAGTTTACTAAAGCGTCCTAGTGCACTTTCAATTGGTTTTGGCGTTGTTAAATCTACACCAGTTTTCTTTAAAAGATTGAGCGGATAATCTGAACTTCCACCTTTTAAGAATTCGATATAATTTTGCTGAGCGGTAGGATCGCCACTTAAAAGCTGATCTGCAATTTGAATTGCGGAAGCAAATCCGGTAGCGTATTTATAAACGTAAAATGGTCGGTAAAAATGAGGGATTCTAGCCCATCCATATTTTACTTCTTCATCGAATATGAGTGTATCCCCATTGTATTCTCTAAATAATTTTTCATATACATCATTAAATGCTTGGGCGTTTAATGGTTTACCTTGATGCGCCATTTCGTGCGTAATCTTTTCAAATTCAGCAAACATAACTTGTGTAAAGAAAGTTCCTTTAAATTGATCAATAAAGTGATTGATTAAATGGTTGCGTACGTCTATATCTTTTGCTTCTTTTAATAGATGGTGAATTAAGAGTATTTCATTCACTGTAGAAGCGACTTCGGCCACAAAGATTGAATAATGAGCAGAGATTCTCGGCTGAAACTTATGTGAATAATATGTATGCATACCATGCCCACATTCATGAGTAAGTGTAAAGAGACTATTTAAGTCATCATTATGATTTAACAGGATGAAAGGGTGAGCGCCATATACGCCAAAATTATAGGCACCCGAACGTTTTCCAGGTAATTCTCTTACATCTATATAACGTTTATCTTTAAAACCTCGAAGTGTTTGAAGATATTCTTCACCGAGTGGAGAAAGGGATGTAAGCATGATTTCGAATGCTTCATCATAGGGAATCTCTTGCTTTACACCTTTTACTAAATCAACATGTAAGTCGTACTGTCTTAATTCATCTAGCTGCAATTTTTCTTTTCGTAAATGATTATATGTATGTAGAGATGCAATGTTCTTTTTAGTTGTATCAATTAAAGTATCATACACTTCTTTTGGAACCATATCACCAAATAAAGACCTTTCTAAAGCAGATGGATAGTTTCTAATTTTTGAAATGGTAACATTGTTTTTTATAGCTGCTGTTAAGGTAGAAGCAATAGAGTTTTTTAATTGCACATAAGGTTGATAGTATGCTTTGTAAGCTTCTTTTCTCTTATCTCGACTTTCATCCTTAATTAATTTTGAATACATCCCGCGTGTTAAATTTACTTTATTACCATCCTTGGTTGTAACTTCTCCAAATGTAATATCTGCGTTATTAAGCATTCCGTATGTATGCTGAGGAGAAGAGAGAGCTTCACCCATTTGAGACAAGATTTCTTCTTTATCTTCGTTTAAAACATGTTTCTTATATCGATATAATTCAAATAAGTCTTCTTTAAAATATTGTAAGCCTTCGTTTTCCTCTATATAAGAATGTAATATTTTCTCATCGATACTAAGTAAAAATGGAGAAAAGAAGGAACGAGCAGCACTTATTTTAACATGTAATTGTGATGCTTTATCTACAAGGGACTGCGCTTCTGTATCACGTGTATCAAGGTCGGATTGAAGTCTTGCATAAGCATAGACTAAATTAAACAAACTTGATATTTCTTCACTTTTCGTAAGATAGGCAAGTAGGCTCTGACCATCATGGATAGTTCCATTAAATTTTTTTAAATCCTCTGTTAAGGTTTCGATTTTTTGATAGTCGTTTTCCCAGTTTTCAATCGTTTTATAAATATCCGTTAAATCCCACTTTTCTTGATCGGATACATCCATTCTATTTTTAAATTCTGTCATAATCATTTCCTTCCTAGATATGTATTTTGTATACTATAAGATTAATCAAGTAGTATCTCCACAAAATTATACTACTTTCATTTCTTAATCAGGTAATAATTTTCAGTACTCATCTTCAAACAGGCAATTATATATGGTAACTCCTGTTTCTTTTAACTCTAACGAAATTTCCTCCACTTCAGTATTCAACGTGTCAATGTCAAGAACCTTTATTCCATTGACTTGGAATAAAGAAGTGGTTAATTCGATACTCCGCCCCTAAAAAAGCCTTAAGGTAGTTACCTTAAGGCTCATAAATTAAGAAAGTATTTTTTCTATTTTTTTGTCATAATTAGTTACTATATTATTAATTTCAATTAACAAAGTATCCTCATCAGTTGCAGGTTCATAACCAATTATAACTTTTGGAATATCATAATTTTTTTTCAAATCAACTAGAAAATGTACTAGCTTTTTCAACCTTAACTTATTATCGTTCCTCTCATCCTTTAATATTTCATTTTCAGGAAAGTTAAATACAATGTCACCATATTGTTCATCAAACGAGAAAACTATTACTACGTTTTTTAATGAAATACCTAACTTCAATTCTTCTAAAAATATATTTCCTGTTCCTTTCGGTGATAGAATCTCTTTTATGTTTTTCACTTGAGAAAAATTCAAATCTTTTTCTGAAATATTATTATACAAATGTGATGATTTAAGTTTTAATGTAGATAATTTAAGTTCTCCGTAAATTAATTTATCAATTTTTCTCTTATTAAAATCAGTTAATATAATCTCTAAATTTTCCATTTATAACTCACCCTTTTTACTGGTCAATATACCATTTAAAAGTTCCATCAAGGTTTAATCGAACTCCATTTCCATCTTGTAGTTTTTTCTCCAAAAATTCTATTCCTTTAGGATTTTTAATTTTGATAAAACCTCCCGGTCCATCCATTATTTCTTCAAGATGTTTCAATGCTGTTTGATTTATTTGGTCTGGGCCGCCTTTAACTTTCCCAAAAATGCTTGGATTTCTTTATCTGTAATTTGTTTTTTACTTACTGCAAACCATGTAACATTGTTCATTGTAATACACCATTCTACAGAAGATAATCTTTTAATGCTTCCTCAATTTTTCAGATTAACCATGATTTTAGCTACAAGGGAGCTGTCTCATCCGTGAACTAGCCTACTTTTCGGACAGCCTCTTTTTGTGCGCTATTTTTTCGTACTAGCCAAATACATTAGCATGTGGAATTTTTCGTCTATTACATGATAATCAAAATAAGGTCCTGGATCTGTACAGTAACCGATATTTTCACTTTGCGTGATTTGAAATCCGTTGACTGATAAATTTTCTTCTAAGTATTTTGGATATAAAATATGCTCGTGGGAATTTGGATATAAGGCTGAAATATTTTTCAAGGATTTGGCCGAGCTATCATAATAGGAGTATCCGCCGACAATTGTTGAACTGCTATGGAAATAGTTTTTTAGAACATGAATTGGAAACTGCGGATTGAGTAGTGAAAAATCAGTTGCTGTAAAACTATCCACAAAAATATCGATGCTAAGCGGTTTCAATGGCAGATTTAAATCAGAATTCAAAATATAAAGGACGTTTGGCTTCGGATTCATACGCTCAATTCTCTTTCTAACCTTCTTGAGCATTGCAAGCGAATAGCCACTGAATACATAGGATGCGCTCGTTTCAAGAACATCGATATATTTGGGTAGTGACACAAAAGCGTCAACGTTTGTTTCCACGATTAATTTGTTTTTCAAATCTACATTTTGTAGAACTTTTTGAAACCAAAAATTACTTTTTTCAAATAAGTTAATCATTTTGGGATTGATCTCTTTAATCGTTTCTTTATCGTAAAAATAAGATGGATAAGGAGACGTCTCGTACAAGTTCGCGGTAATGATAATACCTTCCTCGATAGCTGCCTCGTATCCACAAGTACAAGTTAAACTCCCCGTTTGAATGTAGACTTTTTTAATCGTTACATCTTTCATTTCAAGTGGAATGTGGCACTTCGGACAATAGAACAGATTTACAAAGGAAAGTGGGATCCCTGTAAGGTTCTCTTCTTTGGATGAAGGCGAGCTGGTTTGAACCGCTTTTTCAATCAATTGGATAGCTTTTGATATGTCTTCTTTTTTCTTGGTCAGCTGGTTCTTTTTATCAATGAGCAAGTTGTTGTAGTAGTCGATATCCTCATGGTCCGAGAAGTTTGTGACACGCTGATACGATAAAATTTGTTGAATTTCTAGCAGTGAAAAATGAAGTTTTTTCAGCTCAGTAATAAAAGCCATGTCGTCGAGACACAATTGGTTCATTTGATACTGGGTGTTTTTTTTGTCTGGTATTAATAATCCTAGTTCAATGTAATAACGAACGGTATCAGTTGTAACATGAAAAAGCTTTGCAAATGTACCAATTTTCATAGATGCCCCCCAACGAAAAAAGTGGAGTTACTCCACTTTTTTCACAAAAATGAATTCAAAAAACTCTCAAATGGCTATTGACTTGGAGGAAACTCCAAGTCATATGATAGACTCAAGAAGTTTGAATATTTTGAATAATTTTTGACTGTATTGTAACATACATGTCACAAAAGGAGAAGAATTAGCTATGGATAAGATGGATCGAATGGATACTCTCTCACTGTGGACAGCGACTGCAAACAGCTATGAAAAAGGAAAACTTCTTGAAGGAAATGAAGAGGCGGATGTTGTCATTATTGGCGCAGGCTTCACAGGTCTTTCTTCTGCATATCATTTGCAAAAATTAGGGAAGAGTGTCATTGTCCTTGAGCAAGAAACGATCGGATATGGCGCAAGCGGTCGTAACGGCGGAATGGTATTGCCAGGCTATAAGCCAACGATGCAGGAGCTTGCCAAAAAGTATGGTGCCGACGAGGCGAGACAGCTTAACGATCTCTCCCTATTTAGTGTTGAACTGGTTAAAAACATCATCGACGAGCATCAAATCAACTGTAACTTTAGAAAGACAGGTCACATTGTGGCGGCTTACAAAGCCAAGCATTTTGAAGGATTGAAACATGAAAGCGAATACTTAAACGGAAATTTCGGGTACGAATCAAGCGTGCTTGATCGAAGTCAGTTGCATCGAGAGATCGATTCTCCACATTATTATGGCTGCTTAGTCGACAACTCGAGTTACTCGTTCCAGCCACTGAACTATGCAATTGGTTTGGGAGAAGCAGCTAAATCGATCGGTGCAAAAATCTTTGAGCATTCGAAAGCACTATCTATTGAGTACGGTCGAAACAGTGTGAAAGTTGTAACAGAAAAAGGTGCTGTTACTGCGAAAGACATTATTGTGGCTACAGATGGTTACTCTGGAAAAATCATGAATGAACTGAACAAAGGCGTACTGCCAATTTCGGCACGTATTATTGCTACTGAACAGCTTCCAGAATCACTGGTGAGTACCGTCATTCCTAAAGATCGCATGGTTTTTGATACAAGCAGTTTCCTTTACTATTTCCGACGTACACCAGATAATCGGATCGTATTTGGCGGTGGCGATGTTCGTCCAAACTTAGGCGATGCTGTTTATCAAAGTGTTTACGATGCCATGGTTAAAATAATGCCAAAACTAGCAGGAAGCAAGATTGATTTCCGTTGGGGTGGATTTATCGGGGTTACAATTGATACGTTCCCGGTTATCGGCAGATCCAAAGAAGGCGCATATTTCGCAACGGGTTATACGGGACACGGTGCGTCTCTCTCAACATTGTTTGGTAAGTTATTGGCACAATGGATCGTTACGGGGAGTGCAGGTGGATATCGATTTGAAAAGGAACGCCTCAAATCATTCCCGTTCTATAATCAGAAAACGATGCTGGTCAATCTAGCACATATTGGTTTCAAACTGTTAGATATTATTGCGTAAAGGAGAGTTGTTTTATGAAAATTAACATGTTCATTGACGGGAAATGGATAGAAGCGTTATCCGGTGCTAGACGAAACATTATCAATCCTGCAACCGGAGAGGTGATCGCAACGTCTGCTTATGGATCAGCAGACGATGCGAAGATAGCAATCAAGGCGGCTCGTAAAGCGTTTGACAGCGGAATCTGGTCGGATTTATCGGCTGATGAAAGAGCTGACTATCTCTATAAGATTGCAGACCGTCTTGAAGAGAAGGCAGCTGAAATTGCACGCTTGGAAACTGCAAATAACGGTAAGGTTATTCGTGCAACCACTTATGTGGATATTCCGGTATCGATTCAATGCTTCCGCTATTATGCTGACTTGATCAAAGGCATGAAAAAGGAATCTTACACTCGTGCTGATTCTTCGGAAACAATTATTATTCATGAACCGATTGGTGTTTGTGGACTTATTGTACCTTGGAACTTCCCGCTTATGTTAGCTGTTTGGCAAATTGCTCCTGCACTCGCCGCAGGGAATACAATTGTACTTAAGCCTGCTGATGGCACTCCCGTAAGCGCATTCAAACTTTTTGAAATTATCGAAGAGATTGGACTTCCGGACGGAGTGGCAAACTTGGTATTGGGACCTGGATCAAAGGTTGGGAATGAGCTTGCCGAGAGCCATGATGTTGACAAGATCGCCTTTACCGGTGGAACAAAAACAGGTCAAAGCATTATGCGCGCAGCTGCGGGCAATATGAAAAAAATCACACTTGAACTGGGTGGTAAATCTCCACTTATTGTGTTCGACGATGTGGATTTTGAAACTGCAGTCGAGAATGCGATGTTTGGTATTTTCCACAATGCTGGGCAAGTTTGTTCAGCTGCATCTCGTTTGTTTGTACAAGAGACCATTTACGATAAGTTTGTTGAAAGATTGGCCGAGCGTGCAAGCAAAATTGTAGTTGGCAACGGGGAAAGCGAGAACATTGAAATGGGAGCCCTCACACACGAGCCTCATATGAATGAAGTTTTACATTACATCAAGAGCGGAATCGAAGAAGGTGCAAAATTAGTTTGTGGTGGTAAGCGCTTAATAGAAAATGGGCTTGATCGAGGATTTTTTATTGCGCCAACGATCTTTGCTGATGTAAATGCGAATATGCGTATTGTTAAGGAAGAGATTTTTGGTCCAGTCCTTGTTGTACAGAAATTTAAAGATGAGGAAGATGCCATCCAAAAAGCGAATGATTCCATTTATGGATTAGCCGGTGCTGTATTTACTGAAGATATGGATCGAGCAAAACGTGTCATTAGTAAATTGCGTGCGGGAATTACTTGGATTAATAGTTATCATCTCGCTTATGTTGAAGGTCCTTGGGGAGGGTATAAGCAAAGTGGAATCGGCAGAGCGTTAGGTGCTGCTGGGCTGGAGCACTTTATGGAAACGAAGCAAATCAATATCCACCAGCATGCCCAGCCTGTAGGTTGGTATGCGAATTAATTGAGCTTAACTTGCTATATAAATTATTTATAAGGGGACATGCTCATGAAAATAGTAGACAACCGTCCGTTATCGAAGATAGAGCAACTAGAAGTAATGAATAAGCCGGCGTATGATTCAGTGCTGGGAACCAAAAGTATTCCGTTACTATATTTACGGTTTGCTTTGGCAGGAATTATGGCTAACGTGATTCTAGGAGTTGTAGCGGTTGTCGATGGGTATTTCGTCAGTGGCTTTCAGGAGCTGGAAATCGAAGGGATCGGAATTGGATTTACGGTCATGGTTATTACCCGTATGCTTGGCGTTCTTTTGGGTGTGGGAGCCGGAGCGGTCATTTCACTTCGACTTGGAAAAGGGAAGATCGAAGAAGCTAGAGGTATTATGGGACAAACTTTATGGTTTACTCTTTTCCTCTCCATTTTGTTAGCTGTACTTGGAGTGGTCTTTGAAAATAATATTATGACCTTATTCGGAGCAAGTAATGAAGCGCTTCCATATGCGGTACAATATAGCCGTCTGCTATGGATTTCATTGCCATTAACGATATTGGCCGTTGTATTAAGTATTTTAACCAATATCGATGAAAAACCTGTATTATCAATGAACAGTTGGTTAGTCGCAGCAGTTGTTGCTGGGATTACAGAATGGATTATGGTAACGAAGTATGACATGGGGATGATGGGTTCCTCATGGGCCAATATGATTTCGCAATCGATCCCTGTTTTCCTAATCTTTTATTTCTGGTTTGGTAAAACAAAACTTAAGCCAAAAATGAAAGATATGATGATTAATCTCAAGACGATCGGTGAAGTGGCTTGGACGGGCTTTGCATCTTTCTCGAGTCAGTTCATGATGTTTATTGCAATTATTTTCTTCAACAACTTACTGCAAAGCTACGGTGGTGGGCTGCACGTTGCCGCTTTCACGATTCAAAACGGTTACATTACAAATCTGCTTGCCTTAGCAGCGCTCGGTGGGATGACAGGACTTCAACCGATCATTAGTTATAATTACGGTGCGGGCAACCTTGATCGTGTTAAACAAGCAATTAAGATGGGACTCATTTTTACGGTTGCCTTCTTTGTGATTGTGACAGCCATACTAATCATTTTTGCAGATCCAATTGTGTCATTTTTTTCCGGTGGTAATCCTGAATTGCAGAAACTGGGTATTTGGACGACAGTTGTATTCAATTCTTTGTTTACGCTTAATGCAGTCAGCTTGCTTATCTCAGGTTATTTCGAATCACAAGAGAGAAACTGGTCCGCAACGTTTATTAGTGTTAGCAAAATACTGTTGTTCATGGTACCGTTTCTATTTATTTTCCCGAAATTCTGGGGTGTAGAAGGTATATGGTACACAGGTCCCGCTGCAGAAATTCCAGGCGTTCTCATTGCCATATACTTTATGAAAAAAGAGCTCAAACGTTTAAAAGATACAAATAGTAAGACAGTACGTTTATAGAACCTATTCCTTCAAAATTACCAATAAGAAAGAGAGAGGAGTATCATGTTTTTTGCGAAAAAACTTACAGCAGAAGAAGCACAACAACTAGGTGTTGACACGTGGGAACTATGGGTAGGCGAACCAGATAAAGGAACGTGGCATCTAGAAGAACAGGAAGTTTTCTATGTGACAGACGGTGAAGTGTTTATTACTGTTGATGGAAAAAAGTATCATATTACAAAGGACTGGGTCGTTTCCTTGGCTAAGGACCTTGTCTGTGAATGGGATTGTCCAGTATTTTTGAAAAAGAATTATAAAATGAACCATGAGATCAATCTGAAATAATGTGAAATGAGAAGTGGGCAAATGCTAAGCAGACGACTGCTCCTGCGTATTTAATGGATAAGAAATTCAGAATAGTAAAGCGAAATGGAGATAAAGCCTAATGAACCAAAAAGCCGATATTGTTCTCTCAAGTAATGTTGACGAAATGTAGTGAAATTTATGCAAATAAGTTTACATACCGTCATATGAATGCGCTTTCTTTTGCGGATGCAATAAATACATAGGACGGTTATCTTAAAATAGGAGGTTTCACTATGGTAGTAACGAAAAATGTACAAACGTTGAAAAATTATATTGGCGGACAATGGATCGAATCCACAAACAAGTAAACAGGTTGAAGATGTACCAAATCCAGCAACAGGAGAAATCATTGCTCGTGTGCCGCTTTCGACTAAAGAAAACTTAGATAGAGCTGTAGCAACTGCTAAAGAAGCATTCAAAACATGGAGAAGGGTCGCTGTGCCTCGGCGTGCTCGTATTCTATTTCGCTATCAACAGCTATTGATTGAAAACTGGGAAGAGTTAGCTAAACTCGTTACCCTGGAAAACGGAAAAAGTTATAAAGAAGCTTACGGCTCGTTATTGAAAGAGTGATGTAAAATCATAAAAGGATAGAATGGAGTTGGTGATTGTGCAAACGACAGAACAAACACAAAATTTGCAAAAAGCAGATGAAAAGTACCTTTGGCATGCAATGAGAGGAGCAGCCCCTAGTCCAACGAATTTAATTATCACAAAAGCAGAAGGGGCATGGGTGACGGATATTGATGGAAACCGTTATTTAGACGGTATGTCCGGTCTTTGGTGCGTGAATGTTGGGTATGGTCGAAAAGAGCTTGCAAGAGCGGCTTTTGAACAGCTTGAAGAAATGCCGTACTTCCCTCTGACACAAAGTCATGTTCCTGCCATTAAATTAGCAGAAAAATTGAATGAATGGCTTGGTGACGAATACGTCATTTTCTTTTCTAACAGTGGATCGGAAGCGAATGAAACAGCGTTTAAAATTGCTCGTCAATATCATCAGCAAAAAGGTGATCATGGACGCTATAAGTTTATTTCACGCTATCGTGCTTACCACGGTAATTCAATGGGGCTCTTGCAGCAACAGGGCAAGCACAACGAAAGTACAAATATGAACCATTGGGGCAAGGATTTCTGCATGTAGCACCGCCTGATACGTATCGCAATCCAGATGATGTTCATACACTGGCAAGTGCTGATGAAATCGATCGTGTCATGACATGGGAGTTAAGCCAAACAGTAGCCGGCGTGATTATGGAGCCAATTATTACCGGGGGCGGAATTTTAATGCCTCCTGATGGATATATGGCAAAAGTAAAAGAAATTTGCGAGAAGCATGGTGCGTTGCTCATTTGTGATGAAGTTATATGTGGATTTGGCCGGACAGGGAAGCCGTTTGGATTTATGAACTATGGCGTCAAACCAGATATCATTACAATGGCAAAAGGTATTACAAGTGCGTATCTTCCTTTGTCAGCAACAGCAGTCAGACGAGAGGTTTATGAGGCATACATAGGCAGTGAAGATTATGATCGCTTCCGCCATGTGAATACGTTCGGAGGAAATCCTGCTGCTTGTGCCTTGGCTTTGAAGAATTTAGAAATTATGGAGAATGAAAAACTCATTGAACGTTCCAAAGAATTGGGTGAACGACTGCTATATGAACTAGAGGATGTAAAAGAGCATCCAAACGTAGGAGATGTTCGCGGAAAAGGCCTTCTTTTAGGTATTGAACTAGTGGAAGATAAGCAAATAAAAGAACCGGCTGCCATTGAAAAGGTGAACAAAGTCATCAATGCTTGTAAAGAAAAAGGTCTAATTATTGGTAAAAATGGTGACACTGTTGCAGGTTACAATAATATTTTGCAGCTTGCTCCTCCATTAAGCATCACAGAAGAAGACTTTACTTTTATTGTTAAAACAATTAAAGAATGTTTATCTCAACTTTAACTAATTATTGATAAATCTTGTTAAAAAGCGGAATAGCATATCGAGAGATATAGCTTTAAATACTGAACGAATCACTCTAAAAGAGTAATTCCGAAAGGGCTGAGTTTATGAAAGTTGATGTTGTATTGATAAATGGAGAAGTTATTACAGTAGACCAAAAGAATACAGTAGTCGAAGCTGTAGCAATAAAAGATAATCGTATCGTAGTTGTTGGTTCAAATCAGGAGGTTAAGAGTTTTATAGGAGAAAAAACGGATGTAATTGACCTGCAAGGAAAAACGCTTCTTCCTGGATTCATTGATTCTCATATTCACCTCATTTCTCATGGGGTGAATCAGTTGGCGGTAAGTTGTAAAGCTGAACATATTGATTCTATCGAGGCTTTGTTAGATGACCTGAAAAAGAAAGCCTTAGAAACGCCTAAAGGTGAATGGATACGTGCTTGGGGCTTTAATGAAACCGCTGTGAAGGAAAAGCGTTATCCAACAATCGCTGAGCTGGATGAAATTTCAGTTGAACACCCGATTATTGTATCCCGTACTTGCAGCCATATAAGTGTGGTGAACAGCAAAGCATTAGAAATTGCGCAAATTAACGAGAACACACCGGATTCTAATGGGGGAGTTATTGAAAAGAATCAGGCAGGAGGGCTTACAGGAAAGTTAATTGAAGCAGCAAATATGGGGATGAGCGAGGTTGCAAGTTATACAGAAAGTGAACTGATGAAGGCTGTGAAAATTGCATCAGATCATTTCGTTGCAGCGGGCATAACAAGTATACATGAGGCAGGTGGATATGGCCCTGAGAGTTACCGTTTACTACAACAAGCTGTGAAGAGTAAGGATATTCGTGTCCGAATATATGCAATGATATGTCAGTTAAATAACTCCCATGAATTTGTTAATAAAATGGTCGAAGCTGGTGTGGTAACTGGTACCGGAGATGAGAGATTCAAAGTTGGACCAGCTAAATTGTTTACAGATGGAAGTAGCACCGGGCCTACAATTGCAACCCGTGAGTCGTACTCCAGTGACTCTAACAATTATGGCATTCTTTATTATAGTGAGGAAGAAATCTACCAGGTTCTAGGTGAAGCACATAAAAAAGGATATCAAATCACTGTACATGCACAAGGTGATAAAGCCATTGAAATGTATTTAAATTGTGTAGAAAAGGCGTTGGAGGAATCACCAAGAAAAAACCACCGTCATCGGATTGAGCACGCGGGAATTTCTTCACCAGATTTACAAGAGAGAATGAAAAAACTCGAGGTGGTTCCTATTCCAAATCCTCCATTTCCATATGAATTCGGAGAGATATATGTCCAACACTATGGTGATCGTGTTAATCACATGTACGCTGTTCGTGATTTTATTGATCGTGGCATCATGGCAGCAGGTGGATCGGATGCGCCAGTTACTGACTATAATCCTTTATTAGGAATTCATGTTGCTGTCAATAGAAAAAGCCAGTCTGGAATGGAGTTTGGTGCTAATCAATCTATAAGCGTAATGGAAGCTATTAAACTATACACCTGGAATGGTGCTTATGCGAGTTTTGAAGAAGAGATAAAAGGAAGCATAGAGGTTGGAAAGTTGGCGGATTTAGTTATATTAAATGACAGCATTTTAAGTGTCAACCCAAACCAAATTAAAGATTTAAAAGTAGAAACAACTATTATTGATGGTGAAATTATCTATCAAGAAGAACAATCAGTGAAAATTTAATATATCATAGTTTGCATACCACGTAACCCTTGTAATGTTACGTGGTGTTTGTTGGAACTGTAGATGCAGGATTAGGATTTACAATCGATGAAAAGGTAACTGTTAATGGATCACCACAGTACAAAGTACAAAATAGCAAGGGCAAAACATACTATGTAACTGCAAGTGAAGCTTATGTATATGTGAAGTAAGAGTTGCAAAATAGCATCCCCTTAAATAATAATTTTTAATTTAAATCAACAAAAGAGACCTCAAATGTGAGGTCTCTATTATTGGTTATTCTCCATCTGTATTTTCTCTTCACTTACTCCAGGCCAGGTAACATGGTTCATTGAAATATATAATCCTAAAGAAGACTTGTTCCTCAAAAAGTTCTTTTCTTGCCCTCAGAATCTAGCAAAATAGACTAAATCAATTCTTATAAATTGCGATAAATTCACTAGGAATCTTATCTGCTAACCAAACTTTTTCATTTCCTAAATAGAACTTAATATTTTTCTCTCGATCTTTTCTAATATCTACCATCAAAATAATGGGATGATTGTCTTTCCTTTTTCCTACTAAGGTTGCAGTTTCAACATCTTCAGAAAGATGAACATACTGTCGAGACATAGGAGATAAGCCATTCGATTCAATAGAATTTATAAATCGAGAAGAAGTGCCATGATAAAGGTATCTGGGTGGTATAGCTTCTTCTTTTACTATTTTCATGGGAATAGAGTGTCCATAGTCCATACATCGCACGGATTTTATTTCCTTTTATCTCATGTCTCTTTTTTTTGATTTTTCTATCATCATTTTCAAGTCATCTAAATTTACATTTTTCCATACATTCGACCGACGAAGAGCATTTAGTAATTGGTCTATAGAGACCCACCCATTCTCATCTAACTCTAATTCATATTCCCACGGCGCATGACGCAAAGCATATGAAATTTCTTTACTTAAATTTGTATAGAATTTTTCTTCACTCCGATTATAAGAAATCATCTCGTTTACAGCACATTCAACCCACTCCCAAAAGTCATCAAATTCTTTTCTTTGTTCAAAACCTTCAGAAGCAAAATCATGAATAAGTTGAACTTTACTTCCTTTTCCAATTTCAAAACATGCAATATCATCATTATCAACTCTTTTAGCAAAAGGAATCAACTTACGATTAGGATATCTTTTCTTCATACCATAGTATATGTTAGTAGCCTGTTCTGATTCCATTAAAAACCATATATCAAAATTAACTAAATCTAATTCAACTAATCTTTCATAAGATTCAGGGTATTTATAAATAGATTCATCCATATGAAAATTTTTC
Source organism: Bacillus sp. FSL H8-0534 (assembly GCF_038005885.1). Taxonomy (NCBI): domain Bacteria; kingdom Bacillati; phylum Bacillota; class Bacilli; order Caryophanales; family Bacillaceae; genus Bacillus; species Bacillus sp. FSL H8-0534. Next base: position 5,219,905 of record NZ_JBBOUC010000001.1, read on the forward strand.
ATAGTTACCACCATTTCTTTCTACTTCATTTTTTCTAGGTCATACGATCCCATTGGATTATTATTTCTAAAACTTGCTTTTTGTTTTTGTATTCTTAAATCTAAAGATTCTCCCCATGTCTTAGGCACACCTTTAGGAGTTGTAAATCTACCAACCATATCTGCTGGAAGAGGATCGCTATAATTTCTAATAGTTACTTGAACTTCTATTCCAGCCTCTCTAGATGCAGCAACCCTTGTATTATCAATAGTCGTAAGATTGCCATCTGGCATTCTAATAAAATCAATTGGATCACCTTTCCAGCCATTCGATTTCATACTAGCAATAATCTCTTCTGAACCATTCACAGAAGTTTGACTGAATCTAATTTCTGAAGGATTGACATTCCTAACATTACTATTAAGTCCGATGGCTTTCTTACTAGTATTATCCATTCCCTTAGTAGCATTTCCCTCTTTATCAAGCCTATCAGTATCTTTAACTTTATTAGCACGCCCACCAGAAGACGGAGAAGACTGGATTTTTTGAAGAGTATCCTTACCATTTTGAATTGTATTATACCAAATGAATCCACCATGTGTAATTTTGTTCTTTTCAAGTGATTTCTGTAATTGGAGATTGGTGAGTGCGATTTTCCATAATTTATTGAGAAGGGGAGAGGTATAATATTTCTCAATGTATCTAACACGAAAACAGAAGTAGGATAGATTCTCTTGCTTTTATAATACTTTAAAAATCAGTTCACTTATAGAAAGGTGATGTAGGGGGAAGGAGATGAGAAACAATGGTGATTCATTTTAATTAGAATCAACAAAAGAGACCTCAAATGTGAGATCTCTTTTGTTAATTATACTTCATCTGTAACTTTCTCTTCACTTACTCTAGGCCAGGTAACATGGTTCATTGAAATATACAATCCTAAAGAAGACTTGTTCTTCAAAAAGTTCTTTTCTTGCCCTCAGAATCTAGCAAAATAGCTAGTCAAAAGATAATTGTAATCTATCAACTTGTAAATAAACATATTGCCCCTCTAAATATTTGTAGTCTTCAAGTAAATCACTAGTTATAAAGAAACCAACATCTAAAACATTATTTTCTAACATTTTTCCAAAAAGAATATAACTTCCATTAGCAATATTTTCTATTTTTTTGAATTTATCTTCTTTTTGCGTTTCTACTGTCAAAGCGTCATTCAGAAATATATCTATCTCAGCTTCGTATTCTTTATTTACAACAACTTCTTGAGGTGAAGCATTAAAACCTGTTACTTTTTGATTATTTACTAAAAAGTCTATTTCTTCTTCAATAATTGAATCAATTCTACATATCAATATCTTATTTTTCATTTTTTGACCTCTATTCTACTGAATTGATAACAGAGATATTTTTACCATTATTCATCATTTTCCAAAAAGTTTTTCCGCTTTCTACATGGTATGTTGTAATTGCCCCTAAATTATTAGTTCCTACAAACTCAAATTTAGCTTCTTGCTCTTTAAAGCCATTTCTTTTCCAATTTCAGCTTCACGAGCTTTGTCATTATCGTATTTAAAGTATAAATCAAGTAATAAGTTTTTTAGGCACTGCAATTAATCTCGTACGTTTGTTACCTTCGTGGTCTTTTGATTCAAATATCGATTTACATTTCATTTAACTATAAAACTTTTTATAACTATAAAAACCTTGAAAGACTAAAAGCCGATCAAGGTCAAAGTTTAAATAGCGACTATTATTTATGTATTTCCCTTTCCCATACTCTCTTTCCGTCGGTTAAAAATACTGCACTTGGTGGATCATCATAGAGGGAAATTTCAACCAATGAACCTTTTTCTTGTATTAACCAATTATATACACTGTCTTGGTTAGTAGTAGGATGGGATAAAATACTATTTACTTTAAATGCAGCTGCATCGTATTCTGTATAATTTATATCATCATCATCTAATCCATTGTCTGTTTCAAAAACTGTATCGAGTTCGCCAATTATCCTCAATCCACTGTTCCATTCTAGTATCATTTCACTATCTTCATATTTTATTAATGTTCCTATTAAAGAATCATATCCCATGTGCATCCTCTTTTCTTATATATTTTAAGGTTTTGCTGGTACTATATGAGCACCGTCTTTTCCGTAATGAAGCATTCCTCTAGTAGTCTCAAGGTATTGACCAGTATCGCGGTCATAGTATTTCCCAATTGGTTTACCAAAGTCTACTCCTTCTTTTTTACCGTCTGGTAGTAGTTGACCTTTCCCGGCAAACTTATCAAGCAATTCTTGTGCTGTTTTATTATCACCATAGAAGATACTTTTGTTTTTTCCATTTGCAACCTCTTGTTTGTAGTTAGGTGCATTAGGAATATGTTTTTCTTGAGCCCCAGCTTTCACTTTTATTGGGTAACCATTTACTTCACGGTATGGACCTTTAGGTACAGAATTTTTCCATAAGAAGGTAATAGAAGAAATATAAAAAAGTGCTAGCAAGTTTGCAAACGAACTTGCTAACACTTATACAAAATAAGTATAAATTATCGCTGATATGTCACTTGGTAAATTGATAATAATTAAATAGATAAAACGAATAAACATTCCTTAGAAAACAAGACTTAGTATATTCTATATAACTATGAAATACAATAAATTGCAAAGACTCTCTGCTCCACGATAAAAAGTCTTGCCAGAAGCGACAAGACTTTTAAATTTGTAAACTATAATTGTATACCAAATGTTGCGTACAATAGGTCTGCATATTGCTCTTTTGTAATCTCTTCTTTACTCTGTTTTCCTTGCTTTGTTACTGTGAAACGATCTTTTGTTAGAGTAGCATGCCCATCAGAAGTTAGTTTTACGGTGAGAGGTACTTTATTAAAAGGAGAGTCTGTATGTTCTACAATTGTTTTTTGTGCTTCATTTAATTTTCTTTCATCAACTGCCTCTATATAAAATGCGTAACCTAATGTCCAATCTTGAGAAGAATCCTGATTTAGAAATTCATTATTTTTTTTCATCTCTAAAATATAGTTTCCCTTTGTAGTTGTTTCTTTTCGAATGCGATAGTCCCCAGTAACGGAATGAACAATCTCACCGGTGAAAGGAACAGGTGAAAGTGGAAGGTTTGAACCGAAACCGACTTCAATTAAATAAAATTCAGTATTATGTTTTAAAACAGTTGCCACATGTCCTGAATCAACAGCCCAAGTATTAGAAGCGGCATGATAAACTGTTCCTGATACTAAGTGAACATCAAAACCGCAATCTTTAAGGAAGTAATACATCGTTGGATTTAATTCGTAACAAAGGCCACCGCGGTTATGAACTAAAATTTTTTCTTGAAGATTTTCTTTTGAAATTTCTTTTACTGTACCGTGAATAATATCTAGATTCTCAAAGGGAATCGCTTGTGCCATTGCATGAAGGATTTCGTTTAAATCTTCAAATGAAATGGACTCTCTTTCTTGTATATTTAATCTGGAAAAGAATTGCTTTTGTAGTTCTGTCATGTGAATCGCTCCTTATCCATGTTACTTATATATAATTGTATCGAATGTTGAATACGAAAACATCCGTAATACGTTGAATAAACAATCCATATATATACTTACGACTAAAGTATAATAAGAAGAATATTGTAAAGTATGGAACCTTTACTTTTGTCGTAACATATAGTATGATAATTTCAATAAATTAGATTTCAATGAACATAATTATAAATTAATGAGAGGTGCTTTTTGTGAGTGCGGTAGGTTCTAAATAGGAAAAAATTGAATGAAATAAATCTAATGAGAACAGGGGATTTTTATATACTTCTAACCCCTAACTTTGTCATGGATTTATTTCAAATAACCTATGAAGATACCTACAATACTTTATAAAGCGTGTAATGATTATGGGATAGCCATATGTTTTTTTGAGATGGTTTTATTTCCTTATATATTGCACAGGCCTTGTAAATGTAAAAAGCTGCGGTATCTACGCAGCTTTTTTGTGTTTATTTTTATCACATGAAAGTTATATTTAATTAAATATATCTCATTGAAATCTAATGGGTAGGTATCTTCATTTTTGATGTGAGTAAATCATAGTGAGGAGAATAGAAATTGAATAAAATGACTTTTGAAAAGTTGCAATATAATGAGTTAAAGGAAATAGTTAAATCATATTGCGTAAGTGGATTAGGAAAACAGTTGTTAAATAAATTGGAGCCAAGTACAAGTATCAAAGTAGTGAAAAATCGTTTGAATGAAACAACGGAAGCACGAGCGATATTGGATGCAGAAGGGCATGTTCCTTTTTTCGGAATTTCTAATATCGATAGTACAATTCAAAAATTGGAAAAGGGAATGATTTTAGATCCAACCGAGCTAGTTAGTGTATCAGACTTTTTACGAGGGTGTCGAAAGGTTAAAAAGTTTATGCTGGATAAAGAATTTTTTGCACCAGTACTAGCATCATATGCGAATTCAATGTCTGAATTCAAAAGTGTAGAAGAAGAAATTAATTTTTCAATTAAAGGAAATAGTATTGATTCTGCTGCAAGCAAAGAATTAAAACGAATACGAAATAATATCGACTCCGTAGAGGGGAAAATTAAGGAACGTTTAAGCAAATTTTTAAATAGTAGTGCAAATAAGAAATATATTCAAGAGTTCTTCATTAGTAAAAAAGACGATCGATATACGATTCCAGTGAAAGCTTCCTATAAAAATCAAGTTGCTGGAACAATTGTTGAAGTTTCTTCTAAAGGCTCTACCGTTTTTATAGAGCCAAATACAGTTACAAAGTTAAACGTGGAACTAGCAAGTTTAAAAGCTGAAGAAGCGATGGAAGAATATCAAATATTAGCCACTTTATCTGGAATGATCTTAGAGGACATTTATAACATTAAGATTAATATGGAGCTGATTAGTCAATATGATATGGTGTTTGCAAAAGCGAAATTTAGTAAACATATTGGCGGGATAGAGCCGAAATTAAATGATTATGGGTATGTAAAGTTAGTTCATTGCAAACACCCATTATTAGCAGGTGAAGTTGTACCACTTCACTTTGAAATTGGACCAAATTACCGAAGCTTAATTATTACAGGGCCAAATGCTGGAGGGAAAACGATTGTTTTGAAAACAATTGGATTATTAACATTGGCGACAATGTCAGGATTGCACATCGCTGGAGACAAGGAAACGGAAATTGCTGTTTTTGAAAATATATTTGTAGACATTGGCGATAATCAAAGTATAGAAAATGCGCTAAGTACATTTTCATCTCATATGAAAAACCTTTCAGAAATCATGAGAGTGTCAAATAATAATACGCTTCTACTATTTGATGAAATAGGCAGCGGTACGGAACCGAATGAAGGAGCGGCACTTGCGATTTCTATTTTAGAAGAATTTTATCATATGGGTTGTACGACTGTTGCAACTACTCATTATGGTGAAATTAAACGCTTTTCAGAAATGCACAGTGACTTTATGAATGCGGCGATGCAATTTAATAGTGAAACATTGGAACCGATGTATAAGTTAATGATAGGGAAATCAGGAGAGAGTAATGCTCTATGGATTTCTAGAAAAATGAACGTGCGAGAAAACGTACTGCAAAGAGCGAAAGGCTATATGGAAAATAAAGAGTACCGCTTAGAGCGAGTGAATGAAAGTAGACTGAGAAAGCCTAAGATTGTCAAAGAGAAAGCAGAAGAGAAGGATGAATATAAAAAAGGGGACCGTGTGAAATTATTAGACTATGATGACTTTGGAATTGTATATAAAGAAAAAGACAATTTCTTCAATATCGTTGTGTTTTATAATGCCCAATTCATTGAAGTAAACGTTAAGCGAATTTCTTTAGAAGTACAGGCAAAGGAATTATATCCAGAAGGGTATGATTTAGACACATTGTTTGTGGATTATAAAGAACGGAAAATGCAGCATGACATAGAGCGAGGATCGAAAAAAGCGCTGCGAAAAATTCAAAAAGAAATAAGAAAGAATAGAGGATAAGATGCTGTGAATATAAAGATTAGACAAGAACTTGAGAAAGATTATAACGGGGCAGAAGAGGTTGTAAAACAAGCATTTTTAAATGAAGCATTTAGCGATCAGAAAGAGCACGAACTTGTAAATCGTATCAGAAAATGTGATGCGTTTATTCCAGAGTTATCATTAGTGGCGGTAGATAAGGAAGTTGTTGGTCACGTTCTATTATCTAAAGTTAAAATAGTAGATGGTGATACATCTGTAGAGTCGTTAGCTCTTGCTCCAGTATCTGTTGTACCAGACTGCCAGAAAAAGGGGATTGGAAGTCTGTTGATTTCTCATGTATTAAGAAAAGCAAAAGAGCTTGGGTATCATTCTGTAATTGTGTTGGGGCATAAAGATTATTATCCGAAATTCGATTTTAAACCAGCTAGCATATGGAATATATGTGCGCCATTTGAGGTGCCAGACGAGGTGTTTATGGCAATGGAATTAACGGAGAATGCTCTTCAAAATATACAAGGGATAGTACAATATTCGGAAGCCTTTTCTGAATAGAACGGATAAAAGATAGCTAGAAGAAACCTTCTAGCTATCTTTTTTATTCTGATTTTTAAGTGGAAATTATCATGGTATCAATAAAATTTTCCCTGTACTTTTTCGACTTTCCAATAATCGATGTGCTTCAGCACCGTTTTCTAAAGCGAAAGTTGTTGGAGTTTGGATATTTAATTTTCCAGCAGTAATCCAAGCAAATAGTTGGCTTGAACGGTTTTTGCGTTCTTCATACGTTGTGAGTACGTTCCAAAGATCTCCGCCAGTCAATGTTTTTGAAGTATCCATCAACATTTGCGGATCAACAGGAGCAGGATCACCACCGGCCATTCCGTAAAATACGACGGTACCACCGATTTTTGTGGCTTTAAAGCTTTCTTCTAATGTAGAACCTATTGATTCGTACACAACATCTACACCATGTCCTTTTGTGACTTGTAGTATTTCTTCATGCCATGATTCTGAATATAAAAATACGCGGTCCGCTCCAGCTGAATAGGCTGCTTCTGCTTTTTCTTTAGATGAAGTAAGGCCAATTACTTGCGCATCTCTCATTTTTATCATTTGAATGAGAAGTTGACCAACTCCTCCAGCAGCCGCGTGAACTAAAACAAAATCACCAGCTTTTACTTTATAGCTGTCTTGTGTTAAGTAATGCGCTGTTAACCCTTGTAATAAAACGGAAGACGCTGTCTCAAAGGAAATAGAGTTTGGGAGTGGAATCGCTTTTTCTTTTGGAACGGCTACTAACTCTGCATTTGCGAATGGTACATCAGCAAATGCAATGCGGTCTCCGATAGTAACATCGGTAACTTCAGCACCAATTTGCTCTACAATTCCTGAGCCTTCATACCCTAATATATAAGGTGGTTTACCAGCGAGATGATAGTCACCCCTACGTCTATATATATCAGCAAAATTTAAGCCGATTGCTTTTGTGCGAACAAGAATTTCATTTGGATTTATAATTGGGTCTGACACTTCTTGATATTTTAATACATCAGTATTTCCGAATTCCTTGAAACAAAGTGCTTTCATATGGAATACCTCCAATTTGTAAGGTGCATGAATATTGTTTGTTAATGGTTCTTATCATACAATACATATATCAATAGGAAAAGCGGATTATTTCGATGAAATCAATCGGAAATATCGATTGAAAAGAGGGAATGATATTGGAAATAAAACAATTAATTACATTTAAAACCGCTGCGGAAAATTTGAATTTTACGCAGACTGCAAAGAAATTAAATTTTGCTCAATCGAGTGTGACTGCTCAAATAAAAGCATTGGAAACTGAGCTTGGCACACCACTATTCGAACGATTGGGGAAACGTCTCTTTTTGACTGAAGCGGGAAGAAAGTTTCAACTATATGCGGATAAAATGATTGCGCTAAGTCATGAAGCAAAAATGGCTCTGAAAGGTGATGAAGAAATATCCGGTACGCTAGTTATTGGTGCTCAAGAAAGTCAATGTACATATAGGCTTCCTTCAATTTTAAAAGAGTTTAAGACGCAATTTCCTCAAATAAAACTTATATTTAAGCCTGCTCATTCGAATGAAGATGTGAAGGAGAAACTGATGGAAGGAAAATTAGATTTAGCCTTTATTTTAGATGAATGTAAAGCAGAAGATGCTTTACATGTAGAGTCGTTGGTTCGAGAAAAATTAAAAATAGTAGTATTTCCTAATCATCCTTTACTTGAGAAATCTATAATTTCTACAAAGGATTTTGAAAGTGAAACACTTTTATTAACAGAGCTTGGTTGTTCCTATCGTACTATATTTGAAGAACTATTCCGTGCAGAAGACGTATATCCTGTAAATAAAATTGAGTTTGTTAGTGTGGAAGCAATTAAGCAATGTGTAATTGCGGGCTTAGGCATAGCAATTTTACCAGCAATGGTAGTAGAAAAAGATATACAACAGGGTACAATGAAAGAGTTAGTCTTAGAGAATACAATTTCTCCTATTTTTACACAAATTGCTTGGCATAAAGATAAATGGATCACTGCGCCATTACAGCAATTTATAGAGGTAACAAGAGTGTCAATAGAAAAGTAAAATAGAACAAGTCAACTTTCTATATGGAAGTTGGCTTGTTTTTATGTTCTTTCAAATGTTTAAGCTGAGCGACAATCATGATGCTAATGACAACGAGTAAAAACCACGAACTAATCTTTCCAATGTGAACAAGGCTCCACGCTTCTCGTTGATTTGGATATTGCCATGCTCCGAAGAAAGTAGCGATGTTTTCTGCAATCCAAATAAAAAATCCAATAAGGAAAAACGAGAGAACAAGCGGCATTGTATATGTAACGTTCTGCACTGAAAATTGAACAAACGTTCGAAAGAAAACAATAAATAAAAGGGCAGTTAAAACCCAGCGAAAGTCATATACAAAATGGTGTGTAAAAAAATTCAAATAGATCATAGCCCCTAAAGGTACAGTCCACATCGCCTTGGGCCACCTATGCATTTGCAAATGCAACCTTCTCCATGCTTGGCATATATAACTAGCAACACTAGCATACATAAATCCGCTATAAAGTGGGACACCAAAGATTTTTGAATATGCTTCTTCAGGGTAACTCCATGAACCGAAGTGAACTTTATATATTTCTAGTAGGAGCCCGATGAGATGAAAAACAGCAATTACTTTCAGCTCATCTTTTGTTTCCATACCCGTTTTGTACATGATGTATTGCATAAGAAGGCATACGATAAGGATAAAATCATAACGATAGAGTCCTGGGATTGAAATGAATTTTGACAGAGCAAGTGTTACAAAAATAACGACAGGGAAAATACAAGATAAAGCTTGTTGATAAGCAAAGAAAAGAAGTTGTTTGATATAAAACATTGTTTCTCCTTTCTTACATGTGAGTTAGTTTTCTGAAAAAACAGGATGGAAACTTACTATACTATAAATCTTTAGAATAAAAAGTCAATAGTTAAAAATACAAGGATAAAGTAGTGAATATTAATCATACATCCATCAAGGGAAGAACTAAAAAGTAAGTTGAATGAATAATTCGAAAAGTATAAAATGAATGTAATCATATGAAAAGGAGCTGTGCCAATGTTATCGCTTATTGTAAATATCCCATCATTACTGAAGACTATGGAACAAGGGGATAGATAGTCCTGATAAACTACAGAGCTATCCCCATAATTGAAAAGGGGGATTTTTGAAATGAACACGAAATTGAACAATCTTTTTCTAGGTGAAAATATTAAGTTATCAGCAATCAGAGCTGAAGATATTGAACAAATGGCTATTTGGCAAGAGGATAGTGAGTATTTAAGAAATGTAGATACGGATATAGCGATTCTACAATCTTTACATGAAATAAAGGAAAATGAGCTATTAATAGGGAAAAAGTCAAATAGTGTTTCTTTTATGCTAAGAACGATTCAAGATGATAGTTTAATTGGCTTTGTGGCACTTCATAGCATAGAGTGGAATAATAGAGCTGGCTTGCTAGCAATTGGTATAGGTGATAAAAATTATAGAGGTAAGGGATATGGTACGGAAGGATTACGCCTTATTCTGAAATATGCTTTTTACGAATTAAACTTACATCGTGTAGGTCTCGATGTTATTTCATATAATAAATCGGCAATTGAAGTATATAAAAAGGTTGGATTTAAGGTGGAGGGAAGTATGAGAGAAGCTGTTCAGCGAGATGGGAAGAGCTTTGATCGCATCATAATGGGTATATTGCGAAATGAATGGATAGCCATGCTAGAATAATTTATCCCGCTATTTGCGGGATAGTAATTAGTGGGGGAAGAAAGAAACCTTACTGATTAAAGTTTCAATTTTTTCATAGCATATGGTGTTGTAACATATAAAATTAACCAATTGATGTTTATTATGAATGAAAATATTGCTATAAATACATTCAATAACATGCATGTGTTTTGCAGGATAAAGAATAATTCGTGTCGAAATTTTACAGTATATGGATTGGAATAAGGAGTCGTGTCAGATGAATTTAGAAAAACCAAAACCAGTAAATGAAGAGATAGCCGAATTAAAAGAACTTGTAAAAGAATTACATGGTAGTGTACATCAGCTACAAAGTGAAGTTCAGCAGCTTAGGCATGAAAAGCCGGTTGTTGAAGTAAGAAAAGGGGTTCAATTATCACCAACAATCGTTGGACAAATTGGTGGTATGATTTTAGGTGCATTGGCAATCATTGGGATATTTTGGTGATAAAAAGGTTTGCAGCAAATTGCTGCAAACCTTTTTACATTAAATAACGTAAATATATATAAGCATGTGATAATAATAATGCAATGATTGTTAAGGGTAAGCCAATTTTTAAGAAATCAAGGTAAGAAAATCCGTGTCCTTCGCGGTTAGCAATACCGGCAACAACTACGTTTGCAGAAGCACCAATTAATGTTCCATTTCCTCCTAAGCAAGCACCAAGTGATAATGCCCACCATAGTACTTCAATTTGAGGAGAATCAACAGAAAGTCCAAGTCCTGATGCTAAATCTTGAATCAGTGGAATCATCGTTGCGACAAATGGAATATTATCAATAGTAGCTGATGCTGCCCCTGATACCCATAAGATAAGAATCGCTGCAAAACCGATATCACCATTTGTTATATCAATCACTTCTTTTGCCAGAGATGAAATAAGTCCGATATCAATTAAACCACCAACAAGAATAAATAATCCAGCGAAGAAGAAAATTGTTACCCATTCTACATGAGCAAATACATCTTCTAATTCATGTTGTTTCACACCAATTAGCATGAGGAGCGTTGCACCGGTCATCGCGATAACTGCCGCATCTACATGAATAATTGAATGAAGAACAAACCCGAGAATTGTCAAACCTAAAATGGAAAGCGATTTTAGGAGTAAGCTTCGGTCACGAATATAGTCTTTTTCATTTAGTGCCATAAGCTTGGCAATTTGTTCAGATGTTGTTTTTAATTTGTTACGATACATAAGATAAATAATGCCTAATGTAACAATAGAAATGATAAGTACAATTGGCGTTAAATTAAGTAAAAAGGCATTGAAATCTAGGTGTTTATTAGCAGATCCAATCATTATGTTTGGAGGATCACCAATTAATGTCGCAGTACCACCAATATTTGAAAATAATACTTCAGAAATCAAATAAGGAACAGGTTGTACCTTTAAAATGCGTGTGATAGATAGTGTAACAGGAACGATTAATAAAACGGTTGTTACGTTATCTAAAAATGCAGAGCCGACTGCGGTTAATAGGGATAAAAATAATAAAATTCGAATGGGCTTTCCGCCCGCTGCTTTTGCTGCTTTAATGGCTACATATTCAAATACACCAGATTGACTCGTAATATGTACGAGAATCATCATTCCAATTAAAAGGGTAATGGTCTCCCATTGGATATGCGATGTAAAGGCAGTATGTAAGTCTACAATGCCAAAAATAATCATTATGGCAGCACCGAACAGTGCAATTACAGCACGGTTCAATTTCTCAGAAATAATAAATCCGTATGTTACTAAAAATACGGCGATTGCAAAATAATATTGCCAATTTGCTACTTCATGTGCTGAATGTTCCAACATGTCACCTTCTTTAAAATATGTATTAAATTGTCGAAATATATCCCTCCGCATAAACTCTATTGTAGCAAATTCAAAAAAGAAAGAAAACTATTTATGGATAGTGAGGGAATAGTAAAATTTCATATCTCGTATTAAAAATTAAAAAATAAAATACAAATTATTATGCAAAGTAAGTAATGTCCTCTATTATAGAGATAGCAATTTACATTGTTTTTGCGTAAAATGGTTTAAAGAGGTGAAATCCGATGGAAATAGTAAAAGATAGTGCTGTTATTCAACATGAAATCGAACGTTTTGTAAATAAAGATGTATATATTCATTTAGAAACGACAAATGGAGCATACGCTTCACATTTTAATGAAAAAATGATGACAGTCGGAGCGTTCATTCGAAATGCGATTATTCGTTTTGAACGAGGGAAAATAACAGGAACAAATCCATACCGAGTTGGTCTCAAAATGGACCATGGCTGGGTATATGCTGAAGGTATTACGCATTGGGAAGTAGACGAGCAAGATCGTCTGTTACTAGCGGGACATGATAATAAAGGGCGCTTAGCTGTAGCACTTGAGTTAAGCTTAACACCATTTAAATAAAAAGGAGGGGAAAGTATGGAAAGACATGTGCTTGTTGTATTTCCGCATCCAGATGATGAATCATTTGCAGCAGGAGGAACAATTAGTTTATTAAGAAAGCAAGGAGTACCTGTAACATATGCGTGCGGGACGCTTGGACAAATGGGACGCAATATGGGTAAGAACGTTTTTGCCAATCGCGAAACGATTCCAAATATCCGTGAAAAGGAATTAAAAGATGCGTGCGAAGCAATGGGCATTGAAGATTTAAGAATGCTTGGTTTCCACGATAAAACATTAGAATTTGAAGATGTAGATTTTGTAGCAGATAAAATTGAAACAGTCATTCGCGATGTACAGCCATCACGAATTATTACATTCTATCCAGAGCACGGTGTTCATCCAGATCATGATGCATTCGGCCGTGCTACCGTTCGTGCAGTCTCACGTATGCCAAAAGAAACACGTCCGGTCATTCATGCAGTTGCGATTACAAAAAATCGTGAGGAAGTATTAGGTGAACCAGATGTTGTCAACAACATTAGTGAAGCCTTCGAACAAAAATTAGCAGCTTTACGTGCGCATCGTTCACAAACAGAAGCGATGTTAGAAGAAACGGAAGTAAAGCTGCAAAACAAAGATGCTGCAACATTAAAATGGTTACAAATTGAACAATTTTGGACTTATAAATGGGAATAGGCTAGAGAATTTTCTGCTAGTCTTCCATACATACAAAAGCGATGTCACATTGTGGTATCGCTTTTTCTGTTAGATAGGTACTTCTTGAATGCAGGCCACATACACTACAGCAAATCTTGAAAAGAGGAGGGCCATATGTACTATTCATACGAAGATGTGTTCGGTTATTTTCGAGATGGTTATGAGATAAGTGGTGATGTGGTTGCACTTGTTGATCCATATGTTATACAAACATTGCAATCTATCGTTGGGAAAAGAATTGTAGTGGAAACAATTCGGGGAAGTGTAAATGGAACTTTGAGAAGTGTGAAGCCAGATCATCTTGTATTAGAAGAAAAAGAAGTGCCGGTATTTGTACGAATTCAGCAGATTGTGTGGTTTACGCCAGAGTAATTAATGAATTTAAATAGTCAAAAACACCTTTCTAAGTTTAGAAGGGTGTTTTTGGCGCATATTCATAAAAAGAACGTGACCCTTTCTCATTAACATAAGAGAATAGTAACGTGCTTTTAACTTCAAAAATAGTCTAAATCCTTAAGTTGATGGATGTGGGGCGGTACCCCATCGCCATCAAGTTAAGAAAAGCAAATACCCCAAAACGAAGAAAATGAGTTGAATTCTCATAAATAACTGTAAAATAATAAAATTTTCGTTTTGGGGGCACTTCAAAATATTAGCTTGATTGGCATGGGGTACCGCCAGCGTTTTGGAAAAACCCCACGCTAAGCAAAAAATACAATAAGCCGTCCATATGGACAGCTCATTTAGTCGGATAAGCGAGGGGCATCACTGCCCCTAACTCTCCTAAGAACCGTACGTGACAGCTTTCCCGTCATACGGCTCAAGCCTTCTTTTTATCCAAACAACTTCTTACTTGATGCAAGGTACATGTACTAGCTTTGTAACCTTATTTGAGTGTATTGGTAAATCACGTATAATAACCTTTTCTCCATTTTGTAGTGGTTGTCTGCATAATGCACAACGATACCCTTGTTTTTTCGCCAGTTTAATTCTATCTAAGGTATTTGTTCCATCAAAGACCTTACGGTCTCGCTTTTCCCAGTATTCTTTAAGAGTAGGGTCATCGGGACTGTTCTTATATAAGACCATCACATGCCGTTTAATTTTAAACCAAGGCATTTGTAAGAGCTGGATATTTGTTAGAGGACAGGTCGGAGTCCAAGATTCCTTGCCTCCGTGATGAGGCTTTTTGAAGTAAGTCTTCTTTATCCATTTCCATGATTTCTTAGGGTGCAATCGGATAAGATGTTTACATATTTTCTCGAAAATATAATGACCGATTTTATCATATGTCTTTTGAGATACGACATGTCTCCAATATTGTCCATACCCTCTAATAATTGGGTTTAACACTTTAATGAGTTCCCCAATAGGCTGTCCTCTCATGATGCGGAACGTATTCCTTATCTTTTCCTTTGCCTTCTTAACGCTATCTTTGCTGGGTTTAATCAGTAATTTATTCCCTTTCCACGTTTTGTACTGACGTACGGAAAAACCTAGGAAATCAAATCCCTCTTCAATGTGAGTCACCTTTGTTTTTTCAATACTCAGCTCAAGTCCTCTTTTATTCAAGTACGGTTGTATCTTTTCATATATGGATTGAGCCTGTTGTTTCGTTTCTGTTAAGACAACGAAATCATCCGCGTATCGAACAATCGCTATTTTGCATTTAGGATGAATTGCGTAGCTTTCATTGGATTTATATGTCTTTCGATATATAACGCCAAGTTCCTCCTCCATTCCGTGTAATGCAATGTTAGCTAGAAGCGGGGATATAATTCCTCCTTGCGGAGTTCCTTCCTTTGTTTCAGAGAAAGAATGTTGATCTATATATCCAGCCTCCAACCATCGCTGAATCAGTGTTTTTCCTGGAAAACTGTAAGTTTGTTTTCGTATCCAATGATGACTTAGATGGTCAAAGCATCCTTTAAAATCGCCTTCAAATATCCACTTTTTCTTACTGTTTGTGTTAATCTTATTAAAGATATTACTAATGGCATCGTGTGTACTCCGCTTCGGTCGGAACCCGTATGAGGCGGGGTCAAATCGTGCTTCCCATTGCGGTTCTAGCGCCGTTTTCACCATATTTTGATAGACTCTGTCTTTGATAGTTGGAATACCGAGAGGTCTCAGTTTTCCGTTTTTTTTAGCGATATAGGTTCGTTTCGCTGGCTTGGGAAGATGTTGAAATATACTGAGCCTCTTTAGCTGTCGGTATAATTCGTTTCTTTTTCCAGAATGAAGTGCTGTATAACCGTCTACTCCAGAGGTACGCTTTCCGTTATTCTGTTGTGTTACTTTTCTAATGGACAACAGTAAGTTAGCTTCACTCCGTAGGAGTAATCGTTGAAGTTTCCTGACTCTTCTAAGTTTCTTTTGTTGTTCGGCACGATAAATTCTTTGTCGTAGCTTCATCACATACTTTTGGACTGTATGCCAATCTACTGAATTCCAATTTGTATATGAAGCGTGCGCCGACGCTCGTTCTGAGGTGTTCATAACTGCACGCTCCTTTTCATCAAAAGTTAACCACAAATGTATTTATGTGTTGAAGACCTATGGGAAGTGGGCCCTCTTTCAAGTCTGTCATAATGTGTTCAAAAGGACGACAGTATCCGTTCAGTTATACATTTTTGCTTTCCTGTTACCTTTCGGTATAACGGCATTTGCTTTCTCCCATATCCCATACCCTCTGTTACATCGTTTGACCTTTCGATCTCTCTACTGTTTATACAGATAACATAGGGCTTACCAAGTTCCACATTCCACAGATGCGATAGGGTTAGGCAGGTTCTTTACTCCGAGCAAGATGCGGGACGCAGCACAGTAGTATTATGACCCTACTTTTCCTCTTGCCAATACCCAAGCAAAGCCATGCATTATCTTGAGCTAACGTTTACGAAGCTTACAAACCTTCACTCTCGTTTACCATACCTATCTTCTCCTAGCAGTGTTCCGGACCATGCATTTGTCCTCTGTTTCCGCATTTCCTCATGCAACCTACATTCCCGTTACCAGAAATACAGTTTCGGATGGAGACCTTCTTTGCGTCTAGAGGGGTAGCGTAAGCTACACTGTGGGAATGCAACTTCTTGTCGCACCATAATTCTCGTTATTGGTAGTTAGGTTTCTTTAGTTGAATGGGAATGTTTTGATCCAGTAGAAGAATGCAAAACCTCCAGCTACAAATAAAGCAGCTAAAATGAATGTTATTAGAGGTATTTTATTTTTCATACTTTTTCCTCCAATGATTTAATCTTAAGCTAATTTAGTTAATATAACATGCGTTAGCGGAAGTGAAATATTCACTTAACTTTTTTAATTATATATTCGTTTTAAATGACTATATCCCCTTTTGAAAGAAAGGATTTGTTATGTCTTTCTGTCTGTATACCGTATGCGTGTTCAGTTAACATAACGTCCTATTATCGGCAGCAAGAAAAAAGGCGAAATCTTATTCTCATAAGGGATTCGCCTTTTTCTTTTTCTATAATTCTATGCATATTTTTATACATTCCTATCCTGGCGCGGTTTTAGGGTTCTCCTTTGTTACTAAATGAGCCGAAAAACTGTATAAAATCTTGCATGCTCTTAGCGTGGCTTTTTTCCAAAATGCTGACGATATCCCTTTATGTAATTATACATATTAACGAAAAATACACTAAATGAATATTAAATATAGTAAAATATAAATTCTGACACGTTCTATAAATCAGATTCTTTTGAAAGGCGTAACATAGCAACCATTATAGGGGATGTGGCGTTACTCCGATACTGATCTCAAATCTCTTGTATTTTGTGAACTAACAATCTGGTGTATATAGGCCTCACCATATCAAAAAAAGAAAATTGTACGTTATCAAGACCTAAATTGTAAAAAGTCATAAAGAATAAAGGGCGATACATATTAGTTATGTATAAATGGAAGTAATAGCCATATAAATCCATTTTAATTCTTCGACATACCTACTATGCAGAATACAACATGATCTGCCTTGCTTTCTCATTTGGATATGGTGGGAAAAGTCATGACCGTTTCTATACGCGGCCAGATGCTCCCCTTCAAAATTATATATAGGTATAATTTTGAAGTGTATGAAATAAGAGAGGGGGGATAAGTAAATTTAAAAAAGTAGCCATAGTAAGAGGGGTTTTTATTGTATTAACATAATAAGATGATATAAAGGGCTAGTGAGGAAATCGGCGTTTCGTATGAACGTTAGAACGAATTTAAATGAAAGGAATGATTGATATGAACAAAAGAAAGAATCGTAAATTACAAAAACCAATGAAAGTATTTATGGCATCTGCTGTTTTGACAACGACATTATTTACATCTATGACTGTAAATGGTTTGAACATTCATGCTGAAACTACGCAAACCCAGGTGCAATATGAAGAGAGGACGTTTGAACTTCCAAGTACAGGACATTATATGGGTGAAGCAGCAAGAGAAAGAAGAAGTGAGCAACGAAACTATACGCCAACAGGAATCTATGTAAAACCGAATGAACAAGTCACAATTGAAGTATCGGGACTATCAGGATTAGACAAGCTTGGAGCAACTATTGGGACAAATGAATATGATAAAGAGGGGGGAAAAGCATTTCGTCTTTCCCCGGGTTCTAACACCATCTCCTCTCCAAACGGTGGTTTATTAGGGTTTGATAACTGTGAAGGGAAAGGAACCGTTAAGGTCAAAGTAACACAAGGTGGAAGTCCCGTTCCATTTTTTGAATTAGGAAAGCATACGAAAGTAGACTGGATTGCCATGATGGACAAATATCCAAATGCACCTGCTGTACAATTGAAATCTAAACGAGCAGTACTTACTGTTACTCGCGATAGTGCGAAGAAATATATTACGGATCAAGATCCTGTGCCCCTATTAAAAAAATATGATGAAATGATTCTAGCACAAGATAAAATATCGGGACTATCTGAAACAAGTTCTAATCCGTTACATCGTTCAACTCGCCGTCTTTGGGCTTTTGTAGAAAATCCTAACAACCCACCGGGCATGTACATGTATGCAGGTGGAGATGGAGTCGTATTTACTACTGCTTATGATGCAATTAAAAGTGCTTTAAATGCAAATGAATTTGGATGGGGACAAATGCATGAAGCAGGGCATACAAAGCAACAATACCCTTGGACGTGGGATGGAGTAGTTGAAGTCAATGTTAATATATACTCTTTAGCTGCACAAAAACAATTATTCCCAGGTCAACCAACACGTTTAGAAAAAGAAGGGGATTATGACAGAGCCTTTCAATACTTAAAACAAACAGATAAAGAATATGAAAATATTAATGACCCGTTTGTGAAAGTTGTTATGTTTTGGCAACTTCATTTAGCATATGGGGAAGATTTCTATCCAAATCTTCACAAACTATATCGAGAGTTGCCAAAAGACAAACTTCCAGAAACGAATGAAGATAAAATACAAGCCTTTATTTACAATACATCGAAAGTAGCGAAACAAAATTTACTGCCATTTTTCGATCAATGGGGACTGAAAGCATCACAAGAAACAAGAAAAAAAGTAGAAGCTTTGAATTATCCAACATTAACTGCCCCTATATGGGAAGCGACGGATGCGAAACCTGTTAAACCAACCGCTGCGTATGGTCCGGGAAAATAATGAAAGCAAGTGTGTGATCTAGCTAGTAGGGGGCACTATATCATTCTGGGAAAATTGTACGCTAAGGACTACAAAGCCTTATCATTACAGCTTTCTTTAAAGGCGATTGAGTGTTAAGAAAGATAA
Organism: Bacillus sp. FSL H8-0534; assembly: GCF_038005885.1. Taxonomy (NCBI): domain Bacteria; kingdom Bacillati; phylum Bacillota; class Bacilli; order Caryophanales; family Bacillaceae; genus Bacillus; species Bacillus sp. FSL H8-0534. Next base: position 5,239,086 of record NZ_JBBOUC010000001.1, read on the forward strand.
AAAGCTAAGTTTAATTGAACATTGATTTGTTTACACACTTTATGAACATGTTTATAGCTATAAAATGTTGATATTATTGTGTTTTAGCCTCTGTTTATAAACATAAGATTTTCTGAACAAATATCTTTTAACGTACATAAAAAAACAGTGAGTTTATACTTCACTGTTTTTTCTATTCTTGCTGTTGTTTCACTTCTTTAACTTTTACCCCACTGGGATCAATATTAAAAGTAATTGTTACTTTGTAACTCGGAGGATTATGAGCATTTACATAAGTATGATATTCAACTGTGACAAGAAAATTAAAAGTTCCTTTTGGATATCGCTCAACTTTTATAACTTTTGTCTCTGTTAAACTATATTGATGATATGTTCCAAGTTGCTTTCTAATAACTTGACTTGCATATGGAGCCAATAAAGTATTATAAGAATCATAAAAATCCTTATTACACACATTGGTTGCTTTCCCTTTCAATGGAGATATAAAGAAAAATGTTATTATAATTCCACAAAATATTATGGATAATTTATGTTTTAGCATAAAGTCCTCTCCAACCTATGTAATAGGATAAGAGTTAGGATATGCTGAAAAATAGTAATTATTCATTTTAATTTAACGTACAGGAAACTGCTCAAATGTGTCTGAAATGTGTCTAAACGTACAAAATTCCCGAAATGATATGGTGGGGCCATGCCCATCAACTTAAGAATTCAGAATTACCCTAAAACGAAAAAATAAGCTTTTTTGTTACAAGTTAGCACAGAATTTCGTTCTGGGGGTACTATAAAATTTTAGCTTGATGGCTATGTAGTGCTCATCTTAATGTAACAAAAAGGTAATAACAATTACCTATAAATTACTTTTGTTACATTGAATTGAAAAAAATTACATTTTTGTTACGAAAACTATTGATTGTATTTAAAAGTCATAATATAATTATTTTTGTGGAAATAAAAACTAAAATTATACATTATTTTGGGGGGCGTGGAAAATGAAGAAAGTTATTTTACCAATCTTAATGTCTACTATGTTTATAGTTCCTGCAGTTTCTCATGCAGAAAAAAATGGTATTACGAAAGATCATACATATGCAAGTGAGCAAGTTAAAGCAAAAAGTGGATGGATTCAGGATAAAGGAAAATGGTATTTCTTTAATGAAGATGGGTCTATGGCTAAAGGGTGGAAAAATATAACTGGAACATGGTATTATTTTGAAAATGATGGGGCAATGGTTTCATTTTCCCTAAAGAAAATTAATGGAAAAACGTATTACTTTGATGATAACGGCGCCATGATTACAGGATGGAAACGTTTTGAAGGAATGGATAAAACAAACTGGCACTACTTTAATGAAGATGGCTCCATGGCTACTGATTGGAATTACATCAATGGAAATTGGTATTATTTTTCTCAATACGGGTATATGGCTAAAGGCTGGAAAACTATCGACGGAAATTGGTATTACTTTAACGAAGATGGCTACATGGTTAAAGGCTGGAAATCTATCAACATGATTTTGTATTACTTTAACGAAGATGGCTCTATGGCAACAGACTGGGTAAAAGTGAATGGTATATGGTACTACATGAATACAAATGGGGAGATGCAAAAAGGTTGGATACAACAAAATGGAAATTGGTACTATTTCCATTCTAATGGCTCTATGGCAACAGACTGGGTAAAAGTGAATGGTACATGGTACTACATGAATGCAAATGGGGAGATGCAAAAAGGTTGGGTACAAGTATTCGGAAAATGGTACTACTTACAATCTAATGGTGCAATGGTAGTAGGAAAACATTTCATTGATGGAAAATGGTATTCATTCAATGATGATGGCGTTATGATGTAACAAAAGGTCTTTTAGACTGAATAAATGAACACCAGATATCTATTTTAAGATATTTCTATAACAAAAAAGACACCTGTGGGGGTGTCTTTTTTGTGTGTTATCTCTTCTTATTAATCTAGAAAAAATAACGTCTTTAAGAATAATGGGTAGTAAATATTCTGGTTCTGGTGCAAAAATTCTAAAACTTTTGCAAGTAATCTTCTAAACTTGGACATACTGATAGTATTACTCTAGAAAAAGGTGTGTGATCGGTATGAAAAAGGAAAATTTGTTCAAATGGAAGCATTATCAACCTGATATGATTTTATTAACTGTGAGATGGTACCTACGGTACAACCTCAGTTTTCGTGATTTGGTAGGAATGATGGAGGAACGAGGTTTGTCTATTGCTCACACCACCATTATGCGTTGGGTGCATCAATATGGACCTGAATTAGACGAAAGAGTACGACGTCATCTTAAGACGACAAATGATTCCTGGAGAGTCGATGAAACGTATGTGAAAGTAAAAGGTCAATGGATGTATTTATATCGCGCAGTAGATTCTGAAGGAAACACCATTGATTTTTATCTAAGTGAATCAAGAGATAAACAAGCAGCCAAGCGCTTTTTCAAGAAAGCCTTGGCTACTTCTCATATTTGTAAACCTCGTGTTATAACAGTAGACAAGAACCCAGCCTATCCCGTAGCGATTCAAGAGTTAAAAGAAGAGAAACATATGCCTGAAGGCATACAAATAAGGCAAGTTAAATATCTCGATAATATAGTGGAACAGGATCACCGTTTCATTAAGAAACGTGTACGTTCTATGTTAGGATCCAAGTCGTATGAAACAGCCACTTCTATATTGAGCGGCGTTGAAGCCATGCATATGATGAAAAAAGGACAACTTAACCTACAGGTGAAGTCTGCACAAAATGAAGTTGGGTTCATACATAAGTTATTTGGATTTGCATCATAATCTGTCATTGAATAGGCCATGTAGATTCTATATCTCTATCAAATGGTTTTTGCACCAGAACCAATATTGCTACACATTTATCAACCTGTTTATGCTTCTGTCAAACCTTGAAACGGAACCGTTTTTTCTATATGAAACGAGTTTCTTCCTATTTATAATGGTACTTTTCATAATGCTTGAAAATGATAACTTATATAAGGTTTCTGATAGGGACAGGAGTCATGGCCACTACCTCTTTTTTACTCTTTATAGGAGCAGTGAATGAAGTCCTTTCTGATCCTTTGCTATGTGTATGATTTATCAAGTGATTTTTACACATTGTTTAGTATTTGTATATAGTCACTTTTAATATAAGGGATATAAGGGGAGTCTGTAAATGATTTGTAGAAAATTGTAGAAAAACTTTTAAAATTAAAAATGTAAATGTTTCCAAATGTAAATTCTATCTTGTTTTTTTTATTTTCATTCTTTAATTTATTTAGTAGGAGTGAACAGATGCTCCAATTTTTTAATGGAACAGGCTAAAGGAAATAGAAGATAAAATGGAGTGTAATGTGTGAACATCCGTACACTTTTTCGCTAATTTCCCCCTAAATCTTAAGGAAAGTGAATAAGCGGTTGTTTCATATTACGTGGTTACCACACCAATACAAGTGATACAAAACTCCTTTTCGTTTTTCAAAAGAAATATTTGTGAGTTCTATGTAAATGCCCTTTATATATATCACTAGATTGATAGAGCCTCATCCAAATTATCTTCCTTTCCCCTGTTTTGTTTTGCACCCTGAAATTTTTTATCGCTACTATTCGTAACAATAAAAAATTTCAGGGTGGAATGACAAGTCACAATTTTATGGATGCAGGAGGCTACATACATATGGGTATGATGCGAAAAATTTTGATGCAAGCGATGATGCTTGTAATCATGGTTATGATGAGCGTGGTGTTTAGTAAAGAAGTAGGTGCGGAAACAAAACATATTGATTGGATTGAAAGTGTTCATGTGACGCCAAACGAGGTGCTCTTTGGTAAAGAAATCAACGTTCAAATTCGTGTTGAGGTAAATGAAGAAATCGTAAAACCAAAAAAAGGTGAAGTACTTCAGGTAGAATATAGTCTTCCTTATTTAAATGAAGAGGAAGAAGAACAATACCAAATTATATACTTAAACTATAATGAACAAACCAAAAGATATGAGGCTATTTATAAAAGTGAATTCAATTATGAACAAATCGGTACGTGGGCAATTCATAAGATTTCTCCTTGGTATAAATCATTAGTGGCATATAATTCTAATGTATATGAAGAAATCGAGCTTGCAGATTATGAGAGTTTGGAAGATTTAAGTGATGGTGACATTACATTACAAGCTCCTCCAGTTGGTTGGAATTATATAGAGTTGAATGGGACAAGCCATTGGTATTATGTTGATGCTGAAACATTAGAACTTGCTACTGGTTGGCTGTACGAAGGCGGCAAATGGTATTACTTAGATGAATATACAGGGCAAATGCAAACTGGCTGGATGCTAGTCGATGAAAAGTGGTACTACCTTCAAGATAACGGTGAGATGTTGACCGGTTGGAAACTGATAAATGAGAAATGGTATTACTTAAAAGACAATGGAGAGATGGCATTAGGATGGACAAGGGTAGATGGAAAACGTTATTACTTTAAAGACAACGGTGAAATGGCAATAGGTTGGATAGATGATGGAATAGGTTGGAATTACCTAGAAAATAACGGAGAAGCAAAAACAGGCTGGTTATATGAAAATGGAAAGTGGTATTATCTAGATCAAAATGGATTGATGGCTACTGGCTGGCTAAAAGAAGGAAACAGTTGGTATTATCTAAATCAAAATGGATCGATGGGTACTGGCTGGCTAAAGAAAGGGAAAAGTTGGTATTATCTAAATCAAAATGGATCGATGGCTACTGGCTGGCTAAAAGAAGGAAACAGTTGGTATTATCTAAATCAAAATGGGTCTATGGCTACTGGCAAATTGTTTATTGATAAAAAATGGTATGAATTTGCAGATAATGGAGTCATGATTGCTAGTTAATAAGCCTTACCATGTTGAAAATAAATTTTAAGTTCAGAGATAAATTAGATATATTTTAACCGGTTTCTTGCATGTTGTGGAACCGGTTATTTGTTTTATTGGTTCTGTTGCAAAGTTTCTTAACAGGGGTACCGCCACATGCCCATCAACTTAAGAATTCAGAATTACCCCAAAACGAAAAAATGAGCTTTTTTGCTACAAGTTAGCACAAAATTTCGTTCTGGGGGTATTTACTTTTCTTAGCTTGATTGCGATGGGGTAGCACCAACAAAACGCGAATTTCGTACGCTAAGCGATTTTTCGCATAGAAAAAGCCGATTCTCTGTACATTAAGGGATAATTGTGGATTTAAAATAAAGTCGCGACGTTTATAAAAACGTTGCGATGCTCTACCCCTTTAGATGGTTATCTAAAGGGGTGTTTTTATAGTGAAAAGGAAAAGAACATCTGAATTGAAAGATAGATTAAGGAACTGTGGAGTGGTAATAAGTTATTCCGTTAAACGTCCATATTATGGAATATGTGATTGTATAAATAATTAAATTTTGAGATAATTGTTATTAAGGAAAAGGGAGTTAAATGGAATAAGGTTGCTCAATAAAAGAAGTAATGAAAATATGACTTACAAGGGGAAGAGTTATGAAGCATAAAACATCAGAAAGATTATTTAGAATAGATTGCGGAGATATCTATCTCCAAGAGTTTTCCATTAAAGATGCAGATAGTATATACAGAATTTCAAATCAACCCGAAATATTTAAGTTCTTGCCAGACTGGAAATCAACAAAAGAACAAAGGGTAGATTGGGTTACCAATTATGAAATACCAGCAAATAAAGCATTTCTTGATGCCGCTGTAAATACATCAAACATAGATGGTCATTTTTTAAAACTAGGGGTATTTGTTAAGGAAACGGATGAATTTATTGGTTGGTGCTGTACAGGTATTAAAGATGAGCTACCTTCACCGAATAGAGAAATTATGTATGCCATTTCAAGTGAATATCAAAAGAAAGGATACGCTACTACAGCGTCTACAGGATTGATTAACTATTTGTTTACAAATACAAATTTAGATGTCATTAACGCAGTAGCTTTAATTAACAACGTTTCATCAAATAAAGTTATTGAAAAATGTGGATTTACTTATCTGAGTCAACAGACAATAGAAAGCGAATTATACAATCACTATATATTGAATAAATCAGAGTGGATGAAAAATCATTAATAGAAAATGTTGTTGTTCCAGAAAAGAGCGCTATTATTGAACAACATAGGGGTCACCATACATGCCCATCAACTTAAGAGCGAAAACAAAATAAACTTTCGTTCATATAAGCTAAAAAACTCTTAAAATATTTTGTGTCCTTAAAAATGAGGGTTCTGGTGCAAAAACTCTAAAACTTTTGCAAGTAATCTCTTAAACTTGGACATACTGATAGCATTACTCTAGAAAAAGGTGTGTGATTGATATGGAAAAGGAAAATTTGTTCAGAACAAGTCTGTCCAAATTCAAAAACAATTTATTCATAAATTATTTGGTTTATCTTCATAAGCTAGAAATATAGAGGAAATTGTTACTCTATGTTTCTAACTAACATTTTCGCACCAGAACCAAATTAACTAAAAAAGAACTTGTAAAAAAATTAATTCATGCAGAACAGTATATTGTTGAAAATAACAAAAATTGGGTAACTAATCATTTCGAAAAATTTAAGTAGGTTACATTCTTTTCTCAGTATCATTTCTAAGATTCTTCAACTAATGGGACAGGTTAGTCGAAGAAGGATTGTAGAATTTTTCCGAGATATTGAATTGAACCACTGAATTTAGGAGCGCATTTATGGAGGTTTGGGATGTTTACGATAAAAATAGAAATAAAACAAATAAAACTCATGTACGTGGTACTCCGTTAGCAGTTGGTAATTATCATATAGTTGTCCATGTCTGGATAAGAAATAAAAAAGGTGAAATTCTTCTAACGAAAAGACATCCTGATAAACCTCATCCTAATCTATGGGAATGTCCAGGTGGCTCTATATTAGTAGGTGAAAATAGCCTTGATGGTGCTGTACGAGAGGTGAAAGAAGAAATCGGGATTAACTTGTCTCGGTCTAATGGAAAACTGATAGAGAGCGAACGCAGGGATGTTTACAATGATTTTTATGATGTATGGCTTTTTAACCAAAGCTTTGAAATTACAGAAACCATACTTCAAAAAGATGAAGTAAGCGATATTAAATGGGTAACAAAATCAGAGCTTGAAAGTATGTATAATTCTAATTGCATAGTACCAACTCTTAGTTATTTTAAATTAATCTTTTAGCAAGTCTTTCTTTAACAAATGTAGCCTTGGAATAAAGTTTGATTAAATTAACTTAATAAACCTTGATAAAAGAACAAATAGAAAAAGCGTGTTTTGAAAAAATTGATTAAAACACGCTTTTTTTATATTCAATTGAATCATCCTTTTATAAAAAAGTTTGATAATTTTTGTGATTCTTGCTCAATTAAAGCGCCCTATAATGGAATACCGAAAATAGAAATCCGAATGCAAATTAGCTTATTTTCCTTCAACTAACGCCATCCACCCATAGAACAAAAGGGCAACAGTAAAGTTAACTCTTTTCCCATAAGGAATAATGACTTTGTTCAGTAATCAGTATCATTTCGCTAATGTAATGAACTTACTTTATTAATTTTCAACGGAAACCCTCTTCATTAATCGCTTTAATTTATTCTCTGTATCTGTTTCCTCTACTGGCGTATAGATACTGCACCGTAAATCCATATCACCTTGAACTTGAAGAGAAGTTAAATTAAACAACATTTTGCCTGCTTTAGCATGTCTGAATTCAATTATCATGTCTGGAGCCTTACTCACTTGACTTTCTTGCCATAAATCCTGGAATTCTGAATGTGAATGACTCATTTCTTTAATAAACTGGCTGTACCATTCATCGTCTAAATAGCGTCCATAATAGGTACGGAAAATAGCAAGAAAACCTTTCACAAAATGTTCCCAATTGACGGCCAATGCTTTTAATTCTTTTCGAGTGAACACTAAACGAATCAAATTTCTTTGATCATTCGGTATTTGTTCAAAATCTAAAAAAACATAAGCAGCTGCAGGATTCCAGCCCACAATATGGCAATGTCGATCCGTAATGATAGTCGGACAATATGTTAATTCAGCTAGTATTCGTATTAAAGAAGGGCTAAGCTTTGAGTGATCCTTTTTTGGACTTGTAATTTCTGAATTTGTTTCTAATGCCAGGTCATATAAGTAGTCTGTTTCATCATTATTTAATTGCAAAGCATTAGAAATACAATCAAGTACGATTGTAGAAACCTTTATATCTCTTCCTTGCTCTAGCCATGTATACCAAGTGGTGCTTACACCTGCTAACTGTGCAACCTCCTCTCTTCGTAACCCAGGTGTTCTTCTCCGGGTTCCGGCAGGCAAACCAATAGACTCTGGACTAATTTGGGCGCGCTTAGCTTTTAAGAATGCCGACAGAGCTTCAAGCCTAGTTTTATTATTCATTTTTAAAATTCCTTATCATATCAATTTAACCTAGTAGTAGTTATACTAGGATAAATCCCCCCTTGTAATAGGATAAAATGACTGTAAAATACAAGTATATTATTGATTGGAGGGAATGCAAAGTGGAAAGAGTTGTGATTACTGGTATGGGAGTAGTTTCTCCTATAGGAAACGACATCGAAACATTTTGGAACAATCTAATTAAAGGGGAATCTGGTATAGTCAATATCGATACTTTCGATGTTACCAATCATAAAACAAAAATTGCGGGTATCGTCCTAGGTTTTGATGCAGATGAAGTTTTAGGAAAGAAAGAAGCAAGACGTTTAGATCGTTTTTCTCAATTTGCTTTGGCTGCAGCTGAACAAGCTTGGTCAGATTCTAAGTTAGACCTCAATCGTATAGATGTAGAAAGGTTAGGCGTATACGTAGGTTCAGGTATCGGAGGGATTGAAACCTTGATTGAAAATGTTGATGCGCTTAGGCAGAAGGGGCCAAGAAGAGTCAGCCCAACTCTAGTACCTGCCATAATGTCTAATGCTGCTGCGGCACAAATTAGTATCAAGTGGAATGCGATGGGACCTTCTATGTCACCTGTTTCTGCTTGTGCAATTGGAAATACGGCTATCGGAGAAGCCTTTAGACTAATTCGTTCTGGAGAAGCTGACGTTATATTTGCGGGTGGAACAGAGTCAGCTATTACAGACTTATCAATAGCAAGCTTTGGTAACGCTACAGCATTATCAACAAGAAACGATAATCCCACTAAAGCTAGTCGCCCATTTGATGAAAATCGAGATGGATTTGTCATGTCAGAAGGAGCTGGAATTCTAATCTTAGAATCTTTATCTCATGCTTTACGTAGAGAGGCAAAGATTTATGCAGAAGTCATTGGATATGGTGCAAGTTCAGATGCACACCATATCGTAGCTACACATCCGGAAGGTAAAGGCGCCTATCTTGCAATGAGATCAGCTTTAAAAAATGCTAATATATCGCCTGAAGAAATTGATGTTATTAGTGCCCATGCAACAAGTACAAAAGTGGGGGATATCTCTGAAACGATGGCTATTAAGCAGCTGTTTGGAAAACAAGCTTATCAGATTCCAGTAACAGCTAATAAATCTATGCTTGGACATATGTTAGGGGCAGCTGGTGGAGTTGAAGCAATTGCTTTAGCAATGAGCTTAAAGGAAGGGATAGTTCCTCCAACAATTAACTTAGAAAATCCTGATCCATTATGTGATCTGGATTATGTACCATCTGTTGCTCGCCAAGTGAAAATAAATATGGGACTATCTAACTCATTTGGTTTCGGAGGTCATAATGCAGCTATTGTTTTAAAGAAATACGAGTGAATAAACTTTCTCTCGTCAATCTGACCGTTTCCTCTAGAAACGGTTAGATTTATTCAATTAAATGGCCCGATTGCGGAACAAAAAAGTCCTGCATATCATACAGGATTTTTAATCAAACTTTACTGAGAAAATAGAAAACAAGGAATTATATGTATTAAAAAATAAAACTGAGTTAGTTGGAGTTTTTGTACTTGATGAATGGCAACCTATAGAATGGTCAAATATCCAATGGTCTTATAATGAAGGAGCTTATTTTGTTATACATTCATTTTGTATACATCCAGATCAACAAAGCAATGGCTATGGAAAAGCAGTTCTAGATTTTTGTGAAGGGTTAGCAATTCAGCGGAAATATACGGGTATCCGCTTAGATGTTTTTTCAAAAAACGATGTTTCTCAAAAGTTCTACGAAAAAAAATGGATATGTAAAAAAAGGAGAAGTTATTTTTAAGTCAAAACCTGTTAACAATCAAGTCTATTTCTGTTTTGAAAAAATAGTTACACATAATTTTCCGCTAAAAATAGGAGAGATTTAACAATTTGTTAAATAATTAAATTCGTTAATACAAAGAAAAATATAGTGTTTCAAGTACTCTTATCCAAACTCATGTCAGAAAGCAACATTCCAATCCTAATAATTGTGTTATCCAAGTTGGAGCCCTGCCAATTTTCATCCGTCGAATAAATCAAGTAGTTCACTTTGAATTGAAATGTTCAAAAACGTTATTTTTTCTAATCTAGCTTGTTTAGAAAGAATAATGTTTTTTACACTTTGGGGTATTAAAATACCTTAAGTTGATGGGCATGCGGTTGAACCCCCTTATAGCATAAAATACGATTTCACTAGGAATCTACTATTATTCGCGTTCTTCTTCATATATTTGCACCAGAACCAGGAAACCGACTTATTTTCGGGGTTTTTTACTTTGTTTTACAAATTTTTAACATTTTTTACCTTTAATTTATACTAGTTTAATAACGGTTCGCTAAAATATTCTTGTATTTTACAATATATGCGAGGAGGATTTTTGTGATCAAAAGGATGTTGTGTAAAGTGAAAGGTCTTATTGGTTTTTTAGTAGTTTTCTTTTTAGTATTTACATCTTTTTCTTGGACTAGTTTTGCGGAAACAAAAGAAGAAAAAACAGAGAAAGAATCGTCAGAGAAGAAGCTTGTTTTTCCGGTGTTAAGTGATGTACACATTAAAAATAGTGGAACGGATGATACGTTTCGTTTTCAAAGAGCGCTGCAGCAATTAAACGCAGTAGCTCCAAGACAAGATGCTTTTGTAGTTGTTGGTGATTTTACAGACAGTGGCTCGACGCAGCAGTATGATCGTTTCTTCCAAACTTATAAGCAATATGGAAATCAAAATGCAACTGCTATGTATGCTTTAGGTAACCATGATTATTGGAACGGATTATTGGCACATGATGCACAGAAACGTTTTCTTAAAAAAACAGGAATGGAATCTATCTATTATCACAAAGCTGTAAAAGGCTATCATTTTCTTGTGATGAGCCCAGAAAATGGAGTGACACATGGGTATTATTCAGATACACAAATTAATTGGTTGAAGCAGGAATTAGTAAAAGCGAAGCAAGCTGATCCAAATAAGCCAATCTTTGTCTTTTTACATCAGCAAATTAAAGGAACAGTGTACGGGAGTCATGAATGGGGGACAAATGATAGTGCCAAAATTAATGAAGTCTTAAAAGAGTATCCACAAGCTGTAACGTTTTCTGGTCATTCTCATTATCCACTTGATGATCCAAGGTCAATTCACCAAAAAGACTTTACGTCTGTTGGTACATCATCAGTTAGTTATATGGAAGTGGAAAGCGGAAAAGTACAAGGAAATATTCCTCCGGGAGCTGAAACATTAAGCCAAGGTTTATTGGTAGAAGTAGACGATCAAAAAGTGACGATTCATCGCCGTGATTTTCATACGAACTCTTGGACAGGTGAGCCGTGGGTAGTTGAACTTCCAGCAAAGAAAGAATCTTTTAAGTATACGGAAGATCGTGATAAGGAAAAGCCGGCATTTTTACAAGATGCAAAGCTGAAACTTTCGAATATAACAGAGACATCTGTGACAGCGACATTTCCGCAAGCTGTAGATAATTTACTCGTTCACTCATACCGTTTGCAAGCAAAAGAGAAAGCAACAGGAAAGGTGAAAAACCAGCTATTAGCCTTCTCCGAGTTCTACCGGGATCCGGTGCCTAAAGAGCTGACATTTACATTAGGTGGACTAGAGATTAATACGGAATATAACATAGAAGTAACAGCATTAGATTCATTTGGAAATGAAAGTAGTGCTCCTTTGCGTGAAGAATTTGAAACGAATACAGAAGTAATTGATCCGAATGCGAAAGTACCGAAAGCAGATGTATTCGATGTGAACTTTTTAGATGGTACTTTTAAAGATTATTCATCGTTTGGTGCAAATGGAAGTGTAAAAGGAAATGTAACAATTGAGTATGAGAAACAGTTAAAGAAACACGTAATGAAATTAAGTGGACGGAATAATACGTATGGATATATTCCATTTTCAAATGAGCAAAAAGAAAAGGTAAAGGATTCCTTTACACTGGAAGCAGTGTTTTCTATGAATCAAATTCGCAATCAAGCAATTATGGAAAATACCGAAAGCGGTGGAATTGGATTTGAATCAACAGGTTCTGGTTATGTAGAATTATGGGCACATATTGGTGGCAGTTATAAACGTATTGGTGTACAGCTAGAAGCTAATAACACATACCATCTAACAGGAACATATAATGGAAGTGAGCTTGCAGTATATGTAGATGGAAAAAAAGTAAATAGTCAGCGAGTAACGGGGAAAGTGTATCATCCAAACGTACCATTTGCGATTGGAGCAGATCCAACAAGCTCTGGTAATGGTAGTGTTCCATTAAATGGAAAAGTCGTGCTTGCAAGACTATATAGCAAGGCACTAACGCCTTCTGAAGTGAAAGCGGCTTATAATGAGTTTGATAATCGGATAAAAATAGAAGAGATCGATAACTTATATGAAGAAATGAATAAGGTAAAAGAAACATTGGCAGGTACTTACGAATTTGGAGAGAAGCCTGGTCAATATTCACAAAAAGCGTTTGCCGCATTACAAAAAGCGTATAACGGTGCAAAAGAAACGTTTGAAAGAATGATGGTAACAAAAGAAGAAATCGTTACAATGTATCAATCGTTACAAACGGCACATCAAACCTTTTTACATTCTAAAGTGGCAGAAGAAAAGCCACAAACGGCGAAAGAAAAACTTCAAGTAAAGATTAATAGAGCAAAAGATTTCTTAACAAAGATACAAGTAGGAACAGAGGTAGGGCAATACAAGAATGAACCAGTGAAAGCATTAGAGCAAAAAATACAAGTAGCTGAAGCAGCTGTACGTGATCAAAATATGACGGACCAACGTGCAGATAGTATGCAACGCACATTAGAGGATGCCACTGGGCTTGTTGAGAATAGTATAAACAAATAGGGCGGGGAAGAGGCTTGTCATGGACAAGTCTCTTTTGCGTGAGGATCATTCGAGACTTGAGGGGGCACGGCAAGAATTCGTTCTTTTTTGATCCACTCATCATTAAGCTAAATAATAATAAAATACATTGTCACATTCATGTCACAATGTATTTGTATGATAGAAATACAAAAAAGGAGGTTTATAAGTATGAATAAAAAAATGAACAAGCTAGTCATTCCAATTTTGATGAGTTCAATATGTCTTACATTACCATCCCTGAGTTATGCGCAACAAAAGGATATTACAACAAAGGGACAAAACGTAGTTTCTCAATACAAAAATTTTACTTTTGATGTGAATCCTGAAACCGGTGAAATTTTTGTGGAAAAAGATGGTGTGAGAGAAAATGCTTCCTTACCACTACCGAAGAAAAAAATAACAAATCTAATAAAAAAACATGATTGTATATCTTGGAATTATCCAGATGACCAAATAGATGTGAAGATTGAAAAGAAAGAATCCTATTTAAGTATTAAGTTAAAATCTACTAAGTCTGAAGGAGCTAATGAATTTACATGGCCTAAAGTAAGTGCGGACAGCTATACGTTACCATTATGGGAAGGAAAAAATATACCTAGCAATGACCCAAACTGGAAAGAATATTTAAAAGATCAAGACATGTCATTCATAGAACGTTTTTCTATGAGATTCTTTGCATTGAATAAATCTAAATATTCCATTATGTATATAGCTGACAATATGTATAATGATAATATTCATTTCACTGCTGATTCCGATATACAGTTTAGTTTTACACATCAATATCCTTCTATTAATAAGAATAAAGAATATGGATTCAGATTGTATCTAACTGATAAAAACCCTGTCTCGATGGCAAATATTTATAAAAATTATATAAAAGAACAGGGAGAATTTAAGACACTAGAAGAAAAAGCAAAAACAAATCCGAACATTAAAAAATTATATGGTGCTCCTCATATTTATTTTTGGGACCACAGTGGGATTTCAGTAGAAAATATCAAGTGGGATAAATTCACACAAAAAATGGATGAGACATTTACAAATTGGATTGCACAGTTGTTACAAGAAAATACGGAAGATGGCTCAAAAGATTTTGAAACTGTTATGCAAGATATAAAGAATCAAAAAGCTATTGATAAAAGCCAGCAAAAAGTAATAGTTAATGCGATAAATCAGGTATTAAAATTAGAACAACTTTATAATAAAGATATTTTTAACAATCCAGATACTGTAATAAATGAATTGTTGAAAAAAGGAATCCAAAACTTAAGTGAACAAGAACTGTATACACTGAACAAAGGATTAATTAAGAGTAAGTTAACAGATGCAGTGGATGAAGTAAGTAAATGGGAACAGAAAGAAACAACAGATGTTTTAGTTGATATGAAGAAATCGAATGTTAAAAAAGCATGGATAGGTTTACCTAATTGGGCTAATGGATTAATGAATCCCAAAATGGTAGAAGAAGCAAATAGAATGGGGTATTTAATCGGTCCTTATGATTCATATCACTCGATTCATGAAGTTGGAAATAGAGATTGGAATACTGCTTCTTTTAAAGATAAAACTTTATATGAAAATGCCACAATATCGAATGAAAAAGGAGTAAAAATAGGAGGATTCTTAGGAAAAGGAAGAAAGTTAAATCCAACTTTATCTTTACCTAGTGTGCAAGAACGTGTAGGTGATATTTTACAAAATAATATACCGTTTAATTCTTGGTTTGTCGATTGTGATGCTACAGGCGAAATTTACGATGATTATTCTCCAAATCACATTACTACTCAGGAACAAGATGTAAAAGCAAGACTGCAAAGAATGAAATATATTAGCGAAGAAAAACATATGGTAGTCGGATCAGAAGGTGGGAATGACTTTGCTAGTAATATAATTGCCTTTGCGCATGGAATTGAAACGCCTGGGATTTGGCCCGACTCTGATATGAAAGATAAACAGAGCCCATATTATGTAGGCGGATATAAATCCACTTCACCAGATGGCGCTATTCCAGAAACGAATGCCAAAACCATACCAATCAAACCTATTTATAAAAATATTTATAATAATCCTGTATATTCAATTCCGTTATATAAACTTGTATATAATGATTCAATTATTACTACTCACCAATGGGCATGGGGAAGTTTTAGAATTAAGGATGAGATAGGAAATAGAATGTTATCTGAAATGTTGTATAATGTACCACCTTTATATCATATTGATAAAAATGAATGGGAGAAAAGTAAATCCATCATTACCTCTTATTTGAAAGTATGGTCTCCATTTCATGAGAAAGCCGTAACAAAACCAATGACTAATTTTGAAGTATTGTCTGAAGATCGGCAAGTTCAAAGTACGACATTCGGAAAAAACATGAAAGTGATTGTGAATTTCTCAAACCAAGATTTTACATATAACAATGAGAATATAAAAGCAAAAACAGCTATAGTATATGATGGGAAGAAAAAGAGTATATTAGAAGTTCCTAAATACTAAGATACATGACATGGTTGTTTCTTTGAAATAAAGTCGTACTGTTTTGAATAAAGTTTAACTGTTTGCAAAAAGGTTGCACCGTTTTGCATCATTAGATAAAGCTGTCACGGTAAAACTCCTGAGGTTTGATCAAACTTTATTCCAAACCAACATAAAAAAGGACTTATGTGTTTTGAAGTCTCTTTTTATTTGTAATCAGGATTTTTGAAAGATTTGTGAATTTCATAGAAAACAAACGGGATATAAAGTAAAATGTTATAGTTTCGTATATTAAAGGTTATTTATGTTATTTAAATTATATTTTTCCGAAGGTACTAGAGGGAGTGCCATCATGTATAGTGTGGTTGAAACTGCAAAAGAGAACAATTTAAGTCCTTATCATTCTCTTCGATATTTGTTTGAAACGCTCCCCAATATAGATTTAAACAATTATGAAGAAAAATCTGTGTTGGATTTTCTTTTCATTGGTCTTAGTTGTGGGAGGAGCCCTAATGTTGTGTTATAACTCTGAAATATTGACATATCTAGGAGGACCTATAGATTTCAGTTAATTATATGAAATGAAAAATCAAGTCGTTATTTTTTTGATTCAGACTACCATTATTTAAACTATTATTCACACTAAAAGAAGTACAAGGAGGAAGGTATATCTATTAAAATAGTGAGATATACCAAAGTAGAAATGAATATTAAATTTAACAAAAAAGTAGTAGCATTAACAGCAGGATTAACGGTATTATCCTCACCATTAGCATCATTTGCAGAGGAACAACAATCAGTAAACAATAAGCAACCTACAAGCGTTCAAGAACAAGGTAAAACAGACCAACTTCAAGCATCAGATGAACAGGCTATAAAAAGTATTGAAGCTAGTTTTGGAGGGGTAGACGGACGTGGTGGAG
Organism: Bacillus sp. FSL H8-0534; assembly: GCF_038005885.1. Lineage (NCBI taxonomy): Bacteria > Bacillati > Bacillota > Bacilli > Caryophanales > Bacillaceae > Bacillus > Bacillus sp. FSL H8-0534. Next base: position 5,255,796 of record NZ_JBBOUC010000001.1, read on the forward strand.
GTACTGTCGATAATAAGAAAGCAGACAGTCTTCAACGTTCAGAAGGTATTCATGAAGAAACGGGTACATTAACTGTTCCTAACAATTCCAACAGAACAAAACGTAGTCTGTCTTCCGCATCACCTAGAATCTCTAGTACAATAAATGGTGTTCCATTCACTGAATGGATTGTTCCAGTAGGTAACGATAATATTCGTCCTCAAAACTACATGAGTCCAAAGTATATTACAATTCATGAGACTGATAATACAAGTGTAGGAGCAGGTGCTAGAAACCACGCTCAATATCTATATAACCAAGCAGTAGGGAACACAGACCGAACTGCATCATGGCACTTTACAGTAGACGATAAAGAGATTTATCAACACTTACCATTAAACGAGAACGGGTGGCACGCAGGAGACGGTGATGGTCCAGGTAATAGACAATCTATTGCAATTGAAATCGCAGTTAACAGAGACGGTAACTACAGTAAAGCAGTAAATAACGCTAAGAAACTTGTAGCTTATTTAATGAAAGAAACGGGTGTACCGTTAAATAATATCGTAAAACACCAAAGATGGAGTGGTAAAAACTGTCCTGCTAACATGATTAATAATGGACTATGGGATTCATTCGTAAATGGTGTTGAGGGGTATTATAATAACCTTTCTCAACCAACAGACGACATTATAACAGGCTGGCAACAAATTGATGGCAAGTGGTATTATTTCAACTCTTCTGGAGCCATGCAAACAGATTGGCAGCAAGTTAATGGTATTTGGTATTATTTCAACTCTTCTGGAGCCATGCAAACAGATTGGCAGCAAGTTAATGGTATTTGGTATTATTTCAACTCTTCTGGAGCCATGCAAACAGATTGGCAGCAAGTTAATGGTATTTGGTATTATTTCAATTCTTCTGGAGCCATGCAAACAGATTGGCAGCAAGTTAATGGTATTTGGTATTATTTAAACTCTTCTGGAGCCATGCAAACAGATTGGCAGCAAGTTAATGGTATTTGGTATTATTTCAATTCTTCTGGAGCTATGCAAACAGGCTGGCAGCAAGTTAATGGTATTTGGTATTATTTCAATTCTTCTGGAGCCATGCAAACAGGCTGGCAACAAATTAATGGCAAATGGTACTATTTTAACTCAGATGGGTCATGGGATAGTTCGAAATAATAGATTTTCATGTAATTATTTTGGGAAAATAAAAATCAATACACGCTCGTATATTTATAATTAATGAAAAAGCTCTTCAGAATGCTAAAGTGAAGAGCTCTTTCACTAAATTTACATCAATATTTACTTAATAATTTCTATTAGGGGTACAGCTGCATGCCCATCAACTTAAGAAATTTCACTCCCCCTAAGTACAAAAAAGCGTTATTCTTTCTAATGTCGCTTTTAAATAAAGTCACGGTGTTTATAAAAAAGTTGCGATATTCTATCTCCTTTAATTAAGAAATTCTAAGTGGGTTTTAATCAAACATCTTTTAAAAATGGAATGTCCATTCAAAAAAAACGAACCTATTTTGAAAAAGATTCGTTTTTTTATCGTTCAATATAAGTTTGCAAAGTATTTTTGATCGAACTTTTTTATAAAGCTTCACAAATACTCTATACAAAAATTTTAGCTACATGGTTCTTCCAGTTTTTTTAGCTTATTCTCCACTCTTATAAACATACTGATTATTAGTAATAGCATAGATCCCATAATTAAAAGTATTACAGTGGAAGGGCTATTTAAAAATAGGCTGATAATACTTCCTAGTATAATAATTATAAATCCATTTTGTGTCATGATTTCAGCACTATACCTATTTCCAGCCGATTGAAAATATTTTTAAATGTATGGAACAAACTTGTTACTTAGATTGTCTATTAAGTATACGTATAAAACAGGTGTTCATGATAGTTTGCTCATTTTATGATAAGAGAGATGCAAGAAGAGTGTTATCCTATACACTCTTTAATTGCATCGGTATTTAGAATACCTAGACAAAATCCATATATTCTTGAAAGAGGTTGAAAATTTATGATAGTCTTAAACAAGTTTTTTAACATTTCACATTACAAAAAGGTTGTACCTGTATTATTTCTTTCATGTGTAACGCTTATAGGCTGTTCCAATAGTAATACTCAATCTGAACCACCTAAACAAACCAAGCAAGAAAATACAGTTAATCATTCTTTTACTAAACTTGAAAAAGAATTTGATGCTAAACTCGGTATTTATGCATTGGACACTGGTACGAATCAAACCGTTACTTATCGATCAGATGAACGGTTTGCATACGCATCTACCCACAAAGCTCTAGCTGTGGGAGTACTTTTACAAAAAAAATCAATAGAAGATCTAGATGAAAGAATTGTGTATACTAGCGAAGATCTTGTTAATTACAATCCAATTACAGAAAAGTATGTTGATACAGGTATGACTCTGAAAGAGCTTGCAGATGCTTCCATTCGATATAGTGATAATACTGCACAAAATCTTATTCTTAAACAATTAGGTGGGCCTAGTGAATTCAAAAAATCACTGAGAGCAATAGGAGATACTGTTACAAATCCTGAACGTTTTGAACCAGAATTAAACGAAGTGCATCCAGGAGACACTCATGATACTAGTACCCCCAAGGCATTAGCTACTAGTCTTCAGGCTTTCGCCCTAGGAGATGTACTTTCAACTGAGAAACGGGAATTATTAATAGATTGGATGAAAAGGAATACTACGGGGGGCAACTTAATTCGTGCTGGAGTTCCAGGAGAGTGGGAAGTAGCCGATAAGACTGGCTCAGGATCTTATGGAACCCGAAATGATATCGCAATTATTTGGCCACCAAATAAAAAGCCAATTGTTCTTGCGATACTTTCTAATCATGATAAAGAGGATGCTAAATACGATGATAAACTTATTGCAGAAGCCACCAAAATAGTGATAGATGCTTTAAAAGCTACGAATAAATAATAATAGTAATAATTTAATAAAATTTTTCCATTTTTCCGTCACAATACTGTGACGGTCTTTTTTTGGTATTTTACGAAGAATCGACCATTTAAGGATACGGAAAAGATTCAAAGAATAACCCGTTACAACTGAAAATTTTTTCAATTTAGGCGGGTGTTTTTTCTTATATTTTATCTTGTAGTTTCCTATATAAAGAAGATCTTGAAACATTGGTAATTTCACAAATTTGTTTTACTGTCATATTTCCTTCTTCATATAGTTTAAGTGCATAATTTTTGAAATTTGGCCGATTGAGGTATATTTGGCATGTTCATTTTTAAGGGTACAAAGTATATTCTGAAGAGACTTTTTAAGTTTTTATAACAGGACCGAATCCATTATATGACCACTTTGCAAATAGAATTTCAGGAAAAAAATAGCCCCATCCGGCATGCTATGCCTAATTATATAGGGTGATTTTTTAACCTTACATAATTGTAATGTTTATGTAAGAAGAATCAATAGTTAGTACGATTTCCCAATGCTATAGTAACAAAGTACTTTCATTCGTAAAGTTAAATTTACGCTTCTTCTGTTAGTAGGCCTTATAAAACTGGCATGTTATGTAGGAAGCATTGATAGTGGCAAGAGTAGAGATTATAGAATGAAAATAGAGAATAGATGAAATGAGGATAGAAATGAAGACAGTATTAGAGGCGAAACAAATTAAAAAAGTATACGATACAGGTGGAAATAAATTTGAAGCGTTAAAAGGTATTAACTTGCAAGTAAAAGAGGGCGAGTTTGTTGGCATTATGGGACCTTCTGGGTCTGGTAAAACGACTCTTTTAAATGTTCTTTCTACGATTGATAATGCGACGAATGGTGAAATTTTAATTGAGGGAAAAGATATTGTGAAAATGAATGATGATAAGCTGGCATTATTCCGCCGTAATCATTTAGGATTCATTTTCCAAGATTATAACTTATTAGATACGTTAACGGTGAAAGAGAATATTGCTTTACCTCTTGCGTTATCAAGGGTGAAGGCAAGTGAAATTGATCGCCGCGTTCTTGAAATCGCGAAGAAATTTGGTATTGATCATATTTTAAATCAGTTCCCCTATCAAGTATCTGGTGGACAGAAACAGCGTTGCGCGGCATCACGTGCAATCGTTACGAATCCGAGTATGGTTTTTGGAGACGAGCCAACAGGAGCACTTGATTCAAAATCAGCAACAGATTTATTGGAAAGTATGAAGTTGTTAAATGAACATGATAATTCAACCATTTTAATGGTAACGCATGATGCGTTTGCAGCAAGTTACTGCAAGCGAGTTATCTTCATTAAAGATGGCGAGTTATATAAAGAATTACACCGCGGAGAATTAACTCGTAAACAATTCTTCCAACAAGTAGTCGACGTAATGTCTGCAATTTCTGGGGGTATGGCAGATGACATTATCTAGTATTGCTCTCCGCAACATACAGCGGAACTTTAAAGATTACTTTTTATACTTTGCATCTATGATCTTTAGCATCGTTATGTATTTTACATTTAAGGCACTTCAGTACAATTCACAAATGGAAAAAGCCGCGGAAGGCTCCAAGAAAATTAGTGGGGGATTCCAAGCTTCAAGTGTAATGCTTATTATTTTCGTAGCGGTATTTATTATATACTCTAACGGATTCTTTACACGAAAGCGTAAAAAAGAAGTTGGATTATATTCTTTATTAGGTATTCGTAAAAGACAAATTGGTAAAATGCTGTTTTATGAAAATATGTTAATGGGATTAATGTCATTAGTAATTGGAATTGCGATTGGGAGTGTGCTTTCAAAATTATTCCTTGAACTACTAGTAAGTATGATGGGATTAAACTTAAATGTTCACTTTGAAGTACCGATGTCCGCGATTGTTGATACAGCAATTATCTTTATGGTGATTATATTGTACACATCACTTCAAGGATATCGTTTAATTTACCGCTTTAAACTGATTGAGCTTTTCCATGCGGAACGTGAAGGAGAAGAAATGCCAAAAGGGTCAGTGATTATGGCGTTGATCTCAGTATTTTTAATTAGTTCAGGTTATTTCTTATCACTGATGTATGATAAAGCAGTTAAGTATGCGGACTTTATGATAGTTGCACTGTATATTTTACTTGCGACAGTATTAGGAACGTACTTACTATTTATGTTCTTTACTGTATTTGTGTTGAAACGTGCAAGACATAATAAATCATCTTTCTATAATAGCATGAACATAGTGACGACATCACAGTTACTATATCGTATTAAAGGAAATGCGAAGTCACTTGCGACAATTGCGATATTAAGTGCAGTCACATTAACAGCAGTTGGTACATCTGTAACGCTGTATTACAATACGTTTAAACAAGTGAGATCTTTTGCACCATACAGTTATTCTTACGAGAAAAAAGATGCGGTACTTGATCAGAAAGTAAATGCGATTTTGGATGAAGAGAAACAGAGCCATCCTGTAACGAACCAATTCGAAATAGAAATGGTTCCTGTGACAGGGAAGTTTGAAGGAAAAAAAGTAGATATGGGTAGGAATAAACTGGATTCAATTACCAAGCAATATCAGCTTATATCGCAATCAGCATTTAATCAAATAGCAAAGAAAATGGATGTAGATGCAGTAAATTTAGCTGCTGATGAAGCTTTTGTATATGATGGTTTGTATATTGAAGGTCATGAATTCAGTCCGGTATATAAAGGGAACAAAGCTGTATTCCCAATAGGAAATGAAACAAAGGCATTGACGATTAAAGGTGCTGAAGGGCGTACTCTAACGAACTTAGGTGAATTATTCGTTGTTGTACCAGATAAAGTATATAACAGTGCAAAAAAAGTATCTGAGACACGTATTGTTAAAAATATCGATGTAAAAGATGAAAAGAATGGTAAAGTACTAACGGAGAAATTAAGGAAAGCGATGCCAGTTGGAACTGGGGAAACAGAATTTAAACAACCTTTCAATGATTTCTACACTGGTTTCCACGAGATGCTGGAAGCAACAGGGTTAATGATGTTTATCGGTCTCTTCTTAGGTCTAGTGTTCTTACTAGCAACAGGTTCTATCATTTACTTCAAACAATTAACAGAAGCAAGTGCAGACCGTAATCGCTATATAGTACTCCGCAAAGTTGGAGTTACAAAACAAGAAATGAAAAGAGCGATTGCAAAACAAGTAGGCTTTATCTTCGCGATTCCATTATTAGTAGGAATCTGCCACAGCTTATTTGCATTAAAAGGATTAAAGACAGTAATGCCAAATGAAATTCTGATTCCATTACTAATGAGTATCGGTGTGTATAGCGTTATTTATATCGGATATTACTTCTTAACAGTTCGTTCTTATTATAAGATTGTGAGCGCGAAGTAATGAATAGCGCAGCTATCGCTATAGGCGGTAGCTGTTTTTTTATGGGAATCTTATAAAAGTATAATAAAAATCACCCGCTGAAATTGGAAGTTTTTTCTGATGTGGCGGGTTATTCTTTGAATCGTTTCCGTACCCCTAAAAGAGCACCTTCATAATCTTCCTAAGGCATAATCAGAATAATATGATTACCATGTTCTGAAATTCCCTTCAAATCCTATCCTAAAAACAGGTATTTTAATGTGTGTTCAAAATACCTGTTTCTTAATTTTCTCCATAAATTTCATTAATGATTTGGATACTCTTCTTTCAAAAAATTTACAGATTGTTTGATTAGCGCTTTTAGAACATTACTATCAATGTCTGCTATTTTATTAATATAAATACACGATTTTCCAGATGTGTATTTTCCGAAGCTTTTTAATAGTTCTTCTCGCCTAGGGTCACCAACTGCAAAATATAGACTAATTTTAGCTTTTCTGGGGGAAAAGCCTACTAATGGGGCATCTCCCTCATGACCGGATGCATATTTATAATGGTATGTACCAAAGCCGATAATGCTCGGTCCCCACATCTTTGCTGTATAGCCTGTTGTTTCAGTAAATATATCTAATAATTGATATGCGTTTTCTCGTTTTTTAAGACTTTCAACACTTTCAATAAATTCAATTACACTATTGTTAGTTTCTGTTGTTTTGAGTTTGTACATATTAAAAGCACTCCTTTTTATTTATAAGGGTTTCTGCATTACAAAAAATGGACCTTCGGTACAATAAAATCATATACGTTGTACAGGAGATAACATATGATTATTGGTTATGCCCAAGTATCTACTTTTGACCAAAATCTAGATCGTCAAATTCATTCACTTACTGAATAGGGATGTGAAAAAATTATTATTAAAGAAAAATTCACTGGAACAATTCGAGACAGACAGGGTCTTATAAAATTGTTTGATATGATAAGAAAAGACGACACCGTTGTAGTTGAAAGTATTTCACGTTTAGGTCGTAAAACATTAGATATTTTAAATATTATCCAACATTTCGAAGAAGTAGGGATTCAGTTCGTATCACTGAAAGAAAATATGGATACAGGAACTCCTACAGGTAAGGCTATGTTACAGAAGATGTGTGTTATCGCAGAATTAGAAAGAAATTTGATTGCGGAACGGGTAAAAGAAGGAATGGAAGCCAGTAAAAATCGTGAAAAAAAGTTAGGTAGATCCAAATTAGAAAAAGAAAAGCTCTCAATTACTTTACGTATGTATGATAGTAAAGAATACTCCATTAAAGAAATTGTAGAAGGAACTGGCATATCACAAGGTTCTCTTTATCGAGCGATCAATCAGCGGAAACTTGAAGAAACAAAGAGGTGAAAAACCTCTGTATTATTACTTTTGAAATACATTTATTGGAATCTATTCTGCACTTTCCAGCACAGTTGCTCCTTCCACACTTTGTTTTAAGAGAATCATTTGTTTCTTTATTGTCCGTTTAATAATCCCACGTAAAAGAAAATTCATGATTTTACTGAATAGAGTTTTAGCTTCTATTTTTTCAGTCAAAAATAGTCTGCAACTTTTATCAGTTAGTACTTCAAGCTGATATTTGACTTCAATTAAAAACGCTGGAAGATGCAGCTGGATTCCTAAGAGACTATTTTTTTTGTACGCAATCACTTGACCTTCGTACTCTTGAACCCGACCTCTTTCACGTAGACGCTGTTTAAATTTAGTACCTACAGGGTTAGCTGGATTAAATGTTGTAATATTTTCTGTTCCTTCCAATCCCTGAATCCACTTCATTTGTTTTTCTGGATCTTCTAAATATGAAAAAGCTTTTTCAATAGGTGCTTGAATATCCATCTGAAATGTAATTAACATCCCCTAATTCCTCCTTATTTCACTCTAATCGGTACATAAATATCCGTTTGATTTAATTTGTATGATGGGTTGATTGTTGTTGTCCTGTAAATCTCTACTACAGGGAGCCCCACAAACTCAATGTTTTTATTATGTTGAATTTCTTGATATAATTTTTGGTAAGCGTGTTTCATATTCATCCCATAAGGCCCTACATACGTAACAGTCGCAAACTGTCCACCTTCTAATTGTTGGTAACTAATTTTTCCTTCTGAATGAAAAGGTTGATCGACTTCTATGCAGCAATCAAATCGTAGTAATTCTTTTGGTGTAATAGTAGGCGCATCATGACCAACTCCTAATAAAAAACAATCATTCCGATAGATTTTTTTGTCTTTTGCCCATTGAATCAGTTTATGAAATAGTCTCGTATCCACATCTTCGTACAGACCGGTGTTTCGTATAAAAGCAACATCAATTGGACTTACATGTTTCAGTGTTACGGGTGATATTTCAAATACATTTGTCATTTGATTCAGAAAAGAATGTCTTTCTTCCAAACTCAATTCCCCTTTACGAAATTGTTGTCTATAATCTTTTGGAGTATATTGAAATTCTCTCTTAAACGCTCTTGTGAATGATTCTGGATTCTTGAATCCCAATTCATTGGATATAGAAAGAATTTTTTCGTCCCAATATTTCAAAGCAAATGCTGCTTTTTCTAACTTAATTCGAAGAACATATTGTTTTAATGTTTCTCCTACCACATTCTTAAACATTCTATGGAAATGGAATGGTGATAATCCTGCCTTTTTGGCAACAACCTTTAAATCTAAGTCCTCATGTAAATTGGCTTGAATGTAAACAAGTATTGGAATTACAATTTCTAAATTCCTATTCGATCTATTGCTCATCAACGATATTCCTTTCGCAATTAAATGTAGCACACAGCATGTTATATCTCTTGACATTTCTTGCTTTTTTTCGAGATAGAATCTTTAAATTCTTTTCAATTACAGTATTAACTCTGAGCAAGAAATTAATGTCGGTTCAATGCTCATCATAATCCGATTGAGAAAATTGATAAAGAAAATTAGATTAGAATGTGTTGTTTGCATCTATCCAAAAGAAATGTTTCATGCTCCACTTGGGACTATCCCTTTCTAAACAAGAAAACCGTTAGTTTCTAATAAAATAATGTACAAAGGAGAATAAGAATTTGAAAACGAGAGAACTTCTAACTACATCACAAAGAGAAGGTTTCTATGGAATTCCTGAATATATGGAAGAAAGAGAAATTCTACGCTACAACACAATAGCTGATGAAGAATTGCAACTTATAAATAAACAACGTGGAGCGACCAATCGATTAGGCTTTGCGTGCAAAAGGAGTGGACATTCCAGAAGAATATTTACAACATATATCTCCACTTGGTTGGGAACATATTACATTGACAGGTGATTATGTGTGGAACTTAAATCAAAAAACAAATTTCGATAATTTAAGACCATTACGAGACAAAAACTCCATAAAAAAGTAGTAAAATAAATAACCGATTCCTTAGCGTACAGGGAACCGGTTATTTTGTGTCTAAAATGTGTCTAAACGTACAATTTTCATGCCCATCAACTTAAGAAAAGTAAACACCCCCAAAACAAAAAAATGAGCTGATTTCTCAAAATAACTAACTGTAGAGAAAGAAAATTTTCATTTAGGGGGTACTTCAAAACCTTAGCTCGATAGCGATGGGGTAGCACCAACAAAACGCGAATTTCGTACGCTAAGCAAAATTTTATAAAGAAAAGGCCAATTTCCTGTACGTTAAGGGATGTAGTGCACCTCCAATAGAAGATATGGCTAAAAAATTAGCATAGATTTAACTTTTTTGTGTCTAAAATATTAACTCAAATCCAGCTTCTACTTAGGAACTGTGCCTAAAACAAAATTCTCTTTCATTATTTTTCCCTTGGCTTATTCATGAGTCGAGGGTTTCTTTTGTGAAACATTACGAAAATGTAATGTTAATGTAATGTAGTTCCATCGATACTACAAATATAACCGGATAAAATTAGTTACATAAGACGAAGTCAAAACAGGAGTGTTACCAAAAGGAGTGCTACAAATGAAAACCATATTAAGTGTTGAAAAAATTGAAAAGTATTATGGAAATAAAGATAACGTAACAAAGGCAATTGATAATATCAGCTTTAAAGTAGATGAAGGGGAATTCGTTGGAATCATGGGACCTTCAGGAAGTGGTAAAACGACACTTCTTAACTGTATTTCAACAATCGATCATATTACAACAGGAAAAATCATCATTAATAATAGTGACATTACTAGGTTAAAGTCAAAAGCATTAGATACATTTAGACGAAATGAGTTAGGCTTTATATTTCAGGATTTTAACCTATTAGATACTCTTACAGCATATGAAAATATTGCTTTAGCGTTAACAATTAAAGGTGAAAAAAGTTCAGAAATAGATGGGAAAATAAAAGCAGTAGCAAAGTATTTAGAGATTGAAGAAGTTTTAAACAAATATCCTTATCAGATGTCAGGTGGACAAAAACAAAGGGTTGCGTCAGCAAGAGCGATCGTGACAGATCCATCCTTAGTCCTTGCGGATGAACCAACCGGAGCGTTGGATTCTAAATCATCCAGATTATTACTGGAAAGATTTGGGAGTCTAAATAAAGATTTAAAGACAACAATTCTTATGGTTACGCATGATGCCTTTACAGCTAGTTATGCTCGTAGAATCCTTTTTATTAAAGATGGGAAAATCTTTAATGAGTTAGTAAGAGGAAATGATTCTCGAAAAGAATTCTTTAATAAAATTATCGAAGTAATCACATTGCTTGGAGGTGATGATAATAATGTACTCTAAGATTGCCGTAAGTAATGTAAAGAAGAGTTTTAAGGATTATGCTATATATTTCTTAACACTAACATTAGCTGTTTGTATATTTTATAGCTTTAATTCAATAGAGTCCCAAAAGGCGCTTACTGAACTGAAGTATTCAGGTTCATCATATATAAAAACGTTAACTAGTGCATTGGCTGGTATATCAGTATTTGTATCCATCATATTAGGAAGTCTTATATTATATGCGAGTAATTTTTTAATAAAGAAACGTAAAAAAGAATTAGGAATTTATATGACCTTAGGTATGGGAAAAAGAAGAATATCTAGCATATTAGTAACAGAGACCATAATAGTTGGAGCTATATCTTTAATTAGCGGACTTATACTAGGGATTGCAGCATCACAAGCCTTATCTAGCTTGACTTTAAAGCTATTCGATTTACCGATGAATGAATATAAATTCGCAGTTTCGACAGGTGCTATAGGTAAGACTATATTGTACTTTGGTATCATGTTCTTACTTGTTATAATCTTTAATGTATTTGTTATTTCTAAATACAAGATCATCGATTTGTTAACAGCAAGTAAGAAAAATGAAGAGATAAAATTTAAAAATCCTATTATACATCTAATAGTATTTATTTTATGCGTAATCTCGCTTGGCTATGCATATAAAACAATACTGAAAATAGGCTTCAGGATAGATAATCCTATGTTCCTGCTAGCAATAATCCTTGGAATTTTAGGTACAGTATTATTTTTCTTTAGTTTATCTGGATTCATCTTGTATATAGTAAAGAAAAATAAAAAGGTATATTTAAAAGAGCTAAATATTTTTATAATTAAACAAATAAATAGTAAGGTGAATACGAATTTTTTATCCATGTCTCTCATTTGTTTAATGTTATTTCTTACAATAGGGATATTGTCTACTGGAATAAGTTTTAAACAAGCTACTGAAGAAGGACTTGAACAAGTAACGCCTTTTGATGCTAGCGTAAGGTTGTACAATGTTAGTCAAAATAACCATGAAGATACGTTAAATAAGATTAAATCTAAAATAAGTAAAAATGAAAAATATATAGTTTACAATGAATATGATGCAGAGTTAAGCGTAGGAGAATTGTTGAAATCTCGAGATAAAAAGCTTCAACCATTTAACGTAAGCTTTGTTAAGGTATCTGATTATAATAAAATTCTCCAATTAAAGGGTGAAAAAGAAATAAATTTAAATAAGGATGAGGTTTTAATCTCATCAGATAAAGGTCCAGTAATTAAACCAATTAATAAAAAGTTGAAAGACAGTAATAAACTTAATATTAAGGGAAAAGAATATTCGGTAAAACAAACTAAAGTTATAGAAGAAAATCTTCATACTACTAGTGGTTTTACAGATAATGTATGTACAATCATTATAAATGATGAATTTTTATCAGGTTATAAGATTCGTATGTCAGTATTTAATGTAAATTATTTAGATAAAAACAGAGAAGAATATAATAAAAAATATGATAAAATCGACCATGACTTTTTTATGGCTGGATATCGGGATAGAGGTATGCCGCAGGGGGTATCAAAGGATCAAACATACTCAGAATCCAAGGGGTTCACAGTTATGGTGCTGTATATCGGAATATATATTGGAATCGTGTTCTTAATTACTAGCATGGCTGTATTAGCTCTTCAACAATTATCAGAGGCCAGTGATAGTATAGAAAGATATAAAGCCTTAAAGAGAATTGGTGCAAACGAAAGAATGATTAACAAAACAATTTTTATGCAAACTTGCATATATTTTAGTCTTCCGGTTATTCTTGCATTGATTCACTCAGTGGTGGGAATTAAGATGATGAGTGAAACGATAAGTAATGTGTATCAACTAGATATTACCCTTCCAGCGCTAATGACCGCTTTCATATTTATTATAGTGTATGTAGGATATTTCTTTACAACATATATAGGATATAAAAATATTGTTAAGAGTAATTTATAAAGAGATTGATTGTAGACAAGGTTTTAGTAAAATTCAGCAGTAAAAATAATAGAAGTAAAAGGTGATTATTTTGAAAAAAACGCTAATTGTTTTAAGTATTTTAAGTGGACTATTATTCGCAGCAGTTGGAGGGTGGTACGGTTATAATAAACTGAAGTATGAAAAGTGTTACGTTAAAATAACAGAAAATAGTAAATCAGGAATTGTGAACCCTTCGACGGGATTCGTTGATTATAATCTAATGGCATATGATAAAAACGGAAATGAGGTTCCTGTGAAATTTTGGGCTAAAAAAAAGCTGAAAGTAAATGCATATCTTGCTGTTGATGTATTTAAACCCTTGAATAAGGATTCAAATGATATAAACTCATATAAAGAGGTAACAGCGGAACAATTACCTGAAAAAGTGAAAGGAAAGTTAAATGTTAAATAATAAATAAGTATTCATGTAAAGAGGTATTTACTGAAAAGTAGGTACCTCTTTGACATAATCAAGAATTTAACAGGTGAAAATTCCTGATAAAACTAAATATGTACTTTCATATTTAGTAGTTAAATATAGCTGTATATTTATATAAAATATAAGGGATAATATAATGGAAGGTGAAATAGATCGAGGGGGAATTTTATGAAGAAAATTATGATTATTGAAGATGATGCAGTGATCAGAGAAGAATTGCAAAACTTTTTACAAAGATATGGATACGATGTAAAAGCTCCTATAGATTATAATAATATCATGCAGTATGTTGAAAATGAAAATGCAGACCTTATATTGCTAGACATAAATCTTCCTGTGTTCGATGGATATTATATATGTAGAGAAATACGTAAAAATTCAGATGTTCCAATTATAATAGTTACAAGTAGGGACAATGAAGTAGATGAATTAATGAGTATGAACTTAGGTGCAGATGATTTTATTACAAAGCCCTATAATACAGAAATATTATTAGCAAGGATAACAAATATCTTGAAAAGAACATATGGAAGCTCGAAGGCGAGTAATATGTTAAGTTACATGGATTTCCATTTAAATCTTTCCAATGCAAGCGTTATGTATAAAAACCAAGCGATAGAGTTAACGAAAAATGAAGTGAAAATCCTTTCCTATTTAATAAACAATAAGGGAAATATCGTAAAAAGGGAGTTCCTTATGGAACACTTGTGGAAATCAGATTATTTTGTAGATGACAGTACTTTAACTGTGAATATTACTAGATTACGAAAAAAGCTTGAGGAGATTGGCATCGAAAACCCAATCGAAACAAGAAGGGGATTGGGGTATATCATGCCATGAGTATAGGTGAATTTATTAAAGACAAAGTGGTAGTAATTATATCTAATCTGCTGCTATTTCTTATATTATTAGCTGTGATGGTTATGATGGATTTTCATGCCCTTCTCATATTCTTTGTGTTTTGTATTTGGTTTTTACCCTTATTTTCGTATATGGCTTTAGAGTGTATACAGGCTAAAGTATATTATGATGAAGTTGACAGCATATTAGAAAGTTTAGATAAGAAATACCTACTTCCAGAAGTAATAAAGGAAGCTCATTTTATCCATGGGGAAAAACTAAACCATATACTGAAGCCGGTAAGTAGAGATATGCATGAGAATGTGAAATACTACAAAGATATGCAGGCAGACTATAGGGAGTATATAGAAACATGGGTACATGAGATTAAAACCCCAATTGCTTCTACAAAGCTAATTATTGAAAATAATCAAAATGAATTAACGAATAAAATAGACCTCCAGATCGATAGGATTGAGGGGTTTGTAGAACAGGTGTTGTATTATTCCCGAAGTAACAATGTAAGCAAAGACTACATTATTAAACCCATTCATCTTAATGATGCAGTAAGGAATGTCGTGAAAAGAAATTATAGGGATTTCATTCATAAGAAAATCAAACTAGATATAAAAGATATCAATGAAATTGTATATAGTGATGGAAAATGGCTCGAGTTTATGCTCAATCAGATAATAGGGAACGCTGTAAAATATGCAAACAGTGAAACGCCCATGATTAGCATATATTCAGTTAAGAAAGCCAACTCAGTCATGTTAACTATAGAAGATAATGGAGTAGGGATCGTAGATAAAGATATAAATAGAGTGTTTGAAAAAGGATTTACAGGTGAAAATGGTAGAAGATTTAGTAAAAGTACAGGTATGGGCTTGTATCTATGTGAAAAGCTTTGTTCCAAGCTAGGCATAAAAATTACGATTGACTCTAAGGTAAATATAGGAACTAAAGTTACATTTATAATTCCTTTTTCAGATATGATAAACTATGTAGATTATTTATGAATCTTTAAAAAGGAAGGTCTTCCAAATTGAAGAGCCTTCTTTTTTTGTGCACGGATAATGTCCGCTAATACTTATTGAGTGATTTGGTTCCATTGCTACACAGACCCCAAAAATAGACTTAATAAAAACGTTGCATATATTATGTTGCAAATTAATTTTCGATAATCCTACGATATTTGTAGCAAAATAGAAAAAAGATTATTGCAACACTATTAACCCATTTCTGTACAGCGAAAATCCTTATTTAGTGAGAAACATAAAGACACCATTTTGAAAAACGATTAATTAAAATAGTGTCTTTTCTTCTTGGATGAACCTTCCGTTTTATAAAAAAGTTTAACCATTTTAGAATAGTTTATGTTGGACATTATCTACTAGCAAAAGTGAGTAGTAGATAGTACCACTATCTAAAAAAATGTTTTATTGCTTCAAGTTTTATTTTATGACCGCATTCGTCACAGCAATATTTCCTTTTCGGATTTTTCTTAAATTGCTTATATTTTTCAGTTCCTTCATATACCCGAAATCCTTTTTTACAACAAAAACAAATAACCTCATAAAATATCATGTACTTCCTCCCTCATTAGGGTGATATGTTACTTTTGAGTTGCCCGCTCAAAGATTGTGATAAGTTCTTCAGTGTAATCTTTAACGTTAAGATTGGGATTTCTCATTAGCTCTAGGCTAAATCCGTCTACGGCATGCCTGATTGTTAACGTCATCACCCTTAAAGACGTTTCAGAAAAATCTCGAAACACTCCTTCTTGTATCCCTAAACGTAGAATATTTTCAATGGGAAGAAAAATGGTTTCATCATAGTCTGCTGCAAACCGAAGTTTCCCTTCATCTGTTCTTTCATTTGAAACAATTTCTATAACAGCGAATACATGCTTACGATGTTCATCAATAAATTTCAGATTAGATTTAATATACGTTTGGAGCATTCCTTTTGGGGGCGTTTGAGCTTCAATTTGCGAACAAATAAAGGACTGGCAAGCTATATAATAATCAGCTATAACTTGCTCCAGAAGTTTCTCTTTGTTTGTAAAGTGATAAGAAATAACCCCCTTACTTATTTTTGCGCGTTTAGCGATTTGTCCTAAAGAGGCTTGTGCATAACCCACTTCAGCAAGTGTATCAATCGTACATTCCACAATCTGAGCTCTACGGGCTTTTTCAATAAATGACATTTCTTTTTGGTTGTTTGTTTTATTTTTTATACTCATGGTTATATTTTAGCACGACCGTTCAAAAAAATACAATAAAAACCATTTTTTCATTCTTACTTCAAATAATTACATTTAATGTTAATTTCGTGTATTGTTCATCATATTTTTATTACTTTTTTTTGATAGAATTGAATTTAAAAGGGGGAATTTGTTTTGGTGAGAGAAATGGATCGTTTGTTTTTAGAAATGGCTTTAGAAGAAGCGAAAAAAGCAATGAAAGAGAACACATATCCAGTAGGTGCTATTATTGTTGGGCGAAACAATGAAATATTAGGTAAGGGACGAAACAGGGTACATACTCAGGATGATGCTTCCGCTCATGCTGAAATTGATGCCATCAGAACAGCAGGAAAGAAGCTCATACTTGCTAAAGAAAACAGACTACCTATTACATTATATACAACACTAGAACCATGCCCGATGTGTACCGGAGCTATACTTTTTTCTCATTTTACAAGAGTAGTATGGATTTTAAATGATGACAAGGGATTTGGTGGGTATCTCAAGATTAATAGTACTCGTGTTTTTGAAAAACGCTTTAACAATATTGAGCACATTAGTGAACCATTTGAAGATTTAGCCGTTAAGCAAAGAGAATTAATGTTGGAATGGGCTAAAAATCCAAATAACATTCATAATAAGATTCTAGGGGGTACAGTAGAATGATTAGGCAAGTTGTAGGTGCAATCGTATTCCAACATAATGAGTTCTTATTGGTACATAAGGTGAAAATTAGCGATATAGCAGAAGAACATACTATGTCAAAGGGTGAATGGGACTTTCCAAAAGGAGGAGTAAAACATTCAGATGATGACTTAGCAAGTGCTATTTTGAGAGAACTTGAAGAGGAAACTGGTTCCAAAGAGTTTAGGGTTATTAAACAATTCAAAGACAAGATTTGTTTTGTTTTCCCTAAAGAAATCCAATCGAATCTCGGATATGAAAAACAAGAAACCACTATGTTTTATGTAGAATATATAGGTGATAGAACAGATTTACATCCAAAAGATAATGAAATAAGTCATGTGGAATTCTTTGAAACACCTAATTTATTGGGGGTTTTAAATCATGATGATACAAAGGGGTTTTTTGAAAGGATACTTTTAAAGAATTTTCAATAATCCTTAATTATTTGTGTCGCGCGTTCATCAAGTTGGAACTTTTATGCCACAGGGTAAAAGGAAATATAACTAAACTTAAAATGCCAAGAGTAACGAACGAGGTGACTGTATGAAAAAAAGAGTAAAAATGGGTTTCATAAGTGTATTACTAGGAACATGTTTAACACTTACAGGATGCAAGGTTGCGTATAAGGATATTG
>NZ_JBBOUC010000002.1:0-269664 GCF_038005885.1 Bacillus sp. FSL H8-0534
AGAAAGAAGAAAAGAGAATTAAGCGAATATAAAGCCATTGGAATGATTCAAGACCATCTATACATTCTTTATCAAGCTATACAGCAAAACACCCGAGAAATAACAAAAATTTTAATCCGCCTGTTCCATCTTCTACAGAAGAACGGACGGAAATCTCACAGATATGAGAAGAAAACTGTCTTTGATATTATGGGTGTTGTGTATGAGTATAGTGGATTGAGGAAACAAAAGAAAATTGCATAATTAAAAAAGTGAGACCCGTTAGGGTTTATTTGGTATGCGCATTTTTAAGAATATACTTTTATTTTAACAATGTTTTAATCCGGCTGAACAAGAGTTCAATTTGTTTACACTCTTAAGTTGATGGGCATGGGTCACCATATCATTGCGGGAAAATTGTACGTTTAGACACATTTTAGACACAAAAAAAACAAGTGTGTAAATTTAGATGATGGTTATAATTTCAAAAGTGGATCTGATTTTTTTATTCTGACTAAAAAATCAGATCCACTTATTTGTGTCCTTAAAAATAATCATCTTTGCAAAAAACATTTATTGATTTTTTCAAAGATGATTAATATGTTCTAAACTTTTATTCTATATAAAAGTAATTGTTTACTTTTCAGTGATATTTACAAAATTGACAGCTCTCTTTTCCTCAGTGCCTAAAGCCGTCTGAACTTTCCTTATTTCCGTTGTTAATTCTGGTGCTTTCCCTTGAGAGGCTACATTAAGATTCCCAAAAGATTTATTAAAAGATAGAAATATTCTTGTTTTTTCTTTCCCATTTATTTCTTTAAATACTGTATCATCTACAATTAATAGGATTACGTTGGATCCATCACGATATGGAGATAACCATACATCCCCTTTGTATTGAACATTCATTTTTTTCTCATCAAATGTTATTTCTTTCAAGTCTTTATATTCTTTATTTGCAAATAAAATGGTTTCATCTTTCTTTACTTTTGGTAACGAGTCAATTGAGACTGAAGATGTGAGCCCCCCATTATTATCTCTTTTACGTATAAGTCCCTTCTTGTACATTTTTTCAGCAGTTGTTCTGCTTATAAATAGTAAATTACTAGGAGTATCTGCCCTAGCATCCCCAAACTGTGTCGGGAGCTTTATGTTGAGCTTGTTATTATCTATGCTCCCTTCTTTTATTTTAAATTGATCTTGTGATAGGGTTATATCTTTGTATAGGTCTATTATAGAATTTCTTGTTTGTTCATTTAACTGCTCTACCTCTATTGAAAGCCCATTTGCTGGGGAGTTTTTTGTACCAAATAATGAACATGCTCCTAATAAGGTAATAGAAATGCCTGTTACTATTAATAATCCTAGTCTTTTTTTCACCCTCTATTCTCCTACTTTTTATTATTTTTGAATTAAAAAATAGTTTTATACATTTTTTTCAAGTATTGAGAACGAACAAAGTAAAAGTATATAATTTGCAAAACTAAGAAACAAATCAATACCATAACTGAACTACCCAAAACTGAAAAATTGGCTAACTTTTGTAAGGCCATAAAAGCAACCGTACTATGTGTAATCGCTATTGAAATTGGTAAAAAGAACAACAATGTAAGTTGACGTGACACAATTTTCTTTAATTCCGGTTTGCTTAAACCGACCTTTGCTATCATTTTATATTGCTGCTGATTTCGTTCTAAGTCTGTGTATAATCGGAAATATAAAAAGCTTGCAGCAAACGTAAAGAAAACAATGCCTATTAATACACTCATGATAGATGCAAGTCCAAACCCTTGCCTCATCACTATCCATGTAAGAATTAAAGTCGAAAATGTATATTTTTCGTTGTCTACTATATGCTCATTTATACCTTTATTATCCTTCTGAAAAGCAGCTACAATATTTTCCGCAACTTTTTTTGTTTTCTCCCAATCTTTCACAATAAAACCATTAATAGTGGTTTCAAAATAGTAATTCTCTGGATCCGCTATCATTTGATTATATACAGCGTCTGGTACAATAATTATCGTTACTCTTGTTTCTTGTAATTCTTTCGGAGTAACTATTTTATTTACATGCATATCTTTTTTTATATTTCTATACAACAATTGAAAGTTATTTTGATTAGATTTTGTATTAGCAACTTTTCTTGAAGGTATGACAACACTATCATTTTCATCTTTTAAGCTTTCTTTTTCAAAACCAAATGCCTTAGCTAACTTATTATAATCACTTAATTTTATAACGGTTGATAATAAATTACTGTTATAGAGAGTATCTCGAATTTGTTTTATTGAATAAGTCACCTGTTTGAAATTAAACTCACCATCATGGAGTTCGCTTTCTATTTTTTTTAGATGTTCTTTTTCTAAATGGTTATTATTATAAGACTGATAAGAAAATGCAAAAGGACTTTCCGATTCAGCCATGGATGAGTTGCCTAATCCCATACAAGTCCCCACTGCAGTGAAGGCAACGGTAGAAATAATAGTGACCATAAAAAACATTTTTGCATTATCTTTTAATTGATACACTAAATCTGAGATGGTTAGTATGTTTGTTTTCTTAAAGAAAATATTTTCCCTTTTCTTTAATGCACGTAACACATACACACTGAGCTGGGTAAATAAGAAATACGTTCCAAGTACAACAAAGCTCACCCCTGCCGCCATCATGAAAAATACATAATTCGCACCCTTGTACTGAATTGCGTTAACACTATGGAAGACAGCCGTATATCCTAATCCCATACAAATAAGTGCGAATAAAGATAGCCAAAAGGATGCTTTTGGTTCAGGCTTTGGCTTTTCCTCTGCTTTTATTAATTCTACTAATTGCTCTACATTTACTAGTCGAGAAGTGAAAAGTGAAATAAATAAAAATAGTAAGAAGAAAGCTCCAAATGTTATTCCAATTGCTTTAAAGGGCATGTAAAATGGGAGTCCTTTATCAATTATTAACAGATTGTTGCTCATAATTAAGATAAACTTAGAGAACGCCATTCCAATTGTAATTCCTGTTAAAATAGAAGCGATACCAATTATTATATTTTCAATAAATACTAATTTATTCAACTGTGAACGTGACATCCCATGTAGCATTAGAATTCCAAAATCTTTTTTTCTTGTTTTTAAAAATGCACTTACAGAATATAGGATAAAGAAGAATGAAAAGAAAAATATTAACCCCTGCGATATCTGTAATCCTGACTTTGCAAATGTATTGATTGTTACACTGGTAGCAAGATCGCCTTGTAAATTAGGATGAAATGCAAGTAATGCATAAGTAAAGAAAATCATTATAGCAAACGTACTACTTAAAAAATGGGCCAAATATGTTCTTTTACTTCGAATGATGTTATTAAACGCGAACTGTCGAAAAGTCATATGCATTTCCTCCTAATAATGCTAAAACTTCTAGAATTTTTCGATAGAATACTTTGCGATTATCTCCGCAATAAATCTCATTGTATAACTGTCCATCTTTGATAAACACGATTCGATCACAATAACTCGCAGCCATTGCGTCATGTGTCACTAACATCATCGTTGTGTCATTTTCTTTGTTAAGCCTTGTCAATAATTCCATCACATCACAAGCAGATTTTGAATCCAAATTTCCTGTGGGCTCATCCGCAAGTAATAATTTCGGATTATGAATAGTAGCACGTGCGATTGCTGTTCTTTGAGCTTGTCCACCAGAAATTTCATACGTACGTTTATCTAATATTTCAGTTATCCCCAGTTTTTCAGCAATAGCTTCAACTTTCCCTTCCATTTCTCTAGGGCTTACACCATCAAGCGTAAGTGGAAGAACAATATTTTCTTTCACTGTCAATGTATTAAGGAGATTAAATGATTGAAAAACAAACCCTAATTCACGTCTTCGAAATAAAGACAACTGATCTGGAGATAACAGATATGGATTTTCTCCATGAATTAATACTTCTCCTGATGTTGGAGCATCTATAGTAGACACCATATTTAATAGCGTTGTTTTACCACTCCCAGATGGTCCCATAATTCCTACAAATTCACCTTTGTTTATTTTTAAATCAATATGGGATAATGCTGTATAAGAAATTTTCCCAGCATAAACTTTCCCTAGATCTGAAACATGTAGTATTTCCAAAGTGTTTCACCTTCCATTTCTCTTTTCGATACATAAAGTGTAACCAATATATAGTATGTCTCATATCGATTTCCCTAACATTTATCTAACAAGTTTGTAAGATTCAAAAGAAAAAACCGATGAAAAATCTAACTTTCATCGGTTAACGAGATGCATATGGGAATACGATTCTAACTTTTGTTCCCTTACCTACCTCAGATTCTAGCTCAATCTTATGATTTAATTTTTCACATACTTCTTTAACAAGATATAATCCCATTCCCGTAGACTCTTTAAATTTCCTACCATTTTCTCCAGTATAAAATGGATTGAAAACACGTGGTAAATCAGCAGTAGGAATACCCACTCCATAATCTCTTACTTCCAAAATAATTGCTCGTCCTTTTGAATACGCTGATACTATTACTTTCTCTTTCTTACTTGATGAATATTTAATTGCATTTGACAGCACTTGATTGAGTATAAATCGAAACCATTTCTTATCTGTTTCTACAATAAGACTCGGATCTACTTTTACCTTTGGATACACATAACTACGTATAAACAGACGTTTATTTTCATGAATAACAGAATCAATCATTCCCAATAATTTCAATCTGTCTACATGGAAATCCTGTTCAAATGTTTCTAAACGAGCAACATATAAGACCATTTCTAATCCTTTTTTTATTCTTTCCGTTTCTTCATTAATACTGTCAAATCGAGAGTCATCTGCATCTTGTGTAATTAACTCAATAACAGAAAGAGGTGTTTTCATTTGATGAACCCACTGATTCATAAAAGTCATTTGTTCTTGTTGTTTTCGTTCCCATTTTTTTAATTGGTTTTGATAATATTGATATTGAGTTTGTAGTAATTTATCTAAGGCCATTGATAATGGAGTCAAATCACTGTCTTTTATTGACTCATTTAAAGTTTCCATTGGAGTTGATAGACGCTTGTAGAATGAACGATGACTATAATAACGATATATTAGATAACCTATTAATAAAAAAACACCCAAAAACACAGAATATAATGCTGTCAAAATATGTGGATAACCATCAAACCAATATATAAAAAGAATGATAAGCAATTGGGCAAATGTATAACAAATGAGTGGAATATGTTCTTGTAAAAATAATTTCATTATTCCTTTCCTTCCTTCTCCCAAGTAGCATGCAAACGATATCCAGCACCACGAACTGTCTCCAGTGCGTTTTCAATACCTAAATCTTGCAACTTCCTTCTAATTCTCCCTATATTTACACTCAATGTATTCTCGTCTATATATGAACTATCCCATAGTTGCTCTAAAATCACTTCACGTTTTACAAGGAGCGGAGACTTTGTTATCAATATTTCCAATAAAGTTGTTTCTTTTCTAGTAAGTAAAATTGTCTTATCATCTAGTTGAAGTTCCATTCTTTCTGGGAACAGGAATAATCCTGATTGCTCAACTATTCGTTCTTTTACTTTAGGAGCATATTCACCGTATGCTCTTCTGAGTTGACTACGGATTTTAGACATTACAACTTCATAATAAAAAGGTTTCGTAATGTAGTCATCACCACCATTTTCTAAAGCCATAACTTGATCCATTTCTCCACTTCTTGCAGATAGAAATACAATTGGACAAGTAGAAATAGCTCGTATTTGGCGACACCAATAATAACCGTCAAAATTAGGTAAATTTACATCTAATAGCACTAAATCTGGTTTAATCTTTTGAAATGTAGCTAAAATATTTTCAAAATCCTCTATAATAACACTTTGATATCCGTATTTTTTAATATGAGTTCCCAGTAATTCAGCGATTTTTATATCATCTTCTACAATCATGATTGTATTCATATCGTACTCTCCTCTAATTTAAGTGTGATTTTTAAAGTTTGTTTGGCTTTTTATATTTAATTTTTAAGTTAATTTATTTAAAAGAAATAATATCTTACATACGCCCTAAAATGCAATTAATATCAAATAAAGCTTATATCTGTTGTTTTTTATTAATAAAAATTTTAAGAGTAAATGGGTTGGGGTTTTTCAGAATATAGATAAGTTTTATTAATAAAATGAATTGATATTAGTAAGGGTATTTGAATAGGTAATAACTCAATATATCCATTAATATTTTTTATCCAATTTACTTTTCTGACTTTTAATTAACATATATTTCTGTACACTTTAATATTGAACAAAAAATTATGAATTTCGCCTTTTTTCGTGTTCAAAAACCTTGAAAACTTATCTATGTTCAGATAAATATATAGAATTAAGTTATTGAACAAAAGGAGAGAAAAAGGAATGAAGATGCTTGTCCAAATATATCTTATACACAATTAGCTTGGATATCGGATTGGTATATAAGGGATGAAAATTACTCCAAAGCTCTTGGAGCAATCACTGATTCTCAGCATAAATACCCGTTCTCTTCTCATTGGGGAGATGGTTCGACTTCATCTTCTGACGGACAATTCTTTAGAGCTGGTGGTCAGTCTAGTCCGTTAGCACAAGTAAATGCAAAACATGGTAGAGATCCAGGATTAAGTTTTTATACACATATCTCAGATCAATATGCACCGTTTTATGTACAAGTTATCAGCTCTTCAGAAGAAGGGCCACATATTATTGATGGCCTACTGTATCATGAAACAGATTTGAAAATTGAAGAACATTATACGGATGCAGCAGGCTTTACAGATCATATTTTTGCCATGTGTCATATGTTAGGATTTCGATTTGCTCCTAGAATTAAAACGTTTAGTAAAAATAAAATTTATACTTTTGACAAGCCCATAAAACAACCACATCTGGAATTTATGATTGGTGGAACAATTCATACAAAGAAAATAAGAGAAAATTGGGATGACTTATTACGATTAACTAGTTCTGTTCGTAATGGGACCGTCACAGCTTCTCTTATTCTAAAAAAACTGGCTGCCTATCCACGACAGAATAGCTTATCTGTAACTTTGCGTGAAATAAGAAGGATTGAAAGAACTTTATATACGTTAGAATGGTTACAGAGTCCCGAACTTAGAAGACGTGTACAGGTTGGTTTAAATAAAGGTGAAGCAAAACATGCACTTGCTCGAGCTGTATTTTTCAATCGATTAGGAGAAATTCGTGATCGTTCTTATGAAGACCAATTACACAGAGCGAGCGGTTTGCAACTTCTTATTTCTGCAATTGTATTATGGAATACAGTATATATATCACGTGCAGTAGATGCTTTGCGTGCAAAAGGCGTGGAAATTCCAGAAGAATATTTACAACATATATCTCCACTTGGATGGGAACATATTACGTTGACAGGTGATTATGTATGGAACTTAAACCAAAAAACAAATTTCAATCATTTAAGACCATTACGAGACAAAAATCCTATAAAAAAGCGGTAAAGAGTGTTTTTTCCCATCCTCCGAAAAGGGGGAATAAGACAAAATGTAATAAAGCTATTCTATCTCTATGGCTTCTTCAATGAATGGACATTATTTTTGAAGAAGAAGTTTCTGGAGTAACAAAGGATTGCGAACAACTCAAAAAAATGCTAGGAGATTTTCGAGAATATGATACCATTTATGTTACCGATCTAACAAATTTATTAAACAGTTATACTTAGGACATATATTCATTTTAGAAAGGATAAATTTAAAAATGGAAATAGAGAATTTACTTAGAGTTAAGACAAGGTGGAAATTAAGAGATTGGCTTGAGGAAAATTCAAAAACTGAAAGATTTTGTTGGGTGATAGTAAGTATAACTGAGCAATCAGAAGTGATTCAGTATTTAGATGCAGTTGAAGAGGCACTATGTTTTGGTTGGATTGATGGCATAAAGAAGAAAATATCAGATACTGAACTTGCTCAAAGGCTTTCCCCAAGAAAGAAAAACAGTAATTGGACAGAATTAAATAAGGAAAGAGTAAGGAGATTATATCAATTAGGTTTGATGAAAGAAGAAGGACTGAGAGTTCTTCCTGATATGCGACCTGAATCTTTTACTATAGATGCAGATATTGAAACTCGTCTGAAAGAAGATGACCAATTATATCAAAACTTCATTAATTTTCCTGATCTATACAGAAGGATTAGAATTGATACGATACAAAGTTATAGAAATGAACCTAATATTTTTAATAAAAGATTGGATAAGTTTATTGAAAATACCAGAGAAAATAAAATGTACGGTCAATGGAATGACAATGGTCGCTTAATCAATTATTAAGGGAAGGAAATGAGAATTGAAATTAGAACGTTTGATATCAATCATATTCAAGCTCTTAAATAATGAAATTTTGTCAGCTTCTAGTTTAGCTGATGAATTTCAAGTATCACCACGGACAATTTATAGGGACATCGAAGCTATTTGTGCTGCTGGAATACCAGTTGTTTCTTACCAAGGGACTAACGGGGGATTCGGTATAATAAAGGGATACAAATTTGATAAAAGCCTAATGGGTTCTTATGACATTCTGAATTTAATTACAGTATTAAGTAGTTTATCGAATATTTTTAAAGATAAAGAAATTGAACATACGATAGATAGGCTAAAATTACTGGATACAAACAGTAATAATAAGTCTTTATTGGTTGACTTGGAAAGCCATAGAACAGAACCCAATTCATTAATGAATCTGCGAAAAGCTATACATAAAAAAAAGGTAATCCACTTTAATTATGTAAGCAATAAAAATGAATTTACATCTCGTGAAGTAGAACCTATTCACCTTCATTATAAGTTCCGTAACTGGTATATATATGGTTATTGTAGAGAACGTCAGAATTATAGAGAATTTAGGTTATCACGTATGATGGATGTCACTCTGACACAAGAAAAGTTTCTACAAAATCACGAAATTAAAGATGAAGCATTTTATTCAAACCGTAACCTGGTGGGGTTTGAGGATGTAGTAATCTGGGTAAGTCCTAATTCTTTAGCAGAAGC
Source organism: Bacillus sp. FSL H8-0534 (assembly GCF_038005885.1). NCBI lineage: Bacteria > Bacillati > Bacillota > Bacilli > Caryophanales > Bacillaceae > Bacillus > Bacillus sp. FSL H8-0534. The sequence goes on from NZ_JBBOUC010000002.1 coordinate 9,034, forward strand.
ATTAGACCAATTCCAGAATTCTTCAAAAACCATTAACGATGACGGAAGTATGACAATTACAATTTCTGTTTATCAACCTCTACAGGCTGGATGGCTTAAATCGATTCTTTTAAGCTTTGGTAGCGGTGCTAAAATTGTAAAACCGATGGAACTGCAATCAATTTTAATAGATGAGGCAAAAAAAATAATAAAAGTTTATGAAGATATATGACAAGCTGCTGTCATATATCTTTTTTTATAATCTAGATATCAACTTTTAAAAAACCAGAACTAAAGGAGTAGCTGTTAAATGAACCATGCAAAAAATATGTATAAGTATCATCTTTGGGCTAATAAGGTGTTACTAGAAAGAATAAAAGAATTACCAAACAATGTCCTATATAAAGAGGCTAATAGTTCATATCCAAATATTGCTCAAACGTTTAGCCATATCTATGTAGTAGATGTAATGTGGTTACAAGTACTTAAAGGAATTGGTATGCAAGAAGCATTGGAAGCTTCTATGTCATTATTAGAAAAGACTAATTTATATTCTGTAGATGAATTTATTAAGTCTTTCGAAGAACTAGCTTCACAGTATGAAGAATGGATGAATAGCCAAAAAGATTTAGAACTAAAAATTAATTTGAATAATCCTTGGTCAGGTGCTAGAGAGACTGCATACTCAGAAATTTTATTTCATGTTGCTAACCATGGTACCTATCATCGAGGTAACATAACAACCATGCTAAGGCAACAGGGGCACGCTTCAACAATGAATGACCTCGCTTTATATTGGTATCAGAGTTAGGGCAAATAGTACTTGTAAATTAATGATAGTTCATATGAGAATCCAATAAAATATTCATCTGTTTTCTATATAAATGTCCTTTAATTAAACTAATGGGGGCATTAGCTTAATAAGCCAAATTAAAAAAATCGGCTCCTTTACGTAAAGGAATCGATTTTTTATGCTGGGTATTTTTGCACATTCCCCCGAAAAAGGGGATTCATGCTAAATTTATTATTTTGGGACACTGTTCAACTTTGCAACAGGACCTGGTTTTATATATTACAAAAATGTAAGGTAAATGTAATGTTAATCCATGGCGGATTATGTCGAAAAAATGCAGAATAGGAAAAGGAAAAACAAGTATAGGAGGATATATATGAACAAACCAGTTGTTGACGTTAAAAACGTCCAAAAAGTATACGGTAAAAAAGGCGAAAGCCAATCACACGCATTAAAAGGTGTGTCGTTCTCGATTCATGAGGGTGAATTTGTTGGCATCATGGGACCATCTGGTTCAGGCAAAACAACGCTACTAAATGTAATCTCAACATTGGATAAAGCAACGGGCGGTACTGTTGAAATTGCAGGCACGGATATTACGAAGATGAAGCAAGGAGCGCTTTCTGATTTCCGTTCTCAAAAATTAGGATTCATCTTCCAGGACTTTAATTTACTAGAGAACCTATCAATTTATGAAAATATTGCATTGCCGCTTTCACTTCAAGGTGTTCCGTCTCGTAAGATTGGACCGAAAGTGGAAAAAGTAGCGAACATGTTAGGGATTTCAGCAATACTTCAAAAGTATCCATCTGAAGTATCTGGTGGGCAAAAGCAACGTTCAGCAGCAGCCCGTGCGCTTGTACATGAACCAGCAATTATTTTAGGAGATGAGCCAACAGGGTCACTTGATTCTAAAAATGCAACGAGTCTTTTAGATGCGATGACAAATCTAAATGAAGAACAAGGTGTTTCCATTATGATGGTTACACATGATCCGTTTAGTGCAAGTTACTGCCGACGTATTCTATTCATTCAAGATGGCGAATTATATAAAGAAATTCATCGTACTGGTACGCGTGAAAAGTTCTATAAAGAAATTTTAGATGTGCTTGCAGATTTAGGTACAAAAAAAGCATAAGAAAGGAGGTTCAAGCATGTTATTTAAGCTTTCCATGTCAGGACTAACAAGTAAGCTAAAAGATTATATCGTCTTACTTGTTGGTCTCGTTATGTCAATTTCAATTTTTTACATGTTCCAAACATTAGCGCAGAATGAAGCATTTCTTAAATCCAATTCTACTATTAGTCAAATTGGATTCGTCTTCCATGCTGGTACGGTGCTACTAGCGATCATCACATTCTTTTACATTTTGTATGCGAATTCTTTCTTACTATCACTTCGGCAAAAAGAATTTGGTATGTATATGATGTTAGGAGCAAAGAAGCATAAGGTTACATTTCTTATGTTTATTGAGACCATAGTGTTAGGTGCGGCGTCCCTTGTAATCGGAATTGCAGTCGGTGTAGGTCTTTCACAAGGGGTTGGACAGTTACTTATGAAGCAACTTGAGTTTACTGGAGGTGGTTATCAAGCCTTTTATGTTCCATCAATCACTGTTACTTGTATTTTCTTCTGTGCACTATTTGTGTTAGCTGCCATTATGAATAGCATTAAATTATCACGTATTTCAGTATTACAACTTGTACATGCAGATGCGCAAACCGAACGTCCTGTGGTTAAAGGGAAAATCACGGGAATAGTTGCAGTCTTTGCAATCATTTTACTAGGCGTTGGTTATCATTCCATGATTAATATATCTAAGTTACAAGAAATGGGAGTTATCATAGCATTAATTACAATAACATCAGGGACTTACATGTTATTTGGATCCGCCCTTCCATTTATGATTAAAAAACTAAAGAGTAATAAAAAACGTAGTGAAAAAGGTCTTAATGCTTTTACATTCGCGCAATTAAACTTCCGTATTAATAGTTTAACAAAAGTACTAGCGACAATAGCGATGTTAGTTGCACTTGGAGCAGGTGCAATTTCAACTGGTATGGCCTTTAAAAATAACGTTATGCGTACTGTAGATACTTTGGCGATTTATGATGTAGCGATTCATAATCCAAGCACAGAGGAAAAGAAAATATTAGATGGTATGACATTCCAAGAGAAAAACGAATATCATTACAAAACAGACGATAAATATGTGTATTATATAAAAGAAGAATTAGAGAAAAATCGTCCTTTAGTACAAGATTCAAAAAATGCTACAAGACTGGCAGATGCCAGTAAAATCAAACGCGTTTCTGAAGAATTACCAGTAGGTGCTACTTTAAGTTATATTAAGAAGATATCTGATAATGTGATTCCTGAGGAGTGGCGTGCCGCATTCAAAAAGATTCAACCACATTATCTATACACTAATCAAACAATCAAAATTGTAGATAAAAAAATGTATGATGGTTTGCAAGGTAAAGAGAACATTGCATTTCTTGGAAAAACAAATGATTTCTTAACATATAAAAAAGAATTGAAAAAAATTGACGAATTGCAATTAGCTAAATATAAAATAGCAGAAGTCGAGTTGACAAGTAAATATTCTATATACACTGAGTTTTACGGCTTTACAAGCGGAACTGTATTCATGGGCTTCTTCCTAGGAATTGCATTCTTAGCGATGATGGCAAGTTGTTTAATGTTTAAGATTTTATCTGGTGCATCAAAAGATATTACACGTTATCAGATGCTTCGTAAAATCGGTGTTCGTCGCGAACTATTAACGAAGTCTATTTATAAAGAGTTATTTTTAGTGTTCTTATTCCCAGCGATCGTGGGTATTGCTCACGTTTTAGTTGGTATGAATATGTTTGGATTTATATTACATGATCCGTATTTCCGTATTTGGGTTCCGATTGTTATGTTCGTAGTCATTTACGCGATTTACTACTTCATTACAGTTCAATTGTATAAAAGAATTGTTCTTCCGAAAGAGGACTAAGAAGGTTCTGTTGCAAAGATCTCTAAACTGAGCTAATTTTTAGAAAAAGTGTGCGGAGGAAAATGATATAAGGAGTATTTTAAAGAAAAACAGTTTGAAAATTTACGTCCATTACGGGAAACTCAAATAAAAAGAAAGTAATAAAAATCCGATTCTTTAAATACATGAGAATCGGATTTTTTATGTGAAATATTTCCTTAAAGTACACTTTTCTTTTTACAACTTCGTAAAAAACGGGATCATCAGGTTGCATATGCCTTTATGAAAAGGTTAGTGAAAATGTTTGGAGAACCAACGGTTCTAACAACAGATAAAGCACCAGCATTACTTTGTGCATTCAAAAAATTAAAGGAACAAGGCTTTTATAAACATACAAATCATTGTACAATCAAGCATTTTAATAATCTCATAGAACAGGACCATAGACATATAAAAGGCCGTTTTGCCAAATCTGCAGGATTTCAAAATCTTCGCCATGCTTCGTGTACCTTGAAAGGGATCGAAGCGATTCATGCCATATATAAACGAAAACACAGTTTGCAACCAAACTGCGTTTTCTCAACATATAATGAATTACAGCAATTACTAACGATTGCATAAAATCCATCTGCAATCATACCAACTTTTTATCTGTTAAGAAACTTTGCAACAGAACCATGCACTTTATTCCCTTATATTTTTGCACCCGAACCGAAACGCTATTACTCCTCAGAAATGGGTGTCACGATATTGAAATTGGGATCTATTTTATCTAGTGCCGACAAGAATAATTGCCATTTATCTTTATCTCCTTGAATAATGATAATGGAACTATTGGATTTATTATTCGTAGTCGCCAATTCATATAATTGGTCTTTCTGCATAGTAACTGTTACCTCTGCATCTGCTGCTAATTCATTATTCAAGTATCTAAATATCCCACGCTTTATTTCAGTAGAAGCTACTTCATCTCGATCTGGAATCACAAAATTAATTTTATAATCATAATTCCCTGCTTTTATTCCATCTAATCGTATACTAAATAAATATAATATATTTTGAAGAGGTAAAGAATCTAACACCTTTTTTGATATGGTTGAAATGGGAATAGGTGTAATACCTGAACGCAGTTCTTGGGCTCCCGTTAAATATTCATTTCTCCATGGACCTGATTCTGCGATATAACCGAGTTGTTCTAAAGCATCCGCACATAACAGCTTTGCATTTTCATTGTTTGGATTTGCATAAATAACTTGTTTCGTTACTTCGGCTACCCATTGATACTCTCCATCTTGGAAGGATTTTTTTGCTTTTTCTAATACGGAATCCTCACCGCCCATATATTCCACGTATTTTTTTGCTGAGTCCTCCGGAAATAATTTATTTAGATCTACCGGATTTCCACTATACCATCCCATATATTTTTGATAGACTGCCTTTGCGTTATGATTAACAGTCCCATAAAATGAGCTATTGTACCATTCATCATGTAAACTCTTTGGAAGTTTTACTATTCTTCCTACCTTCTCTAATGTGTAACCTTGATTTATTAATCGTAAGGTTTGGTCATTGATGTATTGGTATACATCTCTTTGTTTTTCCAAGTAATCATTACACTGTTGATTACCAAAACGCGGCCAATTATGAACTCCAAATACAGTGGTCAAACTATCGCCAAATAAATCAATGGCCTGTTGCAAATAATTTGCCCAAGCTATCGGATCTCTAACTTGTGAGCCTCGTAAAGTATACAAATTATGGAGGGTTGCAGAACAATTTTCTGCAATACATAGAGATTTTTCACTTGGAATATAAATATTCATCTCTGCAGGCGCTTCTGTACCCGGGGTAAGTTGAAACTGTATAATCACCCCATCAATTACCTTTTCTACATACTGCCCGTTACCACTTTTTGATATTTCTTTCACATGATTGGTCAGAGTAATTGTGCCAGTAGAAACCTCTTTTCCTATTCCATTATCTATTACTCCTTTTTCATCATGAGGTAATACTTCTCCGTACATATACACAGCACGTCTAGACATAGCTACTCCTGCAGTAACATTCTCTTCAATGACAGCTTTCATAAAACCTTCTGGAGCATATACGTTTATTTTTTTTTCAGTATCCGAACATAAAACACTCAAGATTCCGCCATAATGGTCTGTATGGGAATGGGTCAAGATGATAGCACTAATGGGCATATTCTCCAAATGTTCATTCACTAATTTGAGGGCAGCTTTTGCAGTTTCTGCAGAAGTTAAACAATCAATGATAATCCAACCCGTATTTCCTCTAATAATGCTCATATTAGCAAGATCAAAACCCCTAACTTGATAAATACGATCTGTTACTTTAAATAATCCTGAATGAAGATTTAATTTACCATGTTCCCACAGCTTTGGATGAACAGTATCAGGTATTTGCTCCTTTAATAAAAAAGAATATCTTTTCAAATCCCATACAGGTGGTAAATTATTTTTTCCGTTAATGATAGGTAAAGGTACCTCGACCAGTGTGTTCTTTCTGGCCAATTCCTGCTCTATTTCTAGTTTTCCCCATTCAACTGATTTATATAAATCATCATGAATTAAACGGGTTTTATTTGTCGCCTGTTTTCTATCTATATTCAGTTCATCGCCTTGATTGTTGTTGTAAACAGTCATTCCGTTTCCTCCTTTTATTGATACTATAATTTGTGTTTTATAAAATTATTAAATACTTCGTTAAGCGATAAAAACCTCCCTAAACTGATGGGGGCACGGCAAGTAATGATAGGATTCTTATTCCTGTTCTTCTAGGTAAAGGTATATGTGCAATTATTTCTATGTACAATAATGCTAGGCAACTACACGAGTGGTTAGCATTGGGACTAATGGTATAACCATTAAATTGGCTAGCCATTACAAGAATAGTAAAATCGTTAGTTTACACGACATAGTGATAGTACGTTCCGTCTTTATAGAAATAAGTAGAGAGAAATTCAATTTCTTCCTCAGGATCTGTTGCAAAATTTTCTAAATGAGGTTCAGCCGAGATACGTGTAAAACTAGGTCATAGTAAGACAATTTTCACCAAATGATATTTTGGGGTGATATTTGTAACAAAAACGACCGTTTTTGTTACGTTTTGTATTTGAAAATATGAAATATCCCAATCATTGAACTGGCTGTAACAAAATACTGTATCAAAAATAATTCGTAACATTAATAGTAAACCACCTTTTTGTTACACCAAATTCTGATAATGGAAATAAAATATAGAATATGACCCAAAATCACATGTATCTCGGCTGAACCCCATGCCCATCAACTTAAAAAATATATACTCCCAAAAAAAGAAAAAAAGAGCTGAATTCTCAAAATAACTAACTATAGAGAAAAAAATCTTCATTTAGGGGTTACTTTAAAACCTTAGATTGGTGGATACGGGATGGTACTCAGTATTGTAAAGAATGCTCTAATAAGTTAGTATAGATTTGTATAAATTGGTCGGTTGACCAAATAAAAAATAAGATGGTGAAATACAATGTCTAGTCCAAAAAAAAAAGCTACTCGGGATCAAATACTAATGGCTACGTTTGAATGCTTAGCTGAAAAAGGTACAACCGCTATTACATTACGAGATATTGCTACAAAAGCGGGAATTACTTTAAGTTTAATTCACTATTATTTTCCAACAAAGGAGGGTTTATTAGTTAACGCTACCTCTTATGTCATGCAAAAACAAATTAAAGAAATTCAGAAGGAACTCTCAAATATACAAGATTTTTCAGAGAAATTAAAAAAACTTATATTTGTAGTACATCACCAATTCAAAAGTTCTGAATGGAGAAAGGTGTATTTTACTTTATTAGCAGCAGCAGCTTGGTCACCGAAAATTATGGAAGAAATTCGAGTTCTACAGAACCAATTGATAGACATAATTCAAGAATATGTTCAAACTTCCAATGTAGAAATCATTGACTTAGCAGCATTTTCAAGGGCCTTATTGGCTTCAGTGAATGGATTAGCGTTACAAGTTATGCATGGGGCTTCAGAGGAACAAATTGCTCCGGCATATGCGCTTATAGAAAAAGCATTTATATCAGCATTTGCCCTTCCAAAAGACGCAATGAGTGATTACTAAATAATCCCGAGATAATTCATGTGCCAATCCATTATTCCATGAGACCAAATGGAATAATGGATTGTAGAACATTATAAAGTGAGGTTACAGCATGACCGCATATGGATCATTTTATTTTTTCGCTATAGTGGGTATTTTATTGATACCTACTATCATAGCTGGATTAAGAGGTAAAATGTTGCGCAAATATAATGCTGTCCTAACGCTAATTATGCTTGCTATTATCTTCTCGGATAAACCAAATCAAGCGATGATGTTAGCAGTATTTATTATTTGGCAATATGTCCTTATTAAAGGCTATTTACTACTAAGAAAACAAAATAATAATACGTTCATGTTTTACATGGCTGTTATTTTGTCGATTTTGCCACTGATTTTGGCAAAAATCGCACCATTTGTACCTGAATTAAAACTCATTGTTTTTACTGGTATATCTTATGTAACATTCAGGGCAGTACAAATGGTATTTGAAATTCGCGATGGCTTAATTAAAGAATGCTCATTTTTTAATTTCTGGGAATTTATTTTGTTCTTCCCTGCCATTTCGACCGGACCTATCGATCGGTATCGCAGGTTCCAAAAAGATATTCAAAAACCACCAGGTGCTGAGGAATATCAAAATCTACTATATATAGGTATTAACCGTATTTTCCAAGGTTTTCTATATAAATTTATACTTGCTTACCTAATAAAAGAACATATTATGGATGCAACATTAGCTCACCAAGACACAATTTTATCAAATATGATTTTCATGTATAGCTATAGTTTATATCTCTTCTTTGACTTCGCAGGTTATAGCTCATTTGTAATTGGTGTCAGTTATATGATGGGGATTAAAACACCAGAAAACTTTAATAAACCGTTTATCAGTCGTAATATTAAAGATTTCTGGAATCGTTGGCATATGAGCCTATCATTCTGGCTCCGTGACTTTATTTACATGCGCTTTGTCTTTTTCGCAACAAAGAAAAAGCTCATTAAAAATCGCCATATGACTTCATATATTGGCGTCTTTTTAAATTTTTTTATCATGGGAATTTGGCATATTACTGGTCATCATATTGCTCAATATATGATTTATGGTCTATATCATATTGCTCTGTTTATTTTATTTGATATTTTCGAGCGAAAAAACAAGAAGCATAAATTTTGGCCTAACAATACGTTCATGCATGTCCTTGCAATTGTGATTACATTCCATTTCGTATGTTTCGGTTTCCTAATTTTCTCTGGTCACCTAAATAATTATTTTTAATAAGTAATTTCTTTTCTTGTAACTAAGAAGTTACTAATAATACATTTCAGATATAAAGGAGATTTTTTTAATGGCAGAATTCAAAAATCAAGTATTAGATATTTTAGAAGAAGTATGTGAAAATGATATTGTAAAAGAAAATCCTGATGTGCAATTATTTGAAGAAGGTATCCTTGATTCTTTTGGTACAGTATCTTTACTAGTAGAATTCCAAGAACGTCTAAATATTGAAGTATCTATTTCTGATTTCGATCGCGATGAGTGGGCAACACCAAATATGATTATTAAGAAGTTGGAAGATATCCGATGAAAAAGCAACCTTGGGTCCGATGCTCCTAGCATTGGACCTTTTTGTGGTTCTGGTACAAAAAATCTATAAAACTTGGACATTTTGATACTCTCACAATCATTTGGGTTCAGCCGCATGTCCATCAACCTAAGATTTTGAAATAACCCCATAACGAGAATTTTACCTTTTTACAATTATTAATGAGAATTTGACTCATTTTTTTCGTTTTGGGGAGCAATCAATTTCTTAAGTTGATGGCGATGTATAGTGACCCCCTTACGCTAAAGATAAGATCGTGTTCCCCGGTCTTATCTTTTTAATTGTAGGTTTTTAATACAAAAAAAGGAATCCTTACAATAAGGATTCTGCAACAGGGAATAACAAAAATATAAATAATAAAAAGAATTACTTATATTATAGTGTATATAGCAATAATATAATATTGAGAAATATTTACATAAATCCAGTATGTATTACGTAGCAATTGTAGAAATGGCTTGTTTATAGACCAGATATTGTTTACCACCAACCATCATTAGGACGATAAATCTATCTGTTGCAAGGATTTGCCCACGTATTGGAACCCCACTCTTTAAAAATAAAGTGACTTCCTCTTTTTTACCTTTCAATTGTTCATACATGCCTTCTTGTAAATTAAACATGGAATGTGCCCCCTGGTTTGTTTGTAGTTACTTTTCTTCTAATACCATCTGCTTTTCATTGTTAGGTATTTGTGATTTCCATTCACTTTCTATTTTTCTAAACCATTTTCCTATTTTGCTTAAATGGGTGTTTTGCACAAATCCCCGAAAAGGGGAAATTGGGGTACGGAAACGATTCAAGGCATGAGGGGACAATGTGGAAAATAAATACAAAAACAAGAGGCTAATAATTAAAATTAGGCTTTTATATCCCTAATTTCAATTATAAATAAAGCATCAGCCCATAAATTGAACTTTGTTTAAATTTCTCTTTATCAATAGAGTATACTCTATTGATAATAGTACAAGTTCTTGATTTTAAAAGCTTTAGAGGTTCTCAATAACGAATTACAGAATTTATTAACGGTTTCATAAAACTTGACCACAATCTTCCCATGTCTCTATGTGTAAAAAAACTTTGCAACAGAACCCTTATTTTCCTCATATAAAGAATTAACTTGCTGTTTTAAATTCTTGATGAATAATAGAATCTCTTGACTAGGCATTCTAGCATGTTGAAGATGAAATATGTTTCCTTTTCCGATTTCTAACTCGTTTGAAACCAAAGTAATAGGGATATTCCTAAAGACATGCCATGGAAAATACAAGTGTACAAAAGTTTCTCTAAAATATATACCCGATTGACAAATTAATACCCCATCGGATCCTTTACTCAAATTACCAAGGACAGATGTATCTAAAAAAGCAATGATTTCTTCTTCTTTTGAAATAATATATCGTGCCAAAATTACCTTTAACTTTTTGTCTGAAATATGAGTGTCTATAAACAACCCATTATCAGGTTCTAATAATTCATCATATGTCTCAAACAAATTACAGATTGATTTTATCTCATCAGTTTTTACAACTGGATGTATATTAGTTTTCTTTGAATTATGGAATGAATTTTTAAGAGCTATAAGTAACTCTTTAAATAACAATGTTGGATAATCACTCCCGTTAATATTAAAACTTTTTTGTGCATCAAAAGATAAAAACCCATCTTTATCAATTACAATTTGCTGCACTTCATCTAATTTATCCCATTTCATAGTTCCTTTACCTAATAGCCAATTTTTCCAATATAGACCTGAGCTTGTAAAGTAGACACCATATTTTCCTGAGCCAAACAAATTACAACTTAAAAAAGCAATAATCTGATCATCCTTTGGTATAGAGAAACGTTTTTTTGCAATTGACAAGAAATCATCAGGTATTCTACCAACATAAAATCTAGACTGTTGATATTCTAAACAAATATCAGTTAAACGATTAATATCTATATTCAGCATGATAATTCTCCGTTTATTATATATTTTCTATATAATAAATTATAATATTATCAGGTAAATATTAACACTCAAAATCCGCTTAAATCGAGGGGAACTCTATTGGATTCTAAAATCAATTATTATTAGATTGAAAAATTTTTGATTTGTTTTTAGCATTTGGGGGGGCGACCAATTTTCCTGGCTTGATGAGCATGGGGTTCAGTCAATAATTTTAAAAACTATCCTCGTTTTCCATTATTATACAATTAAATTATATATATTAATAATAAAAATAGGAGGTTATCATACAATGAATATAGGAATACATTTCCACGCTCCAGAAGATGAAAATTTCAGTTTATCCGTACTGAGTTTATTAGAACCTTTTAATTTCCAAAACTATGTATGGCAAATTGATACGGCTGAAGTATACGTTAAAGATTCTAACGGTGATTTTCCAAATGCATTTTCATTCAATAATGATCGTTTCATAACTGGGAGTGATTTAGAACATACCTTAAACCAGAAATATTATTTATTCTTTTTGACGATGTCTGCTTTTACTGAAAAGGAAAATTATACATCGATAATTACAGCAACGGATTTTATTAATAGTGATTGTGAATTCTTGTTAAATATAGTTGATAGTTATGATATTAGTATTTTATGTAAAAATGAGGAGTTACTACAGAAATTGTATCAACACGTTCAAGACCTTGGTTATGTAGATACCAAATATTTAACGGAAAGTAATGGTGGAACGTTTTTCTAGCATACCTTGAGCAGTAAAATTAGGCCCCCTTTTACGGGGGCCCTTTTCTCTTATATCACATATATATAAGCTTCATTTACTACTATATGGCGTACCGCCAACATTCGTTAAAATGTGGGTGGGATCACATGCCAATCAAGCTAATATTTTGAAGTGCCCCCAAAAGTAAAAAAACTTTATTCTTTCTAAAAAGCTAACTAGAAAGGATGACGTTTTTTATGAATCTTTCGATGTTGAAAAATACATTCTTCCCCAAAATGAAAAAATGTACATCTCCAGATGAAATGTACATTTCTTTGTTTTGAGGATTCTTCAAAATATTATCTTGATAGCAATGTAGCAATACCCCTAAGAGACCTAAAAAACCTCTAATCGATAAATTCATGTTACTATTCTTGATATTACTGTTGAGCCGCCTCCGGTAGGTCATCAAAGATTAGTCTTTTAAAAATGTTAATAATGCTTCATTAAATTCTTTTGCATGAGTTGCGTTTAATCCATGAGGACCACCTTTTATAAGAGCGAGTTTACTACCAGGAATGGAATCATATGTGCGTTTTCCACTTAACTCAAAAGGTACAGTTGCATCAGAGTCACCGTGAATAATAAGAGTAGGTATATTGAACTTTTCCAAGTCTTTTCTAAAATCGGTCATACTAAAGGCAGTAATACAATCGAGTGTTCCTTTAGGGGATGCACTAGCTGCAATATTCCAATTATATAAACGGAATGGCTCACTAACTAAATCTGTTCGATTACCAGCTGCGAAAAATCCCTTAGTAAATTCGTCAAGAAATGCAAGGCGGTCATTTATCACGCCACTTTTGAATTCTTCAATTGCTGCATCATCTAATGCCCCTTCAGGATGATCCTTTGATTTGTATAAATATGGAGGAACTGCTCCAGCAAAAACAGCCTTTTCAATACGATCTGTTCCATATGTACTAATGTACCGAGCTACCTCGCCTCCACCCATAGAAAAACCAACAAGTGTGACATTTTGAAGATCTAAATGTTCTATTAGTTGATGTAAATCAGAAGTAAAGGTATCATATTCATATCCTTCCCACGGCTGAGATGACTTTCCAAAGCCTCGACGATCATATGTTATAACTCTGTATCCAGCCTCAACAAGAGCGGGAACTTGGTATTCCCAAGATCGACCACTTAACGGCCAACCATGAATTAGTACAACTGGTTTTCCTATACCATGATCCTCATAATATATCTCAATTGGTGCTTGATTTTCGGTTCCTACAGTAATTTTTGTCATTCTTCTACCTCCAAAAAATATTCTAATATATATCCTTTTCTTCAATAATCCGGATGAATCTCGTAACCTATTTATGCACGTTTATGTTGTGAATTCTAAGCATGAAACTCTATTGTTCCGATGAATTCATTTTCTGTTTTTGTAGCAATTCCCCATCTAATACCTTTTTCATCATGAAATAATTGCTGAACATTCCTCATATTCAATTCTAATAGCAAAAATAGGTAACTATCAATATTGTTCTATCTATAGAATGTATAGGTAAAACCAATCAATTTTATGGTAGAAATAACTATAGTTACCATCTATACAAATTATAGATAATTTAGAATTGATTAGCGAATTGGTTTTCAAATACTATAAATTTGTATAGCGCTTCATGTTCTGTGAATGGTGCTATAACTAATATTAACGGTCAGTTTAGTTATAAACTAATCGTAACAAACGAAGAAGTTTATGATAATATTCCACTGTTTAAACTTTCTTCGATTACTTAATTTTTAGGAGGAATACATAATGGCTGATCTCTATTCTCGTATTAACAAAGATGATGCTGTCGTTCTTTTAGTAGATCATCAAACTGGTCTTATGTCCGGACTAGTACGTGACTATGGTGTTGATGAATTCAAGAACAATGTTTTAGCTCTTGCTCACACTGCTAAGTTTTTTGATTTACCAGTTATTTTAACAACAAGCTTTGAACATGGACCTAACGGACCTTTAATGCAAGAATTGGTTGACCTCTTTCCTCACGCACCAAAAATAGCTCGACCAGGACAAATTAACGCATGGGATAATGATGATTTTGTAAAAGCAATCGAAGAAACTGGAAAAAAACAAATTATCATCGCGGGCGTAGTTACGGACGTTTGCGTTGCTTTCCCGGCACTTTCCGCTATAAAAGCTGGATATGAAGTATTTGCTGTTACTGATGCTTCAGGAACTTTCAGTAAACAAGTTGCAGATGCTGCCAATACGCGTATGGCACATAGTGGCGTACAACTTATGAACTGGTTTAGCGTAGCTTGCGAATTACAACGCGATTGGCGCAACGATGTCGAAGGTTTTGGCAATTTGCTTGCTAGTAATCTTCCAGGCTATCAAAATATAATTGGAAGCTATATGGGAGCTCAGCGAGATCTTAGTAAACAAAATGCATAAATGTATTCCAAAGAAATAGCTTTAAATCACTTTTTAAAAAGTGGATAGTATAAATTTAGCGCTGATTAAATCAGCGCTCTCTTTTAAATTAAAAAGTATAGCAGAACTTTTATTTTTACGATTACAGTTTTAATTAACAGAAAATAAATTACTTTCTAAAAAATAGGAACGATTTAAAAAGGAGCGTTTTATTATGAGTAATTTAGAATTGTTAAATCCCGAGAACAGTGCCTTAATTTTGATTGATTTTCAGCCTCAAATGACTTTTGGAGTTGCAAGTATTGACAGACAAACATTGATTAATAACGTTATGCTGCTTGCTAAATCAGCAAAAACTTTTAACGTACCTACTATTCTTACTACAGTTGAAACACGCAGCTTTTCTGGTTATTTTTGGCCACAAATTCTTGACATATTCCCAAACCATGAAATTATAGAACGTAGTTCAATGAACTCTTGGGAAGATCCAAAATTTGTTGAGGCAGTTAAAGCAACAGGTAGAAAGAAATTAATATTTGCAGCACTTTGGACTGAGGTTTGCCTTGCATTCCCTGTACTTGAAGCAATTAAAGCTGGCTATGAGGTTTATGCAGTTGATGACGCTTCAGGTGGTACTAGTTTGACAGCACATAACGCTGCTATGCGTCGTGTAGAACAAGCTGGTGCAATTCCAGTGACAGCAATCCAAGTTTTACTTGAATACCAACGTGACTGGGCACGCAAAGACACTTATGATGCTGTTATGGAAATTGTAAAAGAACACACTGGCGCTTATGGTCAAGGCGTAGAATATGCATATACTATGGTACATGGCGCGCTTCCAAGCAGAAAATTATGAACAAAGAAAGAGTGACTGTCGGAGAGACTCATATTGGGAACACGATGGATGCTAGCGGTCCAGTAACAACGATTGTTACATGGAAAATTCAAGAAGGTAGAGAAAAACAGTTTGAAACATGGAGACATGAAATCGAAGCTGCCGCTACTAAATTCCCAGGGCATTTAGGCGTAAATCTAATAGTCCCCAATAACGAATCCAGAGAGTATACTGTTATTTTCCGCTTCGATACGTATGAGCATCTACGTGCTTGGCAAGAATCAGATATTCGTCGAGATTTGTTAAAACAGGCAGAACAATTTCAAGCTACTAATCCAACTTACAAAACGGAAAGCAGTTTGGCTTATTGGTTTGTTACTCCGAAAACGCCAGTTCCACCGTCAAAATGGAAAATGTCTATTGTTACCGTTCTTGGTGTATGGCCTCTTAGCATGTTGGTTCCTAAAGTGATAGGACCTATTATAAAAAATATGAACCCTATTATGTCAGCTTTTTTTGTTTCTGTATGTGTAGTGTCCTTGCTATCATGGGTAGTCATGCCGATTTACGGTAAAATATTTCATCCATGGTTACAAAATAATAGGAAGTAGACGAGGTGTGAACATGAATTTACCGGATATGATCTTATATAACGGAAAAATCACTACCCTTGATCCCTCTCAACCTGAGGTATCTGCTATCGCCATAACTGATGGTTTAGTCACTGCAGTAGGTGGAGATGAGCTTCTTGATAGTGCCACAGAAAAAACAAAAAAAATAGACCTTAAAAGAAAGAGAGCTATTCCAGGCCTGAATGACTCTCATATACACGTTATTCGTGGCGGTCTTCATTATAATATGGAATTACGCTGGGAAGGTGTGCCATCACTTGTTATTGCTCTGGAAATGCTTAAAGAGCAGGCAAGGCGTACACCTGCTCCTCAGTGGGTAAGAGTAGTTGGAGGTTGGTCTGAATTTCAATTTAAAGAGAGACGGATGCCAACTTTGGAAGAGATTAATGCCGTTTCTGAAGACACTCCTGTCTTTGTGCTACATCTTTACGATAGAGCACTTGTAAATCGTGCTGGGCTGCGTGCACTGGGATACACAAAAGATACCCCAGACCCTCCGGGCAGTTTAATTGAGCGGGATAAACGAGGTAATCCAACAGGTCTTTTAATTGCCAATCCTAACGCTTCTATTCTTTATTCAAGTTTGGGGAGAGCTCCAGTACTTAGTTTTGACGATCAGATTAACTCAACTCGTCATTTTATGCGCGAATTAAATAGATTAGGTATCACAAGTGCCATTGATGCAGGTGGCGGATTCCAAAATTATCCTGATGATTACAAAGTTGTTGAACATTTAGCTGAGAAAGATCAATTAACTTTGCGTATTGCATATAATCTATTTACGCAAAATCCAAATCATGAATATGAAGACTTTGCTTCATGGGCAAAGATTGTTTCTCCAGGTCAAGGAAATGATAAGTATAAAATGAATGGTGCCGGAGAAATGTTAGTATTCTCGGCAGCCGATTTTGAAAAATTTCAGATGCCGCAGCCCGAACTAGCTACGGTGATGGAAGCTGACTTAAAGAAAGTAATTTCTCTATTGGTGGAAAACCGTTGGCCATTCCGCTTACATGCAACTTATGACGAGTCAATAACACGTTTCTTAAATGTGTTTGAGGAAGTCAACAAAGAAATTCCTTTTAATGGTCTACGCTGGTGGTTTGACCATGCAGAAACAATCTCGGATCGTAGTATGGAACGTGTTAAGGCTTTAAATGGTGGTATTGCCATCCAAGACCGCATGGCTTTCCAAGGTGAATACTTTGTTGATTTATACGGAAAAGAAGCTGCAAAGCGTACTCCTCCGATTTATCGTATGCTAGACCTTGGTATACCTGTTGGCGCCGGTAGTGATGCAACCAGGGTTTCTAGCTATAACCCTTGGGTTGCTCTTTACTGGATGGTTGCCGGAAAAACCATTGGTGGTCTTTCGATATACGATGAAAAAAATAAACTTGACAGAAAAGTAGCCCTGGAACTATATTCCAAAGGAAGTGCGTGGTTCTCTGGTGATGAAGGTAAAAAGGGAACCCTTGCAGTAGGTCAGTTTGCTGATATTGCTGTATTGTCTGCTGACTACTTTACTGTGCCAGAAGAAGAAATCAAAGACCTTGAATCATTACTCACTATTATGGGTGGGCAGGTTGTTTATGGAAATGATGAATTTAAAAATTTATCACCTGAATTGCCGCCAGCATCACCTGATTGGGCACCGACTGGAGTTTATGGCTATGGTGGTGCTAACCTAGCCCATAATATACTTTCTCACGATGCCAATGGTCACAAGTTACATCGTTGCAGTAACCCTCTCCATCAACACACTCATACCGTAATAGGAAAAGATGGAACTAAATGGGGTATTGGTTGTACTTGCTTTGCTTTCTAAGTCAGAACCACCGATATAATGCCGGTGGTTTTCTTTCTACAATAAGGGTATGGCGCCGAAGACGGACCTAAATAGTAATGGTATTAAGATCATAATGGTAATATGGGCTCTGGTGCAAATAATATGTAGATTCGCAATAGCAGTATATCCCTAACGGAATCTATTACTATGCGGTAAGACCGAAGAGTTGATTGATTATCTTGACTTGTTTTTTGACAGACTTCTCTCCTTGCAAAGTCTGTCCTTTTTCCCTTAAATAAAAGTCAATAGTATTCCCTTTTGAATCGACTACACCACACATATAAATCCACTGCCCATTGACTTTAATATAGGTCTCATCCCAAGACTTAAAGATTACTTTCAATTTTCACACTAGAATCATTATTGTTTCTATTATACTGATACTTTTTCAGGATCATTTAACTTCTGCATAAAGATACGTGCTGCAAAACTTAAAAATTTATCATCAAAGTGAATAAGATTAATATCTTGACTTGGTGTTGGATCAGTAATACGAACTATGCTTAAGGTATCATTATTAACAAAGTCAACCAGTGAAAGAGGTATTATGGCAACCCCATATCCATTGTATACAAGGCTCAATAGAGAAATAGAAGATTTTGTTTCTATATTTGCTTCAGATAAAGATAACCCTAAAATTTCACAATATATCTTAATCGATTCACGACAACTACATGAAACCATTACTCTACTCAGCCCTGCTAATTCTCGAAAAGAAACAAATGATTTTTCATTCAAAGGATGATTTTTTGGAATTACAAGGACGAGCTCTTCGCTATACAAAAGGGTGCTTGTTAATGTGTCTGGAATTTGAGCACTACGTGTGATCCCTATATCAATATTTTTGTCAACGATTTGATTTACAGCAACCTCTGATTCTATAATTTTTACTACAATGTTGGGATAATGTTGTTGAAACTTCATAATATAAGGCGTTAAATAAGTGAGATCTTCTAATAAACCTCCTATAGTAATCACACCTCTTTTCACACCCTTTAATTCAAAAATTTCGTTATAAACCTCATCAAATTGTTGCATGATAAATTTTCCTTTATCAAATAGCAATTTACCTGCTTCTGTAATTTTGATACCTCTTCCAACTCGATGAAATAAAGGTGTATCAAGTTCACCTTCTAACACACGTATTTGTTGACTTAAAGTCGGCTGTGAAATACCTAGAACTTCCGCAGCTTTAGTAAAACTACCATTATTACAAACTTGAATAAAATACTCTAAATGACGTAATTCCATTCTTGATACCCACTCTCCGCTTTATGAAAGATTCACATTTAAAAGAACACTTTGTATGCGTTAGCATAACAACTATCTTTCCTGTTTATACTAATTGTAATTTCATTATTTCTTCATTTTGGATTCCAATAAATGTACTGCCATTTATTGATTTTTTCCTCCTATTTATTTAATTTATATTTAATTAGGATATTACTAATTCGAGATATATTTCTAAAAATTATAGTTCTTGTGCATAATATCCTAATTTCTTCAACTGTTCGATTACCAATTTTTTCTCAATATAATCCAAACCACCAAATATTTGTCGAATCGCCTCTCTATGCTGAGGGAAAATAGTATCCATCAATTCAATACCTTCTGAAGTAATTGACGCATACGTAACACGGCGGTCTTTAGGACATGGTTTTCGTATTAAGAACCTCTTCTTTTCCAACTTATCCACTACATACGTGATACTACTACTTGCAAGTAATATTTTGTCTCCAATTTTTTGTATAGGCTGATCGCCTTTACTGTATAGTAGCTCAAGCACTGCAAATTCAGTTGAATTAAGTCCATAACTTTTAATATCTTCTTCAATACGCTTAGTGATTGACTGTACTGCCCTTGATAATATAACAAATAACTTTAAAGATAAGCTCTCATCGTTAATCACGCTCATAATTACCAATCCTTTGCAAATTATCTTGAATTCGAGATTCATTATATTATCGTCAAAATATTACGTCAATAATTCATTTTAGTTCTATCAAACCACTTATAATTTATTTCTCAACATGAGACATATGGAATCGTAAGAAAATAATTGTTAAAATATAAGCATCTCAATTGCGTTATTTTTTTAAAGAAGGCTTGTTTTCTAACGCAAGCTCTCTTTTGTCATAGTCTAAATGGAATTCGGACACATTTTATATGGTGAGTTTTGTCCTCTT
Source organism: Bacillus sp. FSL H8-0534 (assembly GCF_038005885.1). NCBI lineage: Bacteria > Bacillati > Bacillota > Bacilli > Caryophanales > Bacillaceae > Bacillus > Bacillus sp. FSL H8-0534. The sequence goes on from NZ_JBBOUC010000002.1 coordinate 29,127, forward strand.
TTAGCGATAGAGACAAAAAATCTGGTTCTGATGTAAAAACTTCAAAATAACCGCAATTAATCTATAAAACTCGGACATACCAATGAATAAGCATTCAAACGAATCCGGGCTGTTTAAATTTGATTATAGAACTATTTCTCTGTGGCAAAATAAAGCAGTGCTATGATCGGAAAAGCGATTCCCATCCATAATGTTGCACTCCATCCACCTGACGCGGCCCACCCTCCGACAGAAGATCCAACAGCACCACCCAAGAAGAAAAGTAGCTTTAAAATAAAGTTTGATTAAATTATTACTAATAACCTTGATATAAAGACAAGTCTAAAGAGCATGTTTTGAAAAAAGGATTGATCAAAACATGCTCTAAATTATTGTGATAGATTAACTTATTTTTAAAAAAGTTTGATCATTTTTGAAATCCTTGTTGCACGAAAGCACCCGTTAATTGAATAAGCACTCTACTAGCTTTGCAGGGTGCATCCATTTTCTTGAAATATTTCCTTTGCATCAGAAGGCAAATTTCTAACATGTTTAAGATATTTAGTCATGTTTCTGTCATCATCAATTGGATATGTGAAATTAAAATGTTCAGCGACATCTTTAGATAAGATTCTAAATAATTCACAAGTAACAAATATTGATTCCCATATATTTTTATAATCAGAATTAGAATAGGTTTCTTTGTACATTCCCCAATATGATTCTGGAAGATACTCCTTAAAATATTTCCCTAACTTTCCTGGTGAAACTTGAAAAGCTTCTTGTATCCCAATCCACCAAGTAACCATTTTATCCAAAGAATTTCTCGTCGTATATTCAAACATTAGTTTTGCATATGGGAGTTCATCACGCCAAATTCCTTTTGCAACGTTTTGTAAACACCACCAAAATTCATTTGTATAGCTATCGTATTCACCTTTGGATGGCTTTTTGACATAGTAATCTATATCGGTAGGATAAGGGATTACTGGCAAAAGATTATCTTTATCCATTAAGGGAAGAGTGAGCTTATCATTTTTATATTCTTCAAACACGGCTTCTTTTGTTTGGATACGAAGGTCTATGCGATTTCCATCTGTAAAGAGCATTAAAAAACCATAAGATCTAGTGAAATCGACATCAATTTCCCTACCAAAATCACTTTTGTCAGGTTCTTGCATCATGATTAAATCTCCAAAAGCTTTAATCCATGTTGTATCTTTTATAAAAGATACTGTTTCTGTTACAACATAAACAACATCATAGTCCTGAAAAATATCTTTTGGTACATTAGGGTTTGTCCTTGAACCATTCATATAGACTGCTCGAATACGTCCATCTTCTTTAGCGATTTTTATTATAAGATCCATCATTTCTTGTTCATTTCTCATTGAATTCCCCTCCGGTATATAGTTGGCTTTACATGAAAGATTCAAAATGGAGGGGCTCGTGGATGATATAAACCTACTCTAATAATTATAATTTATTCAAGTTTTTTTTCATCTAACCTTCCTTCCCTATTTAAAGCTAGCTTTTTTATAAGTTATTTCAACATTTATTCACAGATTAACTCTACTACCCTGTTAGTTCAATAAAGTAAGCCGAAATCCCTTCTTTATATATTTCGATTCATCATTTTTATAAACAATTTAACTTCCCTTTTGTTATCAAGGCCTAAACTGTAAAAAGTCATAAAAAATAAAGGGTGGTACATATTAGACATATATAATATGTACCACCCTTTTATTTCTTGTTAAACAAACGCGCCCTTTAATGGCATAATAATATGTTTCTATTAGCTTGTTTACTTGAACAAGCTAATAGAAACATATAATAAGAAGAATGCGTATTAACATAACAACACATAATCCTCGATAAGATTATAGTTTATCGATTAATGTCTCCCATGTAAGTTCAAGAACACCTGTCATATTTTGTGGTTCATTTGAAATATATGTTATAACTGCATTTTTATCTGGCAGCATTACAACATATTGACCATATAAACCATCCATACGATATGAATTAGAGCAAGAGTTCATCCATATTTGATAGCCGTATCCTTGATGATGGTCTGCCGTAGCAAAATAAGGATTAAAATCGTTGGTCTTTATTTGGACAGATGTTGCTTGTTCAATGTAACTTGAAGGAATCAGTTGCTTACCTTTCCAGACACCTTTATCGAGAATTAATTGCCCGAATCTGGATAATTGTTCTGCTGTTAAATATAAACCCGAGAATCCCTGTGTAATTCCTTTTGGACATGTCTCCCATTTAGGTTTTGGTATGTCTAAATGTTTAAATATTCTTCTATCTAAGTATTCATCCAAGTTACTTCCTGTAGTAATACTTATGATTTTTGAAAGCATATAGGTTGCGGCATTGTTATATGTAAAATGAGTACCTGGTTTAAATACAATCGGTTCATCAAAGAATAATTGTGAAATATCCCATTCCTGACCACTACTCCAATCAGCCTTCATAACTGGGCATTCTGCATGTCCAGTTCCCATGCAAAGCAAATCATGGATAGTCATCTCTTTTAGGTATTCATGATTTGTGTCATGTTGAATATCTGAGAAAAAATCTATAACATGGTCATTAATATTAAAGTAACTCTCCCTAATGGCAATACCGACTGCTATTGATGTAAATGTTTTGCTTACTGAATATAAAAGAGCAGGCCTTTCTTCTTCAAAATCATGTTTTGCAATTATATTTCCATTTTGCCTAACAATTACATTCAGAACATGAAGATTCTTACTATTTACAGATGAAATCAAATTATTCAATAATTCATTATTCATTGTAACTCACTCCATTAAATATATATTTCTTAACAATCCTTAATTCGTATAATCCTATTAATGAGTAGTTTTAAATGTATTGACATAGATAAATTATAACATTAGTGATAACTTGTTTAAATGTAATGCTTCACAAACTTCATACCAATGTTATCAAAAATATTTTTGCTCGAGATTCTTATTCAATTAAATGGCCTGATAGTTGAAGAAGGAGAACAACGTTCTCCTATTGACTATAAATTTTTATAAATATCTGCGTAAGCTACTTTCAGTTGTTCTCTTAGTTCTTTGTTTTCACCATCTAGCTTCTTAATGCAGCGCTGTAAAGAAGCAATCAGGGCATCTTTGTTATTGTCATCCATCTCTCGTTTGATTTGCTTCGATGTAGGTGCTTTCGCTTGTTGTTGTCGCAAGGATTCAATCCTATCACGCAACTCAAGGTTGTTATATAGCGTAGCTTTCGCTATGCCAGCCTCACTTGCCACGCTGTTGAAATTGATGTTCACGTTAGCTCGTACGAGCCGTTGAATGGGTTCATCGACCTTTTGATAGGTGGCAGACTTCCGTGAGGCATGAATCTTTTTTAACTGTTCTCTGCGGTCATAATCAGCCATTTTTTACACCTTGCTTTCTCTTCATGCGATCTTGTCTACCGAAGATGACATGTCCCTCACGGATATTGTCCAATATACCTTGGTATCGCTGTAAGTTCCGTTCGGGCTTTTCTGCCACGCCATCACGGCCATGCTGTTTTGCGACTTCTGCGGCTCTAGACGTTGTTTTTACGTGCATTTCGTATTTCTCTACACCCAATTCTGAAAATCCAATTGCCAAATCTTTGCACGGGCTTCCTCCATTGCACGTGAGGCAAGGTGGGGCTTCCATAAGAGGGCAATTCCCTTTCAACCTTGCATGACACGTCCCGTATGGGTTGTCCATTGCATTCAATTTATGATCCTGCCAGAGAGCTTGAAGGATGTCTTGTGGGATGTCTTCACCTGCTTTAATTTCTTGTACTTCACTGTTCAAGTCGAAACCGAATACACCCTGGTTTATGACAGATTCAAATGCCTTACGCTTTGTATTATCTAACAATTTGGCATACCGTAAGGTCATTTCAGGGCAAGCATGGGTTAATAACTCTTGCACTGTTAGAATGTCTGCACCGCCGTTCAACATTTTTACTGCGCAGGTATGGCGAAATTGATGATTCGTAAAATGAAATAAGTTCCCGTTCTCATCTACAATGTTTTTCTTGTAAGCTAATTTATTTAATTCAAGTCGAACCCAACATTGGGTATAAGGTTTCCCCTTCCTAGATCCACGATAACGTACAAAAATGAATTCCTCTGGATTATTGTCTTTGTTACTGTTTTCCGTGGACTCCTTAATGAGAACTGCGAGAATGTTTGCTAGCTCATCGTCAATTGGTATTCGATGTCCTTGTACATAGGTCTTCTCAATATCTGTAACTATAGAGTATTTACTGTTTAGTCGCTCTAAACAATCAAAGGTTAAGCCTAATACATCCGAAATTCGTAGACCTGTTTTAAAAGCTATCCATATAACTGGAATGACTTCTTTATGTAAATCGTTTCTATGCTTGAAGAGTTGTTTTAACACAAAATCAGGAATATAGTCAATTTGATCGGTTCTGTTGAAAAGTTTTCTAAATGAGGATACACTCTAGAAAAAAAGAAGCCAGGAGAATCAAAAATGAGATATTTTAAAGGGAAACAGTTCAAGAAAGATATTATTTTAGTAGCCGTGGGTTACTACTGTCGTTTTTCTTTAAGTTATCGCGATGTATCTGAACTTTTGAGAGAGCGTGGAATATCGGTTCATCCAACAACTATTATGCGTTGGGTTCATGAGTATGGAAATTTGATCTATCAAATCTGGAAGAAGAAAAACAAAAAGGGACAATCATCATGGAAATTAGATGAGACTTATATAAAAGTAAAAGGAAAATGGTGTTATTTATATCGTGCGATCGATAAAAAGGGATACACATTGGATATTCAACTTCGAAAAACACGGAATCATCAGGCGGCCTATTCCTTTATGAAAAGATTGGTGAAGGTTTTTGGAGAACCAACGGTTCTCACAACAGATAAAGCCCCAGCGCTACTTTGTGCGTTTAACAAATTAAAAGAACAAGGCTTTTATAAATGTACAACTTATTGTACCATCAAACATTTGAATAATCTTATAGAACAAGATCATAGACATATAAAGCGGCGCTTTGCCAAATCCGCAGGATTTCAAAGTCTTCGTCATGCTTCATGAACCTTAAAAGGAATTGAAACTGTTCACGCTTTATATAAACGGAACCGAAATCTGAGTTCAGATTTCGGTTTTTCGACGTACGATGAATTACGAAATTTATTAACAATCCCATAAAAGGAAGCGCTTTTGGCGGAATTCATATATTCTTTAATCAACTTTGCAACAGAACCGAAAAGAGCATACCTGATGGTATGCAACTTAGACAACAAAAGTACTTGAATAACGTAGTAGAACAAGATCATGGCTTTATAAAGAAGCGAATCCGTTCTATGCTAGGGTTCAAATGTTTTGACACAGCTACATCCATTCTTTCTGGAGTAGAAGCCATGCATATGATGAAAAAAGAACAGATTGATTTACAGAATCAGTCTGTTCAAAACCAGAAAGAATTCATCCATCAATTGTTTGGACTTGCAGCATAAGATATGATTCCGTTAGGAACATATGTGCTATATTCTTTTTTGTTTTATTTTTGCACCAGAACCGTCTGTAAAGACGTTAAGTGGTGAGTAGTTCAATTTTGTTTTTTAAAATATTTATCCTTAATTATTTTTATATATTGTTTTCTTTCTGTTAGTTCAAATATAAATAATGCTTTTTTTATGTCATTAAGACCATCTTTTTGAGGGTGTTCAAGCTTTAGTAAATTTGAACCTTTTTCAAAGTATAATTCACCTAGTAAGTATAAACTATTTATATTAATAGCTAACTTAATTCCCATATCACTATATTTTATTGCTTCTTCATGTTCACATATGTTATGTAAACACTTTGTTAAATTATAAATAATTTTTAATTGAATTTCTTTGTTTTTAGGGAAATCTATCTTATTAAAATTATTTAAAATTTTTTTTAATATATTAATGCTTTTTTCATATTCCTTATTTTCTGCGTGTATTACAGCGATTGAATGCACGATATTTATTTCTTTTTCCGATAAAAATTTACTATTGATTGAAGTTAGCTTTAATGCCTTATTTAAAATATCTAGAGCATTTTTTGTTGATCCATTTACATAAAATATAGCGAGTGCTTCATGCCATAGTAGAAATTGTTTATCGTCTTTTTGCAAGAAATTTGTTTTGTTTTTTTCTATTTTTACTATTTCGTAAAGTTCTTTATATTTTTTTTGTTTTACGCAATCTCTCATTACATACTTTACATTTTCTACATATTTTAATTTTTTATTTTTTGTTAGTGCAAATATATAATTTGGATCAATACCAAGTTTTTCAGCTATTTGAATTAACAATATGCTTGATGGATAAATAGTTCCTTTTTCTATTTTACTAATTTGACTTTGGGAACATATTCCTCTACATAATTCAGATTGAGATATGTTTTTTTAAATTCTGAGTTCTTTAATAATAGTACCAAGATCGTAAAATTCCATTTTATCCTCTTAAGTTCACAATTTAGTAGTATAACTCTTATAATAAGAATACACTAATTATTCTATTATTCAAATATTAATTTATCCAAAAGTGCAATTTATTTCTTTTTCTACAATTAACCGAAAGTAAACTTTTGTTTTTTTAACATTTACAATTTATTTTGGGTTGTGGTGCAAAGATAAAATAAAAGGGAATATAACTCATATATTTCTAGCGGCATTCTATTTTATGCTGTAAGCCCAAACCATCGATGGATGAATTCTTTCTGGTTTTGAACAGACTGATTCCGTAAATCAATCTGTTCTTTTTTAATCATATGCATAGCTTTCACTCCTGCAAAAATGGATATAGCTGTGCCAAAAGACTTGAACCCTAACATAGAACGAACACGTTCCTTAATAAAACGATGATTTTATCATGTTCCGACAGAAGTCTTCTTCCTCAAAAATGTGAAGGTGTGAAACACCAATTTTAGGTGGGAGATGAATGGCGGTAGGCGTAAGCCTACGTTTTTTAGTATGCTTTAGGTATCATACCAAAAAGTGAGGTGTAACTCATGTTAATAAATAAGGCATATAAATTTCGTATCTATCCGAGTAAGAAACAAGAAATATTAATTGCAAAAACGATTGGGTGCAGTCGCTTTGTATTTAACCATTTTCTTGCTCTGCCGAGCTAACTCAATTAAAAAACCTCGCAGATGCTTTTTCACGTTTTTTCAAGAAACAGAATGATATTCCACGATTCAAGTCTAAAAAGAATAAAGTTCAGTCATACACGACCAAGCAAACAAATGGCAATATTGCAATTGTAGGCAGCAAAATGAAATTACCGAAACTTGGCCTTGTCCGCTTTGCCAAAAGTCGTGAAGTGGTGAGTAGTTCAATTGAGATATCTAACTTGCCTTAGCTATATGCCTTCAGGCATATGCTTTTCTTCTTTCAACGTTCGAATTGCTACAGGGTAAGCGGGGTTCTTATCTACTGTTATCACGCGAGGTTTAGAAACGTAAGAAAGAGCACTTGGCTGCTTGTTTATCTCTTGATTTACTTAGATAAAAATCAATGGTATTCCCTTCTGAATCAGCGGCACGATATAAATACGTCCATTGCCCTTTTACTTTTAATATAAGTTTCATCGACCCTCCACGATTCATTTGTTGATGTAAGGTGATGTCGTACTTTCTCTTCTAATTGAGGTCCATATTGATGAACCCAGCGCATAATGCTTGTGTGAGCAATGGATAAGCCTCTTTCCTCCATCATTTTCACCAGGTTACGCAGGCTCAAATTGTACTGCAGATACCATTTTACTGTTAATAAGATCAGTTCAGACTGATAATATTTCCACTTGAATACGTTTTGCTTTTTCATACTGATCACGTCATTTTTTTTTAGATTACTAGTATCAGTATGTCTAAGTTCCAGAAGTTAGTTACATAAGTCTTATAGTTTTTGTACCAGAACCTGAATTCTTATGTTGATGGCAACGGGGCACTACCCCATTATATTGATATTTTTCTATTTTTGCTTAATTGACTTTGGGAATATGCTCCTCTACATAATTCAGATTGGAATATATTTTTGAATCGCGTTCTTTAATAATACCAAGATCATGAAACTCAATTTTTTCACTTATTTTTCACAACTTAGTAGTATAAGAATAATTTCTAACTTTCTATGTAATGTAAAATTAATATAGTCACAATGATTATAGTGCGAAAACTTCAAAATAATTGCAAGTAATCTCTTAAACTTGGACGTACTGATAGTATTACTCGAAAAAGGCGTGTGATTGGGGGCTTACAGAAAGGAATTGTGGACGGTAATTCGCATCCATATGGAACAGTGACAGAGGAAAGTCTTGTTGACGTGTTGCAACGTGCGTACAAGAATCAATGTTTTTAATTTAAAGAAAACTTAGAAAAAGGGTGAGGCATGTGAAAAAAGTAGTTGTTTCAGGTATTTGTGCAGCGCTAATGGGAACTAGCCTTCTTGCACAAAGTACATTTGCAGAACAGAATAATAATTCAAGTGAAAAACATGTAAAATCATTTGCGGTTAGTGCATCAACTAGCACAAGCCAAATAATAGATTTTGCCAAGAAACAGGTAGGTAAACCTTATGTGTTTGGTGCATCTGGTCCAAATGCATTTGATTGTAGTGGCTTCATTTACTATGTTTTGAAAAACAATGGAGTTAATATTTCTCGTACAAGTGTAGCGGGTTATTGGGATTCAAATGTAATCCAAAAAGTTTCCAATCCAAGACCGGGGGACTTAATTTTCCTTCAAAATACATACAAACCTGGTCCATCACACGTTGGAATTATGATTAATGATACGGAGTTTGTTCACGCTGCTGATGAAAAGACAGGGGTAACGATTTCTAATAAAAATAGTTCTTATAACAAACAGCACTTTTTGGGATATGGTAGAGTAGCGGGTGTTGTGGATAATGGTGGCGTGGAAGAAAATAAAGAACCATCAGGCTGGGCGAAAGATGCATGGAATTGGGGCCTACACAAAGGAATTGTGGATGGCAATTCACATCCACATGGAATAGTAAAAGAGGAAATTCTTATTCACATGTTACAACGTGTATACAACAACAAGGTATTCTCAGGTAATGGAAGCACAGTATCAGTTGCTGCTGATACTAGTTATCGAAATGGAGAACCATCAGACTGGGCACGAGATGCATGGAAATGGGGATTAGAAAAAGGAATTATCGACGGAAATTCTCATCCGCATGGAGAAGTGAAAGAGGAAATTCTTGTACACATGTTACAACGTGTGTACAACAACAAAGTATTCTCAGGTAATGGAAGCACAGTATCAGTTGCTGCTGATACTAGTTACCGAAATGGAGAACCATCAGATTGGGCACGAGATGCATGGAAATGGGGATTAGAAAAAGGAATTATCGACGGGAATTCTCATCCGCATGGAGAAGTGACAGAAGAGATTCTTGTACACATATTACAACGATGTGCAAATAATGGGGTATTCAAGTAATTAAAAAATCTGTTTCATATTGTATCAACCCCTGTCAGGTAGACAGGGGTTAAAAATCATAGTTAAAAAAACCTGGATTCGATACTCGTATGGGTTCTGTTGCAAAGTTTTCTAAGCGAAATTAAACTATCTAATAATAAAAAAGCTTCAACAGAGTAGAAACATGATTCCTCCCCCAAAAAAACTAGCGACTATAAGCCACTAGTTCAGATTGTCTTGAAGTTATTTTTCTTTCTTCTTTTTAAATGCCAAAACATAAAATAATATTGGGATTAAAAAATATGCCAATAACTGTCCCTTTCCATAAGGACCGCCCTTAATATCTCCTCCTGCTAGCTGCATAATAGATGATATTGTAAACAAAATTGCTACAACTAATGCCCATTTACGTTGAATTAATTTATTATTCATTTTTCTTCACTTGCTTTCATAAAATATTTTTTTCATACAATACCCATTATGGTAGTAATACCTATATTAATTAGGGTTTATTTCGTATGCGAATTTTTAAATAATCTACACTGATCCCCTATAAAAAGCAAAAAAACTCCCCTGAAAATTTCCTAATGCAGTCTTAGCTTGATAGTGATGTGGTTGTACCTCCAAGTATATTGTGTATTTCAATCCAATTACTATTTTACCATATTTAACTATATTGTTGTTAAGAAAGGTGAATTATTCGTACCACCAACATTTTAACGAAAATATACGCTAAGACAGTTTTAGGAAGCGGAAACTGAATTTTTTATAAGCTAAAGATATGCAGGATTTCATGCAGGTTGCGAGGACGATTTGAACTGCCAAATGCTGTTGTGACAGGAATGTATGAAATACTACATATAGAGAAGGGAACGGAAAGCTGGAAAACTTTTGGTATGAATGGTTTTCTGGGATTTAGTTACTGCTGATAATGATGCGTTATGTAAATTAGAAATGAATAGTATATGGGTTTCTTTGCCCATCCCCTCGAAATGGGGGAATAGCAAGCGGATTATTAAAAAATCCTTATAAACAAAGGATTTTAACGTCTTTTAAAAATGATTATGTCAAAACATATACATTTCAATTGAAATATTTCAAATAATTATAAGTTGTATTTTTGAAATGAAAAATTCTAGATTTATAGCTATGTCATAAGGTCTACCTTTTGACATGATGTATAAATTTAGCTAATTCCCCAATCTTGGGGATTTTGGCAAAAACACCCGAGTACAATGAAAAGAATAAAACCAAAAGCTAAAGGCTTATCGTTTGATTCTTTTGATTTAATTTCTTGCCCCTTATCTTTCATCTCCATACTGATACCACACCTTTTTTTATTTTACTCTCCTACTTCTTTTTCCTTTTTAATAAACCTTATAATTAAGTCTTCACCTTTGTATCTAGGGTCTAACTTAATCTCACCTTTATATTCAATTACCTTCACCTTATCCATGACAGTTATACTGTCATACAACTCTTGCTTTACCCATAACTTTTTAACTTTATCATCAACAATCAATTCTAAAGTAGGGTGTTCAAGGATAAGATACTCGGTCTCAACATGCCTCCCAAGAACAGGTGCTTCTATTGGCTTACCTTTCGCAACTAGTTCATCGTTTTGATACCCCTCTATTACTGACAAGACTATACAAAACAATACAAAACAACCAAAGTATATCCAATTTTTCTTTCTTTTTTTTCTTATATGCTTCCAGTTCTACAATATACGCTTCCAATTCATACTCTGTGTACCCCTTAACGTCTGTAGTCAAATAATAGTTTTTTCCAAACTTTTCACTTGTAAATGCTACATAGTCGTTTAAATACTCTGGGTCTTTCTCATAGTTTATAAATTTCTTTTCATCCATACTGCTACCCCTATCTGTCTTCTAGTATACCTACCCCTATTGTTATAAGAAACAAGACAAAGAGTATTAATAGTACTGTCTGTATCCTAAGACTGAATTTATTCTTAGAGCCTTCTAACACGCCCCACAGTATAAGTGGAGAGAGAAGAATACCAAGGAGAATAACAACAAACTTGTTAGTCTCCTTTTCTTTTGGTTTCTCTTCTTCCACTATACGTTCTACCCTGTTTGGTGCTTTTTCTAATGAAGTTGGAGTTTTCTTTTTCTTACGTCTATGATTCACTTCGCATACCCCTTTATTTTGTTTCATAGTTGTCTTTTATGAATACATCCAGTCTGTACTTCAACCCTTCTACTTTCATATTTACATCTACTTTGTCTGAGTAAGTTTTGCCTTTATAAGTGTAGTCTAATTCATAAGACGTATGAAACAAACCCACGAACAAACGCTCTTTCTTCTCTATTACCTCAACTGTTACAGGTTCACCTTTCCGTTGTACTTTAAACTTTTCTCCTGTCAACATGGCACAAATAAGAAAAGAAACAAAGATGCTTATTGCAATTAAAAAGAAAACCCAATACCTTATCTCTCTGTTTTCACTTTTCCGTCTTTCATTACGTGTACGTATATTCATCCCCCTTACTTTGAATCGTAACTATCGTACATAATGTGTAAGGATAATAAAGTTATTTAATTTCATCTCAAAAAATACAGTAGCCTTCTGTCTATTTGAATGACAGAAGGCTTTTAAAGTTGTTTAAAAATCTAGTAATGTCATAGAAAATGGATTTTTAATTAATAATAAAGTTGTTTAATTCTTATTGAATTAATGTTACTTTGTAACAAAGTTTGATTAAAAGGTGGCTGAAAACATTGATCTTATGGCTCAAGAAACCAACGTTTTTTGAAAATTGGGTTTTTAACCAATTCCTCTGGACTTTATCTTAATTGAGTCTATTTTAACTTCAAAATCTTTTGAACCAAAAAGCGAATTTTATTCTTCGATTTTCCAGGCTCGAATCACTTTTTCATTCCCTGTTACATACATCATGTTTTGATTGAAACATATATGACTTATGCTGCCTTTGAGCGCCTTGAAATATCGTGCTTCGCCGTCTAGGCTAAGTTCTATAAGAGTTCCGTTTGCTAATCCTAATACTAGCCATTGACTGTCTGGGTGCCATGTAATCGAATAAATCGCACTATGAAATGTTTTAAAAACTGGGAGTCTGAAAATGAACTTTCCAGTATGGGCATGTATTAAAGAAAATGAACTTGGAGAATACCGATCATCAGCTATACCGCCAATCGCAATATAGTTACCACAAGGGCTTACACTTAAACAATAAACCTTTAAATCCCCACCAAGTTCTGTAATCCATTGGAAGCTTTGGTTAGTTAATTCAATACATCCAATTCTTGACCCACCCATAATGTAAATGCAATTTTCCTGTTGAGAATATACCATAAATTCGATATAACCACTTTCGGAAAGGTGTATATTCTTTAAAAAGTCCTTTTGGGTTAATACAGGTTTCCACTTACGTAAATCTAGATCAACCTCTATGAGATGATACTTTTCGGGATTCAGGGCATCATTTAACCACGGATGTGATTGTACGGCTTCTTCTGAGATTCTTAATTTCGTTCCTTTTACAGTTGCTGGTTTGATATCAAAGTGAGTTTTCTCATGTAAATCTTTCCGAGGAACTAGCGCAATAAATTTATTTTCATTTTCCGATATCCATGTAAATGGCGGAGATAGCGGAAGAATATCAATCAAATTTAATGGATATAGATTACAAATAGCTACATGTGCCCGATATCCTTCTACTAAAGGTCCATCAGCTAAAAGTACGGAGTCATCATCTCTTTTAATCATTTCACGTCCAATATCAGTAATTTCATCAATACAATGAAGAGAACTTCCCTCGCGGATTTGTATTCCGGGTATATCCGAAACATACATTCCACCATCGTATGTATGTATAAATTTATCTTCGAAAAGGTGAACTAGATTGGAGTATCTTTTTCTCGCATTATCTTTCGCACAAAGTATACCTTTTTGCCGGTATAATACAGTGGGTTCAGCTATTTTATATGATAATAAAGAAACAGGTACAGATTGTTTCTTTTCTTCTGACGATAATTTATATAGTGGTTTAAGATCATGTGTATGGATCGGTGCATAAATGTTATCGCTTTGTATATCAAACATATCCCAGTTAAAAGCTCTTGCAATATCAAGACGAAGCTGCGTATAAAACCACAATGATTCGTCGTTGTTCAAATATTTCCAAGGTATACATGTTTCTATACAGTTACATAAATCTGAATCGATGCTATCCCCATTTCCATCAACAAAGGATAAATAAATCTCCATATAATAGTTCCCTTTTTCAAATAACCATTGAAAAGCAGATATTTGTTTGATTTCTAAAATGGAACTGAGGGGCTCGTTGCACTCTTTTAAAGTTTTCGTTTGCTTATAACTTGGGAGGTTGGCAATTCTAACATTTTGACTCACGTATATTTCCTCCTTCTACTAATTGATGTATTTCGCAAGTTAAAATAGAGTCATTTGTTAATTAAAATAGAGCCGGTTAGTATTAACTGCTCTCAAACGATTCTTTTGTTTCTAGCATTCTATAAGTACCAAAGATCATATTAATCACATGTGCACGATTGTCATCCAATCTGTTAATACAGCAGCTAATACTGGATTATGAAATACTTCTTCCCAACGTTCGAATGACTTGTGTTGATTTAGAACAATGTTTGATTAAAGAGTAGCTGAAAATATTTATTTTACCACAAAAAAATCCCTCACCTTTTTGAACAAAGATTGATCAAAAGACGAGGGATAAATTATACTGCATCATCAACATTTATAAAAAAGAGCGATAATTTCGAAAGACGAATAGTCAACCATGACCCTCTATTATTTTCATTTTCTGTATACATTGCTGCTGCTCCCCAACCTTTGGGATATCTTCTTTCGATTAATTCAATTGCCGCTTTATATATTTTTTGTTCTATATTCATTTTATGTCTCCCTGTCCGTTTCTTAATTTAATTAATATCTAAATATTCTTTTTTTCATTATACAAGATAAAAAGAAAAGGTGGGGTGAAATTCCAAACCACACCATCTTTATCACCAATTTTTTATCAAACTTTAATATAAATGATCAATCTATTTTATAAAACCACAACTAAAGCACCCGTTACGCTATTTGGCTAGATAAGTTATTTATCACAAAAATTGTCAATCGCTTGAATAGCTAGTTTCAACGCTTTTATTTTTCTTTCTAAAAGCGTTCTTTGGGGACTACCAGCCTTTGACTTATCATAAATGTTCTCAATTGATGGAAGCAAACTAGTAAGAACATTACAAGCTTCTGCTAAATCTTCCTGGGTGTAATAATGGGATCTTTGATTCCAAACGTTTTCTAGCATTGCTAAGGCGATGCAAACAGCTTTGAGTCGTTTCTTTACTAAGGTAGTATTTGCGCCTTTCTGAGTCATCTGTGACAAGGCATTTTCGAGTTTACTGATTGTCGATTGTAAAGATTTTATTGATTCCAATTTATCTACATTTGATACGTTTTCCATGTTAGTACTGTCCCTTCTTCGTTTCTGAATTATTTTGCTTGATACTTGATAAAATCGTTAAGAACCTGATTTCACTCGCAATATTTCAACATAAATAACCAACTCCCTTTGAGAGTGATTCTCAACGTTCTGGCCCAATTGTTGAGCACAAGTTAACTAACACTCTCCAACTAAGGGGAATGACAGAAATCCTATCACTACCCCAACTAACCTGCCTGTTAATCCAATAAGAATTAAACAACTTTTTTGTCACTTAACAAATAGGTTGTATCTGGGAACAAAAAGTAAGACTATGACCTATTTTTACACGTATCTCGGCTGAACCCCATGCTCATCAACTTAAGAATTTAGAATTACCCCAGAACGATAAAATTTTGCACAAGTTGCTCAATTTTATCGTTCTGGGGTAATTTATTTTTGTTAGGTTGACGGCCATGGGGACCCACCCACATTTTAACGAAAACATACGCTAAGCAAATTTCGACCGTGAAGAGCAACTAAGGCAGCTACACGAAAAAAGGAAACAGACAACTATAGCTAAGGTTGAGGAAGCTATAAAACGTCTAACCAAGAGCTCTAAAGCAATTAACTTCAATAGTGTGGCAGAAGAAGCCGGAGTGAGTAAAGCCACACTGTATAACCATACAGAGCTCAAAGAACCCATCAATTTCTTGCGAAATCAACAAGAAAAAGCATTTGTGAACTCTAGGATTAAACGGGACGAGAACAATCAAAATGCCGTCATCGCTTCTCTAAGTTAGAGAAAAAGAATAAAGAGCTTGAAGAAGAAAATAAGCAATTGCGTGAAAAAGAAAATGAAAAGCTTACTAATTACTTCATGAAGTTATAAAATTAGGACCGTACATATTAGACATATCTAAAATGTACGGTCCTTTTGTTTACTAGTGGTTCACTTATCTAACCTAAAGATAAGTATGTGGCCCTTTTACAATTTGAATTTCTTTTTAAGCTTCTTATATTTTCTATATGAACGTCTAACAATGTTTAACATGAAATACGGTATTTTAACAGGGAAAGGCAATTTATAAATGAAGGGCAAGTAAAATGTAAAATATGCCTTTTCTAGGTCTCTCCACTTACTATCTTCTTTTGTTTTTAAGAAATCAGATACATCGACTACATATCCCCTTCCGTTTTCCATCATCACATTTTTCCCGTGAACATCACAAGGAGTTAATCCTTGTTCCCTTGCATACCCTAAAGCTTCATTGATATCAAGGATTACCTGCTTAGGAATTTTAATCCCCTTATGAATGGCATCGTATAAGGTAATTTCTTTTAAACGTTTCAATACTATAAAATTTTCTCCTTTATATATAAGCTTCGAATAAGAAGGATGATTTCCGATTCTTCGGTATACTTCTGACTCTTTTTCAATTCCTTCTCCTTCTCGCGCGTAAACTTTCACTACCCAATCTTTGTATTCTTTGTGCATAAATACTGCAGCATAATTACCTGTCCCTAAACACTTCCAAAGTCTAGGAATATCTTTAACTACTACAGGCTCGAATTCATCCTCACTTCTTATGCTTATCTCTTTTAATAATTCGTTCTTTATCAATCCCACAAAACTATTTATACTCATCATTTCCACTCCGGTTTTGCTAAAAGGGGTTCCACCCCACATCGCTATCAAGCTAACAAAACAAAATTCCCCCTAAAATGAAAAAATACGCTATTCTTTCTATAGAATCATAGGAAAGGATAACATCTTTTTTGCTTTATAGATAGTGCAAAACCTTAGCTTGATAGTGATGGGACGTCCCCATTTGCTGAATAAGATATTTTACTTGATTATAAAAGCTTTAATTACTGTATAGTTTCATAACTTTGCTCACTATCAACTCAGCAGTATTCTCTTCTGGCGGCATCAATAGATTTGTACTTGGCCCATAAACCACAGGGTTTAGTTCCACTTCATACCCTCCGTATATATATTCCTCTTTTGTAGGTAGATAACCTAGATAACCATTCGTGTATCCACCAAAAAAAGCTAGTTCATTGTTCAGATTTTCTTTAATAGCTAGAGCTGTTTCTGAAAAAGGTTCCATTGGTATTCCAGAGAATGATCCATCATTGATTTGAAATAACTGAATTTCTAAATCAATTGCTAACTGTTTAATATTTTCCTTGTGCTTAGCAACAACAACACTAAGCCACTGATCAGTATTAACACCCCATTTCTTTTGAGCTAGTAGCGCCATTTTTTTTATCTCTTCAAGATCAGGAATATCCTTTAGTTTCATTTTCATTGTAGTTGAAATAGTATTCAGCTTTGAAATTAAATTATAAGTAACTGTTGGTAACATCGTTAGAACATTGCCACTCAATATGTAAGCCATGTGTTTTAACGCTTCCTTAGAACCACGGTATTTGGCATTCACATTTCCAGCTGCCCCCTGAACAATGATTACAGGACAGTTCAATGTTTGTTCTAGAATTTCCCTTGTCAATCCTGGATAATCTGCTGATAATATATCACTATCTGACTTTAAGACATTAGGATGAGCAGTACAAAATACAATAATTCCAGTTAGTTCTTTTGTTTTGTAGTTTCTGATTGCTAAAACGCCAATTCGTTTGTCTACAACTCCATTTTCATTTATACCCATTTTTACTTCTCCATCAGATGTTCTCTCTCTTCGATTCACTCCAATTTCACCCATCGTTACATTCCAACCCACCTCAGATAATTGCATATTATCATTTGCAATTATGGCTCCTTTAACCACATTATTAATTAGAATCGTTTTATAAGACTTTATCAATTGATCATCACCGACTGTTTCCGGACCAGAATGGGTATGAGTATAAACAACGGTTATGTTTTTGAATGGAACATTCAACTCATGTGCAACTTGTTCTCGAATTATTATTGTATCTTCTATTAACATTCCTATATTATCAATACTAACAAATACGGTCTTTGTTTGATTATTTTCAAACACATATACTGTTGTATAAATATGTTCTTCAATTTTACTAATCCCTGTTGGTCTATGATATCCAATAAAATCAATACCTAAAGGAGGTGTAATATCCACCTTACATATTCCTACTTTACTCATTTGAACCTCTCCAGTTATCTATGTAATTTGTTATGTAATTACTTTACGTCTTATTCAGCTAAGCTCTACTATTCTAGAATAAAAAATCTCACAATTTCTATACTTATTTTAACACTAATAATCTAAATATTATGATTAAAAATCCTTTATCACCCCAAATAGCAGTCACAATACATAGCCATCTAGCTAAGGTTTTTATATACCTCAAAAATGAAAAAAATTTTTTCTACAGTTATTTACTTTGAGAAGTCAGCGCATTTTTTTGTTTTGGGGACGTTATAAAATTCTTAAGTTGATGGATATGTATGGTGACCCCATGCCCATCAACTTAAGAATTTTCACTACCCCTAAATACAAAAAAACGGTATTCTTTCTCCTTGCATTCCGAAATTCGGCAGGTATGGGTATGTCGCCAAGCCGAACATACCAAAAACGAGGATTTAGGTAGTACGACTTGGACTAGCAATTGTACCTGCCGAACCGCCTAGATCTACTGTTCAAAAATAAGCTCTTACTCTATATTTTTATAACACGAAAAGGGGCTAGCCCCTCGCTTCGCTTCACCCCAGCTCTTACCTCACACCCAAAAACAAGGGGGATTAAACATAATTAAATAAAATATATGAATTATATTTAATAAAATTAAATATAAGTTTAATATTATTGAAAAATATACTAAGCTTATATTGAAAAAGTAAATAGGGGGACGGAACTGTGGATATTAACAATATTCCAAACTGGATTTCAGCCTTGGAAAATGAGGATTTAGAGTTTGTTAAAAACTTAGTACTTCATTCAGGTTCTTTAAAAGAGCTTGCAAAAATTTATGAGGTATCATACCCAACAGTAAGACTTAAACTTGATCGATTAATCGATAAAATAAAAATGAATGATGCCGTAGAAAACGAGGGATTTATTAAATTTATCAAAAGTCTGTCGATTGATGATCGGATAAGTGTAGAAGATGCAAAATTGATTATTGAAAAATATAAACAAGAAAGAGATGGGGAATAATGGTTCTTATTTATGCTGGTATTTTAGCTATTCAATTTTTCTTATCAAGTAGAAACAATATCTATTGGGGAGCAATTTTACCAGTAGCACATATTATATTTCTGACATGGTTGTTTATAACGAATCGTATTGAAAGTACTATTGGCTTTATCCTTTATCTATTATTAGGGACGCTTTTCTTATGTATAGAATGGAAACTAGGTAGAAAGTATTTTCATAAGAAGATACAAAAAGAATTGGATAAAATAAAAACCCTCAACATGAAATAGGGGTGCTCTACTTCAATAAAGAGTAAAGCGCCTTATTTACTATAGATGGTACCGCCAGCATTTCGGAAAAAAACACGTTAAGCAAAAATAAAATCAGCTGCCGATATGGACAGCTGATTGAGTCGGATAAGCGAGGGGCATCACTGCCCCTAACTCTCCTAAGAACCGTACGTGACAGCTTTCCCGTCATACGGCTCAAGCCTTCTTTTTATCCAAACAACTTCTTACTTGATGCAAGGTACATGTACTAGCTTTGTAACCTTATTTGAGTGTATTGGTAAATCACGTATAATAACCTTTTCTCCATTTTGTAGTGGTTGTCTGCATAACGCACAACGATACCCTTGTTTTTTCGCCAGTTTAATTCTATCTAAGGTATTTGTTCCATCAAAGACCTTACGGTCTCGCTTTTCCCAGTATTCTTTAAGAGTAGGGTCATCGGGACTGTTCTTATATAAGACCATCACATGCCGTTTAATTTTAAACCAAGGCATTTGTAAGAGCTGGATATTTGTTAGAGGACAGGTCGGAGTCCAAGATTCCTTGCCTCCGTGATGAGGCTTTTTGAAGTAAGTCTTCTTTATCCATTTCCATGATTTCTTAGGGTGCAATCGGATAAGATGTTTACATATTTTCTCGAAAATATAATGACCGATTTTATCATATGTCTTTTGAGATACGACATGTCTCCAATATTGTCCATACCCTCTAATAATTGGGTTTAACACTTTAATGAGTTCCCCAATAGGCTGTCCTCTCATGATGCGGAACGTATTCCTTATCTTTTCCTTTGCCTTCTTAACGCTATCTTTGCTGGGTTTAATCAGTAATTTATTCCCTTTCCACGTTTTGTACTGACGTACGGAAAAACCTAGGAAATCAAATCCCTCTTCAATGTGAGTCACCTTTGTTTTTTCAATACTCAGCTCAAGTCCTCTTTTATTCAAGTACGGTTGTATCTTTTCATATATGGATTGAGCCTGTTGTTTCGTTTCTGTTAAGACAACGAAATCATCCGCGTATCGAACAATCGCTATTTTGCATTTAGGATGAATTGCGTAGCTTTCATTGGATTTATATGTCTTTCGATATATAACGCCAAGTTCCTCCTCCATTCCGTGTAATGCAATGTTAGCTAGAAGCGGGGATATAATTCCTCCTTGCGGAGTTCCTTCCTTTGTTTCAGAGAAAGAATGTTGATCTATATATCCAGCCTCCAACCATCGCTGAATCAGTGTTTTTCCTGGAAAACTGTAAGTTTGTTTTCGTATCCAATGATGACTTAGATGGTCAAAGCATCCTTTAAAATCACCTTCAAATATCCACTTTTTCTTACTGTTTGTGTTAATCTTATTAAAGATATTACTAATGGCATCGTGTGTACTCCGCTTCGGTCGGAACCCGTATGAGGCGGGGTCAAATCGTGCTTCCCATTGCGGTTCTAGCGCCGTTTTCACCATATTTTGATAGACTCTGTCTTTGATAGTTGGAATACCGAGAGGTCTCAGTTTTCCGTTTTTTTTAGCGATATAGGTTCGTTTCGCTGGCTTGGGAAGATGTTGAAATATACTGAGCCTCTTTAGCTGTCGGTATAATTCGTTTCTTTTTCCAGAATGAAGTGCTGTATAACCGTCTACTCCAGAGGTACGCTTTCCGTTATTCTGTTGTGTTACTTTTCTAATGGACAACAGTAAGTTAGCTTCACTCCGTAGGAGTAATCGTTGAAGTTTCCTGACTCTTCTAAGTTTCTTTTGTTGTTCGGCACGATAAATTCTTTGTCGTAGCTTCATCACATACTTTTGGACTGTATGCCAATCTACTGAATTCCAATTTGTATATGAAGCGTGCGCCGACGCTCGTTCTGAGGTGTTCATAACTGCACGCTCCTTTTCATCAAAAGTTAACCACAAATGTATTTATGTGTTGAAGACCTATGGGAAGTGGGCCCTCTTTCAAGTCTGTCATAATGTGTTCAAAAGGACGACAGTATCCGTTCAGTTATACATTTTTGCTTTCCTGTTACCTTTCGGTATAACGGCATTTGCTTTCTCCCATATCCCATACCCTCTGTTACATCGTTTGACCTTTCGATCTCTCTACTGTTTATACAGATAACATAGGGCTTACCAAGTTCCACATTCCACAGATGCGATAGGGTTAGGCAGGTTCTTTACTCCGAGCAAGATGCGGGACGCAGCACAGTAGTATTATGACCCTACTTTTCCTCTTGCCAATACCCAAGCAAAGCCATGCATTATCTTGAGCTAACGTTTACGAAGCTTACAAACCTTCACTCTCGTTTACCATACCTATCTTCTCCTAGCAGTGTTCCGGACCATGCATTTGTCCTCTGTTTCCGCATTTCCTCATGCAACCTACATTCCCGTTACCAGAAATACAGTTTCGGATGGAGACCTTCTTTGCGTCTAGAGGGGTAGCGTAAGCTACACTGTGGGAATGCAACTTCTTGTCGCACCATAATGATCGTTATTGGAAGTAATTATTCGCTGGAGGTTTTAGGCAAAAGTAATTTCCCAATCTTTTCAATACATGACGCTTTTGCCTTAGCAGGAGAGCTTTCTTCTATTCCTCCTTCTATCCAAACACCAACTTCTTGATCCAATCCATAGTTTTGTATCTCGTCATTCTTAGGAATCCGCACCCATACCTTTCCATAATCTTCAGTGTAGATGAGTATTCGTTTATGTTCCTTATCTAGTTTGACAATTTTTCCTTGAAAGGTAAATGTGTCTTTTCCTTCGCTTTTATTATTTACCATTGATTTATTACAAGCAGAAAGAAGTAGTATTGCCAATAGTATCAAAATTAGAGCATGGTAAGATGGTTTGTTAAACATGATCAACCTCCATTAAATTTTGTATCACTTGGGGAGAAAATACAGTTGTTAACTTTAAGTGTTATTAGTTAACATTATTCTCGTTATTGGAAGTTAAAGTTAGCTAAAAGCTTTTGAAAACTAAATTTAGTACGACAAATAGGATAACTATGATAATAACGATAAATGCTTCTATGACGTACTTTTTAGCTTCTTTTGCTAATTGTACTTTTTCTCTATATTTCTCTTGTATTTCTTTCTTTTTATCTTCTGATTTCATATAGACTCTTTGAGAAATGATTAATCCATAGCAAACGCCTTTCATTGTTTAAGAGAAGGTTTACTGTTCTTTATATTTTTCTGGATCATTAACAAAGAAACGAACTTCTCCACATGTAGAACAAACATATGGAATTACTTCACTATACGTTGCATTTACAACAGCATGTTGGGATGGTCTATTCAAAATACCAACACTGCCTCCCACAGCTTTCAGAAGGGATTTTGTCAATGGTATTTCGCATTGATTACAAATCTTTTCTTTCATATAGTTTCTCCTTCATATCTAATCATTTTCCTTATTGTACCATTTAGAAAAAGTTATATGTTGTGTAATTTTGGTTGTATATCGTATACAAACTCGGTTAACATAACGTCTCATTATCGGAATTTGTTTAAAAAATATACACTTAATAATATGGTATAATGTGGATATTATTTTTTTTTGAAAGAGGGATCATAATGATAAAGAGAGGACTCATTTCAGGAATACTCCTATTACTTATCGTATCTGTAGTAGCTTATTTTAGTCGGGATTGGAGCTACATTTATTATGTATGTGGAACTTTCGGATTAATTAGTATTGGGTTAGCTTTAGCTTACTTCATTGATAGCTTAATTTTAGGTAATAAAGGAACTCTATTTTCAAAAAAGGAAACGCGTAAAATTGGTCGTATCAACCAATCAAAAGGTTTTTTAATAATGGCTATTCCAAATCTTATAGCAGCACTAGTTTACATCGTTATTTAATGTATATCGTATACAAATCTAGTTACCATAACACTAAATTATCGATAGCAAGGACAAGGAGGATCCCTACTCTCACAAAGGATCCTCCTTTTTTTGTTCTATGGATCTATGCATTTTTTTATACATTCCTATCCTGGCATGGTTTTAGGGTTCTCGTTTGTTACTGGATTAGCCGAAAAACTGTATAAAATCTTACATGCTCTTAGCGTGGTTTTTTTCCGAAATACTGGCGGTACCCCATCGCTATCAAGCTAAGAAATACAAATACCCCCAAAACGAGAAAATTGACATCTTCATGTGAAAATGTACAATTTTTTTGTTTTTGGGGGATTATAAAATTTTTAAGTTGATGGGCATGTGGTGGTACCCCTTACAAGAAGCTTTTGATACATTCCAATATAAATCTCAGGAATTTCATATGTTTCACCTGACTGTAATTGATCAATGAATTGCTCCATATCTAATTGGATGTACTCAGAATGCTTTTTTATTGTTCCATTTTGAAAGTATTCTGGCTCTTTATTCTTCCGATATATCCGTGTATTGAGCTTTAATCTTGAAATAAAATAAGCATCATTCTTGTCTATAGTATGTAGATCTTTTAAATCGAAGTATCCTAAATCCCGTATACATACATCGTTCGGTTGAAGAGTCGTTAAACAAGTAGAACCATAGGCTTTATCATTGTGTTTTCCCGATCCGACATGAACATGTAGAAACTGACCACTTAATAAATCGTATTCTAGTTGAATTTTCACACCAGCACTTTGACCACTACCTCCTGAACCTTGATATGTAGAAGCAAATTTATCTGGAACCTGAAAATGTGTGGAATCCAATATACGAATCCGACGAAAGTAGTTTATATACGATGTTAGAACCTGGCTAGATGAACAAAATTGGTGATGGAGTAACGAGGCTAATATTTGTTGTAACAACTTTACAGCTTGAGAATTAAAGCGCTGATTGAGTCCTTCTGAACTCATAGAAATACCTGTGGTAGCTTCTAATCGACTACATAGTTGTGTCAATGAAGCGTTTGCTATGTTTTCACTTAACCAAACACAAAGAGCTACTAAATCTTGTGCACGATATTTACTTTTTCGTTGAACAAATCCTATCTCTCTAGCTAATTGTTCTAAGGCATCAGGTGACATATATCGTTGTAACTCTTTAGAAAACAATTCTAATTTATCAAAAGTCGATAAGTTCATGCCAAAAACGCCATCCGTTCCTATGATTCTACAGAAAGAATAACGTATTTTTTCATTTTAAGGAAATTTAGTTTTGTTATCTTTCCTTAACAACAAACAAGACGCCACCCAGATCACGGTAGCGCCTACGATAATTACTATTGGTTTAATCATTAACAAGTATATCTGGACCCTTTTTCAACATATACGCAAAACCTGAAATAAATACGATACTAAATATAATAATGGAAGACCACATATTAAAATGAAATTCTTTACCTACAACTAAATAATAGATGTTATGGACCAAGAAATTAGCACCTATGATAATCCCACCTAACATTGAACTAATTACAAGGCTTATTAAATAAAATTTGAGCTTCTGAAACATTTCCCCTCTACTCCTTTTCTAAAATCAACTTTATTTAGGACGGTTTAGAAAATTATACCATTTATTTTTTCTAATATTCTTAAACCTATAATATATTTAAGGTTATTTTAAGAGAAGAAGGATTGCCTACCCAAATGTCCATTTTGGGGTCCCACTACATGCCCATCAAGCTAATGAAACTGGTTGCCCCAGAACAAAAAAATGTATATTTTCACCTGGAGATGCCAATTTTCTCGTTTTGGGGGTATTTGCCTTTATTAGCTTGATGGCGATGGGGTATCGCCATCATTTCGGAAAAAACCCACGCTAAGACTATTTTCTATCCAAAATAATTCCTTACTAATACTAAACTTCATTTCGTTGCAAATCCAATTAATAATGTGTGTGTATTAAATTGATATATTAATAAATTTAAAAACGATCTTCTCTCTAAAAAATTCGTTTAAAAAGAAGATCGTTTTTCTAATTTTTGCATCATATTACAAAACAAATTAAAATACGTAACTATGTTGAGTAACATTGAGCTGAAAAATATTTTTCCGTTTAAATGGTAAATATGCTTAAACTACATGGCGTATTAGCGTGGTAATTGAATTATCTGACGCAAATAATTTCTTCGGATAATTAAGAAATAAATGATCTGTACGCATATAAAACTTGTGAATATAAGAATGGAATTTCCTGTAACAGATAAATCTATATACTTACGCTGCGCTAAATATTGTAATGCTACAAAGGCCACGCTACTATGAATTATCGCAATTACAATTGGTACAAAAAACAATATGCTAATTTGTTGTGTGACAATTTTCTTTAACTCTTTTTGGGTTAACCCTACTTTAGAAAGCATTTCATACTGTTTTTTGTCTCGATCTAAATCTGTAAATAGACGGAAGTACAAAAAGCTGATCGCAAACACAAAAAATACAATCCCTACTAATACACTAATGATAGACAGAAGTCCATTTTCTTGTTTTCCTTCTAACCACTGTAAAAATAAGGATTCAAACTTATAAGGTGGATTCATTTTTTCGCTATCATAAGGGAACATCTTCATGAATTGTTTAGAAATATCTTCCGTTTCTGGCCAATTTTTAATTAAAAATCCATATTGTGTATATTGATTGTGTTCCTGTTTTTGTAATGGTGGCGTATTGATAATTTGTTCGTAAACGGAATCAGAAACAACAGAAATAAAACCAAAAGAAGGGCAAAGTACATTATCCATTAATATTTTTTTACCAGAAACATCGATACGTATATTCCCTTCCTGCAGTGTAAGAGACGAAATTTCTTTTTTAAATTCATCTTGGGATTCCCCTCTAAGCCTACTTTTTGATGGAAGAATGAGGCTGTCTTGTTCATTCTGCAAAGTTTCAACAGGATATCCTAGTATTTTAGCGGATGCATTATAATCAGTAAGCTTCATGATATCTGCCATATTTTCTGTTGTGAAAACAGTAGGAGAGATCAATTTATAGGAAAAGTCAGCATTATTCAATTGTTTTTTTATCTGAGCAATATGAGATGCTTCCTCCACATTTCCCTTATAAGATGTATAACTAAATGCATAAGGAGTCTGAGATTGTGCGAATGTACTGCTTCCTACAGCAAGACAAACACCAATAGAAGTAAAAGCAACAGCAGAAAGAATACTCACTAGAAATAGCGTTTTCGCATTATCTGTCATTCGATACGCTAGCTCTGAAAGGGTTAACAGATTGGTCTTTTTAAAGAAAGTATGTTGACGCTTCTTCAATGTTTGGATGAGATAAAAGCTAAGTTGGGTAAATAAAAAGTATGTTCCTACTACAGTGAAAAAGACGCAAGCTAACATGACATATACAAAACTATTTCCTTTCCATAACGCAGTATATAAATAAAATGCTGATGCATATCCTATACCAATAAAAAGAATAGAGAGTAAAGCTAACCATTTAGATGACTTTGGTTCTGGTTTTGGTTTTTCTTCTGATTTCATGAGTCCGATAAGCTGAGATATTTTCATCATTCGCGTAGTGTACAAAGAAACAACTATAAATAGAATGAGGAACGAGAGACCTGTTATTAGAATCGCTTTGTATGGAAAATAAAATGGAAGACCACCTTTTAATGCCAAAAGGGAAGCGCTCAGTAACAAAACTAATTTTCCAAAAACAAGTCCAAGTCCAATACCAACAAGAATAGAGCAACACCCAATGAACATATTTTCAATAAAGATCAGTTTGTGTAATTGGGAGTTAGCCATACCATGGAGCATTAAAATTCCAAATTCTCGCTTTCTTGTTTTTAAAAACGCAGTGACAGAATATAGAATGAAGAAAAAGGAAAAAAATATAATCAAATATTGAGCTATCTTAAATCCTTGTGTGCCCAAAGCACTCATGGTTGCACTTGTCGATGCAAGTTTCCCAGTGAAATAAGGGTGAAATGCAAGTAACTCGAAAGTGAAAAAAATCATAACAGCAAATGTACTACTTAAAAAATGACCGATATATAATCGTTTATTGCGAATGACGTTATTACATGCGAATTGACGAAAATTCATGTTGATTTCCTCCTAGTAAGGACAATACATCTATAATGTTTTGATAAAACATAGAACGAGTATCACTACAATAAATTTCATTATAAAATGTACCATCTTTAATAAAGACCACTCGGTCGCAGTAACTCGCAGCCATTGGATCATGTGTCACTAACATCATGGTTGCTTGTTGTTCCTTGTTTAATTTCGTTAATAGTTCCATTACATCACCAGCAGCTTTTGAATCTAAGTTCCCTGTCGGTTCATCTGCAAGAACTAATTGAGGAGAATGAATGAGTGCACGAGCAATCGCTGTTCGTTGAGCTTGTCCGCCTGAAATTTCATAGGTTCGTTTATTTAAAATTTTCCCAATACCTAATTGGTTTGAAATTAGTTCTACTCGTTTGTTCATTTCTTTCAGATTTACATTGTCTAATGTAAGTGGAAGAAGAATATTTTCTTTTACTGTTAAAGTATTCAAAAGGTTAAATGATTGAAAGATAAATCCTAATTCACGACGCCGAAATAGTGCTAAGTCATGAGAGGACAAACGATAAGGGTTCTTGCCATTAATCAATACTTCCCCCGATGTTGGCGCATCAATAGTAGAAATCATATTGAGGAAAGTAGTTTTTCCACTTCCAGATGGCCCCATAATTCCTACAAACTCCCCCTTATTTATCGTCAAATCAATATTTGAAAGTGCTTTATAGGCTGCTTTTCCTGTGTAGATTTTACTTAAGTCGCGAACCTGTAGTATGTCCATGTGAGTATGCCTCTTTTCTTGTAGTTTATGTTAATGAGTGTACCTAAACTACAATATTTTTCATATTGAATTATCTTTCATTTGTCTTACACACCTGAAATGCTTCTGAATATTTCGAAATAAAAACAAATTTTAATGGTTATATTTAAACAGATTATCACTTTATATGAAATAACATCTATATATGTTTAAAAGAAACAAGGACTCTTGTTTAGCCTGCCCATACAACACAATTTAGAACAAACCGGGTGATTACTTATGCAACACAACTTACAGAACAGGGTGAGACAGTGAATATAGTAGAAAGATTTTCTTGGTTCTATTGCAAAGTTTGAAAAAAGCATAAACAGGTTGGTAAATGAAGAGCAATGTTTAAGAAGTAGCTAGTAATTGTTGAAGTTCATTGTACGTTGAAAAGGCGGAGTCTCTTTGAAGACTTCGCCTTTGTTTATATAGAGCATGAATGGTTTCAATACCTTTTATCGTACGTGAAGCATGACGAAGATTTCGAAATCCTGCGGATTTAGCAAAACGTCTCTTTACATGCCTATGATCCTGTTCAATAAGATTGTTTAAATGCTTGATAGTACAATGGATTGTAGTTTGATAAAATCCTTGTTTTCTTAATTTGTTAAATGCGCAAAGTAATGCTGGCGCTTTGTCTGTAGTGAGAACCGTTGGTTCTCCAAAATGGTTTACTAATCTTTTCATGAAGGCATAGGCAGCTTGATGATCTCGCTTTTTACGAAGTTGAATATCTAATGTGTGTCCCTCTTTATCAATTGCACGATAGAGATAACGCCATCCTCCCTTAACTTTGATATAAGTTTCATCCAAATGCCAAGATAAGCGTGCAGATTTATTTTTCATTTTCCAAATTTGATAGATGAGATTGTCATATTCATGAACCCATCGCATGATGGTTGTTGGCTGAACTGAAATACCGCGTTCTTTCAGGATTTCAGAGACATCGCGATAACTTAAAGAAAAACGGCAGTAGTAGCCGACAGCTACTAAAATAATATCTTTCTTGAATTGTTTTCCTTTAAA
Source organism: Bacillus sp. FSL H8-0534 (assembly GCF_038005885.1). NCBI lineage: Bacteria > Bacillati > Bacillota > Bacilli > Caryophanales > Bacillaceae > Bacillus > Bacillus sp. FSL H8-0534. The sequence continues at coordinate 58,241 of NZ_JBBOUC010000002.1, forward strand.
ATATCTCATGTCTGATTCTCCTAGATCCTGTTTTCTAGAGTGTAGCTTCATGTAGAAAACTTTGCAACAGAACCCTCATGCTCATCAATTTAAGAAATTAATTGTTCCCAAAAACAATAAAAAACTCGATTTAAAATCAGGTTGGAAATAAAAGTAAGCCTATGACCTGTTTTTTCACGTATCTCGGCTGTACCCCCCAATGGGTGATCGGGTGATCCCCCTTGATTAAGCTTTATTATAAACATAAAATGTAATTAAAAGTATATGGGAGAAATATATGAAAAATAGACCGTGGTATTTACAAAGTAAATTTTTATATACAATATGTTTAATACTACCATTAATAGGGTATATAATTGTTTTGTCTAATAAAAAAAAATTCACACATGAAGAATGGCTACCATTTCTTTTAGTAGCAACAATTATGACTGCTTTTTGGTTATTAAAATTCCTTCCAACTAATATGTTTTTTATAGGAATAATCGTAACCATTATAACAATATATATAGTTATCAAAAATTAAATCTGTACCGTCAATATTTTTGTGTGTAACTTGTTTTCTTAAGTTGATGGGCATGGGGTAGCACCACATCGTCATCAAGCTAAGGTTATATGATTTTAATTTCAAGTGATATTTTTTATTGCTTCTAAAGATCTAGTATAGGTTATTTAAAGATTTGTATACCAAATAAACCCTATCGGGTTTCGTTTTTTTAGATTATGCTACATGATTGTGAGACATAGAAAAGTTGTATACGACACCTAAGATATCAAAGACTGTTTTCTTCTCATACCTATGGGATTTTCGTCCGTTTTTATGTAAGAGATTAAACAGCCGAAACAATATTCTTGTTAATTCTTGGGTGTCTTTTTGTAGAGCTTGATAAAGAAGTAGAAAATAATCTTTAATAATATAAATCGCTTTATATTCGCTTTATATTCGCTTAATTCTCGTTTCTTCTTGATGAGGAGTAATTGACGCATTTGAAACATGGTGGAGGAACAAAGAAGGATACTTATTAATTGTCCGTATAAGTGACATTCTAATCGTTCTAATTTTACAGAATTACAATGATGAATACGAAAAAATGATTTCCATGTTTTAAAAATCCTATCTCTCTGGCTAATTGCTCTAAATCATCAGGTGACATATATCGTTGCAACTCTATAGAAAACAATTCTAGTTCATCAAAAACGCCATCCTTTCCTATGATTCTACAGAAAGAATAGCGTATTTTTTCATTTTAAGGAAATTTAGTTTAGTTAGCTTGATAGCGATGGGGCGGTACCCCATTTCAGGGATCTTTTTATGTTAAATAAAAATTATTTAACACCAACAGCATCAAATGCTTTATTTACAGAAGTAACCTCAGCTGATTGTGTTCCATATAAATCTGCGGCTGACTGTACAAGGGCTTGTCTTGCTTGAGAAAATGTTGCCGATTCTGTTAGATATTGAGTATTTGCGCGATAAAAGATTTTACCCATTTTATCTTTACCAATACCATTTACAGTTACCCCATAATGAGTACCACCCTCTGCAACGAGATACGCTGCTTTATTGATAATCCCACTATTTGTGTGTACTAATTTGCTTTGATTCGTTCCTGTATAACGTTTAGAATAATGGTCTGGATCACCGTATTGTGTTGGATCGCTCATAGAACGAAGGGCTTGACCTGATTGGAAGAATAAATCTTCCCCAATTAAATAATCAGGTTTTGAATTATTATAATATTCAATTAATGTACCGAAAATATCTGACATTGCTTCATTAAGTGCGCCAGATTCATCTTGATATATTAAATTGGATGATGACTCTGTAACTGCATGTGTTAGTTCATGGCCAACAGCATCAATTGCGGCTGTAAATGAACGTGTTGATCCATCTCCATCCCCATATACCATTTGTTTTAGTTCCGGACTCCAAAATGCGTTTCCATACTGTTGTCCAAAATGAACAGATGAAACAATTTTAGCCCCATTTCCGTCATAGGAGTTTCTTCCCTGAACTTTTTTATAATAATCATATACCATTCCTGCATAAGTATGAGCATCTACAGCTGCTTGTGCATTTTTGCTTGTAAAACTGTTAGTGTTATTACTAAAAAGGACACCTGGAAGAAACGAAGTGTCATCATCACTTCCTTGATTTTGTGCATCATACGTATAAATTCCCTGTCCACGCGTTTTATCTGCTAAATAATAAGTATTATTAGATTTTAAGAGGTTCAAATTTTGGGTATTTCCAAATGAATCTTTCCCTGTCCCAGTTGTTACTGTTTCGGTAATATTTCTTGGATTTTTTGCTGCATGTAAGACTTCAATATGGTCTAGGATTTTTCCAGTCTCTGCTTCAACAAAATAATCATGGCTACCTGGTTGTGGGGATAAAAATCCTAAATGAACATAATATGCATAGGATACTGTGTCATCTTTTGCATATACTACAAGTTCAGATGTTGGTTTCACATCATAGTTTGGTTTAAATCCTAGTTCCTTTTCAGCAAAGGACACTGCTTCATTGGCAGAAATTTTTTGATTTGGTTGTTGTAATTTTTGGTCTAAATCAGGAATAACAGTTCCTGAAAAAACAGTTAATACTCCTTTATTATCAACATGTGCAACTTGTGTAGATCCCCATACTGGAACACCATTATATGTTTGTTGTAATCGAACAACTTTTGCTCCTAACGTATCATCTTCTTGTTTCTTTACAGTGAATGATTCTTTAGCACTTTTGGTACCTAGTTTATATTTATCCTTATTTTCATCAACATATCGAAATACTACATCCTCAGTTTTTGTTGAAGATGGTGTAGTCAGCTGTCCAGAAATAAACTCTGTAGACTTGATAGCCTCATTATACTTCTCTGTAGACAGCACATTATTTGATGTAGCTGCATAGCTAGATGTCGGTAAACTAATTGATGTAGCAACAATACCAGCTGACAATAAAACTACTAAACTTTGTTTCTTTGTTTTCATATTTCTTTCTCCTTTGTTTTTACATCCTGTTTTAAACAGAATATTTATATTTTTTGAAAATTATATATATACATATACATTCTGTAAAGGTAGTCAATTGTAAAAAATGGGAAATAATTCATATTATTTCAATCTGTTTACCTGTAATTTTGGTTGTACAAGACCTTAAAGTGTTGAGTTTTCTAGATTTTCATAATAAATATGCAATTTTGCATATTCGGGTCCCGCCACATGCCCAGCAAGCTAAGATTTTGAATTGTCCCCAGAACGATTATTTTTGGGACAATCGAATAACAAGTGACTTTCGCCTGTTTTTTGTAAAAAAACTTCCCCAATACTCATCTCAAAAACTATGTTCTTAAAACGTACATTTATAATTTATTTTCTTCACAGCAAAAAAGATAAGATCAAGGACTCGATCTTATCTTTAGCATAAGGAGAAAACAATAGGGTGATAACCATCACATTTCTATTATATTATAAATTCTGGAAATTTTTAATATTAAAACCATAAATAAATATGATATCTATATTGAGAAAATTAGTTATAAAAACAATAAAAATGAAAGTAAACTTTTGAATATTAATTTGCTTTCATTTTTAAAACACTAAATTTCAATGTTCTACTTTTTTAATATGTAATATTGCATACAATTTATAGTTGATAATCATTATTACTGTAACTATAATAGTTACAGTAAGGTTAATATTAAAATTACAACATGAATGGAGATGTTATAAAATGGGTATGAAAAAAATCATTTTAGCTGGTGCATTAGGAGCCGCAGCACTTGCAGGAACAAATTTACCAGGATTAGAAGTAACAAAAGCTAGTGCAGCTTCTATTGAATCAAATATATCAACAATTGAAGGTCGTGTAGTTGAGATTAGTAATAATGTTATATTTGTAGAATCAAAACAATATACAGATCCTATCAGTATCAATTTTGATTCTATACCAAATGTAAAAATAGGAGATCAAGTAAAAGTTACTGGTACAATGATGCGTAATTTTACTGAATATATGATTGCAAATTCTATTGAAAATAAATCATTAACACCAGGAATGCATTTAAAAGAAAATGGTCGACCTGATTATGTAGTAGGAGAAATTAGTGAAAAAGGAAAAATTGATGAATACGTAGACGTACCTATAGATTATGTACTTGTTAAATATCCTAAAATCAACGGTGGAGATGAAATTCTAGAAGTTTACTTAACACAAGGACAAAAACTTAATGTCGGTGACAAAGTTAAAGTAAATAATATGGAATTTGCACAATGGGGTGGAAGTTCTATAAATTGGAGCATAGAAAACAACATTGAAAAAATTCAAGAATCGAAAACTCCAAATCAAACTAATGATGATCAATGGATTTGGTCTTAGTAAAATATTATTATTTATTTTAGTTATTCTTTTCTATTAGTTATACCAACCAACAAATATATAAAATCCTAATGTATTTGTTTAAATTGTTTGACCATTAACATTAGTACTATCTAAAAAAAGAACTTGTAGTCCTTCTACAAGTTCTTTTTTGTTTTTTTACAAAACTGAAAATAAACTTTTGAATATTTGTTTACATTCATTTCCCCTAAAATATTGACTTCACCCCAATTCCCCTGATATCCTCAAAATTAGCAAGAAAAGTATACATTCAAAACGATATAAATAAAGAGGTACAGAAACAAATGAACAAAAAAACACATCTCATTGATGTCCAACCCATCCGAAGTAAAGATCAGATTGAAGATATGAAATGGGCTCTTAAACGTCACTGTTCAGAAAGAGACTACATCTTATTCACGATTGGGATCAATACAGGTCTACGAGTAAGTGATCTACTTCAATTAGAGACTCATATGATTTTAAAATTAAAACGAAAACGTAGAAAAGAATTAAAAGTAAAAGAGGGAAAAACGAAGAAAGAACGGATTATTAATCTTACTTCTATTTTTGACGAAATATATCAATACGCCCAAACAGTAGAAAATACCTGGTTATTCCCTTCACGTAAAGGAAATCAACCCATTAGTAAAATCCAAGCCTATCGACAATTGCAAAAAGCCGGAGACTTTGCCGGTGTAGAATCCATTGGGACCCACACCATGCGCAAAACCTTCGGTTATTGGTTCTATAAACAAACAAAAGATGTAGCAATGTTGCAAGACATACTAAATCACAGTACACCACAAATTACTCTTAAATATATTGGAATCAATAAAGAAGAAAAAGATAATGTACTAGATAATTTCTATATCTAATCACATATGATCAACATAAGGAAAAATTTGATATACAATCAGATTTAAAAACAAATTCCTGCAAAGAAAAAACCAACTCGTATGAGCCAGTTTTAAATAGTTAGTTTATTTGGAGCGGCTTTGATGATGCTGAGATAGCTTTATATAAGAATACAGCCAACTGTTCACGTGTTACGAAACCCTCTGGATCAAATTTGTTATCACCTATACCACTAGTTATACCATTACTATATAAAATTTTAATCTCTTCACTTGCCCAGTGACCTTGCGTATCATTAAATTGATGATCAAATTTCCTAGTTAATCCAAAGGCAGTTCTAAACGAAACTGCAATTTCTGCTCGTTTTATATCGCGCTTAGGATCAAATTTTTCATCCTTCAGATAAGGAAAAATGCCATTATTGTATACTGCCACAATTTCCTTTTCAAAATTTGAACCATCTATGTCATTGAAAGGTTTAAGATTCTTATAAGGACCGTCAGGAACCTTAATCATTCTATATAAAAATACTGCTAATTCTTCACGTTTCACTTTATCTTTGGCACCAAAATAACCATTACCAAATCCTAGCATTATATTATGATCAGCCATGTACTGAATCTCTTTATACGCCCAATGCGATTGAGGTACATCTATAAAACTACTTGTTTGAGCGCTCGCTTCTTTTATATTCTGATTTGAGTTATTACTTGTTGTTTCAGCAAAAGAATTCTGCGCAAAAAAAGTCGAACCAAGTACCGCTGCACATACACCCGAAATAATTAATTTTTTCATTTCTTTCTCTCCTAATTATTATAATAATAAATATCTCTATATAATTATATATATATATAATTATATAGCAACAAAAATTTATTTTTATATTTGGATAAAACAAATATATTAATCAAAAAAAGAATCCCTTATTTCTTTTGGGATTCTTTTTCTAATTTCTAAGACTGCTCACACAAATGATCTGCACATCAATTCTTCTTTGATATACAGATCATTTGTATGATAATTTTTATAAATAATTGCGGAATAATAAACTTACATAAATGCTTTTAAAAGCTCTTGTACGAATGGAAGTACTCCACCTAAAAATTTTAAAACTGCCATTGCGATTGCCATGTTATTTCCTCCTCTTTTAATTTCTGAATATTAGGAATTATATAAATTCATTATATTACAGACTTAAGAATATAACAATATCTTTTTTTATTCTCTCTAAGATTTCGAAATATGCCCATAACAAAATTTTTTACGCCACATTTATTCATGATAATTAAGTTCACTTTTTTCGTTTTGGGGTGGATTTGTTTTCTTAAGTTGATGGGCATGGGTACTACCCCAACAAGACTTTTTTATTATTTTTTGGGACCGATATTGAAATAAAATCGGATCATGGCATTACGTTTTTGCAAAGTATTTTCTTTGATTTGGAAAATATTATAATGTAATTTATATAAGGAGATTTTTAAATAGAGTGATAAAACATGTTAAAAAAGAAATCTGATCCTATATTGAAGATAATTTTGATGGTTGTTGCTGCTGGTATAATAACTCTGACTTTTTTCTCAGACCAATCTAATACAATGAAATGGTTAATGCGGACTTGTTGGACCATTATATTTATCTATTGTAGCTTTGAAATAAAGTTTGATTAAAGAGGATTCTTCCTTAGCAGATTTATGTTTGGGTTTTTATAAAAAAGTTTAATTATTTTCTACCTATGTTATTCAAGAATCGCGCCTTATTGTTGAAGAAATGACAATTACTATCGAGTATTTCTTAATGATATTTATTGTATTTTATCTTTGGAATGTGCAATATTATTAATTCTCATTCAAATGATAGATTAGTTGCACAACGCCAGAGGAGAACGTTCTTGTATTAACCATTTTTAAATTCAACCTCTGCTTTATATCAATAAACAACGGTTTTCCTTCTCCCAAAATAACAGGGTGAACAGATAATCTAAATTCATCCACAAGCCCTAAATTGATAAATGTTGTAATTAGACTTGCTCCGCCATATAGCCATATGTCTTTACCAGACTTTTTCTTTAATTTATTTACTTCTTCAAGAATATTATCATTTATGAATATTGCTTTATTATCACTCCCTTTTTGTGTTCTAGAAAACACATATTTTTCTTTACTGTGAACTAATTCCCAAACTTCTTTTTCAGCTTTGGTACCTTCAATTCCTGGAGTAAATTGTCCCCATAAATCGTAGCTTTTTCTTCCATATAAAATAGTATCAATTTGATTTAAGAAATCAATAAACCCCATCTCAGAGTCCATGATACACCAATCAACTTCCCCATTTTTCCCTTCAATAAAACCATCTAAAGTAACTGCTAAATCTAAAATTATTCTTCTTTGTCTTACGTTATTGGACATAATTCTTCCTCCCCTTAATCATTTATATATTGTTTCTCCCGCCAAGTTTTTTTAAAATCCACACTATTATTTTTATAAAAATCCTTCGTATGTCTAATCTTTTATTTTTTAACTTATTATCATACACCCTAATCATACAATTGAAACAAAGTGTTTTCAGTAACTAACTAATGGATGATTAGGGTTAACCCATAATAGACAATGACAAGCTCTTTATTATAAACAGACGTAACGAAACCTAGTTATAAGTTCAATAGGTTGCGTTTGGAAATAGAAGTCAGCCTATAACTCAAAATTACACGTATCTCGGCTGTACCCCTAATTAAATCCCAGAGTGGCCCCTCATACCCCGAATCGTTTCCGTACCCCATATATCTCCACTTGGATGGGAACATATTACGTTGACAGGTGATTATGTGTGGGACTTAAACCAAAAAACAAATTTCAATAATTTAAGACCATTACGAGACAAAAATCCAGTTGTATAGAGATAATAAAGCTCTTTAATTTTATCTTCAGAAAGGCAATAACCTCACATCAACAATATGATGGGAGGTTATTAAAGTTATTTAAAATTTGTTTTTTGTTTTAATGGTTTCGATTTTTGCAAATAATAATGTTGTTTAATTTGAGAAGCGAATATTAAAAACATAACCCTTCTTGATTGCTACTTTACGATTAGTTCCTCATATTGATATCGAGGGTCTAATGTGATTGTACCGTCTTTACTCTTGACAACACGAACTTTATTACCAAAATCCGCACTATCATACGTTTCACTCTTTACCCATACCTTATCGTATTTACCATCTACAAATAATTCTAATGTTGGATGTGTGAAGATGATTTTCTCTTTTTCAACATGTTTACCTATGATTTCTGCTTCCATCGGTTTACCATCATCTATCAGTTTACTATTCTGATACCCCTCGATAATAGGAAATACAACGAACAAGATAAAAAGTACACCAAAGACGGTTACTTTCTTTTTCTTACTCCATTTCTTGTTTTCCTTCTTCTTCACTTCGTCTTCTTTTAACTCTTGTAAGATTTCTTTTATTTCTTCTATTTCTTCTTTTAGTTCTTCTAGTCCTTCTTCGTCTTCCTCTATCTCATATACATTATCCTTAACCAAACGAATGTTAGGATTGTTTTCTTTTATTTCTTCTAAGTCTTCTTCTGTTACATCAAACTTATAATGTACGTTTCCGTCTTTATCAACTACTCGAATGTGAACGACTTCTTTCTCCGACATCTGACCTACCCCTTTTAGAATAACTTTCTTCTTAACTATAAAAATACCGGAATATCCCCATTCTCATCATACAGGATAAAAAGTATAAGTTCTAATTAATACCATTTTTCAAATCATCTATTTTATTTTTGAAATGACTTTATTATTTTTTAACAACTTTATTATTCGTGAACATGAGTTCGATATTCGTATGGACTTAGGTTTTTTAATTTCTTCTGAAAACGATGATAGTTATAAAAATGAATATATTTATGTACGGCAAATTTAATTTCTTCTACTGAACGAAATGAACTCAGATTAAAACACTCCGCTTTGAAATGACTGAAGAAATTCTCCATACAAGCATTGTCCCAACAATTCGCCTTTCTGGACATACTAGCTTTCATCATATGTTTTTTTAGGAAATCATTATATTGGCGTGAAGTATACTGGGAACCCTGATCACTATGCAAAAGAATCCCTTGCACGTTTCGTTGTTTTTTTCCTTGTTTAACGTATCAATAACTAACTGTATATCATGACGATGGCTAATATGATAAGCCACAATTTCATTATTATAAAGGTCCTTTATGGCAGACAGATGTAGCTTTTTCCCATTGAAAATAAGCAAGTTCTTCTAAAAATACAGGTGTAACATATCGTTGTAATTCTTCTGCAAATGGTAGTAGTTCATCTTGAATCGAGAGATTCATAAGAAAACGTCATCCTTTCTAATTTAGCTTGTTTAGAAAGGATAACGTTTTTTTGTATTTGAGAGTATTAAAATCTCTTGAATTGATGGGCATGTATGGTGATCCTATATGGATGAGATAATAAAAAAGCTAGCAAAATGCTAGCTTTTTTATTATTTTGAAGTAAGTGCAACTAAAACATCTACTGGATAGTCAACGGAGTTTTTCACTTTATATTCTGTCGGACTTGTAAGACCCTTAAATTGATCACCAAGTTGACCGAAAACATTATCCCAAATACCATTTTGGTCAGACGTCCATTTTTTTAATTTTTCCCCTGGAATAACTGAATATGTAGCTACCTGTTGATATAATGCAGTTCTATATTGATCATATGCATAATCAGTCTTTGGATTAAAGTCAAATGTTTTTGTAACTGTATTTTCTGAATTTAAAGTAATACCATAACCAAAACTTGCAGTTAATGATTGATTTACTGTTGCAATCCCCTCAAGACCTACTTCCATCCCAATTGTATAAGATAACCCTACAGTTACATTATGCGAAATACCACTTGTAACCGCTTTGCTCCAATGATAACCTGAATTTTTATCTACTATATTTGAATCAATTAATTTCCAATTTACTTCTTTTTTCAATTTAGTATCTTCTAAAATTGGATCAGTTTTAGGAATTGCTATTGTATATAATACGTCTCCTTTGTTACCTGTTTTTTCATATTCTTCTCCAACGTTAAGCCAAGTACCATCAGCTTTTAAAATCTTATGTTTAGAATTAGCATCTATTTTTAATCCATAAACTCTTGCTCCATTACTCTTAGCAACAACATCTACATATACATAATCAATTAATTTTCCATCTTCTGTAGACACATGCCATTCACTAGGAAATTCTTCATAAGGACCTGTAGGAATGTAAGGAAGTTGCGTACCATTTTTAACAACCTGAGCTGCTGTCATAGGTGCTTTTGATCCTTGTGAATCTACTACAATTGGAAGATTTCCTACATTCGTAGTAGTATCCGCTGAAGAAAATCCTGGTGCTACAAATAAAGCTGTACTTAATACAAATGCTGCGGGAATTATTTTTTTCATACGATTCATGATATATCTCCTATTCTTTCAGTGTTTCTATAAAATTATAAAAATGAAATTATACTGTACATTGCTTATAATTTTACTGTGAAATAAAATTAAATTACCTTTGATATGTTCATCTTATTATAAAAATCTTTCAAACTACTTTCATAAATGTTACAAAAGTCTTTCATTGATTTTAAAGGCTTTGAAATTTCTAAAATACATTTATCAAACTCAAATTATAGTATTTAATTTCAGGATGATCCTTGAACCCAATAGTCGTTTTCGTTTTACTTTATGACATAAATAACTTTTGCCATGTGTAAATGTATTTGTTGTTGGTGATTCACATATGCATCAAACCATAAAATATAGCCAGCTGTAATACATTGTTCTAACAAGCTTTTCTAAAAATGAAGAAGTAAGATGTTTATGTAATTCTTCAGCAAATAATAGCTAGGATCTATGCCCATCAAGCTAAGATTTTGAAGTACCCCCAAAACGAAAATTTTGTGCCTTTTATAGCAACAAAGTTCATTTTTTTCGTTTTGGGTTTAACCTGCTCTGTTAGGTTGTTTTACATGTGGTGCTTACCCCATGTAAAACAAACCCCGCCCTTTAGAAACGGGCTTACATCACTGCTTATGTACAACACAGTGTAGCATCGCTAAAGGCATCTTCGGGAATATATACCTTACCATCTTTTATTTCATACGGAATGTTATTTCTTTTTAGTTTAGCTGTATCGACAGTGTCAACAGTGCTACCCCATTGTTCTAACTTACCGTTGTACTTTTGACAAGCAGATAACACTAAAAGAGCTGTAAAGCAGAAAAATAGATTTCTAAAACGATGTTTCTTCATAATACCCCTCCTCTTCCTTGATTGTGCCATTCGGAAGAAACGATTTGTCATAAAAATTGGATGTATATTCCATACATGCAAGGTTCACATAAAACCACTTCTCGGTAGCAAACATGTTAATGCCGTAATTACATAAAGAAAAAGAATCCCTTATGATTTCTGGGATTCTTTTTCTTGTTTAAAGTTTGCTCACACAAATGATCTGCACATCAATTCGGTTTTGATATACAGATCATTTGTATGATAATTTTTATAAATAAGTGCAGAGAATTCTATTACATGAATGCTTTTAGAAGTGTTGCTACTAATGGAATTACTCCACCTAAGAATGATAAAACTGCCATTGCGATTGCCATATTATTTCCTCCTCTTATTTTGTATAGTAAGGTAATAAACTTACATGAATGCTTTTAGAAGTGTTGCTACTAATGGGATTACTCCACCTAAGAATGATAAAACTGCCATTGCGATTGTCATATTATTTCCTCCTCTTGAAATTTCTGAATATTACGAATTCTATAAATTCATTATATTACAGATTTAAGAATATAACAATATCTTTTTTTATTCTCTCTAAGATTTCGAAATATGCCCATAACAACATTTCTCACGCCACATTTATTCATGATAATTGAGTTCACTTTTTTCGTTTTGGGGTGGACTTGTTTTCTTAAGTTGATGGGCATGTATAGTGACCCCATGTAGGTTCTATATCTCTATCAAATGGTTTTTGCACCAGAACCCTTCAAAGTCTTAGCTTGATAGGCATGAAATTCATACCAAAGTCCTACTGTTTATTAATTTATACGTCTTTCATCTTAGATAGCTCTCCCCTGAATGATGGATTTTAATCCAGATATCTCTAATATATAATAGCTATTGTAAGGCTTTTAAAATTTAAAAGGAGGGAATTGCATGAAGAATTGGGTTCAGTTTAGATTTGCAAGACCAACAGATAAATTTGAAGAAGTTATAGGTTTTTATGAAACAGGATTGGGTTTAAACCGTATAGGGGAGTTTCAAAATCATGAAGGATACGACGGGGTTATGTTTGGATTACCTGATGAAGAGTATCATTTAGAGTTCACAAGGCACGTTAATGGAAGTCCATGTCCTGCGCCGACAAAAGATAATTTACTAGTTTTTTATATGCCTAATAAAGATGAAATTGAAAAAATAACGAATCGATTAAATAAAATGGGCTATCATGAAGTTGAACCGGAAAATCCGTATTGGATAGAGAAGGGAACGACGATAGAAGATCCGGATGGTTGGAGAATTGTACTCATGAATGCAGTTGGATAAAACAAGCTTTTTTAAATATTTAATAGTAAGTATTTTTATTCCTAAGTTCCATGCAATCTAAAAAAATGCAAGAGAAATCTTTGTAAGGAAAAACGAAAAACATACAGTATTAAACCTACCAAGAAACTTTGTTTACATAAAGTTTCTTGGTTTTTTATTAGATGTACTAACGCTTTTTAGGATGTATCACTAATAATCTAGAAAAAATCCCCTGGTATTTAATTGTAATTCAGAATATTTAGATGTATAATGAGTATAGTATAAATCAATCTTTTATCCCCACTAATCAAAAAAGGGTTGTAAAGCAGAAAGCAGGAATCCATAACGGGTTCCTGTTTTCTATTTATAAAATAGTACAGCTCTGGATTCGATAACAAAAGTATCATTATTTCATTGGATTTTCTGAAATTTTAAGTGTTGAGATCCAATTTATTTTATAATGAGGATTAAATGTAAATAAGAAATGAGCTTTACAAAAGATATAAAATGTTAAACTCATAAAATCCAGTGATATCAGTACGTGTGCATGATATCACTGGGTTTTTATTTGGATATTTAACGGTGGATTTTACAAATTATAAAAAGATGTAAGCTTAGTTTTACTTTTTAAATATGAACCGTCCTAAAAAGTGAACAGCGTTTAAAAAGGTATATTCATTTTGAACACTGTCATAGTAAGGATTTTCAGTCCTTAGCATACAATTTTATTTTTCGATATGGTGAGGCTCCTACTGTGTACATATACACACACGTATTATTCTATATGAGCAAATTTAACTTTATTTGGATCTACCTTTGCGTTTATCACTTTGACCTTTATAGAATAGGTAGCTTCTTCTAGAGAATTTATAGGGGCTGAAAATGGTTGGAAAGATGAATGCTTATGATTAGGGATAGTTGCACTTGTTACATATGATAAATCACCTATTAAATTATAAAACTCAAATACTACTCGGCTTGGTTCTTGTTCATTAGCTGAACTTACATCAGCAATCCCAATAAAAGTATTAAAATAAGGGTAGTATCTTATGGCATCCCCATCATAAAGCCAAAATTCACTTTCATTTACGGATGATTTTTCATTGTTAATTTGAGCGGAAACTGTATTCTGAGCAGGACTATAAAATGTACCAAAGACTAGAAAACCTATACTCATTACCGGAATAAGAATTCTTTTCTTCAATTTAACGACTCCTTTAATTACAGTTTTTAACAATTTAATAATACTATTTTCCCTTTAAAGTGTAAATATGGAAAAATTTTTTATCAAAGAAGCAAAATGATATGTCAAAAAACAAGAAGCACCGAAAAATACGATTGATACAAAAATAACCTACCTAATTGGGTTTACCACACCATTTTGGTGAGATTACGCCCGCTCCCCCTTTTGTGTAAAGTCATAAAGAAAAGACACCCTAAGGTGCCTTCCTCTGACTTGAACCATTTTCATTTAATACGAATCTATCCGTATTATCCCTTTGTTATAGATGTAAACACAGCCTATAAAACAGAGTCGTCTATATACACCAGATTGTTAGTTCACAAAATACAAGAGATTTGAGATCAGTATCGGAGTAACGCCACATCCCCTATAATGATTGATATGTTACGCCTTTCAAAAGAATCTGATTTATAGAACGTGTCAAAATTTATATTTTACTATATTTAATATTCATTTAGTGTATTTTTCGTTAATATGTATAATTACATAAAGGGATATCGTCAGCATTTCGGAAAAAACGACGCTAAGAGCATGCAAGGTTTTATACAGTTTTTCGGCTAATCCAGTAACAAACGAGAATCCTAAAACCACGCGAGGATAGGAATGTATAAAAAAATGCATAGATCCATAGAACAAAAAAAGGAGGATCCCTTGTGAGAGTAGGGATCCTCTTTGTCCTCGCTACTGATAATGAGACGTTATGTTAACCTTTCATGTATAAGGTATACAAATAAACTTTTTAATTATCCTTCATATAAAAATGGATTCTCTTATAGCATATCTATATGTATTATTTACAAAAAAGTTTAATTAAATCTCATAACAACAGCATATAAAAGCGTTATCTATGTCTTATTTTATATTTGCTTCATAATGCTCTTCATTAAGTCTCACTACTTCAAGTTCTTTTTTATTCTCATTCAATTTCAATGCTAAACTTTGAATTCCAAAGAATTCTGTGAAAGTATGACTCCCAATGATAAGATTTATCCCTTTAAACTGAGCATATTGAATCGTATACAAATTACATTCACCTGTAATGTATACGTCACACTTATTTTCAACTGCTTCCTTAAGGCAAGTTGTTGACCCTCCATTACCACAGACTAAGCCCACTCGCTTCACCTTTTTGTCATTAAACCGCCAAAATTTAACTGGTTCTTCAAGTATATTTTCGATATTTTCCACCAATTCATTAAATTCAATTTCTTTATCATATTCTGCGATTCTACCAAAATATAACCCTTCCCATTCGTGGGTTCTTTTAACATTTTCTAAATTCAATTTTTTTAATAAACTATCATTTGTTCCAAAGTTACAGTCATCAAGTGGCAAGTGATTATAGTAGTGACTTATACCATACTCTGCTAGTTTTTCTATGCATGCCTCTTTTAATCCATATATTTCATCCCATGCATCGTGGTGTGTCACCATCATATCAACTCCATGAATTCTTGCTTCCTCAATAGTTTCAAGCGTTAGGTTAACACAGTATCCTAATTTTTTAACTTTTTTATCTGCATGGTATGTAATCCCAGATTCACTAGAATAGATTTTCTTATTTGTTACATTAAAAAGTTCATTAATTCTTTCAACAATATGTAAAACATCCATATACTTACCTCCTCAATTTCATCCTATATTTCTTTATTATATTATAAAACATGTTCATTTTTTCTAAAAGAGTTTAAAATTAACAAAGAACTTCGTCAATTAGTTAGAGATGGAGAAAAGATTGAAGCTATTAAAAAAGCCCGATAGGTTTTGGGATTATCATTATTTGAAGCTAAAAATTATGTTGATTCTTTATAGATAACTTCCGAGAACGATAATTATGGTGCGACAAGAAGTTGCATTCCCACAGTGTAGCTTACGCTACCCCTCTAGACGCAAAGAAGGTCTCCATCCGAAACTGTATTTCTGGTAACGGGAATGTAGGTTGCATGAGGAAATGCGGAAACAGAGGACAAATGCATGGTCCGGAACACTGCTAGGAGAAGATAGGTATGGTAAACGAGAGTGAAGGTTTGTAAGCTTCGTAAACGTTAGCTCAAGATAATGCATGGCTTTGCTTGGGTATTGGCAAGAGGAAAAGTAGGGTCATAATACTACTGTGCTGCGTCCCGCATCTTGCTCGGAGTAAAGAACCTGCCTAACCCTATCGCATCTGTGGAATGTGGAACTTGGTAAGCCCTATGTTATCTGTATAAACAGTAGAGAGATCGAAAGGTCAAACGATGTAACAGAGGGTATGGGATATGGGAGAAAGCAAATGCCGTTATACCGAAAGGTAACAGGAAAGCAAAAATGTATAACTGAACGGATACTGTCGTCCTTTTGAACACATTATGACAGACTTGAAAGAGGGCCCACTTCCCATAGGTCTTCAACACATAAATACATTTGTGGTTAACTTTTGATGAAAAGGAGCGTGCAGTTATGAACACCTCAGAACGAGCGTCGGCGCACGCTTCATATACAAATTGGAATTCAGTAGATTGGCATACAGTCCAAAAGTATGTGATGAAGCTACGACAAAGAATTTATCGTGCCGAACAACAAAAGAAACTTAGAAGAGTCAGGAAACTTCAACGATTACTCCTACGGAGTGAAGCTAACTTACTGTTGTCCATTAGAAAAGTAACACAACAGAATAACGGAAAGCGTACCTCTGGAGTAGACGGTTATACAGCACTTCATTCTGGAAAAAGAAACGAATTATACCGACAGCTAAAGAGGCTCAGTATATTTCAACATCTTCCCAAGCCAGCGAAACGAACCTATATCGCTAAAAAAAACGGAAAACTGAGACCTCTCGGTATTCCAACTATCAAAGACAGAGTCTATCAAAATATGGTGAAAACGGCGCTAGAACCGCAATGGGAAGCACGATTTGACCCCGCCTCATACGGGTTCCGACCGAAGCGGAGTACACACGATGCCATTAGTAATATCTTTAATAAGATTAACACAAACAGTAAGAAAAAGTGGATATTTGAAGGTGATTTTAAAGGATGCTTTGACCATCTAAGTCATCATTGGATACGAAAACAAACTTACAGTTTTCCAGGAAAAACACTGATTCAGCGATGGTTGGAGGCTGGATATATAGATCAACATTCTTTCTCTGAAACAAAGGAAGGAACTCCGCAAGGAGGAATTATATCCCCGCTTCTAGCTAACATTGCATTACACGGAATGGAGGAGGAACTTGGCGTTATATATCGAAAGACATATAAATCCAATGAAAGCTACGCAATTCATCCTAAATGCAAAATAGCGATTGTTCGATACGCGGATGATTTCGTTGTCTTAACAGAAACGAAACAACAGGCTCAATCCATATATGAAAAGATACAACCGTACTTGAATAAAAGAGGACTTGAGCTGAGTATTGAAAAAACAAAGGTGACTCACATTGAAGAGGGATTTGATTTCCTAGGTTTTTCCGTACGTCAGTACAAAACGTGGAAAGGGAATAAATTACTGATTAAACCCAGCAAAGATAGCGTTAAGAAGGCAAAGGAAAAGATAAGGAATACGTTCCGCATCATGAGAGGACAGCCTATTGGGGAACTCATTAAAGTGTTAAACCCAATTATTAGAGGGTATGGACAATATTGGAGACATGTCGTATCTCAAAAGACATATGATAAAATCGGTCATTATATTTTCGAGAAAATATGTAAACATCTTATCCGATTGCACCCTAAGAAATCATGGAAATGGATAAAGAAGACTTACTTCAAAAAGCCTCATCACGGAGGCAAGGAATCTTGGACTCCGACCTGTCCTCTAACAAATATCCAGCTCTTACAAATGCCTTGGTTTAAAATTAAACGGCATGTGATGGTCTTATATAAGAACAGTCCCGATGACCCTACTCTTAAAGAATACTGGGAAAAGCGAGACCGTAAGGTCTTTGATGGAACAAATACCTTAGATAGAATTAAACTGGCGAAAAAACAAGGGTATCGTTGTGCGTTATGCAGACAACCACTACAAAATGGAGAAAAGGTTATTATACGTGATTTACCAATACACTCAAATAAGGTTACAAAGCTAGTACATGTACCTTGCATCAAGTAAGAAGTTGTTTGGATAAAAAGAAGGCTTGAGCCGTATGACGGGAAAGCTGTCACGTACGGTTCTTAGGAGAGTTAGGGGCAGTGATGCCCCTCGCTTATCCGACTAAAAAGTAAAGCCGTTGTTGCTTTAAAATAAAGTTTGATCAAATTGATACTAATAACCTTGATAAACGATCATAGAAAAGAGCGTGTGTTGAAAAAAGATTGATCAAAACACGCTCTTAATATATTCAATTGAATTATTCTTTTATAAAAAAGTTTGATCATTTTCTACCTGTATTGCTCCACAATCGCGCCCGATTGTGGAAGATCTTAATTACTATGTTTTATTGAACAAACCTACCTCTTTACTTTACAAAAAGTGAGCGTTTACCTTTTTGTAAGAACATCTGTTTGTGGAGGGGAGTTAGCGGTTATAATGATGTCTGGGTAATAATAAGTAAGTTACCGTTGCTTATTAAAAAAACAAGGCCCGATTGGCCCTGCTTGTTATTTGACTATTACTTTTCCATCCATTCCTTTCTGGAAATGGTACCGACATATCAATTCATATGTACCGGGCTTTTTAGGTTTCACGGTAATGTTTTTTTCTTTTCCCGGCTGGACTTCGGCGTCAATTCTGAGCTTTTCCACTGTGAAGGTGTGCTCTTTCTTACCTTGGTTTTTCAATATCAACGTTGTCGTTCTTCCAATCGGGATAGTGATTACTTTCGGATTAAAGTAATCATCGTTCAACCCGACCTCAATCACTTTCACTGACTCAATAGGCTGTGTTACGACGCCGGATTCGGCAAATACACTGAGTGATCCTGGAGTTGTCACAACCACAATCATCGTAAGCAAAACGACCAATCCAGTTAACCGCTTTTTTACAGACATTCGCAATCCTCCCTTTCCTAAGCACTATTGTTTTCCAATTCATAAAATATTATCACTATAAATGGGGTTCCAACGTGTTTCAAATAGTAACTCTTTTATCTGAAACAGTGACAAAGAAAAAAGATCGACTCTAATGACGATCTTCTGGAATCCATTCTTCTTCAATTAATCTGCACCATTAGTTTAAGTGTAATACTTCACATTCAAATAAATATTTTCATCATCCTCAAGTTGATCTTCAACAATCTGGTCCGATTGCGGAACAAGAAAAAATCCAGCACATCAACACAGGATTTTTGATCAAACTTTATTATAAACGATCAAACTTTTTTATAAATTATCAAACTTTGTTTTAAAGCCACACCGTATTTACATAATTATCGAACTCGGAAGTCAATGAATCTCTTTTTACAAATTTAGATAATGCGTAGTGTGGAGATAGATATCCCCTTTTAAGAATCCTGTGGAGATGTAAAATTTGTCAGCCTGTTCTGTGTCCGTGTAAAGTACCAAGACTTTATAATGCTTTCTCGCATCACAAATGATGGTATTTAACAGGAACTTTCCTAGCCCATTTCTCCGATTATCTTTAGCAATATAGAATCTTCTCAACCGGCCAATCTCTTGTCTTTTTGAGGATGGATCTATATTAAGCCCTCCAATACCAACTAACACATTTTTCTTGTTAAATACACCGTATAAGGATTCTCCGTGCTTATCAAAAGTGTTGATACCAGCCTTATAATCATTAACTAGCCTTTCAAGAAAACGAAAGCCATCTTTCTTGCTCTCTTGTACTAAATGAGTGAGATCATTATAAAACAGATCTTGTTGTATCTGTCTAACTTCAAAATCTTTCATATTTCTCCCCCTGATGATTAAGTCTATATACTATATTCTTGTTAAAAAAGAGGAATCCCTTTCTGTATATTCCATACATATCAAGTAGACATAACGCCCAAAAAGCGGAAGTTGTTTTACCTAAAAATACAGCCTTTACTATATATTTTTATTCATACCTTTAGAGGAGTTTTTTGCTACAGAATAGCCTGTCATTCCAGATATAAAGCTCGGTGGTAAACTCCAAAAAAAGAATCCCCATTTGTTTGTAATTACTGACAGAATGAGAAAAAAAACAGGAAGTCCTATCATGACCATGAGGGAAATTTTTTGATATTTGTTCAAAGGTTTACACTCCTTTCAAAATAAACAGCAAATCTCTCTTCATTTTGGAGATGGTATTGTATTTTATTGTTTTGCTAATCTACAATTTCGTATAATGCTATAAGTCCCCATAGACAAGAACATGATACTCAGTCCGATAAACGTAGTACCCGTCCCCATGTTGCCCTGTGAGAAGTTCTCGATTGCATATAACACCATGGTCAACATACTGATAAACAGAGTAACAATAGTAAAAGGATGTATCTTTACCATCTTTTCCATCTCCATTTCATAATCTTATGTATACATATTATACCAATGAAGTTGTAGGTTAGATACAGATTTTCCCTGTATGTCCTATACATGTTCGATTAACATAACGCAATATTATCAGCAGTAACCAAATCCCAGAAAACCATTCATACCAAAAGTTTTCCAGCTTTCCGTTCCCTTCTCTATATGCAGTATTTCATACATTCCTGTCACAACAGCATTTGGCAGTTCAAATCGTCCTCGCAACCTGCATGAAATCCTGCATATCTTTAGCGTATAAAAAATTCAGTTTCCGCTTCCTAAAACTGTCTTAGCGTATATTTTCGTTAAAATGTTGGTGGTACGAATAATTCACCTTTCTTAACAACAATATAGTTAAATATGGTAAAATAGTAATTGGATTGAAATACAATATACTTGGGGGGACAACCACATCACTATCAAGTTAAGACTGCATTAGGAAATTTTCAGGGGAGTTTTTTTGCTTTTTATAGGGGATCAGTGTAGATTATTTAAAAATTCGCATACGAAATAAACCCTAATTAATATAGGCATTACTACCATAATGGGTATTGTATGAAAAAAATATTTTATGAAAGCAAGTGAAGAAAAATGAATAATAAATTAATTCAACGTAAATGGGCATTAGTTGTAGCAATTTTGTTTACAATATCATCTATTATGCATCTAGCAGGAGGAGATATTAAGGTTGATCCTTATGGAATGGGAGAGTTATTGGCAGATTTTTTAATCCCCATATTATTTTATGTTTTGGCATTTAAAAAGAAGAAAGAAAAACAACTTCAAGATAATCTGAACTAGTAATTTATAGTCGCTAGTTTTTTTGGGGGAAGAATCATGTTTTTATTCTGTTGAAACTTTTTTATTAGACGATCGTTTAGAAATCGATAACAATAAAAGTGAATGTTCTATTAAACTATTTGTGAGCGGGAGAAAAAAATGGTTATTTTCAAATACACCGAGAGGTGTTAGAGGAAGTGCCATCATGTATAAAGTGGTTGAAGCCGTAAAAGAGAACAATTTAAGTTCCTATCATTATCTTCTATATTTATTTATTTGAAACGCTCCTAAATATCGATTTAAACAATAAGGCCTCACCATACATGCCCATCAACTTAAGAGTGTAAACAAACTGAACTTTCGTTCAGCCGGGTTAAAACATTCTTAAAATAGATGTATATTCTTAAAAATGCGCATACCAAATAAACCCTAACGGGTTTCACTTTTTTAATTATGCAATTTTCTTTTGTTTTCTCAATCCATTATACTCATAGACAACACCCATAATATCAAAGACAGTCTTCTTCTCATATCTGTGAGATTTTCGTCCATTCTTCTGTAGAAGATGGAACAGGCGGATTAAAATCTTTGTTATTTCTCGGGTGTTTTGCTGTATAGTTTGATAAAGAATGTATAGATGGTCTTGAATCATTCCAATGGCCTTATATTCGCTTAATTCTCTTTTCTTCTTTTGTAAAATTAATTGTCGCATCTTAAACATAGTAGAAGAACATAGAAAAATAGCGATGAGTTTTCCATAAATGTGGCATTCTAATCGCTCTCGTTTGACATTGTGCCAATCATGAATTTGAAATAAGGATTTCCAAGTTTTAAAGATAATTTCAATCTGCCAGCGGAGGGAATAAAAATCATGTATTTGTTCCATCGGAACCCATTCCAAAGGTGTATTGATAACATAAATGTTCATACCAGCTAATCGTTTGCTTTTCTCTGAGTATGTAATGCCCTTTTTACTTTCGGTATACACTTGTTTTTTCTTAGGTTCTCGAAGTTGTTTTTCAGTTAATCGATATATAATAACGCGTGTAAATAGTTTTTTATCCTTTCCAATATAAGCATCTGTTATTTCATGGACCTGTCCTGGTTTTAAGATATTCATAATGTGTTCTAAATCAACTTTGATGTACTGAGACTGTTTTTTTACTGTCCCATTTCGAAAGTATTCAGGAAACTCATTTTTGATATACACCATATTATTTAATTTCAGCCGCGATATATAATATACCCCACGTTGGTCCATTTGATCTAAATCGTCCAGTGAATAATAACCCAAATCTCGAATACAGAGGTCGCCAGGCCGTAATGTCGCTAAACATTCTGTTCCAAAGGTTTTATCATTATTCTTCCCTGGTTCAACTTGAAAATTTAAAAACTGCCCACTATGTAAATCATATTCTAATTGAATCTTTATACCTGCTGTTTGTGCACAACCACCCGAACCGGGATACACACTAGCTAAGTGTTTTGGTACTTGAAAATCGTTGCATCTAAAATACGAATTCGTTGAAAATGGGTTAGTGAAGAACTTGGAATCACTGAAGTTTCATAAACTTTATTTTTTAATAATGCAGAGAAAACATGTTTTAAAAAACAAACAGCTTTTTTATTGAACCGTTTATTTAGTCCTTCTGGACTAATAAGAGTTCCTGTAGCTGCATGTAGTTGACTACACAGTCTAACTAAAGAATCACTCGCTATCCGTTGACTCATCCAAACACAGATAGTGGCTAAGTCATGTCCTGAAAACTTACGCTTTCGTTGAACAAAATCTAACTCTCTAGCAAGCTCTTCTAAAAATGAAGGAGTAAAATATTGATATAATTCCTCAGCAAATAATTGGTGTTCATCTTGAATCGAAAGATTCATAAAAAATGCCATCCTTTCTGCATATTTCTACAAAAAGAATAGCGATTTTTTCGCTATATGGATACAAATTTATCTTAACTTGATGGTGATGTATGGTACCATCGTATAACCCAAAAAATATTGCTTTCACAAGGGTTTAGTAATTTTTTCACATATAACTTTCTCTTATTAAATATCAACTTCTAATGGTATAATATGTATAAAATATTGATAAATGGAGCCTTTTTAATGAAAAATTATAAAAAAGCTAGTAAATGGTTTTATTTTTCCTTCAATTTCGTAATGTTTATAGCCTCAATATTTGCATTCATTATTAGTATCATAGATTATAAAATCTGGCTCATTTCTTGTACATTTCTGTTACTCTCTATTAGCTGTTTAATTTCATGTTTTAAAGAAATTAAACTCAAAAAATCTGAGTGATTTTCAGTTAAAGTGGGAAATCCTCATGCTCATCAATTTAAGAAATTAATTGTTCCCAAAAACAATAAAAATAAACTTCGTTGTTATAAAAGCTACAAAAATTTTATTCTGGGGGCATTATAAAATTTTAAGTTGATGGGCATGGGGCGATACCCCATCGCTATCAAGCTAACAAAACTAAATTTCTTTAAAATGAAAAAATACGCTATTCTTTCTGTAGAATCATAGGTGGTCTGACCCCATTTGGTGAGACAAAGAAAAAACACCTAGACAACATGTTTCCTATAAGCTATAGGTGACATGTTATCTAATTTTCTCTGAATCCGTTCATTATTATAGTAGTGGATGTATTCATCCACAGTTTGTATTATACTAGCATTATTCGATTGTTTTATATTTTGCGCATAGAATCCTTCGGATTTCAAGTGAGAATGAAAGGATTCTATGAGGGCATTATCATGGCAGTTTCCTGTACGAGACATGCTTGTGATAATGCCTTTTTCTTTGGCATATGTTTGAAATTGTTTTGATGTATACACTTTTCCTTGATCCGAATGTAAAATCGTATCAATCACATTTCGCTTTCTTAAAGCTTCTTTTAGAGTATCTAATACAAGAGAAACATCCTGTGTCTCACCTATTTTATAACTTATAATTTCATTGTTAAACCCATCTATAATAGATGAAAAATAAAGAGTCTTATTGCCGAACATCAAATACGTGATATCCGTGAACCATTTTTCATTAGGCTTGGTAGCTTTAAATCTTCGTTGTATTCTATTTTTAGCTACCACTGGTTCATGACCGAGTACAAATATCTTTTTCTTTTTTCTAACCCGAGATAATACGTAATACTTTTTTATGATTGATTACGATGTTAAATTGATTACGTAGACAAGCTGTAACCCGACGATATCCATACCGATATTTATGATGTTGACATATTTCTATTACGGTTTTTTCTTCATGATTAGTTACTGTTTTCTCCTGCTTTTTCCAACGATAATAAGTAGCACGTGAAATATCAAATATGGAACACAGTTCTGCAATTGTAAAAATTGATTGCCATTCCTTTATCATTTTCATTATTTCTTCTTTTCCTCCCACCTCCTTAAAATTTCTTGGCACTTTTCCAGCAATATAATCTTTGCCTTTAAATAACGTATTTCTAATTCTTTTTGTTCAAGTTCTGTTAACTTTTTTAAGCCTTTTCCATGTACAGATTGTCTTCCAATAGATTGTTCAAACCGATAGGTTTCGCCTTCACGATACCATTTCATCCAAGTTTTAATTTGAGCCACATGTTTAATTCCTAAGGCATCCATAATTTCTTTATTTTTGAATCCTTGGTGTTTCATTTCAACTACTTTCCACTTTATTTCGGCGGGATAATGCGTCTTTTTCCCCATACGAAAAACACCTCCATTAAAATCATAACTGATACTTACGATTTAGAGAGGTGTTTTTTATCGTCTCATTCTCAGGGTTCACTCCAAATAGTAAGGATGGCGTTTTTTTCGTTTTATAGATACAATTTTTCTTTAGCTCGATGAGCATACGGCAGGATCAAAGGTATAAGAAATATAAAAGGTGTAGAAAATTGTCAAAAAATACAAAAATATTATTGAATATATTTTAATAGTATTATATCATAAGGAATATTATGGTATAAAATATGTAATTTCAACTAAAAAAGTAATTAGAACAATTATTTGCGAAAAATATTATTTCCTAACAATTGACGAATTCAGAAATGCTTTTGACGTAGTAAAAGGCTGTGGTTTTGAAGTTTGGTTAAATAACTACTCCTACACTGTAGTTGGTGGTATTTGCAAAGATAGTACACCAGGTGAATAAGTAGAGTGCTAATTAAACCTTAATATACTATAAAACAACAGGTATCTATTACTTTTTCATTAAGAAGAAAGTAATAGATACCTGTTGTTTTATAAATACTAATATAGGGAGACATTTATGGGGATTATAGAAGTTAAGAATTTAGAGAAATCATTTTTCATTGAAAAGAAAATGATAAACATCCTGAAAGGGGTAAATCTTGAAGTAAAGCAAGGAGAATTCCTATGTATCATGGGTGCGAGTGGCTCAGGTAAAACTACTTTGTTGCAATTACTTGGGGGGATAGATCAAACGACAAAAGGAGAAGTTAAAATAGGGGATACAGAAATCTCAATGATGAATGAAAAAGAATTGGCACTATTCCGAAGAAGGAAAATAGGATTCATTTTTCAGCAGTTTAACTTAATACCTATTTTTAATGCGGAAGAAAATGTTACCCTTCCTTTATTATTGGATAATGTCGAACAACAAAAAGCCACAAATCAAGCAAAAAAACTTTTGAAAATTGTTGGTTTAGAAGGCAAGGAGGAAAATCTTCCTTCTCAACTTTCTGGAGGTCAACAACAACGAGTAGCGATTGCTAGAGCTTTTGCTAATGATCCTGAAATTATATTAGCAGATGAACCGACAGGAGCATTAGATTCTGAAAATAGTAAAAATATAATTACTGTACTTAGGAATGCTTGTGATGACTTAAATCAAACGGCAGTTGTAGTAACACATGATCCTTTTGTAGCAGCTCATGCGGACAGGGTTGTTTTTCTATTGGATGGTTTAATAATTCATGAATACGAGGAAACTAACGAAAAGATTTCAGAGAAAGTTAAGCGTATTCAAGAAATAATGAACACACACTTTCAATAGAATGGGAGGTTTTGAAAATGTGGATTTTCAAATATGCTATAAAATCAATTAAGGAAAACCGATTAAGAACATCACTTATTGCCCTTGGTACAGCTTTAGGTGTTATGTTAGCCACAATGTTGTTACTAGGAAATAATTCTGTCGAAGAAACAGTAAAACAGCAAGTTAAGAACAATTACGGTGACTACAATTTGCAATTCGGTTATATGAAAAATGATCAATATTTAGATGACAAAGAAGTAGATCAAATAAAAAATATTAAAAACCTTAAAACTGTATCAAAGGTATTAATACCATATGTAATACCTAATAAACCGGAAATTTTAAACCAACCGGCGTATTGGGGAGTCGAACCAAATTCACCTGAAATCCGTGCTTATAAGATTGATCAAGGGAGATATCCAGAGAAAGGAGCAGAAGTTGCGATTACAAAATCCTATGTAGAGAAAAATGGGATTAAATTAGGTGAAAAAATTGAAATGCCTTTTCCACCTTTTAATAAAAAAACAGTAACAGTAGTTGGTATTATTAATCCACCAACAATGTCTGCAATGAAGCAAACTGCATTCTTTCCTATTCAGTGGCTACAAAATGAATTGAATTTGAAAAATAAATATAATTTAGTGCAAATAAAAGCGGCTAATGCTAATGAAAAAGCCCTTTTAGTTTCGGAAATAAAAAGCGTGTTAAATGGCGTGAAAATTGATCAACGTTTATATATTGATAAAGCATTTGAACGCTTAAATGTAATGAAACCTTTAATTTGGGGACTAGGTGGAGTTGCCCTATTTGTTGTGGCTCTTTTAGTCATGGGAAGCTTTTTCTTATCTGTACGTGATCGTCTTAAACAATGGGCCTTATTACGTGCCCTTGGAAGTGGATCTGTTCAAATAATAGGTGTAGTCCTACTTGAGTCTTTAATAATTGGTAGTATAGGTTCCTTAATAGGAGTTACAATGGGTACTTTATTTTATCGTTTAGTATCGGGATTGATTAATAGGTGGATAGGAGGGGCAACTGTTGATAGTGAGACTTTTATAATCTCATGGGGCCTATTAATTTCAACTTTTATTGTAGGAATTATGATGTCTATTATAGGGTCTATTATTCCAGCGATGTCTATAAGAAAAATTCCACCTGTAGAAGCTTTTAGACCTGTGATTTTGTCTGTAAATAAAAAGGAAAAGAAAATAAGTATAATTAGTTTCTTTGTAGCGATAGTTGGTATTGGCATTGGAACTTGTGCAACTTTCTTAGAGAAGTTAATTAAAGTAAATATTGGACCTATAGGAGCATTTTTATTTGTAATAGGTTTATTGTTTGCTATACCGTTCATCATTAGAGTTATTACACCAATAATCACTAAACCTTTCCAGCGCGTCTTTCGTATAGAAACTTCCATAAGTAGTCGAAACGTGATACGTAATAGACAAAAAGCAGCGATTTCAGTTGCAATATTATCTTTTGGATTTATGTTAGCGTTGGTGGGAAGTATGTATATGAATTCAATGCAGGAAGGTATGAGGCAAGGGATAAAGAAAAGCATGCCAGCCGATTTATCTATTCGAGTACCAATGTTAGGTCGAGCAAATGAACATATTCCTTTTGAATGGTTAGAAAAAATAAAGCAAATTAAAGGTGTACAAAATACAGCAGCTATTGCAACAGATACCAAATCTGAATTAATTGATTATGATTTCAAAAAGGCTGATCCTGAATGGTACGAATTCGTGCGTAAGAATGATGTTAGCCCAAATATTATGGAGGTTTCTGGAATAGATTTAGCTGCATTTAATGAGATAAAAAAAATTAAAGTAGCATCAGGGCGAAGTTTAGAAGAACCTCTAAAAGAGGGCGAAGGAATTCTTTCAAAGAAAACAGCTGATTATTTAGGGATAAAAATAAATGACAAAATCAAAGTGCAATCAACAGGTCATGAGCCACAGTTTATTAAAATTACATCGATATTAGAACAAAGTTTACAAATGAATACAATGGGAGTATTTGTTAATGAGGAATGGGCAAAAAAGAACTTCCAAATAAAAGGTTATGAATCTATAGAAATAATGGTAGATTCTCATAAGAATATTAATGAAATACAACAGAAGGTTAACCAAGTTATGAAGAATGGAACTAATATAGAACTTATTAATAGTACAGATTTATTAAAGGAACAGCTAACATTGTTAAATCAAATGTTACTATTGATTCAGTTATTAGTTGGTATTATTTTTGTAATTTCTGGTATTGGTTTAATGAATGCAATTATAGCAAGTATATATGAACGTCGTGCTGAAATAAGTATGATTCGAGCTGTTGGTGCAATTCCCGGACAAATGAAAAAAATTATTTGGTTAGAAGGTACTTTTTTAGGAGTAATAGCAAGCATTATTGCAGCGTTTGGTGGAATTATATTTAGTTATATTGTGTTACCTAGTTTGGATTTAAAGATAGTAGATATTCCTTACCTACAAATATTATCTTTGGTCATAGTTAGTATATTATTGGGAACATGTGCAGGGTTAATTGCTGCATATCAAATTAGAAAGTTTAAATTACATGATACATTAAAGGAATTATCATCTTAATTTAAACTTATCAGATTGAGTTTTAAATAACTTTAATAACCTCCTACCAAATCAACAGGTAGGAGGTTATTGTCTTTTGGAGAACAAAATTAAACAACACTATTATTTCTGTACTACACACCAATAGCAAAAGGTATAGATAGATATAAAGGGAGTAGATGTTGTATATGTGTTAATTTATGAGAAAATATAGCAAGACCAGTATTAATGGTTAAAAATCAACGTTCAGCTTGGCACCTACCATGTGTCCATTAACTAAAAAAATTAGTTGTTCCCCAAAACGATAAAAATGAATGTCGGTTTTATAACAAACACAAATTTTTCGTTTAGAGGGTACTTTGGAAAATTAGCTTGATAGCAATGTGGCGCTACCCCTATTACTGTTAAAACGAGAATATAGAACTATCGTAGCACACAGAATTCAAAACAGGGAAAGAATCCCTTGATGAAGTATCTTAATTTATTTATTAAAAATACGGTACGTGAAATTATATAGAGATATCTTAAAAAAGCCCCTCTAAAAGGAGCCAATTATTTTACAAGATTCTTCTGTAATTGCTCTATTATAATCTCTGCACCTGCTAGACTTAGCGTAATCTTTCCGTCTGCTAAAGTAATATTTTCATCAGATACTTCACCTGTTATTGCACAAGCACCATGCGCTTCATATTTTTTCAAGATAATCTTTTCACCTTCTACATAAATCTCTAATGGTGTCTTTTCTTCAATTTCCAACGTGCGCCTTAACTCCATTGGTATAACTATACGTCCTAATGGATCTAATTTTCGAGTTACTCCTGTTGATTTCATGAAATCTCTCCCTCGTATATTATTTTTTAGTTACTCTTTCAAGCGACGATTTAACACAATGTTCTCTTGGACGTCCGAGGATATTCCTAGATAATGAAAGTAAGGATCATTTGGGACAATTCTCCCTCTCCCTGTAGGCTTTAACTACATTAAAAGACTGTTTCCCAGTGTTCGCTTTATTCTTCCTACTCACAGGCTGTTCTCCTTGATTCAAACCTAGCTGTTAGTAGCGCTAGGGCGGCTTTTGAAGCAAGGGTAAATTCTTATACACGAGGATGTTGGTCAGCGTTCACACTAGGGATATCCCCAGACGTCCAAGAAAGAGATTTTCCAATGATTCTAAAAGAAAGGAGGAACTCTCTCATGAAACTATTTGTTGGTTTAGATGTGAGCTCTCAAGATGCAAAAGTTTGTTTTTTAAATGGTGAAGGTGATCGATTAGAATCGTTCACCATTACAAATGACTTACCTGGAGCCATAATATTAAAAGAAAAAATTCTGAACACAGCTTCCAAATTAACCTGTGAAGTGATTAAGATTGGCTTAGAATCTACGTCGATTTATAGCTACCATCCAGCTATGTTTCTTCACAATGATAAGGAGCTAAGAACCTACGGTTCTCAAGTGTTTATGATTAATCCAAAACAAATTGCAAACTTTAAGAAAAGTTATCCAGAGATGGATAAAACAGATGCCATTGATGCATTTGTCATTGCAGACTATGTTCGTTTTGGACGTCATACGATGTCGATTGTGAAGGAAGAGCAATACATTGCCTTACAACAGTTAACTCGTTCTCGTTATCAACTCGTACATGCCTTAACAAAAGAAAAACAACATTTTCTTCAACACTTAGGATTAAAGTGTAGTCAATTTACACAAGACGTTGGGTCCTCTGTCTTCGGAAATGCCATGATGGAATTATTCTTAGAACGATTCAGCTTAGAAGAACTCGCTCAAATGCCCTTACAAGATCTCGCTCTTTTTCTTCAGGAAAAAGGAAAAAATCGTTTTGGTAATCCAGAAGAAATAGCAAAATCTATTCAAAAAGCTGTCAGAGGATCCTATCGTTTAAGTAAAGTGGTAGAAGATTCTATTGACCTTCTACTAAGCACCTCCATCCAGATTATGCGCACGTATCAAGCTCAAATTAAAGAGATTGAGAAAGGTATAGAAAGTTTGATGTCATCGCTACCTCAAACGCTTGAAAGCATTCCAGGTATAGGTCCTGTATTCGCAGCCGGTATTGTGGCTGAAATTGGTCAAATTGAACGCTTTACCGATGAAACACGAATTGCCAAATACGCAGGTCTATTCTGGAAGAAATATCAGTCTGGTCGCTTTACTGCAGAAAACACGTCATTAACACGATCAGGGAATCAGTATCTACGTTATTACTTAGTTGAAGCCGCCAACTCTGTAAGGCGTCATGTCCCTGAATATCGTGACTATTATGCGAAAAAATCTGCCGAAGTACCTAAGCATAAGCACAAACGAGCCCTCGCATTAACCGCAAGAAAATTTGTTCGTTTGGTGGATGCGCTACTACGCAACAACCAAATTTACACGCCCGGAAGGAGCGTTGATAGATGATGTCTACTGACATTCTTCCTCCTTCTATATTCCATTAATTTACAAATCATTAATGGTCTAGTTTCGTATTGCCTTTTTTAAGCTGAAATAACAAATTAAGTGTTTAAATTACTAGAATCATTACTTGACATCACACCACAGGTCTTTTCTTTACATCATTTTGATTACTATCATATTTTTTTCTAACTCATTGACCTGCAAATGATACGGTGTCCCTGTTGCTTCTAATGCCTTGCAAAACATTTGATAATACTTAAAATTGCTAAGATCGAAACCAATTTGACCTTTTGTAAGGAAATGTCTTACGTCTTCGATTACTTCAACTGACCTCTTTTTCATTGTAATCACTCCTTATCAAATACGCTCTTATAAGGTCATTGCAACTCTCTTTTCACGGCCTTGCAAGGTCTATATGTTAAATTTTCTGAATTTTTATTTTTAATAACGGGAGAATACGTGCAAATTTATATAAATTAACAAGAAATACTTTAAAACATCATTTGAGGTCCATAAATCTCTTCAAATAAGATTTTAATTTAACGGATACCTATTGCGTTAGAGGTAATGATAAAATCCGTTACAAAGGAATCTGAGAAGCCGTTTTTTTATAAGAACTTCTTTTTTTGAATAAAATTAAAAATGAGCTGAATAAAGTGCTTTCAACTCATTTATTGACCGCTTCCGTATGTGTACAAGATGGAAATTGGGAACAACCAAAAAACTTATTATCATTTTTCTTTGAATATCGAATGACTAATTGATTTTTACAAACCGGACATTTCCGTTCTGCTGGATTGACTTGCTGATACACATCTTTCGCTTTTTGTTCTGGATTCACTTTGGTAATCAAATTCTGAAGCTCAAAACGATCAATAAGTTTCACCTGGCATGCTTTTGCTAATTCTTCAGCTTGTTTTGTAAATACACTATTGGTTACGATCCATGCCTCGTCAGCCTTGTAGTATGCTTTTCCTGCATATACTTCTTGTACAGCCCGAATCCCAACTCGATTCTTTATCCCATATCGTTTCGCCTGGATTACAATACGATTTCTCCCTTTTAATATGACGTCTACACCGTAATCACAAGAGCGTTTGGTGACTTCTGGACGATATCCAAGTTCTCGAAAAAGAGCCTTTAGATATACTTCAAATTGAAATCCATCCATTTTGTCAATGTAACGAATCCCCGACTTCGCCATCCTCTTCAGAATTCGAATTTCACGTATTTTTCCAACACTCCATTTTAAGATATGAAAGATAATATAAAGACCCATTCCATACAAAAAAAGCTGTAATACACCTGATATTGGTAATGTATTAGACACTTCGCTCCATCTCCTTTTTTGGTGTTAGTTTCTTTTGCTGCGGTTGCGTTTGTTTATAAAGCTGTTGCTGTTTTTCAGTTGATTGTATGACTGCCTTCAGTGCATCATTCCAATCTTTCTCCTGTGATGGAAGATGCATTTGGACACGTGGTGTAATCGTTAAAGCTCCTATCTTTTCCGTAAATTCTTTCCCCGCTTTATCATTATCTACTGCGAGGACAATTCGATTCACGGGAAATCCTTCATCTTTTGTCTCTTTAAATGTACGTAAAACAGTCTTCATCTTTAAACCATTCATACTAATCAGCCTTGCATTTTGAAGACGGTTTTGTTGTAACGTCCAATAGGAAAGAAGATCAATCGGGCTCTCGAAATAATAAATGGATGTTGGTTTCCCAACATCCACCATAAATCCTGTATGTGGTTTTCCATTCGGCAAAATTTGCTTGAAAGAACCTCGTTTATTTTCCATCTTAACTGTCCCTTGACGTTCTGCGCCTACTATATCTCCTGTTCCACCTTGTTCTCGCCATTTAAACACGACATTCTTCTTTTTATCTTGTGCAACGAGATCCTGCCCAATCAACCAATTGACTAATCGGGAATCAATTTTCCGCTCCTGAGTTAAATATTGCTTAATCGCTTGTTTATCCTGGACTTCCAAATGACCTGGATAACGAAATGGCCCATCTTGTTTTGGCTCTTCTTCCTTAGATGATGTAAAGGTTGGATAATCACCAAGATTCACATCACGGACAGCTTCTTGAAAAGACATACCATAATACATTTTCGCAAAACTAATTGCTCCATATCCTTTCTCTCCTCGACTATTCCACGCAAACATATTATCTCGAATAATAAGGCTATCATGCTCCGTATGTCGGTAATAGTTTCCCTCTTTTTGAAATTTTTCTCCTTTGGCCTCTAAATACGACAACAAATCCACATCTTTTGCTTTCATGACTTCCTCCTCTGCCAGTCGATATGTCATGTTGGCACCTCCCCTTGTTGTGAATGGTTTCAAGAATAAAAAAAGAGAACTGTTTGTATCAGTTCTCTCCTATCGGTATCATATTCCCTATATTTTTGTCCTTTGGCTCTGTGAAAATATCAAATGGGTTTTTAGTAACCGTATAACAGCATAGCTTTTCATTCATCAGTTTCATTACCTTTTGATTTTTTTCTATATAATAATTTTCAGTAAAATGAATCCAATCCACCACATTATCTTCATCAGTCGACGAGTATTTGAATAGCTTGTTTTCTTCTAATTTACAAATTAAATGCTTCATTTCTTGCAAGGGTAGCATAATCTCGAATTCAGACGTGTGAAACTCCTTGTCTAGGTCGATCAACACCGTTGTATCACAGCAACCTGAACCATATGAATGCATAACATCACATGACCAGTCAACAATCGATAACAAAGTCAATAGTTTATATTTGTGTATGGATCTTCCAAAACAAACGATGGGAATATACACAGAATCTGATTGTAACAGTGCATTCATAATAATCGTTTGTTTAAGATCTAACATGGGTCTTTTTTTTGCTCTTATATGCTCCAATCTAGGTTCCAATTTGAGTAAAAGTTCATCCAAATGTGGCAAATTCTCTTCAGGTTTTTCTCTTTCTTCCAAAATATCTTGAAACTCCATTTCACCCTCTAAATAATGTGCAAGGGTTTCTATTGTGAATAAGCTAGAAAAAAAACGATAATATCTATAGTCATGAAAAACTCTTCCCTGCAATGTTTTTTCTTCAAAAAACAAAATTTCTAACGGATCACAACTTGATTGAAGGTTTATATTAAATTCTTTCATTTCTCTTATAAAATTCATAATGCGTTCACACCCTCTCATTTTTATTTGCCAAATAAGAATTTTAATCGTTTCTCTTGTGTACTGTAGGATAACCGAGCGTCAAATTTCTTCCCATTATTTTTGGACTCAAACCCTTTGATTTGATCGGTCATATTCTTTTCTAATATTTTGATCACATTGTTACTACTAATTTTCTTTCCAGACACGATCCCTGGAATAATGAATTCACAAGTCTTTTTATATTGCTCGCATAAGTAATTTGATTTACCTACAATTACTCGGCTCTTGCATAGCGGACATTTCCCTAGTGTACGATCTTCCATTGTTGGAAAACGAAACTTTAGCCCCTCCTTATCCAAGTATAGTGCCGCTGTAAATTCACCCTTTTCTCCTTTAAATCCTTGAATGAAGTCTGAACATTGCCCCGTCAAAATCTTTTTTAGTTGAGAAGGGGGAATCGCTTTTTCTTTGATTTTTGCTGGCAGCATGAACTTACAACCATTTTTATATTCTGTGCACCCAAAAAATGTTTTTCGATGAAGAATGTCCCCTTTCTTACAGTCTGGACACTTCCCAAGAGACAGCTCTTCTGTCGTTGGAAACTGGAACTGTACTTTGCCTTCTCGGAATACTAAATACGCTGAAAACTCTTTCTCACCGGATTTAAAGCCTTTTAACAGATCCGTTTTCTTACTTTCAAACAGCTTTTTTACTTGTGCTTCAGGAATCGATTTCTCTTTAATTTTCTTCGGTATACGGATCTCACATTCTGGATAATTACTACATCCATAGAAGTTGCCCTTATGAAGGATTTTCCCCTTTTTACATGGGCAACGGCATACTTCAATTTGTTGATTCCAATTCAAAATCATTTCATCCGCTACTTTTTCTTCTGTTTCTCCAAGTTTTGCAACGGTTTCTTTTACAAATGTATTCGTATTTTCCACAAATTCACCGTATTGCATTTCCTTCTTTTCGATCATATGAATCATCCCTTCCATTTCAGCCGTATAAGCTGGATTTTTGATTTCATCTATCGGAAATTTTTCTACAAATGCACGACCAATTTTCGTAGTACGAATTTGGCCATTGGTAACTGTGATGTAATTTCTCGTTGCGAGTTTTGGAATAAAGGTCTCCTCTGTCGCAACCGTCCCAATACGTTTTCCTTTCATTAGCTCTTTTAAATGGTCATCATCTAATTTACGACCGGCGGTCTCCATAAACGTTAGAATGGAGCTTTCAGTATGAAATGCTGGTTTCTTTGTTTTCGACTGCATTAAGTCATGTTTTACGATTTGGAACGAGTCTCCCTCATATAAAAAAGGGATTTGAAAGCTTTCCACAGAACCTTCTTCCATGTCCTCATGAAATACGCTTAAAAATCCCTTCTCTTGAAGAACTTTCTCTTTTGTACTGTATATGTTTTCCTCTCGATCTATAAACTGTGCCTCACGTACCAAATAAATAGCCGGTGGCATAAAATTCCCAATAAATCGTTTCACAATGAGGTCATATAATTGAATTTCTAATGGTTTTCTATTGGTCCCGTTATATGGTTTTGTAGTCGGGATGATGGCAAAGTGACTATCTACCAGCTCGTCGTTAAATGTGGCATGTTTTTCTGTAATGGTAGATGCATCTACCATCCGTACCAGATCCGCATAATTGGTACACTGCAAGGCTTGGAATACTTCTTGTACTCTGCCTACCTTTTCCGTTGGCAAATGCCTGGACGATGAACGAGGATACGAAATCCAGCCTTCTTCATATAAACTCTGAATATGTTTTTTTGCGGTCTCTGCACTCACTTTCAATTTCGAATGCGCCTCTTTATACAAATCCGTCAGGTTATATAACAATTTTGGTTTCTTTTTTCTGGTATTCTCTTTAAACTCCGTTACGGTTAACGCTGTACCGACTAGTTTTGTCCCAAGCTTTTGTAAAGGAGCTGAATCTAATAACTGGTCTTCTGTTTTCATAACAGCTTCTAATCCATTCTCTGTGATGAGTTTTAGATTATAGTAGGTCTGTTCCTTATAATTTTCTATGGCTACCTCACGTTGCCAAATCTCATGTAACATGCACATTTGCACACGCCCCGTTGCCAATAAGAATTGATTTTTAGCAAGTTTCGTTGTACATCCTCTCGTCACATTGATTCCAAGAAGATAATCTAGGTATTGCCTTGCTTTTGCGGAGTTTGCAAGCCCGTCATAATGTTCTCCTGGCTCTAACCGGTTTAATCCTGCCTCTAATTCGGCTGGCTCATACGAAGCAAGCCAGAGGCGAGATTGTCGTTTATTTACGCCCGCATATTCATACATTTCACGATAAATCAACTCGCCT
Source organism: Bacillus sp. FSL H8-0534 (assembly GCF_038005885.1). Classification (NCBI taxonomy): domain Bacteria; kingdom Bacillati; phylum Bacillota; class Bacilli; order Caryophanales; family Bacillaceae; genus Bacillus; species Bacillus sp. FSL H8-0534. The sequence continues at coordinate 95,022 of NZ_JBBOUC010000002.1, forward strand.
TCACGGTCTCCATCACAAGCGTTGACCACATGATCTACATCCTGACGTTGCAACAATTCTACTAATATATTGATTTGTTCGATGTAATCCGGTTTTACTTTGTATTCTGGCTCTACTAAAATCGGTAAATGTGCAAACTGAAATTCTTTGTACTTCTCATCTATTTCTTCTGGATTCTTCAGCTCTAATAAATGACCAGAACACCAACTAATAATATATTTTTGATTTTCAAAGTAACCAAAGTATGGCTTACTTCCCATATGCTTCTTTGCATTTCGAAATCGTGGTGATTTCAATAATTCGTATGCAACTTTTGGCTTTTCCGCAATAAATAATGTTTTTCCCACCATTCATTCCTCCTCATAATATGTAAAACTTTTAATTTTGACGCTTCATTCTTCGTACTTTGAACCGTTTTATTGCACATTGTACTGCCCATATACAAATGTTCATTGCCACGGTCACAAGTAACATACAGCTAGCAAATAACCATGGGTTCATGACATCTTTCTCCATTCCCAATCTTTCTGTAGAAAGACATACATTTGTTTTTTCTCTGACAATATTTCGCGTACAATTTGAATTTTTTCTTTTGGGAACGAAATAAAAATCAATTCTTCTGCATTTTTCGTTTCCGCCCATACACCCGTATAATCGATGTCTACAATTTCAACGATATTTACCATCCTTTTCTCTCCTTTCGCTTTTAAAAAGAAGAAGAGCACTGTTTCACAGTACTCTCCTCAACCTATATCTATCTAGAATGTTCCATTTCCGCTTCTTTTGGCTGCTCTTTCTTTTTTACGTTTTTAAACTGATGAAAAAGTTGTGCGAATTTATTTTGACTTTTTGGTTCTTTCTCCTGGCTCGATTCTTTTTTACTATTTTTATCATATTCTTGTTTTTCTTGATCTAAGGCTTTTTCAATGCTGGACAACTTTTCCCGCTGGGAATCTGTTAGATTCATTCCTTTTAACTCCTGAAGAGCTTCCTTTTTCAACCGATATACTTCAGGATATGAATGCGTCTTCTCAAACTCTTTCATTTCTTTAACACGTTCTTCCCGACTTTTCGTATACCTTTCTTCTTGTTGTACTGGTTGTTTCTCGTTTGACTTTTCTTTAGATGCCTGCCTGTTAGAATGAGGTTCTTTTTCTGTCTCCCTTCCAAGCATCGCCAACACTTCTGCCTTATACTGTTGTTTATACTCGTTCTCTTCTTGAGAAGGAGCAATCTCTTCTAAAACTTGTTCCTTATATGACTCTTTATAAGCCTCTTTGGGGATTTCTTTAGGTATCAGCACCGCTTGATTTTTTTCAATTAATGGCTCTTGAGGCTGTGAAGACTGTTCAACTTGATATTCCATCTTTTGATTGGCTGTTTCGTCCATTCTTTGCCGTTCGATAGCTCTTTGTTTTATCAAATTTTTTACCACATCAGACAACTGCTTCTCTCCTGTAAGTCGAAGAGAAGATTTCGACCAATTTTCACCATCTATTTCTTGTTCATATACTCTCACTTTCCCGGTATCATGATGAACATCAATTGTAATATCTCCTTGCCCCCAGTCCATTGCGCTTGTCACAGAGGGAATCGCAATGCGAGTAATACCTGGTTCCACCCCTCGTTGTTTCTCATGCATATTTCCTTCAGGAAATCTTTCTATTGGTTTACCAGCTGTTTTTAATGCATATTTGTACAATGCCTCTTTTACCTCTTCTTGTTTGACTTGTTCTTTTATATTCATTTTCCATTCCTCCTTTAAATAAAAAAATCACTTTCCATTTTGAACGATAAGTGATGACAGTTTTTCTTCATTCAGTTGTGCAAGCAAATCATTTACCGTTCCAGTTCCACTTCTTGTTTCTTTTTCTTCGTTACATTTTGGAATTGTGCAAAGTTCGAGAATGGTTCAAACTGTTTTTCCCGATCAGCCACTTTCGATTCGGTTTGCTTCGTAACTGTAACTCCTTCTTTGTTCAACTTTTCTTGAACTTTACTTTCTAATTGATTAACGGATTCTTGGGTAATGAGTTCATTATCAATTGCTACATTTTTCGTTGCAAAATAACGTTCTTCCACCTGTACACGGCTTATAATACTATCAATATCGTTCACTGTTTCATTAGATTGAGCACGTTTAAACGCTTCATATTTTTCACTTAATTCTTTCTCCATCGAAGCTGTAACATGTTTAGCCGTATGAGGAAGTGGTTGTAATTTTTGTTCTAATGACTCAATTGGTGCATATCCTTCCTGTTTCATTTCTTTATATAATTCCACCTCTTTTTCACTAAACGTTAACTCTTTTTGATCCTCAGCTTTATCTACAAAGTCTACTTCTCTTTGTACCCATTTATCATATATTGCTATTTTGACTAGATCATTTAAATCAATCTGTGCATCTTTTTGATGTACAACAAACGAACTTCCTTTCCCATCAAAAACAGAGTTATGGACTGTCTCATATAAATCTGGTTGCAAAATTTTATTTAAGTGAACATCTTTTACACTACCGTTTTTTTCCGTTAAAGATACAGATAAACCTTCTTGATTTGGTTCTTCTTCCTTCCGTATTGGTATGTCAGTAATCTCTTTAGTAAAAGCATCCATCATGTGTATTTTTCCACCATACATATCTTGCACATCTTTATACAACACTTCGATTGTAACCAAATGGGCTTTCTCATGATATGGAGATGCATATAAACCATCTGACTCTGTTTTTGCCATACTATCTACCTCTTTCCCTTTTTTATTATTGATTTCTTTATCTAAAATACTTTCAATTGTTTCAATAAATTCCACAGACGTTTCATGTACTTCTTTTAGCAATTTGGATTTATCTTTTAACTCTTTCCCTTGCGTCCAGTTTGCTAAGTATCCTAACGAATACTCGCTTGTATCAATTCCAAAATAGGAAGAAACCGTATAAGCTGCCATTTCTGCCTGAAACTCTTTTTCTGGTGCCGTGTAATTCATATGTGTTTCGGCTGTGTGAAGTTTGGCATGGGCAAGCTCATGAAGAAGTGTTTTCACATTCTGTAATTCACTATTTCGTGGATTTAAAGCAACTTCTTTTGTTAGGGTATAGCTCACCCCCTTTGCGACCCCAAGCTCTTGTTTCGGTTCAATAATTTTCACACCGTTTTTTTCCGCAATAGCTTCCATACCTTTGTACAAACTCTTATAATCTTTCACAGTTCCTTCTAGCCAACGATTTGGAAAAATATGAGGCAAATCTTCCGCTTTTGCGTTCGTGTAGGATAAGCGCCCAGCGCCTTATTCTATTACTAGAACAGGTTTCCAAACGCTCTCCCCCGAACCGGACGTACACGTCTCCATGTATCCGGCTCTCCACTTATCAATCTAGCTTTCCTGCGTGCAATCTATCATGGCAGGAGATACACAATGGAATGGTTTTTCTTTTACGAGCAATCATATGTTGTTCCCAACGCTTTTTTCCTTTAAGGTCTTTTAACTTCCGGACATGATGCATTTCGATAGGAACGTTTTCAATCCCACAATATCCACATTTGAAAGATGCTAATTTTTTTATTAAGCTATTTCTTGCATCAAAATAGAATTTAGGAGGTTGATTGTCATTGAAAAAATAAGATTTTTCTTTTGTTTTTAATTTATGGAAACCTTCATCATAAAAGAGTCTCGTTTGCTGACCATTTTTAGTCCTATATTTAACTCCGAACTTTCCATTTATATTGTACTTAGCAATAATTTGTTTAACTGATTTCCTATATTTTCGTGCGTATGTTTTGAACATACTGTACTTCATGAAATATAGAAAATGGTGCAAAGTGCTTACATTATTGGCAAGTTTGTAATATTCATATAGTCCTTTAATTTCCGCATTATAAATGCTCAGAATTTCGAGATCATCATAACTAATTAAATATGTTCTATGAATTGGCTTCCATTTATTATCCCTTGAAAATTTAATAGCCCTAAGTTCTTTTAGTTTTTCCACCCAAGCCTCGCGAGGTACATAAAGGTGACATTTATAGCTGTTTCCTCGTGTCTTCGCCCCATCTTTTCGCTTCTTTAGCTGTTGAGATCGTACAACTACAATGTCGTAGCCTAGAAACCTAGCTTTCTTATGACTGTGTGTGATTAATGTCTTTTCTTGTAATAGTTCTAGGTTTAGCTTTTGCGAGATAAAGACCGTAAGGTCTTTTTTAACTCTTATTGCATCTTCTTTACTTCCTATGATTCCAATGATGAAATCATCTGCGTAGCGGACATATTGTAGGCGTTTGAAATTTTCATCCATAGGGTCGAAGTAAGGGTGTTTATACATATCTTTTTCTAATTTTTTATATTGCTTAATAAGAGGTTTCTTTTCTTCTTCAGATAATTGATGCCAAACAGGTTTGTACTTATCTTTGAATCTTCTTGCACGTTTTTGATATTTGATATATGCCTTTGTCGTTCTACGTTTCGTATCTTTTTCAAATTGATTCTTGTACTCTTCAATATATTGATCCAGTTCATTAAGATAAATATTTGCTAAGATTGGGCTAATAATTCCACCTTGAGGTGTACCACTATAGGTTCGGTGATATGCCCAGTTCTCTACGTAGCCCGCCTTTAGAAATTTCCATATTAGACGTATGAATCTTTCATCCTTTATTGTCTTACGAAGAATTCCAATTAAAATGTGGTGATCTATATTATCAAAAAAACCTTTTATATCTCCTTCTATGAACCATCGAACCCCATTAAATCGTTCTTTACACTGGACTAGTGCTGTATGGCAACTAAAGTGGGGTCTAAATCCATGTGAATTTTTTGAGAATCGTTGTTCAAATATCGATTCAAGAATTTTCCTTACTACCTCTTGGACTAACTTATCATCGAATGAAGGAATACCTAACGGTCTTCTTCCACCTCTCTTTTTAGGGATAAAAGTTCTTTTCACGGGATTAGGTTGATAGCTTTCATCTTTTAATTTTTCAATGACTTTTTCGATTCTATTTAAACTCATTCCATCAATTGTGAATCCATCTACACCTTTTGTCATGTTGCCTGGATTTGCATAGATTTTGTTGTACGCTGCCATGTAAAACATTGGGTTATAAAGATTTCTGTATACCCTTTCAAAGGTATAGTCTTGATCTTTGGCCTTTCTAGCTAGATTGTCTAAAATCACATTAGGATTTCTCAACGTGTCTCCCACACTTTCCTGTATTTTTTAGACTAGATAAGCTGTTCTCCTTTGCCATGTACTAGGCTTTCCCTAGCTCGGACTACTACGAGAACTCCGTTACCTTATTAAATATTCAGATACCATTTTGTATCATAGCTAAAATTGTTAGCATTTTAACTTAGGTAATCCCCATTTAGCATCTCTAACGACGAGCTTATGATAATGTCGGATGTGACGTTTGCCCTTTTCCTCTTATTGAGGTTGATTGACTGTGGACCATCTGAAAATTACGCACACAAACAACGTATTTTCCATATGTGATAAAGTAACCAAACACCTTTACCAGCTTCAGTCACATAACGTTTGTAGCTACCTTCCGTTATGGGTGACGTTTAAACCCCCTTGGACTGTCATTCAAGCAGTGTAGCCTTCATCCTTATTTATCATCTTTCACCGGCCACCCAGTTGCGATTTGGTAACTAACCGACTAGTGACGTCCCAACATGCTATGGTCGCCGTAGAATTTCTTCTGAACGGGTAAGTTGGGTAGTGATAGAGCTTTGATGGTCTACTCTACGCTATTGCTACATAGCGAATCGTTAGAGCGCCTTATGGGCGCACTTGCGACACATCGAATACATAGCCGACAGAAAAATATAGACGACCTGGTTTCACTTCTATACTTTTAGATTCAATCTGTTTTTTCTCTTCTTCATTCGCTTTTGCAACAGGTTTCCAAGTTCCCCTTTTGTCTTTAAATTTTGCTGTTGTTCGGTTCGGAACAAGGATCTGTATTCCTTTCTCACCCTTATTAACCGAAAATCCTTTTTCTTTCCAAAAAGAAAAGGAACCCACGGCTCTGGATCCCTCAAATTGATTCTGTATTAATGCAATATTGGATGGTGAATAGTGATAAAACTTTGCCATAAATGATAAATATTCTTTTAAATCTTCTGGTGAACGAAAATAACCTTCTATGCTTTTTTCCATCTTTTTTGTTAGTGCTACTACCTTTTGTTTTTTCTCTTCAAATGAAACAGGGGAACGCTTTTTACTCATTGTTTTCCGCTCCCTTTGATGAAGCTTCTATTAATTCATCCATCGTTTCTTCATTCCAAGTTTCTAAGTCTGTTGGAACACATATTTTATGAGTTTTCATGTTGATGGGAATCAGTAAATCGTTTTCTGGAAGCTCAATATAATCAAATAACTCTTGTTCTTCCTCTTCTGTTAATGGGATTGTAACTTCTTGATTTGCGACGTGAAAAGTAACTTCTCTTTCGCCAATACATTTTATAATTCCAAGTTCAATATCTTCATGAAACAATAGCATTTTATCTTCTCCTCTTTTGTTAGTTTAAACAATATTAAAAATCGAAATGTCACACTATCTATGTTGAATTGCTTCCCTCATTTCTTCTCTCAACTCAATTAATTTAAGCATATTTTCTTTTATTTCTTTAATTACATTCTCACTAATATTGATTTCCATCTCTTCGAAATGAGGAAAGTCAAACGGATTAAATTTACCTTCTTTTAAGTGACACATAAATTCAGTACCATCTTTCAATGTGATTTCGGCGGAACCATCTCCAATCCACCTAGTATCATAAAAATCAATCGTACCTTCACTAAAAGAACTATATTTCTCCATTTCCTCAAAAAAAGGTTTTAAAATTTCATTTCTTCTTTCATAAGCCCAATCAGGATTTGCTCTTTCACATTTTATATTTTCACAGATATATCGAGACTGACCATAGTTTCCTTCTCTTGTGTATGATCCACAAACATCACACTTTCCCATTACACGCACCAACCTTTCTTTATAAATTCACTTCCTCCACTGGAACAAACACGTCTTGTTGTTGTCCCTTTGAAGCTTGATGATCCATCTTCTTTTGTCTTTTATGTGCAATTCTATCCTCTACTACTTTTCTTATATGCGTTGTTGCTTCTGTTTCTGCAATATCAGTTGTGCAAACCCCTTGATACTGTTCATGCTCATAGATGCCATTCATAAACTCAATTAACATCTGTGTATTTTTATCAGCACTATTCGTACCAAGTCGGATTTTTGTAAGTTCTTCTTTCAACACCTCATGAAGGTGCTTTGTCACGACTTCTGTAATATATCGAAGCGACCATTCTTGCTGTTTTGCTTGCTCATGATCTCTACACATTTTTGCAAGTGCTACACCGTTATAGCGAATTTGATGTTCTTCCATATAAGCCCTAAAGTAATGATCTGTTTCCTCGTCAATCGTAAATACCCGCTTTACTTCGTTCTCTTTCATCGTTCATATCCCCTCTCATTTTGTTGTTGGATTTCTCTTTGAAGACGCTCATAATAACGTTGATTTTTCCAACTTTCATATTCACTTTTGAATGCACCTTCCATTTTCCTAAGTGCATACTGCATCGAAACATTTTGTTGAAAGTTCTTTTGCTGAATGGGCTTTCGATCTAACATTTTATCAATGCGCTGTCGTTCTTTATCGTATGCTTTCATCTCTTGTAAAAACGCATTTCCCATTCGCTTGTGAAGCTCTTCTATCTTATTTCCTTTATAATTTTCATAGCGTTTCTTATCACCAGAACCTTCTCCATATGCTCTCTTTAATACATCTACTTCTTTATCTAACTTTTGAAGAAACTGTTTATAATCTTCTTTATGATGCTTCTCAATATATTTTTTCGTTAATGCATCGAGATGAGGACGGAGTGGGCGCAATGTATTGTAACTGTATTGCCATTGCCTTTTATCTTCTGGTAAGCGTTTATAAATGAACTGGAATAATGGTTTTAGCTCTCGATTGCGCCATGTGAATGTGGAATCTTCTTTCTTTTTTGCAACCATATTCTTTCGAATCAAATCGTTAATCTGTTTTTGTTCCTGACCACGATCCATAATATTTTGAACAACTTTTCCTTTCATCGCATCTAATGTTTTTTGTTTTCGCTTCCCTCGTTCTCTCGTTGGAAATGGCTCAACAGTTGCGACATGAATGTGAAGGTTATCCGTATTATAGTGAATCGCTCCTGACCAAATTGCTGTATGTTCTAGCTTCTCTCTTTTTAACATTTCTTTCATCGCTAACCGGGTGACATCCATTAATTTTGTTTCATCTACAGTACGTGTTCTAGGATCGTACACGCCATGTTCAGCGAGCCAGTCATTATCAAAAGTGATGACATCTTGCCACATAATACTTTTATTTTTTTGAGCGAGCTGAAACATCTTTTTTAGGTCTTTCTTTTCATTTTCCTTTAAACCGTTACTATGCTCTGTGAAGAGGGAAGATGTCTTCTTTGAATCTCCCATATAATCCTGATACAGAGAAAACATTTTCTGATGTGCTTCCCCTTCTCTTTTCGCATCTTCTCGGTCAACGTACTCCACATAATCCTGAAATGTCTTTCCATCTGCCGTAACAAAACGAGACACTGTCACCACACCAGGCGTCACCGTTGCTTGTGAAGGACTTGTTGTTTGGCTCATACCTCATCATCCTGCGTCATCATTTGTAAAAAGGCATTCATTTCTTTTACAGCTTCGAAACAACTTTCCATCGCATAGATATTTTTTTCTAGCAACTGTTGAAGATACAATTCACGATTTTGTTGTTCACGATAGAATGCTAATGTTTCAAGTTTCCCTTGTAAGAATTTATCTCTTGAAAGTCCTTTTGCCTTTGCAATTTCATCAATTCGTTTCACCGCAATTGGATTCATATTTCGAACTCTTATCTCCATTTTCATTTCCTCCTCCAAATTTGGGATCTCCACTAAAAATAGTGAGAAGAGCATAAGGGGTTTTTGTTCCCACCTAGGGTGTGAAGCTAGGCAAAGCCTAGCAAAACCGTGGGAACAAGAAGAACTCCGAAAAGTCGAGTCGAGGTCGACTCAAATCCCCCTCTAGTTGAGTCACGGTCGAGTCACTTTTCTGCTCAGGTTGACTCGAGGTGGAGTCGTAAACATAGAAAGTTGAGTCATGGTCGACCCAACTTTTTTCACGAATGCTCTACATCTTTTGCCTTCTCATCTAATTTTTTAATCTTTTCTCTGACTTGCCCTTGCTCCCATTTATATAGTTCAACCTTCTCTTTTGACTGGCTAATATTCGTTTCTTTTGAGTTGATTTTTGCGTCGGTTTCCATTTTTTCTGTTTCAGTTTGGTACTTAGAATCGTTCTTCCATTCTGTGATTTGCTCTTGCCACTGTGTTTGTTTAGAGCTTTCTTGCTTCATGACTTCATCGTACTGTTTTACTTTATCTTTTAAGATTTTTTGTTCCATACCGATAAACACTTTCGTATACGTACCTTTACTCTTTTGTGAAATGCCCTCTTCTATTTCTGTTTTCTTTTGGTCGGAGAAGAAGGATTTTAAGAACGTTTGCTTTTCATCTTCCTTTGAAGTTTCCTTTTCTTTTTCTGTCTTTTGCTTCGTTTCTACTGTCACATCTGGATTATTTTTTTCAAATACATCAAGTGCAACTGCTTGCCATTTTGATGATAATTCTTTCACTTGTACAACCAAATTTTTATCATCCTGATACACAACTTTTACTGGTAATTGAAGATTTGGATTTGCTTTTTCCTGTGCTTGAAATTGATAGTGTTCTCCATCTCCTCCCTCTACATGAAGAAACATTTCTATTGTATGGGAAGCTGGATCATATGCTCTTTTCTCTATCGTCATTGTTCGATTTCCAAATAACGTAACCGGCTTTTTCAACTCTGTATGATAGACCGGTTCTTCATAGGGTAAATATAATTTCGAAGTAAAAAAACCGAAAAAACCAACAAACATAAATCCAACAATTAAACCGTATATCCATGATTTTTTACGTCTTAAATTCACACTATTATTTACAACTTCCATTTACTCAACACCTCACTTTTTTTAAGATGTAACGAGCTGAACCGCTAGTTCTTCTACATTGGTTACTTGCCAACTCTCTTGATTTTTTTGCACCGTTACTTTCATAACATTTTTCGTTTTATCTGTTGTCCCATTCGCTCCAATCGTCACTGTATTTTGAAATTCTGCAACGACTTCTACCTGTGAAGCACCAATCCTATAGGCTTGTAAGTATAACTTCATATCAGATGGCTTAGATATATATGTGTCTCCCATTTCAAATGTATCCGTTGGATAAAAAAGCTGAAACACTTCATCCTTCATTAATTTTTTTGCTTGTTCTCTTCGCCCTTCATATCCTTGTTTTTCTCGATGAAATGATAGTTGAATAAACTTTTCTACCGCTGAAAGATATGATAATCGCTCTTGTTCCTGTTCTGAAGGAAGTGTTTCTTTCACCTTCTTTTTCAGCTCTTCATTTTCAGTTTTTAACACCTGATTACGAATTTTTAATTGCTTTACATCACCCGTCTCATCGTTACGATAATACAAAAAGATGTTCAAAAAAGTAACGCCTGCAATGACAATCGCAAGCGTTAAAAACCAGACTTTTCTTTTATCTTTTTCATTCGTTTCACTCACTGATTCCGCCTCCTTAACTTGTAATCTCTTATCCAGTTTTGTTATCGTTTTAATAACGTCTCACATGTCCTTTAAACACTTTAGCCCAGTATGGATTCGATACAATTTCAATTGAGACACCTTTATTCGTTTGACAACCAATGAAAGTATTTTGGTCAATTACAATTCCAACATGACCGTCATGTTTATACGTATCAAAGAAAATAACATCACCAGCTTTCATTTCCATTGGTGAGATTTGTGTACCAATTTTATTTAAGGTTTCTGTACTTACAGCTCCCATTGGACTCACATTCATTCCGACCTGTTCAAATGCCCAACGTACAAAACTGCTACAATCAAAAATCCCTCTTGCAATGTCATTTGTGTTACGTCCACCACCAAATACATACGTAGAACGTCCAATCCATTGACGCCCTACATCGGCAACTTGCGAGCCAGAAGAACCGCCTCCTGCGCTCCCTCCACCGCCATTTACTGGTGCACCAGGTATATAATATTTCAACACGGCATCCACATATAAGTAGAGTAAGCACCCAACGCCTTGCTACATTACTGTAGTAGGTTTTCAAGTGCTCCTCCCCGAACCGGACTTACATCTCTCAATGTATCCGGCTCTCCATCTGTCTCCTGCTAGACTTCTCCTTTGTGCCTTTTAACGTGGCACTCTTTACATAACGCTATGGTTTTACGATTCCTTGAAACCATACGTTTCTCTAGAAAGGATTTGTTCGGCTTATTTTTAATGTCTTTCAATCTCTTTACGTGATGCATATGAATTGTGGTATTAGTTTTCCCACACAACTCACATTGTTCTGCTTTGATTCGATCAGAGAGTTTCGTTTCACTTAGCACATATTTTGTATCTGGAATTAAATCCAAGGTCGCTTCTTTTGACTGTTTCTCTCGGGGAAAACTACGTTCAATAAAATGGGTTTGCTTTTCTCCTCGAGATGTTTTATATGTGACAGTAAATCGTCTATTTTTCTCATAGCGTTTTCGATTCTCTTTTGTTTTAACTCTATACTTAGATGCAAATGTTTTTAGCATAGAGTAATACATAAAGTAAGCAAAACGATGCATATGATTGCTCACGTTTTCTGCTAGCCGATAATAGTTGTACAATCCTCTTATTTCACTGTTATATTGAGCGACAATCTCTAAATCTTCATTATGAATGAAGTACCCTCTTTCTTTTGGCATCCAAGTGCCATCGGCACTCATTTTAATAGCTTGGTATTTCTTTAACTTGTTGACCCAAGCTTCGTGAGGCATTTTCAATTGAACTTTTCCATTAAGGTATCTACATACTCTTCCAATCGCATCTTTTCGAGGTTCACTTCCTCTAAAAATACGAATGTTGTAACCGAGAAATCCTGCATGTTTTTCGGAAGCATGGGTAATAAGCGTTTTTTCTTGTGACAATTCCAATTGAAGTGTTTCCATTAGATATTCAGTCAATGTTTCCTTAATATTTCTTGCATCGTACTTCGAGCCAATATCTAGGTTGTTGCTGTCTTATTGCATAATGAATTTGTACTGTGTTAATTCAAATAGCTTCTTAATCTCTTCTACTGCTGCTAAACTAGCATCCTCTGGAACAAAGTCACGAATCGAATGACTCGCAAATACAATGCCTGCAAAATATTTTCGAGCTTCTCGGCTAAACTTGATCGTGAATTGCACCGCATGTTGACTTCGTTCACTCGTATTAATTAAATGATGAGCTTCATCCATAATGATGAGATACCGAATGACATCTTCAAATTGTATTTCTTTTCTATCAAATGCTTTCCACTGTGGCTTTCCGTTTTCTAACATCTCATCCCACATCAAGTTCATAACGCTGAAAATCTGAGCTTGATAGATTTCCGGTTTTAAACTCATCAGGTGGCGCAATGAAAAAAAGACGATTTTCTCTTTTGAGAAATCGTCTATCGTTGAAATGCCATTAAATAAGTGTCCAAAATTATCTACTAAATTGATTAGATTTAATTCAATCAACTCTAACCGTTTCTTACGAGTATCGCTGACATTAGAACGGTGAATTCCCTTTTCTATATCTTCATATAGTTCTGTGCGAACAAGATACAAATAATTTGAGAAAATAGGATACTCGTTCGCTAACAAACCTGTAATATTATTTTCCGCACCTGGTTCATCATTCCACAGTTCCTTTTCCACATACATTTTACGAAGTAAATTCTCATATTCTTTAATTTCATCATCCTTTGCTTCTGGTGCAATAAAACGATAAAAGATACTAAGTTTAGATAGATGTTGAGTAAAGGATACTTCTTCTGTTTCAGCCGTTTTATATACTTGGAGTGGATTGATTTGTCCTTGTGATCCATCTAATGCAATTTGCTTCCCGTTATACTCTTGCACAATATCTTCAAACTCACCTGTAATATCAAAGCCTCGAATCTTATACCCCTTCATTGCATTATCACTCATGATTTTTTTCAGTAAAGTAGATTTACCCGCACCCATCTTTCCGATAACCACGCCATTTTAACTTTTACGTTGTTTATCTTTATGGAACAAATCAAAAATGACACTCCCCTTTGTCTTGGTTGTGCCATAGTAAATACCATATGGGTCATTTAGAAATGTAAAGTGAAATGGGAATCCCCCTGCTAAAGCAAGAGCTGGTATTTCTTTCCCATTTCGTTTATTAATATATTTCTTCTGCATCTCAAAACTTGATGTTAAAGAAGCCCATTCATGTTCTTGTTCATTTAGGAATATGGCACCTCTAAAATTATAAGATTCTAGTGTTTCCATGACTTCTTTTGCTTGTTTTTCTAGCTCTGCCATCGTTCGTGCTGAAATATAAATGCGTAAATGTACTCGCTTCAGCACCTCGCCTTTTGATACTTGCTGATATAACGTTTCTAACTCACTAAACTGTTGTTCCGCTTCAATTCGCTCAATATTATCTTTAGCGTTCGCATGGCGAACGCTTTGTTCTGCCATTGATTTATTAATCGATTCAACCACAATTTTTCGGCTATCACTGATAATATCAAGCGTTGTAATAACATTTGGCATATTCATGATTGGTTCTAACCAAAAATCATTTACCGTTGTTTGATACCCATATACATGAATGCAGGTTTGTAATCCATCTCCACCTTGAACATATACTTCTTGGAATTTAATCCCCCCTTGTGGCTGAATCTTGGCAACCAATTCCTTATTGATTTGTTTCTTTTCTTTTTTCTCTTCGTTCTTTTGTTTTCTCTTAAAAAACTGAAATACAGACACGTTCATCACCTCTTCTTATTTTTTCGTACCAATTTTTGAATTTTGATTATGCAATTTATATAAAATTTCTATCTTCTTTTCCTCTTCCATCTCTAACAATGGGATGCATCGTTGCAAGTACCGTTTTGACGATTCCACTCGTTCTTTCACAACAAATTCGTTCTCACCATACACGAATAAAAAGTACTCCCGGTTTGTGCGCCCCCATTCTAAATACTGAAGTTCTTTCAGTTTTTGTACGAGAAAGCGTTCATATAGCGGATTCTGACATGTTTCAATTTTCTTCAGTAGAAAACGTTGTTGCGGTTCCGTAGAAACTGGAAAATTCATCGATACAATCTTGATGGACTCTTGATATGATTGATAATAGTGTGCAAGATGATAAATCGCATATTCTGCCTCTTCCTCGTTCATCGAATAGATATCTATACCTTGGATCTGTAAGATATCTACAAAACCTTGTTCTTCTCGAAATTCAAAGACACCCGATTCCGTCATATCAATAATCGGAATTACCTCAGCAATACTCTTTTTGATATGAGGTGGCTTCTCTTTCTTTTTGGATTTTTTTCTTTTTTTCCGTCTTCCCTTTGCTTCCCGAATCCTCGTCAATCCTCGCTGTTTTTTTCACAACATCTTTCTTCTTTCCAAGATGTTGCATCAAGTTTTTCTTCTTTTTCTTTACCGGCATTTCTTCTTCTCTCAAAGGAGCAACCGTTGGTTGTGCTTCTTTCTTTTCCTGAAATCCTTTGATTTTTACGACTCCCCCTGGCTTTTTTTCTTGCTTTGGCAACTCCAGGGACGTCTTGGCTTTACTCTTCTTTTCTACTCCTCTATTCATTTCTTTTTCATTGAATAAGGCCATTCCATTTCCTCCTTTAGTCTTGTTCCTGGTCAATTGCACAATACGTAGAACGTTTTCTAGCTAACATAATAAACAGCACCTCAAACATCCGTTTTTGTGGGTTGGTATTGGGACGAACAATTAAAAGGACACCTACAATCAACATAAAAATATAATAGGGAATTTGAAACATCGGATGAACCAAGGGCTTGGTTGTCATGGTGAAAACCACAAGCCCTATAATGAACAAGAGATCAAAAAGATATAACACTTTGTTGATTTTCAATTCCGTTCGTATTTCTTTTGGAATACGATAGTTTGCCATTTTCATTTCCTCCTTTTCAAGCGAAAAAAATAAGCATTCCATGTATGCTTACTGTGTTGTAATCTATGCATCTTTTCTACGATTCTTGGGTGGATTTTGATTTGTATTTTGCCCTTCATTCTTATTTTTGCGTTTGTTTCGCAAGCCCTCTCCTGTATTTTGTCCAAGCTGATAAGAACGTCTTGTCTTTTGTACTGTTGGAGAATTATGAAATGCATTAGAGAGACGATCCTTTGCATATTGACCAATCGTACGGTTTTCTCTTTGCGTTGCTGGAATATCCTCTGTAGAACTTGGTGCCGTATCTACCGGACGAGATGAACCAGAGAAATTTTCATCACTTGAAGATGTTCCGCTATGACTTGGTTGAGAAGGTTCTGGTGCGCTTGATGGTGTTCCGCTTCCACCTGATTGAGATCCTCCTGTTGTACTTGATGGTACTCCACTACTACTTGGTTGAGATCCTCCTGGCGCACTTGATGGCGCTCCACTTCCACCATTCGCACGAGTTGTGTTCCCTTCTGAATTCCCCTTACTTTGAGGAGGTGTAATCCCTTGAGAATTAGAACCCTTGGCTTCACCTGCTGTATTTTTTGTTGGATTAGCTGAAGTTCCATGTTCTCCATTTTGAGCATCTTTATCAAAACCGGATGATTTAATTTCATCTTGCAAGGACGAAGCGCCACCGCCTGCCTCGCCTTGGGACACTTGACTTTTTTCTGTTCCAGAACCTGATTGACCCATTTCGAATATTAGGAGTGTTGAAAATGCCAGATATAATACGACTTATTCTTTTTACATTTGTAGCAATTAGTTCAATTTTCTCCTTAGTAAAGGAGTTTAAAAAGCCCAAGAAAAATGGATTTTTAATTTCAATTGAATTCTTACTCTTTATAGGAATGATACTATTAATAAAAGAGATTTTAATTTATGTATAATAAATTTCTCTCCATGAATAAATCCCAATATTCCGTCAATAATGTAGATATGCTGTATGCCGAAACCCATTTAAATTTCTTTCTCCGTCCCCCTTTTGGAGATGCCTTGGAGTTGAGCAGTTAGCTTTTGCTAGCTGCTCTTTTTAATTTTGGATTCCTCCTTGCACTTCTCGCAATACACCATATCTCCAATATCAATTGTATCTTCTTTGTATTGTGGGATTCCGCATCTGTATTCTCATCACCATCCGTTATCTAAGTATGCTTGTTTCGGGATTAAGTGTTCACTTTTGTATTGATCCGCCCATTTAGTTCTTCTCACTTCTACAAAGTACGCTGTTTCTACTGGCACTATAAAGTCTTGCGCAATGCGTGTTCCTCTCTCAATTACATCCACCTTAAGTATGTAAATTATAAGTTTAAATACTAAGTTTATTTATTGAAAATAAACCATAATAATTTTTATGTAAACAAGTTACATTTTTCTTTCAATCTCTAATACACAAAATTCTTCAACTAATCGATTATATTTACACATACGATTGGAGAAAATAAGTATTAATAGTTTACAAATATCTGTTTTCCAAGAAACCTTCACTTCAAAAAAACACAAAGGTGTTAAGTGAGAAATAATTCACAAAATATCAATGTCTTGTAAACAAATTCACTGATTACAGCACGATAATTAGCATTAACATATCAACAGACATTAACATATTAACGGAAACAAAGATAAAAATGTTAATTTCATATCAACAGTAACTTAATTATTAAACTAATATTGATTTAAAGTTAATGAGTATATTAATAGAAGGATATTTTTTCTAAACTCTTAATAAATCATAGGCCATTAGCACTGATCGAAAAAAACTATAAAACGAATAGCCCCTTGTAAAGTATATATAGTTGTAAAAAAGAAAACACCTTCACAGATCCTCTATAAATAATTCACTAAATAAAAAAGTGTTAACCATTCCCTACAAATAACCTCTGGTAGATTACTGCTATTCGTTTAAATAAACTATAAAACGTACAAATCATTATCAAATACTGTTTTGAATCACTTTAAATTTTAATGAAGACTCAAGAATCAACTATATATAATTTCCACAGAACGAAAAACATCGATATTTATACACTTATAATCGATATAACATTAACAACTAAAGAGGCTTTCATTACTACAGTTAATGTCTTGTTAATATCAGTTCTATTACATATCAATTTCATATTTCATGTTAATGTCATTCTCTCTAATGAACCTAAATTATATATACAAAAATAAAATTCAATCCACCGGCTGAATAATATTTAGTACTCAAGTGCGTAAAAATGCTTACCATACACAAATATACTATTTATGAAATTTCACATCTAACTTGATTCTAGAAGCACTGGATCGATTCTTTTTACTGTGATAAGACATAATTAAAGATTAATATCACCAAGGAAGAAGACTATATTATCAGCGTAGCAATTCGTATCCAGCTTAATGTTATTACAAAGTTTTAATATCATCCATATTTTATGTATAAATCTCTATTTTTCTTTTTATAAATACTGTACAGATTGTTTTGTTAATCTCATAGTAATCTTAAGTCGTTTTACTAATACATAATTAACTCACTATCATCAATGTTATATCGATGTGCATGTAGTTTTAGTTGATACAACATTAACAATTATAATATATTTTGTTTTTATAGTAATGTCTTGTTGATATACTCTTCATTACATGTTAATTTCATATTTCATGTTAATGTCTGTTTTCAAGGTGTTTGAGATAATAGAGTGCCCCAGCATCTAACATATCAATCTCAATCTCTCTAATTTGCTTAAATCATCCTATAAACAACAGTTAAGTTCGCGCTATAAGCTAAACATTATCCATATTCAATTACATATAAACACTTATCTGTGCATGAGCATAATATTTTGTGCGCTTCATATAAGCTTACTAGTGGTAAATTAGATATATTGAACCAACTAAATTCTATATCATAACAAAATACTCTTGCAGTTTTATATAAAATAAACAATGAAATCAATACTAATCATAACAGGAAACATACTATTCATATCACTTCTATAAGAATAACAGGGCTAGAGAAACATTAACTCTATTTAAAAGATTAAAGGATCAATAACTTACTAGTATTATTTAGCTACTAGCATCATCACATTAGTAGTATTGCCTTTTTGTATCTTTTTATACATTTAAATTGAAATTGGAATTTAATAACCTACTTTTCTCATTTTCCACAGAACGCAGTCAATATATCCTCATAATATGTTTACAAAACACTTATATTTCCTTATCATTAATAATAAGCAATTTAATATGTTAATCTCATGGCAACTATAAGCCGCATTTCTAGTGCAAAATATACTTATTATCATTAATATAACATTGATATTTATATGTTTTTAGTTAACAAAACATTGACGTTCTAAACAAATTGTAGATTTATAGTCAATGTTTTGTTAATACACTCTTGGTTATATGTTAATCTCACATTTCATGTAAATACCTACTAACTTAGGTATTTACATTGATATCATCGAGATAACTATTAACATGTTGATTTCAGTCCACATGTTAATGTTAATTCAAGTGTGTATTTGATGATTTTTTCAAGGAGGTAGGACAATGATTGATCAAAAAAGCGATGATGATATATTAAACGATAATGTTTTTGAAAAGGCATGGAGGATAACAGAATTCTCTAAATTAGTCGGACGTCACCATAACACAGTGTATAATTGGTTCAATATTTTAGAAGAAAAAGGGCTACATGAAACTTTAAGAACCCATAACACAAACGAAAAGCTCTATAACACTTTAGATCTTGAAATCGCTCTTTTTATAAAACAAAAAAGAGATGAGAAGTGGTCTTTAGATGCTATTATTGAACTTTTACCACATCAATATGATTTAAGACCAGTACCATTAGAGAATCAAGCAAATGAAGTATCTACCCAATTAAACCTTCAAGCAACTGCAGAAATCATTGAAAAAATGGTAAATACGCAAATAGAAGAAAAAATAAAAAATATTGAATCTCAGTATGAAAAGAAGATAGAAAATATATTAAAACAGCTACCACAACCTGAAGATGCAGAAGCTTTAAAGATACGTCAACGTCAAGAAAGACTAGATAATTTCATTATTGAACATAGAGCACGCCAGGAATTAAGAAAGCAAGCAGAAGGCCTCTGGAATAGCAAACCTGATGAGGAACGTATTAAAAAGGTAGGATGGTTTAAAAAAGAAGAAGATTTAGCTAAAAAGCAACTCTTCATTGAGCAGTACATACATGATAATATCATTGATTATATGAAATCTCTCATGAATACGACGGTGGAATAAGAAAAAGTCTGGAGCGAGCTCCAGACTTTTTCTTATTTTGTAGTACCAAACATCTTATCTGGATCTAAAAAGTCCGCTAATTCAGCATCTTCATTGGCTCCAGCTTCTGTATTTTCTTCGTCACTACCCATATCGATAAAATCACCAAAGGCAAAACCTAAGTCCTCATCCTCATCTATACTTTCTATCGTACTAATTTGAGACTTTTTGTACTGAATTTGACTTTGCTTCTCTTTAAATTCATTAAACTCTTCAACTAATCCCTTAGATAATCTTGATGGTAATGCATCAGTTTTATAAAACGTATATACACTTCCCAAGAAATCATTCTTACTTACTAAATATCCATTAAAAACAGTACCGTTTATAGGTAAATTATTTGAGACTTCTACTTTAGCATCATCCATGAAGGAATCATCAATGTTTTTTTGTTCATCTAGGATAGCAAGCATACCAAAATGATGCACTTTTGATGCTTCAACAGAACCATCGTTATTCTTTTTCATTAAATCAATTGGATGATGGAAAGAGCTTCCTCTTAATGATTCTTTAAACATTTCTACAATTGCATGGCTATTTTCAATCTGGTTCATATTACGTGAAACCTTATTAATTACTAAACAACCTGTTTTCTCAAGTAAAATACGTTTAAAGTCTTGAGAATCAAGTATTACAGATGTTCCAGATCCATTTGCAGCTGTATTTAATTCATGAATAATTTCACTAATACGTTGATTTGCATAATCACGTGCATTGGCAATACCTTTTTTCTCATTTTCATTTAGCTCTTTAAATTCATCATAAAAGTGCTGATTATCAGCAAATACTACAAACGCTACACCTTTTGATTTATCATTAGCTAATTTCCAAATCTCCTGAGAAAATTTATTAACTTGTCTTAGTACATCAGGTCCATCTGCTCTTACTGGAAGTGTTACAACAATCCCCATTTTAATAAAATCTTTACGCTCAATAGCGTTTTCAAAAGCGATTCTCGCAAATTTTGCTTGATCTGCTTTTATCTCTGCCATAGGGTATTGTTGTGCAACTTTTTGTAATTCTTGTCTAATTACAGGCTTGTTATGAAAAGCGGAAAACTCTTCAATCGCCTTAATAATTGTAGAAGTTCCTGTTCCTCCACCTAAGCCTGCAAAGAATAACACAAGTTCATCAGATGGTCTTACACGTTCCGTGATAAAATCTTTTAATTTTTCTTTTGCCTCATCATTTGATTCAAGTACCTTTACTGCACGCTCAGGATTTTTACCTAAACCACCTAATTTAAGTGAAACTTGGTTGCTTTTTGGTACATTTTTTAGTTCTGCTAGATCTCCATCATTACTGTTTAATGCTAAGCAGTTATATACTGATGTTCCATCTGTATGTTTATATTCAGCAAATTTATCTACCATTCTAGTACCAGCCTGACCAAAACCAACCATCGTCATCTTAACTGCTACTTCATTCTTCAAGAAATTTTTCGCCATTATTTTATCTCTCCTTATTTACTTATTTACTTTTTTTCTTTTCCCTAACTCAATAAGTACTTGTTGTCCTCTATAAGTTGAGATTAAAAATTTATACGGGTGCATAGACTTTTCATAGATTAAAGACATTGATGATAGTGTACTAACACTTATTTCAGCTGAACGTCTTGATATATTTGTGCGTTCAACCTCTAATGAATAAGATTTGCCTTTTGTTTTCTTTACTCTCCTATCTATGACTACATTTTCTACTATTTCATTAATTGATATGCCCCTCATGTATTTGGTTTCTTGAAATTGTTTATTAACGATGTTTCCTATGTATAGAAATACACTATATAGTATCTCATCTTGTTCAAGAATATCTGCGAACATGTTCACTACTTCATCTGTAAATTTTATCGTTTGATACTTCTCGCTTAAAACCTCGTTCAAGTTGTCCCCCCCTTAAACCATTGGTTAATTATTCCTAGAAACATAGTACATCATTATAAGGCGTATATCAAGTCATTATATATAAAACTTATATATAGAACCTATAAATTCCATTATTAGAAAACCCTTTATTTCACAAGCTTTCATTTATACAACGTATATATACAGTGTATATATAATATATTAATCTTATATTTCATGTGATTCACATTCTAAGCTCTTAATAGAATAGATTTCACTATCATTACTATATTAAGCCCCAAAAACAGCACAATACGTTAACATGAAACTCACATATTAAATAACACATTTTATTATACGCTGTATATATACATTTTATTTATACAACGTATAATAAAACCTTAATATAAAAGGAGTTTAACCTTTAACATATCAATTTTATATCAATATTAATATAATAAGGAGTTTATATAGGACTTACATATAAAGCTTATATATAAAACTTATATAAACTCCTTATTATTGATAACAAAAAATGCAATGCTGTAATAGCATTACATTAATAATACTTATACTGCTAAATTACTTTCATTTAATACCTGAAACAGCTTATCCTGAGTATCTTTTTTGTTCATTTGTTTGGTTCTATATGATTCATTTCTTGTTAGGGGAGAAGTTGTCAATGTCATGTTATATTGATGCATCTCTTCATTTAACTCTGTTGTTGGTTCCCAAAGTTGCACATACAGCAAGAAAAAATGTGTTTCTTTTGAATCTAATTCATTATCTATTTCAGTCATTTCTAGAAATTTAGTTGTGAATGTTGTTAATTTCATATCTACAAAATCATTCTTGCTTACCAATAACTTACTCAATAACTTCTGTGAACTACCCGCTACTTAACGTCCTTACGGACTGTTTGAAGTGGGGGCTTCTTGAGAACTAGATACTCTTATTAGCTATCTATCTTTACCAAGCTAGGTCTTTTTTATTTATCTTTTTCCGACAGAAGGCTCCTTCCTCAAAAATGGGAAGGTGTGAAACACCAATTTTAGGTGGGAGATGAATGGCGGTAGGCGTAAGCCTACGTTTTTTAGTATACTGTAGGCATCATACAAAAAAAGTGAGGTGCAACCCATGTTAGTAAATAAAGCATATAAATTTCGTATCTATCCAAATAAAGAACAAGAAATATTAATTGCTAAAACCATTGGGTGCAGTCGCTTTGTATTTAACCATTTTCTTGCTCTTTGGAATAATACCTATAAAGAAACAAGAAAAGGATTAACCTATCCTTCTTGCTCTGCCGAGCTCACCCAATTAAAGAAAAAACAGGATACGATTTGGTTAAAAGAAGTCGATAGTATTGCCCTTCAATCCACATTGAAAAACCTCGCAGATGCTTTTTCACGTTTTTTCAAGAAACAGAATGATATCCCACGATTTAAGTCTAAAAATAATAAAGTTCAATCCTACACAACCAAGCAAACAAACGGAAATATTGCAATTGTAGGTAACAAAATGAAATTACCGAAACTTGGCCTTGTCCGCTTTGCCAAAAGTCGTGAAGTAGAAGGGCGTATTTTAAATGCAACGATTCGAAGCAACCCAAGTGGTAGATATTTTGTATCTGTCCTTGTCGAAACAAACGTACAAGAAATGTCTAAAACTGAATCCACTTGTGGAATTGATGTTGGATTAAAAGATTTTTCCATTCTTTCTGATGGTACAACATACAAGAACCCTAAATTCTTCCGTATATTAGAAGAAAAGTTAGTGAGAGCACAGCGTATCCTTTCCAGAAGAACGAAAGGTTCTTCGAACTGGAATAAACAACGCGTGAAAGTTGCACGAATCCATGAACATATTGCAAATGCAAGAGCTGATTACTTACATAAACTCTCTACTGAAATCATCAAAAACCACGATGTCATCGGTATGGAAGACTTACAAGTCAGTAACATGCTCAAAAATGGAAAGCTTGCAAAAGCGATTAGTGAAGTATCTTGGTCACAATTTCGAGCTATGTTGGAATATAAAGCGAAATGGTATGGTAAACAAGTTGTCGTGGTATCTAAAACATTTGCTTCTAGTCAACTATGTTCCAATTGTAGATTCAAAAACAAAGACGTTAAAAATCTAACAATTCGTGTGTGGGATTGTCCTTCTTGCGGCACACATCACGATCGAGATCAAAATGCAGCACTCAATCTGAGAAATGAGGCAATTCGTCTCTTAACCGTAGGAACTACGGGGATAGCCTAAGTTCAATAGAACTCTGTACTTAGGAATCTTCCACTTCAAACAGTCCGCAAGGACGT
This sequence comes from Bacillus sp. FSL H8-0534, assembly GCF_038005885.1. Taxonomy (NCBI): domain Bacteria; kingdom Bacillati; phylum Bacillota; class Bacilli; order Caryophanales; family Bacillaceae; genus Bacillus; species Bacillus sp. FSL H8-0534. Next base: position 118,641 of record NZ_JBBOUC010000002.1, read on the forward strand.
TAAGTGGTGAGTAGTTCAGCAAATACCTTATATGTAAATAAATCCCAGGAAATCATAGTTCCTAGGATTTTTTATCAATTTGGTTAAGAAGCATAGCATGATTTAACTTAAATCTTTAAGTAGATTATTTTCCCATGGAACAACACTCAATAGAGTTTTTTTATAATCAAACAAGTACGATACGTAATTAATATTATACTTATCTTTATTTATGAATTCTGTATCATTTGCGTTAAAGTGGCTGCCAATACGAAAGGCGTTAAAATACTCGTGCCAGTCTGAATAAGAATGTTGTGAAAGTCGTGCAGCCTGTATCATAAAGTTCTTTGCTTCCTGTTTTGATAAATAACCGAGTCTTCTACCGACCCGACATAAACAGATACACCATGCATAATCAAACGCTGCAATTCCTGAATCCGTCAAAATATGTAATCCGTAATTAGCAATATAAAGTTTTTCATGGTCAGGATGGTCTTTCGATAATTGTTTTCGCGCTGCCTCGGAAAGAGGAGTCAATTGATGGCGTATACGATTAAATTCCTGCCGTGTCCCTTCTTCTAAAAACCAAATGATTTTCTCTTTTAACTCCGTCGAATTTTCGATTTGCCATGTCCATAACACGTTCTTCAAAAAACGTTTCCCAATAAAGCGGTCTCTGATAAGGGTAAATTCATATCGGGTAAAATAGTTTGTAAGGTAAACGCAATTCAAACAAACGGAAGACAGGCAGCGGAAATATAGTTCGAACTGTTTCTCTCGTTTTCTTTTATATAAAACAGGCATTCTGTCTCCTCCTTATGCGAATGTTTTAAGCCTAACGAATTTCCATGCTTCCCAAATAAGTGGGAGTAGGAGAAGTAATGCATATTTAGATGGTAATGGGGTTAAAACAATAAGAATCATAAAGAGCAAATAAACCCAGGTGCGGCTAATAAATAGAAATAAAAAGTATAGCGCATAGCGGATAATAAACTTCATATTTATTTCTTGTTTCTGTCTCTTCTCTGGAATTTCAGTGTGAATTCGAATACAGTATGAACGAAATTCGAAGCGTTCCACATAACGCTTTACCACATCCAACGCCCTAGTGGCTACAGTTTCTATATCACCTGATTCGAACGAATGCTTCACTATTAAGAATTGTGCGTCCATATGCTCCGGCTCAATCGACAGTAGATGCTCACAGTCCTTGATAGCATCTGCAAACTGCCCGCGGTCATAGTAAATCTGGGCCCGATAAAGTAAACCATCTAGGTCATCCGGGTAAATGGCAAGTATGTCATTGAATGATTGTAACGCACGTTCTTTATTTTCTATGCGCAAATAATAAATGCCCTGCATGCGTAAAAGTTCCGGATCTTCTTGATAAAGCTCGTATGCAAAATCGAGTGCACTTTTTGCTGCTTCTAAGTTATTATTCATAAGTGTGAGCTGGATTTCTTCACGTAAATGAAAATACGCTTCAAAATCTAAATCATCACTTTTCTTGAAAACATCATAACGCATTTCTTTCTCGCCGCTAATTCTCTCTAGCAAAAACTGTACTGTTTCTTCACTATATTCAAATTCCAACTCCTCTCTTTGTTCACTAAAGCGAAATACATTGTCGAGAAGTTCCCAAATCGAGCGGGGGAAATGGTAATGATATTGTAAAAATTCTATTAATCTATCTTGAATCACTGCCGCATGTTCTACGTCCCATATCACATCGGAACTTAATAAGTCTTCCCAATTTTTCGGTTCGATTCGTGCAAAGAAATCGTTATACAGCGTCTCGATTTTTTCCGTAAATGCGTAAACGGGATGTTCTGAAACGAGAGTGGCGGCAAGTTCAGCGTCACCATCCATCCATGTAGGAGATACAGGGTGGATATAGGAATTCTCTTCGTTTTCATCCGTTTTTTCTAGTTGAGAGGGAGGTGCAGTCTTCATTTGTTTTGCGCTTTTTATCGCTTTATCAAATGCTTCTCTCAGCCGCTGATATCCTTCAGGATCGTCTTCGGGATGATAAATCTTTAGAAGTTTTGCATAAGCCTTTTTAATAGCTGCAACATTATCGGTAGGCTCAATTTCTAACGTTTCCCAAATGCTCATGAATGACTGATCCACCTTTCAATATTCTCTAAATGCTCTTTTAATATATGAGCGGCTTCTTTCACTTTTTTATCATTTTGCGTTGTGAGCGCATTTTCAAATTGCTGTAACAAGATCGCGACTTTTTTGCGTTCGTCACCGAGTAACTCTTCATAGAGCCGTTCGCCTTTTGCGAGCAGCAATCGGTTTTCGGACCGGTCTCGTGGATGAATTTTAATTTCTTTCAATTCTAGTAGTCTAGCTTCAATTTCTTTTTCTGTAAGATTTCCGGCGTTTTGTTGGATAATTGCTCTTTTTTTCTCTCCAGTCGTTGTACTTATTACCTCGACTTCGAGAATGCCATTTATGTCATATGTATAACGAATGTCAATCGCCTCTTGTCCAGCAGGAGCAGGAGGGACTTTAATTTTAAGTTCGCCAAGTTTTAAGTTATTTTTAACCAAGCGGTTTTCTCCTTGATAAACATCGACAAGTATGGAGTGTTGTCTATCATTGACAGTATAAAGTCGTTCCACTCGACTTACAGGAATCGGTGTATTTCGTTCAATAATCGGGAAGAAGTATCCGGATCCTTGTTGTCCATTTCCTAATGCTTGAACAACACTAGTTCCTAACGTATATGGACAAACATCCGTTAAGATAACTTCTTCTAGTGCTTTGTTTCGTTCTTTTAAAGCAACTTGAATCGCAGCACCTAAAGCAACCGTTTCATCAGGATTAATATTCGCATGAGGCATGCGTCCGAACATTTTAGAAATGACGGATTTGATAAGCGGCATCCTTGTCGCCCCGCCAATTAGAATGACAGCATCTAAATCCTTAGGGTTTAGCGACGCATCGCGAAGTGCGCGTTCAATCGGATAGCGAAGCCGTAAGAGAAGCGGGGTTACTAATTTTTCAAATTCACTTCTGTTAATGCGAGTTTCATACGTCTCATTATGAATAACGACTTTCATAATCGCGGCAGGCTCATTACATAATGTAAGTTTGCAACGTTCTGCTTGTGCATAAATTAAAGATAGCGTTTTTGAGTCAAGGGAATCGGAATCGAGTTGGTGTGACTCTAAGAAAAAGGACATGAGACTGTTTGTGAAGTCTTCGCCTCCAAGATAATTATCGCCGGCGATCGATTTAACATCCATCACTCCTTCAAATAATTCCAAAATGGACACGTCAAATGTTCCGCCGCCTAAATCAAATACAAGAAATTTTGTCTCTGCCGCTTCCTGATACAGTCCGTAAGCGATAGCAGCTGCCGTTGGCTCACTAATGAGACGTTCAACTTTTAATCCAGCAATTTCAGCAGCTCGTTTTGTCGCTTTGCGCTGAGCATCGTTGAAATAAGCAGGTACGCTAATGACAGCACCAGTAACCGCTTCGTTTAAATAAGCTTCTGCATCTTGTTTTAAAGATTGAATGATAAAAGATGAAAGTTCTTCTGAAGAAAATGTATACATACCTAACTCGTATTTTTTCTCTGTTCCTATAAATCGCTTAAACGTTGATGCTGTAACGTGCGGATGGGTAATCAGCCGTTCTTTGGCGATGCGTCCGACTAAAACTTCACCGCTCTCGTCAACACTGATGACAGATGGTGTAAGATATTCGCCAAGTGCATTTGGGATAAGGGCTGCACCATAATCCGTCCAATAGGCTACTAAACTATTCGTTGTTCCTAGGTCAATTCCAATCGTTGCCATAATAATCTCCTCTCGTTTTTACTCTATCTTACTATATATTATTATAATAATGTATAGTAAGAGAAAAATGGAATCGTAGGGTTTTATTTCTTGAAGGAAAGGGGGAGAAACAGATAGTTTAGTAGTGTTGAGTTTGTTATAAGTAAAGAGGTATAATTTCATCAGAATGTTTTTACAAACATGGGGAAATTTTATGTAAAGGGTGGTAAAGAGGTCAGATGATAATTGGAATTATATGTTTGATTTTAGGAATAGCGTTAATTTGGATGAGTGGAGGGGGACTTTTATTATTGGTGCCTGGCATTCTGTTTACAGTGGCGGGCGGTGTTATATGTGTGATTTTTAGACGGTTAGAAAAAGAGAGAAGAAGATTAAGGAAGAATGGTTAGAAGATACATATTGTATAGTTTGTACTTACATAATTAGGCGGAAGCATCAAGTCTAAAACATCTCTTATATTTTATAAATTTTGAACTACTCACCACTTAACGTCCTTGCGGACTGTTTGAAGTGGGAGATTCCTAGGTACAGAGTTCTATCGAACTCTAATGAATTAGGCTATCCCCGTAGTTCCTACGGTTAAGATACGAATTGCTTCATTTCTAAGATTGAGTGCTGCATTCCGATCTCTATCGTGATGTGTGCCACAAGAAGGGCAATCCCACTCACGAATTGTTAGGTTTTTGACATCTTTGTTTTTGTATCCACAATTGGAACATAACTGACTAGAAGCAAATGTTTTAGATACCACGATAACTTGTTTACCATACCATTTTGCTTTATATTCCAACATAGCCCGAAATTGTGACCAAGATACTTCACTAATCGCTTTTGCAAGCTTTCCATTTTTGAGCATGTTACTGACTTGTAAGTCTTCCATACCGATGACATCGTGGTTTTTGATGATTTCAGTAGAGAGTTTATGTAAGTAATCAGCTCTTGCATTTGCAATATGTTCATGGATTCGTGCAACTTTCACGCGTTGTTTATTCCAGTTCGAAGAACCTTTCGTTCTTCTGGAAAGGATACGCTGTGCTCTCACTAACTTTTCTTCTAATATACGGAAGAATTTAGGGTTCTTGTATGTTGTACCATCAGAAAGAATGGAAAAATCTTTTAATCCAACATCAATTCCACAAGTGGATTCAGTTGTAGGCATTTTTTGTACCTTTGTTTCGACAAGGACAGATACAAAGTATCTACCACTTGGGTTGCGTCGAATCGTTGCATTTAAAATACGACCTTCTACTTCACGACTTTTGGCAAAGCAAACAAGGCCAAGTTTCGGTAATTTCATTTTGTTACCTACAATTGCAATATTTCCGTTTGTTTGCTTGGTTGTGTAGGATTGAATTTTATTATTTTTAGACTTAAATCGTGGGATATCATTCTGTTTCTTGAAAAAACGTGAAAAAGCATCTGCGAGGTTTTTCAATGTGGATTGAAGGGCAATACTATCGACTTCTTTTAACCAAATCGTATCCTGTTTCTTTTTTAATTGGGTGAGCTCGGCAGAGCAAGAAGGATAGGTTAATCCTTTTCCTGTTTCTTTATAGGTATCATTCCAAAGAGTAAGAAAATGGTTAAATACAAAGCGACTGCACCCAATGGTTTTAGCAATTAATATTTCTTGTTCTTTATTTGGATAGATACGAAATTTATATGCTTTATTTACTAACATGGGTTGCACCTCACTTTTTGGTATGATATCTACAGTATACTAAAAAACGTAGGCTTACGCCTACCGCCATTCATCTCTCACCTAAAATTGGTGTTTCACACCTTCCCATTTTTGAGGAAGGAGTCTTCTGTCGGAAAAAGATAAAAAAGAACCCTAAACTTCTCATTTTAGGGTTCTAATTATGAAAGAATCGTTATTCTATATGACTAGTTAACAAATAGACATTACATCTATTTATTGTACTATTTAAATATAATATTTCCCTGTTAAGTCATTAATTCTAATATTTTTTAAGTTATGCATATATTTATATAAGGTATAACTTATCCCAAGTAACAAACTAATTCTGTAATAAAATCTAATATAAATATATATCTTATATATATTTAAAATATAAAGATAAAACTTTTATAGGACAAGTAAATAGGGGGGTTCTCTTACTGTCACAAGGATTCTGAAGATGCTATAGCGTAAAAAATCAAAAATAGCAGTATTTAACAACGGAAAAGTAGGCATAATATTGATATAGAAACTACAAATAATCATAAACAAAAACATATATTTCTACATAAAAAATGAAACAAATAAATACATTGTTAAACATATTTATTCACTCGCTTAATTCTGTATTAATCCACTGCATGTCCACAATTTTATTTTATTTACCCACAAACTGTTCACATTAGGTGCTAAATAATTAACATAATCCGAATTTATCACAGTACTCACACAAATATTGATGATTTTTGATAGATAAGTTACTAGAATACCTTTATATCAGTGATTATTGTATTAGGTTATTCACATTCGACTATATTTATCTACTTATACACAAAACTTTAATTTTTTCTTGCGATTATTTGTAGGTATTTGAATGCATTAAGGCAGCTCATAACGTGTTTATATGAAAGTATGTGTGGAAATTTAGTCAGCTACAGTGCAGTTGTTGTATAGGATTGCATAAAAAAAGACTCTATTATTAATAGAATCGACGAAAGTTGATTGTTATTAGGAATCAGTGCAAGGCTTTCAAATAACGGAACAAACACGAATAGCCCTCTACTTTTAATTTTTTCAAAAATAGAGAGCGAAGTATTTTTAATTGGTTTCTATTACTTCAAGTACTTGTTCAGCTGTTGTTACTTGAATACCAGTGCGTATTAACTTTTCAAAGGCACGCATAAATGTAATCAAATTGAAGTCATCTGGTACTTCAATAACACGAAGCGTTTCTTTAGGTAATCTATCTATCTTTTCAATGAACAATTCGCGAACATCACTAGGAATAAAGCGCTCTTTATGTCCTCTTGCTTTTAAAAGCTCACGTATTTCAATTTCTAAAGCCATATAAGCATTTAGATTTGTACCTTGTTCATAGGCGTACTTTCTAAACAACGTTTCTTCTTGATACTTTAGATAGTTGCGGTGATACGATTCCTCTGTAACAGGTACAGCAAATTTGTATTTTAGTAATTCATACGTTTTACGGAACAACTTTTTGATGTTTCGAAGTGAGTACATAGAGAAATGTAATCCGAAATCAAATACAGCTTGTTCTTTTTGCTCTTTAGGTACATGTTGTGTAATAAGAGGATAAATACCTTCCTTAGCCGCCGTATCAAGAATTTGATATTGTGACGTTTGGTTTAATAGTTTCTTCAGTGTATATACTAACTTACTTGGATATTCCTCATTACGATCTATCATGTCACGCAAGCTATAAATTACACTACGAATTTGTCGGTGGCATGTATATTTAAGTACATGAATAAATTTATTCATGTCTTTTGTAAATTCACCAATATTCATATCTTGTAGCACAGATTCAATAAAACGAGCTTTACGAGCATAAGTAACCTTTGGCGTGAATGGATCACGATACGGTACTTCTCCTGCTTCTTTTGTACATAAGAAATCCGTATGTAAGGAGAGATATAAAGTCGTATATCTTTTTTTATTATTAACCCCTTTTTGTAATTTACAAATTTTGAATAGGGGAGTTCCTGTACATGGTAGTGCAGTTGTTAATTCTGTCATAACGGCACGGATTTGATGCGGGTATTTCTTATGTAAAAAGCGGTACATTCCACCAAAATGAGTTTTATTTCCTCTTTCATCCTGTTTGTCCAAGGAACGTTTTAGTGTAGTTTCTCTGTGCTGTTGCATAGCAATGTCCAAGAATAATTTCTTAGCTGCAACTGACAGCCCAAAGAAAGCCTTTGTAAATACCACTGGGCTAATATAAACATAAGGGTTTGCCTTTTCAGTTTCTTCATTCATAAAATGAGTTAGCTTAATGGTATAGCGGCCATCTAATTCCTTTTCAATCGTGACAATGTTATGTAGACTTAGTTTTTTTAATGCAATGTAGAATTGAGAATGCTGTATGTAAGCAAACTCTTCTTTATATTGCTTGTAATCTTCCCACATCATATGTACTGTTACATTTGGAATAACCCCATTTGTGTAACATTTTTTGTGTAGGTATAAGAAGACTTCTAAATCTGCGTTTGTAATACCATATAATTTATGTTTCCTTCCCATAGTTTCAGAAACAGCAGACAGGGTACGACGTGAAAAAGATGGTTTCGCCTGTTCTACAAAGCCATCTACATCTGCAACACGTTCTTCATATGTCATTTGATCCAGTAGATCTTCAAGGTATGTATCTTTATAGCTGTAGTATTTCTCCTCGAAAGTTTCAACAAGTTTTTGCCAAGACTTCAGTGTTACTAATACTGCATTTGTAGATTGTCCATTTAGACCACGTTGGTTATGAATAATAAATGATTTTCCCATCTTTTTCACCTCCTACCTGTAAACTCAGAAATATATGCCAGGATACTATAAAATATACCAATTTTGATTATAACAAATCGAAAATTGCTGAAAGGTGCTCCTTTAAGGGGAATTTTGAGAATATGAAACACGACATAAAACCAGTTGTGACAAGGGATACAGGATTTTCTTCATTTTTTTTTGTGTCAAGGATATGGCAAAAAACGTTTCATGTTTTAGATGTGTCAAATTATTAGTGAAACAGTAGAAAAACGTTGATATATAAGGGGTAAATGAAGATGTTTCATGTTTTTACGTCGAGGATATGGCAAAAGTGTTTCATGTTCATATATGAGTCATTTATTATGGGGATATCCATTGAATGTAGTGGTATGAAGGGTTGTAAGAGAATTGAAAAAGATATTAGGTAAACGATATGGCAAAAAACGTTTCATGTTTTAAAATTTAAAAGGTCAAGGATATGGCAAAAGTGTTTCATGTATTATATGTAGGGGAAAAAGAAAGAAACACCTATAAAACCTTGATACATAAGGGTTTATAAGTGTTTCTTATATTTGATAAGGTCAAGGATATGGCAAAAATGTTTCAGGGTGATCTAGGATCCGCTTTGTACATAGAAGGTAAAACGCTTGATATATATGAGTTTACGGGATGTTAAAAAAAAATTGAAAATATATAATCAAAATAAGAAAAATTAACTAATGTTTCATCTTTTGAATTTTAGGTCAAGGATATGACAAAGATGTTTCAATTGTTTGTTTCAAATAGATATGAATGAATCTAGCTCATTATATACGTGTTATGCATGTAAAAGCATATATAAGAGTATGGTAGAGAAGTGATAAGGGAAAAAGTGTGTTTCATATTTATAAAAAAGGTTAACAATATGTCCAAAAGTGTTTCAGTTATTAATTCGTTAGATTAATTGATGGTATATTGGTTGGTAATGTATAATAAATGTTATTTCACTTGTACAAACAAGACAAAAGTGTTTCATTATTTTTTTGAACATAACAGAATCGGAAAATAATAATGATTTATATATAAGTCGCTAAATATTGGTTTGTTTGAAAGGAATGTACGAAAGAAAGGAGTGACAGCGTGGAGAAATTAGCACAATTGTTTACTGATGCTTTGTTAATATCTGAACCTTTATATGGAAATAACAAAGCTATTTGGGAGAAATGGACTTCTTTTAGCGCAGACGTAGAAAAAGATAGTAGTAAGGTTGTAACATCACAATATGTTTCACCATCTTTTTCAGCATTAGTATCGTGGCTTAGTAAAAAGAATGAAAGTGGAATAACCTCACTACAAATTGCTATTAAGTTGAACCAGTATAAGAACGAAATCCATTCAGAAATTGAACATCTTTTAACAGAAGAGTTTAAAAATGATAACAAGCCAAAATTAAGTGATGAAACAGTAATTCAGGTAGAAGAAAACAAAGATGAAACAGATGATAAAGATTATTTTGAGGTCAATAATTCTGCGGTTTACTTTAAATTACGTGACGGGATCTCCAAGAATCATTTTGAAGAGGATTCAAATATAGGTGTTAAATCTTATCCGATTGAAACGAAAGAAAGTAATGCGATAGCTCAGCTTTCTTCTCATAGGGATGAGGATTTGAAGCTGATTAAAGATGATGAAGCGTCCCGGTGGAACACTTTAGTTAATGATGTAATGAGTAATATGGATGATCTTACAGCGGATGTATTAGATTCAATTACTATACAATGGCTAGCTCAAGCTCAGTCACCGGACGAGTTCATCGAATTTTCATATGAGCAAGTGTTGGATATGTGTAATGTACCTAAAAAGAAAGTAAGTAAGGGAGAATATTATAGACCTGAAGATAAAATTAAGGTTGCTAAGAGGATTGCTGCTTTAGCGAGCATTTTTATATATTTAAATGATGATAACGAAGTAGTTGTTTTAAATGATGAAAATGAAAATGATGAGGAATATAAAGTAAAAAGGGAAGTAATTAAAAGGTTATTTGTTTTAGATTCAGTTGTATTATGGAGACATAATACAACAAATGAATATATGGGTATTGAATCCTGCCGAATTAAACCTGGAAGCTTTTTATCAAGTTATTTATATGGTTCAAATAATACTACAGCTTTATTATCTAAAAAGGCACTTGAATATAATAGTTATCGACATAAATATCATAAACGCTTAATTCGTTATTTAACATGGCAATGGAGAATTAGGCAAATATATTCTACTTTAAAGCGCCCATACTCCATTGGAGGCGATAAAGGATTATTAGCTGTCATGGCAATTCCACTTACATGGAAACCAAGTCGTATTCGAGAACACTTAGAGAATGTTCTTACTGATTTAGAGAGAGAGAATGTGATCTCTAAGTGGGAGTATTCAAGTACATTAGATGAAGAACGTTTAAATAAGAAAAATTGGTTCAAAGATTATTGGATCGATTTAAATATTACTATTCTTCCGCCAGAAGAATTAATTAAGTCTATGTACAATTTACCAAAGAAAAAAACATTAGAAATAGAGAATGATAATGAAACAACAATAGAATATAGTGAAAAGACTAAAGATATTATTGATATGCCACAAAGCACAGTTAGTAAAGAACCTGACATTTTTGATGAAGAAGTTGTTCGAGAAAAAATACTAGAGCGACACAATGTTGATAATATAAGTATACGAGAGCTTGCAAAAGAAATAAAAATATCGGCACCTACGTTATCTAGATTTTGCAATAGACAAACCAAGCGTTTATCAGCTAATGCAGTTGAAAAAATGTCAAAGTGGTATGAGAGACAAATGATATTAGAAAAGATGTAATCGTCAAATATATATTTATAGAAATGTGAGAGAGCCTATTTTATTTTGGATATAAAATAAAATAGGCTCTTTACTTATGTTTGTGTTTCAATTATCAATCAACAGATCTATTGTAGCTTTATAATTAAAATTGATAAAAAAGAAACAGTTAATCCATTATTAGTAGCGAACAAAAAAACTCCATTTTGAAAAAAGATTGATCAAAAGGGAGTTAATTCTCTAAATGAAGTATATAATTTTTATAATAAAGTTTGATCATTTCTAGGAGCCTTATTGTACTAAAGCACCCATTAGTGCAATAACAGTTTATTATTGAATATGAACAGTTAAAAAAGATTTGGCAAAAAACGCAAAAGATCGAACGAATTATAGCTTAGGTAAAACTAATTTTGTAACTGAAATATTGGAAAAAGCTATGAAGTCTTATAAAGATTATTGTCGAACGTCATTCTAAAATGGGAATGGCTTATTTTTGTACTTTTTTGTGGTACAAATTCGAAAAAGGAAGTCATTATCATATGTATTAAATGCATCTAGAATTTTATGTGGATGGTGAGGATATGAGCCAATATCAAATGCTGTATAGTACACCTTATTTGTATTCTTCAAAAATGCTTAGACAAATGTACAAAGAAACAAAAAAAGAGGGAAATCTTTGTGCTATACGAGACCACATGTTAAGACATGAAGTGTATCTGGATCGACAATATCGGGCGTACTATTATTTAAGTCAAGACATCGAAGAGGATCTGTATGGGGATGAACATGCTTTGTCTTGGAATGAGTTATTAGATGACTACCAACTCTACAGGGATCGTAAAGGGAATTTGTCCATTAAACCAAAAGGATGGGATTAACATGACAATCATTGGAGAGTTAGGAGTTGTGTATGGTGTGACAGGAGTCTCTATTTTAGGGATTAAATTGCTGGAAAAGAAAGGTCTTTACCTTCCAGATTGGTTGCTACGTGCGGGTCTCAAATGCTTATTGATTGGGAGTGTTTGGTATGTGTTAATGGATATACTAGATGTGTTTCTACGTTAGTATTTTATCTGGTAGTCGAAAATAATTATAATAGCGCATCTTAAGTGTTTTTTCTAAGCATCCATACAGGCTCAACTACCTTAAGGAGGTATGGAGGAAATGTTATCACTTTTATTAATTCCAGCAACCTTTATAACAGTAGCTTATTTTTGCCAAGGTAAAGGAATGAGTGATAAGAAAAAAATTGCAACCTTTTTTGAAATTACAAAGATCTGTGTTCAGCATAAAGGGGAATTACAATATCCGATTTTCATAAAGGAAATGGAAGATGACATAAGTAAGAATTATGTTTACAAGTTACCACTTGGTGTCCCAAGTCAGCTAATCAAAAAGTTAGCTGAAGTATTGGAAGAAGGACTCTACAAACCTGTTAAAATATCGTTTTATCAAAGGGAGCTTCATATTCGGGTATTTAAGAAAAAAATACCTGAAAGGTGGAATTGGTCTAAGGATTTGTTAAAGGAGCAAACATGGCGTGTTATGATGGGGAAATCGTTAGATAAGTACATCTATCATGACTTTGAGAGCACACCGCATATGTGCGTGTCGGGTATGACGCGTTTTGGAAAAACAGTATTTCTAAAAAATGTGATGACGAGTTTAATTTTACAACAGCCTCAACATGTGAGTTTTTTTATTATCGATCTAAAGGAAGGTCTAGAATTTAGTCCTTATAAGGATCTGTCCCAAGTAGTAGAAGTAGCTGAAAACCCACAACAAGCGTTAGAAATGTTGGCTAAAGTACGTAAAAATATGCTAAGACAGATTGAGATAATGAAGAATTATTATTTGACCAATATCATAGACACATCAATTAGAGAACGCTGTTTCATCATAGTAGATGAAGGAGCAAATCTTTGTCCGACACAAGGGCTTCCGAAAAAACAACGGGATTTATTATATATGTGTCAGGAGATGTTATCTGAAATTGCACGAGTTGGAGGAGGTTTAGGGTTCCGGCTCATATTTTGCACTCAATATCCTACTTCGGATACATTACCAAGGCAAATTAAACAAAATGCTGATGCAAAATTAGGGTTTCGGTTACCTACAGCAATCGCTTCGCAAGTTGCTTTGGATGAACCAGGGCTTGAGGATTTACCTTCCCTTCCAGGAAGAGCATTGTTTAAGACAGATCGTACAGAAGAAATTCAGGTACCTTATCTGAAGGATAAAGAAATGTGGGATTTACTAAAGCAATACAAGGTGGTGAAACAACATGAAGCATCAAACGCTCAAACAGAAAGCGAGGCAAATCGAGATTTTATCCACTTTGAGTAAATTAGACTTTGCAACCAGGAGACAATTGCAAGCCATTCACTGTTTAGGAAGTATTCGGAATGCAAATCGTGTATTAAAGGATCTGACTCCATATTGTCACATCACAAAAATAGCTCGTGAACATGTATATTATTTAAATAAAAAAGGACGTGATTTATTAGGAATCACAAGGACAGTAAAGAAAAATAGTCAATTACAGCATATATTAATGAGAAACGAATCCTGGATGTGGCTAGGATTTCCAGAATGGAAAACAGAAAGACCTATAGAATTTTCAATCAAGGGTCAGCGATATCAAATTATCCCAGATGCAACCTATTTTGATGATAAAGTCCCTCATTTCGTAGAGGTAGATCGCATGCAACATATGAAAGCAAATGAACATAAAATACAGTTATATGGCCATATAACAGATATCTATAAAAGACAGAATGCTATTGTTCCAGTGATTATCTTTTTTACACTGTCAGACTATCGGCAATCTAAATTAGAGCAATATGCTGTAAAACAAAATGTATTTATGAGAACGTTCGTTATGGACGATATATTTTAGTTGTATTAAACATTTATGTCCCAAAAGTCATGATAATCAACACGCTTATCAAATTTTCTTAGTGTTTTAATAATTTTGGTTGCGGATGTTAAAGTGGGAACACGATCTTTTTTATTTGCTAAATCACTTATTAATGATTTACTTAATCCAGTTCGTTGTACTAACCATTGTTGTTTAATTCCTCTACGATCTAAATAATCACCAAATGGAGTTCTTTTTTTTCCTAGCCCAAACATAGGGAATCCCTCCTAATAGAGAATATCGTACTAATAGCTTGTACAATATTCCATAAAACTAAACCTTTGTTCATAAATATGGAATTATGTTTTAAAACGAAGCATAGAATAATATAAAGAAAATCGAAAAATATGGAATAATTTTGAGGAATCTAGCATTCATAGTAATAGCTACAAGTTGCTGATACACTATCCTAATGGCAACTTGTTGCAAAGGGTATTCCTATAAAATAAAAAGCTTAAATCCATTGATACACATGGATTTAAGCTTTTCTTAATTTATGAAGCAATGAAAATGAGTTTAATAAGTTAAGAGATACTAAATTGATCAGTGGTCGAATTTTGAAGAATTGCATATAATTTCACGTACCATATTCGTATTAAAAATTATTTATAAAAGGATTATAATACAAAACAATGGGTTTATAATAAGAACATGTGTTCTGTTTTTGGAGGTAAAATGATGTTCGATTACTCAAAATGCATGAATCGAATGATATTCTGTATCGACCTTTGTTCATTTTTTGCTAGTTGTGCTTGTGTTATGCGAGGACTAGATCCATTAAAAGTGAAATTAGCTGTTGTTGGAGATGTAAATCGAAATGGATCTATTGTATTGGCTGCCACTCCTGAACTGAAAAAATTAGGGATTTCTACAGCAACCAGATTTTATATTGCTGTTTTTTTTGAGTTAAATTTAAATTAACAATTCTATCAAAGGTTATTATAATTTTTCTCAAAAATAGAAAAATGTTTAGAGCGAAATTAATTAAAAAGCGTCATCTTTTCGGGGATTTTTAGTTTTTAGAAGAGAGAGATGTAAATATGGGGTTCAGCCGAGATACATTTGAAAATGGTTCTTTTTACACACTTAATGATAGTTTGACTGTTAAAACGAAGGATATACAACGTTTGTATTAGATTATTTCCATTCCCATTCCCAATCCAACTGTGGAAAGATGTAATCAAATTTGAATTTTGTTAAGAAATAGATACTTAATATAGGGAGAGGGGAAGGATTAACATCTAAATCCAAAGAAATTGTAGACTTTTTAACTAAAAATGAACAATTAACTTTAGTCCTTTATCTTAAGCTCTTATGGTTTGGCAATTATCTTAAGAATATTTTGTTTCCTAATAAAGAGGAAAATTCTAATGCAGTTCTTAAAAAGAACTGCGTTTTTTTAGTAATAAAGATCTACGATGATATCATCATTTTATAAATAAATTCACTGCATACTTGCTCCTACAGTTGGAGATTATTTCAGATGTACAGATTTGAGTAATGAAAGAAGGGGATTAATTTTGAATAAAAATCTGAAATTAGCATTTTCTGGCGGTGGGTTTCGGGCTTCATTCTATGCGCTAGGGGGATATAAACGGCTAGTTGAATGTAAACTAGATCAGTATGTGACGAGTATCAGCTCTGTTTCTGGAGGTAGTATCACCGCTGCAGCTATTATGCTTGCCCTATATAAAGGTGGTGAGTTTCGAAATGTAATTGATTTTGAAGAGCGTGTTATTACTCCCTTAGTTAAATTAGGACAAATCGACCTTCGTACAAAATTGATTACAAATTCTTTTACAAAACAAATCTTGTCTTTTAAATCTATTCGGGAGAAATGTAGCGATGCACTACCAACATTACTTGATGAATATCTTTGCGAAGGGATTCACATGAAAGAATTACAAAACCTTTCGACCACCTGGTATTGTAATACAACCTGTTTAGATACTATGAGGATGTTTTATTTCTCAAATGATCATATGTACGGAACTTATATTGGACAAACAACCAATATAGATGACATTTCCGTTTCTTATGCTGTGGCTACTTCTGCCGCTTTTCCATTATTATTTGCCCCTATCTCTTTATCGGTAGCAGATAGAATCTTTTGCGATCCGGAAAATCGAATGCAAGGGAACCCATTGTTAAAATATGACACCTTGTGGTTTTCCGATGGAGGAGTATTCGATAATATCGGAACTGAACCATTGATATTACCGGATGAGGCAGAATCAGTAAATAATCAACGTAGATCTCCCCCTTTAGCAAAGCATAGAAAAGAACCTATGAAATTTATTCCCAAAAATTCTGATGAGATATACTTTGTGTTAGATGCCTCTGCGGCTGAAAGAGAGTGGAAAGAAAATGAAAAACCTACTCATTTTGAATTAAACAAACGCATTCTAGATACATCTAATAGCCAAATTGTAGTATTAAGAAGAAAAATGTTACGTAATTTAGATCCAGATATTTACCCAGGATTACAGCTCATTCTTAGTACTCCTATTCAAACTTTATTAGATTCAAATAGGAACCCTTTTTATACTGACCATGTTTCTTTACCAGACTATCAATTATATTCCCCTCCTTCAGACGAAGAAAATATAGAAAATTTATTAGCAGGACTTCGTACGGATTTGGATGGTTTTCATGATAGTGAAATTCAAACATTGATGCGTGCAGGTGAAATTCGAATGGACATGGCTTTACGGATGTTGCTGCCAGATTATATGAAGAGTTTAAAAAACATATCTATTCCTACATTTTCATCAGAAAATATAGAGCAACTTTCAGAAATATTACGGTCAGGTGGTAAGCATCGCTTAACTGGCAGTCTTTTTCAAAAACTTCATGATATTAAGGAACCTTGAGAGAAGAAATGTCTCAATTCATTGGCTTGTATCATTGGAGAAATGTAGCATTTCTATTTAAAATATGATGGCTTCGGTATCTACGTAAAAAAGTTTATGTAATTATTTTTTTATAATAATAAATTTTGTGTATCTGTAAACAATATAGGACGTAAACATTTATATAGACTATGGAGGGAACAACTATGAGCGAACATTTACAACACCATCCCCATTTCGGGAATACGTTAGCAGATCATTTTATGGAACATCATCGAAATCCACTTTCATTCCATGCTCCCATCGTACATGTTAAAGCAACAATAAAATTAGTTGAAGAAGACGATTCTAATTCAGAAGGTGGAACACATCAGCATTTTTTAATTAATAATATTCAAGTTATTGATATAAAAGGTGCACCAAAATCTCTAGTAGAAGATGAAGCTTTTTGTGCAATTCGCTATGGGGATAAATTAGGATTAAAAAATCCTATCCCAGACTTAAAAGAAGGGGAAGAAATCGAACTACAAGGGGAGTATGTTGATAAAACACATGCAAAGGTAGGAATTGGTAACCCAGGGGATCCAGTAATACACTTCACACATCACCCGGTAGGATTTGTAAATTATAATGGTAAACATTACGAATAGATATTTAGTTGACCCTTTCATAAACAGTGGGATTTTATTTTTAGCAAATAACAAAGGTGAGATTCATAAATGGTGGAACCTTCCATATGTAGGAAGAACTCAGTGCATTCCAATTTAGCTATGCTATTTTCTCTCTTAAAAAACGCTATCCCTTTTGTGTATTTATACAATGGTCTGACCCCATTTGGTGAGACAAAGAAAAAACACCTAGACAACATGTTTCCTATAAGCTATAGGTGACATGTTATCTAATTTTCTCTGAATCCGTTCATTATTATAGTAGTGGATGTATTCATCCACAGTTTGTATTATACTAGCATTATTCGATTGTTTTATATTTTGCGCATAGAATCCTTCGGATTTCAAGTGAGAATGAAAGGATTCTATGAGGGCATTATCATGGCAGTTTCCTGTACGAGACATGCTTGTGATAATGCCTTTTTCTTTGGCATATGTTTGAAATTGTTTTGATGTATACACTTTTCCTTGATCCGAATGTAAAATCGTATCAATCACATTTCGCTTTCTTAAAGCTTCTTTTAGAGTATCTAATACAAGAGAAACATCCTGTGTCTCACCTATTTTATAACTTATAATTTCATTGTTAAACCCATCTATAATAGATGAAAAATAAAGAGTCTTATTGCCGAACATCAAATACGTGATATCCGTGAACCATTTTTCATTAGGCTTGGTAGCTTTAAATCTTCGTTGTATTCTATTTTTAGCTACCACTGGTTCATGACCGAGTACAAATGTCTTTTTCTTTTTTCTAACCCGAGATAATACGTTGTATTTTCTCATGATACGTAATACTTTTTTATGATTGATTACGATGTTAAATTGATTACGTAGACAAGCTGTAACCCGACGATATCCATACCGATATTTATGATGTTGACATATTTCTATTACGGTTTTTTCTTCATGATTAGTTACTGTTTTCTCCTGCTTTTTCCAACGATAATAAGTAGCACGTGAAATATCAAATATGGAACACAGTTCTGCAATTGTAAAAATTGATTGCCATTCCTTTATCATTTTCATTATTTCTTCTTTTCCTCCCACCTCCTTAAAATTTCTTGGCACTTTTCCAGCAATATAATCTTTGCCTTTAAATAACGTATTTCTAATTCTTTTTGTTCAAGTTCTGTTAACTTTTTTAAGCCTTTTCCATGTACAGATTGTCTTCCAATAGATTGTTCAAACCGATAGGTTTCGCCTTCACGATACCATTTCATCCAAGTTTTAATTTGAGCCACATGTTTAATTCCTAAGGCATCCATAATTTCTTTATTTTTGAATCCTTGGTGTTTCATTTCAACTACTTTCCACTTTATTTCGGCGGGATAATGCGTCTTTTTCCCCATACGAAAAACACCTCCATTAAAATCATAACTGATACTTACGATTTAGAGAGGTGTTTTTTATCGTCTCATTCTCAGGGTTCACTCCATACAAAAGGGATAGCGTTTTGGGTTATGTGGTTACAATCTCACCTTATCTGAATTCGTGATGTTATATGGCCTTAACTATGGAAATTACTTAGTGGATTCATTAATTTGGTTCCATCAAGGCTACCTAGACCTATACAAGCATCCCATCCTGAAGATGCCATATAAGCACCGTTTAAGTGGTTCTGTTGCAAAGTTTCAAAAAGCATAAACAGGTGTTGCTAAATAGGGGAACCATTTAGGCAGTGATTAATAATTTGTATAATTCATTATGCGTTGAAAAACCGAAGTCTGAGCCAAGACTTCGGTTTCTTTTATATAGAGCATGAATGGTTTCGGTTTCTTTTATCGTACGTGAAACATGACGAAGGTTTTGAAATCCTGCGGATTTGGCAAAACGCCTCTTGACATACCTATGATCCTGTTCGACGAGAATGTTCAAATGTTTGATTGTACAATGAATTGTATTTGAATAAAAACCTTGTTTTCTTAATTTCTTAAATGCGCAAAGTAATGCCGGCGCTTTGTCTGTTGTTAGAGCCGTTGGTTCGCCAAATGTTTTCACTAATCTTTTCATAAAGGTATAAGCAGCCTGATAATTCCGTTTTTTACGAAGTTGAATATCAATGTATGCCTGTCTTTATCTATTGCACGATATAAATAACACCATTTTCCTTTGACTTTTATATAGGTTTCATCTAGCTTCCAAGATAATTGGACGTTTTTATTTTTCTTCTTCCAAATTTGATAGATAAGGTTTCCGTATTCATGAACCCAGCGCATGATAGTTGTTGGGTGAACTGAGATTCCACGTTCTTTTAAAATTTCAGAGATATCACGATAACTTAAAGAAAAACGACAGTAGTACAGGGCGGCTACCAAAATAATATCTTTCTTGAACTGTTTTCCTTTAAAATATCGCATTTGTGTTTCTCCTTATTCTTTTTTCCAGAGTGTAGTCTCATTTAGAAAACTTTGCAACAGAGCCAATTTTAATACTAGTCATCGTAATCTCTTCTGGATTTATGAATTATGCCATGTAAGCACATATAAATTTTCTCCGATTTAAAAGATATTATGTAATAACGTTAAAAACGTTATTGGTGATATTTTACAAATAGAGAGGGTTTTATTTCCGAAACTATAAGCTATGTTAATGTCAAGTGTTAAGTTTGGGTTCATTTGAATAATGAGAGTAAAAACCGCTCAGTTTAAATCGTTGAATGGTAAGAATTAGTGTATATATTTATTTAAGGTATAGCAAAACATAACTTTGTTTTTAATGAAGCATATTCTTCTCAAAACTTTTAGAAAGGAAGTAATTATATGGATAAAAAGGTAAAAAAACTTCTAGATATAAAAGAAGCTAATGAAAATGTATTACTAAATAAACCTAACGTCATAGGGGTTGATGTAGGATTTAAGTATGTGGAAGGAAAACGAACTGATGAGATCGCCATACGTACATTTGTAACAAAGAAAGAGAATGTAGGACCTGAACATGAAATTCCGCGTACGATTGAAGGCGTAAAAACGGATGTCATTGAAGAAAAAAAAGTGGAATTACAGGTGTTAAAGATTCCGGTGGGTGCACCTGTTCTTGAAAATGAAACTGGTAAATTTGATCCTTTAGTTGGAGGAATTAGTGTAGGCCCTTGTAGAGCTATAAATGGATTTATATTTGTAGGTACTCTAGGTGCAATTGTTCAGAAAGAGGATAATAAATTCTACGCATTAAGTAATTTTCATGTCATGGGTGTTGATAATAATTGGAAATCTGGTGATGAAATGACACAACCTGGAAGGGTAGATGGTGGTCAATGTTCAGGAGACATAATCGGAGCTCTTGATAGCGTATGCCTTGGAGATAAAATTAACTCTCAAAATAAGCCCGTAGATGCAGCTATATCTATAATAAAAAACAGACGGACTTCTCCAGAGATTCTTAATATAGGTAAAGTAAAAGGTAAGGTCTCCCCGACTATTGGTGCCAGTGTTCGTAAGCAAGGTCGTACAACTGGATTGACTCATGGAACAATAACTGGCCTTGGTCGCACTAGTTCAATTGATTATGGATCAGGTATTGGAGTGGTCACATTAAAAAATCAAATTACTATTGAACCAGATACTACTAAAAATCCTAAGTTTTCTGATCATGGTGATTCAGGTTCAGTAATTGTTGATGAGCAAAATCGTGTCATAGGACTACTTTTTGGTGGTGCTGAGGATGGATCATCCACTTTTGCTAATTTATTTAGTGATGTTGAAGCGGCTCTCGGTATTTCACTATTTACTGGGGTTCCTGTTCATATTTAATTTGAAAAGAATACACGTAAAAGGGAAGTTAAGAAAGAAAAGTTGCTAGTATGTTCCGATAAAGAAGAGGGCATTTATGTGAAAAACAACAATTGTATACAATTAAATGTTGCCAAAGATTGTTGTTCAAATATTGGGTTATAGAAACCAAAGAAATAAGGAGAAATTCAGTATGGAAGAATATAGAAGTGATCAATTTGTTGGTATAGTAAAAAATGGGAGTTTCAGATTTTAATCCCAGAATCTGCTCGTTGTACCTCTGTAAAGCTAACAGGGATAAGAGAAATGGAAGCTGTGACACCAGAGGCTAGGGAAATTAATCTTACTTCATACGAGAATCGAGCTCTTGTGGTTCAAGGTCATCACGGAGGTGAATGGATTTATGCTGCGCATGTAGCTGAACAAGCAGGACCAGCTTTTACAGCTGTAGTTCAACAACTGGCAGGAGTAGCTTGTGTGTCATAAAAAATGAGGTTCTGTTGCAAGGTTTTTTAAATGAGACTACACTCTAGATGTCACTTTAGGATTTATTTTGCACATATAACTTTCAAACCCAGCTACCTTCACATGAAAAGGTTAGCTGGGTTTCTTAAATATTTACATCCAGGTTTTTTTTATGTACCATTAATTTTTTTGAGAAGCCAAAGTAAAAGCGAAACATAAGGTCGGTTTCTCTTGTCGGTTCTTCTTCATACATTTGCACCAGAACCACAAATCTAGTTACAACTATTTTGTCAGATTCTGTCGAGGGAAATAAAAAAAAGAGAGCCGAAACCCTCTTTTTTACGCACTAGTTACAATTTGGTCATAACAAGATAGGATTAATGCTTCTAATTTTTTTAGATCGTGAACATCGTTAATAAAAATTCTACTTACTCCCTGAGACTTAGGTGCTTGTTCAACTACAAAATTAGGACACAATTGTTTAGTAGTTTCTAAGTCTAATCTTACAACTAAGGATTTTGATTCACTTTCAAGGAATAGGCGTATAAACCATTTTGTAATTACACGATTCATAATTCCGAAATAACTAATAGTATCTTTATATTTAACGTCACTAATGTCTCTTTGATTTTTAACTAAAATTTCTTTAACGATATCAAAAGCAATTAGTTCATCATCAGTAGTAATAATTCTATCGTTTTTGTTTTCCTTAATAATTTCTTCAACTATTTCAGTTGAAGAAGCAACTTCAGCTACACTTTTTTCGACTGTCTCAGTTACTGTTGGCTCTTTTGGAGTCAAGCCGTCACTGATTATCTCTAATAACGTTTGGTTAATTGCTTTTTTTACAATTGGTCTGAATCGATCTAAAACATTGTTTGTGATTCTAGTTGAGCTAAAATCTTTAATTAGAAAACGAAGGAAATCATCTGAAGGATTCTTAAATAATTCTTTAATTGTGGAATTTAAATTAGTCATATAGATAAGCTCTTCAGCATATTTAACAATTTCCTCAGCTTCAAAATTTTCTTTTGTAAAAGTTTCAATTGTTTCTATATCCACATTACTTAAATTATCCATGTTAAATGTAAAGAAAGGTTGTTCATCCATAACATTGTCATTAGTTAGATCAGTGTAAAACTTGTACTCTACACCATTAGTAAGTACCCCTACTTTGACATCTGGTAAGGCGTTGAAATACCTAGACAATTGAGCGTCATGTTTAAGTAGATTCTCAGTTACAGATTTTGCCTCAATTAAAATAATAGGAACTCCATTTTTAAAAACAGCGTAATCCACCTTTTCCCCTTTTTTAGCTCCAAAATCTGCAATGTACTCGGGTCTAACTTCTAAAGGATTAAAAACGTCATAACCTAATTTTTGTAAAAAAGGAATGATTAATGATTGTTTAGTCATCTCTTCGTTAGTTATGTATTCTTTTCGTTCTAAAATTTGGTTAGATATTTTGTTTATATCATTTCTGAACTCCATATTGAATTTCCCCTTAACTTTAATATTTTATAGTTCGGAATATTAATAACATTTACTATAAAAATCCATAATATAACAGAATTTCTAAATATAAATAAGTAGGTTATTTATTTTCTATAGAATTCGGACAAATAAAAAAGAGAGCAAATTGCTCCCTTACCACTGTTCAATGGAAAAGATTTCTTTTATTTTGAAATCAAATCACAATATATCTTTGTTGTTTTGCAACATTTTCACGTACAATGAAACTTGCTTTGCAAAACGACCTTGCTGACGTCCATCGAGTTCCTCATAAGCCCTTTGGACATCATTAAATAGTAATTCTAGTAACGCATCTTCTTTCTCGTTTTTGAAGCTAAGAAGACGGTCTATGGAGGTGTTAAAAAACGACGCAAGTACTTTCAAACTTTCAAGATCAGGTTCATGGCGATCCACTTCCCAATTTTTGATTTGTCCACGTGATAACCCTGTTCTATCAGATAATTGTTCTTGCGTTAAACCGAAAGACTTTCTGAAATTTTTAATGTTTTGACCGACTGTAGTTTTCATAGTTTGAGTATAATAATCACTCTATTACTATACCACAATTGGTAGTTATTCTGACTTTTTTGTTTTATTTAGGTCGTATTTCTGTTTATAAGAAATAAAAGGAACAAAAGTTCGTGTTTTTATGGTAAAATATTCATATAGAGGTCTTTAAATGAAAAAATGAAAAAATGCATACTTCTTTCTATGAAATTCAAGAAAAACTGTTATATATGGATCTTTAAAATCCCTCAAAAATGATAGATTATTTAGTAATTTTTAACTATATTACATGGAGATAGCGAAAGATGGAGAAGAGGGAAGAGAATATATAGAACAATCAATCGAGAGTTTTCCACAGTATTCTACCGAAAAGAGTCTTAAAACGTTATAGATAAATTATACATAAAAGTTGGTGAAGCACTTGAAAGGTAAGGTTATTAAAGCCATTTTGACAATTGCTACTGTAGTTTGTTTTTCTATCACCGCTTTCCAATTGACACTATCAAATCGATAGTGTCATTTCTGCTCTAAAGGAAATGGAGAGTTCTTGACCCAAAGCGACAAAAGCTCATCATTTTAAGAAAGTCTACATATATTAAAGAGGATATAGGGGGAAGTAGATATGAAAAAAGAGCAATTGGTTAGGGAAGCGATAAAATTGGGTTTGAAACATGGAGCTCCGATTAAAGCAGAAGATATTTTAAAAATTTGTCTAGACGAATCTTATAAGGAAAACCAAATACATAAAAAAGAAGACTGTCACATTAAGTAGTCTTCTTTGATTAGCCATTCTTTTCATTTTGCATATAAGTAACATACATCTCTAACTGTTCCCAAGCTTTCTTTCTCTCATCTTCTGGAAGACTTTCAATTAAAGCTAGTATGTTTTTTCCTTCTTCAGTAACAATCTTGTTTTCTTCTTCGCTCAATTCTGGATCTTCTGATCTACCTAATAAATAATCAGTAGTTACACCGAAATAATCAGCAATCTTTTCTAATGATTCTCGCCCAGGTGACTTTTTTCCCTTTTCAAAATAAGAAATAGCCATTTTAGATACACCAATAGCATTACCAAGTTGCTCTTGCGTTATCTTATTATTCTTCCTTAGTTCTTTAATCTTTTCCCCGATCAATATTAATGCCCCCTTTTATAAAGTGTTTGCAATAAATAAAGTATAAAGTAAACATAGTGTTTACCACAAGTTGAAAATCATTATATTTTTTGGGGAAAAGCACTTGAAATAAACCTTAGGTTTACTTATAATGAAATTACAGGCAACGAAGGGAGGAAATAACTTGCATCAGTTAAAACAAAAA
Organism: Bacillus sp. FSL H8-0534; assembly: GCF_038005885.1. Classification (NCBI taxonomy): domain Bacteria; kingdom Bacillati; phylum Bacillota; class Bacilli; order Caryophanales; family Bacillaceae; genus Bacillus; species Bacillus sp. FSL H8-0534. The sequence continues at coordinate 143,692 of NZ_JBBOUC010000002.1, forward strand.
CGACTAGAAAAAGGAATGTCTTGCCAAGATGTTGCCAATAAGGTCGGAATTACTAAAATGCACTACTGGTATATCGAAAACAACAAAAGAACATTAAAAATAGACTTAGCGCTAAAAATCGCAATAGCTCTTGAGGAAAATCCTAAAGAACTTTTTTTTAACAATTAAAGTAAACCTTAGGTTTATAAAGTAAAAAAGGAGTAAACCAAATGAATGAACTCAAAAAATTTTCACACAGTATGTTCGGGAACTTAGGAATTCTTATTAAAGATGGAAAAGAATACTTTCCGGCAACAGATGTCGCTAAAGCATTAGGGTATTCAAATCCACACAAAGCAATTAAAGATCATTGTAAATCTGAAGGGGTGAACGAAACGTTAGTCCCTACTAATAGTGGACGACAAAGAAAAAAATTCATCAATGAATCCAATTTATACCGCTTAATCGTAAAATCAAAACTTCCACAAGCGGATCAATTTGAAAAATGGGTAATTGAAGAAGTTCTTCCAACAATCCGTAAACACGGAGTATATATGACAGATCAAGTACTAGAACAAGTGGTAACTAATCCAGACTTCATGATCGGTCTTCTCACTAATTTAAAAGAAGAAAAAGAGAGACGCTTTGAAGCTGAACGAAAAGTATTACAGCAACAACCTTTAGTAACATTTGCTCAAGCAGTCCAAGTTTCAACGAATCTAATCAGCATAAAGCAGTTAGCGATTCTAATGAAACAAAAAGGAATAGAAACAGGTCAAAACAGACTCTTCGAATGGTTGAGAGAAAACGGCTACCTTTGCAAGAAAAGAGGAAGCATGTACAACACACCTACTCAGTATGCAATGGATTTAGGATTATTCGAGTCACAAGAATTTGTAAGAACAAATAGTGAAGGTGAATTCGTAACATCATTCACACCAAAAGTTACAGGAAAAGGCCAGTTTTACTTTATTAATAAGTTTCTTAATCAGGAGGCGATCTAAGTAGTGGAAGAAAGTACATTCTCACTATTCATGGTAGTGGTGGTTATAGCTTGTTTTGCTGGACTAGGGTATGTGATGGAGCGGATAGACAAATTGTTCATGAAGGATGAGGAGTAATGACCAAAGAGCAGCGTGACAAATACGAAGAAAATCATTGGAATTATAAACGCATTAAAGGCTAGAGGGTTACATAACAGTGTGGCAATTATCGAGAAGTACCATTATATAACTCTAGCTAAAAAAGATACATAAAAAGCCCTGTCCAGGGTTACAGGGCATCACTAAGGTTTTGGGTTAAGGGAACACATGACTTTGTACCAATATAATATCACGAACTTTTTATGAAGCATCAAAGTGATTTTGACGATTTTAAGAACATATAAAAAAAACCTGTACGGGGAGGCACAGGCTTGAAGAAAGTGATATTTCGATATGCACTTCATATTTTATCAGAGACTTATCAAGATTAATACAACAATAATACAGAATATTCAGTCTATATGTTGAGAAATAAAAAAACGTCCTACCCCTAAGACGGTTTTGGAGAAACAAGATAAAGATATTAGTACTTATATTATAACATATTTTGTTTCTCTTCTTAAATAAGGAGGAATGTGGAAATGATTGAAAATCCGATGTTAATTGGAAATCCTCATGATTCATCAGTGAATGATTCTATTGGGAATTGCGAAGGTTGCTCTCAAGAGATTTATTTTGGTGAAGAGTACTTGGATTTTGAAGGCGATTTTATACACAATTCAACAGAATGCGTTGAGGAATATGTTGTAGGCCATTCCTTGAAGAAAGTCGCAGGTGAATAAGATGAATTTACAAAACAAAATCGAAGCTGAAATTCAAATTCTTAAGAGTTTAGTTGAAAGATATAAGCAAAGTGATGAAGATAACGCTGCATCGATGGTTGTGGCTTATGAATACGGATTACAGGCACTGATAGAAGTGTATGAAGTTAGCAAACAAACGGAATTGACACTCCCATCCCTAAAGGGGCAAGCTGGCTAAATCCAGTGGGATTCTTGCTACCAAGGGCGAAGTCCATTTCTGGTATCGCTGACGTGCAAGATTGCGGTGTGCCAACACCACTCTCACGACAGACCCAATAGGTTCGTGAGCTACGGTACTATGACCATACCGTACAGCTAGTTGCGTGTTCAAACGTTTTAGCGTCTAGTTCTTGACGACACATATTATTTTACCGATAGCATGAGTTAGTCTATCGGACTTCATATGATATCTTGTTTTCAAGGAACACATAGGCGTTTTAAAGACTTGTTCTTGTCTATGGTTGAAGTATACCCAAAAAACAGGTGTTTTTCTATGAAAAAGCGATACTTTCATCCCATGCCTAAAGGCGGACTAAAGTCCTGTATGGGCTTTCCCGTATCGCGATCTGTAATCAGTGTTAAAGGCAGCAGTATGCGAAAGGGAGAATGCGTGATGAGGAAGATGGTGAACTAAATGAGTAGCAACATATTTCAACTAGAAACATTTGCAAGAAACGGTTATATGGTGCGACTTGCTTATGTTGATATCACTGGGGATTTAATTGCAGGGATTTTATTAGGTCAAATTGTTTACTGGTATATGCCTAATGAACAAGGAAAGAGCAAATTAAGGGTTAAGAAGAACGGAGAGTTTTGGCTTGCTAAAGGTCGTGAAGATTGGCGTAACGAGATAAGGATTACTCCTAAACAATATGATCGAGCAATTAAAATTTTAATCGATAAAGGATTTGTAGAAGTTAAAAAGTTCAAATTTAATGGTGCTCCTACAAATCACATTAAATTAAATACTTCCGAAGTTACCGAAAGGGTGAAATGGATTTTAACCTTTGGGGAAATTCCAAATTCCCCTTTGAGTGAAATGGAACTTATCGAAACAGTAAATTCTTTAACAGAGATTACTACAGAGACTACAACAAAGAGTACTACATTAGAAGATAATATGTCTTCTGACCAAAAAGAACGGTCAAAAGACTGCATCCCTTATGAAGATATTGTTTCTTATCTTAATGAAAAAGCAGGTAAATCTTATAAATACAAAACAGCCAAAACAAAAGACCTAATTAAAGCGAGATTTAATCAAGGTTTTACTATAGAAGATTTCAAGAAAGTAATTGATATAAAAGCTTCTCATTGGTTAACAGATGAAGAGTATAACCAATATTTAAGACCATCAACATTATTCGGAACGAAATTTGAAGAATACTTAAACCAACAACCTAAAAAAGGAGCGAGTTCGAATGCAAGTAGTGGCAAAGATAGTAGCTTCATCAGCAAATATGACTTTACCAAAGGTCGCAAATGAAAGATGTGATTTATGTAGAAGGAAAAAGTTTCTTGATGAAAATAACAAAACTTATTGCTGGCATTGCAAAGAAATCGCTCCTCAGGACGTCCAGTTAGCTCAGGAAACGCTTGTAATACAAAAGAGGAACCAAGTCATTAGTTTATACGATTCATTCGCAGATAATAGCCTAATCAACGAAAAATTAAAGAAGGCTACTTTTGATAACTATGCACCACCTACAAAGGAATTAGCAGATGCTAAAGAGACAATCATGAATTTCGTTTTTACATATAGCAAAGAAGATCCAACGAGCATGATTATAACTGGAGATTACGGAGTGGGTAAAAGTCATTTGTGTGTAGCAGCTACAAAAGAATTAATGAAACGTGGATATAGTGCAATGTTCATCCAAATGAATAAGCTATTTACCAAAATCAAATCTACATGGAATAAAAACAGCGAACTAACGGAGGAAAAGCTTATGTCTCTCCTTGCTAAAGTAGACGTACTTATTATCGATGATTTTGGAGCAGAGTTTACAGAAAAAGATAAAGAGGGCGTTACCTGGAAGCAAACGAAGACAAATGAAATTGTAGATAGTCGTATAGGTAAAAGTACGTTATTTACAACAAATTTCAACGTAGGCCAATTAGCAGAAATGTACGGAGAACGAGATTTTAGCAGAATGATGGAAAACGCAGAAATGCTAGAAATGTTTGGCGATAATTATAGATTGCGAAACTTCAAAAAGGGGGAATAACAATGTGTGCATGTAAAGAAACGGGAGTTATTAGGAACGACATGGGGAATGGCTGTTATCAATTTGCGCCATGTATTTGCACAGCAGGTAATCAGAGTCCTGAAGAAGTGGATGGAAGACGTCATGACGTCTTGGCGCGTTTGGAAATAGCTTATCAAATGCAAATGGAGGGGAAATGGGATATGGATTTGGCGGCTACATTACAAGCGAATAAGAGGAAAAGAAAGAGAAAGCAAATTAGCTAGGAGGATAAGCCATGACAGCAAAGGAACGGGCAAGACTACACGGTTTTTGGACGCATAAGAAGACAGGGCAGCGTATCGCTATATCGCGTGTGACGCTGTATGGCGAGGCACATGCGAGGAAGGTGAATTCGCTAGGGCATGAAGTGGGGCCAAAGGAAATTATATTGGTGCGAGATCTGAAGGAAGACTATGTGAAAAGTATGATTTAGGTAATGGGCAGGAAATAAATTTATATCGATGTGTTATTACATAAAGAGGTTTATACGGAAGAAGATACAGGACGGCAGCTTTATGAAATGAGCGAGCAAGAACTTTGGGATCTATTAAAAGGAGATGGGGAAAATGAGTAAGGAATTAGCAGATGAATTGTATGAGAAAAACATCTATAAATTATTGAAGTTGTTTTTCTTTCTGAATGCCATTGGTCTTCAGCGTGGTAAAACGTCTTAGAACGAAAAAAATAAACATGTTTTATGAGATTTGTTGTTTTTTACATAGAAAGTAGGTGAATTATCATTTGTTTGAATGGATGAAAGACTATCAGAAATTAGAAGAAGATATTGCTTATTTGGACTACAATTTAGATAAAACAAAAGCTGAATTAAAACGCTGGATTAGTGGTGATTTACGGGATGTTCGTTTAACTGCTGAATCGGACGGTGCGAAAGTAGAAGGACATATTGAAGCAATTGAATATGAATTAGCTCATAAGATGAATGCTATGTACGATTTAAAGTATTTGATTAGTAAGTTTACAGGATTAGAAAATCGAATACTAAAAATGAAATATGTGGACGGAATGACTTTAGAACAAATAGCTTTTGATTTGCATTATAGTACAGGCTATATCCGACGTAAGCATGCTGAAATAAAAAAGATTGTCAAGTTTCTAGATGAATTTTAATGTTACCTTTATGTAGATTACATGTGGTGTACAGAAACCATTGAAAAAATGATTTATAGTAGTAATATAAGGTTTTCACGAAAGGGCAACTATTGTATGGTTGCTCTTTTTCTTATGAACCAAGGTGAGTACTAGGAACTAGTTTTACAGAACAAAGAGCATTTAGCAGTTAGATGTACTCAGTAAAGAAGTAGGTTTTTAGGCGGAAAATAATAAGAAGGATAAGGAGATGTTTAGTAATGAATAAATTAGTTGCTTCAGCTAAAACCGTTAATCTGCCGCAACAGGTTCTACGATGGCAGACAATGGTAGAAAATGAATGTAATGCACAAGGTGTACCTGAGTTAGTACCTTATGTGCTTGGAATTATTATGGTGGAAAGTGGTGGGAATTCCGAACAGACCCCCGATATTATGCAGTCAAGTGAATCTCAAGGAAGACCTGCGAATTCAATTAACAACCCTAAGGAGTCCATTCATTACGGAGTAATGCACTTAAAAGGATCTTTTGCAGATGCAAAGAAGTACGGTATTACTGATTTAAGTGCTATTGTTCAAACATATAATTTTGGACGTGCTTACATTCGTTGGCTAGCTTCTAACAATAAACAGCATTCACTACCGGTGGCAGACCTGTATTCTAAAACTGTTGTTGCACCATCTCTTGGAAATACAAATGGTACTATGGTTCGGTATAGTCACCCTATCGCTGTAGCATACAATGGTGGTTATCGATATAAAAGCGGGGGGAATTTTTTCTACGCTGAAATTGTTAAACAATATGTGGATTTTAATGGAGGAACTGATTCTGCAGATGTGGATACTCGAAAGAACGTTTCGTTACCTTCTGGATGGGAAACAAATAATATAGGTTCTATCACTGTCACACAGCCTCATTCAAAGGTATATTCAGCGCCTAGTGAAACATCAGAGCACGTTGGTGATGTTCCCAAAGGAAGTGGCCATATATACTTAGATTGGCATTATGATGGTAGTCGTTTCTGGTATAAAATTGCAGAAAATAATTGGATCCGTGAAGACGTTTGTAAAATTAATAAAGACGGAAAATCAAAAGGAGTTGTTTGGATTTCTGGCACAAACATCAATCTTAGAAAAGGTGCTTCCACTGGAGATCCTATTATAAATAAAATTACAAAACAATCTGCTTACGATGTTCATTATCGTTATGAGAATTGGATTTATGTAACGGGTGAAGGTGTTGAAGGTTGGATGTATTTCGATGAGAGTTATACAAAGTGGCTTAGATAGTTTAAAATGATCCAAACTTTCAAATTTCTTAAGATAAAGCGGGATATAATAGGATACTAGTTTCTAAACTGATCCTCCTGAAAAACCTCTGTAACCAATAGGTCTTGGTATTACTACATCTAAATATCCGATTGGATGGGAATTTAGATGTATAGCCAAGCACAAGGTGGATATTTTACGGGTAATGTAACTAAAAACACCGTATCTTATTTTAAGTGTAGTTTGGTATGAACAGCCTATGTTATGACTTGGAAACAGTACATGGTTAAAAAAGAACATTTTGATGTTAGGTAACGACGGAGGGTTTTTTGTTCTACTCATCTTAAGATTTGAAAAACTATAATATATCCCAAAAATAATAAATATAGACAGTGAACGAAGGTGCTCATGTAAGGACCTTTTTTATATTCTGTAAAAATAGAAAGGAAGATGAATATGGCAAAATTTATTTATCCAACAGACACAATGAGAGTAACAAGCGGTTTTAGAGGTGACAGACCAGATCATCATGGGGTAGACCTTGCTGAAGCGGGGTATCATCCAATTTATGCAGCGGCTAGCGGGAAAGTTAGTCGTTCTTATTTTTCATCTAGTTATGGTGAATGTATTATGATTGTGCACACCATTGATGGAGTTACATGGGAAACTGTATACGCTCATATGCGTAGTGGTTCTCGAACGGTTAAAGAAGGCGATTATGTTACACAAGGACAAACAATTGGAGTTATGGGAAGTACGGGACAGGCTTATGGTCAGCACTTACATTTTGAATTGCATAAAGGTGGCTGGAATATTAATAAGAGTAATGCTGTGAACCCGTTAGACTACTTGGGGAAAGGGGACGGTGGCAACACTGGAAATACAGATGTGGATACTCGAAAGAACGTTTCGTTACCTTCTGGATGGGAAACAAATAATATAGGTTCTATCACTGTCACACAGCCTCATTCAAAGGTATATTCAGCGCCTAGTGAAACATCAGAGCACGTTGGTGATGTTCCCAAAGGAAGTGGCCATATATACTTAGATTGGCATTATGATGGTAGTCGTTTCTGGTATAAAATTGCAGAAAATAATTGGATCCGTGAAGACGTTTGTAAAATTAATAAAGACGGAAAATCAAAAGGAGTTGTTTGGATTTCTGGCACAAACATCAATCTTAGAAAAGGTGCTTCCACTGGAGATCCTATTATAAATAAAATTACAAAACAATCTGCTTACGATGTTCATTATCGTTATGAGAATTGGATTTATGTAACGGGTGAAGGTGTTGAAGGTTGGATGTATTTCGATGAGAGTTATACAAAATGGCTTAGATAGTTTAAAAGTCGGCTCTTATTGAATTGAACCCAAAAAGTTAGACAAGAGAATTTAAGTAGCTTCTTTGAGCATGGGTCCGATATTGTAAAGGACTCATGCCTTTTAATTTTACTGTAATTCTTTTGTGGTTATAATACTGGAACACTTCGATATACAATGGTTCAGTGCTTATTCAAAATATCCGGCAGGTTATGATATTAACACATATGATGGTTCTAACGGAAATTATACAGATAATGTAGATGGATCTGTTCCATATGGAATTTATGCGTGTCAAGACGGATATATTGATATTGGTCAAAACATTTGGGTAGAAGAAAAACATTTTGATGTAAAGTAGTATCTCGAAATTCATGAATATTAAATTAGATGAAAAAAAGCATCATAGGATGCTTTTTTTGCGGTGGGGTTAATCCCTGTAAAACGGTGATCGGAGCGTAGAGAGAAATTAATGGAAGAGCAACTGATACATAGTTGCTCTTTTTCTTTTGAAAGAAAGTGATAACAATGAATCACTTATAGAAAAAGCTAGCCATATATGCATTAAGCCATCAGGTGTACTTAGTAACACAGTAGAAATTTCAGGTGAAAAAACAAGAGAATAAAACGGAGATGTTCAGTAATGGAAATTAGACAAAAATTAGTTAACTCAAGTAAATATGGTATAAAGTGTCCCTATGCAATGACACCGGAATTCATCACAGTGCATAATACGTACAATGATGCATCAGCTGAAAATGAAATATCTTATATGATTGGAAATAATAATTCAGTTTCATTCCATGTTGCAGTAGACGATAAAGAAGCAGTACAAGGTATTCCGTTCGATCGTAATGCTTGGCATGCTGGTGATGGTAACGGAAATGGGAATCGTAAATCTATCGGGGTTGAAATTTGCTACTCTTTAAGCGGTGGGGATAGATATTACAAAGCAGAAGATACTGCTGCAATTATTATAGCTCAGTTAATGGAACAATTTAACATCCCAATTAGTAATATACGTACTCATAAATCGTGGAGTGGAAAACATTGTCCACACCGTATGCTCGACGAAGGAAGATTGGACCATTTCATTGAGAAGGTAAATAACGCATTTAACAACGGTGGCAACACTGGAAATACAGATGTGGATACTCGAAAGAACGTTTCGTTACCTTCTGGATGGGAAACAAATAATATCGGTTCTATCACTGTCACACAGCCCCATTCAAAGGTATACTCAGCGCCTTGTGAAACATCAGAGCACGTTGGTGATGTTCCCAAAGGAAGTGGCCATGTATACTTAGATTGGCATTATGATGGTAGTCGTTTCTGGTATAAAATTGCAGAAAATAATTGGATCCGTGAAGACGTTTGTAAAATTAATAAAGACGGAAAAACAAAAGGGGTTGTTTGGATTTCTGGCACAAACATCAATCTTAGAAAAGGTGCTTCCACTGGAGATCCTATTATAAATAAAATTACAAAACAATCTGCTTACGATGTTCATTATCGTTATGAGAATTGGATTTATGTAACGGGTGAAGGTGTTGAAGGTTGGATGTATTTCGATGAGAGTTATACAAAGTGGCTTAGATAGTTTAAAAATCGGCTCTTATTGAATTGAACCCAAAAAGTTAGACAAAAAATTTAAGTAGCTTTTTGAGCATGGGTCCGATATTTTAAAGGGCTCATGCCTTTTAATTTTAGTTTAAAATGCTCCAAACTTTCGATGTTAGATAAGAATAAAAGATTAGAGTCGTTCGTTTGAGTGGATCTTTATTTTGGAATCAAGGCATGACCGGAAATGAAAAATGGCAGTGTTGTCCTATACACTAAGTTGTTTTCGTGCCTCGATTCGAGAATGAAAGGAGCGGTTCAGCGATTAGTTTGTTTAAAGACTTCTTGAACTACTCACCACTGATATTATCCCCTTAAGGTAGACAGTGTAAAAAGACTATGAATAAACATGGATGTTACACTTTTACTTGGAGGGGATTTTATTATGGTTAAAAAAGGGGATAAATTTCAAACTTATTCAGATGAATTAAAGATACAAGTTGTAAAAAGTTATTTAAATGGTGAAGGTAGCCAAACAGCTATAGCTAAGAAATATAAGCTGAAAAGTAGAACACAGTTAATGAATTGGGTCCGGAGATATCAAGAAACAGGCGATATTTCAGACTTGCGGGGAAACAACGGCGGCAATAACGGCTTAAAAAACCTCTTGAAAGGTCGTCCTCGTACGAAATTCGATAGTGTGGAAGAAGAATTGGAATACTACAAGGCGCAGGTGGCTTATTTAAAAAAGCAGTATCCAAATCTATAGGAGGTGTTCTTGCTCAAACGGCTAAGTACGAGATTATTGAAGAACTACGTTCTCGATACAAAGTAACCTGGCTGATCGTCATTGCGCAGTTAAATCGATCTAGCTACTATAAGTGGCGCTCAACATGTACGCAAAGACAATTACGCCTTTCAAAGGATCATACATTGCGTGAACAGATTCAAGCCATTCACATAAAACACAAGGAATACGGTTATCCTCGCATGAAAATTGCCTTACTAGAGGCTGGATTTTTAGTGAAGCACAAAAAAGTATGTAGACTTATGCGAGAACTTCAAATTCAGTCAATCATCCGTAAAAAGCGACGCTTTTTTAACGGGAAATCCTCAAAGGTTTTTCCGAATGTAGTAGAACAACAATTCCGAAACCGCAAACCAAATGAGGTACTTGTCACAGATATCACTTATTTGCCATTCAAAGATAAATTTCTCTATTTCTCGGTCGTTCAAGACATTTATAACAATGAAATCGTTGCTTGGAAACTCTCACATCGTAATGATTTACAACTTGTCCTAAAAACGTTAGATTTAACAGCACAAAAAAGAGATGTGTATGGAACCATCATCCACTCAGATCAAGGATTCCAATATACATCTCATGCTTATTACCGTACGCTTCAACAGCTAGGCGCCATCGGCAGCCACTCCCGCAAAGGAAACTGCCATGACAATGCTTGCATTGAATCATTCTTCTCTCATTTTAAATCTGAAATGTTTTATCTTAATTATTATCAAACAAAGGAAGAACTCATTCAAGCTATTGAAACATACATCTATCATTACAACTACAAACGATTCCAAAAAAGGCTTAACCATCGAGCTCCGATTGAATATCGAATCTCGATGGCTGCATAGTCTTTTTTTACAGCTGTCCACTTGACGGGGGTAAGACCAGAGTTCATCCACCAAGTGTTTAGACTTATAGCATAAAATACGATTTCACTAGGAATCTACTATTATCCGCGTTCTTCTTCATATATTTGCACCAGAACCTTTGAGAGGGTCTGTACGACAAACTAGTACTAAATAATTGAGTATATTTTATTGGGAGAATACCCACAAGAAACACTAACCGAACCTACAGAGCAGCAATAAGCTGGTCTTTTTTATTTTGAAAGGAGTGAAACGATGCAAGAAATTATCGAGTTAAAGCAAGAAATCCAACAAATTAGATCAGATCAAAAAGATATTAAGTCCGAACAAAAAGTAATGCAGCAGGATATTCGAAACTTAGAGTCACGTACTTTAGGCAACGAAAAAGACATCATAAACATTAATAAACAGTTAGATAAAATCAGCGCTAATACTACCTGGATTCTCCGGATTATCATTGGTGCGATTGTAACAGCACTTATTGGATTACTCTTGAAAGGAGGTGTTTAAAATATGCCACTTACAAAAGAAAATATTTTAAAACGTTTGCGCAACTGGAAAACATGGGTTGCGCTTTTTTCATGCTTTGGATTAATTTTATCAGTCTTTGGAATGATCGGATTCGAAGGCAACTTGGATAAGGTGGAAAAGGCTGTTTATTTATTTGGAATCGCTCTAGGTATTTGGACAGACCACGAAGAAAAAGGAGAAGATGCTTAATGAAAAAATCAATTAAACTAGCTTTCTCTGTATCTATGACTCTATTGCTCCTGTTAAGCTTTGCGACAGGGGCTTTTGCTGGTAGAACGCTTATTATCGATGATTTACCTAAAGTGCCATACCGTTATGGCGTAGGAGCTTACGAGGGCGTTGTGGCGCATAGTACAGCAACTCCAGAAGCACCGGCTATTAATATTCAAAAGTATGAGTCTCGTACATGGCGCAACGCATTCGTTCACTATGCAGTCGATTGGAACGAAATAATTCAGATTGCTAATACAAAATACATCGCATATGGTGCAGGACCTGGTGCAAATAAACGATTTGTACATGTAGAGTTATGTGAAACACGAGACTATGAAAAATTCAAACGTTCATACGATAAATACGTGAAATTGCTTGCAAAGATTTTGCGCGACCGTGGTATTAGCGTAGAAAAAGGACTATGGACGCATAACGACGTAATGTATCATCTTGGCGGTACAGATCACGAAGACCCACTAGACTATTTACGGAGTCACGGAGTATCAGAAGCTCAATTCCGTGCAGATGTGAAGCATGCATACAATAATGCTAATATTGAAGTTTCTGTTCCTGAGCAACCACCTAAACCAGAAGAAAAGCCTACTGCTGTAACTGATGGTTTAGCGTACATTCAAGGCTACAATGTGAACTTACGTAAAGGTCCTGATGCAAGCTATTCTGTTATTCGTCAGTTAAATAAACCAGAATCATATATTGTGTGGGCTGAAAAAGATGGATGGTTAAACCTTGGTGGAGAGCAATGGATTAAATACGATTCTTCTTATGTTAAATTCGATAAGAAAAGCACAGTGGATTCATCTATTGTAGGAAAACGTATTGTGTCCAAAGTAACCAACTTACGTTTCTATGATTCTCCATCTTGGCAGGATAAAGATGTTGCTGGTACTTTAGATGCAGGATTAGGATTTGCAATTGATGCAAAGGTAAGTGTAAATGGTTCTCCGCAGTATAAGGTACACAATAGCAAAGGTAAAACGTACTATATTACTGCAAACGAAGCTTTTCTATATGTGAAATAAGAGTTGCAAAAGAGCATCCATTTAAAGGATGCTCTTTTGTATAATATGTTCTTTACAGCTTGCTCATTGATTCTATTTAAATTGCTATACTCATCTACTAAAAATCTTGAAAGAAGTTGAGTCAATTAAGGATAACTATTCTATTGTATCAATATAGCCACTGACAGATTGTATGATACCTACCTTTTGTTCTAAATCTGGAATTGTGGTGTAAGGAACATAAAATATATATTCTCCTGAACGTTGTTCCATATTGTATTGTGATATGAGAAAGGATTCGATATTCTTTCGAACTTTCCCCTTTCCTTGTACAAATTTATTATTATTTTCCACACGTAACAACATACGAATAGTGGCCGTTTATTCTTTAGCTTGTTCGGTTTGCTTATTTTTTCGGGTTCTGGTGCAAATACTTAGGAAAGATATAAAGAGGCAAAAAGTTTCCTAGTGAAATCTAGTCTTAAGCAGCAATTCCAAATAGTTGATGGATGAACTTCACTTGATTTTGGACAGACTTGTCCAGTATAACAAGTTGCCCTTTTTTTACCATATGTATAGTTTCTATTCCAGAAATAATGGATGTAGCTGTGCGAAAGGATTTCAATCCTAACATCGAATGAACTTGCTTTTTAATAAACCGATGATCTTGTTCCACTATGTTATTGAGGTATTTCACTTGCCTTAGTTGGATGCCTAATGGCATCTTTTTTTCTTTTCTCAATTCTTCAACTGCTATAGGATAAGCTGGATTCTTATCGACTGTCACGACACGAGGCTCAGAAATATGAAAAGACTGCAAAATTTTCTTGAAGAATCGCTTTGCAGCCTTGTGGTTTCTTGCTTTGCCTAGGTAAAAATCGATGGTGTTTATTTTCACTAGGTTGATAGGTATGTGGCGAGACTCCTATATGTAAAATTGCATAAGAAAACCAGGTAACATAATGGTATTATCTTGTTATAGATCTGCTCTATATTTTTTCATTAATCATGTTGAAACCCTACAGAAAAACAATTGGTGAACTAAAGAACTGAAGGAAGGCACTCATTGAGTGTCTTTTCTTTATAAAAAAATTCCCACACATTGTGCAGGGAAAGGAGCAAACTGTTCAGTTGGATGAACATCTTCATAATACCTCATCCATCCCCCACTGGCAAAATAATAAAAAAGCATTATATTCTTAATAAAATCGAATTATCAAAGTCAAAAAAAAAACAAATTTCAACTTAAAAAAGCAATTGTTTTATTGAAAGTTTGTGTAGACTAAATTATATTTTTAAGCTAGCTCTAAATGAAATCACTCTTATTCTTTGAATATAGAATGTTGTGGAATAATTTGGAGGTGTGTATTTATCTAATCGTTTTAATCGATATGCCGAGCCTTTGATTAATAATGCATTAGAAGAAGCTGGTTGTACAAGTATCACTAAAACTAAAGAACCATTTCCTGAAGGACAGATATTAGCTGAAGTAAAAAAGAAACCACGAGACTTAATTATTCATGGAGTAACGTGGGAGATAGTTGAACCTTAAAGTAGCGAATCCGCTGCTTTTTTATTTTGCATAGAAAAAGGAGCAATTATAGGCTCCTTAATTTGATTCAGAAGTTGTGTAGTTTTTCTTGATGATATCTTTCATGTTGATGATTAAGGATATAAGGAATGTAGCAGCTAGAATACCGTTTACCCAGTAATATGTATTCCCTGATGTGAACTTATTGTAGAAGGAATTGCCATTATAAAACACCAGAAGCGCTGAAAAGATAGTAGATGTTATTAACGCACCAAAACTTTTCATGTTATTCACCTCGATTCAAAATGTTATAAATTTCAATATAATTATACATTTTAATAGATGGATTTACAAAAGGATTAAAATATATGGTTCTGGTGCAAAAATATGAAGAATAACACGGAGAATAGTAAACTCCTAATAGAATCGTATTTTATGCTATAAGGCCTCACCATACATATCCATCAACTTAAGAAAAATAAATGCCCTCAAAACGAAAAAATGAGCTGACTTCTCAGAGTAACTATCTGCAGAGAAAGAAAATTTTCATTTAGGGGATACTTCAAAATCTCAGATTGATAGGTATATGGCATTTCTGTTAAGTCAATTACAGGAACCAAAAGTAATTACTTATTTTTCATTTTCACTAAAATTTTTGATATTGCTATCCATAAATTTATAAACATTAAAGTTCCGAAAATATCAGCAACAACTACATAATGTCCTATAAATAGGTTTTCAAAGTGAAATAATGGAGTGTTATAAATGGCTATTAATAAAGATATAATCATCGAAAACAGAAAAAATTTTTTCTTAGTTATCATATAACTGCAAAACAAGAACGTATAATAAGCCCAAAATTGTGCAGCATACCAGGCATGAGATAGCCGAATACCTGCTTTTGTATGCAGAGTTGTTAAAACCAGTACGAATAATACAAGTAATGCAATTAATGGAGCAAATTTAACGAATTGTAAAAGGTTTAAATAGCGCTTGTTTGAACTTGGATGGTTTACTCCATACTTAAATACCCACTTCGTTATATAATGAATAAAAAATATAAAACCCACATTAATAATTAACATAAAAAACATCATTATTATTCCTTCTTTTCCAATGTATTAATCAACTAAAAAGTTAATTGATAGTTTATTTAAACTTATCTTTATTAAACTCTTTTTTTTGTAATTTTCAAGTTTGTTTAAGTGGAATGGTCATTTTTTCCGAGTATTTGGGGGAGTGACCATTGTCATCAACCTAAGAAAACAGGTTACCGCAAAAATGATAAATAAGCTTTTTCGTTACAAGAAAGCCTAAAAATTTCGTTCTGGGGGTATAATAAAACCTTAGCTTGATAGCGATGGGGTACCGCCAGCATTTTGGAAAAAAACCACGCTAAGAGCATGCAAGATTTTATACAAAAAATAGGGAGACATAGGGAACCATCGGGCAGCCAAAAGGCGCACTAGAATAGGAATGTATAAAAAGATGTATAGAATCATAGAAAAAGACAAAGGCGGATTCCTTGTGAGAGTCGGGATCCTCCTTGTCCTTGCTATCGATAATGGGGCGTTATGTTAACTAGATTTGTATATCATATAAGGGTTGTTTAATTTGGTTATTTTTGTTATTATATCGTATATAGCGATATAATAGGAGGGAAGAGAAAGGCTCAATTATAAAAAAATGTTGATTTATCTTTATTTAATAAAATAATTGTTAGCATATCTATTTTGTATGTTTTTTAGGCTTAGTAACGATTTATATATCGTTTAATACGATATATTTAGGAGGATACTAATTATGAAAGAGAATAAGAAGAAGGACTCAGAGATAAAAAAAGATTTTTGGTACTACTTGAATGAGATTGTTAGATCTCTCATTATAACCAAATAAACAAGGATTGATATGTCTATTTTATTTGCTTTAATAGTATCCGTTTTGTTATTATATCGTATATAACGATACAAAAGAGAGGGTAATAACATGGATGTTAAGCAAATTAATGACTCATTAACAGATATTTATTTTTACTTGCACTATAAACACGAAGAAACGTTAACCCACCAAAATGTTCGGTGTATGCAAACGGTTAAGAAGCAAAAAGAAGTAACGATAAAAGATTTATCAGAAGTGCTTGATGTTACCCATCATACAGCTTCTGAGCATATTAAGAGACTTATTAAAAAAGGAATTTTACAAAAAGAACGTTCTGCTCATGACAAGAGAATTGTTTATGTAAAACTTACTCCTTATGGTGAAGAAGTCTTGAAACGAAATACAGAATTAGATGAAGAAAAGTTACAAGCGATTTTAGAACGACTTACATCGGAGGAACAACAGAAAATTATAGATGCTTTTTCTTTATTAAGAGAAGAAGTAAAACATGTATATTCCAGTTGAAGAAATTATTTTTACATTATAACGGATTGTAGTAATACGCCCGTTAGCAGGAAAAAAATATATTGTTAACCAATTTTATATCATATAAGGATGATGAAAAGATGAAATTCCGTAAAGCAACTATTAATGAAATTGATAAATTGATTTATTTAAGAAAGAAACAATTAGTGGACGAAGGAATCGAACCTAATCAAAATATTGATACGGAACTAAAAGAGTTCTTTACCAATAAAATGAATGATGGCTCTTTAATTGAATGGATAGTAGAAGATAATGAAGAAATGATTGCAACGGGTGCTATTATCTTTTATGAATTCCCACCTACTTACACTAATAAGAGTGGCAAAAAGGCTTATATTACTAATATGTATACAAAAGAAAATTATCGTGGGAAAGGAATTGCCACTAAGTTGTTAACTAAACTAGTTGCTGAAGCTAAAACAGCAGGTATTACAAAAATATGGCTTGGGGCTTCAAAGTTAGGTAGGCCGGTATATAAAAGGTTTGGTTTTAAAGAGACTGATGAATGGCTAGAATTAAATCTTTAATAATAGTTATATAAAGAATTTACTTCCGGTAACGATAATTATGGTGCGACAAGAAGTTGCATTCCCACAGTGTAGCTTACGCTACCCCTCTAGACGCAAAGAAGGTCTCCATCCGAAACTGTATTTCTGGTAACGGGAATGTAGGTTGCATGAGGAAATGCGGAAACAGAGGACAAATGCATGGTCCGGAACACTGCTAGGAGAAGATAGGTATGGTAAACGAGAGTGAAGGTTTGTAAGCTTCGTAAACGTTAGCTCAAGATAATGCATGGCTTTGCTTGGGTATTGGCAAGAGGAAAAGTAGGGTCATAATACTACTGTGCTGCGTCCCGCATCTTGCTCGGAGTAAAGAACCTGCCTAACCCTATCGCATCTGTGGAATGTGGAACTTGGTAAGCCCTATGTTATCTGTATAAACAGTAGAGAGATCGAAAGGTCAAACGATGTAACAGAGGGTATGGGATATGGGAGAAAGCAAATGCCGTTATACCGAAAGGTAACAGGAAAGCAAAAATGTATAACTGAACGGATACTGTCGTCCTTTTGAACACATTATGACAGACTTGAAAGAGGGCCCACTTCCCATAGGTCTTCAACACATAAATACATTTGTGGTTAACTTTTGATGAAAAGGAGCGTGCAGTTATGAACACCTCAGAACGAGCGTCGGCGCACGCTTCATATACAAATTGGAATTCAGTAGATTGGCATACAGTCCAAAAGTATGTGATGAAGCTACGACAAAGAATTTATCGTGCCGAACAACAAAAGAAACTTAGAAGAGTCAGGAAACTTCAACGATTACTCCTACGGAGTGAAGCTAACTTACTGTTGTCCATTAGAAAAGTAACACAACAGAATAACGGAAAGCGTACCTCTGGAGTAGACGGTTATACAGCACTTCATTCTGGAAAAAGAAACGAATTATACCGACAGCTAAAGAGGCTCAGTATATTTCAACATCTTCCCAAGCCAGCGAAACGAACCTATATCGCTAAAAAAAACGGAAAACTGAGACCTCTCGGTATTCCAACTATCAAAGACAGAGTCTATCAAAATATGGTGAAAACGGCGCTAGAACCGCAATGGGAAGCACGATTTGACCCCGCCTCATACGGGTTCCGACCGAAGCGGAGTACACACGATGCCATTAGTAATATCTTTAATAAGATTAACACAAACAGTAAGAAAAAGTGGATATTTGAAGGTGATTTTAAAGGATGCTTTGACCATCTAAGTCATCATTGGATACGAAAACAAACTTACAGTTTTCCAGGAAAAACACTGATTCAGCGATGGTTGGAGGCTGGATATATAGATCAACATTCTTTCTCTGAAACAAAGGAAGGAACTCCGCAAGGAGGAATTATATCCCCGCTTCTAGCTAACATTGCATTACACGGAATGGAGGAGGAACTTGGCGTTATATATCGAAAGACATATAAATCCAATGAAAGCTACGCAATTCATCCTAAATGCAAAATAGCGATTGTTCGATACGCGGATGATTTCGTTGTCTTAACAGAAACGAAACAACAGGCTCAATCCATATATGAAAAGATACAACCGTACTTGAATAAAAGAGGACTTGAGCTGAGTATTGAAAAAACAAAGGTGACTCACATTGAAGAGGGATTTGATTTCCTAGGTTTTTCCGTACGTCAGTACAAAACGTGGAAAGGGAATAAATTACTGATTAAACCCAGCAAAGATAGCGTTAAGAAGGCAAAGGAAAAGATAAGGAATACGTTCCGCATCATGAGAGGACAGCCTATTGGGGAACTCATTAAAGTGTTAAACCCAATTATTAGAGGGTATGGACAATATTGGAGACATGTCGTATCTCAAAAGACATATGATAAAATCGGTCATTATATTTTCGAGAAAATATGTAAACATCTTATCCGATTGCACCCTAAGAAATCATGGAAATGGATAAAGAAGACTTACTTCAAAAAGCCTCATCACGGAGGCAAGGAATCTTGGACTCCGACCTGTCCTCTAACAAATATCCAGCTCTTACAAATGCCTTGGTTTAAAATTAAACGGCATGTGATGGTCTTATATAAGAACAGTCCCGATGACCCTACTCTTAAAGAATACTGGGAAAAGCGAGACCGTAAGGTCTTTGATGGAACAAATACCTTAGATAGAATTAAACTGGCGAAAAAACAAGGGTATCGTTGTGCGTTATGCAGACAACCACTACAAAATGGAGAAAAGGTTATTATACGTGATTTACCAATACACTCAAATAAGGTTACAAAGCTAGTACATGTACCTTGCATCAAGTAAGAAGTTGTTTGGATAAAAAGAAGGCTTGAGCCGTATGACGGGAAAGCTGTCACGTACGGTTCTTAGGAGAGTTAGGGGCAGTGATGCCCCTCGCTTATCCGACTAAATGAGCTTTCCATATGGAAAGCTTATTGTATTTTTTGCTTAGCGTGTTTTTTTTCCAAAATGCTGGCGGTACCCCATGCCCATCAACTTAAGAAGGGAAATAATGGGGAATACGCCTGGAAAAGGCTCCAAAACGGGTAGAGAAGTAATAGAAAGAATGGAAAATGAAATTCCACCAAAAATCCGTACAACACGTGATGGTGAAATAGAATTTATGGCAAGTGATAATAAATGGTATCCTATAGATCAAGCAGATATGGCTCATTTAACTGATGCAGTTTCATGGTGGAACAGTACAGGTAGATATTATGGAGCGAAGTCCCCAGAGGTTAGAGAATGGATGTTAGACTCCAATAATTATGTATTAGATCATTATAGTTTAAATCGATCCGCAGGTGCAAAGTTAAATGAAACCTACTTGCCACCAAATAAATAATTATTGGGAGGAATTTATATTGGAACTCAACGATCAAGTGTATGACCGAATTGTAAAATTATGTAACGAGGGAAATGCTTTTGTTGAAAAAGGAAAAGATGATAAAGCAATAGAGAGCTATATAGCTGCTCTGGATTTGGTTCCGTTACCGAAGAACAATTGGGAAACAAGTACATGGATTTATACAGCATTAAGAGATACTTATTTTTTAAATTGTGAGTATGAGAAAGCAAAAAGCAATTTTTATAATGCATTAAACTGTCCGGATGGTATTTCAAATCCATTTATTTTACTGAGACTTGGAGAGAGTTTATTCGAGTGTGGGGAGCTTGATAAAGCTAAGGAGTATCTGTTAAGAGCTTACATTTTAGAAGGCTATAAACTCTTTTTTAATGAGGATGATAAGTATTTTGAATTGATAAAGGATATGATTTGAGGAGGATAAATATGGCTATTTTACAATCACCTATAAAAGAAGAATTCGAAAGTCTTTTGGAAAAAAGCAATGAACAATTTAATAATGGTAACTATAATGATTCTATTGTGTTATTAGAAGAGGCATGGGATATAATACCTAATCCTAAAGGTATTTATTGTGAAGAGAGTTACCATTTAGTTAAGGATATTATCTCCACTTGTTTTATGGTAAATGATTTAAAAAAAGCAAAGGAGTGGGCAGATAAAATATTTTTAACTGGATTTGCACGTATAGATTCCGGTGATAAGGAATTTATTGCAGGAAAAGTTGCTTTTGAATTAGGTGATTTAGAAACCGCAAAAGAATTTTTTAGCATTGCCAATAAAAAATCAGAAGGTAGATGTTTTGGGAATCCGAAGAATACTAAGTATCTTAAATTTTTAAAAAGTTAAAGGTTTAGCTGCGTAAAAGGAATTTGAAGATAGATTTAGTGAATTGCAAGCAGATATGATATCCATATGTATGGAATCTATGGAGGATAGAGCCGATAAAGTATATGTTGATACTTCAAGGGAAGAAGGTGTAATATCTAGCAGTTTCTTTTATTTGATCAACAATAAGTATTTAGAATCTCATAAGGTGAAATGATGCGTTGGAGGATGGGGAGAAAAGATATGATGTGTCTACCTAAAGAGGGTTTATAGTATTAAGTATTTATCAGAGTGGAAGCATCAAAGTTGAATACAAGTATGATTTAGTATACACAAATGATGGGGGGATAATATCCTTACAACTGATAGTTGCGTATAACTATATATACATTTTTGATGTATATATCTTTCTGTAAGAATGCTATATTCTTCTCTATTTACATATACTTATATTTTAACTAACTTATTATGATGAATGTGACTTTACCTATAAAATTGCCGCTAAAAGAAGCATATCTTTGCCGGGGATTAATTATTAATCCATAAGTTTGCCGTGAATGCTGTTGGTTCGTAATAAAGTTTGATTAAAAGCATGCTACAAAATTGATTTTTCAACAGAAGAAACCCAAACATTTCGAAAAAATTTTGATCAAAATGCTTGGGTTATTTGTTGCTAGTGAATAATTTTTTATAAAAAAGTTTAATCATTTCTCTATTTCTCTATTTCATGTCGTGGGTTTTCATTTTATCCAATTCTTTTTGTATCTTCTTATGAAAATACTTTCTACCTAGTTTCCATTCTATACATAAGAAAAGCATTCCTAATAATAGATAAAGGATAAAACCAATAGTACTTTCAATACGATTCGTTATAAACAACCATGTCAGAAATACAATATGTACTACTGGTAAAATTGCCCCCCAATAGATATTGTTTCTATTTGATAAGAAAAATTGAACAGCTAAAATACCAGCATAAATAAGAACCATTATTCCCCATCTCTTTCTTGTTTATATTTTTCAATAATCAATTTTGCATCTTCTACACTTATCCGATCATCAATCGACAGGCTCTTGATAAATTTAATAAATTCCTCGTTTTCTACAGCATCATTCATTTTTATTTTATCGATTAATCGATCAAGTTTAAGTCTTACTGTTGGGTATGATACCTCATAAACCTTTGCAATCTCTTTTAAAGAACCCGAATGAAGTACTAAGTTTTTAACAAACTCTAAATCCTCATTTTCCAAGGCTAAAATCCAGTTTGGAATATTGTTAATATCCACAGCTTTGTCCTCCATTTACTTTTATTAACATTAGTTTAACATATTTTTAAATAATATTAATAAAAAATTGAACTTTATTAAAAATAATTTTTATGATTTGTTTAATTAATTTATAGAATAAAAAGAACCCATTTGAATTAAGTTACTCGAGTGGGTATTACTTCACAATCTGGCCCTTTAGTGGAGTAACTTTATTGCTACTCAACAATTCCTTAATCCGCCTTTCAGTTCAGATTTTCTTTTCACTATAAAAACATCCCTTTAGATAAACATGTCCAAAGGGACAAAACATCGCGTCTTTTTTATAAACACCATGACTTTATTTAAAAGCGACATTAAAAATATTCTTCAAATCCTGGAAGCATAAGTTTGCCGTTCTGGCAAACTTATAGTTCATATCACATATCGCTTTAATAATAGGCTCAGTTAACGTTTAATGTTGATTTTCATGTTAAGATTGAAGTATGTAACAACATGTCGCTACAAAAAGAACGGAGGAAATACGGTGAAAATGCATCTTCAAGAAAGTTTATATGTTGAGTTGAAAAATGCAATTCGTTGTCATTATAATGAACTTATAACTAGGTGCGGTGTTGACACAATATATGGGTACTCCATATTAACAGACGATTGTGTCAATAGCATTGGACCAGTGGCTAATAAAGAAAGACTGATCAAAGTTAATAAATCGGACCCTTTATACAATTATTATAGATATGGAGCTGTTGAGTGGAGCGAATGGGACGATTTCGGAATGTTTGATGAAGTGAACAAAATTATTAAGAAATATCATGAAACCGTCGAAGATGACTTTAACATGCGGGTAAATACACTGTTGAAAGAATCGTTAAATGTGTTAATGGAACTTGAATCAGAAGGATTGTTTGGAGACAGAAATGATAATCGATTTATTGTCATTTGTGTAACTGATTCATCGAGCGAAATCATGATTGAATCAGCTCGATTGCTTAATACATTAAAGATATACGAAGAATATGCTTCAGAATTTGCATAAGAATGAATATAAGTAAAACTGCTCTCTATAAGAGGCGGTTTTCTTTTGTTCGAAAGTCAACAATTAATATTAACAGAGCCTAATAATAAAATAATATCCTTTTCTTTCCACTTACTATTTTACAATAAATCAAAATATATTGCATTGAAATTGGTACAAGAGAAATTATGTTATTTATGTAATATTATATTTTTGTGAAGCATAACTTTGCCGCAAATAAAAAGAACCATAACCTTGCCGAAACGGCAAAGTTATGGTTCAAATCACAATGAAGATATTAATGTAAAATTATTTATACAAAATAAATAAACGAATTCTTTAGGAAGAGAAAATGACATGCCTGTTTTCTTAATTCGCATAATTTTCAAAAATTAGAACATGAAATGTTATCATTTGTTATATAATGGAATCAAGCCATATGTAAGATGGTTTCCCCGTTATGAATAATGAGATATTTTGTGTGTCCCGTGTATTCGCTGTAATCTAAAAAAGAACTTGTAGTTATTCCTACAAGTTCTTTTTGTTTTTCTGATTGAACATGAACCAAGACTTCGAAACACCCATTTTAAATAAAGGGATTTTTCATGCTTGCTACCTTATTTGTTCACTTACGTTTAACATTTTTTTATAATAAAAGATAGGAATAATTTCTATATATTAGGAGTGATTGCATGTTTCTTACCGATAAACCTATTTCTCGCAAAGAGGATGATCTAATTCAACGTAGTGGATATTTTATCTTTTCACTCTAGTGATTATTACCAAGCTGAAAAGAAAGAGAGCAATAAAAGAAAATATCAACAAATTGTTGATAAAACTTGCTCAGCATACTCGTTTGATATCGATAAATTTATCATAACCTTATTCCCTCAGATGAGTAATCTCTTGAAAAATATTTCCTATGGACCCGATTTTTTAAGTCAATGGAATATGCAAAAAAGGCTATGTACAGCTGATCACTTCCCAATCTACTTTAAGCTTGGTTTGACATCGGATGAAGTCTCGAAAAAAGAAATCGAGACCATGTTAGAACAATTAAAAGACTTAAGTGACTTCACTACGTACTTGGATACGTTATTAGAGAAAAATAAGGTTATTCGTTTTCTCACTCGTTTAGAAGATTATACACAATCTATTGAAAGTGAAAAGGCAGCATTTATTATGAAAGGACTATTAACGTACAGTGGTAAGTTTCCTGAAGCAAAAGGGGGATTATTTGACTTTTCAACTGAAACAAGAGTAAATCGTATTCTTTTTCAGCTATATAAATCAAGAAGTACACAAGAAGAAAGGTTCCAATTGGTGAATGATGTGATACAGCATAATCCTGTACAAATGGGAGTACTAGTGTCCTTTTTCCGATCAATTGGTAAATTGAACGGTGCGTATTTCAAAGAAGAACAGGATATTATCATAACGGAACATGTTTCGCCAACTCAGTTCCAAATGCTAGAAAAAGAAATGTGTGGCAAAATCGAAGAGTGGATCACGAACCCAGATTACCCCAAAAATACTGAGCTCCCTAACGTATTATTTCGCTGGCGGGAATTTGATCCGACAGCAAAAGACAAGATCACTACATTCTTAGAACAAGAAATGGCGGAAGATACAGGGTTAATCCAAATTTTAAAGTGTTTTGAAACATATTCTTTACAGGAGTCTGCTGGTTCTATCGGTGTTACAAAAAAATACCGTATTCATTTAGAAAGCCTGAAAGAACTCTTAGGTAAAAGCATAGATTCTTATATTGACCGTATTCAGCACATCCATCTGCATAAAAATGAGTATTCATATACGGAAAACCAACTCTGTACTATAAATTTAGCCATTAAATCCATTTCGCAAGAAGCCGTTGAGTCAATTTAATTTTTTATATGAAAGATAATAACTAAATTTAATTTTGCTTTTTCTAAAACCAGCTGTTAATTTCTTAACAGCTGGTTTTATTGTAGTGGAATAACACAGGTAGAAAATAATAAAACCCCTTCAAAAGGTACACCTTTTGATACTATCGAAATTACATGAAATATCAGTTCCAAAACCTCAAAAATCCATTTTTGAAACGTTTCTAAAATACGGACACCTTTTGCAACTAATTTGTTATAATATGTATTATAAAACATCAAGAGAAGGAGATTCTGATACCTTGAATAACAGAAAATTCGGATACATCCGTGTAAGTAGTAAAGATCAAAACGAAGGTAGACAGCTAGAAGCAATGAAGCAAGTTGGTATTGATGAAAGAGATATTTTCATTGATAAACAATCTGGTAAAGATTTTAATCGTCAAAAATATCAACTTGTAAAAATGATGTTACGGGAAGGAGATATTTTGTATGTACAATCATTAGATCGTTTTGGGAGAAACAAAGAAGCGATTTTAAATGAATTGAAGGATATCACTAAAAATATTAAAGCCCACATCATTGTAATTGATATGCCTTTATTAGATACAACTAAGTACCAGGACAACTTAGGAAATCTCATTACTGACCTAGTACTTCAAATTCTTTCGTGGCTCGCTGAAGAAGAGCGATCAAAGATAAAAGTTCGACAACAAGAAGGAATACATCTGGCTAAGAAACAAGGAAAACATCTCGGAAGACCGAAGGCAGAAATTACAGATGAATTTATCACTGCTTATAACACTTGGAAAACAGGTACGATAACCGCTGTTGAGGCAATGAAACAAGCGAATCTAACAAAAGCTACATTTTACCGACTTGTGAAGAGGCATGAAAATAAAACATAAAAAAATCGAGGGGGAAATAGACCAAAATATACCATTGCAACAAGGTATATTTTCTTTAAAAACTTAGGTGTTATCAACCAATCAGGAAGGGGGTGGAGAAAGTGCCTATAAGGAAGGATATAGGAGAAATTCAAAAATTCGCCCAAGCCAAGGGGGGAGTCTGCTTATCCAAAAGATACATTAATAATAAGCAAAAGTTATTTTTTAAGTGTAAGGAAGGTCATATCTTTCAAAAATGTTTGAACGATTTAAAATCGTATGATAGCTGGTGTCCATTCTGTGCTAAAGTCAGAAAATTAACTCCTGGATATGTGGAACAGATACTCAAAGATCTGAAAGAAGAAAAAGTGAGTCTTTCGCAAAAATTACCCAAAAGCACAACACGTAATCGACTGTCGATTAAAGATATGTGTAAACTTGCTCAACTAAATAATGGTAAGTGTTTATCAGAAACTTATATAAATATTATGACGCCTCTAGAGTGGGAGTGCCGAAAAGGACACAGGTTTGAAGCAACACCTAATAATGTTAAAAATTTTAATACATGGTGTCCGTATTGTAGTAATCAAAAAGTATGTGATGATAACTGCTTAGCAACTGTTTATCCTGATATTGCGACAGAATGGCATCCGACATTAAATGGAGAGCTAACACCATATGAAGTAGTGTTTGGTTCATCAAAACGCGTATGGTGGCAATGCCGATTTGATGAAAGCCACACATGGCAAACAAGAGTAGTAGATCGGTTAAATCGAGGATGTCTAAGATGTTGGAAAGGGCAAAAGACATCTTTTCCAGAACAGGCAATTCATTTTTACTTGAAACAAGCGATGGAAGACACTGAAAATAAATTTTACCATGAAGCCTTTAAAGATAAAAAACAAGAAATAGACATCTATATTCCGTCTGTTCAATTTGCTGTGGAATATGATGGAAGACCTTTTCATGATAGAAAAAGACAACAGGAAAATGATGAACAGAAAAATTACGTTCTAAAAGAAGAGGGAGTCAAACTAATCCGAGTACGTTCTGATGGATTACCAATTATACAGTTACATGAAGCATTATTATTGACTCATTATTATTCGCAGGGGCGTTATTATTCATCGTTAGATGGAGTGATTCTCGAAATTTTTATTTCTTTGGATTTACATCTTCAAAAACAATATCCATCAATTTATAAAAAGAAGAAGGACATAATTCGAAAAGTCATGCAATCTATTTCTTCGTATAATGATCGGTTAGAAATCTTGAGTCAGTACCGTACTAATAAAAAAGAAAAAAGTTTAAAAGTGTTATTTCCAAAAATTGCAGCAGAATGGCATCCGACATTAAATAGTGTGGTAGGTCCAGAACATATTTCTGCTAATTCTCACAAAGTTGTATGGTGGCAATGTGAGCGAGGACATGAGTGGGAAGCGCCTGTGAAACAACGAAAAAATGGAGGGAGAGATTGTCCGATTTGCAACTCCATTTTCACAACACACCCCGATATAGCGGCGCAATGGCATCCAAAATTAAATAAAGAAGCCCTTCCATACGGTATTACATATGGATCAGATGTTCAAGCTTGGTGGATTTGTTCATGCGGATATGAATGGAAAGAGGAAATAGCTAAAAGAACAGGAAGAAAAGACAAAGGTTGTCCAGTTTGCCGAAACAAAATCTTAAATCAATTATCTTCATTACAGGGTAAATATCCAGAAATCGCGGCAGAATGGCATCCGACATTAAATGGAGATTTAACACCAAATGATGTTTTACCAAACTCCAAAGAATCTGTGTATTGGATGTGTCGAAACAATACAGAGCACGTATGGAAAACGAGTATTGCTTATCGAGTGAATAGAAAAACAACTTGTATATATTGTGCAGGTACAAGAACATACTTTGAAAATGGATTTGCTTCTCAATATCCTAAACTTATAGATGAATGGTGTTATGAACAAAACAAGGGAATTGATCCTGATGATCCATTCTTAAAACCTATGGAAAAAGTATGGTGGCGCTGTAAAAGGAAACAGAACCATATCTGGGATATGCCCGTTTGGTATCGTATAAGAGGAGAAGGCTGTCCTTATTGTGCCAAAAAACGCGTGTTGCCAGAAGAGAGCTTTGCAGCCCTACATCCAAAATTGCTCTCAGAGCTACATTCAAAATTGAATGAGGGAGTAGACCCATGGCAGTTGGCACCTAAATCAGGGAAAAAAGTGACATGGCAGTGCAAGAAGGATGAACGGCATATCTGGGAAATGGGAATTAATAGACGTACTCATCATGGTGAGGGCTGTCCGTACTGCTCAAAGACACGCGTGTTACCAGAGGAAAGCTTTGGTAATCACTATCCACATTTAGCAAAGCAATGGCATCCTACAAAAAATAAAAGAGACCCTTACGGATATACTCCTAATTCAAAAATGGTTGTATGGTGGTTCTGTGAAGAATGTAAACATGAGTGGAAAGAGGCAATGGTAAAACGTACAACTATAAAAAAACAGAAACCTTGTTGTGGTAAATAATAAAGTTAGATTCTAAAAAATATCCAATATTGGCATAGGGTTTGCTGAAGCTGTTTTTACAAAAGCACTTAAACATTTAGATTCATTACGGATCAATAATCCTGGATTATACAAGAGATTAGAAGAGGATACAAGTCTTTAGGATAAGAGAAAAGTTGATTCTAAAGATGTAGAACAATATCAACTAACAGAAAGCTTCCAATTCCCCTGCCCCGTATTAGATGAAAATAATGGAATCTGCACGGTATACAATAAAAGACCTATGGTTTGTAGAATCTTTGGCACTACTCATAATTCTTTTTTACTTATGATAAGCAGTCTTCAATCAGCAGTTTGTGAAAACATCCCTAGTATTCATACCAATGCATTACAAACACCTGAAATTGAATCTTCAGACTCAAAAGTAAATAGTATGCTTAAAACAACATACCTAGGACAAGAAATGTTTGTAAGAGAGTATCCAACCGTCTATTGGTTCAAGATATATCACAATAAGAACAAGAAAAAAGGAAAGCCTGTTTATTCTTCTTTAGTTCCTTCTTTTTTTCATAAGAAACTAGGAACTATTACAATTGCTGAATTGATGCCCTAATAGGCGTCTCAACACATCCTCATCAAATTAACAAAACACAATATCCACTAAAATGAAAAAATACGCTATTTTTTTCTAAATACTATGGATAGGCTGGCTAGTATTATTAATGAAAGAAGGAATAAAATGACTGTAATTACAATTGAAGATACTTATCAAGAATTATTGTTAGGCAAGCGAATGCGATTTCCTCAATATACATGGGAATTAGTTAAATTCTTTCTGCCCCCAAATGGTACAAGAAAAGAATGGATTATCACAAGAAAAGCAATGTTTAAATGATTTGGAGAGCCAAAATCTAAAGTTGAATAAAATAATCACTCAAATTTTGCGTTTAGGAAAAAAGCGGGTGCTCAGATTCGTTTGTATGATGAGATAGGGGACGAATTAATGCAATTATATTCAATTCAGCTAAGTGATTATAAAGAAGAAGATAGAGCGTTATAAGTGATTTTGGTTAAATCTGTAGGTATTATATTTTATTTTTCATAAAAATAAATGTAAAATTCTACATACCGTATTTATATTAAAAAACAAATTAACCGAATTTAGGGGTTTCCTTGCTTTTTGTTTGGAGTGCTGGCTCGTCGTGTGGGGACGAAACCCCACGTACTAAACGTATCAAAATTTTGAGTAAGAACTATTTTTGAACGAATGATCTAAGCGGTTCGGCTCGTATAATTGCTAGTCCAAGTCGAGAACAATTGCTTTGCTTTTTGTCCTTCGGCTTGGCGAA
Organism: Bacillus sp. FSL H8-0534; assembly: GCF_038005885.1. Lineage (NCBI taxonomy): Bacteria > Bacillati > Bacillota > Bacilli > Caryophanales > Bacillaceae > Bacillus > Bacillus sp. FSL H8-0534. The sequence continues at coordinate 173,510 of NZ_JBBOUC010000002.1, forward strand.
AAAAGCGAATCGAGCCGAAAAAAGTTTGGCAAGGATTGTTTTTTACTGCAGTAACGAAGTGGAGCAGTAAAAAACCAAAAATACTACCTGTTCCTTGCGGAACTTTTAGCTTTTTCAGGTTTAGGGTTTTAAAGCCCGCCCACCGCCATTAAGGGGTAGCGTCCCGAAAATGCGGATTTACAACGTTAAGTTGTTTATAGTATTAAAAATGAATAACTTAACAACGATAAGGATTTTAAGACAAGTCATACGAGATAGTCGCAAACCTTATTTGAAGCAAAATCAGTTAAGTATCAATAGAGTAAACCCTATTGATACAGGGATTTCTACCTTGACGTTGTAAATCCGCAAAATCCTGATGCTACCCCATATAGTATCTGTTTCTAAAGCATTTCTATTATGAGAACAGAAACGATGTGCGTTTTCAAAGTTTTTTTTCACTACTAGATTCTCCCTTTTTTTGTTTTTGCTTTTATATTTTATAATGAATATTGTATTCGTAGAGAGTTTACATAATGTCCTATTATAAGAAGTTAGATATTCCCATAGTCCCCATGATACTAACATTCTGTGCATGACTTAAGATCTATCCTTCTATTTTACTTTCTAGTAATTCTTTTATATATTGCGTTTAGATGTTCAGGTGTTAAACTATTTGTATATTATCTAAATATCCATCTAAACAGAAAAACAAGGAAACCCTTGTTTTTCTGTTCAGATGTTTAGATGTTTAGAAGGATGGTGATCTGAACAGTGCAACAAAAAGACTGGTTATCAGCTGAAGAAGTAGCCAGGGAAATAAAAGTATCAGCTATGACTATAAAACGAAACTGTCAAACCTACAGTAGTTTTTTAAATTTCCAACAAGGTGAAAAGAACAAGTATTTAATTCATCAAGAATGTATACCTGTTTTTCAATTTATAGCTAAAATGAGAAATAAAAGAAACCTCCAAACAAAACAAATTATTGAGCTCCTCAGTAAAGAAGGATTACCTGAATATATAGACATTGAACCTATCCAAATAACTAAACAACAACCTGAACAGATCCAAGTAGGAGAAGGAGTTGTAGCCATTCAGGAATTGGATAGAATTGTTGCTGAAAGAGTATCTGAACTGCTAAAAAAACATGAAGAAAATTTAAAGGAATGGTTAACTGAACAGCAAAAACAACAACAGGATTTTCAAAAAATTAATGAACGTGATCAAAACCTAATGGCTATGATCCGTGAAAACCAGGAGACTAAAAAATTGATTGCAGCCACCCAACAAAAAAAGTGGTGGCAATTTTGGAAATAGAAAAAGCCTTGCTTATATGCAGGGCTTTTTTATACAGAATTCTATACAGATTTTTGTACTAATAGGGTAATTTTTCCTAAATCCCCGAAAAGGGGGAATAAGATTGATTCATTATAAATTTATATGTTATTTCAAAAAGTACACTTTATGACAATGCTGAAAATCTAGACTATTTCATTTCAAAAATACAACTTAATAATGTTTGAAACATGTCGTACCCCTTATTAACAATACAAAGAAAGGGAACCTGCTACATCCTTATATGCAATATTGCATATAAGGATGTATTGATAAAGCATAAGCGCTTACTATAATATAGATCACATCGTAGCAACAACAAAAGGAGGTGAAATCATATGGCAATCGCAATGGCAGCTTTAAAATTTATCGGTGGGATCCTTCCACTCGTACAAGAACTTTTAAAAGCAGTAATGTAAGTTCGTTATTCAGCAATTATTTATACAAATGATCTGTAGTATAGCGAAGATGAATCAAGGTCCAGATGAGAGGAGGTGAAATCATATGGCAATCGCAATGGCAGCTTTAAAATTTATCGGTGGGATCCTTCCACTCGTACAAGAACTTTTAAAAGCAGTAATGTAAGTTCGTTATTCAGCAATTATTTATACAAATGATCTGTAGTATAGCGAAGATGAATTAAGGTACAGATGAGAGGAGGAAATCATATGGCAATCGCAATGGCAGTTTTAAAATTTATCGGTGGGATCTTTCCACTCGTACAAGAACTTTTAAAAGCAGTAATGTAAGTTCGTTATTCAGCAATTATTTATACAAATGATCTGTGTAGCGAAGATGAATCAAGGTCCAGATGAGAGGAGGTGAAATCATATGGCAATCGCAACGGCAGTTTTAAAATTTATCGGTGGGATCTTTCCACTCGTACAAGAACTTTTAAAAGCAGTAATGTAAGTTCATTATTCAGCACAATTATTTATACAAATGATCTGTATAGCGAAGATGAATTAAGGTACAGATGAGAGGAGGAAATCATATGGCAATCGCAATGGCAGTTTTAAAATTTATCGGTGGATTACTTCCATTCGTACAAGAGCTTTTAAAAGCAGTAATGTAAGTTCATTATTCAGCACAATTATTTATACAAATGATCTGTATAGCGAAGATGAATTAAGGTACAGATGAGAGGAGGAAATCATATGGCAATCGCAATGGCAGTTTTAAAATTTATCGGTGGATTACTTCCATTCGTACAAGAGCTTTTAAAAGCAGTAATGTAAGTTCATTGTTCAGCAATTATTTATAAACAATTATCATACCTTAATACGAAAAAAAGAAGGGAATGAATTTTTTGAAAATTAAAAAAAGTGTTAAAGGAATCAAATTATTAGCATGTTTATTAGTTAGTTTAAGCACTATTAGTTATTCATCTATTTCCTTTGCGGAAACAAAAACAGGTAATTCAGCTGGTGCAACAAAAAATGCAAGTGGCATTGATACTGGTATAGCAAATCTTAAGTATAATAATCAAGAGGTTTTAGCAGTAAATGGTGATAAAGTAGAGAGTTTTGTTCCAAAAGAAAGTACAAATTCAAATGGTAAATTTGTAGTAGTTGAACGTGAGAAAAAATCACTTACAACTTCACCAGTCGATATTTCGATTATTGATTCTGTGGCTAATCGTACATATCCAGGAGCAGTACAACTTGCAAATAAAGCTTTTGCAGATAATCAACCTAGTTTGTTAGTAGCTAAGAGAAAACCTTTGAATATTAGTATAGACTTACCTGGCATGAGAAAAGACAATACAATTACTGTCAAAAATCCTACATATGGTAATGTGTCTGGTGCAGTAGATGAATTAGTATCTACTTGGAATCAAAAGTATTCAAAAACACATACGTTACCTGCAAGAATGCAGTATACAGAATCTATGGTGTATAGTAAATCTCAAATAGCAAGTGCTCTTAATGTTAACGCTAAATATCTTGACAATGCACTGAACATTGACTTTAATGCTGTTGCAAATGGAGAGAAAAAAGTGATGGTTGCGGCATATAAGCAAATCTTTTATACCGTAAGTGCAGAACTACCTAACAATCCATCAGACCTTTTTGATAATAGTGTTACGTTTGACGAGTTAACTCGTAAAGGGATAAGTAAGGCGGCTCCGCCTGTTATGGTATCAAATGTAGCTTATGGTAGAACAGTTTATGTGAAATTAGAAACATCATCTAAGAGTAAAGATGTACAAGCTGCTTTTAAAGCCTTAATTAAGAATCAAAGCGTTGAAGCGAGTGGACAGTACAAAGATATTTTTGAAGACAGTACCTTTACCGCTGTAGTATTAGGCGGAGATGCAAAAGAGCATAACAAGGTTGTTACAAAAGATTTTAATGAAATCCGAAATATCATTAAAGATAATGCAGAATTAAGTTCTAAAAATCCAGCATACCCAATTTCATATACAAGCACTTTCTTAAAAGATAACGCAACTGCTGCTGTTCATAACAATACAGATTATATAGAGACTACAACTACAGAATATTCTAGTGCTAAAATGACGCTTGATCATACTGGTGGATATGTTGCTCAATTTGATGTATCTTGGGATGAATTCTCATATGATAAAAATGGTAAAGAAGTACTAACCCATAAAACCTGGGAAGGAAACGGAAGAGACAGAACTGCTCATTTCAATACAGTTATACCACTTCCGCCGAATTCAAAAAATGTAAAAGTCGTAGCAAGAGAATGTACAGGTCTTGCATGGGAATGGTGGAGAACAATTATTAATGAACAAAATGTTCCATTAACAAATGAAATTAAAGTTTCAGTTGGAGGAACAACATTATACCCAAGTGCTAATATTAGTCATTAGGTAAAAGTGAAGCGCCCTGTAAACAGGGCGCTTTTTCAAATATATCATACTTCTCTATATAATTGTTGTAGCTATCACCTCTCAAAAATAAGTATTTTCTGAACAATCGGGTATTAATCAATTTTCGCTGTTTTTTTTGCTGTAAACTTCCCCAAAAACTCACTCTAGAAACTGTGTCCTAAAAATGTACGTTTTAGATTTGTTGTATGTAGTCTTAAGTGAGCCCTTCAACTCGTCTGTAAAAGTATACCTTTATAAACAGGTAGGGTACCAAAGAAAAAGGCATCTTTACAAGAGGTAGAACCATATAATAAAAAACGTTTCTAATTTTAGAAACGTTTTACTTGTTAGGTATTCTATATTTCTGTTAAAAAAATTTTTAAAAATCAGTATGTTTATAAATTCTCACTGTTAAGAAGTAAGAACCCATAAATATAAGTATGGTAACGATTGAAGCAAGTATAACTAGTTGATTAATAGTAAATTGTGTAGTGAAGCTATATGCAAGGTCAGTAATATTTACATATGCCTCAATTGTTCTCCATAAAACAACAAATACAGGAAAAATAATGCTGACAGCAGCTATCAAATATTTATTGGTAAAGCGATAGAAAAATGGTAAGTAGATAGATGTAAACAACATCGCAGTAAGAATACTAATCACAATTTCCTGTGGAGTTGCAATTTGACCATAAGTCGGAGATACAAACTGAATTATCGCTTGAATCGATAAAGAAAATGACACCACTATAAGCATGAACATCATTGTACCTATATATTTTGACATAATAATTAATTTTCTACTATAAGGAAGGCTGTTAATAAACTTGTGACTATTATTCTTTGCGTCGTAATAATGTAGATTTATCACATAAGAACCAACCGGTAAAACGACCATTAAGTAAAAGCTCCCAAATGTCATAATAAAAAAGCATATGATAATCAAATACAATAATATAATTAATTTTTGCAATCGAAAGTCCTTTAATATTAAATTATACATATTGAATATTCCCCTTTTTTGTATAGTACATAATATCTTCTAACGTCGCTTCTTCAATTAACACATCATTCCCTAGTTGAGTATGTGTATGTAGTGTATTACTTGTAAGTGCTTCAAATCCGATGTTTGTTTCACGAATCCCAATTAATTGTTCCCTGATTTTTGGTGTAAGTAAGGCTGTATCCCCTTTTACAATTGCATATTCTTCAGAAATACTATGCATATCTTTTTCGAACACAATTTCTCCATTATGAATAAATACAATATAATCAGCTATACGGTCTAAATCAGTTGTAATGTGCGTAGAGAAAAAGATTGTTTTATCTTGATCGACCATTAAATCATAAAGGATGTCTAAAATTTCTCTTCGAAATACAGGGTCAAGTCCAGAAGTCGGTTCATCCATAATAATAAATTCGGCATGGTGTGAAAGTGCAAACGCTAGGGAAGTCTTCATTTTCATCCCTTTAGACATCTTTTTCATTTTTATGTTAGTCGGTAACTCAAAGTTTCGTATGTAGGATTGGAAGAGATTTTCATCCCATTTTTTATAAGCTGGAGCAATGAATTTTTTAAGTTGATGAACTGTCATATCTTCATAAAAGTTATTGTCATCATATACGAATCCAATACGCTCTTTAATAGAAACCTGATCCTTTTGATAATCCTTACCAAAAACTTTGATATCCCCACTATCCTTGCTAATAAGATCCATAATTAGTTTAATTGTTGTACTTTTTCCTGCGCCATTTGCACCAATAAATCCTGTTACAAACCCCTTTTTGATGTTGAACGATGCATTTTTTAAGGAAAATCCATTATATGTTTTTGAAACATTTTTCAGTTCTACAATGTTTTCCATTTCTATTCCTCCTCATAAATACGATTAATAATCTGTATTAACTCATCTCTTAATAAATGATTAGCCTTACTCTCTCGAACGATTGTACTGAACTTTTCACGTATTGGATCACTTGGTTCATCTACTTGTTGTTTTTTTGTTTGTTTTGCAACAAATGAGCCTTTCCCCACTATAGAGTAGATGTAACCTGCTTTTTCAAGTTCTTCGTATGCTCTTTTTGAAGTAATAACACTTACCTTCAAGTCCCTAGCTAATGAACGCATGGAAGGTAATGCGTCATCTTCTTTCAATGTTCCATTTGATACTTGTAATATAATTTGGTCAATGATTTGTTGATAAATAGGAGACTTAGACTTATTAGATAGTAAGATTCTCATGATTCAACTCCTTGCGTCTTAAATGCTTATGAACACATTATACACACTATGTACATTATATACAATATATACATTTGGAACGGTGTTAATTTTTCATATAGGATACCGTCACATTGATAAAAAGACGTTATCCTTTCCTATGATTTCTCAGAAAGAATAACGTCTTTTTTCATTTTAGGGGGTATTTTGTCTTGTTAGCTTGATAGCGATGGTGCTACCCCTATTTCTGCTCAAATTTTTTCTTTCTGAGACGAAAAAAATGAGCTGAATTATTATAAATAACTATGAAAGAGAAAATTTTTGTTTTGGAGATACTTCAAAATATTAACTCGATGAGTATGGGGGAAAGGGTGTAGACAAAAATTGTTCTTTCTCTACAGCTAGCTATTTATAAGAACGCATGTTATTTAAACCTTTACTCGGGTATGCAATTTTGCATATCCGAGTAAAGAGGGTTACTGTGTAAAATATGATTAAATTATGTTAAAAAACAATTAAATTTTAGTAAATTTCGTATGTAGATTGAAATAATTATTTTATAATTAGATATATCAAGTTGTAACTATCGCAATTACTTGAAATATATTAAATAATAATTATAGCAATATAACATTTCTACTTACATCAATACGCTATAAATAGATTGTTGAATATAATCGACAAAATTCTACTATTTACGCATTAAAAGTTTAATGTTTTAATAAAGGTGTAATTGGTATGACCACTAAGAGGAGAGAAAATTGTACTAATAAAAGTGCAATAAAGTTGCAAGTAACCTCATGTTAAGGTAATTTTCATAATACTCAGTTAATTTAGTTTAGGAATAATCTAGAATCATCACATTTGTACAAAATGGAATTTTAAGTCTCTACAAAGCAAAAATGATCTTATTTTATTCCGAGGTGAAAGTATAAGCAATGTGCCGTATAATTTCATCTTTTGCAATCTTGTAGGGCTCTTGCTGGCAAAACTAGAAGAAACATTATGAAATTACTTTCAAAAAATTCATGGCAGGGTTAGTTGTAGGAGCAATAGGTTTATCTACCTGGGTTCCTGCAAGTCAAGCAGCAACTCCGGAGAAAAATAAATATTATACTATTCATTTGGAAGCTAATTCAAATATAGGTGATGAAATTTTATTGTTTACTTGTGAAAAACATAGTATTTAAATGAAGGGGAAGTAAGGTCCTTATATTCTATGAGAAGTAAATAATAACGAGAGTTGAACACTCTATTTGAAAGAATTCTCCGTCCTCAAGCGTGTGCAAGGAGAGAGCCTAGCGCTAGGTCATTCAAGATGTATGTATAAGATTCTAAAAAGACAATAGTGAAGAGGTGTACGGAATGAAAAATAAAATAATTACAGGATTTTTAATAACATCCATTGTTACTGGGGCGAATATTCCTATCAATGCTCTCGCAACGCCAATCGTTAAGGCAGAAACGCAACAAGAGAACACGGATATTTCCTCATCATTACGAAAATTAGGTGCGCAATCTAAATTAATCCAAACATATATAGATCAAGCTTTAATGAGTCCTAATGTACAGCTTGTGGAAGTCCCATCTTTAAATACGAACCAAGATCTAATCAAGAAAGATATGAACGAATGGTCAACGGAACTTTATCCAAAATTAATTCTATTAAATTCAAAAAGTAAAGGATTTGTAACTAAATTTAATAGCTACTATCCAGCATTAAAAGGATTTGTAGACAATAGAGAAGATAAAGAAGGATTTTTGGATAGGCTAGAAGTTCTTCAGGACATGGCTATGACGAACCAAGACAACGTACAACGTCAGATTAATGAATTAACAGATCTTAAATTACAGCTTGATACAAAACTTAAAGATCTCGATACTGATGTGACAAAAGCGCAAGGTGTACTAAGTTCAGATGGAACAGGGAAAATCGACCAGCTAAAAAATGAATTACTAAATACCCAAAAATCAATTGAGGGTGATTTACAACAAATAGCGTTGTTACCAGGAGCTTTAAATGAACAAGGGTTTGTTATATTCAAAGAAGTCTATAATCTTTCAAAAGATATCATTGAACCGGCTGCTCAAACAGCGGTGACAGCGTATAACAAAGGAAAAGAAATTAATAACTCTATTTTAGAAGCAGAGAAAAAAGCAGAGCAAGAAGCGAAAGAAAAAGGTAAATCTGCTTTAGAGATTGAAGCTGCCAAAAAAGAAGCTCGTGAAGCAATTGAGAAAAGCAAACAAGCTGAAATAGCTGCAGCTGCAGTTACAAAGACAAAAGAGTATGACCTTACGAAAGTTATTGACCCTGAAAAAATTAAAAAAACATATAGTGCCTTCGCTGAAGTAAATAAACTAACAGCAGAGCAACGAGCACATTTAGCTGATTTAGAGACACAAAACCAAAAATTTTATGATTTAACAAAGAACCTAACAGTAGCAGATTTACAAAAATCAATGCTTCTTATTATGCAAAATGATTTACATACATTTGCTAATCAAGTAGATGTAGAACTTAACTTACTAAAACGCTATAAAGAAGATTTGAATTTAATCAAAAATAATATTACAAAATTATCTACTAATGTTGATACAACTGACCAGCAGTCTCAAAAAGATACATTAAGACAATTAAAAAATGTAACAAGTTATCTTGAAGAACAAGCTAATAAGTTTTAATATTATGAATTTAATGAAAAAATATAAAGATTATAAGAATCTATCAAAAAACTGAGAAGGAGAATAGTTATGAAAAAACTTCCATTTAAAGTGTTAGCTGTAGCCACTCTAGCAACATTTATAACTGCTACGAACGGTAACACTATTCATGTACTTGCACAAGAACAGACCGCTCAAGAACAAAAAGTAGGGAATTATGAGTTAGGGCCTGAAGGGCTGAAGAAAGCATTAGCTCAAACAGGATCTAATCTTCTTGTAATGGATTTGTACGCAAAAACAATGATTAAACAACCAAATATAAATTTATCCAATATTGATTTAGGTTCAGAAGGAGCAGAATTAATTAAAAATATTCACCTTAATCAGGAATTGTCACGAATCAATGCGAATTATTGGTTAGATACAGCGAAGCCGAAGATTCAAAAAACAGCACGTAATATTGTAAATTACGATGAACAATTTAAAAATTATTACGATGTATTGGAAGCTGCTGTACAAAAGAAAGATAAAGCAGAGTTAAAAGAGGGCCTAAATGATCTAATCACTACAATTAATACAAATTCAAAAGAAGTTACAGAAGTAATTAAGATGTTACAAGACTTTAAAGCAAAACTGTATGACAATTCTACAGGGTTTAAAAATAATGTTGGTGGCCCAGATGGGCAAGGTGGATTAACGGCACTATTAGCCGGAAATAATGCCCTGATTCCACAACTGCAAGCTGAAATTGAGAAGCTACATTCTACTCAGACAGAGCATTTTAACAATGTATTAGCATGGTCAATTGGTGGTGGATTAGGAGCATTCATTTTAGTTGCTGCAGCCATTGCAGGAGGAGTAGTAATTGTTGTGACTGGCGGTACAGCAACACCAGCTGTTGTTGGTGGCCTTGCAGCTCTTGGTGCAGCTGGTATTGGTTTAGGAACAGCAGCTGGTGTCACGGCGTCTAATCATATGAACTCTTATAACGAAATTTCTAAAAAAATCGGAGAATTAAGTACGAAAGCCGATCTTGCTAGCCAAGCAGTTATTTCGCTTACTAACGCGAAAGCAACTTTGACAGATCTGTATCAAACAGTGGATCAAGCAATACTGTCTCTAACAAGCATCCAACAACAATGGAATAAAATGGGGGCCAATTATACAGATTTACATGATAATATCGACTCTATGCAAGAACATAAATTCTCTTTAATACTTGATGATTTAAAAGCTGCTAAACAAAGCTGGAGTGATATTCATAAAGATGCAGAATTCATTTCGAAAGACATCGCTTTTAAACAAGAATAGAACTTACAATCAAAACCTATATTGGAGGAATATGAAATGATGAAAAAAATCCCTTACAAACTAATCGCTGCATCGGCATTTTTAACCTTGACAACAACTTCTGTAGTCTCACCAGTAGCAGCTTATGCAAGTGGAATTGAACAAACGAACAATGGAGAGACGTCTCTTTCAGCAAATGAAGCGAAAATGAAAGAAGCCTTGCAAAAGGCTGGGTTATTTGCAAAATCTATGAATGCCTATTCTTATATGTTAATTAAAAATCCAGATGTGAACTTTGAAGGAATTAATATTAATGGATATGTAGATTTACCTGGCAGAATTGTACAAGATCAAAAGAATGCAAGAGCACATGCTGTTATATGGGATACGCAAGTAAAAAAACAACTTTTAGATACATTGACAGGCATTATTGAATACGATACAACATTTGACAATTATTATGAAACAATTGTAGATGCGATTAATACAGGAGATGGAGAGACTTTAAAAGAAGGGATTACAGATTTACGAGGTGAGATTCAACAAAACCAAAAGTCTGCACAAAAATTAATAGACGATTTAACTAACTTAAGAAACGAGATTGGAAAAGATGTTAGAGCATTTGGAAGCAATAAAGAGCTGTTGAGTTCGATTTTAAAAAACCAAGGTGCTGATGTGGAGGCCGATGAAAAGCGTCTACAACAAATTTTAGACTCAGTAAACTATTATAAAAAATTAGAGTCTGATGGATTTAATGTAATGAAGGGCGCTATTTTGGGCCTACCGATCATTGGCGGTATCATAGTGGGTATAGCAAGAGATAATTTATCTAAGTTAGAGCCTACATTAGCAGAATTACGTCAGACTGTAGACTATAAAATAACATTAAATCGTGTAGTTGGAGTTGCCTATATTAATATTAGTGAGATGCATAAGGCACTTGATGATGCTATTAATGCTCTTACTTATATGTCCACGCAATGGCATGATTTAGATTCTCAATATTCGGGAGTACTGGGACATATTAATAATGCATCTCAAAAAGCTGATCAAAATAAATTTAAATTCTTAAAACCTAACTTGAATGCTGCTAAAGACAGTTGGAAAACATTAAGAACAGATGCTGTCACATTAAAAGAAGGGATAAAAGAATTAAAAGTGGAATCTGTTACTCCGCAAAAATAAGGAAATATTGGTTCCGTTGCAAAGTTACTCAAAACATAGAGAATCTATGATTACATTGTTAAATGGTTATAAAATAATTAGTAAATCCCTATATAACGAAAAGGCGAAGTCTGATTCAAGACTTCGCCTTTCACTATAAATTTTCTTTAATACTTGATGATTTAAAGGCTGCTAAACAAAGTTGAAATGATATTCATAGCGATGCAGAACTAGCTTCAAAAGATATCGCTTTTAAAGGAGAAATAAACTTACAATCAAAACCTATATAGGAGGAATATGAAATGATGAAAAAACTCCCTTACAAAATACTCGCTGTATCAACGTTTTTAACTATTACAACAGCTAATGTAGTTACACCAGTAACAGCCTTTGCAAGTGAAATTGAACAAACTAACACTGGAGATATGTCTCTTTCAGCAAATGAAGAACAAATGAAAAAAGCTTTGCAAGATGCTGGGATGTTTGCAAAATCTATGAATGAATATTCTTATTTATTAATCAATAATCCAGATGTGAGTTTTGAAGGAATTACTATTAATGGGTATGCAGATTTGCCTATTAAAATTGTACAAGATCAAAAGAATGCAAGAGCACATGCTGTTACATGGGATACGCAAGTGAAAAAACAGCTGTTAGATACATTGACAGACATTATTGAATATGATACAAAATTTGATAATCATTATGGAACATTAGTAGAGGCGATTAATACAGGGAATGAAGATACTTTAAAAAAAGGAATTACAGATTTACGAGGTGAAATTCAACAAAACCAAGAGCATGCACAAAAATTAATACAAGAATTAACTAAGTTAAAAGACGATATTGGACAAGATGTTAGAGCATTTGGAAGCCATAAAGAGACATTGCAATCGATTTTAAAAAACCAAGGTGCTGATGTGGAGACTGACCAAAAGCGTTTAGATGAAGTTTTAGGACAAGTAAACTATTATAAAAAATTAGAATCTGATGGATTAACAATGGTAAAGATCCCTTTTATTCCCACGCTGATTTCTGGTGGTATAATGATAGGTACAGCAAGAGATAATTTAGGCCGATTAGAGCCTACATTAACAGAATTACGTAAGACTGTAGATTATAAAATAACATTAAATCGTGTAGTTGGAGTTGCGTTTCATAATATTAGTGATATGCATAGTACGATTGATAATGCTATCACTGCTCTTACTTATATGTCCACGCAATGGGATGATTTAGACTCTCAATATTCGAGTGTACTGGGACATATTGATAAAGCATCTCAAAAAGCTGATCAAAATAGATATAAATTCTTAAACCCTAACTTGAATTCAGCTAAAGACAGTTGGAAAACATTAAGAACAGATGTTGTCACATTACAAGAAGGGATGAAAATTGCAGAGAAAAAAGAACAGGATCTTATGAATCAGCTTCGTCCATCAAACGTTTTCTACTTTTATAAAAAAATTCATAACGCATACACATTTGAAATAAAGACTGGAACAAATGCACCAAATGCGTCTTATAAAGTTATGAATTTAACTAAAAACACTGTTCATAACATGTGGAGTGGAGGACCAAATACAAACATGTGGGCTGACTGGCTTTCGTTCAATCCAAAAGATGAATTTGCGGTGGTAGCAGTAGTGGATGGGAAAGAATACATTGTATATAAAGACAAAGTAGAAAATATAATGAACTGAACCCGGAAAGTTAGACAGAAAAATTAGGCAGCTATTGGGGGTACGGCTACGATTCCTTCTTTTTGGAGCCACTCACAAACGTAAAGCAAGAGAGGAGGTTATATGAGTTATCCTCCACTCTTGCTTAGATTAACCAGCTACTTCAATTGGAATCGGTGATACAGGTATATCAAATTCAATATCTGGAGGACGTCTATTAGAATCTAGTCGGTATTTTCCAAAGCGGTTCACATGGAATGTTACATAGGGACTCAGATCAGACAATACTTCCGCATCAATTTTATTTCCCTCCTGTATATATTCATGAAGAATCCGTGTAAGTTGAAATACATTATAAAAAATTAAGCAATTAGCGATTAGATGGTTATATTTAATGATTTTTCTTTGACGTTCCCGATTATTCTCTGCAATAATTCCTTCTCCACCAAAGAATAACCATTTCGCAAATCCATTAAAAGATTCACTTTTATTTGTAGCTGCTTGAATTGTACTTCTCAATTTTTCATTAGATAGGTAATTTAACAAAAATAAAGTGCGAATTGCACTACCTAACTCTCGAAAAGCTTGATATAACTTGTTCTTTTTACTATATGTATTTAACTTATTTAAAATCGTGGAAGGATGAATCCGTCCCATTTTAATTGACATCACTACACGTAACATATCTTTATAATGATTTTCAATCAAATTCCAATCAATTGAGTGTGAGAACAATCCATCAATATGTTGATAGGATAGAGTTTGATCAAAATATTAATTGAACGTGTATTTTGCAACAAATAAAAAGAATCCATTTTGAAAAAGATTAATCAAAACGAATTCCTACACAATACATCTAGAGTTATTATTTATAAAAAAGTTTGATTAGAACTCATGACACCATCATATAAAAGCGTTAAAAACTACTTCAATACATCATTGAATAAGCAGGCATTAAAATTTAGCTATCTAATATTTCAAGGTGCGCTACAATTAATTATTCGGACGTATTCTGCTGATTACATCGATCACACAAAATCTCTTTCGCATTTTTTACTAATACTTTATCTAATACCCCGACAGGCATTCTTGATTTAGTGGGTAAGTTCAACCGAACAATAAATTCTTCCCCTTCAACAATTTCTTTAAAACAAATATGGCAAACTAGTTTTGCTTCTTTAAAAAATGACACCAAATTTATCACCTTTCTCTATTCATCTTCTAAATCTTGTTCTTGCTTTACTCTTAATCTATATACATAATACAGCGGTATAAATCCACAAATAAATACAATAGCTCCTAATAATAGACCATCAATCCAGCTAAAGTTTGGTGTAATAGAAATAAGATATGCAACAGTCACTACAATAATAGTTAGTACTACCATACTAACAATAAGTGATTTCTTTGGATTTTTTATTTCCTTTTCATGTTCCACACTAACACTCATCGATAAATATGCAGATACAACAGATGTTAAAATAAATACCATCCAAAGTGGGTTTTCACGCATCCCATCAAGTCCACCTTGAAAGAACTCGTAACCAAGGATACATAAGATCCCGATTGTTTGGACAATATACGTAATTCTAATATTTTTCAAATTCCTTAAAATGAGTCTTTCATCTGTAATCTTCTTCATTCAAAATCCTCCTGATTTATCCAAAATATTTCGTCTAAGTTTGCATTTACGGCATAGCAAATTTGTAAACATAGCTTTAGTGACGGGTTATATTTCCCTTTTTCAATCAAGCTGACGGTTTGCCTTGTAATACCAACTGCATCAGCAAGCTGCTGTTGTGTTAAATCTGCTTTGACACGAGCAATTTTCACGTGATTTTTCATATAACACCCTCCACAGAATAATGTAACTTATATATTACCTTATGTAAAGTATAAGTTACATAAAACTAAAAAACAACTTCATATCATAAAATAGTAGCTGTTTGTAGCTTTGAAAAGTAACTTAAATCCTTAGAGATCTCTTCAAAAATAAGAAACAGTTTTTATCCAACTTTCATACAAATTATCAATTTTTTTAAATTACCAAACTTTATGCAAATGATACAAAAAGCCAATGCACATATGCGTATTAAAACAAAAGAAGGTCATAGGATACAAATTTATAAAGTTGATTTGTATAGAGGGATATCCCTGGAAATATAAGGTGTTAAAACCTCTAACCATTGACGTATATATATTACTAATGTAATATATATATTACAAAGGAAATAAATGTATTGGAGGCTTCTAATATGCTTACCAAAGTAAAGCGAATTCGACTTGAAAAGGGTATGACACAGGGGGAATTAGCAAAATTAACAAACGTAAGTAGACAGACAATCGGTCTAATAGAAAAAGGCGAATACAACCCATCTTTGAAATTATGTATTGAAATTTGTAAAAGTCTAGGTGTTACATTAAATGATTTATTTTGGGAGGAAGATTAATGTCTAAGTTATTAAAATTATATCTTTTCGGAAAAGGTACTTCTGTTGATGAACGAGAACAAAATACTGCCTTCGAAATAATGGCAAACGCCGGAATTCTAGCTCTTTTTATCTGTTTTGGAGCTATCCTATATGATTTGATTTTAAATAAAGAGGTTACATCACTTGGTATTTTAGCTTTAATTATTCTTTTAACGACATCACTTTATATAGTTATAATGATGAGAGTCAAAAAAATATACTTACGTTTTGCAAATAATAAAACATTGATACGAAAATCGATATTTTCAGGCTTTATTTTCTTTGTTTTATATACTTTATTAACACATTTATCTGGAGAATCAATTACCATGAGGGACCTTATTGGGAACAGTATAGGCGGCGTTTTTTTTGGCCTATGCATGAATGGATATAGTAAATATAATAGTAAAAAAGCGGAAGAAGATGAACTATAATATTAATTCAAAACACCCTTCATTAGTCATTAATGAAAGGTGTTTTTTTATATACATTATCTTTATTGATGTAGCGATTAATCTTATTGCATTATTTCTTTAATAATCGGTACCTGCATAATCAACTTTTATAATGCTTTCAGAATGAAAACGTGATGTCTTTTATGGTAACCAAGTTTATTTTTATCGTTGTGGGGAGCAATCAATTTCTTAAGTTGATGGCTATGTATGGTGACCCCTATAACAGCTATATCTATATTGAGAAATTTATTACAAAATTAGTTGTAAATGTTAAAAAATCGAAAGTAAACTTTTACCCATAAGTTTACTTTCATTTTTTTAATCTCGTTAGATTAATCCCAACTCCCTTGGTATCCTCAAAAATATAAATAAAAGTATACATTCAAAGAATTATAAATTAAGCCTTTATAATATAGATGCGCAAATTAAATTAATTTTATTATATAATTAATTTAATTTATTGTTATTTATCTTTACGACACTATAAATATGTCATTTGTTTGAACCTTACAATTTATAGTTTAAAAGAAAGGAGGTATATCTTTTTGAATAAGAATATACAAAGTGATGCAAAAACGGTAATTGGAATATCTATAGGAATGTGCTTGGGGACAACCTTCGGGTTGCTTATTAATAACCTTGCTCTGGGTATAATAATTGGCATTGCTATTGGATTTGGAATTTCTAAAATAAAACAAAAAAAATAGCTTTATTTATTCTATACAACAGCAGTAGAATAACCCCTTACCTTTGAAGTGGTAAGGGGTTATTCTTATAAATTTTAGTTACCATAATCCCACTTATCAGTAGTCCATGTATCTAAAAATCTCAAAAAGTCCCTTCAGATCTTCTGAAGAGACTTTTTATTCATAAAACCATTAACTTAAGAGATTTTTTCCAATTTGAATAATAATAAATGAACTGAATTAATAAAGTTATTACTGAAATTCCAGTTAAGGTTGCAAAAAAGTTAATCCCAAATCTGATAAATAAGTTACTATTAGAGTGATAACTACAAAAGGAATTGAGGCTAAAACATTATAAAAACGTTTTTTATAAAAAAGATGATCTTTTTTATTTATATAATTATTGACCATAAAAATCCTCCTCTTTCTTTTCTAAACTTCATGTATATTCACATTAATAGAACACCTAAATTTTACCACATCATAAGGTATTATTAACATAAATCCCAAAAAGGGGTAACATCACATGCCCATCAAGCTAAGGTTGGGTATTCCACGAACTTCCGTTCTTGATGCCCACATGCTTGATAGTTTGTTTATTTGTTTTTAAAAATACGCATTCCAAATAAACCTTGATTAGGTATATTTTTAAAGATTATGCAGTTTTCCGCTTTAGATTGGATACAGTGCACTGATAAACAATGCCTAAAATATCAAAGACTGTCTTTTTCTCATATCTATGGGATTTCCGTCCGTTTTTCTGTAAGAAGTCAAACAGACGAAGGAAAGTTTTTGATACTTCTTGGGTGTCTTGTTGGATAGCCTTATATACTAAGTATAGATGATCTTGAATCATATAAATTGCTTTATATTCACTTAATTCTTTTTGTTTTTTTTGTAGTAACAACTGTCGCATTTTGAACATAGTAGAAGAACAAAGAAAAATAGCGATTAACTGTCCATAAAGATGACATTCTAGACGCTCTCGCTTAATATTGTGACAATGATTGATACCAAATAGAGACTTCCATGTTTTAAATACAATTTCTATTTGCCAACGTAGTGAGTAGATATCATGGACCTGTTCCATCGGAATAATTTCCCATGGTATGTTGGTAATATAAACATTGATTTCTGTTAAACGTTTACTTCTTTCAGAGTATGTAACTCCTTTTTTCTTTTCAACATAAGATTGCTGTTTCCTACGTTTATGAATTTGAGTTGATGTAAGTCTGTATATTACAACTCGTGAGGGTAATTTTTGTTGTCCAACATAGACATTCCGAATTTCATAAGTATCTCCTGGTTTTATCTGATGCATGATATCTTCAAGGTCAAGTAAAACATATAAAGATTGCTTTTTAACTGTCCCATCCCGAAATAATTCTGGCGATTCATTTTTTACATATACTCTATTATTTAATTTCAACCGTGAAACGTAGAATGCCCCTCGTTGATCCATCTGGTCTAAATCTTTTAGAGAAAAATATCCTAAATCTCGAATACATAAATCTCCTGGGCATAAGGTATCTAAACACTCTGTACCAAAGGTTTTATCATTATTTTTACCTGGTTCCATTTGAAAATTGAGGAATTTCCCACTATGTAAATCATACTCTAGTTGAATCTTAATACCGGCTGTTTGTGCACATCCTCCTGAACCAGGATAAATAGGAGCTAAATGATTGGGTACTTGAAAAATAGTAGCATCTAAAATACGTATACGTTGAAAATAGGAAGTGTATTGGTTTGGAATTTGAGATGAACCGTTTAGTTGGCTTTTAACTAAACGAGAAAATACACACTGTAGGAATAAAACAGCGCATCGGTTAAAGCGTTGATTAAGTCCTTCTGGACTCATGAGTGTAGTTGTATTCGCATAAAGTTGACTACATAACCGAGTGAGAGAATCGCTTGCTACATGTTGACTAATCCAAATACATAAAGCAGCCAAATTTCGTGCCCCATATTTACTTTTACGTTTACAAAACCTGTTTCCTGTGCAAGTTGTTGAAGGGTATCGGGAGATAAATATCGCTGTAGTTCTTCAGCAAACAAATGAAATTCATCCTGAATCGAAAGATTCATAAAAAAACGCCATCCTTTCTGTATATTTCTACAAAAAGAATAACGTTTTCTGTGAATTATGGATATAAATTTATCTTAGGTTGATAGTGATGTATGGTGACCCCATATACATAAATACATTTTGTCGAAATTATTAAAAAGGGGAATTTTTCTATTTGAAGAACTAATAATTGTTAGCCAATATGTATTAGAAATCTCAATCTAAACTAAAGGAGAACAAAATGGGACAAAACAATAAAGGCTTTTCTGAAACAGGGTTGCGCAAAATGCGCAATGTACTGGCGCAGCATGTCGATTCTGGAAAGATTCCTGGGCTCGTCGCCTTAGTCAGCCGAAACGGCGAGACGCACGTCGAAGCGCTTGGAACAATGAGGCATGATGGTGGCGCACCAATGCGTCGGGACACGATCTTTCGATTGGCGTCCACTAGCAAGCCGATCGCAGTTTCACCGGTAATGGTTCTGCTCGACGAGTGCAAACTGCATTTGGACGACCCAGTAGACAAATGGCTGCCCGAACTCGCCGACCGGCAGGTGTTGAAACGGCCCGATGGTCCGCTGGAAGAGACCGTCCCAGCACGGCGTCCTATCACTGTACGAGACCTGTTGACCTCCACATTCGGGCTCGGAGTGGATCTCACGTTGATGGGTTCTCCGATCATGAACGCGTTCTTCGAGAGTGGGATATTCGACACGCCAGGGCAGGATATGCCCGATCCAGATGAGTTTATGTGTCGCCTAGGTGCACTTCCGCTAAGCTACCAGCCCGGAGAGCGGTGGCAGTATCATATCAGTATTGAAGTGCTCGGCGTGCTTGTTGCCAGGGTCACGGGTCAGATATTCGAGTCGTTCCTGCGCGAACGCATCTTCGATCCACTGGGAATGAAGGACACTGGCTTCTACGTGCCTGAGCGCAAGATTGACCGGCTTCCACCTGCCTTCAACCCTGATCCGCAGACAGGTGAGTTCATCGTGTGGGATGAGGGTGCAGGCGGACGATACAGCAAACCTCCAGCATTCCAAGCAGGCGGTGGTGGGCTGCTCGCAACCGTCGACGATTATCACGCGTATTTGCAGATGCTGTTGAACAAAGGGATGCACGGAACCAAACGGATCCTGTCCCGACCTGCAGTCCGGCTGATGACCACCAACCGTCTTACTCCTGAACAACAAGTATACCGAGACGATTTGGCCAAAAACAACGTCCATTTGTCGTTTGGACAAGGGATACAAGGCGGCTGGGGCTTTGGGATGGCGGTGCGTACCTATCTTGGAGACTACGCGTCTATCGGTCAGTTCGGCTGGGATGGCGGAACCGGCACTGCAGCTTACGCTGATCCAGACAAACAGTTTACTGGAATCCTGTTCACCCAGGTTGGGATGTCCACTCCGGACTCATCGCATCTTATCCAAGACTTCTGGATCACGGTCTACCAAGCGATCGAAGACTGAAACCGAACTTAGGTATTGTTTAAAGGAAAGCGCCAAGACGGATGCATAATCATAGGCTTGGCGTATATTTTTTAATGTTATATTATAATATTATTATTTGAATATATATCCATCTATTTTGAGGATGATGCCCTCAACTATCCGAGAAAAACTGCTTTTATTAATAGATATTAGGGGTCCTGCCACATGCCCATCAAGCTAAGAATTTAGGACTACCCCCAAACGATAATTCTGTATAAATTGCTCAATTTTATCGTTTGGGGGTAGTTTATTTGTGTTAAGTTGATGGCGATGTGGCCGGACCCCTAAAATAAACTACTTTGGTTCAATATTAATATTTATTTTCAGTTATTAGGTGGAAAAACACTTACTGGTATGTCCGACTTATACAATTGCTCTAATATCTTTTGGTCTTTACAATATACTTCTGCATAACTATATTTATTTACTAAATCAATTCTTACGAAAATTGTTTCTTCGGTATTGCACCACCACTCAAAATATTTATCTGAAAATGATTCTCTCTTAATTTTATTTAAAGCTTCCGTTTTTTTAAACTCATCAATTTCACTAATTTTAGCCCCACGTGTTAGCCAATTTTTATGCTTATTAACCATATAATATTTAATTGCATCATCGTCTAAAAATTCTTCTATATTTTCAGCACTAATGAAAAAACGTCCCATGCAGAAATGATATATTTTCCCATCCTCATCAATACAAGGTCCAAAATCTCCTGCATAATGATAATCCATACATTGAACATAGTATTTTCCGTTTTCTTTTTTAAAAAATTTAAGTTCATATTTTTCTTCAAATTCATTGAAGAAAAACATATCCATTCGGAAACCTGTATAAAATCTTTCACCAATTTTATACCAAATGCCACCAAATGATACTTGAAAATCAATCATTTTATCAAAAAAGGGTATTCCTTCATTGGCAAATACTCTTTTAATTTCATCTTTATTTTTAATTGTATCAACTTTCTTACCAGATAATATCATGTCATTTACTGTCTCAGATAAAATTTTTTTCTCCATACTTTTAATACCCTTCATATGAATTTTTGTTACGAATTTTATAACAACTATTCTTTAGTTTATATGTTATACATATTAACTCTTGTGACTATCTGCGTAAAGGATATAGGCCAATAAAAAATCACTTCTCGTTCTCAAGTTTTTCTTTATTGAATTGTGTAAGCATGCCATCTATCGTTTCAATTCCACCTCTTGTTTTTTTCTTTGCAACATTTTGGAATTGTGCAAAATTCGCGAATGGCTCAAACTGTTTTTCCTGATCAACCACTTTAGATTCGGTCTGCTTAGTAACTGTACTCCTTCTTTGTTCAACTTTTCTTTCTAATTGATTAACAGATTCTTGGGTAATTAATTCATTATCAATTGCTACATTCTTCGTTGCAAAAAAGGGTATCGCCTCATGCCCATCAACTTAAGAATTTTATAATGCCCCCAAAACGAAAAAATGAGCTGACTTTTCAGAGTAACTAACTGTAGAGAAAGAAAATTTTCATTTAGGGGGTACTTCAAAACCTTAGCTTGATGGCGATGGGGTCACCATATCAAAAAAAGTAAATTGTACGTTAGATACATTTTTCAACCGCTTCCAGTACGTTAAGGGATTGGTTGTTTTTTATAATGAAATTCTAAATATCTAATGATAATAGGTGAAAAAGACGATCAATAGTTGGGGTACGGAAATGATTCGAATTTACATTCTTTCTCAATACATATTATGGATAAATAAAGTAAAATATGGGCTGAGGGTATGTCTCATGTTGTGTTACTCCTAACAATAACTAAGGATACATAATATGCTTTCATACCCTTAAATAATTTTGTTATAGAAGGGATGGAGATTTAAATGGCTCAAATTGTTGATATTGATAGATACCTTTGTACTGGGGCTTTAATCTATATGAGTGAGGGCCTTTTCCCTAAGCCTAGGAGGTAAGGAACAGTAAACAGCCACCTATACACTATGAATAGAGGAGAGGAATGCCTTATGAAAATACGTAGTCAAATTACATTTGCAAGTCTGGCCCTTTTAATAGCTGGAAGTTCCCTGTTATATACAACACCAACCTCAATTGTAAAAGCAGAGCCCACTCAAAATGTATCTAGTTCGTTACAAACAAATACTCAACGAGATCGTACTTCCGTCAAGCAAGCAATGCGGGATACATTGCAACTTGGATACCCGGGGATACTTGCTAAAACTTCTGAGGGTGGAAAAACGTGGGGGTATGCCGCTGGGATAGCGGATCTGAGAACCAAGAAGCCAATGAAAACAGATTTTCGCTTTCGCATTGGGAGTGTGACGAAGACGTTCACCGCAACGGTTATACTTCAATTAGCTGGAGAGAATCGCCTGAATCTAGACGACTACATCGAAAAATGGTTGCCTGGTGCCATTCAAGGAAATGGATATGATGGTAACAAGATTACTATTCGGCACATATTGAACCATACAAGTGGTATCGCTGAATACTCAAGGTCAAAAGACGCTGATTTTACGGATACAAAAAAATCGTATACGGCTGAAGAGTTAGTGAAGATGGGGATTTCTCTGCCCCCAGACTTTTCCCCAGGAGATGGATGGTCTTATTCAAACACAGGATATGTATTACTGGGTATTCTTATTGAAAAAGTAACCAGAAACAGCTATGCGGAAGAGATTGAAAATCGGATTATTGAACCGCTTGAATTGTCGAATACATTCCTACCTGGCAATTCAAGCGTTATTCCAGGCACCAACCATGCCCGTGGATATGTCCAACCAGACGGAGCAAGTGAGCTAAAAGACGTTACTTATTATAACCCAAGTGCAGGTAGCTCTGCTGGAGATATGATTTCTACTGCTGACGACTTAAACAAATTCTTCTCTTACTTGCTCGGTGGCAAATTACTGAAAGAACAGCAACTAAAACAAATGCTTACTACAGTTCCTACAGGAAAAGAAGGAATCGATGGATATGGTCTTGGAATCTATGAAACTAAGCTTCCAAGCGGTGTCTCGATATGGGGACACACAGGTGGCATTCTAGGGTTTACTACTCTTGTTGGAGGTAAACTTGGAGGCAAGCATACGTTGGTCGTCAATTGGAATAGTTTGGGTAGAACTGACAGTCCTAATCCTTTTAAAAATATCTTACTTGCTGAATTTAGCAAGTAGGCAAAAAGGAAAAACGGAAAAAAACGGATAAATTTTGTCATAGTTTTTATAATTAAAAATAAATTTGGGGCTTTTTGGAATTCAGGCGGCAACCCAACGCTATTAAGCTAATAAAATAAAATCCTCCCTAAAATGAAAAAATACGCTATTCTTTCTGTAGAATCATAGGAAAGGATGGCGTTTTTGTATGAATCTATCGATTTCTGATGAACTACAATTATTTTCTAAAGAATTACAACGACATATGTCACCACATGTTTTAGATCAGTTAGCTAGAGAAATAGGATTTGTTCAACGGAAAAGTAAATATCGTGCACAAGATTTAGTAGCTCTTTGTGTTTGGTTAAGCGAAAACATAGCAAACACTTCATTGACACAACTATGTAGTCTATTAGAAGCTAACACAGGTATTTCTATGAGTCCAGAAGGACTCAATCAACGTTTTAATTCTAGAGCTGTGCAGTTTTTACAACAAGTATTAGCGTATTTACTTCATCAACAATTTTGTTCTTCTAGCAAGATTTCAACTTTGTATACAAACTATTTTCACCGTATTCGTGTATTAGATTCTACACATTTTCAGGTTCCAGATAAATTCGTTTCTACATACCAAGGCTCAGGAGGTAGTGGTCAAAGTGCCGGTATGAAAATTCAATTAGAGTACGATCTGTTAAGTGGTCAATTTCTACATGTTCATGTGGGTGCTGGAAAGCACAATGATAAAATTTACGGTTCTACTTGTCTCGAATCTCTTCAACCGCAAGATGTATGTATACGGGACTTAGGATACTTCGACTTAAAAGATTTACATACCATAGACAAGTACAATGCTTATTTCATCTTACGACTTAAGCTCAATACTCGTATATATCAGAAAAACAAAGAGCCTGAATACTTTCAGAATGGAACGATAAAAAAACATTCTGAGTACATCCAACTAGATATGGAGCAATTTATTGAGCAATTACAGCCAGGTGAAACATATGAAATTCCTGATATTTATATCGGAATGTATCAAAAGCTTCCTACAAGACTAATTCTGTATAAATTAACTGAGACGCAAATGAAACGTAGGCAAAAGGATTTAGCATCTAAAGAACACAAGAAGCAAATTACCTATAAGGAACGCAGTAAACGTCTCAGTGCAATTAACTTTTACATTACGAATATTCCTTTGGAATGTCTACAAAAGGAACAAGTATATGATTTTTACTCATTACGTTGGCAAATTGAACTTATCTTTAAAACATGGAAATCATTTTTTCGAATTCATCAATGTAACTCTGTAAAACTGGAAAGATTAGAGTGTCATCTATATGGACAATTAATTAGCATCCTTCTTTGTTCCTCCACTATGTTTCAAATGCGCCAATTACTTCTCATCAAGAAGAAACGAGAATTGAGTGAATATAAAGCTGTTTATATCATTAAAGATTATTATCCACTTTTTTATCAAGCTCTACAAAAAGACATCCAAGAGCTATCAAAGCTCTTGCTTCGTCTGTTCGATTTTTTACACAAAAACGGGCGGAAATCTCATCGATATGAGAAAAAGACAGTCTTTGATATTTTAGACGTCGTGTACAATTGTTCCAAGCCTCACAATCATGTAGCTTAATTAAAAAAACGAAACCCTTTAGGGTTTATTTCTTGTGCAAACTTTTAAATAATTTATACTTAGTCTTCAGAAAATAGAAAGCTCTTAAGTTGAAATTGATTTTACATAAGTGTAGCTTGATGGCCATGGCGTACCGCCAACATTTTAACAAAAATATACGCTTAGCAAATTTCTGTAGCCTTTTATAGGGGGACGGCAACGATTACTTCTTTTTTGAGCCACTCGGCAATTTCTATGTTTTTTGTAGATTAAAAGAACTTGAATAAAGTTCTTTTTTTACTTGTAATTAAATCCTAGAGTAGCCCCTCATACCCAGAAGCGTTTCCGTACCCCATATAGAGATAAGTGGTCTAAACTTAAACTATTCGAAGCGCAAGTTTTTCAGGGAAAAATAGCGAATTATTGTTATAATCAAATACATAATATGTTTTAGGAGGAACTCAATTTGAAGAAACCATTGATTGTTGGGGCATTATGCTTAGCACTCACTTCTTTAACTGCGTGTAGTAATGACAATGAGAAATCATCCACTGAAGTGAAAAAAGATGAGATTGTTATACATATACCTAAAGAAAAATCTAAAAATCTAGAACGATTTGGAACATTTTCTCAAAATGTAAAAAATAAGAAAAATGACGAAATACAAATTAAAAATTATTTAACTGACGAGGAAGCAAAAGTACCAACTTTAGAAACTGTAACTTATAAAGATGAAAAATTCACTTTTACTTACAAGTACAAAAACGATTATAGAAAGGATATATGTAATAAGCTTGTTACTCCTCAAGAAACACATGGTATAGCATATATGCTAAGAGATTGCGCCCAGTCAGAAGAGGGTATTGTACTTCATAATACAGCGGAGGATGGTGAAGGAATACACTCCATAAAAGATAAATCTATTGAATTTATTGAAGTTGAGGGGGATAAGACCTACATATTCGTAAAGCAATTTGATGTTGGAGCTTTCGTGAACGCTATCCAACATACAAACTTTAATACACTTTCAAATACATCTAATACGCAAAAGTCAAATTACAAAGTAAATGTTCACTTTTTAAGTGGAACAACTCAAACATACTATTTGTGGATTGACAAAGAGAAATCACAAGGAATAATTATGGATTCAGAACAAACAAACCAAGGACATGAAATCGATAAAATATTTGTAGATGACATCATAAAAGTGTTAAATTAAAATGACATATTTTAATGCGCCTCATTAAGATACATTTTTCAGATGATTACATGAACTCCATTACTACGTAAAAAATTGACCGCCCTCACAGGCGGTTTTCTTATACGCTGCTGTCTTCCAACTCCGCCAGTCATCTCGTCCAACACATTCGCCTTTAGGTACAGAAAGCTTCTTTTCAGTCTAGAACTATTTTTTAATGAAACACCTTTTACGTTTTAGGTATTGATAATTTCAAAACAGTACATCTTTATTTTAAACCGACACCTTCTTATATAAAGTAGGCTTTTTTCATTACTTTTAAACCCCTTTATTAATATAGAAGTCTCTGATTGAAAAGATAAAGCATCGTATCTTTTTTAGAAACGTCGCAACTTTATTCAAAACATCGTGCCTTTGTTTCAAACCCACATCAAGGCCTTTCATATTACCTAGATAAATAATTTTTACATAATAAAAAGATACATACTATATTTTTACGTGTTGTGGTTGTGGGCTGGTTGTTGAAAACTTAAAAATAGAAATGTCACATGGTTTTTGGAATTTATTGCAGAATGTCTTCTGTAAATAAATATGATAGTATCTACAGGCTGGGTATTCATCATCTATAAAACCAGTAACTTTATCCAGATAACGGCTTCCTTTATTTATAAAAGAAGCCGTTATTTTTCATTTGTGAATTTCCATTTATTTCACATCTGAAGTTATACCTAATTTTAATTTTAAAACGATATACAGTTACAATTAATTATCGTAAGCGAATCCAGAACCTTACTATTTTATAAATAGAAAAACGTTCATAAAAATCACTTAATTATACGAATGAGACTTCATTTTTTGGTACTTGGGGGTATTAAAATTTCTTAAATTAAAGGGCATGTATGGTGACCCTAATAAGAAAAGACACCCTCTCGAGTGTCTTTCTCTGACTTGAACCACTTCAATTTAATATGAATATATCCGTATTTTTCCCCAGTTATACGTGTAAACACATCCTATAAAACAGAATCAATTATTTATACCAGATTGTTAGTGTACAAATACAAGAGAATTGAGATCAATGTAGAATGACACCACATCTATAAAGTTAATTTATTGATGTGTTACGCCTTTAAAAACGAATCTGCTTTATAGAATGTATCCACAAGTAATATTTTACTACATTTAATAATTCGGTTGGTTTAATTTTTAAAAAATTATGCAATATTTCATAATTTTTAAATTGCACAAGAAAGATATAACCTATTTCTCTTATATTTTCTCTCCTATTTTGAAACAAGTCCTATGAGACGCTGTGAAATACTTTTACATCAGGTTCAATAATTTATCCCAATAGAGTTTACTCTATTGGGATGATTGGTGCCGAAAAATATTAAATTCGTTCATTTCAAAGCGGAATGTTTTAATCTGAGTTCATTTCGTTCAGTAGAAGAAGTTAAACTTGCCGTACATAAATATATTCATTTTTATAACTATCATCGTTTTCAAAAGAAGTTAAAAAACCTGAGTCCATACGAATATCGAACTCAGACTTCTTAACTATGCGTTTTAATTACTGTCTACTTGACAGGGGTCAGTACAATGTAAGGTGACCCCTTTAAGAAACACATATTGTATAAGAAATAAGATCTTACTATTTATTTTTTACAACTATTCTTACTTGTATAGGATTTTGTACCCCAATAATGAATTTGAGAGCCGTTAAATGAAATTTTTTTGACTTGTCCCTGATAACTTTGTTCAAAATGAAGGTGAGCACCTGTTGATCCTCCTGTATTGCCCACAGTTCCAATTTTCTGTCCTATCGTAACTTTTTGTCCTTTTTTAACGCTTTGTGTACTTAAGTGTGCATAGCGAGTAGTCCAACCGTCTCCATGATTGATCTCAATCCATTTTCCATAACTTCTATTTCCCTCATTTTCTACTCTTGATACTGTGCCAGAAGCAGATGCTACAACAGTATCTCCTTCATCGTTTGCTCGGTTAAAATCAACAGAATTTGCTGGACTATGATTAGAACGAGTTTGTCCTTCCCACTTCTGTCCACAAGGAAAAGGCATTTGAAACTTTGGAGTTCCAGCTGCCTCGGCAGTATTAAAACCGCCTATACAAAATGTAAGCAGTAAAGTTGATGCAGTGATTGATAGCAACTTCTTTTTCTTCATAAAAACTCCCCCAATATTCTGAAAATATTTATGTAGATGTATTCTTTTTATTTTCACTCGTTCCCTTCCCAATCTTTTTTTCTCAAAAATAGACAGATTCTTTTAGAAAACAATATTTTTTCCACAGGGCATGATAGTCATCTTCAAATTAAAACATTTTTTTCAGCTTTGCTACTCCTTTTACTTGTTTTTATGTATTCACATCAGAACATAAAGACCCCAAAATGAGAAAATTGGCATCTCCAGGTGAAAATGTACAATTTTATTATTTTTGGAGTACTATAAAATTCTTAAGTTGATGGATGTGTGGCGGGACCCCATCACTATCAAGCTAAGCTTATGCAAAGTCAATTTTAGGCGAGATTGTTTCTTTTTTCTAAAGGGCAAGTGTAGGTGATTGAAAGATTTGCATACGAAATAAACCCTAACGGGTTTCACTTTTTTGAATTAAGCGGCTTGATTATCAGACAGAGTACAATTGTAAATGACACCTAATATATCAAAGACCGTTTTTTTCTCATATCGATGAGATTTCCGCCCGTTTTGCTGTAGGAGATTGAACAGGCGAAGTAACACCTTTGATAGCTCTTGGGTGTTTTTTTGTATAGTTTGGAATAGAAGAAGAAAATAGTCTTTAATCATATATATGGCTTTATACTCACTAAGCTCTCGTTTTTTCTTCATGAGGAGCAATTGGCGCATTTGAAACATGATAGAAGAACAGAGTAGAATGGCAATCAATTGACCATATAAATGGCACTCCAATCGTTCTGGTTTTATCTTTTTACAATGATGAATTTGAAAGAATGACTTCCACGTTTTAAATAAAATTTCGATTTGCCAACGCAAAGAATACCAGTCATGTACCTGTCCCATCGGGACAATATCTGTAGGGGTGTTTGTCATATATACATTGATACCACTGAGTCGTTTACTACGAGGAGAATACTTCATTCCTTTCTTTTTTTCTCTTACAGCTTGATCCTGTAATCGTTTTTGTTGCTGTTGTTTTGTTAATCGATGAACAATTACACGAGCTGGCACTTTATCAATCATTCCTACATAAGCATCAGCTATTTCACATGTTTGTCCTGGTTGAAGGGAGTTCATTAACGTCTCCATATCTATCTGTATATACTCTGTACCTTTCTTAATTCTTCCATCTTGAAAATAATCAGGATTAGGATTTTTTTGATAAATACGTGTATTCGACTTGATACGAGAGATATAGTAGGCCTCTTTATCTTGTATATATTGAAGGTCTTTTAAATGAAAATAGCCTAAATCTCGGATGCATAAATCATTCGCTGTCACAGTTGGGGCACACAGAGAGCCATAAGTGCGATCATGTTGTTTACCTGGACCTGTATGAATATGTAGGAACTGTCCACTTAACAAATCATACTCAAGTTGAATTTTTATCCCAGCTGTATGGCTGCATCCTCCTGCACCTGGATAAACCGATGAAAATACATCCGGGAGTTGAAATGCAGTTGAATCTAAAATACGAATACGCTTAAAAACAGAAGTGTATGGAGAAGAAATCGGCATAGATACGGCCAATTTTTTGCTTAGTAAGTTCGGCTAGTAGGTGTTGTAAAAGTTGGACAGCCGCCTTATTAAATCGTTGATTCAGTCCCTCAGGACTGATGAGTACTGCTGTTGATGCTTCTAAACAGCTAGATAACTGAGTTAAAGAAGTCATAGCTATATTTTGGCTCACCCATACACATAAAGCTACTAAATCTTTTGCTTGGTACTTACTGGTTCGTTGTACAAAACCAACATCTCTAGCAAGATCTTGTAAGGTATTTGGAGATAAAAAACTTTGAATCTCTTGAGCAAATAGTTGTAACTCGTCAGACACAGAAACAGACATAAAAAACGCCATCCTTTCCTATGATTCTACAGAAAGAATAACGTATTTTATTCATTTTGAGGGCCACTTGATGAGCATAAGGTATCAGAAAAAACACATTAAGATTAGTAATTACATACTATTTAATTTCATACAAAAGGAATTTGTTCATTATTAACGAAAGTGTATGTTAACTAGATGAATTCATTCATACACAGTGCTACAAAAAGACATGGGAACAATCTTATACTACGATACATAATTATAATCCGTTTTAAAAACTAGTAAAATTAAGGAGCAACATTGTATGGGGAAAAAAGTACTGTTTTTTGGAGATTTCGGAATTGACGATACGATAGCTATCATATATGCGCATTTGACAGATAAAATTGATGTTATGGGAATTGTTGCAGACTATGGGAACGTACCTAAAGCTGAAGTTGTTAGAAATGTTCGCTTTTTACTTAAAAGTGTAGGAAAAGAATATATAAAAGTTTTTGGTGGGGCGGAGCATTCCATGTCTTCAGAAGCTGAAACTTTTTATCCAGAAGTTCACGGTAAATTTGGGATAGGACCCATTTATCCAGGACTAGAGCTTCAAACATTTGAGAATTTTTTTGAGGTTCTCACACTTATTAAGCAGTATAAAAATGAACTTATTATCGTGAATACCGGAAGGCTAACTTCACTTGCAACTTTATTTCTCCTTTATGGAGATGTGATGGAATATGTACATTCTTATTATATTATGGGAGGAGCTTTTCTATATCCAGGAAATGTTACCCCCATTGCCGAAGCTAACTTTTATGGCGATCCTGTAGCAGCCAATATTGTAATGAGATACGCAAAAAATCTATCAATTTATCCTTTGAATGTTACACAATCAGCTATCGTAACACCAGAAATGGTCAATTATATTCACTCTAAAGGAAAAACTAAGTTTTTAAAGCCTCTTTTAGACTATTACTATTATCAATTTTATCAAAAAAAAGTTCCTGGAATACAAGGTAGCCCGGTTCATGATGTGCTCACTTTGATTGCGATTAATCGTGATGATATTTTTACGTACCATCAATCAGCAGTGATGGTTAATGCACTTGATACTGTACGAGGACAAAGTATAGGAGATTTTAGATCTACTTTTGAACCAGAAACATTCGGTAATCGTCCAAAACATAGGATTGCAATACAAATGAATTATGAACAGTTTTTTAAGGAGTTTATGACTGTAATGACTGGCGACCCATTTTAGTGAAAAACCTTATATATTTTGCTATCAAGCTAGCAAAACATCCTTATGTTCATCAAGCTAAGATTTTAAAGTACCCTCTAAATGGAAATTTTGTGTTTTTATAAACCTGAAATTTATTTTTATCGTTTTGGGGGTAACTTGTTTTCTTAAGTTGATGGGCATGTATGGTGACCCCTTGTAGAAGAAACATTTTCCATCTGAGAGCTTATGCTCTCTTTTTTTATTTATGTTCGACATAATTTGACAAAAAAGTTGTAACCATATTTGTTATGATAGTTCAGGAATCATACATTTTACATAATTGGAGGAAACGAAATGTATAAGAAGATGGGTACACTCGTTATAACTGGAGCGCTTGCTATAAGTCTAGCGGGATGTAGTGATACAGAAGAAACTGCCAAGAAAGTATCAAATGATACAAAAACAGAACAAACAACTGAAAAGAAAGAAGAGAAAAAAAAATTTAAAGTTGGCGAAACAATTAAACTTGGAAATCACAAATTAACTGTTACAAATGTTGAAAAGTCTCCAGGTGGAGAATTCGATAAACCTAAAGAGGGTCATGAATTTTTAATCGCTAATGTAACTATAGAAAACGGCGGCAAAGAAGAAATACATTATAATGCTCACGATTTCAGTTTACAAAACAGTGAAGGAAATATTGTAGATCCAACGTTAACTATGATTAACCAAGATACTCAATTGAATTTTGGAAAACTTGCACAAAATGGGAAAATAACTGGAACTATTGCTTTCGAATCAAAACAAGGAGATCCTAAGCTTCAATTAATCTTCAAACCAATTTCCTTATCAGAAGAAGAAGTTCGAGTAAATCTTCAATAATAATATCTACAAAAAGAAAAGACACTCGAATTGAGTGTCTTTTTTTAAAATTTCACATACTATATCTAATTAATGGGGTATCACCACATCACTATCAAGCTAACAAAACAAAATACCCCATGCCCATCAACTTAAGAATTCAGAATTACCCCAAAACGAAAAAATGAGCTTTCTTGTAATAAAAAACAAATCCGTAATACTAGGAGATTCCTTTTCAATGGCTATATGAGAAATACGTGTATAAGCCAGTATTTAAATTTAAGTATGATACGATTATAGAAAGGGGGGGAAGCTATATGAACGGTCTACAAGGGGTCACCATATCAAAAAAAGAAAATTGTACGTTTAGACACATTTTAGACATAAATTAACCGATCCCCTGTACGTTAAGGAATCGGTTATTTATTTTACTGCCTTTTGATGGAGTTTTTGTCCCATAATGGTTTTTAATTATCGA
Organism: Bacillus sp. FSL H8-0534; assembly: GCF_038005885.1. Lineage (NCBI taxonomy): Bacteria > Bacillati > Bacillota > Bacilli > Caryophanales > Bacillaceae > Bacillus > Bacillus sp. FSL H8-0534. The sequence continues at coordinate 206,424 of NZ_JBBOUC010000002.1, forward strand.
CATTTGCTTTTTGCTTTAGCTTGATGCAGATGGAACACTCCTCCTAAATATTTATCATGATTCATGTTTGTATAAATACCTACTTCTGTATAATAGGTAGGGCATAATAGCCAAAGGCTAAATCGAGCAAGGCACTTGCTTCTTGGCGCAGTAACAGATCCTTCGGACGGAAAATAAAGGATCCGTCCGTGTTGATCGAAGTATCAGGGTCTACGATTCCTTGAGAGGCAAGTGCTCGAATAGATTGGACTGCCCAGTCATCCGCATTATCAAGCAATTTAACTTTCTTAGCTTGGTCAGGTTGAATCTGCTTTAAATTTTGAATCATGGTTGCTGCGATCTGTCGGGTAATCGGAGCTGTACGGTCATATCCAGGAATACCTATTATAAATTTCTCCTTCGCCTCTTTGGATTCGTCTGGAAAAGCACTCCACCCATGTGCACGCAACAAGGAATCAGCAAATTCTCCTTGTGTCATAGTGCCCATCGGATCGAATAAATTACCTTTTTTAGCATCCATGATGTTTAAAGCATGAAGATTATCGATATGCCTTCTATAGTTACCCTTTTGCGGAACATCCACAAAGGACGGCTTGTTGTTAATTTTTTGTGCATCAGCCATAAAATCTAGGCTCTTAGGAGAGCTGTAGTGAAAATATGTGATTTCTCCAGCTGCATTTTTTTTGAAAGCAACCTTTTTACCTTCCGAATCCTCAAATAACAACGGATGAATCATTTTGAGAACTTGTTTTCCGGATATTCCCCCTTCCATGACCAAATCCCCATTTTCATAGGTAAAGTGGGTGCGAATTGCAGCTAAACGTGTGTTTTGGTACAAACCCAAATATTTCTGGGCTTCTTTCTCCTCTAACGGGAGGTATCTAGTTTTTTCCCCCTTCTTAGCAGGGAAATAATGATCCATGAAAGCTTCATACATGTCTATACTCATCGTTGAATCATTATTGTAAGACATGAAGAATGCTGTTTTTTGTTCAGGCACTAAAATCATCAGTGATTGATGTCCCGGCATACTTCCCCCTTTTATTACAACGTGTTGACCATTAGCCAAGTCATTGAAAGGCGTCTCAAATCCAATTGTTGCAACAGGAATTGTCTTATCATCAAAAACTTGATAGGCATGCATCATATCCATGCTTTTTTTACTTACAATTTCTTGGCCTTTAAACTTTCCGTTCTGTAGCTGCATAATCATGTATTTTGACATGTCTTCTCCGGTAGATATAATGCCTCCTTGTGGTGCATCCATTAGACCGTTGCCACTTGTTAGAATCGGATCACCAGTGGGACCGTAATGTGTAGCCATTCTCTTGAGAAGATTAGGCGTAAGGCTCAAACTTGTAGATTTCATATCTAATGGTTTGAAAATATTATTTTCCATATATTGTGAGAAAGGTGTATTTGTAACATTTTCCACTGCAAACCCTGCGAGTGCAAATGCAACGTTGTCATACGTATAAGATTCTCCTGGCGGCCGTACCACCGTTGGCATATGTTTAGAGAAAAATTCCTTCATCGGCATACTATGATTAATGTATTCAGGTCCAGTTATCGTGGTGATATCAGGAAAATCTACTCCGCTGGTATAAGTGAGCATATCAAACAAGGTAAGAGGTTTTCCTGTTTTATTAGGTATTTTCAATCCACCGAGATATTGTTGTACATCTTGATCTAGTTTAAGCTTTCCTTTATCAACTTGCTGCATCACAGCTAAAGCAGTAAAAGTTTTTGAGACTGAAGCGATTTGAAAGACCGTGTCCTTAGTAACGGGAATTTTCTTTTCTTTATCAGCATACCCATACCCTTTATTGACGACAACCTTTCCATCATGAACGACGACAAAACTAGAACCGTTTACATTGTACTTCTTCATTTTTTCCTCAAATAACGGATCAGCAAAAGATTCTACTTCTTTTTTATTATTGGGTGCTTTCGTCATTTGGATATCGGTCGTGGCTGCCGATGATTTTGATTTTCCAGCTTCTAATGATTGTTGAGAACACGCAGAAATCATACTTGTAGAAGTGAGCAGAATTCCAACTATCCCCAGTTTGTTGATTGCTTTTTTCATTTTTGTACACTCCTTTATTTGATTGGAATTTTTTTGGGCACAACGAGTTATTGGCTCGTTAGTTTATGAACAGAGTGTAGCAAGCGGCAAGTCATAGTAGATAGTGAGCTTTTGTCATTTTTATAAAGGACAACAAAAATTGAGGGGGCTAAGGCTGTATTGATAGTCTTGTCATACAAATCATGACACTTTGACACTACCGTATGTGACAGAAAAATTCTTAGAATCAAAGAGAAACTTTTAATGCATTAGCAATGAATGAGAAGGAGAGATTTTAATGACGAAAGCATCAGCTCAAAAAACTTTGCAGGATTTCTATTTTTTGTTGTTTACTTTTGCATCCGGCTTTTTTTACTTTTGCTTCTATCTGGTCAGCATTACATTTGCTTTAGTAATGACAGTTTTCTTCGTAGGTATTCCCTTGTTGGCAGGCGTGTTGCAAACAACTCACACGTTTGTCCAGTATGAACGTATTCAGACGAAGGTTTATACGGATATATCGATAGAGCCATTACCGCCAAGGATAAAAAGAGGAGGAGATAGATGGATTAAAGCGGGAGAAATAATTCTTAATAGTAGCAATTGGAGGGCTATTTTTTGGCTCATGCAGAAATTTTTTGTTGGAATGATTAGCCTTATATGTGCCGTTATACTGTACATAACTCCGCTTTTATTTATTTTTATACCCTTACTTTTTCAATATTTTAATATATACTTATTGGGAATTGCTGTGAATTCATGGGAGAAAGCTATTTTTGTCACGATTGTTGGTTGCATTCTCATCTGGATACATATTTTTATTGGAAACTGCTTAGTTCGAATAATTGGAATGTACACGCGTTCCATGTTTAAAGCTATAAAGGGGTGATAAATTGTTTAAGACTTTGAAACTATGGTTCTGGTATGATTGGGTATTACTTTGTATACGTTTTATCATTTGGCTATCATTGATGTTAACGACTATCCAACACCAAGATCATTTGACTGTACCACTTTGGATCATCATTCTATGGGAAGTTGCTTCATTTTCAGTACCTTGGATTTGTTTAATGTTCAGTTCTCGCTATTATCTATTTGCTGAGATAATTTTATTTGGCGGAGTGTGCTTCTACTTAACTTTATTATTTCCGTCAGCGTATCTTGCTTTTTTAATGCCAACTTTCATGATTGCGGCAAATAGTGCTCATAAATCATATCGTTGGTCGGGTTCTATCACAATTATTTTATTCCCATTGCTCATTACGATATTTTCTCAGGTAACAGATTTATGGGTAATAATCCTACAAATCAGTTTAGCTTTTATTATGGGTTCTTCCTTTCGTTTACTGGTTATCAATTATCGTCAAAGTGAAACTATTCGGAACCAGAAGCAAGTATTAGAACAATACGTATCACAAGTTGAGCGGATTACTTTGCTGGAGGAACGTGACAGGCTCTCAAAAGATTTACATGATACGATGGGGCATTCCTATACCTCAATTATTATGGGGATGGAAACATTACGTACGGAATTAAAGACTAAAGAAGGGGAGCAAAAGCTCGATTCATTATTACAATTGGCTCGTAATAGTATGGAGGAAGTGAGAATGTATTTGCATCAAATGGATTTATCACAAGAATCGCTTCCTTTAACTGTCACGTTGCAACAATTAACAGAGGAATTTGAGAAACATGCAGAAGTAAATGTACGCACTCGAATAATAGGGGAAGAGTATATGGTCTCCAAGCAATCAAAAATGACGCTGTACCGGAGCTTGCAGGAGGCGTTAACGAATGCGGTGCGTCATGGACAATCCACCGAAATTATTGTATCGCTGCATTTTGAGCCGCAACAGATAAGATTGGATGTACAGGATAATGGTTGCGGAGTAGAGGATTGGAAGGATGGATTTGGATTAAGCGCAATGAAAGAACGTATGATACAGCTACAAGGGAGAGTTACTGTATACTCCAAAAAAGGGGAAGGGACCCTCATCTCATGTTTGTTACCGAAAATGGTAGAATTACCGAATGAACGAATACGCTTGTGTATCGTCGATGATCACTCGTTTATTCGAGAAAGTCTTCATACAATCTTGAATGGACAGGAAGACTTGCAGGTAGTGGGAATGGCTGAAGATGGAGAGCAGGCTGTGGAATTGTGTGAAAGCCTGAAACCAGATATAGTATTAATGGATTTGGAGATGCCCAACCTGGATGGGATTCATGCGACCAAAATAATTAAGGGAAAATGGCCTGACATTCGTGTTCTTATCCTTTCAATGTTTCAGGACACAGAAAGGGCAAAAGAAATCATACGAAACGGTGCTGACGGCTATTTGCTGAAGTCCATAGATTCACGTGAACTAGCTGAATCGATTCGACTAGTCTATCGAGGAGGCACGATGATTAACCATGACTTGTTTCATAGAATGTGGGAAGAAAATGAAGAAACAGGATTAGTTGAATCAAAATCAGATGGAAAAGAGTTTGGCTTAACGAAACGCGAACTAGAAGTTTTGAATCTATTATCACAAGGTAGCCGTTATAAAACAATTGCTTCGAAGCTTTACTTATCAAACGGAACAGTAAGAAATTACGCTTCCAATCTCTATGAAAAGCTGGGAGTCAAAAATCGAGAAGAAGCCGTGCAAAAAGCAAAGGATACAGGATTACTTTTGTAAGAGGGAATGTAGTCAATTGCTAGGGTACATGAACGATTCTATATTTCAGGGCTACATTTTAAAAAATGTAATTTGAATGTCTCTATTTGGGATTTTATCGTTTCTATAGATAATATTATATTTTCGTCTTATATCTCAAAAATCAAAAATACCTATTATTTTAAGATATAAGACGTTTTAAATCATTGCCATGACCTTGCTAAAACTCTTGGATTTTGATTACCTTTTTGTTAAATAAAAAAGAGTTTTATAAAAAGTGAAGGAGAGTGTTATATCGCGAACGAAAGATGAGATTTTAGTCCAATATGCTTCTATTGACAATATATTGCAGTCATTTATAAATCTTAACGATCAAATTGGACATAGTGTACACCAAACACCTTGAAATGTGTCCGAATTGTGTCTAAACGTACAATTTTCTTTTTTTGATATGGTGACCCCATGTCCATCAACTTAAGAATCTTTACTACCCCCAAGTGTAAAAAAACGTTATTCTTTCTAAAAAGCTAAATAGAAAGGATGACGTTTTTTTTATGAATCTTTCGATTCAAGATGAATTACAACTATTTTCTCAAGAATTAAAGCAATATATTACACCTGTATTTTTAGCAGAACTTGCAAGAGAAATTGGATTTATAAAGCGAAAACGTAAGTTTTCTGGCTTAGACTTAGCTACGATTTGTATTTGGATCAGTCAACGAGTAGCAAGTGCCCCCTTAGTACAATTATGTAGTAAACTTCATGCAGCCACTGGTACCTTACTCAGCCTTGAGGGCTTAAATAAACGCTTAAATACAAAGGCAGTTTTGTTTTTACAACATATTTTTTCTTTATTGTTACAGCAAAAACGCTGTGAACAAACACAGACTTTAACATTTAAAATAAATAAATATGTTTATGCGTTTCAATAAATTGGAATACCATCTTAAAAAAAACTTTAGATAAATTTTATTTTTTCTTTCTATAATTATTCTATAATTTATGCATGAATATGAAAAATCTCTTTAAAAGATACACAACTTTTTTTGTAGTATCGAGGGTTTAAATGACCTTTATTAACAGCAAAATCTACAATTGACAAGGAGAACACTTTATGAGTAAGAGAATAAACGAATTAGATTCAATACGAGGACTAGCGGCTATCACAGTTGTATTTGGACACTTTTGCTTAATGCTACCATCGTTGCCCAATTCTATTAAATTTTCCCCTCTTAGGTTTTTATGGGCTGGTGGGGAAGCTGTAATCATTTTTTATGTGCTCAGTGGTTTTGTGCTATCTATGGCACTTTATCATTCAAAAACAAATTATTGGGGATATTTTATTAAGCGATTTGTACGAATCTATATCCCTTATTATTTCTGGATATGCATCACCTTTGCTTTATTTATTTTGTTTTCACCATATGAAGTTACGGGACTACGAGATTGGTTCTATGATAAGTGGCAAGGGCCTATAACAAAATTAGATATTATGAATCACTTTGTACTTCTTAATAACTTTTTTACGGATAATTATAATCCGGTTATCTGGTCATTAGCTCAAGAAATGCGTATATCTATCGTGTTTCCCTTGTTATTCCTTCTGTTTTATAAACAAAGTTGGAAGAAAACGATACTGCTTGCTATGAGCTTTTCTTTAATTAGTATTTTCCTTAATATGTTGCATATTGGGAAAGCTGAGGGGTTTTATAATGGTTATGCCGATACACTGCATTTCACATCTATGTTTATGGTTGGAATGCTACTTTTTAAACATCAGGAAGAACTTACTCAATTATATAGAAGTATGAAAAACTTAAACAGAAAACTTCTTATCGCATTAGGGGTCTTTCTATATCTATATTCCATTTTGATTTATGGGCTTTCTAGTAATGCTACTACTTTCTTATTAAAAGATTGGGGTGTCGTAATTGGTGTTAGTATAATAATCATTATGGCAATGAATAACCTAAAGGTAAAAGCTATTTTAAATAAGGGTGTATTTGTATACTTAGGGGAAATTTCATATAGTATCTATTTATGTCATTTTCCAATCACGATGGTACTCTTTAAACTTTTGTATGCAAAGATACCTACCCTTTTTCTTCTTATCTTATGTATTACAACGACAATACTTTGTTCTATATTATCGTATCATTTAATTGAAAAGAAATGCATCAATTGGGCAAAACAAAGAACAACAAAGTTCAAAAAAAAAGTGTGATACTTGTAGGGGGACGGAAACGATTCAAAGAATAACCCGCCTTGAAAAATCCTCCAATTCAGGCGGTTGTTTTTCTTACATTTCATCTTTAAATTCCTATATTAAATTTCACACCTAAAAAAAATGTTGAGTTCAAAAAGGTACGAATTTTTTATACGAGGAGGAGTAATATATGAAGAATACGAGTAAAAAACAAATTATAATAGTATTCTTTATTAGTATTTTAGGTGTAGGAACAATGCTTGGAATATTATATTTTAATCATAAAACCAATATTCAAAAAAATAAAGCGCTCGCTACCGAAAAACGTTTATTGCAATATGAGCCCACCTTGAAAAAAGAATTAGAAAAATATAATTTAGGAGGTAAAACAGCAGTTTTATTAGGAATTATGTACCAAGAGAGTAGAGGTGAGGGCAACGACCCTATGCAGTCTTCTGAATCACTTGGATTAAAGCCAAATGAAATTCAAGAGACAAGCTTGAGCATTAAACAAGGGGTAAAACACTTTGCTCAAATGTACAAATATGGAACGGAAAAAAATGTTAGCATGGATACAATTATTCAAAGCTATAATATGGGACCAGGGTATATTGATTTTATTGCTAGTCAAGAAGTTAAACAACACTCGGAAGATTCGGCCAAAAAGTTTTCTAAGATGAAAGTTGATCAAAATCCAGAGATGTACACTTGTGGTGGAAATAAAAATAATTTTAGGTATCCATATTGTTATGGTGATTTCACATATGTAACAAAGGTGAATGAAAAAGCAAAACTTATTGAAGAACTTCTCCGAAAAAATTCAAAATATAATTCGAAAAAATTGTAATGTAAGGGGTGCCGCCACATGTCCATCAACTTAAGAATGTCATTGAAATGTACCAATAGATTCTAGTGCAGCAAAATAAATTGTGCTATGATGTGAGCAAATATAAAGCTATCTAACGGAGGGATTCACATGCCGCATGTTGTGTTTCGTGGAATTACTACTGAACAATTAAAACGCATAAGCAAGCCATTAGTAGAAGAGCTCGCAGAGATTTGTGAGTGTGGTACGGATAATTTTACGTTGGAACTACCAAGTTCTACGTTTGTATTCAATGGAGAAGAAATAGAAGCGTTTCCTCTTATTGAAGTGAAATGGTTCGAGCGTGGACAGGAAATTCGTGATCGATTTGCCAAGGCCATTACTACATATGTAATGGATTTTGGACTTCCAGAAGTAGAGGTTGTATTTACGGTTTTCACAGAATCAGCGTATTATATTAACGGGAAGCATTGTGCAAGTTAGAGCTATTTGAAAGATTTTTGTAACATTTATAAGGGGGAGCGCCACACATCCATCAACTTAAGGATTTAGACTATTTTTGAAGTTAAAAGCACGTTACTATTCTCTTATGTTAATGAGAAAGGGTGACGTGCTTTTTATGAATATGAACCAAAAACAAGAATTATCTTTATTTGCCGAAGAGTTATATCGATATATGTCTCCCGCTACACTTAATCAATTAGCTATAAAAGCAGGTGGGATGAAACGAAAACGTAAGTGCCACGGGCACCATTTCTTATCTTTGGGTGTATGGTTAAATCAACAAGTCGCTACTACCTCTCTTACTCAACTTTGTAGTCAATTAGAAACTTCAACAGGAGTCTTATTAAGTCCGGAGGGACTTAATCGACGATTTAACTCGGCTTCTGTAGCCTTCTTTCGAACTGTATTTACTACACTTCTACAAGCTAAAATTGGAGGAGTATCTAAGATTTCTCATTCTCTTTCTGCTTATTTTGAGGGGATTCGCATCCTTGATTCTACAACCTTCCAAGTTCCAGATCGATTCGCAGCTACTTATCCTGATGCCGGAGGATATAGTCATAAAGCTGGTGTGAAAATTCAACTAGAGTATGACTTGTTGAGTGGAGAATTTTCTGATGTGGCAATTGAACCCGGAAAACGAAGTGATCAGGCATATAGTGCGACTCGAACAGGCATGGCACAAAAGAATGAACTGTATATTCGTGACTTAGGATATTTTCGTTTACAAGACTTTAAGTCTATTCAAGATAAGCAAGGATATTATTTATCACGTCTTAAGTTACCAACTAAAATATATAGAAAAGAATTCGAAACAGTGGTATTTAAAACAAAACCCGCTCAATTAAGACCGGTATATATACAAATTCATTTGGAAGACATCATGAAACAATTACAACCTGGCCAAGTGTATGAATTACATGATGTATATGTAGGGAGTAAAGACAAACTGCCTACTCGCATTGTGGTTTATAGATGTACCGAGGAGCAAAAACAGAAACGCCTACGCGATCGAGCGATTCGCGAAAAGAAAAAAGGGATTACATATACAGAGCGTACGAAACTTTTACAAGGAATTACGGTATATATGACAAATATTCCTACGGAATGGGTACCAAAAGAGAAAATCTATGATTTATATTCACTACGCTGGCAAATTGAGCTGTTATTTAAAATATGGAAATCTTGGTTTCAAATTCATCGTTGCAAATCTATTAAACAAGAGCGGTTAGAATGTCATCTTTATGGTCAACTCATTAGTATCTTATTATGTTCTTCTACTATGTTTAAAATGAGAGAACTCCCGTTGCGTAAGAAACAGAAAGAGCTAAGTGAATATAAAGCGATGTACATGATTAAGGATTATTTTTTACTGTTTCATCAAGCATTACACAAAAACACCCAAGAGATATCAAAGGTTCTCCTTCGTCTGTTTAACCTCCTACAGCACAACGGACGAAAATCTCATCGATACGAGAAAAAGACAGTCTTTGATATTTCTTACGATTAGTCAATCCTTATTTTTAGATTTTTAATCAATTAAATATCGCAAAGCCTATATCATATATGTTAAATTTAATGCAAACTAAATACCCCTAATATGTATTCGTTTTTTTACTAGGGGGAATAAATATAGTATGATGAATGAGACTATGATTTTAGGCGGTTAACCGATAATCATAGTGTATATTATGTGTAATAAGGTAGAAGAGGAGCTTCAATAACTTATTTACACATGCGATTGACGCAACTTTATGACATTTGTTATAAGGTTGCGTTTTTAATTTATCATAATACTCAACAATGTGGTTCTGTCCGTAACGGCGTAGCTTTATCATGTTCTGGATAATGAGAAAAAGAAGCTTACGCAGATGCTTATTTCCACGTTTATTGATCTTATCTTTGAAAAAAGTTTTTCCTGATTGAAAACGGCGTATATCAATACCTGCAAATGCATTAAGTTGTTTGTTATTTTCGAAGCGAGTAATATCCCCGATTTCAGCTAACAAACGTATAGCCGTATTGGGACCTATTCCTGGAAAACTAAGAATAATTGGATATTCTGTGCGACTTTCAGCTAATCGTACCATCTTCGTGATACACTGTTCTTTTTGATGAAGGAGCTCCTGATAGCGTTTCGCGTACGATTTGAGTTGTTCACATAAAACGTCATCCAGTTCACTATAAAATCTTGAGAGTGATTTTAATTGATAAAATAAGTTATCTGTGCCTGTCTTTTCCCTCCGGGAAGCCGTGAAATGTGTGAGAGCTAATTGATGCGCGTCGCTTCTATCGGTTTTATGAATCCGTAAGGAATCGCATTGTAATTTCGCTTCTAAAGGGTTCAACAGAAAGTATTCAAACTTGTTATCTTGCATAAAACGCTCCAGTTGTCTCGAATAGACACCAGTTGCTTCGAACACAATATGAGGTGATTTTTTATTTTCATTCATAAGTTGATCTATTCGTTTTCGTAGTTCTTCAAAATCGGGCTTAGAATGATTGATTTCACTTTCAAAAATACATTGTTTTTGAGCATTATAAATAACCATATAACTCTTTCCCATACTAACATCAAACGCAATTACATGTTGCATATTTTGCCTCCTTATGTAGAATTGAAGTCCTCATCTTACTCTTATCGATTCCCATTTCTTATACACGATCTCAAGGATCCACATACTAAACTGATTCAAATAAGGTAAGTGAAGAAGGTCTGTTTTGGGTACGGATTTAAAATCCCAATATCAAAGCGACCTATTCTTCACTTCTACTATAAAAAAATAGTAGTGTAAACCAATGCCTTGGTTTACACTACTAATCTTAGTATGTTTTGGGTGTTGTTTATGAGTATACCACTTCTAATCATAAAGTAGCATAGTAAAAAAAAATTGAAACCCGTCAGGGTTTATTTGATATGCCTACTTTTATAACTTCTATAAAAGATTATAAAAAACTAAGTGGAAAGACCGCATTTTGTACAAAAATATACTTTAAGTTGATGGATGTGGGGTACAACCACATCACTATCAAGCTAAGACTGCATTAGGAAATTTTCAGGGGAGTTTTTTTGCTTTTTATAGGGGATCAGTGTAGATTATTTAAAAATTCGCATACGAAATAAACCCTAATTAAAATAGGTATTACTACCATAATGGGTATTGTATGAAAAAAATATTTTATGAAAGCAAGTGAAGAAAAATGAATAATAAATTAATTCAACGTAAATGGGCATTAGTTGTAGCAATTTTGTTTACAATATCATCTATTATGCAGCTAGCAGGAGGAGATATTAAGGGCGGTCCTTATGGAAAGGGACAGTTATTGGCATATTTTTTAATCCCAATATTATTTTATGTTTTGGCATTTAAAAAGAAGAAAGAAAAATAACTTCAAGACAATCTGAACTAGTGGCTTATAGTCGCTAGTTTTTTGATGTTTCTACTCTGTTGAAGCTTTTTTATTAGACGGTCGTTTAGAAATCGATAACAACAGAAGTGAACGTTCTATTAAACCATTTGTGATCGGGAGAAAAAATTGGATGTTCTCAAATACACCGAGAGGTGCTAGAGGAAGTGCCATTATGTATAATGTGGTTGAAACCGTAAAAGAGAACAATTTAAGCCCCTATCATTATCTTCTATATTTGTTTGAAACGCTCCCAAATATCGATTCAAACAATAAGGCCTCACCATACATGCCCATCAACTTAAAAATTTTATAATCCCCCAAAAACAAAAAAAATTGTACATTTTCACATGAAGATGTCAATTTTCTCGTTTTGGGGGTATTTGTATTTCTTAGCTTGATAGCGATGGGGTACCGCCAGTATTTCGGAAAAAAACCACGCTAAGAGCATGTAAGATTTTATACAGTTTTTCGGCTAATCCAGTAACAAACGAGAACCCTAAAACCATGCCAGGATAGGAATGTATAAAAAAATGCATAGATCCATAGAACAAAAAAAGGAGGATCCTTTGTGAGAGTAGGGATCCTCCTTGTCCTTGCTATCGATAATGAGACGTTATGTCTACTAATCTCGTATAGAACATACATGAAAAAACTGTAAAAACTATTACTAAATCAAATCACGATCTCCATTAACAAACTTTGTAGTTTCGTTCCCGTATAATACTTTCTTTGGATTTATAACTATAATTAAAACCGCAACTATTAAATAAAAAATTGCATTATACATAATTAATTCAATTAATTGTCCATTTATTATGCCTATAAAAAAATTAAAGAAAAAGTGGATGATCATTGGAATAATTAAATTTCGATTTAAATTATAAAATGTTGTTTCAATCCGATTTAAATCTAATTCTTGAAATCCAAACTTTATTAGTTCTTCTAAAGCTTCGACGATAACTCCTTTTCCCCAATATAGTGGATTAATAACAGCTCCTAAAGAAGCACTATTATGTGATAATTTCCAGATGCCACAGGTTCCAATAACTTTCTGATCATCCTTAAAAATAATAGACCATATGAAGGACTTACCTTTCTTAGCTGTTTCAATCGTATTTTCTAAAAAAATACGAGTTTCATCTTTATTTTTGTGTACCTCTCGAGGTACATATGTAGTTGTTTGAAGATCTGAATAGACTTCAAATAAATCATCTAAATCATGAAAATCTAGTTTTTTTAATAAAAGACGCTTTGTTTCTAATTTTGGGATTTCATATGTATTTTCCATACTCTCACCTCAGTTAATCGTTATTTTTATATTATATATCTTATTCATGTGAAGTTTACATAACCCAACTTATCGGTATTCAATGTATCTAAAAAACTCCTTCAGTTTGCTTGCTGAAGGGGTTTCGTATTTACATAATTGTCGTTAGCGGAAGTTAATTATACGATCTGAAGAACCTTTTTGACCGCATTTATTACATATTGTGGCTCATCCTTTTGGATATAGTGTCCACTGTTAGGTGCTATAACCAAGGAACTATTTGTTGATAAATTCAATAATTCCTCTTGCATATGCAACCATAAGTTTTGTGCATCAGTGGAATAAAAAGCTTTTTTTCCTGCAGAAAGAATAATAACGTTTGTATCTATAAGTGTTTTTCTGTGTAATCGTACTTCTTCCAGACTCTTCATAAACTGATCATATGTACTTTCATAAATAAATTGTTTATTATAAGCTTCTTGGAAATCTGAAGGCATGATGGGAAGAAATCGTTCTCTATAGTCCTCTGGGGTTGAATCTACAAGGATATAGGGGATGATTCATACATACAAGGTTAAAAAATACGCGTATCAAATAAACCCTGACTTCATAAACGGGCGCAATTGTATAGAAACACGGGCAGAAAATGATTAAACTTTTTTATAAAAACTGTACACACAATCCCAAAGAAAGAGTCGATTTTGATCAATCTTTTTTCAAAATCGATTCTTTTTGTGTACCATAGAATGTGAGTTTGTAAGAGGTTTTTGATCAAACTTTATTCCAAAGCAACAGATGTATAAAGTAATTATGAAAAATTGCATATATAAATAAATTGAAGTTATTTTAGATACTCATTATAATTTATTTAGTATACAGCTTAGTACGTAATTATTTTGATATTTTTATAGGAAAATGTTTGAAAATAAAAAAGTAGAGGGAAAATGAATGAAAATTTTTAAAGGAATGCTAGTGTCTACACTAGCAATTACAGCTTTTACGGGATTAGGAAAGACTTCTCATATAGTGAGTGCCGCTTCAAACAATTCAGTAGTACAGCAAAAAGAAGCTAATGTAGAAGAAAAAGAAGAAAAGCAAATCATTGTAAAGTTTAAAAATGAAATCAATTTACCGTATGAGGATGGTATAGAAAAGCGAATAAAACATGAAAAAAATGATAGAGTACTAGAAGACTTTTTTTTCGAATTCTCAGATTTAACATTAACTCGCTTATTTACATCTGTAAGTCCTGAAGAAATTCAAAATCTAGATGAACGTACACAAACATCCGATAATAATTCATCTGCTAATTTATTAAACTATTATACACTTCAAATTCCTAAGGGTGTACAAGCAGAAAATTTACTGGAAAAGCTAAAAAAATCTTCCCTAATAGAAGATGTATATATTAACGAACCGCAAAAATTAACACCACCTGAAATACAGATACCTAATTTATCCCTTAATCCATCTGATGATCCTAGATTTAAAAGCCAAGGGTATCTTACAGAAGCACCATCTGGAATCAATGCACCTTATGCATGGGGTATAAAAGGCGGAGATGGAAAAGGTATAACATTTGTAGATATGGAGTATGGATGGTTATTAAATCAAGAGGATTTAATAAATCAAAATATTAAACTTATGTCTGGACAGAATTTAGATCAGCACGTTGGTCATGGGACTTCAGTATTAGGAATTGTTTCAGCGGAAGATAATAATATAGGTAATATTGGTATTACACCAAAAGCTACAGTAAAGGTAATATCTCAAATAAGAGATAATGGTCAGTATAACACAGCAGATGCCATATTAAGCGCTGTAAATAATTTAAACGCTGGTGATGTTTTATTATTGGAGGCACAAGCATCTTATGATGGATATGGCAAGAATTATTTACCAGTTGAAGTGCGACCAGAAGTATTTGATGCCATTCGTACTGGAACGGATAAAGGAATCGTGATTATCGAGGCTGGAGCAAATGGTTCAAATGACTTAGACAAATTTAAAGATAGAGATGGAAAACAAGTCTTAAATCGTAATAGCAAAGATTTTAAAGATTCAGGTGCAATCATGGTCGGAGCTGGTTCATCAACTGTTCCTCACGGACGTTTATGGTTTTCAAATTATGGAAGTCGAATTGATGTATATGGATGGGGTGAAAATGTAGATACAACTTCTGCGGAACCAAGTAGAAATCTTAAAAATTTATATACGTCTAGCTTTAACGGTACATCGAGCGCTTCACCAATTATTGCTGGTGCAGCCACTTCCATACAAAGTATCGCTAAGGAACACTTGGGTCAACCTTATAAACCAAGTGAGTTAAGAAACATCTTAAGTAACTCAAGCACAGGAACACAATCTAAAGATCCATCTTTCGATAGAATTGGTGTTTTACCAGATTTAAAAGCTATATTGTCAAAATTAGGATTCCAACCAAATGGAGAAGATACAGCTTCAAAACACCCGCAAGAACAAGAGCCAAATAACCAACATATACAGGCAAATCCGTTAACCTTCAATACGACTATTGAAGGAAATCTTAACGACGATGATAACGTAGATGTCTATACTTTTACGGTTAATTCACCGCAAAATATAGATATTTCCCTATTAAATGAAAAACAGATTGGAATGACATGGACACTTTATCACGAATCAGATCTACAAAACTTTGTAGCATATGGGCAAAATGAGTCTAATATCATTAAAGGAAAATACAACGCGAAACCAGGGGAATATTATTTGTATGTCTACAAATATGAAAATAAAAATGGGTCGTATGTATTAAATGTAAAATAGATTTTATGTATATGCATACATGAAGCAAAAGGAACTCTCTAAATGAACTGTACCCCAATTGTTAGACGTAACTAATAATTGGGGTACAGTTTTTTATGGGGTTCAGCCGAGATACATGGAAAAAAGGTTATAGGGATACATTATTTACCAAAAAACGTTTTTTGAGCGTATTTGTAACACAAACGATTATTTTTGGGACAATCGGATATCAATCAATTTTCGCTGTTTTTTTGCTGAGAAATTCCCCAAAAATTCACTTTAGAAACTATGTCCTAAAAATGTACGTTTTAGATTTCTTGTATGTAGTTTTAAGTGATCCTTTTAATATATCTGTAAAAGTATACCTTTATAAACATAACTTGTATCCCTATAAAATCAAGGATTATCACGTTTATAAATATGATCGAAAACATTTATAAACTTCTTAGCGTACAATTTTCTCGAAATAATATGGAATGTAGTTTCAGTGAAAGTTGATGTAGATGCAAAAGAAGCTAACGAAAACATTAAGAAATTAACTACTGCAGCTAATGAGTGTGTTGAAGCGTTAGAACGATTAGAAAAGAAACCATCCTCTTTAGAGCTGTCACTTCGGTGATGGCTTTTTGTTCATTTGAATAAAAGGATAATTATGGTTTTTGTTGAATGAATAGATTGGGAAAGGTGGAGAAATTATGCAATATAGAGAAATGTTGAAAGAATTAGCGGTAGGGGGAATATATATCGAAAAACAAATTTCTAATTTGTTATGTACTAATAGAAAAGAATTAACTATTTTATGCGATTCTGTAACAAAGTTCGGTGAATCTGAAACAGAAAGATTTCAAGTGATAGGTAAATATGAAATATATGTTCATAAAAGTCAAGGTTACTCTTATCATGCACCATCAAAAAAGACAATGGTTTATGTTATAGAAAAGATTTAAAAGCATCCAAAACGGGATTTGCATACAAATCGATTTATCTTGTACAATAATACGGTTCTGGTGCAAAAACTTCAGGGCAATTGCAAATAATCTCTAAATCTTGGACATACTGATACTATTACTCTAAAAAAGGTGTGTGATCGGTATGAAAAAGGAAAATTTGTTCAAATGGAAGCATTATCAACCTGATATGATTTTATTAACTGTGAGATGGTACCTACGGTACAACCTCAGTTTTCGGGATTTGGTAGAAATGATGGAGGAACGAGGTTTGTCTATTGCTCACACCACCATTATGCGTTGGGTGCATCAATATGGACTTGAATTAGACGAAAGAGTACGATGTCATCTTAAGACGACAAATGATTCCTGGAGAGTCGATGAAACGTATGTGAAAATAAAAGGTCAATGGATGTATTTATATCGCGCAGTAGATTCAAAAGGAAACACCATTGATTTTTATCTAAGTGAATCAAGAGATAAACAAGCAGCCAAGCGCTTTTTCAAGAAAGTCTTGGCTGCTTCTCATATTTGTAAACCTCGTGTTATAACAGTAGACAAGAACCCAGCCTATCCCGTAGCGATTCAAGAGTTAAAAAAAGAGAAACGTATGCCTGAAGGCATACAAATAAGGCAAGTTAAATATCTCAATAATATAGTGGAACAGGATCACCGTTTCATTAAGAAATGTGTACGTTCTATGTTAGGATTCAAGTCGTATGAAACAGCCACTTCTATATTGAGCGGCGTTGAAGCCATGCATATGATGAAAAAAGGACAACTTAACCTACAGGTGAAATCTGCTCAAAATGAAGTTGGGTTCATACATAAGTTGTTTAGAATTGCATCATAATCTGTCATTGAATAGGCCATGTAGGTTCTATATCTCTATCAAACGGTTTTTGCACCAGAACCCAAATTTTTCTTTTCCATACCGATCACACACCTTTTTAGAGTAATAGTATCAGTATGTCCAAGTTTTATAGATTTTTTGCACCAGAACCATATCAAGCGACGTTTTTCCCAATCCGCAGGATTTCAAAATCTTCGTCATGCTTCACGTACCTTGAAAGGAATCGAAACCATTCATGCTATATATAAACAAAACCGCCGTTTGCGACCAAACTGCGGTTTTTCAACGTACAATGAATTGCAAAAGTTACTTACAATTGCTTGAGATTCAATTGCGCTCAACCTAAATTTTTATCTCTTAAGAAACTCTGCACCAGAACCTTTTGGTGCATATTCATAAGAAGCACGTCACCCTTTCTCATTAATATAAGAGAATGGTAACGTGCTTTTAACTACAAGAATAGTCCAAATCCTTAAGTTAATGGATGTGCGGCTGGACCCCAAAATAATGTTTATGAGGAATTATAATAGAATTAAATGGGTTATTATTTATAACAATTGTTTCTCAACTTTTTTTAAAAGGTTTCTCCGTTAATTTGCAGAAAAATTTACAATATTAGGTTTATTGTAGAATATAAAAATGACCCGTATTTAATAAATTTTATTTCGGATTAACATAAATAGCCTATTAAAAAAATAAAACAAAGGAATCTCTTAATTATATAAAATGTACGCGATATCACTAACACAATATAGTTAAATTCAAAAAATCAACAGTAAGGAGAGGTTTGTATGAAATTTAAGAAAAAAATAATGTGCACAACATTATTTTTTGGTATTTTGGTCACTCAAAATCCGCTAGACAGTACAATTGCTTTAGCATCAACAATAGATAATTATCAAAAAAGCCAAGATGAATTAGCTACTAATAACTTAAACGAAAATCAACAACTTAATATAAAAAATGCATTAGATTATGTAAATAACTGGTGGAATAATAGGAATCCTGATTATGCAAAATGGGATCCAAATGATTGTATGAATTATGTCTCTCAAATTCTAAAAGCTGGCGGAATAAAAGAAACACTTCCATCAACTATACAACCTTCAGGAATTGATTCAAATAAAAATTACTGGTACAGCAAAAAACAAAGAGATAATATTTTTACTGAATCTAGCACATGGATAAACGTCGAAGATTTTTATACCTTTTGGAGTAAAACTCAAAAAGTAATTACACCAGATAAATTAAATATTATGAGAGATATTGAAGTTGGAGATGTTATACAACTTCAAAAAAAATCAGGAGGAAGTTACTATCATGCAATGTTTGTAGTAAAAAAGGATTCAGAAACTGTTTATTTAACAGGACATACTAACGATAGAGAAGCTTTAGATATTAGAAATATACAAGGAGATAATTTCCGAGTAATTAAATTTTCTAGGTAAGAATCACGGTTCTGGTGCAAAAAATTAGAAATATATGGAAGCAATCTCCCAAACTTGGACATACTGATACTAGTACTCTAAAAAAGGACGTGATCAGTATGAAAAACAAAATCTATTCAAGTGGAAACATTATCAACCTGATATTATTTTATTAACCGTAAGATGGTATCTACGATACAACCTCCGTTTTCGTGATTTAGTCGAAATGATGGAAGAACGCGGGCTATTTATTGCTCATACAACCATCATGCGCTGGGTTCATCAATATGGCCCTGAATTAGATGAGCGATTAAGGTGTCATCTTAAGACAACCAATGATTCTTGGCGAGTTGATGAGACGTATGTGAAGGTCAAAGGTTAATGGATGTACCAGTATCGTGCTGTCGATTCGAAAGGAAATACCATCGATTTTTACCTAAGCAAAGCAAGAAACCATAAGGCTGCAAAGCGATTCTTCAAGAAAGCTTTGCAGTCTTTTCATATTTCTGAGCCTCGTGTCGTGACAGTCGATAAGAATCCAGCTTATCCTATAGCAGTTGAAGAATTAAG
This sequence comes from Bacillus sp. FSL H8-0534, assembly GCF_038005885.1. Lineage (NCBI taxonomy): Bacteria > Bacillati > Bacillota > Bacilli > Caryophanales > Bacillaceae > Bacillus > Bacillus sp. FSL H8-0534. The sequence continues at coordinate 225,950 of NZ_JBBOUC010000002.1, forward strand.
AAAAGAAAAGAAAAAAAGATGCCATTAGGCATCCAACTAAGGCAAGTGAAATATCTCAATAACATAGTGGAACAAGATCATCGGTTTATTAAAAAGCGAGTTCGTTCGATGTTAGGATTCAAATCATTCCGTACAGCCACTTACATACTGAGTGGCATAGAAGCGATGCATATGATGAAAAAGAAGCAACTTCATCAAGGGGGAAAATCTGCCCAAATTCAAAAAGATTTCATTGATAAATTGTTTGGTATCGCATCATAATCTGTAATTTAGTAGGAAATTCAGGTCCTACTTTTTTTATAATTTATTTTTGCACCAGAACCCTTTTTTTCGAGTTATTCTGAGAAAAAATCCTATACTATTTTTGTTAAGAACGAGAATTGAGATAAGTATATAAGATGGTTTGTTTCGGGATAAATAGCGAAATATCTAGAAGTAATTTGTATAAATCTAAGTATATTCAATACGCAATATGCAGGATTGCATGAGAAATATAGTTGCTATTTTCATAACCTGTAACCATAATGGTTACAGGTTGATTATATCCAATCAAACAACTAAAATCATCATGAATGGAGATGTTACATAATGGGTATGAAAAAAATAATTTTAGCTGGAGCTTTAGGTATCACAGCATTATCAGGAACGAATTTACCAGGATTAGAAGCAACAAAAGCGAGTGCTGCTTCTATTGAATCGAATTTCTCGACGTTAGAAGGACGAGTAGTAGAAGTGGATAATGGAGTGATTGTCGTAAAATCTAAGCAATATGAGGAACCTGTTAGTGTTTATATTGATTCACTATCAAATGTGAAAGTAGGAGATGAAGTAAAAGCTACTGGATCTATGATGCGTAATTTTACAGAATATATGGTTGCAACTGCAGTTGAAAATACTTCAAATAAGTTAGGTATGCACATGAAAGAAGATGGCTCACCTGATTATGTGATTGGGGAAGTATCAAAAGTAGCAACGATGGAGGATGAGGTAGAAGGTTCTACTAAATATGTCGTTGTTCAGTATCCATCGGTAAATGGGAAGAAAGCTATTATTGATGTGTACTTAACAAAGGGACAAGTATTTAATACGGGTGAGAAAGTAAAAATTGATATGAAGTATGTAGGTTGGGGCGGAATTTCTATTAACTGGAACACAACGGATCATATCGAAAAAGTTCATGAAGCAAAGAACAACATTGAAAATAATGATGATGTATGGATCTGGTCTTAATAAGGCGAATAAAAGTCGTTATTTGCGATTTATTCCAAACACAAATGTATAAACCGAATGTATGTAAAGTAAGAACAAAATAAATAACGTATCATGCAGTACCCATCTAATTATCATGTGTATGACAATTAGATGGGTACTTTTTTATTTACTCTACAATTAGGACAATCTATGGCCTCGCATATTTGTTTTTTATTCGAAGTTTGTGCGATTCAGTGTTCATATTCATTTTCAAGCGTGAATTGCATGTAAAATCGAAACTTTATCTGCAGTACATAATAAATAATTTTGTTTTACTGTTTTAATTACATGTGGTTTTAGAATAAAGTTGGATGAAAATCCTATATTAAAATAAAAACAGACCACTGTTCGATTTAAATGTTCCACGATATAATGATGAGAGTTTATGCCTAAATAAATATTTATATAAGAAGTGAGGTATTGTATGAAAAACAGAACCACAGACATTATTTTTATTATTATTGGTGCATTTCTTTTCGCGTTAGGTGTGAATTTGTTTGTTATCCCGAACGAGCTTGGTGAAGGAGGAGTAACGGGTATCACGATTATTACCTACTATTTATTTGAGTGGTCACCAGGCTTAGTTAACTTAATTCTAAATGCGATTTTGTTAATAGTTGGCTATAAATTTTTGAATAGGGTAACAACAATTTATACAATCATTGCTGTAGTTACTAACTCGTTATTTCTTCATTTGACAGAAGGTTGGAATATTGCTTCGAATGAAATGCTGGTAAATGCCATTTTTGGAGGAGTATTTATAGGGTGCGGGATTGGTCTAATTATTCGGGTTGGTGGAACAACAGCAGGTACTACCATCTTAGCAAGGATGACACATAAGTACTTAGGCTGGAGCATTAGCTATGGTCTATTGTTCTTCGATTTAATAGTTGCTTTTTCATCTTATTTCATCATTGGTGCGGAAAAGCTGATGCTGACAATTATTATGCTATATGTAGGAACTAAAGTGATGGAATTTGTAATCGAAGGTTTGAATCCAAAAAAGGCCATTACGATTATTTCTGATAAACCGAATGAAATTGCCAAACAGGTGACTACATCAATGGACAGAGGAGTTACCGTATACTCAGGTCATGGCTATTACACTAAAACCCCAAAGGACATTCTTTATATTGTTATTAATAAGCAAGAAGTAATAAAGCTAAAACGGATTGTTCAATCTACTGATCCGAATGCTTTCATCGCCATACACGATGTTCGTGATGTGTTCGGAGAAGGATTTGTAGATATTTCTAAGGCTTAATAAGAGGTTGATTTTAAAGAATTAGAATTTGTTTTTAAAAAGGCAGAAAATGATCAATCTATTTTATAAAAATAAATCCTAATGCTAAAATATGAGAATCTATTTTGATCAATTTTTATTCAAAATAGATTCTTTTTATTTATCGTAAAATGATGGCTTGTTGGGTATTATTTATCAACCTTTATTCCAAAGCTACATTACCACACGATCTGTTGTACCGTATGCTGTTCTAATGCGGAGTACATCTGGTTCTTCAACACCAGCATACGTAGTAGCTATGGTAACCTCAATAATTTCACTTAATGGATTTTGAATCTTAGCTAATTGTCATGAAATAATTAATTCTTCATTTGTTTTTTTGACATCGATACCTAGCATGTTTCCAAGGTCTTTCTGTATTAGTGTCATTAATCTACGATACAAAAGTACCATTTTAATAGAAAAATAAATTACATAAATTACATAAATTACATAAAATGAGGTACCTGGATTCTAGTTATAAAAAATTAAAACTGAACTTTATTAATATAATCATATTCCTCATTGTATTCCCATTGTATTGTGTATCACAGTAAAAATGTTCAATAAAATAGAATGCTTTTTCTTTGTAGAAATACGCACAAGCTAATTTTTGTAGTGGAATGTATATGAACACAAGTAAGTGGCTACTTGTCGAATTAGGCAGTTTGTCTCAAAAATAATTCTGTATATTTACAAACAAATACACATGGTCATGTAAGGGGATACTTTCTGTCATTGGAAAACCACTGATATAAAGGAGTTTTAAAACACATACTTTTAATTAGTTTACATAAGAAATCTTATCGGTAGTTATAAAATGAGTGGAATTCCTTATCTCAAAATGTATATATATATTGTGTTATTGAGATAAAAAGAGGAAATTGTTCCTTTTTAAATTATGTTTATAAATAACATTATAATGTAGACTTCTCTAGTGTGCCTGTTAGATAATTATTTAAATAAGACTTAATATTGTGAAATTAAATTCTCTTTAAGTGCTAGTATTTATTTTGAGTTAAACTTTGTATATATCTCATAATAAAGAGTATTCTTAGATTTTGAGATAAAAGACAAAAATACTAATTTATGTGCCTCCCCTTCTTAATAAAATTAACAATAATTTTCCATTGTTGGACTAGAGTTAAATTTGGTTATATGTATTAAAAAAGGAACCCACATGGGGTCCCTTTTTTTAACTTTCACTCTTTTTCAAAAGGTGCATATTTGCACTATATTTATTATAGGGGTTTAATATCATGCCCATCAAGCTAAGGTTGAGTATTTCATGAACTTCCGTTCCTGTTGCCTACATGCTTGATATTTTGTTTATTTGTTTTTAAAAATACGTATTCCAAATAAACCTTGATAAGGTGTGTTTTTAAAGGTTATGCAGTTTTCTGCTTTAGATTGGATACAGTGCACTGATAAACAACGTCTAAAATATCAAAAACTGTCTTTTTCTCATATCGGTGAGATTTTCGTCCGTTTTTCTGTAAGAGGTCAAACAGACGAAGAAAAATTTTCGATACTTCTTGGGTGTCTTGTTGTATAGCTTCATATACTAAGTACAGATGATCTTGAATCATATAAATTGTTTTATATTCGGTTCTGGTGCGAAAATGTTAGTTAGAAACATAGAGTAACAATTTCCTCTATATTTCTAGCTTATGAAGATAAACCAAATAATTTATGAATAAATTGTTTTTGATTTTGGACAGACTTGTTCTGAACAAGTTGTCGTTTTTTCATCATATGCATGGCTTCGACACCACTCAATATAGAAATTGCTGTTTTAAATGACTTGAATCCTAACATAGAGTGAACTCGCCTTTTAATAAACCGGTGATCTTGCTCCACTATGTTATTAAGATATTTCACTTGTCTAATTTGGATGCCTTCTGGCATCCTTTTTTCTTCTTTTAACTCTTCAATTGCTACAGGATAAGCGGGGTTCTTATCTACTGTTATCACGCGGGGTTTAGAAACGTATGAAAAAGCCAAGGCTTTCTTGAAAAAGCACTTGGCTACTTGTTTATCTCTTGATTTACTTAGATAAAAATCAATGGTATTCCCTTCTGAATCAACGGCACGATATAAATACATCCATTGCCCTTTCACTTTAATATAAGTTTCATCGACTCTCCATGAATCATTTGTTGTTTTAAGATGATGTCGTACTTTCTCTTCTAATTGAGATCCATATTGATGAACCCATCGCATAATCGTTGTGTGAGCTATGGATAAGCCTCGTTCCTCCATCATTTCCATTAGGTTACGGAAGCTCAAATTGTACCGTAGGTACCACCTTACTGTTAATAAGATAAGTTCCGGCTGATAATGCTTCCATTTGAACAAATTTTCCTTTTCCATATCGATCACACACCTTTTCTAGAGTAATACTATCAGTATGTCCAAGTTTAGGAGATTACTTGCAAAAGTTTTAGAGTTTTTGCACCAGAACCTAAATTCTCATCTAAAATTTGTACAGTAGTCAAAACAATGATTTTAATCTATTGATATACTCTTTAAAAGGTCGATATATAAAACTCTCTGGACATCCAGATTCTCCTGATGATGAGATAAAAGTGGGAAGGAAAATTATTATTTTCATTGAATTTATAAAACAAATAGCTGGTTAATATTTCTTAGATACGATTAGGTTCAGAGACTAAAATTGTTTTAATGGAATTAATATCTTTTCTTTCATTAGTAGTTGGATCAAACCCCATTAAGTTACCAATAGCTGTATCAAAATTTTCAAGTGCTACTTTTTCCGTAATTAAATTCGATAATTCTGGAAGGTCTATAGCGCAGGATAAAGCCTTTTCCATCATATGATGTGCTTCTCCAGTTCCAATAATTGTAATTCCTTTTGATAGTAATTCAAACGGTTTAACTTTGAACTCATAGGTATCATCAAACCCCATCGGAATAAGCCTTCCACCTTTTTCAATAAGCGGATATGCCCAGTCTAGTTGATTACCTATGGCATCAAAAATTACATCGAACTTTCTTCCTTGATTAATTCGGTAGATTTCTTCTAAGGTGAGTTTTTGCGGATGATATACATATTTGGTTATTTTTCGTGCAGCTTCTGTTCTAAAGGGACCAATTTCTGTGGCAACTGTAATTCTAGAAAGTTTTCGAGTAATCATCTGAACTAACAGTCCAATCGGTCCAGACCCTAAAACTAGAACGGAGTCATCTGGTTTTATATTAGCTTTTTCTATAACGCTAAGGACACATGAAAGAGGTTCAATTAATGTAGCTCTCTCCCATTCCATTGATTCAGGTAATTTGTAAATAAATCTATCTTCTCCAACATAATATTCTCCAAAAGTCCCATGAGAACCGATTCCTAGCTGCCATTCATCGAACTCTTCGCAATAGCATGTTAAACCTTTTCTACAGTAATAACATTTCCCACAAAACTGAGTAGGATCAATTACGACACGATCTCCTACCGTTACATTTCTAACCTCTTCCCCTATTTCCACTACGACTCCAACCGATTCATGTCCCATAACCATATTTGGAGCAGCATACATCTTCCCTTTTAGTACATTCAAATCGGTCCCGCAAATCCCAGTACCATAAATCCTGACTTTTACGTCATTATTTTTTTGTATTTGAGGTTCTTCCACTTCTTTATATTCTAATGTTTTATTTTCAGTCCATACCAATGCCTTCATACTTTTCCTCGCTCCGTTTCCAATTAATTTGTTCCAATAAATTTTGGTGTAATTCTTTGGTAGAAGCTGCTATACATGACTGCTGGTTAATATAACTGAGATCTGTTAAAAGAGTTTCATCTAAAGAATTACCATATGCGTCAGTAATAATAACTCCTGCTTTTTTCGCTAGAAACACACTGGCAGCTATATCATATGGAAAGAGGTGTAAGACTTGACCATTTCCTACTCTTTGAAAATCTGGTAACAAATCTGGATAATCTTTTAGAAGTCTATTCCCGATATCTACATATGCATCCATTTGACCTGTAATAATTCGTGAAATAGAATAAGATGCACTATTAAATATAAATACGCCACCATTATTTGCTGACTCATCGATCAGATGTCCATAAGATTCAATCATTAAGTTAGTAGGATGACCATTAAACTCAAAACTCCAAAACATATTCTTAATGTCTTTGTCCTGGCTTAAGTTTGGTAATTGGCTATTATAGCCTTCAAATTCTATAGAATTTGAAAAAATATCACTATACATGTAATTACCTGTTTTAAGTTCCATTAGAAACGCATATTCAATATCTTTAATTTTAGAATTGTCTTTGTATTTTGCTAGAGCAATAGAAATACAAGACATTTCAAGTCCTGCAGCTGCAGGACGAGTACCATCAATCGGATCTACAATTAAAATATATTGTGGATTTTTTCCAAAAATCTTAAGACCACCATCTTCAGTATAGAATGCAACAGGTTCTTTCTTATCTGATATATAATCAAGGACCGCATTTTCTGCTGCAGTATCAATATTAAACTGTGCATCTCCACCTGGAGAGTATCCATTAACTATACGGTTTTTCAAAGTTCCCTTTTGATTTTTCACCTTATTATATACGTATTTTCCTAACTCAATAATATAGGTTTTCACTTGATTTCCTCCAATAGATGAGTTAATTTATAACACAGTTCTTCTGCCTCACTTAGAGTAATAGTAAGAGGTGGACGAATTTTAAACACATTCCCGTAGCCATATCTAGATGTTCTGATAATTATGCCATGATCCATAGCACGTTTTGCAATATGATTTGTAAGTTCAACATCAGGTTCATTATTATCTTTTACTATTTCAACCCCAATCATTAAACCTACACCTCTTACATCTCCAATAAACTTAAATCTTTCTTTCATTTTTTCTAAACGTTCCATAATATAATTTCCAACCACAGTCACATTTTCCAAAAATCCAGGTCTTTGTAATATATCAATTGTGGTACATGCTGCTGCAGATGCCATTACATTCGATCCATAAGTAAAAGAATGATGGTGACCAGGCATACCCACATACTTCTCTTCAGTAAGGATAGCTGCAACTTGGAATCCAGTTCCACCTAAACCTTTAGCTACTGTCATCATATTAGGTTGTACATCAAAGTAATCAGCAGCAAACATTTTACCTGTTCTACCAAATCCCGTTTGTATCTCATCAAAAATTAATGCAATATCGTGTTCTTCACATAATTTTTTCAACGATTTGAAATATCCCTTAGGTGGAACAATATTTCCTCCATTTCCTGATATCGGCTCAACCATAATAGCTGCAACATTCCCTGTACTTGCATATTCAATAAAATCATTAATTCTCTCGACACACAACATTCCACAAGAATCAGATTTTTGATTGTAAAAACAACGCAGGCAATAAGGATCTGGGACTTGCAATCCAAAGGAAAATTGAGGTGGGAATGGTTCTCTTCGAAAAGCATTTCCTGAAAGGGCTGACATCATATATGTTTGTCCCAAATGGCTGCGGAATAAAGAAATAACATCACGTTTCCCAGTATTGTATTGTGCCATTTTAATAGCGCCTTCATTCGCCGCTGAGCCACTGCTAACTTTTGGGTGTGCCCTTGTGAGATTGCTAGGAGCAATTTCAACAAGTTTCTCTGCTAATTTATTTACAGGGTCTGTTTGATAAGATGAAGTAACATGAATCAGATTATCCATTTGATTTTTTACTACATCAATCACTTCTTTATTGCTGTATCCTAAATTCAAATTAAATGTAGCTGATGCGCAGTCAAAATATTTATTTCCATCCTGATCGTAAAGGTAGATACCTTCCCCTCTCTCCATAACGACATTGTCTACTTTGTAATACAGACTGTCAGGGTTTGTTAAACTTTTAACTTTACCATTCATTTTTACAACACTCCTATTATTTTAGTAATGTTAAAATTTATGTGTTAGGGGGCCCAACCTAACTAATAATGGATTATGACTGTATTTACTATGCACCACAATTTGAAAATTGTTATTAAATAACAGTCTCATAATATAATGTGAAATATCCGTACTACAAGTTAAATTAAGGTAAATTATGTTGAGAAAATAAAAAATACAAAATTTTTTAAAAAATCATAAAAAAAGGTAGTATAATTAAAAATTGTTAACATTAAAAATTTAAATTTTGAAATTTTAATTTTTTCTATATAATAATATTGGTAATATCTAGATATTAGAGGTTTATTATATGCAATTGATTTAAACAATAAATATATTATTAATAAGGAGGAGAAATAGTTGCTAAAACGTTTACTTTGGATAAGCTTCTTTTCGTACATGTTAATCGCTTTTACCTTAGTTATCATTGGTGCAATGCTACCTGAAATTCTAATTCACTATAAGCAAAATTATAGTAATGGTGGTTTACTCATCTTTGGTCAATTTGTTGGTTTTTTACTTGGTGTACTTAGCATGCCTATTCTAGTTAGAAAACTAGGACGTAAAAATGTAGTTCTCCTGGGTTTAATTATGATTAGTCTTGAGCTTTTTACATTTTTTCTACCAAATTGGTATTTTCTTTTTCCATTAGTCGGATTAGCAGGATATGGAGCTGGATTAGCGGAATCTTGTATTGGCACAATCATTTTAGTTACATTTCAAGAAAAACAAGCCACAGCAATGAGTAAACTAGAAGTTGCGTTTGGATTAGGTGCACTATTCATGCCACTTTTCTCCAGCGTACTTATAGGTAAGGGTATTTGGGAATATGCATTTTTGATATTAGGATTGAGCTCATTTTTAGTTATGCTCGGATGGAAGGTATTGTCTTTTGGCGAAGTCGATGAATTTCTTATAAAGAATACCAATACTAATACATCTGTTAATAAAACAACTGGTTCTTATACTAAAAAGACGTTTTTAATCATTACATTTTCTGCGATATATTTCTTCTGTTATGGTGGAAGCGAAGTATCTATTGTTCATTTTTTGCCTTCAATTTTCATGGAAGAGTGGGAAGTCCCTAATTCTCTTGCAACACTGACTGTAACTGTTTACTGGATGGCAATGGTAATAGGACGTGCGTTAACAGGTGTTATCTCTGAAAAGCTTACCTATAACACGTTTTTACTTTTAATTAATATTGGAGGCCTAGTTGTACTTATATTGCTAGCCATTAGTGGAAATGTTTGGTTGGGTTTCTTTCTATGCTTCTTTCTGGGGTTATTTATGGCAGCAATGTTTGCGATTGCCTTAATTATCACAAACCTATATTTTCCTGGACAAACAGAAAAGACAACCAGTATATTATTAGCTACCAACGGTCTTGGTGGCTCATTAATTCCAATTATTATAGGACAGAGTATGGATAAGTACCCTGCTCAAATTACTTTTTGGCTATTTGCCTGTATAATGTTAATAATGTTAATATTGATAATTGGAATTCAAATTTTGGGAAATGCTAGTTTATCAGTTATACGAGAACATGATAATAATCATAAAATTTAGATTTAGGGTTCTGATGCAAATATATGAAGAAGAACATGGATAATAGTAGATTTCTAGTGGAATCGTATTTTATACTATAAGTCCAAATACTTGGTGGATGAACTTTTTCTGGTTTTGGACAGACTGATTCTGTAAATCAATCTGTCCCATTTTTTTCTATATAACAAGATTTAAGTAGTCCAATATAAAAAACCATTATGCAAAAGGAAACACCTACGCAGAACCGTAGCTTAGGTGTTTCCTTTTTGTTTATAGAGCATGCTCGGTCAGTCATATTCCTATAAAGATAGTAAAAAACATAAAATCAGACATCTTTTGAAAAATATTAAAGACTATTTCAATAATCACCAAAAAACGGTACATTTTCTATATAAATACATTTTAAGAGGTGATTATATTGAAAAGTTCCTTTAGCTTATTATTGGCTGTTGTGGTGGCATGAATAATGGCATTGGGTGTAAGTGACTCAAATTTACATGCGGATTCTCCTCCCAAAGAAAAATTTCCGTAACAAATAGTATCAAAAAATCTTGGAAAGCAAACAACAGTAAATTTTGAGAGCTATATAAAATCACATCCCATTTTATCTAAAATTTCAACTCAATTGTATCTGCTAAGACACATAAATATGGTGATTTTACTTTCTTATATAAACTACTAAATCAGGAGTAATTGTATCCGCTCTGTACGAAAACTACCTAGAAATACAACTTATATATATCATTTGTAAAATGGAATTGAGCAAAGATGAAAAGTACATCAAAGTTGATGTATTAGTAAAGTAAATTTCATAGCATTATAGGATTGTTTCTGTACTTTACGAAAATTAATTTTTTAAAGGAGCCGAAAAATGAGCCGAAAAAGAAAGATATTCACTTTTATATCCGCATTTGGTATAGGTTTAGCAAGTTATACTAATTGTACTGCTGCAGAGGTTTTAGACAACACTTCATTAAGAAATACTGGAGACATAATAAATCCTTCTACTACATCAAACACTCTTCAAGTAGCAGCTGTTGCTAAAGAGATGAAACCCTTTCCACAGCAAGTAAACTACTCTGGTATTATTAAACCGAATCATGTTTCGCAAGAAAGTTTGAATACTTCAGTTAAAAATTATTATAATAATTGGAAAAATAAGTATCTAAAGAATGATCTTTCTTCACTTCCAGGTGGTTACTACGTCAAAGGAGAGATTACAGGAAATGCAGACGGCTTTAAACCGTTAGGAACTTCAGAAGGACAGGGTTATGGTATGATAATCACGGTTTTAATGGCAGGTTATGATTCAAACGCCCAAACTATTTATAATGGCTTATTTAAAACAGCGAGAGCTTTTAAAAGTTCCGAAAATCCCAATTTAATGGGTTGGGTTGTAGCCGATAGTAAAAAAGCTCAAGGGCATTTTGATTCTGCGACAGATGGGGATTTAGACATTGCTTACTCACTTCTTCTTGCTCATAAGCAATGGGGGTCAAATGGCACAATCAACTATTTGAAAGAAGCTCAAAATATGATTACAAAAGGTATTAAGGCTAGTAATGTGACCCAAAATAATAGTTTGAATTTAGGTGATTGGGGTTCAAAGAGTACATTTGATACTAGACCCTCCGATTGGATGATGTCTCATTTAAGAGCTTTCTACGAATTTACAGGAGATAAAACTTGGCTTAATGTTATTGATAATCTCTACAATACTTATTCACAGTTTACAAATAAATACTCGCCAACTACAGGATTGATTTCTGATTTTGTTGTGAAAAATCCACCACAGCCTGCGCCTAAAGACTTTTTAGATGAATCAAAACATACCGATGCATACTACTATAATGCGAGTCGTGTACCACTCCGAATTGTTATGGATTATGCAATGTATGGAGAAAAGAGAAGTAAGGTGATTTCTGATAAGGTCGCTACGTGGATTAAAAATAAAACAAAAGGTAACCCATCTAAAATTGTGGACGGTTATGAACTAAATGGAACAAACATTGGTGATTATCCAACAGCTGTGTTCGTTTCACCATTTATTGCTGCCGGTACAACTAACAGTAATAATCAAGCGTGGGTTAATAACGGATGGGATTGGATGAAGAATAAAAAAGAAAGCTATTTTAGTGACAGTTATAATTTATTGACCATGTTATTCATAACTGGTAATTGGTGGAAACCGACATCCGATGAAAAAAACATACAAAATCCAACAAAGTCAGAAATTCAGTCTGAATATAAGGAATAGAATCCATATGCAGTATTTGAACTACTCCCACTTCTATAATTGGGAGTAGTTCTATGAATACTGAAAACCTGCTTTGGTACAAAAACTCTAAAACTTTTGCAAGTAAATCTCCTAAACTTGGACATACTGATAGTAGGACTCTAGAAAAAGATGTGTGATCAGCATAGAAAAAGGAAAAATTGTTCAAATGGAACCTTTTTATTTTTGATTAAGTAAGTGCAGATTAATTCTATCTCGAATTGCTTCTTTAATAAATTCTTCGATGGAACTGTTTGTTTCTTCTACAATTTTTGTTATGGATTTATACTCGTTACTTGTGAGAGTTACCGGTTTTGTTACGGCATTACTATCTAAATACACACTATTATTAACGCGTTGTATCAGTTTTCCTTCTATTATATAGGGTGCCAAACTGGCCATCCATTCGGTCTGCATTCCAGATGGTAATGATACTAGAGATTGACGAATATCAAAATACCAAAATTCATCTTCTATTGATATTTTTAAGTTTCTCGGTGACACATACTGTAATATGAGATCAGTAAATCGAAAAATATCACTTCGTAATTGATCAGTTTTAGGGAAGCGGAATTTCACAAATCTTTGATGATGACTTCGCGGTTGATCAGATAAAACATAGGCAGGCTCATATCCTACTTTTATTGCATCCCCTAATGTTATGTCATTCCCAAATTCATCACGAAGTATTATATCTCCACGTTTTGGAATCGAGATAATACGTGCTAACGTATTCCCTTTCATAAACCTTTGTAATAATACTACATTATGCTTTTGTGAGTATGTATAGATCGTATTTTTCCGCTCTATTTGTTGTACTAATTCACGGATGTCATCTTCTTTTACAAATTTTGTTTTACGATTACGATGCTCCTGTATAGTACAAGCTAACTCTCCCTCTTCTATCCATTTTTCGAGTTGATACATACTGATATGATACGCTTTGCTTGCTTGATATAAAGTAATTCCTTCTACCTCAAGTTCTCCTTTTAATTTCTCTACCTCTTCCCTGTTAAATAAAAAACTTCCATCTAAACGCCATGTATCCTTATTAATTGGATTTAGTTGTCCCTGTTTCATTAAATTATTAAATGTGAAGTGACTAATATCTAAGTACTCTTTTACCTCATTCGTGGTCATATTTATTTCATATGTACTAAGCATTTACGTTCCCCCTAAGATTCCATTTATATATATAAGAAATAATATTATTATGTAAATTATAATTTATAAAATAGGTAATTTTAATTTATTATAACATAAATAAAAAGTAAACTATTTAAATTGATATCTAATAACGAGATATAATTTATAATTAAATTCATTTTTACTATAGTTAAAAACGAATAAACAAGAATGAATAAAAGTAAACAAATAACAACCATAGAAAATGTGCAATTTTCTATGGTTGTTATTTGTTACTAATAATTAAAGTTTAATTTCTTTATACAACTAGTTTTACATGTATATAGGTTATAATAATGATAGAGTGTAATTCCTTTAGGAGTTGATATATGATGAAATTTGAAATGAAGACACTAAATAAGGATAGTTCTTTAGAAATTATTGGAAAACAAAAATATGAATTCGCAAATATAATTGCAATTTGGAATGAAGATATTCTAAAACAAGCGGAGCAAAGAAAAGAAAACAATGAACGAGAAGATAAACAAACGTATGATGGTTTTTCTGATGAGGAGATACTGTACTACTATTTAAACCGACAAACTCATTTTGATAAGGAAAAACGGATAAAGGATAATTCACGTGTTTTATATGCACGTGATCTAAGTCAATTCTATTTTTTTATTAAACAAAGCACAGAGTATCTGCAGCAAGATGTAAAAGATTATGAAGATGGTCGTGTATGGAGGAATCTACGAAAACGTCATATCCGTAACTATCAAAGGTGGTTGTCAGAAGAGGCAGTTTCCTATCAATCCAGGGAGAAATACAAACCATCCACAATAAGTAGAAAGCTAGGTGTAATTCGATCCTATTTAAAATGGCTATATGAAATCGGATATATTCAGGAGCCACTTCATGTAGAAGTATTGAGTACCACAGTAGGCAAGCATCATAAACCAAAGAGGGATTTATCCTATGAAGAAGTAAAGCAGTTACTTCGTTATTATCAGGATAACGAGATTAATTATGCTTTATTATCTATTCTTGCGACAACGGGGCTACGTGTCGCGGAAGTTGCTCATGCGAAGTGGGAAAACCTTGAATTTGATTCAATACGTGATCGGTATTACTTGACTGTAGATACAAAGGGTAATGGTGAAAGAATTGTTTCTATTAATAAAGAGATTTTTCATCGTATTGTTGCCTTTCGTATACGCCGACGACTTCCTATTAATATAGGTAATAAAAATGGTGGTACCATCTTTCAAACTAAAAATCATACAGCATATCGAGAAAATTATTTATCTCAGTACATTACAAAGATTATTAAGGATACGGAGCTACCGTTTACGAAAGATATTAGAATAACGCCTCACTTCTTTAGACACTTTTATGTACAGTACTTGTACGATTACAAAGAGTTACCACCACATCTTATCGCAGCCGCAGTAGGTCATAAAGATGATAGAACGACAAAAGAAAATTATTTAAAGCAACGTTTAATCAAGGATAAGGATGCGGGGAATTTAATTGGTGAAGATGAATTTTAATATGTAATTAATACATAATAAATTCAAAAAAGGAAAGGTGAAACCAATATTGGTTTCACCTTTCCTTTTGAATTGTTTTAAATATTTATACTGCATAGACTTCAATTTTTGTAGGATTAGAAAAGCGACGTTCTAATTCTTTTTTAATTTTTTCAATAGCAAAGAACGCAGAAGATGCATATACAGTGATTACTTTTTTTATTAAAGTATTACCCGTTATTAAAATGTATCTTATTGAATATGATGAAATCATACTCTCACCCTTTCACATATCTATTGTATTTAATATATATGCTGACAGATGTAGATATATTCTCAAAAGATATAAGGGAAGTAGACAAGTGGTATGAAAGGATTTTTTTGCACCAGAACCATCCTTTCTGTATATTTCTACAAAAAGAATAACGCTTATGGGTATAAATTCATCTTAGGTTGATAGTAATGTGGCGATACCCCAATTTTGAGTTATAACAAATTATTACAGAGTGGAGTGTTTATTTTTATTTTTATTTTTTACCATATCTAATATATCCCTTATTACACCAACAACAACTTGAGGTTGATCAATATGTATTGCGTGTCCAGCATCTTCAACAACAATATGTTTTTTATTAGTCGACAAGTTAGCAAGCTCTCCCTGGAATTTCATCCAAGTAGCCATAGACTCCACTGTATGAAAAGGCTGCAGCCCCCCTGTTACAACAATGAGTGGAATGTTTCCAAGTGATTTAGAAGTACGAATTTGTTCTAAGCTTTCTTCCACTTCATTAAGAGAACCTTCCAAAGTAAATTGATTATAATAAGCCGCCTGAACTTCTTTTGTAAATAAAGAGGGCAATATTCTGTTTTGATCCTCGTGAGTTGAGTCTAAGAGAACGACTCCTACTACTTCCTCTGGATATGTGCTTGCAAATAATCTTGTATTTAACCCTCCAAATGAGTGTCCGACTAATACATATGGAGGTTTTATACCTGCTTTATTAAGTAATATACGTAGATTTTCGACACTTTGCTGACTATGGCGAGGTCTTTCATTCATTTCACTTTTTCCAATACCAGCTCTATCATAAATAAACATTTTTGAGAACTTTGAAATGTCATCTTTAATAGGATTCCAGCTTTCTAAAGTGGCTCCATATCCAGCATCAAAAACTAGGGTTGGACCTTCATTATTTCCCCCTAACAATTCATAGTATAATTCAATACCACCTATATCTAATTTTTGTCCTGTTTCATTCGCAATAAATTCACTCATATCCAATTCTCCCTTTTTCTTTTTATCCATTGAAAATTCCAATTAAACAAGTTCAATTTAATTGAACTTATCGTAACATGGACTGATTTTCTTTTCAATCTAAAGTTTAATATAATTGAACTAGTAGACTGAATTACAAAGGATGTTGAAAATGAATGAGCTAGGAAAACGAATAAATAAATTAAGAGTAGAAAAAGGTATGACACTTGTAGAGTTAGCTGGTAATAAAATGTCAAAAGGGATGTTGAGCATGATTGAAAATGGGCATTCGAACCCTTCGATGGATAGTTTGAAATTTATCGCGCACCAGTTGGGCTGCGATCCTCAATATTTATTAGGGAGCTCTACATCCGATGAGCTAAAGCACTTATTTAATAAAGTAGAGGAAGCGTTTGAAAAAAATAATGATGAACAGATAATTAATTTGACACAAGACATGTTGGACCAACAGTTTCCCATTTCATTTGAATCTGCTAGGATATTAGAGATTTCTGGAAGGGTAGTTATGAAGTCCGAGCAAAAACGTGGAGAGATATTGATAGAACGAGCAGTAGCAATCTATGAGCGGTTATCCCTTTATAGCCACTGCGTGGCTGCTAAAGTATATATGGTAGAATACCGTGCAAAAGAGGGTAATTACCATGATGCACTGATAATGTTACGAAATATAAGAAAAGAGTATCATGAAAAAGCAACAGTGATTGATATGGTCGTTGAAATAGAAGCGAATTACATTGAAATGGTCTTACACTTCGGGATAGGTGACTATAAATCAGGAAAGAGTAAGCTTAATCAATTAATTGAACTATCTAAGAGGAAAATGGTCTTTTATAAGATGGATAATATCTTCCGAATTGCAGCGTTTCAAGCCCTTCTTCATAACAATGAAAATGATTAT
Source organism: Bacillus sp. FSL H8-0534 (assembly GCF_038005885.1). Classification (NCBI taxonomy): domain Bacteria; kingdom Bacillati; phylum Bacillota; class Bacilli; order Caryophanales; family Bacillaceae; genus Bacillus; species Bacillus sp. FSL H8-0534. Next base: position 243,049 of record NZ_JBBOUC010000002.1, read on the forward strand.
GCTTATTTTATCGAGAAGTCAGAACAGTTTGCTGTTTTTAGTGAAAATGATGAATCTCTAGCTTTTACACTGTTACTTCAAGCACATTATCATAATCAAACATCAGAGGATTATGAACAGGCCCTTTATTACTTAGATAGGTTTGCTACCCTAGTAAAGGGGAACCTCGGAAGTGACTATTATTATCTTGAAAAAGGTAAAGTATTATTAGGAAAAGGACATGTAAAAGAAGCACTTGAAACATTTGAGCAATTTAAGATGCCAAATACGACTATTTACCCACTTGAATTATGTATTCTCTACACTGCAGATGCATATAGAGCAAATTGTCTTTTACAACTAGGAAGAATAGAGGAAGCACTTATCTATGCGCAGAGAGCAGCTAGTAAAATAGATTCGCTACCTCAAACGCCTTATCAAGGTTTTATAAGAAACACCTTAGAGTTAGTGAATAAAACCTATAATAAAAATGAATAGTTTATAGAGAATAAAGAAAAGAATGTCAATTTAAGAAAAGCAACTAGCCCAAAACAATAAAATTAACATTTCTATATCGAGAATGAACAAGTTTTTTGTTTTGGGGGTTATCTATTTTCTTAAGTTGACGAGCATGGGGATGATTCATACATACAAGGTTAAAAAGTACGCGTATCAAATAAACCCTGACTTCATAAACGGGCGCAATTGTATAGAAACACGGGCAGAAAATGATCAAACTTTTTTATAAAAACTGTACACACAATTCAAAAGAAAGAGGGTTCTGGTGCAAATACTTAGGAAAGATATAAAGAGGCGAAAAGTTTCCTAGTGGGATCTAGTCTTAAGCAGCAATTCCAAATAGTTGATGGATGAACTTCACTTGATTTTGGACAGACTCGTCCAGTAAAACAAGTTGCCTTTTTTTTTACCATATGCATAGCTTCTATTCCAGAAATAATGGATGTAGCTGTGCGAAAGGTTTTCAATCCTAACATCGAACGAACTTGCTTTTTAATAAACCGATGATCTTGTTCCACTATGTTATTGAGATATTTCACTTGCCTTAGTTGGATGCCTAATGGCATCTTTTTTTCTTTTCTTTTCTTTTCTTAATTCTTCAACTGCTATAGGATAAGCTAGATTCTTATCGACTGTCACGACACGAGGCTCAGAAATATGAAAAGACTGCAAAGCTTTCTTGAAGAATTGCTTTGCAGCCTTGTGGTTTCTTACTTAGCTTAGGTAAAAATCGATGGTATTTCCTTTCGAATCGACAGCACGATACAGGTATATCCATTGACTTTTTACTTTGATATATGTTTCATCGGCTCTCCAAGAGTCATTGGTTTGCTTGAGATGACGACGGATTCTTTTGTCTAATTCAGGACCATACTGATGAACCCAACGCATAATCGTTGTATGAGCAACGGATAAGCCCCGTTCCTCCATCATTTCCACCAAATCACGAAAGTTCAAGTTGTATCGTAGGTACCATCTTACTGTTTGCAAAATAATATCATGATGATAATGCTTCCACTTGAATAAATTTCGCTTTTCCATACTGATCACGCACCTTTTTAGAGTAATAGTATCAGTATGTCCAAGATTTAGAGATTACTTGCAATTATCTTGAAGTTTTTGCACCAGAACCTATTATCTTAACAAAGAAAATTAAAAAACGAATTTAAAAGGGTCCTTATGTTGAATACATGTACTCAACGTAAGGGCGGATTATGTAAAATGACAATAAAGTTATTTAATTAGCAAGTAAAAAGTGATATTGTGAGCAGAATGAAAAATATCAAAAAGTTGATTTAGAAAAAGCACTGCCAAAATCTTCAGCAATGCTTTTCGATTAGACGTACTACGATAATGAGCGTCTACTATCTTCTATACGTTTGCTCATGAATAGAATACAAATTTGTATTTAAAATAAGTTCTGTGTGTGTTTATATATTTACTTTAATTTCAAGATACGTTCTACTTCCTCCACACTTAACTTACTTGCTTTTGCAATAGTTTCAAGCGGTACACCAATTTCATGCATCCCTCGAATCATTTGCATCTTACCTTGCTCAATGCCTTTTTCCATACCCTCTTGTTCTGCATGTGCAAGCTTCGCTTGTTCATCAAGTAAAAGCTTTTCACGAGCTTCATATGCAATTCGGAAAGAAGAATCATGACTCATATTTTCCCATTTATCCATCGCTTTTTGTAAGATTGGATCTTGATTCATAGCAATCTCCTCCAGTGTTTGAGTTAAATGTTCATCTTCATGTGCCGGTAATAATAACATCCAACGAACAAATGCATTTTCCCATGGGTTCACTTTTTCTTCGCGCCACTGTTTAACTAGCTTTGGGATCTCTACAAAATGGATTTCCATATCATCACTCAATACTTGATGTGTCCTTGTATTCCAGAGTTTCCCTGTTGTATGAAATGCTTCATCACTAGAAAATAACTTGAAATCTAATAGGTTAATGGTTATTGTTTTTCGAAGCGAACGATACGGCATGCCTTCTTGCATTTGAGAGGTATATAATTTAGACCAATAATAGAGGGAACGTTTAATCATATCATGTGTATTGCGAATCTGTATCTCTACATTTATTTGTGTCCCATTATCAAGAGTTGCGAGTAAATCTAAAATGGATAATTTATCGTCTTCATATGATTTGTGGAGATGTGTGTCTTCCAATTGTAAAGACACAATCGGCACATCTAAAGATTCTTCTAAAATGGCATTAAGAAAGCCCGTGAGAATATCTTCACTTCCTTTTGTACCAAATAATTGTTTAAACGCAAAATCAATTCGTAAATTTACTAACTTATTGGACATGGATTTCTTCTCCCTGTCGTTTCTTTTTCTTAGTATTATTGTACAAGATAAATCGATTTGTATGCAAATCCCGTTTCTGTTGCAAAGTAAAACATAGAGAATCTAGGGTTGCATCGTTAAATGGTTATGCAACCATTAATAATTCCGGTTCTGGTGCAAAAACCATTTGATAGAGATATAGAACCTACATGGCCTATTCAATGACAGATTATGATGCAATTCCAAATAACTTATGTATGAACCCAACTTCATTTTGAGCAGACTTCACCTGTAGGTTAAGTTGTCCTTTTTTCATCATATGCATGGCTTCAACGCCGCTCAATATAGAAGTGGCTGTTTCATACGACTTGAATCCTAACATAGAACGTACACGTTTCTCAATGAAACGGTGATCCTGTTCCACTATATTATTGAGATATTTAACTTGCCTTATTTGTATGCCTTCAGGCATATGTTTCTCTTCTTTTAACTCTTGAATCGCTACGGGATAGGCCGGGTTCTTGTCTACGGTTATCACACGAGGCTTAGAAACGTGCGAAAAAGCCAAGGCTTTCTTAAAAAAGCGCTTGGCTGCTTGTTTATTTCTTGCTTTACTTAGATAAAAATCAATGGTATTCCCTTCTGAATCAACGGCCCGATACAGATATATCCATTGACCTTTGACTTTCACATAGGTTTCATCGACTCTCCAGGAATCATTGGTTGTCTTAAGATAACGTCGTACTCGTTCATCTAATTCGGGTCCATATTGATGAACCCAACGCATAATAGTTGTATGAGCCATAGATAGTCCACGTTCTTCCATCATTTCGACTAAATCACGAAAACTGAGGTTATACCGTAGGTACCATCTCACAGTTAATAAAATCATATCAGGTTGATAATGCTTCCATTTGAACAAATTTTCCTTTTTCATACCGATCACACACCTTTTTTAGAGTAATAGTATCAGTATGTCCAAGTTTAAGAGATTCTTTGCACCAAAACCTACGAGCGTGTATTGATTTTTATTTCCCCAAAATAATTACATGAAAATCTATTATTTCGAACTATCCCATGACCCATCTGAGTTAAAATAATACCACTTGCCATCAATTTGTTGCCAGCCTGTTATAATGTCGTCTGTTGGTTGAGAAAGGTTATTATAATACCCCTCAACACCATTTACGAATGAATCCCATAGTCCATTATTAATCATGTTAGCAGGACAGTTTTTACCACTCCATCTTTGGTGTTTTACGATATTATTTAACGGTACACCCGTTTCTTTCATTAAATAAGCTACAAGTTTCTTAGCGTTATTTACTGCTTTACTGTAGTTACCGTCTCTGTTAACTGCGATTTCAATTGCAATAGATTGTCTATTACCTGGACCATCACCGTCTCCTGCGTGCCACCCGTTCTCGTTTAATGGTAAGTGTTGATAAATCTCTTTATCGTCTACTGTAAAGTGCCATGATGCAGTTCGGTCTGTGTTCCCTACTGCTTGGTTATATAGATATTGAGCGTGGTTTCTAGCACCTGCTCCTACACTTGTATTATCAGTCTCATGAATTGTAATATACTTTGGACTCATGTAGTTTTGAGGACGAATATTATCGTTACCTACTGGAACAATCCATTCAGTGAATGGGATTGCCCTTCTTGTGGCACACATCACGATAGAGATCGGAATGCAGCACTCAATCTTAGAAACGAAGCAATTCGTATCTTAACCGTAGGAACTACGGGGATAGCCTAATTCATTAGAGTTCGATAGAACTCTGTACCTAGGAATCTCCCACTTCAAACAGTCCGTGAGGACGTTAAGTGGTGAGTAGTTCAAACGGATCCAATTGAATTAAAGAAAAGCGATTGGATGGAAGAATAGAGCACAGACAATACAGAGTACAAGAATGCGAGTGCAATAATCAAAAGCTTTGCGAGATCTTTCGCAAAGCTTTTATAATGATACATATTATAATAGTATTTTTTGTATTTCTTCTGTGCTTAGACCAGTAAATTTTGCAATATCTTCTAACGACATTCCATTTTTATGCATACCACGAATTAATTGTGCACGCTCAGCTAATTTACCTTCCTCTTTACCTTCCTCATGAGCATGAGCTATTTTAGCTTGTTCATCTAGAAGTACTTTCTCACGAGCTTCATAAGCTGTTCGGAAAGAAGAATCATGGCTCATATTTTCCCATTTATTCATTGCCTTTTGTAAAATTGGATCTTGATTCATCGCAATTTCCTCCAATGTCTGAGTTAAGTGTTCATCTTCATGGGCTGGTAGCAATAACATCCAACGGACAAATGTATTTTCCCATGGATTTACTTTTTCTTCACGCCATTGTTTCACTAATTTTGGGATCTCTACAAAATGGATTTCAATATCGTCACTTAAAACCTGTTGTGTTTTCGAATTCCATAATTGTCCGATGGTGTGAAATGAGTCTTCATAAGAAAATAATGTGAAATCTAATAAGTTAATGGTAATTGTTTTCCGAAGTGAACGATATGGCATACCTTCTTGCATTTGGGATGTATAGAGCTTACTCCAATAGTATAAAGAGCGTTTTACCATATCATGTGTATTTCGGAGTTGAATCTCAATATTCACTTGCGTTCCATTGTCGAGTGTTGCTAATAAGTCTAGTATGGATAACTTATCATCTTCATAAGACTTATGGAGATGTGGGTCTTCCAATTGTAGTGATGAAATAGGTGTATCTAAAGATTCTTCTAAGATAGCGTTTAAAAATCCAATTAAGATTTCTTCATTCCCCTTTGTTCCAAATAACTGTTTAAAAGCAAAATCAATTCGTAAATTTACTAATTTTGTGGACATGGGTTTCCTCTCCCTGTCTTTCTATTCTTAAATATATTTTATAAGATAGTCCCTTACATATGCAAATGCTTCTGTATTTCAAGTTTACATCTGTCTATAAATGTATACTTTTATAGACAATCCAAAGGCTCTCCACATCTTTGAATACATAGTAATAAAAAGTGAATCAAAAGGTGTACCTTTTGATACTGCACAAACAAATTAGTAATAAATTTCTCAATATAGATATTGTCACTATTTTTAGCTATAATATTCAAAATTAACAGTTAATGTAATATGATAAAAAAGTGATGGTTATCCCCTATTTGTTTCTCCTTATGCCATAGATAAGACCGAGTTTCTGGTCTTATCTTTTTTATTTATATATTTTCTTTGGAGATGAATGGGTAAGTGGAATATGTGTAAAATTTGATATACTAAAAGAAAAAATTAGGATGATAAGGCTATGCCAACAAAAGAATTCCAAGACACAGTACAGCATTTTGCTTCTTTCTTATTAGATAAAGGAAGAAAACCTTCCACAATTAAACGATATGTTTATGATATCGAAGATTTTGGTCAGTGGTTGCAAAAATCTAAAAAACTTCCTACATGCAATATATGGACGAGACTTGATACAAAGGATTATGATGAGTATTTCTATGATTTAAAACAGCAACGACAGTACTCTGAAAAAACAATACATCGTGTCTATATTGTCTTAAATAGACTATATCAGTATTTGCAACTGCCAAATCCGTTAGAAGACATGCAACTTATTATTCAACCGAACCGTGCGCTACGTGATGAAGATTTTATTATAATAGAGGAAGAGAAAATGTTAAAGTCCATTTTAGCTTCATTAAAAGGATTAACAGAAAAACAACGTTCCGTTCGTCCATTGCTTATGGATCGTAACATTTCTATTGTCCATTTGCTCATTCATAATGGATTATCCTTACAAGAACTTGTCGGTTTACAGATGAAGCACGTCCATTTTGAAAATAATAAGATCTCAGTACCAGGAATAGTGGGTATAGAAAGAACGATTCTTTTGACTGAAGACGATAAAAAGCGATTATTTAGCTATTATAAAACCCTCCCTGAACCAGTTCGTCCAAGATATCATAGCAATGATCCACTGTTCGTAGCCTTCGATTTTACTCGGAAAACTTATCATTGGTCATATGAAAATAATGCACCCAAAGCTCTAACAGAGATTGCCGTTCAAAAGATGCTTCGACTTGAAGTTGCAAGGGCAAATTTAAGAAAAGGAATTTCAGCACAACACTTGCGTAATACCTTCATTTTAAGGTTAATAAAACATCAAATTTCAGAGGATGAAATTATAAAACAAGTAGGGTTTAAATCTAAGCTTTCGTTAAAAAGATATTATGATTACATCGATTAAAAATAACGGGGGAAGATAGTGTGGAGAGAAATAAAAAAAGAGCAACAGTACATAAGAGTGTATACATTAAGGGATAGAAGTACAAAATCCATTAAAGTTGAATCTTGGCGAACGTTTAAAGAGGAAATGAGAGTTCTATGTCAAAATGAATCCGACATTTTTCAAATAGGGGTACGGCAACGATTAAAAGAATAACCCGTCACATCTGAAAATTCTTCCATTTAAGTAAGGAACTTATCAGAAAATATGGTAGGTTCCTGTTTTATTACTATAGTATTAAAACATCTCATAAAATTAGCAAATAAATAACCGACTCCTTAACATGCAAGGAATCGGTTAAATTTTGTCTAAACATACTATTATTATTCAGAAACTGGGATAAGTTCAGTTTTGTCAATATACAGTTTACAATGTGGGCAGTGTAACATGTTTACTGCAGTTATCTCTATAAGAAATTTAGGTACTAAGGGTGATATTAATCCATCAAATTCAGCATATTGAAAATTTTCAAACGTCAACTTTTCTTCAGAATTCTTTGTCTTTGTAATCTTTGCGAAGGCCCTTTGACCAAAAAACTCATCAGGTGACTGTTTTACTTCCATAAACAATTCGCCACTTCCCTCTGATGCATATCGAACTCTAACACGATATTTTTGAGATAATTCATTTTCTGCTGCCGTGGCATAAAGATAAACTAATTGTTCTGTACGCTCAAAATTATGCAGAACTACTACATCTCCACCTGTATATCCGGAACCCTCTACAATACTTACACCTAATCCAGTTACATAATCTTGGAGACTTTTTACGGCTGGAATTTGTGTAATCTTTTTGGAATCAATAAAGTTATAGAAATCTACACTCCGATGTGTCCAAACAAATACAGGTAAGTAGCCAGACTGAATGCTATAACTACCTACGTTCCAAAAAGGGTAAGTAGTTATATGAGCTAACCTATGATTATATGCTTGATAATTTGGTTGATCAATTGTTTCTTGTGGTAATTCATTTTCTGAATCATAATTTTGTATGTTTGATGGAATAGCTGTATGTGTTTTTGAATAAGAATAAGTTGTTGTAGTTTGGCTATCCCTTTTAACGGTTCCGGTGCAAATACTTAGGAAAGATATAAAGAGGCCAGAAGTTTCCTAGTGGAATCTAGTTTTAAGCAGCAATTCCAAATAGTTGATGGATAAACTTCACTTGATTTTAGACAGATTTGTCCAGTAAAACAAGTTGCCCTTTTTTTACCATATGCATAGCTTCTATTCCAGAAATAATGGATGTAGCTGTGCGAAAGGATTTCAATCCTAACATCGAACGAACTCGCTTTTTAATCAACCGATGATCTTGTTCCACTATGTTATTGAGATATTTCACTTGCCTTAGTTGGATGCCTAATGGCATCTTTTTTTCTTTTCTCAATTCTTCAACTGCTATAGGATAAGCTGGATTCTTATCGACTGTCACGACACGAGGCTCAGAAATATGAAAAGACTGCAAAGATTTCCTGAAGAATCGCTTTGCAGCCTTGTGGTTTCTTGCTTTGCTTAGGTAAAAACCGATGATATTTCCTTTCGAATCGACAGCACGATACAGGTACATCCATTGACTTTTTACTTTTCATCGACTCTCCAAGAGTCATTGATTTGCTTGAGATGACGACGGATTCTTTTGTCTAATTCAGGACCATACTGATGAACCCAACGCATAATCGTTGTATGAGCAACGGATAAGCCCCGTTCCTCCATCATTTCCACCAAATCACGAAAGTTCAAGTTGTACCGTAGGTACCATCTTACTGTTTGCAACATAATATCATGATGATAATGCTTCCACTTGAATAAATTTCGCTTTTCCATACTGATCACTGTAGCTTTGAAATAAAGTTTGATCAAAAATGCCTCATAAACCCCTATTTTACGATAAATCAATAAAATCCATTTTGAAAAAAGTTTGATCAAAATGGATTCTTCATCAGCAGAATTAAAATTGGTCTTTATAAAAAGGTTTAATCATTTTTTGCCTTTGTTATTCAAAAATCGTACCCGATTGTTGAATAATTCTACTTTTATCTAATACTCTGGTCAAACATCCTACAAATAATCCAGGCTATTAAAAATCAGGATGAGTCCAACTATACACATAATCCACGAAAGAGTCGATCCTGTATTATTAGCGATTTTCACTCGAAGCTTCTCGAGAGATGTTTGCATCCACCGCCCAAACAGGAGATAGAAAAGAAACAGCACGAGGGAAGGCAACACCATGATAAAGTTGTATCCAGCTAAAATAGAAGACCATTCCACCCACGATAGATTAGAAGTAGTCATTATGCCAATTGCTGCAAAATAAGGAAATGCAGTACCTACTTCAATTAATGAAGTAGTGAATCCCAGAGCAACCATTGAAAGAATGCTTTTTGATTTTGGTGCAGGTAGGTCTGAACTTTTCTTTGTTGGAACATAAAAACTTGCTATGAACAATATCACCCCAATAATAAAGAACGTCCAGCTTACGATTCGATTTTGAAATACGCCAGAAATAATCTCAAGCAAGAAATCTAATCCTAACATGAGTGAAACTCCAACAGCAAAATAAAATCCTGCTATCGTCAATAAATAAACCAATAAACGTTTGGTAAGTCTCTCTTTATCTGTTAAAAGCAAATATACTGTTACCCCTAATGTGGCAGGGCTTAGCGTGTCCAATAGGGCCAATCCCCCTATTAGGAGAAGTAGTTCTGTACTCATCATTCTTTCCCCCTTATTCCGGTTGGGGATTATTCTTTTCAGCCATAAAAATGGCATATGCCTGATCCATAAACTCAAGCACATCCTGGTCAATTGGATATAATCTCAGTTTCTCTGATTGCTTTGGCGACATCCTTATTTCCCACAGCTTATCTAAAAATTCATCCTCACCTTCAAACTCCTCTAAGCGCTTTTCATCCATTCTTCTAATGATATTTTGGACTTTGGGTGCTTTTGGGCTGTCCTCCATATAACGCTTTAACTGACCTATCAGAGCAATCCATTCGAGTGAATCACAGCTGTCACTTGTCATATTGGGAACCTTTTCCCATAGTTTTATTTCTCTGTCTTTAAATACAGATTCACGATAATACTGCTGTATTTCTTTATCTTTACTGGATAATTGCATAATCTTCTGAATCGCGATCCAGTTTTCTTCTCCTTCTATCGCGATTCCATGTATCATTTCCCGTAAGGATAACTCTATTTTCTTTAAATTTTCCTGTTCTTTTATTACAAAAGATAATTGACTCTTTAAACTATCCGACCAATCCCACGCACTGGAAGCGAGCATATTCTTAATCTCATGTAACGGAAATCCAACCTTTTTTAAAAATTGAACCTGCTGTAGTTTTTTTATTTCTTCATTCGTATATAAACGATGGCCACCCTCTGTTTTGGATGCTGGTTTTAATAATCCGATTTGATCGTAGTAACGCAGTGTTCTTACTGTAACACCTGTCAGCTCCCCAACCTTATTAATGTGTATCAACTCATAAACCTACCTTTCTGTACGTTAAGACTCTATCGTTAACAATTGTTTTATTCATTCCACATTTATTCTTCTTTACGAAAAAAATTTTTAAGTAAGTATCCTGCTCCTAAGCCAATCAGTACACCAGGAAATGCATTATCCAGTGTCAGTCCAATACCTGCACCTATAATGACGCTTCCATAAATAATAATATCTCCCTGTTTCATCTAAAAACCTCCTATTTTCCTAATCTCTTTTATCTAGATATCTCTAAATATATAAATACAAATTAAAAAACCAATATAAACCCTTCTTTTTAGGTGGGAGCGAGCATCCGTTCATGCATAGAAGCGGTTAGATCCTTTTCCTGTGCCCCATGCCAAGTGAAAACAAAGAGAAAAAACGAGTGCAGGTCACCTTTTGTTATCCATAGCCGCGACTTATATGTCGAAAAATCAAAATGGATATATATAGTAGTTACTAAACAGTATATAAAATGACGCAACGTAAACTTCAAGTTTTTTTAGACTTTTTTTAATTTTCATTAATAAATCTATATAAAACTTGAAATTGACGTGACGTCACCTCCTATAATGGTATCCAACGAGAGGAGTGTTGAAAGATGAAGAAATACTTTATGGTCATGTCGGTTATTCTTGCTGTAATGTTTTTAAGTGCCTGTACGGAAGGTTTGGAAAGTGAAGACTTTCAAATGGCTTCCCTTAAAGATATAGATACCATTCACATAGATCATGGAAGCACAAAGATAAATATAGTATCAGCGGATATAGATGAATTGGAAGCGTACTTACTTTTATACGACAATGGTCCGGGAATTTTAATGGATAAGGGGAAACGAAAAATAATGATTCGAGTAAAAAATGATATAACCCGTCTGTTTAAAATCGATTGGATGCCCCAATTGGAAGTTCGAATTCCCACTGAATTCACAGGAGAAATCATAGTCGATGGCTCCTCTGGCAGCGTCGTTGGTAAGGAGCTGCAAACGCACAACCTGCGAGTTAATGGAAGTAGTGGTAACGTAAAACTTGACTTCCTTCACTTTCATAGTGAGGTTTACGCTACTACAACAAGTGGAAATGTGGACGTTTCCTTGAATGGGCATGAACCAGATGTCACGCTACTCCTCAAATCCAACAGCGGGAGACGTTCAGTCAGCATCGTATTAGATAATCATCAACAAGGTAAAAAAGAAACAAAAGGAACGTCTGGGAGCGGGGATTATAAAGTGCAATTGGAAACCTCTTCAGGAAATATATCATTGAAATAATACAGGTACTATTTGAAGTAATAGAGGGAATTTCTCTCTGATATCTATCTATAAACACGAAAATTCAGTTAAGTAAAAGTGGTTTCGTTCCAAGTCTGATAAAAATTCATGCTGACGCTTCGTTTTGATACCCTTAATCTCGTCGATCCACCCAATGATGAAACATCTTGAATCTTCAACTAAGGCTGATAATCTGGACATATACCTGAACCTCGATCTTGCTTCATCCACTTTTCAATTTCAGATGTTCTTTTTCTTTTAGACATAAAAAACACCCCCTTTAGACAATCATATCTAAAGGGGGCAAAGCTTCGCAACTTTATTAAAAACATCGCGACTTTATTCCAAATCCACAATCACACACCTTTTTTAGAGTAATAGTATCAGTATGTCCAAGATTTAGAGATTACTTGCAATTATCTTGAAGTTTTCGCACCAGAACCATATAAAGTATTACTAGCGCGTTAACATACACATAGTATTCCTGGATTAGTAGATTAAGAATCTATCTTTTTTAGGAAAAGAAAGAAGCATCCATTATAGTAATTTTTTCTTTGTTATATATGAATTATATATTGATGATGAATTACCCTTCTGCTGAGAAGAGTATTCTACCATAAAAAAATAAATAACCAACTAACATGAAAAACAAAATGATTAGTATTGTACGAAAATTACACATAGTAGTCCTCCTTAGGGTATAAGGGGAGTTTAATACATACTGCACCTTTTACATATATTGCAATGTAGGACAAGTTAGTTGCTTATATCCTATTCATTACTCCTAATCGCATTGAAGAGCATTTGCCCTATTGGTTCTAGTGCAAATATGAATATAAGGACAAATGTGTTGTAAATTCCTAACGGGATCTTAGCTTATACAATGAATACAACCAAGTGCTTGATGCAAATATTGACTAGTCCCCTAAATCTATCTGTCTCGTTTTGACCATATTCATGACCTCTATTCAATTGATTATCTTTTTATCAGTTTAAAAGGATTTTAATTCTAACATGTTCCAATTCCGTTTTTTAATATACCAACGGTCTTGTTCAATGATATTGTTTGAATATTTTTTTACACGAAGTAGCATATCTTGAAGTATGCTGTTTTACTTGTTTTACAACAAGATGGGCTTTAGCGCCATCTGCAGTTATCATACGAGATTTATAGTATGAAAGGCAGCCAAGACTTTGTTAAAAAAGCGCTCAGCTGCCTTTGTCATCGTCATACACGTCCTTTATTTATTAATATTATCAGTGTACACAATGAAAATATTTTTTGAACCAGAGCCTGATTTTGTCAACTTACTTTAATTTTATTATTCTTGAATTGCTATTTCTTCCTTTATTATTGTTTCAGTAGACGCACTCGCTGCTGAAGAATAACCTATTGAAAAAGTGCTATCGCACAAATTGGTAATAGTTTTTTTCATTCCTCTCCCCTCTTCTTATATTTTTTCACATCACATTGGATGTATTTATAGGATATATCCGCTATATAAATATGAGATGCAGTTTAGATGTATTTCATTTAAAGATTTAATCGCAACAAAAAAGAATCATTTCCTACAGGATAGAGGCTACTTTACTTCTTCATATTCCTTCATAATTTTATAAAACGTGTTTCTTTTTAGTTCTAACTAGGGGTACCGCCACATCGCCATCAAGCTAAAGTTATGCAGTGCCCCCCTAAATGAAAATTTTTATCTCACTACAATTATTTATAACCATTCAGCTCTTTTTTTCGTTTTGGGGTTGATCTGTTTTTTTAAGTTGATGGCAATGGGTCACTATATCATTCTGGGAAAATTGTACGCTAAGGACTACAAACCCTTATCATTACAGTATTTTATAAAGATGAACATATGTTCAGAAAGATAAAAACCTAAGTTTAATTGAACATTGATTTGTTTACACACTTTATGAACATGATTATAGCTAGAAAACGTTGATATTATTGGGTTTTATCCTCTGTTCATAAATATAAAATTTTCTGTACACAGGTATGTATTCGCAGCAAAGATACAAATTTCACAAGAAGGTTGGATAATATACAACAAAGTTATAAACTTGATGTATCCTTAGTTAAGGTAGACAAATAAGATCTGTTATATTTTTTTGAATATAAGTTTTTAGCAGCTATTTGTACAGCTGCTTTTATTATTTTTGTATCATTGTTTAATATTTGTTCTTCTACTTCTTAATTAAGAAATAGTTAAGAAATAGTTAAACCCCATTTAAAAAAATTTTCCCATAATAAAATTATAGACACACAAGAAAGTTGGTATTTTCACATGAGTACAATAATAAAAACCGTTAATTTAACGAAGAGATATGGCAACCAGAAATCAGTTGATAACTTGAATTTAAATGTACATCAGGGACAGATTTATGGATTTATTGGTCGAAATGGTGCAGGTAAAACAACTACTATCCGAATGTTACTAGGATTAATAAAACCTACAAGTGGAAAAATTGAAATATTTGGTGAAGACTTAGCGCAGAATCAGAAAGAAATTTTAAGAAGAATTGGTTCAATTGTTGAAGTTCCAGGTTTTTATGAAAATCTAACCGCAAAGGAAAATTTATTAATTAAGGCAAAAATCATTGGAGTTCATAAAAAAATACGATTGAAGAAGTATTAGAGATTGTCGGACTACAACATGAAGCGAAAAAACTGGTCGGAAAATACTCTTTAGGAATGAAGCAACGATTAGGAATTGCAAGATCTCTTCTCCATTATCCAGAATTATTAATATTAGATGAACCAACTAACGGCTTAGATCCAATTGGTATTAAAGAAATGCGAAAGCTGATTAAATCTTTAGCAAAGGAAAGAAATATAACGATATTAATTTCTAGCCATATTTTAGCTGAAGTCGAACAGCTAGTCGATCATATGGGAATTATTCATGAAGGAAAACTATTAGAGGAGATTGCTCTTGATACACTTCGAAAAACAAATCGTCAATACTTGGAATTCCAAGTAAATAATGATAATAAAGCCGCGATGCTGTTAGAAAGTCAATTTCATAACTCAGATTATGAGGTTCATAATGAAGGAAACATTCGTGTCTATTCTCATTTGGGACAACAAGGAAAGATTAATAAAGCGTTTGTCCAAAACGATATTGAAGTATTAAAAATTATGATGAGCGAGGATAAATTGGAAGATTACTTCACCAAATTGGTTGGAGGTGGAACAATTGGTTAGTTTATTATACACAGAACTATTAAAATTAAAACGGTCTTATATGCTTTTGATTAGTATTATGGGGGCAGCGGTAGCACCTTTTATGGTAGTAGTAGCTTCATATATAAGCATAAAAACAAAACATCCTACTCCAACTATTGTGTTTGAACAACTGTTTAATGAAGTCACTTTGTATACTGTTGTAGTGATTGGAGTCCCTCTATTTGGAGTCATCACCGCTTATCTTTTTAATCGTGAATATGCAGAAGACACATTAAAAAATTTATTAACTATTCCTGTATCACGCATTAAATTCCTTATAAGCAAATTAATAGTCTTATTCTTATGGATTATGCTCTTAATTTTGGTTGCTTGGGGACTAACTGTCATTTTCGGTCTATTAGGACAGTTTAAAGGTCTTAATTCATTATTATTAATAAATTCCTTAAAACGACTTCTTATAGGTGGAGCATTTCTTTTTATTCTATCAACACCAGCCATATTTATAACAATTGTATTAAAGAGTTATGTACCAACTATGGTATTTACGATTGTAATAGTCTTATTAAACTTAATGACGACAAATTCAAAACATAGAGGATTGTTTCCATGGCAAGCAGCAGGAGATATTTCAAGAAATACGCTTCTTCCCACTTACCCTCCTGAATATTCCTATATTGTTATTTTTGCAACATCTTTTATTGGATTAATATCATTAATTATCTATTTTAAAAGGGTAGATATTCACTGAGCAATGTAATATTTGAACCTACCTAAGGTTTAATTAGATAAAAACCATTTAGATTTATATTTAATTTATTGATATATATCGATTTAAGGAGTGTATTTAAAATGTCTTTTTCTCAATTAAATATTGATGCTTTTCGAGCCATCAATGATTTAGGTAAACAATATTCATTCCTAAACTCACCCATGATATTTTTGGCGGAATATATGGTATATTTTTTAGGCTTAATTATTATAGCTTACTGGTTTACTCGCTCTCGAAAAAACAGGATGATGATTATTCAAGCGATGGTTGCTTTCGTGACTGCTGAGATAATTGGAAAACTAGCAGGGAAATTTCATTTGAATTATCAACCATTTGCAGTATTACCTGATGTTAATAAACTTGTCGATCATGCAGTAGATAATTCATTTCCTAGTGACCATACGATTCTATTTTTTTCAATTTGTTTTTCATTTTGGCTTGTTCGTAAAAAGACTGGATGGTTATGGCTTGTGCTTGCACTCTGTGTAGCTATCTCTCGTATCTGGGTAGGAGTTCATTATCCTTTCGATGTCGTAACAGGAGCTTTATTAGGAAGTATTTCAGCATTATTTTCGTATTGGTTAGCACCGAAAATTGCATTTATCAAACAATTACTTAATCTTTATGAAAAAATGGAGAAAAATGTCTTACCATCCAAAAACAAATCGAAAGACTTTTGAGTATACATAATTGTAAAAAAGAACTGTACATTATAAAAATCTAAAATAAATAAAGCAGTATATTGAAGAGGGAACATACGATATTGTGTATGGTTCAGGATTCTGTCATCAACAAATATTCTATAAAAAATTCCCAAAATGATATGGTGAGGCCTTATTGCTTCTCTAAAAAGGAAAAATAAGAAATTGGAAGATGAAAACAAGCAATTAAGAGAGCAACTGAAAGTAGCTTACGCAGATGTATATAAGATGTTATAGTCAATAGGAGAACGTTGTTCTCCTTCTTCAACTATCGGACCAGATTGTTGAAGAAAATATCCTTGAAATTAAATCAAATAAATAAACCATTTAGGAGGTGACAATCATTAATGAAACAACAAGAACATGTTATCTTTCGTGAGGTTCAGCGACCACAACAAATTTGGGTATGGATACTCATATTGGGGATCGCCATACTGATGTGGTATGGATTCATTCAACAAATTATCCTTGATACCCCGTTTGGAGATAAACCAGCTCCCAATGGGATATTAATTGTTTTGTGGTTGTTTTTTGGGATTGCCTTTCCTGTATTAATGCTTGGGGCATTGAAACTGATCATTGAGGTCCGTGAAAAAGGTCTTTATGTTCGTTTTGTTCCTTTTCATTTTCAATATAAGCAGTACCTTTTTAAAAATATACGTCACTATGAATGCATTACCTACAGTCCACTAAAACGATTTGGAGGATGGGGAATTCGTTTTAACCTTAAGGGTGAAAAAGCCTATAACATGAATGGAAAGAAAGGTATAGAGCTAAAGTTGAAATATAACACAGTGGTAATCGGTACTCAAAAACCGGACGAATTAAAAAAAGCATTGGACTCGGCACAAAAAGCATAATGAAAATTAATCTTCAACAAACGGGCGCGATTGTTGAATAAGAAAGGACATTACATATTAGTCATATAAAATATGTAATGTCCTTAAATTTATTGGTTTTTTTAATTTAGGTCTTGTGTAGCTTTGAAATAAAGTTTAATCAAAAACACCTCGCAACCTCATATTTTACGATAAGTAAAAAGAATCCATTTTGAAAAAAAGATTGATCAAAATGGATTTTCGTGTTAGAAATATAAAATTAATTTTTATAACAAAGTCTGATTAAAACTCCTAGAAATGTTTAATAGGAAAGTTGACTTACTTGCACTAAAATTAACTTATTCTTCAAACCAAAACAGAACCTCAATAGGTGCTTTCAAAACCTTCGCAATATCATAAGTAAGTTTGAATGAAGGATTATATTTTCCATTTTCGAGATTCCCAATTGTTTCTCTTCTGACCCCAACCTTGTTAGCTAAATCTTCTTGAGACATATTTAGCCTTACCCTATATTCTTTCATTCGAGTCTTAATTGGCATCTTGCATCCCTTTCTTTTCTCTATGTTCAAATATTTCAAGACTAATTAGGAATGTACCGAATGGTATGAAAAGCGAAATTGTAACAAGGAATCTAATTACATCTAAATTTTCCAAAATCAAAACACTTAATGTTACTATAATGCCCAGTATGAGTGCTACGAAAAATGCTCTTGTAGCGGCGATACGAACATGCTGTATAAAGAGCTCATCGGGCACAACCTTTGCATACAAAAAGAAGAAAAAGAAACCGAAAAAATAACCTACAAACGATGAATAATCACCTAAAAATGAGAACGGGCTTAAAAAGCCAAAAAAACCGAGAAACCCCAAATAAGATAATTTATTTTTCATATAATCCCTCCTGTGTGATATATTTCGCTCTTTATGATAAAAATATATCACATAGATTAAGAAATAAAAAGGTCCTATGGTTCATTTCTATAAAACGGTACGACTTTTTTATAAACAGTTAATCTTTTTTTAAAACGGTTAAACTTTGTTATAAACGATTCAACTTTCTTTCAAATCCACATCTTGATAAATAGATTTTTCAAAATGGTTTCTTTTGTCTTGGCATAATATGAGAGTTTGTAAATGCTTTTTGATCAAACTTTATTCCAAAACAACAACTGAAAAAATAAGTTTACGGAACATATTTAAAGAGAACGTTTTTGAAAACTTCAAATCTAATTACCTTAAAGTCAACGTTTTATCATACATTTCAAAGCTGTTTACAAGTGGCCCGAAAAAGAACGAATCGTTGCCGTACCCCATATCCATCAACTTAAGAAAAATAAACACCCTCCCAAACGAGAAAATGAGCTGACTTCTCAAAGTAACTACCTGCAGAGAAAGAAAATTTTCATTTAGGAGTATATTAAAACCTTAGCTTGATGGACATGTGCCCCTAGCCCTAAATAAATCTTAAATACAAGCATGTACATCTAACCTCCTAGTCTATTATATGTGAATTCCTACAAGTATCACATTCCCAAAACGCTATCGAAAATTTCTCGTTACCATCTTCATCGTATACTACAATCACATCATAGTCTAAATTGCTTTCAGATTTACAGTACTTACAATTCATAACTACTTGTTGAAATTCCCCGTTTTCGTATACAAATCTATCGTCTTCATGTAATTCATTTTCCATTTCTTCTATGCTATACGTTTTCTTCTGTTTTATCTTTTGTTTGATAATCGAAGACACCCATATAATTAGAAAAATAAGCCACAAGCAATTGATGATAAATAAAATCCATAATGAGGGTCTTCTTTGTGAGTTACGGTGTGTCACATAAACGGTTACAGCAACTACTAACCCTAAAATTAAGTAAATACCAGTACCTATTAACCAATTCGTTATGTCTGGTGATGAATAGCATTCCTTTGTATTCATGTTTACACTCCTAAAATGGTATTTCAAAATGTATTTTTCGTCTATATCTACAAATCTATCGTCTTGTAATAAAACATCTTTAAAATCTATTATTATTCTTATACTCTTATCCCGTCTATTCGTCTTTCTCTCCCATACCCTTCCCCTAGTACATCAAGACCTGTTTTACCTTCTGCCATACAATGTGTACAGATTTTCAGTTTTAATTGTAAAGAAGGATTGTCTTTCTCTCCAAACTTCTCTGTCTTATCAACTAAATCACTATAACCCTCACATGATATACAAGCACTCTTAGTCTGTACGTACAACTCTCCTGTTATGCTATTTATAAACAGGAATCTGTTATCTTTTTCTAAGTCTTGTCGTAATAACATTACATCTATCTCTCTTTTCTGTTCATGTACCTTTACTCTGTGTCTCATTGTCATAAATGCAGAAATTAACAGGGCAGGAATCCAAAATATAATGATAATAACAAACAAAATAGCGGGATACCCTGTCTTTTCTGCTAAAGGAAAATATACCCCTCTTCTTTGTATTCTCAATCACTACGACTCTATCGCAATCATTCATGCTGATACGCTTTTTGAATACGCAACACTTCAAGCAACGTGGGCACATGTAAGCTAATCGCAATATCATAGAGCATGATTAATCGTTCCTGCATCTCGTCTATCATTTCATCTAATTCAATACTGCGCAAACCATACTCTATTATCAACTTGGTGAATATTTCAGATTCTACAAGGTCGGAAGAAATCAGATGTAATATTTCTTCGATTTTTGGAAGAATGATTGATTCGTATTCCTATACAAACTCAGCTTTGTCCACGACAAACGGGTATTTTGTATATTCCTTTCTGAAGGATGGCAATCGTATGCCGTTTTTCAGCATACTTACTCTTCCCATATACAATTCTAGATCAAACTTCTCTGTTTCTTCATTTTCGATCTTACCACTCTTAGGCCCAATCTCTTCTAAAGCGGATTGATACTATTCCTGTAGCAGCATATCGAATATACAAGACGGATATTCTTTCGCACGGCTCATTTGAACCCATGCTTTCATTGTCCCTTGCATGAGATTCGAAAAATTTTGCATATCGTATTCGCCGTGCGCGATTACTGTACAATTTTGGTCTTTCACACTCAACGTTAGTATCATATCCCCTGTTACTTCTTGCACATTTCCATCTTGATCCGTAATTTTTGTATGCACATACTTCATTATGAGACCCCCTCTTGTAACATTTTAATATTAATATATTATATGTTACCTGGCTATGTATATTTGGTATTGACTGCATCCTCCGGCACCAGGATAAGTAGATACGAATCGATCTGGAACTTGAAAGGTTGTAGCATCAAGGATACGAATGCGCTCAAAGTAAGCAGAAAGAGAATGAGAAATCTTAGATAACCCTCCAATTTTAGCTTGTAGAAGTGTAGTAAATACAGTTCGAAAGAAGGCTACAGAAGCCGAATTAAATCGTCGATTAAGTCCCTCCGGACTTAATAAAACTCCTGTTGAAGTTTTTAATTGACTACAAAGTTGAGTAAGAGAGGTAGTAGCGACCTGTTGATTTAACCATACACACAAAGATAAAAAATGATGCCCGTGGCATTTACGTTTTCGTTTCATACCGCCTGCTTCTATAGCCAATTGATTAAGTGTAGCGGGAGACATATATCGATATAACTCTTCGGCAAATAAAGACAACTCTTGTTTTTGATGCATATTCATAAAAAGCACGTCACCCTTTCTCATTAATATAAGAGAATGGTAACGTGCTTTTAACTTCAAGAATAGTCCAAATCCTTAAGTTGATGGATGTGGGGCGGTACCCCATAATGTATACCTTTTGAAACGTAAAAATAAGATTAATAAAGAAGAATGGGGAAATATTTATGTTCAATAATTATATAAACGCAAAAGATACACTTTTTTATAAAAAACGTTTTTACAATGTATTAGCTTCAATCCCTTTTGTATTTATTTCGGTAATAGGGATGTATTTGTTAGAGGTTGAATTAATGTATTTTGTAATCGTTGCAGGTATTGCAATAATGACTTTATTAATTCAGTTAATTTATTATTATTCAAACTGGAAAAAATCCCTTAAGTGAATTTGGTAAGTTTCAAGATAGATTGCCTACCGATAATGATGCGTTATGTTAACCTCACATGTATAGAATATACAGTTAATTAAAAGTGAAAAGAGTAATTCTTATGTTGTTTGTTGGAGTTTGGAATGCCTAAAATAAAGAAATAAGGGTAGAGCAAAAGACAGTCCAACTGTTACTGTTGCAATAATACATATCCACCAATATCTAATTTGGTATTTTTTTGTTTCGCTATATAAAAATACCCAAAATACTAAACAAGAAATAAAAAAGTCTGCAGCAAAGAAAGTAGATATACGATTAGCAAATAATTCTTGTGAAAAAAGAAGCAGGTTAAATCCATTTTCCATCAAAAACGGAATGAAATAAGAGTAGGGTACAACTGCCCCAATTATTGATAACAGTATATATATTTTCTTCACATATAATCCCCCTTAAATCAATTAATCACATAATCTATATTTATTTCAAAGGAAAAAATTGTATTTCATAAGCCTATTTAAACATTTTAGGGATTGATTTTGATTCAAGTTTTTACTTCCTCTAACGAGAATTATGTAAAGGAGCTGTCCATATGGGCAGCTTATTGTATTTTTTGCTTAACTTAGTTCAAATTTCCAAAAAAGACGATAGGATTTCCTATCGTCTTTTTTATTTTTTATTAAAAAATAAATTTAAATCAGTTTTATCTGTATCATAAGCTAATGCTTCAGCAATACAATCTTGAATAATTTCCAATTTAGCTTTTTCAAAGAATGGTACTGAAATAATATAATCTGATCCTGCCCTTTGAATAATCAATATATTTTGCATACCACTACCTAAAATACCAATGCCAATTAATAGTAAAATGAGTCCGAATACAAAGTTATTTCCTATGGTATTAAAGGAAAAAAGAAGAATAATCAATCCTAATATAATAGGTTTTATTCTATACTGAGAAGAAATCATTGAAGAACTAATATTTTTCAAAGGAATGCTTTGATTATCTTTTCCAGCAGGAATAAACCCTAATATAGTGTTCCCTGTTGATACTTTTACAAATCTTGAATCAACTGAAACAAACCCTTTAATCCAAAAAAACAAAAGTGACAACGAAAAATCTGTTTTTTTCTCCATTCCATCCTCCCAAAATGTAAAATATTCCATTCATGAAAATATTATAGCAAATTTTCTGTAAATTTGGAATAGTAACGATTCGTTCTATAACAAAGGCGACGCGTAGAACACTATCTGTTTTAAACGTTCGTTTTTTGGTACTTATAACGAAAACCTTGTTATACCAGGGGATTTAACCTTAGCGTACAGAATCCGCGAAATGTTGGTGCTACCCCATGCCCATCAACTTAAGAAAAATAAAGGCCTCAAAAAAGAAAAAATGAGCCGAACTCTTATGAATAACTGTGAAAAGGTAAAATTTTTGTTATGGGAGATTTCTGAAAATCTTAGCTTGATGGGCATGGGACTGAACCCCCAATACTTTATTTTAATAATGACTCTTTTCATGAAATAAAACTCAGTTATCAGTCTAAACCATTTTGTATATCTAACAATAACAAGTGTGCATTTGTAGAATTTTAATTAAGTTTAATAAAAACGAAATCGCTCAACCTAATCAAGCATCCAATAAAAAACTCCATTTTGAATAAAGATTGATCAAAATAGAGTTAAGCTTTCTAATGAAGTATGGAAATCTTATAAAAAAGTTTGATTACTTCACAGTCCAATTTTCAAATGTTATCAATTAACCTTTTTACTGCATTAACTACGACTTCTGGTTCATCATTTTGTATATAATGGGCACTATTTTTAGCTATTATAAATTCACCATTAGAGGATATTTGAAGAATCTCCTTCTGCATTTTATTCCATAGCCCTTGTGATTCTTCTGAATAATGAGCTTTTTTACCTGCTGATATAACAATTAAAGGGACACTCAGTTTCCTTCTTGAATCCTTTAGCTGTTGCAGGCTTTCCATAAATTCATCATATGTACCCTCATAAACAAATTGTTTGTTATAAGCATCTTGAAACGCCTTAGGCATTGTTGGCAAAAACCTATCTTTATAGTCTTCGGGTGTAGAGTCAACTAGCACTACCCCTGCGACCTCTTGAGGATATTCAGAAGTATATATGCGTGCATTTACCCCACCAAAAGAATGTCCCACCAAGATGTAAGGGGGCTTAATACTCAATCGAATAAGGGCTTCTTTTAACTCTTTTACCATATATGTACTTGTTCTAGGATTCAAGCTTTTCCCGCTTTTTCCTAATCCAGCTCTATCATAAACGAGAACATCTGTAAGTACAGAAATTTCAGACACAACAAACTTCCACGATTTGGAATAGTCTCCATATCCAGCATCCATTATGACAGTTGGCTTATTCTTTTTGTCCCCATAAAATTTTGTAAATAATTTAAAACCATTAAGTTGAACAAATGTTTCTTTCACTGTTTGAGCTATCATCTTTATATCTCTCATACTATACCCCCTATGTAAAACGCTAACATTACTTTCCACCGTCTTCAAATAACCTGCCCCTCTGCTTAATGAAGAATCCTGAAGTTAGACTTTTATTGAACTTTATTATTAATTATCAACCTTTATTTCAAACCAACAGCATTTTTACCTTTCAGATAGTCTCTTTTATTCTAATTTCTTCATTTCTTTCAGCCGTTCTATATCCTTTTCTGAAGCCTTTTCTATTTTATACAATTCATAGCTACCCTTTGTCTCATTTATCACTACAAATTCAATTTCATTCCGAATATAGCTCTTAGTTTTTCCTTTTTTATAACCAATAACATTATCTAATATAGTTTCCCCACTATCTTTTTTATATAAATTATAGCTAACAGGTGGACGACCAATTACATACTTATTATCAGAAAATCCGACTATATCATCCCTCCCTAATCCTGTCGAAACACTCCAGACAAAAATAATCTGAAATATAGAATAAACAACAATACCGCATAAGAAAAAAAATAGGATTGATTTAAAAAATAACTTTAAAGGTATCCTTCCCAAAAAATATTCCCTCCCATTTCACCTCGAGATAGCAAGAACAAAACGTGAATTTTGTACGCTAAGGAACCGAAGTTTTTAGATTGTTGAACTCAATCCCCCGTCAGTGCCATAAGAAAAAGAGTTACCGCAGTAACCCTATTGCTTATAATACACATCATTGGGAGAAGCTATGGATGAGTAAGGTCAATCTATGAAATTTCCCACAATCTTTTAACCTCCACCAATTCCTGTCCATTGAATTCCATTCTATATATATCTGGTTTTGATGTCTGTAGTAAAAAATTCAATTCATACTTACTGTCATAATATCCCATCATCAAAGTCATTACAGCTCCATGAGTGCCTAATACTACTTTCTGCCCTCGATAGGTGTTTAATAATTCTTTTAAGACTTTTATAGCACGTTTCTGACAGTCGGCATTAGACTCTCCTCCCGTTAAAGCAAAGTCAGGGTCTAAGAATGACTTTTTTATCAAAGGGAATAATTCTTCATCCGACATTCGTTCCTCTTCAGCAATAAAAATTCTCTCTTTTAAGTCTTCAAATACTAAAACTTCTTGTCCTATTTGCTTCGCTAACTGCTGAACAGTTAGAATTGAACGATTGTACGGACTTGAAATAACAACGTCAATTCCCTCACCTCGTAATACATCTGTTATTCGTTGAACGTCTAATTTTCCTTTTTCAGTTAATCCTCTTGTCTCTTCTTTTCCAAATTTCGGTGAATCCCCGTGTCTCACCATATATATGAAAGTTTTCATAATTACCTCCATTTTTTCAGTTTTCTTTACAATTCCTCCCTGATGCTAGCATATATATCCAAGTTTGTCTCCTTTAATTAACAGAAAACTGCGAATTTGAAATAAATTCACGATATTTGTAAGAAAGACGCGAAGTTTTCACTATCCTCAGGTATAAAAAAACGTTATTCTTTCTAAACAAGCTTGATTATTAGAAAGGATGAGATTTTTATGAATCTTTCGATTCGAAGCGAGCTACAATTATTTGCTGAAGAATTACATCAACATCTTACCCCATCATTTTTAGAAAAACTCGCTAGAGAACTAGCTTTTGTACAACGAAAGCGTAAGTTTTCAGGACGTGATTTAGCTATTATTTGTGTGTGGATTAATCAACGTGTAGCGAGTGATTCCTTAGTTCGACTGTGTAGTCAACTTCATGCTGTTACAGGAACTCTTATGAGCCCAGAAGGACTAAATAAACGCTTCAATAAGAAAGCTGTTTGCTTTTTAAAACATATCTTCTCTATATTATTAAAAAATAAAATTTGTGAAACATCAGTGATTCCAAGCTCTTCAATTACCTATTTTCAACGGATTCGTATTTTAGATGCGACGATTTTTCAAGTGCCAAAACATTTAGCTAGTGTGTATCCTGGATCAGGTGGTTGTGCACAAACAGCAGGTATAAAGATTCAATTAGAATATGATTTACATAGTGGACAGTTTTTAAATTTTCAAGTTGAACCGGGGAAGAACAATGATAAGACCTTTGGAACAGAATGTTTAGCAACATTACGACCTGGCGATTTATGTATTCGGGATTTAGGCTATTATTCACTGGAAGATTTAGATCAAATGGACCAACGAGGCGTGTATTATATATCGCGACTTAAACTAAATAATATGGTGTATATCAAAAATGAGTTTCCTGAATACTTTCGAAATGGAACAGTAAAAAAACAGTCTCAGTACATCAAAGTTGATTTAGAACACATTATGAATACCTTAAAACCGGGACAGATCTATGAAATATCAGATGCTTATATCGGAAAGGATAAAAAACTATTTACACGAGTTATTATATATCGATTACCTGAAAAACAACTTCGAGAGCGTAAGAAAAAACAAGTGTATACGGAAAGTAAAAAGGGTATTACGTACTCAGAGAAAAGCAAACGATTAACTGGTATGAACATTTATGTTACCAATACACCTTTGGAATGGGTTCCGATGGAACAAATATATGATTTTTATTCCCTCCGCTGGCAGGTTGAAATTATCTTTAAAACTTGGAAATCCTTATTTCAAATTCATGATTGGCACAATATCAAACGAGAGCGATTAGAATGCCACATTTATGGAAAACTCATCGCTATTTTTCTATGTTCTTCTACTATGTTTAAGATGCGACAATTAATTTTA
>NZ_JBBOUC010000003.1:0-191885 GCF_038005885.1 Bacillus sp. FSL H8-0534
AGGCATGTATAGTGACCCCATATAGACGTCTGTAAATTTTGAAAACAACATTTACAGACGTATTTTTTTATAGTTTTATACGTGTCTATAAAAGTATACCTTTACAAACAGTTTGTTTTTTTATGAAAAAAGTAAACATGTACCTAAAGGTATTTATTATTTTTGAACGTTCATAAAATATATTTTTGATATTTTGGAACGCTACTTTTTTGTGGGTTCATGTAGTTGCTAAAGGTGTACTTTTTGACATAGCTAAAAAAATAAAAGCACCTCGATTCTCAACGAGGTGCTTTAGTAATTCCTCTTCTTTTTTATATGTTATACACGTACTGCTGTACCGCTTACAGCAACCATTAACATTCCGTCACGTACGACTTCGTAATCTACATCAATACCAACAATTGCATTTGCTCCTTTTTCCTTCGCAAGAGTTAGCATTTCTTCCATTGCAATATCACGTGCTTCTTTTAATTTACTTTCATATGCACCAGAACGGCCACCAACAACGTCACGAACAGAAGCAAATAGATCGCGTACGATATTTGCACCCATAATTGCCTC
Organism: Bacillus sp. FSL H8-0534; assembly: GCF_038005885.1. Taxonomy (NCBI): domain Bacteria; kingdom Bacillati; phylum Bacillota; class Bacilli; order Caryophanales; family Bacillaceae; genus Bacillus; species Bacillus sp. FSL H8-0534. The sequence goes on from NZ_JBBOUC010000003.1 coordinate 562, forward strand.
ACCGTTTACAATATCAATATACTCAATAATTTCTTTTCCTTGAATAACAGAAGTTGTTGTTACAATCATGATTGACACTCTCCTATATATTTTTATCGTTTACCTATATTGAAATTACATTTTAAAAACTTATAGGTGTCTAGTAATATTACTGCCAGCTTGGTAAAACTTCACAAAATTAGTTCATATCTTTTTAATAGATTTTTTCCAAAGAATAGCACTTATCAATAATAATATAACACCAATTAAACCTAAAATAGATATTTTAGAACCCGTATTTGGTAATACACCATTTTTGTTCGTCATTTGCTTTACCGTGGGGTCTATAGGTTTATTTTCAGTATTGGAAGACTTATTACTTGTTTTGTTGTTATCTGATTCATTGTTACTTGGTTCATTGTTACTTGGTTCATTGTTACCTGATTCATTGTTACTTGGTTCATTGTTACTTGATTCATTGTTACTTGGTTCGTTGTTACTTGGTTCATTGTTACCTGATTCATTGTTACTTGGTTCATTGTTACTTGATTCATTGTTACTTGATTCATTGCTACTTGATTCATTGTTACTTGATCCATTGTTATTATTTCTAGTTATCCCTAAATCGAATGTTAAATTGTCATTTGAAAAAGCCATATCATCTGTTACCCCAGCCTCATTTACATTAGAGTCAACCGTTACATCTTGTCCACTTTGTTTTAGTGTAAAGACATAACCGGACGGTGCCTCTACTTGTACACGGTATATGCTTTCTGTTAACCCATCAAACAAGTAGTTTCCTTCTTTATCTGTTTTTATTTCTTTTAATACATTCCCTTCCTTATCTAGCAGTAGAACACGAACGCCCTCTATTCCTTTTTCACCTTGATCTTGAATGCCATTTCGGTTACTATCTTCCCATACTCGGTCACCTAACTTGAGGAGTGGAACTTGCACTGTTACTTTATTACTTTCTTTTTCTTTACCATTCCATTGTACTTTTGCTGTATTTGAAACGGTTCTTTTTTCATAATTAGAGAGGTCCACTTCGTCTTTCAGTTTGCCTGTAACCTTCATGAAAACATTGTTTCCGGCTACTTCTGTAATCTTGTCTTTCGCAAAATTAAATTCTACTTTACCTGTTGCCTTATCTATTTTGATTTCACCATAGCCACTGATGTCTGTTCCTTTTTCATCTTCTACCGTTACTTTCTCTATATCAATCACATTTTCGATATCATCATAAATACGTAACGCTTCATATCCAGCTACCTCTGCCGGAAGTGTCACCTTCACATTATATATAAAGTCTTCGTTTTTCTTCTGTAATGTAACATCTGTTTTATCCTTTTCATCAGTGTCACTTACTTGGTTTGTAATTGTTGGTTCCTCGACTTTCACCTTAATAGGTTTAGAATCGGTGGCTTCCCAAATAGGCGCGGTTATAATTGGATCATTTAATGCTTCTACTTTTTGTCTTGTTTCCGGTGTAGCCACAAGCCCCCATTTATCAAAGAATGGAAGTAAATTTTGTTTTGCCACCTTGGATGTATTGTAAATAAAACCTTGTATTTTCTCTTCATTATTTTTAGGGAGTTCTTCTTTAGAAAGCGAACGATACTCTTGATGTAGTTTAGGATAGAATTCTTCCCCAAATGCTAAGTCTAGCTGCCAAAACATTGCTAATTTCACAAAAAGATCATCTATTTTATTGTAGTCTTTTTCTGACTGAGGCTTATTTAAATAATTGAATGCTTTTTCATATGTTCCCTTCTCTAATCTCGATTTACTTCCAAAGGCCCGTTGAACAGACATACTGTAAATGTTTACAGTAACCTCTCCTAATCCATCCCATGTCCAAGGAGTTTGTTGCCTCTGATGACCAGCTTCATGCCAAGGCCCCCATCCGTCTTTGATAAAATCATTGACATCTAATACATGTTGAATCGCATCTCCAACATATGCTGTTCTACTAGAATACGAATACATATAATAATCTTTAGAATGATTATCCTCTACGAAGTGCACATAATGCTTGTCTGCTTCTTTCTCAGATAACCCTGAAACTCGATCTTGAATTCTAATAGATTCATCCATTTTTTTTAAGAGTTGTACAGGGTCTGTATTAGAACCTATTAAATATTTTTTTACTCTTTCAGGACTTGCAGTGATGAGTACTCGTTCTCCTTTTAACTCAACTGCATGTGCATTAGGATATGTATCTAGCATGTTTACTAAATCTTGTTGCGTATGTTTACCTAATTCAAAAAACGGAGTAGGTGATCCTCCTGCTGTTATTTCAGCTCGAACTGTACCACCTTGTTGAGGATTATAGAAATAAATCATCCCACCGTTTGGAGATTCAATTGTATTTTCCCCTGGTTTTAAGGTAAACGACTTTATTAACGAATCTTGATTCCAAGCGGCATCGTATGAGAATGTCCCTATGTAAGCTTGAATATTCTGTGTCCCTTCTACAAGAATCGTTATTTTTTCATTTGGACTTGCATATAACCCAGTTGGTTCATATGGACTAAATCTAAACTGACGTCTATCCTTATCTTTGATTTGATCTACATTCCCTTTACCCATAACTTGAAAAACATGCTTGGTGGATACTTGTTTTTTTACGGTTTTTTCTTGTGTTTCAGCTGAAACTTTTGTTATCCAAGTCATTTCTCCTATAAAGGGAAAAGTAAGTACATTCACAGCTATAAAGGCTTTTATTGCTATCTCCTTATTTCTTTTTTTGATATTTTGTTTCATTTTGTGTCACAAACCTTCCTTTAGTTTGATAAATTTAATATTTTAACAACATGTCTAAATAGTTCTGTATTTTACTATAATTCATAAATGAGATCTAACGTAAGTACATCATTCACATGACCCAAATTTTTTAATACTCAAATGGAAAGATAGACATTAAATCCACCTCTTCAGTTTCTTCTTTAGAATTCGTTACGACCTCGTTATGTTCAAAAGACATACTCGTTAGTATTGCAAAGGCTACTAAATTTGCTAAAAAAATTTTTTGCATCTTCTTCTCTCCCCACATGTATTCCTATTAAATATAGCCAGGGGAAATATTTAATAGGAATAAAAATACTTATTTTATCATTTGAAGTAAACAAATAATTGTAACAAGGGAAACCCCCTCATTTTTTGAGGGGGCTCCATCACTTCGCTTTGCTTGTCCACTTACTGTTAACCTATATCGCAATATATTTCTTATTTATTTAGCTATTGTTCTTGCTATTGTTTGCTTACTGTCTCTTACAATCGAAGGATCTGTAACAACTGAACCGTCTGTTCTCTTTACTGTATATTTTGTTACCAGTTGATATGCTGTAAATCCTGTGTTTTTACCAGATATACTTGGAATACTCTTTTCCTCTGTTTCTTCCGTTGCATTCGTAGAAGTTTTAGTAACTTCTGTTTGTATTGTTCTTGAAACACTCGATTTAATTGATAGAGATGATTCTCCAAATTTCAATCCTAAGTCTGATCCAAAGCTCATTGCAAGCGTATCAGACATCTTTTTTTGATCTATCTCACTTACACCTGATTTAACTGTATATTTACTAGTGGCACCAGCAGGAATAATTTCTGAGCGTACTTTCTCCCAATATTCTTCTTTTACTAAGACATAATATGGTGAATTGTGTATTTTTGTATAATCACTCGCACCATTATCCTTTACCATGATAGATGGTATTAAAGATGCCCCAACAACAACAGAATTTGACGTTTGAGGTAATTGTTGATCAATAGCCCCACTTGTATTATAATCTGGAGCATTGGGTCTAGTACCTACAGTTGGTAAGGTTGGTAATGAAAAAGTACTGCGAGCAGCTGGAATGTGAAATAACCTGTTGTTATCAGAAGGATTTGATTCATCCAAATCTACATAATCTTTATATCCATACAATTCCATCCCCGCCCAAGATGCAACTTTCCCAGATCCTTGGTTTACAATTTCAAAATTATTATTTCCCTTGTCTCGTAAATACCATTGTTCATTAGCGGCACCAGTCCAACTCGTTTGTCGCAAACCCTCATTATTCATAGAGGGAAAGTGACGAACACCATCACTACCAATGATAGCATTACCAATCCCTACAGGTTTCCCACTATTTTTATTTACGATTGCATATGCTCCTCCATCAAGTGGGAAAAATACAAATTGTTCATTGTCACCACGGGCTCCATCCCATAGAACAATACCTGCATCATCAGAGTTCCATCCTTTATATACATCCCAAGCTATGTTTGTATTAGCTGCCAAATGAATAGTATGATATTCATTATTCGCTGGAGCTGCTGCTTGACTTGAAGGAGCCCAGATAGATAGACTCATTGCTCCTACACCTAACCCTGCCATGACTTTTTTTGATATTGATTTCATAATATTTCCCCCTAGTTTTGTCGGTAAAATCCCTACAAGATTACAAAAGATGAAATTATACTGTACATTGCTTATACTTTTATTGCGAAATAAAATCACTTTTGCTATGTAGAAACTTAAAACCAATTTTGTACAAATATGATACTTTTGTGATTCGAGATCCCTTTTTTAAAAGTAACTGAATATTAAGAATTTTAAAGCCAACATAATGTTACTTGCAACTTTACTAAACTCCTATTTAGTGTAATTTGCCCCTTTCTTAGTGGTCGTACCAGTTATGTTATTTATTAAAACATTAAATTTCCGATGCGTATATAGTAAGATTTTGTCGTAAATAGTAGAATTTTATCTTATGTATTTGATGATTTTATTGTTACATACTTAATATGAGTGAGAGGATATTATACTAATAAAATTAATGATGAATTCTATTGTATTAATTATAATGATTACAACTTAATATATACAATGAAAAAATAACTATATTAATTTAGAGGAGGTTAGTTTTTATTTTAGAAAAATACTTATAGAATAATTTAATGGTATTACTTATACTTTTTTACCTTTATTTGGGTATGTATAATTGCATAAAATGTAGATATATTAAGTAATATATGTTATATTATTAAGTTTTATGGAATAATTTCCAATATTACTATTAATAAATACTTAATTTATCACGCTCTTTAATTTACCATATTATTCAAAAACATCTTTATATAGTCATAAAAAACCTCTGAAATACAATTCATTCCAACCACCTCAATACTTAACATGAAAATAATAAAATGGATTCTTATCGATCCGTTATAACAAGAAGTTTTAAAACATGAAAAGGCCGCAAAGCTTTCTTGAAAAAGCGCTTTGCAGCCTTCTGGTTTCTTGTTTCACTTGAAGAAAATTGGTTTGTGTTTCCTTTCAAATTAACATCATGATATAAATATATCCATTGCCCTTTTACTTTGATATATGTTTCATGGACTCTTCAAGAGTCATTGGTTTGAGGTGAAATCAGATTCATTTGTCCAATTCAGAACCATGCTGATGAACGCAACGCATAATAGTTGTATAAGAAATGGATAAACCCCGTTTCTCCATCATTTTCACAAAATCACGTACCCTTTCTAGAGTAATAGAAACAGTATGCTCAAGTTTTAGAGATTACTTACACGTATATTAAAGTTTTTGCACCAGAAACAGATTCTAAGCTTATATTACGGTATATTTTTCACGATACTGTCTAGGAGTCATGTTTGTAATTTTTTTAAAAACCTTTATAAAATAACTTTGGTCATGAAAGTTAAGCAAAGTACAAATATCTAATAATGGATATGTAGTTAGTGTTAATAATTTTTTTGCTTCTTCTACTCGTTCCCTTTGAATATATTCACTTAAAGGAATTCCCACTTCTTTTTTAAATAATTTAGATAAATAAGTAGGGGTAATCGCCAAATAATCAGCGAGTTCATTGAGAGATATTTCATTGTAAACATTTTTTCTAATATGATTCAGGCATGCAGTAATCGTTTTTGAATACTTTTGCGCATTGTATTCTTTCACACGATCTGCAAAAGTACGTAAAGCGTCTCCTGACAATCGCTTTACAGAGTCTACGTTATCTAGTTGTTCCATAGTTTGTATATACAAAAGACTAAGAGAAAAAGCAATATCTGATGGAAGGTTACCATCTATCGCATATCGAGTAGCTAGAGTAATCGCAATAATTCCAAGAACCTTTTGGTTTCTGAGTGGATCTGCTGCTAAAACAATCCCATCACCTTCTTTTGGAATTGCATACATATATTGTAATAACTTTTCTTTATTTCCTTCTTTGATTGCTAAAAAATAATTATGTACTAATGCCATGTTGTGAGTTTCAGGATTATTTTGTCGGCGTTTTAAAATATATAAATCAGGTTTCACAATTTTATAGGGAACTTCCTCTAGCAATTTATTTTTTTCTAAAACGATACCTACATCTAACTTTTCATTGAAAATCATGTAATGTAATAAGATTCCGATATCAATTAAAGTAGTTTTTTTAATCTCAGGTAGGCACTGATAATAGGCTAGCCTTTCTTGAATTTTATTATTTGAGTTAAATTCTTTCCGAATTTTAAAGGTTATATCACTTGAGCCCTTTGGATGTATAGTGGGACCGATTATAATAGACCCTTTTATATAATCATGATTTACTATATGAATTAGGACGAAATTTTCAAGATAACTGTTACATCTGAAAAGTGGGAAGTTATTGGGATCATTTTCTTGATAAATGTCACTAAGATGTTCTTCTTTAGAAGAATAAAATGGACTACAGACATCATCAGAAATAGAATGATATAAGATTTTTTTGTCTGTAGATAAAATATGAACAGGTACATTAAAGGCTTTATGTGCGAGATCACACAAGTGTTGTATGTCGATGGAATTATTCATTACCTTCTCCTTTTAATTAGATTAAATGATAAATTTTCACATTGTTCCTTTATAGATTCATAAATTATTTGCCGTCAGGTATAACTCAAGACAAAATATTACTATAAAATATCAAAATAGTACAATTTTCGACAAAATATCACTATATTTTTTGTGAGAATCATATATTATTTATTTGTAATTAGTATCTAAATATCGAAATAGATAGGAAAATGGTGAGAGACACTTTATCTGCGTGGAAAGAAATAAATCTTTTTCTTGTAATTTTCTAAACGACAGTGAAATGAGCGGAGATAGTTTCTTGATTCTACAAGATCAAATCATAGAATCCGATAAAACAGTGAAGAACCTACAAAATACAATTACAGAAATAGGGGATGAACTGGCGTATACGATTCGAACAAGAAATACGCTTCTTGCTAGTCTTGTGAAAAATCTAGCCATTGCGGATACATTTCCAGAAGGATTGTAATATGTCCGAGGCACATGACAGTTAGATGGCCAAACAGTGACAGATGCATTCGACACAGACAAGGGTGAATTTGATGCAGGAAAAGCAAACGGAAAATTTGGAGATGTGACAAATACAGAGTGGCATACAGTGGTATCGAAGCTATGCATATGGTTAAAAAAGATCAACCTCATTCAAAAAAACTCTTGAAAACGTTATCAAACATAGTTATAATACAAGTGGATAAAGATAAACAGTAATTGAATACTTTTCACACAGGATTGTGACTGTTCGGCAGGCAAAACCTAAATTCATACCAAGAATACAATTATGCTGTATTTTTGGTATGAATTTAGGTTTTTTATTTAGGCTAATAAGTAGGTGATGATATATGAAAATCAAAAAAGTATTAAACAATAACGTAGTCTTAGTAGAAAATGATAATAATACAGAAATGATTGTCATGGGTAAAGGTATTGCTTTCAAAAAAAAATCGGGCGAAGATATTGATCCTTCCCAAGTTGATAAAACATTTGTTTTAGAAGCAAAAGGTTTAACAGATAAATTAGCCCATCTCATTAACGAAATTCCATCCGAACATTTGGATTTATCGGATGAAATTATCACCTACGCTAAATCAAAGTTACCTGGAAAAATTGGTGATAATATTTATCTTACCTTAACCGATCATATTAGTTTTTCAATTTCTCGCTTTCAACAAGGTTTCATACTCAAAAACGCGTTGCTTTGGGAAGTAAAGAAATTCTATCGCAATGAATATGAAGTTGCCTTACACGCATTACAAATCATTGAAAGGAAAACTGGTTATAAGCTACCTGAGGATGAAGCTGGTTCGATTGCTCTTCACCTCATTAATGCTCAACAAAACCAAAATGATATGGAAGACACGATGAATATGACGAAAATGGTAAATGATGTTCTTACTATCGTTAAATATCATTACGGTTTAGAGCTAGATGAAAATTCAATTAATTATAGTCGCTTTGTTACTCATTTAAGATATTTTGCCTATAGACTGACTCATAATCAATCTACTATTGAAGGTGAGAAAGAATTATATGAACAAGTAAAGGCAAAATATCCTGAAGCTTATCAATGTACCCAAAAGGTAAAAGCTTATATTGAGTCTACTTATGGTAAAAAAACAAACAAAGATGAAATGCTTTATTTAATGCTTCACATTAACCGTATTAAATCACGAGAAAGACATAATAATTGAACCACAGGATTGTGACTGTTCGGCAGGCAAAACCTGAGTTGATTTTTCTTATTCGAGTTCATTATTTCGAATAAGAAAAATCAACTCAGGTTTTTTTTATAAAAATAAAATTAAAGGAGTGCTATAAATGAGCTATACAAGCTTAGCTAAAGAAATTCTCCAACATATTGGTGGAGAGAATAACGTCAATAGTTTAGAACATTGTGCTACACGCTTACGCTTTAAAGTAAAAGACAGCAACAAAGTAAATAAAGAAGCATTAGAAAATGTGAAAGGTGTTATTAGCGTTGTTCAAACTGGTGGCCAACAACAAGTAGTAATTGGTAGCCATGTTTCTGATGTATTTAAAGCAATTAATAAAATCGGTAACTTTTCAAAAGATGCTAATGAAACATCTGAAGAAAAAACATCGCTTTCTGGAAAAATATTTGAATTAATTTCTGGTACGTTTACTCCATTACTAGCACCGCTTGCCGGAGCAGGTATGCTGAAGGCTCTTTTAGGCGTATTAGTCATGTTTGATTTGTTATCAGATAAAAGTGGTACGTATGCTATTTTATCTGCCGCTGGTAATGCTATTCTATACTTCTTGCCTATTATGATAGGTTTTACTTTAGCTACGAAATTAGGAGCTAACCCATACATGGGTGGTATTATTGGAGCCGCTCTATTAGAACCAAACTTTACAGCTTTATTAGCTAATGGAGATACAAGCTCATTCCTAGGAATACCAGTTATCTTGATGGACTATTCTTCTCAAATCGTACCATCATTTATCTCAGTACTTATTTACGCTCAATTAGAGAAATTCTTGAAAAAAGTTATATACAAAGATTTACAAATGTTCTTAGTACCAATGCTTTCATTAATGATTATCGTACCATTAGCTGCTATCGCATTCGGCCCTTTTGGAACCTATGTAGGTAAATCGGTTGCTACAGGAATTAATTTCTTAAGTGAACATAGCGGACTATTAACTGGGGCTGTTGTTGGTGGTACCATGGTTTTCCTTATTATGTTTGGATTACATTGGGCTCTTGTTCCAATGAGTATCGAAAACTTAATGAACGGTGGAGACCCAATCGACCCAATGTGGGCTGCAAGTACATTTGCTCAAACGGGTATCGCACTAGGTATCTTCTTAAAAACAAAAAACAAAGAAACAAAATCTCTTGCCGGTTCAACAGCATTAACAGGGATACTTGCAGGTGTAACAGAACCAATTCTATACGGATTAATTGCAACTCATAAACGTACATTAAAATATGTTGTTATTGTCGGAGCAATTGGTGGTGCTTTCATTGGGGCATTTAAAGCTGAAAACAATGCCTTTGCCCTTCATTCTATATTTACACTAAGTGGTACAACTACACCATGGCTTCCATATTTCTTAATGATTATCATGACAGTAGGGGGAGCAGCAGCCTTAACATATTTCTTAGGTTACGAGAATAAAGAGGAACTACAAAATACAGAAACATCTAAAGAAGCTGGTGCAACGGTTGTAAAAAAAGAAGGAATTGTAAGTCCTTTAACAGGAGCCATTACTCCTTTAAACCAAGTAAAAGATGCTGTATTTGCATCTGAGGCAATGGGAAAAGGGATTGCGATTGAGCCAACTGTTGGTGAAGTCCATTCACCAGTAAACGGTGTCATTACAACGCTCTTCCCTACTGGACATGCTGTTGGTATTACATCAGATGATGGAGCAGAAATTCTTATTCATATTGGAATTGATACGGTTCAATTAGAAGGAAAATATTTCAATGCACATGTTAAAACGGGTGACAAAGTAACAAAAGGGCAACATTTAATCGACTTTGATATGGAAAAAATTAAAGAGGCTGGCTACCTTGTAACAACACCTGTAATTATTACAAATACTGCACAGTATACGGATATCATTGAAACAAATAAAGAACAAATTACTAAAAATGAAGATTTATTAACTCTAATATTTTAATAATATCTAGCTGATTGGGAATGAACTATGCTTATTCCCAATTGGTTGAACATATTTTGGAGGGACACATAATGTTGAATAGCTTCTCAAAACCGTTTCCAAAAGACTTTTTATGGGGTGGTGCAACGGCAGCAAACCAAATAGAAGGTGCATACCAAGAAAAAGGAAAAGGCCTTTCTACAGCAGACATATTACCACATGGTGTTTTTAGCCCACAAGATTATTCAATGGAAGGCTATTATCCTTACCACACTGCAATTGATTTTTATCACAACTATAAAGAAGATATCGCCCTGTTTGCTGAAATGGGCTTTAAATGCTTCCGGATGAGTATTGCATGGACTCGTATTTTCCCAAATGGTGACGAATTAGAACCAAATGAAGAAGGCTTAAAATTTTACGATGACATATTTTCTGAGTTAGCAAAATATAACATTAAGCCTATTGTTACCATTTCTCACTATGAAATGCCACTCGCTTTGGTGAAAAATTATGGTGGTTGGAAAAACCGTAAACTAATAGAATTTTATGAGCGCTTTGCTAGAACTCTTTTTACTCGCTACAAAGATAAAGTAAAATATTGGATGACATTTAATGAAATTAATTTTGTTATCCATGCCCCATTTACTGGCGGTGGACTTGAGTTTGAGGAAGGAGAAAATGTAAAACACATACAATATCAAGCGGCTCATCACCAATTTGTTGCCAGTGCCCTAGCAGTAAAAGCAGGTCATGAGCTTATTCCGGATAGCAAAATTGGTTGTATGCTTGCCTATGCTCCAACTTATCCTTATTCTTGTAATCCAGAAGATGTGTGGACAGCCATGATGTTAGATCGTGAAACAGTGTTTTTCACAGATGTACAAGTACGTGGATACTATCCTTCCTATACGGAGCGCTACTTTGCTGAACATAATATTACAATTAAAGTGGAACCTAGTGATGAAGAAATTCTTCGTACTCATAAAGTAGATTATTTAGGCTTCAGTTATTATAACAGCGGTACGGCCTCTGCAACTCCTGAAGAACATAAGACTTCTGATGGTAACTTACAATTAGGAGGCGTAGAAAACCCATACTTAGAAGCATCTGAATGGGGATGGGAAATCGATCCGAAAGGCCTTCGAATTGCTTTAAATACGTTATACGACCGTTACCAAATTCCTTTATTTATCGTTGAAAATGGTTTTGGTGCTGTTGATATTTTAGAAAATGAGTCCGTAAATGATGATTACCGTATTAGCTATTTCCATGATCATATTGCTGAAATGAAGGAAGCTATCGCTGATGGTGTGGACTTAATCGGTTATACTACATGGGGGCCTATTGACCTTGTAAGTGCTTCTACTGCTGAAATGAAAAAACGTTACGGATTTATCTATGTAGATAAGGATAACGAAGGTAATGGAACATTAAAACGTTACAAAAAGAAAAGCTTCAACTGGTACAAGCAAGTCATTGCTTCTAATGGTGAAGATTTAAATTAAGAATGTATAAAGGATGGTCTTAATCAAAGATTGATTACGATCATCCTTTTATATTTTGTATCTTTAGAGGTCCTACCACACATCCATCAACTTAAGGATTTAGACTATTCTTGAAGTTAAAAGCACGTTACTATTCTCTTATGTTAATGAGAAAGGGTGACGTGCTTTTTATGAATATGCATCAAAAACAAGAGCTGTCTTTATTTGCCGAAGAGTTATATCGATATATGTCTCTTTAGTTACTTTTACAAAAGAACAAGTTAAGCAAATAGAAAATTATTGGCATGAAAATAAGCTGAAGAATCGAAACGAAGCAATTCGTCAGATCGTAGACAAAGGGTTAAGTCGTAAATACTGGCTACCCTTTTTATTTTCCCTAAAAAACCTAAAAACGCATTTAAATTCCCTTTCTCCCTTTACATGCGTTTTTATAACAAATATGACTTATTATATTAATAACTACATCAAAACGCCATACAACTAAATCTGAAGGGTCATTTTTCAGTTAAACTGATTTTTTTCATGTATTCTTTAAACAAATGAAAAAAGAGCCGGATTTTCATCACAGCTCATGTATGAATTGGTTCTGTATGTGTACATGTGGGATATTGTGAACAGCCAAAAAACTTATTTCCTGTTTTATTTGAATTACGAACGACTAAATCATGTTTACATGTTGGACATTTCCGTTCTGCAGGTTTTACCCCTTGATACACATCTTCAGCCGAATATTCGGGATTGATTTTATTAATCAATTTCTGAAGTTCTACACGATCGATTAGTTTTACATGACAAGCTTCCGCTAATTCTTTCGCCTGCCTTGTATACACACTGTTCGTTACAACCCAGCCCTCATTTGCTTTGTAATAGGCTTGTGCTGCATATATCTCTTGTACGGCACTAATGCCGACTCTATTTTTCATCCCGTAGCGTTTTGCCTGGATTACAATACGATTTTTCCCCTTCAATATCAGATCCGCTCCGAAATCATTTGACTGTTTTGTGACTGTTGGAGAATAACCCAACACTCGAAAGAGAGCTTTTAGGTATACTTCGAATTGATGTCCGTCCATTTTGTCTATATGGCCTCACCATATCATGCCCATCAACTTAAGAAATTAATTGTTCCCCCAAAACAAAAAAATGAGCTGAATTCTATAAATAACTATTAAAAGGTGAAATTTTCATTTTTGGGTGGTTCCAAATCCTTAGCTTGATGAACATGAGGCATCGCCAGCATTTCGGAGAATAGCCACGATTAGGATTATTTACATAGTAACAAATTCCAAAAAAGAAGACGATAAACCCGTCTCCTTTATCTATTACCATGGAAAATCAGCTGTGTTGAAATAAAGTTCGATTAAAAATAGCATACAATTCGAGTCAAATGCTAAACATCAAAATTAGCATTTTGGGCAAGTCTCACGTACTGACCATTTCTTTCATCTCTAATGACAGCTCCTAACTGAGCTAAATCTTCTCGTAGATATTTAGCATCTACCTTTTTCTTTTCTTTCAATGCACGGTCTCTAGCATAAAGTAATACATTAATTTTTTCGGGAAAATCAGTATGTCCTAAAGCCCATCGCTCATATTCGCTACTAAATGGATCAGTTTCATACCATGGATATTGATGCTTATTAAAAGCTTCTCGTACAGTATCCTTCTTCACTTCAATAACTTCTCTATATAATTCATTACTCTTTTGCCCAAGGATAATTAAATGCTTATTTTCTATATAGATTGCTAAAATATCCTGTTTCTCAATGACATTTATTTTTTCTCCAAATTTTAATTGTAAATTATTGTAGGAAATTGTGACTTCGAGACTCTCATTTAAAATAATAAAGCCTAATAATAAACCTGCTATTGTTCCAATAACGGTGGCAATACTTGAAACCCATAAGCTGTTAAAGAATGTAATGAGTAAAATTAACTTCTCCATTGGAACTACTGGAAGTTTTAGTATCCAATTGGCAATGATGGGAACAAACCAACCAATCAAACCACCTAATATCATGGGTACTAAAACAATAATTACTTTTTGGGGCTTACTATGTCATGCCCATCAACTTAAGAAAAGTAAACACCCCCAAAACAAAAAAATGAGCTGATTTCTCAAAATAACTAACTGTAGAGAAAGAAAATTTTCATTTAGGGGGTACTTCAAAACCTTAGCTCGATGGCGATGGGGTAGCACCCCATTACCAAAAATAAAAGGTCCTAACATATTAGTCATATATAATATGTAGGGCCTTTTATTTTAAGTTTTTTTGGGGATTTAGGTCTTGATAACGTACAATTTTCCCGAAATGATATGGTGACCCCTAATATGTATCACCCTTTATTTTTTATGACTTTTTACGTTTTAGGTATTGATCATTTCAAAACAGTACATCTTTATTTTAAACCGACACCTTCTTATAAAAAGTAGGCTTTTTTCATTACTTTTAAACCCCTTTATTAATATAGAAGTCTTTGATTGAAAAGATAAAGCATCTTATCTTTTTTAGAAACGTCGCAACTTTATTCAAAACTTCGCGTCTTTCTTAAAAACATCGTGCCTTTGTTCCAAACCCACATCAAGGCCTTTCATATTACCTAGATAACTAATTTTTACATAATAAAAAGATACATACTATATTTTTACGTGTTGTGGTTGTGGGCTTGGTTGTTGAAAACTTAAAAATAGAAATGTCAGATGGTTTTTGGAATTTATTGCAGAATGTCTTCTGTAAATAAATATGATAGTATCTACAGGCTGGGTATTCATCATCTATAAAACCAGTAACTTTATCCAGATAACGGCTTCCTTTATTTATAAAAGAAGCCGTTATTTTTCATTTGTGAATTTCCATTTATTTTACATCTGAAGTTATACCTAATTTTAATTTTAATTACTTTTAAAATTCATTTCCATTAAAAGAAAGCGAAATATAACCATAGAAAATATACATTTTTCTATAGTTATTATTCGGTTTCTATAAATCTCAATTCTAATTTCATTAAAAAACAATATAAAGTTACGTTTCATTGTAAATTTAAGAACCATATTTTTACATTGTGTAAAGCAAAAAAAAAGAACCCATTATGGATTCTTTTTTTGCTTTACGGGGTCACTATACATTGAACTGCCCTCCAATTGTTAGACTGTGTCTAACAATTGGAGGGCAGTTCATTTGGAGTTGGCTTTTTTATTTACTATTCTCTTTGTACAATAAATGAGTAGCTGTTATCTCCATCGCCATGCGATTGTTGTATCTTCGATGTGAATAGCTGGAATATCAATTCCTAGATATTTCCCCTCATTTTCATCGAAAATAGACCAATTTTCATCGTCTAGAAATTCAGGATTGATACTTTCAAAATCAAATGTACTATCCTCATCTACCATTTCACGAAAATATTCCTGAAATGGTTTACTATTATCATTTAAATGTATTGTTCCATACATCCATGGTGTTTCTACAAAAACATCTGTGATTTCGCCTATTTTAGTATCTTTAAAGTATAATTTCATATTTGCACCTTCTTATTCATGAATTTTGAAATAGTCTTTTGGTATTTCACCTTTTATCAAATACTCATTGTCTCTTTTAGTCCACTTTAGAGCAAGATTTTTCCAATGGGGTGTCGTTATTTTATCTTGTTTAATTAAACGCTCGATTTGTTTTGGACTTAAGATTGCTACATCTTTTACATCTCCATTACGGATTGCTGTTTGTAAACCATTAAAGTCTAGTTCGATTGAGTTATCTCCATACTTTACTGTCGCACCGCTATTAGGGGTATCGCCACATGCCCATCAAGCTAAGGTTGGGTATTCCATGAACTTCCGTTCTTGATGCCCACATGCTTGATATTTTGTTTATTTGTTTTTAAAAATACGCATTCCAAATAAACCTTGATTAGGTGTATTTTTAAAGATTATGCAGTTTTCCGCTTTAGATTGGATACAGTGCACTGATAAACAATGCCTAAAATATCAAAGACTGTCTTTTTCTCATATCTATGGGATTTCCGTCCGTTTTTCTGTAAGAGATCAAACAGACGAAGGAAAATTTTTGATACTTCTTGGGTGTCTTGTTGGATAGCCTTATATACTAAGTATAGATGATCTTGAATCATATAAATTGCTTTATATTCACTTAATTCTTTTTGTTTTTTTTGTAGTAACAACTGTCGCATTTTGAACATAGTAGAAGAACAAAGAAAAATAGCGATTAACTGTCCATAAAGATGACATTCTAGACGCTCTCGCTTAATATTGTGACAATGATTGATATCAAAAAGAGACTTCCATGTTTTAAATACAATTTCTATTTGCCAACGTAGTGAGTAGATAGCATGGACCTGTTCCATCGGAACAATTTCCCATGGTATGTTGGTAATATAAACATTGATTTCTGTTAAACGTTTACTTCTTTCAGAGTATGTAACTCCTTTTTTCTTTTCAACATAAGATTGCTGTTTCCTACGTTTATGAATTTGAGTTGATGTAAGTCTGTATATTACAACTCGTGAGGGTAATTTTTGTTGTCCAACATAGGCATTCCGAATTTCATAAGTATCTCCCGGTTTTATCTGATGCATGATATCTTCAAGGTCAAGTAAAACATATAAAGATTGCTTTTTAACTGTCCCGTCCCGAAAGAATTCTGGCGATTCATTTTTTACATATACTCTATTATTTAATTTCAACCGTGAAACGTAGAATACCCCTCGTTGATCCATCTGGTCTAAATCTTTTAGAGAAAAGTATCCTAAATCTCGAATACATAAATCTCCTGGGCATAAGGTATCTAAACACTCTGTACCAAAGGTTTTATCATTATTTTTACCTGGTTCCATTTGAAAATTGAGGAATTTCCCACTATGTAAATCATATTCTAGTTGAATCTTAATACCGGCTGTTTGTGCACATCCTCCTGAACCAGGATAAATAGGAGCTAAATGATTGGGTACTTGAAAAATAGTAGCATCTAAAATACGTATACGTTGAAAATACGAAGTATATTGGTTTTGGATCTGAGACGAATCGTTTAGTTGGCTTTTGACTAAAAGAGAAAATATACGCTGTAGAAATAAAACAGCGCATTGGTTAAAGCGTTAATTAAGTCCTTCTGGACTCATGAGTGTAGCTGTATTTGCATAAAGTTGACTACATAATCGGGTGAGGGAATCACTTGCTACATGTTGACTGATCCAAATACATAAAGCAGCCAAATCTCGTGCGCCATACTTACTTTTACGTTTTACAAAGCCTGTCTCTTGTGCAAGTTGTTGAAGAATATGTGGAGATAGATATCGCTGTAGTTCTTCAGCAAACAAATGAAACTCATCTTGAATCGAAAAGCGCATAAAAAACGCCATCCTTTCTGTATATTTCTACAAAAAGAATAGCGTATTTTTTCATTTTAGAGGGCATTTCTTTTTATTAGCTTGATACCGATGTGACGATACCCTTTATTGTTTTTCAGACTTCGCTTGTTCTAGAATGTATGCTTCTTCTTGTTCCGGTGTCGCTAATTCGTATGCTTTACCAGTGCTGTTATTGTCCCATTCCCATAATAAATTATGCTCCTCAACCGATTGAGAGAAATCGCCTTCATACCAACGAACCAAAATCTTGAGGTACTGTTCTTTATGTTGTAAGGTTCCACTATTACTTTCATCAATCGCTCGACGTACTTTTCCGATGTTTTCTGGAGTCATTTTGATAAATCCTTGCTTTTCGTGAGATAATACTTTTTGATGAGTCATTTTGTGCATTGCATTGATTATATGACGATCAGAATTGAGGTCAAGTATTACCTCTTCCCCTTTAATTCTCTCAGTCTGCTTCTCCTTAACGTCTGAACCTGCATACGTACTGACTTTGTAACCAGTAAAAATACCAACTGCTATAGCAATAACTAAGATTGATGTGATTTTAATCCACTTTTTCAAACCTCTTACCCCCCTTTTACTGAAGTGTACCATAAAAGAAGAACTGTATACCCATATCTATCTGTGAGGTCTACATAACGCATCATTATCAGCAGTAAAAAAGCTAGCAATAAGCTAGGGATAAACAAATATTGAATATAAAAATTTAATTACTGTTTTTTAATGGAATGTTTTTAAATTTATGTAGAAATATAGATATTCCTAACAATAATATTCCTACAGCAAACATAATAACTTTACCTTGAGATACTTCTCGTCCATTCCAATAGTCTAAAAACATTAGTAATCCATTTTGGACTAACAGAAAAATAGAAAAAAGCGTTGTAAAAGATTTAATTAAACCAAATGTAGATCTTTGCATATATTACACCTTCTTTTTTAGAACTATATTTTAATTATATACTAATCCTTTTTATTCCATTTTAACATATTAATAAATTTAAACAATTTAATATTTGCGCAAATCCTTTTAGGGAGTACGGCAACGATTCCTTCTTTTTGGAGCCACTTACAAAATTAAAAAAGGGACTACCAACTAAAAAAAGCTTCGTTTTTACAGGTAGATTCCTTTTAATTTCTATTTGTTTGTTCTTTGGAACAGGATTACTTGCATCACAACTTACTGAATCTGTTGTAAGTAATAATGATGTTAAAACCTTTTCAGAGGATGAAGTAGACAAGATTATTGATGATAACGATAAAAAAGTAAAAGACCTAGAAAAAGGGGTAAGAGAATTAAAGGAATTCAAATCCAATAAAAATTATTATGACAAACTTAAATCATATAATTCATTGAAACAATATATGACTTATGATGAAGTTATCGCTGCTTTTGACGGGGAAAAAGGAGAAGGAACAACAGAAAATATAAACAATACAAAAAACAAAACTTTTATATGGGATCTATATACTGAAGAAGTGATTTGCCGTTTTTCTTATGATGTATTCAAAAAAGAATTTGTATTAACATCTTTCTTGAAACAAAAGAAACCCGAATAAACCAAATACTGATTTGAATGGTATTTTCTCAATAAAAATATAGATAAATATGGTAAAATTATATTTGGATGGGAGTCCAATACATATTATTAAAATTAAAGTGGTTAACAAGTCGGAGAAAGGCACCTTAAGGTGTCTTTTCTTTTACCTTTTAGTTATGTTTTGCAATTAAGGAAGCGGTATAAGTATATAAACCTCTGTACAGCATATAGGAACAGTAGACTTAAACACTCTAACTATAAGTTTTAAGCGATAAATATAGAAGGGGGAAGTTTTTATGACGTGTTGCACAAATTGCAAAAGAAGATGGAATGCTTTGCAGGTATGGTCATTGTTCTTTAAAAGAGAAGGGAAAGACTGCCCGTATTGTCTTCAAACTCAATATCTGTCAGCTGATACATTAAGACAATTTTCAGGAACGAGATTACTCAACGTAGATCCATTATTCCTGTGGATTTTTCCTGTTTTCGCTACATTGAGTGAAAAAGATGAAACATACAACGTTCTTTTTAAGGATAAATCAAATGAAAAATAATACAAACTAATTCCTTAACGTACAGGGAACCGGCTAAAATGTGTCTAAACGTACATTAATTAGAGTATTATGAAGAAAGGATTGTTCGTTCAATATAGAGACGAATATCCTCTCTTTTTATAGATATTAGAAATATAAATAATAGCTTACATATTTAGTATAATTCGTTCATTATGTAGATCATGTTTAAATTATGCAAGTTCCTACACCGAAACAAGTGAAACGTGAGCTGGATGATAATAACAAAGATGCCATTATAGCTTCATTACAACGTCGCATGAAGAAGTTGGAAGAATAAAAAAGGAATTACGAGAACAGTTAAAAGTGGTCTACTCAGAAGTTTATAAAAAAATATAAATCATTTTATAAGGGAATGTCATACCCATACTTATTCAACTAAAAGGTGCGGGTTAGTTTGAGAAGGGTTAAACCATGAATCATAGAATTAATTTAATAATCTCTAATGTTGGAAGGAGAAAAGAATGGGATTAGGATTAAAAAAAGATGAAGTAAAAGTGGTTCCATACACCGCTGATTGGAGTACAGAATTTTTAAAAGTACAAAAGGAAATATACCAATGTACAGGTATTAGTGAAAATCGTATTGAACATATCGGTAGTACAGCAATCAAAGATATGTTAGCAAAACCCATTTTGGACATATTAGTAGCAGTAGATGATTTAGGCACATTAAATTCTTCCATTATAAACGGGCTAAAGAGCATTGGATTCCTTCGGTTAAGAGTAGAAAAACCTAATGAAATTGTATTTGCGAAATTTACAGATAACACTTATGAAGAAAGAACCCATTATATTCACCTTGTAGAATTTGAAAAAGAACTATGGAAAAACTTAATTTTTTTTAGAGATTATTTAAATGCGAATGAAAATGCACACAAAGAATATATCAACATAAAATTGGATTATTTAAAGAGGCATTCTACGGGGATAAATGAATATACCAACCACAAGGAAAGTTTTGTGAAAAGCATATTTGAAAAAAGGATAGATAACTAAGTTATATACGATTGTCGGTCCCAAGGAGGCGGTACAACAGGATATATGACCTTCAACTTCGTGATTTCACCACCTTTGCCAGATGATACTTCAGGAGTTGAATTAGTCTTTAAAGGATTTAGCACACCATTTGCGGACAAGCCAATAGGTACTGGATTTGTAATTTAACTAGACTAATACAAATTGTCTTAAAACAAATATACGTTTATTGGTCCAACTGGAGATTTTAGTTGAATTTCGTTTAAAATAAATAAAAGGTGGACAAAATGTCCACCTTTTATTTATTTTTAAGTAAGTTTATTAACTTCTTTGAATCACTATCTGTTAATTTGTATCCTGGAACTTGAACTTGTTCCATGCTCGTTTGCTCTCCTAATGTAACAACCGTATCATTATCGGTTATCCAAACTAGATATTTTTGATCTGATCCATCTTGGAATTTCACATTTATCTTGTTCTCTACAAAAGATAACGATTCTTTGTCTATTGATAAAGATTTTTCTTTCGCATGGTTGATTCCATCCACAAAATCCTTTACATTTTCTCTGTTATTAAGGATTTTTGATGTTTGGTCTTTATTAGATGTAATCTCAATTTCTTTTATTTCCTTATTTTTAAACTGTATAGAGGATGCCTTAGTGTATTTTTTTGTATCTTGACTTTCCATTGTTTTAGAAGTGTTAGATTGAGTAGTACATCCCACTAAATTGCCAAGCAATAGAAAAGAAAGTAGTAAAGTAATCCAGAGTTTCATAATGTTATCTCCTTAATCTAAAAATTTATTTCTTTTACTATGTTTTTTAAGAATATCATATAGTAAAGAAAGATATACAAATAAAAATTAGGTATAAGTTGAGAAATTACAATCAAACCTTTAATAGGGTGTTTTTGCCCTTCCCCTCGGAAAAGGGGGAATAACAAAAAATCACTGCAAAAACTCTTATAAATAAAGATTGTGGGTTTCTTTTAAAAATTTCAGTTTCAAAAAGTATACTTTTTGACATTACGTTTAAAATTCTTATGAATTAAGCTTATTCCCCTTTTTCGGGGGTTGTGCAAAGATACCCTATATTCAACCTTTCCAGGAAAAAAGAATGAGAATGAAATAAAAAAAAGCTTTGCGAATTGTTTCGCAAAGCTTTTGTAATAGTACGTATTATAATAGTAGTTTTCGTATTTCTTCTGTACTTAGACCAGTGAATTTCGCAATGTCTTCTAACAGCATACCATTCTTATGCATACCACGTATTAATTGAACTTTCCCTTGTTCAATGCCTTCTTCTCGTCCTTTTTGAATCCCTTTTTCTAAACCTTCCTCTAAGCCTTCTTCACGAGCGTGAGCCAGCTTAGCTTGTTCATCAAGAAGTAGCTTCTCGCGAGCCTCATAAGCTGTTCGGAAAGAGGAGTCATGGCTCATATTTTCCCATTTATTGATTGCTTTTTGTAAAATTGGATCTTGATTCATTGCAATCTCCTCCAATGTTTGAGTTAAATGTTCATCTTCATGTGCTGGTAGTAATAACATCCATCGAACAAATGCATTTTCCCACGGGTTTACTTTTTCTTCACGCCACTGTTTGACCAATTTAGGTATCTCTACAAAATGGATTTCAATGTCATCACTTAATAGTTGTTGCAATTTTGTATTCCACAATTGTCCGATGGTATGAAATGCTTCATCGTGAGAAAACAAGATAAAATCTAATAAGTTAATGGTTATGGTTTTCCGAAGGGAACGATACGGCATCCCTTCTTGCATTTGGGACGTATAGAGTTTACTCCAATAATATAAAGATCGCTTTACCATATCATGTGTATTTCGAAGCTGAATTTCTATATTTACTTGTGTCCCATTATCTAGCGTTGCTAATAAGTCTAATATTGATAACTTATCATCTTCATAAGATTTATGAAGATGTGGATCTTCTAGTTGTAGAAATGTAATAGGTGCATCTAAAGATTCTTCTAGAATGGCGTTTAGAAATCCGGTTAAAATTTCTTCGTTCCCCTTCGTTCCGAATAACTGTTTAAAAGCAAAATCGATTCGTAAATTTACTAATTTTGTGGACATGGGTTTCCTCTCCCTGTCTTTCTGTTCTTCTTCTTATTTTATAATTGAACTCTCTATATAAGCAAATGCTACTTTTACCACTGTAGCTCCAATTCATCACAGTACGCATCTAACTCCGTAAAACAGTTTTGTGAATCCGCTTCAAAATCAATTTCATGAACTATGCTATCTACCTTTTTTTCTAAATCTGAAATTGTGGTGTAAGGAACATAAAATATATATTCTCCCGAACATTGTTCCATATTATATTGTGATATGAGAAAGGATTCGATATTCTTTCGAACTTTCCCCTTTCCCCGTACAAATTTATTATTATTTTCTACACGCAACAACATACGAATAGTTGCTGTTTTTTCTTCTGTTTCCCCATTCTTTTGTACTTGCTTGTGTTCTCGTATGTATCGGTACAGTGTTGCTTGGCTAATGCCAGTCATATCTATAATTTCTCGAATACTATATTGCTCTGACTTATATAAATTTAATGCCTTTTGAATATACGTATCTCTAATACGAGGACGACCACCAACCCTCCCTCTTGCCCTTGCACTTACAAGACCTTCTTGTGTTCGTTGGGCAATTAAATCTCTTTCAAATTGGCTGAATGCTTGAAATACAGTTAACATTAATTTTCCTTGAGGGGTATTCGTATTAAATTGTTCTTTAATGCTAATCAGTTTGACTCCTTTATTTTCAAAGTAATCAACAAGTTCGATTAAATCCTTTGTACTTCGTCCTAATCTAGAAAAACTTTCAACAACTAATGTATCACCAGGTCTAATTTTATCTTTCAACCGAGTAAGCTCTGGACGATCACTTTTCGTACCTGTCATTTTTTCAGTCAAAATTTCAGTACAGTTATAATTTTGAAGCATATCTATTTGACGAATCAAATCTTGTTGTTGGGTACTTACCCTTGCATAACCATAAACATATGGATTCATATAATCACCTACCCTTTACACGATAATTTTATCATAAAGGGTAGTTAAAGTTAATTTGATTTTGATAATAGTTTTGATAACGTAGTTAAGCGATTTACAAGGCTTATATTTTGTTCGTTTTGCATTTATCAAAAACCATCGTTTTTGAGACGTTATTTTGTAACACTTTATGAATGATTCAAAAGGTTTATATGATTTTGAAGTGTTTCAAAATGTTGTCTCGAACCTTTTGACAAATTGCTTTTTTTATAGAAATCCCTCTGTTCCAAAAGGTGTACCTTTACGAACGGTGCAAACAAAATAGAAGAAGGTTTTTCATTTGTATTAGAGAATGATTATCCAATATGGAAAAATTAGATGTGGTGTGCTTGGATACTAAATTTATTACTATAAGACAAAGAAAACAATAGGGAGGGAATTGGAATGAAGAAAGAAAAAGGGCTATTGTTACCTCTTTTATTAACTATTGTATTAAGTAGCTGCCAACAGAGCGATATAGAAGAAGCAAAAAGTGAAGGTTCAAAAGTTATGGATACTGTTAGGAATACAGTGAATAAAAAAGATTTTCTCAGTTCGTCTGTGGATGATAAAGCGAGAGTTGTAGACCTAGAAATAGCGGATACTGTAAATACAAGTAAATTAAAAAAAGAGATTAACATTCAGTTAAAGAACCAAGATATTAGACCATATACTATTAATATTAGTCAAAGAGATATGAACATTGTAAAAATAGAGGACAGGTGGGACAGAATTTGGAGTTATATTTTTGAAGAATTGTTCCATAAAAAAGGATACAAAGGTTTTTCAATGCGGGCTTATGTAGAATCAGGGCAACCTATTCCATTTGCTATATATACGCCTATAAATAGTGCTGATTCAGGAGCTAAAGAGTTTGGGGAGAAGATCGAGAAAGAAGTTGATGACCTACTTAAAACACAGCAAGCACAAAAATGGATTGAAAATGATTTATATACTATTGAAGTTTATAGTCAAGATAATCAAAGAATCAACTAACAAATCTATGAACAGGATATTGGAAACGTAGTATTAATAGGCTAGTATTTGATGAAAAAGACTGGATTCATACCCAGTCTTTTTTACATGTATATAACTATTAAATTTAAGAAATTGTATTATTTATAATAAACTTGTCCACTATCAAGATATATAGTTCCCCCACCATAATTTTTAAGTCTAAGTTCATAATAATTACCAGAACCATTTAAAAGGTGAGAAATAGGAATGTTTAATCCACTTGAAAAGGAACCTTTAACTCTATATTCTGCATGTTTCGTACTATTATGATATATTTGTACTGCCAATCCAGTAGTCCTAGTTAGTGGTTCTACCTGTACACTTTGAGGTAGGTAAAATGATGTGCCATCATCAATCCACTGATAGTTACTAAATTCCATATATCCAAAATTATGAACATTCATAGCAAGAGGAGTAAGCTCTGTTTTATTTTGAACATTGCCACCAAACTTAGAACTCCTTAGAGGAGTTTTAGCCATGTCTTGATTAAATTTTTCTAATTCCTCTTTAGAATATGTTTTAACCAAATTCCCATCTTTATCGTAAACTTCTACAGATACATCATCAATTTCTGCATTATCGACATTTGCTGTAGATGCAGATACAGAAGAAGGCAAAGCTTCTCCATGTGCAACAGTTGAAGGTAAGATTATTCCTGCTGCTAATGCAAATACCCCTGCTTTAGCTAAATATTTTCTTTTCATAACATCATCCCCCTATTGTCTTTAATTTGTAGAACAATGTCATCATATCTTACAAATATTGTATGTGTAAATATGTTTTCAGAATATTTTTTCATCTTTTAATTATGGGGGCATTTTTATGAATTGCAAGAGAATAATAGGGATAAGGGTTACAAGAGAAATTTTAAAAATTATGGGGGCAAAAATATTTTTGTTGAAATACAATAAAAAAAGAATCCTTATTGTAAGGATTCTGCAACAGGGAATAACAAAAATATAAATAATAAAAAGAATTACTTATATTATAGTCTATATAGCAATAACATAATATTGAGAAATATTTACATAAATCCAGTATGTATTACGTGGCAATTGTAGAAATGGCTTGTTTATAGACCAGTTGTTGTTTACCACCAACCATCATTAGGACGGTAAATCTATCTGTTGCAAGGATTTGCCCACGTATTGGAACCCCACTCTTTAAAAATAAAGTGATTTCCTCTTTTTTACCTTTCAATTGTTCATACATGCCTTCTTGTAAATTAAACATGGAATGTGCCCCCTCGTTTGTTTGTAGTTACTTTTCTTCTAATACCATCTGCTTTTCATTGTTAGGTATTTGTGATTCCCATTCGCTTTTGATTTTTCGAAACCATTTACCGATTTTACTTAAATAATATCTCTTTACTTCCCCATATGGAATCCAAATTTCACGTTCTTCTATTCGATCCATTACTTCACTAAGAATCTCATCATGCTCGTATTTTTTAGGTCTTCTATGATTCAATTGTACAAATTTTGTATATTCCCTACGAAGCCAATTAGAAATGCGTTCTTTTTGTTGTTGTCTGAGATGCGACCATTTCTTATTTGTTTGACGGATCTGTCCATTAACTTTTATATGATTTTTCATAGACACGCCCCCTATTACTATCAAAGCGAATATATAACTATCGTAGTACATCGACTTCAAAAGAGGGAAAGAATCCCTTGATGAAGATTTTTGTTTTAGTTATTAATAATTATGGTACGTGAAATTATTAATATTCATCTTGAAAAAGCTCCTCTAAAAGGAGCCGATTATTTAACCAGATTCTTCTGTAATTCCTCTATTATAAGCTCTGCACCTGCTGGGCTTAGCGTAATCTTTCCGTCTGCTAAAGAAATATTTTTATCAGATACTTCTCCTGTTATTGCACAAGCACCATGCGCTTCATATTTTTTCAAGATGATCTTTTCACCTTCTACATAAATCTCTAATGGTGTCTTTTCTTCAATTTCCAGCGTGCGTCTTAACTCCATTGGTATAACGATACGTCCTAATGGATCTAACTTTCGAGTTACTCCTGTTGATTTCATGAAATCTCTCCCTCGTATATTATTTTTTAGTTACTCTTTCAAGCGACGATTTAACACAATGTTCTCTTGGACGTCCGAGGATATTCCTAGATAATGAAAGTAAGGATCATTTGGGACAATTCTCCCTCTCCCTGTAGGCTTTAACTACATTAAAAGACTGTTTCCCAGTGTTCGCTTTATTCTTCCTACTCACAGGCTGTTCTCCTTGATTCAAACCTAGCTGTTAGTAGCGCTAGGGCGGCTTTTGAAGCAAGGGTAAGTTCTTATACACGAGGATGTTGGTCAGCGTTCACACTAGGGATATCCCCAGACGTCCAAGAAAGAGATTTTCCAATGATTCTAAAAGAAAGGAGGAACTCTCTCATGAAACTATTTGTTGGTTTAGATGTGAGCTCTCAAGATGCAAAAGTTTGTTTTTTAAATGGTGAAGGTGATCGATTAGAATCGTTCACCATTACAAATGACTTACCTGGAGCCATAATATTAAAAGAAAAAATTCTGAACACAGCTTCCAAATTAACCTGTGAAGTGATTAAGATTGGCTTAGAATCTACGTCGATTTATAGCTACCATCCAGCTATGTTTCTTCACAATGATAAGGAGCTAAGAACCTACGGTTCTCAAGTGTTTATGATTAATCCAAAACAAATTGCAAACTTTAAGAAAAGTTATCCAGAGATGGATAAAACAGATGCCATTGATGCATTTGTCATTGCAGACTATGTTCGTTTTGGACGTCATACGATGTCGATTGTGAAGGAAGAGCAATACATTGCCTTACAACAGTTAACTCGTTCTCGTTATCAACTCGTACATGCCTTAACAAAAGAAAAACAACATTTTCTTCAACACTTAGGATTAAAGTGTAGTCAATTTACACAAGACGTTGGGTCCTCTGTCTTCGGAAATGCCATGATGGAATTATTCTTAGAACGATTCAGCTTAGAAGAACTCGCTCAAATGCCCTTACAAGATCTCGCTCTTTTTCTTCAGGAAAAAGGAAAAAATCGTTTTGGTAATCCAGAAGAAATAGCAAAATCCATTCAAAAAGCTGTCAGAGGATCCTATCGTTTAAGTAAAGTGGTAGAAGATTCTATTGACCTTCTACTAAGCACCTCTATCCAGATTATGCGCACGTATCAAGCTCAAATTAAAGAGATTGAGAAAGGTATAGAAAGTTTGATGTCATCGCTACCTCAAACGCTTGAAAGCATTCCAGGTATAGGTCCTGTATTCGCAGCCGGTATTGTGGCTGAAATTGGTCAAATTGAACGCTTTACTGCAGAAAACACGTCATTAACACGATCAGGGAATCAGTATCTACGTTATTACTTAGTTGAAGCCGCCAACTCTGTAAGGCGTCATGCCCCTGAATATCGTGACTATTATGTGAAAAAATCTGCCGAAGTACCTAAGCATAAGCACAAACGAGCCCTCGCATTAACCGCAAGAAAATTTGTTCGTTTGGTGGATGCGCTACTACGCAACAACCAAATTTACACGCCCGGAAGGAGCGTTGATAGATGATGTCTACTGACATTCTTCCTTCTTCTATATTCCATTAATTTACAGATTATTAATGGTCTAGTTTCGTATTGCCTTTTTTAAGCTGAAATAGCAAATTAAGTGTTTAAATTACTAGAATCATTACTTGACATCACACCACAGGTCTTTTATATTCTATAGCTCTATATTTCTCATACCCTATGCCATTTTCTCATTGTAACAGGCTTTCACCATACATGAGAAACATAATGACCCAAAAACTCACAATCATAACAAGAATGTGTTTAAACCTTTGCTTAAAGGGGTCACTATATCATTCTGGGAAAATTGTACGCTAAGGACTGAAAATCCTTACTATGACAGCGTTCATAGAGGATGATTATGTGTTTAGAAAGATAAAAACAACAGATTAAATGAACATTGAATTATTTACACACTTTATGAACAAGATTATAGCTAAAAAATGTTGATATTCTTGAGTGTAAATTTAGGAGATAAATTGCACTTGTTTTAAGTGCTATTTTGCACGAGTTTTGGAACAGATAATGCTATTCTTTTAACAATATAAATATAGAGAATGTGAAGTAATGCACTTAAAGTAACGGATCAGTATAGTTATAGAAGGATGATGGACAAGAACATCATTTGTTTTTCGATTTGGCGAAGAGACCATTTTGCAAGGATTTTTTTGATTATAAAGGATAAATATTATCCATTGATGTATCAAATTATGATATAACTCTAGATATATATATCATATCATGATATATTGTTTTTAGATATATCGTTTTGCGATACATATTAAAGAGATATAGAAGGTGATGGGTTGAAAAAAACTGAGCTAACGGATTCAGTGTTTTATATTATGGCTGCTTTAACTAAACCAGGGCATGGTTACGCAATTATGAGCTTAATTGAAGAAACAACAAATGGGGCAATTACTATAGGTCCTGCTTCAATGTACACGATTATAAAAAAGTTATTAAAACAAGAATGGATTTATTTGCATGATGGTTCGGATTCAAGGCGTAAAACATATCTGCTTACTGACAAGGGCAGAGAAGTATTAGAAGAAGATGTGAAGATAAGGAAACTGATGATTCAATTAGCAGAAACGGGATTGAAGGAGGTTAAAGAATGAGAAAAACAAAGTATATTACGTCAGGCGGGTTAGCTTTTTCTGAGGAAAAGGACATGGAAAAATTACGCCGATTTTCTTTGAAGGGGTGGCATGTCAGTGATTTTAAGTTTATGGGGTATACGCTTGAAAAAGGAGAATGCTCAGATTATATCTACAGTGTAGATTATCGTTCATTAAAAGAGGGGGAAGCAGAGGAATACTTGGACTTTTTTTCATTCTCTGGCTGGTCGCATATTGCCTCAGAAGGAGATATTCATTTATTTCGAGCACAACCTAATACAAAACCAATTTATAGTGACCGTGGCACATCCGTAGAAAAGTATGGGAATTTAGCCCGTTCTATGAATTATTTTGCCATTCCGTTCGTTTTAATAACAGTACTTGCATGGGTTGGAGCAATGATAAGCTCTGGAACATTACAATCCATATTGTTGGCAATCGCAGTTATTTTCACTGTCATTGCACTTCCAACAGCTTGGACTGTAATCGCAACATATAATAACAAATGGAAGGTACAAGAAAAAAAAGGCTTAGTTAATCTTTTGAAAACTATACGAGCCCTTCTCTTCTTAATTGCTGTTTTTATATTGTTATACGCCGCTGGCAGTGCAGTTAACATGTTAGCGTCTATGATTATTGGAGCAATCGCACTTCCAACTGCTATTTGGCTTATCATGTCTCTTTGTCATAAAATGAGGGGGAAGAAAGCTTAGTATAGGATTCGAATAATAAAGTTTTAGACATTGTTATTGAGCTAAAAGGTGCGTTAGTGGAATAAAGAGTATTAAAATAATCGTACTTAGTTATAAAAAAGCTATCATGGAATTGATAGCTTTTTTATGTTTACCTATAGTGCAAAATAGCACTTAAAACAAGTGCAATTTATCTCCTAAATTTACATCTTGAGTTTTAGCCTCTGTTCATAAACATAAGGTTTTCTGAACAAATATCTCTTAACGTACATAAAAAAACAGTGAGTTTATACTTCACTGTTTTTTCTATTCTTGCTGTTGTTTCACTTCTTTAACTTTTACCCCACTGGGATCAATATTAAAAGTAATTGTTACTTTGTAACTCGGAGGATTATGAGCATTTACATAAGTATGATATTCAACTGTGACAAGAAAATTAAAAGTTCCTTTTGGATATCGCTCAACTTTTATAACTTTTGTCTCTGTTAAACTATATTGATGATATGTTCCAAGTTGCTTTCTAATAACTTGACTTGCATATGGAGCCAATAAAGTATTATAAGAATCATAAAAATCCTTATTACACACATTGGTTGCTTTCCCTTTCAATGGAGATATAAAGAAAAATGTTATTATAATTCCATAAATTATTATGGATAATTTATGTTTTAGCATAAAGTCCTCTCCAACCTATGTTATAGGGGTACAGCCGAGATACGTGAAAAAATAGGTCATAGGCTTACTTTTATTTCCAACCTGATTTTAAATCGAGTTTTTTATCTATTGTAGCTTTGAAATAAAGTTTGATTAAAGAGGATTCTTCCTTAGCAGATTTATGTTTGGGTTTTTATAAAAAAGTTCAATTATTTTCTACCTATGTTATTCAAGAATCGCGCCTTATTGTTGAAGAAATGACAATTACTATCGAGTATTTCTTAATGATATTTATTGTATTTTATCTTTGGAATGTGCAATATTATCAATTCTCATTCAAATGATAGATTAGTTGCACAACGCCAGAGGAGAACGTTCTTGTATTAACCATTTTTAAATTCAACCTCTGCTTTATATCAATAAACAACGGTTTTCCTTCTCCCAAAATAACAGGGTGAACAGATAATCTAAATTCATCCACAAGCCCTAAGCTGATAAATGTTGTAATTAGACTTGCTCCGCCATATAGCCAAATGTCTTTACCAGACTTTTTCTTTAATTTATTTACTTCTTCAAGAATATTATCATTTATGAATATTGCTTTATTATCAATCCCTTTTTGTGTTCTAGAAAACACATATTTTTCTTTACTGTGAACTAATTCCCAAAGTTCTTTTTCAGCTTTGGTACCTTCAATTCCTGGAGTAAATTGTCCCCATAAATCGTAGCTTTTTCTTCCATATAAAATAGTATCAATTTGATTTAAGAAATCAATAAACCCCATCTCAGAGTCCATGATACACCAATCAACTTCCCCATTTTTCCCTTCAATAAAACCATCTAAAGTAACTGCTAAATCTAAAATTATTCTTCTTTGTCTTACGTTATTGGACATAACTCTTCCTCCCCTTAATCATTTATATATTGTTTCTCCCGCCAAGTTTTTTTAAAATCCACACTATTAGTTTTATAAAAATCCTTCGTATGTCTAATCTTTTATTTTTTAACTTATTATCATACACCCTAATCATACAATTGGAACAAAGTGTTTTCAGTAACTAACTAATGGATGATTAGGGTTAACCCATAATAGACAATGACAAGCTCTTTATTATAAACAGACGTAACGAAACCTAGTTATAAGTTCAATAGGTTGCGTTTGGAAATAAAAGTAAGCCTATGACTCAAAATTACACGTATCTCGGCTGTACCCCTTATAGGATAAGAGTTAGGATATGCTGAAAAATAGTAATTATTCATTTTAATTTAACGTACAGGAAACCGCTCAAATGTGTCTAAATTGTGTCTAAACGTACAAAATTCCCGAAATGATATGGTGAGGCCATACCCATCAACTTAAGAACAGAAACAAAATGAAATTCCGTTCAAATATACTAAAAAACTCTTAAAACACTTTTTATCCGTAAAAATGAGTATGCCAAATAAACCTAAATAGGTATTATTTTTAAAGATTATGCAGTTTTCTTTTGTTTTCTAAATCCACTATATTCATAGATAACACCCATAATATCAAAGACTGTCTTCTTCTCATACCTATGAGATTTCCGTCCGTTTTTCTGTAGTAGGTGGAATAGGCGGATTAGAATCTTTGTTATTTCTTGGGTGTTTTTCTGTATAGCTTGATACAGAAGATATAAATAATCTTGGATCATTCCTATTGCTTTATATTCGCTTAATTCTCTTTTCTTCTTTTGTAAAAGTAGTTGACGCATTTTAAACATAGTAGAGGAGCACAGGAAAATGGCGATGAGCTTTCCATATAGTTGGCACTCTAATCGTTCCTGTTTTACATTGCGATAATGATCTATTTTAAAGAGTGATTTCCACGTTTTAAAGACAATCTCTATTTGCCAACGCAAAGTATATAACTCATGTACCTGTTCCATCGGAACCCATTCCCAAGGTGTGTTCGTCACATATACGTTTAATCCCACTACCATTTTACTTTTCTCTGAGTACGTTCTATTTTGTGATTTTTCTTTTTCCGCGATTTTCGCTTGTCGTTTTTGAAGTTGCTTTTCTGTTAATCGATTAAAAATGACGCGTGCAAACAGCTGTTGTTTATCACCAATATAAGCATTTTTTAATTCAAATGTTTCTCCAGGCTGTAATTGTTTCAAAATCTGTTTTACATCGATTTGTATGTATTCCGATTGTTTCTTAATTGCACCATTTTTAAAGTATTCTGGGCTCGGATTTTTCACATATACATTCGTATTCAATTTTAAACGAGAAATATAGTATGTACCTCGTTGATCCATTTCATCTAAGTCTTCCAATGAAAAATAACCCAAATCACGAATACATAAATCCCCTGGTCGTAAGGTATCTAAGCACTCTGTACCAAAAGTTTTGTCATTATTTTTTCCTGGTCCAACTTGAAAGTTAAGAAATTCCCCACTGTGTAGATCGTATTCTAATTGAATTTTGATTCCGGCTGTTTGGGCACATCCTCCAGAGCCTGGATATACATTCTCTAAAGCATTTGGCACTTGAAATAAGGTAGCATCTAGGATACGAATTCGCCCAAAATAAGAGAAGAGATGATTAGAAAATTGCGTTTGTTCACATAT
Organism: Bacillus sp. FSL H8-0534; assembly: GCF_038005885.1. Taxonomy (NCBI): domain Bacteria; kingdom Bacillati; phylum Bacillota; class Bacilli; order Caryophanales; family Bacillaceae; genus Bacillus; species Bacillus sp. FSL H8-0534. The sequence continues at coordinate 33,701 of NZ_JBBOUC010000003.1, forward strand.
TTTTTGTTGTAACAGTAAAGAAAAAATATGTTGTAAAAACAAAACTGCTTTAGCATTTAAACGTTTATTTAAGCCCTCAGGGCTGAGTAAAGTACCAGTAGCTGCATGAAGCCTGCTACATAATCGGACTAAGGGATCACTTGCCACCCGTTGACTGATCCAAATACAAATGGTAGCTAAGTCTGATCCAGAGAACTTACGTTTTCGTTTTATAAATCCGATTTCTCTTGCAAGTTCTTCTAAGAATACAGGTGTAACATATCGTTGTAATTCTTCTGCAAATGGTAGTAGTTCATCTTGAATCGAGGGATTCATAAGAAAACGTCATCCTTTCTAATTTATCTTGTTTAGAAAGGATAACGTTTTTTGGTATTTGAGAGTATTAAAATCTCTTGAGTTGATGGGCATGTAAGGTGACCCGATAAAGCTAAGACAAGTTAGATATCTCAATAATATAGTGGAACAAGATCATCGTTTTATTAAGAAACGTGTGCGTTCTATGTTAGGGTTCAAGTCTTTTAGCACAGCTACATCCATTCTTGCAGGAGTAGAAGCCATGTATATGATTAAAAAAGAACAGATTGATTTACAGGATCAGTCTGTTCAAAACCAGAAAGAATTCATCCATCAATTATTCGGGCTAGCAGCATCAAATACAATTCCACTAGAAATATATGCGCTATATTCTCTTTTATTTTATCTTTGCACCAGAACCGCAAGTGCCATAGGAAATTTCACGCTATGCCCCTAAACATGATTAACGTAGTTTAGTTTAATAATAAAAGTTGGTTAAATATTAAGAATAGAGTAATTATGTTCAATCCTTATTCTAAAGTGGTTCATTATTCGTATTTGTTCTTCAGTTAACCTCTCTTTATTCCAGTACATATGCATTAAGTTATATTCAAATATTTCCTTCAATTTAATAAATAGAGAAAGTTTCTCTAACATCTCTGGAGATATATCATTTTCCTCTTGATATCCGTCGATTATTGCTTTCGTAATAGAACGTCCATAGTCAACTATGTTGCCATTCCCTACAAACGAATACTCCAACGCACTATATATTGGAACGGCTAAATCAAATATATAATAATGTTTTTCACAATCTTGAAAATCAACCATTGTCAATTTCGAATCACTATCTACTAATATGTTTTCTAACCATAAATCCCCGTGTAGTAAACCATATGTAGAATTACATTTTGGCAAATTTTTAATTGTAGATAACACCTTATGTGCTATTTCTCTAATAGTACTTTCTTCTTTAGGTATATATTTATGAAAATCATATTCCTCATTATCATGCCAATCGTTGATATATTTAGTCGGCATTATATCTTCAAATTTCCTTGATAAACGATGTAATCTACCGATTTGCCGACCTAATTCTTTTAATACATTGGCATTCCATTGACTTCTTGGTAAATGTACACCAGAAGCTGCATTATATAAAACAGTTAAAACGTCCTTATCAAGTGTTATATTTTCTACTAATTTACCGTTTAAAGAAGATATGGCAGGCGGGACACCAAATCCTTCATTATATAAAAAGTTTGTATATTTAACCTCTTCTAACTGTTCATCATATGTTTTATAGTTCGTTATTCTAGCGAAGAAGTCACCTTGTTCTGCAATACACCGATACATTTCATTTGTTACTGATTCGACTTTAATAAAATTCACTGGATATAATTCGTTAAGTAATTCAAGTATCTTTTGTTCCATATACATTTTAATTCCTCCAATTCAATATAGATAATGACTTCCTTACAAAACTAACCTGCTTTGTTAGTTTAATAATAAGGTAATTCTTCCAGCTTCAAAAAAACCCCTTCGCACTTAATAGTATATCGAATGTGGGAAACTTTTCCATAAGAGGTACGGAAACGATTCAGGGTATGAGGGGCCACTCTGGGGTTTAATTACAAATCAAAAAAGGACTTTATTCAAGTTCTTTTAATCTACGATATAGAGCATCCTGACTCACTCCTGTAATCTGACATATTTCCTTTACTGTTTTATTGGTATGTTTTCGTAATTTAATTGCATGGTTCATGTCAGGATGTTTATCCGTGTATTTCTTCACTCTTCCCCCCTAAGAAAATATGCAAAAAAAGATAAGACCAGGAGCTCGGTCTTATCTATGGCATAAGGAGAAACAAATAGGGTGATAACCATCACTTTTTCATCATATTACATTAACTGTTGAATATTACAACCAACAATGGTATTAATATCCATATCGAGAAATTCATTACTAACTCTTATAGTTCCAAAAATTTCTTCTTTTCATAGGTATCCATGGGAATTTAGTTTATTTTTTTCGTTTTGGGGAACAATTAATTTCTTAAGTTGATGGGCATGTATGGTGAGGCCCACATCCATCAACTTAAGAAAACAGGTCACCCCCCATAACGAAAAAATGAGCTCTTTTATTACAAATTAGGACAAAATCTGGTTCTGGGGGAGTTATATTTTCTTAGCTTGATAGCCATGGGGTACCGCCAGCATTTTGGAAAAAAGCCACGTTAACCTAAAAATAAAATAAGCCATCCATTTGGACAGCTCATTTACATAATTTTCGTTAGCGGAAGTAATTATTCGCTGGAGGTTTTAGGCAAAAGCAATTTCCCAATCTTTTCAATACGTGACGCTTTTGCCTTAGCAGGAGAGCTTTCTTCTATTCCTCCTTCTATCCAAACACCAACTTCTTGATCCAATTCATAGTTTTGTATCTCGTCATTCTTAGGAATCCGCACCCATACCTTTCCATGATCTTCAGTGTAGATGAGCATTCGTTTATGTTCCTTATCTAGTTTGACAATTTTTCCTTGAAAGGTAAATGTGTCTTTTCCTTCACTTTTATTATTTACCATTGATTTATTACAAGCAGAAAGAAGTAGTATTGCCAATAGTATCAAAATTAGAGCATGGTAAGATGATTTGTTAAACATGATCAACCTCCATTAAATTTCGTATCACTTGGGGAGAAAATGCAGTTGTTAACTTTAAGTGTTATTAGTTAACATTATTCTCGTTATTAGAAGTTGGATTAAAGCCCTTGATGTATCTTTTCATCGGATTGTCTACTCATAAAAATCAGAGTGATCCACTTATAGATTAAGAATCCAATATATACCCCAAAACTATTTAAAATAATGTCATCAATATCAAATGATCTAAAAGTAAGCCATAACTGGATACATTCAATTGTCAAAGAGCTTAAAAACCCCAACAATACTATTTTAAACCCTTTATTTACTTTTTTGAATTTCATTGGTATTAGAATTCCAAAAGGTACAAACAGTAGAATGTTTCCTCCTATATTGCGCAAAGGGACCATAAAGTAAAAATGATGTAGTAGTTCGTTTATACTCGCAAAAGGAACATAATTATTTTTCGTTGGGAACGACTCTTGAAGACCTATTGCTAAAGGGAAAATAGTTACACTTATTACTCCTACAGCATATATAAAACATAAAGTAGAGAGTAATTCCCTATGTAATTTAAACCTATTTCTGTTTAAGCTATAATAGATAACTTTATAAAGAACCCAAATTATAATTAATAAAAGGGCTGGTAACCTAAAATTTATAAACATAGTTTTCCCGGTTCTGGTGCAAAAAATCTCTTAAACTTGGACATACTGATAGCATTACTCTAGAAAAGGCGCGTGACCAGTATGGAAAAGGAAAATTTGTTCAAATGGAAGCATTATCAACCTGAACTAATCTTATTAACAGTACGGTGGTACCTACGGTACAATTTAAGCTTTCGAAACCTAGTGGAAATGATGGAAGAAAGAGGTTTATCCATTTCTCACACAACAATTATGCGTTGGGTTCATCAATATGGACCTCAATTAGAAGAGAAAGTACGACATCATCTTAAATCAACAAATGATTCGTGGAGAGTCGATGAAACCTATATTAAGGTAAAAGGGCAATGGATGTATTTATACCGTGCTGTCGATTCAAAAGGAAACACGATTGATTTTTACTTAAGTAAAAATAGAAATACTCAATCAGCCAAGCACTTTTTCAAAAAGGCCTTGGCTTTTTCGGGTTCTGGTGCAAAAACTCTAAAACTTTTGCAAGTAATCTCTTAAACTTGGACATACTGATAGTATTACTCTAGAAAAAGGTGTGTGATCGATATGGAAAAGGAAAATTTGTTCAAATGGAAGCATTATCAGCCGGAACTCATCTTATTAACAGTAAGGTGGTACCTACGGTATAATTTGAGCTTTCGTAACCTGGTGGAAATGATGGAGGAACGAGGCTTATCTATAGCTCACACAACGATTATGCGATGGGTTCATCAATATGGACCTCAATTAGAAGAGAAATTACGACATCATCTTAAAACAACAAATGATTCATGGAGAGTCGATGAAACTTATATTAAAGTGAAAGGGCAATGGATGTATTTATATCGTGCCGTTGATTCAGCAGGAAATACCATTGATTTTTATCTAAGTAAATCAAGAGATAAACAAGCAGCCAAGTGCTTTTTCAAGAAAGCCTTGGCTTTTTCGTACGTTTCTAAACCCCGCGTGATAACAGTAGATAAGAACCCCGCTTATCCTGTAGCAATTGAGGAGTTAAAAGAAGAAAAAAGGATGCCAGAAGGCATCCAAATTAGACAAGTGAAATATCTTAATAACATAGTGGAGCAAGATCACCGGTTTATTAAAAGGCGAGTTCACTCTATGTTAGGATTCAAGTCATTTAAAACAGCAATTTCTATATTGAGTGGTGTCGAAGCCATGCATATGATGAAAAAAGGACAACTTGTTCAGAACAAGTCTGTCCAAAATCAAAAACAATTTATTCATAAATTGTTTGGTTTATCTTCATAAGCTAGAAATATAGAGGAAAATGTTACTCTATGTTTCTAACTAACATTTTCGCACCAGAACCATATTATGTACTTCCCATAGTCCAAGCATTTGTTTTTTATTTTCTCCTACCCAAAAGAAAGCCACTCTTCTTTTAGATAGTTTTCTTGCTAATGCTAACCCTAACTTATTTTGATAGAAATCTATCGCCTTTTCTAAATTTCTTACATGTAAATGTGTTTCGTATATGTTTTGTATCATTATGTTTATTCCCTTCTTTATTGTAATTTATAATTATCATCCGTGTATAAATTCCCACTCTTTCCAGGACATAATTTCAAGTTCCGGTCTTGGTTTATCCTCTAACATAGAAATAAACTCAACTGAGTGACCATCTGGATCTGTAAAATAAATCGACACAGCAGGCATAAAAGGGAATACCATTAATTCTTCGGAATTTCCACCAAAGAAATTTGCAGATTCAATTCCTAATTCATTTAAATAATTTCTCGCTTTAATAATATCTTTCACATCTACTCTAAAAGCGAAATGTTGACGCTGAACCTCCGGTGAAGGATAATTTTCTCTAATGCCAAACATAGCTTCTCCAGGTTTTCCGATCCAGTAAAATTTAGATTTTCGATTAGAGTCTTCATACAAAGGAATAATATTAAATAATTTTTCATAGAATTCAGCGGATATTTTATAATTACTTACATTAATATGTGTTTCAAAAATCCCTTTAATCATCAAAACTCCTCCTTTTATAAGTATTTAATTATTACCAATATCATTTTATATCTTTTAAGCTCAATATACCTAATCACTATTTTATTAAAATAAACAGCTAAATGAATCAATCTAAAAGATGAAATTCAAGTGGAAATCCTACTACTTTTGTCGTAGAATCCCCACGTATCACCACATCCCCATCAAGTTACTATCTTTAAAAAGGCCTACACAAAAATTCTGTTTTTCTACAGTTAGTTATAAGGATTCATCTTACTTTTTCTTTTTGAGATTGCTCTGTTTTCTTAAGTTGATGGGCATGGGGTACCGCCACATGGCTATCAAGCTAAGAAAATACAACTCCCCCAGAACGAGATTTTGTCCTAATTTGTAATAAAAGAGCTCATTTTTTCGTTTTGGGGTGGATTTGTTTTCTTAAGTTGATGGATGTGTGTGGTAGGCCCCCTACATGGAATCCTACTGTCTTCGTTTTAATTCAGAAATTTCTAAATTAACTTTCTTTTTATTTAAAATTGTAATACAATTGAGTTAAATAAATTTAACTGGTTAAAAAAAGGATGATGCATAATGAAACAAAAAGCCATTTCCATTATCGAAACATATGAACAATTAAAAGTAATAAGCGATCCATTACGTACAAAAATGCTTATATACTTAGTCGAAAAGCCATATACAGGTCATCAACTTGCTCAGCTTTTAAATCTTTCTCGCGCAAAAATACTCTATCACCTCCGCGAACTAGAAAAACACAACATCATTCAATTAGTAAAAAAAGAAGAACAGGGAGGGAATATTTTAAAGTACTATCAGGCTGTTTCGCGTGGCTTTATTCCTGCAAATCACTTACTTCACTACATTGAATCGCAACAGGCAACAAGACAATCCTATTTAGAAGTATTACATCGTGCACAAACAAGAGTATTAACTGCTCCAGATACCTCATTCGATTTAACATCTTCCCATGTTGAAGATTGGCCAAGTATCTCGATGCAAACAGAATTCTCATTAACAGAAGAACAATTTATAAAGTTTTTAAATCAGTATAGAAACCTTGTTAAAGAAACTTTAGCAGCTTCCACAGAAACTGATACTAATAAAAACTTTTATGTTACAATCACAGGTTTTGAAATTGATCAACTGCTCTTTAACGAAGATTTATAATTCATTATTTGTGGGGAGGAATATTCTTTGAGTGAGCCGTTTATATCACAACAAGTTCAACCTAAGTATACAAGCATGTCATTATTTAAAAATCGTGCATTCTTATTTCTTTGGTTATCTAGTACCTCTTCTTTTCTTGCTCTTTCAACCTACCTATTTGCAGAGCAATGGTATGTTATTCGATCTTTAGGTCAGGAATCAACACTTGGGATTGTCATGATGGTAACTCTAATCCCGCGAGTCCTCCTAATGACTGTTGGAGGTGTATGGGCAGATCGCTTTAAACGTTCAAAAATTATGTTGGTTTCTAGCTTCACGCGTTTTTTACTGGTTTTTGTAATGATTACTTTATTACATTTACATCTATTAAATTTATGGTCGTTACTGTTTTTTGCACTACTATTTGGAATTCTGGATGCTTTCTTTTCACCAGCGAATCAGTCTCTTCTTCCTCTTCTAGTCCCAAAAGAGATGTTAACTCGATCTAATTCCTTTATTCAAACTTCCAATCAAGTTGCAATGTTTGCCGGACCAATGATAGGCGGCTGGATTATTACAGTTAGTTCTTTCTCGGTTTTATTTCTCTTCGTTGCTTGCTTTTTATTAATTACATCCGCTTTCACTTTATGTATTAAAGAAAAAAATTCTTCACCGTCTTCTAAGCAAGCATCTACCAGACAAGAGCTATTAGAAGGTTTTCAATATGTATGGAACATGCCTTTTTTAAAATCTATACTTTTTATTTTAATGACAATAAACGTCCTCTTCTTTGGCCCTTTACTTATGGGAATTCCATTATTAGCGAGCGAGGTATTACATGGAAAGGCAGTTGAGGTAAGTTTTTTACAAAGCTCTTATCAAGGAGGAATGCTAGGAGGCGCTTTATTGATTGGGCTTTTAAATATTAGGAAAAATAGAGGTCTTTCTATTCTAATACTTATTTCTTTTCTTGGTATTTTTCTTTCTCTCCTTGGTCAAATGTATGTTTTATGGCAAGGAATCCTTTTACTTGTGATGATGGGTTTCATGTCTTCTATGATTAATGTACCACTGGTGTCTATTATTCAAGAAAACAGTGAAACAGATAAGCTAGGGAGAGTTATGAGTTTCGTAAATGCCTCTTCGAACGGTTTAGTTCCGCTATCTTATGCTTTTGTATCTATATGCTTAACATTTGGCACTTCTATATCTAACATTCTACTATGTTGTGGCCTACTCATAACTATCTTATCCATTCTTTTTATAACAAAATATAAAATTGTACGTGATACAAATTAACTAAACAGTGCAGTATTTCTAGAAATTAAATGTTGGTTCAGGTTAAGCAGGTGGAGCGATGCTATTTATAAATGTACTAAAAATTTTTTCCGTATTGGGTGTACAGAGGTATCTTATTTTTATTGGAAATAAGTATATTATTCGGTATTAGCATATTGATTTTTAATACAATACATTAAAACTAAAAAATTCATTGTTCCCCAAAACAAAATACTCCATAAAATGAAAAAATACGCTATTCTTTCTGTAGAATCATAGGAAAGGATGGCGTTTTGTATGTCTATTTCTGTATCTGATGAATTACAACTATTTGGTCAAGAACTTCAAAGCTTTTTATCCCCACATATCTTAAGAGATCTTGCTAGAGATGTTGGTTTTGTACAACGAACTAGTAAGTACCAAGCAAAAGATTTAGTCGCTTTATGTGTATGGATGAGCCAAAATGTTGCTACGACTTCTTTAACTCAGTTATCTAGCTGTTTAGAAGCATCAACAGAAGTGCTCATCAGTCCTGAGGGACTGAATCAACGATTTAATAAATCAGCCGTCCAATTTTTACAACACATATTAGCTGAACTACTAAACCAAAAATTGACCTCATCTATGCCGATTTCTTCTCCATATACTTCTGTTTTCAAGCGTATTCGTATTTTAGATTCAACTGCATTTCAACTTCCAGATCCTTTTTCATTCGTTTATCCAGGTGCAGGAGGATGCAGCCATACAGCGGGAGTAAAGATTCAGCTTGAGTATGATTTATTAAGTGGACAGTTCCTTCATATTCATACAGGTCCAGGTAAACAACATGATCGAACCTACGGTTCCTTGTGTGTCCCAACTCGTGTGATTGTTCATCGACTAACAAAAGAACAGCAACAAAAACGATTACAAGATCAAACTGTAAGAGAAAAAAAGAAAGGAATGAAGTATTCCGCTCGTAGTAAACGACTTAGCGGTATCAATGTATATATGACAAATACTCCTACAGATATTGTCCCAATGGGACAATTGCATGATTGGTATTCTTTACGTTGGCAAATCGAGATTTTATTTAAAACGTGGAAATCATTCTTTTATATTCATCATTGTAAAAAGATAAAACGAGAACGATTGGAATGCCATTTGTATGGGCAATTGATTGCCATTCTGCTCTGTTCTTCTACCATGTTTCAAATGCGGCAATTACTTCTTATGAAAAAGAAACGAGAACTGAGTGAATATAAGGCCATATATATGATTAAAGATTACTTTCTTCTTCTTTTCCAAGCTATACAGAAAGACACCCAAGAGCTATCAAAGATTCTAATTCGCCTGTTCAACCTCCTACAGCAAAACGGGAGAAAATCTCATCGATATGAGAAGAAAACAGTCTTTGATATATTAGGTGTCGTTTACAATTGTACCATGTCTGATAATCAAGCGGCTTAATTTAAAAAAATGAAACCCGTTAGGGTTTATTTCGTATGCAAATCTTTAAATTTACTACACGTAGCCTTTAGAAAAAAGAAGCAATCTCTACTATGATTGACGTTGTATGAGCTTAGCTTGATAGCGATGGGGTACCGCCAGCATTTTGGAAAAAACCCACGCTAAGAGTATGTAAGATTTTATACAGTTTTTGGACTAATCCAATAACAAACGGGAACCCTGAAACCCACGCCAGGATAGGAATGTATAGAAAAATGAATAGAGTCATAGAAAAAGAAAAAGGCGGATTCCTTGTGAGAGTAGGATTCCACCTTGTCCTTGCTACCGATAATGAGACTTTATGTTAGCTTTGCATGAATATCTTATACAACCAAAATTTCGCAATACATCCTTTCTTCTGAATGATACAATAAAGAAAAAGATGGGGATTTATCATGAATTAAAAAGGGAGAAGGTGATTGATCTTTTATGATTTCTATTTCGATATTACATAACAATTTGGATCACATTAACGGATTTATTGTTGATGGTCATGCGAATTATTCCTCTTATGGTGAAGATATTGTTTGTGCTAGTGTTTCAACAATAACTATTGGTACAGTGAATGCTATAGAAAGGTTTTGCCAAGTAAAAATGCAAACAGAGGTACGCGATGGATATTTAAAAGCAATAATACCAATTGATAGAAATGATAAAAAAGGATTTTCTAAGTCTGGTCATGATATACAATTATTATTACAGTCTATGGCATATACGCTTCGAGATTTAGAGAAAACTTATGCGAAACATATACGTATTACTACAAAAAATATATAACTGAAGAACTTCAGATAACGATAATTATGGTGCGACAAGAAGTTGCATTCCCACAGTGTAGCTTACGCTACCCCTCTAGACGCAAAGAAGGTCTCCATCCGAAACTGTATTTCTGGTAACGGGAATGTAGGTTGCATGAGGAAATGCGGAAACAGAGGACAAATGCATGGTCCGGAACACTGCTAGGAGAAGATAGGTATGGTAAACGAGAGTGAAGGTTTGTAAGCTTCGTAAACGTTAGCTCAAGATAATGCATGGCTTTGCTTGGGTATTGGCAAGAGGAAAAGTAGGGTCATAATACTACTGTGCTGCGTCCCGCATCTTGCTCGGAGTAAAGAACCTGCCTAACCCTATCGCATCTGTGGAATGTGGAACTTGGTAAGCCCTATGTTATCTGTATAAACAGTAGAGAGATCGAAAGGTCAAACGATGTAACAGAGGGTATGGGATATGGGAGAAAGCAAATGCCGTTATACCGAAAGGTAACAGGAAAGCAAAAATGTATAACTGAACGGATACTGTCGTCCTTTTGAACACATTATGACAGACTTGAAAGAGGGCCCACTTCCCATAGGTCTTCAACACATAAATACATTTGTGGTTAACTTTTGATGAAAAGGAGCGTGCAGTTATGAACACCTCAGAACGAGCGTCGGCGCACGCTTCATATACAAATTGGAATTCAGTAGATTGGCATACAGTCCAAAAGTATGTGATGAAGCTACGACAAAGAATTTATCGTGCCGAACAACAAAAGAAACTTAGAAGAGTCAGGAAACTTCAACGATTACTCCTACGGAGTGAAGCTAACTTACTGTTGTCCATTAGAAAAGTAACACAACAGAATAACGGAAAGCGTACCTCTGGAGTAGACGGTTATACAGCACTTCATTCTGGAAAAAGAAACGAATTATACCGACAGCTAAAGAGGCTCAGTATATTTCAACATCTTCCCAAGCCAGCGAAACGAACCTATATCGCTAAAAAAAACGGAAAACTGAGACCTCTCGGTATTCCAACTATCAAAGACAGAGTCTATCAAAATATGGTGAAAACGGCGCTAGAACCGCAATGGGAAGCACGATTTGACCCCGCCTCATACGGGTTCCGACCGAAGCGGAGTACACACGATGCCATTAGTAATATCTTTAATAAGATTAACACAAACAGTAAGAAAAAGTGGATATTTGAAGGCGATTTTAAAGGATGCTTTGACCATCTAAGTCATCATTGGATACGAAAACAAACTTACAGTTTTCCAGGAAAAACACTGATTCAGCGATGGTTGGAGGCTGGATATATAGATCAACATTCTTTCTCTGAAACAAAGGAAGGAACTCCGCAAGGAGGAATTATATCCCCGCTTCTAGCTAACATTGCATTACACGGAATGGAGGAGGAACTTGGCGTTATATATCGAAAGACATATAAATCCAATGAAAGCTACGCAATTCATCCTAAATGCAAAATAGCGATTGTTCGATACGCGGATGATTTCGTTGTCTTAACAGAAACGAAACAACAGGCTCAATCCATATATGAAAAGATACAACCGTACTTGAATAAAAGAGGACTTGAGCTGAGTATTGAAAAAACAAAGGTGACTCACATTGAAGAGGGATTTGATTTCCTAGGTTTTTCCGTACGTCAGTACAAAACGTGGAAAGGGAATAAATTACTGATTAAACCCAGCAAAGATAGCGTTAAGAAGGCAAAGGAAAAGATAAGGAATACGTTCCGCATCATGAGAGGACAGCCTATTGGGGAACTCATTAAAGTGTTAAACCCAATTATTAGAGGGTATGGACAATATTGGAGACATGTCGTATCTCAAAAGACATATGATAAAATCGGTCATTATATTTTCGAGAAAATATGTAAACATCTTATCCGATTGCACCCTAAGAAATCATGGAAATGGATAAAGAAGACTTACTTCAAAAAGCCTCATCACGGAGGCAAGGAATCTTGGACTCCGACCTGTCCTCTAACAAATATCCAGCTCTTACAAATGCCTTGGTTTAAAATTAAACGGCATGTGATGGTCTTATATAAGAACAGTCCCGATGACCCTACTCTTAAAGAATACTGGGAAAAGCGAGACCGTAAGGTCTTTGATGGAACAAATACCTTAGATAGAATTAAACTGGCGAAAAAACAAGGGTATCGTTGTGCATTATGCAGACAACCACTACAAAATGGAGAAAAGGTTATTATACGTGATTTACCAATACACTCAAATAAGGTTACAAAGCTAGTACATGTACCTTGCATCAAGTAAGAAGTTGTTTGGATAAAAAGAAGGCTTGAGCCGTATGACGGGAAAGCTGTCACGTACGGTTCTTAGGAGAGTTAGGGGCAGTGATGCCCCTCGCTTATCCGACTAAATGAGCTGTCCAAATGGATGGCTTATTTTTTTCTTAGCGTGGTTTTTTCCAAAATGCTGGCGATACCCCAAATTGCAATTGCCTTGAGGTTTTTGTACCAGAACCGGTCTATCTATAATACTTGATACACCTTTCTTGAAAAGGGATTCTATCATCAATCAGCACTTCTTCTTGCAGCAATTTTGTTATATTCTCTATTTTTACAATGAATAGTGCGAAGAAGTCTCCCGAATTTGGATATGAAAATAGTCCATACCCCTTTGGTGACAGTATTTTGTTGGCCTCCTTAATCTTTTCAGGTAAAAATTCATAATTAAATGCTTCTAATTTTTCGAGTTCTTCTTGTGTTGCTAATTCAATTTGGTGGGCAAATTCGTAATCAAGAATAAAATTGACAATTTCTTGGTATTGCTCACCTTTATAGTCAACGTATAAAAACTGTTTCGTCGTCAATCCATATTTTAATAGGTCTTCATGTAAGTCATAACTTCCTTGTTCCTTCAAAAACGTTTCCAAATCCTTGCTATCAGGAAATATAATCTGCGCTATCCCTTGATCAGGCATATTAGCTTCCTCCCTTTTATTGAAATAATTCTCCATGCTTGTTAGGAATATATTCCGGGTAGTTTTTACGATAAAATTGATCAATCATTTGAAGCACGGGGTCCCATTCAGGGTATGGCTCACGTTCTCCAAATACCATTTTCGCTTCTGGAGTATTCATCAGAAAATTATCGAATTGAGTAGGTACTGGCAATCCTAGTTGTTTTCTTACATGGATCAAGAATAAGATTTCAAAAGGATAAAATCCGTATCTGAAATCACCAAATTCACCGAACTGTCCGATTTCAGAAGCTAATGCAGAATGATACTCAGACATTATCGAAATTAGATGTTCTATTTCTTCTAAATTACCAGTCGACCAACGTCCCAGCACTTCATCATAAATGTTCAGGTCTTCAGGGATTAAGTCGCATCGTAGTTCAGCTTCCTTAAACTTATTTATTACGGCTAGATGCAATTTTTCATTCGTTCCCATGATGGTTTTATTTTTATACTGCAAGTACAGCTCTAGCAAAAACCAAATATGTCTATCCTTTTCATTGGCATTTATTAAATGTCCACCGAAGTGATGAGCCATAAAATCATATAATATATTTTCTTCTTTCTCCCATCCATACATTGCAAAATGAACTAATGTGAGGACGACTTCTCTAAACGAATATTCCAACATCATCCCAGGATACCTGATTGTATAGAGATCCTGTCCCATGCACTGGTAAAATAAGACCTTCTGCATGTTCTTTAATCCTTCTACATTGTTTCCACCGCTGATCAATACATCATTTTTCCATAGTGACAAGTGATATGAAGAAATTTGGTTTAGATTTATTAATAGTATGTGATCTTTATCTGTTTCATTTTGCTCAACGATTTCCTCATTCTCTCTTCTACTAACATTATATTCATCTTTAACATCTTCAAATTTGATTCCATCCACAAAATTTTTGCTATATCTTTTAAAAGCCATTTCTAACTTTTTTTGGTTTATCATTGTATCCTCCCATTTGTATGTTTTCTAATTTCTGTTTCTAAACATAAGTGAGACCCCAGTTTCAACCACTCTTATTTTAACTCAAATGTAAATTATAGTAACTTATTAAATTCACTTTTCTTAATTATTCAGCCTTTTACCTTAAAAAATCGAATGTAAACTAACACCCATTAGTTTACATTCAAAACATTGATTTTACTGACTTTATAGCATTTTAACCATTTTAAGCAAAAACACTAACAAAAGTATACATTCAAAACGTTGTCTTTAAAGAATTTACAGAACTACCTCGTTTTTTAGTTAGCTATCTCTATTTTTGTTCGTTGAGTTTGTTTGTTTTGTTAGGATTCGTCAAATTCAATCGTCACTACCTTATCAATAGAAACAAATCTAATCGCCTTACTGTTACTCATTTTATTTAACTCAAACCACGACCCAGGAGTAAAAAATGCTAGTCCTTGTCTATCGATTAATTCCTTTATTCGTTGTGCTTCATAACCTCTCACATATAACTCTTGTCCATCAACCATTTTCACAGTTAACTCTAACATCCTCTCATCCCTTATCTTCCCTTATCGCTTTCAATTGCTCCATTTCCTTCTCAGCAGACTTCTCAATCCATTCTTCTTCCACCTTATTCATCTCACCAATCCGATATCCAAAGTAAATCACCAGTAAAGTAACAAGTGTACCTAGAAAGTATCCCGTTAAGCTTCCTAACCAAAACATCCCATCTCTTCCTTCTCAAAATAAAATAAGACGCTAAACCGATAACGGTAGCGCCTAACGAAGTAACTATAGAATTAATCATTAATAAGTATATCTGGACCCTTCCTCAACATATATGCAAAACTAGAAATAAACACTATACAAAATATAATAATAGAAGGCCACGTATTAAAATAAAATCCTTTACCTGCAATTAATCCGTATATATTTTGGAACAAGAAATTAGTACCTAAGATAATTCCCCCTAATATCGAACTGACCACAATGCTGATTAAATAAAATTTGAATTTTTGAAACATTTTTCCTCTACCCCTTTTCTAAAATCAACTTTATTTAGTTCGTTTTAGAAAATTATACCATTCTCATTTTTTTATATCCTTAAATCTAGATGCATTTAAGAATATTTTAAGAAAAGGAAGCGGAAGTACTATCTCTTCAAATGTCCATTTTGTTCAATTAAAAAGAGCATCCACATCAGTAGATGCCCAAACGTGTAGGAGTTTTCAATGAGTATTGAATAGGACCTGAGAGAGGTTGTCCTACACTATAATATATGCTTGTCCATCTCAAAAGGTGCAAATAAAAGAGCTCTATACCTATTTATAGAGCTCGTTATGCGAGTAATGGTGTATTTATGTTGACCTGATATTGTATGTCGAGAACTTCCTTGTGTGCAAACGAAAGAGAACACTCCCCCAAGTTAAGTGCTCTCTCGTAAAAATCGATGGGGTAACATGTTGGAAACCGTTCTGTATCATTGTATGATTTATCAATTAGCGTTATACCTAAATCATTCTTCAATTACGTTTATTGTGTAATTTCTATATAACAAATAAAAAAGCAACCGTTATGGATGCTTTTAAATCTTTTCTATAACATAAACCATTGTCTTTCTTGATGGTGCATGATAAGAGTAACCTTCATTTCTATGAACGTATATTTCATATTTACCCATCACTTGAAATCTTTCTGTTTCAGATTCACCGAATTTTGATACAGAATCGCATAAAATAGTTAATTCTTTTCTATTATTGCATAACAAATTAGAAATTTGTTTTTCGGTATATATTCCTCCAATCGCTAATTCTTTCAACATTTCTACATATTGCATAATTTCTCCACCTTTCCCATTCTATTTATTCAACAAAAACCATAATTATCCTTTTATTCAAATAAATAAGAACCTATCACCGAAGTGACAGCTTTCCAAAGGGATGGGAGAAACATTCACGAAAGGAGAATTTCGAAAATAAATCAATTCAAGGTCAAGATTACTCTCAATCTTCTCCAAGTCACCGCATCAATACTATATCGTGTCAGTAACTTGGAGAAGAACGAAAGTCTTCTCGTTTATAGTCCGTAAACTTCGAGAGGTATGGGTCCTCTCTTATAAAGGTCCTTTAACCTATATCAAGACGTATCATTTCTTCCGACGCCTTGCGTGAACCAACACATTTAGGCGGAGGGGATAACCACTGTATTGGCTCAAACAAAGAGCGGAAGCTCTCTGCTTATCAAAAATTCGTGAGTAATCGATAAAAGTGTAATGTGCTCAAAATAACGATGCATTCTTGTTCTTATTACGTATTACTTGTTTTGAAATGTGCGATTCATTCAATCATATAAACCATCACCCATTCCATTTTCAAATGTGGAGAAATCATAGACATGACATCTAGTATTATGTTTACTTTCAACCCAAGCGACGACTCTTGAGCTGAATGATAAATACAAAATAATTTTGGGAAGCTCTTATTCCCTCTAGCCTCCGCGTCACCGAGTAACGTAATTATAATGGGCACGCTATCCCATGAAGCGTATTCTCTTTTCAAAGAACCTTCATGAGATAATCGTACCGTTGATTCCATTTGCAAAAACTCCCCAAAAAATACGCTATATCTCTGCGTTTTCTCTGCCATTTTCAAATGATTCCTAATGTAGTAGCAATCAATTTAATAGCACTTTTCTTCTTCTCATAAAAGTATGAGTTCTTCATCATCAATTCATTTTGTACGAATGCATCTTTCACTGGTTTATTATCTAAGAACTTCATAGTAATGATGTTTCTTTCATCATCATCTAGGATATTGTTTAATGCCTTTTCGATTTGTTGCACCTTCATCCTACTTGTTACTCTCGAATCACGTAATTCTGGAAACAGACTGATTCCTTCTTGTTCCACTTCATTATTGAATCGCATTTTCAGCGCTCTGTATTCTTTCAAGATGCTCACGACCTCTTTCTGCACCTTTTTATCATCGATTTCTGGTAATAAAGATAATTGTTCCAAGTTGGAATCCCCCTATTTCGAATTTTAGTTTTTACACTCACATTAGGTATGTGAAATTTTAATACCTATCTTCTGAATAAGGGAACGATGCTTAGTAAAGTAGCCCCCACCAATCTACTCATCATCGTTCCGTTATCCATTAAGCTGTTGTTCTATTGAATGCTTCTATTTGTTTATCCTCATCATGGATTACCCATCCATCCTTAAAATGTTGCATTAGCTCGTGATACTTAAATACATCGAATATCCAAACATACTGATTACTCCCAAAACCTGGTTCTTTTCTATACAGCATGAATTCTCTTATACCCTTGTATCTTGGAATCATCTATTCAGCCCCTTTATTTTCTTATCCAACCTTTCTGTTTGTCCTTCATAACAACAACTAACTCCTGCTTATATCGGTATTCAAACATCTTCTTCATATATGGAAAGCGATCGTTAGCATAACCTTTGACATCAATCACTTCCTGTGTTCCATCCTTATAAGTAACTAAGAAATCTGCTGTGAATTTCCAATCTCTTCGCTTCTTCCGTTTACCATCTCGTGTAGTAATATAAAACCCTTCAAGGAGCATGTACTGAGGTTGTAGCTTAATCTCAACAACCTCAGGGTTACTCTTTAAGAACAGGTAATACTCTGCTTCTGTTTTACTATCAAACTCAATTCCTAGTACGACTGTTTTTCTACTATTAATACGGCCTGTCTTCTTTTTGCGCTTAAACAACTTGTTTCCTCACTTCCTTCTAATATGGAATGCTTCCTACATAATCTTTTGAAACACCCCATTGTGTTTTCCTAGGTATTCACCTTCGACTCTTTGTATAGATTATGCAAACCCTAAGTTAACTGGTACCCAAAATGGGAATACATTTCCTACTTTCAATTCATTAATCATTTCCTCATCCTCCAAATAAATCTCAATATTCTGTATATAATGTATATAGGCGATAGCCATAACTCATTTAAATGAGCCTCCAGCAACCTGAGTTCCCATCCCGAGAGAGCAGTTAGCTTTAGCTAGCTGTTCTTTTGGTTGTTTAAATAAAATTCAAAACCTCGATCATACTATACTTACATCCAGATTCTCATCTGTGATATTAGGCTTTTCCCCTTTCCCTGAGGGCGGGCAGTTAGCTTTTGCTAGCTGCTCTTTTTGAGTTTGTCCGAATAAAATTCTAAATTTTGTCCAATACTATAAATGGGCTGATACAGCTTGAATTCACAGTGACCTCTGTAATATTCTTTCTCCCTTTCCCCGAGGGCTGAGCAGTTAGCTTTTGCTAGCTGCTTTTTTCACATTTTAATTATATTAAGCGTATATTAATACTGATTATGATTGGTATTACGCCTACCTCTCAAGGGCACTTATATACAGTGCTCTTTTTTAATCTGCATAATATTCCTAATCCTGTTTATACTATAAATGTAACTTAAAGTGGTTCTGGTGCAAAAACTCTAAAACTTTTGCACCAGAACCAGAAAATGGATTCCGTTTTGCAAAAAATGGGCGTTCTAAAGTCCTAATTAAAAAACATCTAAAACTTAGCCTTGCTTAAAAAAAATTAATTAGCAAGGCTATTTGTCATGTATTCTTATACCCTCCAAGCAACCTATCCTTTTTCGACACAAGGAAACTCAAAACATCTCTCAGTTCCTATAATTATTTCTCATTTTCTAGACTATTCTGCTATAAAATTTACACATATATGAAACTGAAAATTCACTTATTTACTCACAAATTAACCTTGAGATTTACTAAGATAAAGTCTTGAATCGCTTGGTATAATTAGCCTAACATCCCTAAAATAGATTCTAATGTTTTTATTGAGTTTAAGTTTTTTAAAACAAGAATTAATAAATAAGATACTCTTAAATCCAGCTTAAATTTTAATAGGAAATTCTGTCTCTTGGGATTATTAGTTTATTTATTGTTATTGGAAGTGCTATAGCTGCTATTGGATTTGTAGCATATCTCTTCGATTAGTATAAAAAGGGATGATAAATTTTGGTTGTTAAGTAAGTAGTTAAAACGGAAATCTAAAAGTGAATAATAAAAAAGTAAATTTTGATCACCTATAAGATTATGAAGCTGTTGCTCAATTTCTTTTTTTAGACGTATGGAATTCTCTCTATTTCTTGCACGAATTTGTAAAT
The DNA here is from genome assembly GCF_038005885.1 of Bacillus sp. FSL H8-0534. NCBI lineage: Bacteria > Bacillati > Bacillota > Bacilli > Caryophanales > Bacillaceae > Bacillus > Bacillus sp. FSL H8-0534. Next base: position 53,096 of record NZ_JBBOUC010000003.1, read on the forward strand.
ACCACTCATTTAATAACTCCGTCAACTGTTCATTCCCCTTTAGTTGTATGTTCATATAATCCTCCCATCACCCCATAAAATAATAAAGGGAATATTCTCACAATAAAATAATAGCAGATAAACAAAATATTAATCTGGAAAAGAGAGATGTTCCAATAATCGACTGAACATTATGAAATTATCGTTTTATCGTTAATACATCCATATCGATATTTAGAGATATTTGAGATATAGGGGAGGGATAAAAGTATCCCTCCTCAATTCGAATTCTTTGCAATACTATTTATCTCTTTATAAATCGTAATTTATTACAGAAAAATTGAACTTTATTTTAAATCTATATTTATGTATAGAAATAAGACTAAGATTTATATCTTTTTTTCTTTGATTCTTTTTAATACATTCATAAAATTGTTAAATCATAAAAAAACCTTGAAAAGCTCTTAGCTAATCAAGGAAAGGAGTAAATTAATCCTTTATATTATATTTCTCTCTTATTGTTATTAAGAGATTCCCCCATTTAAACAAAAAATAATGGCTATCAGATTGCCCGAATATATAATCATAAACATATCCCTTTTCTATTCCACTATTGAAAATAAGAATTTTTCTAGCCTTTTTTTGATAACCTACTATTTGTGACGAAAATTTGATATTCATTTCTATTATCTTGTGCTGGTACAATCACTCGCATACCAATTACATCCCCGTGTTTATATTCACCTAACGTCACTTTGCAACCATTCATTATATAGTCTGATTAGCCCACAGATTAATTACAATAAAGTTGTTCACCATTCGGCTTTGAAGGTATTTTTAAGTACGTTCAACATCCAAACTAAGCTAAGGTACTTACAAATGAAGGGGTCCTATTAATATTTCAAAAAACACCTAATCCCATCCTCCTACTATATTTTTAGTTAACCCCCTTGACTATAACGCTACGTCATAGTGCATAATTTTAACTATATTAAATAAGGGGTGAAAGAAATGAATATAAAATCATTACGCTCAGATAAAATATATCGAAAAATTTCACAAGCTCCAAAAGAGGAAAAGGTTGAGTTATACAGACAAGAGATGTTGGCTCCGTTTATGAGGAAATGGAAAATTCAACATGTTCCTTTTAAAGCTGAGGAGCCAAATAGTTTTGATGTTATTACATTGAATAATATAATGAGCATTTCTCCTACTCAGATTACAAATGAGATTACACGAGAATTAGACTTGATTTCATCTGATTCTTTTTGGTCTGAGTGTACAGAAGCTGTTAGGAAAAGCCTTCATTTATTTAAAGAGCATGATGTGAACCTACGTGTATCCGATTACTTATTCACGATTCTATTAGGGGATCCCAATAGCCCTTCGTTAATGTTAAATGAAGGATATAGTGGTGATGGAGGTATCCCTGGCTATATTATGTGTACACTTGTCCCAAATGAATACACAATACCTCGAATGAAAGCTGCTTTAGCACATGAATGTAATCATAATGTTCGATATCAATTTATTCAGTGGGATTATACTGTTACTTTAGGTGAATTAATTGTTAGTGAAGGGTTAGCAGAGAACTTTGCTACTTCTATTTTTGGAGAAGATCTACTCGGTCCTTGGGTATCGAAAACAACTATGGAAATGCTTAATAGACATATTAAACCTGTGCTCAAGGAACAATTACAATTAACAGGCTTTGATAAAATTGCACCGTATCTTTATGGTGATGAATTAGCAAAACTTCAAAACTATATGCCAGTCAATATGTCTTATGCTGCTGGTTATGCCTGTGGGTACTATTTAATTAAATACTATTTAGAAAAAACAGGTAAAAATATCTTTGAAGCCACAATAACTCCTGCTAATCTAATATTAGATGAAATAAAAGGATTTTGGGATGAAGAAACAATTATTAACGGGTGAACTACCCGCCACTTAGTAGCCCTTACGAGCTTACTTGAAGTGGGGGCTTCTCGGTTAGTCGTTACTTTTGATAGCTAACGAATTAGTCCTAAAACAGCCGAGCTAACTCCCTTGTTCCAAAGGTTATTTTGTTGCTATTTATGCTAATGCTACTAGGCGTATTGCTTCATTTTTGATATTGATGGCTGAGTTATAATCTCTATCGAGATTTACACCACATATACAAGAATATACTCGTTCAGACAATGGCATATCTTTCACACTTCCACAATTGCTACATGTTTTTGTGGAAGGAAACCATTTGTCTATTTTCACAAGTTGTTTGCCTTGTTCGTGTAGTTTATAAGCTAAAAAAGAAGTGAACATACGCCAACCATTGTCAGCGACACTTTTTCCAAAATTAAGTGCTTGCGACATTCCTTTCATGTTTAGGTCTTCAACAGCTACAACATCAAAATTAGTAGCTAACTTTTTAGACTTATGGTGAAGGAAATTCTTACGTTGGTTAGCTACTTTTTCATGTAACTTAGCTACACGAAAACGTTGTTTATTCCAACGCTCAGAACCTTTAGTACGTCTTGATAATACTCGTTGTGCCTTTGCTAATTGATTTAACATTTTACGGTAGAACTTAGGATAATTGGCTCTCTCATCCTCAGAACTAACGTATAATCCATCCATCGCAAAGTCTAATCCAACAACTGTTTCTACTTCTTTTTGTACAATCTCTTTTTCGTATTCAGTCAAGATGGACACATAGTATTTACCAGTAGGTGTCATGGAGATTGTACACGACTTGATAATATGGTCTTGTGGTATTTCTCTATGTTGTTTGATACGTACCATTTTCAGTTTTGGTAATTTGATATGACCATTTAACAACATAATATTTCCGTTTACTACATTCGTTGTATAAGACTTTCTGTCTTTTTTACTTTTGAATGTTGGGAAGTCATTTTGACCACTAAAGAAATTCTTATAGGCAGTTTGCAAGTTTAGTTGAGCATTTGCCAGAGCTAATGAATCAACTTCTTTCAACCATTCAAACTCTTCTTTGTATTTTGCTGGAGTTGGAAGCTTTTGTTTCTTTAGTTGTTCCTTATCACCTTTGTATTTCTCATACACTTCTTTACGTTCAGCCAACATTCTGTTATATACGAAGCGCACACAACCAAAGGTTTTACGCATAAGATATGCTTGTTCTTCTGTTAGGTACAAACGAAATTTATATGCTTTATTATGCTTTGTCATATCATTTCACCTCACTTCTCCCCTTGATTTTCGATATACTTCTTCACCAAGTCTACTGGTGCACCACCAGTAGTTAGTAAACAAAAACTTCTTGCCCAAAACATTTCTTTCCAAAGTTTCTTTTTCACTTGTGGAAATTCTTTCTTTATTAATCGAGAACTCGCACTCTTATAAGCATTAATGAACTTTGTCATTTCTGTATTAGGATGTGCCTTGAACAATATATGTACGTGGTCAACATCATGATTCCACTCGACTAACGTTATATTGTAATTCTCAGAAAGTCTTACAAACATGTCTTTTGCATAGTATGACATATCATCATCAAATACATTTCTTCTGTATTTCACGACCAATACAAGATGATAATACAACAAGAACACTGAATGATTATTACTATCTAATTTCACTTATATACCAACCTTTTTGTTTCATAAGACTGATTATACCATAGAGAAAATAAAAAGCACAGTTACGTGCTTTTTGGCTACGCCAAACCGAAATTCATCTCCCACCTACCGTTGGGCTATTGCCCTCCACACACTTGAGGAAGGAGAATTCTTTCGGGCAATTCGTTAAATATTTTTAATAATTCATCCATTTCACCGTTACAAGAACAATATGCTCATGAAGCGAAATTCATCTATGGAGAAACTGAAAAATACAAAGAATTTGAGGCGAAACTGAAAAAACTCTCTCCTAGTAAAAAAGCGAACCTATTTTCTGAATTTGAACTAAACATGGAAAAAGTATTTAGAAAAATTGCATCCTGTATTAATCAATCCCCTTCTTCTGATGAGGTACAGAAATTAATTGTAGAATGGAAAAGTTATCTTGAACAATCTATTGTATGTGACTCTGAAATGTTGATATGTATTGCAAATACGTATAAATTTGATAATCGATTCAAAAATTATATAAACCAATTTAGTAATGAAGACTTAGCTGAATTTTTATATAACGATATTATACATTATACTAATAGACAGAATCATTAATTTCATATTTTTATAATACAACATATAAATAAGAGATGGTGTTAATTGAAATTTCACACCATCCTTTTAAATAACTTTATTGTCACTGCACACCTTCATGGGGTTGCCTAAAGTTATTCTATTTTCGACTCCATCTTAACTTTTTTCAAAACGTGGCGACTTTATTTCAAATCCACAATATCAAATTTATAAAAAAGTAGGGAAACTTGTAAAACTATACAAGCTTCCCTACTTTTTACGTATTATTTAAGTTATTTTTTAAATAATTTAGCGAACCATGATTTTTCTTGTTGACTAGAGGCAACTAACTTCTTAGTTTCTTGTATTTCACGAATCACTTCTAATAGCTGCTGATCTCTGTTATTTATTTTCCCATCAATATTCTTTTGTTGTTCATCAATCTTATTCAATAACATATGATTAGTTTGTTCTAAATGATCTATGCGCTGTAAAAGCTCCATGTTCATGGCTTTTTGTTCTTGAAAATATATAGAAACCTCTTTCATACTTTCATACATCGTTTGAATAATTGGCTTCGTTATTTCGTCGTCTTCATCGCTCTCTTCTACTACAATATAATCTACGTTTTGTTTTAACATCTGTTCTATTATTTCTGGTGGCTCTTGTGCATCTTTCATATTAGCAATTAATTTAAACAACTCTAATGCTTCCTGTTCATATCTCAGTGTTCGCCCCTTCGTCCCAGCGACAGTTGGTAAATATGGTTTGAATTGATCCCGCCAGGCCTGAAGGGTTGTCCGTGGCTTCCCAAGCATTCTTGCTATATCTGCAAGGGAATATGTTTTCCTATAAGGCTCTTCCCTATCCATTCCATCGTCCTCCCCTCATCGTTATTTGTTGTTATCGATGTCCGACATGTTGTCATTGCATTGTTATTGATTATCATCCATGTCGGTCATGTTGTCATTACATTGTTATTGATTATCATTTATGTCGGTCATGTTGTTGTTTTACTGTTATTCATCATCTTTTATGTCCGACATGTCGGCGTCTAACTATTATGTGTCTTATTCGTTTGAAAGAAGGTATTTCCTTGTTTATTTTGAATTTTTTAAGTATATAGGTTAATTAAATAATAAGTACGATTCAAGTCGTACTTATTATTTAAAGTATTCTTATTTTTGATTAAATGTGCTAAAGTATAATTAAAAGTATCACTTAAGTCGTACTTAATGTATAAAGGAGGAATTATAAATGAAAATTGGAAGAAAAGTAGCGGATTTCGGAAATAGTTTTAATAATTTCATGGTCGATGGTTATTATATTGAACTTGCAACGAATGTAGTTAAAATTTCAAAGAAACAAGCTGAGGATTTACTTGTTGATCGTATTTCTAGACCAGAAGATTTACTAGATAGATTACTAATTTCCACTGAAATCGAAGGTGAAGAGTCTTTCTATTTAGTTGGGCAATTAGCTGAAGATAATCAGTTGGCAAACTCACATGTAAATAAGATGCACGATAAAATTAATAGTCCTATCCCATACGTAAGCTTTTTAGGAGCAATTGCATATTATCATGCGCTTAACGCTGAGCAAGAAGATAATGAAGTTGAAATTGAACACATGAGTATGATGCTTCCAATTTGGCTTTTAAAACGTGAAGAGAAATTTAGCATTGCTCATAAAAAAATGGAAGAAAGATTTATTGGTGAACATAAAGTTAAAGTGTTAACACCAGGAATGGAGAAAGAACTAACTATTAGAGTCAATTCAGCCAAATGTAGAAATGAATCAGAAGTTGCTAGACATTCTTTAAAATATAAAATGGTTTCAAAAGATCAGAATACAAATGTAATTAGTATTGAAAAGCGATATGAATCTGAGAGATTCGATGACTATGAAGTAGTTTTAACTGACATTGGTGGCGGCTCTACAGATGCTGTGCGATTAGGTAAAGGACTTACTACACCTAAGCACAGAGATTCTTTCCAAGTTATCGATATTGAGCCATTCTTAGGATATCTAGAACGCTTTAGAAAAGAAAAATTGATTCAATACTTTAAGGATCTAAGAACATTAGAGAAATTTATAGTCAATAATTATAAAGTACAAAAGTACGTACTATCGAATGAAAATACTGGTGAAGAATATGATTTTACAAATGAAATTGTAGAGGCACTGAAAGAATATGCAAGAATTTTAGTTGCTAAAATTCTTGATGTATTCATCCCATCTAGTACGAATACAGTGTTGAAATTCATTTATATTGGAGGCGAAGCACCCGTTTTAGAACCATACATCCGTCTAGCTTTATTGAATCATATGTCTGAAATGGCTGCTAAAAACAATCACTTCTTCTTGAACGATATTATTCAAAATAGCGACAAAGAAGTATTTGCTCCAACTTCACGGACAATTAATCTAACTGCATTAGAATTAAAAGTAATTGATGAAATGAAGGGACAGTTAGCCTAAAATAAAGGGACGTGCTGATAATGGCTAAAAATAGAAAAATGGCATTACATGCTGATAATATGCCTGAAGATGTATATGGAATTCTTAATGAAAAAGCTAATAGTAGACAATTAACAGCATTTGTTGTTGAACTGGTACAAAATGAAAAACGTTATGAGCAACTACTGCGGAAATTAGATCATGTAGAACAGAGATTAAATCTTTTAGATACAATTGAAAATAAATTGGATCTTCTACTTACTAATGGATTTGTTCCCATACAGAAACAAGAAGATTTAAAAATGGAAGAGCCTGTACTCCAAGAAGGTAAAATTGTTGATGCTAAGGAAGTACTTGGTGGTATTTCTGAAGAAGATAACGAAGAGATTGATTTCTAATTAGTAAAGAAGACCTTTAGGTATAATCCTAAGGTCTTTTATTTCAAATTCACACTATTAATACTAGTTGTTAATTATAGAATGAAAATTGAACTACTCACCACTTAACGTCCTTGCGGACTGTTTGAAGTGGGATAGCCTAATCCATTAGAGTTCTACTGAACTCTAATGGATTAGGCTATCCCCGTAGTTCCTACGGTTAAGAGACGAATTGCTTCATTTCTCAGATTGAGTGCTGCATTTCGATCTCGATCGTGATGTGTGCCGCAAGAAGGACAATCCCACACACGAATTGTTAGATTTTTAACGTCTTTGTTTTTGAATCCACAATTGGAACATAGTTGACTAGAAGCAAATGTTTTAGATACCACGACAACTTGTTTACCATACCATTTTGCTTTATATTCCAACATAGCTCGGAATTGTGACCAAGATACTTCACTAATCGCTTTTGCAAGCTTTCCATTTTTGAGCATGTTACTGACTTGTAAGTCCTCCATACCGATGACATCGTGGTTTTTGATGATTTCAGTAGAGAGTTTATGTAAGTAATCAGCTCTTGCATTTGCAATATGTTCATGGATTCGTGCAACTTTCACGCGTTGTTTATTCCAGTTCGAAGAACCTTTCGTTCTTCTGGAAAGGATACGCTGTGCTCTCGCTAACTTTTCTTCTAATATACGGAAGAATTTAGGGTTCTTGTATGTTGTACCATCAGAAAGAATGGAAAAATCTTTTAATCCAACATCAATTCCACAATTGGATTCAGTTTTAGGCATTTTTTGTACCTTTGTTTCGACAAGGACAGATACAAAGTATCTACTACTTGGGTTGCGTCTAATCGTTACATTTAAAATACGACCTTCTACTTCACGACTTTTGGCAAAGCGAATAAGGCCAAGTTTCGGTAATTTCATTTTGTTACCTACAATTGCAATATTTCCGTTTGTTTGCTTGGTTGTGTATGATTGAACTTTATTCTTTTTAGACTTAAATCGTGGGATATCATTCTGTTTCTTGAAAAAACGTGAAAAAGCATCTGCGAGGTTTTTCAATGTGGATTGAAGGGCAATACACTATCGACTTCTTTTAACCAAATCGTATCCTGTTTTTTCTTTAATTGGGTGAGCTCGGCAGAGCAAGAAGGATAGGTTAATCCTTTTCCTGTTTCTTTATAGGTATCATTCCAAAGAGCAAGAAAATGGTTAAATACAAAGCGACTGCACCCAATGGTTTTAGCAATTAATATTTCTTGTTCTTTATTTGGATAGATACGAAATTTATATGCTTTATTTACTAACATGGGTTGCACCTCACTTTATTGTATGATGCCTACAGTATACTAAAAAACGTAGGCTTACGCCTACCGCCATTCATCTCCCACCTAAAATTGGTGTTTCACACCTTCCCATTTTTGAGGAAGGAGTCTTCTGTCGGAAAAAGATAAATACTCTCTTTTGAAATCAATGGTTTAGATATTGTCCGTTATTTCTATAATTCTATTACATGTAACACCTCTATCACTGCTATAATCTTCTTTTCAATATAGAAATATCTCTATTTCTATAATTAGATATTTCCCTATATCCCTATTTTTTATCACGAATATTGAAATAGAAATATAGGGGGGACTTTCTAAACATAACTGGAGTAGGATTAGTGAAAGATTCTATTACATATAACACATATATCTACTTTACCTTCTTCACAATAGGGAGGTATCCCTATTTCTATATATCCTTGCTTTAGTTATCATAAATATAGAAATAGAAAAAAAGAGAGATAGTATCCTAATGTTTAATCGATATTTTGGCTAACCTTCGTACAAAGGAGGGGGAATCAAAATCTTTTAGAGAACACCATCTGATTTATAATCAAATCCTAAAGCACCTGCTCTAATACAAAAGTGCCTATCTTCTCCCCAAAAAGAAAGATTTTTAATTGGGGAGAAATTTTAACTCCAGCTTGTAAGGCCTTTCGATTAATAAGTGTGCAAGCGCCTAATCCTCCAACATAAATGGTTAAACTGTCTTATAAACAATTAAACTTTATTTCAACTCTACACTATTAATGATCGTTGTTAATTATAGAATGAAAGACAACTAGTCCCTTTTGAAATCAATGCTTTAGGTATTATCCATTAATTCTATGCTCCTATTGCATGTACCACATATCATTGTTATAACCTTCTTTACAATATAGAAATATCCCCATTTCCATAATTAGATATTTCTATATATCCCTACTTTTTATTATTAAACATACAGAAATGGGATATAGGGGAGTTTTTGAAAAGTAACTGGAGTGGTATAAATGGTTGTTTCTTTTACATGTTCCAAATATCAACGCTACAACCTTCTTTACAATGTAAAAATAGCGATATTGGAGGATCTTTTGAAAAAATAGCTGAGTAGTACAAATAGTTGTTTCTTTTGTGCGTACCAAATATTTCCGTATTACCTTCTTTATAATATAGAAATATCCCTATTTCTATAAGTGGATATTTCTATACACTCCTACCTTTGCTATCAAAAATATTGAAATAGGTCCTTACCTTCAAGTTAAGCCCATACAACATCGACTATAGGAAAGGTTGTTTCTTTTTTATAACACCCCAAACAAAAAGAATTGTACAGTTCACCTGAAGTTGTCAATTCTCTTATTTTGAGATATTTGCTTCTTTTAACTTGATGGGCATGAAATAAAGGGATATAAAGACTTTTTCAAATAATAAATGGAGCGGTATAAATGACAGATTCTATTGCATGTACCACATATCACTGCTATAATCTTCTATATAACATAGGGAAATATCCCTATTTCTATAAATAGATACTTCCCTATTTCTATAATTCTTTTACTAAAATATAGAAATAGGGATATATGTGGGTTTTTCAAATAATAAATGGAGTGGTATAAATGGCTATTACAATTACTGTTGGGAATTACAAAGGGGGCGTTGGTAAAACCACTAATGCTGTATTAAACTCTTATGAATTCGCAAAAAAGAGGAAACGAACTTTACTCGTTGACCTTGATCCGCAGAGTAATGCAACAAAATCTCTAATGTTAACAAAATCTATCCTTAATCCTGATGAAAAGGTAACTTTAAATAAAACATTAATGAAAGGAATTCAAGATGGGAATTTAGATGGATTAGAAATTGAAATAATGGAAAATTTATATTTAATTCCTTCTTATGTTGATTTTCAAGATTTCGCAAAATTTCTATATAAATCTTGTTCTTCGGAAGCAGAAGAAGATTTCTACTTTAAGGGATTACTTGAGAAAATAAAACATAAATACGATTACATATTTATCGATGTTCCACCTATGTCAATTGAAGTCACAAAAAATGCAGTTGTAGCTTCTGATTATGTTCTTATAACTCTACAAACACAAGAACGTTCTCTTACAGGTGCAGAAAACTACATTAACCAACTAATAAAATTAAAAGAGCAATATGATCTTGATATTGAAGTTGTAGGTATTCTTCCAGTGCTATTAAAAAATAATGGTAAAGTGGATGAATACATTATGGAAAATGCTCGTGAAATTTTTGGTGAAGAAAACCTATTTAAAAATATCGTTCCACAGATGGAACGTATTAAAAGGTTTGATGTAAACGGTATTACTGAAAATGATAGACATGATTTAAATGTAATAGAACTATACGAAAAGATTAGTGATGAATTATTGTCTCGTATCAATATTTTTGAAAGTTTGAAGGTTGGTGTATAACATGGCAAAAACTCCTGGATTATTAGTCAGAAAAAAGAGCAATTTTAATCCAACAGATCCTTATATCCCAAACGAGGATTCAGTTGTAACACCGGAGAAAAAGAAATTTAAAAACCAACAGGGCAGTATTAAAATTTCTAGTCAATCTAAGGAAGAGCTTGGAGCACTAATGAAACTCACTAATAAAAAATATGCTCATGAAATAATTGATTTACTTATACATCATTATGTAGAAAATCAATTAACTCCTGAACAGAAAAAGAAATTTAAATTATTAACAGAGATCTAGAAATATAGAAATATCCCTATTAAGAAATAGGGATATTTCTATATTTTCGTAGTTTAAAAAAATACCGTCACCAGAACTTCCACCTCGACTTTTTCTTCTCTTTTGCCGCTGCAGCTTCCTCATGATATTCCTTATGTAAAGTGATAATAAAGTTATTTAATTTCGATATAAAAATATAAGAGCCTTGCTACATTTTTTTGTCGTAAAGCTCTTTAAAGTTGTTTAATTCTTATGGAACTAAAGCACTCGTTACTCTATTTAGTTAAATAAGTTATTTATTAGGAAAATTGTCAATCACTTGGATAGCTAGTTTCAACGCTTTTATTCTCCTTTCTAAAAGCGTTCTTTGGGGACTACCAGCCTTTGACTTATCATAAATGTTATCAATTGATGGAAGCAAACCAGTAAGAACATTGCGAGCTTCTGCTAATTCTTCCTGGGTGTAATGATGGGGCCTTTGATTCCAAACGTTTTCTAGCATTGCTAAGCCGATGCAAACAGCTTTGAGTCGTTTCTTTACTAAGGTAGTATTTGTGCCTTTCTGAGTCATCTGTGACAAGGCATTTTCGAGTTTACTGATTGTCGATTGTAAAGATTTTATTGCTACCAATTTATCTACATTTGATACGTTTTCCATGTTAGTACTGTCCCTTCTTCGTTTCTGAATTATTTTGCCTGATACTTGATAAAATCGTTAAGAACCTGATTTCACTCGCAATATTTTACCATAACTAACTCTCTTTGAGAGGGATTCTCAAAAATCCGCCCCAATTGTTGAACACAAGTTAACTAACACTCTTCAACTAACCTGGCTGTTAGTCCAATAAGAATTAAACAACTTTATTATTTTTCAAACGACTTTATTGTAAATTAAACAGCTTTTTTGTCACTTAACACTTTAATCAATCGTTTTGTCTCTAAAGCTAACTGTTTAATATTTTCCTTGTACTTGGCTACAATAACACTACGCCACTAATCAGTAGTAACATCCCATTATTTTTGTGCTAGTAGCGCTATTCTTTTTATCTCTTCAAGATCAGGAGTATCCTTTTAGTTTCATTTTCATTGTAGTCAATCTCTTTTGACATCGATGGTTTAGGCATTATCCGTTAATTCTATTACATCTACCACATATCATCGCTGTGTTCTTTTCCCGCACCATATAAATATCCCTATTTCTATATATCCCTACTTTTTTTTATCAAAAATAGCGAAGATACTCCTGTTTCTTCACCTAAAAATGAGTAAGAGGAAAAGGAATTTAAAAACCAACAGAGCAGTATTAAAATCTCTAGCCAATCTCATGAAGAGCTTGGAGCACTAATGAAGCTCACTAATCAGAAATATGCTCATGAAATAATAGATTTACTTATACATCATTATGTAGAAAATCAATTAACTCCCGAACAGAAAAGTAAATTTAAATTATTAAAAGAGATATAGAAATATCCCTACATAGAAATAGGGATATTTCTATATTTTTGTGGTTAAAAAAAATATCGTCACCAGAACTTCCTCCACGACTTTTTCTTTTCTCTCTCCGCTGCAACTTCCTCATGATATTCCTTCATCAATCGTTTTATCTCTAAAGCTAACTGTTTAATATTTTCCTTGTACTTCGTTAGCTACAATAACACTGGGCCACTAATCAGTATTAACCCCTCCATTGTTTCTAAGCCAGTAGCGCCATTCTTTTTATCTCTTCAAAATCTGGATTATCCTTTATTTTCATTTTAGTTAATCGCCTTTGACATCAATGGTTTAGGCATTATTCGTTAATTCTATTATATCTACCACATATCATCGCCGTGCTCTTTTCCTATGATATAAAAATATCCCTATTTCCATAAGTGGATATTTCTATATATCCCTACTTTTTTTATCAAAAATAGCGAAGATACTGTTGGTTTGTAATAAAGTTTGATCAAAATGCTTAGGTTGTTTGTTGCTAGTGAATAATTTTTTATAAAAAAGTTTAATCATTTTCTATCTGTGTTTGCTCCACAATCGTGCCCTTTAATGAAATAACTAGAAGATTCAGTCAACTATTTGATGGCCATGACCCCTGCATTTTCCTTAATTGAATAATTTGGCCTGTATGATAAGCATCATGAAGCATGATGTCCTGTAATTTCTCCTCAAGTGAATTTTGCTCAAGCTCTTTTTCGGAAATTGCACTCAATGCCTGTCTTAAATTACGTTGAGCATTTTCAGAACGTTCAACGACTTTCTTCCATTCCTTATCATCATTAGATTGATTGGTAAGATAAAAGGTTTCATCACCGTCGAGATTATGTGTCCATTCACGGCCTTCCAAGTTTGCAGCAAGTCTCTCTTTATAATAAATGAGATGATTAACGTTTTCCCAAATGGTATTAGTTGCCTCTTCAGATGGTTTCCAGATAGCCTGTTCGGCTGTAAGTCCTTCTATAGCATGTTTAAACGGTGCATACCAACTCTCTTTATCGAATGTTGAATCTAGTACGTTTAAAAGCAAGTCAATTCGTTTCAAAGTAATCTCCCCCCTAAATAGTTAAAGATTCAAAAAAATCCTTATAACTCTATCGAGATTCTACATTTTTAAGTAAACTTCCTGCTTTTTAACTACCCTGCTAATCTTATTCCACAAACTGGCCCTTTTCATGAAGAAAGACGCTCTCCTTATTTCAGAAAAGCGCCCTTTAATGAAATAACTACACCACTTGATTTTGCATTGAAACAGATGGATTTTGAACTTTTCGAAGACATAGTAGAAATGGATGAAACCTATTTCCTCTATTCCGAGAAAAGAAAACGGAATATCCAAGGTCGAAAACCAAGGTTATGCGGTGGTAATTCAAAGTTTAGAGGAATAAGTAGGGACCAAGTATGCGTTCTTGTAGCCAGAGACCGCCAAAAGAGAACGTTTTCCAAAACAATAGGAAAAGGGCGTATTATAACAAAGAGTTTGGACGAAGCGTTAGGTTCCAAACTATCAATACAAAATGTTCTGTGTACGGATGCTTGGCGGGTGTTTATGACTTATGCCAAAGAAAAAGGAATTGAGCATCATCGCTTGAAAGCAAATGGAAGGGAGCGATTTAAAGGGATTTATTACATCCAGAATGTAAATAGTTATCACAGCCGTTTAAAGAGCTGGATGAAGCGTTTTAATAGTGTAGCGACTAAATATCTAGACCATTATTTGAGCTGGTTCCAATTCTTAGACACCATCAAACATATAAAAGATAACTTTACGATAACCAAAATGTTTTTAGACAGTTGTTCTTTCTCAGTTAACACAACTTATGATAAACTAAAGTTATTAGAATTTTACGAATAATAGAACGTTCATTGTTCCGTTAAAGGACCAGTTTAATAGCTATCTACAACACGCCACAAATGGATTTTGACCAAAGGGATTATCTATTAAAGGGATTAAATTGGAGGGAATAGAAAATGGATGTAAAGACACTATTGTTACAACAATGGGCAAGCTGCTTAGATGAAGAAGACTGGTTTCCACCACTTGAAAAAGTGCTAGAGGATATTACTTTTGAACAGGCAATTTGGAAACCAGTTGAGGGGGCAATGAATTCCATTTGGGAATTAGTTTGTCATTTACTTTTCTATAAAAAGAGACTTCTGGTGCGATTTCTTGGTGAAACAGCGAATGAGCCACAGGCAGAAGATAATAAATCTACATTTCGATTACCAACTGAGACGTTTCAAAATTGGAAGGAAACAAAACAAGAATACTTTTATGTTCATCGTGAACTTGAAAAAATACTAGCAAAATCAGAACAAGAAGATTTGTATAGACAGATCCCTGGAGAAAGATCATTAGTGATTGAACTGAAGAGTTTAGCATTGCACGACGCATATCATATTGGGCAAATTGTATTCCTAAGTAAAATGCAAGGAGCTTGGGCAGGGAAACGCAGCTTTTAAAAAGCTTCATTAGCTTTACAGTTATTTCATTATAGGGGGCTTTAATGGAATAAGAACGGGAACGTCCAAATCGGACGTTCCTATATTTTATACCTGAAAAACAACAATACTATTTAACAAAGCCTTTAATTGTAGCTTTAGAATAAAGATTGTGTTGCTTTGGAATAAAGTTTGATAAAAATGAAGTCACAAAGCTTTATTTAACAGCCACAACAAAAACTCCATTTTGAAAAAAAGATTGATCAAAATGGAGTTACTCTTTTTAACTAAGTATGAGATTTTTATAAAAAAGTTTGATCATTTCTATGATATTTCCTCCATTAAAGCGCCCGATAATTGAAGATCATTCACGTGATTTTATAATTCAAACCTTTTTGACACTATTTCAGCTACTTCTGCAGCACTCAAATTTGTATTATTAATTTTTATGTAGTTCTCATTTTTAATTTCACCTTTATGGGAGTTCAATCTGTATTTTTCCATTGAATCCCTTAGTTCATTCTCCGACCAATCAACGTTTCTTTTGGTAGGTTTATGCTCAAGTCGATGCGGACTTTTATTTCGTTCCAGCCTCTCGTCCATATCGGCTTCTAATTCCACAAAATATATAGTGGCACCCTGGGATTCAAAGATTTCACATGTCTGGTCTACGAAGTCCCAATCCTCTTGTTGATCAAAAGCCCACACATATGTAAAGATCAAACCTTCCAGTTCACTCTCAGCCACTGCCTTGAATATTTCTTTTCTAAATAAAGTTGACAACCTCCACATTTCCGGGCTAAAGCTGAATAAGGGCTCAAGTAATTCAATGGTCATATGGTTATGAAATAATTTCAATCCAGTTACTTTAGCTAACTCTTGCCCTACTGTCATTTTACCAACTGCTTGCGGACCAAATATAAGTACAAATTTCATAGACTTCCTCCATTAATGATTTTTTATTATTATACCAATAATTTCAAGTACCCTTTTTCACAAACTTCATACTATCTGAAAAATTTTAGGTTGTTCAGTAACTACATTTCACATTAACGTTTTTAATTTGTTTACCTGAAAAAGTTATGCTGTTAAATGGCCCAATTGTTGAACACAAGTTAACTAACACTCTTCAACTAACCTGCCTGTTAGTCCAATAAGAATTAAATGACTTTATTGTAAATTAAACAACTTTTTTGTCACTTAACACCTTCATCAATCGTTTTATCTCTACAGCTAACTGTTTAATATTTTCCTTGTACTTAGCTACAATAACACTACGCCACTAATTAGTAGTAACACCCCATTGTTTTTGAGCTAGTAGCGCCATTCTTTGGATCTATTCAAAATCAGGAATATTCTTTAGTTTCATTTTCATTGTAATTAATCTCTTTTGACATCAATGGTTTAGGCATTATCCGTTAATTCTATAACTCTATTACATGTACCACATATCACTGCTATAATCTTCTATACAACTTATAGAAATATCCCTATTTCTATAAGTAGATATTTCTATATATCCCTACTTTTGTTATCAGAAATAGCGAAGATACTCCTGTTTCTTTACCTAATAATGAGCAAAAACAAGTGAATCTACAGGAGGAAAAGAAATTCAAATTATTAACAAAGACTTAGAATATAGAAATATCCCTATTTCTAAAAAGGGATATTTCTATATTTCGTTTTAAAACCGGAAAATTCAATAACTACATTAAAAAGAGTCCTATTTCTAGGACTCTTTTCAATACTAATTTTTAGCTTAAATTTACATTTTATCGATGATCATTTGTCTTTTATACCATTGATTTAATTTGTCTCTCGCAGTTCCAGAGAGACGCTTTGTTTTTTTATTATAGAATCTTGAAAGAGTGGGCTGTGATATGCCTATCTCTGCTGAGAGCTCCCGCATAGTTATGTTCTTTCTCCGATGCATAAATTCTATTTTATCCCGAATTAACTGTTCATTTCTATTTATATCTAAGGGCCTTTCTTCAGTTTTTACTGGCTGATTATCCCTATGAATTACATCAATAGTCTGCTTCTTTACTAGGCTTTCCGTTGAATGAATTACATCAGTATCCTTCTTCTTTGCTAAGTTTTCCATTGAACGAATTAATTCATTAGGTGGTAGTATTACTATTCCTAACTGTGAATAATATTTTTTAAACCAATTCTTCTTCGTCAATTGATCCTCATCTAACTCCTTATCATATCCCCAATGAGAAATTACACCTTCTTTTTCTAAATCACTTAAAACATTTTCTAATTGATCACGAATACGGTTAGGCTTTTGCTTTTGGTTAATGCCCATTACTGCTAATAACCCTTTATCTCCCCCTATAGAATATGGCCTTTTTAAGTTAGAAAACATTTGACGAATTCTCCACTGCCATGTCAAATAACGAATTAATCTTTTATGATATTTGTGTCTATAGCTATTATATTCAAGGGCCTTTTTTGATAATAGTGCTGTAGTGCTATTAGATCCATATAGATAACTGGATAAGAAACTGCCCGGTTTAATTCGGCACGATTCTATACCCATGTATTCATTTGTATTTTTATCCCTCCAAAGCACTACAGAATCTAATACAAATAACCGTTTAATGACTTCACGCTTCACCTCATAATGTTTACCTGTTTCAGCGCGATCATTTAGTACAACTACTTCATTCTCATCGTTTAAGTATATAAAAATACTTGCTAGAGCTGCTATACGTTTAGCTACCTTAATCTTATCTTCCACTCTATAATATTCAACACCATTTGCTTTTGCTTTTGAAATACTGCACATTTCTAAAACTTGTTCATATGAAAAATCAATAAATTCATCAGGTGAATTTGCTTCATTTAGCCATTGAATTGTGATGGTATCTAATACGTCCGCTGTTAAATCATCCATATTACTCATTACACCATCTACTAATGTGTTCCATCTTGCGGCCTCTTCAATATTTGTTAACCTTAAATCTTCGTCTTTATGAGATGAAAGCTGTGCTACTCCATTACTATCTTTCGCTTCAATGGGATATGATTTTAATTTTGTATTTTCATCTTCTTCAAATTGATTCTTTGCTATCCCATCTCTTAACTTATAATAAACGGCGGAATTATTTACTTCTAAATAATTTTCATGCGCTATATTCGCAGTAGGTTCAATCACTGGTGTATGTGTTATTGTATTAACTGTTTCTTCATTACGAAACTCTTGGGCTATAAAGACATCTATTGTCTCATGAATTTTTACTTTGTAAGCATCTATGTTTTTGAATATATCTAAAGCTGAAATGCCCTTTCCTTGTTGCTGCTTCACCCACTGTACAAGCATTGAGAATGATGGAGAAAGGTATTCTGAAGTTACAATTTTACTATTATCTGCTTCAACGTCTACATAGTAAGAATTCCATTTATGCCACAATTGCTCGTTCTGTTTATAAAGTGGTTCTGTTATTGATAATGCATCTCTAAACAATTGTAGAACGTCTTCCATATATATTTTGCTCCTTACATAAATTTAATAAATGTTATCTAAACGTGAAAATACTTAGCTATATGATGTCCCTTTCTAAATAACAAGAAAGGTAATTAGAATATTCTATTTTAAATTTTCTACGTTACACCTTTACAGGGTCTTAGTATTCATACCTATCCCTGTAAATGATTATACAAGACCAATTTAATTTGTAAAATCCTAATACAACTTAATTCCAAGGCTAATGTAATATCCTAACTTTTTTCATAAACGTGAAAATCTGTAGCTCTATCATTGCCCATTTAACTGCACAAAAATGTTAAAAAAGAGGTTCTTTTGTAATTCCAATATGGAACATGAAAATTTCGAGCTATATGATGTCCCTTTTGAATAATGAAAATGTTCTATAACTCCTTTGATATTATACATTCACTACCTTTTGTTCGCATTTTCAACTATTTATATAATATGAAAATCTGTAGCGGTATGATGTCCTTCATTCATACAAAGATGAAAAGGTCTTAGTTATATGATGTCCCTTTTACTATTTAAAATTTCGAGATTGAATCCTTTAATATCAACGCTTAAAGACTATTCTATGAATAATTTCATATCTAAAAACATGAAAACTCATAGCTATATGATGTCCCTTTTGAATGACGTGAATGTTCTATAAACCCTTTGACATCATACATTCACTGCCTTTTGTTCGTATTTTTGGCTATTTATATAACATGAAAACCTGTAGCGGTATGATGTCCCTTTTTTTATAAAAAGATGAAAAGGATTTAGCTATATGATGTCCCTTATAAAATTTGAAATTTTGAGTTCAAACGCTTTAATACCAACGTTTAAAGGCTATTCTATAAATAATTTTATATCTGAAAACATGAAAACTTACAGCTATATGATGTCCCTTTCGTATTTATAAAAGAACCTCATAAACATTGTTATATCAATGTTTATGAGGTTCTTTCTAATAATTTATTGATTTTCTAGAAAGATGAAAATCTGTAGCGGTATGATGTCCATAAAAAAAAATCGATAAATCTTCAAATCCCTTGATACACAAGGGATTAACGTGCATTTCATCTTTTCATTTTTTCTCTTAAAGGGGCATATTTCATTAAATTTCGATTTGATATAATCATAATTGGTATATTTTATAGTGTTTTGGCATATATTTCTGGATTTATATGTAGGAGGTGAAAAAGATGGGACAATCATTTATTATTCGTAATCAACGTAGTCTAAATGGACAAGATACAAATGCAGTTTTAGTAACATTGAAATCTTGGCAGAAACTTGTTGAAGCTTTTGAAGAAAAATACTACAGCTATAAAGATACATACCTTGAGGATATTCTGGATCATATGACATATGAAGAACGCATTGCTGATGTAGACGGATTTGTGGCTCAGGCGAAACCATCTTTTTCACGTCGTACACTATCTGCTATTTCAGAAACAATGGGACGAAAACATAAATTATATGGCATTACAAATGCAGATTTAGAAGTCTTCTTATATCTACACAAGAAATGTTACACGAATGGGATCATTCCAAATGTAACAGTACATATGATGTGGGAAGATTACAAGCAATATAAAGAGGAATTTGCTTATATACAACATTCTCAATTCTATATTGCATTAAAGAAATTAAGTTTACATAACATTATTACAATAGAAAATGAATTAGATGGTCGCTATACCATTAAGTTAACTCATTTTATGAATGAAGAAACTGAAAAGGTAAATTCCTATGTGTATATTAGCCCAGTCGTATTTACCAAAGCTTTCTTTGAGCTTTCAGTTGCGGCTAAGAAACTATTCTTGGACATTGCTATGCAACAGTACAGCGAAACGACGCTTAAACGTTCCTTAGATAAACAGGATGAAAGAGGAAATACAACTCATTTTGGCGGAATGTACCGCTTTTTACATAAGAAATACCCACATCAAATCCGTGCGGTTATGACAGAATTAACAACTGCATTGCCATGTACAGGGACTCCCCTATTCAAAATTTGCAAATTACAAAAAGGGGTTAAAAATACAAAAAGATATACAACGTTATATCTATCCTTACATACAGATTTCTTATGTACAAAAGAAGCTGGAGAAGTACAGTATCGCGATCCATTCACACCAAAGGTTACGTATGCACGGAAAGCTCGTTTTATTGAATCTGTGCTACAAGAACTGAATATCGGTGAATTTGCACAAGACATGAATAAATTTATTCATGTACTTAAGTATACTTGTCATCGACAAATTCGAAGTGTCATTCGCAGCTTACGTGACATGATAGATCGTAATGAAGAATATCCAAGTAAGTTAGTGTATACGCTGAAAAAAATATTAAATCAAACATCACAATATCAAATTCTTGATACAGCGGCAAAAGAAGGCATTTACCCTCTTATTACACAACATGTTTCAAAAGAACAAAAGGAACAAGCTGTATTTGATTTTGGATTGCATTTCTCTATGTACTCTCTTCGAAACATCAAAAAGTTGTTCCGTAAAACATATGAGTTACTAAAATCCAAATTCGCTGTACCAGTTACAGAGGAATCGTATCACCGTAACTATTTAAAATATCAAGAAGAAACATTGTTTAGAAAATACGCCTATGAACAAGGTGCAAATCTAAATGCTTATATAGCTTTAGAAATAGAAATACGTGAACTTCTAAAAACAAGAGGACATAAAGATCGCTTTATTCCGAGTGATGTTCGCGAATTGTTCATTGAAAAGATAGATAGATTACCTAAAGAAACACTTCGCGTTATTGAAGTGCCGAATGAGTTCAACTTGATTACGTTTATTCGTGCATTTGAACAATTAGTACGCGCTGGTATTCAAGTAACGACAGCTGAACAAGTACTTGAGGTGATAGAAACAAATTAACGATACTCCGCTCTCTATTTTTGAAAAAAATATAAATAGAGGGCTATTCGTGTTGGTTCCATTATTTAAAAACCCTACACTGATTTCTCCTTATAGACACCTTTACTCGATTCTATTCATAATAGAGTCTTTTTTTATACATTCCTATACAAAACTGTACTGCAATTAACTAATTTTCCACATCTATGTTTAAATAAACACATTATTTTTATCTAAAATACATTCAAATACCTACAAAAAATAATAAGAAAAATATTAAATTTTGTGGGTAAGTAGATAATTAGAGCCTAATGTGAATAATATGATGCAATTATTATTGAAATAAATGGATTTTAGTACTTCACCTATCAAAAATCATCAATATTTATGTGAGTAATGTGACAAATTCTAATTATGTTGATTAGTTAGCCTAGATTGTGAATGTTTTGTGAGTAAATATTAAGAAATTGTGGACATACGGTGGATAAATTGAAAATTTATTACTTGAATAAATATATTTAACAATGCATCAATTTGTTTCATTTTTTATGTAGAAATATATGATACTATTTATGATTATTTGTAGGTTTTATACCGTACTAATAGCTAATTTTGTGTTGTTAGATTCTTCTATTTATGATTTTTTGTGCTATGGTATGCTCAAATCCCTTGTTACAGTAAGGATAAAATCATATTTACTAGCCCTATATAAGTTTTATCTTTATATCTTAAATATATATAAGATATATATTTATATAAGATATTTTTAATTGAGTTAAATGGAAGTACAAATATAAATACAAAAAGTTTAAATTTTTCTGAAGTGAAAGGGAATCAACTTATCATTTATATTTATGAAAACCACTCTTCCTCTGCTTGCGATAGCGTGAAAATAGAGTGGTTTTCTCTTTTTCTAATGTTTTTTTAGTATATTGCGCCCTCATCTCAAGTGGTACACCTTTATAAAGGCTATCAGAAATCAGAGTTTGTCCGCGTCAGGATCTAGCAAATGGGTCCAGGCAAAGTTTGCATTTGAGTCCTCTCGTGTTAGTCCTTTTGTATTGTCTAAGAGCGGGCTCTCCTCAAGGTCAGAGGAATCATAAATCATAGCAGATGGGGGAGGGTTCAGCCAATGCTTCAACCCGGTGGCTATATCAAAGAACTGGGCATGAGGAAGGCCTAGATGTTTACGCCAGAGTGCGATTCGAAGATCGCGAGCGAATCTTCCTCCTGCCGCACGTTCTAATGGTTCTTCCGTAATGCCTGCCATAATCTCAGTGTCGTAAGTGTATCCACGATCATCGCAATTTGCTGACCCAACAGCTACATACTCGTCGTCGATTATCCAGAGCTTCGAGTGTACAAAGTCGCCGCACCAGGGTCTACGGCCCGGATCCTTTGTTTCTTTTAGGCTAAACATGCGCCATTTTTTACGCTGTGGGTCGATTTTCTTTAAGTCGGTACGAAACTCGTTGCGCACGCCAATTAGATAGGGAAATTCGTTCTTATCAATATTGTCGCTGCTCTCAAAATGTTGTGAGTTACTCATCAGGATGAGGAGAAATTTGAAGCTTGGCTCCTTCAATTTTGCGACAAGAGCGTCCTTCACACGGCGACTTACAAGGTACTGATCTTCGATATAGATGTACTCTCGTGCATTGGTGATGCCGTTTTTGACAAGTTGCCAAGCAGACTGGTCGGGATTTTTAAACTTATATGAGTCTCCAGGTTTGAATTTCGTGAGATTTGGAAAGGTTCGCCCGACTGAAACTAGCATCCTTCTCGGTTTGACTTTTCCTCCTAGCACTGTGCACGTGTCCATGTCTCTCGATTGTAATGCGGCGACACGTGAAAAATCTTTCCTCACAGCATTCGGAGTCATTTGGAATTTAATATTATCCAGCGCGGGCGTTGATGGATGATCCATCCAACGATCGCGAAAGACGCTGAGGGCTTCGGCTACGGATGGGCCGTTCAAGCGGATATGTACGTCATGCAAGGGCGACATCCCGCCCACGTCAACACGTGTATTGTTCAAGTCCATTCCACCGAGGAAAGCCACAAGACCAGAGTTTCCGCTGATGACGACGAGTTTCTGATGGTGAGCGTTCGGACCTCGATTGGGTAGATCGCCTGGAACTAAGCGGTCGTCTTCAAGAGCGACGCCGTTTGGTAGACTATTAATAAAGTCTGCAATCGCCTTGTTGTCACCAGGTTTACCTTTGAACGGCGTGTTCCAAAACAAACCACGGACTTGTGCTTTCGTGTTCTTCAAATAATCTTGAAGAAGTGTGTTCACGGGAGGAGTGCCACTGAGTGGATTTTTCATACGCGTCCACGGTTCGACATGCCAACCAATCAGATAGATACGATGGTCGGATGATGTTGCTGTGGCAAGAGCTTCAGCGATGTCATCGAATGCACAACGGCCATAGATGTAGGGTACGACAATATTACCTGACGAAGGCTCGGGTGCGCCGTCAAACCATTTCAATGCATTGTCGATTAGCTTCTTTCGCTTCATTCCTTCGTTGGGCCACCCAATATCGATTCCTTGATGCGGAAGTTTAGCGATCTCGGTGGCGTCAGTGCTACAGCTATTTGTAAATGGTTGTCCTGGCTGTGTAATCTTACTTGGTGGTAGGACTGTTGGCGGTTCTAGCTGTTTTGGCGGCGCTACGGTGCCAGGGGTAGGTTTCACTGGTTTGACAATATCATTATTCCCCATCTAAGCCGCCTCCATAGCCAATTGTATGTCGTGAATTTCGCTTGCATAGGATAGCATACCTTTAAATTTTGCAAAATTAATTCTCAACTTTCATCCCTCCGATATGTGTTTGAGTGTTTACTTGTCTTGGGAAAATAAATTCAATGCTTTTTCTGTAGTGTACTCATAATTTGTGAATTGTAAGGAAGCTTTATACTTTTGAACTAATGGAAGTTAAACTTGACCTGTTTATAATTTAAAGAAAGTTTGCAAGTCTTCTTTAGCTAATGCTTCAGGTGCCCTTCCCTTGCAAATCTTAACCTTGTGTGCTTATCTGAGCAACCATAATGGAATTAGTGTTGACATGGGATACTAACATGAAGCTTTGTAAAAAGATTAATCAAAAATGTTCTGTAAATCTTGATTTATCAATGCTTTTATCAAAACATGAATCATATTTTGATCAACCTTTTTTTACAAACAATTAAACTTTATTTTAGATTCACAAAAGCCTATTACATTAAACCTCTTAATAGGTTTAAAAATACATATCTCCCATGAAATTTGGGGATATTTAAGTCTGAAGACGGCTAAGTTATTTACAGCCATCACATAATAAATAATCTTTATCTAAGACGAAAGGGGTACATAACATGTCAAACATTAAGCGAATAACTGATTTATTCGCCTATAAATCGGTTCTACCTTACGCTAGTGAGCTATTCGGTGTTTATCATTCCTTAATTGGCTGGAACTCTAAAAGGAAGCACGATCGAATCAAAAAAAATACCGACAATGATTATAAAAGTTTATTTTCTCGATTAGGTCCATACCTTGAAGATGATATAACTATTGATTTTAATGATGACTGTACAATTTCAGCTCCTAACTTAGGGCCGGCTGGGTTTGCTGGTCCCAAGTTAATTCCTCAGGATTCCATCGTACTTCAGCAAATCAGTCAAATACTTCAAGATTTTGGGAAAATACCAGTTACGGAAGATGACTGGCAACGCCTTGTCAACAACGACCTTCTATCGGAAATTCTTAGAACAAAAGTTCTTGAGCATTACAATGAAATTTCAATTGGCTGTTGCGAGCAAAATGAGATTGTTCCGATTGAAGAAAACACGGATACAGAGGACTTTTTACTGCCATTTGAAAAATTACAGCACTGTAAAGAGGAAGTAAGGAGTGGTATCACCAATGAAGCAAAAATCGCGGGTGTCATCAAAGAGCTAGTTGCAAATGGTCGCGTTAATGAGCTAAACAATATCTTCTTTGATAAGATGGCCGTAGATTCAAGACACTCTTTCCTCCAAGCACTAAACAGGAAGGACATTGGTTTTACGGATCCTTACTTGACATTCGATCCAAGAAAAGATGTGAAAGACGCGACCTTGTCGCCGCTTGGCATGGTTCATTTATTCCGACAGTATTTCTTTGAGTTAGATACATTTCTTGGGACTCCAACAAGTCACGTGTGGCTAAGCCCTGGGTCAACAGTAGAATTAATTGAGGTTAGTACTCGAAAGACTACCACCGAGAGAACAATCGAAACACTTATTGAAAAAACGAAAAAAATAGAGACCGCCAAAACGGACCAGGATGACATAAGTGAAGCGGTGAAGGAAGAAAACAAAGAAGATCTTAAGTTAGGTTTTACAACCACCGTGAATCAATCATGGGGTACTGGGGACGCTTCCGCAACAGCAAGTCTGAACATGGACAAGACACAACAGTTGTCCAGGGAAACAACTCACAAAAGAATGAGAACACAGAGTGAAAAGTTATCAAGCGAAATACGTGAAAATTATAAAACGACTTTTAAAACTGTAACTGAGGTCACAGACACGTCAAGTAAACGTCATATTTTAGCTAACAACACAGAAAAACTAATTAACTATGAATTGCGCAGAAAAATGAGACAGGTTGGTGTACAAGTACAGGATGTCGGTACTTATCTATGTTGGGAAACATTTGTTGATAACCCGGGTGAAGACCTTGGACTCGCGGACTTAGTTCATTATGCACAACCGACCGATCTCGTCCAAGTGCCTGATCAAACGGAAATCCCCATTCCTCCCGACCAAGTGATCCCTTGTAAAACAAATGCGACCTGGAATTTCGGTGATGATACGAGAATGTACGGCTTCGTAACACTTACAACGATTGATCCACCACCGGCGCCAGAAGGATTTGAAGTTGTCGTTGATGACAGAATTATTCCAGCTGCACAGATTACTGCTTCAGGTAAAGACTTCGAAGGTGCTTGGCGTTTCGGTGCTCGGTTTACGGATAATAAACGGATTGAAGTAGGTGTGATCACAGAACCTGGTGGTCTTAAGTTTAACCGCGTAGACTTCGTGGTTGGTTTTACATTGACATATACAGTCACCGAGGCCAAAAGAAGAGAAATTGGTGATGCCAACAAAGAGAAGAAACGCGCTGGTGAGACAGCAAACAAGGAAAATATACGCAAATCCAAAGAAGCTTTTTACAAGGCTGTTAAGGAGCGTGTTGAGTTTGCCAGAGATATCCATAAGCGTAAATTTGAAGAATTACGTGAAGAAGAACGTATTATTATTTACCGTCAGCTGATAAGTTCCTTGATGACAAATGATCATTACATTAATGCCACCAACAGCAGCCGTCACGTTCTTTCGGAGTTGATTAATTCTATCTTTGATATTGATAAGATGCTGTACTTTGTCGCTCCAGAGTGGTGGAAGCCCCGTACGTATAAAAGGGAAGTTAACATACAGGAAATTAAGAGACAGCTTAACGATAACCTTGTTACTTGGTCTGAAAGTCCTGTGCGGCTAGATAATTACTTGATTACGGAAAAGTCCAATCCTGCGCCCATGGGTAGTTCGTTAGGTTGGCTTTTACAATTAGACGGTGACAATTTACGAAATGCTTTCCTCAACGCACCTTGGGTTAAAGCAATTATTCCTATTCGTCCTGGGAAGGAGCAAGCTGCTTTGAATTGGCTACAAAACACTAATATTGAGGGAGTTGATGGTCTGAATGCTGAGTATCTTGCTTCAGACGATGAACTAAACCAAATCAAAACAAATTTAGGATTAGAGCCTGAAGAAACAGTTACCATAAAAAACGCAATCGATTTTCTTTGTATGCAAGTCGCTGAGAAACATGAGGAATCTAATCAAGTCCAGACATTTCCGGAAACTGAAGTTAATGATGATAACAAAGTTACTTCAACTCCAGTTGAAAAGGTCTTTGAGCATGGTTTTTATCCGTTGCAAGGTGGCTTCCGTGTAGACCCAAACGATTTAAATCGAGATCCTAACAATAAAGATAAGAACTTCCAAGTTTTCGACCAATGGATAGAAGTCCTGCCTACTGATCAAGTGGTTCCTGTAGAGGTGGCCTACAACCCGATTACAGGGAGACAAATACCTGTAGAGAGTGACCACAACAGACAAGTATGTGTAGAAAGTGAAGCGGAAACTGTAGAACCTAGAGTGATGGAAATAAACATTGATAATACCATTACAGATGTTGATATTTAGAATCACTTCTTTTTAAGAATACAGAGTTTATTACAAAAGGAAATATTTTTTGTAACCATGACGATACTAAAAGGAACCATTGTTATTTGTCTAGATTGCAAATCTCATTGTACATGCTATAATATAGATACAAACTAAGGTATACTTCAGTCAATAAAATCATACAATAAAAAAGAGAGCAACATGCTACCAACATGTGCTCCTCTTTGGATAACTGCTACCATCAGGTGGTGGCTATCGATTATCGTTTATATTTACGAAAACCACTCTTTCTCTGCTTGCGACGGCGTGAAGAAAGGGTGGTTTTCTTGTTTTCTAAAATATTTCTCTTAAAAAGATGTGCAATCGATTCACGAACGACACCTTTTATAATTTCTTTTAGAAACTCAAGAAAAAGATCCATGGCGTATTCACCCCCCTTCTTTTCCAAATGGAAAAAAGGGGATAGCCACCCTAACTTCACAGTTATCTTTTCATATTATAGCATAGTCTTCTCCGTTTGAAGACTGTACACCTCATCTTAATAAGAGTCGAGTATCGTGTAATATCTTGTATAGTATCTATAAGAAATACTTTGAGTCTGATTCCCCTTTTCAAAAATTAAAGCATTTTGATATTCTAATTGCTCAACGAATGTCCAACCATCTTTCTCCAGCATCTTTATGAAGGGCTCCATTTTCCTACGTTTTACCAAATAAAGAGAAACATCTGAATATCGATCTTCGTTTTGTTCTATTTCAACTATTTCTTTCCCTTGAAAAATCATTTTTGACATTCCTATGGCTAATGGTATGGGGTTCTCTTCTTGAAAAATAACTCTTCTTTTTTCGATAACGAATATAGCCAACAAGGTAAATATTAATAACGGAATGATGAATTTTTTTGACTTTAACAAGCAACGTCACCTCTTTCCTCTTTTTCCCTGTTGCAACATACATTCTTCGTATATACATAACTGTCCTTTGTGAGTAGATATTATATTTTTTGTACAAATTCAATAATATGGATAGCACTCATATGTATTAGTGTACTTAGAATTTTATATGGATGGTGAGACATATGAATCAATATCAAATGTTGTATAGTACACCGTATCTTTATTCCTCTCGAACATTGAATCAAATGTATAAAAGTACTAAAAGTGAAGAAAACATATGCGCTATACAAGAGCATATGCAACGACATGAAGTTTATTTAGACCCACAGTACCGAGGATATTATTATTTAAGTCAAAAAATTGAAGAAGATCTATATGGTGATGAACATGCTGTAAGTTGGAATGAGTTATTAGATGATTACCAACTATACAGGGATCGTAAAGGGAACTTATCTATTAAACCGAAGGGATGGGACTAAAGTGACGATCATTGGAGAGCTAGGGGTAGTTTATGCCGTTACTGGTGCTTCAGTTTTGGGAATTAAGTTACTAAAAAAGAAAGGTCTTTACCTTCCAGATTGGTTGCTACGTGCGGGGCTAAAATGCTTATTAATTGGGAGTGTTTGGTACGTGCTAATGGATGTACTAGATGTGTTTCTACGTTAGTATTACATCTGGTAGTTGAAAAAAATTGTAATAGTGCGCCTTAATCTGTTTTTTCTAACCTTCCATACAGGCTCAACTACCTAAAGGAGGTATGGAGGATATGATATCACTTTTGTTAATACCAGCAACCTTTATAACAGTAGCTTACTTTTATCAAAGTAAAGGAATGAGTGATAAGAAAAAAATTGCAACGTTTTTTGAAATTGCAAAGATATGTGTTCAACATAAAGGTGAATTACAATACCCTATTTTTATAAAAGAAATAGAAGATGACATAAGTATGAATTATGTTTACAAGTTACCGCTCGGCGTACCTAGTCAACTTATCAAAAAGTTAGCTGAAGTATTAGAAGAAGGACTATATAAACCTGTTAAAATATCGTTTCATCAAAGAGAGCTTCATATTCGAGTATTTAAGCAACGAATACCTGAAATATGGAATTGGTCTAAGGAGCTGTTAAAAGAGCACACATGGAAAGTTATGATGGGGAAAGCATTAGATAAACACGTGTATCATGATTTCGAGAAAACACCGCATATGTGTGTAAGTGGAATGACTCGTTTTGGAAAGACAGTATTCTTAAAAAATGTGATGACTAGTTTAATTTTACAACAATCTCAACACGTGAATTTTTTTATTATCGATCTGAAGGAAGGGCTAGAATTTAGTCCTTACAAAGAGCTATCCCAAGTAGTAGAAGTAGCTGAAAACCCGGAACAGGCGTTAGAGATGTTGGTGAGAGTACGTGAAAAGATGGTAAAACAGATTGAGATGATGAAAAAGTCCTATTTTACCAATGTTATAGACACACCAATTAGAGAACGTTGTTTCATCATAGTAGATGAAGGAGCGAATCTTTGTCCGACACAAGGTTTACCTAAAAAACAACGGGATTTATTATTTATGTGCCAGGAGATGTTATCTGAAATCGCAAGAATCGGAGGTGGTTTAGGATTCCGGCTTATATTTTGTACCCAATATCCAACCTCTGATACATTGCCAAGACAAATCAAACAAAATGCTGATGCAAAGCTAGGTTTTCGATTACCAACAGCGGTTGCTTCACAAGTTGCTTTGGATGAACCAGGTCTTGAGGATCTGCCTTCTCTTCCAGGAAGAGCATTATTTAAGACTGATCGGACAGAGGAAATCCAGGTACCGTATTTAAAGGATAAAGACATGTGGGATTTACTGAAGCAATATAAGGTGGTGAAAGAGTATGAGACATCAAAAGCTCAAACAGAAAGCCAGACAGATCGAAATTTTATCCAGTTTAAATAAGCTGGAATTTGCCTCTAGGAGGCAATTGCAAGCGATTCATGCTCTAGGTAGTATTCGAAATGCAAATCGTGTTCTGAAGGATCTGCGCCAATATTGTCATGTCACTTCGCATAATCGGGAGTATGTATATTATCTCAACAAAAAAGGTTTAGCCTTGCTAGGATTGGATCCCAATGAACGAAAAAAGAAACATCAACTTGAACATATTCTGTTAAGAAATGAAGCGTGGATGTGGCTTGATTTTCCAGATTGGAAAACAGAGCAAGTTATACAATTTAGATATCAAGGTGAAGAAAAGACAATCGTACCAGATGCTTATTATGTAATAGATCAAGTACCTCATTTTGTTGAGATTGATAGGTTGCAACATATGAGAGTAAATGAAGAAAAGGTACAATATTATGGTTTGATTGCAAAGATATATAAAAAACAAAGAGATATAATACCCAACATTTTATTTTTTACAATTTCTGATTATCGTGAAAAGAAGTTAGAGAGTTACGGGATAAAACATGATGTGTATGTACGGACATTTTTATTAAAAGAAGTATTGTGAAAGTAAAAAGCACAGGGTGAATCATCCTCCTTGTGCTTTTTACATGTCCCAAAAGTCAGTTATTTTGGCACTTCTGTCCACCTTTTTAATTGCTCGAAGGATTTTTTGAATAACTGGTAAACTTGGTGTGTGAGATTTATTATTACATAATCTTGAAATTGTATTACGACTAACACCAGTTTCTTGTTCTAATTCCTGTTGTTCTATTCCGTTACGGTCTAACCACTTCCCTAATTTTGTACGATTTCTTTTATTTCCTTTCATGAAAGTGCCTTCCTTTCTTTTACCCTATTTAACTTTTATTTTGGACACTTTCAATTTAATTTATACACACTCACCTTCAATGGTGCATATGTCTTTCTTGTGGTGCATAGAATATAAATAGATAAGGAGAATAACAGATTTTTTGTAATTATTTTGTGGAATATAGCATACATAATAATAGCTACAAGATGCGAATACGCTGAAATATAATTGCATCTTGTTGCAACGAGTATTCCTATAAAATAAAAAGCTTAAATCCATTGGTACATATGGGTTTGAGCTTTTCTTAATTTATAAAGACATAAAAGCGAGTTTCTTAAGTTAAGAGATATAAAAGTGTTTCGTGGTCGAATTTTGAAGAATTACATATAATTTCACGTATCACATTGATATTAAAAATTATTTACAAAATGATTGTATAAACCGAAAAACAAGGTTTATAATAAGAACAAACGTTCTGATTTGGAAGGGTTACCTTGTATGATTATTCTTTATTACCTAACCGAATTATTTTGTGTGTAGACCTTTGTTCATTTTTCGCCAGTTGTGCATGTGTCATGAGGGGATTAGATCCATTAAAAGTAAAATTAGCTGTCGTTGGGGATGTAAATAGAAAAGGGTCTATTGTGCTGGCTGCCACTCCCGAACTGAAAAAATTGGGCATTTCTACAGCAACTAGGTTGCACAAACTGCCAAAAGATCCAGAAATCATTGTAGTTAATGCGACAATGCAAAAATTTGTTGAAATTTCAAATCAAATCACAGAGATATATACAAAGTATGTAGCATGGGAAGACCTACACGTTTTTTCAATAGATGAAGTATTCCTTGATTTCCAACAGACAGCGCATTTATTTGGGCGTGATCCAATTGTAATTGCTAAGAGGGTACAAAAAGAAATTTATGACAAAACAGGCATAACCGCATCAATTGGGATAGCACCTAACTTATTTCTCTCGAAAGTTGCTCTAGATGTGGAAAGTAAACATTCAAAATCAAGGATTGCTATGTGGTCATATGATGATGTCCCCAAAAAATTATGGGAAATCAAACCGCTCCAAAAAATTTGCGGAATTGGAGTAGCTACACAGGAATTATTGCATAGCATGGGACTGTTTTCCTTGAAGGATGTTGCAAATACACCCAAAGAGCGTTTAATAAAGCGATTTGGAAAGGTAAAAGGTGAAGAGTTACATCGTTTTTCATTTGGTATAGATGAAAGCCGTATTGCTAATAAATACGTTCCTAAAAGTACTTCTATAACGAAAGGACAAATCTTATTAGAAGATTGCTTTAGTCTTAATAAATTAAAATTGCTACTTCTAGAACAAATTGAGGAGACTTGTTTTCGCCTACGATCTATGGATAAATGTTGTAGGACGGTTGAACTTGCTATAGGTTACAGTAAGTACATCGGTGGAGGGTTTAAGCGAGCAATTACTTTGGAACAACCAACCTGTTTAACTGAAGAGGTTTATGAAGCGTGTTTACAGATATTAAAAAAGTTTCATTCTGGTCATCCAGTACGACAAATACATATAACTTTAAAGAATTTGACCAGGGATGATGCAATTCAAATGTCTTTGTTTGAAGATACTTCAAGAAAAGATACTCAAAGGAAATTAGCAAAAACAATGGATAGTATCCGGAATAGGTATGGTAAAAACTCGATTATGAGAGGCATCAGTTACATTCAAGGAGCTACGCAACGTGAGAGAAACAATAAAATTGGTGGGCATAAAGCCTAAGGGGGAATACACATCATGGATAGAGGTATGATGCGATGGATGCCATTCTCAGCAATAAAAGAACAGTTTGAAGGATTAAATGAATTGTATGAAAAACAAAATGAAGTACCGATGCCCATTTTAGATGAGCAAAAATTAGAACTTATAAATGAAATAGTGTGTTGTGCAATGGCTGAAAATAAGCAAGTAAGTATTTCATACCAAAAAAAGAACAAAGTATATTCCGAAGTGGGTTATATTCATTACTACGACATGATTTGTAATGAATTAAGAATTAGGAATCAACATGATAATGTATTTTATATAAAAGTTAATCATGTAACAGATATAAAATATACATAATCGTCTACAAAATAAAAAGCATCCACTATGTGAACACTTCATGCTATTATGATTAAGTTATATTAATGTAGTGTAGTGTTTTCCAAGAGGAAAATAAAAAAAGTCCTCTTGGAAATAGCACTATTTTTGTGCCGAAAACAGCTGTTTTTTACTTTTTAAAACACTTACAGGCTAATCTTATTTTTCCTCTGTTAGACTTAAAATAGCACCCGAAATAGCATCTTGACAATAGATATTGTCATCGTGCGAATTAGGGTGCTATTTCATTTGTTTCTTGGTATGTCAATTTTAGTCTGTTATGAGAAAACACAAGGGTTTGTATCATTTTATGGTAAAATATAGTCAAAGATTTAGAAAATTTAATTCTTCAACAAACGGGCAGATAATTAAATAAGATTTAAGTGGTGGAGGTATAGTTAATACATGAGTAATGTGCATTTTAAAAATATAGATGATACTAATGAATTCAAAGTTAGAAATATAAAATTAAAGTCTGGACAAGAAAAATTTATTGAAACCGTAGATGAATGTTTAAATGAAGCTAATACCCATCGTGAATGGCATCCAGTAGCTATATATTATGATGAAGAAATTATTGGATTTGCTATGTACGGTTCTTTTGGTCCTAATAAAGATACTTGGATTGATAGAATAATGATAGATGAAAAATATCAAGGCA
The DNA here is from genome assembly GCF_038005885.1 of Bacillus sp. FSL H8-0534. Classification (NCBI taxonomy): domain Bacteria; kingdom Bacillati; phylum Bacillota; class Bacilli; order Caryophanales; family Bacillaceae; genus Bacillus; species Bacillus sp. FSL H8-0534. The sequence goes on from NZ_JBBOUC010000003.1 coordinate 87,037, forward strand.
AAGGCTATGGGAAAATTGCTATGATGAAACTTATTGATATAGCTTCAAAAGAATATGGGGTAAACGTTATATATTTAAGTATCACTGAGGAAAACAGAACAGCTTATAGCTTATACGAAAGTATAGGGTTCGAATTCATGAATGAAAGAGACCTAAATAATGGAGAACTCTTATTTAAGTACACAATTAAATGAGAGCCAGTTGAAATCAAATCCTTATTGCTTTAACAGGATTTTTTAATTAAATTAGAACAACTCATTAAAGACAAAAAAGCTTGGAAATCCCAAGCTTTTTTGTGTGTGTTTGATTAAAAAAATGTTCTAGACTGAGTATCGCTGGTTTAATAGGATCCCTTTATTTTTATTTTCCTGTATTAATTAAATAAGAATTTAGACTAATGAATAGTTTTTATTTAGAGAAAAGAAATTTTATTAAAATAAAGTATTAGACTAGATAGTAGGGTTTATTCTATCAAACGTATGAAAACGCATCTCACGATTAAAGCGGACACACTTTGAAATTTTGAAATGAGATGAGATAAATATTTCAAAATTATATTGATTATATATTCCATATATTGTACTTTAAAAGTAATCTTACTTTTGTTAACTGAAAAAAGGGGGGCTTATTCATGCCAATTATTAAAACAAAAAACGGTGAATTTCACTACGAGTCTTTTGGACAAGGGGAACCAATCCTTTTTTTACACGGAAGCGGGGCATCTTGGAAGATGTGGAAACCACAAATCGAATCATTTTCTAAAGAATATCAGATGATTCTTCTCGATTATCGTGGTCATGGAGAATCGATAAAAACCTTTCCTGGTAATGTATATGATTACGACTTAATCGTATCTGATATCATTTCATTTTTAGATACACTATGTCACACATCTCTTCATGTAATCGGCGTTTCACAAGGAGCAATTCTTGCGACATTAGTAGCCATTCATCATCCTTCCTATGTAAAAAAATTGGTCATTTCTAATAGCTATAGTGAATTCCCAACTAAAACTTCTAAATGGGTACTTCAATTTTCCAATTTCATCTTTAGTTTGCTGCCCTATTCAACAATTATTGATTTAATGATGAAATTTTACAAACACGAACCGTACACGCAACAAATACTACGCGATTCATTTTCAATAGACAAAAAAATGTTATTAATGATGAAAAAAGCAAAATTTCCTGTTCATACTTCTTTATTACATCTCATTCAATCCCCTACTCTAATTCTATCTGGAGCAGGAAAAGTTGTAACAGGTGTTGATGAAGGAAAAGCAGCTAAAACAATTCACCAGCATATCCCAAATAGCACACTTGCTTTATTCCAAGATGCATTCGATCCACTTAATGTAATGAGAAAAGATATTTTCAATGAGATGGTCCTCGATTTTCTTAGAGACTCTTCTCTACATGAGTATGAGGAAGTTTCGTATGGATAATAGTTAGATTTTATCTAACAAATAAACTTATATATGTTTTGTGGAGCAATTATTTACATATACATCGTTAAGCATACTAGATATGAAATAACTATATCCTAAAGAATAGGGAATTTGATGGTTCTAATTCACGTTCTATCACATGGTCAAAAAAGTCTCGGTTTGGTCACCGAGACTTTTTCCTTATTCTTCCATATGTTATTGAATTCTGTACAGAAAACACCTTTTCAGTCTACAACTATTTTTTAATGTAGTGTAGTGCTTAAAAAAAGGAAAATAAAAAATTCCTCTTGGAAATAGCTGTTTTTTACCTTTTAAAACACTTACTGGAGATTAGTATTTTTTATGTCTTAATGAGCTTTGAAATAAAATGCTTATTAGTTTGGGGTATATTTGTATTCAAATTCCGTTTTTGCAATTTTAGTGTATGTATTAATAAACTCTGTTTTTGCTTCCGTATATCCGTCTCTGTCATGTTCATATTTGTCCATTAAGCTCACTTTTAAGTTACTATATTCTTGGGCAACATCTTTATGCAGTCGTAAAAAATCTCTAAAATATAATTCATTCCAATCCCCTATATACCTAACATGAAGATGAAATACTTTTTCGGCAAATCCTTTTTCTGTATAACCTTTCATAAACATCATATGAGGTGAAGGCTTTTGTGGTTGCTTTTCAAAAATATATCCCTTTTTCTCCAACACATTCACTAAAAACTTCAAATCACAATCTGCTGTTATTTCAAGCAATATATCTATCGTTGGTTTTGCTAATAACCCGTTAACAGAAGTACTTCCTATGTGATTGATTCGTTCAACATATTGATTACCGATTATGTTGTTAAGTAGTTTTTCTTCTTGTAAATACCAATTTTTCCATATTGGATTATGTTCTTTTAGTATAATCGGAAACAGTTCCCACAATTCCTCAAGTGACATTTCTGATAAACTCTTACCCACAATATATTCCTCCATTTTACTTAGTAAGTCGTTTTTATCAAACTTTATTTTAAATCAACATCTGTTTCAATTAATTCAACATCGTCAGATGTTGAATCTCCCGCAAGCTTTAATGCTTCTTGATAAAACTTCTCCGAGTTGACATTTTTTGTTCTTTTGTCATAAACAGAATCCCAAGGAATACCTGTTGCTTGTGCGTGTTTTATAGGGTCATATTTTTGCCCCGTTTTAAGCATCATATAAAGGATTTTGGCAATCTTTCCACAAATATGCCCAATTGCTGTTTTTCCATTCATTTTACGTTCTACTAGACGATGATAATAGGAGCTGAATACGGACGGTTGCTTTTTCATCGCAATGATAATCATCGCCATTTGAAAGAGAACACGACGTGCATCCCGAACGCCACTAAAGGTCATTCTCGTACCCTTTACTGATGTCCCTGATTGTTTATTTTCAGCCGAAACACCAAGGTATTTATATGTATTAAATCGTTCAACATCACCAATGGCTCCGATAAGGGTACAGGCCCAATTATCGCTCATAAAAGGGAAAGAGTATAATAACTCTGTATAAGGATGAGGTTTAATACCTTTGCTTGAATTTCCGTGAAGTAGTTCTTGGATGTGATTGTCAATCCCTTTAATACTTTCTTCAATACGTAACGCTTCCTCAATTACCCAATTTTGTCTTCCAACTAAATGAGGGACATCAATTGTTATAGACTTTGCTGTTACTTCTGCTAGTGCCTTAGACGCCTTCGTAGCTATTCGCTTTGCCCCAGATTCAATCATTGCTTGTCGTAGTTCTTCTTGTGTGGCTAGCTTTAGATCTTTACCGGTTCACTACAAGTGTAGAATGACAATAGAATTATTAAATTTTAAATATAGTAAAAGGACAAGTGTTTTGGTCCTTTTTACTTATTTATTGTTCTCAATAAGCGATTTTCCTTGTTTAACTTAAGCCACTCCTTGAGTTAAACAAGGAGTGGCTTAAGTTATTAGTTTTTTTAGTGAAAAAATAAAATTAGCTGCTACTCTTCGTTAATATTAAAATTTGATGGAACAGTTGTTTCTGTAAAGGAGTATAGAGTTTGACTACTATCAATATTTTCATTAAGTTGAATTCTACAAACAAAAGACGTATCATCACTTCTAGTAAAAGTAATATTGCTGATTACCCTACTATATAATTGCCAAGATAACATGTTATTTGTTTTTATCGATTCTACATCCATTATTCTCTTTAACTTGAATTCTTTTTGAATATGATGAATAAAATCACCAAGAGCAGCATTTATTAGAGGTCCCAAATCAATGGATATAGTTTCACATGCTTCATCAATAATTGTTATTAATTCGCCATAGCGTTCAATAAATGTATCTTCGTCTAATGTTGCTGATAGCAAAAATTCCCTCTCACACTCCAATAATCTAGATTTTTCATTATCAGAAATGTTATATGGATTTCCTTCGTATGACGGAAGGTAGTTTTCTAGCTCTCCCTTTGGGAGAACAAATATGTTTGCTTTTTTAAATGCATCAATAATTTTCCGTGTTTTACCAATAATCAAATTGATATTCTGGATTTTATGAGGCACTAAGTCTCTTATAATAAGCTCATTCCTTAATACCCCCAGTAACGTTGCTCGTCTTTTTGCTTCTACACTCGTCACATTTGAAATCTTCTCAATCAGTTGCTTCAACTCAGGGTACTGATCTAGTAAATCTAAATCGAGTTCAAGTAAACTATCGGTCAATGGGTCAATTGTGTTAAGAAGGGTTCCGATTACCTGCATTAAATCTTGTCCAATACCTTCATTACTTAAGTAATTAATGACTTGGGGATCTTGGCTGGCTGTTTGTTTTAATTTCCCATCAAAGATGACATCATAATCAACAATAGCTCTACTATCCAAATTCAGTTTTTTTGAAAGACGGTAGAAGGCATCTACTTCATTTTTCCCACCAACATCTATTATAGAAATTCCACGAACACCAATACCCTGTTTTCTTTTATCTTGGATAGTATTTAGTAATATTTGATCTGTATATCCTTCTACAAAAATTGGTTTTGTTGCAAAGAAAAATTGTTTATGATGTGTATTTAGTCTCGGCAAAACCTTATTAATTCTATAAACGTCATCTTCGTCTAAGTCCGAAATCCACACTGGTTTCTTTGTTGGCTGAAAAATGAGAAGATTTTTCAAATCATCAATATTATTTATATCAATGAAAAAGGGAGAGTGAGTTATTATAACAAACGATTTCTTATCAGGATTCACAAGCGGATCGCCAGATACCTTTCTAATTTCGGATAATAAAAAACTTTGATATTGAGGATGTAAGTGTAGTTCTGGTTCATCTAGAATTAAACAAGAATGTTCATCATCGTAAATAAAAGCAAGAATTGAGATAAGTTCTTTAAGTCCATGGCTCTCGCCACTTCTGAAACCATATTCACCATTACTGCCTTGAAGTTGTAATTTTGGATTGAGGAATCCACCCTCCTCACTTAATCTTAGAGTCCTCCCAAAAAACTGTGACAAAACAGCCTCTATCCTTAATCTAACATCTAATTTCTCTTTTAGAATAATCCAAGCATCAGCAGCCAGACCATAATCTTTCCCATAAGACTTCAGATCATTGAACTGAGCAATATCAAGCCCTCTTTCTAGTGGTGACCCGTGTGAAAAATATGTATAATGTTGTTTCTCTAATCCCGCTAGTCTTTCTGCATTTAAATATCTTGTATTAACCCCATTAGAATTTAATTGGTGTCTAATATTTTCAGCAAATTGTGTTTTTCCCGTACCATTGGGACCAACAAGAAATGTGATTGGAGCCCAATCATTTTTTGTAATAATTTCTCCATTCCAAAGATATGGGATATTAATAGTAACAGGGATATTCATTTACTAATTCCTCCAGTATTATTAATTTATAAATTAATAATAGCAAATATTAGAATAAATATAAAAAAATATCAAAAGAGACAACTCATATTAATTTATAAAAAAGACCCAATCCCGAAATAGGATTGAGTCTTACTTAATCAAACTTTTTAAATTAGTTCCCTACTTTTTTGTCATTCAACACAAGGTAACCGTGGTGGGAAGTTTAAGCACAGAGGGATTAGTCACGAACATGTCTGTGTGCTTGTTGCAAGAGACCGCACGAAAGCAACTGTCTCCAAGGTTGCTTGTATGGGGCGTGTTGTGAAAACAAAGGTAGAGAGTATGATTGGCTCTAAGCTAACACCTGATAATCCACTGTTTTTATAGTCTTGAATATAAGTTTCCCATTCTTTCTTTAATCGGTGTCTTTCCATAAAAAACCTCCACATATAGTATGTAAGGAGATTATCTCATGGGTTATTTACAAATAGTAGGTGGGGAATATTTGACGCTTACTTTTAAAGTGTAGTGCGACCTCGATTAGAATGTTCTTTTAAGTTTTTTGTCTTATATAATGCTTTTTATATTTTTCCCCATTCTTTCACAAACTCTAGATCTGCATCACTTTGAATAATCAACATTTTTTCTGTATTTTCTATAATCCTCTTGTTAATTCTGTTAACATCAACATCCGACAAATATGTAATTTGGTTGTATGGAGAAAACTCACCTTCAAAGAGGGTTGCACCTATACAGATAGTAGGCGAAATAGGAAGTACATAATCAGCTTCTTCAAATTTGTTGACTAGAATAGGTCTATCAGAAAGAAAAAATTTTTTCTCTCCTCGAGTTTTGTAAATTCGTAATTGAAAATTATTCATTAGATGTTTGTATAATTCTGGAATCCCACCTTCTGGACTTGTTTTTAAAGAATGCAAGGCTATCTCCAATCCCTCTCCTTTAAGAAGGTTCTTAGCAAGTTTTACAGCATTTTCTCGAGTAGTGGTCATAAGACGATAGAATATTGGTTTCATAAAATCAGGAGTTTCCTTATTGTCATAAACCAAATTCTTTAAATGAGGACTGCGAATCAATGTGAAAATTAAATGTTCAAGTAGATTAGTCTCGTTCCTTTGCCATTCTATTGTCGCAAATTTCTTTTTGAACTCAACATCTACTTCATCAGATGCTAGTAGGGGAACAAATTCATGAAAACTATGTGCTATTGAATTTTCAATTTCACTATAAATGTCCTCTATTTCATTTCTATTTACATATTCTCCGTCAAGATCCTTTACTTCATATAAATCATTTTCTTGCATAATATTTCTGGTACTCATTTTCGTAATTTTAAAAGGAGTCGTTTTTAAAATTACTGTGCGACAATAACCCTCAGTAATTTCAAATGGTTTTATAGAGAACTGAGGGATATAATGCTGTTTTTTTACAAAATCTTTTTTTTCTGCCATGTTAAAGTAACAAATCCTTCCTGTTATCTTTAGGGAAATAATCTTATCATAAAAAATGAAATTAATGGTTTTAATATTAGTTCATTCATAACTTCCTTGGAGATAGTAATAAGAGTCCAATATTAATATAAAAGTCATGTATTTAATGGGTAGGTGGTGTAAAAAAACATTATTAATTTTTGGAGATTCTTTAAGCACGTACAATCTTTATAAAGATTGTACGTGCTATTTATTATTTTTACATTCTTAATTGAAATAGTACAAAGAGAGTTGATCAATAAGTATATTGTAGTCACTCTGCATCTAAATCATCAATAAATATAATTTCTATATCAGCGGGGAATGCCTCTTGTTCAGAGGAAGTTTCCCTTATAATATTTGCTCCATTTTCTACCAAGCAAGTATACAATATAAGTAATAAATCTCTTCTATCCAACTCTTTTACAGCATAATCAGGTAAAATGTTTGCTAAAATTAGTCGTTTTATATGATCGGCTATATTTATTTCTACATAATTCAAATTGTTATTCAAGTCAGCTTCTTTAATGAGATATTCATTTAGTTTTTGTATATCGTAAAAAAAATTCCTAAGGCTCTTTATCCCTGAGTACTCCGGAACAGGATATATACTTAAGTCTAAAATTTGCATGTTTTGTAAGTTGTAATAAATATCGTTAATAGATTCTTTTAAACTGCTAAGAAATCTATCATATATTTCAAAATCCTTAGGAAAATTTCTAGGTGCACTAAAAAGATCTATTAATGTTCCAATTTCATATTTATAACCACTGTTACCGAATCTATTTTCATTTTCTGTTTTTAATATATAAAGTTGTTCAAGCGGCTCTTTATTCTTTTCAATAGGTGTTTTTATCCAGAGGTTATTGAATTCTATTTGTTGGCGTTGGATTTCTTTACTTATTTCCTCGAGGTAGTGATAACGTTTTTGAGCATACTTTATTAGTAAGTCAAAGGAAATAGAGAATTCTTTATCGCTTTCCTTAGGGTCGTTACTGTAAAGATAAACACTAAAATCACCTGCACCATGACTACTAGACCATGAAGCAAAGTATTGAGTATTACCATTAGAGTTTCCATCATAACTTTTCAAGTTAACTGGATGAGCACCAAAAACAGCTCTAATATGTGTAAAATACTGATCATCTGAAATGTTTTTGTTGAATACTGTTTTGTCTTGAGAAAGTGGATAATTTATTTTATCATAAAGAACTCTATAAAGTTGTTGAATGGCTTCTGTCAATAAATCAATTGTACATACAAACTGAAAAACATTTAAAGACTGAGTATCTTGATTAGGATGAGTAAGGTCAATGTTAGGTAGACCATGTACTATACTATGTAACCAATCCCTTGCTGAGAAGATTACACTAATTTTTTTCTTACCCTTGAAATTACTATATTTTTTTATTAAAAAATCATCGTGGTCACTAATGATTTGTGAAAAGTTTTCTAAAATAGATGGATTAAGGATATTATTTAGCAATTAATTCACTCTCCATACGGTATCTTTATAGGATATTATTATAAATTGATTTTATCATAATAATTTTAGCAATTGATATTGATAAATGGGTGTTTTTGCCCATCCCTCGAAAAGGGGGATGGGCAAAAACACCCTATATAAATCATCACACAGTAACTGTAGTTCATTTTGATCATTGCTTATCAAAATAATAGAGACAAGGGGTACAGCCGAGATTCATGTAATTTTGGGTTATATACTTACTTTTGAACTTGAATGTGAGATAGATATATTAAATAAAGTTGAAAATAATTAAGCATTTAAACTCACCCTTAGAATTGTGTCTTTACAAGAAATACCATAAAATAAGGAAGTATAACTAATAAATGCAATATTTTATATGCATAGAATATTTCAGCTATAATAAGGTCTGCTTGTCTTTGCAGACCTTTTCCTGTGCTTTAATGAAGAGTATTGTATATGTTAGTTGAACGCAATACACAAGTAATTTTCCGGGGGAAGTGCCATGCTAAACGAAATTAAGTTTACTAAGAAAGAGAAGAAAATTATTTTCTGGGTTTTTACATTGCCACTTGGCTTTAGTCTATTTGCTTCTTATATGATTTTTGGAAATATATTTGAAGCCCTTTTCAAAATGTGGGAGCTTCGAGGAGAACCTAATAAAACAGCTAGTGCTGTAACATCTCTTTCTTACGTTTTTACAATTTTAGTTGCGATTTATGCCTTACTCGCCACAACACTTTTTAGTTTGTTAGTGTGGAATGTAAGTAAGGGAAGCTTACAGGTTTCTCAGCAATTAAGAGATTTGGAGGACAACCGTGATAAAGAAATGGTGAGAGAAAATGCTCTTATTGTTTATTATGATCTACAACGAGGGATTTCAAATTTACGAGATCTATATACTAGTTATGTATTAAAAGGAATTGATGCTAAACCCAATAGAATATATTTTAGTGCGGATTGGATTAAAAATGTAGCTAATCTAAGAGATGGTCTTACAAGTCAAGAGTTGAATAGGGTTTACAAATTATATGAACAATTTTATGCTTTGCAAAATATATTAGAAGAACATAAAATGGATAAACCCAATGAGGAATTAAGAGAGTACCTTGATGAACTATCCAAGGAAGTATTCGCTGATTTTATTCCATTTCCATTATTGGGTGAGCTTAAAGTTTCTTCATTTGATGAACTAGTCGGTATTGACTTGTATATCATTTTACAAAAGATCTATTGTTTAACATTTGCTTCTTCTAAAGAGAAACCTATGGAAAAAGTAGTAAACGGAAAAACTGTTTATGAAACTTATTTAAATGGAGTTCTTTTCTTCGTAGGAGATACTAAAGAACCATTTGTAGGTGATGGAGAACTTTATAATACGGATGGAAAAATAAAATGTACTGGTCGTTTCGATTCAGAACATTTCATTCCAGGAATTATCTATGGATATTATAATTCTACAAAAGAATGTTATGAAATTACTTATGATACAAATACTACAATTTGGGAAATTAAAAAGGGGATTCTATATAAATTACCTGATGATAATAATCAATATTTTTATAACGGTGAATTTAAAGATGGTCAGGTTCTTAATGGAATTACAACCTTATTTCATAAGAACAAGAAGATTAGATATCAAGGAGAACTTAAAGGTGGACGTATAGATGGTCAAGGAACATATTATAATGAGCATGGAAGTGTAGAATTTGTAGGTATTTTGAAAAATGGATTTAAAATTAATGGTATCGAATTTATTAACGGCATACAATCCTTTAAGGGTGAATATAAATACTCGAAACCATGGAATGGAATAACTAACAACTATAATTTATCAAACCAAATCAAGAAGTTTACAGGAGAGATATATGAAGGTACTCCTATAAATGGTGAAGGTTTAATTTTCAATAGAGACAGCGATGGAAAAGATTTAGATGCTTTACAGGCATATGAAGAGTTGCTAGAGGAAAAAGTAGAAGAGGAAGCTGGATTTGAAGAAAGTCCAGCTTACATTGAAGATAGGGCGAGCTTTAATAATGAAGAAATACGTCGAAATAATGCATATTGGACTGAATTTATTAAAGCTCAGTGGAATAATGGTGTTGTGACTGAAGCTGATAATAAAGAAAGAAATAAAAAAATTTATGCTTAAAGTTTAAAGATACCATCTCTAACAAACATCATATGTTAATAAAAATAAAGAAGAGTCCTGTGTTATCAGGACTCTATTTCTATAGTTTCATGACAAACTTTCGCAATATATTTAACAAAATCAGTTATTGGATAAGTTATTAATGAGGGAGGTTGCATAAATCCTATCCCCTCTTTTGGTATTATCAAAATCAGTTGCTATAAAAAATATTATTAGGGTTTAGTTATCTAATATCATTTTTATACTGCCTTCTGTTCTGTCGCAATTAAAGTTCACCTCAAAACCAAATTTTTTATAAAAATGTTCTAATTTATCGAAATGGTCTCCGTCTACTGGTGATAGCCACCCAGAAATGTGTGAAACTTTCATTTCTTTAGCCATTTTAATAAGATATTTCATTGTAATAGAGCCGTTCCCGATGTTTTCTTTCGGACTCGTTATACCTCCAATCCATATATAGTCAGGCTCTTGAGGTGAATTGTTATGGAGAGTTGCAAAAAGTGTAGGAATTTGATAATTATAATTGGATCTTCGTGTATACAATTTAATCTCAAAAGACTGTCCGATTGGTGCTCTAAATACAAATACTTCATCATTTTTCTTATTTTTTTCAATGCCAATAATTTCAGCTTGTGGATACTTAGAAAAAATTTCTTTTGGTATGTCATATATTTTTTTTAGTTTGTTTATTTTAGTTTCAAATTCATCTTTAATAAGTAATACTTGTCGTTGGTAGTTATTATGAATTAAGGATAATTCTTTTTTAAAAAGAGTTTTTAGAATAAATTTTTTCATTTTTAGACCTCGTAAATTGGGATTTGTATACGTGTATCTAACTCTAAAATAAATTAAACGTATATCGGCTATATCTAGATTGCATTTATTGGTGTTGAGAAAGTTGTTTTCAAACTTCTAGGTGAGAAACTTCAAAAATTATTTTGTACATACTCTGTACCTTTTTCTAGAGAAAGTTTTTTCGAATCAATTTGTGAAGCATTTCCTGTTTCTAAATTTGTTTGGTAGGTATTGAACTCCCACATTTCTTGACTATCATCATATATAGGGATACAGCCGAGATACATGTAACTTTGAGCATTAGGCTTACTTTTATTTCCAATTAATAAAAAACATAAGGTGATGCTCCCTAATCAAATTTTTTTCATAATATCCCCCTTAAATAGTTTGATTCAAACGCTTTTCATTTTTTTTCATATTTCTTTACAAGGCGGTAAAATGTAGTTTTTGATAGATTCGCTTGTTTCATTGCTTCAACAGCGGATATTGCACCTGTTTTCCAAGCGTTATAAGCAGTGATAAATTCATCTGTAATTTCTGTCTTCGGTCTTCCAAGATGTTTTCCCTGTATTTTAGCTAATTGAATTCCTTCTTGCTGTCTGGTTTTTATTTTTGTTCGTTCTTCTTCAGCAAGCCACGAAAGAATTTGAAGTACTAGGTCAGTAATGAGATTTCCTAAGTTGTCCTGGTACTTAGTTGTATCTAATAAAGGCATATCAATTACAACGATGTGGGCTTTAATATTTTTAGTAATATCCTTCCATTCATTTAAAATCGCTTCTTTGTTTCTCCCAAAACGATCTAATGATTGTACATATAAAATATCTCCTTCCCGTAACATCATTTTTACAAGTTGATATTTTTGACGATTAAAATCTTTACCAGATTGTTTATCAATGAAAATATCTCTTTCGTCAATACCAACTTGTTTCATTGCTTCTAGTTGTCTACCTTCGTTTTGATCTTTGCTACTTACACGTATGTATCCGAATTTTCTGTTATTCAAGGTATCAGAATCTCCTTCTCTTGATGTTTTATAATACATATTATAGCAAAACAGTTCCAAAAGGTGTCTGTTTTTTAGAGACGTTTCAAAAATGCATTTTTGAGGTTTTGGAACGTATATTTCATGTGCTTTTGATAGTTCCAAAAGGTGTACCTTTTGAAACGCGTAGAAAAAGGAACCCGTTATGGATTCCTTTTTGTTTTGTAATGCTTTTATGAAACAGCTCACTTTCTTAAAAAGTATTTTTCAACTTGTTTAAAATATGGAATTAATTCTTGAAATTGATTTGAAGACTGTAATTTTTCTTTTATCAATAAAGAAAAAATCTCACATGAAATTAAAATTATATAAGTTTAGCTTAATGGGCATGGCGTACCGCCCACATTTTAACGATTTTATAAGCCAAGAGATTCTGATTTAAATGATGCGTTCTGAGACACTATTCTTCTTCTAAAATAGAGTAATAATATTCATCCCACCATTCATTACCATGTGGTATACACTTCCTGAAATAGCCTTCTCTTCTCATTCCAATCTTCTCCATCACTCGATATGATGGGGTATTCTGTGGCTGACATGTAGCTATAATTCTATGTAATTTCATTTCCTTAAACCCATATTTCAATGTAGCTTGTGCTGCTTCGGAAGCATATCCTTTATTGAAATATTTAGGATTGAACACCCAACCAATCTCATAAGTATGTTCACCAAAATATTTATGAAAAACAATATGACCAATTAGGATATTGTCATCTATTAATACCACAGGAAAGTTCTTAGCATTTTCACCAATGTTTTCATTCACAAAGTTTCTTGTATCTTCTTCAGTGAAAACCCCTTCGGGTATGTATTTCATAACATTGATATCTGATGTATACTCATGGACAGCTTGCCAATCTTTGAACTCAAATTTTCGTATCAATAATCGTTCTGTCTTTACAAACATTTACTTTTCCCCCTCAAAAAATCGTAACTTTATTTCAAATCCACATTTAACCCCAAAAACAAAAAGAACTTGTAGGAATCACTACAAGTTCTTTTTAAGGTAAGGTGACAAAAAAGGTAACACAAACTATCTTAACAGACACAATAGGGAAACTACTTAATGACTGATGTGACAATTTCATTATATAACAAATATTAACATTTGGAGATTTCAATTTTGAATATTTTGTGAATTAAGAAAATGGAACGATTTATTGAGTTTGTATTCCTAAAAAATCCATTTGTTTATTTTGTACAAAACGCTTTAAATCAACATCGATATCATAATAAATTAGTAAAAATATAGTTATAGGTAAATAGAGAAGAATGTCTCATTATTACCTAACATACTATATTTATATTCATGTTTAATAAATTATAATAATATGAATTTCATGTTACAACCGACTATAATTCTTAAAAACATGTAAAGCACTGACATTCTGGCCATGTATTTTTGAAAAGGTTTGGAATTGTATATTTTTTACAAAAATAAGATATAATTATTATTGAAGAGCAATTTGTAAGTCCCAGTGAAATATGTGGTAAATTTACATGGGATATGAAATGCATATTCGAAAAGAGATAATGCACTAATGATATGATCCCCTTATAGTAGACAGTAAAAAGAAAGCACATTAATCTGTTTACTATGGAGGGGATTTTTTCTATGGGTAAAATTAGAGTAACTTACGATATAGAATTTAAGAAAAAAGCAGTAGATTTATACCTTAAAGAAGGAATGGGATACAAAACGGTCGCTAAAGAACTAGGAATTGATCACTCAGTAGTAAGACGTTGGGTGAAACACTTTGAGGCTGAAGGTATCAAAGGACTAGAAGAAAAACGTGGTAAAGCGAAAGGGCCAGGTGTAGGTAGGCCAAGAATCAAGCCAGAAGATCCAGAAGCTAAGATCAGACGATTAGAAGCGGAAAATGAAATGTTAAAAAAGCTCTTAGGGATGTAAAAGGAGGAATGAAAGCTGTATCCAAAGCGAGAAAGTTTGAAGTCATCCACGAGATGTCGGAAAAAGGTTTTACGGTTACCGTTCTATGCGATATTGCCGGTGTAACCAGAAGTGGGTACTACAAATGGATAAAACGGCACTCGACGCCTTCTGAAAAACAATCGGAGGATGTCAAAATCAAGAAAAAGATATTGAAGTGCCATAAAAAACTTAGGGGAATTTATGGATACAGAAGAGTACAAGTTTGGCTGAAAGTCACCTATAACCTTCACGTTAATCACAAACGTATACAGAGGTTGATGGGTGAACTAGGTATCAAAGCGATTATTAGGAGAAAACGACCTTATTATGGAAAAAAAGAAGCTTATGTGATTTCAGATAACCATCTGAACAGGGATTTCCAAGCTTCAAAACCGAATGAAAAATGGGTAACAGATATTACCTACTTGATTTTCAATGGACAGAGATTATACTTATCCGCTATTAAAGACTTGTACAACAATGAAATTGTTGCCTATGAAATCAGTCGTAGAAACGACCTTAAATTAGTGCTAGATACACTTAAGAAGGCAAGGAAAAAGCGAAATGCGAAAGGGATTCTCCTACATAGTGATCAAGGGTTCCAATACACATCCCGTCAATATAATCAATTACTAAAAAAATATCAGATGAAGGCTAGTATGTCTCGGAAGGGAAACTGTTGGGACAATGCTTGTATAGAAAACTTCTTCAGCCACTTTAAGTCAGAGTGTTTTCATTTATACTCTTTCCGCAAAGCTGATGAGGTTAAATTTGCCGTGCGCAAATATATACACTTTTATAATCACCAAAGATTTCAAAAGAAATTAAATAACCTGAGTCCATATAAATATAGAACTCAGGTTACTTAGTTGTGCTTTTTGAATACAGTCTACTTGACAGGGGTCACTTCATAAAAAGTGTTCTTATCTCTTTTTTTACTTATATGATGAAGAAATCAATTGTGGAAAAATTAAACAAACATTTTTTTAAAACATTTTGGCTGAGGTATTATATTTTCAATTGTCCACTTTGTTCAATTTCACGTTTATTATATAAAATTTATATAACAAAGAAAAAAGCACCCGTTTTGGATGCTAACATGAAGGTTTGTTAGATATGAAAAAATTCATAAACTAAATACAAATAATAAAAGTATATGCTCACTACCGCTTACTGTATTATGTTAAATCTTCGGATGAAATTAATGAGTGAATCCACCGTCAAGCCTAAATATCTACGTTTATCTCCCAATTATAAAGTAAATTTCCCACCATGATAACAATAGTAAGTTTCTGCTTTAAGGTTTTTAATCTTTCTTAAAGATTGTTGCGCTTTCTCAACATTTAAACAAAAGTGTGGATTAGCAATGATTAATTCATGATTCTCATTAACAGCTGCATCACCTGTAATTACACTTTTTAAACTTTGAAAATACAATGAAATATGTCCTGAAGTATGCCCTGGTGTTGCTACTACTCTACATTTGTTATCTAAAATCAAATCACCATCATGTACCTTTTCATCAATCGAGACATGCTTCAAATTCTTTAATTGTTGTGTAAACCATTTACCAAATTTGATTTCTTTGCTTGACATATTTTCTAGCATTTCTTCAGCTTGAACCAATCTCTCTGACTTCATTTCACCACTAATGTATTTCGATTCACTTTCACTAGCAATAATGTTAATCCAAGGATACTTCTCTTTGAAATCATATAGGGAACCTATATGATCATCATCATAGTGAGTAATGATTATATTTTTTATATTCTTCGCTTCATATCCATTTTTAAAAATTTCATTTTCAATTAAAGGTAAGAAATTTGTATAACCTGTATCAACCAGAGTTAGTTCATCATTCAATATAATTAAGCTAGGATAAATGTAATTTTTTTGTTTATTAAATTCAAATTCAATTGGTAGCTCTATTATCTTCATTTTTCTTCCTCCATACGGTATGTTTGTGAAACCTTTGATAACCGAATATTCTATACACTTATTGTACATGATATGAAAAAAGACGTTATAAATGTAGATTTGAAATAAAGTTTGATCAACCATCCTCTCACCGATCTATATTTTAATATAGTAATTTTGAAATTAGGGAGGATATAATGCCGTATATATGGCCTTTAGGTTGGGAGCACATTAATTTCTTAGGAGAATATAAGTTTGAAGGAGTTCATTCAACAAGTTTACATTGCTTACGTTCCGTAAATATTAAAAGGCCAATTTACTCTTAACGGGGTAAGATTCGGCTCTTTTTTATCCAAATTTGCTTAGCGTGTTTTTCTTCCGAAATGCTGGCATTACCCCATGCCCATCAAGCTAAGATTTTAAAGTACCCCCTAAATGGAAATTTTGTGTTTTTATAGTACCGAAGTTTATTTTTATCGTTTTGGGGAACAACAGATTTTTTAACTTGATAGCAATGGGGTCCCATCCACATTTTAACGAAAATATACGCTAAGCAAATTCGACATGAAAAAACGTTGATTTTACTACTCTAAGCGGTATCACCAATCTCAAAAACATAGGTATTTGAGACAAATGTACTTCAATGTAGAAGGTACTGAAAAGAGCCTAAACAGTGTCTCAAAACTCATCTTTAAATCAAAATCTCAATTCAAATCGTGTTATTGAGTTTTGAGAATCCCTTAGCGTATAAAAACGTTAAAATGTGCGTGCTACCCCAAATAAAAAAATCCCTCAGATAAGCTGAGAGAACTCTTAAAATTTACATTATTTTTCTTTATTTGTTAGGTGATTAGATTTTTTAATAAGTTCTATTAATTCTTTTTCATAGTTAGTTTTATGTTTTAAATATTGAAGAAATCGAAGACTTACTAACACTAAGAGAAAATATAAAATGAACTTAGATATAAACCCCATAATTGGTAAAAGGATAGGTGTATAAAAGAAAAGTAAATTCCAAGGCATTACTATTAACAAAGATAATAATAAAGCTAACCATATATGATTTTTATTCAAGTATTTCCACCCTTTCGTGATGAGTACCTCTCATTACAAATTTTTCTAATACCAATTATTATTATATGTTCGACTTGGCTTCATATAGCCCTCCTGTATTTTTTATTATCCTCTTGTTTTTGGGTGTGAGTGCAATGGCTAGGGTGAAGCCAGGAACTATCCCCTTATAAAAATAAACATAATAATATCAAAAAACCGCTCAGTTCGTCTGAGAGATTAAATTTTTTAAATACTCCAATGTAAACTTTTGAATATTTGTTTACATTCGTTTTGCCGTAAACATTAACTTCACGCCAAATCTTCTGATATACTCAATTTATATAATGAAAGTATACATTCAAAACATTATAAATAAAGGGATTAAATCTTAACAAGAAAAAACGAGTATCTCATCACTATTAAGATACTCATCCAAAGAAAGCATAAATTAACTATTAGTATTTAGCTCTTTACAGTATTTCTTTACAAAAAACGCCATTATTAACGTAATAATTCCTATACTTAAACCAAGTAATTGATCTAACGAAATTACATCACGAAAAATCCAACGTATAATAAATCCCACACCAAATACTAATACAAGTAACAAACCAAAATATTTTAGTCCTCCATATACATCTTCCATACCCAAACCCCTTTTAACTTCATAATCAAATTACACTATATCGAGGTATTTAAATAAAGCGCCTACATCAGTTAATCTTGGTTGTAAAAAAGTTTGATAAAAACTTATATAGAAGTCTAATTTTTATATACATAAAATATTTTATACTTTGCGCTCTTTAAAAAAGTTAGACGCAATGAAACAAGCTATTCCAGCAATAAGAACACTAAATGATAATACCTTATTTGTATTTTCAAACTGTATAATATCTGTAATCACATTAAGCATAATTAGTCCCCAAACAAATAAAATTGGCCCGAGAAAAAGTAATATCTTTCCTAATAATGAACGTTTTTTCATAATCTCCCACCTTTCCTATATATAAATTCTATCATAATTTTAATTGGTAATTTCTAGTTTTGGGGGTAATTTTCCAGGTCATAATTAAATTATTTTAGTTCATTTTTTTATAAACGGTATGACTTTGTTTTAAATCGATAGTTAACATAACCCCACTTATCAGTAGTCACTGTATCTAGAAAAAACCCCTTCATTTTACTTGCTGAAGAGGTTTTGTATTTAGTCGGATAAGCGAGGGGCATCACTGCCCCTAACTCTCCTAAGAACCGTACGTGACAGCTTTCCCGTCATACGGCTCAAGCCTTCTTTTTATCCAAACAACTTCTTACTTGATGCAAGGTACATGTACTAGCTTTGTAACCTTATTTGAGTGTATTGGTAAATCACGTATAATAACCTTTTCTCCATTTTGTAGTGGTTGTCTGCATAACGCACAACGATACCCTTGTTTTTTCGCCAGTTTAATTCTATCTAAGGTATTTGTTCCATCAAAGACCTTACGGTCTCGCTTTTCCCAGTATTCTTTAAGAGTAGGGTCATCGGGACTGTTCTTATATAAGACCATCACATGCCGTTTAATTTTAAACCAAGGCATTTGTAAGAGCTGGATATTTGTTAGAGGACAGGTCGGAGTCCAAGATTCCTTGCCTCCGTGATGAGGCTTTTTGAAGTAAGTCTTCTTTATCCATTTCCATGATTTCTTAGGGTG
This sequence comes from Bacillus sp. FSL H8-0534, assembly GCF_038005885.1. Classification (NCBI taxonomy): domain Bacteria; kingdom Bacillati; phylum Bacillota; class Bacilli; order Caryophanales; family Bacillaceae; genus Bacillus; species Bacillus sp. FSL H8-0534. The sequence goes on from NZ_JBBOUC010000003.1 coordinate 105,901, forward strand.
CAATCGGATAAGATGTTTACATATTTTCTCGAAAATATAATGACCGATTTTATCATATGTCTTTTGAGATACGACATGTCTCCAATATTGTCCATACCCTCTAATAATTGGGTTTAACACTTTAATGAGTTCCCCAATAGGCTGTCCTCTCATGATGCGGAACGTATTCCTTATCTTTTCCTTTGCCTTCTTAACGCTATCTTTGCTGGGTTTAATCAGTAATTTATTCCCTTTCCACGTTTTGTACTGACGTACGGAAAAACCTAGGAAATCAAATCCCTCTTCAATGTGAGTCACCTTTGTTTTTTCAATACTCAGCTCAAGTCCTCTTTTATTCAAGTACGGTTGTATCTTTTCATATATGGATTGAGCCTGTTGTTTCGTTTCTGTTAAGACAACGAAATCATCCGCGTATCGAACAATCGCTATTTTGCATTTAGGATGAATTGCGTAGCTTTCATTGGATTTATATGTCTTTCGATATATAACGCCAAGTTCCTCCTCCATTCCGTGTAATGCAATGTTAGCTAGAAGCGGGGATATAATTCCTCCTTGCGGAGTTCCTTCCTTTGTTTCAGAGAAAGAATGTTGATCTATATATCCAGCCTCCAACCATCGCTGAATCAGTGTTTTTCCTGGAAAACTGTAAGTTTGTTTTCGTATCCAATGATGACTTAGATGGTCAAAGCATCCTTTAAAATCACCTTCAAATATCCACTTTTTCTTACTGTTTGTGTTAATCTTATTAAAGATATTACTAATGGCATCGTGTGTACTCCGCTTCGGTCGGAACCCGTATGAGGCGGGGTCAAATCGTGCTTCCCATTGCGGTTCTAGCGCCGTTTTCACCATATTTTGATAGACTCTGTCTTTGATAGTTGGAATACCGAGAGGTCTCAGTTTTCCGTTTTTTTTAGCGATATAGGTTCGTTTCGCTGGCTTGGGAAGATGTTGAAATATACTGAGCCTCTTTAGCTGTCGGTATAATTCGTTTCTTTTTCCAGAATGAAGTGCTGTATAACCGTCTACTCCAGAGGTACGCTTTCCGTTATTCTGTTGTGTTACTTTTCTAATGGACAACAGTAAGTTAGCTTCACTCCGTAGGAGTAATCGTTGAAGTTTCCTGACTCTTCTAAGTTTCTTTTGTTGTTCGGCACGATAAATTCTTTGTCGTAGCTTCATCACATACTTTTGGACTGTATGCCAATCTACTGAATTCCAATTTGTATATGAAGCGTGCGCCGACGCTCGTTCTGAGGTGTTCATAACTGCACGCTCCTTTTCATCAAAAGTTAACCACAAATGTATTTATGTGTTGAAGACCTATGGGAAGTGGGCCCTCTTTCAAGTCTGTCATAATGTGTTCAAAAGGACGACAGTATCCGTTCAGTTATACATTTTTGCTTTCCTGTTACCTTTCGGTATAACGGCATTTGCTTTCTCCCATATCCCATACCCTCTGTTACATCGTTTGACCTTTCGATCTCTCTACTGTTTATACAGATAACATAGGGCTTACCAAGTTCCACATTCCACAGATGCGATAGGGTTAGGCAGGTTCTTTACTCCGAGCAAGATGCGGGACGCAGCACAGTAGTATTATGACCCTACTTTTCCTCTTGCCAATACCCAAGCAAAGCCATGCATTATCTTGAGCTAACGTTTACGAAGCTTACAAACCTTCACTCTCGTTTACCATACCTATCTTCTCCTAGCAGTGTTCCGGACCATGCATTTGTCCTCTGTTTCCGCATTTCCTCATGCAACCTACATTCCCGTTACCAGAAATACAGTTTCGGATGGAGACCTTCTTTGCGTCTAGAGGGGTAGCGTAAGCTACACTGTGGGAATGCAACTTCTTGTCGCACCATAATTGTCGTTATTGGAAGTAATTTGTAATTCGCTTACATATCAATATTATCAATTACGCCTTTTTCAACTTCAAACAAATTTAGAATGTCGTTCTCTAATCTTTCAGCATCAAAATCTTTCTTGGCCTTTGTTCCTAATATTCTTACACACTCAATGACATTTTTAACGATTAGCAATTTCTTTCTGGCACGATCGGCATTTAAAAACGTTTCAATATTAATTCTTAGTCTCATATCCGCTTCTTTGTTTTTTCTTTTGAAGAGTTTTCTTTCTTTGAAAAAGCTTGCGTCCTCAAGTTCTGGTATTATTTCAATAATAATTGGAATAATACTTATGCTTTCAATTTCATTACCATAGTGATTATTTTCAAGTTTTTTTAAGGTTTTTTCTACTTCTATTATTAACTTTACATCACTATATTTAACTGTCTTATCAACTTCACAAGTCATGAAAAAATCCATTGTATGTCCTCCAAAGTTAAATTCCCTTTTTATCTTTTTAATTCTATGTATATAGTATACATGTTTGGTTAACATAACGTCCTATTATCGGTAGCAATGAAAAAGGCGGATCCCTACTTTTACAAGGAATCCGCCTTTTTCATTTTCTATGACTCTATTCATTTTTTTATACATCCCTATCCTAACATGGGTTTTAGGGTTCTCGTTTGTTAATGGATTAGCCGAAAAACTGTATAAAATCTTGTATGCTCTTAGCATGGTTTTTTTCCGAAATGCTGGCGGTACCCCATGCCCATCAACTTAAGAAAACAGAGCAATCTCAAAAAGAAAAAGTAAGATGAATCCTTATAACTAACTGTAGAAAAACAGAATTTTTGTGTAGGCCTTTTTAAAGATAGTAACTTGATGGGGATGTGGTGATACGTGGGGATTCTACGACAAAAGTAGTAGGATTTCCACTTGAATTTCATCTTTTAGATTGATTCATTTAGCTGTTTATTTTAATAAAATAGTGATTAGGTATATTGAGCTTAAAAGATATAAAATGATATTGGTAATAATTAAATACTTATAAAAGGAGGAGTTTTGATGATTAAAGGGATTTTTGAAACACATATTAATGTAAGTAATTATAAAATATCCGCTGAATTCTATGAAAAATTATTTAATATTATTCCTTTGTATGAAGACTCTAATCGAAAATCTAAATTTTACTGGATCGGAAAACCTGGAGAAGCTATGTTTGGCATTAGAGAAAATTATCCTTCACCGGAGGTTCAGCGTCAACATTTCGCTTTTAGAGTAGATGTGAAAGATATTATTAAAGCGAGAAATTATTTAAATGAATTAGGAATTGAATCTGCAAATTTCTTTGGTGGAAATTCCGAAGAATTAATGGTATTCCCTTTTATGCCTGCTGTGTCGATTTATTTTACAGATCCAGATGGTCACTCAGTTGAGTTTATTTCTATGTTAGAGGATAAACCAAGACCGGAACTTGAAATTATGTCCTGGAAAGAGTGGGAATTTATACACGGATGATAATTATAAATTACAATAAAGAAGGGAATAAACATAATGATACAAAACATATACGAAACACATTTACATGTAAGAAATTTAGAAAAGGCGATAGATTTCTATCAAAATAAGTTAGGGTTAGCATTAGCAAGAAAACTATCTAAAAGAAGAGTGGCTTTCTTTTGGGTAGGAGAAAATAAAAAACAAATGCTTGGACTATGGGAAGTACATAATATTGAAGACTTTGAGACGAAACACTTTGCTTTTGGTGTAGATCTAGAGTTTTTAAAGACTTCTAAATTGTGGTTAGAAAAGCGTGGAATAGAAGTGATAGGAAGTCAGGGAAAAGGAAATCAAGAGCCAATTGTCCAAAGATGGATGCCCGCTGCAAGTGTATACTTTCTGGACTGTGATGGAAATAAATTAGAATTTATTTCTATGTTACATGATAATCCAGATGAATTAGAATATGCATCCTATTTAAGTGAATGGGATGCGGAACACCAAAAAAATGAATGAAATTGTATCTATAAAATGGGGTAGCACCACATGTCCATCAACTTAAGAATTCTGAATTACCCCAAAATGAAAAAATGAGCTTTTTTTGTTACAAGTTAGCACAAAATTTCATTTTGGGGGTACTATCAAATTTTAGCTTAATGGCTATGGGGGAGCATTAGGAAAATGCGGATTTACAACGTTTTTAGGATTTTTTTAGCCATGACTGAATATATGGTTCATATGAAGCCCAAACAGGCATAGATATTTCCTTTTTTAAGCCTTCTTTCAAAACTTCGTTATATCCATATACCCATTCTGATAAGCCTTCTTTCATATGATTTTCCACCATTTCTATAGTATTCTCCGATAAAAACATTTTCTGTATTAAATGTGAAACTATAAAAAGGGGAAAGTTAAAGAATTTAGACGGAAATATTTTATTTGTAGGTATACCATAAGCTTTACATACATTGATCCCTTCTCTAAAAGGGGTCACCATATCAAAAAAAGAAAATTGTACGTTTAGACATATTTTAGACAAAAAATAACCGATTCTCTGTACTTTTAGACATAATTTTATGTTTTGTACAGAAATTCTATTTTTTTGCTTCATAAGAATGAAAATGTATCTAAAATTAAGCCATTTTCAAATAAAAAGTACATTTTTATCATTTCTAATGTCCGCTAATGCTTGTTGCGTTATCCTGTTCTATTGCTACACAAGGGCTTGGTTCATCTATTAATTGAAAATGTAAGAAAATTCCTTAACGTATAATTTTCTTTTTTCAGTCGTGTGACTCCAAATAGCCCAAATCTCGAATACACAAATCATCTTCTTTTACAGTTGATGCACATGAGTCTGCTTGCCTGGATCTGCCTCAAAACGAACGGCACCCTGTGGCGATGGCACATACGTCGTCTATGTTTAAAGTAAGCTTCAAATTCTAGTTTACGAGCATGTAGGCACGGAAGGCAGATGCTGATTTTATTGTTTCTTTCCGAAAAATATAAAATGTTAGACTGACTTTAATGTAAAACCAGCGGTAGTCTTTGACATAAAAAATAAAGTCCTAGACTGCTGCTGGTTTATTGGACTAGCGTAATCAATTGTCACTTATCATTATTGGCTACTTTCAGTTTCACATTCATTATTTTGTCTTCCATACCGTTATCCCGAGTATCGGCATAAGCGACATAACTGTATCCTAATTTGCTCATTCTTAGCTCGGTGTTATGTTTAGTCTGCTCCTCTCTCTTTGACGAACAACCATAATCCAATTGCAAAGAAAAACAAAATATAGGCGATATCTATCGCTAACGACATAGGTAAGCCAACTAATTCCGATTTATATTGTGACGTGCTCCAATAAACACTTAAATCATCATGATGAATGAATAGAATGTGTGTCCATGATGTAGATAAGAGACTACCTCCAAATATCATTTGTAAAAAGTATAGCACTAAGCTACTGCCTACTGCGATAGCAGCTGATCTCGTCCACACGCCAATCAAGGATGCTAGACTTGCATATAGGCAACATTGCAATACGATTGCTCCGATAGAGTATATAACATCCGTCATGTCGCCCCATTGTATGTTTTTTGGAGCCATCAGAAGATTCACTAACAAAGAAACAATGAATATATTAACAACACCCGTAATGATGAGCAAAATCATCGCAGCAATTTTTGCAACATACAACCTTGAGCGCGAGGACGTATGCAGAAACAGTTGTTTCAGAGTACCATATTGATACTCATCCGTCCAAATAAGAGGTGACAAAACAATCGCCCAAGGTAGAATAACAAGCATTCCCGATAGGCCAAGCAAAGCATTTACCATTTGAGCCACCGTATCATCAGCCTTGAGATTACTGGTGTATGCCCAAGAGAACAGTACCGTCATCACAATAAAACCAATGTGTGAAAGAATAAAGATTCTTTTATTCACTATCTTCAAACATTCATTCCATAACAACTTAACTCACCTCACCGCGCGCAGTTGTCCATTTTAAAAACTTATCCTCTAAACTCGTATGTGCCGACAACACCCGATGAACTTCCACCCCGGCATCACACAATGATCGAATCAGCTTTGGAACTTGACCTTCATCAATAGCTACTGTCATAGTATGCAAACCGTTAGATAATTTCTCTGTCTGCATATAACCCAACGCATGATGATCATCCCCAAACAAGTTAATCAAAACTTCGCTTGTAAGCTCAATATTATCAATGTGAAGAGTAATACAGAATTCTCCATCATTTAACCCATCATCAATCCGCTGCTCTGTCACTAAGCAGCCATTTTGCATAATAACCACTCGGCGTGCCATCTGCTCAATCTCAGACAGTTGATGACTGGAGATCACAATTGCTACGCCCAAATCTGCTGCAATTCTATTTAAATAGTTCCGGGTTTCACGGACACCAGCAGGATCAAGTGCATTCATCGGCTCATCTAACACAAGCAACTTTGGCTTTCGCAGTAGTGCTTGTGCAATTCCCAAGCGTTGTTTCATTCCCATGGAGTACGTGCCTACTCGCTGCTTAAGCGCATGTTCTATCCCGGTCAGACTGGCTACCTCCAGCAACCAATCCTTGCTCACATTTTTGTGCAAACGCTGATATTGACGTAAATTTTCGTACCCACTCAAATAAGGATAGAAAGCAGGCGCTTCAATCACTGCCCCTACATTGAAGAGTGCTTTAGAAAACTGACTCTTAATACTGTAACCTGCAATATGCACGTCCCCGGCACTTATTGTGCTTAGACCAACTATCATCTTCATCGTGGTTGTCTTGCCCGCTCCGTTCGCACCAAGTAGTCCAATAATCTCTCCCTCTACCACATCGAACGATATGTCTTGCACAATCAACTTGCCCTTGATTTCTTTCGTTAGGTGTTGCACCGATAATACCGTTTTCAATTGTCCCACTCCTTACAATTAGTCCCAAATGTAATCTCAAGTTGATCCATATATTGTTAGTTTAGCTATTATGTTTTAAAGAAGACATGTATTATTCTTACATTTGCCTTACAATGTTGTAAGGTGTAATGAGTATTATGTTTTCAATCAAAGTCTAGGCAACAAACACTATCCAACTGATGTATAGAAATAAAAAAACTATCTATTTCTTAAAGAGAAAAAATAGATAGTTTTGTCGAAAATGTGTCTAAACGTACAATTTTCCCGAAATGATATGGTGACCCATTGCCATCAACTTAAGAATTCAGAATTACCCCAAAACGAAAAAAAGTCCTAAATTAATAGGACTCTTTTTTCGTTTATCTAATCTTCAAATATAAATATTTCATCAATAGTTGTTTCTAAAATTTTTGCTATATCATGAGTTAATTGCAAAGAACGATTATATTACACTAATTTGTCGGTCTTAAAAACTTAAATACTAATAATAAAAGGCTAAATAAAATAAAAACTTGAGCATCTTGACTAGGATCACTATTATAACCATCTTGTATCTCAGTAATTAATTCATGTGTTTTCACTTATCCCATCTCCTTTTATATAGTTCACTTTGTAACAACTCTATAAATATAACTTAATATCATAATTATAATATATAAACTGAAAATACCTATAAAATCCACCTTAAATTAACCTTAAATAATTAGACCTTTTTATCATTCATGAAAGTAAACTTTTACCCTAAAATTTACATTGGTGAATAACAAAAAGAGACCGGTTATTCTAGTTTTTTTACGTAGAATATTTTTTAAAGGGAAAAAATTGACTTTTTTATATTTTTGATTTACTCTATGAATGCAAGTGAATACTTGCTTCGGGGTTTTAAAGTTGAACAAAGATTAGTTGAAGGTTGGATGAAATATGAATGAAATGACAAACACATCAGAACGTATTATCGAGGCTTTCTTAGAATTATTCCGCATTTATGGATATAAGGGGACAACAACTCGTTCTATTTCAGAACTAGCTGGTGTAAATGAAGTAACTATTTTTCGGAATTTCGGAAGCAAAAAGATGATTATGGAAAAAGCTATTGAATCCTTATCACGAAATGTAACGCTAGATAAATTAATGCATGAAGAAATGACTTGGGATCTTGAACATGATTTGTTACATATTGCAGAGGGATATCATGCATACATAGAAAAGATGAAGGATTTGATTTTGATTAGTTTTAGAGAAGCTGAAATGTTTCCAGAACTTAATGAAACGATTGCATTAATTCCTAAACAATTAAAAGAAGGTTTAGTTTCGTATTTTATTGAGATGAATAAAAGAGGGAAGCTCATTGAAATTGATATGGAAGCTCAGGCTATGAATTTTATTTGGATGAATTTCGGTTACTTTCTTTCTAATTCTCGTTTTGGTGACGATATACTTTTAAATTCAAAAGAGATGTTTTTAAAGCATAGTGTTCAACTTTTTTCTAGGGGGTTAACTCCCTAGTTCTTTTTTCACACTCGAAGCAAGTAAGTACTTGCTTCAATAAGAAAAAGAAGGAGCATAAAAATGAAAACCTTAAAAAATTTCTTTAAATATCGTGAAACCTTTATTGGAATTGCAACTGCGGTTGCTTTTCTATTAATTTTCTTCTGTGTATGGATGACTGCATACGATGGTGTTACTGATCGGGTAGATCAATTAAAAATTGGATTAGTCAATGAGGATGAGCAAATGGGAGCAACCATTGAAAAAAACTTAAAGAAAAATCTACCTTTTAAAGTTAAAAGCTACGGTTCTGTAGTAAACGCCAAAGAAGATATGGATGAGCGCAATTTAGATATGGTTATACAAATTCCTGCGAATTTCTCAAGTCTATTGAAAGAAAAGAATAATACAGAGATTAAGTATTTTATCAATCAAGCGAATTCATCTCTGACAAAACAGGTCATGGCAGGAGCAACAAAGGATATTACGCAAACAATTAATAAAAATGTATATACTTATAAACAAAAACTTATTCTTTCTAATCTACCTAAAGAACTAAGTACAACGATACCATCAGAAGAGTTGGCTCAAAAGTTATCAGCAAATGTCACAAAAGTTTTGAATTCGTTAAACATTGATTCTGTTCAATCATCTGTCAAAAAAACAAACAATACAGAGGGTTTTGCAGCAACCATGCTTCCATTATTGATAGTTCTTGCATCATGGGTTGGTGCTATGATTATGAGTTTAAATCTTAATACTGTTGCAACGCAATTAAAAACAATTCACGGCAAATGGTCTATATTTTTAACAAGACAATTTATTAATATTGTCGCATCTGTTATTTTAGCTTTTGTCACTATATTATTTATGTCCTTGTTTGATATTAAATTGAATACAAACTTGTTTGAGACATGGATGTTCCAAACTCTTGTCTTCTTTTCTTTCTTAAGCGTAACACAAATGTTTGTAGTTCTATTTGGTCCTGCTGGTATGGTGTTTAATATTATTTCACTTTCATTACAATTAGTTACTTTTGGAGTAATTGTTCCAAAAGCGATGCTATCAGATTTTTATCAAATTGTAGGTTCTTATTTCCCTGCAACTTATGTATCTGATGGATATTATACAGTGATTTTTGGAGGGACAGATCTATCACATGATATGAATATTCTTCTTTTCATTTCAATTATTACTATTTTTATAGCAATGGGAAGAATTGTTCTGCAAAAAAACACTAAAACTGAATCAAACAGGCTACCTACAGGGAAAAATAGTATTGTTCATTAAATGATGCTACATATCTTTTGAAAGTAAACTAATATTCAAAAGTTTACATTCAGATATTAAGTAAAAAACCTATTCCAGTATTGGAATAGGTTTAACTATTATAGATAAAAATTTGTTGTTAATTCGATTGTAGCCCAGAACTTTGGTGAATAATTTTATTGTTTTTCCAATCAAGTTTATAATTATCTATAGTTCCATGGTTGCCATACGTAGAATTTTTGTGATTTTCTCCTGTCCAACCTTTTATAGGATTATAAGTTAAGAGATACACATCGTTTTCTCTAGCATGTTTTACAGATAAATCCGTTGTAGTTGCATTTTTATCTGCAATTATAATTGCCATTGTACTTGGCTGAAAACCATATCTTACTAGAGCTGGAAGTTGACTGTCTGATGTGAAATTATCTCCCGCATTAATCAATGGATCGGTACGTGAGTTCATAAATAGTTCATTACCATAAAAACCACCCGAATCTCTATTATAAGGTCCATATCCTTTATTATAAAATTGATTAAATTCTACATTCCAATCTACTTTTTTATCTGTGTTATTTGTTACAAACGTTTTATAGTCTGGTTGTTCATATGATATAGTATTAGACCAAGATGCACCGGCTGATGCAGATGATGATGGACCTTCTGGTTTAATCTCTAAACCTCCGCCTACATTGTATGAAACTGTAGAAGATACTGTTTTTGATTCAATTTCATTTTTAGGTGCAACTTTATAAAATTTTGCATTGTCATTACTTGTAATTTCTAACCCTGTTTTAAAAACAGATGGCCAAGTCAACGAAGCTGCAGATGGTGTTTCAGGGCTACGCAGAAAACTTGAAGCAATATTACTTCCTTCTGTAAAAACGATTGCATATTTTTTATCAGTATTTGGATCATCAATAAATGAAACTTTTATTGAATTTTTTATGTTTGCGTCAGCATTATAAGTTGAATCTAGACTATGCATAATTTTCGCGCCTTGTCCTATATCTTCAACTTTTGGTAAAGCATCTGCGTGTACAAATGAAGCGTTAAATGCTAAAGATCCACCAACAATAGTGGTAGCCAATGCTAAAGTTTGTACGAATGTTTTAGTTTTTTTCTTTTGGGTCATTTTTTTTATTTTCCTTTCATATAAAGATTAATAGAAATATTTATATATCAATAAACAAATACTAATTTATATATCTTGCAAATTCCTTTCGTAAATATAACAAAAGTATTACATTTAATTTTCATGGAAAGATAAAATTCTCGTTTAGGGGGTACTTTAAAATTTTAGCTTGATGGCTATGGGGTAGCACCACACATCCATCAACTTAAGGTATATTTTTATACAAAATGCGGTCTTTCCATATAGTTTTTTATTATCTTTTATAGGTACTCTCTTGTTGTAGGAATACTATTTTTTATAGATGGAATTATAGGTTTATTTAAGAAAAATGAATCAAAATCTATTTTATTTTTTACTTAGATTTGAGTTTTAATAAATACAAAACAGCACAAATCGCATATTAAAATGACTTGTACTGTTTTATTTATGTATTATTTTTTAGACAAGTTATACTTAAAACTTATACAAAATTTAAAACGCAGGTACTAATTTCCACACAACTTCTTCTTTACCTAAATAGGTCGTTGTAAGAGGACCATTCATTGACGAAAAAACATCTTTATAAGAGAGAGATCCACCCTCTGCTTGAATTGTATACCCTCCCTCTACAGGAATTATATCCCAATAAGATGCATCTTTCTCCCAATTAAGACTTACACTATTGCCGCTTGCATAGAACCAATAAGAAACAGGACGTCCTATAATGAAATTTGTAGGCATCTCAATACGATATTTCTTGTTTTCTTCAGAAAAATGTAATTTCACAGGAGTTCCGGAAGGGTTTTCTACTGTTTTACCATGTGAACTAACTAGTACATTTAATGGAGAATTATGAAGCGGACGGAAAATTAATCCTCTTGTTGGTAAATCTGCTGGAACTATATAATAGTTTTTACTTGTATCAATCCTATCTCCTACTTCGTTTACTGAATCAGATGATACGGATGCACTTGCTTTCTCTATTGGAAAAAATCCTAAAAATATAACAAAAACTAGTAAAGACATTAATACCCCTTTAATCTTCATATCAACACTCCTTCAAAATTTTTTAATTATACAATAATTGCAAATTGTATTTTTATAATTTGCAATATTAAGAAAATTAAACGGGATAAAAAAACAGTAATAAATAAAATATATTTGAAAGTAAACTTTTATGTAAAAGTTTACTTTCATTTCTCTGATTAAATTAGTAATTTATACAAGATTTTATGAGAAAAATAGGGAGACATAGGGAGACATAGGGAGACATAGGGAAGCCAAAAGGCGCACCAGAATAGGAATGTATAAAAAGATGCATAGATCCATAGAACAAGGATAAGAGGGATTATGTTAACCTTACATGTATAGGGTATACAGGTTTTTAAGGTAGGTTTTCCAATGAACAGTCACGAACTATTAATAATGAAAAGTTTACTTTAAGGAGGATTCATAAAATGAAAAATTTAATGACAAGTGATGGTACTACCTTACATATAAGCAAAAATGGACAAGGCTTACCTTGTGTTTTCTTACATGGAGGTCCTGGTTATTGGAGTTACTCTTTTGAACAGACAGGCGGCCCTATTTTAGAAAGTTTTATGGAAATGCATTATCTTGATCAGCGGGGGTGTGGTCGCTCTTCACTCGCTCCGAAAGGAGATTACTCACTAAAAAGATTACTTTTAGATCTTGAAGAAATAAGGCAAGAATTAAAGATAGATAAATGGATTGTAATGGGACACTCATTTGGTGGTATTTTAGCTACTAACTACGCCAAACAATACCCTGACAGTGTCTTAAGTTTAATCTTGCTTAATTGTACACTAAACAAGCGAGAGTCAAACCTGCATCAAATGAATGTAGGAAGAAGCTGGTTAGAAGAAGATAATGTTTTGGATTCTTATGAGTCAATCGAGTCTTTCTATAAAGACTTCTTTGCAATGGCTGAAAAACTGCTAGAAATGGGAAAATATTATGATTTACAGTTCACGGATAGAAAAAATCTTAAAGTCTTAGAGAGCTTAGATAAAGAACTTAAACATCGCCCTGATTTTCGTAAATATGTACATGCGGATCCTGAGTTTTTTCAAGATTATACTCAAATCACAGCTGAAATTTCAATGCCAACTCTTGTAATTAGTGGCAAGTATGATGATGCTGTTGGACCAGATCACTATAAAAAATTTAATTTTCCTAATATGTCCGTTGCTATTTTAGAAGATAAGCATCATCCTTATTTAGAAAACAAAGAAGAATTCAGGCGCGCAATTCAGGAATTTATACTAGCTATACCTACTCTAAAAATAACTTAAATTTACTTCCGATATCGGGTTTTATATAAATAAAATAGGTCTAAAGTATGAATCAGTTTCATTATTAAGTATGATTTGAAAATTCCTTTTTTTGTTATCATTTAATTAATATTTAATAAATGGGGGATGAAATATAAAGCTTAAGGTTCAAGGGGTTTCTGAACTGGTTTTGCAGGTAGAATCAATGGCTAGAGCAGCGGGGGATTATTTGTATCCTTAATAGTCAAAGAGAAAGCAGTAAGAGAGTTAATATGTTGCAAGTATTGAGACAAGGAGTGTTATTCGGATGGCAAACATTTTAATGATTAACTTTCCAGCAGAAGGGCATGTCAATCCTACTTTGGGCATTGTAAAAGCTTTTGCGGAAAGAGGAGACAGTGTTCACTATATTACAACTGAAAAATTTAAAGAACGTTTAGAAAAAGTTGGCGCAACGGTTCATCTTCAGCCTGATTTATTGAGTAAAGCATCCATTGATCCGTATTCAAATGCCGGTTTAAATGCCTTTCTGAAAATTCAAATTCAAACTTCATTGGACGCTTTAGATATCACAAAACAGTTATCTCAGGATATTGATTTTGACTTTGTATTTTATGAAAAATTTGGATCAGGGCAACTAGTGAGAGATTACTTGCAAATTCCGGGAGTTTGCTCTTCAGCATCCTTTTTGTTTCCCAAAGAATTTCTTAAAAACATGCCTTTATCTCCAGAATCCGGATTTAAACCTGATGAAGAAGCTGAAAAGTTAATGGTACAAATGAAAGAATGTTATGGCGTAGAGCCGGAGAGCTCGGCTCAGTTTATGAATAATGCGGCGGAATTAACGATTGTATTTACGAGCCGGTATTTTCAGCCTAATAGCGAAAAATTCGATGATTCAAATATCTTTATCGGACCGACATTCCCAAAGAGGGCTTATACGGGTAGCTTTCCCTTTGAAGCATTAGAGGATGAACAAGTCCTTTATATTTCGATGGGGACGGTTCTTGACCGTACAGAGGACTTTTTTAATACATGTATTGATGCATTTTCTGATTTCAAAGGAAAAGTTGTCATCGCTGCCGGTGAAAGAGTAGATATGACAAAAATTAAAGAAGCTCCCGAGCACTTTATCATTTCTTCATATGTACCGCAATTAAAGGTACTCGAGCACACGGATGTCTTTATTACCCATGGCGGTATGAACAGCGTGAATGAATCGATCCACTTCAATATCCCAATGGTTGTTATCCCGCATGACAAGGACCAGCCTACAGTGGCGCAGCGTCTGACTGAGCTTAATGCCGGCTACAGAGTATTAAAGGATAATTTGAAACCTGAAACGTTAAAGGATGCCGTTAAAGAAGTGCTGACCAACGAAACCTATAAAGAGGGTATCAAAAAAATTAATGAAAGTTTTCAAAAAAGCGGCGGGGCAGAAAAAGCTATAGAAGCTATTGATGCTTTTGTGCAAAACAAAAAATGAAGAGAAACACAAAGCCTTATTCAATGCGAGTTGAATAAGGCTTTTTTAGTTTGACTTCCGATAATGAGTGGTTATGTCAACCTCACATGTATATATTATTCATCATTCTTTCTTCAAATAACAAGATAAGATAGTCCAAAAAGTTATATTAAATCTGTTACAGTAATTTATAGAATAAATAATTTGAGAAATGAGGGAAAACAATGAACAGAATTGAATTTATAAGAAAAGAGGAGAAAAAATATCATGACTATTGTTACGATAATTATAAACTGTTTGAAGAAGGTTCGTGGCTACATAAACCTGTAAAAACGGTAATAGATCTAATTGCATTGTTTGAAGGAAAAGACAATCTTAGTGTGCTTGATTTAGGTTCTGGAGTGGGTAGAAATAGTATCCCATTAGCCCAAGCTATAAAAGAAAATGGCGGTAAAGTTGTGTGTGTTGATTTATTAGACTCTGCTTTGCAAAAATTAAATCAATACAGTGAGGAATATGAAGTTAAAGAAGTAATTCAAACTGAAAAAGCTGATATAGGAAACTATGACATTAAACCTAATAACTTCGACTTCATTGTTGCAGTTTCAAGTTTAGAACATGTCCAATCAGAAGAGGTATTTAAAAAAGTTGTTCAACGAATGGCAGACGGAACGAAGTACAACGGAATAAATTGTATCATGGTAAATTCTGAAGTTGAAGAAATTGATATGGATACCAATAAGAAGCTGGATGCACTAATGGAAATAAACATTTCAACAGAAGAAATGATGAATAAATTAAAAAAAATATATGATGGTTGGGAAGTATTGAGTGTTATAGTAAAACCGCTCGAATGTAAAATTATTCGAAATGAAAAGTCTGTTTTATTAAAAACAAATGCAATCACATATGCTGTGAGAAAAAACAATCTATAAGGGGTCACCATAAATTCCTATCAATCTAAGATGAATTTATACCCATAATTCATAGAAAACGTTATTCTTTTTGTAGAAATATACAGTGGTCTGACCCCATTTGGTGAGACAAAGAAAAAACACCTAGACAACATGTTTCCTATAAGCTATAGGTGACATGTTATCTAATTTTCTCTGAATCCGTTCATTATTATAGTAGTGGATGTATTCATCCACAGTTTGTATTATACTAGCATTATTCGATTGTTTTATATTTTGCGCATAGAATCCTTCGGATTTCAAGTGAGAATGAAAGGATTCTATGAGGGCATTATCATGGCAGTTTCCTGTACGAGACATGCTTGTGATAATGCCTTTTTCTTTGGCATATGTTTGAAATTGTTTTGATGTATACACTTTTCCTTGATCCGAATGTAAAATCGTATCAATCACATTTCGCTTTCTTAAAGCTTCTTTTAGAGTATCTAATACAAGAGAAACATCCTGTGTCTCACCTATTTTATAACTTATAATTTCATTGTTAAACCCATCTATAATAGATGAAAAATAAAGAGTCTTATTGCCGAACATCAAATACGTGATATCCGTGAACCATTTTTCATTAGGCTTGGTAGCTTTAAATCTTCGTTGTATTCTATTTTTAGCTACCACTGGTTCATGACCGAGTACAAATGTCTTTTTCTTTTTTCTAACCCGAGATAATACGTTGTATTTTCTCATGATACGTAATACTTTTTTATGATTGATTACGATGTTAAATTGATTACGTAGACAAGCTGTAACCCGACGATATCCATACCGATATTTATGATGTTGACATATTTCTATTACGGTTTTTTCTTCATGATTAGTTACTGTTTTCTCCTGCTTTTTCCAACGATAATAAGTAGCACGTGAAATATCAAATATGGAACACAGTTCTGCAATTGTAAAAATTGATTGCCATTCCTTTATCATTTTCATTATTTCTTCTTTTCCTCCCACCTCCTTAAAATTTCTTGGCACTTTTCCAGCAATATAATCTTTGCCTTTAAATAACGTATTTCTAATTCTTTTTGTTCAAGTTCTGTTAACTTTTTTAAGCCTTTTCCATGTACAGATTGTCTTCCAATAGATTGTTCAAACCGATAGGTTTCGCCTTCACGATACCATTTCATCCAAGTTTTAATTTGAGCCACATGTTTAATTCCTAAGGCATCCATAATTTCTTTATTTTTGAATCCTTGGTGTTTCATTTCAACTACTTTCCACTTTATTTCGGCGGGATAATGCGTCTTTTTCCCCATACGAAAAACACCTCCATTAAAATCATAACTGATACTTACGATTTAGAGAGGTGTTTTTTATCGTCTCATTCTCAGGGTTCACTCCAATACAGAAAGGATGGCGTTTTTTTCGTTTTATGGATACACTTTTTTAGCTTGATGGCGATGTGGTGGGCCCCCAATTAGATTTGACAAGAATAGGAAAAGGATATAAAATTCAATTAATTGAACGTTCAATCAAAAAAATGAATGTTCAATTAAAAATAGTGAACAATTTATAAGGTGGTGATTCTTATGGAAGACAGGCAATCTTTTATAACAGAAGCAAGAAGAGAACAAATAATTAAGGCCGCTGTTGAAGTTTTAAGAGAAGTTGGGTATGTAAGTACAAGTTTGTCGAAAATAGCAAAAAAAGCAAACATAAGTACAGGGTTAATTTCTTATCACTTTTCTGGTAAAGAAGATTTGATGAACAATACTTTAATGTATTTAGTTGAACAAGAATGGTTATTTATTAATGCAAGAGTTAGTCAAAAACAAGCATCTACAGAAAAATTAAAAGCATTTATCGAAGCAAGTTTAGCTTATCAGGTTATAAACCGAACAAATAATATCGCTTTAATTGAAATAGTTTTTAATGCACGAACACCAGATCATATTCCTTATTATTTACTAGAAGACGATGAAGAAGATTTAATAAAGGGTTTATTACAAGAAATTCTCTTACAGGGGCAGGAATCAAAAGAATTTGGAGATTTTAATATTCAAGTGACCGCAACAATTATTCAAGGTTCGATATCAGAATCTTTGATATCGAACCAAAGTAAAATGAGTTTAGAAAATTATAGTGAAGAATTGATAAAAAGCATATTGAAAATAGTTAAATAATGAAAACAAAAAATCATTTATATATAAGTTAATAAAATGACATAAAAACCCCTTTCTTTTTAGGGGAGGACGAGAGCAGCTGGCCGTTCAGAGAAGCGGTCAGGGCCTTTTCCTGACACATGCGAGGTTTAAAACAAAGAGAGTAAACCAGTAGCGGCCATGTTGTATTCTGCATATCTGCGACTTATATGTCGATATATAATTCCAAAATATTGTTTATAACTAATTTAATAGAGAGGATAGAGATTATGATAGAAAGCGAAACATTTCTTGGACATAGTAAGCCCCAAAAAGTAATTATTGTTTTAGTACCCATGATATTAGGTGGTTTGATTGGTTGGTTTGTTCCCATCATTGCCAATTGGATACTAAAACTTCCAGTAGTTCCAATGGAGAAGTTGATTTTACTCATTACATTCTTTAACAGCTTATGGGTTTCAAGTATTGCCACCGTTATTGGAACAATAGCAGGTTTATTATTGGGTTTTATTATTTTAAATGAGAGTATCGAAGTCACAATTTCCTACAATAATTTGCAACTAAAATTTGGAGAAAAAATAATTATCATTGATAAAAAGGACATTTTAGCAATCTATATAGAAAATAAGCATTTAATTATCCTTGGGCAAAAGAGTAATGAATTATATAGAGAAGTTATTGAAGTGAAGAAGGATACTGTACGAGAAGCTTTTAATAAGCATCAATATTCATGGAATGAAACTGATCCATTTGGTAGCGAATATGAGCGATGGGCTTTAGGACATACTGATTTTCCCGAAAAAATTAATGTATTACTTTATGCTAGAGACCGTGCATTGAAAGAAAAGAAAAAGGCAGATGCTAAATATCTACGAGAAGATTTAGCTCAGTTAGGAGCTGTCATTAGAGATGAAAAAAATGGTCAGTACGTGAGACTTGCCCAAAATGCTAATTTTGATGTTTAGCATTTAACTCGATTTAGGTAAGACTATTTTCTATACTCCTTATCAATTTGAGTAGTAATTGTGCGCTATTTTTAATCGAACTTTATTTCAAAGTAGCTGATCTTCCATGGTAATAGATAAAGGAGGTGGGTTTACCGTCTTCTTTTTTTGCAATTTGTTACTGTGTAAATAATCCTTAGCGTGGCTATTCTCCGAAATGCTGGCGATGCCTCATGTCCATCAAGCTAAGGATTTGGAACCACCCAAAAATGAAAATTTTACCTTTTTACAGTTATTTATAGAATTCGGCTCATTTTTTTCGTTTTTGGGGGACAATTAATTTCTTAAGTTGATGGGCATGGGGTCCCGCCAACCAAATGACATAAAACCTACGTTAAGACAATTTTTGGAATAAAAAACTACCTTTTCTTACACTAAGCAATTTTTCACTTATAAAAAGCCGATTTCCTATGAAGTGCACCCCGATTGTTAGACACAGTCTAACAATCGGAGGTGCACTTCATGGAGAGCGGCTTTTTAACTTACCATTTATTAAAAATTATACTAATTAAAGTTGTAAAGGTAATTCTTCTAATGACCTCATTAGATAGCTTTCTTTCCATTTCACTTGCTCTCTTTCACCTTGAATCTGTAAATTTGGCATACGGCGTAATAATGTAGAAATTGCGATTTTTGATTCTAAACGAGCAAGTGATGCTCCAAGACAAAAGTGACTACCATAACCAAATGCAATATGACGATTATTTTTTCTTGTAACATCAAAAACATCAGCGTTTGAAAAAATTTTTTCATCACGGTTAGAAGATGCTAGTGAAATAATAATCCTATCTTTTGATTGAATATCTTGGCCATGCATTGTAAACGGTTCTGCTGTCCAACGTATAGTAGTTAATTCAACGGGGCTGTAAAATCGTAACGCTTCTTCAATAGCTGAATCGATTAAATCAGGGTTTTGAAGAAGCTTTTGTAATTGAACTGGATGCTCTAACAATGCTAGTGTCATATTGGCAATTAGGTTTACAGTTGTTTCATGTCCAGCAACAATAAGCAACGTAATTGTCGAGTATAACTCTGATGCATTTAATTTTATTCCTTCACTTTCCGCTTGTATTAGTGCACTGATTAAATCGTCTGTAGGATTTTTTCTTTTTTTATAAACTAAATACTGTATATATTCAGCGAATTCTTCTAATTTTTGATTATTTTTTTGAACATCTTCTAGTCGAAGTGGAGTATCAATGATCGCCTGTGACCAAATTCTAAATTTATGCTGATCTTCAAGAGGAATTCCTAACATTTCACTAATTACCATAATGGGTAAGGGAAAGGCATAATCGTTTACAAGATTTATTGAATGAGTGTGTTCAACTTTATTTAATAGAGCATCAGCGATATGTTGAATTCGACATTCAAGTTGCAAAATCATCTGAGGAGTAAATGCTTTTTGAACAAGTGACCGTAGACGGTGATGGTCGGGGGGATCTGAGTTTAACATATGATTTCTTAAAAGCTCCCTATTTTCTAGCGAAAAAGGAACTTTAACGTCCTCTTTTTTACTAAATACATTCTCAAAATTTTTCATTAATCTTGCATCTTTTAATAAAGCCATAGCATCTTCATATCTCGTAATAAGCCACCCTTGTCCTTGTTCGCATAGAGATAAAGGATAAACAGGTTGAAAGGCACGTAGTTCTTTGTAAATATCGTATGCTTTCTGTTTAAACATTGGAGAAGCTAATTGTGTTTCTGCCAAGAGACTAAAATTTAGTTCGTTTTTTGAAATCATCAATATAACCTCCATTTTTACAGACTTATTGGGTAACTCAACTCTTAATTTGCATTATAACCCATTTAAATTCAATAACGTAAAGAATATTCAGATAAAATATTACTTTACTTGGTAAAATAAATAGAAAAATTCTGAGATATTTACCTCGTTTAGTCATTTGAATATCACTTATAAGGGGTCCCGCCCCCATCACCATCAAGCTAAGAAAAACAAATACCCCAAAACGAAAATTTTCTTCGTTTTGAGGAACTATCAACTTAAGATAAGTGTATTTATCCAAAACAAGTAAAAAGAAAAATTTATACAGCTAGGATCTTAATAACATCTTTCATAATGAAAGATGTTATTTTCTATCTTCATATGTTGTTTTACGACATATGTCGTGTTACGATATGTTTTAGGAGGTGAAAAAATGGACAAAGAAATGATGAAGGGAAGCATTGATATACTTGTACTCTCTATAATTTCTCACCATGATACTTACGGTTATGAAATCATTCAAAAACTTAAAGTACAAAGCAATGACGTTTACCATATGAGTCAAGGCACACTATATCCAGCACTCAAACGAATGGAGCAAAAAAATTTGATTGAATCATACTGGGGAGAATCAGAAAGTGGAATGAAAAGGAAATTTTACCGTATTACTAAGGCTGGAAAGCAGGAACTAGAGAAGAAGCTGGATTATTGGGGACAAATCACTGCACTTATTCAAGCTTGTCGGAAAGGAGAATTCGCATGAAAGAGTTTGAAAATTACATAGAATGTATTGTAAAAAAGACTAATCTAGATAGGTCAGCCCGTGAGGAACTAGCTATAGAATTACTTGATCATCTTATTAGTTTAAAGGAAGAGTATGTTAAACAAGGAATGTCTATAGAGCAAGCAAAACAATTGGCGATACAACATTTTGGAGAACCAGATTCTATTGGAGGGGAGCTTCAAAAATCTATTTTTCCATATGAAAAATTCATAAAGCGTTCTGCATGGTCTCTATTTGTTCCTTATATATTATTCTTTATTTGGTATCAGTACTTAGGAAATAGCGTTGGTCGTGAGTGGTTTCTTAGGATTATTGAGCAATTTTCAAGAAATCATGATGTAATGTGGTTGCTTCGCACTTTTATTGATATTACACCTTTCTATACCCTTTTTCTATATAACATACCTGGTTATTGGATAGCTCATGCAGTTAAACCAATTATCTTATTGATTCCATTGGGATTTTTAATTCCTATTCTATTTCATAGGTTCCGCTCTTCTAAAGCAGCTTTTATGCTCTTTGTTAAATTAACTTTAAGCATTGAGTTGTTGTATATTGTCATGTTAGTAGGTACTTTTGACACTACTAGTATTATTTTTCATTTGGTTGGCCTCTTAGTTGGGTTTATGGGATGGAAATTACTACAGAAACTGCAGATTAAAAAATTCCTTACACCATCTAATATGAACTATGTGAAGTGAAAATTTTATTGTGATTAATTCATAGAGGATCTTGGAACCAAATAAAAAATGTACAAGAATCTAAAAATGTTTTGTCTTTATTATTCAGGTAGCAATTTAGACTATTCCTTATATGTAAAAAAACGCTATTCTTTTGTTAACCACATACACGAAAGGATGGCGTTTTTGTATGAATTTATCGATTTTAGATGAACTAGAATTGTTTTCTAAAGAATTACAACGATATATGTCACCACATGTTTTAGAACAGTTAGCTAGAGAGATAGGATTTGTTCAAAGAAAAAGTAAATACCGTGCTCAAGATTTAGTGGCTCTATGTGTTTGGTTAAGCCAAAATATAGCTCATACTTCATTGACACAATTATGTAGTCGCTTAGAAACGAATACAGGTATTTCTATGAGTCCAGAAGGACTCAATCAACGATTTAATTCTCAGGCTGTGCAGTTTTTACAACAAATATTAACCTATTTACTCCACCAACAACTCTGTACATCTAGTAAGATTTCAACTTTATATACAAACCATTTTCGCAGTATTCGTGTATTGGATTCTACACATTTTCAGATTCCAGATAAATTTGCTTCTACATATCAAGGTTCAGGAGGTAGTGGTCATAGTGCTGGTGTGAAAATTCAACTAGAGTACGATTTACTTAGTGGTCAGTTTTTACATGTTCATGTAGGGTCTGGAAAGCACAATGATAAAAATTATGGTTCTACTTGCTTAACGT
Organism: Bacillus sp. FSL H8-0534; assembly: GCF_038005885.1. Classification (NCBI taxonomy): domain Bacteria; kingdom Bacillati; phylum Bacillota; class Bacilli; order Caryophanales; family Bacillaceae; genus Bacillus; species Bacillus sp. FSL H8-0534. The sequence continues at coordinate 128,328 of NZ_JBBOUC010000003.1, forward strand.
CTCTTCAACCGCACGATGTATGTATACGTGATTTAGGATATTTTGATTTGAAAGATCTGCATACGATAGACGAGTGTGGTGCTTATTTTATTTCTCGATTAAAGCTCAATACTCGTATATATCAGAAGAATAGAGAGCCTGAATACTTTCAAAATGGAACAATAAAAAAACACTCTGAGTACGTCCAACTAGATATGGAGCAATTTATTGACCAATTACAGTCTGGTGAAACATATGAGATTCCTGAGATTTATATTGGAATGTATCAAAAACTTCCTGCAAGACTTATTCTGTATAAATTAACTGAAACGCAAATGAAACGTAGACAAAAGGACTTAGCATCTAAAGAGCACAAGAAGCAAATCACCTATAAAGAACGCAGTAAGCGACTTAGTGCAATCAACTTCTACATTACGAATATCCCTTCGGAATACCTACCAAGGGAACAAGTATACGATTTTTACTCCTTACGATGGCAAATTGAATTGATATTTAAAACATGGAAATCATTTTTTCGTATTCATCATTGTAATTCTGTAAAATTAGAACGGTTAGAATGTCATTTATATGGACAATTAATTAGTATCCTTCTTTGTTCCTCCACCATGTTTCAAATGCGTCAATTACTCCTCACCAAGAAGAAACGAGAGCTGAGTGAATATAAAGCGGTTTATATTATTAAAGATTACTTTCTACTTCTTTATCAAGCTCTACAAAAAGATACTCAAGAACTATCAAAAATCTTGCTTCGTTTGTTTAATTTTTTGCAGAAAAACGGAAGGAAATCTCATCGATATGAGAAGAAAACAGTCTTTGATATATTGGGTGTCATATACACTTGTTTCGTTACTCATAATCATGTAGCTTAATTAAAAAAATGAAACCCGTTAGGGTTTATTTGGTATGCAGATTTTTAGATAGCTGATATCACCTCTTTAGAAAACAGAAAAAATCTAGTTGAACGGACTTTTACTTAATCTTAGGTTGATGGGCATGGGTCCCGCCCCACATCGCTATCAAGCTAAGGTTTTAATATACCCCCTAAATAAAAATTTTCTTTCTCTACAGATAGTTATTTTCAGAAGTCCGCTTATTTTTTTCGTTTTGGGGCGTTTATTTTTCTTAAGTTGATGGACGTGGGGTAGCACCACATCGCCATCAACTTAAGAGTACTTACTACCCATTATTGTTATAAAAGTTATTCTTCCTAGATTAATCAGAGGGATGAAAAAAAACACCCTCACAGGTGTCTTTTTTCATTATAGAAATATCTTAAAATAGATATCTGATGTCATTTATTCAATAAAAAACCCTTTGTTACATCATAACGCCATTATCTTTGAATGAATACCATTTACCATCAATGAAATGTTTTCCTACTGCCATTGCACCATTAGATTGTAAATAGTACCAATTTCCATTATCTTGTACCCAACCTGTTTTCATTGTGCCATCTGCATTCATATAGTACCAATTATCCTTATCTTGTACCCAACTTGTTTGCATCTTAGCACCAACAAAGTAATACCAGCTTCCTTGATAACTTAACCAGCCATTATAAGCACCTCCGTTATCTTTGAAATAATGCCACTGATTATTAATTAAATTCCAACCCGTTACCATTGAGCCATCAGGAAGGAAATAATTACCTTGTAGGAATTCTCCTATCCAACCTGTTCGCATTTTCCCTTTACTAAATCCATCTAAATAATATGTTTTATCATTATATTTAAGATAGCCCATGTGTAGATTTCCGCCTTCGAGAATGTAATACCAATCTCCCTCATATTGAACCCATCCCGTATTTGTATACAGTGCACCGTCTGTTCCTAATAAGTAAGCTCCATTTTCATCTTCAATATAGCCCATTTTCATTTTTCCGCTTGCATCAAAGTAGTACCATTTTCCTCCATCTTGTAGCCATCCTGTTTTCTTCATACCCTTTTGATCATAGAAATACCATGTTTCTCCGTCTTTTACCCAACCACTTTGTTGCATTGTCTGTTCTGCTTTTGGAGCGTCCTGCTTCATATTATCTTGTTTTTCTGCATGTGATACTGCAGGAACGATAAACATTGTAGACATCAAAATTGGTAAAATAGCTTTCTTCATTTTCTATATCCCCCAAATAATGTGTAATTTTAGTTTTTATTTCCACAAACAGAATTATATTATAATATTTAAATATAATCAATAGTTTTTGTAACAAAAATGTAATATTTTTTAATTTAACGAAACAAAATATCCATTAATGTAATTATTGTTACTTTTCAGTTACAGTGTAGGTATCATTACATATCTATCAACTTAAGGGATTAATTGTCCCAAAAACGAAAAAGATGAGTCGAATTCTCATAAATAACTGTAAAAAGGTAAAATTTTCGTTATGGGGGGTGACCTGTTTTCTTAGGTTGATGGCGATGGGGTACCGCCAGCATTTTAGAAAAAAACACGCTAAGCAAAAAATACAATAAGCTGCCCATATGGACAGCTCCTTTACATAATTCTCGAAAGCGGAAGTTAAATATTTAACTCAAAGTTTTGAAAGAAAAAACAGCTAAACTAAAAAAAGAATTGGAATACGAAGAATAACATTAAAAAAAACTACGAATAAAAATATTCGAAGGAAGGTAATTACTATTCATTTGTTATTTTTTCGTTTACTCTTTGCTTTAAATAATTATATTGTTTGTCATTTGTATCTGCAAAAGCTTCTTCTCTATTAGAAGGAACATCCATATATTCGATAGAACTAGGAAATTGACTTTCTGTAAAATCATAACGTTTTTCATTGATTTCATTATAAAAATGCCATCCTTCTTCAAGTTCTGTCTTTAATATTTCTCCTCCATACAAATCATTTATCACTAGTGCTGTTACACCACATTGTCCCATTGCAGGATTGTTTAAAGTCCACTTAGAACTTGATTCTATCGACCAAGATTGAAGTAAAATATTTTTTATGTTTTCCCCTTCGAAAAATAACATTTTCCCATCTCCTATATTAAATATTTATTTACGGAACTTACTTGCAAATATTCATCACAGAAATAAATACCAATAATGTTGTTTAAAAACTATCTCTCTTTTCAAATAAAAAACTAAATAAATTTATAATAAATAACCGTTGCATCAAATTCACCATTCGGAGAAATTGCATACCCCGGTATTTTGCCGGATTCTTGATAGTCTAATGACTTGTACAATCTATTGGAAGGATCTCCTTCTCTAGTATCTAATACTAAAAGAGACCTACTTTCTTGTTTTGCTCTTTCTTCTGCTTTTTGCATAAGTGAACGTCCAATACCGTTACGTCTAAAGCTAGGATGAGTCATTAACTTGCAAATTTCAGCTCTGTGGATTCCATTCGGCTTTGTAATTAAATGCAATTGAACACTGCCTGCCACTTTATTGTTTATTTTGGCAATAAACAATATCACCTCTGGTGCTAAAACAGTTTGCCAATACTTTGTCGATTCTTCTTGTTCCAGTGGAGGTAAAAAACCTATTGACGCTCCATCATCTACTACAGTTTTCAAAAGTTCAGAAAGCTCTTCAATATCTTTATCAAGTAGTTTAATCTCTTTTATTTCTAGATTTTGCATTACTTCTCCCCCTTTTTCCTAATTGTACCATTCGAAAGAAGTGATATGTTGTGTAATTTTGGTTGTATATCGGGTTCCGGTGCAAGAAATTCAAGATACATGCAAGTAATCTCCTAACCTTGGACATACTGATAGTATTACTCTAGAAAAAGGTGTGTGATCGATATAGAAAAGGAAAATTTGTTCAAATGGAAGCATTATCAGCCGGAACTAATCTTATTAACAGTAAGATGGTACCTACGGTACAATTTGAGCTTCCGTAACCTGGTGGAAATGATGGAGGAACGAGGCTTATCCATGGCTCACACAACGATTATGCGATGGGTTCATCAATATGGACCTCAATTAGAAGAGAAAGTACGACATCATCTTAAAACAACAAATGATTCATGGAGAGTCGATGAAACTTATATTAAAGTGAAAGGGCAATGGATGTATGTATATCGTGCCGTTGATTCAGAAGGGAATACCATTGATTTTTATCTAAGTAAATCAAGAGATAAACAAGCAGCCAAGCGCTTTTTCAAGAAAGCCTTGGCTGCTTCTCATATTTGTAAACCTCGTGTTATAACAGTAGACAAGAACCCGGCCTATCCCGTAGCGATTCAAGAGTTAAAAGAAGAGAAACATATGCCTGAAGGCATACAAATAAGGCAAGTTAAATATCTCAATAATATAGTGGAACAGGATCACCGTTTCATTAAGAAACGTGTACGTTCTATGTTAGGATTCAAATCGTATGAAACAGCCACTTCTATATTGAGCGGCGTTGAAGCCATGCATATGATGAAAAAAGGACAACTTAACCTACAGGTGAAGTCTGCTCAAAATGAAGTTGGGTTCATACATAAGTTATTTGGAATTGCATCATAATCTGTCATTGAATAGGCCATGTAGGTTCTATATCTCTATCAAATGGTTTTTGCACCAGAACCCCTCTTTCTATTCATGTATATTTCTACTACATTACAAATAAGTGCCAAAAGAAAAATAAATGCCCCTATTAAAAATGTTTGATTGAAACTACGTATAACTGCATGTTTATATTTCCACCTCATTTGTTCATATAATTCATTTCCCTCTTTTGACTCTACTATTACTCGTTCCTGCTTATCAACTGATTGTATCGCTTGCAATATTTGTTTTTTTTCTAAATTTGTTTGATTACTTTTTTGAATCATTGTTATTGCTTGTTGATTTACTTTTTCTTTTTCATTCAATAATTGTTGATTTAATAAAACGACTAATACAGCTACTCCCACAATGCTGCCCAATGTTCTCGAAATATTAGATATGCTTGATGCAATACCTGATTTTTCAATTGGCACACTTAATACTGCAGTTGTTGTAAGTGGAGCAAGTGTACATCCCGCGCCAAACCCTACAATCACAAGCCTCCAAATATAATCCCAAGCCGAAAAGCTTGATTCCATATGACCGAATAAATATGAGACAACGATAAATGCAATAACACCTACACTACTAATCACACTGCTTCCGCGTTTTGCAGCGATTGGTGTCATAATTGCCGTAATTATTATCGATACAATCGCTAGTGTACTAATAATCATTCCCGACTTCAGTTCACTCATTCCTTCTACTTGGACCAAATAAAATGCAAAGATAAATAAAAAATTCATTAACCCCATACCTACAAAAAATAACGCGAGGTTTGAAAGTGAAAATTTATCATATGAAAATAAATAAAGGGGCAACATCGGATTTTTACTTTTCTTTTCAATATAGATAAATAACATAAAACTTATAATAGAAATAACAAAGAGAAGACTTATGCTTAACGGACTTAAAGTCGCTTTATTTACTTGTATCAAAGCATAAACAAGTAAAAATAGTGCACATGATGAAGTAACCATACCTGCCCAATCTATTTTAGAACTTGCGGTATGATCATAAGATTCTTTAATAAAAAGAAAGATGAAGATTAAAGAAAAGATACCGACTGGAACATTGATGAAAAATACCCAGTTCCAACTTAATTTATCTATTAAAACTCCTCCAAGTGACGGACCAATCGCTGCAGCTAACCCGCCAAAAGCTCCCATAACTCCACCTATCATGCCTTGTTTTTCTTTCGGTACAAGTTCAAGTCCAAGCGGCATCGCAACAGGTACAATGATAGCCGCAGAGATTCCTTGTAATACGCGAAAAATCACTAGCATTTGAAAAGATGACGCTACTCCGCACATAAATGAGCTAATAGAAAATCCTAGTAAGCCAATAAGGTACAGCTTCTTGCGGCCAAATTGGTCTGCAAGACGAGCTGCCATTAATAAACAGGTCACAAAAGCAACATTATATCCATTTGCAATCCAAGAAATCGCATCTATTGAAGTATGAAATGTCTTTGCCATCCCTGGCAATGCAATATTTACAATATTTGAGTCTAGAATTGCCATAAAGAATCCTGAAACTAATGCAATTAACACAAATATGTTTCGCATGTTTTCCATTTCCCCCCCCTTTAGTTTTCCTTAAATGAAATCCCATTCATAAATAGATTTACACATGCCTCAATATACTCTTCTAATTGAATATCTTCTTCCGTTATGCTGACATTCATAATATATAAGAACAATTGTCCATAAAACATGTTCGCTATTAAGCGATAATTACATGGAATAATGTGTCCTTTTTCTCCAAGTTGCTGTAAATACGTTTCTAGATGATCTACTAAATGTGCATTTAATTCATGAAGTAATCGTTTCATTTCACTGTTTTGTCTAGATTCCAGTAGTGCTGCCCAAATATAATTTAACTTTGGTAAGTTTACCTGAATATATGTTTCTGCAATTTTTGTAAGATCTTGATTCAAATTACCGGTAAACTTCTCTTCTAGTTCCTTCAACAAAGCAACTGGTGTTGTCCGCAAAATAATACTCTCTCGAAATAAATTTTCCTTATTTTTAAAATTACGGAAAATTGTAAGCTCGCTTACCCCAGCTTTTTCTGCAACTTCACGAATTGTCGTTGCCGTATACCCCTTTTCACCAAATAATATAGTTGCTGCTTCCATAACTTTTTCTTTTGCTGTTGGCTTTCCCATTTTAATTCCTCCATCCGATATGTAAGTAAGTGATTACTAACATGTTAACATAAATAAAATGAAAGTAACTAATTACTTTCATCTTTATTACATCTCTTATCTGGCCTCACCATACATGCCCATCAACTTAAGAATTTTATAACGCCCCCAAAACAAGAATTCCATCTTATTACAGTTAATTATGAGAATTCTGTACGCTCATATAATTTTTAACTTATTAATGTTCAAGAACCTCTTTTTTGAATTTTAATAAATTCATTTTGTCATAGGGAAAATAAGATTTTACTGTTTTGCTGATGGTGGATGGATGTACTATTATAAAGTTGCTCCTTCAAAAAGTATTAGTTTACACTTGATCCCTGCACATTGTGTGGGGATTTTATGTAAAGAAAAGACACAATTTTAGGTGTCTCTTTGTGCTTTTACAATTCGTTTAAATGAATATAAAAGAACACCAGCTATAGTACTCACCTGGTGTTCTGACTGCAACAATTTCTATCGTCATTTTTACAATACATTCAATTGGCTTTCTGATCACTTTTCGGCTTCCTTACCAAGCAATACACACTAATAATGAGTAAAATAAGAGGGATTCCCTGAATCATAAAGAATCCAAGACAAAATTCAGTTAGTCCACTCCCAGGAGCATCTGTTGCCATTATCCCAACAAATAGAGCAACAAAAAAAGTCAAGCCATTCAACACTACACTAATACAAAGAAAAAGTATTTTCCAAAACACTAAAACAATCCCCCTAGTATACTAAAAGATATATGAAGTTTTTATCACATTATCACTTTCGATATGTATATATTAATATACCATTTCTTTTTTCTTTGCAATTCTTTCTTGCGCACGTTCAAATTCACGTTCTGCACGCCATTTCTTCTTCCTCAATTTTAGTCATTTTTCTTATATTTTCCCTACAGGGGTCACCATACATCACCATCAAGCTAAGAAAAGCGAATACCCAAAAACGAAAAAAGTGAACTTAATTATCATGAATAAATGTGGCGTGAAAAATGTTGTTAAGGGCATATTTCGAAATCTTAGAGAGAATAAAAAAAGATATTGTTATATTCTTAAATCTGCAATATAATTAATTTATATAATTCTTAATATTCAGAAATTTAAAGAGGAGGAAATAATATGGCAATCGCAATGGCAGTTTTATCATTCTTAGGTGGAGTAATTCCATTAGTAGCAACACTTCTAAAAGCATTCATGTAATAGAATTCTCTGCACTTATTTATAAAAATTATCATACAAATGATCTGTATATCAAAACCGAATTGATGTGCAGATCATTTGTGTGAGCAAACTTTAAACAAGAAAAAGAATCCCAGAAATCATAAGGGATTCTTTTTCTTTATGTAATTACGGCATTAACATGTTTGCTACCGAGAAGTGGAGTTATGTTAACTTTCATTTTTTTCTATGTATATGCATGTAAAAAAATGAAAGTATAGATTGCAACAAATATAATAAATCCTGATGCTAAAAAAAATGTATATGCTGAAGCTTTTCGATTTTCTTTTAAATCAGAAAGACCGAACATTAAAAACATTAACCCCATAAATAAGGTCATAAGAGACATGAATTCAAATGTATCAGTTATTAAACTATATATAGCTAAAAAGGAACTAATTAATCCGAATACAATTCTTAATAATGTCAGCAAAGAACAACCTCCTTAGTTAAGTCATAAGTATAGAAAATATTTTATAGGATACTATCATTTTTTACCATTTATTAACACATAAAAGAAAAGGAAGAGTATTAATCAAGTAAATAAAATTTATTATGTCTTACGTATAAGTATTTTAATTTCAATGAGATATTTATATTGTCTATAGGTCTTTCAATCTCTTTATGTATAATGTTTTGAATGTATACTTTTTCGGTTAATTTTGAGAATGTCAGGGGAATTAGTATAAAGTCAATGTTTTAGAGGATTTGAATGTAAACAAATATTTAAAAGTTTACATTTGATAAAAACAAAAAAGAGTCCTGTGTTTATTAACGGGTTCCCTTTTGGGAGGGAAGATAAAAAATCAGATGTCTATTCAGCCCAAACAACAACTTTTTAGCATCTAAATTAGCAGTTTAAATAACAAAAAGGGACGGATATTTCGTCCCTTTAATTTGATACATACTTTAAAAACTCATTTAGTGATGAAAACATTACTTCTGGTTCCCAATCACCCTCGCCGTGCATTGCGGTCATTACAGGGTAATTTTTATCTTCAATATCTACAAAAATCGGGTCTCCTAAATTTTCATCGTATCCAATTACATACCAAGTTTCTTTCCAATCACCTTCACTATCCCCAGTTAAAGAATTATCTTCTTCATCTACACTGTATCCTAATTGTCCTTCTTCAAATTCCTCTCTTGAAAATAGGTGAATAGATATAGTTTCAATTTCAGTGTCATCAACTTCCAGCTCAATTTCAAGATTGTCCAACGCTTCAATCTTATTCAAAATAATCTTTAAATCCTCATTTAGCACAATATATACCTCCTGATGTGAGTTACTATCTCAGATAGATTATATCATTTCCATTCCATCGAAAGGATACAGGCTAGAACAATTGCTTGCCATATTTCTTAGCGAACTGATTGGGACTAATAAAGGGATGAGATGATGTTAGGGAGGAATTTGATTCTCTCTTTATCAAATGTAAACAAATATCTAAAAGTTTACTTTTAAAGCTATTTGATTTCTTTTTATATTAATAGAGCTTCCTAGTTAAGGAAGGAGTTTTGAATTTTGTGATAATATTAATATATGGATGAAATAGATATTTAGGAGGAAACTTAGTTATTATGATTAAAATTGTTGGACAAAAAATTGTATTGAAAGAAGCAACTTATCGAGATTTTGATGAATTATATTATTGGAAATATGAAGAAAAAGAACAAGAAGCAAAGAAATGGAATGGTCCATATATACCTGAACGTAAAATAACAAAAGAAGATTTTATGGAAAGTTGGGAGAATGATTATTGGATTTTTCCGAATGTACCTAATACATTAATTATTTTTGTTAAAGATAAATTAATTGGGACAGTAGGTTGTTATTGGGTAGATAAAAATACTAATTGGTTAGAAACCGGTATTGTTATTTATGATAAAAATTACTGGAACGGTGGATATGGTGCGGAGGCTTATAAACTTTGGATTGATTTTCTATTTAGATCTACTGAGTTGCATCGATTAGGAATGTCAACTTGGTCAGGAAATATAAGAATGATGAAAGTTGCAGAAAAAATGGGGATGAAAGAAGAAGCAAGGATAAGACAAGCAAGAATGGTAGATAGTAAATATTTTGATGCAATTAAAATGGGGATTTTAAGAAAAGAGTGGGAACAAGCTTAATGTTGTAAATGGGGTAGCACGCACATTTTAAGGTTCTGGTGCAAAAAAACGAAGCCGCTTGCAAGTAATCTCCTAAACTTGGACATACTGATACTAATATTCTAAAAAAGGACGTGATCAGTATGGAACTGCAAAATTTATTTAAGTGGAAACATTACCAACCTAATATTATTTTGTTAACGGTAAGATGGTACCTACGGTACAACCTCAGTTTTCGTGATTTGGTGGAAATGATGGAAGAACGGGGTTTATCCATTTCCCATACAACGATTATGCGTTGGGTTCATCAGTATGGTCCTGAATTGGACAAACGAATCCGACGTCACCTCAAACAAACCAATGACTGGAGAGTCGATGAAACATATATCAAAGTAAAAGGGCAATGGATGTACCTGTATCGTGCCGTGGATTCCGAAGGAAACACGATTGATTTTTACCTCAGTAAAACAAGAGACAAACAGGCTGCAAAGCACCTCTTTAAGAAAGCTTTGCGGTCTTTGCATGTTTCTAAACCTCGTGTCATAACAGCCGATAAGAATCCGGCTTATCCTATAGCAATTGAACAGTTAAAAATTGTTTATGCGGAGGTTTATACAAAAATCTAAGGGAACACCGTTTCCCTCCCTTTTCTAACTAAAGGGCAGTAGAGTTTAACAAGGAGGTTACTTATGAATTGTGAAAGTGTATTACACCAAATTGAAGTAGCTGTAAAAACAGTAATTGAAATAATAGGCAATTTAGAGGAAGACGATTTACAAAAAAGACCAACACCTAATAAGCATTCTATCGGGGAACTATTAGAACATATGGCAGTGATTTGTGAAGCTGATTGGCGTATTTCAAAAGAAGCAACGCAAGAAGAAATGGAAAATTTTTATTCAGGAGTAGCATATAAAACCTTAGACTCAATAAAAGATGGTTTCCTTACCAATTTTGAATCATTAAAAAATAAATATATGAATTTATCCGAGGCAGAACTCCTATCTCAAACTACTTCATATTGGGATTTGACTTATACAAGATATGAATGGCTGTTAGAGATATTAGCACACGTTTATCATCATCGGGGACAATTACACGCTATGCTTGTTCACTGTTACGATAAAGACCCTAAAATCTTAATGTTTGAATGATATTCCTTCCATTAACGTACGCTTTAGTTGAATTGCGTGTTATCTAGTAGGCTGTTTGACATATTGTACATGACCAATATGCAAAACAGCTTATTTTTACAAGTTTTTTTGATATTAGGTCTTGATAACGTACAATTTTCTTTTTTGGATATGGTGAGGCCTTTATTGAGAATTTTTTGTTAAGATAATCATGGTAAAATAAGACAAATCAAAGGTGGTAGTTCAAGAAAGCAACAGGAGTTACTCGTAATTTGGATGGATTAGGGCGTATTGTCATTCCAATGGAACTTAGACGAACTTTGGACATTGAAGAAAAAGATCCAATGGAAATATTTGTGGAAGGTGATCAAATCATTTTGCAGAAATATAAACCTCAACAAGCTTGTGTGATAACAGGCGACATTTCAGAAAGGAATGTTTCATTAGGAAATGGAAAGATTGTTCTGAGTCCAGAAGGTGCGGAACTTCTAATAAAGGAATTACAGCAATATCTTGTGAAATAGAAGGTTAGTAGTAAAAAAATAAGCGGAATATGATATCAAATATGTAAAAAAGGTCTCCTGAATTGGAGACCTCTTGTATCATTTGAACATTATAAATATAGCTTGTCTTATGAGTAGTAAGACATGCTACTTTCAGAAAATGTGCTGATTGAGAAACGTATATTATCCCTACATAGCTTGTTGCCAAACAAAATCCGCAAGTGTATCATATCATAAATCAATGATGAAAAAACGATGTATTTCACCATTCCTTGTATGTATTTCAAATAAAATGTATACTAATCATGATTTCTTTTGTGAATTTGTCAGGTGTTTTTTAAGTCAGTTTATGGTCGTTATTTAATCTATTGTATGTATCTGCAGTGAGGCTCTTATGTTAATCATAAGAGCCTGTTTGCATGTTTCCGCCTTTTTTCGGTACAATGAAAAGAAAGTAGTAGGCAGGGAGAGGAAATCCATGGCCAATCCATCATTAGTGAATTTACGCATTGATTTTGCATTTAAACAATTATTTGGTACATCGGGAAGCGAAGAAATTCTCATTACATTTCTGAACGCAATGTTAAGGGATTCGTTAGAATCACCGATTCAATCGCTTCAATTTGAAGATCCACATCTGCATAGGGAACATGAAGAAGATAAGTTATCGATTCTCGATGTTTCCGCCACATTAGATACAGGAACGAAACTTAATATAGAAATACAGATGAATAATCATCATGACATTCTAAAACGCTCTTTGTATTACTGGAGTCGGTTGTATGCGTCTCAATTAAAAAAAGGAAAACCCTATAGTTCTCTTCATAAAACCATTACAATTAATTTATTGAATTTTGTTATGTTTAAAGAATATGAAGAGTTTCATACGACGGGGAAACTGTGGAATATCCAACAACAGAAACTTTTAAGTGATGAAATTGAAATTCATCTTATAGAAATTCCAAAACTCATGCAACAATGGCGAGAAGAAAAGGTCAATCCGTGGGAAGATTCTTTTGTACGATGGTTACTATTACTTCCTGCGAATGAAGATGAACACTTAACACAAATTTTGGAGGCGATTGCAGTGAACCAAGATCCAATGTTACAGAAGGCGCTCGATAAATGGGAACATATGAGTCAAGATGCTTCATTCCGTCAAGCGTATGAAGCACGGGAAAAGATTCTAATGGATGAAGCGGCAGGCATCGCACATGCATTAAATAAAGGGCGAGAACAAGGTATTCAAGAAGGCGTTCAGCAAGGGAAACGTCAAATGATTCTCGGTATGCATCGTTTACAAGTCCCAATAGAAACCATTGCACAAGCCAGTGAACTCACGATTGAAGAAGTAAAGAAAATCATAGAGAAAACATAAAAGAGGCGGACTTTGGACCGTCTCTTTTTACGAAAAAACACAACAAAGACAGTTATGCCAGACTGTCTTTGTTGTGTTTGTAATTTTGCAAGTGTTTGTACGTATATATCATATCAAAATAGCTTCTACCATACAAAAGAAAAGCCTATATGTATAGAGTGTGTTGTGGGAACACTCCTCAAAAAAGAGATACAGCCACGATAATTCGTGACTGTATCTTTTCTCTGCGTAAACTCACTATATGTAGCAACTAATCCTTACAGATTGCTCTTCAATACATAAATATAGCGTACTTTTTAGAGAGTTTACAATTGATATATATTTGTCAAAATTAAGCGTCCCATTCATTAAGGCTTTTTATTACTTTTTTTCTTAAACGGGGCTTTAACTTTGCTAGCGTATCTTGTAATTGGCTGTTTAATATTAAAAATTGAGCATCCATCATTAAATAATATGTAGCATCATTTATATACCTATAATGACTTGTATATTGTTTAGTAGCAATGTCCAAGTGTCCATTATGTTGATTCAATTTTTCAATACTTTCATAACAAGCCTCTTTGTTTATGTGATATATATCTTTAGTTTTAAATGTCATTTTCCCTCTAGGATGTCTATTTACAAACAAAATCTCATTTTCGCATTTTAAGCTGTTAGCTGGAAAAGCTCTTTTAGCATATTTCGTTAATATAAAATCCGGATGCATAATAATGTCCTCAACTGGAACTTTAACACAAACTTTAATCCATTTATGACTATACTCTATATCCAATTTATCATGAAGGCACTCGCCAGATAATAGAATATTTGTATCAATTTCAAATGAAAACTCTGGATTATTTAAACCACCTATTTCTATTTGTCGAAGGGCTAGTGGTAATTCAATAGCATTTAAAGAGCGATAGACTCGTACATATCCTCCTTCTTCTATTAGATTACATGTTTTTAACATGTATTGAGTATGCTCGTATATATTTTGTATTTCTTTAACCGCTTCATAAAACATCTCGTCAGAAATTGAATTTGCTAATGCTAATGTATCTTCAAAATATTCTCGACGATTAACATTTTCTCCATATTCAATTGGCATGTAATATGTTTCTTCATAGCCTAAACGCCTTTGAATATTAAAAGCAAATTTAATCAAAGATGTTAGATAATATCTTGTGAAATTATAACGTTCATTTTGCAGGGTAAAAGATATGATTTCTGTATTATTTATTGTACCGCCCTCAATACACGCTTCAATTAAGGGAGAACGTACTCGATAACGATAGAGGTTTGCCAAATCTGATGAAGTTGTATCATGGAAACAATATGTTTCTTGGTCTTCACAATCTTGAACGTATTTCATAAGATCTCTCCTTGTATTTAAGTGCTTACCTTGGTAATGTGAATTCTTTTTCTTTAGCTGGATCTGCAGTCCAACAACTACTAATATTATAGGTTTTGCACATTTTATATGCCTCTTCACTCAGCCATTGTTTGGTTTTAGTGAGGTTCTTAGGTCTAACTTTTTCACCCCTTATTGTGTTGTCTCTCCAGTCATAAAAGTAAATTTTCTCCGGTTCTTCTACATCTTTTCTATAAGGTGCAAAGTCGCTTGGTTTTGGAATCTGTCTTGGGCTTGTGGTATTTGGAATTCTGTTGTTAATTTCCTCATAAAATTTTTTAGGACTAAAAGGTTGTGAAGGACTTGAAGTTAATCCTAGTGCTTCACAAATGGCCCCGTATTTGTCACCTAAATACGGATTAATAACAAATCCTTTTTTGACGGCAACTTCAAAGAAGAGATTTTTATTTCTTACTCCAATAGCAAGTGCATGAGGCGTAGAATCTATTATGTAAATAATACTAAAAACGGCTTTATTAATGGTTATTGAAAATTTCACACGTTGAAGGCTTTGTTCAATCATACTGTTATACAATGGTTCTAGTCCTGTTAATTTCATTTGTAAATTCCTCTTATTAAATAATGGTTTAACTATAGTATCTGACTATTCCGAATAAAGTAATTATAAATCATTTACAAATTAAGGTAAAATGAAAAACAGAAAACGAGTTTTACAAAACTTACAGAATGTTACACTCATAAAAACCCAGTGACATCAGTACGTGTGCATGATATCACTGGGTTTTTATTTGGATATTTAACAGCGTTATACTGGAAGAAGCTTGTGCATCCAGTAAAACCCTTATATTTTACTTTGTTTGGTAGTAATAGTTATTGAATTATCCCTTCTAAATGCAGTTATTCTTACTTCGTCCCAATCTTGTGCAGCAACGAGTAACTTTGTAGCTAAATCTATAGCTTGTTTGCTAGATAATTGGATACCAATTGTTTTAGGTAATTGGTTATCGGGTGTTAGAGATTTAGGATAAATCCCTAAAGCCTTGCTAGTTGTCTTGATATTAGCTTGTTTTAATGAAATAGTTTGCATTTTTACTTTCTCCTCCTAAAAAATGTTTTTGTTTTTTTATCATTAAATTATTGTACGTTAACATGCTGTACTTACAGAATATCACAAAGGCTTTAGGTTTTTTTCCGTTTTCTTATCAAATGTCACATCACTATCAAGTTTAGATAATTGTGTATCCATAGCATGAAAAAAAACGCCATCCTTTCTGTATTGGAGTGAACCCTGAGAATGAGACGATAAAAAACACCTCTCTAAATCGTAAGTATCAGTTATGATTTTAATGGAGGTGTTTTTCGTATGGGGAAAAAGACGCATTATCCCGCCGAAATAAAGTGGAAAGTAGTTGAAATGAAACACCAAGGATTCAAAAATAAAGAAATTATGGATGCCTTAGGAATTAAACATGTGGCTCAAATTAAAACTTGGATGAAATGGTATCGTGAAGGCGAAACCTATCGGTTTGAACAATCTATTGGAAGACAATCTGTACATGGAAAAGGCTTAAAAAAGTTAACAGAACTTGAACAAAAAGAATTAGAAATACGTTATTTAAAGGCAAAGATTATATTGCTGGAAAAGTGCCAAGAAATTTTAAGGAGGTGGGAGGAAAAGAAGAAATAATGAAAATGATAAAGGAATGGCAATCAATTTTTACAATTGCAGAACTGTGTTCCATATTTGATATTTCACGTGCTACTTATTATCGTTGGAAAAAGCAGGAGAAAACAGTAACTAATCATGAAGAAAAAACCGTAATAGAAATATGTCAACATCATAAATATCGGTATGGATATCGTCGGGTTACAGCTTGTCTACGTAATCAATTTAACATCGTAATCAATCATAAAAAAGTATTACGTATCATGAGAAAATACAACGTATTATCTCGGGTTAGAAAAAAGAAAAAGACATTTGTACTCGGTCATGAACCAGTGGTAGCTAAAAATAGAATACAACGAAGATTTAAAGCTACCAAGCCTAATGAAAAATGGTTCACGGATATCACGTATTTGATGTTCGGCAATAAGACTCTTTATTTTTCATCTATTATAGATGGGTTTAACAATGAAATTATAAGTTATAAAATAGGTGAGACACAGGATGTTTCTCTTGTATTAGATACTCTAAAAGAAGCTTTAAGAAAGCGAAATGTGATTGATACGATTTTACATTCGGATCAAGGAAAAGTGTATACATCAAAACAATTTCAAACATATGCCAAAGAAAAAGGCATTATCACAAGCATGTCTCGTACAGGAAACTGCCATGATAATGCCCTCATAGAATCCTTTCATTCTCACTTGAAATCCGAAGGATTCTATGCGCAAAATATAAAACAATCGAATAATGCTAGTATAATACAAACTGTGGATGAATACATCCACTACTATAATAATGAACGGATTCAGAGAAAATTAGATAACATGTCACCTATAGCTTATAGGAAACATGTTGTCTAGGTGTTTTTTCTTTGTCTCACCAAATGGGGTCAGACCACTGTATATTTCTACAAAAAGAATAACGCTTTCTATGAATTATGGGTATAAATTCATCTTAGGTTGATAGTAATTGTATAGTGACCCCTATTATAAAAATAAGGTAATTGATTCGACTGAGCTTATTCATTAATAGTATCTTATCCTAAGTTCAGCTTACGTTCTTCAAAAATTTGTTTTGCCACAAAGATTGCATTAAGGACTCGTGGAAAGCCCGTGTAAGGGATGCAGTGCATGATTGCTTCTATTATCTCATCTGGTGAGAGACCAACATTAAGTGCCGCGTTAATGTGGACATTAAGTTGTGGTTCACAGCCACCCTGTGTAGTTAGTGATGCGATTGTAACCAATTGACGTTGTTTGAGGTTTAATCCTTCTCTAGGATAGATGTCACCAAAAGCAAATTCAACAACATATTTACCGAGATCAGGAGCAATATCTTTTAGTGAATCTATAACACGTTGCCCACCTTCTCCATCTACTTCCATTAGTTTTTTCCAGCCACGCTGATAACGTTCATTACTCATTGCATTTGCCTCCTAAGAATTTATCAATTTAAATTTTTAATCATTTAGTACATCTATGTTGCATAGTATCAATTGATTAAAAAGTAACTCTTGATTAAACGTTACACCTTAGAGTGCACTCTAAAGCAACCCCTTTTCTTTGTGTTATAATGAATTTTATGGAAAAGATATTTACTATTAAACAAATCTCAAAAATAACAGGACTTACTGTGCACACTTTACGTTACTACGAAAAAATTGGGTTACTTAATGAGGTGAGCCGAGATATCAATGGTTATCGTCAATATTCAGAAGCTGATATTTCTTGGATCAATTTCTTAATCCGTTTAAGAGTAACAGGAATGTCAGTCACAGATATGAAACTTTTTTCTGATTTACGAAGTCAAGGTGAACCTACAATAAGATCTAGACGAGAATTGTTAGAAATACATCAAAACAAAGTCCTTAAAGAAATTAAAGAGTTGAAGGATAATCTGGTGAAAATTGAAGAAAAGATTGATTACTATAAAGGGATGGAAGAATACAGGAAATAACCATTTTACATTATCATTTATGTCAAAATTTTAGGGAAGTATCTACTGAAAAAACGCCATTCTTTCGAAAGAATGGCGTTTTTTTGTTTTAGGGGTATTAATTTTTCCTTAGCTTGATGGGCATGTATGGTGACCCCTAATATAGAAATAAATAGTATAAGTTAAAAAGACTAGGATTTATTTTCCTAGTCTTTTTAACTTAGTAGCGTCTCTTTTTATTTGGGGTTCGACCGAGATACGTGTAAAAATAGGTCATAGGCTTACTTTTATTTCCAAGATTGATTTATTGAGCTTATTAATATCGTTTCGTTTATTTTTATTAAGTAATTTGTCTATTAGGGCTGTTTTACTTAATTTAATTTTTAAAGAAAAAGTGATTGACACTAAAAATAAATTTATGATATTATTAAATATTTGATAAAAAATAACATGTATGTTAAGCTTAAGAAGGTTACCATATATGGAGGTGGATTATATGTTTCAAATTGGCGATAACATTGTTTATCCAATGCACGGAGCAGGTATAATTGAAGCCATAGAAGAAAAAGAATTCTCAGGGGAAAAACAACAGTATTATGTCATAAAAATGTCAATCAGTAATATGCAAGTCTTGATTCCTACGGGTAAAATATTGAGTTCGAGTATACGCCCAGTTACTGATATACTTGCATTAAAACACATCATACACATTTTTCAGCATGGAGAATCAGATAGATTACTCCCGTGGAAACAAAGATATAAAGTGAACACGGACAAAATAAAAACGGGTAAAATACAAGAAGGTGCTGAAGTTGTACGTGATCTAATGCGTATGAAGAAAGAAAAAGCACTTAATACAAGCGAAAAAAAAATGTTGGATAACGCACATGAATTTTTGATTAGTGAACTGGGATTAATTAAAGGGATCACTGAAAATCAATTAAAAAGTTTCTGTTAAGGTTCATTATAGATAATGTATTACATCCCCCGAAAATATCCTGAATTTTTCGGGAATATGATTATTATTAAAAATAAATCATTTCAAAGACATTCAACTTCTTCAACTCACTTTTAGAGTAGGAACCTCTTTTGTTATTACTTCAATCTAATCCATTTTTATTTTTACATTTCTTTTACGAACGTTCGAAGTATCATTAAATAACTCGATCAAATAGTCACTTGATTTTTGCAATCCTGATTCACACTGGCACGGACAAGGAGCCGTAAGGATGAAAGAGAGGTAGGGCTTTCATTGTTTTAGGTATATATATCTAAGTCATTATTTCTAAAAGAAAAAACAATCAATCTCATCTCTATCTTTAAGAATTTTTTACATTTACTGAGACAGTGAATAGTAATTGTTTATCTTCTTTTCATAAAAGAGATACGCGAGTTGGTAACATCTAAATATATGGTCAACGATAAAAAATGATGGAATTTCTAGAACTAGAAACCATTTTTATAATTCATTTAACATAATAAGATTAAATGAAACAATAAGAAGGAGTGAAGATATGAAACACATGCCAACGCAAGAATTAAGTAACGAGTTAAAGAAGCGGAAAGGGATTACTTCTATTAAGATTGAGTCTTATGAAAAAATTGAAGTTGGTGGAATTCTTGTAGATGGACCGGCTGTTATTTTAATTAATCAAGAATACCTAAAAATTGTTGAATGAACGAAGAAAAGGATGATCCTTTACGAAAAGGGATGATCCTTTTTGTTTGTTGCTGATAATAATAGGATATACATAAATTTCATCGGATGTGATGGGGTTAAAAGGAAGGAGAGGGTCGGGATTATCATGGTGGAAAGCTTAATATTGGTAGTATTTCTTTTTATCTTATATAAATTAGTTGATAAAAAAACAAACTAATTATTTGAAACGATAGAGTGTTTTCTTTTTAAGAGCGATATTTATTTTATAGTGAATTAGATAATTTAAAGGAGGAATTTAGATGGATGCAAGGAAAGAACGCATAAAATACGAGAAGATGTCAAAGAACTATAACCGTATTTATTTAGTTTCGTTTCTCCTATTAATTGTACTTGTTTGTAGTAGTGTGATTATCATAGGAGCTACAGGGGGAAAATATGGAGTGTTTTTGTTGTTAGCAATTTTACTTAACGCACGTATTACTAAAGGATCTCAAAAAAAGTATGAGCAGTATTCTAATAAAGGGCGTATTTAAAATGATAAATATCTTGAAAAGAACAACCTAAATGTACATTCAAAATATCCCTATATCATTACCTATTAACTACTAAAAAATAATCTTATATTAATAATTTTTTAGTAATTTAGGAATAGAAAACGTACCTTATTAAAATGTTATTTTCGTTCATATAATGAATTATCCTTCTAGCATATTTATAAGATTTATATCATATATTAGGAGAAAGAATGCAAGTTAGAAAGGAGTCTTATAGAATGAGTTATTTGGAGGGAAATGACTTTAGTGAACAAAATATGGTAAGTGTACCTAATCCCTACGTATATCAGACATTACAATCAGTAATTGGTAAACATGTGGTTATTGAAACTGTAAGAGGTAATGTAAGAGGCAAGTTAAAGGATGTGAAACCAGATCATTTGCTCATTGAAGATACGGTACCGTATATTGTACGCATTCAACAAATTGTATGGATTATGCCAAAACAATAATCAAACTACATCTAATTTGATTTATAAAAGATTAGCGTCATAGACGACCAAGTAAAAACACAGGGTTTTATCTCTGTGTTTCTTCAAATTTTCGTTTTTGAATATATGCTTGAGCATGAATAATTTCTTCCTGAAGCTCTTTTAATTCTTTCATAGATTCTGATTCAATAGCCATGTAAGTAGCAACTAAACTGATCATCATATCCATCTTCTCTACTATATTTTGAATGACCTGTTCAGATTGCTCTTTTTTAGGGTGTTGTATTGCTATTAATACATTTTCTAAATAATTGTTCTTTCTTTGCCGGATATCATTAATAAACTGTTTTGTGATTGAGTTCATTTGTTTTTCCTCCGTTTTGTATATATTTCCATTCTATCATATTTGAATAGAAAATATTGGATTCCCCTAAATTCACATCTGTCTAGTACATCTCCTCAAATATACAAACTAATCCCTTAACGTACAGGGAACCGGATAAAATGTGTCTAAATTATGTCTAAACGTACAATTTTCTTTTTTTGATATGGTGACCCCATCCCCATCAACTTAAGAATTTTATAACGCCCCAAAAACAAGAATTCCATCTTACTACAGTTAATTATGAGAATTCTGTACGCTCAGATAATTTTTAACTTATTAATGTACAAGAACCTCTTTTTTGAATTTTAATAAATTCATTTTGTCATAGGGAAAATAAGATTTTACTGTTTTGCTGATGGTGGATGGATGTACTATTAGGGGTCACCATACATACCCATCAAGCTAAGGTTGATGGGCATGTATGGTGACCTAAAATGTATCCATTTGAACAACTAGTGTCCAAACTGTGTTCAAAGGTACAATTTTTTTATATGATGACCCCTATTATTGCTCTACACCGTTTGTTAAATAAAACAAGCTATATTTATTAAGAAAGAATCCTTAGATAAAGATTCGAAAACAGGAAAAACAAATATATAACAGAAACACTTATTTGAAAAAATAGAAATCAGGAAGGGGATATAATACCATCCATCCAATATTTATGAATGTAATAAAATCTAATTTCAAAGGATGTGATCTCATTGAAAAGAAGATTTAAATATTACGTAGGTGTATTCACAGCAATAATTGCATTTTTATCATTTTCCACTGAGGGACTTGCAGCTACTAAAGCGGTTAATATTAGTTATGGTCAAAGATTGAAATCAACTTCCTTAGTATATTTAAAAGGTGGAACTAAATTTTATTTAGGATATAGTCATCGAACGAACAATCGCAACCCAGTTCAAGTATATGTAAAAAATAATGAAACAGGTAATACAGTTTTTGGTCGGACCATGACTCCTACAGGAGATTTAGGTATAACACTAATAGCTCCTTCTTCTGGTTACTACCGATTATATTTAGAATGTGTTGGTACTTCATGTAGTGCAGACGGAATTTTGCGTTGGTAACGTTATGACAAAATTATTTTTCAATTAAACATACACGGGGTAGCACCACACATCCATCAACTTAAGAAAACAGGTCACCCCCCATAACGAAAAAATGAGCTCTTTTATTACAAATTAGGACAAAATCTGGTTCTGGGGGAGTTATATTTTCTTAGCTTGATAGCCATGGGGTACCGCCAGCATTTTGGAAAAAAGCCACGTTAACCTAAAAATAAAATAAGCCATCCATTTGGACAGCTCATTTAGTCGGATAAGCGAGGGGCATCACTGCCCCTAACTCTCCTAAGAACCGTACGTGACAGCTTTCCCGTCATACGGCTCAAGCCTTCTTTTTATCCAAACAACTTCTTACTTGATGCAAGGTACATGTACTAGCTTTGTAACCTTATTTGAGTGTATTGGTAAATCACGTATAATAACCTTTTCTCCATTTTGTAGTGGTTGTCTGCATAATGCACAACGATACCCTTGTTTTTTCGCCAGTTTAATTCTATCTAAGGTATTTGTTCCATCAAAGACCTTACGGTCTCGCTTTTCCCAGTATTCTTTAAGAGTAGGGTCATCGGGACTGTTCTTATATAAGACCATCACATGCCGTTTAATTTTAAACCAAGGCATTTGTAAGAGCTGGATATTTGTTAGAGGACAGGTCGGAGTCCAAGATTCCTTGCCTCCGTGATGAGGCTTTTTGAAGTAAGTCTTCTTTATCCATTTCCATGATTTCTTAGGGTGCAATCGGATAAGATGTTTACATATTTTCTCGAAAATATAATGACCGATTTTATCATATGTCTTTTGAGATACGACATGTCTCCAATATTGTCCATACCCTCTAATAATTGGGTTTAACACTTTAATGAGTTCCCCAATAGGCTGTCCTCTCATGATGCGGAACGTATTCCTTATCTTTTCCTTTGCCTTCTTAACGCTATCTTTGCTGGGTTTAATCAGTAATTTATTCCCTTTCCACGTTTTGTACTGACGTACGGAAAAACCTAGGAAATCAAATCCCTCTTCAATGTGAGTCACCTTTGTTTTTTCAATACTCAGCTCAAGTCCTCTTTTATTCAAGTACGGTTGTATCTTTTCATATATGGATTGAGCCTGTTGTTTCGTTTCTGTTAAGACAACGAAATCATCCGCGTATCGAACAATCGCTATTTTGCATTTAGGATGAATTGCGTAGCTTTCATTGGATTTATATGTCTTTCGATATATAACGCCAAGTTCCTCCTCCATTCCGTGTAATGCAATGTTAGCTAGAAGCGGGGATATAATTCCTCCTTGCGGAGTTCCTTCCTTTGTTTCAGAGAAAGAATGTTGATCTATATATCCAGCCTCCAACCATCGCTGAATCAGTGTTTTTCCTGGAAAACTGTAAGTTTGTTTTCGTATCCAATGATGACTTAGATGGTCAAAGCATCCTTTAAAATCGCCTTCAAATATCCACTTTTTCTTACTGTTTGTGTTAATCTTATTAAAGATATTACTAATGGCATCGTGTGTACTCCGCTTCGGTCGGAACCCGTATGAGGCGGGGTCAAATCGTGCTTCCCATTGCGGTTCTAGCGCCGTTTTCACCATATTTTGATAGACTCTGTCTTTGATAGTTGGAATACCGAGAGGTCTCAGTTTTCCGTTTTTTTTAGCGATATAGGTTCGTTTCGCTGGCTTGGGAAGATGTTGAAATATACTGAGCCTCTTTAGCTGTCGGTATAATTCGTTTCTTTTTCCAGAATGAAGTGCTGTATAACCGTCTACTCCAGAGGTACGCTTTCCGTTATTCTGTTGTGTTACTTTTCTAATGGACAACAGTAAGTTAGCTTCACTCCGTAGGAGTAATCGTTGAAGTTTCCTGACTCTTCTAAGTTTCTTTTGTTGTTCGGCACGATAAATTCTTTGTCGTAGCTTCATCACATACTTTTGGACTGTATGCCAATCTACTGAATTCCAATTTGTATATGAAGCGTGCGCCGACGCTCGTTCTGAGGTGTTCATAACTGCACGCTCCTTTTCATCAAAAGTTAACCACAAATGTATTTATGTGTTGAAGACCTATGGGAAGTGGGCCCTCTTTCAAGTCTGTCATAATGTGTTCAAAAGGACGACAGTATCCGTTCAGTTATACATTTTTGCTTTCCTGTTACCTTTCGGTATAACGGCATTTGCTTTCTCCCATATCCCATACCCTCTGTTACATCGTTTGACCTTTCGATCTCTCTACTGTTTATACAGATAACATAGGGCTTACCAAGTTCCACATTCCACAGATGCGATAGGGTTAGGCAGGTTCTTTACTCCGAGCAAGATGCGGGACGCAGCACAGTAGTATTATGACCCTACTTTTCCTCTTGCCAATACCCAAGCAAAGCCATGCATTATCTTGAGCTAACGTTTACGAAGCTTACAAACCTTCACTCTCGTTTACCATACCTATCTTCTCCTAGCAGTGTTCCGGACCATGCATTTGTCCTCTGTTTCCGCATTTCCTCATGCAACCTACATTCCCGTTACCAGAAATACAGTTTCGGATGGAGACCTTCTTTGGGTTCTGGTGCGAAAACTTCAAGATAATTGCACGTAATCTCTAAATCTTGGACATACTGATACTATTACTCTAAAAAAGGTGCGTGATCAGTATGGAAAAGCGAAATTTATTCAAGTGGAAGCATTATCATCATGATATTATTTTGCAAACAGTAAGATGGTACCTACGGTACAACTTGAGCTTTCGTGATTTGGTGGAAATGATGGAGGAACGGGGCTTATCCGTTGCTCATACAACGATTATGCGTTGGGTTCATCAGTATGGTCCTGAATTAGACAAAAGAATCCGTCGTCATCTCAAGCAAACCAATGACTCTTGGAGAGTCGATGAAACATATATCAAAGTAAAAAGTCAATGGATGTACCTGTATCGTGCTGTCGATTCGAAAGGAAATACCATCGATTTTCACCTAAGCAAAGCAAGAAACCACAAGGCTGCAAAGCGTTTCTTCAAGAAAGCTTTGCAGTCTTTTCATGTTTCACAGCCTCGTGTGATAACCATCGATAAGAATCCCGCCTATCCTGTAGCAATTGAAGAGTTGAAGAATGAAAAAAAGATGCCTGTAGGCATCCAAATAAGGCGAGTGAAATATCTTAATAACATCGTGGAACAAGATCATCGATTTGTTAAAAAGCGAGTGCGTTCGATGTTAGGATTCAAATCATTCCGTACAGCCACTTACATACTGAGTGGCATAGAAGCGATGCATATGATGAAAAAGAAGCAACTTCATCAAGGGGGAAAGTCTGCCCAAAATCAAAAAGATTTCATTGATAAATTGTTTGGTATCGCATCATAATCTGTAATTTAGTAGGAAATTCAGGTCCTACTTTTTTTATAATTTATTTTTGCACCAGAACCCATTTCCTTCCTTGAAAATTCTAGTTGTTCATTTTATATAAATCATCTTAAATCAACATCAATATCATAATAAATTAGTAAAAATATAGGTATATCCTAATAGAGAAGAATGAGATATTATTACTTAATATACTATATTTATATTCATGTTTAATAAATTATAATAATATGAATTTCATGTTATTGAGAACTATAATTCTTGGATATACGTAAAGAACTGGCGTACAAAAAAAGCCCCCTTACTGTTGCTTTGAAATAAAATTTGATAAAATGTATCTCGGTTTCGTATTTATTTCTCTGAATGAACCCTCGTTTTCTGAGTCGTTTCTGTACCCCTTTTAATCTCTTTACGGTGCCTTATAATTTTCCAAATTAAATCAATTATAGAAAAAATCACCCAAATAATTGTTATCCACCAAATATCGCTTAACGGAATATCCCGAGAATTGAAGAAAACTAAAGTTTTATGACTGGAATCTACATTTAAGACTTCACTAAACAAACCACCAAGTCCAAAAGCAACACCCACACATGTTGTGAAAAATGATATATATATATATACTGTTACGCACCTTGGAATCCCGACTTTCCCTTCGTATGACAAAAAGATTTTAATATAATCGAGAAAAAAAGGGAATAGAAATAATGTTAAGGATTGAAAAAACGTTCGATCATTAATTTCATTTGATGTAAAGAATAGTGTTTCTGAAAGAATGAACAACCAAGTAAATACAGCGTATATAAACCTTATTAAATAATAAGTCATATTCCTCCTCCTAAAATATCCTACCCACTGTATAAAAATTCTAAATATAATTGTCTTTCTTGTTTATTTACATATACTTTATTCAATAATTTCTTCTGTATCCCTGCACTAAGTGTCATCCATATATTCGATTCAGAAAGCTTGTTTGTTGCAACCGATGACAAAAATCTTCAATATCATAAATATATCTTTTAATCATATTACTTGTTTCTATCATTGCAATTATTAATTGGGATCCTTCACCTGAAATGAATCGTATTCTAATTATGTGTGCATTAGTTTTAATCTTCATTGTCGGAGCAATCAGTTCAACATATCATCAATTAAAAAGCTAAGCATCTTCATACATAAAACAGAAAAGAGTCCTAAATTAATAGGACTCTTTTTTATTATTCCTGAAAGTAAACTTTTTAATATTAGTTTAGATTCATTTCCCCTCAAACATTGACTTTACCTCAATTCCCTTGATACCCTCAAAATCTGAAAGGAAAGTATACATTCAAAACACTATAAATAAAGAGGATAAGATAGCTGTAAACAAAAAAGAAAAGCTAAATCTAGATTAGCTTTTTTACATAATTTCCGTCAATGGAAGATAAAATCATTAAATTCGTTTATAATAATTTATAAGATAAGGAGGTGATTCGTATGATAACAAATCAAGTTAAAACAGAAATTTTATTAAACAGAATATCCATGATAATACTAGCTTCTCTTTGTATATCTATTATAGCTTTACTTATGAATTATTTTGAAACAGGACATGTTGAAAATATCCAAATCTTTATTGTCAGCATTCTTGCCATTCTCACATCAGTTTTTTCAATTACTAATTATAAATTTATAAAAAAAGGATGAATACATTTTTTCATCTTCAGTTAACATAACCCCACTTATTGGTATTCAATGTATCTAGAAACCTAGAAAAGTCCCTTCAGAAGAAGATCTGAAGAGACTTTTCATTCACTTAATCAAGATTATCGGAAATATATTTCGCATTTTTGAGAAGCTACTTCTTTGTTATATTCATCGAGAATTTCTTTTAACATTGCTGCATCCGAAGGTAAGTTTTTATTGAAGTTAGACCATCCTTGAAACACCAATTCACTTGGCATTTCAATTAGACCCGTAATAGCATCCCAAAACGCAGCCCAGTTTTCCCCGTAAAAATCAGGAAACACAAGTTTTTCTTTAAATAGCAAGTGTAAATCTCTATTGTTTGTTACTCCGGTTAAATCAATGATCGTTGTTACTTTGTAGTCATTTTTCATTAATTAAAATACACCTCTATTGAATTTTAGATTTATATCGTATCATTCTTAACCTCAATTCAATAATAGTTCACATAATTTTTGTTATCGGAAGCAAACCAGAAAAAACGGAATCTATATAGATTCCGTTTTTTCTGGTAATTTCTTCGTAAATTGATATAAAGCAATTGCTCCTAAAATAACAAGTATACCTTTAGGGGCATCTAATAACACAGTTTTCCATGTTCCTGAAATTAATAACTCATTACCTGTAGAAGATTTATAATATGCCCCTATATAACCGATAGTAAATTGAATTACAGATAAAGAGATAAATAAACCTAAACCTATTCGAATCCCCTTTTTATTTGTAAACATATTTTTCCCCCCTGTTAATTATTATATTTATATATAAAATTATAATAATTGTTTAATTTTTTGTCAAAGTGATCAGAGTAGAAGGGATTTTTAAATGTCCTGTTATTTGTTAGGTTAGTGATTCCACAACATTGCTAACTAATTAAAATTTTATGGTATCCCCAGAACAAAATTTTGTGCTAACTTGCAACAAAAAGCTTATTTTTTCATTTTAGGGGGTGTTTTGTTTTGTTAGCTTGATAGCGATGTGGTGCTACCCCATCGCTATCAAGTTAAGAAAAGCAAATACCCCAAAACGAAAATTTTCAACTTCTACAGTTAATGAATTAAAAAGCATTCAACTGTTTTTTTCGTTTTGAGGAGATATATATTTCTTAGCTTGTTAATCGTTCGTTCAATAACAAAAAAACTGGATCTATAGAGTGATAACTCTCAATTTAAGTGAAACTTAGCAATCATTCACAGGGAGCAAAGGACGATAAATAACAGGTGATGAAAGTACTACAGATGTGTTTAATTGTCCGTAAGGAATAAGTCGATCTACGAGAGCTGTTACATCTTTCATTGAGGTAACTGCTGCCTTCATAAAATAGCTATTTGCACCTGTCACCCTATGGCATTCTAGAATATCCATTTCCTCTTTAATTATCTCCTCAAATCGGTGGCATTCTATTTTTATGTTTCCTATTTGAATGATTACAAGTGTATTTTTTCCAATTGCCTCATGAGAAATACGTGCTGCAAAACCTTGAATGACCCCATTTTCTTGTAATCGCCGCAATCGTTCATTTACACTAGGGCGACTAAGGTTCAATTTTTTCGATAACTGTATAATTGTTATCCGTCCATCCTCCTGAAGGAGTTCCAATATTTTTCGGTCAATTATATCCAACTCTATTCCCGCCTTTCCTGATTGTAAATAATTATATTATTATTTATTCAAATCATAAAGTAATAAGAGTATAAATTGTTCAATAGTTTATATAAAATGAACATATAGCCTTCTATAATATAATTATACTTAAATATAAAGGAGAGGATGGCTTGTCGCAATCATTGAAGCAAACCATTTCGGTTCCACAAGGCATTGCGTTATATGTCGGAGCTGTTTTAGGATCAGGAATTTTGATATTGCCTGGTATGACAGCGAGTATTGCGGGTGCAAACGCACTAATTTCATGGATTTTTATGATACTTCTTAGTATTCCATTAGCCTGTACATTTGCCTTTCTTTCAATCGATTTTCCCAGCTCAGGAGGTATATTGACTTTTGCAAATAAAGCTTTTGGACATTATGTAGGCGCTCTCACTGGATGGTTTTTTTTCATTGCAGGAAGTGTAGGACAAATCATTGTCTCTTTAACAGGTGGGACTTACATAGCTTTTGCATTCAATTTACCACATTTTTCTACCTATATTATTGCAGGCATATTACTCATAATTGCGGTTATCGGAAACTATGTGGGATTACAAACAAGTGGGAAAGTTCAGTTAAGTTTGGCTGGGCTTACATTGTTCATTTTATTGAGTACATCAGTGTTAGCTTTTCCAGTTATTAACCAAGAGAGTATAGCGCTCCATATTACAAAAAATAGCATCATGCCAATTGGGCAATCTGCAATGCTCATTTTTTGGTCATTTTTTGGATGGGAAGCTATCTCCAGTTTGGCACCAGAATTTAAAAACCCAAGAAAACAAAACATCATGCGATCAACATGGGGAGCTATTGTTATAATCGGTGTTTTGTATTTAGGCATTATTTTGGCTGTGATTGGTACGAGTTCTTATTCAATAGGAGAACAAACTGTTAATGAGGCTATGAATAGTGCAGCACTAGCTCAAGTTGTGGAAAAAGTAGCAGGAGTAAATGGTGCTTGGGTAACAGCAATTCTCGCTTTTATTATATGTTTAGGAACGAACAATGCGTTTATTGCGAGTATGAGTCGGTTAGGTTATTCTTTATCCCATGAACGTTTAGCACCCTCATGGTTGGATAACCTTAACGAAAAATATTCAACTCCTAGCCGTGCAGTTTTATTAGTAGGATTAATTGCAACAATAGGTTTATTGTTAAGTTTTATTTTTGACATTGGATTAGAACAGTTAGTATTTATTCCTAACTCACTAGCAATTGCCACCTATGTTGTTGGTACGGCAGCTGGAGTTAAATTGATTACAAATGTCTTGGGTAAGGTATTAGCTGCGATAGCTTGTATACTTTGTCTTGCAGCTTATCCTTTCATCGGTTCTTTTATCGCGATTCCAATCATTGTAGCCATTTCATGTATTGTGTATATCACTTGGAGAGGAAAAAGGGAGAAATATGGTGCAATAGAAGCGTAGTTCTTATAATTCAATTTTGGAGGTAGGAAAATGAATCATGATGAAAAATTCACGGTAATAAAAGCTGGTTTAAATGAATTAGATTTAGTCACTAGACTTTTTGACAAATATCGAATCTTTTACAAGCAAACATCAAACTTAAAGGAGGCTAAAAAGTTTATTCAGGAAAGAATGGAAAATGATGATTCCGTTATTTTTTTAGCCTTTGAAAATCAAATAGGTGATGTAAAACCGTTAGGATTTGTTCAACTTTATCCATCTTTTTCGTCGGTCGCGATGAAAAAACTTTGGAATTTAAATGATTTATATGTAGAGCAATCAGCGAGACAAAAAGGCGTAGCAAAAGCCTTAATGGAAAAAGCAAAGGAATATGCTTTGGAAACAGGTGCAAAAGGATTAACACTTGAAACAGCTATTGATAATTACAATGCTCAAAGTTTATACGAGTCTATGGGGTATGAAAAGGATGATGAATGTTTTCATTATAATTTCTTTCTTAAATAGAGCGAGAATTTCGAGCTATATTAGGGGTATCGACACATCGCTATCTACCTAACAAAACAAAATACCCTCTAAAATAAAAAAATACGCTATTCTTTCTGTAGAATCATAAGAAAGGATGGCGTTTTTGTATGTCTATTTCTGTATCTGATGAATTACAACTATTTGCTCAAGAAATTCAAAGCTTTTTGTCCCCAAATATCTTACGAGATCTTGCTAGAGATATTGGTTTCGTGCAACGAACCAGTAAATACCAAGCAAAAGATTTAGTCGCTTTATGTGTATGGATGATTCAA
Source organism: Bacillus sp. FSL H8-0534 (assembly GCF_038005885.1). Lineage (NCBI taxonomy): Bacteria > Bacillati > Bacillota > Bacilli > Caryophanales > Bacillaceae > Bacillus > Bacillus sp. FSL H8-0534. The sequence goes on from NZ_JBBOUC010000003.1 coordinate 159,374, forward strand.
AATGTCGCTAAGACTTCTTTAACTCAGCTATCTAGCCGTTTAGAAGCATCAACAGAAGTACTCATCAGTCCTGAGGGACTGAATCAACGATTTAATAAAGCGGCCGTCCAACTTTTACAACACATACTAGCCGAACTACTAAGCAAAAAATTGGCCTCATCTATACCGATTTCTTCTCCATTCACTTCTGTTTTCAAGCGTATTCGAATTCTGGATTCCACCGCATTTCAACTTCCAGATATCTTTTCATTCGTTTATCCAGGTGCAGGAGGATGCAGTCATACAGCTGGGATGAAAATTCAACTTGAGTATGACCTGCTAAGCGGACAGTTCCTACATATTTATACAGGTCCAGGTAAACAACATGATCGAACCTACGGTTCTCTGTGTGTCCCAACTGTAACAGCGAATGATTTATGTATCCGAGATTTAGGTTATTTTCATTTGAAAGATCTTCAACATATACAAGATAAAAAGGCTTACTATATCTCTCGTATCAAATCGAATACACGCATTTATCATAAAAACCCCAACCCTGATTACTTTCAAGATGGAAGAATCAAGAAAGGTACAGAGTATATACAGATAGATATGGAAATCTTAATGAACTCCCTCCAGCCAGGACAAACATGTGAAATATCCGAAGCCTATGTAGGAATGAAGGATAAAGTACCGACTCGTGTGATTGTACATCGATTAACAAAAGAACAACAAAAAAAACGATTACAAGATCAAGTTGTAAGAGAAAAGAAGAAAGGAATGAAGTATTCTCCTCGTAGTAAACGACTCAGTGGTATTAATGTATATATGACAAATACCCCTACAGAAATTGTCCCGATGGGACAAGTACATGATTTGTATTCTTTGCGTTGGTAAATAGAAATTTTATTTAAAACGTGGAAATCATTCTTTCGCATTCATCATTGTAAAAAGATAAAATCAGAACGATTGGAGTGCTATTTATATGGTCAATTAATTGCCATTCTACTCTGTTCTTCCATCATGTTTCAAATGCGTCAATTGCTCCTCAGGAAGAAAAAGCAAGAGCTCAGTGAATATAAAGCCATATATATGATTAAGGACTATTTTTTTCTTCTGTTCCAAACAATACAAAAGGACACCCAAGAGCTATCAAAGGTACTAATTCGCCTATTCAACCTCCTACAGCAAAACGGGCGAAAATCTCATCGATATGAGAAGAAAACAGTCTTTGATATATTAGGTGTCGTTTACAATTGTACCATGTCTGATAATCAAGCGGCTTAAATCAAAAAAATGAAACCCGTTAGGGTTTATTTCGTATGCAAATCTTTAAATTTCCTACATGTAGCCTTTAGAAAAAAGAAAAAACCTCTACTATAATTGCCTTTGCATAAGCTTAGGTTGATAGCAATGTGGTGCTACCCTATGTTTTTAAATGATATATGAGCAGGTCCGTTTAAAAAAGAAAAGGCACCCTAAGGTACCTTTCTCCGACTTGAACCATCTTAATTTTAATAATATGTATGTGGACTCCCATCCACTTACCATTTTACCATATTTATCTATATTGTTTATTGAGAAAAAAGAAAAAGCGCCATAAATCAGAGCTTTTATATTATGGTTAAGTTACCTAAATTACTATTTTCTTGCGCATGTTATCCCCATTTTATGTGCTTTTTTTATTTTATTTCTCCTCTAAAATACGTTCAATATCATTTATACTTAATTTACTTGCTTTAGCAATTGTTTCGAGTGGTACACCTAGTTCATGCATACCTTTAATCATTTGTATTTTTCCTTCTTGGATTCCTTCTTTCTTCCCCTCATTACGAGCATGAGCAACCTTTGCAGCTTCATCCATTAACACTTTTTCCCTTGCCTCATAGGCTTGTCGGAAAGAAGAATCCTGGCTCATGCGTTCCCACTTATTCATTGCTTTTTGTAAAATTGGATCTTGATTCATGGCAATGTCCTCCAATGTTTGAGTTAAGTGTTCATCTTCATTCGCTGGAAGTAATAATAACCAACGAACAAAAGAATCTTCCCAGGGATTTACTTGTTCATTCCGCCACTGTTGCATTAACTTCGGAATCTCAACCATATGAACTTCTATATCATCACTCAATATCTTCTGTTGTTGCTTATTCCACAGGATTCCTGTTGTATGAAACGCTTCATATTCTGGAAACATCACAAAGTTTAACAGATTAATGGTGATAGTTTTATGAAGAGAACTATATGGCATCCCCTTTTGCAATTGCGATGTGAATAGCTTCCCCCAATAATACAAACTTCGTTTGATCATATCGTGATTATTATTGAGCTGTATTTCTACATTTACTTTTGTTCCTGTATCTAATGTAGCTGAAATATCTAAAATCGATAATTTATCCTCTTCATGTTCTCGATGTAAATGTGGATCTTCTAGCTGTAAAGAAACAATAGGTGATTCTAAGGAATCTTGTAGCATCGCATTTAAAAACGCGATGAGAATATCCTCACTACCATTTGTACCAAATAATTGCTTAAAAGCAAAATCGATGCGTAAATTTACTAATTTTTGATTGGACACAGGTTTTTCCTCTCTCTGTCTAATGCTATTTCTTTTTCTTTATTGTACATAAAAACAATCTGGACATGCAAACTTATACAAATATGAATCAAATTTCTAAACTCACTTTTGTCATCAATTTTTGGAGCACTAAAAAGTTACAACATTCAATTGTAATTATCCCTAATTAATATGGTTCCAAAACCTTTACTTTTTGGGACGTTTTTTTATTTTTGATTAAGTAAGTGCTGATTAATTCTATCTTGAATTGCATTTTTAATAAATTCTTCGATGGAACTATTTGTTTCATCTACAATTTTTGTTATAGATTTATACTCGTTACGTGTGAGAGTTACCGGCTTTGTTACGGTATTACTATCTAAATATACACTGTGATTAACACGTTGTATCAGTTTTCCTTCTATTATATAGGGTGCTAAACTATCCATCCATTCGGTCTGCATTCCAGATGGTAATGATACTAGAGATTGACGAATATCAAAATACCAAAATTCATCTTCTATTGATATTTTTAAGTTTCTCGGTGACACATACTGTAATATGAGATCAGTAAATCGAAAAATATCACTTCGTAATTGATCAGATTTAGGGAAGCGAAATTTCACAAATCTTTGATGATGACTTCGCGGTTGATCAGATAAAACATAGGCAGGCTCATATCCTACTTTTATTGCATCCCCTAATGTTATGTCATTCCCAAATTCATCACGAAGTATGATATCTCCACGTTTTGGAATCGAGATAATACGTGCTAACGTATTCCCTTTCATAAACCTTTGTAATAATACTACATTATGCTTTTGTGAGTATGTATAGATCGTATTTTTCCGCTCTATTTGTTGCACTAATTCACGGATGTCATCTTCTTTTACAAATTTTGTTTTACGATTACGATGCTCCTGTATAGTACAAGCTAACTCTCCCTCTTCTATCCATTTTTCGAGTTGATACATACTGATATGATACTCTTTGCTTGCTTGATATAAAGTAATTCCTTCTACCTCAAGTTCTCCTTTTAATTTCTCTACCTCTTCCCTGTTAAATAAAAAACTTCCATCTAAACGCCATGTATCCTTATTAATTGGATTTAGTTGTCCCTGTTTCATTAAATTATTAAATGTGAAGTGACTAATATCTAAGTACTTTTTTACCTCATTCGTGGTCATATTTATTTCATATGTACTAAGCATTTACGTTCCCCCTAAGATTCCATTTATATATATAAGAAATAATATTATTATGTAAATTATAATTTATAAAATATATAATTTAAATTTATTATAACATAAATAAAAAGTAAACTATTTAAATTGATATCTAATAACGAGATATAATTTATAATTAAATTCATTTTTACTTTAGTGAAAAACGAATAAACAAGAATGAATAAAAGTAAACGTATAACAACTATAGAAAATGGGCGTTTTTCTATAGTTGTTATTCATTTACTAATAATTAAAGTTTAATTTCTTTATATAACTAGTTTTACATGTATATAGGTTATAATAATAATAGAGTGTAATTCCTTTAGGAGTTGATATATGATGAAATTTGAAATAAATACACTACATAAGGATAGTTCTTTAGAAATTATTGAAAAACAAAAACAAGAATTTGCAAATATAATTGCAATTTGGAATGAAGATATTCTAAAACAAGCGGAGCAAAGAAAAGAAAACAATGAACGAGAAGATAAACAAACATATGATAGTTTTTCTGATGAAGAAATACTGTACTACTATTTAAACCGACAAACTCATTTTGATAAGGAAAAACGGATAAAGGATAATTCACGTGTTTTATATGCACGTGATCTAAGTCAATTCTATTTCTTTGTTACAAAAAGCACAGAATTTCTGCAACAAGATGTAAAAGACTACGAAGATGATCGTATATGGAGGAATCTACGAAAACGTCATATCCGTAACTATCAGAGGTGGTTGTCGGAGGAGGCTGTTTCCTATCAATCCAAAGAGAAATACAAAGCATCTACGATTAGTCGGAAACTTGGTGTGATCCGTTCGTATTTGAAATGGCTATATGAAATTCAATATATCCAGGAACCTCTTCATGTGGAAATTCTAAGTACGACCGTTAATAAACACCATAAACCAAAACGCGAGTTATCATATGAGGAAGTGAAGCAGTTGCTTCATTACTATAAGGATAATGAGATCAATTACGCTTTATTATCGGTCCTAGCTACTACAGGGTTACGTGTTGCAGAAGTTGCGCATGCAAAGTGGGAAGATCTTGAGTATGACGATATACGTGGACGTTATTATTTAACAGTAGATACAAAGGGGGATGATGAACGGATTGTTTCTATTAATAAGGAGATTTTTAATCGTATTGTTGCATTTCGAATCCGGAGAAGGTTACCTATAAACATTGGGAATAAAAATGGTGGGACTATATTTCAAACAAAGAACCATTCAGCTTATAGAGAGAATTACTTGTCACAATATGTTTCTAAAGTCATTAAGGATACCAAGTTAGCCTTTACAGAGAATATAAGAATTACCCCTCACTTCTTTAGACATTTTTATGTACAGTACTTATATGATTACAAGGGGCTTGCACCTCATATAATCGCAGCTGCAGTTGGTCATAAAAATGATAGAACTACAAAAGAAAATTATTTGAAACAACGATTAACGAAAGATAATGATGCTGGAAATCTAATTTCGGAAGATGAATTCTAATTATATCGCTATATTTTGTATTAAACAGCTTCAATACCACTGTTTTTAGTTATGTATTTTTTATATAATTAAAATTGATTATCTACCTGTTTTTTCTGTTTGTTCTTATAAGGATTCATTAGTTCTTCGCCAAGATTCCCTAAACAATTAACATATCCATAGGGAAGCGTGTAGAACCTTGCTATAATGAAGGTGGAACTATTTCCTAATTATTGCCGAAGGAGATTAGAAATGGAAAAGATACATAGAATTTTAAGTGATTTTGCTAAGGTTAATGAATATGATGGCGTAGGTAATGATTATAGGCTATATCTTTTATCAGAAAATACACAAGAAGATATATGTGAGCTTATAAAAAAGGATATAAAAGCTACTAGTGAAGACACAATAGAACTTATACAGTTGAAAGAATGGCAGCAGGATTTCCTTTCTTGTGAATTCCCTGAAGGTGAAGAGTATTGGTTCGGAACAATACCAAGTGGATATGATTTGAAAGAACTAACACCGAAGGAATTTATAATAGAACAGTTATTGAATACATTTAAACAAGGGATTAAAGCAGTTTATTGTGTAAAATTAGATATTGGAGCCTATTATGCTTGTAGTTATGAAGAATATGTCTTCGTAACCAATAAGGGAATTTATTATCTTTCTATGCAAGTGCATGATTAAAAAGACAAAATATCTTACGTACATAAATTGTCCATTCTAGATGTTTCAGCTACATTAGATACGGGTACAAATGTAAATGTAGAAATTCTGCTCAATAATAATCACGATATGATTAAACGTAGTTTGTATTATTGGGGAAAGCTATACACATCTCAATTACAAAAAGGAATGCCTTATAGTTCACTTCATAAAACCATTACCATAAACTTATTAAATTTCGTCATGTTCCCAGAATATGATGAGTTTCATACAACAGGAATACTCCGGAATAGACAACAACAAAGAATGTTGAGCGATGATATAGAGGTGCACGTTGTAGAGATTCCAAAGCTAATGCAACAATGGCGCGAAGAAAAAGTAAATCCGTGGGAGGATTCGTTTGTACGCTGGTTACTATTATTGCCAGCAAATGAAGATGAACACCTTACACAAACATTGGAGGACATTGCGATGAACCAAGATCCGATTTTACAAAAAGCAATGAATAAGTGGGAACGTATGAGTCAAGATTCTTCTTTCCGTCAAGCATATGAAGCAAGGGAAAAAGCTTTAATGGATGAGGCTGCAAAGTTTGCGCATGCACATAATGAAGGAAAAAAAGAAGGACTTCAAGAAGGAATAGAACAAGGTGTACAACAAGGGAAAATACAAATGATTAAAGGTATGAATGAACTTGGAGTTCCAGTTGAAACAATTGCAAAAGCAAGTAATTTAAGTGTAGAAGAAATTGAACGTATTTTAGAACAAAAATCATAATGATAATGGTTCTGTTGCAAAGTTTGAAAAAAGCATAAACAGATTGGTAAATGAGGAACAATGTTTAGGAAGTAGCTAGTAATTGTTGAAGTTCATTGTACGTTGAAAAGGCGGAGTCTCTTTGAAGACTTCGCCTTTGTTTATATAGGGCATGAATGGTCTCGATAGCTTTTCTTACGATTAGTCAAATGTTTTTCAGAGTTCTAATTCATTAAATGTCAGAGATTTTATGTCAATTATATTGTAAACCAAATACCCCTAATATGTGTTCATTTTTTTACTAGGGGGGAGAATATGATATGATGAATGAAACTATGATTTCAGGCGGTTAACCGATAATCATAGTATATATTATGTGTAATGAGATAGAAGAGGAGCTTCAATAACTTATTTACACATGCAATGGACGCAACTTTATGACAATTGTTATAAGGTTGCGTTTTTAGTTTATCGTAATACTCAACAATATGATTTTGTCCGTAACGTCGTTGTTTAATCATGTTCTGGATGATGAGAAACAGGATCTTCCGCAAATGTTTATTTCTACGTTTATTGATTTTATCTTTAAAAAAGGTTTTACCTGATTGAAAACGACGTATATCAATACCAGCAAATGCATTGAGTGGCGTTGAAACCATGCATATGATGAAAAAAGGACAACTTCACCTGTGGGTGAAGTCTACCCAAAATGAAGTTAGGTTCATACATAAATTGTTTGGAATTGCATCATAATCTGCCATTGAACAGACTATGTAGGTTTCTATGTCTTTATCAAATGATTTTTGCACCAGAACCTTAGAACTTATAGAACCTATAACCAGGGAGTCTAGTATCCTTGGTGTAATGCACGTAATCAGGGTCTACTTCAATACTAGTAGACTCTCGCCAACTACCAGTGATTTTTCCTTCTGTTATATAATCACCAATCGATCCTCTGGACTGCGGATATCCCGAAGTTACTATCCAATCTCCGCAATTTTTGCACTTGAAGAAGGTTCCAGTAAATAGGTGATCTCCTGTATTTTCATCTTCAACAACAGCAGTACCCTTTGCTATCATTCTATGATAAGCTCCTTCAGGGCAATCATTAAGTTCAGCGTGAGCATGTTGTCCATGACCTAATAAAAACATAGACAACATCATAGTTAAAACAAAAGTAGATACTACAAGCTTTGCAACTCTCATATAAATCACATTCCTTCCTTTAATTTTTAATCCAAGGGAAAAGAAAATGCATGACTCAATTTTTTATATTGAAAGCTGCGCAGCTACTCAATACCCATTTATTACCTATAATTTAATATATGAGCAGAAATAAATCAACATTTATTTCATAAAAATTGGAAAATTTCAATTAGAGTAAAAATCAGTAATTTATATCGTAATATTGCAATGGAATTAAAAACAAAACAACCTTAGAAAAATCCGAGACTATTGTTCTCTAAAATTATTTTTCTTCCCAAATCCCTTTCTTAGCATCCCTTGTTTGTTTTTGGAGCTTCACATAGATATCCGTATCTGTCACGCTGTTGAACGTCAAACTTCGGTCGTCCCTTTAAACGTTTCTTCGTGTAAGCGGAGGCTTCTGGACCGTATGGTTGTACTCGTTTGATTGAATGGACAGATTCATTCACAAATATGCTAAAGGCTATGTTGTGTTGGATAAAGGAATATTTTAAAAAAAGGTCAATTTTTTTCCGAAAAAATTATGGGTTCTGTTGCAAAGTTTAAAAAGGCAGAGACAGATATTGATAAATGAGGGGAACCATTTAGGCAGTGACTAATAATTTATGTAATTCCTTGTACGTTGAAAAACCGCAGTTTGGCTGTAAACTGCGGTTTCGTTTATATATAGCATAAATGGTTTCGATTTCTTTCAAGGTACGTGAAGCATGACGAAGATTTTGAAAAACGTCGTTTGACATGCCTATGGTCTTGTTCTATCAGATTGTTCAAATGTTTGATGGTACAATGAGTTGTACGTTTATAAAAGCCGTGTTCTTTTAATTTGTTAAACGCGCAAAGTAGTGCTGGAGCTTTGTCAGTTGTGAGAATCGTTGGTTCTCCAAAAGCTTTCACCAATCTTTTCATAAAAGCATATGCCGCCTGATGATCTCGCTTTTTACGAAGTTGAATATCGAGCGTATGGCCATCGTTATCAATCGCTCGATATAAATAACACCATTTTCCTTTCACTTTTACATAAGTCTCATCTAATTTCCACGACGATTGTACCTTTTTATTTTTCTTTTTCCAGATTTGATAGATCAAATTCCCATATTCATGCACCCAACGCATGATGATGGTAGGGTGAACTGAAATCCCCCGTTCTTTCATTATTTCAGATACATCACGATAACTTAAAGAAAAACGGCAATAGTAGCCGACAGCTACCAAAATAATATCTTGCTTGAACTGTTTTCCTTTAAAATATCTCATGCATCATACTCCTCGAATCATTTTTCTTACATTTTAATTTTGCTTAGAAAACTTTGCAACAGAACCCAGGATGCAATTGATACTAATGATTAATTTTACAAATTATAAAAAGTCATGAACTTAGTTTTACTTTCTATTATATACAAGTAGTTAGGGGGCAAGATCATAGGCTAAAGATTGTTCCAAATATTCACCCGGAACTTCCTGATAAGTTAAAAAATTTAACAACAAAACGTTTAAAATATGATAAAATACAATTACATTTGAAAAAGAGTAGTGGGTTCAAGTTGTTATTTACATGAACTCCAAAGAAAAAAGCCAAATTCTGTATAGATTTGGCTTTTTTCTTTTTACGCATTTGTAGCTAAAAGTAGCATGGTCTTTAAATCCTTGTTAGGGGCAAGAATTTAAAGAAGAGTTTAGCTTAATTACGATTTTACATAAATTACATATTATAGTAAATTGATATTATTTATACTAAATATTGTAAATATTCAGGTATTTAATCCTTATATTATTTATGCGCAAAGTCACAATTGGTGAGTTTTACAAATGAACCGTCCTAAAAAGCGAACGAGCGTTTAAAAAGGTGTATCTTTACAAACGGATGATTTCTTTGAGGATAAGCAAGCATGTACCGAAAGGTATTAATGTTTTAAGAACGTTCCTAAAATATATTTTTGATGTTTTGGAATGCTATGTTGGCATTAATTTGCGTAATACCAAAAGGGGTACCTTTTGGTATACCTTTTGAAACGGTATATCGTTGTAATTCTTCGGCAAATGGTTGTAGTTCACCGTGAATCGAGAGATTCATAAAAAAACGTCATCCTTTCTAGTCTAACTTGTTAAGAAAGGATAACGTTTTTTAGTACTTGAGGGGTATTAAAATTTCTTAAATTAAAGGGTATGTATGGTGATTCCTAATAAGAAAAGACACCCTCTCGAGTGTCTTTCTCTGACTTGAACCATTTCAATTTAATATGAATATATCCGTATTTTCCCCACCTATACGTGTAAACACATCCTATAAAACAGAATCAATTATTTATACCAGATTGTTAGTGTACAAATACAAGAGAATTGAGATCAATGTAGAATGACACCACATCTATAAAGTTAATTTATTGATGTGTTACGCCTTTAAAAACGAATCTGCTTTATAGAATGTATCCACAAGTAATATTTTACTACATTTAATATTCGGTTCGTGTATTTTTTGATAATTATGCATTATTTCATAATCTTTAATTTGCACAATAAAGACATAACCTACCTTTCTTAAATTCTCTCTCCTATTTTGAAACAAGTCCCATGAGACGCTGTGAAATACCTTTACATCAGGTTCAACAATCTATCCCAATAGACTTTACTCTATTGGGATGGTTGGTGCCGAAAAATATTAAATTCGTTCATTTCATGGTCCTCGGTGCACAAAACGGTGATTTTACTTATTCTAAGCGACATCATCAATCTGAGTTTGGAGAATCTCTTAGCGCAAATAGATAGAAAACCGAATCATAAGTGATATGATCCCCCTATAGTAGACAGAAAAAAGAAAGCTTTATATCCTGTCTATTATAAGGGGGATTTTTTTATGGGGAAAATTAAAAGAACATATGATGAAACATTTAAGAAAAAAGCGATAGATTTATATTTTAAAGAAGGCATGGGGCATACCAAAATAGGAAAAGAATTAGGCATTGATGAAAAAAACGTACGTAGATGGGTAAAACGTTTCAAAGACGAGGGAATCAAAGGTTTAGAAGAAAAACGTGGAAAGGCTACTGGAGGAAAAAAAGGGAGACCTAGAAATTGTCCAAAGGATCCTACAGAAAGAATCAAATACCTAGAAACAGAGAACGAAATGCTAAAAAAGCTATTGGGAATGTAAAAGGAGGGATGAAAGCTGTACCGGCATACAAAAAATATGAGGTGATACAAGAAATGTCCAAAGGTATGCGTTCAATACAGCTACTATGTAAAATTGCGGAAGTATCTAGAAGCGGATACTACAAGTGGTTAAAAAGACAAAGCAATCCTTCTCCGAAGGAGATAGAAGATGGAAAAATAAAAGAAAAAATTATGGAATGTTATAAACAAGTGAAGGGTATCTATGGATATCGAAGAATAACTGTGTGGTTAAGGATGAAACACGAGCTCATTGTAAATCATAAGCGAGTTCAAAGGCTAATGAATAGGATGAAGCTTCGAGCGATTATCAGAAAAAAACGACCTTATTTTGTATCAAAAGAAGCATGTGTAGTCTCAAAGAATTACTTAAATCGAGATTTCAAAGCTGTACAACCAAATGAAAAATGGGTAACAGATATTACGTATCTTATTTTCAATGGGAAAAAGCTATATCTGTCTGCCATAAAGGACCTTTATAATAATGAAATTGTGGCTTATCATATTAGCCATCGTCATGATATACAGTTAGTTATTGATACGCTAAACAAGGCCAAAAAACGACGAGACGTACAAGGGATTCTTTTACATAGTGATCAAGGTTTCCAGTATACTTCACGCCAATATAATGATTTCCTAAAAAAACATAAGATGAAAGCTAATATGTCTAGAAAGGCGAATTGTTGGGACAATGCTTGTATGGAGAATTTCTTCAGTCATTTCAAAGCGGAATGTTTTAATCTGAGTTCATTTCGTTCAGTAGAAGAAGTTAAACTTGCCGTACATAAATATATTCATTTTTATAACTATCATCGTTTTCAAAAGAAATTAAAAAACCTGAGTCCATACGAATATCGAACTCAGGCTTCTTAACTATGCGTTTTAATTACTGTCTACTTGACAGGGGTCAGTACACTCGAAGTGTGAACCCTAAAAGATTACATGAATTAAGAAAGTCAGTCGTTGAGGGTGGATTTGAACCTGATTTTCATACACGAATCGAAGCGATGACGTATACGACGCTACAAGAACTTGCAACGATGGTGTTTTACAATAATGTAGCTAAGGTTGCAAGTAAGCATGATCCAGATCTTGCTACATTATTACGCCGTCTTGCAAAAGATGAAACTCTTCATTATGCATTTTATCGAGACGTCATTCGAACACATTTGGAATTGGAACCTAATTATTGCTATCATATTGCCAATGTGATTATGAATTTTAAAATGCCAGGTGCTGTCATGCCTGATTTTGAAAATAGAATGGCTGTGATTGCAAAAGAAGCTAACTATGGGCCGCTGCAATATTTTGATCAAGTACTTGATGTAGTAGTGGATTATTGGGGGTTAAAAGACTTACGACCAATTGCACCTCTAGCTGAAAAAGCAAGAATTGAGATTTTGGAGTACCACACAAGATTGAAAAAAATACGGGATCGATTTGGTCGTTTTCAAGGGAAAACTGATCTACGTTAATTAGTAGAGGTTTCAGAATATACGCGGGGAAATTCCCCTTCTCTTTATTGGAAATCTGGCACGCTCCCTATTATTTTGTGGCCGTTTTACTTAATTTAATTTTTAAAGAAAAAGTTATTGACACTAAAAATAAATTTATGATATTATTAAATATTTGATAAAAAATAACATATATGTTAAGCTTAAGAAGGTTACCATATATGGAGGTGGATTATATGTTTCAAATTGGCGATAACATTGTTTATCCAATGCACGGAGCAGGTATAATTGAAGCCATAGAAGAAAAAGAATTCTCAGGGGAAAAACAACAGTATTATGTCATAAAAATGTCAATCAGTAATATGCAAGTCTTGATTCCTACGGGTAAAATATTGAGTTCGAGTATACGTCCAGTTACTGATATACTTGCATTAAAACACATCATACACATTTTTCAGCATGGAGAATCAGATAGATTACTCCCGTGGAAACAAAGATATAAAGTAAACACGGACAAAATAAAAACGGGTGAAATACAAGAAGGTGCTGAAGTTGTACGTGATCTAATGCGTATGAAGAAAGAAAAAGCACTTAATACAAGCGAAAAAAAAATGTTGGATAACGCACATGAATTTTTGATTAGTGAACTGGGATTAATTAAAGGGATCACTGAAAATCAATTAAAAAGTTTCTGTTAAGGTTCATTATAGATAATGTATTACATCCCCAAAAAATATCCTGAATTTTTTGGGAATATGATTATTATTAAAAGTAAATCATTTCAAAGACATTCAACTTCTTCAACTCACTTTTAGAGCATTAACCTCTTTTGTTATTTCTACAATCTAATCCATTTTTATTATTTAAATTTCTTTTTACGAACGTTTGAAGTTTCATCAAATAACTCGATCAAATAGTCACTTGATTTTTGCAATCCTGATTCACACTGGTACGGACAAGGAGCCGTAAGGATGAAAGAGAGGTAGGGCTTTCATTGTTTTAGGTATATATATCTAAGTCATTATTTCTAGAAGAAAAAACAATCAATCTCATCTCTATCTTTAAGAATTTCTTACATCTACTGAAAAAGTGAATAATAATTGTTTATCTTCTTTACGTAAAATTGATAAACGAATTGATAACACTATATGGTCAACTACAAGAAAATGGTTTCCTGACCAGGAAACCATTTTAAATTTCATTTACATAACAACAGTAAATTAAGCAGTAAGAAGGAGTGCACACATGAAAAAAATGTTAACAAAAGAATTAAGTAATGAATTAAAGAAGCGAGAAGGGATCATTTCTATTACAGTTGAGCCTTATGAAAAAATCGAAGTTGGTGGAATTCGTGTAGATGGACCAGCTGTTATTCTAATTAATCAAGAATAGCTAAAAATAGTTGAATGAACGAAGAAAAGGATCAGCCTTTACGCGAAGGGAAGATCCTTTTTGTTTGTTGCTGATAATAATAGGATATACATAAATTTCATCGGATGTGATGGGGTTAAAAGGAAGGAGAGGGTCGGGATTATCATGGTGGAAAGCTTAATATTGGTAGTATTTCTTTTTATCTTATATAAATTAGTTGATAAAAAAACAAACTAATTATTTGAAACGATAGAGTGTTTTCTTTTTAAGAGCGATATTTATTTTATAGTGAATTAGATAATTTAAAGGAGGAATTTAGATGGATGCAAGGAAAGAACGCATAAAATACGAGAAGATGTCAAAGAACTATAACCGTATTTATTTAGTTTCGTTTCTCCTATTAATTGTACTTGTTTGTAGTAGTGTGATTATCATAGGAGCTACAGGGGGAAAATATGGAGTGTTTTTGTTGTTAGCAATTTTACTTAACGCACGTATTACTAAAGGATCTCAAAAAAAGTATGAGCAGTATTCTAATAAAGGGCGTATTTAAAATGATAAATATGTTGAAAAGAACAACCTAAATGTACATTTAAAATATCCCTATATCAGTACCTATTAATTACTAAAAAATAATCTTATATTAATAATTTTTTAGTAATTTAGGAATAGAAAACGTACCTTATTAAAATGTTATTTTCGTTCATATAATGAATTATCCTTCTAGCATATTTATAAGATTTATATCATATATTAGGAGAAAGAATGCAAGTTAGAAAGGAGTCTTATAGAATGAGTTATTTGGAGGAAAATGACTTTAGTGAACAAAATATGGTAAGTGTACCTAACCCCTACGTATATCAGACATTACAATCAGTAATTGGTAAACTTGTGGTTATTGAAACTGTAAGAGGTAATGTAAGAGGCAAGTTAAAGGATGTGAAACCAGATCATTTGCTCATTGAAGATACGGTACCGTATATTGTACGTATTCAACAAATTGTATGGATTATGCCAAAACAATGATCAAATTACATCTAATTTGATTTATAACAGATTGGCGTCATAGACGATCAAATAAAAACACAGGGTTTTATCTCTGTGTTTCTTCAAATTTTCTTTTTTGAATATATGCTTGAGCATGAATAATTTCTTCCTGAAGTTCTTTTAATTCTTCCATAGATCCTGATTCAATACTCATGTAAGTAGTAACTAAACTAATCATCATATCCATCTTCTCTACTATATTTTGAATGACCTGTTCAGATTGCTCTTTTTTAGGGTGTTGTATTGCTATTAATACATTTTCTAAATAATTGTTCTTTCTTTGCCGGATATCATTAATAAACTGTTTTGTGATTGAGTTCATTTGTTTTTCCTCCGTTTTGTATATATTTCTATTCTATCATATTTGAATAGAAAATATTGGATTCCCCTAAATTCACATCTGTCTAGTACATCTCCTCAAATATACAAACTAATCCCTTAACGTACAGGGAACCGGATAAAATGTGTCTAAATTATGTCTAAACGTACAATTTTCTTTTTTTGATATGGTGCCCCATGCCCATCAACTTAAGAATTTTCACTACCCCTAAATACAAAAAACGGTATTCTTTCTAAACAATCTAAGAAAAAAGCAACCTTTTCGGGAGATAGGCATGTATGGTGACCCCTAACAAGAGTTTTTGCACCAGAACCATTTTGTTTGATGTTGAGGAACAAAAAAAGCAGCTAGCAAAAGCTAACTGCTCGGCTTTCCAAGGGGGATTGGAAAAGTATCATGTCATCAAGAGTATTGACAGAATATCAAGATTTATACAAAGAAGAAGAGGAAAAATGATAAAATATGAACCTAGTTTGATAGATTACTTTCATAAGAAGCGATTTTTATATGCATTCATTATTGAGTATTTATAAGTACTGCAACACAATCAGTATTAGAAGTATTAATGCAACAATTTAATAATATAGAAAGCAAAAATTTTATTAATTACACTAAAAATGACATAGAATATGAATTCCATGTCATTTTTCAAAGTGATTTCGAAAATAAAGGGGAAAGGGGTTACTCAGGCTTATTTTTCTAGCATATCTGAGCAAATAAATTTAAATCATATGTTTTAATTGCACTTATTGAGGTAGATGAAACTATAAAACATAAGATTATATTGTACATTGCTTATACTTTTTACTTCTGAGTTAAAATAAAATCACCTTTGATATATTCATCTTATTATATATCCCTTTCAATTTGCTTTCATAAATGTTACAAAAGTCTTGCATAATCTTATTTTTTTTCTGATGTAACAGGAAGAGTAAACCAAAACTCACTCCCTTATTTACCATCTGAACGATTTCGTACACCAATTTTGCCTTTGTGCATTTCAATTAATGATTGTGCAATGGCTAATCCAAGTCCAGATCCCCCAGATTGTGAGCTTCTTGATGGATCTGTTCTAAAAAAACGTTCAAATATGCGCAGTTGATCACTATAAGCAGAAGCATCACGTACAATGAATTGAACGTGATGCTTCTGCTTATTTTCCTCTACAATTAACTCAATCGTTCCAGACACTGGAGAATATCGAATTGCATTATGTAACAAATTACTGATAACCCGTGCTATCTTACAAGGCATAATCCAGAGCTTCGGCAATGTATCAGAAACTTGTAATTGCAAATGGATCTGTTTTTCTTCTAATAAAATAGAATGTGAACCTAGTACTTCTAATAGAATACGATCCATATGTGTGAAACTTGGATAAAAATCTTCTTATCCAAGTTCTAACTTAGAAAGATCAAATAAGTCATTAATTAATCCACTTAATCTTTTTATTTCTTTATGGATTGTCGTTAAGTACTGTGTTTTCATTTCGGGATTTGCAATTACATCATCTTGTAATGCTTCAATCATCAATTGTATGCTAGCCATAGGTGTTCGTAAGTCATGTGAAATATTCGCAATGAGCTCTGTACGTGCTTTTTCTCCTTCTTCTAATTTAGTAAACCCTTCTTTTAATTTTTTAGCCATTTGTTGAAAAGCTGCCGCTAATTCTTTAAACTCATGTGGTCCTCGTCCAATTCTATACATCGCTCCAAATTGTCTATCGCTAAATTGTTTCGTTAATGCAATTAAATTTTGAATAGATTCCGTAATAGAGCGTGTTAATAACCAGTAAATCATCGTTGAAAGCGCCATTGCTACGGTTACAATTCCTATGAAAAGCTGCGTTTGTTCCGGTCTAAGTAACATTTTCATTTCGCTATACCAGATAGCAATTACCATAATGCTGGTGCTTAATAGATTCATCAATAACAATTGATTCCGTAATTTCATATTGTATTTCTCGTATGACACTGTATCGTAAGATACTATGGCCAACTGATAATCTAATGGAGAAAATGAGTAGTTAAATTAATAGTTTACAAAGATGTTAGCATGACAAGAAAATACTTCAATCCAACATCCACTGAGCTACAGCATACTTTAGACAAGGTATTTTCTTGCATTTTAGAAAGAAGAAAAATATGTCCTCAAAACGTGCAAGAGAATTATTGACACTAGATCAACGCTTAGAGTTTGTATCCATTTCAGAACAAATTAGTGAGTATGAATTAGGAAGTTATTACACCTTGTCTCCACATGATATCGAAATTATTAAACGCTATCGTAGAGATCAGAATAAGTTAGGGTTTGCTTTACAACTTTGGGCTCTGGTGCAAAAACTATAAGACTTATGTAACTAACCTCTGAAACTTGGACATACTGATACTAGTATTCTAAAAAAGGACGTGATCAGTATGGAAAAGAAAAATCTATTCAAGTGGAAACATTATCAGCCTGAACTGATCTTATTAACAGTAAGATGGTACCTGCGGTACAATTTGAGCTTTCGTAACCTGGTGGAAATGATGGAGGAAAGAGGATTATCGCTCACACAACCATTATGCGCTGGGTTCATCAATACGGACCTCAATTAGATATGCCTGAAGGCATATAACTAAGGCAAGTTAGATATCTCAATAACATAGTGGAACAAGATCATCGTTTTATTAAGAAACGTGTTCGTTCTATGTTAGGGTTCAAGTCTTTTGGCACAGCTACATCCATTCTTGCAGGAGTGGAAGCTATGCATATGATTAAAAAAGAACAGATTGATTTACGGAATCAGTCTGTCCAAAACCAGAAAGAATTCATCCATCGATTGTTTGGGCTTACAGCATAAAATAGAATTCCGTTAGAAATATATGAGCTATATTCTCTTTAATTTTATCTTTGTACCAGAACCCCGTTTTCTTAATTCACAAAATATTCAAAATTAAAATCTTCAAATGTTAATATTTGTTATATAATGAAGTTGTCAAACCAGTCATCAAATAGTGTCCCCTATGTTTCTGTTGAAATAGTTTGTTTGTCCCTTATTAACATTATCTCAAAAAGAACTTGTAGTGATTGGCTACAAGTTCTTTTTGTTCTTTTGATTGAGGTTTTCTATCAAGATAAAATGCATTTGTAATACTTTCAGCATCTTGGTCTGAAACATGTTTTGATAATGTCTGGATTAACAAAGGTCTTTCTTCTTTAAAATTCATAGTAAAAAGCTTTGCGAAACAATTCGCAAAGCTTTTGTAATAGTACGTATTATAATAGTAGTTTTCGTATTTCTTCTGTACTTAGACCAGTGAATTTCGCAATGTCTTCTAACGGCATACCGTTCTTATGCATACCACATATTAATTGAACTTTCCCTTGTTCAATGCCTTCTTCTCGTCCTTTTTGGATACCCTTTTGAAGTCCTTTTTGAATCCCTTTTTCTAAACCTTCCTCTAAGCCTTCTTCACGAGCGTGAGCCAGCTTAGCTTGTTCATCAAGAAGTAGCTTCTCGCGAGCCTCATAAGCTGTTCGGAAAGAGGAGTCATGGCTCATATTTTCCCATTTATTTATTGCTTTTTGTAAAATTGGATCTTGATTCATTGCAATCTCCTCCAATGTTTGAGTTAAATATTCATCTTCATGTGCTGGTAGTAATAACATCCAACGAACAAATGCATTTTCCCATGGATTTACTTTTTCTTCACGCCATTGTTTGACCAATTTTGGAATTTCAACAAAATGAATTTCAATATCATCACTTAGTATCTGTTGCTTTTGGGGATTCCATAATTGTCCTATGGTGTGAAATGAATCATCCTGGGAGAATAATATAAAATCTAATAAGTTAATGGTAATTGTTTTCCGAAGTGAACGATACGGCATCCCTTCTTGCATTTGGGATGTATAGAGTTTACTCCAGTAATATAAAGATCGCTTTACCATATCATGTGTATTGCGAAGCTGTATCTCTATATTCACTTGCGTTCCGTTGTCTAATGTTGCTAATAAATCTAAAATGGATAACTTATCATCTTCATAAGCCTTATGAAGATGTGGGTCTTCCAATTGTAGAGATGCAACGGGTGCCTCTAAAGATTCCTCTAAAATAGCATTCAAGAAACCAGTTAAGATCTCTTCGTTCCCTTTCGTTCCGAATAACTGTTTAAAAGCAAAATCAATTCGTAAATTTACTAATTTTGTGGACATGGGTTTCCTCTCCCTGTCTTTCTTTTCTTCTTCTTATTTTATAAGATAACTTGTTATATACGCAAATGCTTACCATTGTAGTTCCAATTCATCACAGTACACATCTAACTCAGTAAAACAGTTTTGTAAATCCGCTTCAAAATCAATTTCATGAATTATGCTATCTACCTTTTTTTCTAAATCTGAAATTGTGGTGTAAGGAACATAGAATATGTACTCCCCTAAGCGTTGTTCCATATTGTATTGTGATATGAGAAAGGATTCGATATTCTTTCTAACTTTCCCCTTCCCACGTACAAATTTATTATTATTTTCTACACGTAACAACATACGAATAGTTGCTGTTTTTTCTTCTGTTTCCTCATTCTTTTGTACTTGCTTGTGTTCTCGTATGTATCGGTACAGTGTTGCTTGGCTAATGCCAGTCATATCTATAATTTCTCGAATACTATATTGCTCTGACTTATATAAATTTAATGCCTTCTGAATATAGATATCTTTAATACGAGGACGACCACCAACCCTTCCTCTTGCTCTTGCACTTACAAGACCTTCTTGTGTTCGTTGAGCAATCAAGTCTCTTTCAAACTGGCTGAATGCCTGAAATACTGTTAACATCAATTTGCCTTGCGGTGTATTAGTATCAAATTGTTCTTTGATACTAATTAGCTTAACTCCTTTATTCTCAAAAAAATCAACAAGTTCAATTAAATCTTTGGTGCTTCTTCCTAATCTAGAAAAGCTTTCTACAACTAATGTATCACCAGGTCTAATTTTATCTTTTAATCGAGTAAGCTCTGGACGATCACTTTTCGTACCTGTTATTTTTTCAGTTAAAATTTCAGTGCAGTTATAATTTTGAAGCATGTCTAGCTGACGAATCAAATCTTGTTGTTGGGTACTTACTCGTGCATAACCATAAATGTATGAATTCATAAAATCACCTAACCTTTACATGATAATCTTATCATAAAGGGAGGTTAAAGTTAATTTGATTTTGACAATAGTTTTGATAACGTATTTAAGCAATTTATAAGGCTTAAATTTTGTTCATTTCACATTTATCTGATTTCCGAATTTACCAAAATCTTTAATTTATGAACATCTTAACTTCATAACCTTTACTCCAGTAATTACGAAATCTACACAGCTAACTTTATTATGTATACTCAGGACGCAAAAGAACACTTAAAATTAGTGCAAATTATCTCCTAAAGTGACACAGTATATAGAGGGTTCTGGTGCAAATACTTAGGAAAGATATAAAGAGGCGAAAAGTTTCCTAGTGGAATCTAGTCTTAAGCAGCAATTCCAAATAGTTGATGGATGAACTTCACTTGATTTTGGACAGACTTGTCCAGTAAAACAAGTTGCCCTTTTTTTACCATATGCATAGCTTCTATTCCAGAAATAATGGATGTAGCTGTGCGAAAGGATTTCAATCCTAACATCGAACGAACTCGCTTTTTAATAAACCGATGATCTTGTTCCACTATGTTATTGAGATATTTCACTTGCCTTAGTTGGATGCCTAATGGCATCTTTTTTTCTTTTCTCAATTCTTCAACTGCTATAGGATAAGCTGGATTCTTATCGACTGTCACGACACGAGGCTCAGAAATATGAAAAGGCTGCAAAGCTTTCTTGAAGAATCGCTTTGCAGCCTTGTGGTTTCTTGCTTTGCTTAGGTAAAAATCGATGGTATTTCCTTTCGAATCGACAGCACGATACAGGTACATCCATTGACTTTTTACTTTGATATATGTTTCATCGACTCTACAAGAGTCATTGATTTGCTTGAGATGATGACGGATTCTTTTGTCTAATTCAGGACCATACTGATGAACCCAAGGCATAATCGTTGTATGAGCAACGGATAAGCCCCTTTTTCTAGAGTGTAGACTCATTTAAAAAACTTTGCAACAGAACGTCCTTGAAACACCGATATAGCCTTTAAAATAAATTTCCATATGCTTTTTGTAAAGTGAATGGTATCTCCTATGTGAAATATTCTAATTTTGCATTGGGAAAGAATTTCTCCATATAAGAATAAAGATAACTTTTTATATCTTCTTCTTCTTCTTTTTGATAAATATATTTTCCAATTCCATATTTCCCCCATTTATATCTTCTTTTCTCTTCATCTAATTCTAATTTTGTCATGGGATAATTTTTTTCAATTACTCGTTTGGCAGGCTTTGTAAATCGATGTTGAATAAATTCAAATGTGATATCATCACGTGCATCAAGTGGTAATTCAGCATCAAGACGTTCAAACATATGATAGTACCCATCCTGCCAACCTTCATGCAGATAAATAGGGGCCACAATGAACCCAAGTGGATACCCGGCTCTTGCTACTTTTCCAGCGGCCTCAATCCGTTTTGCTAGGGGAGAGGTGCCGGGCTCAAAATTTTTAATAACATAGTCAGCGTTTACACTAAACCGAAATCTTGTTTTCCCGTTATGTTTTGCATCAAGTAAGTGATCTACATGATGAAATTTAGTAACAAACCTCAATTTTCCATACTCGGATTCTCCAAAATGCTCTATTGCGTGCTTAAGAGTTTGAGTTAAGTGATCAATCCCTACAATATCAGATGTACAGGATGCTTCAAATCTTGTCAGTTCAGGTGCTCGTTTCTCGATATATTTGTCAGCAGCCTCAAGAATTTCGGCCACATTTACATAAGTACGGATATATGGTTTACTACCCATCGTTGTTTGTAAATAGCAATAATGACAATGGCCCATACACCCTGTTGCAAAGGGAATAGCATACTCAGCTGAAGGCTTTGAGGTGTCAAACTTTAGTGTCTTTCTCACACCAACGACAAGGGTAGATTTTGCTACCCTGTACTTTTGAAAATCATTTTCTCCTGGAAGATCTCTCACTTGGTTATGTGAGGTGGTATACCGAATTTCTACATCCATTTTTTTGAATTTTTCTTGAAGTTCTCTTCCTAACGGATAATCTAATGCATTTGGTTCAAAGTATACTAGCTTAGGTATAAATGGATTATTCATTCTAATATCCCCTCTAAAGCATCTCCATAATAGTAATTGTAAGCTTGATTTGCCTCTTCTTCTGTAGAATAAACAGCCATTTCATTTGATAATGGATAATAAGTTTCATAAAGAAATAAAGCTAATTCATTTGGATTTTCAGGGTTATTTACAACGGCTGCTGCTTGTATATTTGCTACATCCTGGGTGTGGGGGTTTCGGTAAAAAACATAGACAATATCTCCAGCATGATAAGTTTTGTCTTCGTTAAACAGTTCCATTCCATCACCTTTTCTTTTATAAAATCTATTGGGTACAGTTATTCATTATTAAATTTTTATCTTTAGTGCCTAAAATTATGTCTTCTTTATTATGGAAAAGCGTTTAGCTAATTGATTTAACCCATGTGGGACATACTTCGTTGCAAATCAATAGATTTAATTCAATTCTTTCTTTTGGTGTTCTTTTTTTCAACCAGGGGCAATTGAAAATGTTTTAGACTATAGAAAATTGATGTAATTATAATATTTTTTCAAGAAATTTTAGATTTAAAGAGAACATCCTGCATAGACATGTTATAAGTTTTTTATAAAATTGGGTTATCTAAGAAGGAAGACATATTTTGAAGAAAGTACTATTATTTGGAGATCCAGGTATTGATGATTCCTTAGCTATCATATTTTCTAGAAAAGATGACATACTATGTATATGCTATTACATTAATAGCTCAAATAATTGGTCATTCAATTGGCAGATAATTTGTTTATCTGCCAAACTCTTTCATACGCTTTTTATTTTTTAAAAATTTAGTGTTTGGAGGTATAAAAATGAATTTTCCACATTCTAAAAAAGAAAAGAGTAACAACTCAAAAAACTTAAAATCTGATACTATTAAAACTGGACTTCAACCAGTAGAACAAGCCATGAATGGATTGTACGGAATGCCAGAAACTGATATTGAAGACAAAGAACACCAAAAACCGGAAATTTGAAAAATAATTAGTATTTAGATACTACTTTTATTTTATATACATACTTTATTCCTAATAAAAAACCAAGGGAAATCAAAGTTTCCTTGGTTTTTTAATTTTATTATATTATCAAGCATCTACTTTTTTTGTCTCTTCCTTCTTCCGAATCTTCCCAGGCCAAAAAGCGAAACGGCCTAAAACGCCTGTAAGTGAAGGAACAAGAAGAGGTCTTACTATAAATGTATCCAGTAGTACTCCTATTGCTGTAACAATACCAAATTGAACAAGTACTTGGATTGGTAAAGTAGCTAATACAGCAAATGTTCCTGCCAAGATTAAACCAGCAGACGTAATAACACTACCTGTTTGAACCACCCCGTTTTTGACTGCTTCAAGATGTGGCTGGCTTCTTTTGTTTTTCCATATTTCAGAAACCATAAATATGTTATAGTCCTCTCCTAATGCTACCAAGAACACAAATGCATATAGAGGAATCGCTCCTTGTATTGCAGGAGCATCCATACCATAGTGAAGTAGTAACCATCCTGCCCCTAATGCAGAGAAGAATGATAATACCACTGTTACAATTAAGTAGATCATCGCCACAACAGAACGTAAATATACAAGTAATAATAATGCGATAATACCAATCATAACAGGAATAATCACATTTTGATCACGTTCAGTTGTTTGTTTCGTATCGTATAATGTAGCCGTTTCTCCTCCAATCCATATGTGGTTATTAGCATCACTTATTTCAGCACTTTTCATTACCTGTTTCAAACTTTTTCTTAACTCAGGGATTTTATTCATCCCCTCAATAGAATACGGATTATCTTTTATTGAAACTTCAAACATTTGTAATTGATTATTCTGTTTCCCTTGCACTGGTTCTGTTACTTGATCTATAAAAGAAAGTTTTGTTAATTCTTCTTTGACAGGTACATCTTTTCCTTTTGTATCAACAACAATTTGTACAGGTGCTAACTCACCAGGTGAAAAATGATCAGAGATTAAATTAAATCCTTCACGTGAAGGCATATCTTTTGGAAATGATTCTATTAAATCATACGTAAATTGGATACGTGGAACAAATGAAGCCAATCCACCTAATAAGAATAGTGTTAGCAGGATAATTGTCCATGGTTTACGAATAACAAGATCTCCAAGTTTTTTGCTTAAGAACCCTTTCGATTCCTTTACCTTGATTGTTTTCTTTTTTTCTTAGCATATTCTTCATTCATTTCTCTTGTTCTTGGGATGAATGGGAAAAATGCTACTCTCCCCAAAATAGCTAATAATGCTGGTAAAATTGTCAAAGAAGCGATTCCCATAAGGAAAACAGCCACGCTAAAAGGTACTGCAAATCTATGGAAAGAACCTATATGAGCAAGTAATAGAGTACCTAATCCTACTACAACGGTAAGAGCACTCATAATGATAGCTCCACCTGATTCTTTAATTGCAAGCTGTAGCGCTTTAAATTTATTTCGCTCCACAAGAAGAAACTCTCGATATCTTGAAATTAGAAATAGACAATAATCTGTACCAGCTCCAAATAATAGTACAGTCATAATTGAAATTCCTTGCGCATCAGCAGTAATCCATCCTTTATCAGCTAAAAAACCTAAAGTTGGACTAATTATTCCATAAGCAAACCCAACTACAATAAAAGGTAAGATTGCTAATAGCGGTGAACGATAAAGAAGAATAAGTAAAGCTAAAACAAGTAATACAGTTGCAACCAATAATTTCACATCAGCCTGACTAAATATGCTTACTGCATCAGTCTGAATACCAACTGGCCCTGATAGACGTACATGCAAACCAGAATCAGAAATCTTTCTTTTAAATGGATCATCTTCCACTGTATTCTTTATGACAATCTGCAGTTCAGCCATATTCTCCTGCAGCATATCTGTCCCTACAGTTTTATCAAAAAACACAGGAGTTACAAGAGACGTACCATCTTCTGAAACATTTTTTGCTAACGCTTGGTGCGGTATGGTATCAAAAGGTGGTAACGTTGATTGCCCCTTTAATGGCGAATTTCTAAGTTTTTGATAAGTATCTTGAATTTTCTTAAAATCCTTCTCTTCTAAACCTTCATCTTTATGCCAAACAATAAGCACAGGGTTTCCTGAGTCATTCGGAAATTCTTTCTTAATTATATTATTAGCCTGTTGTGACATAGCCGTTTCAGGAAGATTAGGGACTGTCTCATCTTCAACGGTATTCACAGCTGGCCAAGTAAACGATAAAACAAGTGTCAACAAGACCCATACAAAAAGGGTAATCCACTTTGCTTTTGGTCCACCGACATATTTCCCCCATGTATAAAGAGGATGTTTTTTCATGATATTCCACCTTTCTTACTAATTTTAGAATTAATTATATATACTGGTTAGTTAATTAATCAAGTGCTATTCAACTGATATGTTATAATATTTTAAATTATGAAGAGTCAGGAGAGAATGATATTGGAACAAAAACAACGTCCTTTAGGAAGACCACCTCAAAATAAAAATACAAAATCTACAAAAGATAAAATTGTTGATATTGCTACAAAGCTGTTTTTAAGTAAAGGTTATCAAATTGTCTCTATGGAAGATGTTGCAAAAGAGTGCGATGTAACAAAGGCAACTGTTTATTATTACTATGCTACAAAAGCTGATCTTTTTACGGATACAATGATTCAAATGATGGCACGCATTAGAGATAATATGCATAAAATTCTTTCAACAAGTAAGCCGCTTAAGGAGCGATTACTTGATGTTGCAAAAGTTCATTTAACCGCAACACTGAACATTGATATCAAGAGTTTCATGAAAGATGCAAAAATATCTCTTTCAGAGAATCACTTAATACAAATGCAAAAAGCTGAAGATAAAATGTACGAAGTATTGGATCAAGCAATACACAAAGCGATGCAAAAAGGTGAAATCCCTAAAGGGCACTCGCTTTTAAGTACTCATGCCTTTGTTGCTTTGCTATACTTAGGTGATTACAAAGATGTAAATCAAAAGCCACTGATTGCCAATATAGATGATTTAGCTGTAAGCATTGTAGATTTTTATTGGAATGGATTGGGACATTAATTCAGGATTTTTAGTTATATATATTTCCTTGATATTGGTGTTTACATATTTATATAAAAAGCGACCATACTAATTTTTATGTTAGTATTTTATTGTGAAATACTACATGTTTTACTAACTACGATGCTAGGAGGATATTACGATGGATATTCGTGAAGGATTAATTCCAACTGCATTAGGTACAGCGGTCACAGCTGCAGGTTATGCACTTAAGCAGACACGTGGTTCTAATAAGATGATTGCTAATACGGTATTTGGATTTGGTTTAGCTCATGTTGTTTTAGGGGTAATTGATTTAGTCGAGCATCGTCGTTAGAACGAAGGCAAGCATATTTAAATGCTTGCCTTTTCTATACCCAAAACTTAGATATGCTCATGTGAAAATTTAAATTAGGTATATATTAAGCTGAGAAGGTAGTCATACGCTATACATGTATACAAAAAATCTTACTATTTCTATTGAATGATTGAATTGATGTACAAGAACTTTTATATGAATATATATAAAATTTATCTGTTTATTTTAGAAGAATTATTTTTGAAAAGTAAAGATGCCCCCCTAAATTACATAATGTCAAACATGATTAATCAAAGTACTTTAAGCTCATACTAACGTATGTTTTATAAATACTAGAAATGGGGTTGATTAAATATGGAATTTGAAGGTAGAAATACTACTGAATCTGCACTTCTTCAATATAAACATGGGTTGGGTTTATTTACGGAAAAAATGCCAAAACTGGCTGAACAGTTTAATTCTTTTACAGAGGAATGCTTTAAAGAAGGTACATTATCAAAAAAAGTAAAACAATTGGTTGCTTTAGGGATAAGCCTTTACTCTCAGGATGAGTATTGCATTATTTATCACACTAAAGGATGTATAGATCAAGGAGCTTCAGAGCAGGAAATTCTTGAGATCATTGGCGTAACAGCTGCATTTGGCGGGGGAGCTACCATGAGTCAGGCGGTCACACTTGTTCAAGAATGTATGCAAGAGTTAAATGAATTAAAGCAGTGACTATCCAAGATATTGTTAAAAACATGTTTAATTTTTTGGGTTGTATTTATTACATTTTCTTGATAAAAACCAAACAATACAAAAACTTGAGCATTTTTAATTATGCTCAAGTTTTTGTAATTTATCAATTCATGCTGTAAATTGTCCAAGATAAATATGTAGCAAAAGCAGACCATAAAAGATAAGGGGTACGGCAACGATTCAAAGAATACCCCGCCACATCTGAAAAATTTTCCAATTCGGGCGGGTATTTTTATTATGATTTATCTTGTAGTTTCCTATATAGGGGCACGGCAACGATTCCTTCTTTTTGGGGCCACTCACAAAACAATAGGTAGAACTCAAAGGTCTTTTTGAATTTGTAATCAGTATAGCAATGTAACCTAATCACGCAGCAAACATTAGTACACATTCAGCACCGTATCAAATGAAAGTGTCAAAGGACCCCAAATAACTATACTGTTTACTTTATGACAATAGAAGTGGTTCTGGTGCAAAAATCATTTGATAAAGACATAGAAACCTACATAGTCTGTTCAATGGCAGATTATGATGCAATTCCAAACAATTTATGTATGAACCTAACTTCGTTTTGGGTAGACTTCACCCACAGGTGAAGTTGTCCTTTTTTCATCATATGCATGGTTTCAACGCCACTCAATATAGAAGTGGCTGTTTCATATGACTTGAATCCTAACATAGAACGCACACGTTTCTTAATGAAACGGTGATCCTGTTCCACTATATTATTGAGATATTTAACTTGTCTTATTTGTATGCCTTCAGGCATACGTTTCTCTTCTTTTAATTCTTGAATTGCTACAGGATAGGCTGGGTTCTTGTCTACTGTTATAACGCGAGGTTTACAAATATGAGAAGCAGCCAAGGCTTTCTTGAAAAAGCGCTTGGCTGCTTGTTTATCTCTTGATTCACTGAGATAAAAATCAATGGTATTTCCTTCTGAATCGACTGCGCGATATAAATACATCCATTGACCTTTTACTTTCACATACGTTTCATCGACTCTCCAGGAATCATTTGTTGTCTTAAGATGACGTCGTACTCTTTCATCTAATTCAGGTCCATATTGATGCACCCAACGCATAATGGTGGTGTGAGCAATAGACAAACCTCGTTCCTCCATCATTTCCACCAAATCACGAAAACTTAGGTTGTACCGTAGGTACCATCTTACCGTTAATAAGATAATATCAGGTTGATAGTGCTTCCATTTGAACAAATTTTCCTTTTTCATACCGATCACACACCTTTTTTAGAGTAATAGTATCAGTATGTCCAAGATTTAGAGATTATTTGCAATTTCCCTGAAGTTTTTGCACCAGAACCAATTATCTTTATTTGCCGAAGAGTTATATCGATATATGTCTCCCGCTACACTTAATCAATTAGCTATAAAAGCAGGCGGGATGAAACGAAAACGTAAGTGCCACGGGCACCATTTCTTATCTTTGTGTGTATGGTTAAATCAACAAGTCGCTACTACCTCTCTTACTCAACTTTGTAGTCAATTAGAAACTTCAACAGGAGTTTTATTAAGTCCGGAGGGACTTAATCGACGATTTAACTCGGCTTCTGTAGCCTTCTTTCGAACTGTATTTACTACACTTCTACAAGCTAAAATTGGAGGAGTATCTAAGATTTCTCATTCTCTTTCTGCTTATTTTGAGCGGATTCGCATCCTTGATTCTACAACCTTCCAAGTTCCAGATCGATTCGCAGCTACTTATCCTGGTGCCGGAGGATGTAGTCATACAGCTGGTGTGAAAATTCAACTAGAGTATGACTTGTTGAGTGGAGAATTTTCTGATGTGGCAATTGAACCCGGAAAACGAAGTGATCAGGCATATAGTGCGACTCGAACAGGCATGGCACAAAAGAATGAACTGTATATTCGTGACTTAGGATACTTTCGTTTACAAGACTTTAAGTCTATTCAAGATAAGCAAGGATATTATTTATCACGTCTTAAGTTACCAACTAAAATATATAGAAAAGAATTCGAAACAGTGGTATTTAAAACAAAACCCGCTCAATTAAGACCGGTATATATACAAATTCATTTGGAAGACATCATGAAACAATTACAACCTGGCCAAGTGTATGAATTACATGATGTATATGTAGGGAGTAAAGACAAACTGCCTACTCGCATTGTGGTTTATAGATGTACCAAGGAGCAAAAACAGAAACGCCTACGCGATCGAGCGATTCGCGAAAAGAAAAAAGGGATTACATATACAGAGCGTACGAAACTTTTACAAGGAATTACGGTATATATGACAAATATTCCTACGGAATGGGTACCAAAAGAGAAAATCTATGATTTATATTCACTACGTTGGCAAATTGAGCTGTTATTTAAAATATGGAAATCTTGGTTTCAAATTCATCGTTGCAAATCTATTAAACAAGAGCGGTTAGAATGTCATCTTTATGGTCAACTCATTAGTATCTTATTATGTTCTTCTACTATGTTTAAAATGAGAGAACTCCTGTTACGTAAGAAACAGAAAGAGCTAAGTGAATATAAAGCGATGTACATGATTAAGGATTATTTTTTACTGTTTCATCAAGCATTACATAAAAACACCCAAGAGTTATCAAAGGTTCTCCTTCGTCTGTTTAACCTCCTACAGCACAACGGACGAAAATCTCATCGATACGAGAAAAAGACAGTCTTTGATATTTCTTACGATTAGTCAATCCTTATTTTTAGATTTTTAATCAATTAAATATCGCAAAGCCTATATCATATATGTTAAATTTAATGCAAACTAAATACCCCTAATATGTATTCGTTTTTTTACTAGGGGGAATAAATATAGTATGATGAATGAGACTATGATTTTAGGCGGTTAACCGATAATCATAGTGTATATTATGTGTAATAAGGTAGAAGAGGAGCTTCAATAACTTATTTACACATGCGATTGACGCAACTTTATGACATTTGTTATAAGGTTGCGTTTTTAATTTATCATAATACTCAACAATGTGGTTCTGTCCGTAACGGCGTAGCTTTATCATGTTCTGGATAATGAGAAAAAGAAGCTTACGCAGATGCTTATTTCCACGTTTATTGATCTTATCTTTGAAAAAAGTTTTTCCTGATTGAAAACGGCGTATATCAATACCTGCAAATGCATTAAGTTGTTTGTTATTTTCGAAGCGAGTAATATCCCCGATTTCAGCTAACAAACGTATAGCCGTATTGGGACCTATTCCTGGAAAACTAAGAATAATTGGATATTCTGTGCGACTTTCAGCTAATCGTACCATCTTCGTGATACACTGTTCTTTTTGATGAAGGAGCTCCTGATAGCGTTTCGCATACGATTTGAGTTGTTCACATAAAACGTCATCCTGACGTACGGCTGGATAAGAATACCTGGCAGCCGCAAGTACTTCCATAGCTTTCTTTTCTGCTATGCTGATTGAGATGTTTTTATTGGTATTCTTACGAATCCGATTCTTCATGACCGTTTTGGAAAGATTTTGAACAAAATCTGGGTGAGGGAATAATTGAACAAAGTTTAAAAATAAATCTGACTTAGTTGTGAAAATCTGTTCCAATTCCGGAAATGTCAACTGAATGACTTTATGCATCCGGCTACGAATCAAAGATAATTCGTCATCCAGTTCACTATAAAATCTTGAGAGTGATTTTAATTGATAAAATAAGTTATCTGTGCCTGTCTTTTCCCTCCGGGAAGCCGTGAAATGTGTGAGAGCTAATTGATGCGCGTCGCTTCTATCGGTTTTATGAATCCGTAAGGAATCGCATTGTAATTTCGCTTCTAAAGGGTTCAACAGAAAGTATTCAAACTTGTTATCTTGCATAAAACGCTCCAGTTGTCTCGAATAGACACCAGTTGCTTCGAACACAATATGAGGTGATTTTTTATTTTCATTCATAAGTTGATCTATTCGTTTTCGTAGTTCTTCAAAATCGGGCTTAGAATGATTGATTTCACTTTCAAAAATACATTGTTTTTGAGCATTATAAATAACCATATAACTCTTTCCCATACTAACATCAAACGCAATTACATGTTGCATATTTTGCCTCCTTATGTAGAATTGAAGTCCTCATCTTACTCTTATCGATTCCCATTTCTTATACACGATCTCAAGGATCCACATACTAAACTGATTCAAATAAGGTAAGTGAAGAAGGTCTGTTTTGGGTACGGATTTAAAATCCTAATATCAAAGCGACCTATTCTTCACTTCTACTATAAAAAAATAGTAGTGTAAACCAATGCCTTGGTTTACACTACTAATCTTAGTATGTTTTGGGTGTTGTTTATGAGTATACCACTTCTAATCATAAAGTAGCATATTAAAAAAATTGAAACCCGTCAGGGTTTATTTGATATGCCTACTTTTATAACTTCTATAAAAGATTATAAAAAACTAAGTGGAAAGACCGCATTTTGTACAAAAATATACTTTAAGTTGATGGATGTGTGGCGCTCCCCCTTATAAATGTTACAAAAATCTTTCAAATAGCTCTAACTTGCACAATGCTTCCCGTTAATATAATACGCTGATTCTGTGAAAACCGTAAATACAACCTCTACTTCTGGAAGTCCAAAATCCATTACATATGTAGTAATGGCCTTGGCAAATCGATCACGAATTTCCTGTCCACGCTCGAACCATTTCACTTCAATAAGAGGAAACGCTTCTATTTCTTCTCCATTGAATACAAACGTAGAACTTGGTAGTTCCAACGTAAAATTATCCGTACCACACTCACAAATCTCTGCGAGCTCTTCTACTAATGGCTTGCTTATACGTTTTAATTGTTCAGTAGTAATTCCACGAAACACAACATGCGGCATGTGAATCCCTCCGTTAGATAGCTTTATATTTGCTCACATCATAGCACAATTTATTTTGCTGCACTAGAATCTATTGGTACATTTCAATGACATTCTTAAGTTGAT
>NZ_JBBOUC010000004.1:0-79438 GCF_038005885.1 Bacillus sp. FSL H8-0534
TATCATTTTTTATTTAATATTTGCTAGAATGCGCTCTGCTCCTAATTGTAAACTGCGTGTTACTATTACATTTATAATAGTAAATACGATTAATAGAATGCTAAACATGCCCCACATACCGATTCCAAAGAAGTAGTATAATCCAACAACCACGCCTACGATTACTAGATCCATCGCAATATTTGCAAGGAAATTCCACAGAGTTGTATACCTGCTTTTAAACAACTTCTGCTCTGAATCCCAATGTATATCCGCCGTTTGAGCGTCCCAACGTGTACCGATTAAATTCGTTAACCAAAGGCCATTTGCACTTAGTAGAAACCATAACAACATAAAGAGTGGTGAAACACCGGCAACAATTGTCATGATAAGACCAAACACAGCTAAAATTGTTATATTTATAAGCCATGCTGTAAAGACTTTTGCAAAAAATATATCTGCTGCCTTTACTGGTAAATAACGATTAACAAACCACGAGCTTCCATCCCTAGAAAAAGACGTTGTAGCAATGACATTACTTCCCATTAAGAATAGTCCTGCACAAAAACCTATGCCAAGAGCTAGACCAGACCATTCTGGCTCTTTTATAAATTTTGTTAACCACTTTAAGTTTCCCTCTTGTACGAAAAGAATAAAGAATAGCATAATTGGCATCACGAAAGTTTGCACAATACAATTTATAAAAAATTGTGGTGTTCGGAATAAAATTTTGAACTCTTTTTTTACATAAGCCTTTATATGTGAACTTTGTACAGTCGATTTTTTTAAGTTCTCTGCTGAGATAGCCTCTTTTTTTGCAGTACTCGTCGAAAGTCCGATAACTCCTTTTAAATATGTACGCTGTGCAACATAGAAGAACAACCCAAAAAACGCTAAGGAAATCGCTGCAAAAATCACAACGTATATAATTCCTTTCCAAGAGGCATTTTCTATTAATCCCATTGCACCAAAGTATGTTGTTGGAAAATAATTTGTCATTTGAACGAACAGAGACGATTGGTTATCAGCAAAGTAATTTGCAACCATATCCCCTGATACTGCACTTTTGTTTCTCCACTGAATAAATACATTAATACCTACGACGAATAATAGAGTTAATATTCCGATAAATACATTACTGCGATCTTTATTCTTGGCTATATTTGTATAACGCATAATAACTGTCATTAAGAGTGATGCGAGTACTAATGGAATAACAGGGAAAAATATATAAATTAATAGTGCATATAAATAGTATGTAATAAATGCACCACTTTGCAAACCGTAAACAATAAAGAGTGGAAATAAAATAAAAGATCCCATTACATATTGTGTAATTAATACCGTAATGAATTTCGCCGTAATAATTTGTGATGGTTGTAGTGGTAAAGGTAATAGGGTTTCAACATCATTATTATAATAAAATACAGTTAAAATGTTCGTAATACTAATTACAAATACCCATATGCTCGCAACAGCTAATCCCATTCCGATTATCGATGTTTCCTGACCAATTGATTTCATTCCAACATACATTCCATATGTAAGTGGACCAATAAATATAAAGCCCGCAAATAGTAATGCTAAAAATGAAAATGCATACGCCCACCGTTTCTTTTTATCCGTTATGATATCTGCATAATTTAATTTCAATAATACTTTTGTTAATGTCCAAATTTTATTCATTTCCTGTCATCTCCAAGAACATTTTTTCAAGTGATTCATTGGATTTAAAATGATCTCGCATTTCATTTAAATTTCCTTGGAACTGCAAATTCCCCTTATTAATAATCGCTACACGATCACATAACTTCTCGGCTACTTCTAGTACGTGTGTAGAGAAGAATACCGTTTTTCCTTTATCTGCATGCTCCCTCATCATCTGTTTTAAAATAAATGCTGATTTTGGATCAAGCCCTGTCATTGGCTCATCTAAAATCCATACATCTGGATCATGCAGAAGAACACCGATAATAATAATTTTCTGTCTCATTCCGTGTGAATAACTTTGAATTTGGTCAGACAATGCATTGTAAAGATCAAATCTCTCTGCTAAAAATTGAATTTTTTCCTGTCTAATTGCATTCGGCACCTCATACATATCAGCCATGAAATTCAAATATTCTATCCCTTTTAATCGCAGAAACATATCTGGACTATCCGGAACATAACCAAATGTTTTCTTTGCCTCCATAGGCTCTTTCATCACATCTTTTCCGTTGATCGAAATTGTTCCTTTATCTATTGCATGAATACCTGTTACCATCTTAATTGTTGTTGATTTCCCAGCACCATTCGGCCCTAAAAATCCAAAAATTTCTCCACTAGGTACTGTTAAACTTAAATCTTTCACAGCATAGGAAGAACCATTATAACTTTTTGACACATTCACAATTTCAATCATTTTATCCAATCCTTTCCTCATTTACCAATAAACTATATCTCTATTATAGCATACTTGTATTTTTAGATTTTTACATTTTTTCAGATTGAATAATCTTTCACAAAATCTTTTTATAATTTATTTATGCATTCAGAAAAAGGAATTCACTATTATTCCTATAGTAAGTATATATATTCATTTTGATTTTCCGACATGTACATCACAGCCGCGAAAATAAAAAGGAATCCCCACTCGTTTTCTCCATTTGGTTTCACGTGGCATAGGGCTAAAAAAGGCATTGACCGCTTCTATCCAAAGACGGACGCTCTCTCCCACCTAAAAGGAAAGTTTTATATCGGTATTTCAATCTATATATAGTTCCTTAGCCATTAAAATATATATATATACCTAGACCAACAATTAAAACAACTGCTAACAAAAGGTAAATCATTGTAAGCCTTGTAATATTCCCTTTCGTTGATTTACTATAATTTTCATCTCCATTTTTCCCGACTACTATTGTTCCAACAACAATTACTGCCACAATCAATAAAACAATTAACATCCACTTAATCATGTGTTCCATTTCCCCCTTCCTCTTGCAACCATTTTACAATATTTTTACTGTTTATAACTTTTAAATATTATCATTTTTCTGAACTTTAATTATATATATTATTCACTTTTCATTTACCTATTTGTTTTACTTATTCTTACGTTTGGATTCTCTATTTATTTATACAACAAACCAATTGATGAAATGGAAGATGCGCCATGACATTCACAACAAAAATAAAAGAATACCACACCCATTCACATATGACCCAAGATGATTTAGCAAAGCTTATTGGTGTTCGACGCGAAACCATTAGTCATTTGGAAAAGAGAAAATATAACCCTTCTTTACAATTGGCTTATGATATTGCAAAAGCATTGAACGCTTCTATTGAGGAAATATTCATTTTTGATGAAGTATAGTAAATCCCCCTCTCTACTATGACGTAGAAAGCGGGATTTTTGTAAAATTTGCACCTATTGTTGAGAATAGCCCAGTGTAGCTAAAAGAATTCATTAAAAAACCCTTAGTTCCCCGTCTTTCCTACAATCCTTATAATATCGGTTAAATCACGAATTTCATATGTTGGTTTAATGCCCATATTATTTTCCTTGCGATACGGGTTGAACCAGCACGTATCAATCCCGTAATTTATTCCTCCTTGAATATCGGAAGTTAACGAGTCACCGATAATTAATACGCTCTCTTTATCTGTAATCTGCAGCTTTGAAAATGCATAATCAAAAATCCCTCGCGCTGGTTTTTGAAATCCAACCTCTTCCGAAATGATAATATGCTCAAAAGTATCACAGAGAGGCGACCCCTTGATTCTAGATTTCTGCACATCTGTGAACCCATTCGTGATAATAGCTAGCCGACAATCAGCAAGCGTTTTACACAAGTCTACAGCTCCTGATACCATATGTATTTCTGTCCCTAAATAGCCAAGATATATACTGTTGAATATGTCAGCATTTATTTCAAGCTTATGAGCTAGAAATAATCTCCTAAATCTCTCCACTCCCAATTCAGATAAAGTTAGAATCCCCTGCTCTAAATCCCTCCATAATACTCTGTTAATCTCTTTATAGCTGTCTTCATAATCTACCAACCCCGTAGGTAATCCGAAATCTACAAACGTTTTATTTAATGCCTTTTTTTCAGACATACTAAAATCAAATAATGTATCATCCACATCGAATAAGATAACTTTATATTTCATAGGTACCTCCATTACTCACTACTGCTCTAGTTTGAATATATATTTCAATTTCTGTTCATAATCAGAACGTCTATAAACCTACCTATATTTTTTCTCTATCTTCTACTACATATTGTGTAGCTGATCCTGGATTTCCCCTTCGAAATTCAGTTCTTTTACTACAGCTTTGTTCATTTATTCTGACTCATTCTTCATTTAATAAAACTATATTATATACATAATACAGGATTTCCCATCAAAACAATTTACATATTACCTCTCTTCTAGTAACAATGTTTTCATATTTTCTAGTTGTTCTTTTGTAAAGCCAAGTCCTTTTTCAGCATAGATTTCAATACTGCCAAATTTATGGG
Source organism: Bacillus sp. FSL H8-0534 (assembly GCF_038005885.1). Classification (NCBI taxonomy): domain Bacteria; kingdom Bacillati; phylum Bacillota; class Bacilli; order Caryophanales; family Bacillaceae; genus Bacillus; species Bacillus sp. FSL H8-0534. The sequence goes on from NZ_JBBOUC010000004.1 coordinate 4,494, forward strand.
TAATTTCATCAATTGCTGCCTGTAAATACTCTGCACGAGCTTCAAACATAGCCCCTAATATCTCTTTACTTTCCTCATTTTGTAACTTTGCACCTAAAAAGGCCATCATTTTTTGATTTAACTTTTCACGGAATCCGTTACTTAATAAATAATCTTGCATCACCGTTTCTTCCGGGACACCAAGAAGAAGTAATAATAAAGCAGAACCGAACCCTGTTCGATCTTTACCAGCTGTACAATGATTAACTAGCGGTAAATTTCCCGGATCTTGAGCTAGCTGTAGAAAGCGTACAAATGCTTCATTACCCTCTACAAAGCCTTTGTTCATTTTCACTAAATATTCACCTGGTTTTCCAAGCATCGATAAATCTCCGACTTGGAAAAACTCATTAATATTTAGATCTTTTGCTATATCTTGCATGACTGGTAAACAAACTTGACGAACACCAGTGATACTTGGGTTTGGTTTATGCTTTACTTCAAAATCTGTTCGGTAATCACATACTAGTTTTAAACCAGACTGTTGTAAATAAGCAATATCCCATTCTGTTAATCCTGCTAATTCCTCTGAACGATATAAATTGCCCCACTTTACTTTGCGGCCATCACTTGTCTCATAACCACCTAAATCACGGAAATTAAATGCTCCTTGTAGTGATAACCTACGTTCAGCTACAGTAACTACTTGTCCATTATTTGCTACTAATCGAAAATAAGGACGTGCTTTAGGGCTTGGATCTTCTATCGTACAAGAAGATGCTTTTGATACTCTTAATAAAAATTGTCCATTTTCCACAATCTTTTCTGATGAAGTACTCCAATAAATAGCAACTTCCTCTACTTCATCTTCCCATAATATATGTAACTTATTATCTAGATTTCGTTCTACACTTGCTTGTAACCAGCTTTTATGTTGTTTCATCATTTCACCAATACTTTCTCTATATAATCCGTTAAATCAAGCAATACTCTATTTTATTGTATTACAAATATACTAGTTCTGTCGTGACTATATTTATGACACTCCCTTGTCTTTCTTAGAAATTAAGAAAAGATTTCTTGTACTTTTAAGAATGTTGTAGTTGGAATACCACGAAATACATAGGCAATCTGCTCGTCACCTAAATCTTGATATACAACTGTGCCACGCTGAGGATGTGTATAAAATTCTAGTCCATTTATCATTTGCATTGAACTGTAATTTTTAATCCATGAAGATGCCGGATAGTAATTACGCTTCACATGGCGACACGCCCAAAGTGCATATAGTTGTTCTTTTACATCCCAGTACACATATTGCATTTCATTATTTCCTAAACCAATAGATTCGATTCGCCAAGAATTGGAGACTGTAATTGGTAAAGCGTTATATTGTATTTCATTTGGTGAAAACCATTTACTACATCTGCTTATTTCACCACCATTTGGTACTCTTGCTTGAAAACTTAATTGATGAAACGGTTTATTGATTTGTTTTTTTGCCTTCTCTAAATCTAATGGTTGCAAACCTTCCAAGAACTTTTCCATTTCTTGTTGTTGCACAAACCCTTCATCGATCGAAATTTCAATCTGCGTTTTCCATTTAGATATGGCATAACTAACTTTACCTTTATAATTCAGCCCCCTCCAATATACAAGACCATTATACTGAAAGCATTCACCTTGTGCTTGATACATACAACTATCAGGAAATGTTGGCTCCATAATATCTAGAAAAAACTCTTTTACTCGAAATACTCCTGTTCGTGTAAAAACTTGAAACCAAAGTGTTTCCCATTTCTCTCCTTCTTGACGTTCCGATACATTTTCAATATGCCAACCATCAAACAATACAACTGGATATAGTGCAATCATATGTTTAAGCTTTTGTTTTAACATAATAAGCTCCCTCCTTGTTGACTACTTCGGGAGAGGTTATTATTTATCCTTGCATGAGCAGGATTGTCCTCGAATATATAGAATACTAGGAAACAATTCATTACTAAAGCACAGAGGAGGAGGAGCTTTGGATATCATTGCATTGCAACAACAATTGGAGCTCATCCAGCAAAATGACTATACACAGATGCAGAACATCGATCTTAACGAGTTAAGTTCCCATATGATTCAAAACATTGGCACGACTGATAGCTATGTACGTGATCAATTAATATATAAATGTTTTTCACACTTTATTCAAAATGAATTCCTACCCCATGATCAATTGGAGACTTTATTAACAACCTGTCTAAGTAATAATTACTTATATCGAGAAATTGCCTCTCCAAATACGGATGGAGTTTTCACTCGTTCTTATACCACTTTATTAATAGGTTTAATTATACAGTTCGATAATTCTCATTCATTTTTATTACAAGAAACAGTACAAAAAGTAAAAGAAAAGCTTATTACATATATGAATCTTGAAATAGATTACCGTGGATATGTACAAGATAAAGGCTGGGCTCATAGCATTGCCCATGCATCTGATGTTTTTAACGAACTCGTACACAATCCACATATTACCTGTTCCTGCTATGAAGAGATTGCTCATTGCATATTAAATAAAATTTTCATTTACTCTACCGTATATCATAATAACGAAGATGAAAGAATTGTAACCACCCTCCTATCTATGCTTTATTATGATTTCTCAAGAGATCAACTTTTTTCGATTATTTATAAAAAAATAAAACGTTTACCACAGCTCAAAAAAAGACTCTCTTGTCATGAATACTGTAAATTATGTGCAAATTTAAAAACTTTTTTACGAACCTTATTTTTCAGAACAAAAATAGACCCAAACCTTTCTTCTGTAGCAAATCGAGCAGAAAAAATGTTACAAGAATTACATAAGTATTGCTAATTCTAAAGGAGAAAAGAAAATGAGATATATCAAAGACATGCGGAAGCTCGTAGGTAATCACCCGCTTATACTAATTGGTTCACACGTTATTATTGTAAATGAGATATCACTTCAACTCCGCACTGATTTTAATATGTGGGGCATTATTGGTGGTGCTCTTGAATATGGAGAAACATTAGAAGAAGCTGCAAAACGAGAAGTATAGGTTTGCAGAAAAGGATTCTACAACTTTGGAGGAATTATCATGGTAAAATATATTTCGAAAAACCAGATTTCAAAAAATCCCCTTGCCTACATTATGCTTATGAATCTGGAAAAACTGGTGGTACAACACCTGCAGTCTTAAATGCAGCTAATGAAATTGCAAATGTACTATATTTTAAAAATGAAATTTCATTTTTTGATATTGAAAAAACAATTTATTCTACACTTGAGGCACATCACAGCATCACGAATCCCTCTTTAGAAACAGTATTAGAAGCGGATCGTTGGGCACGCGAATATGCAAATCAATTATTAGTTAAAAAATGAAAAAGAGCTAAAACAGACACATTCTCTGTTTTAGCTCTTTTCTTTACGTGTTTAATTTAATAAATCGATACCCATGTGTAACAAGCACTTTTAATATCGCATATCCCGGAATCGCTAAGATGACTCCCATAATTCCAAATAGATTACCCGCTGTTAAAATAATAAAAATAATCGTAATTGGGTGAATATCTAATTTTTTCCCCATGACTTGCGGTGAAATAAACTTTCCTTCTGCCAATTGTACAATCATCATCACAATAATGACTTTTAGAATCATTGCTGGTGAATCAATAAAGGCAATGATTAAAGCAGGTAGAATGGCAATAATCGGTCCTACATATGGTACAACGTTTACAATCATCGCTAAAACTGCAAGTAACACGGCGTATTTAATCCCAATAATTAAATAACCAATTAATAACATAATACCAATAAATAGGCTAACAATAATTTGCCCTCTAATATATGAGCTAATGGCGTAATGCATATCATCTAATATAAGCTTAGCTGAAGATCGTCTTTGTTCCGGAATAAATCTCAAAAAGTATCTTGGTAATTGTTCACCGTCTTTTAAGAGATAGAACAATATAAAAGGAACCATTACAAATGTAAGAACTACTTCTGTAAGTGTACTTAAGAACCCAGTTACATTCCCTGTCACTGATGATAGTGAATTTGTAAAATTTATTGTAGAATCTTTTACAATACTACCTACATCAATATTTAAGCTATCTTGAATCTTTCCAATTATATTACTTTCTCCAAATCTACGTGCTGCCCTTTCAACTTCATGACCGAAATATGGCAAGTTATCTATTAATGCATTTACTTGATCTTTAATAATCGGAATAACTGTTACAACAAGAAAAACAAACAACCCGATTACAAGTATGTATATAGAAGCAATGGAAATGATTCTAGAAACACCTTTTCTTTCTAAAAGCGAAACAAATGGATGTAAAATATAAAATAGTACACCAGCTAACAACACTGGAAAAAAGATTGTTTTTAAAAAGACAATGAACGGTGTAAATACAAACGAAATTTTTGTTAGTAGTAATATATTCACAAATAGTAAGGCAAATCCAAGTAGCACCGCTAAATAATTTTGCTCTTTAAAAAACTTTTTCAGTTTATCTCTCTTTCGTAAATTTATTTTCTCCAAATATACCACCTCTCTAAGTATGAAAAGCCCTTAAAAAGGGCTTTATGAGACAATCAGTAATATATTTCTATTTACATGTAGCTTTTACTACAAATGATACAATTAAAGCCGATACAATTGCACCTAATAAACCAACAATAATATTACCAAACATGCCATGAAGAAATCCCTTCCCTTATCTGCTATAATACCTATAATAGCCCCAACGAAAAATGTGATAATCCATCCCATTTTCCGTTCTCTTTTTCTATTAGGATGTTAATTTATAATTAAATACAAAAGTTATAAACCACCTTATTTAATTACTAGCGCTTTGTAATTCCCATTGAATTATAACTATTCACAAAAGGAGATTTACTACAATAACACGAAATTATGTACATACATTGTATCCAAAAAAACTAAATTCTGTCAAACAACATGGAGATTATAAGTATATTAAAATATCTTTTTTCATTCTAAATTAGGATTTTAGCACGATTCGATGTGAATTGTATCTTATTTCAAGACAAAAACCAACCTACGCTCCCTCTTTCAGAAAGGAGATCGACAAATGATTTTTAAAATGAATCCTGCTTCTATTGAAGTTGCATCCGCTATTTTAGCAATCCAAATTCCTGCTTATCAGGTGGAGGCAAAATACATTAACAGTGTAGCAATCCCACGTTTATATGATACTGTGAAAGACATTCAAAATTGTAATGAGACATTTTATGGATACATCCTTGAAAATAAACTAATAGGTTTTATTTCTTTTGTAAATGAAGGAGCAATTATTGATATCCATCGCCTAGTTGTATCACCCGACTATTTCCATAGAAGAATTGCAACAAAGTTACTCCTTCATTTATTTAGCGCATCCCCTGATACAAGTAAATATATTGTACAAACAGGGAAAGCAAACATCCCTGCCCTTTCTCTATATAAAAAACACGGCTTTGTTGAAGTAAACGACATTGTAGTACCCGACGGAATCGTCCTTACTCAATTAGAAAAAGACAGAAAAAAATAAATAGTTTGACTTGTGTGTTTTATTATGTTATTTTTTACTTTATAAAACCTTTTGCTGAATCCAAATTTTGGAACGGGGGAACCATTTATGTAGCTTATGCTACTTGGGGCGAATCTTTTTTAAGTAGGGGAACTCTCACTTCCCGAGTCCGACAGCTAACCTCGTAAGCGTAATGGGAGAGGGAAGGTGCTTTTTACCTATGTTACACTGTATCCCTCCTTAACTATAAAGTGTATGGAATCGTTATCACAAAAAACTATATTTATAGTAAAGGAGACTTTTACAATGTTACGTTTATCAGATCATGAAATAAAAATGATGGAGCAACGCCTCCGATTGGAGCAACAGCGTACGTATCAAGCAAACAAAATTGTAGATAGTTTACATCACAAATATTTTTTTCAACATATTTTTCAGCCGAAAAGATAAATTAACATGTTAAAATTGCTAATAGGTAATGATAGAAACGTTATAAATTAAAAAACTATGCTGCACTTTACTAAGTTAGACCTTTCATGCTTTTTCTTTCTTTAAGTGAAAAAACATTATTCGATTTATTCAGAAAAACAAAACTTCATTACCATGTGTAATGAAGTTTTGTTTGCTACTGAATCACTTAGAACATACGTCCTTTTAGTTCTCATATAATCTTTCTTTCTTACTAAGCCTCCTTATTATGATTATATAGGCACAAAACAAAGCACACTTTCCAAACAAGCAACTGCAAAGTTTGGAAAATAAGATACTATGCTGCAGTTACTAAATTTCTTTTCTGCTTTCTCCTATTCTTTTTCTTGTACCACCACATATATATTCCAGTAAACATTAAAATAGATGGAGTAAGTCCACCGATTACATATAAGACTTTTGTAAATAGTCCACCAAATGTCCCTGTATGTAACGGAAGATGCCAAGTTTGATAGGTAAGTCCACGATCTACATTGGGATCCATCTTTGCGATTACTTTTCCACTATACTGGTCCATCCACACCTGGATCATACGAGCGGCTCATACGAATTTCGATAGCCCCTTCTGCCTTTCCTTGTTTCACCTTCTCTGGAATTCTCACTTGCATAATTGTTCCTTCTGGCACTTCTTTTTCAGCTGTATGTAACAATCGATCAAGAAGAATCTTTCCTCCTGAAAGAGGTTTAGAAATTAGCTTTTCTTTCGCTGGCATCACAGTAGCCTTTGCACCAAACCATCCAAAAATAGTTTTATCATACACAAAAAGACCTCCCGTTAACGAAACGATAAGTAAAAATGGAACAGAAACTGCACCAATAACTCTATGTAGATCAAATTGCTTTACATATTGATTCTTGCTTTGACGAATATTGAACTCCCCCCCACCTACCTCTACACGAGCCTGAGGTGGAGGATTCTCCTGTTTCGGCCCTAGCAAAAACAGTTCCTCTCGTTCAACAAAGAGGATACAACGATATAGAAGTTCCGTAGTGTCCCTAAGACGACCCATTCGATCTTCCGAGGAAAACAAAAGAGGTACAGCTACTTTTTTCTTATATCGAGAGTAGAACACCTTGTCATGCATCCAGTTCCTAGACTTGTTATCTGCTCTGGTAATAAGCGTAGGAGACTGGGACAAAGCGTCCTTTTTTATCATGCAAGTAGCTTTGCTAGTTTTTTCTTTTCACTTTTAAACAAGTGTAACCTTTCGATTTGTAAGGCTTCTTTCGGCTGATCTACATCGTATAGCTGATAGAAATGATGCGTGCGAATATCCAATCGATTATTCAGTTGATGCCAATGACTCCAGTGATGTGCATCTTTCTTTGGAATATAAGGCTGCAGAACCCGCGGCACTTTTTCTTTGTATCCTAATCCCCGGCGCCCAATCGTAAAAGCAGCAGATTGATGAATAGAGATACCGAATTTTCGCATATATTTCATCTTTCCTGCAATCGAAGTGTAAGCGGGATTGACTTGAAAGACAGCCACGCCCCTTTTATCCGCGCGGCCTAGAATTGCACTTGTCATCTTTTCATAAGCGAACATACTCTTCATTCGATTCGCTCACTTATTTCCATAACGATCCCCTGTTTTCGATTGGGTTGTATCTAACTTCTCGATGACAATTGGCTTGTTATACCGCTCCGCTAAGTCTACTAAGCGAACGGCCTCCGCTTCGATTATCTTTGTGATTTGTCCGGTGGATTTACCTAGAATTGAAAAACGGGGGGCACCACTTCCTTTGTAATTCCCGTCCTTCGTTACATTCGCCCAAGCAAAATGTTCGAGATTGCAATCCACACCAATTGCGCCATCTGATGTACTATAATTCGTATGAGAATTTTCTGGCACATCGACTAAACATTTCACAATGTAATACTCCCCATGATCTTCCACAGACCACGCAATCGGTTTGCCATGTTTTTTCTTATTCTTACACTGTAATTGGGTTGTGATTACTTCTTTTATGATTTCTTGTCCATACGGGAATGTAACAGCTGGGAACTTAAGTGTTTTTCCGGAACTTGTCGTCATCCATAATTCCTGTGTCTCAGGCACATACTGAAACCCAAAATTTCCATATTTGGCATCTTTACGGCCAGATAGAATGAGTTGTTTATTTCGAGCACGAGAAAATAATATTTTCCATTTGTCATGGTTACGTACAAACTCATCGATGGTAAATCGAAAGCGAAACAGTTTTTTGCTTCCAAATACTGCGCTTGGAATATGCGTTTTATATGATGCAAGTTTCTGTGTTAAACGAAGTTGTCTGTGGGTTAAACGAAGTTGTCTGTGGGTTAAAAGGCCGATTTTCGCCTGGATTCTTTTGATTTGAGCATCTAAGTACTGGTGTTCAAACAGAGATTCATTCAGCCAAATTAAGGTGTCTTTTTTACGAGATAAGGAGATGAGGTTGTTGTGCTTCACGAAGCGGGTGTTTTTTAGAAACGTCAGCTTTCCTTTCACACAACTTTGTTTGATTTTGCGAAGATTTGCCAGTTTTGTCCGTTCTTGTTTCAACTTTTTCTTTAGTTTCTTAACCTTCTCCTGTGTTTGTTTCTCATATATTTTTTGTAACTCCATTAAACCTGTAAACAATGCCTTCGCTTCTTGCGTCGCACTGTTTGCATAGTAATCATTCAATTGATAATTCCGCTTGAGAACAAGATGAAGACTATCCGCATGCATCTTTCGGTTCCAACGTTTTTCCCGAACAATCGTTTGAAATGCAAAGCGTTTCGCCCGATTACATGTTTCGATTGTCTGTGTTAATGCCTCTACCATTTCATATGGTAAATCTGTCTTATAGATTCGTTTCGAAAAATACGCTTTCTTCACCTGTTCTCACCTCATTTTGTTTGATAAGATCATTATACAACAAAACAAACATACGTTCTTTCAAAAAAGACAAAACCGAGAAGACCTCCACCTTCACTTCGTTTAGAGGAGGGGGTCTTCTCGGTTAAAATGATAAATGAATCTCATCTTCAGAAGCAGTATACGGACCGTACTTTGGCAAAGAATCTACTAAAAAAAGCAAGGTGCTACTACATCCCAACACCTTTTATTGAGCTCTAACATTTTTGTCTGCTCCATTTCTCATTCCCCCAGCTTTCTCAATCCTATTTATAAACGACATTTCTCCACTTCTCATTCCTCTCTAAAATTCACATCATATAACCTGAACGTCCGTTTCTCTTCGCCCGATAATTTTTCACTTTCGCAATCGTACCACACGCTCTCCCATCTTTACCTCCAGCATACATACCACACCAACGTTTACTCCCATTACGAGAATAATCATAAAAAACCCAGCGGCAATCTGGACATGCTTTTAACCGGCTCCATCTCTTTTGATCAATAGCAACCAAAATACTTTGTAAAATCATCGTATACAAATTTTCTTCTCCAATTGGTTCATATGCAACAGAATCCATATTCTCTGTCACACATACTCGAAACGGATACTTTCTAAACCATTCTTGTAGTGTCCCTTTCTCCTCAACCACGAAACGAATTCCATCTCTAAATTGCTTCAGCTCATCCAACGTACCAAAAGAGAGTTCCTCATCAAAATGGTTTCTCATAAATTGAAGTACATCATCTACTGTATTAAGCTCATCTACCTGCTTTCTTGTGTCATTTGGAATTCTCCATGTATTTAAAAAATCTCTTACAACTTCTAATTGTCCTGGTGCCTCTTGGCCGTGACTCAAATTCATTCACCATCTTTCTAAAATTTACTTTTTTCTGACTTTATGTATAATTATAATATAAAACAGTTAACCATTAAAATGTTTTAATGGTTACATCACAGGAGGGATTTTATGAAGAACTTTTCAATACCCATACGTTTTATACTCATTTCTTCCTTTTTCATGGCATTTGGATACTTTGCTGTGTATGCCTTTCTCGCTATTTATTTATCTAATTTTTTACACTTTTCTGCCATGCAAGTAGGAACAATTTTAACAATTATGACTATCACATCACGAGTTATCCCTTTATTTTCTGGTATCATTGCCGACAAAGTAGGCTATATGATTATGATGATATCTGGTTTACTATTAAGAGGCATTGGCTTTATTTGTTTAGGGATATTTTCAGAGTTTCATACTATTTCAATTTCTGCTTCACTAATTGGATTTGGAACTGCATTTTATGAACCCGCTGCACGCGCTGTATTTGGCTCACAACCTGCTCGTATCCGAAAAGATTTATTTACATACTTAAATCTTGCTTTTAACAGCGGAGCTATTATCGGCCCAATTGCTGGCAGCCTGTTACTCATATGGAATCCTTTGTATCCATTTATACTTACCGGATCACTCATGTTATTATTTGCTGTCCTTTTTTATCTTCTTAGAAATCACTTTCAAGTTTCTACAGAAAATGTACAGCTCTTATCTGGATTCAAAGTCGTCTTTGAAAACAAGCATTTCCTCTCATTCTCAGGCATCATGATTTTCTTTTACATTATGTTCACTCAACTTACTGTTGCTCTTCCTCTTCATATGACCAACATCAGTCATAATGAAAAATTAGGAGGAATTGTTATTACATTGAATGCTATTACAGGCGTTTTATTTATGATCGCCTTTAGGAAAATCTTTCACAAATACAATACACTATCGATTGTAAAATATGGCGTTCTATTAATGGGAATTTCTTTTTTACTAATCCCCTTATTTCAAGATCCGTATTGGCTATTTGTTTGTGTTATTTTATTTACAATCGGTGAAACGCTTGTATTGCCTAATGCTGACATTACAATTGCGAATTATAGTAATGAATCTTATACAGCTACATATTTTGGTTTTTATCAGCTCTCACTTGCTATTGGCTTTATAATTGGAAACTATACAGGAACATGGCTTACATCACAGATGCAAGGGACGTATACACCTTGGTTTATTTTGGGAACACTTGGTGTTACAGGTTTTATTTTGCTTCATATTTTAAAAAATATGGAGCAAAAACATGAAAAAGAGATGATTCATACAGGATTATAAACGTATATAATGCAATGAAAAGCACCGTCCAGTCTATTGAACGGTGCTTTTCATAAAATAATTATAATTTTTTTATCATTTTAAAATTAGTCAGTGTAACACCTTTACGCTCTACAGTTTGTGAACAAACAATTTTGTAGCCTCCATGTTCAAAAAATGGCTTAGCTGTAATACTTGCTTCTGTATCAATTTCTAAAAGATTTAATTTTTTCGCCTCAGATTCAAGCATATTTACTAAAGCTGTGGCTATACCTTGTCCTTGATAATCTTTATGAACATACAGTCTATCTAAGTGGCCAGTATGCGTTAGATCGCTAAATCCAACAATTTTATCATTAACTTTTGTAACAAATGTTATATTTCGATCTAATGATTCTTTCCAAGATTTCATTTTAGATTCTTTTTCATCTCTTGGCGCCCAAGCATCCAATTCTAATTGAGAATAATCTTTCAAATTTACTGAATGAACCGTTTCATAAAACAAAGAAATAATCTCTTCAGTATCAGCTTCCTTAAACTTTATAATCTTCACTTTTTGTTATGTCTCCTCTTATTATAATAAGCATATTCTCATATATTTAAAATTTCACCACCAATTTCTTCTTCCACACAACTGCTCTATCGTTCAATAAGAACAAACGAAATGTAGATCATTCCGGTTCATCTTTTTATAAACGGTTAAACTGTATTTCAAACCCACAATAATATCCAGTATAAAAAACACCTTTTAGTAAAACTAAAAGGTGTTTTTTTGTGAAACCATTAATGAATATCATGTTTTTTGAAATTACCGCCCTTTACTTCTGCTACGTCATATACAGTAATAAAGGCATTTTCATCAATTTCATGAATGAGTTCTTTCATTTTACTTTCTTCTAAACGGTTAATGACACAAGTGATTTCTTTAAATTGTTCCTTTGAATAACCGCCGTAAACTTCATTATACGTTGCACTTCGACCTAAGCGATCTCGAATTGTTTCTACCATTAATTCAGGTTCTTTTGTGATAATTTTAAAGGTTTTAGAACCACTTAAACCTACTTCAACGATGTGAATTACTTTAGAAGCAATAAAGTAAGCAATTGCCGAAAGAATAGCTCCTTGAAGACCAAATACTGTTGAGACAAAAATAAAGACAAACATGTTTAAAAATAAGATGAGATCACTTGTCCCAAAAGGTAATTTTCGAGAAAGTAATACGGCTAACATATCAATTCCATCTAATGCGCCACCGTTACGCAATGCTAACCCCATACCAAAGCCGATGATAATTCCCCCAACAACGGTAATTAACAATGTATCCCCTTCAATAATAGTTGGTACTTGGTGCATAAGAACAGTACCGATTGCTAGTGAAGCAATACCGATAACCGAATAAACAGCAAAACTTTTACCAATTTGCTTATATCCTAACCAAACAAAAGGGATGTTAATGACTGCAATTAGAATTCCTAATGGTAATCCAAATAGTTCTGAGCTAACGATACTTAAGCCCGTCACACCACCATCTGATACGTTGTTTGGGATTAATACTGATTCTAGTCCATATGCTGTTATAAATGCCCCAATAATAATCATTAATGCTCGTAAAACGATTTTTAGTTTATGGGACTTGTTCTTTTTGATTGTACTCATATCATTTCCTCGCTTCAAACTTTTTTCTCTTCATTACTACACATTTTTAATCAGTTAGACTCATTCCTAATAACTATTCTAACACATTTCCATCAGAATATTTCTTGAAGTATTTTTCCTCTTTAAGTGATTTTTTTCACAATCTCTTCTAACATGTAAAAAAGATAACCAATTTTCTTTTAAGCTGTTATTCAACAAGGTGCCCGATTGTGGAATTACAGAACGGGCATATTGGTGAATGACTTTATTGTAAGAGTTAAATCCGAGATCGGCCGTTATCCGTCCCTGCTTGTTCAACACACGGGCCAGTTTGTTGAGGATTTTAACAGGCTTTTTTAGAGTTATTATTTAAAAAAGGATTTTGAAGTCTTTTGGTGAAAATTAAATATTAAATCTATAAAAGATGGAGGTTGTTGTGATGTTGAAACTGTTTCAATATAACTGGCAAGTTCGTGATGATTGGTTTACATTGTGCGAAGACATACCGGATGAAGAACTATTAAAGAAACGGGTCGGTGGGTTCGGCAGTATCCTACATACCCTATTTCACATTGTAGATGTGGAATATATGTGGATCTTAGGTTTGCGAGGTGAACCAGTGCCTGAGGAGCCATTGTTTGAGGATTATGCTAGCTTACAAAAAGTGAAAAATCTTTCAGCTCAATACCATGAGAAAGTGAAACCATTTGTGACATCTTGGACAAATGAAATGGATTCTCGGAAACTTTCAGAAACTGATTTCAATGAAGAACCGATTAGCTCTAGAGACGCACCAATCAGGCGCCGAGTCATTGAATGTACACACGGAGAAATCATACGTCATGTCATTGTCCACGAAATCCACCATATTGGTCAGTTATCTATATGGGCACGTGAAATAGGAAAGGAGCCTGTTTCCGCAAATCTGAGAGGAAGAGGGCTATTCGATAATTAGACTGCCTTTGCCAATTTCACAAACGGGCGCGTTTATTTAGAAAAGCGTCTTTTCTTGTATATTAAGTCATTTGATAGAATATGGTACCATTAATATGCTACATCAAATATTTATAATGTTGATTCATGTGAGTGTAGTGTAAGGCTTAAAAAAGAACTGAAATACTTGTCAAAATATTATTTTTCTTGGTTTTCCTTAAAAATGAACGGTTCTTTTTTAAAGTGAAATCGCTCTTTTAAAAAGCTCCCTAAATTTCTCCCTATCTTCTGATGTAAATGGTTTTGGCCCCTTTGTACGCTTTCCACTTTTTCGAGCCATTGCACTCAAATAACGTGTTTGTAATAATTGGTCAATGTTTTCATTTGTATAGCTATACCCTTTATGGTGAAGAACCGTACACCCCTTTGCTAAACCTAGCGAAGCAAGACCATAATCTTGCGTAACGATTATGTCTCCTTTTTCTGCTAACTTCATAATCCGATAATCCGCAGCATCTGCTCCAGAATCAACATAAATCGTTTCCACTCCTGATGGTTGTTCCGCATTAGAAAAATGAGAAAAGCTAGTAACAAGGATAACAGGAATTTCAGCATTCGTACCTTCAGAGATAATAATATCTTTTACCGGACAAGCATCTGCATCAACATAAATTTTCATCTTTATCACTCCCATAAATAAGTTCGAGTTGATGATAATGGTAGATTTAGCTTTTGTCAAACGAAGATGCTTTACCTAAAATCATTAAAAAAACAGATATTCTATTAAAGGGCGCGATTGTGGAACAAGAATTACAAGGGTGATACATATTATACATGACTAATATGTATCACCCTTTATTTTTTATGACTTTTTTTGATTTAGGTCTTGATAATATTTGTTAAACAACTTTATTGTCAATCAACACAATTGTTATAGAATTAGTATTTCATATTTTATAATGTAAAACCTTTAACACTAACTTCTTCAGATAAAACACTAACTATTTATCAGATATTTGTTTTTTATTTGCTTACAAATTACTTATAGTCTCTTTTGTGTATTTCATTTTCTTTCTTCTTTATTTTTCCTAGTATAATCTCTTTACCATTTATTTTTTTATTGAACTGTTTAACTTCCTTAAATACCCTTGTTCCTACATCCAAAGAATTAACTGTAAACTAGTTCTTTTTGGCTTAGATCAAGCGTCTGCGCTGTTGAAGTATGAATCTCTTGGAAAAGCTCTGGGTTTTCCGCTAGTGACACGCCATAAGAAGGAATCATTTCTTTTATTTTCAGTTCCCACTCTTTCATATGTTGTGGGAAGCATTTTTCTAATACCTCAAGCATAACGTGAACAGCAGTAGAAGCACCCGGGGAAGCGCCGAGCAATGCAGCTATCGAGCCATCAGCGGCACTAACAACTTCCGTACCAAATTGAAGTGTTCCTTTACCACCGGCATCAGTATCTTTGATAACTTGCACACGTTGTCCCGCTACCACTATATCCCAATCCTCGCTTTTGGCGTTCGGAATAAACTCGCGTAATTCTTCCATGCGCTTTTCATTCGATAACATAACTTGCTGGATCAAGTATTTTGTCAATGACATCTCTTTTACGCCTGCCGCCATCATAGTGAGGACATTATTCGGTTTTACGGAACCTATCAAATCAAAATTCGAACCAGTTTTTAAGAACTTTGGTGAGAAGCCGGCAAACGGTCCAAACAGCAATGTTTTTTTGTTGTCAATATATCTTGTATCAAGATGCGGAACAGACATTGGCGGAGCACCAACCTTAGCCTTACCGTATACTTTTGCATGGTGCTGCGCTGCAACTTCCGGATTGTTACATACCATAAATAATCCGCTTACCGGGAACCCTCCAATATGTTTTGACTCAGGAATACCGGTTTTTTGTAGTAAAGGCAGACTTCCGCCCCCACCGCCGATAAAGACGAATTTTGCAGTATGGTATTCGATTTTACTACTATTCATATCATGCACTTTCACTTCCCATGATCCGTCGCTAGCACGTTTAATATTCTCGACACTATGTTTGTAGTTTATTTCGACATTTTTACTCTGCAAGTGGTCAAACAACATACGTGTTAAAGCACCAAAGTTGACATCCGTTCCAGAATCGATTTTCGTTGCCGCTATTGGCTCATTCGATGTACGCCCTTCCATAATAAGTGGCATCCACTCCTCCAGCTTTTCATGGTCATCAGAAAATTCCATTCCTTGAAACAGCGGACTGTTTGAAAGCGCTTCAAAACGCTTTTTCAAAAACGTTACATTTTCTTCCCCTTGCACCATACTCATATGAGGTATTGGCATGATAAAGTCTTGCGGATTACGAATCAGATTACTATTTACAAGATAAGACCAAAATTGTCTTGAAAGCTGAAACTGTTCATTAATTTTGATAGCTTTGCGAATATCTATAGATCCATCAGATTTTTCGGATGTATAGTTCAGTTCACAAAGTGCAGCGTGGCCCGTTCCCGCATTATTCCATTCGTTAGAACTTTCTTCTCCTGCGTTTGCGAGTTTCTCGAACACTTTGATTTCCCATTCAGGTACTAACTCTTTCAGTAATGATCCCAAAGTCGCGCTCATGATTCCGGCACCAATTAAGATAACGTCTGTTTTTTGCTGCATGTTGCTCATGATAATCTCTCCATCCCCTATATTAGCAAAAAAGAGTAGGTGCATCTGCTTAAAGGTCGCAAAAAGCAAAGCGTCGCCTAGACCCCTACCTAGGAACCTATCTCTCCTGCCTCAAATATAACCATCTCATACTCTATTATAATAATTAATAGACTAAAATATCTAGTATTATCTGATAATTATTAACGATTTAAGAGAGAATATAGATTTTTTACAAAAATAAATTCTACTTTTCTACATAAAAAGGAGAAGTCTACTCTTACAGAATAAAGAAAAACTATATAAGGTTACACATTATATATCCATTGGTACACCATTATCTAAAGTGATGTACTTTTTTCTTTTATAAACCTCTTTATTCGCCTTCTTATGATTTCCTATTTCAGAACATATTCATTATAATAAGAGAGAAAAAGCTTTTTCCAATTCTTCCAAAACCTCTGTGTAATGTCGAATCCCAGGGTATTGTTGTGGAGAAAGTGCTTTTGACTTTATTGGAAAATCATGAATGAAATCCAGGTCCTTATACTCCTTTAAATGCAGTTGATTCAATGCAGTTAGAACGTCACTTTTGTTTTCACTCCACACTTGAAAGGTTTTAAAGCTTGTCACAAAAATTTCATTATAGGATGTACCATCTTCAGTCGCGATTCCAAATTGGAGAAATCCATCATTTGTAAGTTCAAATTTATATTCTTTGAAAAGATTCATGATTCGGTCAGATTCAGTAAAGCGACTAAGAACGGGCTCTTCCCCATTCATTCCTACAATTCCATAAGCTATCCCTTCTTTAATCATTGTATTAACTAATGTTACAAACAAGTGCCAAATTCTATCAGCATCAATATTGATTTCGGTAAAATACTGAAACTTTTCACCTTCAATCTCTCTCATCTTGTATCCTTCCACAATGTTCGCTCTCGCCCGTTTTTGTTGTATAGTGTGGTAATCATCCCCCCCAATTCGATCTGGTATTCGATCTGGTATTTGTAAGCCTAACGGTAATTTATACACGCTTTTTCCTCCTCGTCTTCAATGAATATCATTATGTTGGAATAAAATAGTTTATAGATTCTCAACATATTCTCTTTTGGTAATGCAAATCCCTTCTCCAATTAACTGATCATATTCTTTCATACATCTTCGCATATGCGATTTTCAGCTGTTTCCGCAATTCCTTATCTTCTTATACGCACTGTAACGAAAAAATGATGTCTAGAACAAAATATCTCTTGAGTATTTAAAAATAAAAGATGACGATGCGAAACAAATATCAAATTTATTTAAAACTTTCTTTTTCAGCTATTATATCAACAAGTCACCCTTCCATACTACAAACCATTTATGTTGTAGTAGCAAATGAGCTCTTTTGTGGCAAAAAAAAAGAATAGATCACTCAGATTGCTTCTGCCTGCATCTATCCTTTTCTTTTTATACAATGTGTAACACTATTAAATCAAAAGAAATTAGCTAATTTTTTTATGAAGCATGATCTTTCTTCTTCATCAATGCTCGTTTCTTCATCGCTTTTGTTAAGTAGCCGCCTTTGAAAGAGCGAATCTCATAGGAAGACATAAACGCTTTCGGTGCAATTCGATTAATAATGTCCAAAAGCTCTTTCTCGCGGGAACGTTTCGCAACAATATCTAAACGGTAGCGTACGGAATTTATCCCTTCCCCTTCAAATACAGTTACACCAAATCCTGAATGTCTTAACTCATCAACTAACTCATTGCAACGATCTAGTAAACTAACTTGGTATGTAATATACCCAATTGCCAATTTATTTTCTATATAACCGCCTAATAAAAGTCCGGCACTAAAACCGATCACATAGGCTATAATATTCATCCAATTTGATAAATCTTGAAACACAATTCCTAAACTTACAATATAGATTGCCCCTTCTAGTAATCCCACACCAGCAGCGGATCTTGTTTGATTCTTTACAAGCAAAATCGTCCTGATCGTTAAAACTGGAACATAAATAATTTGAAGTACAAAAATAAGTAGCGCTTGTAACATTTGCATCCACCTCTTTCAAAAAGTCTTTTGTCATAATAACATACATAACCTTTAGAAAGCGATGGGTTTTCTAAATTTTTTTATTTTCCCATGAAAAAATAAGAAAATAAAAAAAGAACCGTTTTCGGTTCCCTTTTATCCCGCATTAACGGGCAGCAAGACCCCGATTGGTTCAACTAATAATCAGTGGGAGATAAAGAACCCCCCACTGATTAAAGTTTCACTTTATCTTCTTATTTTGAATCCTGTGTAACCCTTTTTCTTTTTTCCTCTTCTTCTCTTACTAACTGCATATTCGCATAAGCTAAATTCGCAATCATTAAAAAGTGACCACCTAAAATGCCCGTACCAAATGCCCACATTTCCATTTCATGTTCAATTTCATACATAATGATCGCACCTAGTATCGCAGCTGCAAAACGATTTAAAATTCCTAATCCAGGCGCACGTTGTTTTAATACAATACTTTTCCCAATCTTTTCAACTCGTCTGGCTAACAACCAAAGACAGTATGCACTTACAGCTAATCCGATCCCGAATCCAGTAACTTGCTTTGAAAAAGGCGTTATCGTCCATAGAAGTAGTAAACCACTAAAGATCATATATAATTGTAGTTTGTATACTCGTAACGCAACTTCAATCAAAATACCCGCTCCTTGTTTCAAGTTTTGCGATAGGTGAAAAAGAAAGCAGCAACCTACACAGTTGCTGCTTTCTCTTGTTGATGATCAATTTTTCGAATTTCAACGCGCTTAATTTGATATGCATCTTTTTCAAGAACTTTAAACTCATATCCCTCTGCTTCGACACATTGTCCTTCTTCAATTTCATGATTCTGCATCATAATCCATCCACCAATTGTATCCACATCTTCTTCCTCGATGTGTAGACCAAATAAATCTTTCACTTCTGAAATTAACACTTTTCCATCAACAATTTTATGATGTTCATTTACGTGTTGAATTGGTGGATGTTCATCTTCATCATATTCATCACGAATTTCGCCGACGATTTCTTCCAATATATCTTCAAGCGTTACAATTCCGGCTGTACCTCCGTACTCATCATATAATACAGCCATTGGAATTCGCTTTTTCTGCATTTGCAGAAGTAAATCATGAATTGGAGTTGTTTCCATCACTTCAATAATCGGACGCATATACGTACGAATAGATGATAAATCTTCTGTATCGCCTTTCATATATCGAATAAAGAAGTCTTTTACGTTGACCATACCGATAATATCATCTTTATCTTCTCCAAAGATTGGATAACGTGTGTATCGTTCGCTTTGGATAATTTTCATGTGTTCTTCTACTGAATCTTCGAGATAGAAACCGACGATTTCTGTCCGTGGTACCATAATCTCTTTCGCAATGCGATTATCAAATTCAAAGATATTATTTACATACTTATATTCTGCTTGATTAATTTCTCCACTTTCATAGCTCTCTGAAAGAATAAGACGTAACTCTTCTTCCGTATGTGCTACTTCATGTTCAGAAGCTGGTTTCAAACCGAATAAGCCAGTTACGACACGCGCTGAACTATTTAGTACCCAAATAAACGGATACATCACTTTGTAGAACATCATTAAAGGTCCAGCAAATAATAAAGTTACTCTTTCAGCCTTTTGAATTGCCATTGTTTTCGGAGCTAATTCCCCTACTACAACGTGCAAATACGTCATTGTCATAAATGCAAGGCCAAAAGTCAATACTTGTGAAATAGAAGGGTTTAAGTTCCATTTCTCAAATAATGGATGCAATAGCTTTTCTATTGTCGGTTCACCTAACCAACCAAGTCCCATTGCCGTTACTGTAATTCCTAACTGACAAGCAGATAAATATTCATCTAAATTTGTTGTTACCTTTTTTGCTGCTAACGCACCGCGTTTTCCTTCCGCAACAAGCTGATCTATACGACTTGAACGTACCTTAACAATCGCAAACTCTGCTGCTACGAAAAATCCAGTAAATGCGATTAAAATCGCAACCATGACTAAATTAAATATTTCCAATGAATCCCCTTAGTAAAAAAACTAAGGTGTTCACCTCCTGTATACTTATAATGTTTTCTTATTCTCTGTTTCTTTAGAAAACATAGCCCTATACAGAAATTAAAAGAGTTGGATCCAACTTCAACTATAAAAATAGTATCAGTGTTTGTATTAAAGCTGTCGTTTGACCCGATAAAGATTTCGATATTTTTTCACGTTGTGAATCTGTTAACCCATCTAACAGAGGTTTCAACTGTGTTAGCTCTGTTTCTAATCGATGGATATGGTTTGTCACTTCATTCACTTGTTTCGAAACGTGTTCATTGATACCGAGCAGCTTCTTCCTCTCCTCGATCCTCTCTTTAATCTCACAAAGCGGCATATGCATTTCCTTGCATTTCTCAATAAATTGTAATGTTTCAAATGCTGTTTCGTCGTAATAGCGATAATTAGATTGAGATCGCTCCGCTTTTAAGATACCTAGATTCGTATAATAATCAATCGTTCGTTTCGATACGTGAGCCAAGTGAGCCAACTGTCCGATTCGATACACCTTCCCAACGATTTTTCCCTCCCCATTTATGTTAAGAACATCATACAATACATAAACTATACAGTCAAACGTGACGGTTTATTATTCACAATATATGCAAAAAAGATCCGCTATATGTTGCAGATCTCCTTCTTCCTATATTTCTTTTTCTTTATTATGAGTAGCTTCTACACACTCTGCTAAACGTTCAAGCTGATCCATACATCCAACCTGTTAATTTATATAAAATACGATAGAATAGATTGCTAGGTGTATACTCAACAATTAATGTAAGAAGTGTGCCTTCCTCTTCTTACAATATGTATGTTGTAGTAGAATATCCTTGTTTCATCTCACCGCCAAGAGTAATGATATACGGTGCTTCATATTCTAAAAATTCCACTTCCGACTCAAATATTTTCTTACCCATTTTTTGAACGGAAATAAATGTATCTCCTACACGTGGATTTTCTTTCACTCGCTCTAACGGATAACGATTTTCGATTAAAAATGTATTCCATTCCTTCGTTTTTTCATCATCTTTTACATATTCAAACACGACATCAATTGCTGCTTGAATTAAAACTTCAATAGCAAAACTCATTCATTTTCTCCTTTTACATACCCTTATTTTTCTATATATTTTGCGACAAAATGATTATGCCATATTTTATCCAGTGAAATACAAGGGTTATTTTACTATTATTTCTCTTATTTAGAGTTTCATGAGTTTGAATTTATAATTTATAACACAAGGGCGAAAAGAATTGAGTTATATTTTTATCCATATTTCATCATATTAATTTTCAAAATACATCTTTTGCTTTAACCGTACATTTACTTTCGGAATCCAACCAACTTCTTCACATTCTATTTTCTTGCACCATAGCCAACCATTTAATTCCTTTAAACCAATGAGAATATCTCCTTTTTCTACATTTAATTCTTTCGCCGTATATGTTTCAAGCACAATACCAGAATCACTGTTTTCACATGTTATTATTTGCTTTGGAACCCATCCCGCCAGACCACTATGCTCAGCACGGCAATATACCCAATTGTTCCAGTTTTCTGGCCCTGAATATATATTACCAACTCGCACTTGATCTCCTTTTTCTAAACTAATTGGTTCTGGATAATTACTAGTGTGAGACTGAATCACAACACATTTCATTTTACCCCTCCAATAATCTGAAAATTAAGTTATACTTTTATTATAAAACTTATTTATGATAAACAAATACAAAATATTGAGAGGAGAAATTCTTATGTACTACAACAACCTATTTGAAAACGATCAACCTGTAATCCGTCTATAATCTAAGACGGGCATACGTATTTTTTATAAAAAAACATGCCTCGTCTTAGGATTCCCTATTTTACAATCCTATAAATAGACGGAGGTATTTCACAATGAAACAAACAATTTTAGGCGCTATATGTTTATCACTTGCAGCAAGTATTTGGGGTGGTATGTATGTTGTTAGTAAATATGTACTAGACTTTATTCCGCCTCTCACACTTGTCTGGCTTCGCTTTATTATTGCCTTTGTAGTTTTGTACATGATTTTAAAAACGACAAAACGAAAACAAAAAACAACGATACAAATAAATAAAAAAGATTGGCTACTCTTTGCTTGGATTGGCTTCATCGGCTACTTTGTTTCAATTACGTGCCAATTTGTTGGAACAAAATTATCAGATGCGCACACAGGCTCTTTAGTTACATCGGCCACTCCAGCATTTATGGTCGTGTTTGCTACATTGATTTTGAAAGAAAAGTTAACGACTCGCAGAATACTCTCTACCGTCTTAGCTACACTAGGCGTCACAATTGTTATTGGGTGGGATATAGAAGTTGGCTCTTATTTTATCGGCACAATCATTTTAGTGGGGGCTGCGATTACATGGGCTCTACTATCTATTTATGTAAAGATTGCTTCTCAACAATTTTCATCTTTAGTCATTACAACGTACGCAATCTTCTTTTCACTATTTTTCATTACACCCTGCATGATTTGGGAATTACAATCTAATCCAATTGGGGACTTAAATACCACTATCATTTTAGGTATTTTATATTTAGGAATCATCTCGACCGCTGGAGCCTTTTTTCTTTGGAATAAAGGACTTGAGTTAATGGATGCCAGCATCGGTTCATTGTTTTTCTTTTTCCAGCCTATTGTTGGTTCATTATTAGGCTGGTTACTTTTAAATGAAACGTTGAATCGTAACTTTTTTATTGGTGGTGCTCTTATTATATTTAGTGTAATCATTGCCACATTTGAGAAGAAAAACTAACAATATCAAAAACACAGGCTATAAAAAAAATACGGCCTGTGTTTTTGATTATAAAGCTATTACATACATTTATATTGAATTAAACCTAATGTTTCATTTACCTTTTTCTCAAGCAGACCAGTGCGCTGGACGAGAAAGTAAACTTGGTAATTTCGTGTTTGCGTCCCCTTTCGCTGCATTAATCTGGACTTGAGTTAGAAAAATAGTGTCTGTTAGATTTGCTCCACTTAAGTCAGCATCTCGTAAATCAGCACCGATAAAGTCAGCCATTCTTAAATCAGCACCTCGAAGATCAGCAGCAATGAGGTATGCTCCTCTTAAATTCGCTCCCCTAAGATCTGCCCTTCTAAGCTTTATCCCCATGAGATTTGCTCCTCGGTGGTCAGTTCTCTTATTTTTTTTCGTCCCTTTATACCGGTGACGTGACTCCATCCATACTAGTTCACTCGTCCTTAAAAGAAGAGTATTTACATCTGCTCGGTGTAATGGAACATTTATTTTCATTAGTAAATCTGGACTAAGCCTTGAAAGTCGTTCTGTCTCCTCAATCGCGTCACGAAGCTCCCCATAAATCGGACTTGTCACCTTTAACGTTAAAGCTTCATTCAAATACCAAAGCATCTCATGAAGTTGGTGCATAATTGGAAAAACATCATACATTTTCTTTGCCTGTTCTAGACCTTTGCGCCAATCAACTCCCTCAAAGGTAACTTGAGAAACTTTTTGCCCCGCACCAAAGCACTCAAATACAGTACATCCTTTAAAACCTTTCTGCCTAAGGTTTTTATGAATACTGCAACGAAAATCTGATTGTAGATTAGAGCACGGCTTACCACCATCTTTATTAACAGCAAAATCGGCTGAAGCTGCAAAAGGAAGCGCAACACAGCACAAGCCGAAGCAATTCTCACAGTCAGCGCGTAAACTGTTAAAACTCACACCACTTTTTGAATCCAAAAAATTATTATTCTCTAACAAAACATGTACCCCCTGTTGCTGTATTACTTGTTCAATTTTGTATAGATATGTATATAAAAGAAATAGTTTGTAATAAAAGTACCTTCCAACAATTACAAAGCAGTTCCTGTAAACATCTTAAAGAGAGCTTTACCAATCCTTTCATTTCGTGCAATCAAATATATTGCTCTTTGTTTTTGAAAATCCCGGATGGGTATCGTACGCAGTGGCAAATGTTCAATACGTTCTGAAATCGTCCGTGGAACAATTGTAATTCCCGCCCCTGCAGCAACCATCCCAAGAATAAAGTCTCGAAACGATACCTCAGAACTAATATTAGGTTTTACTTCCAATCTTTCAAACTCATCCATAATCGCTCTTCGAATATCGCAACCGATTGGATACATAACTAAATTCTCCGATAACAGCTCCTTTATGGTTACATTTTCTCTTTTACTAAGCGGATGTGTCTTTTGAAAAACTACATCATATGGTTCCACAAACAACTGCCTATTCCAAAGCTTTTTTGGTACCCATTTTTCATCTACTAAACCTACATCTAATTTCCCTGATAAAATATCTTCCATAATCTCTTTAGACATATCATATACTTTCGTTTCTAAATTCATATTCTCACTTTGGCTTCCAACAAGTTTTTCTGGAAGATAGAATGCTGCAAGACTAGGGAGTAAACCTAATATTACACGTACGGATTCTCCCATGTCTTTCATTTCTTGTTTAATGCCATCCCATTCTTTAACGAATGGAATTATTCTTTTTTGAAAATACATACCAGCCTCTGTTAATTCTATACCTTGTGGAGATCTACTTAATAATTCCACTTCTAATTCAGCTTCTAATTTCTTTATCTGCTTACTTACTGCAGGTTGTGTCATATGAAAATGCTCTGCTACTTTTGAAAAACTTTTATACTCTGAGCAAAGTAAAAAACATCGTAACCACTCAATCTCCATCCTCTTTATCCCCTTGTTCAAACTTTTTGTTATACCCTTCAAAAATACTGGAAATTCTCTACTTTTACAATAATTGATATCATTACCATATGGAAAATAAATCATTTTTGAAAAGGAGAATAACAAATGAATCGATTACCTAAAAATGCTGCACTTATTCTAGTTGATATTCAAAAAGGATTCGATGATTCTTACTGGGGACAACGCAATAATATACATGCTGAAACAAACATGGAGCTTATATTACAAACATGGAGAAAAACAAATCGTCCTGTAATTCATGTGCAGCACATCTCAAATAAAGAAAATCACCCATTAAGAAAAGAAAGCAGCGGAAGTGAATTTAAAGACTTTGCTACTCCACTTCCAAATGAACCAGTATTTCAAAAAAATGTGAATAGCGCTTTTATCGGAACCAATTTAGAAGCATATTTACGAGAACACAATTATGAAACTGCCGTCATTATCGGTTTAACAACGGACTATTGCGTATCCACTTCAGCACGTATGGCTGGTAATTTAGGTTTTTCAACTTATGTCGTTTCAGATGCGACAGCTACATTTGGTAGAATCTCATATGATGGAAATTATCATCATGCAGAAGATATCCATAAGCTTGCATTAGTAAGTCTTCATGAAATGTTTGCTACCGTTTTAGCAACTAACAAACTTATAGATTTGCTTTAAATCCCCCTTAATGCATCTTTAAAAGTCACTAAACAATCAATTTCAAAATAAAATAGCACATTTCATTGCAAATGCTAATTTAACTTCCAAATATACTTTCATATGAAAAAGACATATTCTCCCGTTTATATTATCATTAAATTACAAACATTCATACAAGTAGGAGGAAATCATATGGCATTAGAAATGAAAACAAACTGTCAAACTTGCAACACTTCACTTCAAACAGATTCGGAGGCTTATATTTGTACGTATGAATGTACATTTTGTGCACCATGCACAGAAAAAACGAATCAAGTGTGTCCAAACTGCGGTGGTGAATTAGTACGTAGACCAAAAAGGAAACAATAAAAGCAAAGCTACCAGTAGCTTTGCTTTTTCTTTTCCACCGTTTATTCTAAAATTCCTTTTAACTTCTCCCCGATTAACGCTGATAAGTATTCATAGCCAGTCTCTCCAAAATGCAGCCCATCACGATCTTCATTTTCTACAAACTTCTTATACTCTAATTCTTGAATCATATGAGAATGTAAATCAAGAAAATAACTTCCTGTTTGTTTTGCCACTTCTTCCACCACTTTTGCATACTGTGATAGTACTTCATTTGTTCTTGCGTGCTGTCTTTCCTCATCCACTGGTGCCGGGCTAATTAGCAGCACCTTTTCTGGTGAGATTTTTTTCACAATCTCGATTAAATTTTCTTTATATTCTTGTAGTGATACTTGTTTATGAAACGCTGCATCATTCGCACCAAAAAAGGCTGTTACAAATGTCGGCTCATAAGATAACACATCTTCTTCTATTCTTCTCAAAGCATCGAACGTATTATCACCAGAAACACCTGCATTTACTATTTTCCAATCAGGAAATAAATCTTGTAAACGCGGAGTTAATCTAGGTTCGCCATTCCAGAATATTTCACCATCTGTAATACTATCACCAAAACATACTAATGTGTTCATTTCCGTTTCCCCTTTTATGTATGAAATAATTTCCCTTCTAAGGCTGAAATATAGCGCTGTGCCGAACGCTGTACCGCCTCATTTGCATCATCTTTTACTACTCGGTGAAAAGCGTTGTATAAACGATTAAAAGGCAATGACTTTACTCTTTTAGCTATTTCTTCAACTTTATTTGCTGGTAACGGAATTAAATTTGGATAGCTGTACATAAAGCTCATCCACTGCTGGTCCGCTACAACTTGAATAATATCGCCTGTTAATAAAATCCCTTTCCCTTCACTCCCCTGTGACCAGTGTAAAACAGAACCACCTTTAAAATGTCCGCCTAGACGATGTATAGTGAGTCCATCAGCTAATTGCAATGATTCTCCTGACCAAAAAACAATATGTTTACTCGGACGCATAACCCACTGTTTATCATCTTCATGTATATAGATTGGTACATCGAACCGTTCTGCCCATTCAACTTGAGTAGAATAATAGTGTGGATGGGATAACGCAATCGCATCTAACTCTCCTAATTCTTTTACCTTTTCAATTGTATTTTCATCAAAATAAGTAATACAGTCCCATAATAAATTATATGAATCTGTTTTTACCAAATAAGTTGTTTGGCCAATCGCAAATTCTGGTTTTGTTGTAATACTATAAAGCCCTGTTTCTTCTTCAATGATTTCATTTTTATATGTATTACTCTCTTGTAAATCCTCCAGTGTTGTCCAAGATTGACCTTTCGGATTAATATACTGTCTCTCCTCATTGCAAATCATACAATTCACTGGTTCTTCTACACTTGCTGCATATTGTACGCCACATGTTGTACAAATAAAGTTTTTCATAATCATTCTCCTATCCCCTTTTTGTTTTCGATTCTTTTAAGCTGTTATTCTAAAAATAAAGCATTTTATTTCTTTACTGAAGCTCATTTATCCAATAACGCCATGCTATTAAATAGGCTTCTAAATCTTCAGGATGATGCCTGATACAAGTTTCTAATCGAAGGTACAACCCTATTAGTACTTCTTCATATAAAACTTTTCCCTTTGTATTCTTATGAAATACACATTGTTCTACTACATAGTCTATAGTTTCTTTCGTTAAATCTTCAGGCGTCGAACAAAATGCATAAATTAAATCATATATTGGATCTCCCAAAACTGGCAAAGGATCAATCACACCATATAATTTATGCTCCTTAAATATAAAATTATGGAATCCACAATCCCCATGTAATACATATGGTTGATTGCTATGTGCCGTTCTATTTGGACTGTGTACTAATTTAAGAACACTATGAAACTCTTCTTGTGTAATGTAAGATTTTACATTCTCATTAGCCTCCATCACTCTGTTTAAAAGAAAATCCTGCCAAGAGTCTACCGGTCCTTCTTTCCATCCCCACTGATCCATACTCATAGCTGGTTTATATCTATCAATCACTTTCTGTACAAGTGTACAAAGAATATCTCTTTTATCCCGAGCATGATAACTTGTGGAACCAGGGATAAATGAATAGACCATATATCTATTGAGCGGGTCTACATACAAAAGCTTAGGAAATATACTTTCATTTTCATAAAAATCAAGAAAATACGCTTCTTCTTCAATGACCTTTGGTTCATTCAACTTTACAACACACTGCTCTTTTCCTTCTAGAAGATACAGTCTACTTGTAGTACCGCCAGTTAATTTTTTGTACCCTTTCGGATAATCAGTAATAACTTCATTAACAACCAATTGTTCAATAATTTCCGAAATATTCATTTTTCTCATTCCTATTCTGCACCCGTACTTGAATATCACTACTATTAAATGAAACGACTTTATAATTATTTGACAAATATAAGAAAAAACCTTTAAAAATCCTTATATTATAAAAGAAGGAATCTCTATCTTTCTGAAACCAATAATGCAGCAGCTACTATTTCATCATAAATCTCATTCCACTTTGGATAATACAATGTAACCTCGCTCGGCTTCACAAATATTCTTCTATTCGATTCATACTCTCCATTAAAATCATGAACTTCTGTAATATCCATCCGGTAAAACGGTTGATATCCTATTTTGGGATATGAATCATTTTCATTCCAATTTGGATTTTCACTATGGTCTACAATGATATATCCAAGCAAGGTACATTCCCCTTTCACATACCCTTCTTCCCATGCCTCTCTCTGAAAACATTCTTCTGGCGTTTCCTTCTGTTCAAGATGCCCTCCAGGAAAATCCCAACTACGACTATGATGATCTATTAATACAACCTTATCTTTATAAAAACAAAAACCATGGACACTCGTAATCCCTTCATAATCTGGTAATGTATTTGCTTTTAGCCATGTTAACTTCACCCTTGATTCCCCATAGTTCGCGTATATCGTTGGCATTCTCTCCCTCACTCCAAATGCTCTTCATATAATCTAGTAATTTCTAATGCCCGATTCAGCTCTTTTAATTTATAAGCTAAACTTTCCACTCCAAAAACTTCCGTAAACGTATGACTACCAACAATAAGATTGATTCCCTTAAATTTTGCATATTGAACTGTATATAACGTTTTCTCTCCCGTTATATATGTATCGCAACCTTTTTCCAATGCTCTTTTTATAATATTTGTGTTGTTCCCTGCTCCTGTTAAGATTGCTACTCGTTTCACCGGACGATTATGATTCTTCCACGCTTTTACCTTTTCCTCTAATCTCTCTTCTACTCTTTCCACTAAATCATACAATAAAATAGGAGATTCATATTCTCCAATCCCAGGTAACTCTTCTTCCTCATACGAAGAATATTCGAGTATTTTATCAATCTCAATTTCGTTAAATAATGAAGTGCAAGTTCCAAAATTCACAAAATCTAAAGGTAAGTGTATCCAAAAATGATTGATTTCATATTCTTTTAATTTCTCAACACAAGATTCTTCCATACCGAATAAAAAGCTCCACGGTGCATGATGTGTAATGATCATATCGACTTGATTTACTCGTGCTTCTTCGATTGTTTCCAGCGTTAGGTTCGTTGTATAACCTATTTTACAAAATTCCTCTTTGCTAATATTGGTGAAGCCATATTCATCATCACCATATTTATGAAGATGCTCTCCAAATAACATTTCAATCGAATTTTTAAACCCTGCTATATTCATTTCAATTCTCCTTTTCACACTTCTTTCCCTCATATATATTTTATTTTCACGTAATGAAAACCTGCTTCGAATTAGAAGTATGAAACAATGAGCCCTTCTTGTATTCCCGCCAACTTTTAATTTTGATAAATACGGGCATGCTATAAAAAAATACCTGTACATATTAGGAGGATATATATGAAACCCGATTTTTTACAAGCTGTAAATGAGGCTATCGGTAAGGTTGAGCATCTCCACATTGAAGAAAGCGGAGCAGATAGTTTACTAATTCATCATGATGATGTGAGACAGTTAAAACAGGTTGCCGAAACGTTAGAAAATAACAATTTTCATTCTGTAATGAGACAAAATGGAAATGCCTCTTTTATTGAAGTTTTAAACAGATGAAAAAAGTTCGGTATATGACCGGACTTTTTTCAAATCGAAATTTGAAATTCTTTTACATACACTGCAGTTCCAGAAATCTCAATTTGTAGGGACTCATCTTCCTGCTTCTTTGTTACATAAACAGCGACCCGACCATCTTTATTCATTTCTTGCCCTTGTTCCACAATGAATTTCATTTCACTATTAAAATCTTTTTTCAAAAACTTAGCATAGTAAGCTCCCATTACCCCAGAAGCCGTTCCCGTCACTGGGTCTTCTATCGTTCCAGAATAAGGTGATGAAAAATGACGGCCATGCATATGTGCTGCTTCATCATACGTCTCTAAACAAAGAGGATGAATCGATGCCTTCGGTACTTCTTTTAGAATAGATGGAAACTCTTCATTATTTGGTTTCATTCTTTGAAAAGCATCCAACGTTTTAATTGGAACTAATAAAGTCCAAATTCCAGTACTCCCATACACAATTGGTAGCGTTTCATCTAAATCATTCCCATGAAGTCCAATGCTGTGCGCTAACTCTTCAATGGAACCATCAAACTTTTGAAACTGTGGCGCCGTTTGTCTCATTTTAATAAATGATTCTCCATTTTCATCTATATCTATATGTACTGGTAAAACACTCGCTTTCGTTTCGATTGTGAGATTTCGTTTCCCCTTCAGTAGCCCTCTTTCGTGAAGTGCAAATATAGTTCCCACTGTCGCATGTCCGCAAAGATTCATTTCATGCCCTGGTGTAAAATAACGGATCCTTATATCCGCTACATTCGAAGGAAGCACAAAAGACGATTCGTTAAATCCTACTTTTTTTGCAATAAGCTGCATTTCATCATTAGTTAATCCTTCTGCATCTATTACAAGCCCAGCTGGATTTCCCATATTCGGCTTTGTACTAAATGCATCATAATGGAAAACTTTTATTTCCTTCATTTTCTCATCTCCTGAATTTATTTAAATATTTTGCAATACAATTCCGTTTCTGTCCTTATAGAGCATCCGTTTTTCCAAAAAACCTTTTGCATTTTTTCATTTGTCATATGAGTACTTCCAATATAATAAGTAGCCCCCATCTGTTCTAACATGTATAAAGATTGAAGATGGATATGAGCACTAAGTCCTTTTCCACGTTCCTCCGGCAATAGTCCAAAATAAAATAATCGACCTTCATTCTTCGTACCAGGTTCAATATGAGGAATGGATATTCCAATCGGTTGCTCTTTATCATAAAAAGCAATACATGATTTTTCCCACCCCTTACCTAATTCTGCTTGTATAGCATGAAAATGTTCATTAATGTTAAGACTTGATGATTTGTTGTCCGAATCTGACATACATCGTTCCCAAAGCGACTTAAATTCCTCTTCAGACAACGTCCCTACGTCTATAGAGCAAAAATCATACTGTTTTTCTAGAGTTACGCTATCCGAAAGCTTACGAAACACCTCTATTTTCGCTGCATAAAGCTCAAAGCCAAATTCACGTAACACTTTTGCACTCAGAGTATAACTGTTGAAACTTTTATCTAGTAAAATGCTTGCTCTTTTTACATTCCAATTTGAACAAAGCTCTTCAAACTTTTTTATCTGCTCTTTATAATTTTGAGCATCATAAAAAGAATCTTCATCCATTTCTTCAATTGTTACTGCATTTGGCAAACCATTTAATACTTTTTTCGAGGGGCCAAATATGTTTTGAATAGTTGTAAGATTGTACATTGTGTTCACCCTTCTATACAAAAATTGAAACTACCAATCTAACTCTCCTAAAGATGGATCAAACCTCTTCAGGACGATTTTTATAATAAGTTAAATAATCAGTCCATTTTCCGTTCTCAAGAGAAAACGCTTTTCTTGTACATTCAAAAACGAATCCTGCTCTTTCCGCCAGACGAATCGATGGCTCGTTATCAACATTTATATGCAGTTCAATGCGATGGAATTTAAGATGATCAAAGAATAAGTCCATAGCGGCCCGTACACTTTCTAAGCCACAGCCCATTTTCCCGTACTGATTATGGATTGAATACCCTATCATCGCCCATTGATAATCCATTCAGTAAACCATTCTTTTGTTGAAGACGACATATCTCGATAACCATCATCATACTTATATTGAGGTGGTAAACGATTGTTGAAACCTTCATACCAACTTATATAATCTTCTTTTAGAACAGGACGGATCATAAGCCTTTCGGTTTCTACTTGTAACAATGGCTGTTTCAATTTTTATCTCTTCCTTTATACTCAAAGACTGAAATTTACGAATCATACTTCCTGCCAAATAATTTATATTATTGGAATTTTCTTTATCATTTTAAATGAAATACAGAATTTAGTAAATTAATAAACATATTCATCATTTCTTGTTCACTTCCCATTATTCCCCCCATTCTAACCGCTAAACCCTGTACAGGGTTAGCAAGAATAGATTCACTAGTTTGTTGTTCTATTTCTAGTAAAGATCAAAAGGTACGAATAGAATAATTATGATGTTACATAGCATATATATAGTCTAGTTGCCTTAACTATAACTAAACAGAAAGCCATGACCGTAACATTCAAATACTTGTCTATTCCCTTTCAAATGTTACTAATATAGGGATTTCCTGTTTAAAAGGAGATGATTGAATGAGGTTAAACCATTTAAATCTATGTGTTGATGATTTATCAGAAGCTAGACATTTCTTTGAGACATTTTTTGATTTTCAATTTTTAAAACAAAAAGGAAAGGCTCTTGTAATAATGAGTGATGAGAATGGATTT
This sequence comes from Bacillus sp. FSL H8-0534, assembly GCF_038005885.1. NCBI lineage: Bacteria > Bacillati > Bacillota > Bacilli > Caryophanales > Bacillaceae > Bacillus > Bacillus sp. FSL H8-0534. The sequence goes on from NZ_JBBOUC010000004.1 coordinate 37,482, forward strand.
ATTCTCGTGTTAAGTGATCCGAAAGCATTCAAAGGGCAAAAGACTATTAGATATCCTGAAGCTTTTCATATTGGATTTTTAGTGGAAACTTCAAGTGAAGTTGATCAAGCATATAATCGCTTAGTAGCTGGAGGCATTGAAATAGACAAGGAACCTTATACAATGAGAGGTAGTAGTTATGGATTTTATTTTACAGTATTTAATGGTTTATTAATTGAAGTTTCTTGTCTTGTCTATAAAGATGGTAAGAAAGTTTCAAAAGTCAATGACACACCCCTTACATAACAACTTTCAACCGAACAAGTCATAACTCATATGAAGTAATTATGAAAAAGGTCCCTCTTTTTTCTATCCGGCGATTTTTTATATTGGAATCCATTCTGTTCAAACTTTATTTCAAACCAATAAAAATATCCCGATACCTATAAAGGATCGGGATATTTTTAAATCATATATAAAGATTACTTTTATTCATAATATAGTTAATATACTCAGCTGCACTTCTTTCGATATCTTCATCCTTTAGTTGGTATTCTGCTCCATACAACGTAAATGTTGGTATGAACTTCATTCCTGTGTATAGACAAGTTGCCTGAAATGGTTTTGTTAGTTCGTTCATTGTAAACCCATCTTTATACTGCGTTTCTAATCCCCCTATAGAAATCGCCAAACCAAATTCTTTATTACGTACTTTATCCCCTGTAGAACCATATGCAAAACCGTACGTCAGCACATCATCAAACCACTTTTTTAATAATGGTGGTGAACTATACCAATAGAGCGGAAATTGAAATATATAACGATCGTGTTCTAATAATAGTCTTTGTTCATAATCAACATCGAATTCCCAATTGGGAGCCGCTTTATACAATTCATGTACTGTTATCTCATTAGAATATTTCTCCAGTTCTTCTATCCATCTTTTATTAATTCTTGATTTTTCAATATCTGGATGTGCTACAATTACAAGTGTTTTCATAAATTCCCTTCCCCCTTATAAATAAATGAAATCCTTTAGTATTAGTATGTATTAGTTACATATAATTGAAAAGTACGTACTTTCAGGTGCTATAGGAACCTCAAAGTACCTATGGAGGTGTAATATGAAGATGAATCAGAACTTCCCTATCGCTACTACCCTTGAAGTCATCGGAGGAAAATGGAAGAGTAGTATTTTATGCATTCTCATGAACGGAAAGCAGCGGACACACGAACTGAAACGTGCGATCCCAGATATTACACAAAAAGTTCTGACGCAACAATTGCGACAACTTGAAGCTGATGGGATTATCCATCGTACTGTATATCAAGAAGTTCCACCAAGAGTTGAATACACAATAAGCGAATACGGAAAATCTTTAATTCAAATTATGAATGAACTGTGTGAATGGGGAAAAGATCATCAAGTCAAAAGATTATCAAAATAAAAGAACCCTGCAAAGGGTTCTTTTCTATCACTCTTTCAATTTCTCTATTTTATTTGTAATAACTCTAACGTATGAGAAAGCAAACTTTTATCTCCTACATCTCCATGCCCTGGTATAACTGATTTTATATTTTCATATCGATTCATCTATATATGCATCCGCAACATTCCCTAAATTTTTCGCACCTGCTGATTTTACTAAACAACCTCCAAAAAGAATATTATATTGAGGGAGCCATACTGTTATATTGTCTTCCTCCTAATAAAGCTATACATACAAAAATCAACAAAAACTAACGGGATCTTCTTATCTTCATACTTTTCTAATCGTACAGTTACATAATCTATTCACTCTTGAAATGTGCTATTTGTTCAATAGAACACCTACAATTATTCTAATATCTGCGATGTAGCATAAAAAAAGAACTTGGTGTTTCCCAAGTTCTTTCTCCTCTTTACTCATTAAAGATAAATTCTTTAAACTTCTCTACACTCTCAAAATAATAATCTGATTCCTCTTCCATTCGCTTTCTAATTTTCGGAATATGATGCGACCAACCAGCTGCTGCAAATGTAACGTTGCAGCTCTTTGCCATTTCTAGTGCAGGCTTCAAGTCATCTAATACGATGACTTCATCTTCATGTAGATGAAACATAGACAAAATCTTTTTCACTGGATACGGATGTGGCTTTCTCTGATTTTCTTCTAACTCCCATCCAAACACTGCATCTGGGACAAATCCACAATGCTTTTCATAATCCCTCTTAATGCGACTACTTTCAGAGTGAGAAACAACCGTTACAATTCCGCCCTGTCTCTTGAACTCCCGTACCAATTCAGGAAACCCTTCATAAAAGTCTGGAATTTTCGATTCGGTGTATTTTTTCCAAACTTTTTGTTGGTGCTCTTGCTCTTCTGGTGTAAAACGAATAATATCTTTACATAAACTCAGAAAACCAGGATGAAAACAATTTGAAACAAACTCTTCTAATGATAATGGCGTTTCATTAGGTCTTAAATCTTTTAAAGCTTCTACAAATGATGGATAATGTATATCCGGTGTACTTTTTACTGCTGTATCATCATGATCTAGTATTAAACATTTATATTTTAAGTTCACTTTCTTCCTCCATTACAATCCTACCTATTGCATTCCTTTCTCTATTATCTCATGTTAGCGTCATACCATCCACACTTTCTATCTTTACCACTCTCTATCTCGATTGATTTCCATCTTTTCCTGAAATGCTTCCTCTAAATCAATTTCTAATTTATTCGCTAAATCACACACATTCCAAATTACATCAAACATTTCTAAGCCTATTTCTCTTTTTATATTATCATCATCATTTCGCCTTAATACCGCTTCTGTTAGTTCCCCTAGTTCAGCCATCAAATACATTGTACGCTCCTCAATTGTCGTATCCGCAAACCCTTTTTCTTTACTAAAATTTGATACATACTGCTGAAATTCAGAAAGCTTCACTTTATATTCCCCTTCTCTTTTTATAAATTTCTTCTACCAATCTTTTATCTTCTTTATATTTACAACGATTCGGTTGTCCTTCTGCACGATGGATTCTCAAATTATTTAACTCATACACGACCGAATATAATGTCCCAAAATTATATTTTTTCAGATTCAAACATACATGCTCTTTACTATTCGATAAAATATCCTGTTACAGAATCAGTATGCAGCGGTTTCACAAGATGAATTTCATCATAATAATGTAACGTTTTAATGGATACACCACATATTGTTGAAAACTGTCCAACTGTATACATGTACGATCCCAGCCTTTATTTTCAATTTTTTCCCACTTAATTCATATTTCACTATAGAAAACATTCGTTTCAGACAAATAAAAAACGAGTTTGTATACAACTCGTTTTTCACACCACTTATTCTAATCATTTAAATATTTGTACGAGGCTCCTCCAATCTCTCCTTACTCTTCCAATTGAACAAACTTTCAGCCTTAGTTTGCTGCCCTGGCTTCACAAATAACATCGCTCCCATTGCTATAGCGGCCAAAATGGCAGCTACGATAAACATAGAAGGATAGCCATAACTTACAACTAAGTATCCAGTTAAGGTCGGGGCTAAGATTGTCGCGATATTCGCAATAAAATGCATAATTCCACTATAAGTTCCTGCTTGAACAGGAGCTGTGTCGACAATGATTGCCCAAAATAATGAACTTGGTAAAAAAGCAAATGCATTCCCAAGTGACATAAGTGCTAATACAGCTACATAATTATCCATCGCTGGAATGAAACTAAAGCAAACCGCTGTAAGGAATAAAGCGATAATCGGCAATCCTGTTCGAGCTAAACGAAGATTTCCTGTTTTACGTAAAATACGATCGGATAGCTTCGCCCCTAACGGTAATGTAATACAAGCTCCAAGCCAAGGAATCATGCCAAGATACCAAAGAGAAGATAATTGAAAATGGAATACATCTTGCAGATATTTCGGTGTCCAAGTTAATATTAAGAAATTGATATATTGAAAGCAAAAATACGCTAACGTAACCATGACGAATGTCGGAACTTTAAAGAAAGAATACCACGGCTCTTTTTGGATCCTTTTCTCTACTTTTACTGATTGAAGCACACCTTCAGAGCTACGAATTTCAGCTAGTTCTTCTTTCGTCACTCGCGGATGATCTTCAGGCATATTTGTAAAAGTAAAATACCAAATAATCGCCCATACAATCCCAATTGCACCAAGGATGAAAAACATCATTTTCCAACTTGTAAAAGAGAGTAACATAACCGCTACTGGTGCAGTTAATACTGCGCCTAACGGAACACCAACAAAACCAAGGGATGTTAGAAAAGCTCTTTCTTTTGGCGCTGCCCAGTTTGCTGCTGTCTTATTCGAAACCACGAAAGATGGACCTTCTGTGAATCCAAATAAAACTCGGAACAGAGCAAATCCTGCTAAAGCAGAGCCCCCAAAAACAGCCATCCCTATTTCTCCAGCAAAAGCGGTCGCAATTTCAAAAATAGACCAAGCGGTTGCTGCTACAATCCATACAAACTTTGGTCCTTTTTTATCTGAAAAAATCCGCTATTTTCAAGAGAACTATCCAAATGTAAACTTAAAAATATGGGAAGGTGGTCCTTTATACTTAATAGAGCAATTAGAAAATCGGAATATTGAACTCGCTGTCTTACGTACCCCTTTTAATAAGAAGGCTTTTTCTAGTATTTGTGTATCAAAGGAGCCATTCGTATTAGTCATGCCTGCAAAATGGGAGCTTCATCATTCAAATCTTCCAATCTCCATAACTAAACTAGATCATATCCCCCTCTTACTTTTACATAAAGATAAAGAAGACAGTTACCATCAGCTCGTCATTGATGAATGCAGTCGGCATGGTATAAAATTAAATATAGCATGTGAATGTCCCGACTCTGCATTTGTACTTATGCTCATCATGGCTGGGATCGGAGCCTCGATTCTACCTAAAAGTGCTGTATCTTATATCCCGCAAGAATTTATCAGAATAGTAGATTTAATAGATTTCCCATTCCAATCTGAATCATCAATAATCTGGTTGAAAGATCGGAAACTCTCTAACAGTGCTAGACGATTTATAGAATGCACATAAAGTGAAACTTTAATCAGTGGGGGTTTTCTCCATCCCCCACTGATTATTAGTTGAACCAATCGGGCTTTTATGAACAGTTCATCTCCCACCTAACTTCTTCGCTTCCGCTGAATTTTGAGGTAGGAGTGTTACTGCCCTTTAATGCGGGATAAGAATGATTTCGGAGGTGTAATCATGGCCCTATTCGCTTCTCCATCATTATGTATCATCGCTATAATTTCTTTCGCATTATCTTACTTTGTAGGAGTAAAACAGTATACTTGGCTCTTATCTGGATTTAACGAAAAGCGTGTACAAGATAAGCAAAAACTAGCAAACATAGTTGGGCTTTATAACTTAGCAGCTGGTGTTATTGCGGCAATTGGTAGCGTCTTCACTACGCCCAACATACAAATTATTGTTCCTATTATTATCGTTGGACATGTTGTATTAGCAGCTTATGTGAACACAAGAATGGTTCACTAATCCTTCTAAAAAGAGGGCTCTGTTAAGGGGAAATGGTGAACAAAGCATTTAATAACTTATTAAAGCATATGGACAAACTATCTCAAACGAAAAAAGAGCAAGCTTTTCAATGAGAGAAACACTCTGTTGAACCTACATCCTCTGTTGGTGGTCGTCTAATCAATGAAATGAGAAAAACGTATGACGGTTTACGCTTATCAAAATTCAATATGTAGTCCTTATTAAACTAACAGTCGGAATGGTTGAACACCGTTCGATTTTGTTACAATATTCAGATTAAACCTGACCATAGCAGTATTTAAACTTCAGGGAGGAGATTTATATGTCTTTAAAAGTCGGAGATATAATTACGTTTGAACGAACTTTTACAGTAAAAGATGTTGAATTATTTACAGAGGTTTCAGGTGATGAAGGGATTCACCATATAACCCCAGATGAACAGGGAAGACTTGTAACTCAAGGGTTACTAACGGCAACTCTACCAACGAAAATAGGTGGAGATAATAACGTACTGGCTCGTACTATGAATTTTGAGTTTTTAAGACCTGTATTTACTGGGGATACAATAATTTGTGAAGCTAAAATTGAAAAATACGAAAGGCAAGAAAATCATAGAACAGCTATTATCGCATCCTTTTCATGTAAAAACCAGAATGAAAAAGTAGTATTAAAAGGCAACTTTTCAGGTGTAATACTGTGAATTCTTTCTACCTTCTTCAATTAACTGGAGCATTAGAATCTGATTAGCAACATTAAAATTTAACAGAGCGAAAAAGAAAAAAGATAAGCAAATTTGCTTATCTTTTTTCTGCTTTCCATTCAGTATAATCCATATTAAGATATGGATCTATTTATATTGTTATAAAGAATCCACATATTTTTTCGCTTCCAGCAATGAATACCCAAATGCTTCGCGCGCTTTCTTAACTGCTGTAATTGTTTTTCCATCTTTCACAAGCTGCCGCAGTTCATTATTAATTTCGGGCTCTACCTCTCTAATTCCCATTTGTTTTGTTATTAATTCTAATCTAGTTTCCATACGCTTTAGTCTAGCATCCGTTCTTTTTTCCATTTGCTTTAATTTTTCTCCAATATAAATGGCTCCAAAAACAATAAATGGTATTACAATCCAAAATTCCATATTCTCCTCTCCTTACAATCTATGTATTTCGCACCAATGTTCAATATCAAAATTTTACCATGAAATGAATTTCATATATAGTTATTACATTGATGTGAAGGAGGACATCCACTATGATTCGTTACCTCAAATTTTCATTGCAATTTGTCGTCCTTTGCATTGTATTGACTTTACTATTCGATATGATTGGCTGGTTCATTTTCAAAAAAACAAATCGAAAATAAAACAGTTATCATCCCGCTCATTATGGCAGGATGGACTTTATACATATTTCGATACAAGACTCCCTCAAAAACACCATAATACTACTGCCCTCATCTTAAACAAATGAGGGCATTTATCTGGATCCCTTTACTTCTTAATGGATATATTACATTCTCCTTGTCTATTTATCTCAATCTGTTTTTCGTTATCAATCTCTAGCATTAACGGATGAACTTCTGCATCTAAATCCGAGAAAAACCATCGACGCCCTGATGGCCCTAATAATAAGTAGACTCCGTTTTCTCCCATAAAGTGAAAACCATCACTTAATGCTTCTCCGTCTCTTACTGAAATCCCATATTCTATCAATTGATTCCCTACTTCAAGAACTTCATCTGTCGTCAAATTCATTTCACTCATATTTAATATCGAATCAATAGAGAAAGGTTCATTACTTTCTGGAGATGTAGTATGCCTAGAGATAAACTCTACAATATTCCCCGCAGGATCCATAAAATAGAACGAATGTGCATTAGAGCGTGAAAAATATACTTCATCCTCTCCATCTTCTACATTTAAAACGACCTTCTTTTTTGCCCATTCTTTTGCTTCAGAAAACTGATTGGACGGTATATTGAAAGCAAAATGATAAAAAGGCTTGCTATTCAAATTATTTTTTCGAAATTCTAATTCACTCTCTCCCACTTGGATGCTAAAACTCATTTCACTACTATGTAATAACTGAAAATCTAATTTATTTAAATAGAAATCTTTCATTTCTTCTAATGCGTTACTGTATAAAGTAACCCTACTTATCAACATCAAAAACTCTCCCTTCTAGTCCAGTTCTATATTCAGATCATATAATTAATGACTTATTTTTACAAATAATTGAATTAATAAGAAATTTTATTTATAATCAGAACCAGGTATTATAACTTAGTGATAAAACGAGGGGGATTTGTATGAATTCAAAAGCACGAATTACAGCTGTTGGGACTTATGTACCCGAGAAAGTTCTATCAAATGAAGATTTATCGAATCTTGTTGAAACGACAGATGAATGGATTGTGCAACGAACCGGTATGCATGAGAGAAGAATCACTTCCTCTGATGAATTTTCTACAACTTTATGTATTCGAGCTGTTCAAAATTTAATCGACCGATTCCACGTTTCTATTGATGACGTTGATTTAATTATTGTCGCAACTGCTACACCTGATTACATGTTCCCAAATACAGCAAGTCAAGTTCAGGCTCATTTTGAAATACCTCATACAGGCGCAATTGATATTAGTGCAGCTTGCGCTGGGTTCGTGTATGGACTAATTGTTGCCAACGGCCTTATTACTTCCGGGACAAACAAAAAGATACTAGTTATCGGTGCGGAAACTCTTTCAAAAATCACAGATTATAGCGACCGTACTACTTGTATACTTTTCGGAGATGGCGCTGGTGCAGCCCTTGTAGAATATGATGAAAACAACCCTAGTTTTTTAGGAACTCATATGGGATCTAAAGGTTCTGGCGGAATCAACTTATATCAAACTGCCTTATCCAAAACAATGAATGGAACTCAATTACAAGACACACCTTACCTCATTCAAAACGGAAGAGCTGTTTACAAATGGGCTGTAAATACAGTCCCACAAGGCGTGCAAGAATTACTAGAAAAAAATCATTTAAATATATCAAATATTGATTGGTTCATTCCACATAGTGTCAATTTGAGGATGATTGAATCCATTTGTGAACGAACAGGTATTTCTCTTGATCGCACACTCATGAGTCTACAATATTGCGGAAACACCTCTGCTGCTTCTATTCCGTTAGCACTTGATATCGGATTAAAAGATGGAAAAATCAATAATGGTGACACTTTACTTTTGTATGGATTCGGTGGAGGCCTTGTACATGCAGGACTAATTTTAAGATGGAATATATAAGTACGTAACATAAAGGCTGATGTTTTATCACATCAGCCTTACAAATCATTTATGTACCTCTCAACTCTTTATTGGGTCATTACATTTGTGGTGAAATTAATGCATTGATTTCGTCTTTGATCTAACGAAAAAGCTAACTATTCTCTCTCTCTTTATATCTTACTTTTAACATTCCGCTCCCAATCTAGTTAAATACGATACATCGCATTATATTCCTTTATTTAACATTTTGTTTATTATATAGTGAATGTAACATTGAAAAAGGAGAATAATCATATGGAACTCAAAACGCTAGATATATATGAAAAAATGAATCAATATCTGGTAGCTGGATTAAGCCTAGCTATTATTCGTAATGGAGAATTAGAACATGCTGAAGGCTTTGGCGCACTTGAATTGAGGACGGTTAGAAAAGTTAACGTGAATTCTATTTTCAACGCTTGTTCTATAAGTAAATTCCTCACAGCGATGCTCGTATTGAAATTAGCAGATCAAGGAATACTGGACTTAGATGAAAATGTAAATAACCGTCTTATATCCTGGAAAGTTCCTGAAAATAAATTCACTTATGATAAAAAAGTTACCTTACGAAATCTATTAAGTCATCAATCAGGAATTATTGATCCGGATGAAAGTTTTGATATATATCACCCCATCCAAGGAAAACCTGCGATTTTACAGATCCTTCAAGGTAAAACATCCTATTGCCCAGTCCCTATCGAAGTTCAATATGAGCCTGAAAGCAAGTTTCACTATTCAGACGCTGGATTTTGTATAATAGAACAACTGATAGAAGACGTTACCGGAAAATCTTTTAATCTATTATTACAAGAGTTAATATTTGGACCTTTAAATATGAATAACAGTACACTAGAAGCTCCTAAACAAGAGATCACAAATGATCACCTTGCATGTGGTCACAATAAGAACGGACATGTAGTAGATGGAAAGTATCCGTTCTATCCCTATTCAGCTGCTGCAGGAATTTGGTCAACCCCAACAGATTTAGCTGCTCTAGTAATGGAAATCAGCCATTCTTTGCAAGGCAATAGTAAACTCGGACTATCATCAAAAATAATGAAAGAAATGATTTCCACACAAGGTTGCTCAAAATGGACCGGATTAGGTGTATTTCTTGATAAATCAGATCAAGAAATACAAATTTCTTCACTTGGCTGGGGCGTTGGATTTCAATGCATGATTGTTACATATCCACATAAAGGCACCGGTGCTATCATTATGACAAATTCAGACCTAGGTGTTCACCAAAATGAAGGGATTATTGGAGAAATTATTAACTTATTAGAACTATAGAAAGCTTTAGTAAGGGCTATCATTAAAAAAGCTAGCGAAAGGCTAGCTTTTTTTAGTTCTGACAATAATATACAGAAAAGTTTTTATAGAGTTAAGTACAAAAAATTATATATCCGAAACTACACACAGTGAAGAGCACTTAAAGCGGATTCCTCATCTTTTAAAAAAAATACAGCTTTTCCCTTATTACATTCATATATAAAATCCGCAAGACTTTTACTATTGTATACATTGAAATCCCCAACAATAGCTAATTTTATGCGGTAGTTCATATATTTTTGTAATATTTCACCCGCTAGGCCAGTTCTTAAGTTAAAAAATTCCTCTGTAATATTTACTTTGTTAATCAATATTTTTTGACAATCATAGGAAAAATTGACGGATGCCATCAAGTCTAATGCTCCTTGCACATCCCTTATTACGATTTCAGAACTTTCTATAATTGCAATTTTAGAATTATCTTTTTCATGAATGCGTATTTTCACCTATATCCCCCACCTAACATTACATTTTTCATCAAATTATTATTCTTCTTTTTTTACTTTATATAATATTTTTAGCTACAATCTTTAGATGCTCAGGAGCGATGATTTCCTTTATACTTTCTTGAAGATCCTCGTGAAGCATTTCTTCAAGATGCTCCAATGATACTTCAAGAGGTGTACACTCTAACATTTCAATATTTAATAAGGAATAATGTTCTTTTTTCTTTATGACTAAATATTGATTCTCTTCTGTTACAAGTAAAGAACCTAATCTAATTCCGAGTAAACGTTGATCATCAAATTTCATACTATATCCCTCTCTCTATTAATAGACATACTATAGAAATAAAAACAATTTTATATAAATTAATATCCATATTATAACTTTACCAAAATCTATCTCTAAATAACACGAAAATTGGTATTATTATCCTTGAAAATAAAACCTATACTACATATTTCACATGCGATATTCTTAATTCTCCATATATTGCAGCACAAAAAAACTTTCTCAACATATAAAGATCACTTTATAATTTTCTAAATTATCAGAATACGTTATAATGAATTTAATAAAAGTTTGACCTCTCCTAATTCATGTACATATTGTTGATCGGTAGGAATTGCTACCGGTCTATTTTTTTATTCTTGTATTAAACATTGAATCTTCTTTTTGAATAACTGAAAATAAAAATTCTGCATCTCGGCCCACACCACAAAGCAGTGCTGATCCTCTTTGATGTTGCCAAGGTAAACCAATATAGTATAACCCTTGCACCCCGCTAACACCTCTTGTATGAACTGGTGATCCTGCTTGATTCATTGCAGCTTCTACTTCAATCCACTGATAATTCGGTATGAACCCTGTAGACCATACTACATTCTGAACATTGCATGCGCTATCATCTGAAAACACTACTTTATTCTGCAATGCATTTACGACCTTCGGCTTCAATGCTATTGCTCCATTACGAATAAGCTCTCTACATTCATAACCAAATATAGGATCTTTCTGCTTCTGAAACCATCTTCCCCGCCATGTGTTGATTCCAGCATATAATAGTCCTATTGTTTCCAGCCAAGCAAAAATACTCCTTCTCATTATTTTTAGTGGTAAAAAAGAAAGCGGATGACTTACAGCAATCGTAACATCACGAGATTTCGCTAGTTCTACTGCAATTTGTGTACCGGAATTCCCCCCTCCTACTACAAGGACTAATCCCTCTGGAATTTGCATTGGTGATTGGTATTGTGAAGAATGAATTTGAAAGGTATCATTGGAAAGGTTTTGTGAAATAGAAGGAATGTAAGGCCTCTGAAAAGCACCTGATGCGATAATAACTCGTTTAGATTGTAGAATTTCGTTAGGAGTAAAAACCTCAAACGCATGTCCCTTCTTTCTTATTTTGGAAACATTGATATTTAACCTCACCGGTATGGAAAAACGTTTCGCATAAGCTTCTAAATAATTTGCAATTTCATCTTTACTAGGAAATTCATTTTGATTTCCATTTAACCTCATACCTGGCAGTGCACAATAATCCCTTGGTGTAAACAATTGTAAAGAATCGTACCGCTTTCTCCATGAATCACCAATCCTCTTCCCTCCATCCAATAAAACAAAGTTATAGTTTCCTTGCTGTAAGTAATATCCCATAGCTAAACCTGCTTGACCAGCTCCTACTATAATTACATCTAACATATTTCCTCCTCCTTTTTATTACAATAACATATGAATAACTGTTCATATGTTCATATGTTCATATGTTCATATGTTTGATTTAATATTATAGTTTTCTTTTTTACAAATCAAGGAAAACAATTCTTCTTTCTACTCAACCTATAAACCTAAAAAGCACACTATTGATGATAAGAAACTTTTTATCATTAATAGTGCGCTTTTAAATTCGATATAAGTAACAATTTAATAATTTACTTTCTTATTGAAATACCACTAGACATATACTTTTACATTCTCTTTATTTATAAACATCTGCCGCAAGCTCTTTTAAAAGGCCGATGTTTGTCACTTCAAAGTACCCATTATTCTTTCTAATTACACTTTTATCACAAAGAGTATTTAATGTTCTTAATAAATGCCTGTAGCTTGTTCCTAGCAATTCCGATGTCTCAGTTAAATTCCCATTAAATATAATTCTTTGTTCATTATGAATAAGTCTTTCTCCAGTCGCAAGAATGTAACTTGCTAACCTATTCTCAAGAGGATACAGTAAATTAATCGTACTGTTTTTTGACAATCTATTTAACTTATGAGACAAAGAACCACAGATACACCTTAAAAAGGTTGCATCCTGAAGCAATCGTTCTCTCACCTTTTCTAAAGGGATTCCAATGCAATAAGAGTCTACCATCACTTGTACATTTGAAGCTGTTTTTTGTGAGTGGATTAATTCAACATCTCCCAATATTTGCAAGCTATCATAAAAACATAATAATACAGATTTCCCATTACTTAATGTGTTATAAGCCTTCGCTTTTCCTTCAACAAAGAAATACAGATAGTGAATATCTTCATTCTCCTTACAAATATGCTCATTCTTTTTAAAGAGTAATAGTTCCATATATGATTTCATATCATTGCTAAAAAATGATGCAATTTTATTCTTTTGCACATAATCATCTAACTTATGAGAATTACATATTTTCTTCATACATCCCCCACCTTTGTAACTCATTTTAATTATAAAGAAAATTTCTTCCTTTCACTATGACATATGTCATAGTAGCTCACAATTTAATCATGATACATTACATGTAAATTTATAAAGGGGGAACGTCATTGTATAATTTACTCTCAATTATTATAGGTGCTTTCATCGCCATTATGATTCCTTTAAATGGGATCTTATCTGAAATGACAGGTAACTATACATCTAGTGTGATGATTCATATCGTTGGATTAGTTGCCATTGTCATTGTTTTACTCGTTAGCAAATCCAAACTTCGCATGCAAAAAGGGATACCGATTTATCTTTATAGTGCAGGAGCTATCGGTGTTTTCACCGTACTATTTAGTAATATAAGCTTCACAGCACTCGGTGTCTCTATTACAATCGCTTTAAGTTTATTTGGGCAATCTGTTTCATCTATTATTATCGATCATTTCGGCTTATTAGGTATGAAGGTCGTGAAATTTGAAAAGAAAAAAATGTTTGGATTACTTCTGATTTCTTCGGGAATTGTTGTAATGACTATTTTTTAATGGAGGATGGAACTATGTTATATATTTGCATTGCAATTTTAGCCGGAATTTCCATTGTAGTTGCAAGAATTATTAATGCTAACTTAGCAGCAAAGATTGGAATTTTCCAAGGAACATTTGTTAATTATATTACGGGATTGTTTTTTTCTTTTTTATTTTTACTCTTTAGCAATGAATCTCTTCACGTATCAGCTACGACATTGCACTCCATACCATTTGTAGTATATTTAGGAGGTTTAGTTGGTGTTATTGTAATTGTATTATCAAACTATATTACTCCTAAAATATCATCTTTCTATTTAACTTTATTGATTTTTGTGGGGCAATTATTTATGGGAGTTATAATTGATTTCTTCACATCAAATGATGTATCTATCGGTAAAATAATCGGAGGCTTTTTAGTATTACTTGGACTGACTTATAACTTAATACTTGATAAGACGTACGAACCTGTGAAAAATAGTCGAGTGCAGCTCTAACAACATTTTAAAAAATAGAAAAGGAATACATCCGCACGCTTACATTGGATTTATTCCTTTTTTATAAGAACTCCTCCAATTTCAACACATTAACTTTTCCTCTTCTTTCACAGAGTGTCTTCTAAAGACAAGGAATTTCAATGCAATTGACATTATCATCATTCCAATTCCGCACATAATAAACATAACATTTAGAGAAATAAATATAGACAGAATTCCAAATACAAAGAGAGATATTGTATCTGCTAAGTAAAGCAAAACTGCATTAAAACTGAACCCTCGCCCTAACATATCTTTCGGAACGAGTTTTTGTAATATGTATACCCTCGTTAGTCCCGCTAACGGTAGACCAATCCCGACTATACATACTCCAACAAAGTAAAATGAAATATTAAATGTAAATCCAAGCAAAAAGATCCCAACACCCCAGATGATAGACGCGATTGTATAAATAGTTAAATTCAAGTTTTTCCATATGAAGGGGATCATCATATTTGTAATGATTACTACGCATCCAAAGAACCCTTGAATGACACTATAAATTTCTTTACTCTCTTTTGTGAACTCTCCCAATGATAATAATAATCCAACTTTCCAAACCCATGTATTCATAAAAACCATTGTAAATGTAAGGAGGAATAAAAATGTAATTTGTTTATTAGATTTCATCCAAAGCCAAAATTCACGTAATGAGAGAAATACTTCTTTTACCTGTTTCTTTTTAGCACCCACCACATCCCCTGTTACATTCAGCTTAAAAAGAAAAAGTGCGCTTATGAAATATGTAATTGCATCAATCGTAAAAAAGTGAATGACACCTACTGTCTTCATTAACAATATGGAGAGAAACGGGCTGAGTACAGTTATCCCTCTCGTTACGGAATCATATAAACTATTCGTCATATTCCGCTGTTCTATAGGGGTTATAATTGGTAATAGCGCCCGGTGTGCTGGATTAAAAAAACAACCGCAACACTGAATAAAAAAACTTATGATGATCATATACGTGTAGGTTAAAACATCGAAGTAATAGCAGAAGACAAGAGACAGAATAAAAGGAATACGGATTATATCCTGACAGTTCTTGGATTGAAACAATTCGTTCTTCCAAAAACATTACTTTTATTCCAACATTGCATATGGGAAACTTCTTATCTCTTTTTAAAGTTGATGAGATACTGTATATTTTATTTGAACCAAAGTCAACATCTCCACAACAAAATACTACACCCAATACTCTTTTAACTATAGACGAAATCACCCCTACTGTTACCGCTTTAGGGGATCAAGCACGCTTAACGATATTAACGGTGCTTGCTAATCATAAAGAATTATTTGCCCAAGAAATTATTAATGAAACTGGATTACACCAAAGCACTGTATCTCGGCACCTAGCTGTACTAGAAAGCGGCGATCTCCTTCATGTGAGAAAAGAAGGTAAAACAAAGTATTATTCGATTAATAAAACTACGGTTGAAAAAACAATTACCTTTTTAAATCATATAAAACGTTAATCAAAAATAGAGAAAGCTATACTTTCTCTATTTTTGATTACCCTATATTATCTATTAAAACACCACAAAAAAAGGTTGCTCTTTTTCATCTAAACTTTTTACAATTCTCTCTTTAAAATTTGACCACGTAACCATCTGTAAAGCCTCTTCAACCGTAAAGAATCCGACTTCTAAACTCTCACTACTTGTTTCTAACTTACCCCCGATCGGTTTTGCTAGCCAACAAGTCGCACAAACATCTGAACTTAGATTTTGATATATACCACAGAACTTTGTCACGCAAATATCAATCCCAGTTTCTTCTTTTACTTCTCTTATAGCAGCGTCTTGAATAGATTCCCCTTCTTCAACTTGCCCTCCTGGTTGCTCCCACCCTCTACGCGGGCTATGAATTAATAGGATCTTCCCCTCATCGTTTAAAACGACTACACCCGCTGAAACATAATGTTTTGGATTACTCATAGGAACAACTTCCTTTCAATGCCTTTCATCAAAAAATAAATATCCTTTAACTATAGCTAAAGGGATATAACAGTACGACTTTATTCTAACGCCACAATAGTAAATAGAAGAGAGAATAAGTATTTACTACAATCAGCTTGTCAATGCGAATGATTTTTCGATACAGGAAATAAACTGATGAATAAATTCATCGATTTCTTCTTTTGTAATAATATAAGGGGGAAGTAAACGAATTGTATTTCCCTTTGTAACGTCTACAAGCATGCCTTTATTTAGTAATTCTAATTGTAGTTTGTTTACATTTTCATTCGTGTCGTGAATACTGATTCCAAACATCATTCCACAATGACGTACTTCTTCGATAAAAGAGGAGTTTTCCTTCTGGATTTTTTGAAGTTTTTCATTTAAATATAAGGACGTTTCATAAGACTGTTGCATTAAACCATCATCCATTAATGTTTTTAATACAGTTAATCCTAAAGCCGTACCAATTGGTGAATGTGCGAATGTTGTTCCGTGATCACCTGGTGAGAATATATCATAAAGTCGTGGACCTACTATTATTCCCCCTAAAGGTGTACCGCCTCCCGCTCCTTTACCAAATTGAATAATATCAGGCGTAATATCAAAATGCTGATAAGCAAACAATTTTCCAGTTCTCCCTATCCCACTTTGCACCTCGTCAACAATAAATAACACATTATACTGTCTGCAAAGCTCTTCAACACCTTTTAAATATTCACCCGACAAAGGATATATCCCACCACTTCCTAATACTGGCTCTAGCATAATAGCAATTGGATTTTCCTTGAGTATGGTTCTTTCTAGTTCCTCTAAATTCTCTCGTTCCACTTCATATACAGGAATAGACGTACGCGGAAAATTTTGATATACACTTTCTTGTCTTGTAAAGTGAAGAGCACCTAATGTACGTCCATGAAAACTTTCTTTAAGTACAATTACTCCATCACGTTTTTGATTTGTTATATGTCTGTACTTGTGGATTAGTTTTAAGGTCGCCTCGGTAGCCTCCGCACCAGAGGTTGTATAATAGACTTTCCCATCTTTTAAAGAATAATTGACTAATTTTTTGGCGTATTCAATAGCAACTGGGTTTAAAAAATGAAAGGGAAGATGTAAGCATCTTGTAACTTGTTCAAAGGTGGCTTTTATAATATTAGGATGATTGTAGCCTAATATATTCACTCCTACACCAGAGAATAAATCAAGATATTCTTTACCATTCACATCATAAAGCTTACAACCTTCACTCTTTTCTATAGTAACCGGTATGCGGTGGTACGTAGACATTACATATTCTTTATCTAATTGAGACCAATCGGACATGCATGATTCCCCCTAGGTATAATCATATTATCTTTATATTTTCCAACACAAAATTTCGGTACAACTTCTGAATTGACTACACTGTCATCCAATTTACATGTTAGAAAAAATATATGAGCATAGAATTTTTGTTTACTCCCCTTTTCAAAAATCTTATATATTTCGCGAATAATAGAAAAAACGAAATACTTTTTAGTTCATACAACTATCAAAAGCTTTGTGTATTCACATAGACCTAAATGAACTGAGTAACTAGAAATGGTGTTTTTGTTAGAATTTTAAGATTTCAAATCATATTTTAATTTTATACACCATTAGAAACCTTCGCTCTTTCTAACTTGTAATGAGGTTTCTATAATCATATCTAACAGCTTACTATATGAGATTCCTGCCGCATGGGCACTTTTAGGCAACAAGCTATTTTTTGTCATCCCCGGCAATGTATTCACTTCCATCACATACGGGATTCCATCTTTTATAATTATATCCACCCTAGCATAAACACTGCATTTTAATGCTCTATAGCAGGTCATTGCAGCTTCAACAACACGTTCATATGTTGTAGCCGGAAGTTCCACAACCTCTTCAATCGTAGCGATATCATCGTATTTCGCATGATAATCAAAAAATTCAGCCGTATGTTGAATCGAAATGATTGGTAAAAGCTTTCCGTCCAAAATAGAACATGTAATTTCTTCGCCCTTTATATATTTTTCAATCACTATTTCAGAATCCCATTTGAATACATCCTCAAGAGAAGAAAGTAAAGAATCCTTATCGTATACGATCTTTACCCCTACACTGGAACCACCTGAATTTGGTTTTACTACTAACGGATATCCCATTTTATCTATTTCATCAAGCTGCAGCTCTTCCGTATTTGAAAGATGAATCCAATCTGGTGTTTGAATGCCCTCATAACGAATCATTTTTTTCGACATATTTTTATCCATACAAATACCGCTTGATAGCATGACACTTCCGGTATATGGAACACCGAGAGTTTCTAGTGTACCTTGAATCGTACCGTCCTCCCCATATTCTCCATGAAGTGCTAACAATGCAATATCAAGATTTCTTACCTTTTCAACAAGCTCTTTTTTGTCATTTAGTTTAATAGGTACTACTTCATACTTACTCTTATCCAAATGTGCAATCATTTCTTCGCCTGTCATGAGTGACACTTGTTTTTCGGAAGACACGCCTCCCATAATAACGCCAACTCTCATTTTTCCAACTCCTAATTTTCATTTTTTAAGGTATCACCAATTATCTTAATCCCATTGAGAATATCTTCCTCTCTTAACCGAGAGAATCCTAATCGAAACGTATTACTTCCCTTTCCATCCGTGTAAAAGACATCTCCAGGAGAAAAAACAACTCCCTTTTGATAACATTTTTTCAAAAGTATACGTGCATTTATTCCTTTTTCTAACTCTATAAAAAGATGAAGTCCGCCATCTCCAGTCATTCTTTTAAATGGAATGTATTGATTACAAGAATTAAGGGCTAGTTCATATTTTTTCTTATAAATTGACTTGGCCTTTTTTAAATATTTTTCGAAATAGCCATCATGTAAATATTGATAAAGTACTGCCTGATCCAATGTGGACGTATGAATATTTCGTGCCCTTTTCATACTTTCCAAGTAGTGGATTAATTTCTTATCCGCTAAAATCCAACCAACACGTAAGCCCGGAAAAAGAACTTTTGAAAAACTGCTAATATAGATAACATTGTTCCCGGGTCCGGAAAAAGTCAATAACGGCGCTAAATGTGAACCTGAATAACGTAATTCCTCATTAAATCCATCCTCTACAATTGGAATTTGATATTTTGAAAAAAGTTTCATAATTTTAGACCTTTTTTCAGAGGAGGTGACAATCCCGGTAGGGTTATGGTAGGACGGAATTAGATATGCAAAATCAAAATCTGTTTCGGACAAGCTTTTCTCAACTTGACAAATATCGATACCATCATCCTTCATTTCCATCCCGTGGATTTCATATCCATGTAATCGAAAAAGCTTTAATGCAGTATGATGGGTAGGGTTTTCACAAATAATACGCCCGGATTTTTTAGCTAAAGAAGACAATAAAATATCCAGACCCTCAGTGAAGCCATTCGTGATAAGAATATCTTTATTGGAAATGTCTACTCCTTTCATTTCCATATAATGAAGAAGGTAATGAATTAGGGGTCTATAACCTTTGGCATATCCGTAGTTCAAAATGATATCACCTTCATTGGATAACCTCGTCAAAAAAGCCCTTTTAAAATTTTCAACATCAAAAAGTTTTTCATCCGGGGCAATGCTATTGAATGAAATCATGCCCTTTTCCCAGCGAACACCGTGCTTCATTAAATCCAATTCATCAGCTTGCAAGATAACTTTATTGAGCTTTTCTTTCCAGTTTAGTTCAATAGATGGTGTTTGGGATGCATCGACCTTCCCTACAAAATTTCCTTTTCCCTTTATCGCATAGATTAGGCCTTCTTGTTCTAAATCTGCGTAAGTAGTGAGAACAGTAGTTCTACTAATCGATAATAATTTGCTTAATTCTCGGGTAGATGGGAGCTTCTGATGCTCCAATAGTTGACCTTTCATAATCATTTTTTTCAAATGATCCTTCAATTGGATATACACCGGACGATTGTCTACAAACTTAAAATCATTAAACACTTCCTTGCCCCCTTACTAACATTTTTACATAATTACATCTATCTCAAAAGGTCCACCACATGTGTATTTTCTTTCACTAGTGGTATGGTTTAAAACACCATTCATACAGCTTTTTTACAAACATCATGACTTTATTTTACATCTACACCTATTTTTATTAACCTACAATCTCACAAAATTTAAAGTTATAGATAAAATTGGTTCTGTAATTCATGATTACAGAATGCAAAACAAATTATTTATAAAGTGAAACTTTAATCAGAGGGTTTTTCTTCATCCCCCTCTGATTATTAGCCCTCACCAATCGGGCTTTTACGGACAATTGATCCCCCGCCTAACTTCTTTGCTTTTGCTGAAGTTTGAGTTGGGATTCTTACTGCCCACGAATAGCGGAATAAATGCAAGGAAGAAATCTTTTTCTCCTCTTCCTCTCAAATCAAAACAGCATCTTTTATTTGTTGGCGTTGGAACCAGATAAGACTTTCGTTTTCTACCTTCTGATGTCCAGCTTACAAGAATTGATCTCTCACAAGATTTGTTAAACAAAGCAAAAACACATAAAAAACCTATTACACTTCTACCAATGAATGCAGAGCAATTACAATTCCCTAATGAATCTTTTGATGTAGTATCTTTGAGTCTCATTTTTTGGTTTAGTAGTTCAGCTAATATGTGTTGTAAAAATTGTAATTCTGAATACTCAAAATAAAAAACGAAGATTTTATCTTTCCAAAGTTATGTATAATAATTCAGCTCATTTTTTTCGTTTTGGGGAACAACCCATTCCTTAAGTTGATGGGCATGTGGCGATTCCTCATATAAAGTAATTTTTATAAAATAGGATAAGCTATACTATCAAATCATATAAAAGAAAGCTAAGGTGCTTTTATGAAAAAGATATGTTGGATATTATGTTTTTGTTGCTTCATGACATTTTGGAATGCTAAAACTTCTGTAAGTTACGCTAAAGAAGGACAAGTATTCACATATACAGTAAATCAACAAGCATTATTAAAATTTTTAAATTCAAGTTCAAATGAATATAATAATGCAATGAAGCAAGGAATAACTCTAGCTGAGTTTGCATCTAAAAAAGGCATAGATGAAGCAAAGTTAATCCATTACTTTGCAATAGAACAAAAAACACAATTAGATATTGCACTAAATAAAGGAGAAATAGATCCTCAGATGTATCAAGATCTCTTACCTGATATTCATCATAGTATTTATAGAACTATTCATTATAATCCTAATTCTAAATAGACGTTCCCTTCTTGAAAATCAGCTAAAACAAAGGATGAAGAATAAGAGAAATGAGTAAGATTGAATAAGGAATCCTGGCATAAAAAAGACTTGGTATCAGGTCTTTTTTTGTAATAAATCCAAACTAAATGGAACAAAAAAAGAACCCTTATCATAA
Source organism: Bacillus sp. FSL H8-0534 (assembly GCF_038005885.1). Lineage (NCBI taxonomy): Bacteria > Bacillati > Bacillota > Bacilli > Caryophanales > Bacillaceae > Bacillus > Bacillus sp. FSL H8-0534. Next base: position 59,215 of record NZ_JBBOUC010000004.1, read on the forward strand.
GGATTCTGCATCAGGAAACAACTAATATATAGAAATAATATAAAGAGAATTACTTATTATATCGGATATATATATAATATTGAGAAAATGTTACATCATTCTAATATGTATTATGTAGTAATTGTTGAAATGGCTTGTTTGTAAACGAGTTGCTGTTTACCATGAACCATCATTAGAATCGTAAATTTATCCATTGCGAGAATCTGCCCAGGTATCCGAACGCCACTCTTTAAAAACACAGTGATTTCCTCTTTTTTCTCTTTTAATAATTCATATGTTTCTTCTTGTAAATCCTTCATATAGCTCCCTCCCTTTCTATAATCGTATCATATTTGAATTGAAATGCTGTTTCATAGACGTATTTCTCAATATATTTACCCAAAAGGTACATTTCAGTTGAGATAAAAAGAATCCCCTAGCTTTATGTATTAATTTTTTATTAATAATTATGATACGTGAAATTATTATAATTGAACTTTAAAAAATCCCCTTTAAAGGAGCCAATTATTTTACAAGATACTGTTCTAAGTCCTTTATTAACAGTTTTGCACCCTCTGGACTTAATGTTATCTTGTCATTTGCTAATGATATGTTACGATTTAATACTTCTCCTGTTACTGCACAAACACCACCAGGCTGATACTTCTGTAAAACAATGTCTTCACCTTTTATAAAGATTTCTAATGGTGATTTTTCTTTAATACCTAGCGTATTTCTAAGTTCTTTTGGGATTACCACACGCCCTAATTGATCTACTTTTCTAGTCATTCCGGTTGTTTTCATCTAGCATCTTTCCCCATTTCATTATCAAGTGTACCCAAGTTATTCTTTACTATTGTAACAAGCTTTCTCCATACATGAAAAACATAATGATCCGAAAACTTACAAGACTCACTATAGTTAAGTGATTTCTCAATATATCTCTTGTATATAAATCGTTCTTAAGGTGTAAAATATCCAAGTAATTACTTAATAATTACATTACATCTAAATTTAAATTAAAGAAGGAGCTATATACCATGGATAAAAAAGATCTAGTAAATCTTCAAGTCAACAACATGCCTTCAGATGCTCTAAATACTCCTAGTAAGTCCCAAGAGCAAATGCAGGATTCAGCTCAAAGGTTAGCTAACGGAATAAAAATAGATTTATCACAAGACGAAACGACAAATCTAGCCAAAGACGAATAGAGAGTTTTTGGCACGAAAATAAGCTAAAAAATCGAAATGAAGCAATTCGCCAACTTATTGAGAAAGGGTTAAGTCCCAAATAACGGCTAACCTTTTTTATTTCCTCTGAAAACCTACACATCAAATTTAAAACCCCTAATACTCTTCAAAATAGATTTTCTTCTATTCAAGACCTATTGAATTATCAATTCAATTATTCTTTAATAAACTTTGCAACAGAACCCTACATGGAATATTACAACTTAATGTATATTCGTATTGAGTTATTAGGAACATCTAATGTTGTTTCACAAGTGAAAGGAAATTGAAAAAAAACTGAAACTTTTCTCATTAAAATTCAATCTTACTTAAAAAATGAAAGGAAATTGAAATTTCCCAAAAGAAATTCTTTGTTAAAATAAAAAGCATAAATACAAAAAAATATTGACAAATGGAGAAAAATGTATTTTCCAAGATATAGTGGAGGAAAAAATGAGATTAGAAAAACAATTAATAAAAAAGATATATTATGAAACATTCCTAATGGAGAATGAAACACATCCACCTCTTCAAGTACTTGGAGGAGCTTATTTAAACGAACAAAAAAATGAGATTTCCGATGGATCTTATATTCGTTTTGCACAAGGTGAATTTTATTATCACCATCAAGATTTTGAAACAGCTATTTTTAAATGGGAGAAAGTCAGTAATGAATTAGCACCATGGGCACAAAAAAATATTGCGGATGCTTACTTCGAACTTAACCAATTATCAGTTGCTGAAAATGTTTATACCTCCATTACTACTGATAACAAAATACTTATGACCGAAATTGTATTGCAATTACTGTCTCTTTACATCGAGCAAAATAATCTTGATTCAGCTTTCGCTGTTATTAAAGAAGCGGTTTCTTTAAATCCCGATTATCCAAACGTCACAACAATTGCACGTTCCTTTTATGAAGAACAGCAAGATTTTGACAGTGCAGTAGAGCTTGCTGTAAATGAGTTAATTCGAACAGAATCTTTTCCATGGTTTGAGGTTCTAAAAGAATATATCGATAAAGGATTTACTAAAAATATTTTACCAGACTATTTTTATAAAGTATTAGTTACATTAAATAATGTAGATCAAGTACAATTTACGCAAATTGTTTCATCACTTTGGCACAGCTATAAAAATGAACAAAATTACTTATTATGGCTTAAAACAATAAATGAATTTTTCTTACATATCGAAATACATTCGTCCGATATATGGGACAAAATTTCTTCTCTTTACGAAGAAACGTACTTTGAATTAATTCAAGGTCAATATACGCTAAGACAATTACACGATATCATTCCAAATCTTTTAACAAATTGGTTAAAGGTAGCCAATCCGTCTCATTCTGTATTTCCATCTGCAGCAGTATTGGCATGGGATGAGATTTTCCCTTCCAAAATAGATTCAGCAAATATAAAACATGCGGAAAACCTACTGTCATACTCTATTAATCATGTGAATGGCTTAGAGTATAGTTTACATCTTTTTGAATCTATTACACAGTGGGCACAAAAACATGATTTAGAAATGGGTCATCGATTTAGATGGTTAGTTGGCGAGCTTGCAGATTTAAAAACAAAGCGCCTTTTAGTAACTGGAACTTCAGGAAACGGAAAAGCTTCATTTATTAACTCTATACTAGGAGAAAATATATTAGAAAACTCAATCTCAAATGTAGTTGTCTTTAAAAATGACGCTCATACAGAAATTAACGCTATAACAGATTCAACAATTACAACAACTGAGAATTTCTCTGATTTCCATAACATGATGTCTCTACACCGCCAAACATATAAAGATAGAGCATGTGTTGAATTTAAATTACCATGCAGGTTTTTAAGTAAAAATAAACTTACATTCGTTGTTACACCTAGCTTTAATAGGAACAACGACACTAGAGATGAGACATTCGAATATTTAAATTCTGTAGACGAATTATTATTCGTATTGAATGCGGATTCACCTTTTACTGACAAAGAACGTGACATTCTATTAAGTATTCAAGAACATACACCAAATCTACAAATTCATTTCTTATTAAATAAAATCGATAACATTTACAGTGAAGCAGAAGCAAAAAGAGTTATACATGATACGCAAGCGAGAATAAACGCATATTTCCCGCATGCGAGAATTTTCCCTTACTCTTCGTTATATACAAATAGTCAACAACTAAACGATTTAACTGAGTTTATTCATTTTAACTTTAACCATAAAAATATCGATGCAGAACGTACTGAAAAGCTATTGTTTTTCATCCGAAAAACAATTACATATCTTTTGGATAAACGCGTCGAGATGGAAAACAACCTAGTGGATTCTATTAATTGGAATGAAGATATGTTAGTTAAACTAAATGGTTTTATTAATAACCTTACTGCTTTTGAGAAGGAAAAGATTCATTTCATTACACAATCATATCGTACAATGAAAAACGAAATTACTAATGATCTTACAGAACATATTCCGAAACTATTGCAGAGTTGTTCTGATTTAATTAGTGAAGAAAGCGATTTTGGGCACATTGATATTGAACTAAATGCAGCGATGAACGAAAGAGTTCAAAAATATCTAGAACAAACTGTGTTACCTAATCTTGCTCGCTCTATGCAAAATTGGATTGCAATTTCTAATAACGAGTTCCTTCAAAGTCAATCGTACTTAGAAGAAATCAGTGAAGGACTTAATTCTTTATGTGGAGAAAATCGAATACAGTTAGAATGTGACTTTAAAGTGCTTGATGACTGGCGCAGAGATACTGATAGAATGACAACTAGAATACAAATGGAAGAAGTAAATATCTTACGCCGATTTACACCAGCACAATTTTTATTGAAAAGTGCCGGGAAATTATTTGGAGTTCTTCCTAAAAATAAAGCTATGCTATATAACAAATACAAACAGTATTTAGAAAATGAAGATTATACCGATGTAACGGCTTCTATTATAAACAAATTTTTCTTGCAATTTGAGCTATTTGAAAACGCACTAGAGCGGGATATTAATATGTTCTTTAAAAATCCATTTGGCGCGTTGAAACAAGCTATAGAAAACACTCATTTAGAAATACAAGAAAAACAAGATACACTGCATAAAATGAGATCAAATCCTGAAGTTTATCATGATTCTATAACGCTCTTTAAATTAAGATTACGTCAATGTGAAGTAATCTTAAATATAGGTGAGGATAATTCCTATACAGATTTAACTTTAGAAACAAGCATAGAGTAACCGTAAAGTAACTCCAAAATATACAATAAAAGTTGATTTTGGAGTTGCTTTTTTGTTTACTTCACTTTTTTCCCCTTCTGTGAATCAGGTAAAGCCTTTAAGGCTTCATCAAACTTCCATCTGGCATGCACCCAACATCCCACAAGGGTGACATCCAGTACTTGATGATAACCACTATATCCATCTACTTGTAAATACCCTTGAAAACCAGTTAAAAAATTATAAAAATACGAACTTCATTTAAGGTTCTTTTAGTAAACTAAAAGTATAAACAGAAAAGAGTGTAATTACGGATTAGAATCACATCGTTAGATTAGCTTGATAATCATGGGGTCTCCTAAACTATAATTAACAATCCTGGTTGCTTCTCATGAAATACCATTTTGGATTCTTTTTGTGCAGTTTTATTAAATAATATACACAGAAAACAAGTATTATTGCTGAGATGATAAGATAGGCCTTATCCTGATAAGCCTCCATGTTAGCATTTGCATAGAATAAATACTCTCTCCCCATACTGTCACCGTTAAATTTAAACAGCGTCTCGGATGCGTTATAAACCCCATGAATTACCATGCTTTTATATATACAATTACTATCAACAGCAACTAAAAATAATAAAAATCCAAAACAAAGAGCATACGTCAAAAATACTGGATTAAATCCACCCAAGGAATGCATGAGAGAAAATAGAATAGAAGTGAAAAGAAAGACAAGTAAAAGATTATATTTTTTCACGAGCCATTTCGTTAAAAACCCTCTAAAAACAAGTTCCTCTGCGCCGCCCTGGATAAGGTAAGTAACAAAACATAATAAAACATATGGATAAACATTAAAATTAGAGATTTGTTCTGTAAATCCGATTTGAACATTAAACATAAGAGAGTAAATATAGATACCTGCAAAATTAATAAACATACCAATCGCTAGACCACTAAGTATATTCGAAATAATCTTATATGACCAATCTCTGGTAAATCCTATACTAGAAATCGGGTTCTTAAATATGTAAACATACACTAGGAGCAGCATCCATATTCCAATAAAAGTACAAATGACTCCTATAAAACGATATGTAGAACTAGTTTCTGGAATAAAATTAAAGATAGTTTGAAGTGAAGTACCCACTATTAATTGCGTTCCATAAAAGAGAACCATGATACCAACACTGCATATTAGAAGATATATCCAACTAGGTATTTTATCTACAAACTTATTATTTCTGTTGTCTGCTTTATTTTTAAGTAGCCATAAATTTTTCACACGTTAATCCTCCTCTATATTTTTGAAGTTGCATTCTAAAAAAATTATGATTGCTTCTTACACTCTTATTATTACATTAGGATAGTAAATGAACTATCTAATAACCTTACATAAAGATTGCATTTTTGTAAGATACCCATTTTCACACGTATCTCGGCTAAGCCCCATGCCCATCAACTTAAGAACGAAAACAAAACGAACTTTCATTCAAATAAACTAAAAAACTCTTAAAACACTATTTATCCTTAAAAATGAGCATGACTAAATATGCCTATTCTGAAACAATTAAAAGATAGTAAAAAGTGCTTTCATGTACAGAAAGCACTTTGAGTCTACAACTATTTTTTAATAGTTTAATACTTTTTCTATAGTCTAAATCACTTTTTATGAGATATCTGTCACATTACATTGGTTTCATACTTTGTTGTCCGGTGATACAAAAGCACCAGCTCCCATTTTCAAAAAAGATTGATCAAAATACATGCTGTATTTAGTACCAATGATTAATTTTTATAATATACAAAAAAACTATTCATATGCTATACAATCATGCATTTAAGTCTGTTATGGCAGGAATATTAATTTCCTTTACACATGAAACTGGCGATAAATTCATAACACATTGAACAATCGCTACAATATCTTGCACAGGAATACGTGTCCCTCCATACAACATAATTGCCTTTTCTGCACCTTCTTCATAAGGTACTTCAGCAGCAAGCTCTCCTGGATTAATACACGTTACAGAGATCTTGTCTTTTCTCACATGCTCACGTAAAGCATTCGTAATACCACGTAAGCCAAATTTAGACGTGACAAACGAAACTTGCGCATTATTCGTATGATCTAACCCTGCTGTGGAACCAATTAAAATAATCTTTCCGTTTTTCGCCTGTCTTAAATTAGGTAAAAGCGCCTGAATATAAGTAATAGTGGAAGTTAAATTAATATTGATTAAGTTCGAAATATCTTCAACTTCATCCTTATCAAACGTATAGTCATCTTCAAAACCACACTTTTCCCATACTCCGACATTATAAATTAATACATCAATAGCAATGTCTTTTAACGTTTCTTTTAAAGAAGGAATTTGTTGTTGACTAGATAAATCAATTGTGAGCCATTTACGATTTACACCATCATTTATATCTAAACTACTTGGTCGTGTGCGTGACACCACCCATACCGTATCTCCCTTGGTGGGTAAGCCTTTTACAAATGCATCGCCCAATCCTTGGCTTGCTCCAAATATAATAAAGTTCTTACTCATCCTACCACCCCTTCGAAATAACTATACTTCTTAATTATAATTATTATAAAGACAAGCAACCACTAGAGTGGTTTATTGATTCGTTACAAAAACAATTTGTTAAAGCCCGATCCATCTGTACAGTAATCAAGAAACATCAACCAACAAGCATTAGCAAACATTGTAAAAAATTCATCATTGATATCCGCTAATACTTATTGTTACATTTGATTCCACTACTACATAAATTCCTATATTTCATCCTTATCCTTACTCACATTCAACATGGCTCAGAATAATATGTATCTAGAGGGTGTGACAATATTGGAAAAAAATATCGAAATTACAAAAGATATACAAGTCATACGGTCTATCCAACGCGATCTCAATATTGTGACAGTCGCACTATTGTTAACGGGACAAATCACCATTATAGGAGTTTTTGTGACACCAGGGGGGTTTCGCGTTTCATTAGGAGGACCATTAACAGGTGAAAGTCGATTAGAAGGTAAATTCGAAAAACAAACTACGAATGTGATTATTGATATAATAGACGTTATCCTCGCCGTATTATTACTCAATGATGAAATTGGTGTTACGGGTAGCTTTATTGCACCTGGCAGATTTACCATTAATGTTAGTGGACCCATTTTCGGTGTTCCTAAACTTGAACCCACTCTCCCTTACTTAAAACGAGATTATACTTTCTTTCAAAAGGTTGTGTCCAAACATTTTCATGTGAATCCAAGCTTATTAAAAACACTTACAAAGGAATGATAACATGGCTTTAACCGATATTCCTACTATTCAACCATCTAAGAATGGGGTCTTTCTGCTCGCTCTTCCTTTAATTATTTTTATCTTCTTTTTTACCCAACCTAAAGCAGAAACAAAATAATACCCTCACTAACAGAGAAAAGGACCTTAAATTTTTTCATCTACCCAAATTTAAGGTTCTTTTCTATTCTATCCACCATCCTAAGCCTTTTATTTCACCGCTCATTTTTTAAAACCAATATATTTTCATTTAGCCCAACAATCACACTTACTTGTATTTTATTTCAAATGCCTCTTTCTTTCCACCCCATTCAATTGTGACAAGAAATGCTTCTTCCTTATCCTGTACTGCACAACCTGAACATGATGATTTCAATTGAATTATGCCTCTATCAATAAATCTCGTTCCTTCTTGTTTGCCACTACTATTCTCAACTTTCCATTTTGCTTCATTGATGTTTTCCCTATCTTTTCCTTTATAAGTAATTGAACCTTCTCCAAATTCGCTATCCTCCGTTTGTGAGATAACATATTTTCCTTTCTAATGCTTACTTTCTCCAGCATATGAATATGCGATCACACCCAATTAACGCCAAAAAACATATCATTATACTAAACAGCATTATGATTTCCCTCATACCTTCCACCTTTTTAAATTTTATTAGAAAATCATATCTCCATAAATCCGTATGAAAAAAGGTGTAGTTATATTATGTTTTATTTCCATAAAATGAGTACATTATAAAAATTCAGGAAATGTTTTACACCTTTTCTCTTGTTCCATATCATGCCCAAAGAAAACGATAGGTTTTTCATCCAAAACAATTTCTTTTAATCGATTAATAGATTGGGAGGCCATTTCTGAATCAAATCCTGCGAACGGGACACCCTGCTCAAAGTTTTCGTGTGTATAAGATGCATCAATTGTTAGCAATACAGAACCTGACTTTTCCGTTTTAACGAGTATTGATTGATGACCCGGGGAATGCCCTGGCGTATAGAGCAACTGAACACCAGGCATTACTTCATAATCTCCCTCAATCATTTGATAGTTCAAATCTGGTAATATGCATTCCTTTAAATATTCTTCTCTATGTAAAGCTGCATCATGTTCAGTTCGTTGCAAAATAATGGGTGCATGGCTGAAGCTCCCATTCCCCCCAGCATGGTCAAAATGCAAATGAGAGCTAATAACACAGAGAAGATCTTCTGGCGCATAACCCACTCGTTTTAAAATATTTACGATTCTATCATCCGGTTTCATTTTCGGAAGAATCTGCCCTTCAACAAACGTTCCCTTAAAAAGATCTTCATTATCTACTGCGCTTTCTGGCATCCCTGTATCTATTAAAATTGGACCTTCTGTCGTTTCCAAAAGATAGCACCATACTGGCAAATTCAACAGTTTACCAGGAGTAAGCGTACTATTAACAGAAGAATGATCCAACATACAGCGGCCAGCTGGTAAAAAGTAAAGTTTTTTAACGGTCATTCTATATCCACCTTCTCATATCAGTTTGGATGAAACAATACAGTAATACTTCCGTTAATAGCAAACTTTCTCCTTCTATCTCTTTTTTCACTATAAACTTTTCTTTACATGTTCACTTATCCATCTCCGCATCATCTGTAATTCTTCATTTGAAACACTTTCTTCCCCATATCTAACTTTCTCATAAATTGGAACAATATCATTATTCTTATGAATACGAGAAAACCATTGTTGAACCGTCTCTTGTAATCTTCTCTTTTCGAATTTTGGTAATGTTAGTTCCCATTTTATTAGCATTGCCCTTACTTCTTCTGCTGGTAGTATTAAGCTGTCTTGATCCTCTGGTTCTGCATCTTCCCCAATTTTTCGTATTTCTTTTTGTTTCAAAGATATATTATGAATCTGCTGCTTCTTATTCCGTTTACGGCGAAAGATGAAAAACACGATTAAAATCACTAAAAAAAAGATGCCAATTTGTATAAATATATTTTCAGTGCTAACTCCTAGAAACTCTTCGCCGCCAATTGGCACCTTCCTATCTCGAGGAATTCCTTTGAAATCCCCTTTCTTATAATATCCATCTTTATTAAAATCTGGTGGATCTTCAATTTCATATAATACTCCTGAATCCTCCCCTGGTTCCATCGGCGTTCCTTCTCCTATGGATTTCCATTTTCTTGGTGTTAGCGGTTCACCATCCTCTCCTACCTTTGATTGAGAAGAATCTATTACCTGTTCCTTTGCGAAAAAAGCGCCTTTCGTTATTCCAATCGCTAATATAAAGCAAAGACCAATAGCTAGGAAACAAAATATAACACGTGATCCCCATTTCAATGTATTCACCGTTCCTCCCTTTACTTCACAATTTGTATCCACCCTTTTTGTTTTTCAGGTGGATATCCAATAATTAATGGGATACACCCTGCTTCTTGTCTTCGGAATCCTGTTTGATAAAAGAAATGTGTATTCAGCGGCGTATCCTTTTCGGTTAACGAGGATAAAAGATCCATTGCTTTATAAAGTTGTTTTCGGTGCTTTCCTCCTTTTAGATGAATGACACCTTGTTCCCGTACTCCATTTATCCATAATTCGAACGAGCAGTCTTGTGAAATTAACTCCCGGCATACCCCCGCCGCGACTTGAATTAAATATTCCATATCCGTACGAAGCGTATATCCTGTTTGCCCTAATACATTTACATATAGCGCATAACGATCGCCTTGTGTATATTCATACTTTTTTGCACTTATTACCCCAGTTTTCGCAGTCGCTCCCCAATGGATCGAGCGAAACGATTCCCCCTCATATTCTTTCACGCCTACTATTTTCGTTTCATCATATAACGGAGAAACAGCTGCTCTGCGAAATCCATGCTTCCATGTTGTCATTTCCGGTATCGTTACTTTCGACATTTGCGGAAGAATATGAAATTCAGGGAGTGTCTTTTGTTCAATAGGCAAGTAATACGTTATAAGGCCGAATGGATCTGATATCATAAGTTCTGCAGCTTGCCATCCTTGCCTCCCTCTTTCATTTGCATTCCCCCCTAACGTAATTGTTATCATATCTCTTCCTTCTATTTGGAGAGGAATGTGATAAGAGTGATGCGAACGCTGCATCTTCTGATCCGTTTCCCACTCTATTTGTTCATTAGAACGAAACTGAAGAGCTGCTTTAAAAATGGGAAAACGTGCTTCATTAATAATTTGCACTGTACACGCTCCGCTTTCGCTCATAAATAGTCTCTGTTGATTTTGGGAAATATCCCATTTCACTTTCATGACTGCCTTCATATACAAATACAAAAATCCAACTAGCAGCAAATAAAATAAAAAGATAGCTACAATGAAAAATTGATTGGTAAATACGACGAGTATAAGACAAATAACACCGATTCCCCCTATAGAGAGAGGTTCCATTAACGGATGTTTCCTTTTTATAATTTCATTCATACGCTTTCCACTGGCACTGCAAGTTTTTCTAAAATTCCTTGCAGTACATCTACTTTTGTTGTTTTCATATCCCCTTCAATTGTTAATGTTAACCGGTGGGCACAAACCGGAGCTGCCAAAGCTTTCAAATCATCAGGGGTTACATAGTCCCGCCCCTTTAATAACGCCCTTGCCTGCGCCGCTCTCATAAAAGCTAAAGACCCACGCGGACTTACCCCAATTTCTACTAAATCATGCTTTCGCGTCGCTTCTACAATATCAAGTAAGTATTCTTCCACCTCATCGTGCATATGAATCTTTTTCGATTGCTCTTGCAACTCCAATATGTCAGAAAGAGTTACAACGCTTTGTAAGTCATTAAATGGATTTTTTTCTTTAAACCGTTTCAACATTTCCTTTTCATATTTACGATTTGGGTACCCTTGGCGAATCGTTAATAGAAAACGATCTAACTGCGCATCTGGAAGTGCAAATGTTCCTGCCGATTCTAACGGATTTTGTGTAGCTAACACAATAAACGGATCTGGTAATACATGCGTTACTCCCGCGATTGTTACCGTACGCTCCTCCATTACCTCTAACAACGCTGATTGTGTCCGTGGAACGGCCCGATTAATTTCATCTACTAAAACAAGATTTGCAAAAATAGGACCCTTTCTCGTTTTAAAATCACTTTCTTTCATATCAAAGTATTCTAATCCTACTACATCACCTGGCAACGTATCCGATGTAAATTGAATACGCTGAAAAGCCCCATCAATACTTTTCGCAAGAGTTTTGGCTAATGTTGTTTTCCCTGTTCCTGGCACGTCTTCTAATAAAACATGTCCATTTGCAACTAGCGCAATCATCGCTAAATCGATTACCTCTTCCTTGCCTACAATGACCTTCGAAACATTTTCTTTAATTTCCTCTAATATAGACATATTTCTTACCCGCCTTTATTTTTTGACTTTTCCGACATTTTAACACAATAATCTTTTTCTATAAACTGGAAAATGTGAGTTTTCTTCAAAATCACTACAACATGAACTCTACCGAGTGAATAGTGAGTATCATGAATATAACCAAAGAAGCAAAGGACTAAAACTTCTCAATGCTATAAAAATACTACATCTATTTACAACACGATAACTTGCTATCATATAAGAGTATACAAATAAAAAATAAATGGTATAGACAACTCACTAAACAAGAAAAGATGCCTAAATTAGACATCTTTTCATTTAGATACTAGATTATCAAGCTTCCAATGGATATCTCCAAATGGATCAAGCTTACTATCCATATATAGATGCATATTATTGAAATCTTTTGGTGGATTTTCCGTCTTAAATGAAACGTCAAAAGTTAAAGAGTAGCCAACTGGCACACTTTTGAATTTCTCTTCGTATATAGGCATAACTTGACCTTCATATTTTTTTCCCGTCTTTTCATCTTTAACAAAATACTGTATTTCTGAAAGATCAATTGCTTTTTCATCGGTCCGAGCATTATTGATCGTAACACGAGCTACAATGCGCCCTATTCCATCTACTTTTTCATATTTTGCATTTTCAACTGTTGCTCTGTAGTATCCACCTTTTGCAATTTCTCCATATCGTAGTGCATCCTTCTCCATTCTGTTCTCTTCAGACACTTTTTCTGATTTCTTTGATTGAGTAGTTACTTCTTGCTTTGTTGTAGTTTGTTCACTACAAGCTGCCATTAAGCTTGTAAGTAAAAACGCTGTACATGTTACTTTTATTAAAGATTTCATAGAACTCCCTTTCTCTATCCAAAAAATTAAAATACAGGAATAATTTTACTTCAAAAGATAGATAGAAAGGAAGACTTATTAGGAAATTTGTTTTTATTCCTAGAACACTGATTATGTCAATGAAAATTCCCTTAAGTACTTCTAAAGGGGCTTTTAAATGGTTTGCGATACTTTTTTATAAACGGTATAACTTTATTTCAAATTCACATAATAAGCTTCTTATCTAGGTTTCCCTCCTTTAGAAGCTTCCCATGAAATTGATTAATACATAAAAAATTGACCGCCCATTATAGGCGGTTTAATTTTACAGATTTATTCCATTATCCCCTCTAACTTCGCATCCTTCTACATATTTGTAATGCCAAGCATCTTGAATAGATAAGACCGGAAATTCCTCCAAAGGCTTTGTAAATCGAAGAAGGCAAACAGAAGCAAAAAAATAAGAATAAACCTTAGGGCAAGCCTTGTTTATTTAAACGTAATTATAAACGTATTGACCTCAGTATTCTGTACTTCATCCCGGGATGAGCGGTAAAAACAACGGCTAGGACAGAGAACACTTATCTATAATTTAGCAGAACAAAAAAGGGCTGCAATACCAGCGTTCATAACACTGATATGCATCCCCTAGCAGCATAGTACTTACTTCTTTTCACACTTAAGCCTGATAACTTTAAATTTACGTATGATGGTAAACATATTTTACTTTATAACATTTCGATTTACCTTAAATCCCCAATTTAATACAGTAATATAAAAATAGGTACTAATCTATAGTTCCCCTCTTGAAACATTATTAACTTTGTTATTCCGAAAATCCATTAACAAAAAAAGTGATGGTCTCAATTTCATCTTCAGTTAAACTTCTCTGTAAAGACTTAGACATTTCTTTAACTATTGCCTCTGAGCTTCCTTCATACTTTTTTGTAAGCAATGCTGTAGTTTTTAAGAATTTAAGTTCTAATTGAAACTCTTCTTTACTTAATGGAGCTTCATGATGGGATAAAACAAAAATTTCCGCATCGTATTTCTCAATTTGTTCAATTAACTGGAGCGTATTCTCTATCGTATAACTCCACTTCTTTGAGTAGAGATTTGCATACATACAATCTCCTAGAAAAAGAACTTTTTCTTCCTGAATATAAATGACAGTAGAATCATCAGCGTGATCTCCACCTACATGTTCAATTGCACACGTCACCCCACCTAGATTCAAAGTCATTTTCTTATCGAATGTAATATCAGGTAATGGGAGGATAATCTCCCTCTGATTTCCTAGCTCTTTCTTTATTGCATCCGCACAAAATGGAATTTCTAGACCCTCTTTAACACGTTGGTCTAAATATTTATCTTCCCACGATAAATTCTGTAACTGTTTAATTTTGTTATAAGTTTTATAATGAGAAATAATTGGCATTTGCATCTCATGCATTCCAAATATATGATCCCAGTCGGAATGTGTAAGTATAAGCCATTCTTCTTTAATATCATATGTATCTAATTGTTCCAAAAATAATCTAGCATGTTTCGAAGAATTTCCAGCATCAATTAATAGTGTCTTTTCTTCTCCTTTAACAGCAGCTAGAATAGGACGATCTGTTTCTTGATACGGTGGTAAGTATAAAACTCGATTAGATATTCTCTTTAGTTTCTGCAATTTTTTGTTCCCCTTGCTGATTTTTTATTATGCCTTTTTATAGATAAAATAGTTGCATTCTCTATAATGTCTTAATTACGAACAAGCTCTTCACTTAAAGAACAAATATAATTTTACATACAGAGGTAGATAGAAAGACTTTTTAGGGAATTTGTTTTATTCCTAGAACGCTGATTATGTGAATGGAAGGCTCCCTCTGTACTTCTGAAGGAACTTTGAAAGGTTTTGTGATACTTTGATTTTATGTTAGCAAAATATAGTCTTTATTTTGCATATCCTTTATACGTTTTTTATCAACATATAATCTCCTTCCTCCATTTTTATTCTGCATCTATATCAACTAAAAAAGTTCCCCTCACTAGAAATTCAAAAAGATATTAAAATTTCTTGTTTTACTATAAAAAACGAATTCATCGAGAATTAATTCCTTGCAGTCGTTTGTTACACATCGGCACGATGTATAACTTGAAAAACGTCAATATACCTGTTTTTCAATTTACCCTATATGATATTTTTATACAAGCTGTTACATAGATGAAGAGTCCCATTATTACCAATTACCGGAAATGGAATATCATAATTAAATGAACATACAAATGATATTACCGATTTATTTTCTTTTTTCGTTGTCTTCTTCTATAAAGAAATTATTGTTTAACCCTTTAAATGCCACTATTCTCATTCTAATTATCTCATAAAAAATATGTTCTGTTTAAATAAGTAACGATACAGTTTTCAATAAACCTCAATATTCCGACAATAATGCAGATACAATAATCTTTCTCCTCCCCCTCAGAGATGAGCAGTTAGCTATTGCTAGCTGCCCTTTTTAATTCATGTAATTTCTTCTCAATTTCCTCAATTCGTTTATCTCTAATTTAAACATTATCTCTTAAAAATTCATTTTCTTCTTTTTAAGAAAATTTTTTCTAAATATTTACCACCACTAACATCTGAAGGTATTTGTAAAATAAAAACGAATTCCTATATTTGCAAGATATAAAAATTTCAGGAGGATGTTAAAATGGAAAAAACAATGATGGCAGGAACAACAAACATGATGATATCTATGGAAAAGATGATGTGTGAAATGAAATGTATGAAAATGATGATGAACAATATGATGCAAATGGATGTAGAAATGGATAAAGCTATGATGAATAAAATACAAGAATGTGATGCAATGATGAATTCTACTATGTCTATGATGAAAGCAATGAAAGAGAAGTGTTGTTAATAAACAAAATTGTTTAAATGCGTATATAAGAAAGGCTGGTCTTTTACCAGCCTTTCTTTAACTAACTTTAGGTAAGAAGTTCCCATCCTATTTTACATACAACCTACATTTCAGATATGTTTCTTGCAAAATACATTCATGTATAGGAATTGCATTGCATCCTTTAGGCATATCAATCATTTCGCAACATTTAAATTCCCTTCTGTTTCATCAGTTGAAGGAACTGTCCAATTTGTGTTTGCTAGCTTGATGGTGATGTGGAACAATCCATTTAAGATTGAGTAAAAAAGAAGAAATTCCTGTCTTTCCTCCTGAAGAGAAATATCGTCATGTGATTACTTCTAATAATCAGGTACCCAAATAGTTATTTGAAAAAATCTACTTCAAGAAGGAGTTGACCGTAAAAGAATTGTGAGCTACTCCAGTTTAGATTGGCACATTTCGAAAAGAAGTTTGTAGAGAAGGACACTATTGATGACGAGTATGCTCAAAACTTGTTCGATCGGATGAATGTTCTTTGTAGCATGATCCATTTTGGAATTGTCCAGTAAAGAGGATGTATAAGCCATTTCACTCACCAGTTATAATGAAAGGAGCAAACGAATGAAAAAAATTACTCTTGGCGATTTAAACTCACCGGAAACTATGCGCGATCCCATTGTGTACTATAAACCTTTCTTCGAACAACAAGAGCCCCTCTTTCGTCTGGATGACTTTTACGGTATGGGAGGAGCATGGATCGCATTACGCTATGACGATGTTGTTACCATATTGAAAGATCCGCGCTTTCTCAAAGATTTACGAAAATTCGAACCGCCCCAAGATAAACAGGAATTCATTGAGGAAAATACATCTGTGAGCAAGCTGTTTGAATGGATGATGAATATGCCGAATATGCTTACGGTCGATCCGCCTGATCATACCCGCTTACGCCGGTTGGTCTCTAAAGCCTTTACTCCGCGTATAATCGAGAATCTTCATCCCCGTATTCAGCAGATTGCCGACGAATTGTTGGATGCTGTGAAGGAAAAAGGAAAGATGGATATTGTTGCAGATTTTGCCTACCCTCTGCCCATTATTGTTATTTCAGAGATGCTTGGAATCCCCGTTACTGATCGAAACCAATTTCGTGACTGGACACATAAGCTCATGAACGCTGCTATGGATCCTCGTCAGGGGGCTGCAGTTACTGCAACACTCGAAAAGTTTATTCATTACATCGAAACATTACTGGCGGAAAAGCGCGTAAATCCTAGCGATGATCTGATGAGCGCTCTGGTCCAAGCACAAGAGAAAGAAGACAAGTTGAGTAAGAACGAGCTTCTTTCGACGATTTGGCTTCTCATTATTGCTGGACATGAGACAACAGTTAATCTCATCGGTAATGGCGTACTGGCGTTACTGCAACATCCCGAACAAATGGATCTGCTACGGGACAATCCTTCCATGCTTTCCTCTGCTGTCGACGAGCTGTTGCGCTATGCTGGCCCGATCATGATTGGTAACCGTTTTGCAGGTGAAGATATCACAATGCATGGAAAAATAATCCACAAAGGCGAAATGGTACTGTTTTCCCTAGCAGCTGCCAACATTGATCCGCAAAAATTCTCTAATCCCGAAGCATTAGATATTACACGTGAGGAAAATGATCATCTAGCTTTCGGCAATGGTATCCATCGCTGTTTGGGTGCTCCATTGGCACGCTTGGAAGGACAGATTGCATTTGGCACATTGCTGCAACGTCTACCTAATCTGCGCCTAGCAACTAAACCCGAACAACTGGTTTATAATTATAGTAAATTCCGTTCTCTTGCAACTCTACCAGTAGTTTTCTAACCCTTTTCTGCCCATAATGACCAAAATCACTTAAAAAATAGGCTTCGGCTTCGCCTAACAAAATTTCATCACCTACTTTCATTGGGCTATCACGCCTTCACGTTTAGAAGTGGGTGATGAATTTCGGAAAAATGTTAAAGTTACCAAAACCAGAAGATTAAAAAAACTGAATTATACCTCCTAAAGAGTCCAAGGCTTTCCCCTATTACGTTAAAGTACAATAAGGAAATTCCTTCTCTGTCATTTATAGAGTACCTTCCTAGTTTACAGTGTATATTGCTTTTTAATATTCTCTGATATTGATTGCAAAATGTTGTTTAAATCTTACATCAATAGCCCTTTTCTCTTTCGCACACTGAATATAGAGTGTACGAAAAAGAAAAGACTCGTTCCACAAACTCCATATTAACATCAAACACGTATCCTTCATTATAAGAAAGACTTAATTCAACTGTATTTTCATAAATCGACATAATCATTATTAATTTAAATCCTAAGTGATCCATTTTATGATCCAGATGCACGCCTGCACCTTCAATCAAAAAGTCTTCTGGTTCACTTTCAAATTGCTCTAATAGTTCGGATTCATCACCTTTAAATACGATTCTGACAATCTCTCTTTGTTCACATAAAGTTCGATTATTTTATATAATCGAATACCCTATAATTATGATAAAATAATTTTAAACCTATTATACCAAGACTCCTGGAAAACTAGGAGTCTTGGTTATGTAACTACCATGATTTGAAAATACAATAGAAATTTACGAATCAAAAACCAACATTACAGAGTTTGCATCAGGAGGTATATAATGAAAAAATTATATTATGCATCGTTCGTATATTTAGTTATCGGTTTATTATCTGGTGTATTCGCTAGAGAATATGCAAAATCAAAGGGCATTCTAGGGTCCACTCTGCTGAACCTTTTACACACACATACACTCGTACTTGGATTTTTATTTTTCTTAATTGCCCTAGCATTAGCAAAATCATTTGCATTTCATAAAGTGAAGGGTTTTAATGTGTGGTTCATCGTCCATAATATTGGATTAATTTTAACACTTTCTTCACTGGCAACTCGTGGACTTCTTCAGCTAAATGGAGCTGATTTCAAAGGATTAACCTATATAATCGGATTCTCCCATTCTCTCATCGGCCTTACCCTTATTTGGTTTATGATGCTATTAAAAAAATCATATAAAATGTAGTGTGTAATAAAGCTTCAGCAAAAACAAAAAAGAATCTCATATTGCTTATGAGACTCTTTTTTCTACATTAAACAGATTCTATAACCTTAGCATTATAAATAAACATTCGACTTAATATCGTCATCACAATTACAAGGATAAGAAAATATAGAGGCATAACAAGCAAAGAACCTGTATGCAATTGACTCATTCCCCAAATCGTAACGGTAATGATGATATAAAATCTCAGATATTTAGAGCTTTCTTTCGCTACGGAACTGGAGGGGCCATGATAGAAATACGGTCATAATACATCAAAAAGAACACCTCAATTGCTTCATGTTAATACCTATAGGAGGGTATGAATTAACATTTATTTTTCATTACTTCTCTTTACAAAGATTAACATATATTATATGTTTCATTTTCCTATATTACAAAGTTAAAGAACAACATATTCCGTCTCAATACATAGATTGATAAAATTGCTTTTTTGCCCCCCCTCATCATAGGCATAAATTCCTGTACCCGCTAATTTTAACTGTCCTTCTTCTGTACTAATCTTAGTAACATCCTTCTTTTTATGATCATAAACACCCTCGCTGGCTAACTCCAGTTTCCCTACATCAGAACGGATTTTAGTCATTCCTACTCTCTCCCCTCATTAAATTTATTTTTAGAGTCTAAATACTCCTTTTTTCCATCTTTATCATTATATTGTTTAGGTGAAAAGCTTACAGTGTAATTTTCTCGATATGATAACAACTGATCCTGAACTTTCTTTTTATACTTGATACGTAAAGTCATATCCACAATTCTATTAGGCTCATTAGGTGAATTTAGCTTCATTTCTAGTTCTGCTGATATAAATTCATCATAATCCAAGTGTAGTTTCGGTTTTACAATTTTATCAAATTGTTGTTTATTAAACTTAAACCTAACCAGTACAGGCTCATCCCCACCTCTTCTTGTATCTTCAGGTGTAACTTTCGCAAGCCCTTTTAAATCTGTAAAAAAGAAAGTAACTAAAGATACATCTACATTAGGTGTAGAAAACTGAATATTCTTATTGGAATAACTTATGTTTGTTGTATACACATCTTCTTCTTTTTTATCCGTTGTACCCCTTATATGTTCTCCAGAGTAATGTATTGTGTACGTACTCTTAGACTGCGAAGTTACACCATAAAACGAATGATCTCTTATCGAAAAAGTTCCTTCCATGACTTGATCTATTCTTGCTTCATCCCTTTCCTCTTCCACCTTCGGATACTCTAGAATTCTATAAACACCCACTGATACATAAGCATACCCATCATCACTTGCAGCCATGACAGTCTTCATATCACCTTCATCCAGTGCTTTGG
>NZ_JBBOUC010000005.1:0-77644 GCF_038005885.1 Bacillus sp. FSL H8-0534
TTGATATTGAAAGTAAACAAATATAAATTAAATTACATAAAAAACGACCATCAATGATAGTCGTTTTTTACTTAATTAAAACAATAAGGATTTAATCGTTAACGAAGTGAATCCCTCACACGAATATATGGCGGATCGATTACCGGGTTGGGGCTTAAAGCTCTGCCGGCACAACTACAACAATAACAATAACACATTAAGGCTCCCACAGGACCTGTCTTGAAGCTGTAACTTTTCTCTTTAGGTATAAACATCCAGTCACCAGCATTTAATTCAATACCGTCATATTCAATAGATCCGGCTATAATAAATCGCACTCCGTCATCAGGATGAGTATGTTCACCAACACTGGCACCCGGATCGGCTGATGTAATAAAAAATTGCCCAGCCTCCACAAAGAATGGTAGCTGCCATTTTTTGAATCCTTTTGGCATCTCATCGACACCAAGTAGATTACACGCCTTCACAACGTCAGCATCGCGAGATGTTAGAATACGTGCGCCCAATTCGATACCAGCTTGAGCCAATGCTTCGTTAATCCTAGCGATTCCATCATCGAACGGAATGTGGATGGGTTTAAATTCTTCGTTCATTATTGTATCCTCCTTTTGGTCTTCGACCGTTACCATGACGATCTAAAGTGTCTTATTTACATATATATCATTACCATCCAAATATTGTATATTCATGTATTTTTTTATTTAACAGGGGTAGCACGCACATTTTAACCTTTTTACACGTTAAGGGATTCTCAAAACTCAATATGGGGTACGGAAACGATTCTGGGTATGAGGGGCCACTCTGGGATTTAATTACAAATAAAAAAAGAACTTTATTCAAGTTCTTTTAATCTACGATACAGAGCGGCTTGACTCACTCCTGTAATTTGGCATATTTCCTTAACGGTTTTATTGGTATGCTTCCGTAATTCAATCGCATGATTCATACCTGGGTGCTTATCCGTGTATTTCTTCAATCTTCCTCTATACACTCCTTTTTGTTTCGCTAACTTTATTCCTGCATGTTGTTTTTCTTTAATCATTTCTCGATCTAATTCACTAAAGGCAGCCATGACAGTTAAAAAGAATTTACCGGTTGGAGTTCTAGTATCTATTCCTAAATTTAAAATCGCAAAGTGAACATCCTTTTCCCGAAGTTGTTCTACTAACTGTAATAGCTGAATGGTATTTCGACCTAAACGATCCATTCTAGTTACAACTAAAGTATCGCCAGCTGTTAGTTTTGAAAGTAAAGTGTCTAGCTCAGGTTTTTGTTTTGTAACCCCGCTTATTTTCTCTTTTATGATTTCATCTACTCCATATTTCATGAGCTGTTCAATCTGTGTATCTAAATTTTGATCTTGTGCACTTACACGAGCGTATCCATAGACCATTTTTCTCCTCATTTCAAATGTATTTTTGATAAGTGTTATTGAGAGTCTCTGAGACTAATAATATCAAGGAAAAGGTGTCACTTTAGGAGTTATTTTGCACCTATTTTAAGCGCTATTTTGCACTATGAGTAAATATAAAAAGCCCAATTTCTCATTAAAATTGAGAAATTAGGCTTTTTTCGTTGCTCCATTAAAGCGCCCGATTGTTGAAGATCGTTTTTCTTATTGAACTAACGCATCTGTTCGTTAAGTGTAACTCTTCCCAATTACTTGATATTATATAGGTGAATAGAAAGATAAATTAAAATTTAGTTTAGTAGTTGTAAAAGTAGGTTATTTATATTATTCTATTATAATTTTTCGAAAAGGAGAGTTTATGAAAAAGATTATTGTTTTTGTATTAACGATATTTATATTATTCTCAGGATTCGCAACACAAAGTTATGCGTTGTCTGATTCGAAATCTGCGGCAATACAAGCGTTGCTAGATGATGCCTCTCGTATATCAGGTGTGCCGGGAATGTCAATCTCAATACTTGCTGATGATGAAGTGTTCTACTTTTCTTCAGGGTATGCTGACCGTGAAAAGGGGTTGTCTGCAAGTGAAAATACACTCTATGAGTTAGCCTCGGTCAGTAAAGCTTTTACCGGTATGGGTATTATGCTGTTGGAAGAGCAAGGGCTGCTCTCAATGACTGACCCTGTCCAAAAATATTTACCTTGGTTTACGTTAAAGTATCAAGGGAAACCTGTTGATATGCAAAGCCTTACACTAAATAACTTTCTTCACCATACCAGTGGTCTAACAAATATTAGGCATACTCAAAGTATTCCACAAGGCAATACACCGGATATGTTGCAAAAGACTGTGGAAATGCTCGTAGATGCTGAATTGGCGTTCCCTCCCGGTGAACAGTATAACTATGGAACCGTTAATTATGACGTATTGGGTTTGGTTATTGAGATTGTGTCGCGACAAAGCTATGAAGACTTTATGAGGGAACAGGTATTTCAGCGGTTAGGTCTTCACCAGACGTATGTTTATAAAGAAGATGCTCAAGCCACTGGACAGTTGGCACAGGGCTACCGTTCTTCCTTTTTTATGACAACTCCATTTAAAGCTCCGGATTATGCTGGGAATAAGCCCGCAGGCTACATCATTTCTAATACAAAAGATATGGCGCGTTGGATGGGCATACAGATGGGTATTGTGCAGGACATACCCGAAATATTTCACACGGTTATCGAAAAATCACATAGGGGTGATATGTCTGTTTCGGCTGTCAACGATATGTATTATGCGGCAGGCTGGTCGGTAAACGCCGACCAAACGATTATAGAACACACTGGGGGCAATCCAAATTTCAGAACCGAAGTAGTCATACTGCTAAATGAACGAACAGCCGTCTGCTTGCTGAGCAACGGCGCAAATACCAATATAAACCTGGTACTAAAAGTTAAAGATATATTAGACGGTAATCTAACTCAGTCATATGAAATAAGCGGCACACAGCTTTTGGATATCATTTTGTCGTCTATCACTATTATTCTTTGCCTATTGGCCGTTCTCCTATTTCTCTTAGGATTACGCAGAAGGAAAACGAATGAGCGGCAGCCAATGACAAAAAAGAGAATAATCGTAACAGTTATTTTCCTGATCGCTACGATTGCCCTGGGTATACTGTGCTGTGCTTTTGATTGGTCAACGATACTTATTTGGCAAACATATAGTGTTCTTACAGCTTTGATTTCGTCAGCATTATTAACAGCAAGCATTACATGGTTTGTATACACTCACCGATAAAATACCTCGCTCCCAAGATAAGCATAATGTTAAGTAATTAAATTTCAATTTATCGGTATGCTTAATTTGAAAAACATAAGACACTTCGGTGTCTTTTTTAATATCATCGACAATTTTCCCAGTCAAACCTAATTACTATTGCTTCCACTAACCTGCTCCGTTCGTGGAATAAGGATTTTTAAACAACTAATATTATTTTTCAAATGACTTTATTGTAAATTAAACAACAATATTATTTTTGCACAAGCGTCGTTAGATAACATTTCTTAAAAGACTGTTGTTCAACAATCTGGCCCGATTGCGGAACAAAATTAAAAAAGCGCTTTTTATCAAAAAAGCAGCCTGTCAATATTTCTTAAACCCAATATTTGTTCCAAAACTCGTATGTTTATGAACAGAGCATAGAATTCAATAATATCAAGGTTTTCTAGCTATAATCGCGTTCATAAAGTGTGTACATAATTCAATGTTCAATTAATCTTTGAATTTTATCTTTCTGAACATGTATTTATCTTTTAAAGATGCTGCCAGGATAAGGTTTTGTATCCCTTAGCGTACAATTTTCCCGTAATGATATGGTGACCCCTTATATAAAATTTTATATTTCTAAATTATTTATATAATAAAATAGGAACCTATCATATTTCCTGATAGGTTCCTTCCTTAAATGGAAAAAATTTCAGATGCGGCGGGTTATTCTTCGAATCGTTTCCGTACCCCTTATTAGATTTAAAACAGCAAGGTAAAACAATTATTATAGCTAGCCACGATCAACATGAATTACAGTTATTGTGTGATGATTTGTATACCATTGATAATGGTGAAATTATTGAGCATCAAACAACTAAACTCTCTGCTTTATAAAAGGAATCCCTACTATGTGGATTCCTTTTCCTTTGCAAAAACGATTATTTGCTAGTTAATTCTTTGCTTCTCTTGACTATAAACTTCAATAGTATACAAATCATTTTCAATCCATTTATTTACTTTCTTTACTTTAAGTAAATCATCAACCTCTTTTTCTATTTTCTTTCCAAACTCTTTGGCTCCTGGATCAGAATTATTTATTGTAGTATGTATAGCAAGGGTAAATGGTTGGTTCGATTCGAAATTAACTGGCTTAATTCCAAAACCTTTGTATCCATTTTTGGTAAACACTTCATCAAAAATAGAACTGTAAACTTCGCTCCATCGCCTCTCTTTCTTTATAATGTCCATATTTCTCTGACTCACATTAATTGTATATGGTCTAATATCTTGATTCTTTAATTGAGTGTTAATCGCTTTTTTTAACTTACTTGTATTTACAGTATCAGCTATTTCTAAGTCTACTGTTCTTGGTGTATCGCTCATGGAGGCACTAAGGAAGTCCTTTTCATCTACCGTTTCCACAATAGTGTCTATAACTTTTTCTTCTTCACTTTTTGCTTCTTCTTTATCGTTCTGTTGACATGCACCTAATAAAATAGCTAATACAAGAGGGAGAATTACCCCTTTTCTTTTTTTCATTTCAATCTCCTTTCTCGTAAATGCTTTGTTATATATTTGAGTCCTAGATGGTAAAAACATAATAAAAGTGTAATCGATCTAATTTTCATATTTGGTTAGGTATTCTTCAAAGCAAACGAAAAACCTTCACTTAATTGTTACAGGTGTGGATTTGTAATAAAGTTATTGTTGATATTTGAAACCTTTTTGTGATTTTTTTGGTATAATCTTGAAAATAAGGGGAGCTAATTAATTTCAGTACAAGGGGGAGAAAATATGGCTATAAAATTAGAATCTGAGCGTTTATGTATAGAACCTTTTACCAATGATGATGCATTCAGAATCAAAGAATTGGCTAATGACAAGGAATTAGCAGATATTCTTGGGCTTCCGCACCCATATGAATTGAAGTTCGCACAAGATTGGGTTGATATGCAACCAGAACTTATAAGGCAAGGAATCGAATACCCTTTAGGAATCGTTTCTAAAGAATCAAGAGAAATTGTAGGTACAATTACTCTAAGAATTGACAAGAATAACAATAGAGGTGAGCTTGGTTATTGGATTGGTCAGGACTATTGGGGGAAGGGTTTTGCAACCGAAGCTGTAAACAGAATGATTCATTTTGGCTTTATCGAACTAGGTCTAAACAAAATTTGGGCATCTGCCATTTCCAGAAACAGATCATCAATTAAGGTGTTAGAGAAGTCTGGCTTACGTAAAGAAGGAACATTGAGACAGAATAGACTTTTATTAGATACATATGAAGACGTTGATGTTTATGGACTTTTAAAGACAGAATACAACGTTTTGAATATCAGATAAGATTGGTAGTATGATGACAAAAGGAAACCCTTCAGAACTGGGTTTCCTTTTGCATTTCTCAAAAATCAACATTGTGGTTTAACAGAGCCCTAATAAAAAAAGAGCCTATATCTTTTATTACTTAGTAATTTAAGATAAGGGCTTTTCTTATCAAGCCCTTACGAGCTTAATGTATATTTAAAGCCTCTTGTTGCTGTTTTTTTATGAGCTGAATTTGCGATTTTCAAAGGCCCTTTATATATAGGGGTCCCGCCCCATTGCCATCAACTTAAAAAAACAAACTCCCCCCAAAACGATAAAAATGAGAAATTTGCACAAATTTTTCGTTCTGGGGGTATCCCTTATTCTTAGCTTGATGGGCATGGGGTACGCCATATGAGAATGATTTAACAGTTTCTTAACGTTTTCTCAACATTATATTATACATATATGCGATATAATAATAAGTAATTCTCTTTATTTTACTTCTATATATTTGTTGTTTCCGGTTACAGAATCCTTACATAAGGGTTCTTTTTTTGTTCCATTTAGTTTGGATCTCTTACGAAAAAAAGACCACTTACGGAAATCGGTGGTCTTTTTCTTATTTCATTTTAGAAGGATATTTCCAATCACGATTTCCTTTAGAAACAGTCGAAGAGGTTTCACTTTGTTTAGTTAGGCTTTGTTTCTCTATGTTTTCCAGAGATTTTTGCATCTGTTCCATTTGTTCTTTTACTTCTTTTATTTCAAACTTCATTTCCATAAGTAACCGTAAAATAGCATCTCCTTTATTCATTGCAACATACTCCCTTCATTTTTCTCTTATTGCTTTTTTATTAACTGAATTTGAAAAATATCTGATTCCTTTATACCTAGAACTCTCATTTCATCTTTAAAAGTTCGCCAGGACACAACTTTAATGGATTTTGTACTTTTATCCCTTAATGTGTACACTCTTATGTACTGTATTTCCTGTTTCTCATTTCTTTCCACGTTGTCTTCCTCCGTTATTTTTGATTGATGTAATCATAATATCTTTTTAACGAAAGTTTAGATTTAAAGCCTACTTGTTTTATAATTTCTTCCTCTGAAACATGATGCTCAATAAGTCGCAAAATGAACGCGTTCCGTAAGTGTTGCGCTGAGATCCCTTTACGTAAATTTGCTCGAGCAACTTCAAGTCGAATCATCTTTTGAACAGCAATTTCTGTTAGAGCTTTCGGTGCATCATTTTCATATGACCAATGATAAGTTTTCCGAGTAAAATCAAAGGCTACAAACAATGGATCATTACTATGGTAACTTGGACGAACAGGTTCAGGAATGATTTTGTAATAGTTAAATAAACGCTTTTTATCTTCTTCAGTTAAAAGAATCGTTCTTTCTATACCCACTATTCCTGGTACTAAGATCGTATTGTTTTCAAAATGGACGTGCTTCATCTGTAAACCGACAAGTTCTTGTAAGGATAATCCATTATGAATGAGCAAATGCACAATTGAAATGTTACGATCCATAAGTACTGGGCGAACAGAACGTTGTTTTTCTGTTAATCCTTCTAATGAACCTAAAATGGACTTTAACGTTTTCTCTTCCTCTTTTGTAATAAAATCTTCATCACGTAATGCACGATTCGGTTGAATGCTAAATTGCATGTCTTCTAACGGATTTGGCCGTTGTAAATACTGATATAGTCTATTTAAGACAATATAGACACGATGCATTGTTTTTTCAGAGTACTGTCGTTGCTGTTTTAAATCATAAAAATACGCTTCATAATCCTTTGTACCAAGCGTCGTCCATATATTGCGTGTAGGGAGTTTTTTAGACTTTTGCAACCAATGACCAAAGTCTTCAATATCATAAACATATCGTTTAATTGTAGAAGGCTTGCGTCCTTTATTTAATAAGAAAGAAGAAAAATGTTGTACAGTATCTTGAAATTCTTTTGTTGGCATAAGCTTATCATCCTAATTTTTCTTTTAGTATATCAAATTTTACACATATTCCACCTACCCATTCATCCCCAAAGAAAATATATAAATAAAAAAGATAAGACCAGAAACTCGGTCTTATCTATGGCATAAGGAGAAACAAATAGGGAGATAACCATCACTTTTTTATCATATTACATTAACTGTTAATTTTGAATATTATAGCTAAAAATAATGACAATATCCACATTGAGAAATTTATTACTAATTTGTTTGTATAGTATCAAAAGGTACACTTTAACGAAACTGAACATGAGATATGTCCGATTTATCCCTCGACTCTGTCAAGGGATAAATCGAGACATGTTGGATAAATCCTTATATATCCATATCAATATCATTGTGTGACATTATACTTTTTTATTATTAACCCCTATATCTTGGACATACTTATACTATTATTCTAAAAAAAGGAACATGATTAGTATCGAAAATCAATATCCAAAAAACTGTCCTGATCCTCTACAATCTGTCCAAATGGAACTACCTGTTGTGCATTTAAGTTCCATTACGTAAGTGCCTGATTGGGGCGCAATTCTGGCACCTTCACCATTGCCATTTGTATATCCACTCCAAACTACTGCACCAGTATTAATATTGTATATCCTGTAGTAAAAATATCTATATCCATCCTGCCAAGTTCTAAATCCTACTAACTGATCTTTAGTTAAAAACACTTTAGGAGTGACATCTCTTGTATCGCCCGGTTGTATTATGCCATCACCACAACGACTCAAACAATACCATCTATTATCAGCTTGAGAAGAAGAAGGTATAGCTATCACAAACGTTGATACCAGCACTAGGATAACACTAATTTTAGACAACCACTTTCTCATTTTATTCATTTGTTTCGCCTCCTTTTTTAATAAATATGTGTTAATCAGTACATTTACATTTAATGAGCAGAGACGCATGCTAGATAACACGTATTTATTATATTAGGCACGAAATAAAAATATGGTTTTTATGTCAAAAAATACTATAGAGTTTCGTTTGTAAAGGTACACCTTTTGGTTCGTTTTTTATTAATACGTATTCAAAGACGTGAAGAATGCTTGACGTATCTGTAAAAGTATACCTTTACAGACTCATAGAAACCTATATAAATCCACGTCTATAAATGTCCGGTTCTAATTTTACAGACATCTTTTTATTACATATACCTTTACAGACATTATTGGTATAATTAACAGTGAGGTGTAGCTTATGAAACATAAAAAATTTGGATATGTGCGAGTTTCGAGTAAAGATCAAAACGAAGAACGGCAAATTCAGAATATGAAGGATTTAGGGATAGAAGAACGAGATATTTTCATAGATAAAGAATCTGGAAAAAATATGGAGCGAGAGAATTATCAAATGCTAAAACGTCTTGTTCGTACAGGAGATACCATTGTGTTCGACTCCTTGACAAGACTTGGAAGAAATATGAATGATACATTAGAAGAATTTAGATATTACGAAAAACATAAAGTAAATTTACAATTTATAAAGGAACCATACATTAACGTCAATTACACTGGAGAAAGTACAAATGATGTTATTCAGAGCGCAATTCAAAAAGCAACACTGACAATATTATCTGCCTTTGCAGAAAAAGAGCGCATCGATATTAAACAACGTCAAGCTGAAGGGATTGCTCTTGCCAGAAAACGAGGGAAACATTTAGGACGTCCTCCTGTCGAAATAACAGAAGAATTTATTAAAGCTTATAAAGAATGGAAATCCGGTTCAATTACAGCAGTAGGGGCCATGAAAAAGTATGGCATCAAACGTTCTTCGTTTTATAAGCTTGCTAAACAATATGAGGAAAAAATAAAAGAATAGTTTGTCTTATTAACATTATCTTAAAAGGAACTTGTAGTGATTGCTACATGTTCCTTTTGGTTATACTTTTGTTGCTTTAAATCCCGCATAGTTCAGAGAAAACTACTCTTGAAACAATTGGTCCAAAATATGCTCCGATTTTTACATCCCATATAGTTTAGATAAAGCACTTAACAAAGCAGCAGTTATTGTAGGTAAAGGTTATTTTATATCCCATACAGTTCAGATAAAACAAAATGGTGCATTTCCTTCTAATTTAACTTTACCGTAATTTAAATCCCACATAGTTTAGATAAAACGGTGATAAACGTGGCAAAGTTTATATCCCACTTCGGTTAGATAAAAACGTATCACCTTACGATGGTTATCCATATGTATGGGCGTTTATATCCCACTACGTTAAGATAAAAACCGACTGGGTCAAGCTCGTTTAAAGAAACAGGAATCTTTATATCCCACATAGTTTAGATAAAACAAATACACTGATTGCTTTTACCGATACAACGATTCACTTTATATCCCATATAGTTCAAATAAAACAAAAATTTCATATTTGGATAGTAATGGTTTATACACGTTTATATCCCACTTGGTTCAGATAAAACAACTACAAGTACTATAGAAAGTCCGCAACAGGATACCTTTATATCCCACATAGTTCAGATAAAACGTAGATGAGGTTGTAACAGCAGCAGCGCGATTTCAACACTTTATATCCCACATAGTTCAGATAAAACGGTGTGGAAATGAACTATTTAATTGATTTGGAAAAACTTTATATCCCACTTAGTTCAGATAAAACCCTATCTATATACAGATGATATACCTAATGATAGCAACATTTTACTACTTGTAGCAACCAACATTTTGCAGCGAATCATCGATCATGTTTTTGTATTCTCTTACAACATGCTGAAAGACCTTGTCATAGCAAGGTTTTCTGCATGCTTGGCAAAAACGAGGCTCACTGCAAAATTATAGAAGTACCGCATAGTTTTTATCTTTACTATATGAGATCAAGAAAAAACCTTTCTTTGAAAAGAAAAGTTTTTCCATTTATTTCTACATATTTATTGAATCCTAATTTTCAAATAAATTATAATAGTTTTATATTGAAGATCAAGGAGGAAGATGATGAAATTGAAAGTAAGCTTTACTTGCAAAGTAATTCCTCTCTCGTATCGTTTTATGTTTGTGAGTTTTATCAAAGAAGCTCTAAAAGCATCAAACACAGTATATGCAGAGAACCTATATGTCTTTGAGAATAAACCGAATAAGAAAAGCAAAAATTTTACGTTTTCTGTTTATCTTAAAGACTATGTTTTAAAAAATGATGAATTCCTCCTTCAGAACGGATTGGACTGGATTATTAGTTCACCTGATCCTGAATTCATTTCTTACTTAGTAGATGGTTTAAACGAAATTAAAGAATTTCAGTACAAAGGATACAAACTACAGAAGAAGAACATATCTATACTACCGGAAGTCAGAGTGAAAAGTGATACGGTAGTATTCCGCACCCTTTCCCCTATTTTTATTAAAGACCAAGATGGGAAACCTCTTGCTCCAACAGAAGAAGGTTATGAAGAGAGTTTCAATTATATTTGTGATATGACTTTGCGTAATTATCATGGAGAAGGCTTGAAAAAACCTTTGCAATTTATACCTATGAATTTAACAAAACAAGTTGTAAAAGAAAAATTTGATAATACCCCCAATCACCAGCACTTTGAAGCTTATAAAGGAACATTCTTGCTAAAAGGAGACCAAGAAGATTTAGAAATCCTTCGTCAAATTGGTACATCCTTCAAAAAGTCACAAGGGTACGGCTGCGTGTCCGTGGAGTACCAATGATTCGATTATATTTAGAAGATTGGGCTACGAACACTGGTATTTTGGGGTTTTATCGTATTTTAGAGCATGCTGAAACAGATTTATTTGAAACCGAAGAGACCTATCTAGATTTTGATCCAAAATTACTTCACGACTTTCCGAAATGGTTTTTCAATTATGCTTTTGATATATTTTCTGTTGCAAATGAAAAAGAGAATAAGATGAATGCTTTTCTAACAAACGCTACATCCAACTTTAAACGTTCTAAAGAATCTATCTTTGCTGATATTAAAAGTACAGAAAATAAGTTGAATAAACGTTTGCCAATTGAAGGTGGAACCTTAAAAGAGCTGTTTAGCAGAAAAAAAGATGTATCAACCATTGAAGAATTAAAAGCAATCACTAAAGATTACCTGAAATTGTTAAAGCAAGATCAAGTAAATGAAGTGCTAACACTAAATATGATTCGGTTTCATTTAGGAGAACTGCATGGTCAAACAAGTTTTTTACAAAGGTCACGCAGTACCCTGAATCGTTTAGAACATGAAGAGTTCCTTGCAAGAGACTTCGTTCAACCTATTTTACTAGAACAAGAGGTTCTTGCTGTTCTTCATTCTTCTAAAAGTACAAACGAAGCAATAGAAAACTTAAACAAAGTGATACAGCAATCTGATGATAAAAATTTTATAAAGTTAGCGAAAAAAACAGTTACGAAACTAAAGAAGGATGAATTACTGTATTGTCCTGTTATCGAGGGGCAATTTGCTCTTACGGATTACACAGAGGCGGTATTTCTTCCGAATGCAGTCAGTATAGCAAATGCAACGAATTACACATGGAATAATCAAAAAGCATTTCCTATATCTAGTCTTTATCGGTTAATCATGTTTTGTTCTGCTTTTGGGCTCTATAGAGATCAAATAGACAAAGATACAGTAGTTTATTCCTTTATTCAAACTGATGAGGAGTTTGATACACTGGCGGAAATAAATGATTTATTTGACACCAACAAAAAACAAAATAACCCTTTTGAAGTGTTTTTATACGACACATTAAAAGAAGCCAAAGATAAAGCCAATTGGATCTCTAAAAATATGTTAATTGTTGAATTCCAAAATAGTGGGAAAAAGACGACTCTTACACAGAATTTTTTATCAGAACATGCCATTCAATACCTTCAAGAGCGTGGAGGAAAAGAGCTCGATCATATTAAATATCCACCATTTCGGAACGTAATCCTACGTAAATTATTAAATGGGGAGCATTTTTTTCGTAATATCACTAACCAATTGAGGAATAACGTAGATAACAATTATTCCAGTTATGATACATATGCAGCCACTTTGGCTATGTTTCATTTAAATAGAATAAAGGAGTGTTATGGCATGTCTAACGAAACACGAGAAGCGCAATATGAATCTATGCAAAAGAGAATCCATTACGCGCTAATGGATGGACGCGAAGTACGTAGAAGACTGACTGAACGTGGAATGGAGAATAAGATTCCAGGCATTACTTACCGTCTATTAAATGCCTTAACTACTAATAACCGTCAACAATTCTTTGAAACATTATTCCGCACCTTTTTATTAGTGGAAAAGAACACTTCTATGTATGTGGATGCTACAAGGGAACATAGTAATGAATTTGAAGGTATTGCAAGTGCTTTACTATCCGGATTAAATGACAAACCCTATAAAAAAGAAGGGGAGGAAACGAACTAATGGCTGGATTAACATTAACGATCGTGTTTCAAGGAGATTCATTAAATTATGGAGAAGGAATCGGTAACGTCTCCGAATTAAAGAAATTTAATCGTGGAAATGGAGATATTCATACATTTGCTTCACGGCAAGCTATTCGATACGATATGGTTCGTTTAGGCGCCGAGCGTTATGGTTGGAACTTAGATACAGTTGGCCGTGACAAAGGGGAAGCGGAAGGAAAAAGCAAAAGCGTAGTTCAGTATTCTCCTAGTGCTACCATTCAAGAGTCAGAAGAAATGGATTTATTTGGTTACATGAAAACTGTAAAAGGTGATATGGGGAACAAACGTCCAGCTAGCGTTCGTTTGTCTCATGCTGTTTCTCTTGAACCGTACCGGGGAGACTTAGAATTCTTAACAAATTTAGGACATGCTTCACGTATCAAAGAAAACCCAAATATCGCAACACTTGAGCGACATACAAGTTTATATTCATATACCATTACTATTGATTTAGATAGAATTGGTGTAGATGGAGAAATTGAATTACCACGTGAAGAAAAGGCAAGACGAATCAAAGAATTCTTAGAAATTGTATTTTCCTTAAATCGTAATATCCGAGGGCGACAAGAAGATTTATCCCCTTTGTTTGTAATTGGTGGTCTGTATGCTATAAATCAACCATATTTCTTAGGACGTACACAATTAGTTCCGACAAAACGTGAATACCGTTTAAATTCTATTATGCTACAAGAAATTTTAGAACGTCGCAGTATGGGACGGACTGTACAAGAACAAACGCACGTTGGTCTGTTATCTGGTGTTTTCGTGAATGAAGGGGAGCTACGAAATCTTGTTTCAAGCGACTCAACCCATACAATTCAAGGTATGCTAGATTATCTATTACAACAAGTGGAGAATTATTATGTCGGCTAATACAGCGTTACGAGTAAAGTTGTACCAACAAACTGCTTGTTACAAGAAACCAATGGCACAAAAAGCAAAGGAAACCTATCCTCTTCCACCGTATAGTACGGTGAAGGGGTTCCTTCACTATGTATTAGGTGCAAATGAATTAATTCCAATGGAAATTAGCATCCAAGGTACTCACGAGGGAAAGCTGTTTGATTTGCAAACACACCATTTTTACAAATCAAAAGAAGTTACAACAATGCCTATGCATGTTCATATGTTGAAAGAAATCTCTCTTATTTTCCATGTACGTGCCGAACAAGGTGTATTGGAACAATTACAAACAGCATTAGAAAATATCAATGAAGCACCAAACCT
Organism: Bacillus sp. FSL H8-0534; assembly: GCF_038005885.1. Taxonomy (NCBI): domain Bacteria; kingdom Bacillati; phylum Bacillota; class Bacilli; order Caryophanales; family Bacillaceae; genus Bacillus; species Bacillus sp. FSL H8-0534. Next base: position 14,145 of record NZ_JBBOUC010000005.1, read on the forward strand.
TGGTCGACGTGAAGATTTAGCGGTCATTGAAGACGTGAAATTGGTAACGTTGAACGAAAGACATACAAAAGAAATCATTACACTAAAAAGGGATCTCTATATACCACGTCATTGTATTGTTGATCGCCTTGACTATATGAATTATAAAGGGATTTCATATCGTTTAAATACAGTATATCAAGTGAAACAAGGAATTCGTACTTGGGAGACGGTTCAAACTCAATACTTCCGCAAAGGAGAAGGATTAAATTCACCTCAGTATATAGAAGATGAAGATGGCCATATTGTATTTTTCCATGCCTTATGAGTAGGCATGGATTTTTTTCAGGAGGAGAAACATGGAAGATTTCATTTACGCAAAGTGGGATCAGCAAACAGGGGAATTTGAAACATTACAAGAACACACAGGACGGGTATTAGAAAATTTATCTTTACTAAAACACTCGTATGGATCTCTGTTGTCAGAAGAGATTTGGCAACTTGCACAAGTAGCTGCCCAGTATCACGATGCGGGAAAGATTTATGAGGGATTTCAACAATTTATTAAACTTAATATGGGGTTATCTCCTTTAACAAAGCAAGAAATTGAAAAAAAATATCCTAATGTTCCTCATGCTTTTATTTCCTTACTTTGTGTTCCATTTTTAGAATTACATTATTCCAAAAGTACAGAACGGGTTGTGAAAGAGGCAATTGCACATCATCATGTACGAAACGTAATGTTTGATGCCCAAATACTGAATACAGTTTTACCAGATTTAAAAGGGAAAATAGACCGTTTGGAGAAAGAATTGTGCTGTTCTGTTAATAAAGATCTTGATACTACAACTATAGGTTGGAAGCCAATTAAGAAAAAAGATAAAGAATATCCTCTTCTTGTGCTTGTAAAGGGACTTTTAAATCGTGTAGATCATGCGGCTTCTGCAGGAGAACTTGTGGAATATCATGCGGACAAAGGAGTTGGGACTTATGTCGATGAATTCCTAAAAAAGAATGGTCATAAACCACGCAATCTACAACTCTTTTCTTACGAGAATCGAAATAAGAATATTGTGGCTGTTGCACAAACTGGTATGGGAAAAACAGAAGCTTCTTTATTTTGGATTGATGAAGCTAAAGGTTTTATTACACTCCCTATCCGTGTAAGTTTAAATGCCTTGTATGAGCGTATAACAAATGGAATGGGATATGTAGATGAAGAGGGGCAAGCGATTGCTGGTTTGCTACACAGTGGTAGTGTGGATTTTCTACAGACATTAAATAATGATTACGAAACCAATGAGCTTATCTATGAACAGTCCCGTTTATTGAGTAAAAAGTTAACATTTAGCACAATTGATCAAATTTTGAAGTTTCCATTTTTATTTCGAGGATATGAGAAATACTTGGCCACAATGGCGTACTCTAAGATAGTTTTAGATGAAATACAAGGTTATTCTCCGAAAATCTTAGCTGTTTTACTCAAAGCATTGGAAATGATTCACCAGATAGGCGGCAAATTTATGATTATGACCGCTACACTTCCTACTGTTTTTATGGAAACAATGAAGAAACGAGGCAAAATCAAGGGAAGTGATTTTGTAAAAGAGGAATTCTATAATGACTTAATTCGTCACCGCATATCTATACGCAAAACAAAGATCGACGAGGATTTAGAACATATTCGTGAAGCTGGACGAAATAAACGTGTATTGATTATTGCTAATACCGTAAAAGAGGCAAAACGTATATATGGGTTGTTTAATAAAGAAAATGTAAGGCTATTACACACGCAATTTATTCAAAAGGATCGTGCCGTTTTAGAAGAGGAAATTAAGAAATTCGCACCAAATGATAAAAATCGCGAAGAACAAAGTGGAATTTGGATTGCCACACAGCTTGTAGAAGCTTCATTAGATATTGATTTTGATTTGTTATTTACTGAAATCTCTACATTAGATAGCTTATTTCAGCGTTTAGGTCGTTGTTATCGTGGAAGAGCCTATGAAGGGACAGAACCTAATGTCTTTGTTTATACAGAAGCACAAGGGATAGGGTTCGTTTACGATGAAGATATTGTTCATAACGGTTTAAAACTTTTAGAATCCTTTAACGGAAAAAAACTACATGAGAAAACAAAAATGGAGCTTGTCGAAACATTATATAAAACAGAAAATCTAAGCAAAAAATACTTAGATGAATTCTACCAAGCTTTAAAGGTACTGGATACACTTCCACTAAACGATATGAGAAATACAGAAGCACAAAAGTTGTTGCGTGATATTGATAATTATCAAGTTATTCCCTGTTCTATATATGTAGAGAATCGTGAGTTATTTAATACATTTAAACTGGAAAAAGATTCGAAACAGCGAAAAGTATTACGAATGCAAATCGAAAAGCTTACAACCTCTATTTCTAGACAACAGGTTCAACGATACGGAATCGAAACAAAGGAAATTGATATTACTGGACTTCAATACATTCACACTTTAAATTGTGAGTACGATTTTGATAAAGAAAGGATTACAGGAACAGGAATTGTACTTCCGTAATTTTGCAGTGAATCTCGTTTTTTCCAAACATGCTGAAAACCTTGATATGACAACGTCTATCAGCATGTTTGAAGAGAATACAAAAACACAATCAATGGTTCATTGCAAAATACTGATTGATACCCATGGCAAAATGTTGCTATGATAAGGTGTATCATCCGTATATAGATAGGGTTTTATCTCCACTATGTGGGATATAAATACTTAAGATCAAAGTTTCCTGTAATACTTTATATCGTTTTATCTCCACTATGTGGGATATAAATCAATCAGGATGATGAACCTTTGTAAGTCTCTTGTACTCGTTTTATCTCCACTATGTGGGGTATAAAGTTCTCCAATCCTGGATTCATCAAGTTCCTCACTGTAGTATTATCTGAACTAAGTGGGATATAAAGATGCAAAAGATGGGTAATTGTTGCTTATACAATATAGTTTTATCAGAACTATATGGGATATAAAGATCGCTGATACTTTCGGTATGAACTTAGAAGAAACGTTTTATTTGAACTATGCGGGATATAAAGGTTCCTAATACACATAAAATAGTTACAGAGAAAATAGTTTTATCTGCACTATGTGGGATATAAATTCTTGTGTAGCACTTTGCATATCTGTTAAACGTAAAGGTTTATCTTGAACTATGTGGGATATAAATGCATTAAACATTTTGTTGTTTCCAATATAGATTCCGTTTTATCTGCACTATATGGGATATAAATGACATATCTATGCTTATAAAGATTAGCGATCTTTACGTTTTATCTGAACTAAGTGGGATATAAAGTTTCCTGTCTGTCCTGTGATAGCAATATGCGGACTAGTATTATCTGAACTAAGTGGGATATAAAGGCATAAGTGCTGTATGGAATGTTTAATTCTTCCGAAGTATTATCTGAACTATGTGGGATATAAAGGCACCGGACATAAACTGGCTCATCCCCTGCAATTTGTTTTATCTGAACTATGCGGGATATAAAGGTCGATAACCCGGCACCCGGAGATTTAGTATTTTTGCTTTATCTAAACTATTTGGGATATAAAATATGCAATAGAATTAGGCAATGAATTCACAAAACGTGGTTTTATCTGAACCGAATGGGATGTAAATTATACACCTGGTACACATGAAGTTTGCAAACCGAAGCTAAGTTTTACAAAACATACAAAATGTTAAACTCATAAAACCAGTGATATGCGTACTCATATCACTGGTTTTTTATATAGACTTTTCGTATGCAGTTTTACAAATTATAAAATGAGATCAACTTATTTTACTTTTTGTAAATGAAATGTCCCAAAAAGTAAAGTTTCTGAAATATTTTTATTTACCAACATTATAGGTTCTAGGTGTTCCTGATGTTGATTTGAAATAAAGTCGCGATGTTTATAAAAAAGATGCGATGTTTTGAATAATGTCGCGACGTTTGGAAAAATTTGAACACTAGAACATTTAGTTTTTATATTAAATGGTATAATTTACTTAATCATTTAAAAATCACTTAAATTTTTAAAATCAAAGTTATACATATTGAGTTTGGGATTTTATTTTGAATCTATCAAAAAGAAAGAGGGATTAGATGCATATTAGTAATTTCATTAGAAATTTTACTAATCATCCAGTACTTTTTGTAGGTACTGGAATGAGTCTTAGGTATTTAGAAAATTCTTTTACATGGGATGGTTTACTTTCATATATTTCAAATAAGATTAAAGGATCAGATGAATTTTATTATGATTTGAAGTCAAAACATGAAAAAAACGGTGAGTATGACTACTCTAAAATCGCGAAGGATCTTGAAAAAGAATTTAACGACGTATTAATGAGTGATCGTAATGGTCAGTTTAAAGAAATTAATGATCAATTTTACGAAAATATGAAAAATCATATTAATATTAGTCGCTTTAAATTATATATTTCGCAATTATTATCTAATTATATAATTAAGGATAGCCAACAACGTGAAATTTCTGAGCTAAAGAAAGTAAGGAAGAATATTGGCTCGGTGATTACAACAAACTATGACAGTTTTATAGAGGATATATTTGAATTTAAAGAACTAATAGGTAACGAAATTTTGTTAAGTAATCCCTATGGTTCTGTCTACAAAATACATGGCTGTGTTAAAGATCCCAGTAAGATTATTATTACAGATGATGACTATGGGGTTTTTGATGAAAAATATGAACTTATTAGGGCACAATTGTTATCGTTATTTATTCATAACCCAATAATATTTTTAGGTTATAATATAGGCGATAATAACATTAAAGGAATTCTTAAAACCATTTTTACATATATAAATCCTAATACCCCACAAGCAGAAAAAATCAGAAAGAATTTTTTGCTCGTAGAACATGATAAAGGATCACAGAATACTGAAGTTACGGATCATGATATTGACATGAGTGGATTTTCTACAATCCGTATTAATAAAATCAAAACTGATAATTTTTTAGAAATTTATAAACACTTAGCAGATTTAAACTTGCCCGTATCTGCAATGGATATTAGAAAAGTACAAAATATAGTTAAAGAGATTTATGCAGGAGGTAATATAGAAGTTAGCGTTACAGAGGATGTAGACGCATTAAAAAATGAAGAAAAGGTATTAGCCATCGGATCATTAAAAACAATCACTTATGAATTTCAAACAAAATCGGAGTTAATGGAAAATTACTTTAAGATAATTGATGAATCTAACCATCAATTATTAAAGTTGATCGACAAACATAAATTCCAAAAAAACCAATATTTCCCTATATACGCATTTAGTAAGATTCAATCAGAACTGGAAAGCTCCGTTGAATTAAAAGGTAATCAAAATGAGAAAATAACTAACATAATTAATAATGCAACGGATTTTGCCCAAGAGCATACAAGTATTAGTGGGATTTTACAAGATGATAATATAGTACAATCAAAAAAGAACCTAGCTATAGTATTAGGGATAATAAATGATAGAATCCAACTAGATACGGTTGAAGAACACTTAAGGACTTATTCGGACAAGAAGTCTACGGATTATCGAAAAATTTTATGTGTTTATGATTATAAAAAGTATGCAGATGAACATGAGATGATAAATCTAGCTAGTTCTGGAGGTTCAATTGTAAGCTAATGGCACTCTAGGTAATAGGTATCTTATTAGAAGTTTAAGTTTTATTTCGTTATACGTTATAGAGCATGATTGTTGAAAAACAAGATAGAAAATGATCAATCTTTTTTAGAAAAACCAAGTTAAACTCTGTTGGATAAGAATCCATTTTGATTAATCTTTTTCAAAATGGGTTCTTTTTATTTATCGTATAACTTGGGATTGCGGGGTATTGTGGATTTGTAATAAAGTCGTACCGTTTATAAAAAAGATGTACTGTTTTTAAAAAAGTTGCACTGTATTGCCCTTTTGGGTTAGATTGGAAATGGTGACAGACAATTAATATCTAAAAAGGTGATTAAATGTTAACAGAAGATGAACTAAATTGGGTAAGACACGTTTTGAATGATTATGAACCTGATATATCGGCATCGTATTTTTATAGAAGGAACACAATAATTGAACGAAATAATAATAAAGGGATTGTTAGAAAAGAATTAGATATTCTAAGAAAGAAAATGATAAAATATACTCCACAAGAGTTGCTTGTACTTAAAAGTAAAAAAGTCAGAGAGAGCTGGGATATTAATAATTTCTCTGGTATTTATATCATACATAATTGTGTAAAAGATTTGTATTACATCGGACAAGCAGAAAAGGTATTCGACAGGGCTTATATGCACTTTGTTAAAAATTCAGAATTACAAAGAGGCAGGTATGAACTGAACGTTCAATTTAATCTTCCTGAAATATATCATGATTATAATTTCGGAGATAAATTTAGTATTAGTTTGATACCTTTAGGGTATACAACACTTTCAACGCTAAACGAATTAGAGGATAATGCAATAAGAGCTTATGATTCATTAGTTCCAAATGGTTACAATAAGAACACAGGTAATGTAATGGATAAACCTATTTTCGAAAATGATGACTTTGAAAAAGCCGCGAACTTAATATTAGATAAGATAAAAGGAACGGAGATTTTTTTAACTCTTACCAATGATCGCAAGAGGTTCCAGTACTCAATAAATTTATTATCAGAACTTGGATTGCCAACAAAAAATTCAGTTTTTGCAAATAACCTCTCTGGCTTGATAAAAGCGTATCAAAAGGATAATAAAAAAAGTAACTTGAACAAGGGAAAACAAGAAGATAAATTACAAGATAGACAACTGAAGTATGTAATCGGAAAATATATTATTCCTGAAAAAAAAATTGATTTTAATGAAATCAGAACACAAGAAGAATTGAATGATGTTCAGGAAGGATTCGAGAAATTCAACAAACTTTCTGATAAGGAATTAACCGAACTATTTCTATCAATCCGAAATGGTACTTTTGAACTATAAACGAATAGCTTATACAAGAATTAATTTACATCCAATAAAAAAGAAGATTGACTGATTTCAATTATGGATTTGAAATAAAATCATGATGTTTGTAAGAAAGATACAAAGTTTATAAAAAAGAAGTGAGGGGTTATCCCTTCAAGCAAGGAACTTTAAGTGGATTTTGATCAAACTTTTTTATAAAAACTAATCTTAAATATGCTAGATAAGAATCTATTTTGATCAATCTTTTTTCAAAATGGATTCTTTTTATTTATCGTGCAATACAGATTTGCGAGGTGCTTTTAATCAAACTTTATTTCAAACCCACACCTGAAGCTCACTTTAAAATAGGATGATTTTATATATAAATTTTTTTAGGTAGCAACATATATTTAGCATCTAACTTAGATGTTTTTTTGATTATTTGTCGAAAGTTAATTAATTTAATTTTCTGATTTCCAATTGCATTATTGCACCTATTTAGGTACAATGTAATTAGAAAGTAAATACAATAAATGTAAGGAGTGAGGAGAATTAAAGGAATGAACAAATGAGGATAAATAAGGTTTTGAAAAAGGAAATGCTTATTTCTTAAATGTGCATTATGAGGAGTACACCAATGAAAGAAATTGAAAAGTACATGTTTTTGATGGAAGCCGCTTTGAAATATGAAGTATCATATGAAACTTTAAAAAGTCGTGTCAAGCCATCTCGTGCTAATCAAGATCAATTAAACAATATGATTGAACGGGGTATTATTCGCTATTTTGAACCACCTCGAGATCCAGATAAAACATATCAACGAGTACAACGGTCTTGGCTAGTGACAGATGAAGCAATGCAAGAATGGTTTCCTAAGAAAAATTAATACAAATGAAAAAGCCCCCACCACCGCCAAGTAGAAAAGGGCTTTTCCAGATACACTACTATAAAAGAAAGGTTGATTCTAGATGGCAAATACCTATCTAAAAACTCCTAACAGCAAGTATATTTTAACACATTTAACGATAAAAGAAAAAATGAACCTTACTATAAAAAGCACTTTAAAAAAGCGATATGACGCCATTTGTGAATGGTTTGGTATAGATAATTGTGTTTCCTCACAAATTTGGTTCTTCGGTACATTTGGACTATCTACTTTTATGATTGTTGCTACATATTTAATCGCTGGATTTCTCTATGGATTTTAAAAAACTTTGAGGAGGAATAGATGTGATAGCACCAAAACCTAAACGTGGTGAATTCTATATTCATAGGAAAGATGGTCGAGTGTATCAGGTATTAGGATATGCAAAGATGTTTGAACAAGAAAATCAAGATCTCATTATTTTAAAGCGTATGAAAGATGGAATGACTGTCACATTAAGTGCAGATTTGTTTGTTCTATATATAAAAGCATATAAGTTTTCAAAGGATAAAGAAATAATTAGTAAAGTAAAAGTTAATCTATAACATTTCAGTTTAGGAGGCTTTTTTATGGAAAAGACTATTTCAGTTCCAACAATTAAAATTGGTGACTTTGTTCAATTTCCGCATCGCAAGAATCCTTCAATCAAATTAACTGGTTATGTAGTAAATATTTTAACGAATACAATTATCGTAGATATTTCGGAAATGCTTAAAACTAAGAAATATAAAGAAATAGATACTCGCCATGTTGTAAAACATGGTCGCTATAAAAATGTTCGTGTTCGTAAAAGACAAGTTTCATAATAGATACTTAAAATGTAGTTCCGACCACAATTCACTTTTTGGCGTTGTGGTCGGAACCTGAATAGGAGGAGACGGTTTGAAAGGAAGTATTGGATTTCTTACATTTAACCGAACGAAAGGAAAGCTTTATGTATATTTAACAAAAGCACTTAGAGATAACGGGAAAAAGAAAAACATTACATTATACAAATTTGGAAGGCAAGATAATGCATTAGAAAGAATGTATGCTTGGCGAGATGACTTTGAAAATAAATTCCCTGCCGAATTATTAAATCTGGGATATGATTGGAATGACCTTCACAATTGGATACTCTCTCTCGAAACAGGTTATAGCAAAATGGGAAGAAAATTAATTGTTGCTGAAATTAATGTGTAACAAATAGAATCACGTTATTTTATTAAAGAGGGGGCGGAATACAGATTCTCACTAAAAAATGAGGTGAATGAAGATGAGCCAAATGGAAAAACATCTACAAAAGAAAAAGAGACAAGAAAAACTGGATATGATTTATAATCATACTGTACAAGGAGAAGGCTACTTCCAGAGTCCGTCTTATAATTGGAAAAGCATTGTGATACAACACTTCAATAAGATACAACGCAAAGAGATGACCGTTGAACAACTTGTCAATTTGCTTGAAAAAGAGGGCGTCAAATTTTCCCAACCTAAAGCATTGATTCATTATCCGGTAATAGATTGTTTGAAATATATTGCAAAAGTAAGTAAAGAAAATTTAGAGCTTTAAAAATGTCCGTTAAGACTCTACTCATATAGGTATAGGAATTTAATTCGATTGGACAGAAAAAAGTCTACAAAACATTGTAGACTTTTTTCTGTCCAACTAATTTACAATGTAACTTTTTTAAAGCATTTTTATATCCACAATACACATAGATTTTATATATTTAACTCTCTCATTTTCACCCATTATTCTTAATTCATTACAAGACATATCATAATAATGAATATAACCAGAGATACGATAAAACTTATTCTGTTTATGATATAAGATGTTTACTTGATTATTTGTAGCCATTGCCTCGCAAACAGTATCATTTATAGTATCTAATTGCTGTTCATCTAAAATCGGCATTGGAATATGGCTTTGTTTTTCATACAATTCATTTAATCCTTCAGATTGTTCTTTTATTGCTGAGAATGGCATCCATCGCATCATACCTCTATCCATGATGTGTATTCCCCCTTAGGCTTTATGCCCACCAATTTTATTGTTTCTCTCACGTTGCGTAGCTCCTTGAATGTAACTGATGCCTCTCATAATCGAGTTTTTACCATACCTATTCCGGATACTATCCATTGTTTTTGCTAATTTCCTTTGAGTATCTTTTCTTGAAGTATCTTCAAACAAAGACATTTGAATTGCATCATCCCTGGTCAAATTCTTTAAAGTTATATGTATTTGTCGTACTGGATGACCAGAATGAAACTTTTTTAATATCTGTAAACACGCTTCATAAACCTCTTCAGTTAAACAGGTTGGTTGTTCCAAAGTAATTGCTCGCTTAAACCCTCCACCGATGTACTTACTGTAACCTATAGCAAGTTCAACCGTCCTACAACATTTATCCATAGATCGTAGGCGAAAACAAGTCTCCTCAATTTGTTCTAGAAGTAGCAATTTTAATTTATTAAGACTAAAGCAATCTTCTAATAAGATTTGTCCTTTCGTTATAGAAGTACTTTTAGGAACGTATTTATTAGCAATACGGCTTTCATCTATACCAAATGAAAAACGATGTAACTCTTCACCTTTTACCTTTCCAAATCGCTTTATTAAACGCTCTTTCGGTGTATTTGCAACATCCTTCAAGGAAAACAGTCCCATACCATGTAAAGCGTCCTGAGTCGCTGATCCGATTCCCCATACATTTTTGAGTGGCTTGATATTCCAGAGTTTCTTTGGAACATCTTCGTATGTCCACATGACAATCCTAGAGTTTGAATATTTACTTTCCACATCTAGAGCAACCTTTGAGAGAAATAGGTTAGGTGCAATTCCTATAGATGCCGTTATACCCGTTGTATCATATATCTCTTTTTGAATTCTTTTAGCAATTACAATTGGATCACGTCCGAAAAGGTGCGCTGTTTGTTGCATGTCTAGAAAGCACTCGTCTATTGAATAAACGTGGAGATCCTCTAACGCTACATACTTGGTATAAATTTCTGTGATTTGATTTGAAATTTCAACAAACCTTTGCATTGTCGCATTAACTACAATGATTTCTGGATCTTTTGGCAGTTGGTGCAATCTAGTTGCCGTAGAAATGCCCATTTTTTTAAGTTCGGGAGTGGCGGCAAGCACTATTGATCCATTTCTATTTACATCCCCAACGACAGCTAATTTTACTTTTAAAGGATCTAATCCTCTCATTACACACGCACAACTGGCAAAAAATGAACAAAGGTCTATGCAGAAAATCATTCGATTCATGCATTTCGAGTAATCAAACATTGTTTCACCCTCCAAAAACAGAACGTTTGTTCTTATTATAAACCGAATGGTTTGTACTATACAATCTTTTTGTGAATAATTTTTAGTACAAATATGGTACGTGAAATTATATATGGTTTTTATCATAGTTCACAATTTTTTACTCTTAAATGCATTTATACGTATAATTAAACTTAAAAGGAGTGGTCTATGTGTCATATTTAGAAGTCGTTGAAACAAGGCTACCTAAGTTTGATGAATGCGATACAGAACCAATTATTAGTAGTTTAACATCAGCTTTAGGTATTCCCAGAACAGTTTTAGCTAATCAGGAAGATATTGAAATAGTATGGACAAACCTACGAAGAACTTTAGAGAATGTAAAACTTGAATACAGACATGAATTACTAGCCAGAATGGTTGTTTCTGTTAGAATGGGACTATTTAGTGCGGCTGTAAACGATATGTGGAATACGGCAATTTTAGCCTTGCGTCAAAAAGTTAAAAATTTTGGTTATTCGGAAGCATCTTCATTTTTAGAAAGAGAGATTAATGAGAAGAAATTAAAGGAAGAAATTCGAGATAAAGACTTGATAGATATTTGTGTTGAATTAGGATTCTTGGATGATGATTCATATTTCTTCATAAATACCTGTAGGGAGATGAGAAACAATTATTCCTCCGCACATCCTTCCGATTCAATGTTAGATGGTGTGGAACTTAATTATTTTATGCATCAATGTACTAAACATATCCTAAGTAATGATACTCAATATGTAGGATTCCCTGTTTCAAACTTTATGTCAGTTATTAAACAAGACAAAATTAGTGAACAGACTAAAGACACATTTGTAGAGAAGATTTTGAAAGCAAATGACTTGCAAAAATCAGCAATACTAAAAATGCTTTTCGCAAATTATGTTGATGAAAAAAATAATGAGAATGTTAGGCTCAATTGTCTTTTAATTTCTCAAGATACATGGAATACATACAATGAAAATGCAATTGCGGAGATTTTAGGTCTATATTCATCATATATGATGAAAAACTCTAATACTAAAAAAGCATATTCAGAAAGATTTTTTGAAAAAGTTGGAGCTTTAAATTTACTTCCAAATGATAAAGTTGCTTCAATTGTATTAACTGCCATAAATGATTTAGAGGACGCACATCATAATATGGATAATTTCTATAATGAAAAGCCTTTTGCTGAAAGGTTAGCAGTATCGTTTGATAAGAAAATTCCTAACCCAATTTTGAAAAGATATGTATACGTAGTAGCTCTTTGTTATGTAGGAAATCCTTATGGAACATCAGATTCGGCTTCTCCATTTTATGAGAAAATGATAAAGAACTTCTCATTAAAAGAGGTTGAACAATTATTTATACTTATTACAGAAGACAATTATTTAAAATATCGCATAGAGGGTAATACAAGATGTAAAAAGCAATTCAAAAGCTTAGTTAAACTTTTAAATGCTGACGCTGTACCGATCAAGAATAAAAGAGCATATGAGAGTTGGCTAAATAAATAATTTGTATTCAGTATTTCAAATTTCGACTAAAAACAATTTACACTCCCTCTTCTGTTATAAAAGTGTGTTTCATAGTTGTACAATGTAAGAAAGCTTAAACCCTTTTGTGTCAACGGGTTTAAGCTTTTTATTTTATAGGAATATCCTTTGCAACAAGATGCAATTATATTTCAGCGTATTCGCATCTTGTAGCTATTATTATGTATGCTATATTCCACAAAATAATTACAAAAAATCTCTTATTCTTTTTATCTATTTTTATAGTATGCTTCTTTTTTGAGCCATATGCTTCTTTTTTGACTCATCTATGTATGTATAAGTTTAAAAAATTGTGTCCAGACTTACAGATACATAGAGGAAAAGGGAGCGTTAAACAGATGAAAGGGAATAAACGAAAACGTACAAAATTAGGAACATGGTTAGATCAAAATGGAATTGAACAAAAGGAATTAGAAATAGCAGCGAAGGTTAGCCGTAGCACTATTACAAGACTTTGTAATGATAAAAACCACGTTCCAACTCTTTCAGTAGTACAAAAGATCATGAAAGCTATTAAACGTTTTGATTCTAAAGTGAATGTACACAATTTCTGGGACATGTAAAAAGCACAAGGACGATAATTCACCTTGTGCTTTTTACTTTCATAACACTTCTTTTAATAAGAATGTACGAACGTATACATTGTATTTCATTCCATAGCTTTCTAATTTTTTTTCACGGTAATCAGAAATAGTAAAAAATAAAATGTTAGGTATTATATCTCTTTGTCTTTTATATATCTTTGCAATCAAACTATAATATTGTATCTTTTCTTCATTTACCTTCATGTGTTGAAGCCTATCAATCTCAACAAAATACGGTACTTGATCTACTATATAATAAGCGTCTGGCACAATTGTTTTTTCTTCATTCTGGTACCTAAATTGTATAACTTGCTCTGTTTTCCAATCGGGAAATCCAAGCCACATCCAAGCTTCATTTCTGAGAAGAATATGTTCTAGCTGATGTTTCTTTTTGCGTTCCTCTGGATTTAATCCTAAAAGAGCAAGACCTTTCTTATTGAGATAATATACATACTCCCGATTATGAGAAGTGACATGACAATATTGCCGTAGATCCTTCAGAACACGATTTGCGTTCCTTATACTACCTAGACTATGGATAGCTTGTAATTGCCTTCTAGAGGCAAATTCCAGCTTATTTAAACTCGATAAAATCTCGATTTGTCTGGCTTTCCGTTTGAGCCTCTGGTGCCTCATGTTGTTTAACCACCTCATATTCTCTTAAAAGCTTTCTCATCATTTCATCAGAAAGGTAAGGAACTTGTAGTTCATGAATCCGATCAGTTTTGAATAATGCTCTTCCTGGCAAAGAGGGTAAATCCTCCAATCCCGGCTCATCTAAAACAACTTGTGAAGCTACTGTAGTTGGTAAACGAAACCCTAACTTTGCATCACTCATTTGTTTTACAACGGAAGGTACTGACGTTACAGTTGGATATTGAGTAGCCAATATTAAGCGTACACCTAATGCTCCACCAATTCTTGAGATGTGACTGAGCATATACTGACACTCTTCAAGCATTCTATTCACGTTTTTAGGTAACCCTTTAGCTGGTGCCAAAACAGCCCCTTCATCCACAATAACAAAAAAACGATTTTTTTCTTTTGTTTGGACAATATTCTTCATTCTGTTTTCCTTCATAAATTTGCCTCTCTGATGCATCAATGCCATAACCTTAGCTAATACTTCATGCGCCTTCTCAGGGCTATCGGCGACTTCTATAACTTGCTTTAAATCCTGGTATTCGGTAAATTCTAATCCTTCTTCTTTAAGGTCGATAATAAAAAAATGAGTATGATTTGGATTTGACTTGATAAGGGTAGTGACGAGTACTTTCAGAAACACTGTTTTTCCCATTCGTGTTAAACCACCCATAAGTAAATGAGGCGTTTGATCGAAATCATGATATAAAGTTTTATCTAACGTTTTTCCAATTGCAACCTTCCAAGTACCAGGACGTATTAGATCTTCAGACCACTCCCATATCTTTGGAATATTCTCTTCAAATACCTGAACATAAAGAAAAGGGGATTCATAATGAATTTTGACAGGTTTATTTAATCCTTCAGCAATAACTTCATCTAATTTCTTGATAAGTTGTGAGGGGATACCCAATGGCAGCTCGTAAATATACATAATACTTGAGGTCCTTTCTTCTTGTCTTTTAAACCTGGGGTACTCTAACTTATTTTTTTCTTTCACACAAATATTTGCGATTTCAAAAAACCTTGCAATCTTTTTTTTATCACTTTGTTTGTAGTTTTTATGAAGAATTGCAGTAGTGAACATAACAAAAGGAATTGTTAAAAGTTCTAACATATTTCTATACCTCCTTATATGGAGGTAGTTGAGGAAAAGTGGAAGTAAAATAATGTTTGAATAATATACATAACAGTAAAGATCCTTAACTACCAGATAGGTGTCTAACGTAGAAATACATCTAGCATATCAAGTAGCAGGTACCAAACACTCCCAATAACCAAACATTTCAGACCAGCACGTAGCACCCAATCTGGCAGATGAAACCCTTTCTTTTTCAATAATTTAATCCCTAAAACTGAGACACCTGTAACACTATAAACAACCCCTAATTCTCCGATGATCGTCATGCTATTCCCTCCCTTTTCTCTTTATAGATAGCTTGCCATTGCTGTCTGAATACAATTGATAATCATCCAACAATTCATTCCATGAGACCAGATACTCATCACCGTACAAATCCTCTTCGATTTTTTGACTCAAATAATAATAACCTTTGTATTGTCGGTCTAAATACACTTCATGACGTACCATGTGCTCTCGTATTGCTGAAATATCTTCTTCTCTTTTAGTATCCCGGTACATCTGACGTAATGATTTTGAAGAATACAGATAAGGGGTACTATATAACATCTGATAATAACTCATGTTGTCTCACCATCCATATAGATTTCTAGATACACTAAATACATATGATGAGGATTCATTTTTTCGAATTTGTACCTCAAAAAAATACAAAAATACGCCATTCCCATTTTAGAATGACGTTCGATAATAAATTACCCTTTTTTAATCATATTTTTATTAATTAATAAAATCTTATATAAATATATATCTTATATATATTAAAAATATAAAGATAAAACTTATATAGGGCTAGTAACTATGATTTTACTCCTACTGTAACAAGGGATTTGAGCATACCATAGCACAAAAAATCATAAATAGCAGAATCTAACAACACAAAATTAGCTATTAGTAAGGTATAAAACCTACAAATAATCATAAATAATATCATATATTTCTACATAAAAAATGAAACAAATTGATGCATTGTTAAATATATTTATTCAAGTAATAAATTTTCAATTTATCCACCGTATGTCCACAATTTCTTAATATTTACTCACAAAACATTCACAATCTAGGCTAACTAATCAACATAATTAGAATTTGTCACATTACTCACATAAATATTGATGATTTTTGATAGGTGAAGTACTAAAATCCATTTATTTCAATAATAATTGCATCATATTATTCACATTAGGCTCTAATTATCTACTTACCCACAAAATTTAATATTTTTCTTATTATTTTTTGTAGGTATTTGAATGTATTTTAGATAAAAATAATGTGTTTATTTAAACATAGATGTGGAAAATTAGTTAATTGCAGTACAGTTTTGTATAGGAATGTATAAAAAAAGACTCTATTATGAATAGAATCGAGTAAAGGTGTCTATAAGGAGAAATCAGTGTAGGGTTTTTAAATAATGGAACCAACACGAATAGCCCTCTATTTATATTTTTTTCAAAAATAGAGAGCGGAGTATCGTTAATTTGTTTCTATCACCTCAAGTACTTGTTCAGCTGTCGTTACTTGAATACCAGCGCGTACTAATTGTTCAAATGCACGAATAAACGTAATCAAGTTGAACTCATTCGGCACTTCAATAACGCGAAGTGTTTCTTTAGGTAATCTATCTATCTTTTCAATGAACAATTCGCGAACATCACTCGGAATAAAGCGATCTTTATGTCCCCTTGTTTTTAGAAGTTCACGTATTTCTATTTCTAAAGCCATATAAGCATTTAGATTTGTACCTTGTTCATAGGCGTACTTTCTAAACAACGTTTCTTCTTGATACTTTAGATAGTTGCGGTGATACGATTCCTCTGTAACAGGTACAGCAAATTTGGATTTTAGTAACTCATATGTTTTACGGAACAACTTTTTGATGTTTCGTAGAGAGTACATAGAGAAATGCAATCCAAAATCAAATACAGCTTGTTCCTTTTGTTCTTTTGAAACATGTTGTGTAATAAGAGGGTAAATGCCTTCTTTTGCCGCTGTATCAAGAATTTGATATTGTGATGTTTGATTTAATATTTTTTTCAGCGTATACACTAACTTACTTGGATATTCTTCATTACGATCTATCATGTCACGTAAGCTGCGAATGACACTTCGAATTTGTCGATGACAAGTATACTTAAGTACATGAATAAATTTATTCATGTCTTGTGCAAATTCACCGATATTCAGTTCTTGTAGCACAGATTCAATAAAACGAGCTTTCCGTGCATACGTAACCTTTGGTGTGAATGGATCGCGATACTGTACTTCTCCAGCTTCTTTTGTACATAAGAAATCTGTATGTAAGGATAGATATAACGTTGTATATCTTTTTGTATTTTTAACCCCTTTTTGTAATTTGCAAATTTTGAATAGGGGAGTCCCTGTACATGGCAATGCAGTTGTTAATTCTGTCATAACCGCACGGATTTGATGTGGGTATTTCTTATGTAAAAAGCGGTACATTCCGCCAAAATGAGTTGTATTTCCTCTTTCATCCTGTTTATCTAAGGAACGTTTAAGCGTCGTTTCGCTGTGCTGTTGCATAGCAATGTCCAAGAATAGTTTCTTAGCCGCGACTGAAAGCTCAAAGAAAGCTTTGGTAAATACGACTGAGCTAATATACACATAGGAATTTGCCTTTTCAGTTTCTGCGTTCATAAAATGAGTTAGCTTAATGGTATAGCGGCCATCTAATTCATTTTCTATTGTAATAATGTTATGTAAACTTAATTTCTTTAATGCAATATAGAATTGAGAATGCTGTATATAAGCAAATTCCTCTTTATACTGCTTGTAATCTTCCCACATCATATGTACTGTTACATTTGGAATGACCCCATTCGTGTAACATTTCTTGTGTAGATATAAGAAGACTTCTAAATCTGCATTTGTAATGCCATATAATTTATGTTTTCGTCCCATTGTTTCTGAAATAGCAGATAGTGTACGACGTGAAAAAGATGGTTTCGCCTGAGCCACAAATCCGTCTACATCAGCAATACGTTCTTCATATGTCATTTGATCCAGTAGATCTTCAAGGTATGTATCTTTATAGCTATAGTATTTTTCTTCAAATGCTTCAACAAGTTTTTGCCAAGATTTCAATGTTACTAGAACTGCATTTGTATCTTGTCCATTTAGACTACGTTGATTACGAATAATAAATGATTGTCCCATCTTTTTCACCTCCTACACATAAATCAAGAAATATATGCCAAAACACTATAAAATATACCAATTATGATTATATCAAATCGAAATTTGATGAAATGTGCCCCTTTAAGAGAAAAAATAAAAATATGAAACGTGCCTGAATCCCTTGGCGCCCAAGGGATTTGACATTTTACAAAAAAAAGTTTTTGGCCACCATATCGCTATAAGAGATTTCAAATATGAAACGCGTATCGAATTTGTAAAAAAGCCCATAAGCATTGATTCTATACGGTTTTTTATGTTCTTAATGTAAGAGTTGTTGCCATCATATAGCTATAACGTTTCATGTTTTGATATGTTTATCAAACGTGTGAAAACCCCATATAAGTGTTGTTATATATGGGGTTTTGGGTTACTTTTCAACAAAAAAGTGTTGCCATCATATAGCTATATTCGTTTCATGTTTTTTAAAATTAGTTGCCACCATACCGCTAAAGCGTTTCATGTTTAAAATCAGGTTCCCACTTCACTTAAAATACACTTAATCCCTTGGTAGATATAGATTTAGAGGGTATCTTTTATGAAAAGATGTTGCCATCATATAGCTATAATATTTCAAGTTTTATATATAGATATAGCCACCATGTAACTATAATGTTGCTATAATAGCAAAGGTTTTGAAATTGTTGTGTATAAAGAATTTCATGCTTTTTAGATGAAACCTAATATTTTTGGCCTGTAGTTGCCATCATATAGCTGTATGATGGCAATTGATTTGTGATATAAGAGACAAGCAGATATAACCTAAAAAGAATAGCCTTCATTTTTGATTGCCTAATGACTTTCTTGAATGGGGAGTATAGTGTAAAGTAGTAATTTTACAAATAGACACAGTCTTATATAATTAAAGACAAGAACACGACTGATTAAGTAGTATTCCAAGCATCGTACGATGAATCGTTATTATATGCAGAAGATTCTGGTAACGTTTTAGATTTTGAGCTGTGTTGCCACTATATAGCTAGGATATTTCAAGTTTTATAGTATATATATCCGGTAGTTATTTTGTTAGGAGGTTTTTTATTTGGAGAAAGTATTGGTGTTGTTTAGTGATGCCCTTTTTCTTGCTGCTCAAATGTATAAAGAGAACAAGCAGCTATGGACAAAGTGGAATAAATATTATGATGAAGTACAAGGAAATCATGACAAATTAGTAACTTCAGCTAATATTTCTCCCTCATTTTCAGCACTTGTTTCTTGGTTAGGCCAGAAACAAGAACAAGGAATTTCGTTATTGCACATATATGCAAATTTAGATAAATATAAAAATGAGCTTCGAAGTGTACTTGATAAGATAATAGAGCAAGAGTTTGAAGGAATGTCAGAAACAGTTGAAACGACTATCTTATCTAATACAAAAGATAAGAAGGTAAAAGAACAAGAAACGGACATTACTGATGATTACTATCCTGTTAGTAATGACGCGGTATATTATCAACTACGTGATGGTATAGCAAAAAATCAATTTGAAGAAGATGAATTAGGAGCAGTACCTGTATTACCACTAGAAACTAAAAGTACAAGTGGGGTTGCTCAACTTTCATCACATAAGGATGAAGATCTAAGATTAGTAAACACTAATGAAGCAGAAAGATGGTCAATACTAGTAGATGGTGTTATCAGTAATATGGATGATCTTACAGCTGATTGTCTAGATACAATTACGATACAGTGGCTTAATCAAGCGAAGTCTCCAGATGAGTTTATTGATTTCAGCTACGAGAATGTGTTGGATATGTGTAATATGCCAAAAGCAAGAGCAAACGGTATAGAGTATTATCGTGCAGAAGATAAAATCAAAATTGCTCAACGAATTGCTGCTTTAGCAAGTATCTTTATTTATTTAAATGATGATAATGAAGTAGTTGTTTTAAATGATCGTGCAGAAACTGGTAAGCAATTTGAAATGAAACGTGAAGTAATTAAAAGACTCTTCGTTTTAGATTCTGTAGTTCTTTGGAGAGATAAAAATACCAATGATTACGTAGGTATTGAATCTTGTAGAATAAAACCAGGTAGCTTTTTATCGATGTATTTATACGGTTCTAATAGTACAACAGCGTTATTATCTAAAAAAGCATTGGAGTACAATAGTTATCGACACAAATTCCATAAGCGACTAATTCGGTACTTATCCTGGCAGTGGAGAATTCGCCAACAGTACAGTAATTTACAAAGACCCTATTCAATTGGTGGAGAAAAAGGACTATTGTCTGTAATGGGGATTAATATTGCGAAGGGACGTCCACATCGTATTCGTGAGCAATTAGAAAATGTATTAATAGATTTAGAAAAAGAAAAAGTTATTTCACATTGGGCATACAGTGAGGAACTTGATGAATCCAGGATTGGAGAACGTAATTGGTTTAAAAATTACTACTCTAAATTAGGAATCACCATCTTGCCTCCTAAAGAGTTAATGGATAATATCGGTAGTTTGGTAAAGAAAAAGGTGATTGAAGCTCCGGATAAGCAAGAAAATAATTTAACCATCGATACCGTAAAGCATAGTATTAATGGTTCAGAGGATATGATTAGAGAGAAAATTATGCACCAACATATGCGCAAAAATAGAACAATGCGCGAAATTGCAGATGAGATAGGGTTATCTCCTGCTACGTTATCAAGATTTTGTAATAAGAAAATGAAGCGCATCTCAAATAGCGTCAATAATAAATTAACCAAATGGTATGAAAGGCAAATCATAATTGAGTCTATGTAAGAAAAGAAGCAGGAACCCTTTTTTTGGTTTCCTGCTTTCTTATAATGTTCATCATTTTTGATATATGTGGCTTCTAAATAAAGTTGTGATGTTCATAAAAAAGGCACGATGTTTTGAAGAAAGTTACGACTTTTCTAAAAAAATCGCGATGCTTTATCGCCTTAATCCTTAATTAAAGAATTCTAAATGACTTTTAATCAAACTTTATACAAAGCCGACTGTGAATTTGAAATAGGAAGAGGTTTATACCTCTTCCATTCTTTCGAAATTTGCTGTAGTTACCGCGCCAATTAAGGGTAAAGGTTTGTCTACATAAGATTTTATACGTCTATCTCCCACAGATAAAACTTTAATATACCTAAATTTAGCGTCTTTCTTTATTAATCTTTCCCCTACACTTACAATTGTTTCTATCCAAGTATCTGAGATAGAGTTTGTAATTTTGAAAGTTCCTAAACCTTTCTCATCAGTTAGTAAGTACATTAAGTCCATAGCTGACTCCCCTCTCTTCTTAGACAAATATATCACCTTCTCATATATCAGAGAATGCAAAATTGCATGAGTTATTAAATGATTGGCAGTGTTACACTATAAAAGGATAAAAATACAAATTCATATTCATATTCATATTCATATTATTTTGTTCACATTCACTAAACAAGCCACCATAATCCATAAAAAACCTGAATATTCGGAAAAATATTGAAAAATACAACTTAACAAGATGGGTAATTTTGTTATCTGATATTATGTATTATAAGAATATTCTCTTTATTATGGGATGATGGGGGAGGATTATATGAACGTTCAACTAAAGGGAAATGAACAACTTGAATTACTTAATGAATGGTATTTACAAATTCGTTCCAGGAATAGTGACAATGCTAATCGTTTAAAAGAAGAGATTGAAAGCCAAATCAGTAATATAAAAAATAATCAAAATTTATTATTTTATTACTCACTTCTTAATTTCCGACATAAATATCTAATTAATAACCTAGCTGTTTCTAAAAATAGCTTTGATGACATTGAATCATTTGATACACCAAAAGAAGACATTTTATCATATTATTTTCACTTTTTTAAAGCTATCCATTCTAATGCAATTGGTAACTATAGTTTAGCTGAAGAACATTATGATAAAGCTGAATCTTTACTTGTACATATCCCTGATGGTGATGACCTTGAGAAAGCGGAATTTTATTATAATTTAGCGACATTTTGTTATCATAGTTATCAAGCTATTTTAGCTCTTAAACATGTTTCTAGAGCTAAAGATATATTCTCAAACAATGAAGAATACAAACTAAAGTTAGCTTATTGTAATAATCTGTTAGGTCTTATTTGTACTCATTTAAAGGACTATGCTTTAGCAGAAGAATATTTTATTTCTGCAATGGATATATTTCAAAAAACAGAAGAAAAAAGAGCTATCTTCACTGTACGACATAATTTAGGTCTATTGTATGCAAGCCAAAACCAATCTAGTCTAGCAATCAAACACCTTTCAGAAGTCTCTACAAATAATCCTACTCATTACAAAGCTATTTTTGTTGAAGCGAGGGAACATTATAAACTAAAAAATACAGATATTGTATCCAAACTTACTAATAGAGGGTTAAATATCTGTGAAGATCTACAAAACAATGAATACTTGCATCATTTCTATATTTTACAAGCATTCAATAATAATATTCCTACTACAGAATTAGAAAATTTTATTTTAGCAGGAATTACTTATTTTGAAAAAGAAAATTTATTTGAGTATACTCAAGAGTATACTGAAAAATTAGCACATAAATTTTACCAAGAAGACAATCATTTAAAAGCGAGTAAATATTTTTACTTAGCCAGTAAATCAAATGAAAAAATTTTAGAGAAGGAGGCTTTAAAATGAAGAAAATAGCACTTAGCTTAATGGGAACTATAGCAGTTCTAACAATGATGTTTGGTGCACATACAACACCAACAACAGATTCTAAACAGATAAATGCGGCTGTTCAAAATGCACATGGAGATACTGGTTGACAATCAACAAAATAAAAAGCATTGTCCTGAAATTTTTAGACAATGCTTTTATTTTGTTCTGTATACAAATTATATTCACTTATTTTTTATATTAAAATAGATAGTATGCTAATAACCCTATAACACTTATAACACTTCCCACAATCAGTAGTAGACTAAAAACACCTAATAGTAAATAGAATGAAAAATAACATCCAATTGCTACAAATACTCCGATTAACAAAATCCCTAAAGTTTGTAAAATAACGGTTTTTAAAACATACAATATACTTAAACTTACTCCCAATACTATTGTATAATGTCCTAATGATTTTAAAGTCTTCAACCATCGACTTCCATTTGCTACTGAAATCATCAATAATCACCTCGTTTTACGCTTTTTATGAAAAATATAAAAAGGAGTGCTTTCTCTAAAAAGTAAGCACTCCTTTTTGTCTTTATGCATATTATGTCTTTTGCTTCTTCTCATATAAATACTATATTGTAGATTATACTTAGAGCCATTTATTTATATCCATATTTCTTTCTATAGGTTTACCTACTGTCTCTTCTTCAATCTTTTCTTTCGATTTTTCAACATCTTCCGGTTTACCTTCATCTTTTGTAACTTTATTTGATATTTCGTTTTCTTTAATTGAACTACCTTCTTCTTGTTTTCTGTATGTTAAAGGTGCTAGGGAAGATACACCTCTTGGTATATCTCCCTGTAGCATCCCTTTTGCGCTTAATAAGTCTTTTGCCATTGCAAGTTTTACTTTTTCGCTATCTACACTTTGCGTTCCGTACAGCGAAATGAAATGCTCCAAAACTTTTCTTGTTGCCTCGTTTGGATTTTCTTGTGACTCTATCCAAACGAATAATTCCGGACATCTTTGACGCATTTTTTCTGATAAAGGAATTTGAATCGCTTTTGGTTTCGCCATCATAATCACCTATTTTACTTGTTCTTTTTGAAGTGCAATCGAACTGAATACTGTCATACCTTTTACATTCATTTCTGTAGCATTTTTAGGGTTGATCCATAATATTTTAATCTTTTTGGAATCACAAATTTCTCTTAGTTCTTTAAAAAGATTCTCTTTTAACTGAATACTTCCACCACCGTAAACACAAACAACATCTACATCATATTTCAAATCTTGTAATTTAGTTTCCGCAGTATCTAACACTTCATCAGCTAAATTAAACTTTGCTCTTGCTAGAAATTTCTTAGCATCCTCATAATATTTAGGATGCTCTTCTTTTAGATATCCCGCAAATTCTTGTCTTTCTACAGAGAATCCCCATTCATCTTCAAAGTCTTTTTTAGCACGTTCAATAGCATGACCTATACCATGTCTTTCCCCAGAAGAGTGGTCATTATCATAATCATATCCTTTAGTAACTACATATTCTGTAGTTCCGTCGCCTATATCTATATGAAGAAGACGCTTTTCACTGAAATATTCACCTGTTATATCCTTCATATCATACATTTCTTTAAATTCATCAAATAAGTCGTCATTTCTATAGTTACCTTTTCCATCTTCAATCAGTGCAAATAGTGCGACCGTTCCTTCTTGTACAACGATAACTTTTTCAAATTTTAAAGTTACATAAATTCTTACATCACCAACAGTAACTGTCACATGATGACTACTTTTTGTAAATCTTTCAGATAGTTGTTTTGCTTTTTCTTTCGTCCATTCACTGGCTGGTAAAGCTGTAACCATTAAAACATTCACTTCTACATTTGTACCTTCTTCTAAGGAGTTCTCTTTTTTAAACATATCTTGAACCGCACGACAAGCAATTGCACTAACTGTCGTCATAATTGTAGTATCTTGTTTATGTTTACCTCGGTTTGATCTAATGTTAAGGTTTTGAAGATCTGCACCTGATCGAATCGCACGTTCACCAACAAAGATTCTTTGAGCTACTTGACCCTTTAGTGCTGAAGAATTCACAGTCACATCCATATTGTGAAATAAACCATGTACTAACTCCTCAATTTTCTTTTCCATTGGAACTGGTTCTTTGTAAACATAACTATATGTATTTGGGAATTTTAACATTTCTCCATTAATCGTGATTTTTTTTTCTGAATTTCCGTTATCATCTTCAACAAAGTAATTTATTTTCATTTATAATACCCCTTTCTGATTGAAAATAATTTATTTTAAATCATTTTAATTTATCTTAATTATATTTTATCACAAATTACCATCAAGCACAATAAAATAAATAAAAATAAATCATTTTAATTTAAAATGATTTATTATATATATTCTATAGAGAGCTTGTGGTATTTTTTAATTCAAAACAATTTTTAATAATTTATTATTATTAATTTTAACTCAAAATCATTTACCTCATTCCCAAAACTTCCACCATTTTTTTTCTTCTTTATTTTGTGATGCTGCAATAAGCCTTTTTGTTTCTTGAATTTCTCTAACATGCGTTAATAGTAACGAATCACGTTCATCATATCTGTTCTCCATGCGTTCTAGGCGTTCTGCATTCATTAATTCTATGCGTTCGAGTTGTTGGATTTTTTCTTTCAGTAATATTTGCTCTTGTAGTAATTTTTCTATAAACTCTTGATTAATAATTATTGTGTTCTCAGGAAGAACGCTAGGCGTTCTACTATTTTTTTCAGAAATTTTGTCTTCTTCATTTTCAACAAACGGAACAGATAAAACAACCTTCACAGCACTTTCAATGCTCATCCCAGCTTCTTGAATCAGCTTTTTCATCTGTTCTAGTACTTGAATATCTTTTTGAACAAAAGCACGACTATTTTTTGCACCTTTAACAAAAGAGTAGTTCTCTTGCTCCAAGGTAATACACCACTTTCTAAGTGTACTGGTTCCTATTTCTAAGCGTTCGGCAACTTCCTTCGTCCAAAACGAGCGTTCTTGCAACTGTTCTACCTCCTTAGTTTTTATATAGAACGCTTCCACATTAATTGGTAAAATTCCTACACTTTATAGTCATTTTTTAAATGAAAAGATTCCCCATGCCTCGTTATAAGTTGCTATATTAAATATAAGGCAACTTAATTTCTACAAATATTGATAAGGTTAAAATATTAAATTTACAATATACCTATTAATATTGTAGTTGTTTAGGGAACCATCATGTCTATTTCAAGTTCTTATATACATTTTAGACAAGGTATGTAGGTTCTCCCTAAAAAGAGACAGAATTTCCTTTTAAAATTTAAGGCTGATTTAAGATCATCTTATTTATTAATTCTTGTTTTTAAAAAATTAAACTCAATAAAAACATTAGGCTTCATTTTTTAACCGTGACTCTTACTCTGATAAGCATTCAAAGATTTCTTCTTAGTAAAATTCAAAGTTAAACTGAGAGTAAATAGTAGAATTTTCAGTTTGCATAAAGTGAAAATTTTATAGAGAAATAGTTAAGAAAATAATAAAAAAGCTGAAGGAAGGAGAAGATTTTTTGAAGGGTTTATATTAAGACATGACAAATAGCCTTGCTATATATGTTTTTTTGAGCAAGGCTACTATACTATGAATTTTTAAAAATCAAAGCTAAACAATTCTCACTTTTTAATCGTTACCCAGTCATAAAATTGGATTGTGCTTTTGAACGTTTGGTCGTATGGTATATTGGATAAGATTGCTTTTGCTTCACGATTTCTACGTTCTTGATAATTATTGAGTTTTTGAGTAAACATATTCATGAAATGAGCCGGATTGCTAAGATCAGCTTTATTTTCATTAAACCAATCTACAGATTCCTCGAAAGCCCACTTCGCAGATGTTCCCATACTTTCAAGATTTGGTGGCAACCTTAAAGCGACTATGTAAGCATCTTTTTCTGTTAAATTTGTTAAACGTTGACACATTATATGATGATATGCTCTTTTCTGATCTTCACTTAAATAATCATTTAAATCCTGTGATCTATCAGTAGAGTCATGTACATTTGTATTTTCTTTTTCTTGTTCTTCAAAATTCAAAATATTTATGCCGTTAGAAACTATGTTCTTTTCCTCATGCTTAGATACAACCGCCTTCTTAAAGAGGTTTTCCTTTAAAATTCCAGTGAAAGTAGAGCAAACATCAATTGCTACAGCCCATTTTACCTTGAAGTATTCTATAATCTTTAAGTAATTGTTATGTATGGTTAAAATGTAAATCGAAGGGGCAATTTTACCATGTCTTCGTACCTTAATCTGTTGGCATACTCCCAAATCTTGCAACCAATTTAACACGTAATTAATAATAGGTTTAGAAATACCAGATTTTTTGCTAATACGAACTTGCCTTACTTGGGCATACCCTTCTTGTACCAAATAAGATAAAACAGTCTCTAAGGCTTCATATTGTCTTTTGGTAAGGTAATCTTTTGTGGTAACACCTTCATCTTCAAGGACAATATTATCAATATAAGTAGTAACTTTCTTGATTGCTTGATTAATAGTCCCTGGTGTTTTGGACAAGTGTTTAATTCGAGGACTTAATTCAGTTTTTGCTCGACTAAGCAAAAAGTTGTTCAATAACACAGAAAAAACCTCCTATTTTTTTCCACCGCGAATAAACAGAAAAACGCTGGAAAAGTAGAGGTTTTTATTCACATTATAATTTTCACATGCTATAATGGATATGTAACATGTATAATTATAAAAGATAAATCCCCTACTTTAATCTGATTTTTAATTGGTTCACCGGCCAAAGTGATATGCCAATTAAAAATGTGTGCGGTAGGGTTTATTTTTTTGTTTTTTTACTATATTATAGTTGTTTTTATGTATATGTTCTATTGTATAACTATTATTGACGGATATCAATAATAGTTATGGTTTTATTTACAGCAAATACCATATGAATTTAAAAAATCTCTAGTTATTACTAGAGATTTTTTATTTGATATTTAATGTATTTTGAAAATGTTTTAAAATCAGTTAACAATTTCTCTTGTTTATACTCTAAGAACTCTAAGTATTCCTTTAAATCACCATCTATAGAATCTTTTTTTGTTATGGGTAAATTATTTATTTCTTGTTTTAATTCTTGTATTAAGGATTGTAAAGATGAATTAATATCGTTATCTATGTTGATAACATTTTCTGTGTAGTTTGGATGTACTGGTTCAGCATGTTTTAAAGTATGTTGTTCAAATTGTAATTCTTCTGTTTTTCCAAGTAAATAATCTGTACTTACCTCTAATGCTGTAGCAGTAAAAACTAGGATATTATATGGAGGTTCTGAGCCTTTGTTCTCCCAGTTAGATATAGTTGTTTGTGGTAAGGGAGATCCAGATAATTTACTAACTTCCTCTCCCAATTGTTTCATACTCCATCCGCGATCTAAGCGTAAAGTTTTTACACGGGCACCAAAAATACTCATATTTCAATTCCTTTCTAATTAATATCTTATGAAGATATAGTCTAAAGTAGTTTATTTTTAACTACTTTAGATTTAATTTCTGAAAAATTACTAAAAAGTAGTTGATTTCACTTTTTAAGTGATGTACAATGTAGTTAAATCGAAAGAAAGGAGGTTGAGTTAACTATGTTATACCGAGAAAGGGTGAATAAATCGCTTTCTTTAGAAAAACTTTCCCAAAAGTTACACATTAAACCCCAAGTATTACACGCTATTGAAAAAGGGAAATCTGGAGTGAATGCAGAACGAGCAGAAAAGATCTCCGCTATTTTTAATCAACCAGTAGAATACATTTTTGTACCAACGTATTACAGGGTTCGAGCATAATTTAAAAAGAGTTACTTTGTTTTAATAAAGGTACAAAGTAACTATATAAGATTAATTATAGTAAAAAATATTAGTAATTTAAATAGAATTAATGATTCAAAAACTGATCTTTGAAAACTGCATAATATGAGGGAGCTGTTAGTCATGTTGAAACGATCGTATCAAACGTTACTCATTGCTATGAGTATGCTTCTAGTTGTTCTGAATTTTGTATTTCCGCTGACGAAAGCGAGTGCTGAAGTCATTAATCGTGAGAGATATGAAATGAAATGGAGTTATAGTCCTATGTACGGGAAAGAACTACGGACAGAATTACTGAAGGATACAAATGGTCAAATTGCGTATTGCTTAACGTATGGAAAACTCAGTCCAAATGGCAATGACCTTCCAGAGATGGGGCGCACAGATAATGTTGTGTATCGTGTTCTTCTAAATGGATATCCACAAAAGAGTCCAGAAGAACTAGGTGTTTCTAACTGGAAAGAAGCACACTATGCAACGCAGATGTCTGTTTGGGCGGCATTAGGGCAAATTGACATTAATGAAGTTCAGCATAAGAATGCGAATGTTGCCAAAGCTGTAAAGGCAATTATTGCTGGGGCAGATGCGAGTCAAGAAACACAAGAACTGTACATGAATGTAACACCAACTGACAATCAAGAAGCAAAATTAAACGGTGAGTACTTTGAGACGACAACCTATCAAGTAGAAAGTAACGCAAAGAACGGTGTATTTGCAGTCCAACTAACTCATGCACCAACTGGAACAAAAGTTGTTTCAACAAACGGAGAAGAGAAACAACAGTTCAACCTAGGAGAACAATTCCGTATCCTTGTACCGAAATCCTCTCCAAGTGGTACTTTTTCCTTGAAAGTATCCTCTAACCTTTCTAAGTTGCATGCAGTAGCTTATAAAGGTACTGATAAGGTGCAAGATGCAACGGTCTTATTAGAAAGAAATGAGGAACAAGTAAGTACTGATCTACGAGTACACTGGAAGTCCCTTGGTGGATTGAAGGTTATAAAAGTAGGAGAGCAAAAAGAAGTGTTACAAGGTGCTGTATTTGAAGTCTTCAACAGTGCAAACGAAAAAGTAGGCACAATGACTACAAATGAGCAAGGTACAGCAAGCCTTTCCGGTATAGAGAGTGGACAGTACACTTTGAAAGAAGTGAAATCTCCTACTGGTTATGTACTGAATAACCAACCGCAAAAGATTGAAGTGAAAACGGGTGAGGTCGCAACAATCACTGTAGCGAACACTAAAGTAAAAGGAAACATCGAGATTAAAAAGCTAAGTGACAGTGGAAAAGTTCTTCCGAAAGTAGAGTTCACGGTATATACAGCGGATGGAAAAGAAGTTTCTAAAGCCACTACAAATGAGCAAGGGATTGTTCAAGTAAAAGATCTTCCATATGGGAAGTACTATTTTGTAGAAACAAAAGGGGTAGAAGGATATCTTCTTAACCAGACAAAATACCCATTCGAGATCAAAGAACAAGGAAAAACGCTCACATTTACTGTTGAAAACAAAGAGGTAAAAGGGAATGTGCAACTACTTAAAGTAGATGGAGAGAATCCAGATAAGAAATTAGAAGGAGCAACATTCATTCTACAGGACAGTAAAGGTAAAAAGATTAGTGAACATAAAACAGATAAAAACGGCTTGATTGAAGTAAAAGACTTACCATTTGGGGCATACTCATTTGTTGAAAAAGAGGCACCAACCGGATATGTGTTAACAAAAGACGCTATTCCTTTTAGTATCACAGAGCAAGGCAAAACAATCATGCTAACAGCGAAGAATAAACAAATCAAAGGGGACCTCGAAATTACCAAGGTAGATATAGCTAATGGAAATAACAAACTTTCAAATGCTGAGTTTACTATCTTTAATGAAAAAGGCGAAGAAGTTGTAAAAGGAAAAACTGATAAAAATGGTATTGCAAAATTTAAGCTTCCATATGGAAAGTACACATATAAAGAAACATTTGCACCAGACGGATATTTAATTAACGAAGAAACATTCCGTTTCGAAATAAAAGAGGACGGCCAGATTATCAAACATACAGTAAAGGATGAAAAGAAACCAACACCAGAGACACCACATCAACCAGAACAGCCAGAAACACCACAACCACAGACACCAGAACAACCAAAAGTAGCAGAAAAACCTGTTACACCACAACCAGAGAAACCACAACAAATCGCTACACAACCACAACTAGAACAAACACCAAAGAAAGTAGAAAAAGTAGATGCAAACCTTCCTACAACAGGCGGTAAAGCTGAAAATCCGTACATAAAATGGATTGGGCTTGCATGTGTCGTACTTGGCGCAATTGGAGCTGTATTTGCAGTAAGGAACCGAAAAAAAGCTCAATAATTCAAAGTATGAAAGGAGAGAAAGACATGCTAGGAGTCATTCGAAGGTGCTCAGGGCTTCTACAGGCAATGAAGAGTTCGAATCAAGAGGAAAAGGGTGTAGATGTAATCAGAGCTTCCCAAGAGGCGTATCAAACAGTGATAGAGGGGGTAAGAAAAGCAGAGCAAAGATTTATCTTCATTTTTGATCCAACGGGTCAATTTTACGAAGATACACATCAACAGAAATTAAAACAAGGCTATCGCATTGTAAAGTATGATTTGTTAAGCGAAACAGTTTCTTTAGATTATGAAGATCATCAAAAGGTTGTCACGTATATCAGCATAGATACAAGTAATAGCACCTATGAAGATCGAGGAGAAGCGTTATCTCATTTTCTTCATTTCCTAACAGAGAAGAAGAAGATCCGACCGATTCACCTGGTGTTTTATCAATTCAATCTTTACCCCATCCCTCATATGGAGCAGTTTTTAGAGAAGAATGCTACTTATGATATTCGAACTTCTATTGTTGTAGAATCTCATTCCGTTTTACAGCGTATATACGGAAAACACGGAGCAAACCGAATTGCTACCTCATGTCAGACAACGGTTCTAGCATAGTCTTACCTTTCAAATACAGGCTTTTATCAGGATTTTAGGGATTTCACAGCCATTCATGATATATAGATGGCTAGAAAACTATACAAGATGAAAGGGGGGATTTTAAGTCCTTCCCCTTTTCGAAGGAGGCGATACACATGGGAAAAGAGCAGAGACTTGCATTCTATGATATATCGTCGTCACGTGCACAAAGTGTCAAAACATTCGATGGCAAAGTGTATCAGTTAAAAGGAGCGGTAGCGGTAGAAAATACAACAGGAAATATTGAAAGGATTGCAGAGATCTATTACCGTGTTCGTTCAGTCATGGATGAAAAACAAAAAGTAATTGCCAAGAGAAGAAACCAGGATGATGAATTGACGACTGTGTGCCAACGACGGAAATAAGATGATTTTCGAGAAAAAACAAGCGGTTTTGGAGTGTGCTGAGATAGGTTTATCCGATATTGGAAAAACAAACAATTTCGTAACTATTTTTATAGTCGTTCCAAACGAAAGTTTTTCCTGTTCGATGCACAACTGTCCTTTGACAATTTCACATGCGTGCCCCCTTTTGAAATGGTCACTAGAAGGGTTGGGTATACGATTGATTCATTGTTCGGTGTGTGCGTACGTAAAACACACCTGTGACCACGGGAAAAATACGGTGTATCCATCATCTGTAGGAGTAAGTACTCGTGAGGAATATCCCAGTGTGACATTCTGAAGAAGCGGTGAAAACAAAGGACAGTAGATACACAAGGTTCTACGTACATGCCAAAACGTTGTGCAGTATTGGGCTTATGGGAGTCAGGTCGGGATGGACTCTCCTATGCATACCAATATAGGGTTTACCATATCCGCCATAAATGGTAATATTTCATTATTTTCCCAAAATTCTTGCTATAATAATATCCAGATGTGGAGAAACGATCTGAACTCTCAGTAGACTCCAAAATCGCTTGTTTAATAATAATAGGGAGGTCAAATTATGACTCGGAAATCAAAACTCATTGCCGTTATAGTTGCATTGGTTGCCGTTTTAGGGATTGGTTCTACACTGGTATTTTCTAATAGCAAGAAAGGAGAACTTGAAGAACTAAGCCCTCAAGAGATGAAAAAATTCATGTCACAGGATGGAACCGGATTTGTCATGTATTCTTTCCGCAAAGAAGATCGCGAGGGGTATATAAATCAAGTTCAAAGAGCATTAAAGAATAATAATGTAGGTGGTAAGGAATTAGATAGTAATCACTCCACTTTTGATGGTGAGAAAAGTCAAGCAGATTATGGTTTAGAACAAAATGGAGAAACATTAGCTTATTATGAAAAAGGGAAGCTAAAAAAACAAATTGCATTAGATAAATACAAACCATCAGAGTTAGAAAAAGAATTAGATGTGTTTGTACGTAATATGAAGGAAATGTATATCGATAAATAAGTGGATAGAGAGGCGGTGTAATAAATTGTCTAATCCAACTGTTACTCAACGTGATTTAAAGAAGTCCAGGGACTTGGTAGAAAAGTTGCTGAAAGTCAAAGGAGAAAGCTATCAAAATTGGTTACACGTACAACATCAACAGTTCATTGAAGGAAATCAAGAATTAATATTAGAAGCACTCACTCTATTTGTAGAAGAAGAAAAAGGTTCCGGTAGAGCACCTGAACGTCCGGCGGATCTTTCGCAGTCAAGTAAAGTTGTATAACACAAATATAAGGAGAGTGTAGGTTATGTTTAAATTAAACCATTTGATTTTAGGTGCTGGCGATGGAATGTCTAGCCTAGTTAGCACAGGTGAATCGGTATTAACCTGGGCACAACGTTTAGGAATCATCAGTGCGGCTATCGCATTTTGTATTGGTGGTTATTACTTAATCTGGGGGGGAGAACGAGGGAGACATCAGAGTAAAGGGTGGTTCATTGGTTCAGCAGTAGGATTAATCATTGTAATGGGTGCAAAAGGATTGGCAGAAGGCATTAATAGTAATATCAAGTTTGGATCTATTTTGTTCTTTTGGATGTGAAGATACAACAAAATACGTTTTGGTAAAGAAGCTATGCAATTGTATAGCTTCTTTTTATATGCCAATGTAGAGCGGTAGAAAGGGGAGGAGGACACAATTTATGTTAGAAGTCATGTTTACCAAAAGCACAATACCAGAGATTAAAAGTTTTCAGAAGATGTCGTTACAGAATGCTTGTAAGATTTCGTACCAACTCGAACAAACGTTACAGGAGCAAGAAAATATTGTCCATGTAGATTTTCATATTTTAGATCAAGACAATGAGTTGTATGCAGGGACATTGTCTCTAGGGGCTGGTTATGCTTCACATTTGTATGAACATGTAGAAAACAAACTGTCTGCCATGGAAATGGATGAAGAACAAGAGGAACAAAAAGAAGAACTGTTAGAACTAATGCGACAAGATATTGAAGAGTTTTTAAAGGAAATTGCTCCACCTGAAGAAATAAAAAAGTCAGAAGAGAAAACCAGAGTTAAAAAGGAACAGCATGCTAATGAAGAGCTTCCTTTAGAAAAAGGAAACAGGAACAAAAAACATCTGTTTCAAATTATTGGAGGAGCAGTTGGAGGGATTGTAGTAGGAGCTGTAAGTGTTTTTTCCTTGTATACTGTCCCAACGAATTCAGTTGAGGCAAGAACGAATCAGCCAGATACGCATTTAGTGAAAGGACTTCAACAAGCTTCTATTCAGCAATATCCCAAGGCAATTCAAGAGTTTGAAAAGTTGGATTATAAACAACTAGATAAAGAGAGTCAAAAAGCAGTCCTTTTTTCTTACTTATTAAGTGGAAAAGCAAATAAGGCCATACAGTATGAAGCAAAATTTGCTGAGAGTGTAGTAGCTTACTATATCGGTATCGACAATATGAAAAAAATAAATGAGATAAATATTAAAAATGATGTGATTGATTTTGAAAAGGCGGCACTCAATAAGAAATATGAGGATGTAATTCGATTAAAAGCCAAAGTCAATATGGATGGTAGACGTGAAAAACTTGTAGCTGAAGCTTATGTGAATCAGAAGAAATTTGATGATTGCTTTACTTTTGCAAAAACACAAGGAAATAAAACTCTTATGAAAGAGGTAAAAGAGTTACAAAAAAAGGATGTGGGGCAATCCACTCTTAGCGAAGAAGAAAAGAAAGCGAAAATCGAAAAAATTGATAAGGAATTAAGCGAGATCTAAAGGGGGAAGAAACGCTATGCCATTAAATTATCAGAAATTTTTTAGACAGATGGGAATTGTAGCTGTAGGTGGTTCATTGTTATTAGGTAGTGCTGGTTGTAGTTGGTTTGGAAGTAAGGAAACAGCAAAAAGTAAGCCAGCTATAACCAAAAAAGTTGATAAAAATAAACCAGAAGAAAAGAAAGAAGATATAAATAAAAAAGACTTTGAAACAATGACAGAAAATGCGATACAAAGTCAGGATAAAGATGTTGCATACGTCCTAGACATTGATAAAAACAAAGTAAATTATAAGGATAAGACAATTGCAAGTAATCTTCAAAATGGTGATGAAACAACTTCTCGTGTTCTAGCTCTATTTGACAACGAAACTTCAGATAAAACGATTCATGATACAGCGAAGGACAATGTGGTTGCAGTTATTACAGATGGAAGTCCGCAAGTAACAGTTAAAGGTGACCAATTTGCATTTGGTGATCAAAATACAGACTTATCACTAGCAAGCATTGTAGATGTGGCTCCAACGGAGAAACAACCAGATGCGATTGTAGAACCACCAACAGAGCCAGAGAAACCAAAACCGCCAGTGGATCCGCCAACGGATCCAGATAAGCCGAAGCCACCAGTAGATCCACCAACGGATCCAGATAAGCCAAAACCACCAGTAGATCCGCCAACGGATCCAGATAAGCCAAAACCGCCAGTAGATCCGCCAACGGATCCAGATAAGCCAAAACCGCCAGTAGATCCACCAACGGATCCAGATAAGCCAAAACCGCCAGTAGATCCGCCAACGGATCCAGATAAGCCAAAACCGCCAGTAGATCCACCAACGGATCCAGATAAGCCAAAACCACCAGTAGATCCGCCAACGGATCCAGATAAGCCAAAACCACCAGTAGATCCGCCAACGGATCCAGATAAGCCAAAACCGCCAGTAGATCCACCAACGGATCCAGATAAGCCAAAACCGCCAGTAGATCCGCCAACGGATCCAGATAAGCCAAAACCACCAGTAGATCCGCCAACGGATCCAGATAAGCCAAAACCACCAGTAGATCCGCCAACGGATCCAGATAAGCCGAAGCCACCAGTGGATCCACCAAAGGACGGAGGAGATAAACCAAAACCGCCAGTGGATCCACCAAAGGACGGAGGAGATAAGCCAAAACCGCCAGTGGATCCACCAAAGGATGGAGGAGATAAACCAAAACCGCCAGTGGATCCACCAAAGGACGGAGGAGATAAGCCCAAATCATCTGTTTTAGTTTAATAGTAAAAGGTAACAAGCTGGTTGAACCTTCAACCAGCTCTTTTATTTTCTAAAAAGGAGGGGATAATGTGCATCAAAAAGCACCATTGAAATACAAATTAGCTGAATGGAAAGTACTCATCCCAATGTGTGCTTTTTTATTTGGTGGAATCTTTCTTATCATAAATTTTCTGGGGAACGTCATCGTAGAACTGGTGAAGACAACATTTTCAGACTTATTACATCCAAAGCCCTTTCATATTGGGATAGAGGATCTATATACCTTTCAACATCCGTTGTTACTTTATTTGGTATTATTCCTGATTGCGAGTGTATGTACCATGCAATTCACCTACAAGATTCGTTCGAGTTTTAAAGATTTAAATCAGAATCAAAAAGATTCTTCTCGTTTTGCAACACTTGATGAGGTGAAAAGGCAATATCGAGCAATTCCTGAAAAAACGGAACGATATGAAGGAAAAGGTGGTGTGGTCATCTCTAGGTATGATGAGATTTCATTGAAATCCATTTTACAGCAAGCGAAAAAAGTGATGGAAGCAAAAGGTATGGAAAAGTGGCAAGAAATTAAAAATTTAAAAGATAGTGCCAAGGCAGGAAGGCTACTCATAGATGATGGGGCTGTTAGTAATTTAATCATCGGGACAACAAGGTCTGGTAAAGGGGAAACCTATGTATTTCCAACAATTGATGCATATTCTCGTGCTGAAATTCAGCCGTCTTTAATCGTAAATGATCCCAAAGGCGAGTTGCTAGCGGCATCGAAAAAAACGCTGGAAAAACGGGGCTTCCATATTGAAGTTTTAAATTTAATTAACCCGTTAGAGTCGATGAGTTACAACTTGCTTCAGCTCATCAAAGACGCCTACAAACAAGGGGATACAGCAACAGCTCAGACACTTTGTAATACATTATCCTTTTCACTTTATTACAATCCAAATGTAAAGGATCCTTTCTGGAATAACAGTGCGATGAGCTTATGTAATGCATTAATCTTAGCGGTTATAGATATATGTATTACAGAAAAAACAGAAGATAAAATTTCGATGTATGCAGTCGCAAACATGTTATCCGAGCTTGGTTCAAAAGAAATTGTAATTGATGCAAAAGGAAATACCCAAAATGCATTAGATATATATTTTGAAATGCTTCCTGCTGAGAGTGTTGCGAAGATGCAATTTGCAACTTCTAGCTTTGCAAAAGGTGGTACCACACGAGGGAGTATCTTTAGTACTACAATGAGTAAACTATCCATCTTTACTTTTGATGGCATTGCGAAAATGACATCTCGTAATAGTATCGATTTAAAACGAATAGGCTTTGGGAAGAGCTTGCAAGGAAAAGGAACACCAAGGGTACGTGTACAGATTATCTTCCCTGATGGTTCGAAAGAAAGTATCAAAACAGATACAGCAGGTCGTTTTGAACTGAATTTCCAGCAAAATGTAAAAAAAGGTCAGCGTATTCATGTGATGGAGAGTAAAACGAAGAAGAAAATGATTGTAGAGATCCAAACAATCAACAAGGATACAGGTGAAACAACATTCAAAGTTGTCGAGAAACAAGATGGATTACAAATTGATAGCATTGTCATTTTTGAAAAACCAATTGCGGTCTTTATGATCGTTCCAGACTATGATTCTAGTAATCATGTCATTGCCTCAATCTTTATTAGACAGTTATATTTTGTGCTCTCCAAGTATGCTGGTTTAGCTCGTGGTGGGAAGTGTCATAGAGAAGTAGTGTATTTATTGGATGAATTTGGAAATATGCCTGCAATTGATGATATGGGGAATATTGTAACGGTATGTTTAGGACGAAACATCCGATTTAACCTCATTGTGCAAGCTCTTCCGCAGTTGAAAATGAAATATGGAGATGCAAGTACCACCATTCAAGACAATTGCGGGAATCAAATTTATATTCAATCGGGTAATAAAGAAACCGCAAAAGAAATATCTGAAAAGTTAGGGAATCAAACAATCAATTCATTATCTCGGAGTGGAAAAGGATTATCAATTGATAAGAGTAAGACAGAAGGGATTGATACGAAACCATTATTAACGCCAACTGAGTTAATGAGGTTCCAAGAAGGAGAAAGTGCAGTAATACGCTTTATGAAGCGTCGGGATAATAAGTTTGAAAAGATAGAGCCGTTTCCCATTCTGAACCGAGGGAAAACGGTCATGAAATACCGTTGGGAGTACTTAGGAGATGACTTTGATACGGATCAATCCATTTTAGATATCGACATTCGTTCTTTACATGAATATGTGAATCCAAGGGATCTCATAATTGATTTCTTCCCAAAACAAGAAGAGGAGCCAACTGGGCAACCAGAAGAGCCAAAACAAATTGTACCAGAATCTGAACCAGAGCCTGTACCAATTCCATCGGAGGAAGAGCCAGAGGAACCACAATTTGCGGATATTGATGAAGAGATTGAAATTCCTGAAGAAGCACATTCATCAGAACCTGTTGTAGTAGCAGAATCAGTTCATGTATTTGAACCACTAACCTTAGAAAATTGGAAACAAAAAACAGCAGAAGAATTCTTTGAAACACATCGTTCCATTTGGAGTGTGATTGAAAAGAAATGTGTGAAGCAATGGAATAGACCATTAGCGGATATTCAGGCAAGTACAATGGAAAGCTTTATTGACGATTTGAAAATATTAGTGACGACAGGACAAATTGATAAGAATACGTATCGTTTGATTAATGGGAAATACGGTGAAATTATGGATGGTTTATTAGAAAAAGAAGGCGTAAAGGAGGAAGTATGATGCAAGTAACCAATTCCTTACAACAAATTTTACAAGTTTACGGGAATCAAGTAATGGCGGGGAGAGAAGTAATGATTGGACTTAGAAATGGCGTTGTGGTGTTACAACCAGGAGGAACCGGTGAAGCGCCGATTGTTATACGAGTAGACGAAGTGGATGAGTATCTTGATATGACGATACAAGAAGTATTTGAAGCTTAAGAGAAAGCGGGTGAAACCATGAATGATGAGAAAGTGTTAGAAATACTAAAAACATTTAGTGAGTACTTAGAAATTGGTGGGTTTACGAATTATATCCTCCGTTCGATTGGTTGGATGATTATTTTAGGGTTATCGTATTTGGTAGATGCGTTAGAAGGAATTACAGATAAAATTTTGTTAGTCAAAACATTGTTTGCATCAGAAGAAGTACAATCTTTTGTGCGAGACTTTCAGCCTCTCTTTTATGTGTTATTTGCGTTTTCGCTCATTTATATTGGATACACTTTAATATTCAATCGGAAAACAAATCGTGAACAGATTGCGGTGAATATTTTTATCAGTATGGGTGTAATTGTGTTATTAAGTACAGCGATGATGCAAGCGGATAAATTTACAGATAAGGCAATTAAGGCAGTGGATCTCAAAGGAAGTGGAACAACAAGTGAAAAGATTATAAAAGATGGTCTCACGGATGTAGCACAGTTTGATATAGAAAAGTGGAAAACTAGCAAATTAAAAGAACCAAATAAAATTCCGCAAGAGAATATCAGACGGATTGATATCCTAGAAAAAATTGATAAAGATTTTAAAATTGATAAAGATACCAAGCTTTCAGAGAATGGACAAAAAATAGTAGAAAAGAAACTGAGCGTTGCACCAGATGGAAAAGAAGTACTGATAGATTTAAAAAATGGTTGGTTTGATTTTTGGCCAGATAAATATTACCGCTGGGACTGGGAGTTTTGGAAAATCGCTTCTTCTTTATTTGTAATTGGGATGACGCTATTGTTTACAGCAATCAAACTTGGGAAATTGTGCTTTGAACTAGCCTTCAGCTACATTCTAGCAAACTTAGTTGCACCGGCAGATGTGGCAAATGGGCAAAAAACAAAGCATATCTTGATGAATATTTTAAATGCGTTTCTTATCATGATTATGATTTTTCTTTCATTAAAGCTCTATCTCATTGGTATGAACTATATTCATGAAAATGTAAATGGAATTGCTTATATCGTGGCTTTAATTTGTTTGAGCCTTGCGGTTGTAGATGGTCCCGTTATTTGTGAGCGTCTATTTGGAATTGATGCAGGTCTTAAAAATGGTTGGGGAGTCGTTGCTGGTGGATACGCACTTGGAAAAGGGCTTAGTAAAGCAACTAGTAATATTGCATCCAAAGCTGGAAACATGTTAAAAAGTGCAGGTAATGGTGCATTACAAGCAGGTGCAGGTGCCGCGGGTATGGCAAGTGGATATAAGAATGCAGGGAAAACAAATGGTGGTGAACAAAAGGAGCAAAAGCAAGGAAAAGAACAACAAGGTAAAGAGAATGGAAAAGAAGGGAAAGAAAAGCAAAGCGATGCCGATGGCGGGGCAAATGGAACCGGTCATTCATCTATACAAGATGAAATGGGTCAATCAGGTTCTGGAACAGAAAAAAGTCAAGCGTCCCAAGGCGAGGCAGGCGGTGGCGCTACGTCTTTGCAAGATGAAATAAAATCGTCTGGTTTTGATAAAGAGGCTAAAAATGAAGGGCAGGGTTCTTCAGCGAATGTATCCGGCGGAACGCAATCTGGAGGTGGTGGAACATCAACAAGTGCATCAGGCGCATCAGGAAAATCTCAACCAGGTAGTAGCGGAGCACCATCAAGTACAACAGGCGGTTCTAAATCAGGTAGTAGCGGAGCACCATCAAGTACAACAGGCGGTTCTAAATCAGGTAGTAGCGGAGCACCATCAAGTACAACAGGCGGCTCTAAATCAAGTAGTAGTGGAGTACCATCAAGTACAACAGGCGGAACTCAACCAAGCAGTAGCGGAGCGTCATCAAGCGTATCAGAACCGTCACAATCAAGTCATAGCGGAACAACTTCAAGTGGTGAAAGCTCGTCTGGTTCATCTCGTCCTGTAGATACGGCACCAACTTCTACAGAGGATATTCCAGCACCGCAAAGAGAAAACCGTACCATTGGTCAATATGCGAAGGATCGTCTCTCTAACGCATTTCATAATTCTCCAACGGTTC
This sequence comes from Bacillus sp. FSL H8-0534, assembly GCF_038005885.1. NCBI lineage: Bacteria > Bacillati > Bacillota > Bacilli > Caryophanales > Bacillaceae > Bacillus > Bacillus sp. FSL H8-0534. The sequence goes on from NZ_JBBOUC010000005.1 coordinate 55,362, forward strand.
AAAAGACAAGACGTTCTTATCAGCTTGGACAAAATACAGGGGAGAGTTTCCGAAACAAACGCCAAAATAAGAATGAAGGGCAAAATACAAATCAAAATCCACCCAAAAATCGTAGAAAAGATGCATAGGTTACAACACAGTAAGCATACATGGAATGCTTATTTTTTTCGCTTGAAAAGGAGGAAATGAAAATGGCAAACTATCGAATTCCAAAAGAAATACGAACGGAATTGAAAATTAACAAAGTGTTATATCTTTTTGATCTCTTGTTCATTATAGGGCTTGTGGTTTTCACTATGACGACTAAGCCCTTGGTTCATCCGATGTTACAAATTCCCTTTTATATTTTCATGTTGATTGTAGGTGTCCTTTTAATAGTTCGTCCCAATACAAACCCACAAAAACGAATGTTTGAGGTGCTGTTTATTATGTTAGCTAGAAAACGTTCTACGTATTGTGCAATTGACCAGGAACAAGATTAAAGGAGGAAATGGCATGGCATTATTCAATGAAAAAGAAATGAATAGAGGAGTAGAAAAAAAGAGCGAAGCCAAACCGTCCCTGGAGTTGCCAAAGCAAGAAAAAAAGCCAGGGGGAGTCGTAAAAATAAAAGGATTTCAGGAAAAGAAAGATGCACAACCAACGGTTGCACCTCTGAGAGAAAAAGAGATGCCAGTAAAGAAAAAGAAGAAAAACTTGATGCAACATCTTGGAAAGAAGAAAGATGTTGTGAAAAAAACAGCGAAGATTGACGAGGATTCGGGAAGCAAAGGGAAGACGGAAAAAGAGAAAAAAAGAAAAAAATCCAAAAAGAAAGAGAAGCCACCTCATATCAAAAAGAGTATTGCTGAGGTGATACCGATTATTGATATGACGGAATCGGGTGTTTTTGAATTTCGAGAAGAACAAGGTTTTGTAGATATCTTACAGATCCAGGGTACAGATATTTATTCCATGAACGAAGAAGAAGCAGAATATGCGATTTATCACCTTGCACACTATTATCAATCATACCAAGAGTCTATCAAAATTGTATCTATGAATTTTCCAGTTTCTACGGAACCGCAACAACGTTTTTTACTCAAGAAGATTGAAACGTGCCAGAATCCGTTATATGAACGTTTCCTCGTACAAAAATTGAAAGAACTTCAGTATTTAGAATGGGGGCGTACAAACCGGGAGTACTTTTTATTCGTGTATGGTGAGAACGAATTTGTTGTGAAAGAGCGGGTGGAATCGTCAAAACGGTACTTGCAACGATGCATCCCATTGTTAGAGATGGAAGAGGAAAAGAAGATAGAAATTTTATATAAATTGCATAATCAAAATTCAAAAATTGGTACGAAAAAATAAGAAGAGGTGATGAACGTGTCTGTATTTCAGTTTTTTAAGAGAAAACAAAAGAACGAAGAGAAAAAAGAAAAGAAACAAATCAATAAGGAATTGGTTGCCAAGGTTCAACCACAAGGGGGGATTAAATTCCAAGAAGTATATGTTCAAGGTGGAGATGGATTACAAACCTGCATTCATGTATATGGGTATCAAACAACGGTAAATGATTTTTGGTTAGAACCAATCATGAATATGCCAAATGTTATTACAACGCTTGATATTATCAGTGATAGCCGAAAAATTGTGGTTGAATCGATTAATAAATCAATGGCAGAACAAAGCGTTCGCCATGCGAACGCTAAAGATAATATTGAGCGAATTGAAGCGGAACAACAGTTTAGTGAGTTAGAAACGTTATATCAGCAAGTATCAAAAGGCGAGGTGCTGAAGCGAGTACATTTACGCATTTATATTTCAGCACGAACGATGGCAGAGCTAGAAAAACAAGCAAAAGAAGTCATGGAAACACTAGAATCTTATAATTTTAGAGGTGCCATATTCCTAAATGAACAAGAACATGAATGGGCTTCTTTAACATCAAGTTTTGAGATGCAGAAGAAATATATTAATAAACGAAATGGGAAAGAAATACCAGCTCTTGCTTTAGCAGGGGGATTCCCATTTCACTTTACATTTCTAAATGACCCATATGGTATTTACTATGGCACAACCAAGACAAAGGGGAGTGTCATTTTTGATTTGTTCCATAAAGATAAACAACGTAAAAGTTACAATGGCGTGGTTATCGGAAAGATGGGTGCGGGTAAATCTACTTTACTGAAAAAAATCATGAGTGATAATGCAATGAAGGGGTATAAGATTCGAGGCTTTGATATTACAGGTGAGTTTGAAGATATTGTGCAAGAGTATAACGGGAAGCAAATTGCATTAGATGGATCACAAGGACAAATCAATCCACTCCAAGTATATAAAACGGCTGAAACAGAAGAAGTATCCTTTACTCAACATCTATCTAAACTTAGTATCTTTTATCGTTTTATTGCACCAGAAGCAAAGGATGATGAAATTAAAGAATATGAGAATTTACTTCGTAAAATGTATGTGGAAAAGGAACTGTGGAATGATGAACCAGGTGCGGAAAATAATATTACAGGTTTGTTAGCAAACGAGTATCCTATTTTCTCAAATTATTTGTATCTTGTTCGCACAGAACTATATGAAGATATAGAAAAAGGAATTCACCGTTCTAATGTCAGCGATACTCGTAAGAAACGGTTAGAGTTGATTGAATTAAATCTAATCAATTTAGTAGATAACTTTGGACACTTATTTAATGGCATTTCAACGATAGACGATTTCTCAAAAGAGCAAATCGTCTTTTTTTCATTGCGCCACCTGATGAGTTTAAAACCGGAAATCTATCAAGCTCAGATTTTCAGCGTTATGAACTTGATGTGGGATGAGATGTTAGAAAACGGAAAGCCACAGTGGAAAGCATTTGATAGAAAAGAAATACAATTTGAAGATGTCATTCGGTATCTCATCATTATGGATGAAGCTCATCATTTAATTAATACGAGTGAACGAAGTCAACATGCGGTGCAATTCACGATCAAGTTTAGCCGAGAAGCTCGAAAATATTTTGCAGGCATTGTATTTGCGAGTCATTCGATTCGTGACTTTGTTCCAGAGGATGCTAGTGTAGCAGCAGTAGAAGAGATTAAGAAGCTATTTGAATTAACACAGTACAAATTCATTATGCAACAAGACAGCAACAACCTAGATATGTTACGGCGAGTATTTGCGGGACAAATCAGTACAAGTGAACTGAATGAAATACCTTTTTTACCAACAGGAGATGTTCTCTTATGTATCAGTGCCGTGAAGAACATTTTATTTAAAGTCGATGTAACAGAAGAAGAGTTAGCGTTGTTTGGAGGAGGGGCATAATTCATGCATCTTGTACTGAAGGTTATTCCGAAAAAGTGGCTCATTGTGATTGCTCTGAGTCTACTTTTTCTCCTTGGGATTTTTCTTATAGGAGCTACAATGACACTAATTGGTGGAATGGAAGGGAATAAAAAGCAAGGGGATATTACATACCCAAAAGGTGGTATGGGGACAGCAAATGTTTCAGCTGAAGTGTTGAAATGGGAACCTACCATTCGGAAGTATGCACAGGAATTTGGTGTAGAAGCGTTTGTCCCATTAATGTTGGCTCAAATGATGCAGGAGAGTGGCGGACGTGGATTGGATCCGATGCAAAGCTCAGAAGGAGCATATAACACAAAGTATTGTAAAGCACCGAACTGTATTACCGATCCAGACTACAGTATTTGGGCTGGGGTTCAAGAATTTAAGCATGCGATTGAGCGAGCGGGTGTAACGGGGCCAGGTGATATGGATCACATTAAAACAGCCTTACAGGCTTACAACTTTGGAACAGGATTCTTTGATTTCATTGCAAAAAACGGTGGAAAATACACAAAAGAATTAGCAATTCAGTTCTCCGCAGAAACATATCAGAAGGTAAAACATACGGGTATGTATCGTTGTGTAAGACCAGAGATGATACCCTATGGGGCATGTTATGGCGACGCCTTATATGTTGATGCGGTTTTGAAATATTTTATACCTGGCGCACCAGTAAATGGCGGTGGAGGAAGCACAGGAGGCGGTTCTTCCGGCTCACGAGTTGCGGACGTAGGGCGTCAATGGATTGGACGTTCTACCTATGTATTTGGTGGTGGACGTAACACAAATGACATTGCAAGAGGGATTTTTGATTGTAGTAGTTTTGTACGTTGGGCATTTGAACAGGTTGGGATGAATGTGAGTCCAATGGGAGCTGTAAGTACAGAAACTTTAAATAAGATTGGTACACAAATTTCACCAATGGAAATGAAAGCTGGTGATGTTATTTTCTTTGATACGTATAAACATGACGGTCATGTTGGCATTGTCATTGATCAAAATACTTTCATTGGTTGTCAAACGAATAAAGGTGTCTCAATCGAAAATTTATCGACTCCATACTGGACTAAAGTATTTAAAGGACATGTGAGACGTTACTAAAATGATAACAAAACTGGATAGGGGATTACAAGTTAAGGAGGCGGCATTAGTGAGTGAAACGAATGAAAAAGATAAAAGAAAAGTCTGGTTTGTAGCGCTTGCAATTGTCATTGCAGGCGTTACTTTTTTGAACATCTTTTTGTATTATCGCAACGATGAAACGGGTGATGTAAAGCAATTAAAAGTTCGTAACCAGGTGTTACAAACTGAAAATGAAGAACTGAAAAAGAAAGTGAAGGAAACTCTTCCTTCGGAACAAGAACAAGAGCGACAATCATATCTTTCAGCAGTAGAAAAGTTTATTCAACTATCATTTCATCGAGAAAAGCAGGGGTATGAAGGACGAAGAAAACAAGCAAAAAAATTAATGAAAGATGAAGTGTTTCAGCTCTTTTATCCAACTGATACATTCGAAATGGAGGACACATACGTATCTAAACCATCTGATATGAAGTTATACTTACAAGCCTATAGAATTGGTGCTTCTCAGGTAGAAGTGATCGTAGAATTTCAAAATACAGTGACCATTGGAGCGAATGGAACAACAGACAAAACGAAAAATGTTATGAAAGTAACGGTGCAAAAAAATCAAGAGAGTTGGCAAGTAACCAATGTAGAAGAACTAGCGGTTCAGATCGTTACATCTTAAAAAAAGTGAGGTGTTGAGTAAATGGAAGTTGTAAATAACAGTGTGAATTTAAGACGTAAAAAATCATGGATATATGGCTTGATTGTAGGATTTATGTTTTTTGGTTTTTTTGGCTTTTTTACTTCGAAATTATATTTACCCTATGAAGAACCAGTCTATCATACAGAGCTGAAAAAGCCGGTTACGTTATTTGGAAATCGAACCATGACGATAGAGAAAAGAGCGTATGATCCAGCTTCTCATACAATAGAAATGTTTCTTCATGTAGAGGGAGGAGATGGAGAAAAGTATCAGTTCCAGGCACAAGAAAAAGCAAATCCGAATCTTCAATTACCAGTAAAAGTGGTGTACCAAGATGATGAAAATATGGTTGTACAAGTGAAAGAACTATCTCCAAAATGGCAAGCAGTTGCGCTGGATGTATTTGAAAAAAATAATCGAGATGTGACAGTAGAAACAAAGCAACAGAATAAAGAAGCCAGCGAAACTTTAAAACAAGATGAAAAGCAAACGTTCCTAAAATCTTTCTTCACCGACCAAAAGAAAACAGAAATAGAAGAGGGCATTTCACAAAAGAGTAAAGGTACGTATGCGAAAGTGTTTATCGGTATGGAACAAAAAATCTTAAAAGAAAAAGTAAAACAGTACGATGAAATCATGAAACAAGAAAGCTCTAAACAAACACAGTGGCAAGAGCAAATCACAGAATGGCAGAACGATTCTAAGTACCAAACTGAAACAGAAAAAATGGAAACCGACGCAAAAATTAATTCAAAAGAAACGAATATTAGCCAGTCAAAAGAGAAGGTTGAACTATATAAATGGGAGCAAGGACAAGTGAAAGAAAAGATAAAAAAATTAGATGAGAAGGCAAAAGATGTAGAGCGTTCATGAAAAAAGTTGGGTCGACCATGACTCAACTTTCTTTATTTACGATTCAACCTCGAGTCAACCTGTATAGAAAGGTGACTCGACCGTGACTCAACTAGAGGGGAATTTGAGTCGACCTCGACTCGACTTTTGAAAGACTTTCATGACCCCACGATTTTACTAGGCTTTGCCTAGTCCCACACCCTCGGTGGGGGCAAAAACCCCTTATGCTCTTCTCTCTCTTGGGCGTAGTGTTCTGAACGAATGGAGGCGAAATAACAGATGGACATTAAAATCCGAAATTTGAGTCCAGTTGCGATCAAAAGATTAGATGAAATTGCAAAGAAGAAAAACATTTCAAGACAGGAATTTTTAAAAGGACAAATTGAAACATTGGCGTTTTACCAGGAACAACAAAATCGTGAATTGTATCTTCAACAGTTGCTCGAAAAAAATATCTATGCGATGGAAAGTTGTTTCGAAGCTGTAAAAGAAATGAATGCCTTTTTACAAATGATGACGCAGGATGATGAGGTATGAGCCAAACAACAAGTCCTTCACAAGCAACGGTGACGCCTGGTGTGGTGACAGTGTCTCGTTTTGTTACGGCAGATGGAAAGACATTTCAGGATTATGTGGAGTACGTTGACCGAGAAGATGCGAAAAGAGAAGGGGAAGCACATCAGAAAATGTTTTCTCTGTATCAGGATTATATGGGAGATTCAAAGAAGACATCTTCCCTCTTCACAGAGCATAGTAACGGTTTAAAGGAAAATGAAAAGAAAGACCTAAAAAAGATGTTTCAGCTCGCTCAAAAAAATAAAAGTATTATGTGGCAAGATGTCATCACTTTTGATAATGACTGGCTCGCTGAACATGGCGTGTACGATCCTAGAACACGTACTGTAGATGAAACAAAATTAATGGATGTCACCCGGTTAGCGATGAAAGAAATGTTAAAAAGAGAGAAGCTAGAACATACAGCAATTTGGTCAGGAGCGATTCACTATAATACGGATAACCTTCACATTCATGTCGCAACTGTTGAGCCATTTCCAACGAGAGAACGAGGGAAGCGAAAACAAAAAACATTAGATGCGATGAAAGGAAAAGTTGTTCAAAATATTATGGATCGTGGTCAGGAACAAAAACAGATTAACGATTTGATTCGAAAGAATATGGTTGCAAAAAAGAAAGAAGATTCCACATTCACATGGCGCAATCGAGAGCTAAAACCATTATTCCAGTTCATTTATAAACGCTTACCAGAAGATAAAAGGCAATGGCAATACAGTTACAATACATTGCGCCCACTCCGTCCTCATCTCGATGCATTAACGAAAAAATATATTGAGAAGCATCATAAAGAAGATTATAAACAGTTTCTTCAAAAGTTAGATAAAGAAGTAGATGTATTAAAGAGAGCATATGGAGAAGGTTCTGGTGATAAGAAACGCTATGAAAATTATAAAGGAAATAAGATAGAAGAGCTTCACAAGCGAATGGGAAATGCGTTTTTACAAGAGATGAAAGCATACGATAAAGAACGACAGCGCATTGATAAAATGTTAGATCGAAAGCCCATTCAGCAAAAGAACTTTCAACAAAATGTTTCGATGCAGTATGCACTTAGGAAAATGGAAGGTGCATTCAAAAGTGAATATGAAAGTTGGAAAAATCAACGTTATTATGAGCGTCTTCAAAGAGAAATCCAACAACAAAATGAGAGGGGATATGAACGATGAAAGAGAACGAAGTAAAGCGGGTATTTACGATTGACGAGGAAACAGATCATTACTTTAGGGCTTATATGGAAGAACATCAAATTCGCTATAACGGTGTAGCACTTGCAAAAATGTGTAGAGATCATGAGCAAGCAAAACAGCAAGAATGGTCGCTTCGATATATTACAGAAGTCGTGACAAAGCACCTTCATGAGGTGTTGAAAGAAGAACTTACAAAAATCCGACTTGGTACGAATAGTGCTGATAAAAATACACAGATGTTAATTGAGTTTATGAATGGCATCTATGAGCATGAACAGTATCAAGGGGTTTGCACAACTGATATTGCAGAAACAGAAGCAACAAAACATGTAAGAGAAGTAGTAGAGGAAAGAATTGCACATAAAAGACAAAAGAAGATGGATTATCAAACTTCGAGGGGGCAAACAAAAGAAGTGTTTGTTCCAATTGGGGAGGTGAACCTATAGAGCCACTTGATGAGATTGTGAGGAAGAAATATCAGTACAATTAAAAGGAAAAGGGGAAGAAGAAATGTTACTATTTCATGAAGATATTGAACTTGGAATTATAAAATCTATTGGCGAAAGAGAAGTTACTTTTCACGTCGCAAATCAAGAAGTAACAATCCCATTAACAGAAGAGGAAGAACAAGAGTTATTTGATTATATTGAGCTTCCAGAAAACGATTTACTGATTCCCATCAACATGAAAACTCATAAAATATGTGTTCCAACAGACTTAGAAACTTGGAATGAAGAAACGATGGATGAATTAATAGAAGCTTCATCAAAGGGAGCGGAAAACAATGAGTAAAAAGCGTTCCCCTGTTTCATTTGAAGAGAAAAAACAAAAGGTAGTAGCACTAACAAAAAAGATGGAAAAAAGCATAGAAGGTTATTTTCGTTCACCAGAAGATTTAAAAGAATATTTATCATTTATGGCAAAGTTTTATCACTATTCACCATCCAATATTGCATTAATACAGAATCAATTTGAGGGATCCAGAGCCGTGGGTTCCTTTTCTTTTTGGAAAGAAAAAGGATTTTCGGTTAATAAGGGTGAGAAAGGAATACAGATCCTTGTTCCGAACCGAACAACAGCAAAATTTAAAGACAAAAGGGGAACTTGGAAACCTGTTGCAAAAGCGAATGAAGAAGAGAAAAAACAGATTGAATCTAAAAGTATAGAAGTGAAACCAGGTCGTCTATATTTTTCTGTCGGCTATGTATTCGATGTGTCGCAAACGAACGCAAAAGCGGAAGATTTGCCTCATATTTTTCCAAATCGTTGGCTAGAAGGAACTGTGAAAAATTATAAGAGTTTGTACAAAGGTATGGAAGCTATTGCGGAAAAAAACGGTGTGAAAATTATTGAACCGAAACAAGAGCTTGGGGTCGCAAAGGGGGTGAGCTATACCCTAACAAAAGAAGTTGCTTTAAATCCACGAAATAGTGAATTACAGAATGTGAAAACACTTCTTCATGAGCTTGCCCATGCCAAACTTCACACAGCCGAAACACATATGAATTACACGGCACCAGAAAAAGAGTTTCAGGCAGAAATGGCAGCTTATACGGTTTCTTCCTATTTTGGAATTGATACAAGCGAGTATTCGTTAGGATACTTAGCAAACTGGACGCAAGGGAAAGAGTTAAAAGATAAATCCAAATTGCTAAAAGAAGTACATGAAACGTCTGTGGAATTTATTGAAACAATTGAAAGTATTTTAGATAAAGAAATCAATAATAAAAAAGGGAAAGAGGTAGATAGTATGGCAAAAACAGAGTCAGATGGTTTATATGCATCTCCATATCATGAGAAAGCCCATTTGGTTACAATCGAAGTGTTGTATAAAGATGTGCAAGATATGTATGGTGGAAAAATACACATGATGGATGCTTTTACTAAAGAGATTACTGACATACCAATACGGAAGGAAGAAGAACCAAATCAAGAAGGTTTATCTGTATCTTTAACGGAAAAAAACGGTAGTGTAAAAGATGTTCACTTAAATAAAATTTTGCAACCAGATTTATATGAGACAGTCCATAATTCTGTTTTTGAGGGGAAAGAAAATTCGTTTGTTGTACATCAAAAGGATGCACAGATTGATTTAAATGATCTAGTCAAAATAGCCATATATGATAAATGGGTACAAAGAGAAGTGGATTTTGTAGATAAAGCTGAGGATCCAAAAGAGTTAAGGTTTAGTGAAAAAGAAGTAGAGTTATATAAAGAAATGAAACAGGAAGGTTATGCACCAATTGAGTCATTAGAACAAAAATTACAGCCACTTCCGCATACAGCTAAACATGTTACGGCTTCGATGGAAAAAGAATTAAGTGAAAAATATGAAGTATTTAAAAGGGCTCAATCTAATGAAACTGTGAACGATATTGATAGTATTATAAGCCGTGTACAAGTGGAAGAACGTTATTTTGCAACCAAAAATGTAGCAATTGATAATGAACTCATTACCCAAGAATCTGTTAATCAATTAGAAAGTAAAGTACAAGAAAAATTGAACAAAGAAGGAGTTACAGTTACGAAGCAGACCGAATCGAAAGTGGTTGATCGAGAAAAACAGTTTGAACCATTCTCTAACTTTGCACAGTTCCAAAATGTTGCGAAGAAAAAGAAACAAGAGGTGGAATTAGAACGATAGATGGCATGTTTACACAATTCAATAAAGAAACATTGTCATCACCTATCGTTGAGAGCGAAAAGTGATTTTTTATTTTAAGGAGGAATGAAAAATGAATATAAAAGAACAAGTCAAACAAGAAGAGGTAAAAGAGGCGTTGTACAAATATGCGTTGAAAACGGCTGGAAAACAAATAGAAAGGTTCCCTGAAGGGAATATGCATGAAAAACAACGAGGAGTGGAACCAGGTGTTACTCGTTTTGCGATTCCATCAGTGACAAGTGCAATGGACTGGGGGCAAGGAGATATCACAATTGATATTCATCATGATACAGGGAAAGTAAAAGTATATGAAAAAGAAATAGATGGTGAGAATTGGTCGAAATCTTCTCTTCGACTTACAGGAGAGAAGCAATTGTCTGATGTGGTGAAAAATTTGATAAAACAAAGAGCGATTGAGCGGCAAAGAATGGATGAAACAGCCAATCAAAAGAGGGGAAATCAAGTAGAACAGTCTTTCTCACCTCTAGAGTCATTAGATGAAAAAAATCATGTGGTGATGCCTAAAGCAATGCCAAAAGAGGCATATAAAGAATCGTATAAGGAACAAATTTTAGAAGGGATTGCCCCTTCTCAGGATGAGATACGTTACAAGGAACAATACCAGGCAGAATTGCTTATGTTATTAGGAGTTGATAATGAAAAGGGATCAGATCCAAATAAACAAACCTCATCAAAAGAAAAACAGGATAATAGTCCAGGGCAACAAGAAGAAACGTATACGAAAAGTCGGGAAGAGCGTGTCAAAGAAATGAAAGAGTTTGAGAAGACACATTCATATCCTGAAGTATACCGGTTGAAAAAGGAAGCTCTTCAGGAGTTAAAAGGAATGAATCTAACAGATTCCCAGCGGGAAAAGTTGTCCAGCATTGAAAAAGCCTTAGATCAAGAAAAACAAGAATATGATAAAAATAGTAAAAAAGAATCGAGCCAGGAGAAAGAACCAAAAAGTCAAAATAAATTCGCACAACTTTTTCATCAGTTTAAAAACGTAAAAAAGAAAGAGCAGCCAAAAGAAGCGGAAATGGAACATGCTAGATAGATATAGGTTGAGGAGAGTACTGTTAAACAGTGCTCTTCTTCTTTTTAAAAGCGAAAGGAGAGAAGAGAATGGTAAACGTTGTTGAGATTGTAGATATTGATTATACGGGTGTATGGGCAGAGACAAGGAATGCTGAAGAACTGATTTTTATTCTGTTCCCAATAGAAAAAATTCAACTGGCACGTGAAATACTGTCAGAGAAAAAACAAATGTATGTCTTTCTGCAGAAAGATTGGGAATGGAGAAAGATGTCATGAATCCATGGTTATTTGCTGGCTGTATGTTGCTTGTAGTTGTGGCATTGAACATTTGTTTATGGATGGGGCAATGTGTGATGAAACGCTTCAAAATGTGGAGAATCAAGCGTCAAAATTAAAGATGTTACATACATGAGGAGGAATGGGTAATGGGAAAAACATTATTTATTGCGGAAAAGCCGAAAGTTGCATACGAATTATTGAAATCACCACGATTTCGAAATGCAGAGAAGCATATGGGAAGTAAGCCGTACTTTGGTTACTTTGAAAATCAAAAATATATTATTAGTTGGTGTTCCGGTCATTTATTAGAGCTGAAGCATCCAGAAGAAATAGATGAGAAATACAAAGAATTTAAATTCGAACACTTGCCCCTTTTGTTAGAGCCGGAATACAAAGTGAAGCAAGATTATATCGAACAAATCAATATTTTAGTAGATCTATTGCAACGTCAGGATGTAGATCATGTGGTCAACGCTTGTGATGGAGACCGTGAGGGCGAGCTGATTTATCGTGAAATGTATGAATATGCGAGTGTAAATAAACGACAATCTCGCCTCTGGCTTGCTTCGTATGAGCCAGCAGAATTAGAGGCAGGACTGAACCGATTAGAGCCAGGGGAACACTATGACGGACTTGCAAATTCCGCAAAAGCAAGGCAATACCTAGACTATCTTCTCGGAATTAATGTGACGAGAGGATGTACAACGAAACTTGCTAAAAATCAATTCTTATTGGCAACAGGACGTGTGCAAATGTGCCTGTTACATGAGATTTGGCAACGTGAGGTAGCCATAGAAAATTATAAGGAACAGACCTACTATAATCTAAAACTCATCACAGAGAATGGATTAGAAGCTGTTATGAAGACAGAAGATCAGTTATTAGATCCAGCTCCTTTGCAAAAGCGTGGTGCTAAATTAGTTGGTACAGAATTAACGGTAACGGAGTTTAAGGAGAGTACCAGAAAAAAGAAACCAAAATTGTTATATAACCTGACGGATTTGTATAAAGAAGCACATTCAAAATTGAAAGTGAGCGCAGAGACCGCAAAAAAACATATTCAGAGTTTATATGAAGAAGGTTGGATTTCGTATCCTCGTTCATCGTCCAGGCATTTGCCAACGGAAAAGGTAGGCAGAGTACAAGAAGTATTCAAAGCCTTGCAGTCTACCAATTATGCGGATTTGGTGCAACTTGTAGATACGCATACCATTACAGAAAAACATGTCACTTTTAACGATGAACTTGTAGATAGTCACTTTGCCATCATCCCGACAACAAAACCATATGACGGGACCAATAGAAAACCATTAGAAATTCAATTATATGATCTCATTGTAAAGCGATTCATTGGGAATTTTATGTCACCGGCTGTTTATTTGGTGCGTGAAGCACAGTTTATGGACCAAGATGAAAATATATATAGTACAAAAGAGAAGGTGCTTCAAGAGAAGGGATTTTTAAGCGTATTTCACGAGGACATGGAAGAAGGGTCTGTGGAAAGCTTTCAAATCCCTTTTTTATATGAAGGAGACTCGTTCCAAATCGTAAAACATGACTTAATGCAGTCGAAAACAAAGAAACCAGCATTTCATACTGAAAGCTCCATTCTAACGTTTATGGAGACCGCCGGTCGTAAATTAGATGATGACCATTTAAAAGAGCTAATGAAAGGAAAACGTATTGGGACGGTTGCGACAGAGGAGACCTTTATTCCAAAACTCGCAACGAGAAATTACATCACAGTTACCAATGGCCAAATTCGTACTACGAAAATTGGTCGTGCATTTGTAGAAAAATTTCCGATAGATGAAATCAAAAATCCAGCTTATACGGCTGAAATGGAAGGGATGATTCATATGATCGAAAAGAAGGAAATGCAATACGGTGAATTTGTGGAAAATACGAATACATTTGTAAAAGAAACCGTTGCAAAACTTGGAGAAACAGAAGAAAAAGTAGCGGATGAAATGATTTTGAATTGGAATCAACAAATTGAAGTATGCCGTTGCCCATGTAAAAAGGGGAAAATCCTTCATAAGGGCAACTTCTATGGATGTAGTAATTATCCAGAATGTGAGATCCGTATACCGAAGAAAATTAAAGAGAAATCGATTCCTGAAGCACAAGTAAAAAAGCTGTTTGAAAGTAAGAAAACGGATCTGTTAAAAGGCTTTAAATCCGGTGAGAAAGAGTTTTCAGCGTATTTAGTATTCCGAGAAGGCAAAGTACAGTTCCAGTTTCCAACGACAGAAGAGCTGTCTCTTGGGAAGTGTCCAGACTGTAAGAAAGGGGACATTCTTCATCGAAAAACATTTTTTGGGTGCACAGAATATAAAAATGGTTGTAAGTTCATGCTGCCAGCAAAAATCAAAGAAAAAGCGATTCCCCCTTCTCAACTAAAAAAGATTTTGACGGGGCAATGTTCAGACTTCATTCAAGGATTTAAAGGAGAAAAGGGTGAATTTACAGCGGCACTATACTTGGATAAGGAGGGGCTAAAGTTTCGTTTTCCAACAATGGAAGATCGTACACTAGGGAAATGTCCGCTATGCAAGAGCCGAGTAATTGTAGGTAAATCAAATTACTTATGCGAGCAATATAAAAAGACTTGTGAATTCATTATTCCAGGGATCGTGTCTGGAAAGAAAATTAGTAGTAACAATGTGATCAAAATATTAGAAAAGAATATGACCGATCAAATCAAAGGGTTTGAGTCCAAAAATAATGGGAAGAAATTTGATGCTCGTTTATCTTATAGCACGCAAGAAAAACGATTAAAATTCTTATTTGGAAAATAAATGATGTAGAGAACTGATACAAACAGTTCTCTTTTTTTATTCTTGAAACCATTCACAACAAGGGGAGGTGCCAACATGACATATCGACTGGCAGAGGAGGAAGTCATGAAAGCAAAAGATGTGGATTTGTTGTCGTATTTAGAAGCTAAAGGGGAGAAATTTCAAAAAGAGGGAAACTATTATCGACATACGGAGCACGATAGCTTGTTAATTCGTGACAATATGTATGCATGGAATAGCCGGGGAGAGAAGGGATATGGAGCGATTAGCTTTGCTAGAATGTACTATGGTATGACTTTTCAAGAAGCAGTTCGAGACGTGAATTTTGGTGATTATCCTACTTTTACATCTTCTAAGGAAGAAGAACCAAAACAAGATGAGCCCTTTCGTTATCCAGGGCATTTAGAAGTCCAGGATAAACAAGCCATTAAGCACTATTTAACCGATGAGCGGAAAATTGATTCTCGTTTAGTGAATTGGCTAATTGGGCAGGGTCTGATTGCGCAGGATAAAAAGAAGAATGTGGTGTTTAAATGGCGGGAACAAGGTGGAACAGGAAATGTAGTAGGTGCGGAGCGTCAAGGGACGGTTAAGATGGAAAATAGGCGAGGTTCTTTTAAACAAATTTTGCCGAATGGAAAACCGCATACGGGATTTATGGTGGATGTTGGGAAACCAACATCCATTTATTATTTTGAGAGTCCAATTGACCTTCTTTCGTATTGGACATTACAACAAAACCGACTACAAAATACAAGGTTAGTCAGTATGAATGGACTGAAGATGAAAACCGTTTTACGTACATTTAAAGAGGCAAAAGATGAAGGGCTTTCCGTGAGTCGGATTGTCCTGGCAGTAGATAATGATAAAGCGGGGAAAGAATTTACGGAAAAAATGGGAGCCTTAACGATTACACCACGTGTTCAAATGCATCTTCCTTCTCAGGAAAAAGATTGGAATGATGTACTGAAGGCGGTCATACAATCAACAGAAAAACAACAACAATCTCATATACAACCGCAGGGACAGCAAAAGAAACAAGCGGTACGAATACAGAAAAAGGAGATGGAACGTAGTGTCTAATCTGCCAGTCGGGCAACTTATACCAGTTGTGCCTGTATCTAGCATGGTACAGGCTTTCATGTATGTTTTTATTTTTTATGTTCTCTTTCGTATTTATATGTTTGTTCATCGAATTATCCAAGAGAAAAGAGTATTGAAGATGATGGCAAAGTCAGGTATTCAGTACATTGATAAAATGGATGGTCACCAGTTTGAAGTGTATTTAAAAGCTCTCTTTCGAGAGCTAGATTATCGACCAGTTGTCACAAGAAAAACAGGAGACTATGGTGCTGATTTGATATTAAAAGGGAAAAACAGAATTGTAATCCAGGCGAAAAGATACGGTGTGAAAAATCGGGTCGGGATAAGTGCAGTACAAGAGATATACGCAGCGAAAACTTATTATCAAGCACATGAGGCATGGGTTGTCACAAACAGTGTATATACAAAACAAGCGAAAGAATTAGCGGAAGCATGTCATGTAAAGCTAATAGATCGTGTAGAACTTCAAAAATTGATTAACAAAGTAAATCCAGAGTATTCGGCTGAAGATGTGTATCATGGTGTAGATCCTGCAGAAAGGAAATGCCCGGCATGTAAAAATCATTTAGTGGTACGAAATTCAAATAAAACTGGAAACAAGTTTTTTGGATGTTCTCAATATCCTACATGTACACATACAGAACCAATAAATAATTGAGCTGTGATGAAAATCCAGCTCAATTTCTATTTTTAGGAAATTATTATCAAAAAGACACCTCTTATAAAAAATGACCTCTCAAATTTGATTGTATCGCATTTCTGTCGGGTGAATAGTGCAATAGGTCTTAAACAGAAGAGAAACAAATCTGATGATTATTAAAGGTCTTAAATAGGATATATGGGTTTTAGGGGGAATAAAAAAGGCTAGCCGTTATTTGCGACTTAACCCTTTCTCAACGAGTTGGCGAATTGCTTCATTTCGATTCTTGAGTTTATTTTCATGCCAAAATTGTTCGATTTGCTCCACTTGTTCTTTTGTAAATGTAACTAAAATTTGAGTGTTCTTTTCTTTGTTAACAGCCATTCTAACCCTCCTCTATAAAAAGTATTATAAGTTATATAACTTATATTGACAATTGGAAAAACAAACAATAAAATAGTTATATAAGTTATATAACTATTTTGAGAGGAGAAAAGAGAATGGAGAAAACGGTCAATAAAATGATGAAGGATCTTCAATTTCTTTTAAAACATGGTCAAATAGGTATGGATCTAACAGATTTGAGGTATCAGGAAATGTTGTGTGGTGCAGTAGAAGCGACTGGTAAAAAGTATGCCTTTTATATAAAGGAAGCCGATACGGCTATGATCTATTTAAAATTGGTTTAGCTGAAATGAGGGGAAGTATTTGAAAGGCTTAATTATAAAATCACCTTACATAGAAAAGATTCTACAAGGTGAAAAATCATGGGAAATCAGGGGGACAAATACCAACATAAGAGGAAAAATTGCACTTATTAAAAGCGGTAGTGGAACAGTACTAGGTACTGTTGAGCTAGTGGCAAGTAGAAAATTGACGTTACATGAATATCAAACAAGTGAGCAATTTCATTGCGTTTCTAGAGAAGATAGCTTTAATCCTCAATACAAAAATATCTATGCTTGGATTCTGAAAAATCCTGTTACGTTTTCAGCACCACAACCATACAAACATCCGCAAGGAGCTGTCATTTGGGTGAACTTATAATATAAAAGGGGGATATAGAATGAAAATTGGGGTATCTGAATGGAAAGCATTAAAAAGCGAAACAAAGCTGAAATTATTACGTTATGCCATGTTAGAAAGCAAATCAAAACAAGAAAAATAAAAGCTCTTTATTTGCTAAAAGCAAACAAAGAGCAAAGTCATGAGTGACCGTTGAGGAAAGAAATTGGCACATTTCTTTCCTCTTTATTTTAACATATAAAAAGATGTAGAGAAAAGGGGCGTGTAGAATGAAAGAAGGTCATATTTCCTTTAAGCAAAGGTTTAAACACATTCTTGTTATGATTGTGAGTTTTTGGGTCATTATGTTTCTCATGTATGGTGAAAGCCTGTTACAATGAGAAAATGGCATAGGGTATGAGAAATATAGAGCTATAGAATATAAAAGGGAGAGATTTCATGAAATCAACAGGAGTAACTCGAAAGTTAGATCCATTAGGACGTATCGTTATACCAATGGAGTTAAGACGCACGCTGGAAATTGAAGAAAAGACACCATTAGAGATTTATGTAGAAGGTGAAAAGATCATCTTGAAAAAATATGAAGCGCATGGTGCTTGTGCAATAACAGGAGAAGTATCTGATAAAAATATTTCTTTAGCAGACGGAAAGATTACGCTAAGCCCAGCAGGTGCAGAGCTTATAATAGAGGAATTACAGAAGAATCTGGTTAAATAATCGGCTCCTTTTAGAGGAGCTTTTTCAAGATGAATATTAATAATTTCACGTACCATAATTATTAATAACTAAAACAAAAATCTTCATCAAGGGATTCTTTCCCTCTTTTGAAGTCGATGTACTACGATAGTTATATATTCGCTTTGATAGTAATAGGGGGCGTGTCTATGAAAAATCATATAAAAGTTAATGGACAGATCCGTCAAACAAATAAGAAATGGTCGCATCTCAGACAACAACAAAAAGAACGCATTTCTAATTGGCTTCGTAGGGAATATACAAAATTTGTACAATTGAATCATAGAAGACCTAAAAAATACGAGCATGATGAGATTCTTAGTGAAGTAATGGATCGAATAGAAGAACGTGAAATTTGGATTCCATATGGGGAAGTAAAGAGATATTATTTAAGTAAAATCAGTAAATGGTTTCGAAAAATCGAAAGCGAATGGGAAGCACCAACATCCAATAATGAAAAGCAGAAAACATTAGAAAAAAAGAACCTTTAAAATTAAGGTTTTTTTCATTTTCCTACTCCATTCCAAATCAATAAAAAGTAGTAGGAGTATCGCCAGCATTTTGGAAAAAAACCACCCTAAGCAAAAAATACAAAAAACCATCCATCAGGACGGCTTTACTTTTTACATAATTCTCGTTAGCGGAAGTTGCTTATTGTACATTAATTTTAGGATAAATGTTTCCTTCATTGTCTTTAATCTCTATGTTTTTTAAAACTTTGTATACTTGAAACGCAATCATAGGATTTTCGATGTCATTTGAATTCTTGCTAATCTTGATGATAATTTGTGTTGTACCCTCTTTTTCTACAACTTTTTCAATCTTAATGTTACTATTCTTATGTTCATTACCAATCGCTAACGCAAAGGTTTTTCCACGACCTTCAAACCCTGGATATGTATTATATCCTTTAAGTTGAGGATCTTTTTCTACTCTCCTTTTAAATATTGCTAAATCTGTGTGATCCTCTCTGCTATATACATCGTCATATTCAGACGGCTTAATGATGTGGTAACCTGAAGTCGAATCAAATTTCTCACGATACATAGATGGGATATAAATAATCAGAACTATAAATAGTATACTTAATCCCACAAAAATGAAGGGCAATATACTAGATTTCCTTACAAAATTAGTCATAACGAACCTCCTTGTTATCCTTTTATTACCATTTTATCATCTAGAATAAAAGAAAAGTACGTTGTATATGGTATTTATGTAAAGTTAACATACCGATAATATTACATTATGTCAACCGTACATGAATTTTTATTCATCGCCATTTTCATAGTTTAAAAAGACAACTCGTACCCATTTTTTTAAGGATAGAGGGAACAATCATGACGTAAAGTGCAAAACAAGTCCCTTAGAATATTGATTCTTTACTCCCACCAATGTTTCAACTCACTAATTCCAACGTCCCACAGCTTAGCGTTTCCGGAAACGCTAATGGTCAGCTCGTTTACCTTGTTAAAAGGCAACTCCCGTAAAGCCTCTGCTCCTTGAGAAGCTTGTTCGTTTAATCGATATACTTCTTGTCCATCTACGATTATTTTGGTTTCACCCTTAAAGTCTACATTGTCGGGAATACCGAAATAGAAATAAAGCCAGACATTTTCTTTGTTCCCAAGAATATAGTTGTATGTTTTGGTTGATTCACCTTCACTGCTATACACGTTCATTTTCGGCTCTATTTGCTCACCTGTTACGGTGAAACTTGGGAGGTTCTCAGTGATAGGTGTAGTTCCTGTCATTTCTTTCATAACAGTTAATGTTTGAATAGGGCCTTCTCTTTTTTTGATGATTTCAGAGACCGTCATGACTCCAATTATAAGGACAACAATAGATAGAGCCGAAGCCATGAGCTTTTTATAAGAAATTTTTGAAGAAAATCCAACTCTATAGGTAACATAGCCAATCATTGCACCCAATGTATTGGAAATAACATCATTTACATCAAAGCTACCAAGATATGTTAAAGCCTGAATAGTTTCTAGAACGATAATCGCTAAAACAAATAAGGATATGAACTTCCCAAATCTAACACGATACAATAGGGGAAATAGTATTCCAAAAGGGATAAAAGCAGCAATGTTTCCAAAATCAACAATCCATGAATAATTTAGTTCTGGAAATTTAAGTGGTACTCCTTCTGGAACAAGGATAAAGGTGTACCGTTCTACGCTGGTTACATTATCGAGCCGGTTAAACGCAAAGAACATAAAAAATAAAACTAAAATCGTATAGCATATGGTGCCAGTTAAAATGATTTTCCGTAATTTCGTTTCCATAATATCTCCTTAATTTCAACATATTATTTACCACAAATATTATAATACTAAAATATCAGTTTTAAAAAAAAAACCGAGAATATGATAATTCCAGCCAAAATCTAATTTTATTTATATGCTTAATTATATTTAGTGGTTTTGTTATTATTAGCATTCTATCTAAGAAAAGCAAGATATAAATTTATTAACTTCCGAGAACGATAATTATGTGAACACGAAAGTCCCCCAGTTAAACAATCTGGAGGACTTTTAATAGTCCTCTAAATACATTGAATCCCGATAATGAGACGTTATGTTAACCCAACATGTATAGGATATACAACTAGAATTACAAAACATATCGCTTCTTCTAAATGATACAATTAGGAAAAGGAGGAGAGAATATGTACGATTACAAATTCGTTAAAGTCGAAGCTAATAAATGGAATGGGGAACCTAAAGAAGATTATAAACGTATTATTGCCGAACATGCTGAAGAAGGTTGGAAATTTGTTCAAATCTTTGCTCCAGCAACTGCAGGATACGCTAAATATTTTGAGATTATATTCGAACGAACCAAATAACTCTTTTCGAGAAGGAGAGGGGTTTGCAATAACTTTCAATAACGGGAATTATGTAAATACGAAACCCCTTCAGCAAGTAAACTGAAGGAGTTTTTTCTAGATACATTGAATACCGATAAGTGGGGTTATGTTAACTGAAGATGAAAAAATGTATTCATCCTTTTTTTATAAATTTATAATTAGTAATTGAAAAAACTGATGTGAGAATGGCAAGAATGCTGACAATAAAGATTTGGATATTTTCAACATGTCCTGTTTCAAAATAATTCATAAGTAAAGCTATAATAGATATACAAAGAGAAGCTAGTATTATCATGGATATTCTGTTTAATAAAATTTCTGTTTTAACTTGATTTGTTATCATACGAATCACCTCCTTATCTTATAAATTATTATAAACGAATTTAATGATTTTATCTTCCATTGACGGAAATTATGTAAAAAAGCTAATCTAGATTTAGCTTTTTCTTTTTTGTTTACAGCTATCTTATCCTCTTTATTTATAGTGTTTTGAATGTATACTTTCCTTTCAGATTTTGAGGATATCAAGGGAATTGAGGTAAATTCAATGTTTGAGGGGAAATGAATGTAAACAAATAATAAAAAGTTTACTTTCAAATATATTTTATTTATTACTGTTTTTTATCCTAATTAATTTTCTTAATATTGAAAAATATAAAATTATAATTTACAATTATTGTATAATCAGAGTATTTTGAAGGAGTGTTGTTATGAGGATTAAAGGAGTATTAATATCTTTCCTTGTTTTGGTTACATTTTTAGGATTTTTGCCAATAGAGAAGGCAAGTGCATCCGTATCATCTAATTCAGTAAACGAAGTAGATGATAGCATTGATACAAGTAAAAACTATTATATAGTTCCAGCAGATTCACCAACAAGAGGATTAATTTCCCATCTACTTTATAATACTACGTTACCAGTACTAGTTAGTTCACACGGTAAAACAGTAGAAAACCCTTCCGCAGATCCTGTGAAATTGCATTTTTCTGAAGAAAACAAGAAGTATCGTATTGAAATGCCTGTAGCCATGTTAGGTTCTTATTGGATCCGAGTATGGGGGAATGGTGTGAATTTTAGTAGGGAGAAAGATGCAGCGTATTGGGATATAACTCCTGTAGAGGGAGGATATACACTGCAAGCAGAAGGAGGATACCTAAATTATAAAGAGGTTGAATTCTCAATGCATGGCCCTCGTACAAGGACCTATTTAGGTAAAGAAGAAGTTGTGTGGAAATTAGTACCTGCGTTTTAAATTTTGTATAAGTTTTAAGTATATCTTGTCTAAAAAATAATACATAAATAAAACAGTACAAGTCATTTTAATATGCGATTTGTGCTGTTTTGTATTTATTAAAACTCAAATCTAAGTAAAAAATAAAATAGATTTTGATTCATTTTTCTTA
>NZ_JBBOUC010000006.1:0-10799 GCF_038005885.1 Bacillus sp. FSL H8-0534
TATTAGCAGAAAGAACACTTCAAATTGTAGTAGAAGCAAATATCCCACTTTGTCCACCAGCAGTAGAAATTAAAAGAGTGTTAAAAGATGTATTTTTACAACAATGTAAACTAGTACCTGTTGAATATGAACCAATTAATGAAACAGGGTATTTACGAGTAACAAGAGCAAAATTGTTTGTAGAAGGTTTTATTCGTAAAAATATTGAATATGCTGCTAAAGACTGCAATGGCGTGATTCATGATAAAATTGCAAAAGTTCGATTCTCTGGTTTTGCTGACTTAACTGCAAATGACTTTTCTTCTAACCCAATCATAGCTTTTTCTTCAGAAAATAAAGCTCGTTTTATTAATCCAAAAAACACTGATGTTCCTCGTCTAGACAAATTCTTCTTTGAAAATAATGTTTTCTATAATGAACAACCATTTTGTGAAATAATTAGTGCAGAATTTTATGAGCTTGACTTCTCACCATGTGATAATGATCATGATAAACATCATGAAGAATCATGTGGTAAACATCATGAAAAAGCATTTGACCACTTACGTGAAAAAATCGTTCTTGATCTTACTTTGAAAGTATTACAAACTCAACAAGTAAGAATTGGTGGAACAACTGGACAATCTAGCTGCTAATTAAAAATTCTCATTAATATTCTTAAATCAAGTCAGTTATTTTGCAACATTTCATGCACTAAAAAAAGGAGAATCCCATATTCCTTTTGGGATTCTCCTTTCTTATTTAAAGATTGCTCACACAAATGATCTGTACATCAATTCACTTTTAATATACAGATCATTTGTATGATAATTTTTATAAATAATTGCGGGATAAACAACTTACATAAATGCTTTTAAAAGCTCTTGTACGAATGGAATGATTCCACCTACAAATTTTAAAACTGCCATTGCGATTTCCATTTTACTTCCTCCTTTATTCTCATATTAAGATTTTGTGAATCCTTCTACCTTTATTATAGTAAGCGCTTACAAAAATAGCAATACTTTTTTATAATCTATGATTTTTAACAATTAAATAAAGAGAGTTGGTTATCTAAAAAGATAACCAACCCCTTATTTAATATTAAAGAATCTGCGTTAATTCTGTATTCAAAACTCGTTGTGCAGTAATAATAACACCCTGAGGAGTTACTCCATAAACACTGTATAAGCCACCGTTTTGATTAGGGACAATTTCAACTTCATATTGTTCTGCTTGTCCCAAAGTAGAGTGAACTAAACTTAGAATTACAAGAGCAGAAGCATTAGCAGCTACAGAAAAGTTTCTCTGTTCAATTAATGTTCTTGTACCATCAAGTCTAAAAGATCGAAGTACCCCAGTAAGTGTACCTCCAGTACGATTGAGGATTTTAACCTTAGCTCTATTTGCATTAGCAGGCTGATTTCCTACATTTTCAATTGGACCAGTAGTGAAAGGCATTTTAAAATTCACCTCCTACTAAATTAAATAATTAGTAATCTACAGATTACATTCTTATAATATTCAATACTTAATTAAAATGCTCTAAAACAATTAACCAATTTGTTTTAGAAATAAAAATTAGATTTACACAACCTATCAATTATTACTAGTAAACAAAAAATTCACTTCTTATCTTTTTTCAAATAAAAAGTGAACTTTTCTTTCTATTATTAAATTCTAATTTATTTACCAAATAGACGACTCCAAAAAAATCTCTTTTGTTCTGAAGCTACTATTAGACGCTTGCTATCTTGTATTTCTTTTAATACTTGCATTAATTGAGTATCTCTTTGTTCTTCTCTTATTATCCTTTGAGCATCATTTTCCTATAAAAATTTGCTTTGCTGATCTAACCTTTGAATCAATTCTAAATTAAGTTGTTCTAATCGTTCTATACGTTCTGTTAATGCTTTTATGTGTTCTGTATCTGCTACGCTATCTGTAGCAACAGTTGCTAAGTCTTTATGAAAAAAAACTCTCGAATTATTGTTACCCCGCTCAAAAGGATATCCGACTTCTTCCAGAGCAAAGCAATATTTACGCAAAGTACTTGAGCCAATACCTAAGTTCTTGGCTACCTCAGATCCCCAAAAAGTTTGAGCCATACTTGTCCTCCCTCTACTCTAAGCTGTTCTATAGTTACTACATAGTGTTTTCCTTTTTTAAAAAGGTAACACCTTCTTTTTAAAATTTAAAGAAAAGTTTTTATTAGTTTTTACATCTATCAATTTAATAATTTATACGAAATTTTATACAAAAAAAAAAGAAAATAACGAGGATTCCTGAAATCTCCGCTATATCAACAATGTATAAAATCCTGCAATAGAGGGTTTTCTATAGAAATTTAACATAGGTTAATAAACAAGCATTTTTCTTATTAAAACATAGAATAATATAACTCGTATTCGAAAAGGAGGTATAAAAAATGGGCTGTAGTAGCAACTGTTCGAAGCGTAGTAATGATTCTTGTAAATGTAAGCATGATAGTCATTCTTGTAAATCTAAATGTCATAGTAATTCTTGTAAATGTAAGAAAGATAAGTTCCGTAGATGTTGTTTTATTTGTTTTCATTGTGATCGCAAACACCAGTAAAATAGTTCAACATTTTTAGTTTTTGATGAGAAATTATATAAAAAGCTTATCCCCTTGTAAAGAAGGATGAGCCTTTTATATTTGTTATCAATAATAAGACATTATGTTAACCTCACATGTATGTTTATTCATATCCATTTTTCACAATTTAAAGATAAAGATTTTTATATACGAAGAAAATAAAATTCTACATAGAACTTCATTATGTGTTAACAACTGAACCAACTAGTCCAACCAAATCATCGGGTGATACCCCAATATAAATTGGTTGATACATATCTAGTCCCAAAAAAAATATATAAACATATTGTATTATAGTACAACTCTTTAACAAACACTCTAAAAAAGGAGCTATCTATATGCTTGAAGACAAATCTAAAGTTAATTACCCATATGAATTTACCGAAACTATAACAACACCAATTAAAAAACCAAATTATACAAAATTTAAAAATAGTACAGACACACAACCTCTTACTATTTCAAAACATTACGTTGAAAAACGTCTATACTCCGTAAGAATCGATACTCCTAAGAACAAATAATCAAAATTCATTAAGAAAACACGCCACACATGTATGTATAGCGTGTTTTCCTTGCTTTTGGGCAAGAGTGCTAGCCCCCAGGAACTTCGCGTTATATGGAATATAGGGCAAAAGAGAATCTTGAACGGATACATTAGCAGTTCGGCTCGTATAATTGCTTATCCAAGGCAGGACGGATATTGCTTGCTTTTGGTCTCTCGGCTTGGCACAATAGCACATGACCCGTTCCTTACGGAACTTTTAGATATATATATAGTGAGAAAGGAAAAATACAAAAACTCAATAATATCAAGGATTTAAAGATTCAAAAGATTATTTCCAAAACTCATACCATTTCTTATCTTTACTTGCTGCAATCATCTTCTTAACTTCCTGGACTTCCCTTATTGTTTTTATTAGCATTTCATCACGGCCCTGGTTCTTCGCCATGTCTTCGCTAGTATTCGTCGCTATAAGTACCTGGGATTCCTGTATCGTTTGTATAGCGCTCAATAACTCTGATTCTCTTTGTATAAATCTCTGGTCTTGCTCAGTTAATCGTTTGGTTAATTCCTGGAGCAAATCATTTTGTTTTTCAATGACTTCTTTTTGATCTTGAATCATCGTCTGTAGCGTTGTAGCGTTGAAATCCGGTTCTTCATAGCGCTCAACTTCATGTCGATCCAATGGCAATACTTCAACACCTTGATGCCATGATACAATTTGCTTTGTGGCATTTTCTAGTGTCATATCTGTGTCGTTCTTTAGGTTTATAACCTTACGGAATACCATTACATCACTTTCTCTATATTTCCTATGCCCACGCTCGTTTTTTATGAAAGTGTAACCCTCTTTTTCTAACACGTCTGCATACTTACGTAATGTAGATGATTGGATAGCTAATTGCTCCGCCACGTCACTAGGACTATAAAACGTCTTCATAGCGTTTCACCTCAAAAATATATTCGCTATAGCAATGATATACCCTTTTTCCTAATAATTCACGTATCACTTGTTTGTATTTTTAACTTCCATAATCTTCACAGGAGTAATGTATTTAGTTCATATTACAGCCCCAAGCTTAGGGACACATATCGATTTTAAAATTAGATACTCCTTACTTCTCAATAACAACATCAAAACCTTTTCAGTTTATACAAGATTTTATACAAAAAAGTAAAAACGAAAAATAGCGGGGATCCCTAGAATCTCCGCTATAACAACAATGTATAAAATCCTGCATATCGATTTTACATAGGAAAGAAGAAAGAACTTAATAAAAACAAGGATTCTCCTTTGTCCTTGCTACCGATAATGAGACGTTATGTTAACCGAATATGTATATTCTATTCATAAAATCTTTTCTTTTTTTTCCCTTTATAATTTTGAAATAGAATTTGATTAAAAATGCTCCACAATCTCAAGTTTTACGATAAATAAAAAGAATCCATTTTAAAAAATATTGATCAAAGTGGATTCTTCTCCAACAACTTTAAGTTTATTTTTTTATAAAAAAAGTTTAACTATCCCTATAGATTCTTATGGAACTAAAACACCCCATAAGTTAGATAATTACAAGAACCTTTGAATTTGCTTATAATGATGAAGATCATGTTCTATTAAGCCTAAAAAGTAACTATAGAGTGATACTTTGTTTTTTCCTAAAATTAAGTTCTGTGTCCATAACTCATCCGTTAAATCATTTATTGTATTAATCAACTTTTTCCTTACCATTATAAACTGATTAATTAGTTCCTCTTTTGTTTTAGATTTACTATCAATTGATGCTTGATAATTTATTAAATTAACATTTGGACTCTTTGGTAATTGAGTACCCTGAAATAAATAAGGAATACGCTGATTCAAAACAAATTCATCCCAAGGTATAAGGTGTCCAATTACTTCAGCAATAGTCCACTTATCTTTATCTATTTGCATCCTCCATTTCTCTTCAGATAAATGTCTTAAACTTCTTACCCAATCAATAGATTGTTCATAATGATTTATTATTTTCTTCTTTTTTTCATACAACTACATCAACTCCATTAATTTATCATTCAACTATTTATTACCTTTCAAAATTAATAATCTAAATTCCTCTTTGTACTACTCTTTTCCATGTATACCTTAAAAAAACGAAAATTTTTTTGATAAATAATTTAACGTTCTCGGTCATTGATAATATTTAACTTCCGAGAACGATCATTATGTAAATGAGCTGTCCATATGGATGACTTATTGTTTTTTACTTAGCGTGGTCTTGTGCTTGTCTTTTGGTCTGAAATTTGCTTTTTGGCTAGAGTGCTGGCTCGTCGTGTGGGGGCGAAACCCCACGTATTACGTATCTATTCTTTGA
Source organism: Bacillus sp. FSL H8-0534 (assembly GCF_038005885.1). NCBI lineage: Bacteria > Bacillati > Bacillota > Bacilli > Caryophanales > Bacillaceae > Bacillus > Bacillus sp. FSL H8-0534. The sequence goes on from NZ_JBBOUC010000006.1 coordinate 5,456, forward strand.
ATAAGAACTATTTTAGAACGAATGATCTAAGCGGTTCGGCTCGTATACTTGCTAGTCCAAGTCGAGAACCATTGCTTTGCTTTTTGTCTGTCGGCTTGGCGAGCAAAGCACACGAGCCGAAAAAAGTTTTGCAAGGACAAAATCAAAAAGAAAAGGCGGTAGCCTTTAGGTGAGGATCAACGAACCGACTTTTTTATTTTAAGGGTGGAGATTTTTGAGTGTTCTTCTCAAAAATACAACCCGTTCCTTGCGGAACTTTTAGCTATATATAGAGAGTGAGAAAGGAAAAATACAAAAACTCAATAATATCAAGGGTTTAAAGGGGGTAGGGTGTGATCAAATGATCACACCTGTGTGATTAAATGATCACACCTAAAAAATGTAAAATAAGACAAAATAAAAAAAAGCAAGACTAAAAGTCAGGCTTTTTTTAAAATAAATAAACTGGTAATTTATGTTTTTTACTACTATCTTTAATTTTAAAATTACGAAGAGATCTTTTAAAAATATGTTGAGTTGCCTTGTCTACACCATCTTTGGGAGAACAACACATAACATTAGGATTCACAAACCATGTTCTAGAAGAGCAAATTCTTCCATCCTCAGTAGTCATTCCAGATTCAGCAACACCAAGTATACCTTTCTTTAATAAGGAATTCATAATCCTAGAAATATATTCTCTAGTATTTCCAAATTGTTCAGCTAAATAACTAGGAGTTGCTGCATTTGTTTCAACCTCTAACTCATTATCTACTCTTTCTATTATTACATTTGTCTTAAATTCAATATAAGGAGTAAGTTTAAACAAAAATGCTTCTTCTTTAGGTTGTAAGTAACCAATTTTATTTAAATAATTTATGTTATCCATAATTAATTGCACGAACTTCACCCCATCAGTTCGTTTTTTCTTTTTGCCTATAAAATAATCTTCACCAGTTGTACTATGTAAAATTTGCAACAATAATTGCTGTTGTTCGGAAGATAAACCCACATTTGCTTGTTCTAAAAAGCTTTCAATTTGATTTTCTCTTGATCTAGCTTTCTTTTCAGATTGCTCAAAATCAATAATTTTACTCATGAAAAAAATTCCTCTCCTTCTCTACTAGAAGGAGTCAACCCACTTATGTTAGAATATAGATACTTAAATAGTAAATAAGGGGTAACCCCTTCATAATTTTCCATAAAAAACCCCTAAGTTTGCCGACTCGCGGGGTTTTTTACTTTTTTCATACTTCGACAATATCACAGCATTTTCCTTTTGAAAACAAGTACACTTAAAAAATGGCTATTCAATAACTTTTCTCCCCTCTTATCTAACACAGTTGCTTTCATATGCCTCAGCACACCGTTTTAACGCTTCCTTTTTGGCTCCCCTATACTTTGGGTTATCTTTACATTCTCCAACCGCTACAACCAATTCTCATTGCTCATATGTCTTTGTATCTTTTTTTTATTTTGTCATAGTAACTTTTGATTATACTTATCTATCGTTTCTTGAAAGACATCCTTGTATACACTTCGGATGTCCTTTTGAACAAAGTAAATATTCTTGTCTAACCTGGTTGGATCGATGCCAGGATTTCCATGAATGTTTTCCCTATTATTATGGCTCAATGAACTTTGGTGAGATTGGTTAAATAAGATAGAGAACAACATAAAGTGCCACCACTTCCCCTAGATTAATTGATACCATAAGTCTAGCAAAGCGACGAAATGGAGTCAATTAACGTAACCCTATACGTATTTTGACGCTAACGCATCAAAATCGATAGGGGTCTGCGACGCTTTCCGGCTTTGCCGAGCCATGCATAGCATGGCAAAAACAAACCTTGGGCTTTGCCCAAACCCACTGGGGAAATCTTCCCCAGACCCCATAAAAAAACTCCCCCACCCCCCTCATTTTTGAGGGAGCTCCCTCGCCGGTAGGCAGGGTCAAACGGGTACCGTTTGACAACCACAAGAGGGTCTGGGTGTAGTAAGTATGTCAACTCCTTAATGCTCCCTCCGGTCCGCTTACCGTTGACAGACGCCATATATAACTCGTTTAATTACATTTATTTCATTCCACTTATTGGCGACTGAATACCTGATCCACACCACAACACTCGCATTTTCTGCCACTTAAACACTTTGTTTAATTTTTAGACATATTATATAAATGTTTATTTATTTTTAACTGAGGTGAATTATTATGATAAATCCTTACTATATTGGAAACAGACAAGCAGGCCCAGTCTTTTCACTCCATGCAGCTCAAGTAACAATCCATGCAATGCAACATGCAATGCAACATATGCCATACTATTATCATCCAGCTATACCTTATCATGGAACAATACAATATTATCCAGCTATAGAATATACATCTCAAAGTATATATCCTACTACTTTTACAACAATTCCATTTTATTAACATCCTCTTGTTTTTAGTATGTTCGGCTTGGCGACATGCCATCACTTGCCGAAATCCATTGATGAGTGGATTTCGGCAAGTACAATTGCTAGTCTAAGTCGTGCTACCTAAATCCTCGTTTTTGTTATTCTCGAAAGTAAACTTTTGTATATTTGTTTACATTCATATCCCCTAAAATATTGACTTCACAACAAATCTCCTGATATCATCAAAAACAAATAAAAAAGTATACATTCAAATCAAAGCAAAACCTCTGGTCCAATCACTCTTTCTACATAATTCATAAGTTAATGTAAAAGGGGGTAATCCTATAATAGCTTTACTACAATTAATTAGACCATCCGCATTTAGAGCTGTAAAAGCATTTAACCAGAATGTACTTACAACACAAATTCAACAGATTACGTATGAAACTAAACAATTTGATTTAAAAGATGAGTATAATATATCCGATTCAACCTTTATTCCTAAAAGAAAAGGAGTATATGCTATTACTGCAGGTGCAGCATTTCTTGCTAATATTCCTTTTGATAATCCTCGTACTACAACCATGTTAATACGTGTAAATGATATCGATATTGTTAAAGAAGATCACTATTTCGTGCCAAAATTAGTTAGACGACCTCATGCAGTAAGAATAAGTACTATTCTACAATTAAATAAAAGGGATAAAGTTCAAATATGGACAATTATTAGCGGAGGAAATATGACTATTTTGAATAACGAAGGAACACATTTTGAAGCAGCTAGATTTTCATCTCCATAAAATTTCATCAGTATAATCATAATTAACTAAGAATAATCTTTTTATTTTTAGTTATAAAAATAAAAAAAGAGCTTTTAAAAAAGCTCTTTTTTTCTATCTAATTATTCAATTCGAAGTGCTAAAATATCTCGACAATCTAAAACAATTACAGTTCCTGGTTCTGTTTCATTATCTACAAAAGTTGCACAAAAATTTTCTGGATTGAAATTAACAAAAATAACGTCTTCGATTGTATTCCCACTTAAAAAAATATCTACTTCTGTACCTAATTGTAAAACCGCTAACTGATCACATACGCATTTATCATGATCATTAAACATTTAAAAACATCCCCTTCTAGAAATATAGAATTCATTCTATTCTATGTTTAAATACAAGAAGAGCTTGTTTAATAGCCTATATTCCAAAGAGATAGTATTTTTGGTTGTGATATATTTTCATACATAGTTTTCTTCGGAGGTCGTGATTCCATAAAACATACTCCTCTCTCATTAAAATGTACTGCAATACCTGCATTATTGATTTATGTACCTATAAGGTAGGGTATATATAATTGCTTGTATCAATATAGGATACAAGCATGTTTGGCATGCAAATATAAAGAATAAAGAGAGAAATAACGATATATACTATATTCATGTAAGATTTACATAACACACTTATCAGCAGTCCATGTATCTAGAAACTTAGAAAAGTCCCTTCATCTTCTGAAGGGACTTTTCATTCACATAATCAGTGTGATTGGTAGTTAAGAAAATAAACTTATTTTATTATGTTGGAGATGAAAATCTAGTAGCTTCAAAATGTGTAGTTGCAGGATCTGAAACGATTTCACCAACTACAGAACTTTGCACAAATACCTGTACTTGATCTCCTGTATTTAACTGAATGTTAGTAGAAACAGATACATCATTGTCAAATGGGATTGTACTAAAGAAATCATTATCTCGGGCTACGTCAGTATTGTTTACTCTGATGGCTATTCGCACTCTATAAGGATTGGTGAAAGTAACAGGACTAAATTGAACACTTGCAATAATAGAATATATACCTTTTGTTTCTGGAATAAATGTGGAAGTAAAAGTACTATGTTCATTTATTAGATCATATTGTTCATTCGGATATAAAACTTGCACATCGGTGTCTGCAGGAACAGGTATAGATGCATTAGTAACATCCCTAACAGCCCTGAATGCTGATTGTGGTGTTGATCCTGAAGATCCCTGAATGGGAAGTGGAAACTCACAAGGATTGAAATGCAATCTATTTTTTGATGACATAAATAATCAAGCTCCTTTGTTTAAATTTAATATATTAAATGTAAAACGAGCTTGTTTTTCTTGTATACTTGTCTCTACTTGTCCAAAGGAAAGCAATACTATATATCGTATACATATAAAGTTTACATAGCCTATCATTATCGGTAGTATCCAAAAAAAGCTCGTTTATCTTGTTTCAAATAAAAAGCCAGCTTTTCTTTTTATCATTCAATTCTAATTTATTTACCAAACAGACGACTCCAAAGTGATTTCTTCTGTTCTGAAGCTGCTACGTCTTTATGAAAAAAATTCTACAATTATTGTTGCCGCGATCAAAAGGTTACCCGGCTTCCTCCAGAGCAAGGCAATATTTACACAAAGTACTTGAGCCAATCCCCAAGTTCTTGGCTACCTCAGATCCCCAATAAGTTTGAGCTATAGTTACATTTTCTATAAGTTACTCTTCACTTCACGATACAATTGTTCCTTCTACCCCCATAACAAGAAAAGGAACCTATTAGTAGGTTCCTTTTCTTGTTATGGGAGATTTATTTAATTATATATAAGTGTAAAACAAGTGTCCGACGCTCGTTCCACACTATAATATATGCTGTCCTATTCAATATAGTGCAATCAATTTTAAGTATCTAATTTAGTTTTTCTTATTTCAAAATGAGAAAAGTAACTATTATACAAGCCCGCACACAAATAGATATATTAAATATCATATTAAAGTAGAAATGAAAACACTCAAAAAACAAAAATAAATGGAGGTTTTTTAATTGAGTGAAAACAAACACGATCACAATAAAGATTGTAAGGTTAAAGCAGAAACACAAATTCCGTTCAGTGATACTCCAGCAACGCCTGTTCTTACAAGAAATCCAATAGTTAAAATTCCAGTTG
>NZ_JBBOUC010000007.1:0-10238 GCF_038005885.1 Bacillus sp. FSL H8-0534
GTGTTTCTGTACCTCTTTATTTATATTGTTTTGAATGTATACTTTTCTTGCTAATTTTGATGATATCAGGGGAATTGGGATAAAGTCAATGTTTTAGAGGATTTGAATGTAAACAAATATACAAAAGTTTACATTCATTTTCTTAATAAAAAATATAAAACTTATTAGTTAAAATTTTATATTAATGTTTTTTATGGGAATAATAAAAATTAAATTAACTCAATATTAAGAATATTCAATATAAACATTATCAATTTACTATATATTCCATTTGTGTAAAATTATTAGTGAGCTAAACTCTTTTTTAAATCTTTGCCCCTAACAAAGATTTAAGGGTATTACCATTTTCCTGGCTTAAGATATGTTGAAAAAAGAATCTGTAATAGATTCTTTTTTTCTTTTTCTATTAATGAAAGTAAACTTCTATCTAAAAGTTTACTTTCAAATATATTTTATTTATTACCATTTTTTACCCCGTTTAATTTTCTTAATATTGAAAAATATAAATTCATAATTTACAATTATTGTATAATAGAAATATTTTGAAGGAGTGTTGATATGAATATTAAAGGGGTACTAATGTTTTTACTAGTTTTTGTTATATTTTTAGGATTTTTGCCAATGGAGAAAGCAAATGCGTCTGCATCATCTGATTTAGTAAATGAGATAGTAAACAAGATTGATACAAGTAAAAACTATTATATAGTTCCAGCAGATTCACCAACAAGAGGATTAATTTTCCGTCCACTTCATAATTCTCCATTAAACGTACTAGTTAGTTCACATGGTAATACAGTAGAAAACCCTTCCGCAAATCCTGTAAAATTACATTTCTCTGAAGAAAACAAGAAATATCGTATTGAGATGCCTATAAATTTAATGGGACGTCCTGTTTCTTATTGGTTTTGGGCATGGGGAAGTAGTGTGTTTTTGGATTGGCAAGAGAAAAATGCAACTTATTGGACTATAACTTCTGTAGAGGGAGGATATACACTTCAAGTAGAAAGTGGGTATCTCTCTTATAAAGATGTTGTTTCGCCAATGCATGGTTCTCTTATAACGACCTATTTAAGTAAAGAAGAAGTTGTGTGGAAATTAGTACCTGCGTCTTAAATTTTGTATAAGTTTTAAGTATATTTCATCTAAAAAATAATACATAAATAAAACAGTACAAGTCATTTTAATACGTGATTTGTGCTGTTTTGTATTTATTAAAATTCAAATCTAAGTAAAAAAATAAAATAGATTTTATGATTTGAGATTACATGTATCTGATTTATTTTTCTTACTGATATTGTAAGTAAAGAAATATCTAAAAGTTTACATTCAAAAATGGACAATAAAAAACAGTAGTGTATAAAATCACTACTGTTTTTTATTGTTTCTTGCAAGTGAATTATTTAAATTCCTGTCTATATAATTTAAACGAATAAACAGCTCCAACGAAAAAGACAATGGCTTCAAATAATATGAAAAATTGACGGAAATACATATCTTTACCAACTAAGGAAATAAATGCGCCATTCATTATAAGTTGAGTAAAAAACATACAAGAAACAATTTTAAGGTAAATAGCATTTGTTCTTTCATCTGGTTGACCAAATTTTTTGCTGATAATGAAAAGTGCAATTACTGAACCTAAAAATAGAATTGCTGTAAGTCCTACAACGATATTGAAATTGTTTGTGCTTTCTAACATCCATTTGTTTAATAGATCAATCATTATTATCTTCCTTTCCTACATAAGAGAATATTTCGTTTATATCAACTTCAAAATAATTTGCTATTCGATATGCTAACACTAGTGAAGGAGAGTAATTATTCTTTTCCATAACAAATATCGTTTGTTTAGAAACCCCAACAGCATCAGCTAAATCTTTTTGTGACATTCTTTTTAATACCCTATATTCATAGACTTTATTTGTTATAGAGTCGCCATGTTTTTCCTTCATAGGTAACACCTTCCTTTCTTAAGACTTATATTAAACCTATTTTGTAAAAAAGTAAAGTTTAATTATATAAAAGATAAAAATTTTTATATAAATTAAAAGAAATACTATATATTTATTGAAAGTAAACTTCTATTCAAAAGTTTACTTTCAGTAATAACAAAAAAAGTCCCTTAATGATGCTAAAGGGACTTTGTTCACACAAATGATCTGCACATCAATTCCTCTTTGATATACAGATCATTTGTATGATAATTTTTATAAATAATTGCGGAATAAACAACTTACATAAATGCTTTTAAAAGCTCTTGTACAAATGGAATTACTCCACCTACAAATTTTAAAACTGCCATTGCGATTGCCATATTATTTCCTCCTCTTTTGTTGGTACTAAGATGTGATTAATCTTTATGCTTTTATTGTAGTAAGCACTTACATTTATATCAATATATATTTATATGTAATATTACATATTGACGGGTTAATGAAATATCACATTTTTGCATTAAGGAATCCTATGTTTTTAGGATTCTTTTTTAGTTTCTGATAATATTGTTTTAGTTGAATATAGATTTAAGTGATTTAGCAAGAATTTAAATATGTGAACCATTAGTTTACATCTATTAGACTAATGGTTTCTTTATTGATTATGGTTTTATATGTAATAATTTCTTAGAGGTGAATAATATGAATTTAGGTTCGCAATTGAAAAAGTTTCGTGAATCAAAAAACTTTTCACAAGAAGATGTAGCTCGCAAGGTTGGAGTGACTAGACAAGCTGTTTATAAATGGGAGAGCAATAAAAGTTATCCTGATATTGATAATTTGATTTTACTTAGTGAATTGTATGAAGTAACAATTGATGAGTTAATAAAGGGATCAGAGGATGTTAGAGGGGAGTTAGATAAAAAAGATAAAGATGAATGTGAGGACGATGATGATGAAAATGATTTTAGCTTTTTTATAGGTATTGCTCTTATATTTATAGGGATATTTATTGGTATTGAAGGAATTTCCTTATTTTTAACTATACTGGGAATGCTGATAATGGTATTTTATAGTGATGTGAAAAAAGCAATTATTAATGAATTTAAAATAAAAAGAAGACCGAACTAGATTGTTTTTCTAGTTTGATCTTCTTTTTATTTTATGTAAACAAATATTCAAAAGTTTACTTTTATAAAGATAGAAAATCGAGCGAAGCGACAACCGTTTTAGGATGAGAAAATGAAATTTTGAGACCGAAAAAGCGGTAAAGGTTGTAGGAATCTCCTGCTAAGTCAAAAACGTAGTTTTTGGGGAGTGGGCGCCCACTCCCGTAGCTTGCCCTCTCTCTTCCTCTTTTAGAATTCTACACTTAGTTGTTATTTTGCTCTTGGTTTATAAGAACGCTGGTACTGGGCCATGAAAGATGGTTGATGTTAAGCCATCTTTCATTTTTTATAATGAAAATGAAAGTAAAAAAGAGTCCCTATTATTTAGGACTCTTTTTCTATTAGTTATAACAAAAAAAGCCAATCATGATATAATTGAGTTGCGACGCTACAACTATACATAAGAGGCTTTTTTATTCTTATAAAATTCTAATTACATAATAGCATAAAAAGAGTCTCCGTACTAGTTGTAAATACTAGGAATGAGGAGAAAAGTTATGACAAATACTATCAATTTAAAACAAGCTGAAAAAAATGCAAGATTGAGAGATATCGAGGATTCGAAGATCTTGTCAGAAGAAGAGATGCAATTAGCAAATAAACTTCAAGCAAAAGCTGGCTCAAGAGGAATGAAATTAGTTCCTGAAAAGAAAGTAAAAAATAAAGCTAAATTTGTTCAGTTATTACAGTTGAATTGGGAGTATTTAAGACAAAAAGATTATATGACTGGAGAGGAAAAAATCTTTTTGCTGGATATACAGGCTTACATAGGACTTCATTCAAATGCGATTGTAGATGATATTACTAAAAAATATGCGTCTCCATTAAATATTACTCAAATAGGAGAAGTATTAGGGACAAGTAGAACAAAAGTTAGTAGGGTTATTAATAGCCTTGTTAAAAAAGGTATATTAGCTAAAGCTGAATCTGGTGTTGAAGGTAATAATGTAAAAGCTTATGCAATTTATGTTAATCCCAATATTATTTATGCTGGAAATCGTGATGATGTTCAAGGAGCCTTAGTAACTATGTTTAGAAAAGCTATGAATAATAAAACACTTAAGAATTTACCTAATAGATTATTTTAAAAAGAACTATTGACTAGTTCTTTTTTTTTTGATTCTTTATTTTTCGTACGTATCAAATCTGATACGAAAGTGTATCAAATCTGATACGTACGAAAAATCTTGAAACCCTTGGTATTACTGGTTTTTTAAAACTTTTAAATGCTTGTCCTTCTCACTCTATATATTATTAAGGCTAAAAGTTCCGCAAGGAACGGGTCGTATTTTCCTCCGCTTTGCTACAGAAAATCTCCACCCTTTTCGCTTTATTACATCCTTGCAAAACTTTTTTCGGCTCGAGTTTTGGCGGCACCAAGCCGATACATCCAAAAGCAACTATTAGGGATCATCGGCTTGAATTTGCTATTATACGAGCCGAACCGCTAGTGATTCGATTTAAAATTTCACTTACCAAATTAATAGAATACGTTATATGTGGGGTTTCGCCCCCACACGACGAACCAGCCTCAACCCCAAAAGCAAACGAAAACCTTCATTTAAAACCGTTTATGTTGCTTTTTAAGCGGGTATTTTTGTTTTTACGACAAATAGTATTGTTTTAGATTTATATTCTTTAAAAAGGATTTTGGAGCGTTTGAATAACATCCTATGTTTTATTGTTGTCTGTCTCTAAATTATAGTTTTATATGTAAACGGAAAATGACTAACAAATAAACAGTTTTCAGCTCTTCATCAGAAAGTTGTTCGCCACGCATGGAGACAAGAGAAAGAATTGGTTAAAAAAATTGGAAGAGTGAAAGGCTACGAGGGACAGCATATGAAATCTGCTACCGAATATCCTGACTTAGCTGGCTCGCCAGCTAAGATTCAATTTTTAAAGGGAAGGAATATGGATGTAAATGAACATTTTGACGCTCACCGTGGAAACATGAATAGAGGGAGATGGTTTTATGCTAAGAAAATATTATTCAAAAAATAATCATTTACAACCATTTTTTGAGGAAGTTAATAAATATGTAGATGGTATTCATACCTTAAATGATGGAATTAGTTTAGAAGATATAACAATCCTTCAAAATGAACTTAACATCCAAATTCCTGATATATATAAAGATTTTCTTCAAGTGTATAATGGTGGAGAATTATTTATACCTGGAACGGTCCTATCAGAAATTTATATAGCTGCTTGGGGCCCAAAACAGCGTGGTGGCTCCTATCTAAATGATTCGTTTAAAAAAGAACGAAGACCGACAGGAATGCCAGACATGTATTTAATCATTGCAGATTTAAACTATGGTGACACTATTTGTATAGACTTAGAATCAAGCAATGGATACGATGCAACAGTAATACAGTGGGATAGGGAGACTAACAGCGTTTCTAGATCATGGAGTGGTTTGGTGGAATGGTTAATGGATACCTTAGACGAAGGATCATTACTAGTAGATTATGATGGTAATGAAAAAGATTTAGATTTTTAACATGAATAGTAAAAGTGAAGCCACAAGAGTTTAGTGCTCTTGTGACTTTTTATATAGCTAATTTTTTATACACAATCCCCTTACAAATTAATTACTCAATTTAGACTGATCTCTTTTAGTATTTTGAAGTAATGTTTGATTGCAATTTATTTAAAATGTATTGTCTACAGCAGGTACACATTTGATGCTATGAAGAGTACCTTGTGTACACCTCGACTCTACTTTTAACGAAAAATACGTGTAATTGGAAAATTTTGAGTCGACCGTGAGTGCACATCCTGGAAATTTTCGTGTACCCACGTTTAAGCTAGGCTCTGCCTAGCCCCAACCCCTAGTTGGGCCCAAAAACCCCTTATGCTCTTCTCTTTTTTTTGATTCAGAATTTCCAATTTTATAAAATGACTTGCCTTTTGATAGAGTTTTATTATGTTAAAAAAACAAAAATATGATTTTAATTGTGGTTTATTGCAAGGTTATTAGAAAAAAATTGTGGCGCGGCCATGGTCTTCGCTATATGGATTAAATAATGATTTGTTAAGAAGAAAATGAAATATGACTTAGAGATGTGAAGGACTCCGTTATTTTTATATGACAGAAGGATATAAACCTTAGTAAAATGAATTAGTAAAAACCTAGGTTTTATACCTAGGTATCAAGGTTGATTTTTTTGAAAATAACCCTTGATATTTAAAAAACTTAGGTTTTTATCTAGGTTTTAAAGGTGGGTAAAAAGATGGATAAAAGTGAAAACCTAGGTAAAGAAAAACCAGGTTATATAGCGATGACTGTTAAAGAAGTTGCATTGTGTTTAGATGAATCGCCAAATGTTATAAGAAATTGGATGAAAGAATTAAGGACGTATATTCCTTTAGAGAAAAATGAATCAGGCTATAATGTTTTTAATGAGAAAGCTCTTGAGCAAATGAAGATGGTTAAACAATTACACAGAGAACAGAATTACTCAATAAAACAAATTGAACATTATTTTGCTACAGGTGGGGAAAGTATAAAGCCTGTACCTAGTAAAGAAGTTGGAGAAATTTTAGCTGAAGAATTAAAATCATTAAAAAATGAAGTTAGTAAACTTAGAGAATATAGTGAGAAACAAGAGGAATTTAATAAATTGTTAATTGAACAACTTCAAAAACAACAAGATTATATTGATAATAAGTTAGAGAAACGTGATCAGAAGTTCCTTGAAACAATTAGAGAAGTACAAGAAACAAAATTATTAACGGCAGCTACAAAACCAAAAGGTTTTTTTGCGAAATTATTTGGAAAATGATTTTTTGAGATTGGGTAAAGAATTTATTATTAAAGATTTAGGGAGATAATTAGTATGAATAAAAAGGTGAAAAAATTTAAATATCTTATGATTATATTAGCGTGTATTGCAATTTTCGGTACAATTTTACCTAATGCATTTGATCCGAATGAAACGTTAGCAGGTAAAATTTCAATTGCGACTTTTGGGATAGTAGGTACCTGTTTACTATTTTCTATAATGTATTTTATTGTGAAAAAGGCTATTTTAAGAGGATAAGTTGTTGCATTTCTAATGAAAAGGTAGAGGATATATGTTTTTAAAAGCTTCGTATTTTGATTTTATTAATTTTATTATCCTTATTACAGTTATTCTAATTCTATGGAGATTAAAGATGTTGTCTAATAAAAAATATAATGTTCCCAAAGTATTTCAATGGTTTCCTAAAAAATGGGGGAAAAGAAAAATTTCAGAACAGTTTTTTCAATCAAGATTTGATGCTGAAGGTAAAGGGATTTGGATTACTTATTATGCTGTAGATTTATATGTTATAACTATTCCATTACAAGTGAAAAAATATAATACACTTTAATGTTCTGTTTTTTTATTAAGAAGTTTTAAAATATGGTAAGTGAAATTATAGGTATAATTTTATGTGAATATTAAAGTTAAAAAGCTAATTTTCATAGAAAATTAGCTTTTTATTTATTGTTAGCAATAATTATTGAATTGAATAAAAAATGCATTTAGAAGGAATCGTGGTTGCCGCGCATGTGGAATCGCTGAGTCCTGGCGTTTATGCCGCGAAAGTTCCTTGACGATGAGGGGAACCCTCATGCAAACTCGCCAGAGGTGGCCCCAGAAGGGCGGTTTTTGCCCGCTGGGGTTGGCTTTGGGAGTTTGAGGGTTCGGAGGCTCGTGGTCAAGGGAACCGTGGAATAAAAAGCGAGGACGGACCCTAGGACAGGGCAAAGACCAATGTCTTCGCCAAGATTCGTGGTTCTAATGTTAGAAAAAGGCGAATAAGAATATAGCATACATAGAATAAGGGAATGCAGTACAGATCAGCATACAAGCATTCCCTTGCTATTAAAATGTTGTTTTTTAAGTATACTTTTATTTACGTAAAACATTGGGTTTTATGATATGAAATATTATATTTCAAAAAGGTATTGCTATTTTTGTAAGCGCTTACTATAATAAAGGTACAGAGATTCAAAAAATCTTAATATAATAATAAAGGAGGAAACAATATGACAATTGCAATGGCAGTTTTAAAATTTATAGGTGGAATCATTCCATTCGTACAAGAGCTTTTAAAAGCAGTAATGTAAGTTCATTATTCCGCAATTATTTATAAAAATTATCATACAAATGATCTGTATATCAAAGAAGAATTGATGTGCAGATCATTTGTGTGAGCAATGTTTAAAAAAGAAAAAGAATCCTAAAAGAATCCCAAAAGAAATAAGGGATTCTTTTTCTTTTGAGTTTTGTTCTTAAGTATTAAATTATTTTTTGTTAAACAGATGAATAAGGAAAATAAAAAGTAAAAAACATAATATATTATTAAATAAATTTATGTGTTGTTTTGATGCAATATTGCATATTAAAAAGAGTTGCTAATTTTGTTATTTCAAAATACAATATAAATAATTAAATATTCAGAAAAATATAAGGAGTGATCATTATGGCAATTGCAACAACAGTTTTAACCTTCTTAGGTGGAGTACTTCCTTTAGTAGCAACTTTATTAAAAGCATTTATGTAATATAATTTTTTCAGAGTTATTCTTAATAAAACCCATACAAATGATTCATGTATTGGAAGTGTACTCAATATATGGATCATTTGTATGGGTTTTATTAGAAAAAAGTTTTTTGTTTTTATTTAGGTTATAGTCTGATGGTAATGAAATGACAATCAACCCCAAATAATTAGGGAATTCTTTACAATGAAAGCGCTTTCTGTTATAGTGATAATGGGTTGGATAGCACGAGTGGCTATCAGGGTATTTAGCGTAGGTGGGGCTAATACTATGGACAGGATAGAAAGAAATATTATATTGTTTTTTACTATTATGAAACTCTACATACATTATAAAAAAGGAACTGATTCATTATTTTATGAGTTGATTCCTTTTTTTATTTTATTACAGTTAAGTGAGGGTAAGGCAATTTTCTTTCGAAAAAATGTCGAATTTATCAGAATTTTGTATTTTTTTGTTGATTTATTTTATTTTTAATGCTAAACTCATAATAACAAGGAAAGAGTAAACAAAAACCCTTAGCGATTAAATTTTCAGAATGTTTAGTCTTATCGGTCGATTTACTCCATTTGATTGACATGTTTGTGTATTGAATCCTCCACTCTTTCTTTGTTGTACCCTACAAAAGAAAACAACCTGTTTTTATCCAAGTTGTTTTCTTTTGTAAAAATTTAATTATTGTTTTTATGACAGTTGGGATAATTATTGTAAAAGTTATTATGGTTTACAGAGGGGGGGACAGCTAATAGATTGGACATTTAATGCGGAGTTTACATTACAATGGAGTGAATACAGAAAGGGGTGAAAACCAAGAAATTTGGTGTCAGTTTATTAATTTTAGAAAAGGAAGAATAGAAATATAGTGGACATACAATTACAATAAGGGAATGCAGTATAGATTAGTATACAAGCATTCCCTTTTTACGATTATGTTATTTGTTATTATAGGTATGAATGAATTCCTTACTTTATATATATTCCATGTATTTTATCCACTACATATGAATAGGTAGTGGTTTATTTTTTAAATTTGAAATGTATCTAAGATATTATCTTTTTCTTCTTTATTGATACCAATATATTTGAGTGTAATTTGTGGTGTACTGTGATTGAGTATGTCTTGCAACATAGCGACATCTTTTGTTTGTTTATAGAACCAATAGCCGAATGTTTTGCGCATTGTGTGAGTTCCGATAGATTCTACATCGGCAAAATCACCGGCTTTTTGCAATTGTCGATAGGCTTGGATTTTACTAATGGGTTGATTTCCTTTACGTGAAGGGAATAACCAGGTATTTTCTACTGTTTGGGCGTATTGATATATTTCGTCAAAAATAGAAGTAAGATTAATAATCCGTTCTTTCTTCGTTTTTCCCTCTTTTACTTTTAATTCTTTTCTACGTTTTCGTTTTAATTTTAAAATCATATGAGTCTCTAATTGAAGTAGATCACTTACTCGTAGACCTGTATTGATCCCAATCGTGAATAAGATGTAGTCTCTTTCTGAACAGTGACGTTTAAGAGCCCATTTCATATCTTCAATCTGATCTTTACTTCGGATGGGTTGGACATCAATGAGATGTGTTTTTTTGTTCAT
>NZ_JBBOUC010000008.1:0-10023 GCF_038005885.1 Bacillus sp. FSL H8-0534
CCATATTATTTCCTCCTCTTATTTCGTATTAAGATATGATAATTTTTATAAATAATTGTTAAATAATGTACTTACATAAATGCTTTTAAAAGTTCTTGAACTAATGGAATTACTCCACCTATAAATTTTAAAACTGTCATTGCAATTGTCATATTATTTCCTCCTTTTTTGTTGTTGCTAAGATGTGATTTATCTTTATGCTTTTATTATAGTAAGCGCTTACAATTATATCGATATATTTTTATATGTAATATTGCATATGGAGGGTAAGGTCACGAAATATCATATGATTTTTAAAGATTTAATCTGCTAATTTTGCATTATTTTACAATTTATTTTTGCTATATTTATTAGAAAAGGGGATGAATTAATGTTTAAATTTATAAAAGAAAAGTTAGCATTAATAGGTACTCTTTGTTTGTTTATTATTACTATTGTAAATTACACAGTAAATAATGAGACAGTAACTGGGATAGTTAGTATTTCATTATTTGTTCTTGTATTAATCTTATATATTATTTCTAGAAATACTAAAGTATCCTAAGGTGGATAAAGTGTGAGGTTATTTTGTTATAGAGTTATCTTACAAATAATTAGAGGTAGTTGTATCATGTCTGTCAACGGTAAGCGGACAGAATGAAGCGGAAGCGAAATGAAGGAGCATTAAGGAGTTGACAGACTTACTGTCCCAAACCCTCTTGGTGTGTCAAAACGTATGCGTTTTGGCCTGCCAACCGGCGAGGGAGCCCCTCAAGGATTGAGGGGTTGGGGTGTTCGATGGATGGGGTCTGGGGAAGAGTTCCCCAGTGGGTTTGGGCAAAGCCCAAGGTTTGTTTTTGCCATGCTGGGCATGGCTCGGTAAAGCCGAAAAGCGTCGCAGACCCCTATCGATTTTGATGCGTTAGCGTCAAAATACGTATAGGGTTACGTTAATTGACACAATTTCGTCGCCTTGCTAGACTTATGGTATCAATTAATCTAGGGAAAGTGGTGGCACTTTATGTTGTTCTCTATCTCATTTAATCAATCTCACCAAAGTTCATTAAGCCATAATAACAGGGAAAACATTCATGGGAATCCTGGCATCGATCCATCCAGGTTAGAGGAGAATATCTACTTTGTTCAAAAGGACATCCAAAGTGTATACAAGGATGTCTTTCAAGAAGCGGTGGACAAGTATAACGAGAAACAAAAACGGAATGACCGTAAGATTAAGGACTATTATGAAAAAATACGTAAAGATGAAAAGACACATGAGCAACGAGAACTCGTTGTAGCGATTGGGGAAGGCAAAGACGACCCAAAGTATAGGGAATCCAAAAAGGAAGCGTTAAAACAGTATGCTGAGGCGTTTCAAGGGCGAAATCCGAATCTAGCAGTTTATAACATGGTTTTACATGATGATGAAGCAAATCCGCATTTACATATTAACTATGTACCGAATTTCGAAAGTAGTCGAGGATTAACGAGGCGTGTCGGAATGGATAGAGCCTTGCAACAACAAGGCGTAAAAGGAAAAGGGACGGAGTTAATTGCAAATTGGAGAATATTAGAAACAGCTTATATTGAGGAATTAGCAAAAGAGCATATTTCTGATTTTGAGAGAGCAAATGTAGGATCTCACAAGTACATGAAAGTTCGTCAATACAAGGAATATGCTGAAATGAAATCAACCGTTGAGAATCAAATATATGAAAAAGAAATGCAGTTAGAAGTTTTTGACCATCATATGAAACATACTGAAGAAAAAGTAAATGAATTACAGATGGTGAAAACACATGTGGCTGATAAATACAAAGAGTTAGAAGCAGTGGAACAACAAGTGAAAAGTGAAAGTGAAAAGTTACAGCTGATTGGTCAGCGATATATAGAGTTAGAAAAAAAGGTGAAACAACAGCAAAAAGAATTGGATAGTGTTACGAATCAAGTGCCAAATGAACCTGTTGTGATTCCGTTTTTGCGTAGAGAAGTAATAACAGAAGTACAAGATAAAATGTTTGGGAAAGCTGAAATCACGAAGAAACAGACAAGAAATTATGTATTATCACCTGAACAGTATCGTAAAATAACAAAACAAGTGAATGCAGCAGTTACTATCAAAAAGGATTATGAGCGTTTGAAAGAGATAGATTTTGTGAAAGAGAATGAGAGTTTAAAAGTGCATGCAGAAGGATGGATGAAAGAAAATCGAACATTGAAACAAGAAAAAAACCAGTTGCAAAAAGAAGTTGGTGTATTAAATAGAGAAATTAGCTCATTAAAAGCTCATATAAAGGGTTTGCAGACAAATATAAGAGTTTTGTATTTACAAACGAAAAAAGTTTTTAAAGAGCAATTTAAGGCGTTTAGAGAGAGTGTTAAAAATGAATTGGATAGCAAGGGAGTAGATAATCAATTTGAACGTGAACATAAGAGAGAAATAAGCAGACATCGAGATTTTGATAGGGAACGGTAAAAAAATAGGGAAACTTTGTTTTTATCTTCAAGGTTATTGAAAACGTGATAGAATGAAAAAAAGAGCCATGCTGGAACATGACTCTTTTTATAGGGTATTCTACGAAAATACCTAGACTTCATTTATCTGATTATAGATTATCATAATTTGTTTTATAATCAAATAGCAAAAAATAGGTGTTTTTGTTGATTCCCTCAATTTAGAGGAGGAATTAACAATGAATGAAGAATTGGGACAAGCTTTAAATCAAGCTGATAGAAATGCTAGAAAAAGAGATTTTGAGAAAGATGGGAAACAAAGAGACCAAGCTGAAGAACTAAAAAAATCTCTTTTACAACAGTTAAAAGAATTAACTGGAGAAGACCATTATGTTGGAACTAATAAAGATCCATTTGCTGGAGAGCCATTTAATCAAGTAATGCACAGAAATTTAGATTTGTTGAATAGTATTGGTTATTTAACTCAAGCAGAAGAAAGTTTTTTATTTAGAATTCAAGCTTATTTGGAATTTAGAAGTAATGTTATTATTTGTAGAGATGATAAATTTAAAAGGAAACGAAAGAGTGCTGAGGAAGATTTTGAGTTACCAAAAGCAGCAACTGTTTCTGAAATTGCTGAAATGATAGGAAAATCAAGAGAAAAAACTTCTTTGGTTATGAATTCATTAAAGAAAAAAGAAATTTTACTTAATCCAGAAGGTGCTGGACAAATTATTGAAAATGGTCGCACTGTAAGTCCTAGAACATGGGTGGTAAATCCTTACATAATGATTTGTGCACCTCGAAAAAATGAAGTAAAACTTGATAAATTAACGATGAGATTGTTTCAATATTCTTTGAAAAATCTTAAAGATCAAAATGGTAAAAAAGTGAAATTACCAGCTCGATTTTTTTAGACTGTATCAATTTGATATAGTCTTTTTTATATGTATTTTAAAGTGTATTATCCACTTGGTTACTTATTTGTATTTTTTTAGGTGTGACGAAAACGTCACAAAAAGGCTTAAAAGTGTGACGAAAACGTCACACCCTGAAAAGTGTATTCAACCCAGTCATATCAAGGGATTTACACGTTTTTTGTAGATGCTCTCTATTATCACTATTATTAAAGGCTAAAAGTTCCGCAAGGAACAGGTAGTATTTTTGAGCAAAAAACGCTCAAAAATCTCCACCTTCAGGAGAAAAAAAGTCGGTTCGTTAATCCTCACCTAAAGGCTATCGCCTTTTCTTTTTTCCCCTGTCCTTGCGGAACTTTTTTCGGCTCGTGTGCTTTTCTCGCCAAGCCGACAGACAAAAAGCAAAGCAATGGTTCTCGACTTGGACAAGCAAGTATACGAGCCGAACCGCTTAGATCATTCGTCCCAAGATAGTTCTTATTCTAAAAATAGATACGTAATACGTGGGGTTTCGCCCCCACACGACGAGCCAGCACTCTAGCCAAAAAGCAAGGGGTGTTTCAAAACCTTGGGTGTGGTTATATGCCGATTACATTGGAGAAAGGCATTCATTAGAGTGTTCTTTCTTTATTTCTTAAAAGACTTGCTCGTATATTATTTAAAGACATAAAATAATATGAATCCGTTAAAATACATGAGTGATCCCTTGTTTTCCCCTCTTATCTAAAGGAGGAACTATTATGGGCTTTGGTGGTAGTTGTGGCAGCGGCTTTGCTGGAGGATTCGCATTACTCGTTGTGCTCTTTATATTATTAATCATAGTTGGAGCTGCTTGCTTCTGCTAAAAAACAATCAGAAAAGACACTTGTAAAGGTGTCTTTTCTTATGAAAAAAATATTTATATGATGTGGAGTTAAAATTGGGGGTCTTCCGATTCAAAAGATAGGTACAAGTTATCTTTTTAAACTGTGGAAAATGGTGATGAATAAAGATTCATGTGAAGTTAACATAACGCATCATTATTAAAGAATTTTCCAGTAACCCTTTTTTAAGGGCTATTTTTTTTATAATTTCGTAGTTACCTAATTTGATAACTACGAAAATGCTTGTAAGCTCTTGATATAACAACATTTTTATACTCAAATTAGGTTAATTTACTCTAACTCTCTATATAAGGGCTAAAAGTTCCGCAAGGAACTTTTTTCGGCAGGTGTAGGTATGCCGAAAAGCCGAACATATCAAAAACGAGAATTTAGGTAGCACGACTTGGATTAGCAATTGTACCTGCCGAACTGCCTAGATCTACTGTTCAAGAATAAGTTCTTATTCTATATTTTATAACACTAAAAGGGGCTAGCCGCTCGCTTCACCCCAACCTTCACCTCACACTCAAAAACAAGGAAAATACGGAAACCTGGTAATACACCCTTCATTTTCGGTGAAGTTGCACATATTTATAAAAAAAATACCCTTGTCCAATCGATTATCATTCTCTAGTCATTTAATACTACAAAGGGGGTGAGAACATGGGAAACAATGAAAAAATCACGTTTCGATTTGTAAAAAAAGATGGCGAAGAAATTAATTTGGGAAATCTTGCTGATAAACGAAAAATTGTCATTGTCATTAATAATCAGATTACATTTGCACCGAATACAACACAAATTGCCAGTGGAGCCGGACAAAACAGTGCAGCAGGAAATAATGCAGCAATCGATTCATCAAATACCGAACAGCAACAAACGGTGGGCGCTGGAGGCAAAGCGATAAATAAAGGAATTAGTGGAGATCAGATTGAGCCGCATAAAATGAAAAAAGAAAATTCGGATGAAGAGGTAGAATTTGTACTTATCATCAATAATCAAATTAATGAAACCAGTGAGGAACAGGCTAGTGCTACTCAAGTAGCAAGTGGTGGTGGAGAGGACAGTGCAGCGGGAACCAACGCTGCCATCGAAAGTTCTAATACCAAACAGCAACATGCAGTGGGAGGCGGAACGGATAGTTTAGCAAAAAATGCAGGTGAAGAAGGCGACCAAATAGAAAAATGCAAAAAACGCAGAGAAAAATGCAAAAAACGCGATTAAAGAAAGAAAAAATTTGGATCTGAAGATCCAAATTTTTTTGACATGGAAGTTTTTTTCACAAACAACCGCTGAATGAAAGTATCCCGGATGGGAAATCTTGGTTTTTTTACTATTAGGGATACCGCCAGCATTTTGGAAAAAAACCACGCTAAGCAAAAAAATACAATAAGCCGTCCATATGGACAGCTCATTTACATAATTATCGTTATTGGTAGTGAAATTATTAATCCCATATATTTGGGCGTTCAATTTTCATTGTTCTCATATAATCTAACATTTGTCCTGTATGAACACCCTCATGATATGCTATACGCATTAACATATCCCCTAAAGAACGGATATACCCTACATTTGAACGATCAATTTTAATTGTATTTAAATCTTCACTAGAAAAAGAACGAACAGTATCTAAAAATTGTTTGTGATATATCTCAGCAAAATTCAGTTCATCTTCGACAGATAAAAAAGGTCTGTTTTCAAATGGAGAATTATACTCTTTTAGACTTCCCCTATTTTCAATAGCCAGATGATAATAATGTTCTGATTCCAGTACATGTCGAATCATCTCTAAACAAGTCATAGCTTTTTCATCTGGTTTCCAATCTAATTTATCACTCGGAATTGCTTTCCATACCTTTATACTCCTTCTTCTCACTTCTTTTAGATTTAATAATAATAAATCAATAGTGTTCAATTGTATTTCTCCCCTTCACTTAGTCTTATAAATTAAGTTTACAAATATTTTCAAGTAAAATGCAAACATTCGTTCTTTTTTCGGATACATTTAACAAACGAATCGTCCTGTAACTGACAAAAAGAAACAATATGTTATGAATATTACATTCATGCTCGGTTAACATAACGTCCCATTATCGGTAGCAAGGACAAGGTGGAATTTTTGTTTTAAAGGGGATTCCCTCTTGTCCTTGTTTTATTTTTCTATACACGATTTTATACATTGTTGATGTAGCGGGGATCTTAGGGATCCTCGCTACTCTTTTTTTGTATAAAATCTTATATAGAGAAAAAAGATTTTGATGTTATTATCGAGAAGTAATGAGTATCGGTGTTAAAATCGATATGTATTTCGAAATCAATTCGTTTTTAAAATCGGTTGTGAAATCAATTGTAAGTGAATTCCGATTTTGATTAAAATATTGATTTAATCGCGTTTATGCGAGGGAAAACTTATTCCGTTTTTTGGAGGAGGAATTAAAATTGGAACTAAAATCGGAAATGTATACACCGAAAATTGTTGCGGATAGTTTAGGGGTAACTCCCGATTTATTAAAAGTATGGTCAAATGAATTTAATATACAAACCGAGCGAAGTCAGGGAGGACATCGCAGGTATTCTAAGGAAAATATTGAAGAATTAAAAGCTATAAAAGAAAAAATACATGTACAAAAATGGTCTTACGATCAAGTTCGAGCATGGAAGAATGGAGAACTTGATTCGTTTGTTTCAAAAGAAGAAAAATCGGAATTAGAAAAAAAATTGGATGAAGTATTGGAAAATCAGCAATTACAAAATCAATTTAATCAAGCATTAGTTCAAAAATTACAAGAGATTACCAATGAATTAGTTACTACAAAAGAGTATTTAGCTAATACTGAGAGAAAACTAACTGAAGTAGAGGGGAAAAATAGTGAATTAGAAGTCTTTATAGAGAAAAAGTTAGAGAAACGAGATCAGTTATTGCTTGAAAACATTAGAGATATACAGAAACAAAATCAGAAACAAAAACGGAAAGGTGTTTTTGGTTTGTTTAAAGACTAATTAATTGATTATGTGAAAAAAAAGTTTCTTCAGATTTTCCGAAGAAACTTTTCTAGATTTTTAGATACATATGAGAATTAATTTATTTCATTTGCTATTTAAATACTAGGAGAATATTACCTTCATGATATAGTCATAAAATGAGGTTAAACATACTATACAGCTTAGCATTAAGAAAGCTATCCAAAGAGATATAAAATAATTTTTTTTAATTATGTAACAATATAAACTGAAAAAAATAGAAACTGAAAAGCCTAAAAGACATACAATAAGAATCCAAGTTCCGAGGCCATGTCCAAACATGAAAAATTGAGATTTTATTAAAATAAAAAGAACAAAAATAACAATTAAAGAAATGCATAATATAAAATATTTCATTACTTTTAAACGGTTATTTTCTAAAGAAAGGTGATTTTGCAGTTCTTTATCCGATTTAATTAAATAATCTAAACTAACATTGTATAAATCGCTTAGTTGAACAAGATTAATAATATCCGGAGCGCATTTATCATTTTCCCATTTGGAAACAGCTTGAGCAGTAACGTTCAATTTATCGGCTAACTGATTTTGAGAATAATTATGTTCTTTACGTAGTTTTTTTAACTTACTTCCTAACTCCATTTTACTCTCCTCCTCTAATGAAAATATAAATGAAATTTTAGAAATAAGCACGATAGTGTTGGTTGTGTTTTATCAACCTGGGTATTAACTAATGGTTGAGTATTGTTTTATATTAATATCACTGGTAAGAACTAGAGATAACATTGATTATGTGAATGAAAAGCCCCTTCCGATCTTCTGAAGGGACTTTTCTAGGTTTCTAGATACATGGACTGCTGATAAGTGGCATTATGTTAACCTCACTTATTTTCACGTCGAAAATTGCTTAACGTATGTTTTCGTTAAAATGTGAGCGGAACCCCTATTTGTAAGCGACTCGAAATAAAAAAGCGAAGATATGACAGAATTTGTTTTCTTCGCTTTTTTTGATCTGTTAGCTTGTCCTATTTGTTTGTTTAAAATTATCAATTAGTATTGGTTAGTTGGTTGATAGATAACTATTAACTACATATTGGAAATCCTAAGAATACTAGTAATGAATAAAATTCTGGTGATAGAGAAACTCTAAAAATGATTTTATCGTTGAATTTAACAATTAAAAAGTAAGCATCTCCATCTTGATAAATACATGCGGATACCATAAGAGAATACACCTCCTTATATGATATAACTTATAAAAAATAATAGAATGTGTTTGGACACTCTCGGTTATATCACATTAGTTCCCACTTGAAAGAGGATGTAGTGATGACATGATTTTGTAAGTTTCTTTGTTTTCTAGAAAAAATAACGGGTATCAAAAATAACCATAAAAAACATAGTATGAGGGTACCGTTCTTTTGAACAGAGGGAAAATATGATAGTATGAATTTCCACATTTGAAAGAAAATAGGATTCAAGTTGTTGTGCGAATGAATCGCAAAAAAGAACATTCCTCTTGTAAGGGAATGTTCTTTTTCATAATATCATATAATTATGCTTTAAAATTTTTAAGCATAGATTAGTAAAGAAAGATTTCTTTATTCCCGCTGGTTACTTCCCTAAATAAAAAGAAGCGCTATTTAGGGTATTTATTTTTCATAACAATTGTAAAATATGAGCATATAGGGGTACCGCTACATCGTTGACTACTGATAATGAACATTATGCATATTAGAGAATATCGAACATAAAATGATATTAACTTCATGACGTTTCTGTGTTTTAGCGTTACCCCTACGTTTTCGAAAAGGCACCTGTATAAGGTGTCTTTTTGTTTTTCACCTTTTGAGATGGACAAGCATATATTTGTAGTGTGGGACAACCTCTCTAAGGCCCTAGTCAATACTCATTGAAAACTCCTACAAATTTGGGCATCTACTGATGTGGATGCTCTCTTTTTATGAACTATTTGAATAGGACAAGCATATACTGCTTGTACCTTATTAACTTTAGTAACCTTAACTTTCGTTAATGGGGATTCTCATAATCCTTTAAAGGGCGCTCACGGAAATGGGTGCTCTTTTTACTAGATAAAACGGATATTGAAATAGGAAGGGCGATGAATGATGGACGAAATACAACGATTTATTGCTAACAATACACATCAGCTTGGATATATTATGGATGAAGCTAGCAGGAAGTGGATAGAGCAAGACCCTAAAGGAGCTTTGACAGTAGGAGCAAGTAAAGGAACGATAGATGCTTATGGTAGTTATTATGATCTGTTGGAAAAGTTAGCATGCCTTGAAGAAGGAAAAAATATTTAGCATAATGATTAAACCAATAGCAATTATCGTAGGCGCTGCTATGATCGGCTTAGCGTCTTATTTGTTGTTCATGAATTCTATTATCTCTTTATTTACAGTGTTTTGAATGTATACTTTTCCTGTTGGTTTTGAGAATACCAGGGGAATTAGTATAAAGTCAATGTTTTAGGGGAAATGAATGTAAACAAATATCTAAAAGTTTACATTCGTACTTATAATAAATAAAAAGCACTTTTAAAACATTAAAAAGTGCTTTAACTTGATGTTGATGTGACGGCACCTCAAGTATGTAGAAATTTAAAAAAGTCCCTTCATAATGCTAAAGGGACTTTTCTCACACAAATGATCTGCACATCAATTCACTTTTGATATACAGATCATTTGCATGATAATTTTTATAAATAATTGCGGAATAATGAACTTACATTACTGCTTTTAAAAGCTCTCCTACTAATGGGATGATTCCACCTAAGAATGATAAAACTGCCATTGCGATTG
>NZ_JBBOUC010000009.1:0-4404 GCF_038005885.1 Bacillus sp. FSL H8-0534
ATGGGTGACTATAGTTACTCAAAAGGTTATCGATTTATTTTAAATTTATGATTTAATTTTAAATATCACTTTTAAATTTTAGGGGATGAATAAAGATGTTATTAAATGAACGGTTAAAACAACTAAGATTGCAATATAATTACACGCAAGAAAATGTTGCACAAAAAATAGGTGTTTCAAAACAATCTGTTTCAAAGTGGGAATCTGGTAAAACATATCCGGATATCGACAATTTAATTATTTTGTCAGATATATACAATGTAACTATCGATGAATTAATAAGAGAAGACAGTATTCTAAAAAAAAGAATTAAGATCAAGAAAAAAAATAGAGTAGTTGATTTTTTAGGGGGGAGTTTAGTATTTGTACTTTTTTATGTAATAAAAGAAGTATTAATAACCCAACGTTCGCCATTACAATTTTCATCTTTAAAGGATTTTATTATTTCTAGTGTTATTTTAGTAACGATATGGATTATAACAGCTGTGATTTTTTGGTTAATAGTAAATCTAGGTTCTACAGTGAAAGAAAGATTATTAAAGAACTAATAGGGATACCGCCAACGTTTTAGGGAAAATCACGCTAAACAAAAAATAAAATGAGCTGTCTATATGGACAGCTCATTTACATAATTTTCGATATAGGAAGTTAGTTATATTTTTCTACGTACGAAATAAAAAGCTAAGGAACCCATAATAATAGGTGTAACCAAACTAGAAGAATATGGATTTTTAAGAAGAAAGAGTATACGTATATAGATAACAGCTAGTCCTATAAATACAGGAATTCCAAATCGAAACTCTCTACATTGTTTTATTTTTCTGTATAATACTTCTCCAATTAGGCAAACTACAAGATCTAGTATACTACCATAAATGGTGAGAATTATAGTGAATCCAATTATGGTAGGCCAATTCAAATCAGTCTGGTAAGAATAATTAGGATCAGAAATATATGGTATTAAGGCCCACATGATATTAAAAATAAGCAGACTTGCAGCAGAACTAATTAAAAATTTTTTCATTTGTATCTCCTGTATAATTCATAATGTTATTTCTATTATATGACAATTTCCTTTACGCAAGATAGATAAAATATAATATGTATATCATATTCATGCTCGGTTAACATAACGTCTCATTATCGGTAGCAAGGAAAAGACAGATCCCTACTCTCACAAGGGATCTGTCTTTTCTTGTTCTATGGATCTATGCATCTTTTTATACATTCCTATTCTGACGTGCCTTTTGTCCTCCCCATCGTTCCCGATTTTTTGCATAAAATCTTGCATACTCTTTAAGCACTTACACCTAAAAACAAGGGGCTTCTTTTCAATTGGTAAATTTAGTATGTTATATATATTGTTATTAAAAAAGAAAGGAAAATTTATATGAATTTATTAAAAAATATTAGATTAATATTTTGTATTGAAATTTTAATTGTAGCCTTTATTTGTATACGGGGTTATGTAAAATCGGATTATCCTCTTTATATTCCAATTAGTATTTTTGTGTTAGCTATTGGTTTGCTATCCCTTTTTGAATATAGAAAAAAGAAAGTGAATGAAAAGAGGTAGTTGTATGGTGTATGTCAACGGTACCGGACCGAACCCGTAAGGGAGCGGGAGGATAAGGAGTTGACATGCTCACTATGCAACCCTCTTGTGGTTGTCAAAAGGTACCCTTTTGACCCTGCCAACCGGCGAGGGAGCCCCTCAAGGATTGAGGGGTTGGGGAGTTCGATTGATGGGGTTTGGGGAAGAGTTCCCCAACAGGTTTGGACAGAGTCCAAGGTTTTGTTTTTTGCCATGCAAAGCATGGATCGGCGAAGGCCGACATAGCCTCGCAGAGCCTTTTCATTGTGTACATGGAGCGTAGCAAAATGTCATAATACAGAAAAGGTTACTTTGCCAAAGTAACAAAGCTTTTGGTATAGTGGGAGCAAGGAGTTGATTCGTCATGAGCATGTCAGTTTCTCTCAAAAAGGCAACGAACAAAACCAACATCAAACACAATAACAGGACAATGAGTGAGAAGGAAAAAGAGCGAAATTCGCATATTGATTATTCACGTTCTGATGAAAATAAATATCTTGTTCAGAAGGATTTGAAAGAGTTATATCAAGAAGAGTTCGGGGAAGCGTTGGAGAAATATAATGCCAAACAAAAACGATCTGATAGAAAAATTGACGATTATTATAAGCACATTCAGTCTAGTAAGAAAACTTCGCTTCAGCAAGAAATGATCATTCAAGTGGGTGATTTGAACGACTTCATTCGCAATGCCGATTATAAAAGAGCAAATGAAATTTTGTTAGAGTGGTTCAAGGATTTTGAGAAACGAAATCCTAATTTGAAAGTTTATAATGCGGTCATTCATAATGACGAGACAAGCCCTCATATGCATTTAAATTTTGTGCCTGTGGCGAGTGGATATAAGAGAGGACTTGAAAAGCAAGTATCATTTGACCGAGCCATTATGCAACAAGATTCAGCACTAGATAAAACTCGTCCTTTTGATGATTGGCGAGAAAAAGAAGTAAAGTTGTTAGAAAAAATATTGAAAGAGCGTGGCATTGAACGAAAACTAGTTGGTTCAAATGAATATAAAGATGTTAATGAGTACAAAGAAAAAAAGGATTTAGAAAGGGAAATTCAATGGCTAGAAGAAAAAATAGCCAAAAAGAAAGATGAACTTGTGAAAGTTAGTGAGCAAGTTCCTGAAAAGAAAATGAATCTAAAGAGTAAAAAGAAAGAGATTAAGACAGAGGTGAAACCTAAATTTATTGGGAAACCTGACATCATTGAAAAAGAAACAGGTAATTATGTTTATACACCAAAACAAGTTAAATATCTGGAAGATTTGGTGAGTGCAGCTGTCACTGTAAAAAAAGATTATGAGCGTTTGCAGACAACGGATCTAGTTCAGGAAAATAAAAATCTTCGTGAGGAAGTCTATCAAAAAACGAAGGAAAATGAACAGTTAAAAAAGGAATTGGCGTCAGCTACGCTTGAAATCGGTTCATTAAAGGGCGATATACACTATTTGAAAGCTCATATACGTGATTTGAAAGCGAACATAAAGGTTTTATACGAACAAACAAAAAAAGTCTTTAAAGAGCAATTTGAGGCGTTTAGAGGGCTTATCAAAAATGAATTGGATATAAAAGGTATAGACAATCAGTTCGAACGTGAGCATAACAGAGAAATGAAAAGCAAAAGTAAACAGAAAGAACATGACATGGACAGGGGGCGATAAAAAAGCGATACCTATTGTAAGGGGGATCGCTTTTTTGTTCTATTTTATCCCTTCTCTTTCGCGTAAGGCTTTGAATCTATCGAATTGGTTTCTATATTGATAATCTTTATTTTCCTTTTTACTAACAAGGATTTTTCCGTCATATTTTGCGAATTTTTTACTTGTGTTTTTATCTGTCCATGCAAGATTTTCATTAACTACATAAACATTTGATGTGCCCATTTTTAATACATCAATAAAACCATTTTCTTCAAGGATTTTAATTGCTCTGTAAATCGTCATTCTTGATTTTCCGAAATAATCTTCAAAAACTGAATATGAACAAGCTAAAGCATTACGGTTGTCCATATGTTCTAATATAAAAAATAACAAACTACTAGCAAATGGCTGTTTTGTCATTAACCAACGTAATTCAGGCATGTTATCACGATACAATTGTATAAAGTTATAGTTCTTTTTTTCTTCTTCTTTTTGTTTTTCTGTTTTCTCTTTTTCTTCTTCAAGCTCTAGTAACTTTTGAATTTTGTTCAATTCTTCGCTTGTTAATTCAACTGTAATCTTTTTTTCTTCTTGATTATCCAATTGCAACACCTCTGATACCATTTTTTTATTCCCTCCTATGTATCACAAGCTATGATACATTTATGTATCAACTTTGTTACATCGTATAACAAATAAATAGGCGTGTAAATAATTATTTGTTACATCTTGTAACAAATATGTATCACAAGCTATGTTACATTTATGTATCACAAGCTATGTTACATTTGCTCTTTAAAAAGCCTTATTTATCAAGGTTTTTAGCCTGTCTCTTTCTATATCTCCTAGTAGGGCTTTTCTCCATACAATGGTCAGGTAGTATTTTTTGAGAAACTCACTCAAAAAATCTCCACCTTTCCTTCATTGCATTCCGAAATTCGGCTGGTTTTGAACTTTCGCCAAGCCGAACAGACCAAAAACGAGGATTAGGTTGCTCGACTTGGACTAGCAATTGTACCAGCCGAACCGCCCAATTTTATCGCTTTAAGCAGTCAGCTTAATCTATATTCAGTTACGTTAAGTTCTTGGGGGCTAGCCCCCAAAACCCCCAGCCAGCACTCACACCCAAAAACAAAGGAACATGATTGATTTTATAGTTTGTAAACCA
>NZ_JBBOUC010000010.1:0-4385 GCF_038005885.1 Bacillus sp. FSL H8-0534
CCCCAACCCCTCAATCCCTGAGGGGCTCCCTCGCCGGTTGGCAGGAACAAACGGTAGTTTGTTCAGTGCCGAGAGGGTTCGGGTGTAGCGCGGTTGGTCAAGTCAAATACTCCCTTCGCTTCGCTAGGTCCGTTTTGATTGACCAACACAAATAGTCCATCGTAAATAAAGAATATTTAGAAAATTATATAAACAAAGTTTACAATTCACCTAATTAAGTAACATCTTAATATATATTTATGTTAACAAAAAGATTGACAGAGAACCAGTCTTGTTTAGTGCTGGAATATTCTGTAAAGTTTTCATTGCGAGGTGAATTAAAAAAATAATAGAACAAGGAATATGACGTAGGAGGTTTATAAAAATGATATTGAGAAAATCTATAATTGGAGTATTAATATGTTTATGTATGAGCTTTACAACAGTAAGTGTTTTTGCTGAAACAACGGAAGAAGTTCCAGCAGGTATAGAGTCATTTGACATGGTAGCATTTGAACAATTAGTTAGTGAAATTGAAGAGGGGAAAATCAATTCAGATCTTGAAGCTGATAAAAGATTGGAAGAGTTAAAACGTTTGAATAAAAAGAACAAAGACACTGATATTCAATATAGCGGTAGTATTGCTGGGGCATTAGGAAAAACTAAAGAAACACAAGCATGTCTTAATGCAATTGGTGCCTATAAGTGTGGAAAAGCAAGATTGAATGTGAATACTGCGCTGAATATGACAAATGCATACTATTCTAAAGAGAGTCAAGATAATGGAAAAGGTGATGCATTTAGGCATTCATACTGGAATGCTTTAATGTGTAAAAGTATAGGTTGTTCTAATGCGAAAATTGTAGCAGACAATCATGAAAGATATAATCCAACAGAGAAAAAACTACACGATATGGATTATTATAACAATCAAAAGGGAAGAGATATGTATAATTGGAGAGTTGCTAATGGTTATTCTTTATTTGAACAATCCATGGCTGATAATCTTAAACAAGATATAAGAAATGGTTTATTAAAATATATAAGAAAACCTGAAGGATGGTTATTATGGACAAATCAATAAATAAAAAATATAGGGGAAAAAACCTTAGTCTATGAAAAAAATCTACATTTTACTTGCAACATTAACAATTTTATTTTTATGTTTAGCTGGAATTATATTTTTCAATGATGCAAGAAATGAAAAATATATTATTTGGAAAGAAAATGTACATGAAAATGATTATTTATTGAAGAAGTTAAAAGATAATGATATTCCTTACAAAATTGATGAACGAAAAAATTTAAAAATTCAGGAAAAAGATACAGATAAAGTAATATTATGTTGTACTTAAAAAATAAGGAGACCTCTTTGTTTAAAACAAGGAGGTCTCCTTGTTTTTGGGTGTGAGTGCAAAGGCTGGGGTGAAGCGCAGCGAGGGGCTAGCCCCTTATAGTGTCATAAAAACATAGAGTAAGAGCTATTTTATGGACAGCTAATTTAAGCGGTTCGGCAGGTATAATTACTAGTCCAAGTCGTGCTACTTAAATCCTCGTTTTTGGTATGTTCGGCTTGGCGACATGCCTATACCTGCCGAAATTCACTTATCAATGGTGAAGCGTAGCGAAAAAGGTGGAGATTTTTGAGAGGTTTTTTCTCAAAAATACTACCTGTCCATTGATAAGTGAATAGCCCATTAATAGATATAGAAGGGAAAACCTAGTAAACCCTTGATAAATATGGGTTTATAATTTCCTTATGTTCACCCCTAGGGTGAACATATATGTTCACCCTAGGGGTGAACATAAGGAAACAAGACGTTCACTTTTTTATTGTTTTTGTGAACGTCTTGTTCTATTATTTAAACAAGACGTTCACAAACGTGAACATATATGTTCACGAAGAAAGGTTGATAATTTTGCAAAATAAAGATGATATTAACATCAGTAAAAACGATTTAATGCAAATTCTTGAATTAACTGGATTACCTTTGTCTTCTGTTGAAAAATTAATCGACTTAAAAGATGCTGAACAAAAAGAAATTGAACAACGTAAAAAAGAAGCTGATAATCCTCCATTTGTACAAGTTTATAAAGGAATGGGGTTAAAAGCTCTACAATTATTAATTAAAGATAATCAATTAGCTAGTGAAATTTTTGTCTTTTTCTTAGATAACATGAACAATAACAATCTAGTAATGGCCTCACAACAACTTTTAAGTGAAGAATTTGGAAAGGGTAGAACAACAATATATAAAGCTATTAAATATCTTGAAGAGCATAATTTTATTAATGTTGCAAAAGTAGGTACAGCTAATGCATACATAATAAATCCAGAAGTAGCTTTCCAAAATGCACATAATAAGAAAAAGTATGTTGGTTTTAACGGAACAATTTTATTAAGTAAAAAAGAAAACAATACGCTTTTTGACAAATATAATTACAACAATATTAAAATGTTAAAAGAGAAAGAATAACTCAAAAAGTACCCATGATTCTTTAAAATTGGGTACTTTTTGGTGTAGTACTTTGGGCTTTTTAGCTATGTCACATATTTATAAAATAAGAAGAATACATCAAAACGTAATATAATTTATGTCTGTCCTTTTTATATGTTTCTAATAAATGAATGTAGATGCCTATGTAGGGATTTTTTCATAAGAAAAAACACCCATATGAGTGCCTTTTCTAATTGTTTTTAGCAAGCTCCGTCGAATCCCCCACCCCAACAGCTGCAACCAATAATGATTAGCAGGATGAACAGCACAATTAGTAAAGCGAATCCACCACCAAAGCCGCCACAACTACCTCCAAAACCCATAATAATTCCTCCTTGAGTAAGAGGGTATTAACTGAGACATAAATGTGTTTTAACGGTTTACATTACCTTATGTTTTTAAAGAATATATGAGCAAATCCTTTTCTTGTTTTTGGGTGTAATGCTTTTTATCTCTCTAAACCACTATCTCTATTTCTATTTTTCTCTTTTTTCTTTTGCTGTATATCTTTTGAAGCAAGATCATATCCTTTTCTTTCATGTTCTGTTAAATTGTTTTCACTATAACGAGTATTACTAAAGGGATTTAAAGTGATATTCACTTTCTTTTTGCAATACCCTACAATTTGTTGAAATTTCTCCAATCCTTGAGGAACTCGTTCTTTATAAAACTCCTGCATTTGTGCAAATAACTTTTGAAGTCTCTCATATTTCGCTTTATATGGTTCTAATTCTTTTTTCTCTTTTTCTAAACGTTTTACAGATGTATGTAAATCTGTATTATTCACTTTCAAAGCATGATTTTGTCTCTGTAACGTCTCATTTTCCCTTTTAAAGGCCTCCGATGCTTTTGCAAGGGTTTTAATCCTTTGAAAGTCTTCTAAACCAATTTCAACCGTTTTAGAGCGTATGAGACCCCCTTTTTCTTTCACAGGCATCTCTTCTACTTGTTTTCCTACTTTAACAGCTCCTTTTAAAGCATTTAAACGATTTTTCATCTGATTCATAGATTTCTCTATTTGTTGCCTTTCCAACTCTTTTTCTAAAAGAGTCTCTTCTAACACTTGTACTTCTTCTTTTGCTGTTAAAGCCTTCAAACGCGTCGTTTCAATATGTTTTTTATCACTAGATACACCACGCTCTAAATCAAAGCCTTTCTCCACCATATGAGCATGAAAATCATCTTGAAGTGAGACTAACTCTTTACGGTTAAAAATCTGTTTTGCTGACAACTTCTTTTCTTCCGTTACTGGAACCATTCCTACATGCATATGAGGCGTCTTTTCATCCAAATGTACCGCTGCATGTACAATGTTTTGTTCTCCATATCGCTCTCTAAGAAAGCTATAGGCTTCCTCAAAGAATTCTTTTTGAGAATCTGGATCTTCTTCACTTAAACGTTCAAAAAAAGCTTTATCACTTGTTACCACAAATTCACACATCACAACCGCATCTTTTCGAATTGCTCGATTGGTTTCAACGTTCTGTTCAATTTTTTCTTTCACTGTTCTTAAATAATCAATGTATTGATCGTTATGTAAATCATAATTCAAATGACTTTGTTCTTTTTCAATATCAGGATTTGTATGACTCTCTTTTTCTCGTTGATTATGAATCTGGATTCCTTTCACATCTCGCATTTTAAATTTCTGCATTCTACAAATAGCAAAACTCACGAATCCTCACCTCAACTTGTCCTATTTTTTCTCTTTATTTTGTTCTCGACCACTCTATAAAGTATATATACTTCTCTACTGTTTTTCGGTGGACTTCCATGTAAAGTATAGTACACTATACTTTACTATCGTAAAGAGTGTGCCCCTACGGGGAATTCGGCTTGCCGAATAAAGACCTTGGGCTTTGCCCAAACCCACTGGGGATCTCTTCCCCAGCCCCCCTCAATCGAACT